>NZ_JAFKON010000030.1 GCF_022803015.1 Arthrobacter humicola
GCCGACGGAGCCCTGTCTACCGAAGGCAAGGGGGAGGAAATTCCCGGAGGAAATCAGCGACGCAGGAGCGCCGGAGGGAAATTCCTGCACCGCAGGCCCTGGGAGGAACGACCGGGGCTAGACGGGGAGGAGCGGACGCCTAGAATCCGGAGGACAGCAACCAAAAGACGTCGTAGACAAGACAGGGCCGGGTGCGACGGAGCTCTGCGACGGCGTACCTGGACCCAACAGCCGGCCGCGCCAGCGGACGCCCTGGGGTGAGCCCTGCGAACCATTTAAGAGCACCCCGGGATCTGCACCTGTTGTGCTGCAGCCGGCTTGCCGCGCCGTCCTGGCTCCCGCTCATGACCCTGCGGTTGGCGGTCCGCCGCCGGTAACCAGAAGCGGGAGCCGGCCACGACGGCGGACCGCCAGCGGTGACCGTCCCGGAAGGCCGGCCACCGTCCTGGGTGTCAGTTCACCGGTTGGTGCAGTCCGAAGAGTTGCTGTGCCAGGTCCATCAATTCCTCGGGTACGTCGGCCTCGCCGCCGTCGTCCGTCTCGCCCAGGAACACCGCGTTCCCGCAGTAGACATCGGTCAGGACTCCGGTCTCTTCAAGGACCAGCTGAGCGGCGCGGCGGTTAGGGGCGAGGTTCAGAATTTTGCCTTCCTCATTGACGTAGAAGTGCCAGTCGTAGCCGCTCACGGCTTCGATGTTCCCGGCCACGAGGCTTTGCAGGTTCTCCAGTGATGCGTCGATGGTTTCGACCCGTGCGGGTTCGCGTCCGTCGGCGGGGATGATCAGGGCGGTGCAGGTGCTCATCAAGTGTGTCCTCTCAAGTGGTGCGGTGGGGTGCGGTGCCCCGCCGATAGCGGCGGGGCACCGGCTCTGGCGCTGGTTAGGCGGCGTTGACCGTGTAGGGCATCCGGTAGCGGGACGGAAGTTCCGCGGCGGCTTCCGGGAGGTCGTCCGGGCCGTGGGCCTGTCCGTTCTTCCAGTGGAAGAACGCCTGTTCGGTGATCGCGTCCCATTGCCGGGCCTTGGTCCGGTAGAACGTGCAGCTGACGTCTCCCTCGCAGTAGGTGGCGACTCCGAAGAGGTTGCCGATGCTGTCAGCGGTCCGGGTGGCGGCGACCATGACATAGGGCCACTGGCCGAGATCCCAGCCGTCGCTCCCCCAGCTGGGGATGACTGCCCAGCCTTCGGCTTCGATGAGTTCCATCCAGTCGTAGCCGTCGTTCATGTGGTAATCGCCCAGCACGGTCACGCCGTCGATGGTCTCCCCGGTGTCTTTAGTGGTCACCGTCTTGGTTGCTACTGCGTTCATGGTGTTGCTCCTTTTTGCCCAAGGATTCGGCGGGTGGGGCGGCTCAGATGACCGGCCAGCGTCCCCTCTCCCCCCGTTGTTTTTTGGTTGCTGGCAAGCTCGCTTGCTCGGCGGCCGACGG
>NZ_JAFKON010000031.1 GCF_022803015.1 Arthrobacter humicola
CGGCCTTCGCCGAGGTTGCCGATATCATCGCTGAGGCTTTGATCGCCGACGCCGGCGCGGACCTCTCCGGTCTGCGCACCCGGGTTCAGGCCCTCGCCGCCGCCCACCCGCTCTACCCCTCGGTTGATAACCTCGCCTAGGCGACGTAAGACTGAAGTAGCAGCAGTACAGAACTAACAGCAGTACAGATCACGACGCCGGGTTGCCGCCACAAGCCGCCGCCCGGCGTCGTGCATCCGGCCTGCGGCCGCCAACCAGCGCCCGCAGCGCCTTCCGGCAGGACCCTCTGCCGGACCACAGCAAGACCTAGTTAGGAACCGACAATGGCTGTTGGAGTCTTCGATCTCTTTTCCATCGGAATAGGGCCGTCCAGTTCCCACACGGTGGGACCGATGCGGGCCGCCGCGGTCTTCGCCGAGGAGCTCAAAACGTCCGGGGACCTGGAGAAGGTGGCGTCGCTGCGGGTGGACCTGTACGGCTCCCTCGCCGCCACCGGGCACGGGCACGGCACCATGACCGCGATCCTGCTGGGCCTGGAGGGCTTCCACCCCGAGCAGATCCTGCCCGAGGAAGTGGAGGGTCGGCTGGCCGCGATCGCCGAGACCGGCACCCTGCAGCTGGCTGGTTCCGTGCCACTGCCGTATGGGGTGCAGGACATGGTCCTGCGGCCGCTGACCATCCTGCCCCGGCACACCAACGGCATGACGTTCACGGTCTCCGACGCCGACGGCGAAGTCCTGCACAAGGCGACGTTCTTCTCCGTGGGCGGCGGCTTCATTGTCCGCGAGGGCGAGGAGGACGCGGCCCTGAAGGAGCTCGACGAATCCAAGAAGGAACTGCCGCTGCCGTTCCGCACGGCCGCGGAACTGCTGGGCCGCTGCCAGTCCAAGGGCCTCTCGATCGGGCAGATCATGTTCGTCAACGAGCGCGCCTCCCGCACCGAAGCGGAAATCCGGGACGGGCTGCTGCACATCTACTCGGTGATGGAAGGCTGCGTCGAGGTCAGCCTCAAGCGCGAAGGGCTGCTGCCCGGCGGGCTTAAGGTCCGCCGCCGGGCCCCCGACTGGCACGAGCGCCTGATGAAGGAAACCCTCGGCCAGGACCCCGAGTACCGGGATCCGAAGTACTGGCAGGAGTGGGTCAACCTGATCGCCCTGGCCGTGAACGAGGAAAACGCCTCCGGCGGCCGGGTCGTCACCGCCCCCACCAACGGCGCCGCCGGGATCATCCCGGCCGTGCTCTACTACGCGCTGCACTTCGTCCCCGGCATGGACCAGGCCACCCAGGCCGACCGGGACGACGTGGTGGTCAAGTTCCTGCTGACCGC
>NZ_JAFKON010000032.1 GCF_022803015.1 Arthrobacter humicola
GCGCAGGCGAACGCTTCGGTGATGCACGCCCTGATCCGGCCCGGGGACACCATCATGGGGCTGAACCTGGCGCACGGCGGGCACCTGACCCACGGGATGAAGATCAACTTCTCCGGCCGGCTGTACAACGTCGTCCCGTACCAGGTCCGTGAGGAGGACCACCGGATCGACATGGCCGAGGTCGAGCGCCTGGCCCAGGAGCACAAGCCGGCGCTGATCGTGGCCGGCTGGTCCGCGTACGCCCGCCGGCTGGACTTCGCCGAGTTCCGCCGGATCGCGGACTCGGTGGGCGCGTATCTGATGGTGGACATGGCGCACTTCGCCGGGCTCGTCGCGGCCGGGCTGCACCCGTCCCCGGTCCCGCACGCGCACGTCACGACCTCCACGACGCACAAGACCCTCGCGGGTCCGCGCGGCGGCATCATCCTCTCCAACGACGCCGAGATCGCCAAGAAGATCAACTCGGCGGTGTTCCCCGGGCAGCAGGGCGGCCCGCTGGAGCACGTCATCGCCGGCAAGGCCGTGGCCTTCAAGATCGCCGCGTCCGAAGAGTTCAGGGAACGCCAGGAGCGTGTCCTGGCCGGTGCC
>NZ_JAFKON010000033.1 GCF_022803015.1 Arthrobacter humicola
GAATTCAGCAGCGATGAGCCTTCCCACTTTGGTGCCGAGCACGTCCGGCAGGACCAGCGTCAGCCCGGGGAAGGCCCGGTCCAGCTGGCCCAGCAGCTGGTTCTTCGTCGCGGTCCGCGCCTGGACCCTGCGGGTCCGGTGCGCCGCCCACGCGCCGAGTTCACCGATCACAGCCTCGCGCGCAGTCACAGGAAGGCCCCTGCCGCTGAGGACCAGCTCGGTGATCGCTTCCAGATCCAGGGCATCGGTCTTGATCCGCCGGCGTCCCTGGACCCTGCGCTGCTCGGCCACGTGCGCGGGATTCAGCTCCAGAACCTGCCAGTCCGCGGGCCACACGGACGGGGTGAGCAGCGGCCGGTGGTAATGCCCGGCAGCTTCGATCCCGACTCTCACGGGAACATCCATCCCGGCCAGCCTGCTTTTGATCAGAGTGAGGATCCCGTCCAGGCCCCGTCCGGTCATCTCGAAGTCCACCGGACCCAACAGGCGATGCCGGGCGGCATCGGTGACCGACAACGCGACCGTCCTCTTGCCAACGTCGACAGCAACAACAACGGGTGA
>NZ_JAFKON010000034.1 GCF_022803015.1 Arthrobacter humicola
CGTAGGGCCACGTTGCCTTCCCTGCTGATGGATCCGTCGCGTCGTTTGCCTGCCGATTCGTACTGGGTGGGGGACAGACCCGATGCCCGGTAGATCTGTGACGGCCCGGGCCAGCGGTGCGGGTCGCTCAGGGCGCCGCCGTAGTTGCCGGCGCGGACCACGCCCCAGCCCGGGGTGGTGGTGAGCGTTGCGAAGGGGCTCAGCGGCAGCAGCCGGGCGAGTTCGGCCTCGGATGCGTCGATCTGTGTGCTGAGTTCCGCCAGAAGGGCCAGATCGGCGGCCAGAACGCGTCGGGCCACCGGTGCGTCCACCGTGGTCAGCGCGTCGCGGGCGGCATCCACAAGCCGTTCGGCCAGCGGCTGGCGCACCTGGAGCCCCCGGGCGGCCGCGAACCGGATGAACCGGGCGGTGCCCAGCGCGGCGAGCCGCTTCGGGTCGGCGAATTCAGCAGCGATGAGCCTTCCCACTTTGGTGCCGAGCACGTCCGGCAGGACCAGCGTCAGCCCGGGGAAGG
>NZ_JAFKON010000035.1 GCF_022803015.1 Arthrobacter humicola
CTCGGCGGTGTTCCCCGGGCAGCAGGGCGGCCCGCTGGAGCACGTCATCGCCGGCAAGGCCGTGGCCTTCAAGATCGCCGCGTCCGAAGAGTTCAGGGAACGCCAGGAGCGTGTCCTGGCCGGTGCCAGGATCCTTGCCGAGCGGCTGGTCCAGGACGACGTGACCGCGCAGGGGATCAACGTGATCTCCGGCGGCACCGACGTGCACCTGGTCCTCGTGGACCTGCGCGACTGCGAGCTCAACGGTCAGCAGGCCGAGGACCGGCTCGCGGAAATCGACATCACCGTCAACCGCAACGCCGTCCCGTTCGATCCGCGCCCGCCGATGGTCACCTCCGGGCTGCGGATCGGCACCCCGGCGCTGGCGACCCGCGGTTTTGGCGAGCCGGCCTTCGCCGAGGTTGCCGATATCATCGCTGAGGCTTTGATCGCCGACGCCGGCGCGGACCTCTCCGGTCTGCGCACCCGGGTTCAGGCCCTCGCCGCCGCCCACCCGCTCTACCCCTCGGTTGA
>NZ_JAFKON010000036.1 GCF_022803015.1 Arthrobacter humicola
TCTCCCACCAGCGCGACCCGACCGTTCGACCAGCGGGGAGCCCGCACCTGACCGATCGCGTCGGTGTACAGCTCCTCCGCGCGGTCGAAGCCGTCGAGCACGCGCGCCGCCTCCCAGCCGGCATCGGCGAAGGTCTCGCGCAAGCGGCGGCGCTGCGCGTCGACATCGCCGCGGTCGGTCCGTGGGCGCTCGCGGTCGGTGACCACCGACATCGTCGCGCGGATCGCGCCGTGCGGATCGGGCCGCAGGGTGATCGACCGGCCGCCCGGCGCGGAGTACCAACGCCACCAGTCGTCGTCCGCGGCGGTGCGGGGGATCGTGCCGTACGTCGTCTCGAGCCCCAGCGAGCGGATCTGCGGCTCGTCGCCGAAGACGAGTCCGCGCGTTCGCGAACCGATCCCGTCGGCGGCGACCACGAGCGTGAACCGCTCCTCGGGCGCCCGCTCGAAGCGCACGACGACTCCGTCGGCATCCTGGTC
>NZ_JAFKON010000037.1 GCF_022803015.1 Arthrobacter humicola
CGACAGATCCAGGTTCATATTCTTGGAAATTGCTTCTTATAAAAGATGCTCGCGTCCACTATGTAGTTCTCAAACAACAACCCCGTACCACACACCCCACACACGCCCCACAAAAGGGAACAACCGTGTGATCGGTGCAGCCAGGAAACCAGAAACAAACCAGCCCCACACCCCCCAGGCTCCCCCGTAAGGGAACCCGCAGGCCATGGTCCTGTTGTCTCAGGACCCAACAGTGTGCCAAACACTAAACCGCTGATCCCCTCTCCCGCACCGTTCCAGGACCACCGCGCTTCCAAGGGAAGCACAGGGGACCGTACTGGGTGCCGGCGAAGAACCGGCGGCCGCTATTTGTTGATATTCCACCCGTGAGCACCCGCCGCAGAACTTGCGTCTGCGCAACGGGCGTACTCCTGACAACCCCACCACACCCGCATACACGGGGCAGAGAAAGTTGTAGGTGCTCCTTAGAAAGGAGGT
>NZ_JAFKON010000038.1 GCF_022803015.1 Arthrobacter humicola
GGTCTTACCCGCGACCGGGACCCCGTCTATTCTTGCATTCGATGCTGCGCCGTCCTGGACGTTCGCCGTCATCATCGACACCATCTGCGCCGCGATGTCGGTTTCGAGCGCCCGCCCGAACTCGCTGCTGCTTCCCTCGCTCGCGACCGACAGATCGGGTCTGATCACCCGGTCGATCATGCGCGGGTTCATGACGAGTCCGCCGTTCGCGATGCCCGCGGACACCATCGCCATCTGCAGCGGCGTCGCGCGCACGTCGCCCTGACCGAAGCCGCTGAGGGCGGTCTGGGGAGCGTTGGGCGCGTCGGGATAAGTGGATGCCGTGGACTGCAGCGGCATCGAGAACTGCGTGTTGAAGCCGTACTTCTCGGCTTCGGCACGGATGGCGTCGTCGCCGAGATCGACCGCCAGTTCGGCGAACGGGATGTTGCAGCTGAGCCGCAGCGCCGTGGCGATGGTGACGGTGTCGCC
>NZ_JAFKON010000039.1 GCF_022803015.1 Arthrobacter humicola
GTGCGCCAGCTGTCACAGGGGGATATGTCCTGCCAAGTTTATTAAAAACCTATTGTCAAACGTATCCGCACGTTCACGTTCATTTGATAGAAGAATCGCCTCGTGAGCTAGAAAGACGTTTACTCGCTGGGAAACTGGATCTGGCGATTCTTTCTCTGCCTGTCGAGCATGAATCATTGAAAACAAAACAAATGCTGACAGAGCCGCTTCTCCTCGCCATTCCGCAAACGGCTCAACCGTGGTTGACGGATGAACTCAATGAAATCATCAATCAAGCGGAACAAGAAGGGTCTGCCCCGTTTCATCTTCTGGAAGATGCCCCATTTATTATGCTGAAAGAGGGATATGGCTTTCGACAAGTGGTCACGGAACTTTGCCGTCATCATGGCTTTCGGCCGAGGATTGCATTTGAAACAAGTCATATTCAAACAGCTCAGGCATCGGTTGAAAATGAGCTAGGTGTGACGG
>NZ_JAFKON010000003.1 GCF_022803015.1 Arthrobacter humicola
GGATCCCGTCCAGGCCCCGTCCGGTCATCTCGAAGTCCACCGGACCCAACAGGCGGTGCCGGGCGGCATCGGTGACCGACAACGCGACCGTCCTCTTGCCAACGTCGACAGCAACAACAACGGGTGATTCACCGGTCACCACGCCCTGAACAGACATAACAAACACCTCCGAAGGTGTCGGGAGGATCCCGCGGATCAACCTCAGGTCCTCAAGGGAATCTGATACATCCCGTCCTGACATCTCCGGAGGTGTTTGTGAAGGACAGACTCAACTCATATCAGCTGGCAAGGCCCTTCCGGACCGCGTTACCCCGGGGACGGCCCTCAAAGGACCCCAGCCGCTCGGCTGCTGCCGTAAGGGCCTTTGCAATGTCATTGGTGCTGGGTTTGATCTCGGCCCGGCTGCCGAGGACGCTGAGCGCGGCAAGAATCGATCCTTCAGGGTTGCGGACCGGAACGGCCAGTTCGTAGATTCCGTGCTCGAATTCTTCCTCCGCGACAATGAAGCCCCGCGCCCTGTCCCGGTCCATCAGTTCGGCGACTTCTTGCGGCGAATGGGCCGCCCCCGGACCGCCTACGCCGATAAAGTTGACATCCTGGAGAAGGACTTCCACGGCTGGCTGTTGGTCGTCCCACAGCAAGGCCCGTCCGGAGCCGGTACACCACACGGGCGTCACCATGCCGGGTTTCACGAAGCTGCCGGGTACCGCATCGTTACTGGAGGCCCGCAGGAGAACGACCCGGAAGCCATCACGGACGGAAACTCTGGATCTAAGGCCGAAAGAAGCAACTAAGGCCTCAAGTTCGGTTTTTGATTCGCGGACCCAGCCGGTATTCAGCGCTGCGGCCAGGCTGAAAAAACGTGGACCGGTTCGGAAGGGACCGCGTTCGACTCGCTCCAGCAGTCCCAGCTCACACAATTCCTGCGTCAGCCGTGAGACGCGGCTTTGTTCCATATCCAGCTCGGATGCGAGCTGGGAAACGCCGAGAAGCCGCCTGCCCCGCTTCTCCCGGTCTGCGACCAACCGAACTATTCGAAGTCCTTGGGCCATGGACGACGCTTCCGAGGAAGAATCCATGCTCCGTGCTCCTTCCGCCCGATGACTACGCCTATTCTCACATGTCTTCATTGTTGACCAGGACGCGGTTTCCTTGCGCCCACACAGTGTAGAGGTCAGCGAGTATCGCTGAATTCGCTGCTTCCAGTTCTGCGGGAGCGATTTCTGCGCGTCCCTGCCGCCCGAACAGCACGACTTCGTCTCCAGGGGAAACTCCCGCCACGTCGGTGACGTCGACAACCATGGAATTCATCGAAACGATGTCGACTATGGCAGCGCGTCGGCCGCGGACAAGCACGCTGCCTTGGCTGGCCAGTGCCCGCCGGTAACCATCTCCGTAACCCGCTGTCACTGATGCCAGCCTTGAGTCCCGGTCCAAGGTGTGGGTTAGCCCGTAGCCGACCTTGGTACCTGCTGCATAGCTATTAATGGAAGCGATCCGGGCTTTGAAGGCCAAACACCGTTGGAAGTGCCCTGTTGTAGGTTCCGAATCGCCGTAGAGGACTGCCCCGGCACGGACCATGTCCAGCCACGAGCCGCGGACGTGCAGCGCGGCGTAGGAGTTGGCACAGTGGAGCAGCACGTCCTCCCGGCGCGTTCCGGTCAGTTGGAGCAGCGTCAACGCCTGACTGCGGAAACGAAGTAGAGCCGTTTCGATATGGCCGGTATCGTCCTTGGGAAAATGAGTCATGATCCCGGCCAGTATGAGCCCAGGGTGGCTCACGATCCCTACCGCAGATGCCCGCCCAAGCGTGGACGAGACGTCGAGGCTGTGCCTGCTGATCCCGGAAGCGTTGATATCGAGGTGAATGCGGATCGCCGTCCCGGCCTCGGCAGCGATCTTGTGCATCTCCCAGGCGCTCTGCGGGTCGGCAACAAGTTCTTCGACTCCGTGACGCATGCCGGCCTTGATCTCCTGCGGAGCCGCGGCACGGACACGCAATATCCGGCCCGCAAAACCGCAGCGGCGTGCAATGGCTGCCTCCTCGTTACTTCCTACTCCGACGAAGGGAACGCCTAGACGAACAAGGGAAGGGAGTAAAAGGTCAGCTCCATGTCCGTATGCATGGGACTTGACCACTGCGCACAGGAGCGCCCGGTTATCGATCATAGACAGGAGGTTCCGGACGTTTGACTCGAAAGCTGCTGCGTCAATCTACAGCCAGCTGCCGGCGTCGAGGCCCGAACTGCGTACGCGTTGCCTCAGGTCTTGTGAATTCATGGTTTATCCGTTGGACGGCTTCTCGGCCGGGGACGAAAGTCCCCGGCCGAGAAGCTGGGTAGGCGATGGTTGATGGCGGCATTAGGACAGTTGGTTTGCGCGCGCCTTGCGTCCGTACTTGAAGTAGAAGAAGGCGTAGCAGGCGCCAACAAAGGTAACTCCGAAATAGAGGGCTGCTACTTGGTTGGGGTCATAAGCGATGCCGATGAGCGAAATTACGCAGAGCGAAAAGGCCAGGATGGGCACCAGCGGGAACAGCGGGGCCTTGTAGGCAAGGGCGGCGACATCGCCGCCGTTCCTGACGAAGGACCTCCGGTGGAAAAAGTGCGAGGCGGTGATGGACATCCAGACCCCGACGACGGCGAAACCTGCCACTGAAACGAGAGCCAGGTAGACCGTTTCGGGCGCAACGACGCTGCTGATGAGCGACGCAAGGCCTCCGAGCATGCTGACTGAAAGCGCGATTAGGGGGATACCGCCCCGGGTCAGTTTCTTCAGCGCCCGGGGGGCGTGCCCCTCATCGGCAAGGGAGTAGAGCATCCGTGCGCAGGAGAAGAGGCCGCTGTTTCCAGCGGAGAGGAGGGCGGTGATGATGACGAAGTTCATGATGTCGGCGGCAAAAGGAATGCCTATGGATGAGAAGACAGTCACGAACGGGCTTTCATCCAGGCCTACCTGATCAAAAGGGATGGTAGCTGCGATGACAGCGATTGCCCCGACGAAGAAGATCAGCAGGCGGATGACTGTGCTGCGCATCGCTTTGGGGATGCTGGTGGCGGGGTCAGCTGTTTCCCCCGCTGCCACACCGATGAGTTCCGAGCCGGAGAAGGCGTAGAACACTGCAAGTGCAGTGACTAGGACGCCGCTGAAACCGTTGGGGAAGAGACCGCTGGAGGTGTTGAAATTCTCAAACATGAACGGGTGGCTACCTCCCTCACTGAGCGGGTGGATGCCGAACAACGCCGCGCCACCAAGAACGATGAGGACCACGATGGCGCCGACTTTGACGATGGCAAACCAGAACTCGGACTCGCCGAAAAACTTCGAGGAAACTGCATTGAATCCGAAGAGGATCGAGGCGAAGATGACGCACCACACCCAGACGTCAACATCCGGGAACCAGCGCTGCATGAGGAGACCGGAGGCAGTGAACTCCGATCCGATGGCCACTGCCCAGCAGAGCCAGTACAGCCAGGCCGTGGCGAACCCTGTGGCCGGCCCGATCGACCTCGCCGCGTAAATGTGGAAGGCGCCTGAAACCGGATACGCGATGGCAAGCTCGCCGAGGCAGGCCATAACCAGGTACACAACGAAGGCGCCGACCAGATAGGCGATGACCGCGCCGAGCGGTCCGGCCTGGGAAATGGTGTAGCCCGAGCTCAGGAACAGCCCTGAGCCGATCACCCCGCCCATGGCGATCATGACCAGATGGCGTGCCCCCATGGACCGCCGGAGCCCAGTGTCGGTCGACGGGGGAAACGTGGGCTGTGTGTCTAGCTGGACAGGTGATGACGGTTCCATGGTTTCTCCCAGGTGAGTGGATAGGTCTGATGCGAAAGATGCGCACATCGCCCCGGCTTGGGGGCAGGGCGCCTCGGGCTGTGCAGTGGCGGTAGTGATGAAAGTAACACGAAAACGGCTTTTGGGTCATTAAAAACATTTCAACATGCTTATGTTGCACCTAAGTTACCTCGCGGCGCTGCTGCCGAATCGGCACACAGATGGTCAGTTCGCCCGGCTGTTCGGTCACAATGACATGCACTGACGGACATGGAATGCGGTGAGCATTGGAGGACCGATGTATCTGACTTAAGGAGCACCATGACCACCTATGACATTGCGCTGATCGGCTTCGGGGGCGTCAACAGGACGCTGGCCGAACTGGTCGCAACACGCGGTGACACACTTCGTTCCGAGCTGGGCTTCGGCCTGCGTGTCGTGGCCATCACCGACCTGCGTCTCGGCTCGCTGGTCCAGCCCGAGGGGATCGACCTCGGCATCGCACTCAATTTGGACGGTGGAAGCGAAACTTTCGCCGCCCATGGCGGGTCCGCGGACACCAATAACGAATTAGTTATCCGTGACTGCACCGCCGACATCATCTGCGAGGCCACGTTCACGAATCCCGACGACGGCGAGCCAGCAGTTTCGCACGTACGCTGGGCCCTCGAATCCGGCAAGAGCGTTTGCACGACGAACAAGGGCCCGGTTGCCCTCCGCGGCGCCGAACTGACCGCCCTGGCCGAACAGAACGGCGTGCACTTCGAATTCGAGGGTGCCGTCATGAGCGGCACTCCAGTCATCCGCCTGGCCAAGAAAATGTTCGCGGGGCTGAAGCTGAACGGGTTCGAAGGCATCCTCAACGGCACCAGCAACTATGTGCTCGGGCGGATGGAATCCGGACTGGACTTCGAAGAGGCCATCAGCGAGGCAAAGGAACTCGGCTACGCCGAAGCCAATCCCGCAGCCGACATCGAGGGATACGACGTTCAGCTCAAGGTACTGATCCTCGCCAACGAGCTGCTCGACGCAGGCATCGAACTAAAGGACGTTCAGCGGGAGGGGATTTCGACAGTGACGCCGGAGAATATCCAGAAGGCAACCCGCGAGGGACGCCGCTGGAAGCTCGTGGGTTCAGCGCGGCGGAACCCGGACGGGTCAGTGACCGCAGGCGTCTCCCCCGTAGCACTCCCCCTCAGCCATGGGCTGGCCGGAGTTTCCGGCGCAACCAATGCCGTGTCCTTCGACACCGACCTTCTGGGCCCCGTAACCGTCTCCGGACCGGGAGCCGGCCGTGTGGAGACCGCCTACGCCCTGCTCTCTGACATCATCGCAATGCACGCAGCCAGCAAGGAAGTAGCCGCAAATGTCTGAATCAACGCTGTGCTCGACGGAAACGGCGCTGCCGCAGTTCCGCGACGTGATGAGCCCCTACGACGGCCGAGTGGTCGGCGCGGTTTCGCTGACCGAAGCCACCGCCGGCAATGCCGTGATCGAAACGGCCCGCATCGGCGCCCGGAAGGCACGGGCTCTGTCCCGCAACGCACGCGGGAAGATACTGGACGGCGCCGCAACGGAGATCGAGCAGCGCAACGAGGAGTTCGCGCAAACAATTGTGTCCGAGGCCGGTAAGACGATCCGCCAGGCGCGGAAGGAAGTACTGCGCGCGGTCAACACGCTCCGCCTCTCGGCTGCCGAAGCACGCCGGAACGCCGGTGAAGTCATACCCTTTGACTCCTACGAGGGCTCAGAGGACCGCACAGGATGGTACTCCCGCGAACCACTGGGCATCATTGCCGCGATCACTCCCTTCAACGACCCCCTCAACCTGGTGGCACACAAGATCGGCCCGGCAATCGCCGGAGGAAACGCCGTGATCCTCAAACCCTCTGCGCTGACTCCCCTGTCAGCCCAGCTGCTCACGGACGCCCTCGTGAGCTCCGGCCTCCCGCCGGAAGCCCTCACGATTGTTCACGGCGACCGGGAAGTGGCCGAAAAAATCATTCGGTCCCGGGACGTACGAATGGTGTCCTTCACCGGGGGGTTCTCCACTGGGGAGAGTATCGCCCGCACGGCAGGCCTGAAGAAGCTTTCCATGGATCTCGGCGGAAACGCACCCGTGATCGTCCTGGACGATGCACACATCGAGAAAGCCGTGGCATCCTGCGTCTCCGGAGCATTTTGGGCCGCCGGCCAGAACTGCGTGGGGGTGCAGCGGATCCTCGTGGCCGCCCCCGTGTACGGCGCGTTCCGCCAGCGCTTCCTGGAGGCAACGGCGCGGTTGGTTGCCGGAGATCCATCGGATGAACAGACGGATGTCGGACCCATGATCAGCCCCACAGCATTGCAGGAGCTCCGGTCCAAACTGGACCTGGCCCTCGGCGCCGGCGCCGTCCTGCTCTCAGGCAACGTCACGGACGGCAATGTGCTTCAGCCGACCGTCCTGGAAGCCGTCCCGGCGGACAGCAGCCTGTGGAGGGATGAGGTCTTCGGCCCTGTGGTCATGCTTCGTAAATTCAACACCTTCGAAGAGGCCATCGACGTCGCCAATGCCATCGAGTTCAGTCTTCATGCGGGCATATTCACCGACTCCCTGGCCAGGGCCATGGATGCGGCCCGCCAGCTCGAAGCAGGCGGCGTCATGATCAATGATTCCTCTGATTACCGGTTCGACGGCATGCCATTCGGCGGGGCTAAGTACGGGAGCATGGGCAGGGAGGGCGTCCATTTCGCGTATGAGGAGATGACCCAGCCCAAAGTCATCTGCATCAAGAACTGATCGAACTGGAGGGGCGCGGCCGAGGGCCTGCGCCCCTCCAGTTCCTCCGAGCAGCCGGCACAAAACTGCGCACCAAGGAAGCCCTCCAGGACGGATCAACCATTCTGGACATCGTCACCAGAAAGAACTTCTTGGATCGGGACGCAGCTCGGTCACTGCTGGACTCCGCCGTGCTGCCTGTCAGAAATCCAAACATGACCGGAGTCTGATCACTTTCACTCCGTGGCGCGGGCACCTCCGGCGCCCCGCCTGATGAAACTGGAAAGCGTCATGGCCGTCACCGTGTCCGTGACTCCGGGAATAGCAGCGATCTGCTCCCAGATCTCCTGAACCCTCGCCAGCGACCGGGCCTCGACCCTCACCAGAAGATCAAAGTCACCGCTCACGACATCGCACAGAACCACCTCGGGAATCGACCGCAACACGGAGATGACGTCCGCCCCCCGCACCCGGTCCTTCCTGTAAACCATCAGGAAGGCGGACACCGGGCCCTGGCCCGGAGGGCCGGCAACAATCGTGTACCCCTGGATATACCCTTGCCGTTCCATCCGCTCGATCCGCTGGCGCACAGCGTTCCTCGAAAGGAGGACTTTGGTCGCCAGCTCTGCATGGCTCATGCGAGCGTTCTTCGTAAGCTCCGCAAGAATCCTCTGATCAATCTGATCAAGACTCACTTGATCCATGCCTGCCCTTCACCGCAATAATCCCCCGGACTCAACCGGAACGGAAACAACTTCAAGACCGAAAGCCTCGAAAAAATGACACTTCATCAAGCCCGGCCGTCTCTCACTGGCATCAGCTGCATCTTGTTCGACATGGACGGCACGCTCCTGGATTCAGCACCGGGCGTTACAACAAGTGCTGCACAGGCATTGGCAGCTGTGGGCGCGCCGGTCCCCAGCATGGACATACTGCGCCGATTCGTTGGTCCGCCCATGATCGAGTCCTTCAGATCAGTCACACAACTGGACGAAAAGACGGCCCGAAAGGCCCTCCAACATTATCGCAAAGCGTACGCCGATCATGGCGCCGAACAGTCCAGCCCCTACGAAGGGATCATCGATCTACTCGAATGCCTACATTCGGCCGGCATTCCGATGGCCGTAGCCACATCCAAGGTTGAAGATCAAGCAATAAGACTGGCACGAATGTTCGGAATTGATTGCCACTTCATCACCGTATGCGGAGCGTCAGATAGCGAGGGAAGAGCGAGCAAGGCAGACGTCATCACCGAATTGCTGCTTCGGCTCCATTCCAAAGGCGTAGACATCTCCAGTCCCGCAATGGTCGGAGACCGAAGCTACGACGTCGCGGGAGCAGCTATACACGGAATCCCCACAATATTCGCACTCTGGGGATACGGGGAGGCCGAGGAAGCCTCGCAGGCCGCCGCCGTTGCTGCCTCTCCTGCGGCCCTTCTGCCACTGATCCTGGAGAACCGCCGGCGGTCAGCCGCGCAGCATCCCTCGTGCGATGAGTCCACGAATGCGACCAGCAGTCATTCACATTCCACTGTTTGACGAGCCGTCGAAGCCGGCGTTTAGGTTCGCACGCATTCATCCCCGAGTGTGGAGCTCCCGCACTGGCTGGGAGAGCGCAATCGTGCCTTAAATGGGGCCGGAGACTCTCAGGGATGGACGAACTCGAGCGGCGCTAATCGTGATGGTTGTATTCGAACCGTTCGATGACAATGCTGCCGCTGGTTGCCGCCAGTCCGACAACGCGGCCGGTGAACCCGCCGGCGACCTCTGTGGACAGATACCGGCCGTCCATCCGCGAGAGCGTCGTCAGCTCGCCGTGCTCTCGAAAGCCCAATGTGACTTCGTCCGGCCCAGTATTTATGCCCGGTTGGCCCGCCAAGGGTGAGTCGTTGCATGCGATTTCCAGCTGAAATGGTCCAGGGGCTGGGTCGATTTCCGCTGTCGCTACCACCTGCTGAAGGGGTCCGATCTGGGCCACGACCCGGATTTGGCGTCCGGAGGCTTCGATGCCATACCAATGGAAGTCGTCCATCCTCAGGAGGAACCTGACCGCCTCGTCACCCGAGAGAAGAACTGACGCGCGTGCATCCCAAACGTGTCCGAGGACCCTGGTTGCCAAGATGGGAACGCTGCCAGTCTGGCTCTGCCTGATAAGGAGACCTTCGGGGGTTTCGGCCGTAAACGAAGCCGGGTCCTGGCCGGGTGAAATCCACCGCGGGTGAAGGCTGCCTGAAGAGAAAACGTCAATAAACGAAGACCCGACGACGGGAACCTGATAACGGTCCTCATCGAACCGCGGCCAACCCTGGTCCCAGGAGATACCCGCAACATAAGTTTCTCGACCCAGGACGTGAAAGCCAGGAACAACGCCTCGGGGACGAACACCGAGGTAGACCGCGGCCCAATCACCATCGACCGTTTCGACCAGGTCCGCGTGGCCGACACTCTGGACGGGCGCCGCCATGCTTCGATGACTGAGGATGGGGTTGTTCGGATGCGGTTCGAAAGGACCTGCGGGACTGCTGCCACGGCTGACAGAAACGGCATGACCGCGTTCCGTGCCGCCTTCGGCCAAAACCAGATACCAGCAGCCGCCCTCCTCATACAAGTGCGGCCCCTCCGGGTAGGCCAACCCTGTTCCCTGCCACACCTTCCTGGGAGATTCCAAGAGGCGGCCAGCGTCGGGATCCAGCCGCGCCTGGACGATACCGGACTCATTCTCGCCGGGGCCGAACCCCACCCAGGTGAGGTAACAACTTCCGTCGCTGTCCCACGCGATATCCGGGTCGATGCCCAGCGTTCCCGGTATCTGTACTGGGTCGCTCCACGGGCCGGCAGCCTCCTTGGACCGCAACAGCAAATGACCGCCACCGAAGTCGCTCATGTTCGTGGTGACGAACCAGAATTCACCGTTGTGATGCCTGAGCGTTGAGCCGAAGATCCCGCCTGAAGGACGCCCGTCCCCAACAGCGAACTGGCTCCGCCGGGTGAGGATGTTCCCGATCTGATCCCAAGTTACGAGGTCCCGGCTGTGGAAGATCGGCGCTCCGGGGAAGTACTCAAAGCTCGACGTTGCCAGGAAATAGTCGAAGCCGACCCGACAGATTGTGGGGTCAGGGTGGAAACCCGGAATAACCGGTGTGATGGCTGCGGGAGATGTTACTTGGCGAACCTGCTCGACTGCAATGTCAACCAATGGGGCTCCGTCCGTTGCTGGCATTGACTACCCGGTCTGCGGGAGTAGAGGAATTTCAACCCTAGGATGTCCCGCCTTGCAGTCCCACCTGGACTTTCACTGGTTGGAACACCTTCCCTGCCTCACACCCGCATCACAGCCGGGGACGCCACGTCATTCAGCGCTGCCGCTGCATGGTCCAGAGCGTTGCACTAATTGGCCACGATGCCTTCAAGGGGCGAGACGGTACGTGCCCGGCTGCCTTTCGAT
This sequence comes from Arthrobacter humicola, assembly GCF_022803015.1. Classification (GTDB taxonomy): domain Bacteria; phylum Actinomycetota; class Actinomycetes; order Actinomycetales; family Micrococcaceae; genus Arthrobacter; species Arthrobacter humicola_A. Next base: position 9,986 of record NZ_JAFKON010000003.1, read on the forward strand.
CACATGGAAACGCCCCGGACCAGCGTGGTCCGGGGCTTGCGTGGGCGTCTGCTAGCGTCCGATGCAGACGGTGAGATCCAAATAAATATCGTTATCAGCGACAAAGCGATCCTGGAGGTAGCGGGCGAGGCTCGCGTCCGTAGCGGTGTGAACGCTTTGAGCGATCGCTCCTCGCAGCAGCGCCTGGGTGTCGGTGGATTTGACGACGTCCAGCGGCGCCCACCCGCGATGACCGCCGGTAAGACGTTCTATGTCCGTGCGGAAAGAGCGCTTGTGGTCGTCGCGGACAGTAGCGCGCATGGTGAACGGGATAAAGGGAGTGGGCAATGAGGTCCTTTCACGAGGCAGCCGGTTGTCGACGCCCCGGTTAGAACAAGACCGCCACAGCCCCCGCTATTCCCCCGAAGCAGCCAAGGAGTCCAGCATCACGGCGCCGGGATGGCACCTCCGCTATCGGCCATGGGCCACTCTGCAGGGCGGGAGTTGATAGCGGATCTTATGTAAAGCTTCCACCAATTTGGTCTGTCCTCGGGCATACGAAATCCCAACCGCTTTAGGTCAACTTCGGGAGCGAGGAGACTGATGGCCAAAGACGGAGCCGCCGCTCAGGGCGCGAAAGCGCTCCCTAAGAAAGCGCCGGTGGGCCTGCTGGCCGCGCGGCGGCCCTTTGACATAGTGGGCTCGCTCTTGCTGGGGTCGCTGACCGGGCTCGGGGGCGGCGTGGTGCGGGACCTGATCATCGGCGTTACCCCGACGCCTTTCACCCAGCCGGTGTACCTGGTTCCGCCGGTGGCCGCTGCACTGCTGGTCTACTTTTTCGCACGCCGTGTCCAGCGGTTCCCGCGGACACTGCTGGTCTTTGACGCCGGCGGCCTGGCACTGTTCTGTACCACCGGAGCAGTCACGGCCCTGGACGCGGGCATGAACCCCGTTTCGGCCGCCCTGCTGGGCGTCACCACCGGGGTCGGCGGGGGGTTGCTGCGTGACGTCGTCGCAAACCGGGCAAGACCTAGCAGGTGGGACCGGCCCGGCGTACGTTGGGGGGGCAGGGCAGGACGCTCGAGCCGGACGAAAGGAGACCTCGTGGCCGCGACCGAACAGATATTGCAACACTACGAGTCAATCCGCCCGGAACAGGAGGACTTCTACAAGGACCTCCACCAAAACCCTGAGCTCTCACACCAGGAACACCGCACCGCCGCCAACGTGGCGCGCAGCATGAGTTCCTACGGCTTCCAAACGGAGACCGGGATCGGGGGAACAGGAGTCACTGCGGTGCTGCAAAACGGCAACGGGCCAACGGTTTTACTCCGGGCCGACATGGACGCGCTGCCCCTGCAGGAACGGACCGGCGCGGACTACGCAAGCACCATCACAGCTCAGGACCAGGTCGGGGACCGTGTGCCCGTCATGCACGCCTGCGGACACGACGTTCACGTCGCATGCCTGCTGGGCGCCTCCAGACTGCTCGCCGAGCACCAGGACCAGTGGCGAGGCACGCTCGTGGCCCTGTTCCAGCCCGCCGAGGAAACCGGCGACGGAGCCCGCGGCATGCTCGACGACGCTCTCCTTGATCGCATCCCCCCGCCCGACGTCGCACTCGCCCAGCACGTTCTGCCCGGAGTCTCGGGCCACGTCGCCACCCGGTCCGGCCCGGTCTTATCCAGCGCCGACAGCATCCGCATCACAGTCCACGGCCGCGGCGGCCACGGCTCAATGCCGCAGAACACCATTGATCCTGTCGTTCTAGCCGCCATGATCGTCCTTCGCCTGCAGGCAATCATTTCCCGGGAAACCCCGCCCACCGAACCTGCCGTCCTCACCGTCGGGAGCCTTCACGCCGGAACCAAGAGCAACATCATCCCCGACCAGGCGGTCATGGAACTGAACCTGCGCACCTACACCGACGCCACCCGGCAGCGGATTCTCGACTCTGTCCGACGCGCCGTCCAAGCCGAGTGCGCCGCCAGCGGCTCCCCCAAAGAACCGGACTTCGAAACCTTCGACAGTTTTCCGCTCACCGTCAACGACGAGGCAACAACCACGCGCGTAGCCGGGGCCTTCAGCACCTACTTCGGCGACCGGGCCGGCAGCCTCGAGCTCCAGACCGCCAGCGAGGACTTTAGCGATATTCCGCGGACCGGCAACATCCCCTACACCTACTGGGGCATCGGCGGAACGGACCCGCAGACCTACAGGGCTGCCGTACGGGACGGCCGGGTGCTGGATGACGTTCCGGCCAACCACTCGCCGATGTTCCTACCCGTCCTCCAGCCGACCCTAAAGACCGGAACCGAAGCCCTCGTCGCCGCAGCCCTGGCCTGGCTGGGCCTGGATAATTCACCACCGGCCAACGCGGCGGCCTCCTAATCAGACGAGGACGGGACAGCCGCGTCCGTGGCAGATGTTGCGTATTCAATAAACCGTCCAATCCCCCGTCGGCCCTGACAGCAAGACCCAAAACACCAGCACCAACCCCGGGCACAGAACTGCGGCTTGCCTGCATTTCGCAAGACGGGAAGAATGCGTTCACAACACCGGAAGTCTGTCACTACCGCAGTCTGTGAGTCTGCCTACGCCGCCGATAGCCGTGACAATGACAAGCCGCCGCTCAGAAGGGGCTACGAAGGCACGTTAGGGTGGGCACTCATCAAAGAATCTCGGGGGCATTTTGTGTTCCAGGCAGTGAGTAACGCCGCAGTCCCGCTGAAGCCGCGGCTGGGTTTCTGGCCGCTTACTCGCGGCCGGGCGCCGAGACGGTCGCGGGTGTGTGTTCGATGACGAGCGTGCTGCGTTGGCTTCCTGGTGTTACCAGGCGGGCATTGCGTTCGTCGTTGCCGGTTGCGCGCCATTCGGCGATGGCGGCGTCGTTGTCGAATCTTAGGTGCCGGGCGGTGAGCCGGCGCAGGCGTTCGCCCTGTTCGAGTTCCACGAACCAGGTTTCATCCAGGAGGGATGCGACCTCGTTCCAGGGGGCCTCGTCTAAGAGCAGGTAGTTGCCTTCGGTGATGATCAGGCGTGTTTCCGGCGGGACGGCGATGGCCCCGGCAATCGCGTCGTTGACTTCACGGCGGAACACCGGTGCGAAGATTTCCCGCGAGATCTCTGAGCGCAGCCGGCGGAGCAACGCGACGTAGCCGGCACCGTCGAAGGTCTCCGGAGCGCCCTTGCGGTGCTCCAGCCCGCGATCCACGAGCAGCGACTGCGCCAGGTGATATCCGTCCATGGGGACCAGGGCGACCTGCCGGGGATGGTCCAGGTGCTCCAGCAGCCATTCGGAGATGGTGGATTTTCCGGCACCGGGCGCCCCGGCTATTCCGAGCAGGCACCGTCTTCGCCGCTGGAGCAGCGCTTCAGCCCGGGCGAGGAGCTGCTGCTGGCCTGATTCGTCCCAGCGCAGGTATGGAGGGGTGCTCATCGCTTCTCCTTTCCGGCTCTCGCCTGGACCAGGCAGGAGGTCACCGGTGTTCTACGGCATCACGTTACATCGGCGTGGACAATGTCCACACATCCTTTGCCGGACCAACACCCGTGCACCTCTCTCCGGCCAAGAAAAGGAACGAATCGAGGACCAGAAAATCTCCCAGAAACTTCCCGCAGGTCATGTCATCACCGCAACTCCAGGAGATGAACAGGTACAAGGCCAACCACGCCCGACACAAACAGCAAGACGGGAGGCCCGAGTGATCCCAAGTCGCAGCAGGTCATGCAGTTCCAAGCGCTCCCGCCCATGAAGGAGTACACAGCAATACCGCTGTCCAAGCAAGAGAAGGAGCCGCCAGACCAGCCGCCACCAACAAAAATGGGCCCCAGCAGGGGCCCATAAAAGGAGATTTGTAAACATTCAGCGGACCACAAGCCCCTGAACAGTGAAAACACGTGCCCGAGGTGGGACTCGAACTGCATTCCCTCCCCTGCCAACACTGGACTCCCCCCGGAAACCTGCGGAATCCGGCCCGATCCGGCCCCGGTACGACCGAGTCCGAAAGCCCAAAGTGGGCACTTTTGTACACACCGCAAATTGGCCGGTTCAGAGCGTTGCGGACCCACTCCCCCATGAGGAGATTAGGAATCACGCCGACCCGGCTCAGCGTTTGGGGCATCGGCGCCTAGTGTCGAAAAACTGTTGTCTTCCAAGACAGCAGCGGATGCGGTCGCTGTCGCGTTTCTCACTGGAGATCGTCTACGAGAGTCCTGCACGGCTTGGTCCTGATTGGCGGCATGAGGTGCGACGTCGAAGCTCAAGAGGGTCTTTTGGCCACTCGTTGACGGCGGCCTAACGACGGGCAGACATCGAGTGCACTGAAAGTGCAGTATGATGCACTTATGGATGAGAGTACAACGAGCTTGGCGCTGGCAATCGGCGCCCGGGTTAAGCAGGAGAGGCAGTCGCGGGGCTGGACGCTTGATCAGCTGGCGGAATCTGCCGGGGTAAGCCGAAGGATGGTGGTCAACGTGGAGCAGGGTGCCGCGAATCCCAGCGTGGGAACCCTGCTGAGGATCAGCGACGCGCTCGGCGTGGGGCTGCCCGCGCTGGTCGAGCCCCCTCGGCCGAAGCCGGTGAAGGTCACCCGCAGTGGTGAAGGCGCTGCTTTGTGGAGCGGTGAGTACGGCGGCCGCGGGGTGTTGGTGGCCGGCACCGAACCGCCGGACGTGGTTGAACTGTGGGACTGGACGCTGGATCCCGGCGACCGTCATGTGAGCGAGGCCCATACGTCGGGCACCAAGGAGCTTTTGCAGGTCCAGCAGGGCACGGTCACGGTGGAGGTCGCAGGTCAATTGCTCACCCTCGATGAGGGCGATGCGGTGACGTTCCCGGGCGACGTGGCACACTCTTACGCCAATCCGCGCACGGAGCCGGCGAGGTTCTCCCTGGCCGTCTTCGAGCCGGGCGTGGGGACAGGTCACCGGCCGGAGGCGTCCGATGCTTGAGTCAGGCATGCTTCAGGAATTTCTCGACGGCGGCCATGTTGACGCCGCCGTGTTCGCGCTGCGGCCCGACTACCGGGCGTTGCTGCTGGCCGTTGACGGACTCGTCCCTGGCCCGAGTGACCAGGCCGGAGAGGAGATGCTCCAGGCGGCGGAGTCCGCAGCCCGGGGGCTGCTCAACGGCCGGCCGGTTGAGCAGCTCCCACACGTGGCTGCGTGGCGCGAGGCTTACCAGGCCTTCGGCCCCAAACCCAGCCGCACGCGCAACAGCCTGGAGGCGCTCCTGCGCCGTGCGGTGTCCGGGTTGCCCCGGGTGAACCGTCTCACCGACCTCTATAACGCGGTTTCGGTGCTCCACCAGATCCCGCTGGGCGGGGAGGACCTAAACCGCTACAGCGGTGCGCCCCGGCTGGTCCGCGCTACCGGCACGGAGCCCTTCGATACGGCCGCCGGCGACGCCGCGGTGATCGAACACCCGGAACCTGGCGAGGTCGTGTGGTGCGACGACGCCGGAGTGACCTGCCGGCGCTGGAACTGGCGCCAGGCACGCCGCACCCAGCTCGGCGAGAACACCACCGCCGCGCTGTTCATCCTCGACGCGCTCGAACCCATGACCGATGAGGCGCTCCACGCCGCAGCCGAGGACCTGACCGCCCGGCTGACCCTACTCGGTCACGATGTCCGCGTCGCCCGCCGCCTGATAACCGCCGGCACGCCAGCCAACGAAAGAGACTGACATGCTCATCCACCCCCGCATACGCGCGATCGGTGACCGGCTGGCCCAGGGCGGCCGGCCGTGAGCCAACGTGTCCCCAAGAATGTCCCTGTGCCGCCATGGGGGCTGGCCGTTGCCGCCATGCTCTCAGTCCAGCTCAGCTCGGCCCTGTCAGTGGATCTGATCGCATCGGTGGGGCCGGCCGGAACAGCCTGGCTCAGACTCAGCGTGGGAGCACTCATCTTTCTCGCCGTTGCCCGGCCCCCATTGCGCGCGCTACGCCGCCGCGACATCCCCGTGCTCCTGGGGCTGGGCGTCGCCACCGGACTGATGACCATCGCATTCCTCGCCTCCATCGAACGCATCCCGCTCGGCACCGCCGTCGCGATCGAGTTCCTCGGTCCGCTGACTGTCGCCGCGGTGCGCAGCCACAGCGCACGGGCGCTTATCTGGCCAGCCCTGGCGCTGCTGGGCGTCGTCCTTCTGACCGAACCTTGGGCTGGTGAGATCAACCTCGCCGGTATCGGGTTGGCAGGGCTCGCGGCCGTCGGGTGGGCCGTCTACATCGTGCTTACACAACGGATCGGCGACCGCTTCACGGGCATCGGTGCGCTTTCACTCACCGTTCCCGTCGCAGCTGCCACGGCAGCGGTGGTCGGCATCCCACAGTCCGCCGGACATCTCAACCTCGGTGTCCTCTCTGTCGCTTTCGGACTGGCCGTCCTGATGCCGGTGCTGCCAATGGCGCTTGAGATGCTCGCCCTGCGCCGGATGACGCCCACCGCGTTCGGTACCCTGATGGCCCTCGAACCGGCAATCGGGGTGCTCCTCGGGCTGCTCGTGCTGCACCAGCAGCCCTCGCTCACCCAATTCGGGGGCATCACGCTCGTCGTCCTCGCCGGGGCCGCCGCGCAACGCGGTGGCCGACGGCAACCGCACACTCGCGAACCCGCCGCCGCCCGCACCGACCCTGACCTCATCAGCCAAGGACCGAAGTAGGCCGCAGTCCTCCAACTAGACGCGTCCGCCAGAACTGTCGCTGCGCGGGAAATACCTGCTGACAGGTGACCCGCAGCTCAGCCCGCCCAGCCGCGGCAGGTGGCTCAGACTTTGCTTCCCCGTTATTCAAACAAAGGAGTTATACCCATGTTCACCGGCTTGAGTGCCTTCCCCCTGACCCCTCTGGCAGATGATGCTGTTGACGAGCATGCCTTCGTTCGTCTGATCGAACGGCTCTCGGAGGCGAAGGTTGATTCCATCACGGCGCTCGGATCCACCGGCTCCTACGCGTATCTGAGCAGTGAGGAACGAAGCCGTGTGGCCCGTCTTGCTGTCGAGCACGCCGACGAAACACCCGTGTTCATTGGTGTCGGGGCCTTGCGGACCTCACACGTCCTCGCGAACGCTGAAAGGGCAGAACAGGCGGGAGCTTCCGGGCTCCTGCTGGCTCCCATGACCTATCAACCCCTCACCGACGATGACGTGTTCGAACTCTTCCAAACCGTCACCGCGAACTCGTCGCTGCCCGTCATCGTCTATGACAATCCGGGCACCACCCACTTCACCTTCACGACCGAACTGTACGGACGCATCGCGGAACTGACCGGAATCGCTTCCATCAAAATCCCCGGCGTGCCGGCCGATCCGGAGCAGGCGCACGCGCGGGTTCAGGAAATCCGCGCCGCCGTCCCTGCGCACGTGACCATCGGAGTTTCCGGTGACGCCAAGGCCGCCGCCGGACTGGCTGCCGGGTGCGATGCCTGGTACTCCGTCATTGGCGGCACTTTGCCCGCCCCGGCGATGCGGATCACCCAGGCCGCCCTGGAAGGGCGGGCCTCCAATGCGTTCGCGGAGTCCGAACGGCTGGCACCGTTGTGGCAGTTATTTGCCGAGTTTGGCGGGAGTATCCGGGTTGTTGCGGCAATAGCGGAACAGCTGGGACTGGCATCACAATCGTGCCTGCCTCTTCCCCTCCAAGGATTGACTGCGAAGCAGCGTGCCCGTGTTGGCAGGATTGTCGATGAGCTCGGGCTTAACCCGTAGCGCTGGCCTCGGCGTTCCCTGCAGGGAGGACCGCCGGATCGGTGCGCTGGCCCGCTACGTCTTCGCCGCAACCCTGGTTCGCAGCGCAGACGGGGGCGCAGTGGTCGCCATTGTGCTGCTCGCCCACGCCTGCGGGATGCCGGGCTGGCTGGCCGGGCTCCTGGGAGCATCAATCACCGCACCCCACCTGCTCGGCCCGTTCATCGCACGACGCCTCGATACAGCACGTGACGGACGCAAAGTGATCGCGTGCTCCGCCGTCATCCACGGGGTGCTGCTCGGTGCTGCTGCACTGCTCCTGCCCGTCGCCTGGGCGATCTGTCCAGCCATGCTGCTCTTTGCCTCGGGCATCTTCGGGCCGATGCTCACCGGCGGGATCAGCAGCCGCCTGCCCTCTATCGCCGGCCCCGGGCAGCGCAGCCAACGCAGAGCACAAAGCTGGGACGTCGCAAGCTACGGGATCAGCGGCACCCTCGGCCCGGCAGCAGTGGCATGGATCGCGGCAGCATCCGACGCACTCACCGCGACACTGGTCCTGGCCGGAGCCGCCGTCGTTGGTGCTGGAGCCGTCCTCGCACTCCCCAAGCAAGAGCCGCCCGACAAGGCCGTTGAGGTGCCGTCCCCCGGTCGAACACTGCGCCTCATCTGGGCACGTGGTCCGCTGCGCCGCACACTCGGACTCACCGTGACCGTCGCATTCTCTGTCGCCGCGCTACCGATCTACGCCGTTGCAACTGCTCCCGCGTTCGGCGGGGCCTCAGCCGCCGGAACACTGGTCGCGGCATATGGGATAGGGAATCTCCTCGGATCAGCAGCGCTCATGCTCCGGCCCCTTCGCCGCGACGCAGACCCTCTCATGAGCTCCCTCGCCGCACTCGTCGCGGCAACGCTGATACTGGTGATGCTCACTCCGACGCTTCCCACATCCCTCATTGCCTTCGGCCTGGCAGGGATCGCCAACGCGATGTTCTTCGCGGCAACACTCGCCGCGCGAAGCGAATACGCACCCATCGAGGCCCGCGGCCAAGTCTTCATCTGGGTGGGCGCACTCAAGATCGCTGCAGGATCAGCCGGGACAGCCGTCGCGGGTGCAACCATCGCACAAACGGTCTGGGCACCGCTTCTGCTGGCGACAGCCCTCACAGCAATTGCCGCGACCACCAGCATCATCGAGCGCTCCCGTCCACGCTTGTCCAAGCACTAGCCCGCCTGAATTCCACAACACCCTCGCGCGGACCGGCAGCACGCCGCGGCGAGTGCACCAGAGGCACGCCAAAAACGCCGCCAAAACAACGCCAAATAGCTCCGCGATTCACACGGTTATTTTGTGGATCGCAGCGCTATTTGGCAGTAAATTCGCAGGCCTTAGTTGCCGATGAGTAGGGCTTCTCTGGCTGTGTCGATGATCTCGGGAGTGAGCGAATCGAGGTGGTCGTGCGTTTGGATCACCCCACGCGGCGCATCGCCTGCAGTTCGATCTCGACGCGCGCCCTGAGCGGGAGCCCGGCGACGGCGACCGTCGTGCGCGCGGGGTACTGGCCGTCGAAGTACCTCGCGTACACGGCGTTCATCGCTGCGAAGTCGTCCATGTCGACGAGGAAGACGTTGACTTTGACGACATCGCGCAAGCTGCTGCCGGCTGCCTCGAGGACGAGGCCAAGGTTGTCGAAGACGCGTGCGGTCTGCTCCTCGATGCCACCGCCGACCAGCTGCCCGGTCGCCGGGTCGATGGGCGTCTGCCCGGAAAGGAACAGCAGACCATTCGGTATACCGCACGCTTGGGAGTAGGGGCCCACGGGCGCCGGGGCGCTCTCGGCCATCACATAGGTCGGTTCCATCGCTGAGGCCCTCTCCGTCGGACGACGCGCACTGCCGGAGCGTACCGGCCGGCGACCGGGTACCACGGCAGTCCGCTCGCTGATTTTCAGTCTACTGCCGGCACGGCTGCGGTGAGCTCTCAGCCGTCCGGCACCTGCTCGGGACTTTTTGCGGCAGGTCCCGTTCCGCACTCACTGTGTACATATCAGGTCCGTGGCGGGTGACGAGAATGCCCTGCCATCCTTCATTCAACGAGTGGTTACGGGCCATCTCTACAGCCGTGTTGATACTGTTCTCGATTTCCGTCGGGGATAGGCCTGTGATGTGGAAGTAGCGGTCGGCCTCGATCGTGATAATCATTGGACTCCTGATTTGCTCTTAATATCGCCTTTGATTTGATGCTCATGATGTGGGCACGCACATAGCGATTCGGCTCTTTGGGACGAAGAAGTGCCATGCGACTCAGTCTCCCGAGTAATTGACCTCGGCCAAACTCAGGCTCGCCACGGCCTCCCTGGGCAAGCCCGGAACCAAAGTCCGCGATCTCTGCACCGAACTCGGCATCACCCGCCAAGCCCTTTACCGGCACGTATCACCGACGGGAGAGCTCCGTCCGGATGGCGAAAAGTTGCTGGCGAAGAACTAGGCCGGCAGCGGCCGAACAACTCCGGTTCATGCACCAGCCGGATGGAAAGGACCACACATCTTGGACACGCGCGTATCCACTGGAATACTAGGAGGATCCGGGCGATGGCTCGGGTCTGCGAACTGGCGGGACCGAGTGGCGGCGTAAGCCTCCCTTCCGAGTCGCCACTGTGGAAGGAAAGTTGTGTCACCTGGTTCTGAAACGATGCGGCACGACGGGGATTCGATCTACGCCCAGCTGCGCTCTGAAATCCTAGCGGGTGCAATTGCTCCGGCCACTCCCTTGCGGGAAGTTACCTTGGGGGAACGCTTCGGTGTCTCCCGCACGCCGGTGCGCGAGGCTCTTCGCCGCCTCCAGCACGACCGTCTTCTGGACCGCGGCGCCCGTGGACTGCAGGTCCATCAGGCAACACCCCAGGAAGTCATCCAGGTCTATGACGTGCGGATTCTTTTGGAACAGGAGGCGGCCGGGCAGGCGGCCCTGTCCCACGACATCACTGACATTATGCAGCTCGAAGGCCTGGTGGAACGTGACCGCGCACTTTCGGAGCCGGATGACAACACCCGGGCGTCGACGAACCTGGAGTTCCACGCTGCCGTCTGGGCGGCTGCGCACAATCCCGTGCTCCAGGATCTCCTGCAGCGGCTGTCCACCCACTTGATCCGCACGCCGCACTCGACTCTGTCTGTGGGAGAGCGTTGGGACGAGGCCCTGGCCGAGCATTCGAAGCTGGTCGCGGCCATCACCGCCGGCGACGAAACTGCTGCGCGGAACACCGCACGCGAGCACATGGAGACAGCCCGTCGGATCAGGCTAGACCTGCTGCGGAAATCGGCCTCCCACTAAGATCACTGCCGGGCTCTCCGGCTAGCTCTCCGGGCCCCGAAGCCCCAGCTTTTCTGCCTTCTCCCGGGCATCAGCCCGGTGCTGCCACGGTTGCGCAGACCGCTGCCGTTTGTAACTGCCGCGGTGGTGGCGAAGCGTTCGCACCCATCGAAGACTCGTAATGACTTGCCGTGATTGCGGTCACCATGCCACACTGTACTTCACTGTATACAGTCGTATTCCATCAAAGGAGATAGATCATGACAGCCATCACGGAGACGGACACCGTCGTTGAGTTCCGCGGAGTCGGCAAGCGCTTTGGCAGCATGCAGGCCCTGACCGGCATTGATTTGTCGGTGCGCCGTGGCGAGGTGGTCGTCATCCTGGGCCCGTCAGGGTCGGGCAAATCGACGCTGTGCCGGTGCATCAACCGGCTCGAAGCCATCGACGAGGGCCACATTCTCATCGACGGCCACGAACAGCCGGTGGAGGGCACGGATCTGTACAAGTTCCGTACCGAGGTGGGGATGGTCTTTCAGTCCTTCAACCTCTTCTCCCACAAGACCATCCTGGAGAACATCACCCTCGCCCCACGGAAAATTCTCGGCCTGGACAAACAGGCGGCAGAGACGCGGGCCCACGAACTGCTTGCCATGGTCGGCATCGCCGACAAGGCACACAGCCGGCCGTCCCAGCTCTCCGGAGGCCAGAAGCAGCGCGCGGCCATCGCCCGCGCACTGGCCATGGATCCCAAGGTCCTGCTCTTTGATGAACCGACGTCGGCGCTCGATCCGGAATCCACCCGCGAGGTTCTGGCGACCATGCGGAGCCTCGCGCAGAGCGGCACGACGATGATCGTCGTGACCCACGAGATGTCGTTCGCGCGGGCCTTCGCGGACCGGATCGTGTTCATGGCCGCCGGAGCCATCGTGGAAATTGCCGACCCTGAAACGTTTTTCACCTCCCCTTCCTCCGACCGGGCCAAAGCCTTCCTCTCCTCGGTCCACTAACAGCACCTGTGCAACGACGCACCCACCCTAAGGAGTCACCATGAAACGCCAGCACTTCCTGCCGGCCCTGGCCATCGCCGGCGCACTGGTCCTGGGCACCACAGCCTGCGGCGGCAGCACCCCGGCCGCCGAGACCCAACCGGCCCGGAGCTTCCCGGCCAACAGCACGATGGACAAGATCCAGAAACGCGGCAAAGTGATCGTCGGGGTCAAATTCGACCAGCCGCTCTTTGGCGTGAAGAATCCGGTCACCGGCAAGATGGAAGGCCTGGACATTGAGATGGCCAGAATCCTGGCCAGGGACCTCACCGGCAGTGCGGAGAATGTCGAGTTCGTTGAGGCGGTCACCAAAAACCGTGAGGCGTTCCTGCAGCAGAACAAGGTCGACGCCGTCATCGCCTCCTATGCAGTGACGGACGAACGGAAGAAAGTCGTCAGTTTCGCCGGACCCTACCTTGAGAGCAACGTGGCCCTGCTGGTACGCAAGGACGACAGCTCAGTGAACAAACCCGAGGACCTGGCCGGAAAGACCGTGTGTTCCACCACCGGGGCCCGCGCGGCCCAGCTCATCGGTGCGGCCGTGCCCGCGGCCAACGTGGTCCTGTTCAGCACCTACAGTGAATGCGCGCAGGCACTGAAGGATAAGAGGGTCGACGCGGTGACCACGACCGAGGCGATCCTGCTCGGTGTCCAGTCCCAGAATCCGGATGCCTACCGCATCGCGGACGGCCATTTGGCCGATGCCGAGGAATTTGCCATCGGCGTGGCCAAGGACGACGCAGCATTTCATGACTACCTCGATCAGCTCCTGACCAAGGCCATCGCGGACGGGGACTGGAAGAAGGCCTACGACGCCACGATCGGCCAGGTCAAGCCCGGCGACGTTACCCCGCCCAAAGTAACGCTGTAGGGATCCGCTGATGTCATTCCTTCTCAATCACCTCGGCGATTTCGGCCAGGGCGTGATGGTGACTCTGGGACTCGTTCTCCTGGGTGCCGCCGGTTCGGTGCTCCTGGGGACACTGCTCGCCGCACTGCGGACCAGCCCCATCAGGACGGCCCGGGCTGTTTCCTCGGCCTACGTGCTGATTTTCAGGAACGTGCCGCTTCCCGTGCAGATGGTGCTGTTCGTCTTCGGACTGCCGGTCCTGGGCATCCAGTACTCGCTCTACACCTCGGCCGCCATCGTCCTGGTGCTCTACACCGCGCCGTTCGTAGCCGAAACCCTGCGCGCGGGCCTGAACACCGTGGACCGCGGCGAGCTGGAAGCCGGACGCGCCCTGGGCTTCGGGCCGATGGCCTCACTGAAACTCATCGTCCTCCCGCAAGCCTTCGCCACGGTGACCAGACCGCTTGGCAACGTCTTCATCACCATGGTCAAGAACACCTCGGTCGCTGCCCTGGTGGGGGTATCCGAACTGACGTTCCTTTCGGACAAGATCGCGGTGGATGAGGCACAACCGTTCATTATCTTCGGCGGGGCCGCCCTCTGCTACCTCGTCATCGGGCTGGTCATCGGCCGGCTCGTATCCGCAGTCGATCAGAAGGTGGCGTTCAGCCGATGAGTACCGTATCGCTTTTTGACCCGGCCGGTCCGCGCGCCAAACGCCGCCACCTGCTCCTGGAAATCCTCACGGCCCTCATCGTGATCGCCGGCGCCTATCTGGTCTTCCGCGTCCTCTACGACAAAGGCGAGCTGAGCGCCGCGGCGTGGGCCCCGTTCGCCGAGTCCGGACTCTGGGCGCTTCTTGGCCAGGGGCTGTGGAACAACATTGCGGCCGCAGCCGTCGGCATGGTGCTGTCCATGATCACCGGATGCCTCCTGGCCTTCGGACTCGTCTCCACACACGCACCTCTGCGCAGGACCTGCCGGGTCTACACGGACGTCTTCAGCAGCATCCCCCTGCTCCTGCTGCTCTACTTCACGTCCCTGGTGCTGCCCAACTACGGCCTCAAACTCGGGGACTTCTGGTTCCTGGTCATCGCGTTGACCCTGTACAGCGGGGCCGTCATCGGTGACCTGCTGCGCTCCGGGATCCTCGCGCTGCCGCCGGGTCAGGCCGAGGCCTCCCTCGCACTGGGTTTCTCCCACGTCGGGACGCTGCGCCTGGTCCTGCTCCCGCAGGCCCTGCGGTCCATGAGTCCTGCTCTCGTGAGCCAGCTCATCATCCTCTTCAAGGGAACAGCACTGGCCTTTGTGCTCGGCGGCTACATGGAACTGCTGAGGTCCGCCACCGTCATCGGCCAGTACTACACCCGGTCCCTGCTGCAGGCCCAGTTTGTTGCCGCGCTGGGATTCCTGGTCGTCAACATCGCCCTCGGCGCCCTCGCCGTGGCCCTGGAGCGCCGCCAAAACCGCCTCGCCGCCCAGGAACCGCTCCCCGTGACAGCGGCAGAGCCAGCCCCCGTACCGGCCCACCGCTAACACCCCCGGGCCGCCTCTACCCCCAAATCACCCCTGCCAGACTGTGTATACAGTCAAATACTTATGAATTCAACATGAAGGAGACGGAAAACAATGGCTGATCAGAACGAACCTGCAGCGGGAAACCTCACCAAGGCCGACGTAATCGTCGTCGGCGGCGGAAATGCCGGATTCACGGCGGCCCACGCGGCTGCCGTCCGCGGACGAAAAGTCATCCTGCTCGAAAAAGGCACCAAAGACATGGCCGGCGGCAACAGCTTCTACACCGCCGGCGCCACACGCATCGTCCACAACGGCCTGGACGACCTCCAGGGGCTCGTGGAACCGGACGAACGGCACAGCCGGACCGTCGTTCCGCCCTACAGCGCTGAGGAATACGCGTCTGACCTGGAAAAGGTCACCGAAGGCCGCAACGACCCGGCACTGACGGAAGTCCTCATTGCCGAGAGCCAGTCCACCCTTCGGTGGCTCAACAGCCTGGGCCTGAAGTACCGCCTGATGTACGAGCGTCAGGCCTTCGAGCGTGCCGACGGGTCCTACCTCTTCTGGGGCGGCCTGCACGTGGGAAACGTAGGCGGCGGCGAAGGCCTGATCGAAGACCACACCCGGGTCGCTGCAGAGCTGGGCATCGAAGTCAGGTACGGCCAAGCGGCCCAAAGCCTCATCGTTGAGAACGGCCGTGTAGACGGCGTCGTCGTCAACACCGCTGAAGGGGAGCTGCGCCTGAGGGCAGAATCCGTGATCCTCGCCGCCGGAGGCTTCGAGGCGGACCCGAAGCGGCGGCGGGAGTACTTGGGCGAAGGCTGGGAAAACGCCAAGGTACGCGGCACTCCCTACAACACCGGCGACATGATCGCCGCAGCGTTGGAGATCGGCGCCACCAAGGGCGGAGACTGGGGCAGCTGCCACAGCGTCCAGTGGGATGCCTTTACCGCCACCAACGAAAGCAACCGCGAACTCACCAACCGCCTCACCCGGCAAAGCTACCCGTTTGGAATCATCGTCAACACTGACGGCAAGCGTTTCCTGGACGAGGGTGCCGACTTCCGGAACTACACCTACGCCAAATACGGCAAGGAAATCCTCAAGCAGCCCGGCTCGGTTGCGTACCAGATCTTCGACGCCGGCCTTCGGCCCATGCTGCGCAGCGAAGAATACGAGATGCCCGGCATCTCTGTCGAGGTCGCCGACACCCTCGAGGACCTGGCCGTCAAAATCGGCATAGACCCGGAAAGCTTGTCCAAAACCGTGACGGACTTCAACAGCTCGATCGAGCGCTCCACCCCGTTCGACCCCAACGTTAAGGATGGCCGGAAGGCCGCAACCGAACCGGTCAAGAGCAACTGGGCCGCCCCGATCGAAACCGGACCCTTCTACGCCTACGGCGTCACCTGCGGAATCACGTTCACCTTCGGTGGCATCAAATCCGACACCCACGGCCGCGTCCTGGACGCAGAGGGCAAGCACATCGAAGGCCTGTTCGTGGCAGGTGAAATGCTCGGCGGACTATTCAGCGTCAACTACCCGGGAGGCACCGGACTTGCTGCCGGGTGCGTCTTTGGGCGGCGGGCGGGCGGCCTGGCGTAGGGCACGGATCCACGGCACTTCTCCTCAAGAACCCGGGCGGGCCACCGCCGGCTTCACTCGCTCCGACGCTCGTCGCAGTGACCGGGACTGAGCGAAAGCCGGCTCTTGACGGCGAAAGCTCCCCGGGAGATTTGCCCTGATGTTCGCGAGCAAAACGGGTCTCCCGAGCGGACCATCACCACCGACTGCCGGCCCAATGCCCGGCACAGATGGGCGCTCTTCCCGCACTCCATCGCAACAGGCAGCCCGATAGTCGGGCGTGGGAAGAGAGCCCATATGGAGGAGGCAGGGTGGCGGAAACGCCGCCCTGCCACCTCCCCCGACGCTCAAACGATTCCGACACCGCAGTCGCCCCAACCCAAGGACAAGCCATGATGCCCCGATCGCCCGGATCTCATACAGAAAACCGGAAACCCGCCCCCATTGCCAACTGGTCCAAGCTCTCACGGGCCGACTACGTGCAAATCCACCAACACGGGGAAGTCATCGCTACCGGGCGCATCGACATGCTGGCAGCTGACGGCAGCGTGCTTTGGCTCCATCTGGCGGGCGGCAACGAAAGCGCCATCTTTCTCCGAGTATCCCTAAGTTGTTCTGTAAGTTCTCGCGGAACATCTCCATTGAACATAGCTGTGGAACGCGAGCCCACGCGCGAATCGCCGCATTCCGAAGGACCAATCCTAGCGTTCCACTTCCTAGGAACCGAGACAGCTTAAACCCAGAGAACGCCTGCCGGGTATCCGAAAATATCCGTCGATTCACTTGGCTCGATGGGTCCGCAGAAGACGAGGCCAACGCTGCGGTCGTCAAAGCAGCGTGAGCGTTTTCCGGCAGGTGCCCCGCCGGACCGCAGGCCGACAAACCTCCACGCACAGGGAGGCCTTCTGGCGGAAGGATGCCTGACGGCTGGTTCGGCTCAACGGGTGTTTAGGACGCCGAGTTCGTCTAAGAGAGCGGCTCATGGGCCGATTCCCGAGGCTCCCCGGGGTGCGGGAATACCTGCGACCATTCCCGCCCACAACAGGTCTGTTGTGGCAACCGTCAGGGCGCCGATAGAAGTTCCATCCAGGAGGTTGCCCGCCGCCAGCACAGCGGCTCCGTGCAGGCTCACGAAGCAGACGAGAGCGAGCAACTCGCGGTCCCCTGGCGCGAGCTCCCCGGCCTCCTGGGCTTCAGCGATGATCGCCCTGGCGACCGTCATGCCGTCTTCACCGATGCTGCGCAGTTCATTGCTGGCATCAGGATGGTGCTTGGTGGAGTGCATCACGGCCAACAGGACCGGATGGGCGACCGCGAAGTCCACATAGGCCCTGGCGATCCGGACAAAGCGTGACCGATGGTCTCCGGCGGCTTCGGACGCTTCTGTGATCCTCGCATTCATGCTGCGGAAACCGTCAAGGGCGAGGGCATCGAGAAGCGCCTGCTTGTCACGGAAATGCTTGCCGGGTGCCGCGTGGCTCACACCCAGGTCACGCGCTAGCTGCCGTAGGGAAAGTCCCTCGACTCCTGCTTCTTCGATGACTTCCCTTGCACGGGCGACCAACGCCTCGCGGAGCTTGCCGTGATGGTAGGGCTGATCGGTCATGAGATCAGTATAGCCACAAAGTAGTCATTGACTACAATGGTGCCACTGTCTACTATGTAGGCATTGGCTACATAGAGTGGCCGCCACACGGAATGGATTCGACATGACCATGAGCTACACCGGAACCACGGCACTCATCACTGGAGCGAGCTCCGGGCTCGGCGCGGAGTTTGCCGCACGATTTGCAGCGCGCGGGGCCAGCCTTGTGCTGGTCGCACGGCGGACCGACCGGCTTGAGGACCTCGCCCGGAAGCTGCGCGACTCGAGCGGCATTTCAGTGACTACGCTCTCGAAGGACTTAAGCCGTGCGGGAGCCGGAGCGGAACTCCGCGAGGAGCTCGCCGGCCGGGGCATCCGCATCGACACCCTGATCAACAACGCGGGCTTCGCCACGAGCGGCCCTTTGGTCAAGGAAGACCCCGCGGTCATCGCCTCGGAGATCTCCCTCAACGTGGCCTCTCTCGTTGAGACCACGCGGGCATTCCTCCCCGAGATGCTCGCCGCCGGGAGGGGCGCACTCATCAACGTGGCCAGTACCGCAGCTTTTCAGCCGGTACCTGGGATGGCGGTTTACGGAGCAACCAAGGCATTTGTCCTGAGCTTCACCGAAGCCGTGGCACATGAGACGAAGGAATCCGGCCTTCGCGTGCTCGCGCTCTGCCCGGGGGCTACCCGCACCGAGTTTTTCGATGTACTCGGGAGCCAGGCCGCAGCGGTCGGCCGGCTGCAGGGCGCCAGCGAGGTCATCGACACTGCCCTGCGCGCTCTCGATCGCCGCACTACACCCGTAAGCGTCGTCTCAGGCTTGGGAAATCGCCTGCTGGCCGGCATCGCCCAGCGCCTCCCCCGAAACATCTCCCTCGCCATGGCCGGCAGAGCCGTACAGGACTAGTGCTACTAGTCGCATTTCGCTTCGCCCTGTTGGTCTTCGCCACGCCCGTATCTTCACAACCCACCGAGGATGTAGCAATGAATCAGACACCCGACGTACTTCGTTATGCCGCCTTTACCACCACCCCCGACGGCGGAAATCCAGCGGGAGTAGTCCTGGACGCAACCCGCCTCGACGACGCCCGGATGCAGGCCATCGCGGCCGACATCGGGTATGCGGAAACGGTCTTTATCACCGAGGCGACGGTTGACGGAGACCCCCGCCGGAACCGTGTTCGGTACTTCTCCCCGATCGCCGAGGTGCCGTTTTGCGGCCATGCCACAATTGCTTTGGCCGTCGCGCTGTCAGGGCGAGATGGCGCGGGGACCTTTGTTTTCGAGACCCCGGTGGGGCCCGTCGTTATCGAGACTGCGGGCCAGGTCGCAGCGGTGACGGCAAGCTTCACGAGCGTGGAGCCGCGAGTGGCCGAGTTCCCCGATGGCGTCCTGAGCGCTCTGCTCGGGTTGCTCGGCGTGGACCGGGACGAGCTGCACCCCGGGTACCCTCCGATGATCGCTTTTGCCGGAAACTGGCACCCCATTCTCGTCTTCGCGGAACGAAAGACTTTTGACTCGTTCGTTTTCGACCCCGATCCCATGCGCACGCTGATGGATGCCCAGAACTGGGCCGGCACCGTCACGACGCTCTACGGGATGGGGCCGGACGAATTCGACTCGCGCAACCTCTTCCCGGTGGGCGCCATCACCGAAGATCCGGCGACCGGCTCGGCTGCCGCTGCCTTCGGCGGATACCTCCGCCTGCTCTCCCTCGTGGAACCGCCAAGCCGCGTGGTGGTGCGCCAGGGCAGCCACGTCGGCCGCCCGAGCAGACTCACCATTGATATTCCACCGCACGGCGGGATCATCGTGCACGGAGAAGCCGTCGAAATCGCTTGAGCCGTAGGGACTCCTTACTGCAGTGCGGGTGTGGGCACGCGGGCCCGGCGAACTCTCATCCTCAGAATCGCTATATGCGTGCTTTTTCTGGTACTTCCCGCGCGAGGAGGACCGCTACCAGGCCGAGCGCCGAACCGGTGACGCGCCGCTGCCACTTCGTCCAGTTCGGCCGGCCGGAGAGGAATGCAGAGATCGACCCGGCACCGAGGACGATCAGTGCGTTCACGAGTATGCTCACCGCGATCTGGATCGCTCCGAGGGAAAAGCCCTGGACAGTTGTTCCTCCACGGCCCGTATCGATGAACTGCGGAATGAGCGCAAGGTACATCACGGCTGTTTTTGGGTTCAGAAGGTTCGTGAGGAGGCCCATGCGGAAGAGCTTGCGTGCCGAATCGCGAGAGAGGGCGCGAACGTCGAAGACGCTGCGACCGCCGGGCTTGAGTGCCTGCCAGGCGAGGTAGGCCAAGTAGAGGACTCCCGCGGCTTTCATTGCCGCATAGAGCCACGGCACCGCTACGAACACCAACGCGAGCCCGAGGTTCGCCATCGTCATGTAGACGAGGAAGCCAGCACAGGTACCTGCGAGAGAAATCATTCCAGCCACTGGCCCTTGACTCACACTGCGCGAAACCAGGTAGACCATGTTCGGACCCGGCGTGAGCACCATGCCCAGTGCCGTTAGAGCCATCCCGCTTGCCGCGGCCATCGAAACCCCCGATCCGAGGTCCGTGGCCGCGATCACGCGCGCACCGTCCTGCTCGCTGGATACCTATATCGTGCCTGCGGATCGGCAGCCCAAGGAAAAATCATCATGCCTCCAACAATGATGTAATACCCTTATGCATCTCAACCCTTACGGTGAGTACGCGGTACTCCTTGCCGCCTCGTTGGCCAACGATTGGCCAGCCGATAGGGACGGCCTCGTGCAGCGGACTCGGGAGTTCGGTATGACGATGGACTACAGGCTCTCCGCCGGAGACGATCATGAGCAAACCCGCGCCGTCCTTGACGCGTGGCTCTCAGTCGTCGATGAACGCGATCCACGGAAAAGGGCCGATCTGTTGAACGCCCAAATGGCTGCTGCCGCCGCCTATCCGCGCCTCACCGATCACGACGGTGAAGGATGGCATCTTCACTACCGCGACCTCGACCAGGCTCTTCCACAGGTATTGCTCGCCGTGATCAGTGTCGGAACTGCACTGCACCTGAGCACTCGCGGCGCACATAGGCTCAGCCGGTGCGCCGCCGGGATGTCATCAGGTGATCCCTGCAGGGCGGTCGTGGTCGATGTCACGCGCAACGGTCGCCAGCGCTACTGCTCCGTGCGCTGCGCAAACCGTGACACCGTCCGCAATCACCGCGCCCGCGCGAAACAAGACCGCAACGCGCTGTAAGACGGTCCCCCCACGCCGCCGTTGGGCCGCTCCCCGCAGAGCCAAGTCCCCTACAAATGCTGGCGTGACTGTTAACTTCGTTGGCGGGTGAAGCGCAGCAGAAATACCGGCTTCCCGTTCCGTTGCGGAATCCTGCGGAGCACTGGCAGGCGCGCCTGGGGTTCCTGTGTCGGAGACTCGCCCGGTGATTACCGAACACGCGCTTTTGCCGGTCAGCCCCGGTCAAGAACATGCCTTCGAGCTGCCGTTTGGCGAGGCGCGGTCCATCACCGCTTCGATGGCTGGCTTCCGGAATTTGTCGTTCTCGCGTTCGGTCGAGTGGCCGAGCACCTATTTGCTACTCGTTGACGGATTGCCGCGCCCTACTGCACGACTTCTATGAGGTCGAACCGTGGCCAAAGGCAGTCCGCCCTTTCTTCCAAGTCGGCCATCCAAGTCGCGATTTACGATTACCAGCAGGACCCGGGAGCCTCGCAGCTACTGTCGCCTTTGACTAACGTTCAGAGGGAACAGGTTGTCCTGGGTACAAACTTCTGGTCCGTTTCGGCGACGAGGAAGACATCGATCGAATCCTCGTGCTCGTGGACGAATCCGTTGCGTTCGTAGAGACGTCTCGCCGGGCTGCCTTGGAGGACATTTAGCCGGAAAGGCCGATGATCGTGTTGCGCCATCAATACATGGCGCAGCACAGCGCCCCCGGACCCTGCCCTTGGTACTCCGGAGCTAGATAGAAGTGTTCAATCCATTTTTCATCCGATTCGGGGCGGACAGCAATGACACCCACCGCGGAGGCCTCAACTTCGATAACAAACGTGTGCGCTGGGTGAAAACCCGTGACGAAGCGCTCTCTGACGTGCACCGGATCCCAGCGTCCGAGCCGCTCGAGATCGGGACGCATGACTTGAGCGCGGAGCTCGGCAATCCATGAAGCGTCAGAGGGAAGGCTTGGGCGCAAAGACCAGACGGGCGGCATGTACTCATTGAAGCTGAAACTACTCGACACGACGAAATCCCGCAGGATCCCGGCCCGGTAGCTGTGGGCACGTTTCAATTCGGCGAAGGCTCCCACGACGCCGAAAGCATCAGGTTTGCCAGGGGCGAATCCTCCCCCGTGAAAGTCAGGTTTTCCTTGAGAAACTCGATCCTGACACCCTTCCGGGTGAGCTTCTGCACCAGGGACCGCAGGTCGTCCAGGTTCCGGGCGAGCCGGTCCATGCTGTGCACGCCCAGGGTGTCACCGTCACGAATGAAGCGCAAGAGCTCCTCAAGCTGTCTGGGGTCGGAACAAATCCACGGGTGCACGCCGACTTATGAAATATACGATCGGGACCAATCCGGCAGCCGCCTGCTTGTAGACACCCGACAAAATCCTGCCGCCATAGGAAAACTAGCGTCTGCTTGGAGGAATATCCGCAGCTAATCAGCGCAAAGGACGATCAATGACGATGCAGGAAGATCCGGCGACCACCGGGTATGAGATTCTCGAAACCGCCCGCCGGCAGGTCCTCGAGGAAGGACGCGGGCTGACGCAGGAGCAGCTGGTGGAGGTTTTGCGACTGCCCGATGTTGCCCTTCCGGCGGCGCTGCAGCTGGCCCATGAGGTCAGGCTCAGGCATTGCGGCGAGGACGTGGAGGTTGAGGGCATCGTCTCCATCAAGACCGGCGGCTGTCCCGAGGACTGCCACTTCTGCAGCCAGTCCGGCCTGTTCGACTCCCCCGTACGCGGCGTGTGGCTGGACATCCCGGAACTGGTCAAGGCGGCCAAGGAAACGGCCGCCACCGGAGCCACCGAGTTCTGCATCGTGGCGGCGGTCCGCGGACCCGACATCAAACTGATGAACCAGATCAAATTCGCAATCGACCGCATCAACGAAGAAGTGGAGATCAACATCGCCTGCTCGCTGGGCATGCTCACTCAGCGCCAGGTCGACCAGCTCAAAGAATGGGGCGTGCACCGCTACAACCACAACCTCGAAACCGCACGCAGCTACTTCCCCGAGGTAGTCACCACCCACAGCTACGAAGAACGGCTTGAGACCTGCAACATGGTCAAGGCCGCCGGGATGGAACTGTGCTGCGGTGCCCTCATTGGTATGGGCGAATCCATCGAGCAGCGCGCAGAACTCGCCGCCCAGCTGGCAGCCCTGGAACCGCATGAGGTCCCGCTGAACTTCCTGAACCCCCGGCCCGGGACACCGCTGGAAAACCAAGGCATCATGGACGGCAAGGACGCCCTCCGGGCGATCGCCGCGTTCCGCCTGGCGATGCCCCGCACCGTGCTGCGCTACGCCGGCGGCCGGGAACTGACCCTCGGGGACCTCGGCACCCGCGAAGGCCTCATGGGCGGCATCAACGCCGTCATCGTCGGCAACTACCTCACCACCTTGGGCCGTCCCGCGGACGCTGACCTGAACCTGCTGGTCGAGCTGAACATGCCCATCAAGGAACTCCAGAAGACACTATGAACCGGGCTTCGACGAGCTCAACCACCGGCGATGCAGCGAGCTCAACCACCGACTCCACCCCTAACTTTTGCGGCCACTGCGGCGAGCCGGACGACGGCGGCTCCCGGCCGCCGTCGGACCCTCACCTTCCCTGCCGGGAACTCCTGGTACTGGAACCCCCGCGTTATTGCGCCGCCTGCGGGCGGCGGATGAAGGTCCAGGTCACACCGACGGGCTGGAGCGCGGAGTGCTCCCGCCACGGGGTTCTGGTCCGATGACGCAGGATTCGGCGCAGATGGGCCCGATCCGGCGGGACCGCGCACGCCTGTGGCACCCTTATGCCCCGGCGTCCCCGGATCTTCCGTTGTGGGAGGTCGAGGCGGCCAGCTCTCCCCCACGCCGCCGGTAAACAAGGAGTCCGGAGAAAAGATCTTCAAGAAATCCCTGCAGGTCATGTCGTCAGCAGGACCGCGCGACATGAATAGGTACAGGACCAACCACGCCCAGCACAACCAGCCAGAAAGGAGACCCGGATGACGCCACCTCCCAGCAGGCGGAGGACTGACCAGCCAGGGCTCTGAACCCGCAACCCAAATAACCGAACAGGTCACCGCGGCGGCCATGCACCAGCCGCGACAAGCGTCAGAGGGACCCACTCCGGTCGACGTACACCCGTTAAAGCAAAAACCCCTCTGACGAGGGGGTTGCTGTGCCCGAGGTGGGACTCGAACTGCATTCCCTCCCTGGCAAACACTGACTCCCGCGGAAACGTGCGGAATCCGGCCCGATCCGACCACTGTACGACCCGATCCGGGCCGGCCTGTGGAAGTACCTCTCCGGGGTGGGGGTCGGGACGTCCCCATGCCCTCGGCACCGGACTTTCCAGGGCAACAGTAGGCTCAGAAAATGATTCGACGAGTAGATGAGGTCGCAGTGGATTGCCAAAGCCCGGCCGCACTTGCGGAGTTCTGGTCCTCGGTCCTCATTGGCGAACCAGTGAACTGCAGTGCGGGGCTGTCATTAGGACAAGGCCGTGACGGCCAGTCTCCGAACAATGGCCGTGCCGCCTTCCACGCACACGTCGGTGCCCAGGTGCGCGGACAGGGGGAAGACCAGATCGCTCAGGACCACCCTGCCGCCTTGCGCGAAGACCTCCACCGAGCACTGGTCGACGATTACACGTAGCCTTAGCACACCGCCGTCGAGCTTCACTGGTGCCGACTCAGCCGACGCGAACTTTCCGTGGAAGGCGGTGTTTCCGGAGTTGCGGCGATCAAGCGTGAGCCGGCTCATCACGGCATCGAAGCTGAGAACCGTTGCGGCGCTCCCGCCCGATCCGCCGAGAAGCCTGAAAGCAACGGTCCGGGCCGTGCCGGGCAGGATCTCGGCCTCGATCAGCTGGGCTGATCCGGGCGCCGCGGCGGGCAGTTGCACCAGGGAGTCGTGAAGTTTCAGGTCGTGGATGGTGCCGGCCGGCTCCCCACGGTCCAACGGCAGCACCGGGCGCTGCACCAGGCGCGGCAAACCGTCGACCGTCGCGAGTTCGACCTCGCGGGCAAGCGACATCCCGGAGCGCCACGGGGACGTGGGCAAAGAGTTGGCATAGTCCCAGTTGTTCATCCAGCCGATCATGATGCGGCGGTTCTCCGGGGCGTTGCTGAAGGAGACAGCGGCATAGTAGTCACGTCCCCAGTCGAGCCACAGGCAGTGTCTGAGATCCGTGGTCCCGTCGGCATCCGCTGGAGCAAGTGAATCAGAGTCGGCGGTGAACTGCACCCCATCGAAGTCGCCGACGAAGTACTGCCCTCCGGAGCCGCCGGCCACGGCACCCGGGTTGATGTTGACCACCAGGACCCACTTGACGTTGTCCGGGTCTCCGTCGACGGGGAGCGGGAACAGGTCGGGGCATTCCCATTCGCCTCCTGTGGCGTTTGCGGGGCCGAAGGTGCTCAGGTATTCCCAGTCCTTGAGGTTGGCCGAGCGGTACAGCACAACCTGCTGGTGCTGGGCCTCCACCGCCACCATGACCCAGCAGGAACCGGCCGGTACCTCGTAGCGGAACACCTTGGGGTCCCGGAAATGGGCCGAGCCGCGGCCAAGCACCGGGTTGCCAGCGTATTTGCTCCACGTCATGCCGGCGTCCGTGGAGAACGCGAGAGACTGGGCTTGTGTCCCCTGGTGCACCGAGCCTTCCTTGAAGGCGCTCGTGTAGATGGCCACGAGGGCCGGATCTTCCACCGTGCCGAATCCCGAGGTATTGCCGTGGTCCACCACGATACTGCCGGAAAAGACGTCTTCATCCTCGTCGCAGGCGATGGCAACCGGGTGTTCGGTCCAGTGCAGAAGGTCGGTTGAGGTGGCGTGTCCCCAGGACATGTTGCCCCAGACGTTGTCGAAGGGGTTGTTTTGGTAGAAGAGATGGTAGACGCCCTGGTGCCACACCAGTCCGTTGGGGTCGTTCAGCCACGTGTTCTTGGCTGTGTAGTGAAGTATCGGCCGGATGTTGGGGGCGGTGTCTTCGGCGGGGCTGGCAGGGTGCGTTGTTGTTTCAGTCATGGGAGTTCTTTCGGGAAGTTTGGGCCAGTTCCAGGGATCGGATCAGTTCTGCCCGTGTTGGCGGGTTCGCTCCGTGCCGTCCGACGGTTATGGCCGCAGCGAGCGAGGCGGCTGTTCCCAGGCGGGTGAGTTTGCCGTAGCCGAAATCGTCCTCGGGGTCCTGGATGAGGCCCTCGATAAGCGATGACATGTAAGAGTCGCCTGCGCCGACAGTGTCTTTGACGACCACTGGCGATGCCGGCACTTCGATCTCGGCGGCATTCGACCGCAGATAGGATCCGGATGCGCCATCCGTGATGATTGCCAGTTCTGTCCCGAGATCAAGCAGCCGCCGCGCGATGTCGTGAGGGGACGTGCCGGGGTAGAGCCACTGGGCATCGTCCGTACTGAGCTTCACGACCGTAGTCAGGGCAACTGTGTGTTCGAAGGTCCTGAGCGCTTCAGCGTGGCTGTGGAGCAGTGTCGGGCGGATGTTGGGGTCGTACGTGATCAAGCAGCGGCGGGAGAACAGTTCCAGCAAGGACCGGACTTGGGTTGCTCCGGGTTCCATGAAGGAGGCCAGTGACCCCGTGTGCAGCACCTTCGGGAGGAACGTGGGGCTGATTTGGGGGAGGTTCCATTCGAAGTCGAATTCGTACTCTGCGGAACCACTGCTGTCCAGAAGCGCCCGGGCAGTGGATGTGCGGTTGAGGTGCTCGGCTCCCGGAAGCAGGCGTACTCCTGCGGTGGCCAGGTGCCGTTGGATGCTCTTGCTGCGTTCATCTCTGCCCAGCGCGGTGAGGAATGCGGTGCTGACGCCTAGCCGACCGAGTCCGAACGCGACGTTCATACCCGATCCGCCTGGAAACTCGATGGGCCCTGCGGCGGTGTCAATGATGTCGATTATGGCCTCGCCGACGACGACGACATCCGTTTCAGGGCAGGGGGGAACTGGGGTGCTGTGCATTTGAGGTCCTTGGAGGGTTGTGCGCGTCTCTTACTGGACGCGCTCGAGGTCAGGTGTTGGCGTGTGTAGACGAGTCCGGTGCCGCTCTGCTGGAAGCGTCCGTATGTTTTGGGGAGGCGACGGAATCGCGAAGGACCATGGGACAGGGAAGAGTGGTCGGGTGAGCGGCGAACAGGTGCAGGTCGGTTTTTCCCTCGATGGCGTCGATCAGGTTTTCGGTTGCCCATGCGCCCATTTCGTAGTGGGGCAGGGCGACGGTTGTCAGTGCGGGGTAGAGGTTTTCGGCGATGAGTTGTTGGTTGTCGAAACCGACGAAGGAAATGTCGTCCGGAATCCTGAGACCAAGTTCACCGGCGGCCCGGTACGCCCCCATGGCCATGCGGTCGTTGTAGCAGAACACGGCCGTGGGCCGGTTCGGGGGTTTCAGGAGGCGCAGCGCCGCCTGGTAACCCCCGGAAACTTCCGAGTGCTCGGACTGGACCAGTTCTGCGTGGAACGGCAGCCCGGCATCTGCCAGCGTGTCCTTGAAGGCCCTGAGCCGGGAGTGAGTTGCTGGCACGTCGTCGGTGTTGTTGAGCATGCCGATCCGGGTGTGCCCGGCGTCGATCAGGGTTTGCACGGCTGACCGTGCACCGCCGATTTCGTCGGGGATAACGGAGGAAACAGTTTGGCTGATGTCTTCGGAGTCCACCAGGACTGCCGGGAGTCCGACGAGGTTCTTGGGGACGGCCAGTTTGCGGTGATACATCGTGGCGTACAGAATGCCGTCTACCTGCCGGTCCAGCAGATCCGCCACATCACTTTCCCTGGAATCCTGGGAGCTGGTGCTGGTGGAGTTGATGATCATGATGTTGTATCCGCGGGCCCGCGCCGTTTCCTCGGCCCCGAGGATGATCCTGCCTGCGTGGGGGGTGGTGGCGATTTCCTCGCTGATGAACCCGATCATCCCGGAGCGTTGGGTGCGCAGGGCCTGGGCGAGCCGGTTGGGCCCGTAACCCAGCCGTTGGGCCGCTTCGTGGACCCGTTCCCTCGTCTCCACCCCCACCCGGGCGTAGGCAACGTCATTGAGGACGTGGGAGACCGTCGTGACAGAGACGCCGGCTGCGGCTGCCACGTCCTTGATGCCAACCGACTTGTTCATTTGTCTCCCACGTCCTTATGTTGATGCTGATTCTACGTCCGGGTAATTGCTTAGTGCGTTTTATTCGTCCCAGGGGCCGGATGGCGATCCCCGGGGGTCTCGCCGGGCCTGAGCCGGATACTGGTCCACAAGTGCATGTGCCGCCTCGACACCGATCGTGGGTGTGGCCCTAAAGGCGTTAACAGCCCTGTCTGCGATAACTTGGGCGTCACTTCCGGAATCAAGGATCGTATTCCGCGCTGATTCGGAATCGACCATGACGGCCGTAACGGCGAGGCCGTCCGAAGCCTCGGTCGTCAACAGAGCGTCCACCTGAGCCGAGAAGCAGGAGTCACTTGACTTGGAGTGAACGTCCATCGCCACCACGTGGTTGTTGGAGACGAAGTTGCCAACCCCCGCCATCAGCCGGATGATGACAGGCGTCGCACCTGTCGGCCGGATGCTCTGTGAGTCGATGATCTGGGAGAAGTGGTTGCCGACGACAGAGTTGTTGCTGCCGCTGACACAGAGAAGTCCGTTGAGGTCATTCAGTCCGTTGTCGACTCCCAGGAAGGGCGTCCAGGGCTCATGGTCACGCAGGAAGTGGTTCGTGGCCACGAGGTTTTCCGAACTATTCGCTTCGAGAATCAGCATCCCAGGGTAGAACGAATGCAAACGGTTGTTGGTGATGCTTGAACGCGTGACGCCGTTGAGATGGACGCTGCTCGCCCCGCGGGGGAAGACGTTGTTCGCGGTTATCAGGAGCCCGCCGTGGTTCTCGGCGTAAATCGAGTGACCCTTGAAGCCTGCTCCGACCAGGTTGTCGGTGATCTTTGATGCTTGTCCCCACCCGCGCAGCTCGATACAGCTTCCGCATTCAGCGATGAAGTTGTCGTGAACGGAAAGCGCGTCCGCGTTGTAGATGGTGAGGGCGTTTTCAAGGTAGACGAACCCCATGCCGGTTACGCGGAATGAGTCATTGGCGTTCGCGACATAGATACCGGTCTTGCCGTTGACGTAGGTGTTCTCCGGATGCATCCCCGAGCCGTCCGAGTTGAAGTGCAACCCGTCGATGCAGAAGTTGGAGAACTCGACCGAGCTGATCCGCGGACTCCCGCTTCGCTCAACGTAGAAGGCGGCTCCCTTGGATTCCTCCCCGTCTCCGCCGAGGGGAATGTCGACGAGAATGCGACTCCCTCCGGGCCACAGCTCATGCAAGTCGGGCCATTCGTCTTCGGGAACGTTGAACCGGATGCTCGACGACGTAAAGCCGTGTCCCGACCCATGGATCCTGAGGAAGCTGACGTCGATCACCACCTGCGTACGAAGGTGGTAGTCCCCGGGCGGAATGTAGATCACCGCGCCTGGCTTTCCTCCGTTATTCGCATCGGTGACCGTCTGCCGGTCTTTGATGTCAGCGATGATGCTGTTGATTACTTCACCGACGTCCTCGGACGGATTGCCGACGGGCCACGTAGTCACGTCGTAGCAGTTGTTGCTTGACATAGGTTCTTCCCTTTGTGCTGTGGTTTCTCAGCCCTTGACGGCGCCGAGCGTCATGCCTGCGACGATCTTGCGCTGCAGGAGAAGTGTGAGGAGGATGACCGGAATCGAGTAGACGGCGGCCAGCGCCGTCATGGATCCCCAGTCGAGTCCGAACTGGGTCTGGAAATTCGCGATAACCACGGGGGTGGTCTGGGAACGGACCGCGGTCATCAGGAGGGCGAAGAGGAACTCGTTCCAGGAGGCCAGGAAGGCGAAGATCGCGGTGACTGCGATGCCGCCGGAGACCACCGGGATGACCACCCGCCAGAGGGCGCCGAGCCTGCTGCACCCGTCCACTGTGGCCGCCTCTTCAAGGTCATTGGGAACTGCCTCGAAGAAGCTGGACATGAGCCAGATGGACAGTGGCAGCGAGATGGTGGTGTGCGCGATGGACAGCGCGATCGGGGTGTCCGCGAGTCCCGCAGAGGACATCATCGATGCCAACGGGATGCCGATGGCGACCGGCGGGACCATCCGTGTGACCAGTGCGGCCATGATGAACACCCGGCCACTCGGTGTCTTGTAGCGGGTGATCCCGTACGCCGCGGGAACCGCCAGGACCAGGGACAGCAGGGTGCTGATGATGGCGGTCTGGGCGCTGTTGATGAACGAGGCCAGAACTCCGCTGCGGCCCAGGGCGTTGGTGTAGTTCTCCAGCGTCCATTCCTTGGGAAGGATGGTGGGCGGCACCGCGATGGTGTCGATCGGCGCCTTGAAGGAAGTGAACAGCAGGTAGAGGAACGGGAATCCGTAGAGGACCATCGCCGCTGCAAGGATGATCCACAGCAGGGTGCGGGTGCTGCGTCTGCCGGCTTCCAGGCCTTCGGCGTGGTGATTTCTACGGCGGGGACGACCCGTGCCCGAGACTGCCGAAGTGGGCGTCGCCGGCTCGACCGTCAGGGCTCCGGTGGGGGCAGCACCGGCAGTGGCACCGGACGCCTTGGTGCCGGTGGCCGGGATGGCCGAGACGGCGCCTGCGGGCCGGGGGCGGTAGGCCACCGCCTCAGCGGCAAAACGGTCGTTGATGGGGGTGTCGGCGGTGCTCATCAGTTGTCCTTCCCTGGGCGCCAGATGGTCGCGACGGCGAAGAACGCGACGCCGAGCATGGCCAGCAGGTAGATGGTGCCCATGGCGCTGGCCAGTCCTGGATCGCCGAAGCGGATCATGGTGCGGTAGATCAGCAGGCTCATGGTTTCGGAGGCGGACTGCGGGCCGCCGTTGGTCTGGATCAGGATGGTGTCAAAGGCCCTGGCTGCGTCGATGCCGCGCACAACCAATGCCACTGCGATGACTGGGCGCAGGAGCGGCAGGATGATGCTGCAGAGCAGGGTTGGGGCCTTGGCGCCGTCGAGCCGGGCCGCCTCGATGAGGTCGCCGGGGATGTTCTGGAGGCCGGCGAAGAGAATGAGGCACATGAAGGAGGTGGTAAGCCAGATATCCGGGACGGCCACGGAAAACAGCACGATGTCCGGGTTGGAGAGCCAGCCGATCTGGTTGGGGTTCTGCAGGATTCCCGCCTGGTGCAGGAGGGTGCCGATGAGCCCGAAGTTGTCGATCATCAGGAATTTCCACAGCAGGCCGGCGACGATGGGCGCGATCATCAGCGGGTAAAGGAACACCGTCCGCCAGACCTCGGATTTCCGGCCAAGGGCCGTGAACAGAAGGGCCATTCCCAGCCCGAGGGCGAACTCAAGGGCGACCACCACGAGGGTGTAGGCCAGGGTGCGCCAGCCGGCGCCCATGAATGCTTCGGAGGCGAAGGCGCGGATGTAGTTGTCCAGGCCGACGAAGTCGCGGGGGCCCCCGGCGATCGGGGAGATCTTGAAGAGGCTGTCTGCCACGAGGCGGAACAGCGGGTAGGCCACAAATACTGTCAGGAACAGGGCCGCCGGCGCCATGAGGTACAGGGCGAAGCGGCGATCGGAGATACGCACGGTTTTCTCTTCCGATGGTTGGGGCCGCGGCCGGCACTAGTGTTTCGGTGCCGGCCGCGGAGTCTTACTTGAGGAGGTCCTGGATCTGCTTTTTCGCGTCGGCCAGGAGAGTTGCGGAGTCGCCGCCGGCTACGGCCTTTTGCAGCATGGGAACCAAGACGGTGTCCACTATCTGCTGCCATTTGGCAGTGGCAGGGCGCGTGGCCGTTGCCTGGCCCTTGAGGGTCTCGATAAGCGGCTTGAAGCTCTCGTAGCCGGGCTTGTCCTGGTACTTCTCGAAGGCCGAGATGCGGGAGGCCAGGCCGAGGCTGGATTCGATGCCCAGGTCGTTATGGTCATAGGCGCACTTGACGAACTTCTTGGCAGCGTCGCTGTTCTTGGTTGCCTTGGGCACAGAGAGGTACCAGGGGCCGGGAACACCGGCAACACCGGCGGAGCCGCCGATCATCGGAGCGGCGCCGACCTTGCCCGCGACCGGGGAATCCTTGGGGATCTGGCGGTAGGCGTGGGCCCAGAACCGGGTCATCGCGGTCTTGCCCTGGTTGAACAGGTTCTGCGCTGCTGCCCAGTCGACCTGAGCGGCGCCGGGAGGGGCGGACTTGACCAGGCTGGTGTAGAAGTCGAGCGCGTCCTTGTGCGCGGCGTTGTCGATCACAACGTTGTTGTTCGCATCGAGGACCATCGGGGAACCGGCCTGGAGGACATGGGCCAGCCATTCGGTTTCGACGCCGCCCTTCACGTCTGTGCCGTACATGCCGTCCTTGGTGAAGAATTCGGAGATGTCCTGGTATTGCTTCCACGTAGTCGGAGCGGCGAGGTCGTAACCGAACTTGGCCTTGAAGTCGGTCTTGTTCTTGGCGTCCTCGAAGAGGTCCTTGCGGTACAGGATGATTTCGGAGTTGGTCCAGGCCGGCATGCCGATAAAGTGCCCGTCCACGTTCGCTTCCTTCACGAGCGCGGGGAAGATGTCCTTCTTCGCCTCGTCGGTGAAGAGCTCGTCGATGGGCTGGACGGCGTCCTTGAAGCTGGGAAGCCAGACGGAGTCCAGCGCGGCGACGTCGAAGGAGACGTTGCCGGAGGAGAACTCGCTGGAGAGCCTGTTGAACATGCCGTCGTAAGGAAGTTCGACGAAGTTGACGTTGATGCCTGTATCTTTCGTGCACTGTTCGGCGACGCCTGTCAGTTCGGCGTGGCCACCGGCCTCGACGAGGACGTTGACGGTGCTCGCGGCGCTACCCGACGTCGCAGCCGGGCCCCCCGCCCCGCAGGCGGTTGCTGCCAGGAGCACCGCGGTGGACAGCCCGCCAAGGGCGGCGATCCGGGAAATCGTGATTCGAGAGGACATCGCTGTCGACTCCCTTTCTTTTGAACGGAATCTACGGTTGGGGTGGAGCTGGGAAACTTCAAGTCTCAGTGAAAAACCGTTTTGCCAAAT
Source organism: Arthrobacter humicola (assembly GCF_022803015.1). Classification (GTDB taxonomy): domain Bacteria; phylum Actinomycetota; class Actinomycetes; order Actinomycetales; family Micrococcaceae; genus Arthrobacter; species Arthrobacter humicola_A. Next base: position 42,770 of record NZ_JAFKON010000003.1, read on the forward strand.
CGACTTGGCATCACATTAGGGGCGGCGACGGATGCGTGTCAAGCATCACATCGAAATCCTGCGGACCCTTGACGACGCTATGGCAGCCGCCATACCGTAGCCCACAGCCGATGGGCAAATCGTTTTGGCAGATTTTGGCAAAATGCCGCATATTGTGCGCCCCGAAGACCACCCTGGCGTTCGGGCCCTTTTCCAACCTTCGCACGCCCGGTTGGGGACCCTAGGGTCCTCTCGTCACCAATTCAAAGGAGAACAGATGAAACCCATCCCGGACGTCAGCCGCAGGAGCGTGCTGCGGGCCTTCACGGTGTCCGTAGCAGTAGCAGGCACCGCCTTCGCCATGGCATCCACCGGCAGCCCCGCCACCGCAGCACCCACACAGATGGCCGCAACGCCTGACGCCGGCCAGCGGCCGTTGGGGCACCGTCACCTGATCGGTGTCCTCTAGAAGCACCCAAACGTTCAGTCCCCCAACGATGTGAGGAGAACCAGCTTTGACCACCGTCTACGACGTCACCACCTGGAGCGTGCCAGGGAATCCCCCGGCTACCCCGTACAACGACATCGGGCTCATCATCAACAGCATCATCGCTGACATCAAGAGCCAGCAGACCAGTCAGGCATCCAAGCCCGGCGCCGTCATCTACGCGCCCGGATCAGATCTGCCTCAAACTCGGCCACCATTCAGGACGTTGAACAGCAGCCGGCCTACGGGGTCAGTCGGATCGTGGGTGCTGCCGCCGAGACTGAGGACTACCCCTTTGGCCGTCAGCTCGTCAGCTATACCCCGGGCATCGGAAAGGGAACGCGCCAAACGGTCCAGCTTGGTCACCACCAGCGTATCGCCGGCTCGGCATGCCGCCATCGCTTCACGGAGTCCAGGGCGAACCCGGTTAGATCCCGTCAGTCCGTGATCGACGAAGATCTGCTTCTCTTCAACACCAAGGGCAAGGAGAGCGTTTCGTTGGCCGGTTAGGTCTTGGTCGTTTGTCGAGACTCTGGCATAACCGATCTTCATTCCAGTCATGAGGAACAGGGTTGCAGCAATCCCCCCGTCACCGTGCATTTGATCGTGCGGGTCTTACGTACATGGCCTAGGCCAGTAACTGCAAGGGACGTGCGGCACGTTTCCTGGGCACGGTGATCGACCGGCTTGCGGGCACTATGCACCGATGCAGACGTAATCCTCTTTATCATCTCGTGCACGAGATGACGTTAAATTCTCTATGACTCGGGACACATTCATGGAATTGCCGACTTCGTAGAGACTCCGCCAGCTGAGCTGTCCGCGATGCGCGCTCGTCGCTACTGAGCGTGGTGAACGTAGAGGTCGCGGAGCAGCGCGATCTCGGCTCCGTGGTGCAGGATCTCCTGGTTCTCCCACCACACGATCGACGGAAACGTCTCCTCGGCATCGCTGCCGTACGGGTAGCTGCTTAGCCCGGTCCGGTCATAGTCGGACTCATCGACACTGAGTAGTACCCGGCGCCAGTCGGCTGCGGCCTGACGGAACCTCTCGATAGCGCCGGCTGCATCTGGTCGTGATTCGTACGTCGCTCGATCGAACGTTCGGTCGCCCCCGAGGTGGTTGGATCGGCCCAACAGCGTTTCGGAGATGTGGTCAAGCCGCCAGGCGATCGTCGTGAGGGGCGGAGGCCACGGACTTTCGGGGGCGCCGTCTCGCCCCCACTCACCCGCGCCGATGAGCTTGATGGCGCCCGGTCCGGGCCCATCGGCGCGCCTCCGTACAGACCAGCACGCGTCGACCGGTTCCCAGAGGTACTCGGCGTCCGTCAGTACCGGTACGTCGACATCGCTGTCATCACCCGAGTTGCTGGTGGGCCCGGCGAGGCGAGTGAGAAGTCGTTCCGTCGCCCAGTCGTACTGCTCGAGCAGTGGCTTGAGGCGCTCGTTGGTCATCATGGCATGTAGCCTATACTCCACGAAATGCCGTTAGGCGCCTACGCGCGGTCGATGTTCGTACTTCGGAGCATCCGCTGGCTGGCCACGACCAAGTGCCCGCCAAGGGATCCGCTGACGTTCGCCCGTGGTCTGTCCGAACTTTCAACTGTCGGTACTGGCCTTCTTTCGGGCTCCCAGAACGCAGAACTCGTTGCCTTCTGGATCCTCAAGTACAGTCCACGGCCGCTCGCCTTGACCAACATCGACCCTGCGGGCACCCAGAGCGACCATCCGCTCGACCTCGGCCGCTGGATCGTCCGGCCGAAAATCGAGGTGAAGACGATTCTTTGTTACCTTCGAATCTGCCACCGGCACGAAGACCAACCCTGGCAACCGGTCCGGTGCAGAACGAATTTCGAACTCATCGTCAGCTTCCAAAGTCACGACCCAACCCAAAGCTTTGGCCCACCAAAGTCCAAGCTCGGCCGGTCGTGCCGAATCGACAATTACTTGTTCCCATTCAAGACTCATGCGTTCCACTCTACTGAGCCGGGCCCCTGCCCGGTGAAGAATCCCTGCGGTCACCAGGGCGTCCGCTGAACCACCGGCTTACGGGCGCCGTTGAAGGGCACGATCGTTTTCAGTTACGGTCCGCGACGCGTTACTCGGAGAAAGCTCGGAGAACGCAGCCCCCTGCGCGCGCTGAGTGCGTGACGCTTGAGGATTCAGGTCGGTGCACCATGCGGGATAGACGCGGAAACCGCGCTTGCCAGGATGCAGCTCGGAGCTGACGCATCCGAGCGAGATCAGGTGCTCCGTGGTGAATTGGAAGACCCCGAACCGTTCCTGCTCCTCTGCGAAGACGAGCAGTCCAGACATCGACTCGTCAGCCGTGAAGGGCCTGGTCGATCCGCCTTCGTCGCGCTTCCAGACCGCGACGAAGGCGCCCGGCTTCGTCGGTGTGATCCGGGCGGTGCGGATTCGCCACTGCTCCTTCCCGATGCGTGCAACCCCAGATTCGTAGTCGCTGTTCTGTTCTTCAACCTGGATGACAGGCTGTGCATCGGCAGGAGCAGACGCAAGATCGATGAAGCGTTTGAATGCGTGGAAATTCACTCTCAAACTGTAATCGCTCAAGAATCCGGGCCTGAAACCTGTCCGGTTGACGATCCTTAACCGGACACCACCTGAACCGTAATCAAACCGAAGCCCGGCATGCTCAACCGGTGCTCCTATTCCGGGTAAGGGTCTGCCCCGGCAACCTGGGATCGGGCCGGTTCCGCGGTGGCGTAAAGGGCGTTGAGGTGGCGGTAGAGCGTTCGGGCGATGTAGCGCTTGAGGGATCTGCGGATTTCGCGGTAGCTGCGGCCTTCTTGGGTGCGTTTGGTGACGTAGTCCCGTGTTCCGGGTCGTGGGCCATCCGGGTCCGGGCTCTCCCCCCGTCTTGGCTCCGGCCATCTCGGCGGCGACGGTTCCCTCGTACCCGCTGGCCGTTTCGGGGTGATGGGTGATGGCGTGGACGGTGAAGTGCTGCCAGCCCTTGGGCGGCTGCTTCTTCGCCAGCAGCGACTTCACGAATTCACGGCGGACCACAGTAGCTTCTCTGCACTTTTCAACCTCGGCCGGCTGGAGGTTCGGCTGATCCGCTCTGCGACCATGACGATGATTCCCTCCGGGCCGCGGACGCAGCAGAGCGGATCCGTCCCAGTTCCTTAGACGTGGAACACGAGTGGCGGGACGCCGACCGGACCTGTCCGGTGCGGCACGGATCCCGGACCTAAACCTGGACGATGGACTCGATTGGCCGCGGGGAAGTGATCGGATCTGCGTGACGATGGAGAACTTTCCACTGTCCGTCCTCCAGGCGGAAAATCGTCGTCACGCGAAGAGAAATCGGGGATACTTCATCGGATCCGCCAACCTTGGCCCGGGCACGTTCAATTTCGACAGTGTATGCGAGTTCCGTCCCGACGTACCCCGAGATTCGCTCGAAGTTGATGGGCTCGCCCTCCCTCAGTTGAGAAACCGCCCGCTCCATCGTCTGCTCAACTGCACTCCAGCCCCGAGCCGGCAGGCCGAGCGGATTGGCCAGTGAGACGTCGTCCCGCCTCGAAAACAGCTTCTTCTGCAGCTCCGGGTCTCCCCTGACGAACGCATCGAGCGCTCGGTGGTACTGCTCAACCACACGATCTAGATCGGACCCCGACATTGGTTCCTCCAGCCTCGCTTCTGCGCCGGCGCGGCCCGGCGCGCCGGGCCCTGTATTCGGCCATCGTGGCACCGTTCACGAATGATGTCTACAAACGATTTCCTGGCGCCGAGACCGATCAGGAATGCAGAAGCGCTGGCACAGGCCGCGCCTACGAAGCTAGCGACAACTCCGCACAACGACCACGCCAGCCCACAAATGCCTGACACAAGCAACCTCCTTCACCGCAGCCGTATGCAGCCAAGATGCGTGATTTCGTGTCCATTGATGGCAAAGGCGCCTAGATTCGCCCCATGGGGACGCAGGAAACGTTGGACCGGCATTGTTGACTGGCTGAACATTAGGATCCGTTTACGTCTCGCTGCTGGGGGCAACCAGCGGGCCTACCGCACCGACGCCTTACAATTTTTTCGCGACGTACCACCGGGCGTGAGCGACCAACTGGGTGGTCAATGGCGAGGCGCCGTTCCGGAGCCAGACCAGTACGGTCGGCATGGGGAGAGACACCCCAACAAACGGGCGCCACACGACGCCGGGAGGATCACCTGGTACCACCTGATGCGGCGTTTTGAACGACACGCCAAGGCCGGCAGCCACCAGGCTCATGGTGGTGGCTATGCTCGGCGACCAGCGGTGCGGGCCCAGAATCATCCCTTCATCCACCAGCAAACCCAGTACCCGCTCGCGAACATCCGGGTCGCCGTCGCGCTGTAACCAGATCAGAGCCTGGCCATTCAGATCCAGGGGACTGATTGCTGCCAGCTTTGCCAGCCGGCTGCCGGATGGAAGGGCAACCCCCATCGGCCCGGTTTCCAGGGTCAGCACACCGAGCCGTTCGTCGGAGGGTGGCACGGCGTGAATGAAAACAGCGTCAAACTCGCCCTCAAGAAGTTTTTGGACTCCTTCCCTTGCTGCCGCAGGTTTGACGTCTACCTCATTCCGACAGTGCCGTGGACGGATATGCGCGAGCTTTCAAACCATTCGAGGCGGTCGTGGCTGTCGAAGCTGAAGGCAGCGGACAAGGACAGGGTCACCACGTTGTGTTTCAAGTCCAGCCCGGAGGCGGCCACGCCCAGCTTCCACTCGGCGCCGACTTCACGCCGCCGCGGCAAGGTAGTGTCGGCTGAGCTCGCCCAGCCGGTCTGCACCTGCTTGGAGAGCGGGGGCCGGTCATAGAGCGCCTCCGGCTCGTCACCGATCATGGTCAGCGAGCCGGCGAACCCCTCGGCGCGCAACTGCTCTGCAGCCTTCAGCCCGGCCAGCGACGCGCCCACGATTACGATGCGGCCCTCGCGGCGCAGGCGGTCATTGCCCTCGGCCGCCGGGGGTGGTGTCGGCAGATCGGCCATGTCGGCTTGAAGCGCCTATACCGGGCACGCCGCACCGCAGAACATCTGATTTCCCTCATGGTGAAGGACATATCCCCTCATCTTGATGTTTGCCGGTTACACGCCGGGAAACGCAAGACCTGGAACTAACGAGGCGCCGGGCACCTGTGGCACTGCTCAGACAGGAATGGGCCTTTACGGATGGAGCTTGGCCTCTCGTCACTCATGACGTTTGGCGGCACGTCGTGCCTTCCGATTTTCCTGCCACGTGTACAGGGGAACGAAGACCAGCAAAAGGGCTGTACCCATCCCGGCGACAGCTCGAAGCAATTCATAAGTGATCGTCAACAGCGGGGACGAGCCGTTGTCTAAGCCCCTGAGAATGAGTGCCGCGGCGAAAGCAACAACGGTCACGATGAGAGCGATCAGGGTTGCTTTCCGCAGACGAACTCTGGCTAGCAAGGCTGTCATTGAAGGGTCCGATCTGTTGGTCGCGGAACTGACGGATACGAAATGGCACGATTAGAGGCCGCCCGTCGACTATCTCTTTCCCATGATTACCCCAGTCGCGCTTCGATGAGCGTCAAGCCAGGCTCCCCGGTGGCGAAGTGGAGCTGACCTCTATCAGTTGCGAGGGCCACGATCCCCCAGTTCTTCTTCAGCTCGCGAGGCCGCTTCGGGGGCGGCTCGATCTGGCCCTGGCGCCCGACGTCCGAGAACACAGTGATCTTGCCTTCGGGCTCACCCTTGTCGATGTAGTCGGGCTGGAACTTGAACGTGCCGGTTCCGATTTCGGCGAAACCCGGCAACCACCGGCCGCGGAGGGAATCGGGATGCGAGTCCGCATACCGGAGTGCGCATTCGATGACGCCGCGCTCGGCGTCGCGAGCCAGCCGCTCTTTCCGTTCGGGAACTGCCTTGTAGACCAGCAGGAACGATCCGAGGCCCATGATGACAACAGTCAATGCAGTGGATCCCCAGAAGCCCAGGTCATCGCGGACGACGCTTGAGGCCATAGTCGCGACGAAGAGCAGCCAGAACTGTGAGGTGACAGCGGCCTTTTCCCACCTGCCCCGGGGTGAGGGCTTCAGCATCTCAACAGCCATCTCCGCTTCTACTCCTCTACGATCGTGCGTTGCCCCACTGCTGGCACTAGCCGTGGGCGGTGCGGCACCGACTGTCCTGGATAAGATTCGGATCAACCCGTTGACGCTGTCAGAAATCCGGTCAATGCATAGAGCATCAAGCCGATCGCAACCATTAGGAGGGCCAAGACGAGGCCCCGGCCCGGGAAAGGTTTCCCCGCGGAGGTCGTTTAGATCTCACGTAGAAGAAGCAACCCCAGAAGATGATTAGTCCGGCGGCGAGCGGGATATATGGCCTAACCATCTGTCGGTTTCCTTGGTCTTCGGTTTGTGGCATCAACCTCGACAGAGGCTCCTCGCCCCTCACGCCGCACAAAGAGCTTGCACACGGCGATCACCAGGGCCAAGGCCAGCAACACGATGCCGCCTACCACGCGTGGCAAGGTCAGATCCAACAGACTCACTATGGCGAGGGCGATGAGAAAGCCGACTTGCCACCACGACGCCCGGGCAATCGCTGTGACCGCTCGCCCCATGACGTCACCTCCTAACTTTCTTCTCGTACAAACCCCGGACCGACGTCCGGTCTGTGGTCTTCTAGCGGGTAGTTACACCAGCCCTGCGTAAAGGAAAAAGCAGCCTACGCCAGCCAGGCAGAGCAGGAGGAATAGTGAATACTGCCCGCGGGTAAGTGGTCCTCCGCTCCCGGACCATCTGGCGGAGGCCAACCCCCAGCACGCCAATGGCAGCTATCGCAGCTGCAATGCCCAGGTAAAGAAATGCGGTGGCCATAAGTCATCTCCTCGGGTGGCTTCCAGAACCATCGGGTCGCTTTGACCTCACGTAGAGAGCGCAGGCGCCGAGCAGAATTAGACCTGCGGTAAGAGGAATCAGTGGCCAATAGATCATTCCCTCACCACCCCGCCGAGAATGCCACGAAAGCCGCTCCGCCGCTTAGGCAGGCGATTGCCCTGGGCACCCGCCAGTGGACGCTCAATCTTGCTCCTTCCGGGGACTTCTCTGTCCCTTGCCTTCTTTCAGGCACTTCCACGGTCTGGCTCCTTAGGGGGACCCCGGACCGCGTATCGGTCCGGGGTCCCCCGGCCGCCCCAACAGGGCCCGGGGAGTGCGACGACACTCGCTAGGTAATCCCTCGCTCTCCATCCTTAGTAGAGCGACGATGTTTGACGACAGCCAACCCGATCAGGTTTGCAGCGGCAAACCCCAGCGCCGCTGCCACCAGGATCACCTTGAAGGCAATCCAAATGGTTGGGATACATCTGTGAACAGTGCGAAAACCCCTGGGAGGAGTCCGGCGACGACCCTCCGACACTGGGAAAGAATCGCTTCTCTGCTGGCTTGTCTCTCTTTTCACCGCTCATAATTTATGAGACGGCCAGTAGCCCGATGCCCAGGCAGAGGGGTGGCGCCCCGCAACAATAAAGCCGGCGGCCTATCGCCACCGGCAGATCGATTTGAATGTTGCGGCAAGGGCCGCCCTCCCCAACAAACATCGTGTCTCCAGACTTGGAACTGAGTGATGACGCTCACTTTAGACACCGCCTTTGTCCAATGACTAGAGAAGCATGCTTGTCATTTTCGTGATCGGGCATGACAGTTTGCGTAAAGACCGGGGTCGCCCCCGTAGGGGCAAAAGTCCTTTCCTTCCTGCTCTATGCCAGCTGCCCTACAGGTAGTAGCCTCTCGATTACGCCGACGATGGCCTAGAAAATTGGGGGAATACATGAGCGAGTCCAACGACCTGCACGGAACGATGTCAGTGGATGGCCCGACGGAGTCGGGAGCAGTCGCCTTCCACGAGGGACGGAAGTACCGCCGCAATTCCATCATCATCGGGGTGATCGGTCTGTTCCTGTTCGGCATCGTGGCGGGCGTCGTGGCGTTCATTATGGCCGGCCGAGCCGAAGCCGCCGGGGTTAAGGCCACAGCCGGAAAAATCCTGGGTGTTCTGGACATTGTCGGCGGCATCATCGTCATGGTGATGTTCTTCAGCAACAGATAGCAGGCGGTTCCGTCGCTACCGCCGCGACCATGAAGGCCAAGCTCCGCGGCGGCTGGTGGCAAACGACCCGTTCACGTCGTAAGACACGCCCGAAGTCGTGCGCAGATAATGGCTCACCGACCGCCATTTTCCTGGGGCTCCAAGGCGCCCGGACGGGCTAGGGTGACGGCAATAGCCAAACTACCGAATTGGGGACCAATGAAGCCCTGGCGTTCGATGATGAAATTACGGCAGCCGGTGAAGGGCGGCCTTGTCGCCTACCTGATCGCTTTCGCGGTCGTCTTCGTGTCCGTGCCGGCTTCGGCAATATTCACCGAGGGCAAGCAAAACCCAGTGATGCCGTGGAGCCTGACCGCGCTAGGTCTCACCGCCATCGTCCTTGGTGTGATGCTGGCGGCGGACCTTCGCGGCTCGACGCGCGCCTATGCCTCGATGATCAAGGACCACAAGCCGATGGGGGTCGACTACTCCAAATCGTTCTTCGCCAACCCGACGTTCATCCGGATCTTCGGCGCCATGTTCGCGTTCATCGGCATCGGGTTCGTCGTGAGTTCGACACTCGTCGCCTCCCAGATGTCGTGACGTCAGGCAACAGAGACGGCAAAGGGTACCCGTGGCAATCGTGGCCGTCCGACTCCCTGGACGGCATGCCGCCGAAACGGCGACGGCTGGTCGTGTGGGCGCTGCTATGGCTCATCATCTTGAGCGGTGTCCTGCAGGCCACCCTAGACGCAGCCGACATAGCCCAGCCGTGGCGGTCCATTACATATACCGCCGTCCTGGTGGCCATCTTCGCTCCTCTGATCCGGGGCGCAGTCACTGAAACCCGCGCCCTTCGAGCTGAGGGTGTTGATCTGCCCCGCCAAGCGCCAGAGGTGACTGCCCCACCTAGGAAACTAAGACGACCGCACCTGACTCGCCATAGTTCTGCCGATCTACGACGCCATCGTGGGGGTTCCCCGACTTGAACCCCTCAATCCTCAAAGCCGGATATTCCTCGAACTCCGTCTTGACGATGGTCACGTTGCCTTCACAAATCAGTTCCCTTCCACCTTCAATCTCGATTTTGAGCCCATCCGGAAGATCCACGGCGGAGGTGAGAGCGAAGAGGGAATCGAAAGGCCTCCCGTACCAACCGTCAGGTAGCACCAAGCCAGCCCGTCCGTGCTTTGCGAAGAAACGCTCGACTATATGGGCAGGCGGACTAAGAGTCATCCAGGGCTTACGGGTCATAGGTCGATCCTACCGACGGGCTTCTTTCACCGGACCCGCCCTCCGTCCGCCCGGCGATGTTCGTCGCAACGTCATGTGCGGTTGCCTCAGTCCGCCCTCACTGATGCCCGTAAGCTTGTGGCCCATAGGACGCTTTGTCGTCTGACGAAGGATTTCTTGAACAAACTTCCGTACCGCCGGCTTTGCGCTTTTTAGGATTCTTGCGCTGAGCCCACTACCCAGCGATTCCATCGGTTGAACATTCCGCTCGGTGGTGTGCCAAGAGCGCGAATTGCCCTCTTGTACCAACGATGGCCGAGGTAGTAGACGACGCTGAAGAGGACAAGCAGGACGGCCAGGATAATTAGATACCAGTCCTTCGCGGTCTGGTATTCCTGGTAGCCGGGCTGCCCATAAATCAGTTCACCTGAAACCAAGGGGACGGTCACGTCCAGGAAGTAGTGGAAAACCTGGATGAAGGGCGCTAGCAGAAGAGCAAAGGTTAGAACGACGAAAGCAAGGTACTTGAACCAGACTTTCGCGCACCGTTTGTTCCAAGAAGCGATCCGTTCCTTCTCGTCCGCGTCTATCGGCTGATTCATGTTGTTCCCCCATTTTTTGTTTTCCTAATGCATAGCCTACGTGGGCTAATTTTTCGGCAGTTGATAATCGCCGGCGGTCGAATACATTCTTACGTCGGGTGGACGATGCAATCCCAAGAACAGGAGGGGCGCGGATCCATCGACGCACTACGGGCGCCTCTTCCGGCCCGTCCCGTAAGCCGGTCCCCCACCGCGACACCATCTGCCCGCACTGGCGCTGCGAGAAATCCGATACAGCTAGTGGAATCCTGGATTCGCGTATACCCCGCCTGCAAAACTGTGCCGCTCAGGTTGAACAATCGCGACGGTTGCACCGCCCGCACAGATCATGGCTGCGTCCGGGTCTGCACCAACGACCAGGACCTGGCAGCGCCGCGCAAGGCGCTTAGGCCTGGGCGTCCCCCAAGGAGCTGATCAATGGTGACCACGGCCTGACCGGCAGGAACAAGGATCGGCTGAGACTGAACTAAGCCCAGGCGGCTGTGCAGGCGGCACCCCGGCCGTCACCAAACCCGATCGGTTCGTCCAGTCCTGCCCGATGCTGGAGAACATCATCGAGGACAGCGACAGTTTGCCAGGGGTTCCGGCTGCCAACAGGGATAACCCTAAGGATCTGATCCCAGGTCATGCAGTTCCAGGCGCTCCCGGCCATGCAGGAGTGAGCAGCAACACCGCTGTCCAAGCCAAGAGAGGAGCCGCCAGAAAGCAACAGCCAACAACAAAAATGGGCCCCCGCAGGGGCCCATAAAAGGAGATTTGTACACATTCAGAGGACCACAAGCCCCTGAACAGGGAAAACACGTGCCCGAGGTGGGACTCGAACCGGGTTCCAGCCCTTGAATTTCCGCCACTCCCCCGCAAACATCGCCAATCCGGCCCAGTCCGGAACCGGTACGACCCGATCCGAAGCCCAGGGTGTGCACATTGTGCACACCCTCTCTTTTCCCGGGTCGGCCACAGCCGGGCTGCCTTGACGGCGCTGATTATGGCAGTTTGAGTGGGGACCGGTTCTGCAGTCTGAGTTGGGCCCACTTCGCGGCTCGCCCGTTGATGAATCGCAGTTTGAGTTGCGCCCGCCCCACGGTTGGTTCCATCAGAGTTTTTCCCAACGGTGGAAGGCAGTGATGGAGTCGAGAGTGGAGCTATTCTCGAGGATCCGCCGGGATGCCAGGGTTAAGGGCTTATCCATCCGCTGCCTTGTCCGGGAGTACCGGGTCGCCCGAAGAACCGTTGGGCAGGCACTGGCCGCTGCGGATCCACCGGTGCGCATGGTTCCTGCCCGGGGGCACCGAAGCTGGGCGGCGATCCCGTGTGCGGGATGACACGCCGCATTGCGGCTGGATGATCCGCGGATCAGCTATTAAAGTCTTTCGGTATCGAATGCAGTCAGACGGACACGAAGTCCGGGAAGGGGGCGCACATCACCGCTGACCAACACCACCAACCCACTGCTTCATCCGCGAAAGCCCCTCCGTCGAGGGGCTTTCTTATGTGCCGGGAGCCTGCGGTCCGAGGCGGCGTTCACGGGCCGCCTGACCCCGTCCCTTCCCCAGAAACAGGGACACAAAAGTATTCAGCGCGATGATGCGGTCGCGGTCAGCCTCGTGAAGACTCGCTGGGTGGACGCTCATCGTTGTCTGCGGGCTTCTGCATCCCGAGGATGAGGAACGTGATGCCCATCGTGAAGAACGCCATCCAGGCCGTGGTTCCCAGAAATATCATTGCGATCGCAACGGCAACGAAAACGATCCGATCGGCAGGAAAGCCGCGCCCCTGTTTCTCTTCGCTTTCCTTCGCCGTTCACCAGGCCGAGGCTACGTCGGCGGAAGGAGACCCGCAACGTTCCCGCGAGGACAATTTGCCGCGTCTCATTACCTCGACAGTCCTGACCCGCCCTGAAAACCGCCCGACGGTCTCAGTAATCGATCGTTTGTGACACCGATCCCTGCCGTGCCCTATTCCTTGCGCATCCCGCCGGTGGAGGCTTGCGTAGCTGGCTGTTTGTTTTTAGGGCTTGCCTAGGGAGTGGCCGCTTGGGTGGTTTCCTTTTGGCGGCCGGCGTTGATGATCAGCGCGGTGATAAGCGTCGATGCCGCGAGAAGGATGGCCGCGATGAAAAGCGCCGTCGTGTAGCCACTCGTGAGTGCAGCGCTGGCTGTTGCGTTTGCTGCAGCGTCTCTAGAGGCGCGTGAGGTGTACAGCGCTGTCAGTGCGTCGGGGAGCCTGTATTCGGTGATGCTTACGGAGATTGTGGTGAGCACTGCAACGCCAAGGGCGACGCCGATCTGCTGGGCGGAGTTCAGTTGCGCTGACGCGATGCCGGATTCCTGGGCTGGGATGCCGGGCAAGCTTATTGCCTTCACTCACTTTTCCCGCGACAGGAGGTTGGGAAGGCTTAGAGGGACGTGGCCACGGAGGACCGGAACCGGTCGATGGCCGCCTCGTTGCGGGCGAAGTACGTCCACTGTCCAATGCGGGTGGTCTGCACGAGGTCGGCGTCTGCGAGGGTAGCCATGAACTGCGAGGCGGTGGACTGGGAGACCTCGCAACGCTTCCTGATGCTTGAGACGCACACCCCGTAGCGTGTGGCGTCGACTTTCTGTTCTTCGAAATTCTTCACGGGGTCGCGGAGCCACTGCAGGATCGCCAGGCGGTGTGGGTTGGAGAGCGCGCGCAGTGCTGCAAGCAGCTCATCCTGCTGGAGCTGGGTTCCGGGGTTCTCATCTGTAGGCACTCCATAAGGCTACCTCAAAATCGTCATATCGCAATTTACCGATGAACGTGCTAAAACTTAAACCAACCCCCTCGAAAGGAACGAACATGCCTATCACCACAGAAGTTTCCACCGCTGTTCACAACTGGAGCTCCAGCCTGGCCGCCCTTCCCCCACTGCTCCGCGGAGAACCGTCGGACACGACCCTCGATGAACTGCGCACCGCATACGACGAGATGCTGGCCGCCCATCCCACCCCGGAAGGGGTCACCATCGAAGAGGTGGACATGGGAGGGATCCCAGGGATCGTGGTGACGCCCGAGACCGTGGAGGACAACCGGGCCCTTTTCTACATCCACGGCGGTGCTTACATCGTCGGCAGCCCGGCGGGCTACCACGGCCTCGCCGGAAACTTTGCAGTCCGACTAAACGCCCGGGTGTTCCTGCCGCACTACCGGCTGGCTCCGGAACACCCCTTCCCCACGCCGATCAACGACACCGTCGACGCATACCGTTGGCTGCTGGAGCAGGGTCAGGACCCGAAGCGTCTGATGGTCGCAGGTGATTCGGCCGGCGGCGCCATGACAGTCACGGTGATGATCAAGGCTCGCAATCTGGGGTTGCCGCTGCCGGCAGCCGGGGTTGCCCTGTCACCCTGGGCGAACCTGGAGCACACAGGCGCGTCGATGACCAACCGGGAAGGCCTCGACCCGCTGAACAGCAAGGCCGTCCTGGACCTGCTGGCACGCAGCTTCCTAGGCGGGGCACTGCCGAATGACCCGGACGCATCCCCGGTCTTCGCCGACGTCCGCGGACTGCCCCCGATCCTGGTCACAATCGGGGAGAACGAACTCATGCTCAGCGACGCAGTCCGGCTCGCCGGGCACCTGGCCGAGAATCGCGTGCGAGTGAGCCTGGACGTCTGGCCCGAGATGTTCCACGTCTGGCACATGCACCAAGACCGGCTCCCCGAGGGGCGCAAGGCCCTCGACGACGCGGCCCGGTTCCTGCTCGAGGCGCTGCCCGCCCGGTAGGGACATCAACCGGGCGCCGTTGAGGCGCCCTGCAAGATGAGCAACCCCAGATCGTCAGCCCGATCCAATAATGGGTCGGGCTGACGTGTTCGACGTCGTGAGCGACGACGGGCCCCACCTGCCCATGCAGGAATGGATAGCAGCACGATGTCCACGCCTCCAAGATCGACCAACTACTGGCCTTCCAGCCCCTGCTGCTTCCATCCGGAGGGTCGGAGGAAGCCCGAAAGTAAGTCCTAGCGGTTACCTCCAGCCCCACTTCGCGAGCCGGCAGAGGGGTCCTTTGGATTAAACGAAACACGTCCGCCAGCGACACGAGAGTCCGCCGTCTTCCTCGAGTGAGTGCTCGCCGCCGCCAGGGTGCGGCTGAGTTTGTGGGCCCACCGGTCGCCCAGGAGGTCCGCGCCCAGGGCTTGCCGCAGGGGGATTCTTTGATGAGATGGCAGCCGACGAGTTGCTGTACGCGGAGTCCTAAACTCGGCAACGGGCTAGCAGGTGGCCGGCTTCCGTGGAGAGGAAAGCCGCATCGGCGCGCACCTCATGAGAGACGGCTAAATGGCTAAGCGCGGCCGAAGGAGAAATCGCGACGCTCGAATCTTCTTAAACGGATAAGCTGTCGTTTATGGTGACGGAAGAGCGTTCAGGCCCAGATAAGAGCGTGCGAGTCACCATCCGCGACGTTGCACAGCGGGTGGGTGTTTCATCCGCGGCAGTGTCCTATGCAATGAGCGGGCGGCCCGGGGTTAGTGAGGATTTACGTGATCGTGTCCTCACTGCTGCGGAAGATCTGGGGTACCGCCCCAACAAGGTAGCCCAGCAATTGCGCCGCGGGCGGACAGATGCCGTCGGCCTGCTTTTCGCCGACATAGCAAACCCGTTTTACCCTGATCTTGCCAGCGGAGTGATCGCCGCGGCCACCCTGGAGGGCTTCGAGGTATTCGTCTCCAACGTCGGCATTAATGGGGAGCGACAGACCGAAGCGGCAATGGCACAGCTTGACCGGAATTCGGCCGGCCTGCTCTTCACTTCTGTAGCCGATCAGGACCGCGACTTGCTTGAAAGCCTCACCCGACGCGGTGTTCCCTTCGTACAGTTGCACCGAGTGCTCGAGGGAGCTGCTGCCGATTCGGTGGTAGTCGACAATCTGGCTGCGGCCCGGGAGCTGGCACAACATGTGGCGGGGACAGGTCGAAAAAGGGTCGCGGTGCTCGGCGGCGCCGGCGCGTCCAGTGTTTCCCGAGACCGTGAGCGGGGCTTCCGGGAAGGCCTGGCAATGGAGGGCGCGACCGTTGTGAACGAGGACGGGCTCTGGGGTGCGCTGACCCGGGAATCCGGGGCCGCCCGGGCCCGGACGCTCTTGAGCGCCGGGCAGCAGGTTGAGGCCGTGTTGTGCGGCAACGACATGATCGCGGTGGGCGTCCTCGACGTCTGCCGGGAACGGGGGCTCCGGGTGCCGGAGGATTTGGCGGTCGCCGGATTCGACGACATGAGCTTCTCCAGCGCCGGCCCGCTGCAGCTGACCACAGTGACGGTTCCCCGCGAAATGATGGGACGGCGCGGCTTCGAACTGCTGCTCCGCAGAATCCAGGGATATGACGGGCCCCGCGAGCGCATAGTGCTCCCCCACGTCCTTCAAGTCAGGGAGACAACGGGCTAAGCCGCCCCGAATGTGACCCTGACAACAAAAAATCCTCCAAAGCTCTTGCGCACCGGACCGACGGCATGAATACTTAACTTAATCGATTCAGGAACCTTGGTTTTGGCCACGTTCAAACTTAATCGATTCAGTTCCGCAAGTGATGTGACATCCACATCGGTTCCTAAACTTCGAAGGAGAAGAATGACTGCGAATGCTGCTGAAGCAACCATGGATGAGGCTGCCGTTCCTTACCGCGGCGAGCAGCCCTATGGCATCATCGATGACGTCATCGTGCCCGGCGCTCTCGACCTGGACGCGGACGAGCGCCTGTGGGTGCCCCAGTCCAAGGACGTGTCCTTCCGCCCGCTGATTCTGTCGGCGAGCCAGGGATATTTCGTGAACATCCTGCGCGTGCGCAAATCCGGGATCCTTTCCCGGCACAGGCACGCCGGGCCGGTTCACGCGGTCACCCTTAAGGGCCGCTGGCACTACCTGGAGCACGAGTGGTGGGCCGAAGAAGGCACGTACGCCTTCGAAACACCGGGCGATATCCACACGCTCGTCGTCCCTGACGGGGTGGAGGAAATGGCCACGCTGTTCCACGTCACCGGCACCTACATCTACGTGGATCCCGACGGCAACCCGACGGGCATTGAGGATGTCTTCACCAAGATTGCCCTGGCGAGGGCACATTACGAAGCAGTAGGCCTTGGCGCCGACTACGTCGATCAATTCATCCGCTAAGAGGCCTCCTCTCCCTTCGGGGCCGGACCGCGATTCCCCGGAGTCGACACTGACCGGCCGCAACCCGGGGCCGAGTCCGGTGCTGCTCCTGCGACCACTGCAGCCAGGAGCGGCGCCGGGCGGCATCCGGATACACCAATGAGGCTGTCAACCTGCCCCGGCGCTGTCGGGCGCCGACGGACCAGCCGCTACCACTGACTGCGGAACTTCGAAGGAGAAGAACCGATGAATAAATTCGTACAGGGCTGACCGTGAAAGCCCTTAGAAAACAAAGCACCTCACCGAAAGACGTGCGGGTGCAGGAGCATCCCAAGCCCGACCCGGCTCCCGGAGAGCTCCTGGTCCAGACACTGGCCTGCGGCCTCTGCGGCAGCGATGTGCATGCATGGCGTCAGGACACGGGTTACGAATGGGTCCATTGCCCGGTGACACTGGGTCATGAAGCGGTCGGCGTCGTTGTAGGTACCGGAGCGGGAACGGACAGCCAATGGATCGGTCAACGCATTGTGCCCATTGCCATCGATGGCTGCGGATCCTGCGATCTGTGCCGTCGAGGTACTCGTCAACTTTGCCTGGACCGAACCGTGCTGGGGCTCTCCTTTGACGGAGCCGCCGCAGATCTCTTCTCCATCCCTGAATACCGCGCCGTGCCGGTGAACAATGAGCTGCCCGCTGCGGTTCTCGCCCTCACGGAGCCGCTGTCCGTGGCCCTGCGCGCGGTGATACGCCTGGAGCAATCGATACCGGCCCAGGCCCGTGTCATCGTCAGCGGTCCCGGGCCGATCGGCCTCATGGCCGCGTTGCTCCTTAACCAGCGCGGGCATCGGGTTACGCTCCTCGGCGCAGCACGCGACGAAGAGCATCGCCTGCCCCTGGCCCGGCTACTTGGTCTGGAAACCATCCAGGCAGAGGACGTGACCCCGGCAGGGCTGCACGGGTGGCTGGAAGCATCGGGCGCGGCCCAGGCATTGTCATCTGCGGTGGCAAATATCGGCCCGGGCGGAACCATCGTCGTCGCCGGCCTGTTCCCGTCGATCCCGGCCGTAGACGTCAATGTGCTGGCCAGAAACGAGATCCAACTCATCGGGAGCTACGGCTCAGTCGCCCTCGACTACCGCAACGCGCTGGCAGCGCTGGAGGCAGCGCCTGACATGTGGGCGTCACTGGTGACCACATTCCCGCTGACCGAAGGCACTCGCGCACTCCAAGCCGCGGCCGACGCCGAAGCAGTCAAGGTCGTGCTCCTTCCCTAAAGCGCCTGCAGGTCAACGCTGACCCCAAACCAGACGCCATCATCAAGCATCGTGACACATCCAACGGAGACCCCCATGGTTAACGCACACACCCAGACGTCCGTCACCGCCGCACGGACACCCATCCGCAAGGTCGTATTTGCCAGCCTTATCGGCACGGCCATCGAATGGTATGACTTCTTCCTCTACGGATCAGCCGCAGCGCTGGTCTTCGGAGCGGTATTTTTTCCCAGCCAGGACCCGGCAACCGGAGTGCTGCTGGCCTTCGGCACCTATGCTGTCGGCTTCGTCGCCCGGCCCCTGGGCGGCATCATCTTCGGTCACTTCGGAGATCGTGTAAGCCGCAAGAAGATGCTCGTCATCAGCCTGGTGCTCATGGGGGCGGCCACTTTCGCCATCGGCCTGCTGCCCACCTACGCCATGATCGGAGTTGCCGCTCCAATGCTTCTCGTCTTCTGCCGGTTGCTCCAAGGCTTCGCAGTGGGCGGTGAATGGGGCGGCGCTGTTCTCATGGCGGCCGAACACGGAGACGACCGGCACCGCGGATTCTGGTCCTCCTGGGTCCAGGCCGGCGTACCGCTGGGCAACCTGATGGCCGCAGTCGTGCTGTGGGTGCTGGCCGCAGTGCAGTCAGACAGCGATTTCTTGGCGTGGGGCTGGCGCGTCCCCTTCCTCCTGAGCGCCCTGCTGGTGCTTGTCGGGCTCTGGGTTCGCCTGAGTATCGAGGAGTCGCCCGTCTTTGCCGAAGCCAAGAAGGCCGCATCCATGCGCGAGAAGTCCAAGGCCCCGATCTTCGAGGTCCTGCGCAAATACCCTCGTGAGGTTGCCATTGCCATGGGCATGCGTTTGGCCGAAAACATCGCCTACTACATTTTCAGCATTGTCGTCATCACCTACATGGTCACGTATCTGGGAATGCGCAAGGACGTTGCTATCGCCGGCGTGCTGATCGGCTCGGTGGCCCAGTTCGTGCTTACTCCGATCATCGGATCCTTCTCCGACCGCGTGGGCCGCCGGCCCCTTTACCTGGCCGGAGCGGCAGGCACGGGTATTTGGGGCTTCGTCTTTTTCCCGCTCATCGACACCCGTAACGACGGACTTATTATCCTTGCCATCGTCGTCGGCCTCGTCTGCACCACGTTCATGTACGCTCCCCAGGCAGCGTTCTTCTCTGAACTGTTCGGCACCAGCGTCCGCTACAGCGGCGCCTCCCTCGGCTACCAGCTGGCTTCGGTTTTCGCCGGCGGGCTGGCACCCCTCATCTCCATCGCCATTCTCGGCAGCGTGGACCAGAGAAACACCCTCGGTGTCAGCATCTACCTCGGTATAGCGGCAACGATCACCTTTATTGCAGCACTTGTGGCAAAGGAAACCGCCAAATCATCACTGCGGCACGACCGCGTACTCGAACCGGAGACCACGAAATGAAGCCCGCCGGAACCGGTTCAGCAACGGGAAACACCGCAACCCTTGCGGCCGGACAGCCACTCGCGACGACCCCCTTCTCCCTACACAACAAAACCGCACTCGTCACGGGCGCCGGCAGAGGACTGGGCCGTGCGGTCGCCACTGCCCTGGGACTTTCCGGAGCAGAAGTCATAGCGCTGGACCTCTCGCCTCTGAACGACTTCAAGGACGAACTGGAAGCGCAGGGCGTCAAGTGCCGGATCCGGTCGCAAAACCTGGCCAATCTCTCGCAGGACCAGGCCGCCGAAATCATCACCTGGGCCAAGGAAACCGGAAGAGGGCCCGACATTCTCGTCAACAACGCCGGGCTGATCCGGCGCGGACCTGCGCTCACGACAACCCTCGAAGACTGGGAATCCGTGATCGGTTTGAACCTGACTACACCTTTCGTGCTCTCCCAAGCGTTCACCCGCTCCCTGATCGACGAGGACCGGCCTGGCAGCATCATCAACATCCTCTCCATCAATGCCTTCCAAGGAGGCGTCGAAGTACCCTCCTACGCGGCATCCAAACACGGACTCCTGGGAGTGACCCGTGCCCTCGCCAACGAGTGGGCCCCCCATGGAATCAGAGTCAACGGTATAGCGCCCGGATACATGGAAACGGAGCTCACCGCAGCCCACCGCGAAGACCCCGCAAGGTACCAAGCCATGCGCAGCCGCATGCCTATAGGCCGCTGGGGACAACCCGACGAAATCGGCGGCGCCGCGGTCTACCTCGCGTCCGCGGCCTCCACCTATCTATCGGGAACCGTCATTAACGTCGACGGGGGATGGCTCTCCCGCTAAGTCTGCCGCCAAGCTGTCCACCACGATACCGCCGGCTCGATTCGACCCTCCGGCCAGGCCCGCTGATAGGCCTCCAGATGGCCAGCTTTTGTGCCGGGTGAACGATCTGCGAGGGGTCGGGCCGCCGGAACGGGGGCCAGAATTACTCATGGACTTCCCGCACCGGGGAAATCGCGGATATGGACATTGGTGATGTTCCTGATTCTTCCCCCACGAATTAGACGAAGTTGCTATGAGCCGCAGGCCTCACCCAATCCTGAAACGGTCCCATGACTGGCCACACAGGTGGTCCCGTGCGCGTGGCAAAACGGGCTACGGAAAGGTCTCGGCAGATCCTCGGCCCGTCTCCCGCATGCCAAGGGAGCGCAAGATCCGAACCGATGCAGCATTAGCGATGAGCGCTTCTGCCCAAATGGAACCAAGCGAAAGTTCTTCAAAGCCGTAGACGAGGCCGGCTTTGGCGACTCGACCCCCTAAGCCACGCCCTCATCGCGGCGATGGTCCTATCAGGAAGCCAAGTTCTCGTTCCAGTGGTTTTGCACCATGAAGATCTACGTATCCCAGGAGGCCGTCTTCAGCACTCGTTACAGCGAGCCGGATCAGGTCAGCGGGAGGCGTTTCCACCTGTCGCACCCAGAAAGTCGCGTACGGCCGCCGAGGACCTCGTCGTCCAGCCGGCGTGCTGACAAAAAGAGTTCGTCCTCGGCCCATATCGCCAACATGTCCGCATCCGCGCGGTTCATGGGGCGCAACTCCAACTCTGAGTGATCCATGCGCCCAATGCAGCGGCTCCTGTTTTCAGGGCCTGTGGAGGTGGCCCGTAAGCCGGTCCCCCACCCGAGCAAGCATCACCCAAATTTCCGGATCACGATCGCCGCGTTTGCGGGGCCGGTCGATTCACGTATGACCCGCCCGCAAGAATGCCCGGTGACGGGGTGCTACGGTACATCCAAAACTATGACCGGGCTCGTCATCGGATGCGTCCGCGTATCCACGAACGACCAAGACCTTACCGCCCGGAAGAATGCCCTCGTTGCTCTTGGACTGTCATCGGAGAAGACGTCCACCGACCAGGGACTCGCCCGTGCCGACCGGGCACGCCCCACGCTCAAGGAAGCGCGAGCCGCCTGACCGTCAACAAGTCGCACCAAGCCATGCACTCAACTGGCAGCGGCGCCATGAACAGTCATGACATCAAGAAATGCAAACCAGCAAAGGCAGCACATCTCCCCCAGCCAGCGTCCAGTCATGCAGTTAGCGGCACTCCTGGCCATGAACGAGTAGGCAGCACCACCGCTGCCGGAAATCAAGAGAAGGAGCCACCCGGCCACAGAAACGGCCACCAACAAAAATGGGCCCCGTAGGGCCCATAAAGGAGATGTGTACACATTCAGCGGCCCACAAGCCCCTGAACAGGGAAAACACGTGCCCGAGGTGGGACTCGAACTGCATTCCGGCCCTTGCAATCACTGGGAAGTCCGGAAAACAAAGGCAATCCGAGCCAGTCCGACCAATGTACGACCCAGTCCGAAGCGAAAAAGTGTGGACATTGTCCACACCTTCTTCTTGCTACGATTCCAGCTCCCAAGGGGACATCACAGGGGTTTTCCCCTTGTGACGAAACGTCCGTTATCGGCGTGTGGATTTGCTTGTCAGGGGAGTGGCAGCAAGGCCAAGCGTGACCGGCCGACGCGTTGCTCAAAATGGCTGCTGATCGAACACTTCCCGTAGGACTCCAGATAAAGCGCCGCGGCTTCGATGCGTCCAAGATCATCCCCGAGCAGCCCGATGCTGATATTGCATACCGAGCACAGCAAGCCCCGGACTTCACCTGTCTCGTGGTCATGATCAATGGCGAGCATCCGAATCCGCCCTCGGAACGTTTTAGTCTCAGGACAGCCGCAAGCCGCGCACACGCCGCCTTGTGCAGCGAACGTTTCAGCAAGCCACTCCGGCGTGACCCCGTATCGCTTTTCAGCATTGTCCGGTGCTGGTGAGCTCTGACCTTCTCCGGGTCTAGCCTTGCCCGCCTCTTCCTCGAGACTTCGATGGGAATCGGGTGCATGGCAAGGTGGCCCACCTGGGCCAGCCTGGCGCAGGCCTTACAGCGTGACTCAAGGCCAGTCGGTGTTGAGTTGGAGCGATGGAAAAGGGGCGACGGGCAACATCAGCTGACAGACGCTGCATCGCTTCATGCCGTCGACCATGATCTGGCCGTCCTTGTTAGCCACGCTGCCCCCACTTCCTTTCGACCAGGTACCGGGCGAGGTTCCTCACCCGCTCCGGATCATCCCCCATATTCCCGAGCGCCACGTTGCACCGTTGGCACAGCAAACCACGTGCCTCTCCAGTGCCGTGGTCATGGTCGATGCAGAGCAACTTTATGCCGCCGCTCCATCCGTCACAAAATTCCGCACAACACCTTCGCAGCCTGGATGCTCACTCCGCTGGCCGGTCCCGGGGTGCGCCCGGTCGATGTGCTGCACCGGACCGAACCCCTGCTTGCCGAGCTGGACGGGTTCGCCCGGCGGACCGCTCCCCCTGCCACCCGCCGCTGACGCCATGTGGGCTACGGGATTGCTTCCGGGATGCCGAACCGCCTCCCGATGAGTATGCGGACGGCCGCCTCCAAGGGCTGATCTTCCAGCTCAACGCCCCTCGCCCCCGTAACGAATTCCCGTTTCGTCGCCCACCGCTTCGACGTCGAAAAGATTGAGGACCTCGGCCACGCGCACCTGATACTCGGTGGCGGTCATTTGGCGAGACGCACGGAGTGGAATTGCGCTGAGGATGCTCGCGACCACAGCATCGATGGAATCAGTCATGGGCAGTTCACGTTCCCCCGCACCGGGTTTTCGAGCGTCCGGGCGGGGTTTCGTTGCAACACCGCCGTCCAATGTTTGTGCACTTTTGCATGAGGTTCGCTTGTTGCACAAGGGGACCCAGCGGTTATTGCCTCGCGGACCGCAGAAGAGCATGATGCCCCCATGGCTATGAACCGCCGGGAGCGCAGGGACGCGGAAGACCGGCACCGATGGTCCCTCCGGGCGTGGGTCGCAGGCGGCTGGGTCCTCGTCGTGCTGTGTCTGGGCGCCACGCTGCTGAGCAGCGGTGCCCTCGTCCTAGTGGATAACCTGGCCACCACGTGTTCGGACTATGTGCCACAGTTCCCCAACTCACCCATCGATCTGGGGGCGGCCTCGCACCAGTGCCACCACTGGCTGGGACTGGAAATTCCCACCCAGTGGAATCCGGCACTGGCGCTCGGATTCGGAGTCCTGGCCGGGTCGTTCTACAACGCCTTCGAGTCCCGCACTCCTCCCCCTGCGCCGGACGCCGGCTGAGCTATTTAGACCGAAGCATCGCCGCGAGGGCCGCCCCTGGGCCCGAGACGGCGACGGAGGTGACGTTCGCGGCCGAGCCAAAACCGCACCTTCCTGGCTCCGAGGATCTGTGAACACGATCGCCGCCACCCGGC
The DNA here is from genome assembly GCF_022803015.1 of Arthrobacter humicola. Taxonomy (GTDB): domain Bacteria; phylum Actinomycetota; class Actinomycetes; order Actinomycetales; family Micrococcaceae; genus Arthrobacter; species Arthrobacter humicola_A. The sequence goes on from NZ_JAFKON010000003.1 coordinate 66,247, forward strand.
GTCCACCGCACCGGGGATCCCGGACGATTCGTCGGCTCCGGCGGGACCGCCCGGCCATGCCGTAGATTTGCTGGCTATGACAACAACAGCCGAAGTGACAGTGCCGCCCGTCCCCGAACCCGAAGCTACACGGGCCCATCGTGCTCTTTTCACGGAACCGTACGCGGTCAAGCGCCCCGCTGTGCAGTTCCGCGGCACTTTAACGGTCGCTCAGCCGACCGTTTTCTCCAACCCCGAATGACAACAGTGCCGCGGGCGTGACGTCCGTGTCCGAACTTCTCCCGCAGGATCTGAGCACACGGCCGGCCCTGGCAATGGCCAAGCCCGTCGCCAGGGTCCCCGGGCCCGGGGTGCTTCCGGGAGGCTGCCTCTACGAGCCCAAGTGGGACGGCTTCAGGGCAGGGATTGTGGTGACGGAGTCCGGCGCCACCATCTGGTCCCGTCAGAGAAAAGACCTGACCCGGTGGTTCACAGGTCCCGCCCGGCCCCGTCATTGGGTTGCGAGTCGGGGTTCAACCCCCTACAGGGAACGAGCTGAGCGTCAGGAAGCCGGAGCGGCGCTGCTCCATGCAGCTCCGGGAAACGCATCGAAGCACTCGCGGACTGCATGGCATTTGCCATGGGCGCCGACGCGAACTCCAACGGCTCGTACACCCGCAACTTCAGCGGCTACCGCGGCACCGCGGCGCGGGTGATCCTGGCAGGCCAGAAGCCCTGACGCCGCACCCCGTATTGCCGGCCTCCTCACCCTTGAAAATTGGTGCCGGTAGTGCGGGGCTCAACCGGCAGGGTGCCCGTCGAACTGAGAGGATCACCCATGCAAGTTCGAGGTCTACAAGGACAAGTCCGGCGGCTACCGGTTCCGGCTCAAGGCCGGCAACAGCGAGACGATCGCTTCTTCGGAGAGCTACAAGACGACGGCCAGCGCCCTGAAGGTGTCGAATCCGTCGAGCTACCGTACCGAGTAGGGGCTACGCTTGTTGGCGCCGCGACCCGGGCTTATGATGCGCCAACGTTGCCAGGGATCTTCCCGCACCCATGGGGAGTCAACTGTCTCGCCATCCACGAAGGAGCAGCCTCATGAAGCGCCTGATCAAACCTCTCGCCCTTGCCCTCGGAATCGGACTCTTCGCCGGAACGGGCGTCGCCGTTGCGGCACCGCCAATACCAAATGACACGACCCCTTTCCAGCTCGACTGCCCTGGTTTTCAGATTGACGTCCAGGTCAGCGGCTCGAGCAAGAGCAAGGATATTGAATTCCTCCATCCCTACGGTACGCCTGGCGTCTTCCTCGCAGTGGGTCTGGAATCGTGGACGCTGAACGGGCCGGTGTATCCGAATGCGGGGCTCACCGGCCCGGGCACCGTGACCGACGTCTGCGCGCTTCTGGCGCCGTAGGGCATGACGGTCTTCTTTCGCACCCGTGCCGGGTAGTGTGTGGCGCAGCGGTCCACGGCGGCCGGCAGATCAACCGAACGAGCACCCATGGCAGGCAAGTTCGAGGTCTACGAGGACAAGTCCGGCGGATACCGGTTCCGGCTGAAGGCCGGCAACGGCGAAGTGATCGCCTCCTCGGAAAGCTACAAGACCAAGGCCAGCGCCCTGAACGGCGTCGAGTCCGTCAAGAAGAACGCCAGCTCCGACGTCGTGGACCTCACCGAAGAGTCCTGACCGCCACCCCTCCGGACACAGCGAAGCCCGGCCACCCTGAGTGCGGCCGGGCTTTGTTAAACATAACGCACAAGGACTACCGAAGCGGAGGGCAGAACCACCACCACTTTCGGCGGGTCCGGTGGTCCGGACCCGCCGGTATTCCTTACTGGTCCTTAGCGGTCGGCGGTGAACCACGCACGTCAGCTTGCGGCGTATCTCGGCATGGACTCTGTGTCCCGAGCCACGATCTTCTCCGCGGTGCCGCGGCCCATGCGTACGGCCCCGTCGACGTGCTGGTAGCCCTCTGCGGCTAGGTCGGAGGAGGCCCAGTAGATCGGTCCCACGGGAGTCAGCTGGTCCGCGCCGTACCGGTGCAGTCCGCCCAGGTCATAGCTGGAGGCATAGGCGCCGCGGGTCCATTCCTCCGATCCCCAGTCGGATTCGTAGTACACCACGGGCTCCAGCGCCTTCGGTCCTAGCGACTTTGCGAAGTCTTCCAGGATCACCTGGCGCCGCTCAGCAGCGCCGAGCGCAAACATGGCATCTGCTTTCTCATCTGGCACGAAGGCCACCAGCGTCCCGCGCGCGTCCTCGTGGTTGGTGTTGTCGTATATTTCCTGCACGGTCAGGTCCGGACTGAAGCAGGTGCCGGACAGTCCTTCGTCCCGCCAGAACGGCGAATCGTAGACCGCATGGATCTTGATGACCAGGCCAAGGGATTGGTGTTGGTGCATCTGGTGCTGCCGGCGCGGCAGTGGCGGATCGAAGGAAACCCGCGAGTAGAGGTTGGGCGGAACGGCCATGATGGCGTACTTTGCCCGGACCGTGGCCTTCTCTGACACGGCGGTCACGCCAGTGCCGTCCTTCCGCTGCCGCCATTGCAGGCTCCGTACAGGTGATCCCAGTACGACGTCGTCGCCCAGTTCTGCGGCGATCGTTTCGGAGAGCTGCTGCATTCCGCCCACCACCCGCTTGTCCAGGAGCAGGTCCTCGTCAACCAGGTTGGAGAACGAGCCGGCGGAAGCCGCCATCAGGATGGCCTGTAGGGCGGAGAAGGAGTGGGCGGGTTTGGTCAGCATGCCCCCGGCAAGGAAGTGGCCGATGTTGGCGCAGGCTTCCTCATCGGTGGAATGCTGGCGCAGCCAGTGGTGCAGGGAGATGGTGTCCAGTTCCCGGGCTCTGGGGTGGGCCCAGGGCTCCGTGGCGCCGACGTCGGCCGCGAGACCGTCCAGGATGTCGATCAGGCGCTGGATCTCCCGCCCGGTCTCCGCCGGCACCGGGAACATGTCCCCGGCGTACTCGGTCCGCTCGCCCTTCGGGGAGACGTACACGGATTTTCCCTCGCGGTACCGGCTGAAGGTTTCCAGTCCGAGCTCGTCGAGGATGGACGTCAGCGCATCCTGGTCCGGGGAGATCCACTGGCCGCCGATCTCCAGGGAGGCGCCGTCGATGGTGTCCGTCCACGTCCGGCCGCCCACACGGTCGCGGGCTTCCAGGACGGCGACGGTCAGGCCGGCGGCCTTGAGGTCGCGGGCCGCTGTCAGCCCCGTGACGCCGGCGCCGATGATGACTACGTCGCGGTTAAGAGTGTTCACTGTTTCCTCGAATGTCATGGTTTTGTTCATTCCTTGTCGTGGACTTGGGTGGGTGCGGCGCCGGCCAGGACCGGAGCTCCGCTGGTGGGGTGATCGCCGCCGTCGGTATGCCCGTTGACCTCATCGTCCGCGGGCTCCTCTTCGAGCACGAAGTCGGAGATCTTCCGGCGGAAGCCCTTGGTGAGTACAGCGAGGTACACCACGCCGGCCACGGTCCAGATCAGACCGAAAATAAGCGCTTCCAGATGCAGGAAGGCCCACAGCACCCCCGTCATGCCCGCTCCGATGAGGGGCAGCACCAGATAGTGGAAGACGTCCCTGGGTGTGCGGTACCGCTTCTTGCGGACCACGAAGTAGGCGATTACGGAGAGGTTTACAAACGTGAAAGCGATCAGCGCGCCGAAGTTGATCATGGACGCCACCAACTCCAGCGACGGGGTTATCGCCAGCAGCGAGACCACACCCACCAACGCCACGGTGAAAACCGGCGTCCGGAATTTCGGGTGGACGTAGGCGAAGAGTTTGGCGGGGCGCAGCACGCCGTTGCGTCCCATCACGAAAAGCAGGCGGGAAACGCTGGCGTGTGAAGAGAGGCCGGAAGCGATGGTGGCCGCGAACGCTCCGGCCAGGAACAGCAGCTGGAAGACCTGCCCGCCCACGTAGAGCGCCATTTCCGGCAGCGTGTCATCGGTGACCTGGAATTGGTCCACCGTGGGGAACACGGACTGGCCAAACCAGGCCGCCAGGAAGAAAATGCCGCCGCCGATCCCCAGGGTGAGCAGGATGGCCCGCGGCATGGTCTTCGGGTCCTTGGCCTCCTCGGTGTACATGGTGATGGCGTCGAAACCGATGAAGGAGAAGCACACCACAGTCGCTCCGGTAAGGATCGCCGCAGCTTTCATGCTCTCGTTGAACAGCGGTGCTGTGGAGAAGATGGTGCCCTGTCCCATGCCGTTGCTCAGCTGGATGCCGGCCAGGACAACGAACGCGACAATCAGTGCGATCTCGAAGACCACCAGCGTGGAGGTGACCTTGGAAGTTGAGGTCATGCTGCGCAGGTTTATGCCGGTGATCAGGGCGACGTACAGCACTACCCAGATCCAGCCCGGAGCCTCGGGAAACAGCGCCTCCATGTAGATGCGGATCAGCAGCGCGTTGACCACCGGCAGCAGAAGGTAATCCAGCAGCGCAGCCCAGCCCACGACGAAGCCAAGCCCGGGGTGCATGGTCTCGCGGGTGTAGGTGTACGCCGACCCGGCGGCCGGGAAGACCGCCACCATCTTCCCGTAGCTGAGTGCGGTGAAGAACATCACCACGGTGGCCACCAGGTACGCCAGCGGGACCAGCCCCCCGGTTTCCATCGAGACAATGCCGAACGTGTCAAAGACCACCGTGGGGGTCATATAGCCAAGGCCCAGGCCAACAATGGCCCACATGCCCAGGGAACGCTTGAGTGATTTTTTCGGTGCCATAGATCTCACTTCCTCAACGGGTGTTCGACGACGCCGGGTGCGGTGCCCTGATGTTCCCGCAACAGCGCGGCAACCTCCACGGCGTCACCGCTGGGGGCGGTTGATTTAGCATCGGGGCGGGCAAGGAGCAGATAGAGCAGCCCGGTTCCGCTGACGATGGCCAGACCGGTCAAAACGGTCCAGTCGGCCAGGAAATCGCCGGTGCTGCCGGGCAGGGCCAGCAGGACCATGGCGAAGATGCCGTAGGCCAGGGCGGCCACATTGACGGCGAAGCCGGCGGCGCCGAGGCTGAACGGCCCGGCCGGGCGCCAGCCCTTGATCCGCTGTCGCAGCGCTGCCAGTACAACGGACTGGAACGCGACGTAGATGCCGAGGACCGCAAAGGAGGTGACCTGGGTCAGGAGTCCGTTCGGACCCAGATAGATGATGACGCACAGCGCCAGTGGGATGCTGCATGCCACGATCAGCGCGTTGGTGGGAACCTTGGCCGTTCCGGAGACTTTGGACAACCACTGGTGTCCGGGCATCATTCCGTCGCGGGCGAAGGAATAGATGAGCCGGCTGGCCGCAGCCTGGAGGCTCAGGACGCAGGACAGGAACGCGGTGAGCGCGATGACCAGGAAGAACTTGGCGCCGATCGGCCCCAGTGCCGCTTCGAGGATGGCGGGGATGGGGTCCGCATCTTTGCCGTTCACGATTTCCTGCAGGTTCGGTGCCGCCAGCACGTAGCCGCAGAAGGAGAACAATGCCGAGACGCCCCCCACCAGGATTGTCATCATCATGGCCCGAGGGATGCGCCGGGCCGCGTCGCTGACTTCCTCGGCAACGTCGCCGCATGCCTCGAACCCGTAGAACAGGAACAGGCCCGCCAGTGCGGCACCCATGAAAGCGGCGGCGTACGGCTGATCCCCCTGGACTCCCATGGAGTTGAAGAAGACGCCGAATTCCTGCTTGCGCTGGAATATCACCAGGTACAGCCCGACAGCGATGACGCCCACGAGCTCCGCGGCCAGACCGATCCGGGCTACCCGGCTCAGGGTCCTGGTTCCGGTGAAGTTCAGTACAAGCGCAACAACCAGCAGAATGACGGAGAGCCACAACGTGGCCTCCCGCGTCAGTTCGAAGGTGAAGAGGCTCGCCAGGAATCCGCTGCCGAACTGTGCGACCGAGGTGATGGTGACGATCATGGCCCAGATGTAGATCCAGGCTGACATCCAGGCGTACCGCCGGCCCCACAGCCGCCGGGTCCACGGATAGATGCCGCCGTGAATGGGGTATTGCGAGACGACCTCGCCGAACACCAGCGCCACCAGCAGTTGCCCGGCGCCGACAATGAGGATCCAGAACACCGACGGCGGTCCGCCGGTGGACATGGCGATCGCGAACAGCGAGTACACGCCTACCAGAGGCGACAGGTAGGTGAATCCGAGGGCGAAGTTGGCCCACAGGGACATGGAGCGTTCGAAGGTGTCCTGGTAACCCAGAACGGCGAGGTGTTCGCCGTCGCCGATGTTCTTACCCGGTGGCTCCGCCGGGGTCCGGACGTTACCCACGGCTGCCCGGCCCGATGTAGCTCATGACGTGCTTGATCCGGGTGTAGTCCTCCAGGCCGTACATGGAGAGGTCCTTGCCATACCCGGACTGCTTGAAGCCGCCGTGTGGCATCTCGGCGACCAGCGGGATGTGGGTGTTGATCCAGACGCAGCCGAAGTCCAGCTTCTTGGCGAACTGCATGGCGCGGGTGTGGTTCTGGGTCCAGACCGAGGAGGCCAGGCCGTAGTCCACGTCGTTGGCCATCTTCAGTGCCTCGTCGTCAGTGGAGAACTTCTGTACAGTCACGATCGGTCCGAAGACTTCTTCCTGCACCAGTTCGTCGTTCTGGTTCAGGCCCGACACCACTGTCGCTTCGTGGTAGTAGCCCACCGTTCCGTGCCGCTTGCCACCGGTTTCCACGACAGCGTGATCGGGCAGGCGCTTGACGAACCCCGCAACCCGTTTGAGGTGCTCGGCGCTGCTGAGCGCCCCGAAGAGGATGCCTTCCTCGTCCGGGGTGCCGGTCTTGGCATTGGCCTGGACCTCTGCGGTAAAGGCTGCAACGAACTCGTCGTGGATGCTCTCGTGCACCAGCAGGCGGGTGGCTGCCGTGCAGTCCTGGCCGGCGTTATAGAACGAGGCCGGGACGATTCCTTCGACGGCCGCGGTGATGTCTGCGTCACTGAAGACGATGACGGGGGCCTTGCCCCCAAGTTCAAGGTGTACCCGCTTGACGTCGGCGGCAGCGGCTCCCGCCACCTCCATGCCGGCGCGGACCGATCCGGTGATGGACACCATGCCCGGAACCTTGTTCGCCACCAGCGCCCGGCCGGTGTTCCGGTCACCCAGGACCACGTTGAAGGCGCCGGCGGGGAGGAATTCGCTGGCCAGTTCGGCGAACAGCAGGGTGGAACTGGGCGTGGAATCCGAGGGTTTGAGGACCACGGTGTTGCCGGCGGCCAGCGCCGGGATGACCTTCCATGTGGCCATCATCAGCGGATAGTTCCACGGGGCCACCTGCCCGATCACGCCGATGGGTTCACGGCGGATGGAGGAGCTGTGGTCCGCGAGATACTCGGCCGTAGCACGTCCCTCCAAAGTCCTCGCGGCACCGGCGAAGAAGCGGATCTGGTCCACCAGGACATCAATTTCGTCCGAGACGATACCAGCGCGGGGCTTGCCGGTGTCGGCGCATTCAAGGTCCGCAAGGTCCTCCGCGCGGGCCTCCACCGCGGAGGCGATGCCCAGCAGCGCCCGCTGGCGCTCCGCCGGCGTAGTCTCGCCCCAGCTTTCGAAGGCAGCCGAGGCAGCCGCATACGCCGCGGCTACGTCCACTTCATTGGAAATGGGCGTTCTGGCGATGACCTCTTCGGTGGCTGGATTGATAATCTCCAGCCTTTCCGTCGAGGACGATTCGACATATCGGCCGTCGACGAAGTTGTGTAGCTCGCGCACACTCATGGGTTTCCCTTCCAAAGGCAAGAATCAGGACAACGGGCTTAAGCCCGGTCTGTGACGCGGTTCACAGCGCCTAAGTGAGACTACACCTAATTCATCTGGAATGGGATGTTTAATTTAGATGGTTTCTCCCATGAGAAGTTTTAGCTGTGTGCCAGGGCACGGGACGGCGTCCCATCCGCGGCTGGCGGCGCTGGCTTCGGAGACGATGGAGCCGACCCGCAGGGTCGGCGAAACAGATAAAATGACCCGCCCGCTACTGCTGACCAGTGCGATCGCCGACTCCGTGGCCCGCAGCAACGGCAGCACTTCAGGCTCCAACCGCCTTACTAGAATATCCGCCCCCACGACTCCGCGCATGGACCCGCCGACGCCCACAGGCACGGTGAGGGTCAGGATGTAGTCGCAGGTGCACAGATGGTCTACGTACGGGCCGGTGATGTGGCCGGCCCTTGTGGTTTCGGGGACCTGATACCACTCAAAGGCCCTGAAGTCCCGCAGGTACTCCGCGTATTCGCGCGACGCCAGGTCCAGCCTGCTGGGCTTCGTGGTGGTGCCCAGCAGGGGATTGTCCGACAGCGGGCCAAGCCACCAAGCGAAATGCAGCGCCTGACTGAGGGCTGTTTCCGGAGCTGCGATGAAGCCTGCTCCGATCACGAGGGGGTCAGCCACGGTCAGCTCTGGCTCCACCAGGGAGTACACCAGCGAGTCGATCCGGGTGGTGGCGTTGTCTGCCCCCGCCTTCTCCACCGCTGTGCGCCAGCTGTCCAACATGGTGAAGACGCCGGTGAAAAGAGCACCGATGGCGGCCGAGCATTCCCTCCCGCGTTCAGCGTCCGGCACGTTGTCCCTTATGCGCATGGCCATGCTCTCATTGCTCAATTCTTTCTTTTGCTGCCAACAACCAACTCGACAGTTCGCTCAGCTGACCCCGCACCAGCGCGCGGGCCTGCTCTGGGTCATGGGCGGAAATCGCCTCCGCGATCTTCACGTTTTGCCCGTAAATGTTCCGGCGCAGATTTTCGTCGGCCACGCCGAGCCACAGCAGGGAACCAAATTCGGCCTGGAGGCGGATCTGTTCACGGACAAGGCGCGGCGACTGGCTGATGACGGCGATTTCCAGGTAGAAACCACCTGCGTTCCGGGCAGCGTCGCTCACCTGGGCAAAGTCGGCATTGTCCAGCCATAACCTCAGACGGGCAGCCTCCTCGTCCGATGCCAACTCCGCGGCCCGTTCGGTACAGCCGGCGCTGAGCACCCCGAAGTAGACGGCGCTGTCTTCAATATCGACCCGGGCCAGGCCGCGCAGTCGGGCCCAGAGCAGTGCTTCCGGCGCCCGGGATACAGGAAGGACGAAGCTGCCGCCTTCGCGGCCGCGTCGGGTTTCCACCAGTCCGGCGTCCCGCATGGCGCTTAGTGCTTCGCGGGCCGTCACCAGGGCTACACCGAACCGCTGTGCCAGTTCGGCTTCACTGGGCAACCGGTCCCCCGGTGTGAGGACACCGAGGAGGATCGCATCGATGAGCCGCTGGGCGACTTGCTCCGAACGGCCAGCACCGGACAGCTGGGCAAAAACGGCCGCCCGAGCTCCCCGGGAGGATGGCTGCGGTGCCAATTCTGAACTCACAGTCCGGTCCCGCGGGTTGGTAGTGGGATCTGCGCGCAAAGGTGTGGCCGGTCATCCATAGCGCCACTGTATCTTTCACTTCGGGTCTTAGCGCAACATCCTGCGGCGCCGGCGGCACCAGCTGCCGGCTTGGCCGAGCCGTTGAACGTGGGGCCCAGCAACCGTACTGGGCCCTACTGGCTGTTTCTAATTATCCCTCGATCCCTTCATGGCTCGGTCAAAGGAACTATTTCATCATGAAAGGCGAGGTAAAGGTTGGCAATTATCCGCGGGCTCGAGAGCGACCCGCCTACCAAGTTTTCAACCTTCTTCAAACGGTAGCGGACAGTGTTCGGGTGGACGAACAACACACTGGCAACCTTCGCGACGTCCAAGTCGTTCACCAGGTACCAGATGACCGTCTGTTTCAGTTCGCTGTCGACGTTGAGGGCTTCAACAAACCTGTTTAGCTTGTCCTTATCCTGTGGAGACTGCCGACGTGCAAGGAGCCATGTTGACGGGTCCACTTCATCCAGCCGGACGATCCCCCGATATGCTCCGGAGGCGGTGGTCGTTGCGGCCTGGATTTGCCGGCGGGCAATTCCTGCTGCTGCTTCTGCTTCTCGGAAAGCTTCGGGGGTCTTTGCAAGATCGGAATAGGGTTCAGACAGGCCGACGAAAACGGACCTGTCCGTCAACTCCAGCCAGGCGTCCAGGGCTGATGAGTCCGAGACCAGCGCATGAAAGCCTGGCGGGTTTTCGGGTGTTCGCCCGTTCTCTGCCAGCAAGAGCCCCAGACCGCTGGTTTCGGCTCCTCTTAAAAGTCGTTCGGAAAAGGAAGGGTCCAATGGCTGCTGGGCGAGATTTGCAGCGACCACTGCGCGTATCGGTGCATAGGGTATGAACCGGAATGTGCGCATCCGTTCCCAGTGCCTGAACTCGCGGGACACCGGAACGCCGTCTTGCAGCATGGTGAGCAACTGCGTGTTTTCGTGTCGTTCTCTTGAATCTGAGAACTGAGCGATCCCATATATTGCGGCCAGGAGCCGTTGTGTCGTTTCCAGCAGGACGTCTCCGAGGTCCTTCAGTACGCGGTGGTTTCTACTGGCCACGGCCAGGGTGAAGCCATCGCCTCGAAGCACCAGTGGCCGGGCCATGACTTCCCACTGGCCTATCACTATGGGATCGGACTCGTTTTTGCGGTTGCGCAACTCTTTCCAGATCAAGTGAGTCGGGCCGTCACCGGAGGATTCGACGATTCGTCCAGAATCTTCGTAAAGCACCGCTGTGCCCCGGCATGCTGTGGCGAGTCTGACGATGAGGGCTTTGACCGGATCCTCAGCAGAAATGCTCTGCAGCAGGTCATTGCTTAGCCACAGTGCTCGCTTTTGCAGGTAGGCGTCAGGAGATGCCTGCGACTTGTTGATGAAGTTCTCGATGCGGTGGAAGGGCACATCGGGCGCCACGGTATACAACGGGAAACCGGCTTGTTTGCAGGCCGAAACCAGCTTGGCGGGCACTTGGTCAAAGTAGACCCCGATGCCGAAAAATACAGCTGCCACCCGGGCTTTCCTTAGATCCTCTACGAGTCTCACGGCCAGCAGTTCGTCCCGTTCGGCGTTCACAAACCTCAACCCGGTGGTCAGCAGAACAGTGTTCGGCTCCAGCCAGGCCGCCGGATTGTGGATGTCGCTTGTGTGGGCTCCCGTTATGACTGCGGCCGGGTTGCCCGGAACTACCGGGGCCAAGCCTAAGGGAGCTTCTGATACCACATCATGAAGAGTGACGGGGGGCTTGTCGGGCATCTGGCCTCCTGGCTGAAAGGGACGGGAGGCCGAGTGGAAGCTGATTGTAAATCTCACAACGGTCTCTCCCCGTTATTTTAGTTTCGCCAGTGACAGAGACTCACATCACAGCGGATGGTTGTTGGTACCCAATCAGCCCTGGAGGAAAATAGATGTCCAATCTCAGAGTCGCCGTCGACGTCGGAGGCACATTTACTGACGTCTGCATTTTCGATGAAGAAACACAACGCATGCGTGTCACCAAGGTCCCATCGACACCCGCTGACCCCATGCTGGCGATATTGAGCGGGGTGGAACGTGCCGAGATCAATCTGGCGGACGTGTCGCTGTTCTCACACGGCACCACGGTAGCAACGAACGCCCTGATTACCCGGAACTTTCCCCCCGCAGCCATGGTTACGACAAAGGGGTTCAGGGACGTCATCGAGATCCGGGACGGGACGAAAGACGACCTTTGGGACGCTTACAACGACGTAACCGGTCCCTACATCCGCCGCCGCGACAGGTTCGAGGTGACCGAGCGTATTGACTACGCCGGCAACATCGTCACTCCCCTGGACGAAGAGGAAGCCCGCCGTCTGGCCGCGGTGCTCCGTAAGCGCGGCGTCACAACCATCGCCGTCTGCTTCATCAACTCCTACGCCAACGCCGAGCACGAAATCCGGATGCGGAAAATCCTGGAAGAGGAACTTCCGGAAGCCACGGTCTCCACCTCGGCCGAGATCCTGCCCGAAATCTTCGAGCACGACCGATTCAACACCGCCGTCTCCAACGCCGTGCTGGGACCCCTGGTGTCCGGCTACGTCAGCCGCCTCGCCGATGAGCTCAAAACCGGCGGTTACGACGGCGACCTCCTGCTCTTGCACTCCGGCGGTGGTTCCATGACCCCGCGCATGGTCAAACGCTACCCGGTGCGCCTCGCAGCGTCCGGAATCGCAGCCGGCGCCATCGCGGCGAAGCACATCGCCCAGCAGTGTGGCTTTGAAAACGCCGTGAGCTTGGACATGGGCGGCACGTCTACCGATATTGCCCTGGTCTCCGACGGTGAGCTCCGCATCACCAAGGAATGGCAGGTTGAATACGGCCACCCCATCGTCTTTCCCAGCATCGAGGTTCTCACCATCGGCGCCGGCGGCGGCTCGATTGCGCACATTGACATTGCCGGTTCGCTGCGCAACGGCCCGCAGTCCGCGGGTGCCGATCCGGGACCCGCCTGCTACAACATGGGCGGCGAAGAGCCGACCAACTGCGACGCCAACGTGGTCCTGAACAGGCTGGGATCCACCCTGGCCGGCGGCGCGAAGACGCTGGACCGCGGGCTCTCGCAGGCGGTGATCAAGCGTGCCATCGCTGCACCGCTGGACATGAGCGAAGAGGAGGCCGCCCACGCTATCCTCCAAGTCGCGAACGCCAACATGGCTGACGCCGTCCGCCTGATCTCCATCCGCCGCGGCTATGACCCCCGCGACTTCGCGCTGCTCGCCTTCGGTGGCGCGGGCGCCCTGCACGGCGTAGAGGTTGCCAGGGAACTGAACATTCCCACCGTCGTCGTACCGCCCAACCCCGGCGTCACGTCCGCACTGGGCTGCCTCCTGGTGGATATCAGGCACGATCTGTCCGCGATGTACACGGCCGTTGCCGCCGTCGCCGATCCGGAAGACCTGGAGAGCAAGTACAAGGCCCTCGAAACGGAGGCCACCGCCCGGCTCCGCCACGAAGGCGTATCCGCGGAGAATTCGATCCTGCAGCGGATCATCTCCATGCGCTACCAGGGACAGTGGCGTTCGCTGGCCGTGAATATGGGAACCGGCGACGGTGCTCTGGAAGAAGCCATCCAGAGCTTCCACCAGCAGCACGAGCGCGAATTTGCATTCCGCCAGGATGACCAGCCCGTGGAAATCTACCAGCTGCAGCTCTCCGCTGTCGGCAAGACGCCCAAGCCCTCCTTCGCTCCGGCCACGGAATGGGTCTCCGAGCCTGGCGAGCCCGATTCGGTCCGGCCGGTGTACTTCGGTGAGGACGGCTGGGTCGATACGCCCGTCTACGACCGCACCAAGCTCGGTGCCGGCGCGACGTTCCAAGGTCCCGCCATCGTCGACCAGCTTGACTCCACGACGGTCGTGCCCCCGCGCACCACCGCCGAAATCGACGAGTGGCTCAACATCCGGATCCACCTCACAGAGTTCAAAGACGAGCAGGAAGCCCAATCATGACCGACGTGATCACCATTCCAGATCTCCATGTTGCCCACACCGATGCACGGCAGGCATCAGGCCTTGACCCCGTGACGTTCGAGGTGCTGAAAAACGCCTTCGTCACCAGCGTCGACCTGATGAGCGAGCAGATTCTCCGGACCTGCTATTCCTTCGTCATTTACTCCCGCGACTTCTCCTCCGCTCTCTGTGACGCGAATGGAAACACCGTCATGCAGGGCAGCGGCGACATTGCCGTCCACGTCGGTACCCTGCACTTCCAGTGCAAGGCCGTCATCGAAGAATTCGGCAAAGACATTCATCCGGGGGACGTGTTCGCCATCAACGACCCGTACCGGGGCGGCACACACTTCAACGACGTTAGCTTCATTCGGCCGATCTTCTCCGACGGTGAGGTGATCGCCTTCGCCCAGAACAAGGGCCACTGGGCTGACATTGGCGGCAACGTTCCGGGTTCATTCGATGTCAACGCCAAGGAACATTTCGGCGAAGGCCTGCGGATCACTCCCGTGCGGATCTGGAGCAAGGGTGTCTTCCTTCACGACGTCGCCCAGCTCCTGGTGTCGAACACTCGGGCACCGCGCCAGGCGATGGGTGACCTCCAGGCCCAGTCAGAAGCGACTGCCGTGTGCGAGCGTGAAGTCCTCCGCCTGGTGGACAAATACTCCAAATCGACGGTCGTCGCCGCGATGCAGGAAACCCAAGACTACGTTGAACGGATCGTCCTGCGCCGCCTGGAATCCCTGCCGCAGGGAGTTTGGGAGACCACCGATTACATCGACTTCGATCCGGGCAAGGGCGAGGGCCTGGTGCCCATCAAGATCAAGCTGACGCTGGACGGCAAGGGCATCCACTACGACCTGACCGGTTCCGCACCCGCAGTCGAAACCTTCCTTAACTCCGGCTACGGCACCACCCACTCTGCCATCTACGCCGGCACCAAGACGTTCTTCCCGGACGTTCCTCTGAATTCCGGTTTCTACGCCGCCGTCGATGCGGAAATCGGGCCGGAGGGGACCGTGGTCAATGCCGGGTGGCCCTTCGCGGTCACCGGGTTCTGCTCCGGTCCCTACGAAAAGCTGATGAACGGAATCTTCGAGCTGTGGTCCCAGATCATGCCCGAGCGCGCCATGGCATGTGCGTTCAACCTCGAATACCTCCTGGTGGGTGGCCGCGACGGCCGCACCGACGATGACCCCTACTTCATGTGGTACGACTGGATGGCCGGCGGCTGGGGTGGTCGAGCCTCCAAAGACGGGGCCAGCGCCACCGCTCCGGTCTTCGGTCCCGGTTTGGCCGTCCAGCCCATCGAGGGCCAGGAGCGGCTCTCACCCGTCCTGACCACCGTTCACCAGATCGGCACCGACTCCGGCGGGCCCGGTAGATTCCGAGGCGGCCTCGGCATCGAAAAGGGCGGCACTCTGGTCGACGCGACGAAGACCGTGATGAGCTACTGTTGCGACCGTGCACGCTCCATCACTTGGGGTATCGAAGGCGGCCTGCCATCCATCCCGCACGGTGTCTGGATGAACAAGGGCACCGATCAGGAAAAGTTCCTCGGGTCCAATTTCTCAGCCGTTCCGCTGCACTCCGGCGACTCATTCACACGCCCGTCCGCCGGTGGGGGCGGCTACGGCGATCCCCTGGAACGCCCCGTCGACGAAGTCCTCGAAGACGTTATCGACGAGTACGTGTCGATCGAACGGGCAGCGAAGGACTACGGCGTCATCATCCGCGAAATCGACCGCGAACTGGACCAGTTCGAGATCGACCACGCAGCCAGCAACGAGCTGCGCCAGCAGATCCGCACCGACCGCCCCGGCTGGCTGACCGCCGATCCGGTCGACGTGGCTGCGAAGTACCGCGCCGGAGAGGTGGACATGCTCGACGTGATCCGCCGCCACGGCGTGATTCTGGATTGGGGCACCGGGGAGCTTTTCCCCGAGACCACCTCGGAGTTTCGCAAGAGCATGGAGAAGCGCTCCTCGTCCCATTGGCACTAAGCGCATTCTGACCCACAACGGGCCCGCCGACGCTGATCGCATCGGCGGGCCCGGCACCTCGTTGTCCTGCAATCGCAATGGATCCGTGACCAGGGCAGGGAAAGTACCCAGTTTTTGCAGGAAGCGAACCCCGGCTCGAACCCCGCGTACCAAAGCCAGGTGCTGCTCCTCGAGCGTTCCGAGGCTAAGCCTCACCCTCCCTAGCTACTTCAACTGCTGTGAAAGGTGCGAAATTGTCGTACTCAATCTATGTCCTACCAGCAAGTATGCGTGCCGGAAGATGGTCCCTAACGATGGCTTGGTGGGCGGTGTTCTCCGCCATGTTCTGGATATACGTCGCCGTCGCTTCAGCAGGAGCAGTCGGCGTCGTGAACACCCTCATCGGAATGGCGCTAACCGTTGTCACCTACGGTGCCATCAACAAGGTTCTCTCACGCTATGCGGCGCGGACAGGGCTCACAGTCAGCCTCTTCTCCCGTACCCTTTTCGGACTCGTCGGTTCCGCGCTGGCGTCTCTGATATTCGCAGCCACGGCCATTTACTATGCGGTGTTCGAAGGATCCATCATTGCCGTCGCGTTCCACGAGTTCTTCGGTGGGAGCATCCTCATTTGGTATGCCGTGGTGGTTATCTACGCCATTCCCCTGGCCTTGGGTGGCGTGCAGAACTGGCTGGACAAACTCAACGGTGTCCTCCTCCCGCTTTATGTTGCCGGCCTGATCGCAGTGGTCGTCGCGGCCACCCTTATCAGGGGCGTCCCTACGGACTGGATTGGCCAGGCCGCCGTCTCGTCGGCGCTGCCGGGCTGGCTGACGTCGTACCTTATCTACATGGGCGTCTACATCATGATGATGTATACCTTCGACTATGCCAGGATGGGACGTCAGCAGGACGAGAAGTTCCTGGGAACCGTGACATTCGGCTGGGTTTTCTACGCATTCACGTTCGGGCTGAACGGGCTGGTTGGCATTTACATCATGAGCGCATGGCGCATTGAAGCCTCGGAAACAGGCGTCGTGCAGGCGTTTATCTCATCGCTGGGACTGGTTGGCCTCCTTGTCATCCTCATTTCACAGACGCGCATCAACACGGCAAACTACTACCTCGCATCGGAAAATCTGTCGGCCTTTGCCAGCCGGGTATTCAGGCTGGACCTGCCTCGCTTTGTCTGGGTCATCGTGACCGGGGCCCTGGCCTTCTTGCTCATGCTCACGGATGTTTTGAGTTACCTCCTCAAGGCGCTGGCGTGGCAGGGCGTCTTTGTCACCGCCTGGGTGGCCATCGCACTGGTATTCATTGGCCTGAACTGGAAAGCGCAGGATAAGGTCCCCGATATCCGGCCGGCCAATCTCAAGGGAATCAGCCCCGGGGCAGTAGCCTGGGTGTTTGCTTCAGCAGTGGGAATTGCACTCACCGAACAGACGGCGTGGCCGGTAGTTTCCCAACTCACTCCCCTGATCACCATGGCCCTGGCGGCGGGCGTGTACTACGGCGCCTACAAACTCTCACCGCCGCGTTTGATCAGTTCCGAACAGACCATCGACCCGGCCGATGAAGAGCTTGATCCTGCCCTCACACATTAGATATGAAGGGCCTTGAACTCGGCGGGTCCGGCAGTTTTCGCTGCCGGACCCGCGTCAGGGAGAAAACTACGGACTTTCTCCACGGTGCTGTCGGGTCCGAGTGTCTTTGGGCATATGATCATCGCGCCTTCCACATGGAGCGGATCAATTGCTTCAGACACCGAGGACCACACGGAGAACGCGTAGCGGACTCCCGATGTGTGAACTGGCGCCTTAGTAGGGATCGATTTTTGAGTTACCCTCGAGCGGTCCTAGAGGAATCGGATCATGCGCGTGTTGCCTAGGGTGTTGGGCTTCACGCGGGCGAGGTCCAGGAACTCCGCAACGCCTTCGTCGTGTGAGCGAAGGAGTTCCGAGTACACCACCGGGTCCACAGCGGACTGGTCTGCCATAACCTCGAAGTTGTGGCCCTTGAAGAAGTCCACCTCGAAGGTGAGGCAGAAAACGCGGGCCACACCCAATGCGCGGGCCTCTTCGAGCAGGTTCTCCAGCAGCACATGCCCCACGCCTTTGCCGCGCCAATCTTTGGAAGCTGCCAAGGTACGGACCTCTGCTAGGTCCTCCCACATGACGTGCAGTGCGCCGCAGCCGATGACCTCGCAATCGCTGGACTCGGCGATCTGGAACTCCTGCAGGCTCTCGTAATAAGCCACGGACTCCTTCGCCATTAGAATCCGCTGTTCGGCCAAGGGCGCCACCAACTTCTTGATGGCGGACACGTCGCTGGTGCGGGCACGCCGGATGTGGAAGGAGTCAGTCACAGGGCTAATCCTACGGGCCATGCCTGAGCTGTTTCGGGCGATTTGTACAGCCAGAGGCTCATGTTTTGACGAACTGTATGGTGACTTGTTTCAAGTGCCATCCCTACCATCGTGGGATAGCTGCGCGCCGTTCTGCAGGGAACTCTAAACCATGCTGGTTAAGGGCGTCCGCAGCCTCAGCGCAGACACGTTCGCCGAACCTTCTCGCTCACTTCTCGACAGGCTTTCCGGCCCCGCGCATCACATAAGGGGCAGTCGCGAAGTACCAAAAGCAGTGCCGCTCAGTGGTGTTGCGCAAAGAAAGGTAGACAGTGATGTTCGGTAGGCAGCCCGCACCCGTTGCAGATATCAACGAGGAGGAGCTCTCGGTCCACAAGCCCAAAACCGAGGCGGCCGGGGTTAAGGCGGTGATGGTGGCGCTGGAGCGCGCCGTGGCCCAGGCCGGGGTGTCCCGGACGGCCCAGTCGCTGCTGCGGCTGAACCAGCGCGGCGGCTTCGACTGTCCGGGCTGCGCGTGGCCGGAATCGGACAAGAAGCGCAAGGCGGCCGAGTTCTGCGAGAACGGCGCGAAGGCGGTGGCGGAGGAGAACACCCTGCGCACGGTCGGGGCGGGGTTCTGGGCGAAGCATTCCATCGCGGAGCTGAGGGGGAAGACCGAGTACTGGCTGGGCAACCAGGGCCGGCTCAGTGAGCCCGTGGTGATCCGCGAAGGCGAAACGCACTATTCGCCGATTTCCTGGGCGGACGCGTTCGGTCTGATCGGCGGGCACATGCGGGCCTCAACCCCTGACCGCTGCGTCTTTTACACCTCGGGGCGTACGGCCAACGAGACGGCGTTCATGTACCAGCTGTTCGCCCGGGCCCTGGGCACCAACAACCTGCCGGACTGCTCAAACATGTGCCACGAGTCCTCGGGTTCGGCGCTGAATCCGACCATCGGGATCGGCAAGGGCACCGTGTCCCTGGACGATATCCACGACGCGGAACTGATTTTTGTGGTCGGGCAGAATCCCGGCACCAACCATCCCCGGATGCTCTCAGCGCTCAAGGAATGCAAGGACAACGGCGGCAAGGTGGTGGCGGTGAACCCGCTGCCCGAGGCCGGGCTGTTCAACTTCAGGGACCCGCAGACCGTTTCGGGTGTGGTGGGCGGCGGCACGCCGCTGGCCGACGAGTACCTGCAGATCAAGGTGGGCGGTGACCTGGCACTGTTCCAGGCCCTCGGCCACCTGCTCCTGGCGGAGGAGGAACGGAACCCCGGCACTGTCGTCGACCGCTCCTTCATCGACGCGCAGACGGACGGCTTCGACGCGTACCGCGACGCCCGCAAGGCGCTGGACTGGGACGAAATCGAGAAGGCCACCGGCCTGGCCCGGACGCAGATCGAGGACGTCGCCGGAATGCTGATCCGGTCCAAGGCCACGATCTTCTGTTGGGCCCTTGGCGTGACGCAGCAGCCGCACTCGGTGGACACCATCAAGGAAATGGTCAACGTCCTGCTCCTGCAGGGCAACTTCGGCAAGCCCGGGGCCGGGGCCTGCCCGGTCCGCGGGCACTCCAACGTCCAGGGTGACCGGACCATGGGCATCTGGGAGAAGCCAAAGGAATGGCTCCTGGAGGCCCTCGACAAGGAATTTGGAATCCAGTCCCCGCGCGGCCACGGCGTTGACGCCGTGGAGGCCATGGAGGCCTTCGAACGCGACGACGTGGACGTCTTTGTGTCGATGGGCGGCAACTTCTCGCTGGCCTGCTCCGACACGGAGATGCTGGAGGCGAGGATGCAGCGGATCGGCCTGACCGTGCACGTGTCCACCAAGCCGAACCGTTCCCACGTGGTGCACGGGCGCACCTCGCTGATCCTGCCCACGCTGGGACGGACGGACAAGGATGACAAGCACCCGGGCGGCGCCCAGTTCCTGTCCGTGGAGGATTCCATGTCCGTGGTCCACTCCACCCGGGGCAGACTCCGGCCGGTCTCCGAGCACCTCCTGGCCGAACCGGTAATCGTCGCCCGGATGGCAGATGCCACCTTCGGCGAGGACCACCCGGTCAACTGGAAGGCCATGGCTGCGGACTATGACGTGGTCCGGGACCACATCTCCCGCGTCATCCCGGGTTTCCAGGACTTCAACACCCGGGTCCGGACCAGGAACGGCTTTGTGCTGCCCAACCCGCCGCGCGACACCCGGTCCTTCAAAACGGACATCGGCCGGGGACGCTTCACGGTCAGCCCGCTGGAATACCTGACTCCGCCGGACGGCCACCTGGTGCTCCAAACCATCCGCAGCCACGACCAGTACAACACCACGTTCTACGGCCTGGACGACCGGTACCGCGGGATCTCCGGCGGACGCCGCATGATCCTGATCCACCCCGAAGACCTGGCGGAACTGGGTTTCAAGGACCGCGACCTGGTGGACGTGGTCAGCACCTTCCGCGGGCACGACCGGAAAGCGGACAAGTTCCGCCTGGTGGCCTACCCCACGGCCAAGGGCTGCGCCGCCGCGTACTTCCCCGAAGCCAACGCCCTGGTCCATAAAGAAAACGTGGCCCGCGAATCCAACACCCCCGGGTTCAAAGCCATGTTCGTCCGCTTCGAACCGCATGCCTCGCTCGCGTCGAGCGAGGCAGTGGCACTGGCGGGCGCGCACGCCTGACTCTGCCGTTGATAGTTCGACGTGGGGACGGATGGAGGTGAAGGATCTAGCTGAACGGGTCCTTCCCTTTTGCCAGGCAAAGATGATCCACTTTTCAGTGGCACCGGAGATCGAATCACTCTGCAGGTCTCGGCGGAAGTGGCTGGCAGCCCTGAGAGCTAGTCAAAGCCAACCCTCCGCGGTCGCGCTGAGGTGCAAGGACGTAAAGGGCTAAGACGAGTTTGGAGTTGCCCCGACGAACCTCATGACAATCTTTCCCGTGTAGAAGCCTGAGGGTTGTATGCCGATTTGATGAAGCGTTCTCGTTCATTGGGGCTGGTCGCGGAGTCAGCTATGGTCCAGGCGAGTGCAGTGGCTGCCTCGAACATCACGCTGTACGCCTCAGGGGAGTCGGCAAATGCTGCGAACCCGTGTGAGTGGATTGGTACGTTCGCTCCAGGGATGCTCAGCCAGGGATGCAGGGTAGGAATTACCTGGGAGACGTTGCCCATATCAGTTGATCCACCGCTCATGCCGGCGGAGCTGGTTGTCTCCTTGCCGAACCTGGACATGGCGTCAGTCCAGTGTGCAGCAAGGGCGTTGTCCTGCACTAACGGTTCGTATGCGGGTTCTGTAGCCTCAATGGTCAGCGTTGTTCCGGTGGCCAGGGCGGCTCCTTCGAAACAGCCGCGGACGCGCTCAAGCAAGGCTTCATATTCCCTTAGGGTGAATGCTCGGCACTCAAACTCGACTACCGCCCGTTCCGGAATGATGTTCGTGGCGTGCCCGGCCTCAGCTACAAATAGAGCTATTCGGTGGTCTCCAGGTATTTGCTGGCGCAGTAACCCTACGGCGACTTGGCTCAGCACAGCTGCATCTGCAGCGTTTATTCCCAGATGGGGTGCTGCTGCCGCATGGGCGGCCTTTCCAATAAATATCGCCTTATACCTGCCCATCGCCTGGGCGCTGGTACCTGCTGGGTTATAGGTTAATCCGTCCTGGACTGGATGGACCATCAGGGCGAGGCCGATACCGTCAAACGCTCCACGTTCAAGAAGAAGCACCTTACCGCCGCCGCTCTCCTCAGCAGGGGTTCCAATGGCTTTTAGCGTGATGCCGAGCTCGTCTACATAGGGTCGCAAGGCAAGGGCCGCGGCGACGGAGGCACCTGCAATCAGATTGTGCCCGCACGCATGTCCAATGTCGGGAAGCGCGTCGTATTCCACGCACAATGCCACCTTCAGATCGCCGCTCCCCACTGTGGCTGTAAAAGCTGTAGGAAGGCCACCAGTGCCACGCTCAACTGTGAAGCCGCCTGTGGCCAGCAGCGCCGCTGCTGCCTCGGACGAACGGACCTCCTCGAAAGCCACCTCGGGGTTGGAGTGGATTTCGTGGGCCATTGCCTGAACCTGCGACTTCCACTCCTTGACGCCTTCTGCAAGGGCGGTGCGCAGACTTGCCATACCGATTGCTGTGCCTTCCTGATTTCATGAGTATCGCCTGCTTAGGCAGGACAATAACGAGTCGGCCCTGGCTGCCTCAGAAAGGTCGAACCATCCGACATCTCTGTTGGCTTGCTGGAGTGATGACCATCGAGGCACCTCAGCCTATGCCCAATAGAGCAGCACGACGGGTGAGCGCTGCTGGTGCAGGAGCTGCTCGCCGGAAAGCTAAGCGCTGCACCACTTCGTTTAGATATCCCCTGGGCGGGAACCCGGCGCTCATCGAATGTGTCAGGGTCAGCTCGAGAAAATCTGAAGCCCAAAATTTCGGTGTCTACGGAGAAAAACGTCCGGGGGTCTGACCAGGCTTGAGATCAATACAGCGAAAATATCGGGCTCTGACCTCCGCGGGCCTCGTAGTCGTCCGAGGATATCTGTGTACATCTCAACTCTGCCATGAAGGGACTCTATCGATGGCAGGGAGAGCAATGATGGGCAATTCCGGCGATCAGTACAGACAAAAGCGGATGTTTTGACGAACTGTACGGTGACTCGTGTTTGGGGCTTCCCTACGATCAGGGGACAGCCTGATTCTCCAAAGCGGCATCCATGTTCAGGTGTTCGCAATCGAAACCACGCGAAGGAAGGCATATTCATGCTGCAGCTTCAGGTGAATCGTTCAGACAGTTTGACCGTCGACGCAAAAACAGGGCATCACGCGCCTTCCAGTGGCTGGTGGCGACCCGAAAATGATCCCCTCCTCGTCCGTTACCTGCAGCAAGGAGAGATCATGCCTCCGCTGCATGGCTCACAGACCGTGTGGACGCTCGTTCGCAATGTGCCCCCTTCGGTAAGAGCCAGCTCCCGAAGCACATACTCCTGACGTGCAACGTCTTGTCGTTCCCCCTTTCACCTACAGATTGAGAGAAGAGAAAAGCTCATGAAAAGCAGAATTCTAGTTCAAAGCAAGAACACCTCCCGGCGTATCGGATCACCTGAAGAAGTGCCCGGTACTTCCTCGTCTGTTGCCGGTGCGCAGCAGTCCGGGTGGGTAGGCTTGGCAGGTAAGCAGGAGCACGCCGATCGGCGGCCGGCCGAATCGACGCACAGGGCCGCATACGGCGCTCAGAACCGCTAGCAGAACTGCGCCGGTTTCCTGCAGGCTTCACTTGTCGCCCGGCGCTTTTGCGGCTGGCAAGAATCCTATGAGCCAGCAGACTCGGTTCTGTCGCTGTCGTTCTCATCAGGAGGGACCGACGGTATTTGTGCGCCGCCTTGTGGAGTGCCCACAGAACCAGCGCTCCTTGACATGTCACCTCTCTGGAAGCTGGGCTTCAGTTTGGTAGGACCCGCTGCTGAGCGGGTGACCCTCTCCTCTACTTATAGCGTGTCTTTTGTGACCGTCATCTCCAGAGATAATCAGGACGATGATCCCTACGATTGCACCGATCAGTGTCTCGACGCCGCGTTCGGAGAGGAGGACATAGGGGTCCGCATGTGCAGCGAGCTGGGTAACGAGAAGTATCACCGGTGTGAACGACACCATGGCCAGGCCGTAGTGGCGCATCATGAAAAGTTCGGTGGTGAACTGGAAGAAGATGATGGCAATCACCAGCGCAGGTGCGTCTCTCTGTGCGTCCAGCTGCCAAGGCGAAGGCAGCAGAAGGACTGCGACGATGACAAGGCCAAGAAGCGTTCCCACAACCCTGTGGATTCCGCGATAAATGCCGCCGGCCAGATATGTCGCGGCAAGCGGTACCGCCGCAGCCGCCATGGCCCAATGCGGGTACGCGCTTCCACTAAGCACGCCAGCGGCTCCAGCCGTGCCGACCGCAAGGACGTAGCGTCCGGCATGGATGAACGCCCTTTGTTTTCGAGGGCCGGCAAGGGCTGCCGTATTTCGGGTTCCATTGGGTCGCCACGCCCTTTCCCGTATCCAGCCAAGAAAACCGACGGAGATAGAAGTGGCCGCTGAAGCCACGCCGATGAGCACAGCAAAGAGCCATGGAACCGTTGTGGGGATCGAGGCACATGCCCCAAGGGCGAGGATTCCAAAAAAGGGTCCGCTCGGCTTAAAGTTCAGCCTGTCCGCGACAAGCGATCCCACTCCTGCCAGGAGTGTTTCGACGCCCACGAGCCACCAGGAATGGAGTCCACTAACCGACAACCCGGTGCCGATCATCACGCCGGTCACGAGCATACCGGCTGCCTGCAGTTGGTGTTGGAGACGGAGTTGGTGGGGTTCGGTCCTGCCATACATGCCAGTCAGCGCGCCAAAAAGGGCGTAGATAACCAGCTCTGGGTGTCTGAACATCAGTAGAGTCAACGATGGGATTGCCAGGCCTGTGCAGACCCGTAGGGCCGAGAAGTGATCCCTGCTTGGAGGCGCAAAGCTGTGGAGTGCTCGGACGTGATGTTTCACGGACCCTGCTCCTCACCAAATCGCTGATTGTCTGCTCTGCACTAGACCCAAAGCACGTAGCCAAGATCTTTGTGGAAGTACTCCCGGCGATCAGTGACATCGGCGGCCAACCATAGGCCTGAGCCGTCCGGCATTTCTTCTTCGACGATCCCCCGGCGAACTACGTCTTCGTTGCGACGGATCTCCACGATGTCGCCCACATGGTTCTGCCAGCTTGCTGTCTGGCGGAGGTGTGAGATGGCGTGCCACTGCTCGAACATCAGCGTTCCAGGAGCAGTGCGTCGCCCTGGCCCCCGCCCCCACATAGTGCAACGGCGGCCCGGCCCGTTTCACGGCGGATGAGTTCGTGTACGGCCGTGACAACCAGCCTGGCCCCTGAAGCGCCGATTGGGTGTCCGATGGCAACTGCGCCACCGTGTATGTTGATCCGATCCTCGGGCACGCCGAGCAGTCCACCGGAATGCGAAGCAACTGAAGCGAAGGCTTCATTGATCTCAACCAGGTCGAGTTCTTCGGCCGGCCAGCCTTCGCGCTCCAGAGCGGCGCGGATGGCTTTAGCGGGTTTGTCCGGCAGGGATGTGTCAGGACCGGCGATTTGTCCGTGGGCCCGAAGGACTGCGAGGACATCCCATCCATGTCTCTGGGCGGTCTCCCGAGTGGTCAGCACAACTGCCGCGGCGCCATCGGTCAAAGGTGAGGCGTTGCCCGCCGTCACAGTCCCGTCCGGAGAGAATGCGGGGCGCAGACGGGCCAGCGACTCCTGTGAAGCATCGGGGCGGATGCCTTCATCCTGGGTGACTTCGAGGATGCCAGTTCGTGTGGGAACCTTCACAGGGATAATTTCCTGGGCCCACACGCCTGACTCTTGGGCGGCAGCTGCTCGCAAGTGGGAGGTAACGGCGACGGTGTCTTGGGCTGCACGTGATATTCCAAGTGCGGAGTTCGCGCGGTCAGTGGCCAGGCCCATGGCCTCGTGGTCGAATGCATCTGTTAAGCCGTCCTGGGCAGCTGCGTCCACCAGAGTAAGCGCCCCGTATAGATTCCCGGTCCGTGTTCCTGCGACAAGGCGGGGGGCTTGGCTCATCGACTCCTGGCCGCCGGCGACGACGACGGCTGCGTCGCCGAGGCGTAGCATTCGGGCGGCCTCAATGATGGCCGACAGTCCCGAGAGGCACACTTTGTTGACTGTCACTGCGGGTGCGCTCAGGGGAATCCCCGCGGCTACTGCGCTCTGCCGGGCAGGGTTTTGTCCGGCCCCTGACTGGAGAACTTGTCCCATGATGACGGCATCGACGGTGCCTGCCGGTACGCCGGACCGTGCAAGGGCGCCAGCGATGGCTGCTCCGCCCAGTTCAGTGGCGGAAAGTGGTGCCAGTTGGCCCAGGAGTCGTCCCTGAGCGGTGCGTGCTGCGCCGACGATGACGACATCCCTTGGATCGGGTACTCGTCGGAAGTTGGATTCTGTTTTCACTGCGGTTGCTCCGGGATTGTTGGTGGCGACGGCCCGAAAAATGGCCGTTCTTCGTTTTGAACGGTTATGCGCGGTCATGTAGCGAGGAGTCGGGTAAGACCGCCGGGCCGGAAGTTGGCACCGAGAGTCACGCAGCGGTCGATGTCCCCCCACGTAGCGACGACGCCCTCGTCCAGCATCAGCTGGGCTTCTTGTGCCAGGGCATCGTGGACGCGACGCCGTACCCGGTCCGGGTCAACTTCGTGCGGCTCCGGGGGCAGGATCAGGGCTGCCGGCGGAACCTTGCCGTTTTCATCGAAGAAGCCCGGCAGTCCGGCTTCGACGACCGCCGTGAGAGCAGCTGACCGGCCGAAACGATCGGGGTAAGCGCGGTGCAACGTGTCGCAGATGTGCCGTTGCACCGCGGGACCGATGCAGCCGATCAGGTGCAGGGGCGTCATAGGCAAATCCCACGGTTCCAGGGAGCGGTCAACGGTAGCGGGCTCCCCGCCCATATCGATTTCGGCCAGTATTTCGCTAAACAGGCGCGTGAGTAGCCGATTGACGACAAAGCCAGGAGTGTCAGCGACAGGTACGGCTGTCTTGCCCAGACCTACGGCGAGATCCGATGCGGTGAAGAGAGCGGCGTCCGATGAGAACGGGGTGCGGACCAATTCGACGAGCGGGAGGACAGCGACCGGATTAAAGAAGTGGAACCCGAGCACCCTTTCGGGGTGCCTGAGGCCACGGGCCATGCCGGTGACCGGAAGCGAGGACGTGTTGGTGAGCAGGAGGGCATCCGGCCCGATGGACTCCTCCAGCTGCCGGAATACGTTGCGTTTGGTTTTTTGGTCCTCGAAGACGGCCTCGATGGCGGCGTCGCACCCCCTGAACTCCGAGGGATCGGTGGTGCCCCGGATCAAACCGGCGATTTCCGCTGCCTCGCCTGGTTGAAGCCTGCCTCGAGACTCCTGCCGATCAAGGTGTCCGCGCATCCTGTGGAGGGCTGCGGACACCCGGTCGGCGGAAAGATCGCTGATGAGGACCGGGATGCGGAGCTTGTCCGCGACCAGAAGGCCGAGCTGACTCGCCATGAGACCGGCGCCGACGACGCCGAAGGTTTTAATAGTTTTCGGCCGCCCCGGGTTTTCGGCTGATACCGGCACGGGGTCAGCCGTTGAAAGACTGTGAGACATCTGATCCTGCTTCTGTGCCTACCCGCGGAGGTAGACCGTTGTCGTGTGTGTGTAGAAGTCTTTGGCAGCGCCGCCCTGTTCCTTGGGCCCGAGGCTGCTCTTCTTTGATCCGCCGAACGGCACGTGAGGATCCGAACCAGCAGATTCCGAGTTGAGGTGAAGGATGCCCACATCGAGGGCGTCGACTGCTTCCAGCACTGTCGCAAGGTCACGGGTGAACAATGCTGCGGACAAGCCGAAGTCGGACTCTTCGGCCAAACCGAACGCCTCCTCGGGGGTCGCGGCGCGGCGGACCGCCAGGACGGGGCCGAAAAGTTCTTCTCGCCAGGCGAGGTTGGTAGATCCGGCCTGACCAGTGGGGAGCTCCAGCACAGTCGGTGCGATGAAGGCGCCGGGAGTACCGGCAAAGGGATTCTCGGCAGATGTTCCGGCGATGGCGACCGCACCGGCTTTTACGGCTGCATTGATTCCGCTCGTGATGGACCTGCGTGCCGCCTCGTTGATCACAGGCCCCATCTGTATTTCTGGGTCAACGGGGTCCCCGGTCAGCCAGCCGCTGAGCCGGAGCGTGAGGCGCTCCAGGAATTCGTCGGCGATGGAGTCCGCGAGAATGAGCCGTGAAGTTGCGGTACATTTCTGTCCAGTGGAGCGGAACGCCCCGAAAAGCACCTGTTCCGAGGCTAGATCCAGGTCAGCATCGTCCAGAACCAGCGCCGCGTTCTTGCCCCCCATTTCGCCTTGCATGGGAATTCCCCGGACGGCAGCTTGGGCCGCCAGTGCACGTCCGACCCCTGAGGAGCCGGTAAAGGACATGGCGTCCACGCCAGGGCTCTGAACAAGGGCAGTCCCGAGAGAGCCGGGCCCAACGACAAGGTTAAGTACGCCCGCGGGCAGCCCGGCGGCAACGAGCGCTTCGGCTAAGCTCATGGCGAGAAGCGGGACGGTGGAAGCCGGCTTCCACACCACCGCGTTACCGTGCACCAGGGCGGGCGCGATCTTCCATGCCGGGATGGCGATCGGAAAATTGAACGGGGTGACGATGCCGACTACGCCCAGCGGCTTGCGAGTTACGAGTTACGAGGATACGTTCCCCGCGCCGAGGCGAAGCAAAGTGCTCCCCGGCCACGCGGTCACCCTCTGCGGCGAAGTAGCGCAGAATTTGAGCTGCACGCAGCACCTCTGCCCTTCCCTCGGTGAGGGTCTTGCCTTCTTCGCGGGAAAGTTCGAGGCCAAGTACGCCAGCTTGCGACTCAAGGGCTGCGGCGGCCCGAGACAGGACGGCGCCGCGTTCGTGGATCGGGGTGCGGTTCCATGCCCGTTGTGAGACGCGCGCTGCCAGGACGGGCCTGTCGAGATCCGCAAGGACGGCGGTGCCGCCTTCGGCGACGCTCTCCTCCGGGCGGCTGGGATTTACAGAAGTGAGGTGGCCGCCGTTGCCTGCTACCCAGTCTCCGTCTATGAGGAGCCGGAGCTGCGCCGTCTCCGTCGCACCAGGGGCGGTGCCTGACGTGGCCGGCGCAGCTACGGGGGCACTCACCGAAAGGCTCCTATACCTGTTAGCTTCTGGCCAAGAATGAGGGTGTGGACCTCATCGGTGCCTTCGTAGGTACGAACGGATTCAAGGTTGTTCGCGTGGCGAAGGGGCGAGTGTTCGAGGGTTATCCCGTTTCCGCCCAGGATGGTGCGTGCTTCGCGGCAGATTTCGATCGCTTCGCGACAGTTGTTCAGTTTGCCCACGCTGATCTGATGGTTCTGCAGCTTGCCGGCATCCTTGAGCCGTCCCAGGTGCAGGGCCAGAAGAAAGCCCTTGTTGATCTCGAGTGCCATGTTCACGAGCTTCTGCTGAGTCAACTGATAACCGGCCAACGGCCGGTCGAACTGCAGCCGATGCTTGGAGTAATCTAGGGCATCTTCGAAGGCGTCACGCGCGGCACCCATGGTGCCCCAGGCAATGCCATAACGTGCCTCGTTGAGGCAGGCGAAAGGGCCGCGGAGGCCAGTGACATTTGGCAGGACCGCGTCGGCAGGCAGACGTACGTCATTCAGGGTGATGTCACACTGAACAGAAGCACGCATTGACAGCTTTGGTTCGATCGGTGTGGCGGTGAAGCCGGGAGTTTTGGTTGGTACGACGAATCCGCGTACGCCAGTGTCCGTCTGGGCCCAGATAACTGCCACCTGGGCCACGTTGGCGAGTCCGATCCACCGCTTGGTGCCGGTCAGTATCCAGTCCCTGCCGTCACGGCGGGCAAAGGTGGCCATGGCAGAGGGGTCCGAACCGGCGGTGGGTTCCGTGAGGCCAAAGCATCCAATGGCCGTACCAGCAGCCATCTGGGGAAGCCATTCCTCTTTCTGTTCCTCGGAACCGTGCTTGGAGATCGCAGACATGGCCAGAGAGCCCTGCACGGACACGAAAGTGCGTATGCCTGAATCACCGGCCTCTAGTTCGGCAGCAGCCAGCCCATAGTCCACTGCGGTTCCCCCGGCGCAGCCGTATCCTTTCAAATGCATTCCAAGCAGGCCGAGTTTCGCGAGATCAGGGACGATTTCCAACGGGAACCGGGCCTCTTCGTACCAGGTGGCGATGTTCGGTTTGATCTCCTC
The DNA here is from genome assembly GCF_022803015.1 of Arthrobacter humicola. GTDB lineage: Bacteria > Actinomycetota > Actinomycetes > Actinomycetales > Micrococcaceae > Arthrobacter > Arthrobacter humicola_A. The sequence continues at coordinate 95,679 of NZ_JAFKON010000003.1, forward strand.
CCGAACGTAGGTCCGGACCCGGTCGCGCAGTGCAATCTCCTCATCCGTGAGGAGAGTATCGAAAGAGATCAGGTCCGAAGGTTCGAGTGCGGTAACGGCCTCGATGTCGGCCGAACTAGGGGCGAGAGTCATGATGTGGTCCCTCCTGGGCATAAACGACTTGGGAACGGGCGGCACTTTGAGGGGTGGAGGTAAACGTCTTGCTTTTGGTCTGACGCAGCCACTCCAGCACTTCCTCGGTGTGCTCGCCGAGAGCGGGTGGGGCCTGGGTCCGCGGTGGCAGCGCCGGCGTCCAGGTGATCGGATGGCGGATTTGGCGGCCGGTGACGTTCCCGTCTGTGTCATGGACTTGAATTGTCGGTTCCAGACCCAATGTTTCGGCGTACGCGATGCCTTCATCTATGCTGGCCACGCGGCCGGCGGGTACTCCCGCAGAAACGAGCTGGTCCTGCCATTCCGTCGCTCCGGCGCGTGCGAGCCCGTCTTCCAGCAGTTGGACAAGTTCCCGGCGGTGCTTGACCCGCGCTGAGTTGGTGACAAATCGGGGATCAGCGGCCAGCTCCGGATTGCTGATGGCGCTGCAGAGTTTGGCGAACTGTGAGTCGTTTCCCACGGCAACGGCCAGTGGGTCATCACTCGTGGCAAGAAGCTGGTACGGGACGATGGAAGGGTGGTCGTTGCCCAGTCGCGTAGGAGTAACACCGGCTCCTAGGTACGCCTGAGCTTGGTTGGCTAGAGCGCCCTGCAAGCTTGAGAGGAGATTGACCTCGATCCGCCTGCCGCGACCCGTTGAATTGCGCTCTGAAAGGGCGGCGAGGATGCCGATCGTGGCATCTTTCGCTGTCAGTACATCAACCAGGGCGACGCCTACTTTGTAGGCGTCGCCCTGCGGGTCGCCGGTAATACTCATCAGTCCGCCGACAGCCTGAACTATGAAGTCGTACCCGGGCAGATCACGGCCGCCTTCCGAGCCGAAGCCCGAAATTGATGCGTACACCAGGCCGGGATTCTCCTCGGCCAGCACCTCATATCCCAGGCCCAGTTTGGCGAGCCCGCCGGGTTTGAAGTTCTCCACCAAGACGTCGGCGCGGCGTGCCAGTTCCCGGGCGAGCCCCAGGTCCCCGGGGTCGGTCAGGTCAAGGGTGACAGACTCCTTATTCCGGTTAACGCTTTCGAAGTAAGTCGCACCTGTCTTTGAGGAAGGTGGCGCCCACGCCCGGGTGTCATCCCCGGTTCCGGGCCGCTCAACCTTAATGACGCGGGCACCGAGATCAGCCAGGGTCATGGTCGCGAGCGGACCGGCAAGCACGCGTGAGAAATCGGCGACGACAATCCCATCAAGTGGCGCGCCGGAGCCCGCTCCCGACCTCATAGCTGACCCCGCCCGGTCCACCCGTCCCCGGAAAATCATGACAATACCGACCGAATGGATGCCTCCAGCACCGCAAGGCCCTCGCCAAGGACGTCCGCCTCGATCCCGAGCGGAGGGAGCAGCCTGATGATATTTCCGTTGGTTCCGCAGGTAAGAGTCAGGACACCATGAGCGTTGGCAGCCTTCGCCGCCGCGGTGGCAAGGTCTTTGCGGGGTCCGGAGGCGTCGCTGAACTCGATCGCCATCATCGCACCCCTGCCGCGAACGTCCGCGACGCCGTCCAGTGCGACGAGTGGTTCCAGACGGTGACGCACCGCGGCTTCGATGGCAACGGCGTTCTCCAAAAGGGTGCCGTCTTCTAGAATTTCGAACACGGCCAGAGCGGCCTCACAGGCTACGGGGTTGCCAGCATAGGTTCCGCCAAGGCCGCCGGTGTGGACAGCGTTCATAAGCTCGGCACGGCCGGTAGCGGCCGAAAGCGGCAGGCCGCCGCCGAGGGCCTTAGCGGTCAGTGTGATGTCACCGGCGATTCCGTCGTGCTCGGACGCGAACAGCGTTCCGGTCCGGCCCATGCCGGCCTGGATCTCGTCGATGACCAGCACGATGCCGTGGCGGGTAGCGATTTCACGAAGGCCTTTGAGGAATCCGGGGGCCTGGAGAATGAACCCGCCCTCGCCCTGGATCGGTTCGATGACCATGGCGGCGAAGGTTTCCGCGCCGTTTTCGGCGAGAAGCACCTCGATCTGCTCAAGGGCCTCCCCCGGTCCGTCAGGGGAGGTGTGGGCGGGGGCGGTCGGTCCGCGGAAAACAGAGCCCGGCAAGGGTCCAAAGTTGAGTCGGTACGGGTTTTCCTTTGCCGTCATCGCCATCGTGAGCTGCGTGCGTCCGTGGTATGCCTCGTCGAAGACGAGAATGTTGGGGCGGCGAGTGGCGGCCCTGGCGACTTTGATCGCGTTTTCAACTGCCTCCGCACCGGTGGTGAACAGTGCGGTCCGCTTCTCGAAGTCGCCAGGGGTGTGCTCATTGAGCCATCGGCAGACCTCGACGAAGGACGAGTATTCGGTCACCATGAAGCAGGTGTGGGTGAAGCGCTCGAGCTGGGCGGCGGCGCGCTTGGCCACCTTCGGGTTTGCGGCGCCAACGCTGGTTACGGCAATGCCTGAGGCGAAGTCGATGAGATGGTTTCCGTCAACGTCTACGAGCAGCGCGTCCTGCGCGTGGTCGATGAATACGGGCAGGGTGATACCAAATGCGTCGGTGACGTGCTGGCGGCGTTCGGTCTCCAGCTCGCGGGAACGCGGTCCCGGGAGCTCGGTGAGCAGGCGGCGTGCTGTGGCATTAACGCTGGCCGGATCGTTGGCCTGATTTGCTGCGAGTTCTGATGTGACAGTCATAGGTCCTCCTCGTGTGGTGAAATCCACCATAGGGACAGTCCGATGGCGTGTCGTTGGACGATCTGTCCAAAGATATTCAAGGATCAGTCTCAGCGTACAAAACTGATCGCCTATGATTTACCCATGATCACGCTCGCGAGGCTTGTTGAGGCTGCAAAGCGGGACCTGGCGCCCTACTGGCCCATACCGCTCCCCCGCGTTGAACTGACGGGGGTCCACGTATCCGAGCTGGAGGATCCCACGATGTTCCTCTACGGAGGCGAGCTTCTCCTCACCGTCGGATTGCAGCTCACCGGCCTGGATGGAGACGCACGCCAAGAGGCGGCTAAAAATTATGTGCAACGTCTGGTGGAAGGCGGCGTGGCTGCGCTGGGTCTCGGATTGGGCTCAGGACATGCGATGGTGCCGGACGAACTGCGGGCCGCCTGCGTGGACGCCGGCCTTCCCCTTCTGACCATTCCCCGCGAGTCCCCCTTCCTGGCCGTGTCGCGCGCCTATTGGGAACTTGTCAGGCAAGGGGGCGAAGCTGAACTCACTGCTCTGTTAGGGCTTCAGGTGGCGTTGACGCGGGCCGCGGCCCAGGATGACGCGGAACCGGAGATCGTGCGCGAATTGTCGCGCGCCCTGGGAACCTGGGTTGCATACCTGCCTGAAGGTGACGGGACCCCATCGTCCGCCGCCAGCGGTGCTGAGTTTCCACCCGGACTGCTGGCGGAACTGACACGGGAATCTGCCATCTTGAGGAACGCCCGGCGAGGCGCCACGGGCAATATACAACTGGCATCCGGTGTTGCTTCCCTCTACCCGGTATCTGACGGTCCGGCGGCTTCGGGGTACCTTGCGTTGGGCAGAAGCGGGCAACTGGCAGCTGCCGAGCGGCACTTGTTCCTCACGGCATCCACGCTCCTGGCCGCCAGGGCAGCCGGACAGCGACACGCGGCCGCTGAGCGTCGGCGTGCCGAAGGCATGCTCGCGGCCCTGGTCCTGGAAGGACATGACGACGCGGCACGCCTCCTCGCAAAGCAGATGGATTCCGGTCCACTACCCGAAACAGCATTCGTCGCCGTCCTGCCCGATACCGAACATCTGGTCACGCAGCCCGCTCTGTCCGGTCTGGTACTCGAACGCTCCGGCGTCACATTTGTGCTGCAACCAGCGTCGAGCCCATATCCGAGGCTGCCGAAAGGTGTCCGCGGTGCATGGGGTGGCCCGATGCCTCTCCGGCGCCTCCACGAAATTGGAGCGCAAGTCGCCGAGGTCGCCGCCTCAGCGCCCGCCGGACAGCTGATACGCGTTGGTCACGGCCTCGACCTGCCAGCCGATGAGTGGGTGGATGAATTGGCGGCACGCCCCGGCCACCTCCTTGAAACGGTCCGCGCGTACCTTGCCCACCGCGGTCAATGGGAGGCTGCCGGTCGCGAACTAGGTGTACACCGGAACTCAGTGCGCTACCGAATCGCCCAGGCTAAGGAACTGTTGGGGGCTGACCTGGATGACCCCGACGTAGCAGCCCAACTCTGGCTCGCCCTCAGAGGCCGCTTCCAGACGACCAATAAAGACTAGAGCGCATACCTCGCGCACGGGACGGCTGGCCGCTCGCAGCGGATCCCCATCCCTGATGCCAGGCGCTCTCCCTATCCGCCTCCAAACCTCCACAAAACCCAGTGGCAAAACCGTGCCCGCACGCCTTTTGACGTTTCGTACAAAGGAAAGCACATATATCGACTTTCCGCACCGTGACGCGGGCTCCCAGCCTGCCTACTCTCAATGGACAGTCCGTCGTCGGAGGAACACTCCCCTCGGGAATGAGCACACCCGTTGCAGGAGGAACGATGAGCAACATGAGGCAGCACACATCGTGCTGCTCAGCGCCGCACGCTCCCTCCCCACAAACCTTCACCTGCACAGCTTTACTGCACCACTGAGAGGACAATCGTGACGATCGAAGATACGAAGTCAAACGCGATGCCGGCCACCGGCACCAGGACCATACGCGGGGCGGTACTTGAGGCCATCGGGGCAGAGCGGCCCTACGCGGACACCCGTCCCATCCATGTGGAAAACCTTGAGCTCGAAGGTCCAGGCAAGGGCGAGATCCTGGTCCGCATCGAGGCGGCCGGCGTATGCCACTCTGACCTTTCCGTAGTCAACGGAAACCGGCCGCGGCCGGTCCCGATGCTGCTCGGCCACGAGGCAGCCGGCATTGTGGAGGAACTGGGCGAGGGCGTCAACGACATCTCCCTGGGCCAGCGCGTCGTCATGACCTTCCTCCCCCGCTGCGGTGAATGCGCCGGATGCAACTCCAACGGTAAAACGCCGTGCGAGCAGGGCAGCGCCTCCAATACGGAAGGTAGCCTGCTGGGCGGGAACCGCAGACTCTCCCGCGAGGGTCAGCCCGTCCAACACCATCTCGGAGTCTCCGCGTTCGCCACCCATGCCGTGGTCTCCCGCCGTTCCGTGGTGCCCGTGGGATCGGACGTCCCGGCGCACATCGCCGCTCTACTCGGGTGCGCACTGCTCACCGGCGGAGGAGCCATCCTCAACGTCGCCAAGCCTGCACCTTCCGCCCGGGTAGCCATCGTCGGTCTCGGCGGAGTAGGCATGGCGGCACTCATTACGGCCATCGCCACCGGGGTCGAACACGTCGTCGGTATCGATACCTTGCCGGCAAAACTGGAAGCCGCCCGAAACCTCGGTGCCGCTGACGCCATGACCTCGGCTGATGCCCTGGAACGCGGCGAAAAGTTTGACGCCGTCATCGAAGCCGCCGGACACCCGCGCGCTCTGGAAGCCGCCATCGCACTGACAAAGCCCGGCGGCATCACTGTCACCGTCGGACTGCCCGCACCCGGCCAGTCGGTCTCCATCGACCCGCTGACACTCACAGCGGAGGCCCGGTCAATCGTGGGCAGCTACCTCGGCTCGGCGGTCCCGGAACACGACATCCCGATCTACGAACAGCTCTGGCGATCCGGCCAGCTGGCCGTTGAAGGCCTGGTCTCAGACACCATCCGTCTCGAAGAAATCAACCGCGCCATGGACACGCTCGAGGGCGGCCACGCACTGCGCCAAATCATTACCTTTTCCTGACCACCCACATTCCAGCTCCGAAAAGAGAACATCATGACCTCCACAAATGACCACATCTACAGCGCGATCATCATCGGCGCCGGCTTCGGCGGCCTAGGCCAGGGAGCCCAGTTCGTCCAGGAAGGCATTGAGGACTTCCTGATCCTCGAGCGCGGCAACGATGTGGGAGGCGTATGGCGCGAGAACACCTATCCCGGTGCCGCATGCGACACCCAGGCGCTTGTGTACTGCTACAGCTACTTCCTGAACCTCAAGGTATCCCGGATGTTTGCCGGCCAGGAGGAACTCCAGGGCTACCTGCGCTCCATGGTTGAGGAATTCGGGCTCGGCAAGCACATCCACTTCGGCCAGAACATCACCGCGACTGAATGGGACCAGGACCGCCGCCTCTGGACCGTGCACACGGCCGACGGCTCGGAGTTCCTGACCCGTTCGGTGGTGGCTGCCTGGGGCCAGCTGAACGAACCGAACATCCCCAACTTCCCCGGCACCGAAACCTTCGAAGGCGTAGCCTTCCACTCCTCAAAGTGGCGGCACGACCTTGACCTGACCGGCAAACGCGTCGCTTCCATCGGCTCCGCTGCAACTGCCGTTCAGTACGTGCCCGAGGTTGCCAAGATCGCATCGAACCTGACCGTATTCCAGCGCTCAGCCAACTACATCCTCCCCCGTGACCAGTACATCTTCACGGAGGAAGAGAGCGCCCGCTTCCAGGAAAACCCGGACACCTACCGCCAGTTGCGCCAGGAAATCCACGAATTCCGCGAAGCCGGATTCGAACGTACCCGCCGCCACACCGCAGCTTCCGAGGAAGGAGTCGAACTGGCCCGCCAGCACCTCGAGACCCAGGTCTCGGACCCTGAACTGAGGGCCAAGCTCACCCCCGACTACGACTTCGGTTGCAAGCGCATCCTGCGGAGCGACGATTTCTACCCCGCCCTGACCCGCGAGAACGTAGAGCTCGTGACAGAGGCAATCACCGAATTCACTCCCCGGGGCCTGCGCACCGCTGACGGCGTCGAGCACGAATTTGATGTCATCATCTACGCCACCGGGTTCAAGAGCCACGCCTTCATGGGATCCATGCGCGTCGCAGGGCGCGACGGAATCGGCCTCGACGAGCGGTGGGGCAACGCCCCGGAAGCCTACCTGGGCATCACCGTCGACAACTTCCCCAACCTCTTCCTGGTTTACGGCCCCAACACCAACCTCAACCACAACTCGGTCGTGTCAATGTTGGAGGCCCAGCACCGCTACATCGCCCAGGCTGTCCAGTACATCGCAGCCGGTGAATCACGGTTCCTGGAAGTAGACCGGGCGGTCGTCGAGAAGTTCAACGCACACGTTCAAGAAGAACTCCAGAAGTCCGCGTTCTCCTCCGAATGCTCGTCCTGGTACAAGAACGAGGACGGCCGCGTCATCAACAACTGGTCCGGAACTGTCGAAGAATACCGGGCCCACACCCACGACCTCCAGCTTGACGATTACCTGCAGCTGGCCGAATCCGGGCCCGCAAAGTGACAAAAACCGACCGGTTCAGCGGGAGGCCCGTAGCACCGGACGCTGCAGAGGTTCTGCAGAAATTCCGGGCCTCCGGCGGGCGCCCGTTTCACTCCTACCCTGTGAAGCAGGTACGCGAGCTCTACGAGAGCGGCTGCGCTGCCAACGGTCTGAGCGGTGACCCGCTGTCGTCGGTCACAGATTTCAACGTGGAGGAATTCAGGGTTCGGGTCTATGACCCCCGCAACACCGGAGGACCCACCCCCGCCGTTCTGTTTTTCCACGGCGGGGGATGGGTCATGGGCAGCCTCTCAACTCATGACGGGTTGTGCCGTCGATTGGCCTCCCTCACCAACCTGCCCGTCATTGCGGTGGACTACCGACTTGCCCCGGAGTATCCCTACCCGGGCGCGATTGACGACAGCCGCAGCGCGATGCGTTGGCTCTTTGATGCCGGCAACGAGCACGGCCTGGACGTGACCGAGGCTGTGCTCGTCGGTGACAGCGCGGGAGGGCAATTGGCCGCAGTCCTGGCCAATGAGAATGCCACCGCAACGGATCCCCTGCCCGTCGTTGGCCAGGTCCTCATGTACCCCATGGTGGATCTGACTATGTCATCACCCTCCTACGAACGCATCACCGATGGGTTCCCTCTGGTTGCTGACACCATCGCCTGGTTCGCTGACCACTACCTGCCGGAGGGCTTAGACCGCTCTGCACCGGGTATCAGTCCCTCCATGGCTCAGCTCCCCGCAGGGCTGCCACCCACCTACGTGATCACTGTGGACAACGACCCGCTGGTTGATGAGGGGGCAAACTACGCCGCCGCCCTGGCCCGGGCAGGCACGGAGGTCCAGTACCAGCACCTGCCCGGGTACGCGCACGGATTGTTCACCTCCGCGGGACGTATTCCTCGTGGAGAACAAATAGTCAACCAGGTCGCTGCCTTTATCAGGGACCGCACTATCTGACTTCGATCGAGTACGTCCCTCCATCCAAGAGCCGATGTGGCCAGTCGCGCTTCCGGTGCCTGAGCCCGTTGAGCTGTCATTCAAAGGACGGTGATAGCCCGCCAATCTAGCGGCCGGGTTATCACCGTCACTCACGTTCTTTAGGAATCTTCATGACTACTGCCCTCGTTGATCCGACTGCTGTCTCACGCCAGCGTGAAGCCGATCTCCTTGCCTCTGTCCCCACCGGTTTGTTGATCGGAGGTCGGTGGCGGGACGCATCCGACGGAGGCACTTTCGATGTTCGCGACCCTGCCACCGGGGAGATGCTGGCTACGTTGGCCTCGGCCACGAGCGAGGACGCCGTCGCCGCGCTCGATGCGGCCGACGCCGTGCAGGCGTCGTGGGCACGCACTGCACCGCGGGAACGTGCCGAGATCCTGCGCCGGGCCTTTGACCTGGTGACGGAGCGTACCGAGGACTTCGCTCTGCTGATGACGTTGGAAATGGGCAAGCCGCTTGCCGAATCCCGTGGGGAAGTCACTTACGGTGCGGAATTCCTGCGGTGGTTCTCGGAGGAGACGGTCCGGGATTACGGCCGGTACCTCACTACACCGGAGGGCAGGAACAAGATCCTGGTCCAGCACAAGCCGGTGGGTCCGTGTCTGCTCATCACGCCGTGGAACTTCCCGCTGGCCATGGCTACCCGCAAGGTGGCCCCGGCCATCGCCGCGGGATGCACCATGGTCCTGAAGCCGGCCAAGTTGACCCCGCTGACCTCCCAGTTTTTTGCGCAGACCATGATGGAGGCCGGCCTCCCCGCCGGTGTCCTCAATGTGGTGTCCTCTTCCAGTGCCTCGGGCATCTCGGGACCGCTTCTGAAGGACTTGCGGCTGCGCAAGGTCTCCTTCACGGGTTCCACTCCTGTGGGCAAACGGTTGATGGCCGACGCGTCGCAGAACGTTCTGCGCACTTCAATGGAGCTTGGCGGCAACGCACCCTTCATCGTGTTTGAAGACGCGGACTTGGACAAGGCCGTCGAAGGGGCGATGGCAGCGAAAATGCGGAACATGGGCGAGGCCTGCACGGCAGCCAACCGGTTCCTGGTCCAGGAATCCGTCGCCGACGAATTCACTCGGAAGTTCGCCGCGGCCATGGGCGCCCTGGCCACCGGCCGCGGCACCGAACCCGGCACCCAGGTGGGACCCCTGATTGATGCCGGTGCCCGCGACGATGTACACGCGTTGGTCAGCGCCGCCGTCGACGCCGGCGCCACCGCCGTCACCGGCGGCGCACCGGCGGACGGCCCCGGCTACTTCTACCCGCCCACCGTCCTGACCAACGTGCCCAACGACGCCGCGATCCTCCGCCAGGAAATCTTCGGCCCCGTTGCCCCGGTCACTACGTTCACCACCGAAGAGGACGCCATCCGGCTCGCGAACTCCAGCGAATACGGGCTGGCCTCCTACGTCTACAGCCGCGACTTTAACAAGCTCCTGCGCGTAGCCGAGCAAATCGAATTCGGCATGGTCGGCTTCAACGCCGGCATCATCTCCAACGCCGCCGCACCCTTCGGCGGAGTCAAACAGTCAGGCCTCGGCCGCGAAGGCGGCTCCGAGGGCATCGCCGAGTACACCACCACCCAGTACATCGGCGTCGCCGACCCCTACGCCGGCCGGTAACTGAAAACGCCCTAAAGCCAGCCTTTACGGCCGCGCACTTCCCGGAGCGGCAACACTTAACTCCCCTCTACCATGAGCGATCTCCCTGATCGTCAAACTCAAAGGAATCTTGATGAAATGCAATCTTCATCAGCAAGCTCAGGGGAGGGAACGTGCAAACGCGGCCCGGTCACGGACAGGTCCCCGCTCCCCTGAATTCGTTCCCAGCGGCCCGGACCGAGGAGTGGCCCGCCCGCCCCTCGGTCCGGCAAGCACCACGCCCTGGAATCGGACTGCATCCTCCCCCCTGCGGACGAACGCAGCCATGCTCACACGCATATGCAGGTGCGACAGCAATGATTTCGTTTCTAACAGTGCGGCCCTTCATACGATCAACGCGCCGCACTCTGCCGAATGCAGCCAACCGCGTCCAAAACCAGCCCTCCAGGTTCCCAGCAGTGTCGAACCGCAGGACGGCTGCGAAGAAGGCTGCCACTACTGCAACGGGCCGGAAACGGACTGAAATCCGGAGATGCGCCGGCACCCGCCAACTGCAGGGCCGGAGCCAAGCGCCCATAGGGGTGAGGTGAGCACCGATCCACCGTTTACCGCTCAACGAACTACATAACACAGTGAAAAGGAGAACGAGATGACGCGCGAAGAAGCCTACGCGAAGTGCCCTTCCGATTCGTACGTGGAGTTGTACGGCGGTCACTGGCTGGTCGTCCCATTCGCACCCGTCGTCCAGCCCCGTTCTTCACCTGCCTGCCAGGCAGCCAGCATGTAGCGCGACAGCTGGCTGTAAGCGGAACCTAACCGGCCTGGAGATCACCAGCTCCAGAAAATGCGGGACCTGCCGATTGTCCCGACGAATTACAGCGCGACGTCATCCCGCAGGGACCCGTCCCCCACCGGATCACTTGAACCACCAGGTCCTCCTACTCTCGCAGCTGAGAGGACCTGGTTTTAAGTGCCTCAGGATCCACGGATATGGGGTCTTAGGACTATAGGCGTCCTTCAACGGCGACCTAATGCTTAGGAACATCAAAGAACCATGACGTCAGCCAATGAACAGCAATTGCAACGGCACCAAGACGTGTGCCCCACTGCGACAACCGGTGACCTTGCACCAATAAGTGGCTGGTGGAGGCCGGACGGTGACCCCGCGCCATTTCGCTACCTGGAGCAAGGGGAAACCATGCCACGACTAGGTGGAAAACACACCCTCTGGACCATTGTGTTCGATTTAGCGCCCTCATCCAGAGTTCATGTTGCCAAGTTGCGGCCCTGACCTGCTGAGGGGCCTCATTCCCTCGGCCCCACAAGATTTGAGAGTACGACTACTAGTCCGATCCCTGAAACAGGAGGCAAGCGTTGGTGGAGACTGAAAGCATCTTCCACGATCCCCTCGCCGGCCTCGGAGCAAACGAGCTGAACCGTGAGCCCATCCAAAAGCCGGACAGGAATCCCCGAAAGCGGAAATACTCAAAGAAAACAAGAGGCAGTCCTACGCGGATGGAAGCGATGGCAGCTGTTTCACAAGAACTCGCCCGCCTCGCATCCCTAAAATCGAGCGCACGTCGCTGAACCGGCCCGGGTGCTCCCTCAAAGCGCACTGGCCCGCGGCACCAGCACCATCTAAGGCTTAGCACCATAACACCGGGTCTTACGACCAGATGAAGGAAAAACCATGCAAAAAATCATTGCTGATCTGCAAGTCCAGAACCCGGCAGACAAGGAAAATCAGCTGACGCTAGCGCTAATAACAGCTATCAAGGCAGCCAAAACAGAAAAAACCTTCGGCGTACTCATCACCCGCCATCATTACGCGAAATTCACCGTCGGCCTATCTCCCACGGTGCCGTACGGACAGACGCATGAACTAGACTTGGCCCCCACCACCGCAAGTTACCGGACAGCGACCGGCATCTAGCACCAGTGCGTCCAAGAAGAAGTTCGTCCAGTTGGGGCACCCCCCAACCTGACGTCAGGCACCCCGCCGAATGGCCGTCAGAATAGGGTCCAAACCGCCATTTCTAGACACAACCTCGAGAAGATCATAGATCTCAACCTGACAGTTTGGCAGGGGGATTTCGGTGGCAGGTTAGCGAATCGGGTACGTGCGGGTGAGCACCTTGGGCCAGAACGAGCAGCGTCAGCTCGAAGGCCGGACACTGGACCGGACCTTCACAGACAAGGCCTCCGGCAGAGACACCGTCAGGCCCCAACTGGCCGAACTGATGCGCTTCGCCCGCGACGGCGACACTGTCGTGGTGCACAGCATGGACTGGCTCGCCCGCAACCTAGATGACCTGCGGTCGCTGGTCCAAGCTCTGACCAACAAGGGCTCTGCGTGTTAGCTGTGGGCTTCCGCCGTCCGGAGCGTCCCTACGGATCCCCGGCGGACCAGCGTGGCGGTGAACTTGGGCGCGGGGGTCAGGGGAGGCAGGCCTTCGATTTTGCGGATCAGGGCCTTCGCGGCGGCGGCGCCCATGTTGTAGACGGGCTGGGCGATGACTGTCAGCGGCGGGGTGGTCAGACGGGTCCAGGCGAAGTCGTCGTACATGAGGAACGAGACGTCCGCCGGGATGGCGAGCCCCAGGTCCTGGATCGCCTCCACGATGCTGAGGGCGATGAGCCCGTCGGATGCGACGACGGCGGTGGCCGGGTTCGGTACTCGGAGGACATCGCGGGTAATGCGGCGGATGGATTCCGCATCGCAGGCGTTCAACCGCACGAGGTCCTCAGGGAAGGGCAACCCCTGCTCCTGGAAGGCCTGCTGCATGCCGTCGAGGCGGTCTGCGATCTGCGAGGAGTCGAGCAGCATTCCGGGGCGGTATGGAGATTCGGTCGTTAGTGTGGAAATGAAGGCGATCCGGCGGTGTCCGGCCTGCAGGAGGTGCCGCGTGGACTCGTACGAAATATCGGCCATATTCACTGCCATTGTTTCTATGTCCATCTGCCCGGCCTTTCGGTCCAGCAGCACCATGGGCCGGCCGGAGTCCTGAACTCGTTGTAGATGCTGCGTTTCGACCGAGGATGCCGGTGCCACGATCAGACCGTCCACACGCTTGTCCAGCAGCACCCGGACAGCGTCTATTTCGGCTGCCGTGTCCTCGTCGGTGTTGACCAGGATGACGTTGAAGCCGCTCTTCTTGGCGGTGTCTGTGATGCCCCTAGTAGCCAGGCCGAAATGGGGGTTTTCGATGTCACCGACCACCACCCCGATGGTGTGTGATTTCCCCGTGTTCATGCTGCGGGCCAGCTCATTCGGGCGATAGGAGAGTTCCTCCGCCGCCGCTAGAACGCGCTCCCGGACTTCCTCGCTGACGGCACCGTAATTTCCCAGTGCGCGGGCAGCCTGAGCCTTGGATACCTGGGCGGCCTTCGCGACATCCGCGACCGTGACGTCCCGCCGCCTCGAACCGTTACTGCTCATTGCGCGGCCTTTCGAAAGGGCCTTGACGGCCGTTGTGGTGTGGGTTACATTTTTTAGCAACCCCGATGTGAGTCCGGTCTCAATCGTAAGCGTTGAGACCGGACTCAGCAAGGGATCCAGATAGAGGGCCTAGGGCCGCCTAACTTCCACGATTGGAATAATGAAGTGACTAAACGATCGATTTTTCGCCCGGGGGTGATCGTTGCGGCCGCTGTTGCAACGCTTCTGGCACTTTCAGGCTGTGGGGGTTCGTCCCCTGCGGCGTCCTCGACGGCCGAAAACCCGTACGGACTGATCCAGCCGGGCACCATCCGGGTGGCGAGCCTGGGCGACTCAAAGCCCTACACCTTCACGGACGCCCAGGGTAACTTCACCGGCTTCGACGTCGAGCTCTTCAAAGACGTCGCCCACCGCGCCGGGGTGGACAACGTGGTCTTCACCGGCCAGGACTTCTCCGGACTGCTCGCCGCCGTCTCCAACGGCCAGTTCGACGTGGGCGTGGCCGCCATCGGCATCACGGACAAACGCAAGGAAACGGTTGACTTCTCCGACGGCTACCTCGCCGGCTACCTGACGGTCCTCACCACCAAGGACTCGGGCATCAAGGATGCCAACGGCTTGTCCGGCAAACGGCTCGGCGTGGTCCAGGGAACCCTGCAGGAGGCTTACGCGGTCAAGAACTTCACCTCCGCGAACCTGGTCCGCTTCCCAGACAACAACACCGCGATCTCGGCCGTCAACAGCGGTGCCGTGGACGCCCACTTCCTCGACTACGAGGCCGCCAAGGCCTACGAGAAGCAGTACGGGCTGGTCAGCGCCGCGGACATCCCGTCCTTCGACGCCCCGGCCGGCTTCGCCATCGCGAAGGGCAAGACCGCCTTCAAGGATGCCCTGAACAAAGGCCTTGCCGCGGCCATGGAGGACGGCACCTGGAAGAAGCTCTACCAGAAGTGGTTCCCGGGCTCCCCGATGCCCAAGCAGTACCTGCCCAAGGCCGAGCAGGCCGCGAGCCCGGCCCCCAGCCCGTCCGCCAGCAAGTAAACGTCCCCACACGCACCGCAAGCACGCACGTCCGGCATCCGGCCCGACGGGCACCTGAGCGGGCGGACCGCCACCGGCGGTCCGCCCGGGTTCCACAAGCTACCTACGTCTGAGAGCAACCATGGACTGGTTAAGCACCATCATCCGTACTTTTTTCGATTTCAAAGCGATGGCCGAAGTTCTGCCCCAACTCCTCGGCGTCGGGCTCCTGAACACCCTCATCATCTCCATCGCCGCGACCATCATCGGCGTCGGCCTGGGCATGATCATCGCGGTCATGGGCATCTCGCCCTCCAGATGGCTGCGAGTTCCGGCCCGGATCTATACCGACCTCTTCCGCGGCCTGCCCGCGATCCTGACCATCCTGCTGATCGGCCAGGGCTTCGCCCGCTTCAGCCAATCGATCTTCGGTCCCTCGCCCTACCCGCTGGGGGTCATCGCGCTGAGCCTGATCGCCAGCGCCTACATCGGTGAGATTTTCCGCGCCGGTATCCAGAGCGTGGACAAGGGCCAGGGTGAGGCATGCCGCGCGCTGGGCATGAGCTACGCGAAGTCCATGGCCCTGGTGGTGGTTCCGCAAGGCGTCCGCCGGGTCCTGCCGGCGCTGGTGAACCAGTTCATCGCGATCGTCAAGGACTCCTCGCTGGTCTATTTCCTGGGCCTGCTGGTCACGGAACGCGAGCTCTTCCGCGTGGGCCAGGACGCCGCCGTGCTTTCCGGCAACCTCTCGCCCCTGGTCATGGCCGGCATCTTCTACCTGCTGATCACGGTTCCCCTGACCCATCTGGTCAATTACTTCGATAACCGCTTCCGCACCGGCCGCCGCCGCCCCGCCGCACCCAGCAGCGGGCTGAAGGAAGTCACAGAACTCGACGCGGCTTCACCGCTGATCACCGGGAGCAACACATGAGCCTCGCCAGCAACACCGCAAGCAGCACCAGCAACGCCAAAGAACCAGTCCCGGACATCGAGACGTTCCACGGCTCCAGCCTGGAACTGAAGAACCTGACCATGGCCTACGGCGACGTCGAGGTGCTCCGCAAGGTCAGCCTCAACGTCGCCCCGGGCACCACCACCTGCATCATCGGTCCCTCCGGCTCCGGCAAGTCCACGCTGCTGCGTGGCGTCAACCGGCTGCACGAACCCAAGAGCGGGGACGTGCTCCTGGCCGGCGAGAGCGCCCTGCAGGTCAAACCGGACCTCCTGCGCAGCCGCATCGGCATGGTGTTCCAGCACTTCAACCTCTTCCCGGACCACACCGCCCTCGAGAACGTGGCGCTGGCCCTCTGGAGCGTCAAGGGCATGCCCAAGGCCGAAGCCAGGGAACGCGCCCGGCGCCGCCTCGCCGAGGTCGGTCTTGCCGAACGCGCCGACCACCGCCCCCGCGACCTCTCCGGCGGACAGCAGCAGCGCGTCGCGATTGCCCGAGCCCTGGCCATGGAACCGGAAGTCATGCTCTTCGACGAGGCCACCAGCGCCCTGGACCCGGAACTGGTCAAGGGCGTGCTGAACCTCATGGCAGGCCTGGGCCGCCGAGGCATGACCATGCTGGTGGTCACGCACGAGATGGGCTTTGCCCGCAAAGTCGCCGACCAGGTCGTCTTCATGGACGAAGGCGAGGTCGTCGAGTCAGGCACGCCCGCCGACCTCTTCGACAACCCGCAAAGCGAACGCCTCCAGCGATTCCTCTCGGAAGTGCTCTGATGGAGACCCTGAAGGGAAACACCGCCGCGGCACCCATCCGCACCGCCGTCGTGGGGTTCGGCATCTCGGGCAAAGTCTTCCACGCGCCACTGATCGCCGCCGATCCCGCCTATTCCCTGGACGTCATCGTCACGGCCGACCCGGACCGCGCCTCGGAGGCTGCAAGGCTCTACCCGGACACCCGGATCGTCCCGACCCCGGAGGCCCTGTTCGCCCTCGCCACAGACCTTGACCTCGTCATCCTCGGCACGCCTCCGCTGACCCACTTCGACCTCGCCGCAACGGCCATCGCCCACAACCTCCACGTGGTGGTGGACAAGCCCTTCGTCACCACGGCGGCTCACGGTGAAGAACTCATCAGCAGGGCGTCCGACGCCGGCGTGCAGCTCACGGTATTTCAGAACCGACGCTGGGACGCCGACTTCCTGACGCTCCAAAAGCTCCTCAAGGACGGCGCCCTGGGGGAGGTCCGGACTTTCGAGTCGCGCTTTGAATGGTGGCGGCCGGAGGGCTTCGGGAACTGGCGGGACTCCGCCACCCTGGCCGAGGGCGGCGGCATTCTCCACGACCTCGGTGCCCACCTGATCGACCAGGCCCTCCAGCTCTTTGGCCCGGTCGCGGAAAGCTACGGGGAGACCGCCAACCACGGACATCCCGACGGGGCCGACACCGAGGCCTTCGTGTCCCTGCTCCACGAATCCGGGGTCCGCTCACGGTTGTGGATGAACGGCATGGCGGCCCAGGTTGGTCCTCGCTTCCACGTCCTGGGCTCCGAGTCCGGCTACACGAAATGGGGCCTGGACAGCCAGGAACCGGCCCTCGCCGCCGGCATGACGCCGTCGGATCCCGCCTACGGCGTCGAACCCCAAACCCATTGGGGGACCTTGGGTATCGACGGCGGCGCAGTGTCCGTACCGGCCGAGCAGGGTAATTACCCGCGGTTCTATAGGGATCTCGCTGCAGCCCTCCGCGGCCCGGAGCCATTACCGGTTCAGCCCGCCGAGTCCCTCGAAGTCCTCCAGATCATCGAAAAAATCCACGCCCTCGCCTAACCGGATCACTTCCGGACGAGCCAGCACCCGTACAGCCACAATTCTTTAGAAAGGGAGAACCCATGTCCTCCACTGCTTCAGCCAAACGCGTCGCCATCATCGGCGGCGGCATCCTCGGCGTCTCCACCGCGGTCCACCTGCTCCGCGACGGCGCCTCCGTGATCCTCCTGACCGAACGTGGCCTGGCCAGCGAGGCGAGCGGCCGTTCGCTGTCGTGGCTGAACTCCGCCGGGGAACGGTCAACCCCGTACCACCAGCTCCGGGTCGCCGGCGTAGACCGCTACCGCACCCTCTTTGCCGCCGACCCAGGCCGGGACTGGCTGCAGTTCGGCGGCGGCCTCATGTGGAATGCAGCCGGGCAGCGGGCCGTCACGGAAGCCCGCCACTCCTACGAAAAATCCGTCGGCTATGACTCCAAGCTGCTGGCACCTGAACAGATTTCCTCCGCCACACCGGGCATCGATGCCAAAGCCGTTCCGGAGAACGCCATCTTCAATCCCGGCGAGGGCTGGGTCAGCCTGCCCGATCTCGTGGACTTCCTGATGGAGGAGTTCCACGCCCTGGGCGGTGAACTCGTCCTCAACGCCGGCAAGGTGTCCGTGACGGTCGAGGCCGGCCGGGCCACCGGCGTCGAGACCGCCGCAGGGGAAACCTACGAGGCAGACGCTGTGCTCGTGGCGTGCGGTGCCGCAACTCCCGCCGTCGTCGCGCCCCTCGGCGTCGAGATCCCGAACGGTTCCCCGGTCTCGATGCTGGTGCTGACCAAACCCCTGGACCACGGGCTGAAGGCCGTGCTGAACACCCCCCGGGCCGCCGTCAGACCCAACCCCGGCAGCACCCTGGCCCTGGACCACGACTGGTATGAAGGGCACATCACCGAGCACGCGGACGGCTCCTTCAGCATTCCTGATGACGTGGTCCAGGAACTCGCCGATGAGGCATCCAAGCTGATCGCCGGCAACCCCGACCTGAAGCCGGCGTCCTGGAAGATCGGCTACAAGCCCATCCCGGGTGACGGCGAGCCGGTCCTCGGTGAACTCGGCCAGGTGCCCGGCTGCTTCGTGGCCTTCACGCACTCGGGCGCCACCCTCGGGCTCATCGCGGGCGAACTCCTCGCGGGCGAGATCCTGACCGGCGCGAAGCACCCGATGCTGGCCACCTTCCGGCCGGGACGCTTCTCCTAGACCGTCCGCAGGCAGGGCCTCCTGTCGGCCCTGCCTGCCGTCTACCGTTGTGGACGCAGGCAGCCCGTGTGAGCGGCCGTGATGAGCGCGGGCAGCTCTTCCATGTCTTTGAAGACCGTCGTTTGGGGTCCTTCCAGCCACTCCGGCGGAGTCAGGCCGCCGGCGTAGCCAAGGACACGCATGCCGGCAGCGCGGGCGGCCTGAACACCAAAGCGGCTGTCTTCGACTACCAGGCATCTTTTGGGCGGCACGCCCATCGTTTGTGCTGCATGGAGAAAGAGGTCCGGGGCGGGTTTGCCGTCCCGGACGTCCTCTGCACTGAAAATACGGCCGGAAAAGCGCGGCAGCAGTCCCGTTAGGCCCAATGTTTGCTCCAGCCTGGCGTGGCGGCTGTTCGACGCGACGCAGGTGGGCATCAGTATCCGTAAAAGCGCGTTCTCCACTCCGGCAATCGGCGTCAGTTCCTGCTCAAAGGCGTCGGCGTACCACTGCTGGTACTTGAGTTCCCAGTTTGGGGGAAGATCCCGGCCGAGAAAGGACTCCAGTTCCCGGGTGAAGTGGGTCGACGTCCGGCCCATGAAGCGGGCGACGATCTCCTCCTGGCTAAGGTTCCAGCCGTGGTCGGCAAGCACTCGCTGATCCACCTTGATGCTGAGAACCTCACTGTCCACAAGGGTCCCGTCGCAATCAAAGATGACTAAGTCCACGCGGTCTTCCATGGCTGTTGCTCCTTTCAGAGGACACTCCGCCTCCCGCCCATGAACGCGGACGCAGTTCCCCGATGTGTCAAAAATTCTGTCGGTCTTTTCGTTGACAGCTGGCCAATGTGATGCTTATCTCTAATAAGACATCAGTCAGGTGCCAGAGGATGTCTGACAGCCTACCAAGAGAGACTACGAAATGCTTAACTTTGATCAGGACCGCTTCGTTACCATCCAGCAGGGCTCCGTTGCCGTGGCGGAAAAGCTGGACGCCGCGGTGCGCCAGTGCCTAGATGACGGCGCCGAGAACCTCTTCTTCCTCGGCGCAGGCGGGGTGATGTTCCTGACCCAGCCGGCCCTGCGTCTGCTGCAGACAAAGTCCACGTTTCCCGTCCACTACGAGATGGGGGCCGAACTCGTGGAAGCGGGCTCCGTCCACCTCGGCCCCAAGTCCCTGGTGATCATGCCGTCCCTGTCCGGGACCACGAAGGAGGCCGTCGCGGCCCTTGAATATGCGAAGAACAAGGGCGCCACCGTCATCTCGCTCACCGGCCACTCAGATACGCCCCTCGCGCAAAAGGCCGACTACAACTTCACGAATTTCGCCGAGGACGACACCTCCTCCGAAATGTTCTACCTCCAGACCCTCCTGGTCTCCCTGTCGGTGATGCGGCACCGCGGAGAAATCGACAACTACGAGGAAACCGTCGCGGAACTGCAGACACTCCCCCGGCTCCTGGTGGACGTCAAGCAGTCCTTCGAGGCACGCGCAGCCGAGTTTGCCGCGACCATCAAAGACGAGAAGTACCACATCATCACCGGCGCGGGGTCGACCTGGCCGGAAGCCTACTACTACGGCATGTGCATCCTGGAGGAGATGCAGTGGATCCGCACCCGTCCGGTCCACGCCTCCGATTTCTTCCACGGCACCCTTGAACTGGTCGAAGAGGGCGTAAGCGTCATCGTCTTCAGCGGCGAAGACGAATCCCGCCCCCTGACCGAACGAGTAGCGCAGTTCGCCCCCCGGTTCACCGACAAGGTTCATGTCTTCGACACCAAGGACTTCGACCTTCCCGGAATCTCCGCCGAAACCCGGGCACTGATTTCCCCGATCCTCCTGGCCACGGCATTCGAACGCATCAGCGCCCACCTCGAGATCCTGCGCAATCACCCACTGACCACCCGCCGCTACTACAAGAAGCTGGAGTACTAGGCCGCGAAAGCGCGCCGGTACTCCAGGAAAGGCCAAATCGCATGAAAGCACTCTTCAAGGCCGTCGCAGCCGCCGGCATCGTGGCCGTGGCACTGACCGGCTGCGGTTCGAGCAGCACCGCAGGTCCCGCAGCAGCGCCTGCCGCCGACCTGTCCACCGTCAAGTACGAAGGCAGCGTCAGCGTCATCACCCGCTACGCCGGCGGAAACGCCGCCTTCTTCGAAAAAATGGCCAAGGACTACGAGGCGGCACACCCCGGGGTAAAGGTGAACCTCCAACAGGAATCGGACCAGGGGTACAAGGACAAAATCAAGACCTTGACCGCGTCCCAGAACGTGCCTGACGTCTACTTCACCTGGGCAGGGAATTACGCGGAACAGTTCTACGACAACGGTCTCGCCCTGGACCTGACCAACGTCATCGCCCCGAAAACGGAATGGGGCTCCACCATGGCCCCGCAGGCACTGGACGCCTTCACCAAGGACGGCAAGACCTATGGTGTTCCCCTCGGCCTGGACGCAAAGTACATGGTGTACAACAAGAAGCTCTTCGCCGACGCGGGCGTATCCGTGCCCACGGATCTGGAGGGGCTGCTTGCGTCCTGCAAGTCCCTGAAGGCGAAAAACATCGTTCCGATGTCCTTCGGCAACAAGGACGGCTGGCCGGCCATCCACTACATCACCCAGCTCAACAGCTACAACGTTCCGGCCGGCACGCTGGACAAGGACTACAAACCCGCCACCGCCTCGTTTGACGATCCCGGCTACAAACAGTCCCTGGATCAGTTTGCCCGGATCGTCGACGAATGCACGACCACGGGCAAGGGGGCCAACGGCACCGACTACTACTCCCAGCGCGACGCGTTCGGACAGGGCAAGGCGGCCATGTTCTACGTCGAGAACCTGGAGTTCGCCGCCGCCGTCCCCAAGGGCAGCCCAGCCGAGACGGACGGATATGACCTCTTCCGTCTGCCTGCCCCCGCAGGAGCCAAGGGCGACACCAAGGCCCTCACCGGCGCCCCTGACGGCTTCCTGATTAACTCCAAGGCCAAGAACCCCGCGCTGGCGGTGGACTTCATGAAATTCGTCACCAGCAAGCAGAACGCCGAAACCCTGGCCTCAACCATCGGCTTCCCGAGCCCGGTCACTGGCACCCTCAACGAGTCGAACTCCACCCCACAGCTGCGCTCGAGCATCGAGGATCTTCAGAAGGCCAGCCGGCTGTCGATCTGGCTGGACACCGTCACCGTGCCAGGGGTGGCAGACGCCTACCTCTCCGGCGTCGAGGGCATGATCAGCGGCACGAAAACATCGCAGGACGTGATGACCGCGGTGAAGGCCGCGTCCGATCAGGCGAAGTAACGTGTCAACCCAAGAGAAGACGTTCCCGCCGCCCGGCCTCAGCGCCGCGGCGGCGGGGACGCCCGTCCCCCGCCGCCGCAAGCCCGCCAGGAAGAAAAACACCTGGCACGGTCTGATCTGGGTGCTTCCTGGCCTGGTCACCCTGTTCCTTTTCGTCTACTACCCGCTGGTACTGAACTTCCGGTACAGCCTGGAAACATCCAACATCTTCACCGGTCAGCAGCGATTTGTCGGCCTGGACAACTACACCCGCCTGGCCGCGGATCCGATCTTCTGGAAGGCGCTGGGCAACAACTGCCTCTACGCGGGGATCTCCATCGTCTGCCAGGTGTTCTTCGCCCTCGTGCTCGCCTCCCTGATCGAAAACCTCCGCAACGAACGCTTCAGGGCAATCCTCCGGTCGGTCTACTTCCTGCCCTCGGCCATCTCCCTGACCGTGACCGGCCTGCTCTTCGCCTTCATGTACCAGCCCCAGGGCGGCCTGCTCAACGGCCTACTGGACGCTGTCGGCCTCGATTCCCTGCAACAGGCCTGGCTGGGAAACCCCGACACGGCCATGTTGGGAATCATCATGATGAGCCAGTGGCAGGGCTTCGGGTACTGCACGCTCCTCTTTGCCGTGGCCATCCAGCGCATCCCGCGGGACCTCTATGAAGCGTCAGCGTTGGACGGCATCGGCCCGGTCCGTCAGATCTTCTCGATCACCATCCCGCTGGTCCGCGAAATGACCGGGCTGATGATGATCGTCACGATCTCCGGGGCGTTCCAGGTCTTCAACGAAGTCATGGTCACCACCTCCGGCGGCCCCGACAACTCCACCCAAGTGCTCGGCACCTGGCTGTATCGAAGCGGATTCGTCAAGAACGACTTCGGCTACGCGGCAGCCATAGCCACCGTCATCTTCATCATCACCCTGGCCCTGGCCCTGATCCAGGTCCGCTACACCAACAAGAGGAGAGTCTGATGACCAGCCCCGTGCGTCTGTGGCCCATCATCGGCCGGCTCGTCCTGACAGGGTTCCTGCTTGGCCTCGTCATCGTTGTCCTCTACCCACTGCTGTGGATGTTCATCAGCTCGATGAAGTCCAACTCGGAGATCCTCGGAAATCCGTTCGCCTGGCCGGGCAGCCTTGACTTCAGCAGCTACGGCCGTGCCGTGGACCGGGGCGTCGGAACCTATCTGTTCAACAGCGTCCTGGTGACGGCCGTAAGCGTGGTGTCAACGACACTGCTCAGCGCCTGGGCCGCCTTCGGACTGACCCGGATCAACATCCCCTTCAGCAAACCGATCCTGATGATCATCGTCGGGGGCCTAATGCTCGCCCCGACGGTCGCCCTTGTCCCGCTGGTGAAACTCATGCAGTCATGGGGACTCTACGACACCTACTGGGCGCTCATCATCCTCTACACAGCCTTCCGGGTCCCCTTCACCACCTTCCTCATCCGCTCCTACATGATCGACCTTCCGATCGACGTCGACGAGGCGGCAGTCCTCGACGGCGCCAGCCGGCGCCAGACCTTCTGGCGGGTGACCATGCCCATGTGCACCCCCATCATCGTCTCCGCCGTCATCCTCCAGGTCCTCTTCGCCTGGAACGAGTTCCTGTTCGCCCTGATTTTCATCGGATCCGACAGCCTCAAGACACTCCCCGTCGGCCTGGCCACCCTCTCATCGCGTGCCGTCACCGACTTCCCCTCCGTCTTTGCCGGAATGACGATTGCCGCGGTCCCGATGATTGTGCTGTTCATCCTCGGACAGCGGTACTTCGTCCGGGGACTCGCCGAAGGCGTCGGACGATAACCACGCCGCCGGCCAGCAGACCGACCCATCAACGACCAGGGAAAGGACCCCAGAATGACAGCAGTTGAACGACCCACACTCGGGGCGATCGGAGACAACACCATCGACCAGTACTTCGGATCCATGAACCGAAGCTTCGTCGGCGGCAACGCCCTCAACGTCGCCATGCAGTTCAGCCAGCTCGGGCACCCCGCCCGCTACGCCGGAGCCATCGGCCCCGACGAGGACGGGCGCCGCGTACGCGAGGCGCTGGAAGGAAACAACGTCATCACCGAGGGACTTGTCATCCTCGACGGCGTCACCTCGATCTCCAAAATCCGGGTGGATCCAGGCGGGGAACGGGTCATCGAGTTCGAGGACTTCGCGGTCTGCGCCGACTACAAACCCGGCAACCGGGAGCTCGACGCTCTTGCCGAGTGCGCCTTCGTCCACATCGGCATGAGCCCCTTCGCAGACGAAATCAGAAAAGAACTCAGCCGCAGGGGTGCGCGCATCAGCCAGGACTGCGCCGTCAGCGCCGGATACGACCTGCTGGACGTCGCCTTCTGCTCCGCCGGCGACGACCGGAACGCCGCCCGGGCGATGGCCGAAGCCGCGCTCGACGGCGGCGCCCGCCTGGCCGTTGTCACGTGTGGGCCGGCAGGGAGCATCGCGTTCGACGGGACGTCATGGACCACGCAGGAAGCTGACCCCATCGACCCGGTGGACACCACGGGAGCCGGCGACAGCTTCATCGCAGGATTCCTCGCCGCCCTCGCGACCGGGGAAGAGCTTCAATCCTGCATGCGGGCAGGAGCAGCCACCGCAGCGAGGACGTGCCTGCACTGGGGTGGCTGGGCCCAGGACGGGCAATAATGGTTACGTTCCACTCCGGCGGAACACTTCACGCCAGGACCGACCCGGGCGGCCGACGACTACTACGAGCGCATGACACTCAGCTCCGCAGACCTAAAGGATTCACGATGACGACGTCCCTGAACCAGCCAGCCGCCGGCCCCGAGAGGGCCCCGGTCGGTGGCCGTGGCCTGATGTCGGTCCAGGTCCGGGACCGGCTCATAGGATACTTCCGGGAGAACGGCACCAAGCCCGGCGACCAGATCCTCAGCGAACCCGAGATTGTCGAACTGTTCAAGGTCGGCCGGAGCACCGCCCGCGAGGCCGTCAAGCTCCTCGAACACGAAGGACTCGTTGAGGTCCGCCCGGGACTTGGCCGGTTTCTGACCTCCCTGGCAACCGCGACCGTCGACCGGCCGGTCACCCGGTTCGAATCAGTGACTGAACTGCTCAAGAGCCTCGGATACGACGCACAGACCCTCGTGCTCTCCGTTGAAGAACATCAGCCCGAAGCCGCCGAACGGGAAGCCCTGAAGCTCTCCGAAGGAGACACCGTCGTGCGGCTGGTCCGGCTCCGCTCAACCGGGGAGGAGCCGCTGATCTTCAGCATCGACACGATCAGCAGATCCCGCATTCCCGGCCCGATCAAATACGTCGACTGGAGCGGTTCAGTCTCCACCTTCCTCCGCGACCAGGGATACCCGCTGTCCTTCTCAGCCGCACGGCTCCAGGCGGTAAACCTGCCCGCAGATTTGAAGCAACGGTACTCACTGGAGGGCCACGACCCGTGGTTCCTGATCACCGAAACAGCCGTCACCGCCAACGGTGAACCCGTCCTCTACGCCCAGGACTACCACCGCGGGGACACCTTCAGCTTCAACGTCCTCCGCCGCTGACGACCCAGCCACCGCTTCACCCCATCGGCCAGCACCGGGCACGCCCCGCACGGCCGAACCGTATTTGCCGTCCCGCCGGCCTCCTGCGCGCCCGGACGACACGTAAATGCCCCCGAAACGAGGAACCATGTCCAACCAGAAGCAGTTCAAGCTCCGCCCGCCCGTCATCGCCCCGGAAACGGACCAGTCTTACTGGCTGCAGTCCACCCGGGCCCTGGATGACACCCCGGCCCCTGCACTGACCGGACCCGCAACGGCCGATATCGCCATCATCGGTGGCGGCCTCACCGGGCTGTGGACCGCCATCCGGATCCTCGAAGCCGACCCCGCCCAAAAAGTGACGGTCCTGGAAGCCGACATCTGCGGCTCCGGCGCCTCCGGGCGCAACGGCGGTCAAATCCACTCCTGGTTCGAAAGCCTGGACCGGCTGGCCTCCGTCACCGGACCGGAGGAAGCCCTGCGCCTTGCCCAGGCGAGCAGGGACGCCATCCAGGAACTGAAAGCCCTCCAGGACGCGGGCGAAATCGACATGGACCTGAGGCTCGATGGATGGATCTGGAGCGCAAGCTCCCGTGCCCAGGAACAGGCCTGGGAGCCCGCCCTGGAACGGTGCCAGGAGAACGGCGCCGCGCCGTACCGGCGACTGGACGCCGCGGAACTCAATCGCAGGACCGGCTCCAGCGTCCCGTACACCGGCGTTGTCGAAGAGATGGCAGGATCACTCAACCCCGGCAAACTCATGCGGAACCTCAAAAAATACGCGATCCGCAAAGGCGTCACGATCCATGAACACACCCCCGCACTGAGCATCACCCCCGGCCGCCCGGTGCGCGTCCAGACACCAGGGGGAGAACTCAGCGCTCCCAAGGTCCTGATCGCCACCAACGCCTGGGCATCCTCCATTCCCGAGCTCCGCCGCAAAATGTACGTCGTCGACAGCCAGGTCGTCGTCACCGAACCCATCCCTGACCGGCTTGACGCATTGGGCTGGAAAGCCGGGGAAGCCATCTGCGATGCCCAAAACCAGGTCCTCTACTACCAGCGAACCGTTGACGGGCGCGTAGTTTTCGGCCGCGGAAGCGGCGGAACCATCGTCGGGGACCGCATCGGGGCCAAGATGAACCGCCACCCGCGATGGGTCCAGGACAGCATCCGGGAGTTCCGGCGCGTCTATCCCAGCCTCAAGGACGTCAAAATAGACTACGACTGGCTCGGACCCATCGATTGCGTTCCGGCGCACGTGCCGATGTTCGGAAACCTCAGCGGCCACGACAACATCTACTACGCCGTCGGTTGGAACGGTACCGGTCTGGCCCAGATCCCCGCCTGCTCACGCATCCTCTCCAGCATGGTTCTCGGGCTGGATGACCAATGGGGGCACAGCAAGCTGATCAACCAGGCTACTGCGAAAAGCCTCCCCCCGGAGCCGATCAGGTTCATCGGGGCAAGGACGGTCCGGGCCGCCCTGGTTCGGAAAAATGCCGCGGAAATCCGGGACCGGAAGCCCGGTATCCTCTCCGAAGCGGTGGTCCGGCTCATGCCCAAGGGAACCACCGAACACTGACCTGGCCGCCCGCCGCGGACACGCCCCATTCCGAAATAAAGCCACACGAATTCAAGGACTGACCATGTACCGCCTAACCGGCTCCAGACGTTCCTATGACTGGGGATCCACAACCTCCATGTTCGAATTTCTGGGACGCGACCCTGACGGGGCGCCTTTTGCCGAGCTGTGGCTCGGCGCCCACCCGACCGGTCCGGCCACGGCCCACACCTCCGCCGGGGCCGCCGGGCTCGATGAAGTCATCGAGGCAGACTCCATCAGGCACCTCGGCCCCAAAGTTCAGGCCGAGTTCGGGCGTCTCCCCTACCTGCTCAAACTGCTGGCTCCGGCACGGCCCCTGTCGATGCAGGTCCACCCCTCCCCCGAGATGGCACAGGCAGGCTTCCACGACGAGGAATCCCGCGGCGTGCCGCTGACAGACCCCACCCGCAGCTTCAAGGACGAGTACCACAAGCCCGAAATGGTGTACGCCCTCAGCCGCTTCGAGGGACTCGTCGGCTTCCGGCCAACGGACCAGGTCCACAGTCTCTTGTCCCGGCTGGACGGACCCGTCACGGCAGCCCTTCATGCGCTGAGTCCCGCCGCAGCGGACGCCGGCCTGCAGAACGCGCTCCGTCAGCTCCTGCAGCTCAGCGCAGCCGATGTTGACCACATAGTTGCAGCATGCCGGCAACTGGCCGTCACGAGCTCCGACCCTGAAGAACGCAGCGCGTACGGCACCGTTGACGAGTTGGCCCGCTTCTACCCGGGGGACGTCGGCGCAGTCGTCTCCCTCCTCCTCAACCGGGTCGTTCTGGAACCTGGCCAACTCGTCTTTCTCGGCGACGGCATCCCGCACGCCTACCTCAGCGGATTCGGGCTGGAGCTCATGGCAAACTCCGATAATGTGCTTCGCCTCGGACTGACATCCAAACACCTCGACAGCAACGCCATGCTCGAAGCACTCGATTTCACTTCATCAGGCTACGAAGTGGAATCCGCTCCCAACGGCGCCATCACGCATGTATTCTCCCCGCCCGTCCCCGAATTCGCACTCTCCATCAGCCACCTTGAGCATGCGGACGGCCCGCACACCTTACCTGGAGACGGACCCCGGCTGCTCACCTGCGTGGAAGGAACCATACAAGCAACAACCGACGGGGAAAGCCTCGGGCTGAGGCTGAACCGCGGGGAATCAATCTTCGTCCCGGCCGCCGACGGCCCCCTCACCGTCAGAGGCTCCGGAACGGTTGCGCAGGCCTTCGTTCCCTAAATAATCAGCCGCCTCGGCAGCCCGTCCCGCACGATGCGGTGGGTCCTGCGGGGATCCCTCGCTCCAAGCAGAATCAGGTTCAAGACATGAAAATTGGAATCCTCACCAGCGGCGGAGACTGCCCCGGCCTGAACGCCGTGATCCGTGGCGCCGTCCTCAAAGGAATCGCGGTCCACGGCCAGCAGTTCGTGGGATTCAGGGACGGCTGGCGCGGGGTTGTCGAGGGCGACATCGTCGAGATTCCGCGCACCATGGTCCGCGGCATCGCCAAGCAGGGCGGCATCATCCTCGGCACCTCCCGCACCAACCCGTTCGAAAACGGCGGTGGGCCGCACGTCATCAAGGCGCACATGGACCGGCTCGGGATCGACGCCATCATCGCCATCGGCGGCGAAGGCACTCTCGCGGCCGCCAAACGGCTCAGGGACGCCGGCCTGAAGATCGTCGGTGTGCCCAAGACCGTGGACAATGATCTCGACGCCACGGACTACACCTTCGGCTTCGACACCGCCGTGCAGATCGCGACCGAGGCAATCGACCGGCTGCGCACCACCGGCGAGTCCCACCACCGCTGCATGATCGCCGAAGTCATGGGCCGCCACGCCGGCTGGATCGCACTCCACGCCGGCATGGCCTCGGGCGCCCACGCCATCCTGATCCCGGAGCAGAAGGTCAGCATCGAGCAGATCACCGAATGGGTGAACGAGGCCCACGAGCGTGGCCGCGCCCCGCTCGTGGTGGTTGCTGAGGGCTTCGTCCCATCACACATGGAATCCCCGCATTCCGAGCGCGGCCTGGACACCTTCGGGCGCCCCCGGCTCGGCGGCGTCGCCGAACAGCTGGCCCCGCAGATCGAAGCCCGCACCGGCATCGAAACCCGCGCCACCGTCCTGGGCCACATCCAGCGCGGCGGCGTTCCGACGGCGTTCGACCGGGTCCTGGCCACGCGCCTGGGCATGGCAGCCGTCGACTCCGTGGCCGAGGGCCGCTGGGGCACCATGGTCTCCCTGAACGGCACCGACATTAACCACGTGGGCTTCGAAGCCGCCCTCGGCAAGCTCAAGACGGTTCCGCAGCACCACTACGACGAAGCGGCCGTACTCTTCGGATAGGGCTGGCGCCCGTAGCGGCTATTACGTTAAGTAGAGAGGGGTCATTGCGTTTGATGCAAGATCGGCCCGCCTCCTCTTGTCCAGTCGGCGCGAATCGTTGTGAGGCCGGAATTTGCCTCTGACCGGCGGCATTTCTGGAAGCCGCCGCCGCCCTATATGGCGCCTATAGCGCCCGTGCTTCGTAAGAGCTTTCCTTGGCCGAGCTGATTCTTTCGCCATCGCCGGTGCATTCGTTCCACATTTATTGGAGTACCGGTGTTTATTATCTCAACATGTCGCAACAAGATCGCCTAAATGAAATAAGTTGCCATAAAACTGGGGTCAACTAGAAAACCTTGACGATCGCTAAGAGAATGGCTGATGCATGGACATGAGCTGGGCCTCTCTGAGGGCTTTGAAGGAAGTGGCGAGTCGCGGCACGATGATCGCCGCTGCTGAGGCTCTTGGCTATACAACCGGGGCGATTTCGCAGCAACTTGCCGCCCTCGAAACGTCCGTCGGAACGCCGCTGCTTCAACGCGTAGGACGCACAGTTGAACTGACGGACGCCGGTGTCGTCCTAGCAAAACACGCCGCGGAGCTTTTGGAAGCCCAGGCACATTCCCGGCAAGCCGTAAGAAACACTATCCAAGCGGCCGCCGGGACGGTGACCCTTGGCGTGTTCGCCACCGCCGCGGCGAGCCTGCTCACTCCAATAGCCGAGGAGCTGAATAAGCAATACCCGCTGATCATGCTGCAGGCTAGGGAATATGCTGTCGATGACGTGGGTCGTCGCGTGCGCCTGTCCGACGTCGACCTCGCCCTTGGGCTTGACTATCCGGTTGCCCCGATTCCCCGTGAGGAGGGCACAAAGCTCCGCACCCTACGGTCAGAAACATTCGCACTGGCAGCGTCTCCGGGATCGGGGCTTCCGGATCAGGTTGCCTTGTCCGACTTGGCCAGCCACGACTGGATTCTGCCGCCTGCCAACACCCACTTTGGCGTTGTTGTGCGAACGGTTTGCCGCAAGGTGGGGTTTGAGCCAAGGGCCACATTCGAAATCAATGACACCGCTGCCTCGCTCGCCCTTGCAGCGTCCGGTCTAGGGGTCTGTCTGGTGACCCCGATGATGCTTGAGTTTTCCGGATCCAGAAAGATAAAAGTTTCTAGCTTGAGCGAGTCAATCCAGCGCAACATAGTCCTCATCGAGCGTCTGAAAGACAGCTACGACCGGTCTGCTGTCCTCCGCACAGCAGACTCCATTGCCATGACCGTGAACGCCCAAACTGGAACAGGGTAGGCGTTCTTTTCCTTTACCGATCCCGTGCAGTTTCGCATACCTGACGCCTTAGGCATGGTAATTGTTTAGGTTTCTTTAACGATGGGCCGCAGACATTCTCGCTTGTGCCGGGGAGTAGAGGCCGAGATACTCGTTCAAGAGGCGTGGCAAGGCCCGTACTTGAATCAAGAAAGTTTGACCCAAGTTGCCGAATTTGTCTTTGCATTGGATGTAAATATATTGCCCGCAGATTATAACTTCTTGGGGCGAAGGTAATAAGGGAAAGGCTTTTAATAAATGCAAACCCTCCTGGCTGTGGGCGATAATCTCGTTGATTGCTACCCCGCTCTCGGACTGGAATTTCCGGGTGGCAACTGTCTGAACGTGGCCGTGCAGGCCGCGAGGGCGGGACTGCGGGTTTCGTACTTGGGCGCCGTCGGTACTGACCGCCGCGGGACCTTGATCCGCGAGACGCTCGCAGCAGAAAACGTTGACTTCGAACGCGGCCGGATTGTCGAGGGGCCCTCTGCATACTGCGTCATCGGGCATCAGGAGGGCGACCGCGTGTTTCTTGACTCCCATCTCGGCGTCTCCAGGTTCACTCTCACAGAGGGAGATCTGGCCTTCGCGGCGCGGCACACAGTTGTTCACTCTGCACAGGCGAGCGGGACTGACGAGTTCATCGGATTGCTCGCCCAACAGACACTCGTTTCGTACGATTTCTCGACCGTGCGCGACGAGGCCTTCATCCGGGGAATTGCCCAGCATTCCTTTCTGGCATCCTTTTCGGGCAGTTCCCTCAGCAGCACCGAGGTCGACGGTCTGGTCGAGCTGAGCCTCTCCAGTGGCGCCCAATGGGTTCTTGTGACCCTCGGCGACCGGGGCGCGGTCCTGCATGCTCCGGGACGGGTTTACTCCATTCCGTCCGTACCGGTGGAGTCTCTCGACACCCTCGGGGCGGGGGACGCGTTCGTGGCCAACGTCCTGGCCGGACTCGTTAGCGGCGCAGAACCCCACGCCTTCTTGTACCAAGCGGCGCTCAAGGCCGCCGAGACCTGCACCCACTTCGGAGGCGTGGGCCACGGCTCTCCATTTTTCCTGAGTGATAAGACCAGGCTTTAGCAGCTTCCTGATTTCCCTAACCCGAACTCCCAGCATTATCGAGAGGAACAACTATGACCGACGGAATCTATGTAGGCACACGCGAGGCAACCCCGATCCCCCAGGATCTTATCCCGTCGCAGGAAAAGGCGCTGGCCCTCGCGGACCGGATCGGGGAGGCCATAGCCGGCCTTCCCATGGCGCCGAAGCGGATCTTCCTAGTGGGATCAGGAGGATCGTATGTGGGTCTTGTGCCACTGCAGTATCTTCTCGACACGGAGTCCTCCACGCCGACGCTTCGCATTAACTCGGACGAGTTCTTCTACCGGAAACCCGCCTCTGTTGGCTCTGACACCCTGCTCATCGCCCTATCCGGAACCGGTAACACGGCCGAAACCGTCCGGGCCGCCCAGTGGGCCGTCGAGCAGGGCGCGACAGTGTTGGCCTTCACGCTGAAGCCGGAGTCCCTTCTGGGAACCAAGTTCGACAACGTCTTCGTTCCGGAGCCCGAGGACAACGGGCAGCGGTCACAATTGGGCGGCCTCGCCGCCTCCCAGCTGATGTTGCAGTTCGCCGGCCTGGCGTTGCTGCGGCGCGACGGCATCGACACCTCGGCCAGAGAAAGCGTGCTCCTGCAGGTACCGGAGAAGATCCTGGCGGCGCTGGAAGAATTTGAACCGAAGGCGGAGCTGATCGCCGGTGCAATCAAAGAGGCGCCGATGACCTACGTGCTGGCTTCGGGCCCTCTCTATGGCGCCGCGCTGACCTTCACCATGTGCTTTATGCAGGAGATGCAGTGGATGCACGCCGCCACAGTGAATTCCAATGAGTTCTTTCAGGGTCCGTTTGAGGTGGTGGACAAAAATTCGAAGATCGTCGTCTTTTTGGGCGAGGACAAAACCCGACCCATGGGCGAGCGTGTCCGGACGTTCCTTGACACCTATGCCGGGGAAGTCCACTACGTCGATGCTGAGGATTTCACCCTGTCTGGTATCCCGGCTGAGCTCCGGGCCTTCGTCAGCCCGATCGTTTATCACGCCCTAACAACCCGTATAGCTGCCCACCTCTCCGCCGCAACCGGCTACGAGCTGGATGGACGCCGCTACATGTGGCAGGTCGAGTACTAAACCCCCGTTTTGTGGAACCCAGAAGAGCGGAACTGAAATGCTAAGAAAAACCCTGTCCAAGCACGGAACCGGCGTAGCCCTCGGGGCATTCATGACGGGCTCCGTTCTTTTCCTCAGCGCCTGTGGAGGCCCGAGTAACGCGACGAGCGAAGCAAAGCCTTCCACCGCGAAGTCGCCGAACTTCAGCCAGACCCTGCACGACGCGCTGCCGGCCGCGTACAAGGACAAAACAGTCAAGGTAGGGGCGTTCAACGACTGGCCGCCGGACGAGTTCATGGAGAAGGGTGAGCTCAAGGGCTGGAGCATCGACATGGCGTCAGCCATTTTCGGCGTCCTGGGCGTTGACTACACAATCGAGGGAACCACATTCGAATCAGTCATTCCCGGCTTGGCCACCAAGCGGTACGACGCGGGTTTCGCTTCCTTTGGAGTCACTCCTGACCGGCTGAAAACACTGGACTTCATCCCCCAGCGCCAGGAGGGAACCGCATACGGCTCGCTAGCGTCAAGCCCGATCGCCGTAGAGAAAATCGCTGATCTCTGCGGTCGCTCCGTGGCCGTACTCACGGGAGCCTTTGACTACCAGTACCTGCTGGAAGAGAGCTCAAAGAACTGTTCCTCAAATCCGATCGATCTCAAGCAGTTCACTACACAGAATGAAGCCGAACTGGCTGTCACCTCCAAGCGGGTTGAGATTGTAGCTGCCGGTTCAGCCAAGCTGCTCTACAGTGCCAAGCAAACCGGAACCATGCACGTCTCAGGTCTGCTCTCCAACCCCGTATACAACGGCATCGGGGTCGCCAAGGGGAACAAACTGGGCGAATCCATCCGCGCGGCCATTCAGGTCCTCATCGACAACGGCACCTACAAGACCATCCTCGACAAATGGGGCGTTGGTTCCCAAGGCCTCCTCAAAAAGGCCGTGCTTGCCACAGCTGACAACCCCAACCCCTAGCAATCAAAGACTGCCGGCGCCGCAGGGGATCCCTGCGGTGCCGGCGCTCGCAACCGCTTAGCCCCAAGGAGCAGGTTATGACTGTCGATGCGCGAACCGTCAGTACCGGTCTTAAAGTGGAGGTAAATCAAAAGCCCATCAAACGTCGTCACCCGTCCTGGTGGCTGGGAGGTGCAGCGATTGCGCTGCTCGTGCTCGCTTTCCTCCAAGTCCTGGTGACCAACGCCAACCTGCAGTGGCCCGTTGTCGCCGAATACCTCTTCGCACCAGAAATCCTCGCCGGCCTTGGCCGAACCATGCTCCTGACCCTGTTGGCTATGATCATTGGCTTGGCCATCGGCGTGATTATCGCGGTCATGCGCTTGTCACAGAACCCTGTCTTTCAGTGGGTAAGCATTAGCTGGATTTGGTTTTTCCGAGGAGTACCGCCGCTGGTTCAGCTCGTCCTCTGGTATAACTTGGCGCTTATCTTCCCGGAGCTCACGTTTGGGATCCCCTTCGGTCCTTCCCTGATGTCTTTGGATACTAATGCAGTCATCACCCCGTTCAGCGCCGCGATTCTGGGACTGTCCCTGACCGAGAGCGCCTACGCGGCGGAAATGATCCGCGCCGGGATCCAGGCAGTCAGCGGCGGCCAGACCGAAGCGGCAGCCTCCCTTGGCATGAGCCGGGGACAGACGCTGCGGAAAATCGTCCTGCCGCAAGCAATCCGGATCGTCATACCGCCGATCGGCAATGACACCATTTCCATGTTGAAGTTCACGTCGCTAGTGAGTGTCCTCGCCCTGCCGGATCTGCTCTACTCAGCACAGATGATCTATGCACGCACATACCAGACAATCCCCCTGCTCTTGGTCGCCACACTGTGGTATCTCCTGCTAGCAACGGTCCTGACATTTGCGCTTTCCCGTGTGGAAAAACGACTGGCCGGGAAAAGCACTTCCGTTGTAAATGGTGCCGGCCGCGGGTGGCGAGATGCCTTCAGAATCACTGCAAGAAAGGAAGCATCCCTTTGAACATGCAGACGCAGCCACTGCTGATCGTTGACCGCCTAAGCAAGAGCTTCGGATCCAATCAAGTGCTCAAGGACATCAGCCTGACCATAGCGGGAGGCGACGTCACGTGCATCATCGGCGCCTCCGGGTCAGGCAAGAGCACCCTCCTTCGATGTCTCAACAGGCTGGAAACTCCTGACGCCGGGACCGTCTACCTGGAGGGAGCGCCAGTCGGAATGAAATGGAGCAAGGACCGGCTCTACGAGATGAGCCCCAAGGAACTGGCTGGACAACGGCGGGCCATGGGCATGGTCTTCCAAGGGTTCCACTTGTTTCCGCACCTCACGGCTCTGGAAAACATCATGCAGGCGCCACGCACGGTCAAGAAGGAAAAAACCGAAGATGCGCGGGGTTACGCGCTTGAGCTCCTTGACCGCGTCGGCTTGGTGGAGAAAGCGCAGTTTTATCCCCATCAACTTTCGGGCGGCCAACAGCAACGTATCGCCATAGCCCGGTCGTTGGCGATGAGACCGAAGGTGATGCTGTTCGACGAGCCGACTTCAGCGCTTGACCCCGAGCTCGTGGGAGAGGTGTTGTGGGTCATGAAATCCCTGGCCCAAGACGGCATGACCATGGCCGTTGTCACCCACGAGATGGATTTCGCAAGGGAGGTCGCTAACCACGTCGTCTTCATGGACGCTGGCTACATAGTCGAAGAAGGTGCGCCGGCCGACGTCCTGGGCAACCCGCAGCACGCCCGGACCAAGACCTTCCTGTCGCGAGTTTCCTGAACAGAAAACAGACCTGAAGAACTACAGACTAGGGCCCTCATGGGATTACGGATCCTCAGCGCGACGGATGTATATAGGTCTTTATCGCTCCCCGATTCACTGGCTGCGCAGCGAGAGGCTTTCGAGTCTTTGTCTGCCAACAAAGACGTCGGCGGCCACCTGTCGCACCCCGGCCAAGGCGGCAACTCCTTGGTCTTCGTTCATACCGGTTTGATCCCCGGGGACACGGGAATCGCTTGCAAGTTCGGCGTGCAGATCCCCGGAAACGCCCGGCTGGGGCTTCCGACCGTCCAGGGTCTGGTCACCCTTCTTGACCCTGACACCGGCGTGCCCCTTGCCTGCCTTGATGGTGCGGCAATCACAACCATCCGGACGGCGCACGGAGTGGTTGCAGCCGCGGAGCTTCTGGCGCGCAGGGATGCAAAGAAGGTGGCGATTATTGGTTCCGGAGCTCAGGCCCGTGAACTTGCCCTGTGTATGCCGCAGATCAGGCAGCTGTCCGAAACAGCACTCTGGAGTCCAACACTCGAGAACCGGGAACGGCTAGGCCGTGAGTTGCGCCAAGCGGGCGGTTCCACTGTTCGCGTCGTGGATACGGCTCGTGCCGCCGTGGAAGGAGCTGACATCATCGTCACGGCAACGCTGAGCCAGACCCCTGTTGTCGAGGGCGCGTGGCTGGCCCAAGGCGCAACGGTTCTCACTTTGGGTTCCTACTCCTCAGACAGGCGCGAACTCGACTTAGAGGCAACTGCGCGGGCCGACTTGGTGGTAGTGGACCAGGTTGCCAAAGCTACGGCCCAGGCCGGGTGTGTTCTGGAAGCCTTTGGGGCAGGAGTTTTAGAACCTGCTCAGCTAGTGCCCGTGGGTGACATCTTGACCGGAATCCACCCCGGCCGAACCAGTCCGGGGCAGACAATCATCTTTCACAGCCTTGGATTTGGAGTGCAGGACGCCGCGGCGGCATGGACTGCCTATCGGGGCGCCATGGCCAACAACTTCGGCACAGACGTGCCGTTCTAAGGGACCATGACGAGCATTCAGACGGAACAAACTAGCGCTTCCCGACTAGCGTGCAGTCCCGAATGAAGGCCGCGCATTAGGTGGGATTCAAGCTCCAGATCAGGGGCCAAAGGGGATCTCCCTTCCGGTCCCCGCAAGCCCTAGGCCTTATCTCATGGTTTGAAACAACGCACGTAACCCATTACCGATGGTTGATACCCAAGGAGGGGTGGGTATGTTCCCTTCAATTAAGACAGGACGATCAATGTCAAACGTGGTCTCGCTCCAGCTTCCCGCCGGAATCCGGCAGCCTTCGCATGCAGCCGTCGTCATCATCGGTGGCGGCATCATGGGAACCAGCATCGCGTTCCATCTGGCCGAAGCCGGTGTGCGCAACATAGTTCTCGTTGATCGGTCCGATCTGGGCGCAGGATCCTCGTCCAAACCCCTTGGCGGCGTGCGGGCGACGTTCTCAGACCCGGCAAACATTGTCCTGGGCCGGCGCAGTCTGCGCGCGTTTGAGGAATTCGGGCAGCGCTTTTCCACAGACATCGGATTGCGCAAGGTAGGTTACCTGTTCCTGTGCCGCAGCGAATCCGAAATCCTGGACTGCGAGCGAAGCACCGTCATCCAAAACGGTCTCGGCAGCACCAGCCAAATGATTTCCCCCGCCGAGGCAGTCGAAATCAACCCTTTCCTCCGCCAGGAAGCCCTCATCGGCGCATCGTTCTCACCGGAGGACGGATTCGCGGAACCGGGGAAAGTGGTCCGGGCCTATGCCGACGCTGCCGCCGCGCTGGGCGTGTGCATCCTTGAGCAAACGGAAGTCATGGATGTGGCCGCCTCAGGCGGAAGCATCAGTTCGGTGACCACCAACCGCGGAACCATCACCACCGATGCCGTCATCTGCTGCGCCGGAGCGTGGTCCCAACGTGTGGGCGTCATGGTCAACGTCAACCTGCCTGTTGTCCCGGTGCGGCGGCAGATCGGCATGACCCGCCAGATGAGCTCGCCCATGCCCACCGTGCCGTTCACGCTGGACCTGTCGACCACGATGTACTTCCACAACTACCGCAAGGGCATGCTCCTGGGGATTTCCAACTCCAACCAGGAGCCCGGCTTCGCCCGTGACTTCACCCATGAATGGCTGCCGGAGTTCAATGCAGCGGCCCGTGTGTGCGCCCCCGCGCTGGAGGCTCCGGAGCTGGAGTGCGGCTGGGCCGGTCTGTATGAGAACACCCCCGATCACAATGCACTTATCGGAGCGTCCAGCTCAGTTGGCGGCTTCTACTACGCCACGGGATTTTCCGGACACGGTTTCCTGCAGGGCCCTGCCGTCGGCGAACTCGTCAGGGACCTCTACCTGGACCGGGAATCCTTCATGGACCACGCCTCGTTTTCCGCCGATCGTTTCCGCACGGCCGACCAGCTCATTCAGGAAGTGCACATCATCTAGCGCGGAACGCCCCGCCGATTTGGCGCTCAAGCCGCATGCCCGCTCCATCAGCAATGATCGTGAAAGGAACCACGCCATGACCGCCCTTGAAACCTGGGAACTTCGAGCCG
Organism: Arthrobacter humicola; assembly: GCF_022803015.1. Taxonomy (GTDB): domain Bacteria; phylum Actinomycetota; class Actinomycetes; order Actinomycetales; family Micrococcaceae; genus Arthrobacter; species Arthrobacter humicola_A. Next base: position 133,591 of record NZ_JAFKON010000003.1, read on the forward strand.
AGTTCGCGCGGCGGCTCTCCGCGATGTACGGGCGGGAAGTCCCCGCCTACAACACGCTTGTGGAGGTTTCCACCGAGGTGAACGAAGCGTATGCCGCCAAGCACGGCGCCGACGCCGAGCGGCTGGGCAGCATTGCACGGGTGACAGCGGAGCGCCACGGCGCCATCCGCGTCGGCTCGCCGAAGGAAATGGCCCAGGTTGCCCGCATTTTTGCGGCCTTCGGGATGTACCCGGTCGGTCTCTATGACCTTCGCGATGCGTCCTCCAGTTCCGTTCCCGTGGTCTCGACGGCCTTCCGCCCGATCGACGGCGCCGAACTGGCAAAGAATCCGTTCCGTGTCTTCACCTCCATGCTGGCGGCCGCGGATCCGCGCTTCTTTGACCAAGAGCTGCGCGCCGAGCTGGACGCATTCATCGGTGCCCGGCAGTTGTTCGGTGAGGAACTGCTCACCCTGGCGGACAAGGTAGCCGCGGGTGGCGGACTCGCCGCGGACGACGCCGCCCGGCTGCTGGAGCTGGCCACCGCGGCGTTTGAACTCTCCGGCGACCCCGTCGACTATGAGTGGTACAAGAAGCTGGAGGCGGTCTCCGCCGTCGCCTCCGACATCGGGGGCGTTTCCACCACGCACATCAACCACCTCACACCCCGGGTGCTGGACATCGATGAACTGTACAAGCGCATGGAGGCGCGCGGCATCAGCATGATCGATGAGATCCAGGGGCCGCCGCGCTGGGACGGGCCGGACCTGCTCCTGCGCCAGACGTCCTTCCGGGCGCTCGGCGAAAACCGGGTGTTCCGGTACGCGGACGGGTCCACCAGCGAAGGTGAACTGCGGGTGCGCTTCGGCGAGGTCGAGGCCCGCGGAATGGCCTTGACGGTGGCGGGCCGCGATCTCTACGACCGGATGGTCGCCGAGTCCGATGCCCGGTTGGCCGTGGCCCCGGCGGGAACGACTCGCGTCGAGGTAGCCGCCGGGGTCTGGGCGGAGAACCTGCCCCGCACCGAGAAGGAGCTGGCCCTGCAGGGACTGGCCTTTTTCACCTACCGCCTCGACGACGCCGCCCTGGCCGGTGCATCCTTGGCCGGCACGGCTTCCCTGTCGGATCTTGTCGAAGCGGGAATCGCCGTCCCGGAGCCCATTGTGTATGAGGACTTCCTCCCCCGCTCGGCCGCCGGGATCTTCCAATCAAACCTGACAGAGGAAGGTTCCAAGGACGAAGCCCAGGTCGGAACCAGCTACGACATCCACCGGATGTCCGAGATTGTCGGCTTCGAGGTCCATGACCCGAACGATCTCTACCAGCGGCAGCAGGACGCATCGATCGCGGCCCTGGCCCACCGCCTCAACATCACACTCAGCCACTAATCAGCCCGCCAGACCAAACAACCTCAGGAGATCACGATGACCGAAACTCTGACCCAAACGTCCGAACTTGCAGCGATCGTCCGCGACGCACTGGAGGCCTGCGGCGTCAATGTTGACGCCCTCGGAGGCCCGCACGAGGCGCCCTCGCCGCTGACCGGCGAAGTCTTGATGACCCTGCCGGTCAACACGCCGGCGGACATCGACACGATGATCGGCCAGGCCCACGAGGCCTTCAAAACGTGGCGTGATGTGCCCGCGCCGCTCCGCGGCAACCTGGTCAAGCGCTGGGGCGAGCTGCTGACCGAACACAAGGAGGACCTGGCGCGGATCGTGACGGCCGAGGCCGGCAAGATCCAGTCCGAAGCTCTCGGTGAAGTCCAGGAAATGATCGATATCTGCGACTTTGCGGTCGGCCTGTCCCGCCAGCTCTATGGCAAGACCATGCCCTCGGAGCGGCCCGGACACCGCCTCATGGAAACCTGGCACCCCCTTGGCGTTGTCGGGGTCATCTCTGCCTTCAACTTCCCCGTTGCGGTCTACTCCTGGAATACGGCGCTGGCTCTTGTGTGCGGCGACACCATCGTGTGGAAACCCTCGGGGATGACCATGCTCAGTGCACTGGCCGCCGATGCCCTGCTGGGCCGCGCCGTCGCGGACGTTGGCGCTCCGACAGACCTGCACAAGCTGGTCCTGGCCGATCGTTCCGGCGGCCAGGTGATCGTCGATGATCCGCGCGTGGCCCTGCTCTCCGCCACCGGCTCGGTCCGGATGGGCCAGGAAATCGCCCCCCGCGTGGCTCGCCGTTTCGGCCGCGCCCTGCTCGAACTCGGCGGAAACAACGCAGCAATCGTCGCGCCGTCGGCCGATCTCGATCTGGCCCTGCGCGGCATCGTCTTCGCCGCCGTCGGAACCGCCGGCCAGCGCTGCACGTCCATGCGCCGCCTGATCGTGCACGAATCGATCGTCGACGAACTGACCGACAAGCTCGTCAATGCCTACGCCACGCTGCGCATCGGGACCCCCTTGGATGAGGAGAACCTGATCGGGCCGCTGATCAACAAGTCCAGCTTCGATGGCATGCAGGACGCCATTAAGGCGGCACAGGAACAGGGCGGCACAGTCCGCTGCGGCGGTGGCCGCGTGAACGCCGACGACGAGCCCGGCGCCTACTACGTGGAACCTGCGATCGTCCGAATGCCGGCCCAGACCGCCGTCGTCAAGGACGAGACCTTTGCACCCCTGCTTTACGTCATGACATACACGGACTTCGACGACGCCATCGCCATCCAAAACGACGTTCCCCAGGGTCTGTCCTCGGCCGTGTTCACCAACGACCAGGCCGAGGCCGAACGCTTCATGTCGGCCAGCGGATCGGACTGCGGCATCGCCAACGTCAACATCGGCACCTCAGGAGCCGAAATCGGCGGCGCATTCGGCGGCGAGAAGGAAACCGGCGGCGGCCGCGAGTCCGGTTCCGACTCGTGGAAGGTCTACATGCGCCAGGCCACCAACACCGTCAACTACTCGGGACAGCTGCCGCTCGCCCAGGGCGTGAAGTTCCTCTAGGCACCCCGGCGGAGACGGTGCCGGCCCGGTCCGGCCGGCACCGTCTCCGCCGTCAGTCCCCCGTCAGATCACTTAGCCGCCAGCACATAAGGAGTATCCAGCGATGACCAGTCTGTTCGACATGATGGATGAATGGGGCCCGGAAAAGATCGTCACGGTCAGCGACGCCAAAACGGGAATGAAGGGCGTTCTGGTCATCGACAACACCTCCCGCGGCATGGGCAAGGGCGGGACCCGGATGCAGCCCGGCGTGACAGTCGATGAGATTGGCCGCCTGGCCCGGGTCATGACCTGGAAGTGGGCCGGCGTCGACCTCTTCTTCGGCGGCGCCAAAGCCGGCATCCGCGCCGACCCCAACTCACCCCACAAGGAAGCAATCCTCCGCTCCTTTGTCCGGGCCCTGAGCAATGAAGTCCCGTCCGAGTATGTCTTTGGCCTGGACATGGGGCTGACGGAAAACGATGCGGCCATCATCATCGATGAGTTGGGCGACCGGGGCGCAGCGGTGGGAACTCCCTACGATCTCGGCGGCGTACCCTACGACCAGCTGGGCATCACCGGCTACGGCGTGGCTGAAGTCACGGATGAGGCCGCAGCAACCATCGGCCTCCAGGGCCAGCGCGTGGCCATCCAGGGTTTCGGCGCTGTCGGGCATGCCACGGCTGCCCGGCTTCATGAGCTCGGCTATAGCGTCGTGTCGATTTCCACTGCTGAGGGCGCGCTTCACAATCCCGCAGGGCTGGACATCCCCAGGTTGCTGGCCATGCGGTCGCGGCTCGGCGACGGGTTAGTCAAAGAGTTTCCGGAACTGGCCATTCCGGCTGGCACCGAGTTGTTCGTCGACGCCGAAATCGCGATCCCTGCCGCCCTGCAGGATGTCATCCATGAGGGAAACGTGGGCGGCATCTCGGCCAAGCTCGTGGTGGAGGGCGCCAACCTTCCCACCAACGCCGCGGCACAGCAGGCGTTGCGCGCAGCGTCCGTGACGGTAGTGCCCGACTTCGTCGCCAACGCCGGCGGCGTCGTCAGTGCGGCCTTTGCCATGGAGTCCCGGTATTCGCCGTTCCGTCCCGAGACCGAGCAGATCTTCACGACGGTCTCCCACAAGCTCCGCGCGAACACGGCCATCGTGCTGGCGGAGGCGGAAAAGCTGGATTCCACCACCCACCATGCCGCCCGTTCGCTGGCACAAAGCCGCGTGCGCCGGGCCATGGAGCTGCGCGGCAAGCCCCTGCAGTACTAGCCTCCCACCACGCACCGCCGCAGGGACAAGGACGAGCACCACGCATGAACATTGACCAGATTGTCGAAGAACTCACCGCAGCCGTTGCGGGCATCGTTGACAGCAGCACCCGTCGACGCGCGGAATATTCCACGGACGCCTCGAACTACCGGGTAGTGCCCCAGGTGGTAGTCATGCCCAAGAACGCGGACGACGTGGTCGAGGCGGTCAGGATTGCCCGCCGGCACGGACTGGCTGTCACAGGCCGCGGTGCCGGCACGTCGTGCGCCGGCAACGCCGTGGGACCCGGATTGGTGCTGGACTTCAGCAGGTTCATGAACCAGATCATCAGCATCGATGCGGAGAACCGGACGGCGGTGGTCCAGCCCGGCGTCGTCCTCAGTGACCTGCAGCGGGCTGCCGGCGTCCACGGGCTTCGGTTCGGGCCTGATCCGTCCACGTCCACTCGGTGCACCATCGGAGGCATGATCGGCAACAACGCGTGCGGCCCCCATGGGCTCTCTTTTGGGCGGACGGCGGATAACGTGCGCCGCCTTCGCTGGCTGACCGGCTCGGGACAAGTTGTGGAGCTGGGCTCGGGCAAGGAAGCCACGGCCCAAATCCCCGGACTCGATGAGTTCATCACCGCCAATCTGGACGTCCTTCGGCTGGAGTTCGGCCGGTTCGGCCGCCAAATCTCGGGCTATAGCCTTGAGCATCTCCTGCCCGAGAACGGCGGAAACCTGGCCGCTGCCCTGACTGGGACGGAAGGAACCTGCGGCATCATCCTGGAGGCCGAGGTCCGGCTGGTTCCGCAGGCGGCCGCCCCGGCGTTGGCCGTGTTGGGATATCCGGATATGCCGGCCGCGGCCGACGCGGTTCCCGGCTTGCTTCCGCACCATCCGCTGGCCTTGGAGGGACTGGACGCGCAGCTGGTCAACGTGATCCGCAACGCCAAAGGCGAGCACGCCGTCCCCAGCATGCCGGCGGGGAACGGCTGGCTCATGGTGGAAGTGGGCGGAGCGACGTCGGATGATTCGGTAGCTGCCGCAGAGCGGATGGTCCTGGACGCGGGCGCGATCGACTCAATGATCCTTCCGGCCGGACCGGAGGCCAAACGGCTGTGGCAGATTCGGTCCGACGGCGCGGGTCTGGCCGGGAGAACCGCAGCCGGGAACCAGGCATGGCCGGGCTGGGAGGATTCGGCCGTCCCGCCCGAACATCTGGGCGACTACCTTCGTGATCTTGAACTGCTCATGGCCCGCGAGAACGTTTCGGGGTTGGCATATGGCCACTTTGGTGACGGCTGCGTCCACGTCAGGATCGACTTTCCGCTGGATCATGATGCCGCCGTGATGCGCCGCTTCCTGACGGCCGCGGCGGACCTAGTCGCCAAGTACGGCGGCTCGCTCTCGGGGGAACACGGCGATGGCCGGGCGCGCGGCGAGCTGCTGAAAACAATGTATTCGTCCCGGGCCCTGGCGGCGATGGCCGGGTTCAAGGCACTTTTCGACCTCCAGGACATCTTCAATCCGGGCGTCATCATCAAGCCTGATTCCTTCGACGCGCACCTGCGCCGCCCGCAAGCCGGCAACCTGCTGGCTTCAGATGGTTTCGCGTTTGCCCACGACGGCGGCAACATCACCAACGCGCTACACCGCTGCGTAGGCGTGGGAAAGTGCCGGGCCGATCTCCGAGAGGAGGGCGGGTTCATGTGCCCCTCGTACCTCGCCACCAAGGATGAAAAGGACGCGACCAGGGGCCGGGCGCGCGTCCTGCAGGAAATGCTCAACGGCGGCATCGTGGACATGTCCTGGAAGTCCCCGGAAGTCCATGAGGCCCTCGATCTTTGCCTGAGCTGCAAGGCCTGCGCCAGCGACTGCCCCACCGGCATCGACATGGCCATGTACAAGTCGGAGGCACTGCACCAGACCTACAAAGGCAGGCTGCGTCCGCTCAGCCACTACACCCTCGGCCGGCTGCCCACCTGGCTGGGACTGATCGGACCCCTCGGCCCCCTGGTCAACAAGGTTGCCTCCATCGGGATCCTCCGCCGGACCATGCTCCGGTTTGCCGGCGCTGATCCCCGCCGGTCCCTGCCGACATTCCCCAAGACGCCGTTCCATTCCCTGGTCGAGGCCCGTTCCGCAGCGCTGAACCCCGGACGCGTTCCAGCGGCGGCAGGTGGCAAGGCGGGCCATACGGCGACCGCTCCCCACAGGGTCCTGCTCTGGGTGGATTCATTCTCGGACGCGCTGAGCCCGGAGGTCACCGTTGCCGCGATCAAGGTTTTGCAGGCCGCGGGATGCGAGGTCGAAATTGCCGGTCCCGGCGCGTGCTGCGGATTGACGCTGATCTCAACAGGACAGCTGACCGCGGCCAAGGACGCCCTCAGCAAGACCTTGGACGTCCTGCACCCGCATATAGCCGACGGCCGGACCGTGATCGGACTTGAGCCGTCCTGCACGGCAGTGCTTCGCTCGGACCTGGTCGAACTGCTGCCCGACGACGAACGGGCCCGGCAGGTCTCGGCACGGACCCGGACCGTCGCAGAATTCCTCACATCCATCAACTGGCAGCCACCTTCCAGCGGCGAACAAATTCTTGCGCAACCCCACTGCCATCACAACGCCGTAATGGGGTACGGCAAGGATCTGGAGCTGCTGACGTCCATGGGCTGCGACGTGGATGTCTCCAACGGATGTTGCGGCCTCGCCGGCAACTTCGGCATGGAAAAAGGCCACTACGACGTCTCTGTGGCCATTGCCGAACAAGGCATTCTAGGCAAGATTGCGACGAACCCAGACCGAACGCTCCTGGCCGACGGGTTCTCCTGCCGCACCCAGCTGGCCGATCTCGCAGGCCGAGACTCCCGCCACGTCGTCCAGATCATCGCCGATGCACTGGACAACCCTGGACAGCGTTAAATGCAACCATGCGCTGGACCTGCTGTCTCAACGACCGGCAGTGATGCGCTTTCCGCCCATCGCATCCTGAAGCTGAGTGCCCCTCAGCGAGGGTGACCTTTAGGATGCTCCGCAGATGGCGTCGGCGGGCCGCTCGGCGGGGGAGATCACCAATGGTCAACGAGCCGCTTTTCGACCACAACCTGGCCTGGAATACCGACAGCACGTCCTGAGAGCTTCGTTTTAGAGCGGAGAACTGTGTGAACGAGAAGCTGCGGGTGCTGGTCCGTATGGACCTCGATGGCGCCAAGGCCCACGTCAAGGTCCAGGGCCACGTGACGGTTCAGAACCTCAATGGCCTCTACGGCGTGGTCCAGCGCGCCGGCTCGCTCGCCTCAGGACTGTCCCTGGAACTCGATGTGACACGCGCACAGACTGACTCCGACGCCATGGGAGAGCTTCGTGCGTTCGCCAAGTCGCATCACTCGCCGGTGCACGTCGACCCTCGCCAGCGTGACTATCAAATCAGCCTCCTGACGAAGAACACCGCGGTGTCCGCGGCCCTGTCGCCAGTCCTGGCAGCCTGACCCGCAGCACTGGCTACGAGGGTTGGCCGTGCCCGTGGCTCACAGCCTGGGCCTGTGTGCCTGAATCTGATGTCCGTGCAGGGCGCGGAGCATGCGGTGCGAGAGAGCGCGCTGGACTTTCATTTGTAGCATCGCTCCCTTGCGTGACCGGGCAGCTGGCGGCATGCCTTATCCCGCGCACTCGATGCAGTACGGATGGCCGTCCCGTTCGCGCGCGAGCTGGGACCGGTGCCGGACCAGGAAGCAGGAGTAGCAGGTGAACTCGTCCTTGGCCTGGGGAATGACCTGGACGATGAGTTCCTCGGCAACGAACTCCCCGCCGGGGGTCATGGCCTCATCCAGTGCGTCGGCTTCGTCCAGTTCGCGGACGACGCTGCGGGCATCGGGTGCGCTGGCGGACTGCAGCGCTTCCAAGGACCGGTCCTGGGATTCCTTGACGTCGGAACGTACTTCGTCGTAATCAGTTGCCACTGAGGTGTGTCTCTTTCTGGTGTTCTTCTCTGACGGAACTGCAACATACACCATCGGCCGGGTATTCCTTGGCCGGGAGGACCTGCTGGGCGGGTCCGGCCCCGGAGGAGCGCCGGTTAGCGGAGAGGCGCCCCAGGCGTTGCGGGCCTCTGCATCCGCGTCGGGTTCGGCCCGTTCCAGCGCCGCGACGATGCCTCTGGGGATATTTGTTGGTCGGACGGGGAGTTTATCGCAGGCAGACGGCCAGAGCGGGGTGGGGCGTCCCAGGCTGCACCGGTTATTGCGGTCGTTCCTGTCCTTGTGGAGGCGGATGCCGATGGCTTCGCAGCGCCGGTCACATTGGAGTCCATCGTGATCAGGTCGGCGTAGAAGTTGGGTTTGACGGTGTTACGGGCAGCAGCGCACGACCGGGGTGCCCCGGTGTTGAACTTGCCGGTCGTAGGCTTGATGGCACATTGGCCCGCTGACTGCCCTCCGGGTGGCCCTGCATGACCGCATGGCGGGAGGGGTGGCAGCGCGGGGTCAGGGGGACCGACCTGCGTGGATGCACCGGCGCGTCCGGGCCGGCAGGGCCCGCCGGTGTTGGGCGGAGAGTCTTGACTTACGCTCCCTCCGGCGAGACCCTGCAGGGATCCGGCAAGTTCCATCGACGAAGGACACCGCCATGCCCGCGGCAAACCACGAAAACGTAGGCGAGGACCTCTCACAGGTCGCTGAACTCGCTGCGCAGCTCCGGGTGGACTCCATCCGGTCCAGCACGTCCGCCGGATCCGGCCACCCAACGTCGAGCATGTCGGCCGCAGACTTGCTGGCCGTCCTGATCAGCCGTCATCTGCGCTACGACTGGGACAACCCGGACCTGGACACCAATGATCACCTGATCTTCTCCAAAGGCCATGCCTCTCCCCTGCTGTATTCGGTCTTCAAGGCCGTCGGCGTCGTCTCCGACGATGAGCTCATGAACGGCTACCGCCGCATCGGCCAGCGCCTGCAGGGACACCCGACGCCGGCACTGCCATGGGTAGATTTCGCGACAGGCTCGCTGGGGCAGGGACTTCCGGACGGCGTCGGCGTTGCCCTCGCCGGGAAATACCTGGATCGGCTCCCCTACCGGGTATGGGTGCTGTGTGGCGACAGCGAAATGGCCGAAGGGTCCATCTGGGAAGCCCTGGACAAGGCCTCCCACTATGGCCTGACCAACCTCGTCACCGTCGTTGACGTAAACCGGCTGGGACAGCGGGGCGAGACCGAACTCGGCTGGGACATGGAGTCCTACGCCCGCCGGGTCCAGGCCTTCGGCGCCCAAGCCATCATCATCGACGGCCACGATCTCAGCGCCATCGACGAGGCCTTTTCCACGGCGGCGAAAGCACCCGAAGGCAGACCCGTGGTCATCCTCGCCAAGACCATCAAAGCCAAAGGCTTCCCACAGATCGAAGACAGCCCCGATTGGCACGGAAAACCCTTACCGCCCGACATGGCCGAGAAGGCTATTGCAGAACTCGGCGGTCCAAGGACACTGACCTTACGCGGCCCACTTCCCGAAGAAGGGACAAAAGCACGCATCGACGCTCCCGGCGCAACCTTCCCCAGCTACACAATGGGCGAAAAGGTCGCCACGCGCAAAGCCTACGGCGACGCTTTGGCAGCACTCGGCGGCATCGATCCCGCCGTTGTTGCCCTGGACGGCGAGGTCAGCAATTCCACCCATTCCGACCAATTCGCGAAAGCATTCCCCGGCCGGTTCTTCGAGATGTACATCGCCGAGCAGCAGCTCATCGCCGCCGCCACGGGACTGAGCAGCCGGGGATATAAAGCCTTCGCCTCGACCTTCGCGGCCTTCCTCACCCGCGCCTACGACTTCATCCGCATGGGGTCCATCACGGGCGCCGATCTTCGCCTGTGCGGCTCGCACGCCGGCGTCGAGATCGGCGCCGACGGCCCCTCACAGATGGCGCTGGAAGACCTGGCGATGTTCCGGGCCGTGCATGGTTCGACCGTCCTCTACCCTGCCGACGCGACCAGCACAGCCGCCTTGGTGCAGGGCATGGCGGAAACTTCCGGCATCAGCTATCTCCGGACCACCCGCGGCGCCTACCCCGTCCTGTACGGCGCCTCAGAGCATTTCCCGGTCGGCGGTTCCAAGCTCCTGCGGTCCTCCGGCAACGACGACGTCACCCTCGTCGGGGCAGGGGTCACCCTTCATGAAGCGCTCAAGGCGGCAGACATCCTCGACGCTGACGGAATCCAGGCCCGCGTCATCGACTGCTACTCCATCAAGCCCATAGACGCAGAAACGCTGCTCACCGCCGCCGGCGAGACACAGGGCCGCGTCATCATCGCCGAAGACCACCGCCCCGAGGGAGGCCTGGGATCAGCGGTCAAGGATGCCCTGCTCACGGCACCGCCGAGTGACCTGTCCATCACACACCTGGCCGCGAACGGCATGCCCGGATCCGGAACCGGGCAGGAGCTCCTCGCCTGGGCAGGCATCGACGCCGAACATATCGCCGAGGCCGCCCGGGACCTGATCAGGCCAAACCCGCACCGGTCTTGATGGCGCGACTCCCCGGGACCAACATAAACCCCCGACAGGCCTCTCCCCCGGAAACTGCTGGCTATTCGGCCCCAATTGTCCAGATAGTGTCTGGACAATTGGGCTGGACCGTCGGAAGCTACAACCTCTCTTCGCCGTACCGGCCCTGGCTGTCTGGTCCCAAACCGGGATTCTGGACTTCGGCCGGGGCTGGAATCACGGGCACAGGATTCATTTCCGCGGTCGCGTGGTTGGCGCTGGGGAAGGCCTCGTACTGTAGGCGCGGGCCTAATTGTCCAAAGAGCTTTGGACAATTCCTGATGTTGCTTTGGCGGAGTCAGCACGCCGTGGCGGGTGTGAGTTTCCCAATGTGAGCGATTATTGGCTGTCGTCGGTGTCAGAGCCTGCTTCTGCCCATTCCAGGGCGGCTACGAAGTGCCCCTCATTGGGGAGAGCCTGCTGTTCGGAAGCCGGGAGCTTGTCGTAGGTGTAGGTGGCGACGGCCATGGGTGAGGTGGAGCGTCCCAGGCTGTACCGGACGCTGCGGTCGTTCTTGGTGCCGCAGATGAGGATGCCGATGGTTTCGTTGTGGTGGCCGCGCCGAAGGGTGTCGTCGACGAGCGCTACGTAGAAGTTGAGCTTGCCGGCGTACTCCGGTTGGAACTTGCCCGTTTTAAGTTCGATAACCACATAGCCCGTTAACCGCACCAATGACGCACTTCACAGTTGATGCTCGGCACCGCTCCCCCCGTTAGGAACGGGGCATTTTGTGCAGGCACTGACTGCACCATCGTTCTGCTTAGCTGCTCTCCCGGCCTGACAAAGGGACCTGGGTCTGTCACTACCGGAGTCTGTGAGTCCGTTCCTGCGGCCGATAGCGGATATTACGTCAGCCTAGATTGACGCAGCATCGGTTATCGGCCTTCGATAATGGGCGGAAGTGGCCGCGAAAGGGCGGTGCCTGGCATCGCCTCACGTGTCATGCGTTTCCCGGCGACCGTTTGCATCGGCAGCAGGCTTCGGGTTCAACGCTTGCTGCCCCCAACACCCGGCACGGACGCGACTTGTTTCATCCACGCCGCGATTTGGCGTTCGTCGATGTCGTCCATGGATTCGAGCTCCACACCCCGCGTCGACCTGCCCATCCCCACCGGTGTCACCGGCGGTACAGGCTCGAGCGCCGCGCCATTCACAAACATGAGCTTGACATGGCGAGCAAAGCCGCCGCAGCTGAAGCACCACCCGTCGCCGACGCCGTAGTACGACATGCCCCACTTCACGGAGCGCCGGAGGCCGGGCAGCGTTTTTGCCGCCAAAGCATCGACCGCTTCGGCGATGCCCCGCTGCGGCTGTGGCAGACTGGCGATATATGCGAAGACCGGCTTGTCGCCGACCGCCGCTTTCGCCGGGCTTGCCCTGCCGGTCATGGCTTCCGGCAGCGTGATGGCGTCGGCATGTGCCGCTGTGGGCGTGGCCGCTGTTTGGGTTTCCCTCTTACCGATCTCCCCGCTGGTCATGGAGAGAATTATTCCTTACGCATCGAGGGCAGGAGCTGGAGAGTATCTCCGATCCAGACGACCACCCACAAACCTCGAGGTCCAGTCATGTCGGAAACCGATACAAGGTGATGAACAGGTATGACGCGAGGACCCAACCCGGACCGGAACAACGGTCCGGGTTCCACACCCCGGGATTCTGTCGGAGTTACACCCCCGTATGGACGCCGATGGATCTTCCGGCTGGGTGATCGACGGGTCCGCCAAGATGCGCCAGGACTTTCGAAGTACTGCCGGCAAGTCATGTCATCTGGCACGCAAAATTGAATGAAGTGGTGTCGGCAGAAACGGCAGGAAGGGAGCCGAGATGCAGCGTGAACAGCCGCCGTGGACGGCGTGTGGACACTGTACACACGCCCTTTGGCCGGACAAACGGGAACCAGCCTCTCCCCCGGTCCCCAAGAAACAGCGAACCGAGGCCAGGAACCTGGAAAGAATTCCACGCAGGTCATGTCGTCAGCAGGAGCGCTCGGCATGAATAGGTACAGGGCCAACCACGCCCGACACAAACAGCAAGAAAGGAGGCCCGAATGATCCCAAGTCTCAGCACGTCATGCACTTCCACGCGCTCCCGGCCATGAAGGAGTACACACCAACACTGTCCAAGCCAAGAGAGGAGCCGCCAGAAAGCAACAGCCATCAACAAAAATAGGCCCCCGCAGGGGCCCATAAAAGGAGATTTGTACACACTCAGGGGCCCACAAGCCCCTGAACAGGGAAAACACGTGCCCGAGGTGGGACTCGAACTGCATTCCCTCCCCTGCAAACACTGGGGACCCGCGAAAACATGCGGAATTGGGGCGAGTCGGAGGGCTATACAACGCAGTCCGAGACGGAAAGTGTGGACAATGTCCACACCCCCTAATTCAGTTCAGGACACTTCGAACGGTAGTGGCCAGGGGTTCGGCAGTGTCCGCATTTCCGGACCTTGGCGTCCTTTGCTGCTGGCACTTCCATTCCCTGCTCGGCCGGCGGTTTCGACTGCCTTGCACTCGGCCGCAGGTCGTCGAAATAGCCGGGCGCAGCCAAAGCATCTGCTGCTCGCTTGAGCTCCACGAGCTCTTCCACTGTCAGAACTTCGTCTGAGAACGCCGCTTCTCGCATCATCTCCAGGAACCGCTCGTTGAGCCCGCGAACCTGTTCGGCCCCCATGCCGCCCCTACCGGCGACCTTTGCCAGAGCTTTGGCTTCGTCGCCGATGATCTTGCCGTCTTCCAGTACGACAGCCAGCAGCTCAAGGTACTCGGCGGCGGCCGCGTCACTTACATCTGCAGTGCTGATGGGTAGTCGGGACACAAGTGAAGACATCCATCCCTCGGTGCCCTTCCTTAAAGCAACCGCACGGGTTAGCGGGCTGACCGCACCCAACCGGTGTGGATCAAACAAACCACTCACCGGGCCATGGCCAAATTCAAGGCCCGACTGGTAGCGATCAAGCATCATCGGAAGCAAGGCAGCAGTCGCCCTGACGTCTCCCAATGCTGCGTGCGCGTCTACTAGCGGTATCCCGGCATGTTGAGCGAGCGTACCCAGTTTGTGATTAGGAGTATCAAATGTCTGCTGCCCCAGCCATAGCGAGCAAAGAGCTGGCAGTGGCGGAGCAGCGACGCCAGCACGAGCGAATTCAGCAGCAAAGAACCGTTCCTCGAAAACTGCGTTGTGGGCAACAATCACTGCACCGTCCAAACGCGCTAAGACGTCCGGCAGAACGTCCGCGAATAGCGGTGCCTTCTTAACGGCATCGTTGCTGATTCCATGGACAAAAACTGCCCCTGTGTCACGACCTTCCGGGTTCAGCAGGGTCGCGTACTCCTCTTCAATCCGCCCGCTCTTATCAACCCGAGCAATCGCCAGTTCGATAACGCGGTCGCCCTTCCCCGGAGAGAAGCCCGTCGTTTCGACGTCGATCACCGCGAAGGGACCGTCGTGGCTATAGCCTCTTCCCGAGGACGGTCCGCCGTAGCTGAAGAGCTCACCAACGCGGCCGGGCTCGGCAAAACGCATAGCACGGCCCTGCGCGCGAATTGGTTCCGCCTCAGCACGCGGCCGAGTGTATGTCGGTGTCTTGCGTACTTCTGCCTTGCCGGCTGTAGCCTGCGAAGAAGGAGAACCGCTTCGTGTCTGCCGTCTCTTTCTCCGGCCTATCCACCAGAAAAGGACAACGACAAACAACAGACCAACTAAAACTTCCATGAAAACCCTTCATCGCGGCAAGAGCCCGATATTATCACCGTAATTCGTTTCCCGTGGACGCATTCGATGACCTTTGCTGCATGTCTACGTCACCGACACGTTAGTTGCCATTCGCTCCGGCTTGGGGCACCGTTAGGTGCGCAAAATTAGGCTTCTTATCCGACCCACGGATTTCAATGGTGAGCAGGCGAAGTCCAGTACTTGAAGGCCAGCCAGGAGTCATGCCGTCTCCCGATTGCCCGGCGGCAAATATGCAAACGCATCAGCGGCTCAGGGCCGGGACAACAGTCATTTTGAAACTTCAACCTGCCACAATTGATAGTCTTTCGCGCTCCGCTGCCACCACACGTCGTGCAAGCTCGACCTCGGATACGTCAACCGCGTCGGGAGCCTGCTTTGCGATAAAACTGTCCCGAGCGAACTCGTCAAAGAGCTGCCTCTTATCTTTCAGAATGTCGCGGATGCGCTCGTCGACGCTGTCTTCCGTAAGCAGACGGTGCACCTGGACGGTGTCGGTCTGACCCATGCGGTGAGCTCTCGCGATCGCCTGTGACTCCATCGTGGGTTTGATCTGCGGCTCGCAGATCACAACGACCGATGCCGACTGGATGTTCAAGCCGACACCGCCCGCGGTTATCTGCGCAACGAGGACGGCGCCGTTCCCGGCCTGTGAGAAGCGGTCAACGAGCTTCTGTCGATCCGCTGCAGCGAGGGATCCGGTGAGGGGGCCGAAGACCTGACCGGGTAGTAGTCGCGCGACCTGGTTCAGGACTTCTCGGAAGTATGAAAAGACGATAATCCGTCGTCCATTAGCTTCGGCTTCTCCTGCAATCTCTAGCAGTCGGCTGACCTTCATGGATTGTTCCGACATCATGGCGGCGCGTCGCATTAACATGAACTGGCCTTCCCTTACCGCTTGGCCGTAAGTCAGCTCATCAGAGTGTGACATCCCCATCCACTCGTCTATCTCGACCACTTCGGGAAGCTCTGTGAGCACATCCTCCTGGTTACGGCGTAGGTAGGCTGGCGCGACATGCTTGCGAAAAGCCTTGGCGAGATATTCAGGCGCTTCCTCCGCGAGGTCGGGGCGGATATAGCTGATCAGATTGCGGAACTCGGCGACACTGTTCTCCAATGGCGTGCCAGTCATCAATATTGCGTACGTCGTGGAGTTGATGATCTCGGCCGCTGCGAGCGAGCGCTTAGCCCTGGGATTTTTGATGTAGTGCGCCTCATCGAGAATGACGCCCCCCAGATCGACTCCGCTCAGGTACTCCTTTGCCCACGGCAGGAGATCATATGTGGTGACGGCGACGCCGCCGTTCTTGGCCCACGCCTTTGCCGCGTGGTTTCGCTCCCATAGCGTGCCGTGGAGGCGTGAGGCCTTCAACTTGGTGTGCTTTGCTGTCTCGCGAGTCCAGTTACTAACGACCGCGGCCGGACAGACAACGAGGAAATGCGATTGGCCGCGCGCACGGAGGTGGGCGAGCACGGCTAGTGCTTCAACCGTCTTACCCAGCCCCATCTCGTCTCCGATGATCACCTTTTCTTGCACAAGGGCGAATCGTGCACCGAAGCTCTGATAGGCGCGAAGCGAGGCGGTGAGATAGTCCCGCTTCAGTTCCTTGGCGCGCACTGCTTCAACGATCTCTTCCGGGAGATCGCCGTGCATGCTCTTCTCATCCTCGGTCATGAACCCAAGTTCGGTGAGCATGCCGAAGTAATCAGCCGGTCGGGAGAGGAAATCGGTCCAAATGCTTGCAGTGCCGGAGGGAGGCACGAGGCGATTCAGCGCGTCGTGCAATATATCTGAAGCGGCTGGGGGGCTTTTATGAACTTTCCCTTCAATGATCACCAGAACCCCGAGGGGGGTAAAGCTACTCTTCTTCTTGATAAGTCGAGTTAGACCTTTTGCCAGCGCCACTTCGTCCTTAGTCGGGCTGAACTTCCGTGCGTTGTCCCAGCGCGCGAGCGACTCTAGTAGCGCGGTAGTTGCCTTTCCCTTCCGCTTTACGTCGATACGGACGGGAGTCTCCTCTCGCACAGCCTCGAAAAGACGCAACGACGCCTGAGCGATAGGCCGCGCAGTGGCTTCGCCAAGACCGGGCAAGGATTTCAGTGAATAGCCGTCTTGAAAGCGCAGAACGTCCCAAACGTTGTGCAGCTCGTAGTCCTCCAACGGAGCAGTCCGAAGCTGCCGCTGTGGAGCTGCTTTGCGTAGGACTTCGAGATCCATCGCCTTCAGCGCCTCGGCAACGTCTCCAGCGCGGACTTTGTCGGCCGCTGCACGTGCCTCAGTCGCTGCCTCTTTCGCGGCGTTCTCTGCGTTGGTAATGAGCGGGAGCTTGGCCCACGCGCCCTTCAGCAATTCGAAGGGGAAGATCTCGGCGATAGTGTGATTCGCGGGCAGGTAGGCTTTCAGCCCGAGGGAGGGATCGAGTAACTGATTGGGCTCAGTCGGCACGTCCTGGAGGTTGACAGTCAGTCGGGCCAGCTGCGCTTTGACGAAGTTGGCGGCCTCAAAGGCTTCCAGAATAACTTGGTGGGCACGCTCACATTTTCCTCCAGCCTCGCACTCCCAGTCGGAGTTGAAGCCGTCACCAACCACCGCGGCGACCCGGCTAGCCAGCGCTGCGGTTTCAGTCAGGAACTCGCTGTCTTTTTCAGTGAGCGCGGCGTCCCGAAGCACAGTGAGGCTGGCAACCAAGACTTCGCTGCTCTCGTGCAGTGGGAGCAACCTCATGGCTGTGCGGCTGATCTTAATGGAGGCCGAGTCCTCAATCAGTTGCTGGACCGTGGCTTTCGAGTTGGCCAATGCATCCTCGCGAGTGGCGTGAATTTGTTGCACCAATTCCGGCCAACCTAGGACGTCCTGGTAGAGAACTGCGACCTCCTCTCGCTCCTCCTTGAGCAGATTCCCTACCCGATCACAGGCCGCTACGACTGCCTGCCCCTCGCCCGATGCCAACAGATCCGCATGACCCTGACCTAGCAGAGACGCAGATTCATGGGCACCTTGGCAGCCGTCCGCATCGCATGAGCTGGGATCGAGGAGGTGCCGAGCTTCCGGGCTATGCGACTCTCTTAGGTTTTGGACCCTCGCCGCAGCAGTGCGCTCGATTTCTGAGAGAGCGCCGGTCCGGGTCAGAGGCAGATGTTCGGCCTCGATCAACGCGAGTGACGCTGCTATCCCCCACTCTTCAAGGTCATCTAAAGCGGTGCGCAGTCGCGCCCGCTCATCCTCCATCTGTTCTTGTATGCGGGCACCGGCCGCCACAACTGCCTGCCCGCCGCCCGATGTGACCAAATCCAGATATGCCTCATTCAAGAGCGAGCCGGCTCGGTGAAGGCCACCACAATGCCCAGATTCACACGAGGCGGGGTCAAGTAGCTGCCGTACCTCAACGCTGTGTTCAGCTACGGTTTCTCGAATGGTGGCCGCCGCCGTTCGCTCTCCTTCGGTAAGAGCGTATGTCCTCGTTAGGGGCATATGTGCGGAGCAGCGCAACACTAGTGAGGCTGACCGATCCCACTCCTCAAGGTCATCCAACGCCCCGCGAAGTCGCTCCCACTCCGCTGATCGCGCTGTCTGGAGCCGTTCGGCCACGCTAAGTATGGGGTGATTCATTCCGTGCGCGGTGAGTGAGGCGTGCAAAGCTGCCAGTCGTGCTGTTGCTTCGTGGGTCTGCGAGCACAACTTGCTGCTGCAACTCATCTCCGCTGCAACAATGTTATAAATACCAGCATCTGTATCGTAGGTTTGGATGAGGGCCTGAATGGCGTTCGATTCAGACTCCGACAGTACCCCTGCAGGATTGATTGGCATGTGCTCCGCGGCGAACTCGGCCTGCTGTGCGGCCGCTCGCCAGGTCGCCAAATCTTCAAAGATCTGAGGCAGTCGGGAGCGCTCACGCGAAAGTTGAGCTGACACGCGCGTCGCGGCAGCACTTATCCGCTCTGCAGTCCCGCCCTTGCGTCCAATGATCTGCGCTTCGTGTAGAACGCTGGTGGACCCGTGGGCCCTAGCGCAGGCGCCTGCCGCGCACCAGGAGGGATCGAGAAGCTTCATCGACTCATCGTGGTGCTCATTAAGAAGGTCGATGAGTGCTAGCCCAGCTCTACGCTCGTCGTCTGCGAGGGCCCCGTCTCGGGTGATTGGCAGATGAGAGGCCTCATGGAGCATCTGTGACGCCCTGTTTCCCGTTGTAGTCAGGCTGCTCAGAACGTTAGCGAGGTCGTCGCGTTCAGCGACTCCGCGTGCCGTTAGTTCATTCTTGAGTTGCTCGAGACGTTGTGGGGCGCCGATCGAACAGTACCAATCCCGGAAGTGAGCAAGTCGGGCAGCGGCGTCCTGGGCGGGTCGGAGTCTCTTGCCACTCATGAGCCACGTTGACTGTGTCAGACGGTCGGCTTCGTCGGGATCGCCGGACTCACCTGCCTCCTCAACCCGGACCAAGAGATTCCAGTCGTCGTCCGCTAAGTTGGCTGGGCGTGAAAGCGGTAAGTGCGCAGCGAGTTGCCGGATTTCTTCGACTGTGTGGATCCAACCCCGCACTTGTTCGATAAGCACGCTTAACTGTTGGCGCTCGGCGCGCTTCATCGAGCCCCCCATGGCAGTATTCTTCAAGATGGTTGAAGGTCCGACGCGAAATGGGCCGGCTGGATAGCATCCTACGCGAAGCTGGAGGAAATTAATTGAAGCTAGAGGACTTGGCGCCGGGCCTGCAGATTACTGGCGTAGTTCCTCATGAGGTAGTGCAGGTGATTTTCGGTCAACCTCATGGTCAGGACGCAGTTGAGCTGACGTACAAGACATCGTCCGGCGCCTTGGGACAGCGCGTGATGTTCCGGCGTGATGAGGATGCGCTTGCGGTCTCAACTTCGGGAAGCCGCCCATTCGACGCTTCTTCCATCGACTTCAAAACCGTCGCTGAGGCGCAGAGAATTAAGCTCGCAGGTCTGTATGATCCAATGCTCGCCGTCGCGACGAGTAACGTTCAGCCGCTTCCTCACCAGATCCGCGCCGTATACGGCGAGTTGTTGCCGCGCACCCCCTTGCGATTCCTGTTGGCGGATGACCCAGGGGCCGGGAAAACGATCATGGCGGGGCTCTATATCAAGGAGCTGATCCTTCGTGAAGACGTGCAACGGTGTCTCATAGTCGCGCCGGGCGGTCTGGTTGAACAGTGGCAGGACGAGTTGTTCTTCAAGTTCGGCCTGTCATTTGAGATCCTCACAACGCCCATGATTGATACAAGTCTGGGCAACGACATCTTTGAGAATCATCATCTGCTTATCGCGCGCATGGACCAGCTCGCACGCAACGAGGACCTCCAGCAGCGGCTACGGAATAGTTACTGGGACTTAGCGATCGTAGACGAGGCGCATCGAATGGGTGCGCACTACTTCGGCAACAAGTTGGAAAAAACCAAACGGTTTCAACTCGGTGAGCTGATCGGCGAGGTATCTCGGCACCTCCTCCTCATGACCGCGACGCCGCACTCAGGTAAAGAGGAAGACTTTCAACTCTTTCTTAGTTTGCTCGATAAGGACCGATTTGCCGGTAAGAACGGGATGTCCGTCGACACCAGTGACGTCATGCGCCGAATGGTTAAGGAAGACCTTTTAACGTTTGAGGGTCGCAAGCTCTTTCCGGAAAGGATTGCCGAGTCTATCCCCTATGAGCTGACCGAGCGGGAGAATGACCTGTACCAGCAGGTGACCGACTACGTTCGTAACGGCATGAATCGAGCAGCCAAGCTTGATGGCAAACGTCGTAACACCGTCGGTTTTGCGTTGACTGTTTTGCAACGGAGGCTTGCTTCGAGCCCAGAGGCGATTCACCGTAGTCTGGTGCGTCGCGCGCAGCGACTGGACTTCACTAAGCGTGGCATTGAGAACGGCACGTATCGCGAGGATCGCGATGTCCTCAGACCCGAGCGCTACAAGTACATAACTTCGGACATCGATATCGTCGAGGTGTCTGCCGAAGATCTCGAGGAGTTCGAAGAGAACGTAGTTGACGCTGCGACTGCCGCGGAAACGATCGCAGAGCTGGAATCAGAGATCCAAGAGCTTACGTCACTAGCGGAGGTCGCGAGGGAAGTACGCGACCGCGGGGAGGACAAGAAGTGGTCTGAGCTTCGCTTGATCCTTGAAGACAACGTCATGCCGCTGGATTCCAGTGGGGAGCTACGCAAGCTCATTATCTTCACGGAGCACCGAGACACTCTGAACTACCTCATGGAGCGCATCACGCACCTGATTGGTCGCCCAAAGGCTGTCGTCGCGATCCATGGTGGCATTCGCAGAAACGATCGCCGTGCCATAACCGAGGAGTTCACTAAAAATCCGGACTGCCAGATAATGTTGGCAACGGACGCAGCGGGCGAGGGTTTGAATCTCCAAGCCGCGCATCTGATGGTCAATTATGACTTGCCTTGGAATCCAAACCGCATCGAGCAGCGTTTCGGGCGTATTCATCGCATTGGGCAGACGGAGGTTTGCCGGTTATGGAACCTCGTCGCCGCTAATACGCGGGAGGGCGAGGTCTTCACAGCGCTGCTCAACAAGATCGAGGAGCAGCGGAGAGCCTACGGTGGCAATGTTTTCGATGTCCTAGGTTCGGCTTTTGCAGATACGCCCCTTCGGGAACTGCTGATTGAGGCAATTCGCTACGGTGAACTCCCTGAAACCAAGGCACGTATGCACCAGGTTATCGACCGAAGCGTGTCCGAGGGGTTGCAAGAACTGCTCAACGAACGCGCCCTAGCCAACGAGCACCTGTCCGATGCCGATCTTGCCACCCTCCGAGCGTCGATGGATGAAGCCCGTGCTCGTCGTCTTCAGCCTCATTACATCGAGCTGGCTTT
Organism: Arthrobacter humicola; assembly: GCF_022803015.1. GTDB lineage: Bacteria > Actinomycetota > Actinomycetes > Actinomycetales > Micrococcaceae > Arthrobacter > Arthrobacter humicola_A. Next base: position 154,867 of record NZ_JAFKON010000003.1, read on the forward strand.
CAAGGAGGCCTTCACTCGATTCGGCGGCAAAATAGTGAGGCGGGAGAAGGGCCGCTTCGAGATTGGTCATGTGCCGTCCATGCTTCGCAACGGCAAGTACGGCCCCGTCGCCACGAGATATGAACGTGTGACTTTCGATCTAGGCCTCGTACACGATGACGAGGGAACCAGCGCGGACTTGCTGGCACCAGGTCACCCTCTCCATGATTCGGTGATGGACCATGCAGTTACCACCCTGGCCGGAGTTCTCAACCGGGGCACGGTGCTTGTCTCCGCAAGAATTGAGTCGCCCTGCCTACTCGTAGGGGTTGTCGAAGAAATCGTCGACTCGTTGGGCGCTTCGGTCGCGCGCAGATTCGGTTACGCCTATGTAAGTGAGGACGGCGCAGTCACCGACGCCGGTGCGGCTCCCTACCTTGACTGCATGGCGGCGCCCGACGTTGCCTCCGTTCGCCGGGCGAAGGCACTTCCGTGGCTACACAGTGCAGAATCAAATGCGGTGAGCTGGATTATCGAGAACGAATTGCCCAGCTACCTTACAGCTATCCAGCCTCGCCGATCGGCCGAACTCGACAAACAGCGTGGGTTGGTCGAGGCACGTCTCAAATATGAGATTGAACGACTTCTCTCGGAGGCGGTGGCCGCAGCCGAGCGGGAGAACCTTGGGGAGAAGCTGAAAGAGTCCTCGGAGAGCTTGAGCCGAAAGGCGACGGACCTCCAAACGCGACTCGACCGTCGGCTCGAACTCATCGACCAACAGGGCAAAATGTCCACCAAATCGCCGCTAATCGTCACAGCAGCGCTTGTTCTTCCTACTGCGATGCTTGATTCCGATGTTCCTACCGATGGCAGGCCGATGAGCGGGGCGCCATCAACGATCGTTCAGCGTCGCAGCATTGAGCTTGTGCTCGCACAGGAGCACGCAATTGGCCGGGTCCCACAACTGCAAGCGAGCAACACTCATGGCTACGACATCCTGTCGACCGACCCTGTGTCCGGTCAGACCTACCGCATTAAGGTCGTCGCACACGTTGCTGAAGCGGCCGATTTCTGGGTCACACACAATGAGGTTGTGACGGGTAAGAATGCTCGACCCCACTATCGCCTTGCTCTCGTTCGGCTTGATTCAGCACACTCAAGTGGCGGTGACGTCCGCTACCTTGACAACCCCTTCGTCAACGTTGAAATCAACGATTTTCAGGCCACAGGGCATGCGGCGAACTGGCACCGTAGTTGGACGCGCGGGAAGGCTCCTTTCTGACACCTGGATATAGGCAACTGCAACGGCCGCGCCGCTTCACGGCGCGGGAACCGTTATTGTAGCGCTTCCCTATTCAGCTCCTTCGCAAGACCGTTCTGAAAGTAACCAGAAGCAAGGCCGGGTCCCCCAGTACGGCCGGGACCTCCACCGCCACCACGGCGGTCGCAGCCGCACCGCTGTCGGTTGCCGCTTCAACGACCACCGGCGCGGCGGGGGTCGGCTCAAGGAGGGTGACGGTTGGAGCTCGGACGGCAAGTACACCTATAGGAGAAATTCCACACATACCTTCACCAACGACATTGGCATCCGTGAAGATTTCGAATACAGCGACGACGACGGCGAACGTAGCAAGAATACGAAATGGATCAAGGACGCTCCGGGAATTCTCAACTTGCTCCACGAAAACCGACCATGGAAGTAACCGCGACCAGGAGAGTCGGCCTGATTTCGGCCTCTCCCCCGGTCATGTAGTCGCAACGCTGACAACGTGCCGGCCATTATTCCGGCTGCGATCGGCCCTTCCACCGGCAACGCGGAGGGTGCGAGACGGTGGCATCACCGGCATAGAGGAGGTAATAAGGCTCCGGAAAGCCTGCCGGGGCTTCCCGGGATCGTGGCTTCGCCTTTTTCGATAGTGGATCAAGCGCCGAATCGGGTCATTATGGCTGCACCGTAATCCAGGGAGCGAAGAAAGTAAATCACTGCCTTTGCGACGTCCTCTAATGACCGTCAGAGGCCCTCGACTGCTAACGCGCGCACCAGTCGCACACAGAGATGTATGCGGTTCTCGCTATCCACTAGCCGGCCGCTCTCGAGAGTCTGCTGGATCAGAACCCGCTGGTGTCCGTCACAGTCGAACGCTCTCAGAGCCTTGGCGACTTTGACCCCGACGGTCTCATCGTCGTCCGAAAGGGCCAGTTCAAAAGCGTCGTCATCAGAACGAATCTCGATGCGGGACTTCTTGAGCATGAGGCCTGGGTCATCGCGGTGCCACCAACGTGGTTCCTCGGCATCAGAACCAAGCGAGCCGTGGACCCAGGCTGCACGTAGCAGCGCGTCGCTGAAGTACGCATTGTAGTTGCTACCGTGAAGCATTCTGAGGCGCTGATAAGAGAATCCGCCGGTCGCGCCGTCGTAGGTGCCGTTGTAGTAGCCGTCGCCCTTCGAGCTGCGGGCGCCGGAGTAGCGGACAAGGTAGTAGCGCCAGTCATAGAAGTTGCGGGACTCGCGTTCAGCGAGCCACTGGGCGCAGATCGCATCGAGGGCGTCGCTCGGCCGGTTAGTGCCGGTTTCCGCCCGTACGGCGACGTCGTCCAGCAAAGCCCCCAGCGGCTCGCGGATGTTGGCGAGATTCGCCCGGGACCCCGTGGTGAGCATGTCAGTCCAGGAGTCGTCCTTCTGGGAATTTCCGAGCTGGCGACGCCTTCCCTCCCAGCCTACATCGCGTGAGTAGTCCCCTTTTGTGAGCAGAGCGGCGCCCAGCAGGTCGCGCAGTTCCGGTCGGCTCAGGTCAGCGAACGCTTCAGCCCGCGCTTCCAGCATGGCTGCATCGAGCTCGAACGCCATGATTCGCCCACGAACCAGTGGGTGGTCTTCGAGCTGATGCACGGCGTCAGTGGCTTCTGGGTGCTCCTCCAGAAACGACCACTTGAGGACTTCATCAGCGACCCAATCGCTTCGGAAAGCCCCTGAATCCTCTAGGTCGCCATGAACGATGAGCTTCTCGGTCTGCGCGACGTAGGCAGGCATGCGATTTAAGTCGAGGAACGCTGCAGTGATATTGCGTAGAGAACGCAGGCGCTTGGCAATTTCGTCCTGGCTGATCGTGCCGGTGGCCTGTCGGGCGAGCAGGACTCCGAGAAGGAGCAGCGTCTCTTGTGCCGTGAAGTCGGTTCCGTACCGGAGGATGCAGCCGCCGAACAGATCAGGCGCTGTGGAGAAGAGCGGAACCGGTCCTGTCCCGACGCCGCCGGCGGTGAACAGCTTGCTGAACTCGGCCCTCGGGTCGGAAGGAACCCTCATATTGCTGACGGGATCGGCGCCAATCCACGTGTCGAACGCGTGGAAGAAGAAGTCTAGATTCCGAGTGGCGTATTCGTTGTCGGGGTCGGCGAACGCGAGTCGGGCTCGTTCCTCGATCGGCCAAAGCCTTCGCGCCTGCTTGTCGTGCCACTTTCGGTCAGACTTCCCGTCGCGCCACTCGCAGATTTCAATAATGAAAGTGAGGTACCGCTCAAACTCGTCGTCGATCTTGTAGTCGCTCGCCGCTCGCTTCTCGTACTCCCAGAGCAGATCGGCCCAGGCGCCGTCAATGCTGTCGAGGAGGTGCTTATAGCGGTCAGGGTCGGCTGACTTAATGATGCTTTCGAAGTCCGCCTTAAAGACTTCAAACGTCGTCAATGGCTTCCCACGCGAGTTCATCTTGATATAGAGGTCTTCGCCGTGGGCGATATCGACGACTGGGAGGAACAGGAACCAGATGGCACTGTTCTCGACGTCGGCAGGGCGAGCGGCGAGCCGGTCCCAGATGGCATCGATTTCGTCGGTGCGCGAGTCGAGCCGTCGATGGATCGCGTCGAGGATGACGAGCATCGAAGCGATGGTCGGGTCGTGGCGCCACGGGTAGACGTACCACGGCTGGTCGCTGATCCAGGCCGATGGAGAAGTCGGGCCGCCGGGATACGGGTTGCTGGCGATTGTTCGGGTGAACTCTCGGGCTGTCGGCCGGGTCGAGTAGGAGAAGCGCAGCCATGGGGCGACCGGGTCGAGCTTGTGTGCGCGCGAAGCGACGTACCAGTGCAGCAAGAATAGGGTAGTGAGGCGTTGTTGGCCGTCGAGTGGCTGCAAGACTCCGGCTCGAACGTCGCCGTACACGAAGTCGAGGCCTATGTGCCTGTCAGTCGTGGCAGCTTCGATGACCCTGTCAAGGAAGCGGTCCCGGAGGGCGCTGACATCCTCGTCTGCTCGGCCCTGCGCGTAGTCACGCTGGATGATCGGGATCTCGATCTTAGTGATGGCGGGACGGTCTCCGAAGGGTTCGTCGAATAAGGCGAGGAACGTGGTTGGGTAGCCCTTCATGCATGGACCTCTTCAGCGGGAAAGCTCTCTACAGTGAGGAAGCGCGCTACTTTGTCGATCAACGCAGTGAGGTAGTTGGCCTGATCCTGGGGACCCCATAGGGAGAGTTGCTGGTCGGCCGCGGTCGTGTAGTACTTCAGGAAGACGTTACGGGTGCAGGGCAGGATGTAGGCTCCATTCTGGTCGAGCTCGATTACTTGTTCCCTTTTGAGGGCGAAGACCGCATTGTTCAGCTTGCTGTTGAGGTTGCGTTGGAGCAGTGCCAGGTTGCCGAGTCCGTGTGTGTCCTCATCGGTGGAGTCGGCGTCAGGAGCGCTGAACAACGTCAGGACCTGCCGGAAGATCAAGTCAAAACTCCGCTCATCGGTCTTACCGTCGGCCATGGCCAGATGTGCGTTAATCTTGTCGAGGAGCTCGTCTACATCGGCACGCTGATCTGGCGGCCAGTGAAAGTCTTTGATCTTCTTCTTGTGCGCCCGTAGCCAGTCTCGACGTTCGATCTCTTTCTCGAAGGCTTCGGAGTTCTGTGCGTGGATGTGTTCCAGCGACCAGTTATCGACGTAGGCGTGGAACGAGAAACGGCTCCCGATGTCGCTGCTGCCGAGCACCGTCTCGATATTCATAAGGAGCAGTACGTCGGCACACTTGCCGTTGTCCTTCCCGTAGCGCAAGAGGGAAACCTTGTCCGTAGTGAGATCAAGGCGCTCGCGTGTTCGGTTAACGAGGGCCTTTTGAAAGACCGAGTGCGTCCGGGATCGGGATAAGTCGATGAGTTCTTGGATCGAGTCACCGACCTGTATGAGGTATCCGATGCGGTGGTAGAGATAGCGGTCTTGAAACCATCCTGTCAGTAGTCCGTGGCGCTCGACGACGTCGCGCCAGAAGGCGGTCGTTCCCCGCTTGGCGATGTCCTCCTGGACTTTGCTGAAGGTCCAGTAGCGGGGCCGTTCTCTTAGACCCACCTTCGGTGTCATGGACTCGAAGAGGAAGTCGATGTGGGTCGATCTTTCGGTCGATGAGCGGGTGAGGAATGCCCAGAACTGCGGATCACGCAGATCCCTCTCGAACCCGTCCCATTGGGCAGCGATCTCGTCCTGTCGCCCCGGCTGGCCGCCGGTTGCGCCGCTGTTTGATAGCACCAGAGCCTTTATCAACTCCGAGTCCGTCAGCGGGATGCGATCACGGTTAAGGCGCGTGAAGAGTGCGGTGGCGTCGGTGCCTGGCGGCGCCTCGTACCAGATGACATAAACCCAGTTAGCAAGCGCTGTGTGGAAATTGATAGCGGCCTGTGTGGCGTTCGGCTGTTCGTCGAACCACTCTGCGATGACGTCGTACGCCTGGGCGATGTGGTAGTAGTCGATGTTCTCGTCACGGCGGGAGACATCGAGAGCCTCCAGGAATTCGCGGCTACCTTGTCGGGTTTCGTATGTGAGCAGATACTCCAACCTGGAGTCTGCGATTTTCGTGGCGACGTATGTCGTGATCAGGAACAGGGTTGTTAGGCGCTGCTGGCCGTCGACGAGTTCCCAGCTCCCATCATCGCGCTTTAACACGACGATCGGCTGGAGGTAGTAGTCGGTGGGCTCTCCCCTGCCGGCTTCGCGCTTGTGGGTCTTGACATCCTCCAGAAGTCGGCGCACTTCGTCGCGTCCCCACCGATAGCCGCGCTGGTAAGCGGCGACGAAGAACTCCCCCTGGATGAACGGCTTGTCGCCATCGCCCCTCATCACGAGCCGGGGCTCAATCGTCGCCTCCGATCGAGCTGGTTGGTCAGCGTGTTCTCCCATAAGAAGACACTCTAGTGGGATGCTATGACAGACTGCGGCGGTTGCGAGGTCGGGGGTCAGGGCGACGGGGATGCGCAGCACAAAGCTAAGTCCTGACAGAGCCGGCAGCGTCCAGATCCCCCGCACCGAAGTGCCCAGTCCCGCGCCGCAGAGCTTACCCGCGGGGTTCGCAGGCGTGTCAGGGCTTTCGTTTCCCGGCGTCCGGTCAAAGGTCCCATCGGAGACCGGTTCCGGACTTCGGCGTCTCCGACGCGCCGAGGGACATCGATAACTGCCACAAAAAGCCGCCAGCCGGAGTATCGGCACCTAAACTCTCAAAAGTCAATCCTTGTCAACAGAAGAATGACAAAAAGCCTCTGACCCGCGGAAACACTGTGCCCGAGGTGGGACTCGAACTGCATTCCAGCCCCTGCGAATACTGGGAAGAGGCGAAAACAAACGGGATCCGGAGCAGTCCGACCGATCTAGGACCCGATCCGACGCGAAAAGTGTTGACACTGTCAACAGCCTGCTTTCGGCCCTTTCGGATAGCATTACTGTTTAGTTTTTGGACGGCCAGGGGGTAACCCCCCAGGCGAAAGAGCCTGCTCAGTCTCGTCTTCCGCATGGATGTGCGGGGCAGACTGCCGTATCGGAGGTCGTGCCCTGCACGGGTTTCATGGTTCTGGTCCGACTCCTGGTCCCCCTCGTCATGAGTTCGCGAGAGCTTCCGTTGCACGCTTGGCGATTGCGATGACGCGCTCGACAATCTCCCGATCGTCGAGCACGTCTTGGTAGCGAACTTGCCGACCGGCGTACGCCAGTACCAAGGCCCAGAACTCGCGTTCACTGGTCCGGCACTCACTGATCCAGTCATGGACACCACGGAACCAAAGTTCACAAGGGTGACCCTGCCCGAAGTCTCCTGTCGCGAAGGTCGATTCGATCTCGGAGACGCCCGGCCATGCTGCACCACGGATCGGCGAAGCTGGATGGACCAGAGTCGAGATGAGCATAGTGATTGGGTCTAGCGCGCCGGCCGCGAAGGCTTCGCTGTCGAAGTCAATGAGTACTGCCTGTCCGTTGTCGATCAGGACGTTCTCGGGGTGAAGATCGCCATGGCGAGGGCCTACTTGCGTAGTGACCGTGAGACTTCCGGCAGGCACTGAGATCCCGTAGGCGCCAAGAAGCTCTGACAGGCGCTCCCAGGCGATCAGAGGTTCGCAGAGATCGGCCACGGTGAGCGTCCTTCGCTGTGCTACCACTCCGTGCAGAGCGTCCCAGACGGGCCGAGCAAGTTCTACTGCTTCGGCGGGTCGCTCGGCGATGATATCCATGAGCGCGTACGGTGCCTCCCCGGCGACCTGCAGGACGTTGATGTAGCCTCCGGCCATCAACCCCGAGAGCGTCCGCACGGTAGCAGTGGTGTTTGCGCGCGGTAGGAGTTCGGGAAGGCCGCCAGACGAACCCGGAGACTTCACCCGCTTAGCGACAACTGTGGCAACACGACCTTCGGAACGGTTGATCTCACACCGCCACACGCTCGCCTCAGTCAAGCCGCCGCCGAGTGAGGCTACTGCGATGGAAACGCCCCGGTAGTCAAAGGCGAGTCGACGAAGGACTCTCTTGTCTAGTTCGTTTAGTGGGTCGCTCCCGAATGGCGTGATGATCTCGATGTCGTCAAGTGATTGCAGTAGCCGGCGGAACTGTACGACGTGCTCCTTGAACTCTAAGGACTGGTCCTTCTCGAGGACTGTGACTCTGTCGATGGGGTGGCCGTCCTGCGCCGGAAGCTGCCCACCTCCTTGCAACGACTCCTGGATGTGGCGGATGGTCGCGAAGCCGGTGAATACGACGAGCCTGGCATCGGTGTGGTTCGAGCGGACCTCCTTGAGGAGTTCATCGCCAAACTCGTCGGTCGCAGGCTCACCTGCCTTCACCGGGAGTCGGCGGTCCAGTACGAACAGGTCGATCAGGTCTGTAGATGTCCGGAGGTAGTCGCGCGCGGGAGCAATCGAGTTGAAGCTCCGGACAATGAAGCCAGCCGACTCAAGTACAACTTCGGAAAATTCTGCCTGCTGAGGATCGTCCTCGATGAGCACTGCGGTCGGGTTAGCCATGAGGGCGTGGTCCGCTCAGGGAGAAGGACGCCGTGCCGCTGACACCGTCGAGCGTGATGGAAAGTCCGAGTCGGGCTGCCACAGTCTTGATCAACGACAGCCCCTGACCTTGGTGAGCCATCTTGGATGAGCTCCCCACGTCGACGACGTCCGCGAGGGCGAACCGGTCGCCCTTAAACGGATTGGTAACTCTAACCCAATAGCTTTGGTCTGTGAAACCCCAGGTAATCTGGGCGGCCGGTTTTCCGGTCGCCTCGATCGAGGCGTCGATCGCGTTCTGGAAGACGTTCGAGAGCAACATCGAAAATAATCCTTCGTCTGTTTCAATGTCGAGGCTGGCTTCGTCTGCAGAGGGCGCGACTGTGGGCGCGGTGCGGGTGTCTGGCCAGTTCTCGGACAAGATGTGCGGGAGGCTCAGACGGTGGAGGTTCAGTTCCTCATTGGATTTGATAATCGCGACTAGCCCGTCGATCCGACGCTGAAGCTTACGAACGGCATCGTTGGTCTTGCTGGTTCCAAAGGACTCGATCTCGCTGTCGGCCGCAAGTCTTATCCATCCCACTGCCGGCGACAGTTCGTGCCTGACCAGAGCTGCGACGTCGACGTGCTCCGGCGCGGTTGCATTGCTCCTTGCTGGTACATCAGTCGCCTGCAACGCTGCAGAAGAGCCTCCGCGCATCGTGTCACTCAGTCTCTGCCGTGATTCCAAGACCTGAAGCAGTAAACGGCGCACCTGTGGAACTGTCTCGGTCTGGAGAGCATTCATCAGCGCTCGGGTGGTGATCGCCTGTGGATGCTGGATGAGCCAGCCTGCCGCCCTTGCGCGATTGCTTGGAGCCGTCGACCCGAGGCCCTGTAGTTCGTCCGGCGTTTCGGCTGTCATCCCAAGCCGCCATGCTCGGTATAAAAGGCCGAGCGGTGGGCGAACGCCTCACGCCCGCCCTCCATTAGTCGCGTGATCCTATCGACGACGACGTCTGAATCGATCGCCCCCTTGACGTCAACTCTTCCTACTTTGCCATCACTGCCTAGAACAACAACGTTGTTAGCGGAGCCGAGCACCGGGATATTGGCGTTGTGCGTGGCGACAATCGTTTGGGCGCCACCTTGTCGGCGTGCGTTAAGGCCGCTCACGACATTGGCGACCAAGAAGGCATTGTCCAGGTGATCTTCAGGCTGGTCAAGAATCAGGGTGCGTTCCTGTTCGGAAAGAATGATCGGCAGGGTCACGGCGCACTTCTGGCCTGTTGAGAGCGCATCAACGCTCTTGTCAACCGATCCATCCCGCAGACGGAAGTCAACGCTGTCTGTCAGGCGAATGCTGCCCAACCCTTGAAGAAGATCCCGCTCATTCAGGTTCTCAATCAGCCTATGCGCTCGATCCTCAGCGATGTCGCTTACAGCGGCCAGGCCTGTGGCATCCCCGCTTTCGACCATCTCCAAGAGCTGCCTCGGCAGTACACGCTCCGCTACAGCATCAATCAGCGTCGCGCGGGTACTACTCCCACGGAGCGATTCTTGCAGGAACTTTCGGAAGGCGCTTGCATCCGCCAGGTGGTCTACGACCACCACAACGTTGTTAGCGATCTGTGCGGTTGTCGAGCGCGCAACAGCGGCTCTCGCGTTGTAAAGGGCCTCTTCCGCTTGCTCGACGGCATCAAGCATCCGCCCTCGGCGCTCCAAGAGACCTGCATACCGGGACTCCAGCTCGCGCACGGCGGCGTCGTTCTCATCGAGTGCACGGAGCGCGGTGTCAACGTTCCTTAGCTGCGCGGTGATCTGACCGAGCCCCGCCTCCGCTTCTTCGAGTTCTTCCCTGATCGGGGCTGCGGCTTCGCGAGCACCTATGTTCAGCTCTCGGGTTTCTGCTTCAGCGGTGTCGAGATTAGCTCGGGCCGCAAGGAGTGCCGCAGTGACATTTTCCGAGAGGCCCACGGCCTGGCTGAGCGCGTCACGTACTGCTGGCACTTGCGACAAGGACGCTGCACGCTCTGTCGCAACGACCAGCCGGTCGAGCGCGCGTTGGTGGGAGACCATCAACTCGGTGACCTCGCCGCGAACTGCTTCGATGCGCTCTAGGTCCTGTCCACTTGAGATGACTCTCTCCTCCGCCTGTCGGAGGAGATCGCGTTGCTCGGAAAGCTGGGCGGTGCTTCCTCCAAGTAGAGCCGTTTCCTGCGACAAGAACAGGTTTCGGTCTACGGCGAGCCGATCACGCTTCTTCGACTCCTCTCGGCGTTGGTCCAACTCTGCTCGCACATCGAAGACGTCGCCAGTCAACACTTCGATCCCGCCGAGGTCAGGAAGCTCGTTGACCGCGCCAGTACGTAGGTCCAGAAGGTTGAGCCGACTGGGCGCGTCGGATGCGATCTCCTCAAGCTCGTTCTGCCCCAAAACAAGTACCGATTTAGAGAGGTCGAGTCGCTGACCTCCACCCTTCGCATCAACCACTAGATGACGGCCACCGTCGTCAGACTCCACGTCAACGATGACCTCGCCAGTGCCAAGCACGGCATCAAGGAATGCTTGTCGGCTGCGGACAGCAGCAACGCTCTGCTCGGCGTGCTGCGCGCCCACGGCGTGGCGAAGTAGCTCCAAGAACGTGGTCTTGCCCGCGCCTCGGGGTCCGACGATAACATTCAGTCCTTGATCCAGCGATACGTCCAGCCCGTTGAGGAAGCCGCCGGTCACCCGGATGCGTGAAATCCACATAGATAGCCTTCCTCTTGTTTCGAAGCAAACGAGGCCCCCCGCATGCAGCAGCCCGGTGACCAACACTACCGGCCAGCCACGGCCAGAGCCCGATTGCGGCACGCGGGTGGCTCGAGTCAACGGACCGTACATCTGGTCTCCGACGGGATGTACACCACGATCGGCTGGAATCACGAGCGGCAGCGCACCGTAACGTTGGAAACCTCTGCCTGAATGGCAGACCAGAGTACTGGATCCTATCCTGGTGCCGATGCGCTCGCGCGACCCCAGATACGTCACCGTCGCGCTGTCCTCGAGCAACACTTTCCATGTCGCCGGAGAGCAACGGAAACGTGCGCTCCGCCGGACTGCGGCCTCTTCGAACGCGCGGATACCGGTCGGCTCCATCCAGTAACCCGACGCTGAGGCGTTCCTACCGCAAGTCTTGAAAGCGTTCCAGTCACTAGCTACGCCTGTTCGGACTCTGCAACTTCAAGGATGTCTTCATGCCGTAGCCGCCGGATTGGACGTCGCGCGGGAATGGAGTTCACCCGCGCTGAGGCCGTCGATCCGTAATCATGCACGGTGAGCAGTGGCTGCGGCGGAAGCATGTTCATTGAATCCAATGATGGGTGACCGGGACGGGCCGCGACCCAGTCGATCGCCGAGCTGGTCATGAGCCGGTTGAGTTCCTCTGCGAATGAATGTGCTTCCGCCCCGGTGAGCTGGACCTCGCTGGAAAAGTTGGGGCGACCCCGAGGACCGTATGCCAACAGAACAGCTGGCGTGACCGGGAGCATGATGAGCTCGGCATTGGCGAACCCGCGACCGCCTTTCAGACGTACAAAACCTTCTAACGTCAGGTCTTTCTTCGACTCACCGCGCTTGACTGATTCGTCCTGTTTGACCTCGATAGGCACTGTCTCGTCTCCGATGATCAGGAGTGGCTTGTCGAGGTGGATAAGCGACGTAGAACGACTCTGACCATGCTCTGCGGCTTCGACGACGACCTGGCCAAACAGGCCACCGCGACGTCGAACCGGATCCGAGGCCTGCTGACCCAGATCCACCCGGCACTGGAGCGTGTCCTTGGCCCGCGCCTGGACCAGGCGCATCGTCTTAGTGTCCTGCGCCTTCGTAACGAGGTCGATCCCAGCCGCCGTTGGCCAATTGTGTGAGCAATTGGCCAACTACCGTGCCACGGCGACTCCGATAGCCCGCAATCGGTGACGTGAAGTCCCATCGTGGCTGCTATGGGACTTCCCTCCCCCGCGTTTCCGAATATCTGCGGACCTTCAGCAGGACTTGTGGGAAGGCGACCGTGTTGGACGCTCCGCTGGACGAGGTCAGGTGCAGCGATGAGGATCTCCCGCCACGGACAGTCGCACGTCCGGAGACGACTATCAGCCGGCGGGGGGTTCTTTCATCTGTCGACGAGTAGACTCTGGGTTCCCTAATAGAAATCATTGAGTGATGTCCAGAGAGCGCTGGGGCATTAAGGAGAGCGGATTGACGCAGCGACGCAGCGGACGGCGACCCGCAGCCAAGCCCAAGGGCACCATCGAGCCATTTACGAGGCGGACAGTTGAGCTCGCCCTGAAGACGCAGGCTGACGACGCAATCGAATATGTGAATTGGCTGCGACAGGAACATCCCGGCCACTCCCAGGCTGACCTTGTCAGGAAACTTGAAACCAAGTTCTGGAAAGACGCGCGTCAGATCGGTCGAGAATCGGGCGCCGCAGGCACGCCCCGGAACACAATAGGGGCCGATTCGACCGGCACGGAAACTCTGGAGGCAGCCGTCTTCTTTGTCCTCGCCGTCGCTGAAGCCAATAGTTCACCCCACTCAGAACTGAGGTACCGTGAGGAACTTGTTCGGTCCGTCCTCCTCGCGAAGGGCACCGACAAGGCCATCCAGGCCCTGGCCTCACGAACAGCGCCGCACTGGGCAGGGAAGGTTGTGGCCAAAATCCCCGAGGCCGCGTACAAGCCAATCAACAATGTCATGGGCCCCGACTTCATCGTCAAGTCGGGCCAATCAGGCGTCATCGTGATCGACGAGGTGGCCGAACGCGGGGTAGGTGCCGGAATTGGTCTGGCAACCAACACCGCCTTCGCATGGTGGGTTATCCGTGCCAGCCGCCGTGCCTTCAAGCGCCCCGACTCTGCCGTAGCCGACCTCGGTGTTGTCATTATCGAAGAAGACGTTATCGATCCCGACGAGGTCGTGGAAGGAAAGGCCGGACCGGGCCGCGGCTGAGAATCCGTCCTAGCCGCTGGTGACGGCCCGCGTCTGATCCGAACCTATGAGGGCATGACACTCCGGATTGACGTCGCAGACCTTGGCATCACGCCCAGAGCCTTGGCCCACTCGGCCACAGTAATTGCGCCGCTGGTATTAGCACGCGTCTCGCTCAGTGACATGAATTAGACCCTTCGAGGTGGCATTTTCCAGATCCTATGCGCCAACTCTGGCGGACTCCGTTAGCTCCGCCGGACCGTGAATCCACTGTGGACTGCTCAGTCGCACCTGACTCTCCACGGTCCTCGTTGCCAGGGCATGGTTAGCCTCCCGGAAGGGGCGTCGATAACGACGCTCTTCTCGGGCCAGGCACGCTCGAACGAGACGCTCCCACCCCCATTGTGTTGTGTTTCGGCGCGTCCTGGGTGGGACATGAAGGTGGATCCGTCCAATGAGTAGAATCCAAGATAGGTGCGCCGAACTGGCCTTCCATCGCGGGGCAGGCTGTAGTCGCGTTCGACCGTCTCCTTGGCCGCTCTGACGATCCAAAATAGCGCTTTGGAGTGTTGCTGAAGCACCGGAACCACACTGGAGATCTCCATGTGCGCTGTGTTTGGGCCCTCGTTGCGGACGGAGAAATTTTCAATGATGACGCCCTCCGCCTCAGTCCCCCACCGGAACTCCTCTAGCTGCTCGACGTCAAGTAGCCTGCAAAAGGCCGTCGAGGGGATTATTCCGGACAGATGGCGGCTCTCTGACTGGTCCCACTCCCCGCTGGTGCCACTGTAATTAGTGGTGGTGATCTCGATTGGGACTGGAACCCCCCGACGATCCCACTCGTCGAGAGTGGATGCTTCAGGCCACGCCGATGCGTAGGGGTGATCCGCCAAGAAAAGGCCGTATGGATCACTGCTCTTCGGCACATCCGCTTGGGAATCGAGGTCGGCGGCCCAGTCCAACAGCTCGGGCAGCTTCTCGGCGTCGACCAGGTACGAATCCACCTGAATCCAAATCTGATGCCGGGATGGTTCGAGCGCGGCCTCCTCCGGTAGCAGTGGCTGGATCCACCCAAAGTTTCCCTCCAACAGCATCCATTTGGCGCCGTCCTTGGGACTTGTCACCATCATTAGGGTCTCAATGTTTGGCATGGACGCGTCGTCTACTGGCCACTCCGGGTCAAGGGATGACGGAAACTCAGGCGAAACCGGCGCGAACCAGGACTTCTCGCTATCCCTGAATGATCTGCTTTCTGGGGCTTTGAGAAGAACGCTCGGGTCGATGTCGGGCGCCCGCACATCAAGCGGACGCTGATACTCCGTTCGCTTGTCATCGTTCGATCGGGCGTCCAGCGGATAACGGTCGAGAATCAGTCCCAATGTTTCGAAGTACGCGATCCATTGGTACTTCTTTCCGATCCTTTCGGTCCTGTTGTCAGACGAAGGGTGCCATGAGACGGCCTTGTCAACTCGTCCGAAACGTTCCGGGGTCCAACCAAGGTCAAGCACCCGGTCAAAAATAAGCCGGGAAATAAGGTCGTTATCCACCTCCGCGGGAAGATTTACATCTCTCAGCGACGTGTCGATGACGTACTTACGGAAGTCGTCGAAGTTCGACATCACGCCAATGGTGGAGTACGGGTAATCCGGGGGGCCCGTCATTGCTCCGATTTCTTCCGCCGATCGCACGGTTGCCGGCCACATGGACTCGTAGGGCGGTGAAACCACGTCGCGGAGAGTACCGTGGGGACACTCCCAGCCCAAGTCCAGAGCCCTGTCCAAGACACGCCGGGCGTAGTCTCGCGAGAATACATGCACAGGCCAATAGCCCCGCCCGACGGTGTAGTCGAACACTGCCTCAGCGAGCAGGAAGACAGCCGCTGTATCCCGAGTCCTCAGGCTTAGACCACATGCCACGGCGAACAGTCTTTCCTCAACGTATGGGTCATTGACGTCGTGGAAGTCGTTGAGGACGGTACCGAAAAGGGCTGGCGCCGCTTCCAGCACCGAAATGAGCGCTTTCGTGGCATTGTCCCGGGTCGGGCGATGGCTGGAAGCCAAGGCCCACGCCAGAACGTGGGCCGTGAGGAGCCTCGAGTCGTCGTCGGCTGATTTGGCAGCCGGCGACCATGCCCAGGAGATCAGCTTCTGCAGGGGCGCACGCTCCCCCGGCTCCGCGTTGCAGTACTGAGTCCACGTCGCATCCCGATCCGGAAGACCGTAATCGTATAGCACGTCGTGAAGCCATAGGGCATTGGTGGCATGGTCCGGAATCGTCGCCACTTGGAGCACAGCGGTCATGGTTTCGTGCGAATAGTCATCACTGTTCCACAGTGAAAGAACAATTTCCCGGGTGCGCTCGTTAACAGCAGACCGCGACCTCCACGCGAGGCTCTGCAGAAACCCTGTGTACAGCTCGTATTGCAAGCGGTTTGCAGGATCCACCACGGCGTCCACTAGCTCAACACCGTGTACCTCGGGCAGGATTGTCGCCAGCGCATCCAGCACCCCAGCGTGCGAGTACCACCGTGATGCCATTTCTTGGCACCGTTCAATGGTTTCCACGGAGTCGGAACTGCAAATCAGGCGCGCTATCGCAGCGTCGCCCAGTCGTTCGTAGGCAAACCTGATCGCTGCCCCATCACTCGATTGCGACTCGGTGAAGATTCCCTCGTGCAGTAAGCCGCGCAGCAGGCTGCCGCTCCAGCTGCGGTCTGGCAGGAAGGACTGAATGATTTTGCTGGCGGTTGCCCTCGGGAGGAACCGTCCCTGCTCTCGCATTGCGAGGGCAAAATTCTTGACGGCCGCCTGGACGAGCGCGTCCTCGGCATCGTAGTCGCAGCGGTCCGGACTACTCAGGGTGCGATTAACCGACTCCAGCAGGATGTCGTAAGTCCAGCTCAGCCCGGGGCCAGTTCGAGGGAAACTTCTGGCACCGCTCCTTTGCAGGGCGGTGCATAGCAACTTGAGGAAAAGGGGGTTGGTGAACTCGAGATCCAACAGCGGGAACGATGGCACTTCAATGTCGTACCAGCCAAGGAACTCTAGGACGGCGGCGTCAGCGACTTCAGTGAATCCCCGATGCACCTCGCTTGCAAGTTTTTCGAGCACATGCTCGGGGATGGTGTCAGCCAGGAACTCGGTGCGGCAGGACAATACGACCCTCAAGTTGGGGAAAGCCCTGGCCCGGTCAAGGAAGCTGGCCAGGTGCCGCGTCCAGATCCGGCGGTCTTCTGCCTCATTGAGCGCATCGATGATTATGAACCCGACTTCCCCAAGAGCTTCACATGCGACGCTGAATGTCGCGAGGAGCTGGCTAGCCGGCCCGTTGAACCCAACAATGCGTCCAAGCTCCGCCTCGATGGACCCTGATTGAAAGTGCTCGCCCAAAGCAATCAGCGTGGGCAGGCCCTGCCGCGTTCTCTGGCTCGCCAGATCGCACAAGAGATGGGTCTTACCTGAACCTCCTGTACCCTCGATCAACAAAGTTGAGTTCGAGGAATGATGCCACCCGCGACTCCGGCCGAATCGTTCTATCCCATGCAGCGTTGACCCTATTTCCCTGACTCGCGAGTGAAGACTCGCGGCCTTGTCATAGTAAAAGCCGTCGCGTTCGGCATGCTCTGACAGCAACCGGGCCACCGTCCGCAGATGCGACTTTGCGGTCTGAAGAGCGGCGCTGACATCGGGCAGGTTGATTTGAGGGTTGAGCGCAACATCTCGAGCAGTCTCCAGCAGTCCATCCATGTGGTCCAAGGCGGCGTCCGCAGCTGTAGTGGCGTCGCTGAACTCGTCCCGGTGTTCGTCAGGAATTGTGAAACCGTAGCGGCGGGACTTGCGGAGGGCCGCGAGCTGGTCGCGGATCAGGGACTGAAGGCCTACCGTGCGGCCCAGGCCTTCGAACGCTTCAGACAGCGGCAGCACAACGTTGAGTTCAGGTGTGTAACGGGGGCCGGCAGATGACACGCATTGGGATGCGATGCGTTCAAAGTCGTACAGAGAGAAGCCTTCAAGATCAAACCAATACCGCAGACGTCCGACCTGGTCGGGCCGGCTCAAAAAGTGGTGGAGTTCCGACTCTCCAGCATATTCAAACAAGACTTTGCGACCAAGGGCGGCCGCCGCAGCCGTCCACTTCTCCACGTGGTCATTCCACTTAGTGTGCGCGCTCTTCGACCGGGCGGTGTCGCCTGACGGCCGATCGTATGGCAAGACGACAAGATACTTCGTGAGGGTCGGCTCCCGATCGAGCGCGCGCTTGATAGATTCCCCAATGGCCGCGAACTCCGCGGAATCGAGTTGGAAGAAGAACTTGGTCTGCCATGCCCATATCTCGCCGTTGGGCAGGAGGCCTCGGCCTTCCCGACCGCCGTCCGGGTTGCCAAAGCGCTCAAATCGCGTCCCCGTCGGAAAGCCGATCAGGCCCTCACGCATTAGCTGCGAGACGAGTTCCTCAAAGCCTCCCGCTTGAGATGGCGGAGTGCCCCATGACCGGATGTCGCGGAAGTTGATGTTGGGTAGGAGCCCCATCCCCCAAAGTCCTCTCTGTACCCAGTGTTTCCAGGTGCCTCCCAAGAATAAGTGGCGACGGACTCCGAACACCGGGCCGGCCGTTTTGCGTCGATACCGTGTCGAGGGATTGCCTCCGCATCGAGGACGCGATCGAGGGCTGTACAGAACAGCTTTGCAGCAGCCGTCACACATTCAAGCCACCATTGCCTCCTCCAGTTGATTTCATATGCGGCGGCCACTGAGAACTGCGGAGGTTCAGGCCAAGATCCGTGTAAAGAGCGGCGCGGCAGTGCGGTTTCATTATGAGCTGCCGCCCGACATCGTCGCCTTCGCTATCGCAACTGAGCTCTCCACATCGCCAGTCGCGACCTGCCGCCTTTCCGACGGATGCGCCCGTTCGCGCGTTAACGGCCTGGCGTCAGTAGCTGTGGAACTGCGCCCCCTGGAGATCCGGTTTCTGGGACGTTGATTTTGGGGGCATCCGCCGAGCCCTTTGCCGGGTACGCCGCCTTAGCCCGGAAAATTGTGCATCCCGTGTCTGCGGAAGCCGATGCAAACGACACGCCCCGGGTCCGCTATCAGGACGACGCCTGCTCCCGACGAACACACACGGTGCCTGCCGCTAATAAGTCGGACATAAGTGTTGACAGTGTCAACAGCCCCTTTGGCAGGACAAACGGAGCGCCGGCAGCTCCCCGGAAGTCCCGAAGGGCCTTTCAGGATGTTCCGCCCTAAAGCCTATGTTCGTCATGTCGTTCCCGTCACCAGGAACCATGAACAGGTGTAAGAGCATCCACGACCAACCCGATAGAACCGGAACGAGGAACCCCATAAATCCAGCACATAGCCGGCGGAGGGCCCACCAGCCAGGGCACTGAACCCGTTACCCACACACCTGAATAGGCCCCCGCGGCGGCCACGCCAAAGCCCGCGAACCTAGCGTCAGAGGACGCCACCGCCAGCTTTGTACACACGTTAAAGCAAAAACCCCCTCTGACGAGGGGGTTTGCGTGCCCAAGGTGGGACTCGAACTGCATTCCCTCCCCCGCAAACACTGGACTCCCGCGGAAACATACGGAATCCGGCCCGGTCCGACCCACATACGACCCGGTCCGAAGCCCAGGGTGTGCACATTGTGCACACCCTCCTTTTGCCCACTTCGGCGCCCCCAACCAAAGGGCCACATATGCCTGGGACCAATCCCAATGGCCAGTACGCTCGTCCAGCGATGATAATCAGTCCTCCCCGATCGGTGTGACGGGTTTCCCCCCCGGTGCGAGAATGTCTGCATGCTCACCTTCCTGGAGACTGAACGACTTCTGCTCCGGCAGTTCACCCCCGACGATGGGGAGATACTCGTGGAACTGGACAGCGATCCGCGCGTGATGCGGTACATCACTGGCGGTATCCCCACCCCCCGGGACGAGATAGAAGGCGACTTCCTCCCGGCATTCCTCGACTACTACCAGCGCTTTCCCGGCTACGGGTTCTGGGCCGCGATCGAGAAGACGACCGGGGAATTCCTCGGCTGGTTCCACTTCCGGCCAGGCCCCGACGATCCACAAGATCAGCCGGAACTGGGCTACCGGTTGCGCCACGCGGCCTGGGGAAAGGGGCACGCGACGGAGGGATCGCGGGCGCTGATCGCCAAGGGGTTCACCGAGTTCGGGGTGCAACGGGTTGTAGCCTCGACCATGGCAGTCAACACGGCCTCCCGAAGGGTGATGGAGAAATCCGGGATGCGCCTCGTGCGGGCCTTCGTCGCCGACTGGCCGGTGTCCGTTCCGGGCGACGAACACGGCGACGTCGAGTACGCGATCACCCGAGATGAATGGGAGACCGACGATTCCCGCCTTCATCCCCAGTGACCCCACCGGTATCAGTCGACCGGACGTAAAGACACCGCAGCGAGGTCCGCGAACGACTCTAAGGGGATACAACCGAAGCCGTGCCAGCGCGAACATCACAGCGGCGAGGGCCGGACTGAGACCGAAAGCACCCTCCCCCTTCCCATCGCCCAGGTTGAATCGACCGTCTTTTGGGGCCGGCCAGCTCTTTTCGCCGCATGGAACCGAAGGGACGGCGCTGCGGAAGAGGATGGGGACTCCTGAACCTCGAGAGTTTGCCCGACCCGGATCTCATCCTTGCGCGTCTCCGGGGACCTCGGGCCGTCTCGAGCGTTCATGGGGGTCATGGCCGGCGGGCGGCCGCCGAGTCTGCCCTGGCTTACGCGGTCGCTTGGCCGGCCTTCGTGCCTTCGTGCAACCGCGGTCGTTCGTACGCTGCACGAGACGCGAACACGTCGAAATTTGGCTTGCGGGGCGATCTTGTTGTGTCCGGCCAGGGGTCAGTAAGTGACCGGAACCTATCTCTCGACGTCCAAGAATCCAGACCCTTCGACTCCGGACCAAGTGGCCGCCGCTAGCCGCCGGCGCTGCACGGGGCAATGGATCGGGGCGCAGGTTCGGCCGCGGCCAGATCCTTTATCTTGGCTATGCGGGCTTTGGTATCCGGGTCCGCCTCGAGTTTCGTGTAGACAGGGGCACCGGCAGCTTTGAAGGCGGCAACCTCGGCCGCCGTTGCTACGACCACGGTTCCGCCGTCCTTGCAGAATTTCGCCGCATCGTCCGCCGTCTCGGTCATTGTTTCCACGGCCCACGTGCGGGTGGCTGCCGCCGCGTCTTTCAGGGCCCCCCGCTGACCCTCGCTCAAGGCTTGAAACGACCTCGTGTTGATGACCAGGGAGTTCAACTTGGAGTAGAGGACCATGTTGCCGGTCGCGGTCGTGGCCTTCGGGAGCGACCCGGCCAACGCGAACGACGATTCCGCCGCCACCACCGTTCCCGCGGCCATACCGTCATAGAACTGTTCGCCGACCAGATCGTCCGGAGTGGCACCCATCGTGCTCAGCAGATCGTAGGTCGTATCGGACCGGGGAGCCCGTACTGTTTTTCCTGCAAGATCAGCCGGCGTCAGTACGGGTCCGAAGAAGGAGAAGAGCATTCGCGTGCCTTCTGGGAACAGGGCAAGACCGGACACACCGACCTTGTCCAGCCCTGCAAGCATTTCGTCCGCGACTGCCGGGTCCGACACCTTCGCCATCAGTGCATTGGATGTCACGAGGAATGGCGCATGAAGTGCCGCAAAGGAACTCACCCCTTCGGTGTCCCAGGCCCGGGCCGGAACCAGCCCCATATCGAAATCGCCGCTCACCACTGCGCGCGCCACTGCTTGATCCGGGTCGTCCTTGTCCTCACCCACGGCCTTCCACACCGGTTCGATCAGGACCTTGCCCCCGGAGTGTTCCTTCACGTTGCGGGCGAATTCCTCAATCTGAGCGGCGGCCGGGCGGCCGGGCTCATCATCGGTCGCTATCCGCAGGGTCTTGGTCTGTTCTGCCGCCGGCGGCGGGCTGGCCGTCGTTGCGCTGCATCCCGCTGTGGTCAGAAGTGCTGCTAATCCGAACCCTACAGAAGTCATGAAGTTGAACGGATTTTTCATAACCACGCGCCTTCCGGACGATGAATCAGTGATGCAGACGTTGGGACGGGAGACTGGTGACGCAGCGCAGCTGGAAACGTGCGTGTCCGCAAGCTACGCCCAACGCCGCAGCGAAGCAACAGCGGACGGCAACGCCGGACCGCCGTCCTGTTGCGCAGCGAATCTTCCGCTGTGCTGGCCCAACCGAGGACAGTTCGGGGCCCGTTTAACGGTGTGGACTATCTACACATCACGTATGGCCAGACAATGCGCCACCAGCCTCGCCCCAGGTCCCAGTACACAAGGAATCCGGGGAAAAATCTTCACCAAACCCCCGCGGGTCATGCCAACACCAGCCCCACGGCAGGAAGAGGCGCAAGACCAACCAAGGCCACTGGGACAGGCCAGAAAGGAGGCTCGAATGACCCCACATCCCAGCACGCGGAGGACCTACAGTAAAGGCGCCTGACCCCGCCACCCACAGTGGCGGGCGGAGATGGCAAATCCGTGGGTTAGGTGATCTCCTCGCATGGTGGTGCCGGCTGAGCGGTTACTACTTGGGTATTCGGATCGTACTCTAGGGCCGGCCTTCCGGCCACGATCACTGTAGCGCGCTCCCACGGCCGGTCTTCAAGTAGGAAGGGAATTTCTTGTTCTTCCCACTCCCTGTGCAGGTCTTCTTCTTCCTGGCCATCTCGTTCCAGGAGGCGACGTCGGGCTTCAAAGTTGTCGCACTGCACCCAGATTGAAGCGTCGACTAGGTCGGAGAGAGCTTGGCGTGATGATCCGCTCCCTTCCACCCACACCACGGAACGCCCGGCGGGTAGAGCTATGGCACCTGGACGTTCTCGGGCCACCCAACCCGGCGGACGGTAATGGACTGCCTCGCCTTGGAGCAGAGGTTCGAGGACACCGTCACGGAGTTCATCGGCCCAGTCAAAAAACGAGAGATGCCACGCTACATCGTCCGTGTGAACGACATCTGAGTCCGGCACTCGAGCTAGTAGACGATCGACCAGGGTGGTCTTGCCCGCCCCGCTCCTTCCATCTACCGCTACAACCCAGGGCCGGTTCGGACGTTGTCCTGCTGCCGGCAGCAGCCGCCGCACCAAGCCTTCCAGTGACTCGGCTTGCCACAGTCCCCCATCGGGTTCGCCGACTTCCGGTTTCATATCCATGGTTACCTCGACTTCGATTATCGGTCCCGCCCGAAGCTGCCTGGTATGAAGTCTCGAGAGTTGCTGTGTATAGCGCAAGCTCTTTTCGTGGCTGATGATAGCTGGTGTACTTCAATCTGCGCCGGCCTGCCGTGTTGCGGTGTCCGGCTGATTCGGTGCGATGAACGTCTAGGGTCATTTCCCTGTTGCGGGGAGAGCGCGGTCCCGTAGCGCAGCAACGTGCGCTACTCGCGGACCGGCGGTTCGAAGGCCCATGCTGCCGAGTGCTGAAGGCGGATTGACGCCCAGCGTGTGCGTGGCTCAAGGAGCTCGAACTGGAGAACCAGGAACTGCGCAGCGCAGCGAAAGTGCGATTTTCCCCGTGTCCCCCAAGGTCACCGAGATCCGCATCGAATCCCACAGGCGGGCAATCCGCCGGCACGATGCCGGTGTGGACGACATCCCAGCAGTCAATGTGGTCTCACCAGTGGCCCGTCGGGTCGTCCCGGGAAGACCGCCGAAGGACCAAAAGGCAGCAGGGCTGAGGCATGGATCGGCCGGCATGACGACACGCGCGGCGCAAGTTCCTCTGATTGTCGATAGCCGGTGCCACCATCGAGATATGAGCACTCCAACAGTGGAAGCAGCGATCAATGAGCTCATGGATTGGGAGTGGCACGCAGTCGAGGAGTTACTCGCGAAACGCGGCCTCCTGGGCGATGGACTCCTCGTTGAGGACTACACAGGACTGATGTCATGGCTCGAGTCAGTGACCCGGTACACCGTCGTGCATTCCGCGTCAGTGGCCGTCCTGTTCGTGAACTCCTTCCCGGTCGATGCCATCTCCTTCCACCGCGACCTTCTCGGCTCCGACGATCCGAAGTCGTTCTTCACCCTCATGCCGCGGACGTAGAAGCTCAGCGGCACGCGGACAGGCGCGTCGACTGGCACCTTCGGCCGGTCATGCCGTACAAATGATGGCTATGACGACGACCACCGAAGCGCCGGCCTTTCACGCGACAGACGAAACCGCGACCGCTCAAACCCATCGTGTGGTCTTCTCGGACCCCGACACCGTGACGGCGACAGCGGTACGCGACACTGACACTCGGGGCGCCGCCCAGGCCCCGGTCTTCTCGAGCCCCTACTGATCTCCCCCGCCCGCCATGTCAGAGCTCCGGCCTGCTGACCTTCGCGCGCCTTCCCTGAGCATGGCCAAACCCGTGAACCGAGTCCCGGCCCGGACGTGCTTCCCGGCGGCTCCTGGTACGAGCCCAAGTGGGACGGCTTTCGGGTATCTGCAGTGGTCGCGGAGACGGGCGTGACGCTGTGCCCTGTCAGGGCAAAGACCTGACCCTGTGGCGCCCTGACCTGGCTGCTGCCCTTGCGGAGCACGTCCCGCCCGGGTGCGTGATCGACGGCGAGGCGCTCATCCGGGCGGGCGATGGCCGTTATGACGGCAGGGAGCCGCGGACTGAAAGTCCTCACCGGCCAGGGAGCAGCCATCGACACCACGACCGCTTCCGGGAAGCTGGTCTTCGGGATCTTCGCGGGGCGTGGCCGAGTTCGAACGCGAACTCATCTCAGAACGAACCATCACAGGACCGGCCTCCGCGCGGGCCCGCGGCGGCCGCCCCAACAAGATGACCCCATCCAAGCTCCTCCTCGCGATGGCGTCAATGGGCAAACCCGAAACCAAAGTCAGCGAACTCTGCACCGAACTCGGATCACCCGCCAGACCATCTACCGCCCTGTCTCCCGCACGGGTGAGCTCGCCCGGACGGAGCCAACCTGCTACCGCGGCAGCTGGCAACCCACGGCGACAACCAACGAACGCCGCCTCGGGCCCCATCAGCCACTCTCCCGCCACACCGAAGCGGGACGCTTTATCGAGACCCAGGCGCGCATCAAAGTAACAGCTCAAACGCCTGTGCCAAAGTCTGTAACTGTTCGTTGGGAGTGGCCGTTAAATCACAGCTTGGAATGGGCGATTCGCCGTTCCTTTTGTGGAACCCTTAGCGGCGATCGGCGCTGGGTGCTGAGTTTCGTGGTCATCGGGCGTCGAGACTCCCCTGCCGCTCCAGGCGGGAGGAGATTGCTCTTTCCACTAGTCGGCGGGCTGTGCGGAGGGACTTTACGGGCCCGGCCTATCCACTGGACAGGTTTGAGCGTACAACGATGTCATGGGTGCCCTGGCTGCTTGGTGGCGGACGCGTTTTTGTCCGCTCGGTGCCGCAGTTTTCTCCGCGGCTTTGGTTCTCGCTGTGAGCGGCTGCGTGGGGGCCCCTCCCGGGCCGGCGCCGTCGAGCGTCTTCGCGACCCAGGCAGCGACGGATTCCCTGGAACGCAGGGTCCAGGCAGCGACGGATTCTCTGGAAGGCAGGGTCCAGCACTTCATGGATGGCGGGGCGACGTCCCTTGTTGTGCAGGTGAGATGGCCCGGCGGCGAATGGTCCAAGGCCTACGGGGTGCGAAACCTGGACAGCAAGGAGCCGGCCCGGCCCCAGGACCGGGTATCCGTTGCCAGCATTACGAAGTCGATGGTCGCCGTCTCCGTCCTGAAACTCGTCGACCAGGGACTTATCGGGCTCGATGACCCGGTCAACGGCGTCCTGGAGAGCTTCCGGACCACGCTGCGGCCGCCCGGACCGATCACCGTCCGCCAGTTGCTGAACCACAACTCCGGCATGCCCGATTACGTAGATTCCGAATACACGGCGGGACCACTGAAGCAGGTTGCGAACACACGGCTCAGCATGCAGCGAGGACTCGAACTGGCCGCCATGCTCCCCTGGGAGGCCAAGAATGTGGGCCGCTTTTCTTACTCGAACTCCAATTACCTGGCCCTCGGCCAGCTGATCGAAAAGCTGCGCGGACGGCCCGTCGCCGACGTGCTTAACCAGGACATCTTCGGACCTCTGGGACTTCAGCACACGTCGCTGGCCGAACCGGACCGCGGGGCTCCGGACAACATCCACGCCTACATCATTGATGGCGGCGAACGGGTCGATGTCACCCAGCCCGAGATTTTTGTCGGCTCCCCCGCAGGCGGCGTCATCTCCACCACGCAGGACATAAACACCTTCTACCGGGCCCTCCTCCGCGGCCAGCTTCTTTCCCCCGCCATGCTCGAGGAAATGAAGAAGAAGACCGAATTCTGGGAATACGGACTCGGTCTAGCGCGGTTTCCTGACGCATGTTCCGGCGGCTTCCGCTACGGCCATGCAGGGTACGCATTCGGCTATATGAGTATTTCCATCACGAGCGCCGACGGCGGCAACCAGATCACGATGACCATGGCGCACGCCCCGCTGCCTTGGCAGGACCCTGCAACTGCACGCCGCGCCGACCTGCTCCAGACGCAGATGGAACAGGCCGCCCAGGAAACCCTCGACCGCCTCTGCGGCCAGTGAACAGATTAGGGAGCCAGGCCTGCGTGGAGCTCCCTCCGTTGTGAACGCCGCGACCCTGGCCGAAGCCCGCCCTGCACCCGGGCTTATCCCATCCCGGCAATGCCAGCCCAAACGCCACTCGCGCCGGTCCCGCCACCGCCACGGTCATCGTCCTTACAACAACGCCTGCAGCGCTTGTAGCGGCCGCCATCCTCGGTGAACTCCAGGTGCCAATCATGGCGCATGTTCAACCTGCACAACAGGGTCCTGAGCATGACCCTCTCCGATCTGAGACACGATCCACGCAAACCGCGATCCCTACCCAGCCAACGCAATTTTATGCCCGCACCCTTGTCGCCGCCAGCGAAACTCCCGCAGCACCTCACCTCGTGAACAGTGCCGGCCCCCCGGCTGGTAAATCGCCGCCGGCTTCATTCACAGCATCGATTGGCGGTGGTTCGGCTCCTTAAAGCACGTCCACCCGGCCAGAGGGCCTGGCCGGTAGCTGAACGGTCTGGATCGTATTATCCCGTGATGATGCCCGTAGATGGGGACGAAGCAGGTCTTGTGAGTTGGTCCGTAATCTGGTCCGTCCAGCCGTCGTCCGCCGCCCAGTCCCGGAAGTCTCCGAAACGGCCCCCGACGAGCCGGAACAACATCCGGAGCGGTGCCGGCATCTGGCCGGCCTTGTAGACACCGGAAAAGATCTCGTGGCCGCGAAGCGGAACCTCCTTGACCAGGACTCTGGCTAGACGCTCCTGTTGCAGGGCCGCCCCGCGCTTGCGAAAAGGCCTTGGCAGCGCGTCAGCCATCCCTACGCTGAATGCCCAGACGGGCCGTATGGCCAGCTCTCGGGCATGGCCGTTGAAGAACGGCAAAGCCGGTGGCAACCAGGCCTGGTTGTGGATGGCGCTGCCGACCACAACAGCCTCGGACCGGCACTCGACCTCGCCGCGTGCCACCGCCATACGGGATGCTACATGTTGAGCTATCTCCCGGGTGGACCCAAAAGCGCTTGCATAGGCAACAAGAACAGTCATGGAGCCTCCAGTTTTCCTTTCTCCAGCCTCACGGCACCTGTGCCGCCGCGGACGTGCCATAGGTCCTTTGGTTGGAGGTCACCGCAAGCCGCACAGGTCTGTTTGGAGACTTACATCGGTGTGCGTCATCTCACCCAGACCTCGAGGCTGCATGAACCTGTGTCGGTAGAAATAGGCAACGAGAGGGGTCACCGATGAGCCACGGCATCACACGTACACGGGTGTGTACATTGTGCACGCCACCTTTGGCCGGGCAAAAACACACCATCCCCTCCCCCGCGCCAGCCGGGCGCAGCCATACGAGCAGACGAAACTTCAGGAAGTTTGGCGCAGGTCATGTCATCACCACAACCCCACGACATGAATAGGTACAGGACCGACCACGGCCACCAGGCCACCCCAGAAAGGAGACCCGGATGAACCCACATCCCAGCAGGCGGAGAGCCCACCAGTCAGGACTCTGAACCCGCCACCCACATAACTCCATAGGCCACCGCGGCGTCAGGCACCAGCCGCAACAAACGTCAGAGGGACCCAACCAGGGTCAATGTACACACGTCAAAGCAAAAACCCCCTCTGACGAGGGGGAATGCTGTGCCCGAGGTGGGACTCGAACTGCATTCCCACCCTTGCAAACACTGGGAACCTGCGGAAACATGCGGAATCCGGCCCGATCCGGCCCCGGTACAACCAGCCCGAAGCCGAAAGTGTGTACTTTGTACACACTTTCTTTTGCCACATCCCAGGCAACCCAAAGCGCTGCGTAGGAACCAGCGAAACGGCCAGTCAACGATGCTGAACTTAGTTTGGGCCTCCAGAAACCAACGGGCTGGTTTAGGCGCCGACGCCGCCCACGAGAGGATGAGTGTCCCGCCCCAAATATCGTGAAGCAGGCCGCACAGAAATCTTGGCGTTGCCACAATCTGGACGAGACGGAATGAGGCCTGTTCCCTCTTCCACAAGCCAAAGTCGGGAATCCGGCCACGCCTCTGCGAAAGGTGCCTGCGGCGGATTCTCCCTAGCCATCGACAGTTACCACGACCGGTATCGATGCCTTCGTCGATCAGGACGTTCCCATCCTGCAGGAACGCGGCCCGTTCCGCCTCAATTACGAATAGGTCCGGGAAAGATGATTCGTTGCACCGCTCCGCGGCATTTGTAGACTGAGCAGGGATTCACCTATTCGGTTGGCAGGGGATGGGAATGAGAATGGCCACTTTTCGGGAACTCCACCACACTACGGCACCACTCCCGCTGCCCAATGCGTGGGACGTCGGATCCGCGTTGGCATTTGCGACAGCGGGATTCCCCGCCGTCGGCACCACCAGTTTTGGCATTGCGGCAAGTGCCGGTCTGCCGGACGGAGGCCGGTCCAGCAAAGCCGTAACCACCGCACTGGTGGCGCAGCTGTGCCGCCTGCCTGTACACGTCACGGCGGACATCGAGGACGGCTACTCCGATGACCCCGCCGAGGTCGCGGAACTAGTGGCCCAACTGGCTGCCCTAGGCGTGGCCGGGGTCAACCTGGAGGACAGCACCGCCGGGCACCTGATCGATCCAGCAGCCTTCGCCGACAAGGTTGCCGCCGTCAAGCGGCGTAGCCCGGCTGTGTTCATCAACGCCCGGGTGGACAACATATGGTTCGGCGAGCAGGCCACTGTGGATGCCGTCCTCCTCCGGGCGGGTCTCTACGCCGACGCCGGGGCAGATGGGATCTTTGTCCCCGGACTCGTGGCGCCGGAGGACATCCAGATCGTCACCGCCGGCATCGGGCTGCCGGTCAACGTGTTGGTCCATCCCTCGCTGACCGTTGCCGAGCTGGGTGATCTGGGGGTGCGGCGGGTGAGTTCCGGCTCCCTCCCGTACCGCGCAGCAATTGACGCCGCGGTAAACGTGGTCACCGCCCTGCGCGACGGCAAGCAGGCGCCGGCCGCCACTCCGTACTGGGAAATGCAATCGCGTCTCTTGTCATTCAGCCAGCCCCTCACGCACTAACCGCTGTCAGTGCCACCCCGCTACTTCCTGCGGCCGCAGATGCCACGGAGGTCAGTAATCCCACGGTCAGGGACGTGATCCTGGCAGCAACGGATGAAATCCTGCGCCGCAATTACCCGTTCGTGGCCAGCCGCAATGCGCTGACCCGGGAGGGCGAATGGTGCCTGCGGGTGCGTGCGTGAGCCCGAGGTGAAGGACAGAGACCCGGAAGATGACCTGGTTCACGGTGCGGGCCTGCACATTTGTCCTGGAGCACCGATGGCCCGGCTTGAGCTCCAAGAGTTGAACCCATACGTTGGGGTTGTGTGCTACCGATAGCCGTGATTATGACGAGCGGCCACTCAGAAGAGGCCAGGACGGCAGCTCACATCCACATCGGTCCGACGGAACGGTCTGATCCTGCTGTGATTCGGTGGCACCGGTGCTTCCGCAAATTGGTTTAGCTGATGCTCAATATCGCACTTTGGGCACAGTCCGCCGTAAGGGCTATGGAAAGCTGGCGTCATGGGATACCAAAATCCAAGCTACTACCAGAAAAACTTGAGATTGGTCTGAGAGACTGCGCGAGACCAAGCTGCCAGCGTTGGTGAGCCAGATCAAAGGAGCCACTCTATGGCCGGATCGAGAGGAGCTGATTGTGGAAGACAACGTAAAGTCGGGGGGCTCCGAGGGCGAGAATGGCAGCCCGAACGGTGGCCGGCTTTTCCAGGCAACCTTGGTAATTCGAGTCTGGAGGGACACGGAAAGTCCCGAACCCTTCCGTGCCCGGATCATTGCGGGATCGCCAAACGGTGACGAACACACAATTAGTTATGCTCGCGACCGGGCGGAAGTGGTCGCAGCGGTGAACCGTTGGCTAGACAACCTGCCAGACGATTAGAAACTTGCCCGATTCCGCCTCGCCAAGCCCTGCGCCTACAAAACGTCAGCGACGAGCCGCCGAATGTCCTCCGACGGCGCAAGGCCCATGTCCTCGTGCAGCTTCGCTCGATATGTTTCGAAGGCCCGAAGGGCGGCAGCATTGTTGCCCTGATGCCTTTGAGCCCGGATGAGCAGCCCGACCGCACTTTCATAGAGCGGTTCAAGTTCCAGTGCTGCCTCCGACGCTTCCGAGGCAACCTCAAAGTCGCAGCGCGCCAGCGACTCGCGGGCAATGATGTGGAACGCGTGGAGCCGGTCCTGCCGCAATCTGCTCTGTTCAAAGAGCACCCAATCGTCGTACCAGCCCGGGAGCAGCTCGGCATCGCGAAGCAGGTTCAGGGACGATGCGGCGTTGCCGTTGAGCCCGGTCTGGCTTAGCTCCCGAACGCAGGACCGGACCCGGTGCAAGTCGACATCCACCAGATCGCTGAGGGACAGTTCGGCGCCCCCGTTGACCAGCAGGCCCGGGACCTGTCGTGAGACCAGGTGCATGCTCACCCGCAGGCTCTCCATGGCCCGGCTCTCGCGACTCTCCGGCCACAGGAGCCCTACCAGGTAGCTTCGAGGGCGGGGACCGTGGATAGCCAAGGCGGTGATGAGCCGCTGTTGGCGCATCGCAACATGCATAGTGCACGAGTCCATGCAGAGTCTCCACGATTGGAAAAGGCTCAGCTGAAAATGGCAAAAGTCGCCGCTTCCCATTGGTACCCCCAAATCCAGCGTGACTGCGAGCTGGAACAGTTCTAGCCACGAGCATCCGCATTTCGGCTGGGCATGTCAATGGCCCGCCGCATGTGCCGGTTTTGTGAAGCGAAATGGCGTGAACTGGGCACCCTGACAGCACATGCACAACACTGTCGCCATCAAAAAGTGCCCTAGAATCCGGATCAAAAGTCCCTAGTGGTGACGTTTCTCTAGACAGGCTTGACAATCTCAAATACCGGATCTCCCCTGGTCCCCCCGGGCATGGTCACCGCAAATTCGTGTCAGATGTTTCGAGAAGTCCGTCCTCATCTGCTGCCTGCAGGGGCGGCGGTACGAACCGGGCGGAGGGTAACGCGTGAGTAACGCGTTATCGCTAGGACACACACCCCGGTGCGGACACTGTACGCACTCCCTTTGACCGGACAAACGCCCACCTGGCTCTCTCCCCAAGAGACAGCTAGTCGAGGCGAAAATTTGGAAGAAATCTCCCTCAGGTCATGTCACCCCCACAACCCCCAGGCATGAATAGGTACAAGACCAACCACGGCCATAAGAACAAGCCAGAGAGGAGCCCCGAATGACCCCAGATCCCAGCAGGTGGAGGGCCTACAGCCGAGGCACCTGATCCCGCCACCCACACAAGCGAATAGGCCACCGGGGCAACCAGGCACCAGCCGCAACCAGCGTCAGAGGGACCCATCCAGGTGAATGTACACACCTTAAAGCAAAAACCCCTCTGACGAGGGGGAATGCTGTGCCCGAGGTGGGACTCGAACTGCATTCCCTCCCCCGCAAACGCTGGACTCCCCCGGAAACATACGGAATCCGGCCCGGTCCGGCCCCAGTACGACCCGGTCCGAAGCCCAAAATGTGCACAATGTACACACCCCTATTGCTTCAAGGATGCCCGCCCGACACTCAGTGCGAAGACTGCCCTTACAAAGAATTTGGTGGCGCCGCGTCTCTCACTAGGCAAACTTGATCAAATCTTGAACAAACGTGCGATTGATTCCTGAATTCTGTCCAGCAGGATCAAAGCAGCCGGGGACTTCCGGTGCTCAGGTGCCTTCCATGGCCGAATCGCCCGCAGCTGCTAGCGGCTGATAAACGAGGGACTCGGCGGTGGAAAGTCCGCGATCTTCCATCATGTGGTTGGTCGCTGATGGAGAGTAAGGTGAAATGCCATGACCAACGATGATCGTCTGTCAGGAATATCCGTCGAATCAGACCCGGCGATGCCAGGCATGGGCACGCTAGTCATCCGCACGTGGCACGAGCCCGACCAGACGCCCGGCTTTCGCGCACGGATCATCCATAGCCAAGCCCCGGACGATGAGCCCACCACTGTCTCCACTGCCGATAGGGACGAGGTCCTAAGCGTTGTACGCCAGTGGCTGTTTGCCCAACCTGTTCCTCCCGGCAAGGTCTAGATATCTCCCGTTTGATTGCGGCCTGGCTGTCCCGAAATTTCTGAGACAAGGCGCTGAATGGCCCCCGACGGTGCAAGCCCCATGTCCTCCTTCAGCTTCCTTTGGTACTTTTCGAAGGCCCGAAGCGCGGCAGCATTGTTGCCCCGCTCCCGTTCCGCCCGAATGAGAAGTCCAACTGCGGTTTCATAGAGCGGTTCAAGCTCCAGTGCCGCCTCCGAGGCCTCCAGGGCAGATTCATAGTCACAGCACGCCAGCGACTCGCGAGCAATGATCTGGAATGCGTGGAGCCGGTCCTGCCGCAACCTGCTCTGTTCGAAGAGCACCCAGTCGTCGTACCACCCCGGGAGCAATTCAGCGTCCCGCAACTGGTACAGATATGAGGCCACGTTTCCTTTGAGCCCACTACGGCTCAACTCCAGGATCTGTTCCCGGACCCGGTGGAGGTCGACGTCGACCAGTTGGCTGAGGGACAGCATGTTCCCGCCATTGAGCAGAAGGCCCGGGACCTGCCGCGAAATGAGATGCACACTGACACGCAGGCTTTCGAGGGCCCTGGACTCTTGACACTCAGGCCACAACAGACCGACGAGAAAACCTCGGGGGCGGGGGCCGTTGATGGCCAGCACAGTAATGAGCCGTTGTTGCCGCGCCGCCACCTGCACGACGTCGGTCCCCCGGCGAAGTTGCCACGATTGAAGCAGGGTCAACCGAAAACCATAATCGTCATTGCCCATGGGTACCCCCAAAAATCCAGCGTGGGACTGAAGAGCTGGAAACCTATGTGGCAACCCTTTCGCAGTTCGGAGCGTGAAGTCAATGGCCTCCGTCATGAAGCGAGTTTTGGATGAAAAGTAGACTGCTCCTCAGCATCCGTAGGGCTTACGCGCAACAACTGCCACGCGGCGGTCCGAAAAAGGGCAACTACGACTCGAAGCCATTGACCAAGCGATCGCCCAGAACGACTACCGCGCAGCAAACATCCGCACCGGCTAGATCTACGTGATCTCCAACCGCGGAGCATTTCGGAGAAGGCGTCGTCAAAATAGGCCTGACACGACGCCTTAAACCAGCCGAACGCATCACCGAACTCAGTGGCGCATCGGTGCCTTCCGGTTCGACGTCCACACCATATACTTCTCTGAAGATGCAGTTACCTTCGAGAACGAACCGTGCTGAACTACCACCGCTTCAGTCTCGTGATGCATCGCACCAGGCGCCTGGCTCTCTACACCTTCGTGAACGTCGACGGCCGGGTCGGCCAGTCGCCCAGGCGTGATCGGGACCGGCGGTACTTCCACCCCGCCTGAAGCAGTCGGAGCAGGTCGGTGAGGATCTATGCGGATGATTTTGACCGCAGTGGTGAAGTTCGTCGGCGACATCACCTACATCCACACCTGGCAAGGATTCATCTACCTCGTCACCGTCGTCGACTGTTACTCGAAGAAGGTCGTCGGCTGGTCCATCGCCGATCACATGCGCACCGAACTCGTCGCAGATGCGCACAGGAACGCAGCCGCTACGACCCCGATCGAGCCGCTCGCGATCTGGCTCTCCGATCGGGGGCAGCGTCTATACCGCGACCGAATTCAGGGCCCTGATGGCCGGCCTGGGCGATGGGACGCACCGGTATGCTCTGGGACAACAGCATGGCCGGATCCTATTTCTCCGCCCTGAAAAACGAGCCCGGAGCGACGTCGTTCGCTACATCGAAGGGTTCTACAGCAGCCGGCGCCGTCACTCCGCGCTCGGATGCCGGCGGCCCAACGAAGACCGCCATGGATATCAACAGCCAGCCTTGGCAACGTAGAAGAATCCACCAATTCCGCTGTCCGAAATCCCCATGGCAACTTAGATCAGGGTCCGCCAGCGTTCGGCTACGGGTCAGGAGACGGCCCCTGGGTAGCAGCACTCGGCTGCGGCACTTCACCGCTCGACTAGCACCACCCTGCCTGCTTCAAGCCGGTACTCGAACGCTTCATGGAAGGCAGCCAGGACCACATCACCCAAGCTTGGCAACAAGGATTCTTGCGTGTGGGGCGGAAAATCGTTGTCCCAGAACCCCTGGCCGTCGGCGGTCGCGGAGTCATTGAGTAGCAGGAACTTGGCAACCACGACCCCCGGCGAGGACTCGGCCTGGAGAGCTTGGTCGTTGAAATGCGGTTCGCCCACGAGGAATCCATCTTGTAGATGCGGCCGCGGCGCGGAAGGCGGACACACTGCGCTAAGCCGGACCGCGACGGGGCCAACGGACTCATCCTCAGGAACGTCGTCGAGGTCTGAGATGAATGGTGGCATCGCCGTGACGTAGAGATAGCCCTCCGGCTTGGCCTCCTCGGTCCCGAGAGCGAAGGAGGCAGCCACTCGGAGCGAGCCCGTGAAGTCAAGCACAGGAGTGGGCCATAATTCGTAGTGTTGGATGACCGCCCAAGGAGCCAGCCGATAGGCATCTCGGTCGCGAAAACGGTCGAACGGTCGATGCCGAGGCAACTTGTCACGAAGGACAGCCCCGATGCGGCTGGACATCACGTCCAACGCGTCCCAGTAGTACTGCCGATCGTCGCGAAGATCAACCTTCTCACCTTCGCGCCACGGGACATTCCAGGTGTCTCGGAGAAGTGTCGGCCGGAGCGGGAAGTCCTCTGTCTGACCGCGGAAGAGGAGATGGTGCTTCTTGTTCATGACGTTCAGGAACGCAACGATTCTCACCAGTTCGCGAAAAGTTGTGACCTCATACGTCTCGATCGGGATGAGTTCGCCAGGCGGCAGCTTCTGCGACCGGAGGCTAGTGGGCGCCTTCTCTTCCCAGAGTCGCCAAGCGCCGATGCCGTAGTACAAGTTCTCTTCACTGGCGACTGTATTTGTGGACATATTGCCCCCTCTGTGGCTGCGCCACCAAGCTGTGTGATGCGGCTAACTTCTGACCAACGCTAGGCGGGCCTGCTGGTCAAGCGTTGCCGAGGACTGCCTGCACCATTGTCAGACTCAACCCAGCTCTGGCGTGGACGAACCGTCAAGGACGCTGGGCTGTCACTTTCAGCTTGGTTTGGCGGGTTTTCATCAGTACCAAATGGCGGTGCCGGGCTCTCAAGCCCCGACATCGCCGGGATCCCTGCGTCAGTTGCAGCAAAACCGCCATTCCAAACCTTCAGCGGGTTCCCATAGCGGCGAGAACTGCATTAACCACGGGACGACCAGTGACGTCATTGTGTTCGGTGATGAATTTATCCGCGTTGAGGTTGTACACGTTGCCCGGCCGGAAACTGTAGCCTGGTCCGACGGCGACCGCACGGAGTTCGGTCTCGTCCAAGCTCACTTCCGGGGTGTGTTGCGCGCCGTTCCGGCCCATGCCGCCGTAGGGATCGTCCTGGTCACCGAGTCCCGTGGAGTTGTCGCGCGCGATGCGCGAGGCGAGCGGGTAGGCGATGCCGACGGCCAGGTCGTTCTTCGTGTGCGTGATGACGACGGGCCCCGAGATGAGGGTACGGTCCAGGATTCGGCGGAACGCCCCGTCGTTTCGGCCATCAAACTTCCGGCCCAGGCCGTTGTGGGAGTAGGCGGCCTGCAGCAGGGTCATGGTTACGGGAGCATCTCCTGGCTCGATCATTGAGGCAGCCGCCGTCACGAGCCGGCCGCCGAAGCTGTGGCCGACCAGATGCACGGGCAGTTGCGGATACCTCTCCCGTACCCGCAGGAGCAACGAAGCCAAACCAGTCCTGCCCACTGTGGCCGCCCTGGCCTTCATCTGGTAGTACGTGCCGAAGTTCGTGATGCGCCGCGCCGCGGCCTTGGTCCCGGACAGCAAGTCCCCCAAGAACGCCGCACCGCCGTCCGACACAGCCGCGACCCCGCCTTCGCCGACCGGCAGGTCCACCGGCACCCCGACCGAGAACGCGTCGAACAACTCCTCGGGATCCCGGTCGAAGAATTCATAGGAACCGTCGTCTTCGTGCGCCTCATCGGGGTTCAGTACGCTGCGAATCCTCAGGACGAACTCGCGCCTCGCGCTCTCGGACGTCTCCAGTTGGTCGATCAGGGCGGTCGCTTGGTCGATGTTTCCGGCTCGGGCCGAGTCTTCGCCGGCCTCGCCGAGGCGGTCGGGATCGTGCTTGAGGGCTGAAAGTGCGCGCAGCAACGCCCGGTCGTTCTCGGCATTTGCTGAGGCGACGCCGCCACCGGGGATGAGGTCGGCGTCGGTGAACTTCTTGCTCGGCCAGAACACTCGCAGGACAGCCAGCTTAGGCGCAGCACCGTCCGCCGCGCGCTCCTGCAACTGGGCGAGATTTGCCAGGAAAGCGTCGTACAACTTTTCTGCGTCCGCCTTGTCGTTATTCCAACCGTGGGACAGCACCAGCAGGTCCGAGGCGTCACGGAGCCCGGAGAGCAGTGACGCTGCCTGTTCTTGGTCGAAGACCGAGCCGTCCCTGCGGAACTCGACATCAAACTGTCCGACGATCATACGAAGCCCTCCTATATTGACTGAATTGCCCTCATGAGGTCGACCAGGCCATGGCCCTCGAAGTACCGCTCCCGCCCAAGCGGGGTCGCGGCGCTGAGAAACGTCTTCTTCACCTCGAGCGGGCGACCGATGAACTCCCGCCGGATGGAGAGGAACGCAGCAATCGCGCCCGACACATGCGGAGCCGCCATGCTGGTACCGCTATCTTCGACGTAGTAGGCCCGTTTCTGTCGCCCCTTCGGTCCGGTGTCTTCAGCGGCTGCGGGGGCATCGCCGTTGGGCGTGCCCTGTCCCCACGAGGCACCCGGTGCCGCTGAGGTGCTGTCCCCGCCCGTGGCCGGCGCGGGCTCCAGCATCCCCCACGCCTTGCTTAGCCCGGAACCTGCGGCACAGGAGATGATGCGCTCTCCCGGCGCGACCAAGTCGGGTTTGAGCCTGCCGTCCCCGGTCGGCCCCTTCGAGGAAAAGTAGGAAATTCCGAACGTGTGCGGTGCCTCCCGGTGGGTCGAGCCCACTGTGATGGCGTCCTCGGCGTTTCCCGGATCGTTGATGGTATTCGACAGCCCCACCCGGGTGATCCTGGTACCTGCACTTAGGCTTGAGTAGCCGGTGTTACCCGCCGCGGTGACCACGACCACCCCCGCCCGCACCAGCCGGTTGACCTCCGTG
Source organism: Arthrobacter humicola (assembly GCF_022803015.1). GTDB lineage: Bacteria > Actinomycetota > Actinomycetes > Actinomycetales > Micrococcaceae > Arthrobacter > Arthrobacter humicola_A. The sequence continues at coordinate 191,780 of NZ_JAFKON010000003.1, forward strand.
CAGAGCGGGCTCTGACCGCAGGCGAACATCTCGGCGTCGAACTCGTAGCCGACGCTCAGGTTCACCCCCTGCACGCGCAGAAGCTTGGGGTTGTCATTCAGCCGTTCCCGGATGTATTCCAAGGCCCGGACGATGTTACTCGATCTGCCTGCACCGTTCTCGTCCAGCGCACGCAAGCTGACAAGCCTGCATTCGGGCGCGACGCCGTGGAAACGCTGGCGCTCACGGTCGCTCTGGATAACCCGCTGCCGTGTGCTGGTTCTGAGTTTGGGCCGATTCTCATCCTCATCGCCGGAAGCGATGTTCTGTCGCCTCTCCAGCACTACGATCTCGACGTCTCCGGGCGCTCGACCGGCGATAATCCCGGCGACGTGGGTGCCGTGCCCGAGCGGATCCTGCAGCGCGTGCGTGCGGTGCTCCTGCAGCCGGCGCTGCCGCTGCTCCTCGGTAAGGGGCGGACCGTCCACGGCTTCCTCGTCGGGATCGTCTAACTGCTGACCGTTTACGGGTGTGAAACACCGGTGAAGGTTACGCACCCGAGGGTCACAGAGCGCGTGGTCGCTATCCGACCCGAACTGCCAGTGGCTGGCGTCAATGCCGGAATCGATCACGGCCCATGTGATATTCTCGCCGGTCGCATCGAATGAACGCAGGGCCGCGTCGGCTTTAATCGTGGAGAGCGACCTCGTGATACTCGCCTGAACGGGGAAATCCGGCCAGAGCCTGTAGACGGACCGATAGGTGAAATCATCCATCCCTTGGTTCGCGCCCTGGCCGGCCTCTCTGTGGGCTCGCTCGACGGCGACTTCCTCGTCCGCGGCGATCAGCTTCTTCCACTCGTCGAGCTTCATTTCGCACCGGAAATATGTCTTCGAGATCTTCACCAGATGCCAAGGCGGGCCAGCCGCGCTCTCACCCTCCGGCACGAGGGCATTCTTGAACAGGTTCACGAACGCGGTCGCCGCCCCGGCGAGGCCATTCATGTGCTGCACGTTCAGCTCCACCATGTAGGGCCCTCGGTCCTCCGGTGTTTCGCCCAAGCCCCACCGCTTGCGGTGCTCATCGTCTTCAAGCTCCGGTGGAACGGTTACCTGAGAAAGACGGTCGCCCTGGAAATCACCCTGCTCGACAGGGCCATTCCCTCCAAGACTGCCCCTATTGCCGTCGCCCGGGACCGAGGCGTCTGTGGGTCCTCGCTCCATGAGCTCGTGCACGATCTCTGAGGTGGAAAGCCCGGCAAAAGCGCCCAACCGGTCCCGCACGGCTTGCAGGTCGGGCCGCAGCTCTGCGGGGCCGCGCTCGGCCAGGGCGTGAAGGAATTCATTGGCCTCGCCGGCTGTCTCCGGGGCCAGGATGGCACCATTGTCGGTCACCTGCGCCCCGGCAGCGGTCACGAGGCGCGCGGCACGCCCGGCCAGCTCGGGATCCTCCAGCACGAGGCTGATCAGCGGTGCCTGGAGCTGTTCAAACAGTGCGATCCAGCTCCGTCCTTGCTCGGTGCCGCCGAGTTCGTCCCTGGCCCGGCGCAGCGCAACGACCTCCGTGTCGCGGTCTAGCAGCTTCGAGCCGATCAGCTCGATGGCGCAGATGGACTGCTGGAGCAGTTCCAGCAGACCCGACTCGACCTCCCGCTTGACCGGTTCGGGATTGGCAGGGTGGAAGGATTCGGCCACGCTGCCCTGCCAGGGGCCGGCCTCGAGGGTGAAGCCGTAGGTCTTGTGCTGCGCACCGTCGGCAATGTGGCGTGCGTAGGCATAGTCGCTCAGCGTCCCCGTGGTGGGATACAAGCCGAGCCCGGATTCCCTGGTGTATTGTCGGCCGCGCACGTCGGCGATGGCCTGAACAATGCGGTCTCCGACGCTTTCGAAGCGCGTCAGGTCCCGCGGCGTCATGTACTCGGCGTAACTCGGGTCCGTGATTGGCTGGCAGGCAGTCGTCGGCAGGGTGGTGAACCCCTTCGTTGGGTCCGTCGTCTGGGTCGGTGCGTGTCCCCAGGGGTGGAGCACTAATTCGGAATAGGAATGCACGTCGGCGAAGCAATCGATGCCGCGGGAATCGAGCAGGTGCTGGACGTTGCGGGTCTCGGGCTCCGAAAACACGGACGGTCCGCAATAGACCTCCGAGCACGGGTCGCAGGAGGTCTGCCCTTCTGTGACGCCCCAGAGGAGGTCCGCATTGCGGTTCAGGTCCACCCCGTCACAGGGGGTCCCCGGGTTGTCGCGCCGGTTCTTGCGCCACAGGCTATCGACGGTCATCACGAAGTGGCGGCCGTCCGGGTTCACGCAGGGCAGCAGGTACACATCAAGAGTCTCCAGGATCAGTTTGACATCGGCGGCCGGCCAGATCCGGCCGCCGAGGACCACGTCGCTTCCTGTCCGGTAGCTGGCCACGAGGTCGACGGCCAGTTCGATGAGCAGGTCCGGGTTCATCAGTTCGCGCGCGTGCGTGCCGCCCACCAGCAACACGCACCGGCGGTTGTCCCCGCCGCCGGCACGGAGCCGCAGGGCACGGACCGGCCGGCCCTGGACCGAGGACTCGGGCAGCGTGAATTGCGTGCAGAGCTGCGGATGGGTCGCCGCGAGGGTGCTGCCGGTGGTATCGAGTTGGGAAACCGTGCGGTACATCAGACCTCTCCCTCCTGCTCCGTGCCGCCAAGGCGTTCCTCGAGCCAGGCGGCCGCGGCGTCGTCGTCCATGATCAGCGAGGGGTCCAGCGGACCTGCGGGTGCGGCCTGGACGATTGTGACTTCGAATCCGCTCCCGACGAGACGGGCCGCCTCATCCATGTCGACCAGCAGCCGGACCCCTCCCTCCGGATCGGGCACACGGTCCAGGTCCATGTCCGCCACCCGGCGCATGTCCATCCTTTCCGCAGCCCCGGCCCCGGCACCGGCACGGACAATGACCTCGTACCTTGCCTTCGCCTGGTCAGCCTCTTGGGGAGTATCCTCGCCAGCCATCACCGGCCTCCCTTCCTGAAGCAGGGCTTCATCCGGCCCGGCAGTACGTGAGCCTGCCGACTCGGTTCTCCCGAAAATGGAACAATTCTTTGTTCGGCTGCTTGCCGGCCCAAGCCTGGCATGGACAGCATGTGTCGTCAGCCACCCCCAGTCTGCGTAGATGCCGTTACTTGGGCGTTACAAGTGTTGGAGGGAGGCATCCCGGCGGCATCGATCCAGGTGTCGGCTCCGGCCAGGTCGGCGCACCTGTACCGGCTCTTGGCGGTTGGTGGAGAAAGTGTTTCCCGGGTGAGTGTCATGCCGCCGTCCGGACGGCACTTCTCATGAGGATAATCGATTTGTAGTTGCCGGAGTTCCGGTAGCCGCGGGCGGTTCGTTTGATGTGCTTGATTCCCGTGTTATTCGCCTCGACCTTGCCGGTTTTGGCGCCGATGACGATGATTACCTCAATCTCCTTCCACCAGCGGCACTCCGTGCGGTAGAGCTTGTTCGTCTCGGGCCGTCCTGCCGCCGCAACGAGGACCGGAGTTCGTCTTTCGCTGCGGCGGCCTCGACCAGGGAGATGGTGCGCAGCAGGATCCGCAGCTGTTCCTTGACCTTCCATACTGCCTGCACCTTGCCGGTGGCGTCATCGGCGTCGAAGACCGCTTCGAGCCGGTGGGCTGCAGTGTCGGGGAGCGTCTCGCCGGCGCGCACGAGCAGCATCCGGTGCGCCCAGGCCATGTCGATACTCCGGCCGCGGCGGCCCTTGACCTGTTGGGAGAGGTTCTGCCGCGCCTCGGTCACCACCTGATTGGCGAGGGAGACCAGATGGAAGTGATCAACCGCGACAGCGATCCGGGGAAGCCACATCCGGAACGCCGCGGACAGGTCGATCGCGACGACCTGCACGCCGAGCCGCCACTGGAGCGGTCGGGCGAAGAGCCAGTCGCCGACGCTCTTGTGGTCCCTGCCGTCCACGACGCCCAGGACCTGGCCTCTGTCCAGATTCAAGATGGTGGTCATCCACGGTTCGTGCCGGATCCACTAGCTGGACTCAGCATCACGGAAATACCGCACGGACCGGAACCGGTGCTCATCGATCCCCAGCAGCCGCGGACTCAGCTCATCCACCTCGAACAGCGTCAGGAAGCAGGCTTCGGTCAGCGCTGCACGGACTAACCACCAGGACACAGCGAACGCGGCGGCGGTCTCGGACACTGCCCGGCGGACCGGACAACCACATCAACTACGTGGCCCCGGAGCCTTCCGGTGAACCGTGCGCCGCGAGGGATCTGGGTCGTGGATTCAGAGAACGAGAGCCGGGCGCAGACCGGTTCATCGCAATACCAGCGGGATTTGGACCACAGGACCTGGACGGCGACAGGGATGTCACGGGTCCGCTGAGCGCCGTTCCTTCCGCCGTGCCGCAACGACACCACACGTCGTGCAGCCCGGAGGCTGGTCGGTTTCGACAATAATCTGGCGTTGTCCGTCCGCCAGGACGCTGACGGACTCGACGCAGTAGTCAGGCAGGTTGAAGATGCTGGCGGCAGCGTCGGTAGCCACCCCGGTAGGCTCATTCAAGGCTCGTGGTCCTGTTCCAGGTTGAATGCTGAGACACACTCATCCCAGCAGGGCCACGGGCCCCTCTTAGCTACGACACGGAATCAATCCCCCGTGAACCTTAAAGAGCCCCTGTACCCTGGTTTTCAGGAGTACGCGTGTCCGGCATCGCCGGGGTCCTGTTCCGCAGTCGGACACGGTCTGGAAACGCCGCCGCTGCTTCAGCGGCGACGAAGACTGGGACAAGACTCAGTCCGGATCCCTGCGGAGGCCGACGCTGCCGGGATGAGCGATTCGGAAGTCTCCGTGGACTCCACCGTCAACCGGGCCCACCAGCACGTCACGCTCCCGGCTTTCTCCCGCCCTGCACGTTGCCTCCGGATCTGGTGAAGATGGCAACGCGGGGGTCTGTTCAAACGTGGTCCGGCTGCTCTGCATGGTGGTCAGGGCGTGCGACTTCCTTCCGGTTGGCGATGTGACGCTCAGGGACGTGGTTCGAGCCATAATAACTTCTGCTCGTGCTTTGTTCCCGGATGATGATCTTCGCCCGCGCGCAACCTTGGTGGAAGTGCTACGCCGGAGCTGCATTATCCCGCAGGGGTGACCTCGCTCGCCGACCAGGCTCTCCTCTGGTAAGGACCGAATTCCCCATCAGTTTGACCCAAGGCCCTGCCTCCGTCGACTTGAGCCCTAACCGGCCGGAAAAACTTCAAAGTCAACCAACATCCGCCCCGCAGTCTTGCTTCACTGACCAGAAACCGTCGCCGAAGCCGACGTTGTACATGCGCACTGTGACTGTGGCCTTAGATGTCCGAAGCATCGTCAGTCCACTTCGGCCAGATGCGAATGAAACTGCGCGAACGTCCTGCGTGGCGCGGCGGCCTCGGTGGTCCGTAATCGGTCCGCGAACACCGACGCGCCTTAACGTTGTGGTGGCCACGCACCACCACATCGATCACATCTCAGGCTTCGCCGACCCAGCCTGAGCAAGGTACAGGTCGACGATGTCTGGGTGCCCTACATCGAGGACCCCGAGGACGAGAGGACGATAAGAACCTGCGTGGCGGGTCAGAACTACTAAAGCCTGTAGTAATGTTCATGTACCCTCCTTGCCATTTCAATATTAATTCTCGCATTTCATCAAGTTCGCCTGAACCGAAATGGGCTGGGGGCATCCTGTTCACAAAAGCATCAGAAACTCCGTTATCAAAAACCTCCGTCAATTCCGTCTTCACGGAATATGAGTAAGGATAACCTGAGACCGAATAATATTCCAGCTTCAAGGTTGTTCCAGGGCGTTGGGAACCTTCTATCCTTCACTCGGACTTCGTGCTCCGTTCCTGGCTTTAGAGTCCCCTCTGTACTTCGAAATTGCTCAAAGCCGAGAATCAAACCGCCAGAGCAATGCTTAGCGATGACCGCAACCTCCCGAAGCGGATACTCCGTCGGGTACTCTTTGCATCCAAGAGCCCGAGGCTCCAAGCCGAAATCGTTCAGGATACCCACTACTCGGCCACGCACTTCTTCTTGTTTTGGATTCAATGCAGTGGGGGCAGATAGAAAAATTGGAATGCGCATATCAACACTCCTTATATTCACATCGTAAATTTCTGGCTGGTAGGAGAATCCCAGAATGCGTCGCCAATTCGAATTGAACTTTTGCTAGTCATCGGATGACCTAAATAACGGCCGATGGGAGCTCTGCCGGATTTAACGAATTGTTACACCATGTGCGTTATCATTCCTTATCTCCGGTTTCAGATAATCCGAACCCATTTGGGTGCCTGCGAACATTATGCATCAATAACCATCTAGCTCACACGACCCATCCGCGAACCCAGAGAAGCCCCTGTAATTGCTCGGCGACTTACGTTCCGCTGTAGACCATCCTCCCGAATTGGGATGCAGATACCGTTGCGCGTTCCGAGCGAAGAGTCTACGGTTCTTAGTGGTAACGGTGATTCTTTGGTGACTGTCATGCCAGGCCCGGCTCTTACAGGATGTCCGAGACGAGTTGCAGAATCCCCTCCGAGGGTGCAAGGCCCATGTCATCGTTCAGCTTCGCTCGATACTTCTCGAAGGCCCGAAGGGCGGCAGCATTGTTGCCCTGCTGCCGTTGAGCCTGAATGAGAAGTCCGACGACACTTTCGTAGAGCGGTTCAAGTTCAAGTGCTGCCTCCGATGCCTCCAAGGCAGCCTCATAGTCGCAGCGCGCGAGCGTCTCGCGAGCAATGATGTGGAACGCGTGGAGCCGCTCCTGCCGCAATCTGCACTGTTCAAAGAGCACCCAGTCCTCGTACCAGCCCGGCAGCAGTTCGGCATCGCGTAAAAGGTTCAGGTACGAAGCAACATTCCCGTTAGGACCGGTTTGGCTGATCTCCCGCAAACAGGACCGGACCCGGTGCAAGTCAACGTCCACCAAGTCGCTTAGCGAAAGCTCTGCGCCGCCATTGACCAAGAGGCCCGGAACCTGCAGTGAGACCAGGTGCATGCTCACCCGCAGACTCTCTAGGGCCCGAGCCTCGCTACTTTCCGGCCACAGAAGCCCTGCCAAGTAGCTCCTCGGGCGGGTGCCGTGAATAGCCAGCGCAGTTATGAGCCGCTGTTGACGGGCCGCAACATGCATAACGCACGAGTCCCTGCGGAGTTTCCACGACTGGAACAGGCTCAGCTGAAAATTGGAAAAGTTGCCGCCTACCATTGGTGCCCCCCAATCCAGCGCGACTCCGAGCTGGAACAGTTCTAGTCACGAGGATCCGCATTTCGGTAAGGGGTGTCAATGGCCGGGCGCATCTAGCAGTATGCAGTATCGTGAAGCGAAGTAGCGTGAGCTCAGCACCCCGGCAACGCGTGCACATCAGTCACTACCATTGTCACTGGAGTCCGGGGCAAAGGCCTTAGTGACAACGCCCTCTAGAGATGAGCAGCCATCGCGGATTCTCTCAATCCATTTACCGCTCTTCGCCGGCGCCGGCCGACGTCGCATCCCAGATGGCCACGGTGGCCCAGGGAGCCAGACGGGTAACCCGTGGGCCCGTCAATCCATGGATGCTCCGTCGTAAACTCCCTAGCCGCCCGGTAAGGGAAGCACCCGCCGTTCGACCCGATCCACAGCCGCTAAACGATTGTGCCAGGCCCGCTGCTGCAGAACTGGCCGAACCAAAACTATCTTTTGAACTCGATTCGGACCGAGTTGTCGTCCGGGAGCACTATCACTGTTCCATCCCGCGGTGTCCAGCCGTCATGCAGGAAGAAGAAACGTCCGCCGCTGAGCACCAGCAGGCGCAGACCGCTGTAACGGTAGAGGGCTGTTTCCCCGCTACCCACTTTCATCTCCTTGACGGCATCCGTGCCGATTCCTAGCGGCTTGAGTGAGTAGACCTCCGCCCGGGGCATGTACTGGACTCCCTGCTCGAAATTCACTGCCAGCCGACGACCCAGCGCCTGGGCATAGTCAGCCGTGCCCCAGAAGAGCAACAGTGTCACGATGCTAAGGACCAGCGTGGTTTCCACCGCCCGCTGTTCCGTGGTGAGCGCTGGTCGTTTGGCGTCCCGGCCCAGACGGCGGAGGCGCACGCACCACGTGGCCACGAGCACGCCCAGGGCCATCAAGTACGGCGTATACAGCGCCGTCCGTGCAGGCTCAACGATGGCCAGAAGTAGACTGACGCCGACCACGAGCCCACTGGCCAGGGCGGCAATGCCGGCGGCTCGGACGATGACCGCACGGCCGCTGCCCTCCTCGATGCGGCGGCGCAGCCAGCGGTCCAGGGCCACCCAGACGACGCTGACGACCAGGAGGCAGACCAGCGGCAGAAAGAGCGCGTTGATGCTGATCAGGATGTAGTCCTGCACAGCGTATCCGAACAGGCTCACATCCAGACCCATCTGCGCTGCCTGGGCTTCCGCACGTGCCCAGCCGAAGTAGAACAGCAGCGCCGTCGCCACCGTGACCGGCGGGCCGATGGCCGAAACCACACCAAGGGCGCGGGACCACGACGAACGCTCGTCACCGTGGGCTTCCGTCATGGGATGTTGCCCGGCGCCGCTTGGAGGCACGTGTTCTGGTCCACCGCGTATGCGAAGGACGCCGTTCCCTTCACCGAAAGTTTGGCCTTGGCGACAGTGACGTCCACCGTGGCCGGCGCTCCCTGCACGGGAGTCGGTGCTTTGAAGTAGAAGTCCCCCAATGGGTAGCTGTCGCCGGGGGGACTCGCACGACGCCCCACCTTGGCCGTCGTCGTGCCGACGTTGACCTCACTGATGCTGTTAGCGGGGAGGCCGCCCAGAGTTCCACCCAGGAGGATGATGTCGCCCGGACAGACGGAATCGGACGGGCGGCCCACGACACTAAGGTCTTTGAGCTCTGGCGGGCAGGCAGTGCCGGGGAGGGGTGCAAGCTTGAACGGCACATCCGGCTTCTGCCGTCTGAAAGCAGCCACATCGCGCAGCACTTCGTAGGCTTTTACGGACCAGCAATCGGAATTCGGCAGTTTTGGCGGCTGCATCGTGTCCAAAGCCGCTGCACCCTCTTCCCACGCAGCCTTTTGGCCCTTCAGGCCCAGGCACAGCTTTCGCGCCACTCGCTCCACGGTGACGGGGGGATCGTCGGAATCCGGAACGACACCGCAGTTCCGGTCCTTTAGTCCCGCGTACCAGACCGGATCGTCTCGGCCTACCGGGCCGATCGGCAGCCAGTCGAGTACGGCGGTCTCCTGCGCGGGAGGCTTACCAGGCGCCGGCGGACCAGGCGGCTGAGCGGGAGGCTGACCCGGGGCCGGCGGACCGGGCGGCTGCGCGGGAGGCTGACCCGGCGCCGGCGGACCGGGCGGCTGCGCGGGAGGCTTACCCGGGGCCGGCGGATCCGGCGCCGGCTGACCCGATGCTGGTTGACCCGGTGCTTGCTGACCGGGGGCTGGCTGACCGGGCAGCTGGCCTTTGGAAGGCGGCGCGGGCTGTTGTCCCGGAGCCGGACGCTGCGCCTGGTTGCGGCCGTCACCGGTGCCGTCACTAGATCCGTTCGAGCCGCCCGATCCTCCAGTCGCCGTCCCGCTAGGGGCAGCTGCCCCGGCCGACGTGTCCGCGCCGGCATCCGCTGAAGTGCCGGGCGCGCTGTAAGCCGAGCCGCGGTCGCTGTTAGTCGTCACGCACGCAGAGAGAAGCAAAGATAAGATCAGCACCCAGAGAAAGTTGAATGGACGCCGGCGGCTGCAAGAGTGCATCGTGCATCAGCACTATCTCGGTCTGTGGGCCGCTGAGCACCTGTGGCGGGGGAATCTTTCGTGTCCTGCGCCCTCCATGGCCGGAATGGAAGCCAACGGGACTGAGCTAGGACGGGCTTCGGGATGGGCCAGCAAAACTGACATGTCTTTCACCTCGCAAGGCATCGTGGCTCGCAAAGCCAGGGGCCATAAGCATCAGATAATTCACTTGAATTGCTATTCGCAAGGCATCGCTGCTGCACGTCCCCACCAACAGTGTCCGGATGTGGCGTTACTGCGACGTTACAGCTATACGTTGGGCAGGACCTTGCAGGGGTACGCGACCAGTGGAATGCTCTTGTCCGCTGGTCTTCGTCACGGGATGACGCCCGGGGTCTGCCGGCATTCATTCTGATCAGCTGCGTACTCGAAAGAAGCAGATCCCTTCACCACCCAATCGGCGTCGGCGATACTGACGTCAGCCGTGGTCGGGTCCCCTGCGCTAAGGGGCGGCGCCAGGAAGTAAAACTCAAGGGGGTAGTCATTATTCGTGGAGCTCTGCCGCTGGCGTACAGGCGCCGTTGTTGTTCCCACCTTAACCGAACGAACGGTGCCAACGGGGAGGCCGGTGACATTCCCCAGCAGGACGATCACAGAGCCGGGACACACCAGGGAAGGCGGCGAAATGCCGCCGTCGTCCTCGAGGCCCTTGAGTTCAGGAGCGCAGGCGGTCCCGGGGCGGGGAGCAAGTTTCACGAGCGCATTTGGCTTCTGCTTCCGGGAAGCGGCGACATTGCCGAGCACATGGTAGGCGGTTACGGACCAGCAGTCGTCCGAAGGTGGCGGCGGCATCGTGTCCAGGGCAGAGACCACTTTCTGCCAGGCAACCTGGTCGCCTTTCAAACCTAGACAGAGTGTCTTTGCCGCTGCTTGCATGGTGTCAAAAGGTTCGGAATACCCGTCGAGCGACTGGCAGTCCAGGTCCTTCAGGTCCACGTACCAGACCGGGTCTCCCCGCCCAACCGGGCCTATCGGCAACCATTCGAGTACTACGGTCTCCGGTGCGGATGGCTGGTTGGGGGCAGGCGGTCCCGGCGGCGGAGCGGGCAGCTGGCCGGGGGCCTCGGGGGCTTTCGTCCGAGTAGTGGGCTGGCCTGGCACGGGCAGCGGTTGTTGACCAGGACCCGGGCCTTGCGGCTGACTTCGCACGCCGCCAGGGCCAGAGCCGCCGGGCCCTTCGGACGCTCCACTGGCTTGGCTCTTGTCCGTGTCGTCAGTGGGCCGATTCGACGGCGGGGTGTTCTGCCCATTGCCTACAGTAGCGACGGGACTGCTGGAAAACGAGTCGCCGCGGTCGCCGCCTGCCGTCATACACGCAGACAGAAGCCACGACAGAACCACCGCCCAGACGAAGACGGTTAGGTGGCCACGGCTATGGGCGTTCATCTCGCACCATCGTTGTTATCACCGGCGGGAAGGCTCCTGCTTTCGAAGGACTTGGGACATATTTTCCTCCAGTTCGCGCACCTGATCCAGTTCCATGGAGCCCATACGGGATCCCTGGAGCCGCACACCCAGCGGCGCCACCGGCGGATCCGGAAAAGTGCAAAAACCATGTCAACCTCCCGGCGTGGCTAAAGATGGTGGCCGGGGGTTACCCGAAGGCGCAGGGGACAAATGGCGGAGCCTCCTGCGGTCTCTACCGTGACCACCAAGAAATCCCGGGCTGGCAAGGACGGGACCCGTACGTCTATCACCGTAGGGCTTGGCCTGCCCACAATGGCCCCCTGCTTGACCACCAATGCACCGGATGACTGCCGGAAAAACACCTTCACGGGGGCAAAATGAAAGTTGGAGCCGTGCAGTGTTATCGACTCGCCCAATTGGGCTTCTTGTGTTGACAAGAACGGCTTAGCAAATTCCGGCTTAGGCGGTTCAATGTGGAAGGTGGCGCTGGCAGTAGCAGTGCCTGCGACCGTGTGGACGGAGACTGGCACGTCCGCCCCCTCTTCCCCTGGGGCCACGAGTCCTTGGGGTACGACAGCCATCAATTTATGAGCCGCAAGGGGCTCGCGCACGGTCGCCTCCTGGCGGCCGAAGAACACCTGCGGGGTACCGGTGTCGAGATTCCGCCCGAACAGCGTAACCGCCGTGCCAGGCCACCCGCTCACTTGATTGAAGGGCGGATCACCGAATTGGGGAGGTTCGGAGAGGAGGATGCGGAAGGCGGTCCCGGCGACGGCGGTACCCGCGCGTGTCTCTACCTTGACCCGTACATCCGCAACCGGTTCCCCGGGATGGACAAGCCCCTCGGGCACGAGGGCAGTCAAGGATGTCGCGGTAGGGTGCCCGACCACTATCGCTGTCTGGTGGCCGAAGAACACTTGGGTCCTACCCGCATTGAAGTTCCGCCCGCACAGCGCGACGGGCCTGCCGGGCCACCCGCTCACCGGGTCGAAGGCCGGATCGGCGAACGCCGGAGGCTCGGCCAGCACCCGGAATGGGGTCGCCGCGGCGGCGGTGCCGACGGCGGTCTGGACGCTGACGGGGACGTCCGCCCCCGGCTCCCCGGAGACGAGAAGCCCCTCGGGCACGGCAACCGTCAGGGTCCCGGAGGCGGGGGGCGCGAGGAGCGCCGCCTCCGCCGCACTGAAGAACACCCGCGGGATGCCGACATTGAAATTCCGCCCAGAGAGAATCACGGGGGTGCCCTGCGCCCCGTCGTCCGGGGTGAACTGCGCCGCCGGCGGATCGGCGAACGCCGGGACGAACGACGCCGGGTCCGCCCACGGCTGCACCGCCTCGCCCTCACTTTCGGCCACTACCCACGTAAAGTAGCCCTCGCGGCCGGGGTCGTTGTTCCGGATCCCCAGCGTCCACGTCTCCTCGGTCGCCCGGTCGAACCCCACCACGACGCCCGTGACGGTCCCGGCCCCCGGAACGCCAGCTTGCAGGACCTGGAACGCATCCCCCACGAAACCGGTTCCCCCGCCCTCGGGGCGTGTGGCCCGGAACACCGGCTGCGTCGTCGCCGTTACCGCCACGGCCGGACCCTGCCCTGCCCGCACGAACAACGACGGCGCCACCGTGCCGCCGACCATCGCTACCCGCAGGAACATCATCCGCGCGTAGATCCCGGCAAACTCCGGTAACGCTTCCCCCGCCAGCTGGGCAAAGCCGGCATCCACCCGCCCTGCGACGGGCGCAGCCAGTGGCGCCACCGGCGGATCCGGAAACAGTGCAAAAACCATGTCAGCTCCTCCTCCTAACCCACAGCGTGGTTGATGGTGATGAGTTCTGCGCTGGCGCTGCTTCCGAACTGGTTCCGGACGATGATCCGGGCCCGTTTTTGCGCTTCAGGGCCAAGGCTTGGCGCTGTCACCCTGATGCGGGTCGCTGTCGGCGGCTCAAGGAGGACGGCCGGGACCGGGGCCTGGCCCTCCACACTGAATGTGACAGTCACTGGAGAACCGTCGAAATCCTGGCCGTTCAGCGTAACCTCTGCGCCGACCTCGACAGCTGAGGGGCTGAAATCCTCAAGGTCCGGCGTAGGCGGAGCCACCAGAATCCGAAGCGCCTGGGCGCACGTGACGGAACCTCCTGCGGTCGTCACCGTAACCGATATTTTACCGATGGGGCCGAGTACGAAGACACCCGTCGGTATCCGCACGGTCATTTCGGTGGCGCTGGGTCGCCCGAGGACTTCCCCAGGAACAGGAAGGCGAGAATCATCATCAAAAAACTCCAATGCACGGAACTCAACCGTCACAGGAGCAAAGTGGAAATTCCGACCGTGCAGCAGAAGCTTCCTCCCGAGAAGAGCTGGTTCGGGTGCAAAAGGCGGAGCGGCGAAGGCAGGTGCCGGCGGCACAGCATGAAAAACACCGGAGGCTACGGCGGTGCCGGCGGCGGTTTCGACGCTGACGGGCAAGTCTGCGCCCGGCTGCCCGGGATTGACTAAACCATCGGGCGCCGACACGGTCAGAGCACCCGGTGCCGGAGGGGCCAGCAGTGCCGCCGGAACGGTACCGAACGTTACCCTGGGCATGCCAATGTGGAAATTCCTTCCGGACAGCGTCACCGACGTCCCGGACGCGCCGCCCGCCGGAGTGAAGGACGGGTCCGCGAACGCCGGGATAAACGATCCGGGGTCCACCCAAGGCTGGACCGTCTCGGCCTCGCTGTCGGCCACCACCCAGGTGAAGTGCCGCTCCGCAGACGGGTCGTTGTTCCGGATCCCCAGCGTCCACGTCTCCTCAGTCGCCCGGTCAAACCCCACCACGAGACGCAGGACGTTTCCCACCCCGGGGACCAGGAACACGTCCCCTACAAATCCGGTACCGGCGCCGTCGGGACGGGTGGCGCGGAAGACCGGCTGCGTCGCCGCCGCCACCGCCACCGCCGGGCCCCTCCCCGCCTGCATGAACACGGTCGGAGCCACCGAGCCCCCGATCATCGCCACCCGCAGGAACATCATCCGCTCATAAATGCCAGTGAACTCCGGTACAGGTGTGCCTGCGGACTGGACAAAGCCGGCATCCCCCCGGCCGCCGGCGGGCACAGTCCTCGGTGCCACCGGCGGATCCGGATACAAAGTGAAAACCATCAAATCCTCCTATATCCCGGCCAGCTGATCCCGCGAAGGCCTCCCGTGACCACGGCATGGTGAGTTTATTGACCCTAGGTACGGGTGATGGTGATCAAACCGGCGCTGACGTCCGATCCTGAACCGGTCGTCACCTTGATCCGGGCCTGCCGTTGCCCCTCCGCGCCGAAGGTCAGATCGGGCACCTCCGCCTTGATTTGAGTCGGCGTGGCAGGGTCAGTGAGTCCTGCCCGGACGGGGGCGAAGCCTTCGACGGTGAATTCCACGCGCACCGGAGGGACATCCAAGTTTTGACCGCGCAGCGTGACCGTACCCCCAACAGCGACCACAGGCGGCGTAAATCCGGTGAGGCTCGGAGGCGGATTTTCCACCCGGAACTGATCGTCACTTTGCACGCTGCCTTCACGAGTGTTCACCTTGATGGCGACTGCCGCGCCGGTGGCCAGTCCATCGGGAACCTGCACCTTGACTGAATTATTTGTCGCTTGTCCAACGACTGGAGCGGGTTGTCCCTCGAAAAATACTGTCAGGTCACTGGCATTGAAGTTGAATCCCGACAGAACGACCTCGGTTCCCGCACTACCACTAGCCGGAGAGAACTGCGCGTTCGGTGGGGCAACGAAGGCTGGCACCGCCCTCACGCGGAACGGTTTGTCACAGACAGCGGAGGCAACCTCGTTGGCAACAGTGATTCTTACGGTTCGCCCGGTCCCGTTCGGCGTGAGGCCCCCTGGAACCAGAACTTTGATTTGGTTGGAAGAAAACGTCGCCGCGACGGTGGCAGGGACGCTATCGAAGAAGACTTTGATCCCTCCCTTGTCGAAATTGTTCCCAGTCAGGGTGACCTCTTGATGGATCTGGCCTGTCAATGGCTGCAGCGGCGTGTTCTGGGCGAAGGTCGGCGCGATAAGTACTTTTTCGAGCAGGCTCAGACGGGTCTCAAGGTGGGACAGGGTCAACTTCCGCTGTCGGAGGTCGGTGATCTTTTCCGCCTTCGTTCCCTCCAGATCCAAAGTCCCGGAAGTAATGGCGTCTTCACCACGGCGGCGGCGCAACTCGGCGAGAGGGTAATGCACGTGCCCTTTCGTCGGCGCGGGCACCTGCCCACCTTCCGCAACCAAAACAGACCATTCAGGCTTGAGCCGAACGGAGGTTTGCATCCCCACGTCCTCACTGTTGGCAAGAGCAGTATCCGTCGTTTCGTCCACCTCGGTGAGAAGCACATCCAGATACACGGTATCGATACGCGGGTCCGGCTGGGCAGCCGTGGGCGTACTCAATTTCGGGACATGCCGGCCATCAGGGCGCGACGGCTGGTTGTCATAGGTAGTTGTCGCCTCAACCGTGGCCTCGATACCGCCGGCCAGGCAGGAACCCGGTCCGGTGATCTGGAAATCATTGCTGTTCTGCCCCGCCGGAAGAGCCCGAATGGCGAAGCCGTCCTCCCCCGAGCCATCCTCCCCGAAAGCCAGCCCGTTGCCGATATAACGGGAAAACAGCGAGCGCACACCGGCGGCCAGAAGGTCCTGGAGCAGGTTCAGGTCCCGGTCCAGGATCGGCACCCCCTGCTCGATGTGGATGCCGACATACCCCTTGTTCAAGCTTTCAAGCAGCAGTTCCAACGGCGATCTAGAGAAGTCACTCATAGCGTTGTACTCACTCCCCTCCTGATCGTTGGTCCATGTCGGACGTGGCTATGGTTGGATCACAATTGCGCGCGCATTTATGGGCAGGAATTCCGGCAGTACGGCGGCGAGGCGGGACTGCGCCCTGGCCATCTCTTCCGGTGACAGCGGCGGGGCCGCTGCGGCGAGAAAGAGGCCTATCGCATCCCTCGAAATGCGTCCGTCCGCGTCCTTGCCGCCACCCTTGCCGGTGTAGGTATACGTGCCGATGTCGCCGAACGTTCCGTAGAGGGCTTTCTGCTGTCCGCTGAAGGTCGTCGTGCCGGAGGAATGGGTGCCCAAAGTCTGTACGCCGTCTGCATCGGAGTCTTGGATTGGCCCGCTGGAACGGTACATGAGTAGGGTGGCGCCCTGGATGTGCACTCCCACCGGCGCCCTCTGGGATGAAGGACCGCCTGTGAGCGGCTCCGGTTCCCCCCACACGTTCGTACCAGGATCCAGTAACCGGACCGAAAAGATGGACCATCCGCCGTCGAAAGGTCCGGCAGTAGCGGGCCGGGTCGAACTGAAGAACAGTTCGAGGCTGTTGTCGGCCCCCAGCAGGGGGGCAGGTTCCCGGTCGTGGACGTCAGGCCGTGGTTTCGGCAGCGTCCGCATCGCTTCCCAGTCACCGGCGTTCGCCGGGTCGAGCCCGCGCTTGATGCGGTAACAGACTGTCCACCGGGTTTGCGCCTCCTGAACAGGCTCCTGACGCGCCCCGAACAGCCACAGCTGCTGGGTGGGGCCGGACGGCCGTACGAGAACGAACAGGTCGTCGTGCAGTTCAGCTCCCTCCTTTTCCGGCAACGTAGCGGGAACTTCAAGCTGCCATTTCGAGCCGTCATGCCTGTTGTACTTGGTCTGCCACCGTCCGTCGGAGACTTCCTGCCAAAACAGCCAAAGGCCGCCGTCGCCGTCCACTACGGTGCTCGGACGACGGCGTTCAGTATCCTGATTTCCGAATGGGCGTCCCGAGGGTTCGGACACCTCGCCGGCGGCGTCCCGGATCCTGGCCGCTATGCGCCACCGGGATTGCCCAGGCGCTTCCGCTGGACTGCAGATTTCCCAGAACAGCCACACCTTGCCGTGGGCGCGCGCGGCGGCGGGGTGTTTATCTGCTCCAACACGGTCTACCACCGGCCTGCTGTCAGCCCAGTTTCCATCGGCTCGGCGCTTCTTGGACCAAATGTCCCAGCCGTGGATCCGACGGGTGTGATAGAAGAACAGGTCTGCGCCGTCGTCGTCCCGGACATGCGCTATGCGGCCTTCGTAGGCGAAGTTCACCGACACCAGCGCACGAGTCCCCCACTTGCCACCGACCTCCGCACGTGCCAGTGACCACAGGCTAAGCCGCGCAGGCTCGTTGGTGCGGGCGACATTGTGCACGAATTCGTGCGTCCTGGCATCGAGACCAGTGAGGCGTCTGGCCGTCGCCTCGATCGCGGCGACAGTGCCGATGCGTTGATAGATCTGCGGCGCGAACCGGATCTCCTGCCGCTGCGCGCCGATGGGCAACCCGTAGTCGGTCCGCCATCCAATCCATTGGGCAAGCAACGGAAGAAGCTGTCCGTCAACCCGGTCCAGGTCGTGCAGGTTCAGGGCTGCCCTGCAGAGGCTGTATAGCTGGTCGAGCTGCGCTCCGGGCAAGTCGAGGAATCGGCGCAGCACGCCGTGGGCAAGGTTTCCTGGTTCGAGTGAGTCGTGTACGGGCGGTGCCGCGTCGTAGCGCCGGTAAATGGCGGGCAAAAGGGCATAGAGCCGGTCGGCGAAACCATAGGGCGATGTGGCCGTGGCGGAGACGCGGTTGTTCGGGGCCGCCGAAGACTCCAGCGCGCCCGTTTCTGGCGTAAACAGCGTGTAATAGTAGACGGTTTCGCCTCGCAGCCCGGTGTCGGTCGCCAACCCGGGCGCTGCAACGGCTACCTCCACCCCGTCGTCAAGCCCTATCGGATGGCTTCGGGGGCTGCGCCGGATGCGGACGGCCGGCGGCGGGGTCCGGTCGGGGTCCTCGGGATCCGCATAGGTCCACGACAGGTCGATCCGGTTGCCGTCAGGATGCGGACGGGCAGCGAAGTTGCGAAGTTCCATGTTCAGCCGCCTGTCTGTTCAACGAACAGCACTCTGACACCCGACGCATAGCTGAGATCGGCCGGAGGAATCGGAATCTGGTTCTTGCCGAGCCTGATCCTCCCCGACTCCTCAGCCAATACTGTGCTCTGCGTGATCCCGTGAAATTCAGTGATGTTGGCGAAGAGGACGCCCGGGGTGCTTTGGATCCTGTCATAGAACCTGCTGAGATAGATGGTCTCGCCGAAATGAACCTCGTCGAAGGCGAGCAGAGTGGCCGCCTCCCGTTCGATCGCCGCCCGGACGTCTCCGGGTACGTAGTAACTCTCGACGCCAACCTCGGCGGTGACAAAGATCTCGACATAGTCAACGTCTTCAATTTCGACGACCTGGGTAAGCATCCGTTTGTCTTCGAGATACCGCTTGAGCCCGAACTCGAGGGTATCGCTCACCTTGTCGCGGATCTTGCCACCGCCGGACGGCGCAATAAACAGCGTCACCTGGTTCCAGCCCGTCGCGGTCGCGCGCGCCTTTCCGACGCCGTCAAAAGTGAGGGCGAGCGCCTCGTAGTCCGCGGTGGTAACTGCGCGCTGCAGGGATCGAAAGACAGCGGGAGCATGCTTAACTGCGTGGCCGATGGATTCACGGTCAGCACCGCCGGTCGCTGCTTCGACGTTGGTGACCTTGGCAGCAAGCTTCGCCAATGCGGGAAGGTTAACGATGTCCGTAATCGCCCCCGCGGGGACGTTGCCCGCCTGCCCGCCGCCTATCCGATAGCTGATTGTGAGCGTCGCACCGGGCGACGGGATGTTTCCAAAGGTCCCGTCTCCGAAGAGGACGGTTGCCTCATTCTTGTCGTCGACGTCGACGGTGAAATCGCGTTGGTTCGGATCGCTGAATGCCAGGCTCTCGCGGAAAGTCCACCGTACTGGGTGCGTGTCACCCTGTGTGACATTTAGCGCGAGATCCGGTCCCGCCTTGTCCTGCAGCCCGCTGGGGCGCAGGATCACGCCGCGATGTGCCAAGGTGTATCGCTGGTCGGGTGAACCGTCGGCGATGCCTAGGACTTCATTGGCGATCAGGCGGCCCTCCTCCACCGGGATCGTGGCGATTCTGGGACTGTCCGTGATCAGGGGATCCCTGGGCCTAAAGACGAGGGTCAGGGCCGATTCATGCGTGTACTCGAAACGGATGCTGGGCGAGTTTTCGAGGCTCTTCGTGGTGAACGCGGCCCCCCTGCCGATTTGGATGGGTACTGTCGGTAACTGGGCTTCCTTGGGAATTGAGACGGTAAGGGCAGCGGCCGCCGGTGCAGCGGTGCGCATCCGGTATCCGATCAGCCGCAGGTGCTCGATGATGCTGTGGCGGCTGGTTGCCGTGCTAAGGAAACTCTCGTTGGCCACCCGATCCTGGTAGTAGCTGAGGATATCGCCTACGTGGGCGAACAGTTGCAGCATCACGTTGCCGAAGTCGGCCTCGTTAGTGAAATCCTCCCATTCGGGAAGCTTGCGAGGTATCTGCTCGCGCAATGCTTTCAGGATCCCGCCGTAATCGCGTCCCGTGTAGTCGATGAGCGGTTGCCCGCCCGCATTGTCGATCTCAGCCATGTTCTATCCTCATTTGAAGTGAATGTGCACGGATTGCCGGGCAGCGTCGCGCCGCCGGATGTAAGCGACCTCGACGGTCAGCGTCTCGTCCTGGACGTAAATGTCCACCCCGCCGACGGCGATCTCGTGTCCCAGCCAACGGGTAAGCGCCTGACCCGCCGTGAACTCGGCGGCGGCGGCGAGAATACTGCTGTTGGGGTCGAAGACCAGGTTGAGAAGCCCGCAACCGAAGGTGGGTTGGTTGGCCCGCTCGCCCGGAGCGGTGAAAAGCACCTGCACGATTTTCCCGTGGATCTCCGCGTCGTCGTCGCCGGCCGGTCTGATCCTGCCGCCCGGCGCGACACGGAAGGGGAAACCGAATCCCGTCGTCATAGCTGCGCTCCTGACTCGCCGATACCAATCATTTGAGGTGACCATTCACGTTGCCACTCTGATTGAATGTCACCCCCTGCTGGGTCGCGGTAAGACTGATCTGGTGCGTGTGCGGCCCCGGAGGCGCCGGCACGGCCTGACCGGCGACGTTGGCGGCCACATCGCCGGTGGTTTGGATTCCGCTGATCTCAACGTTCCTGGTGAGATGCATGACCACTCCGGTGGCGACGGCGAACGCCAATTGCTTCCAGCCCTCACGGGCGGCTTCGAGGGCTTCCTGCGCCTTCACCTTGGCGTCGCCGGCCGCCGCATCGACGGCTTCCAGCAACGCTGGCGACAGCAGGATGTCCATCTGCTCGAAAATCTCCTTGCTCATCCCTGACTGTGCATCGGCACTGCCGATAACCATTGCCATTCGCTCCTCCTATCCGAGCGTGTGTTTCGAAAGCGGAACCTCGAGGTTCATCGGAACAACCGGCGGGGACGTAGGGGCACCCAGGTTGCCTACATGCGTGTGCGTCGAAAGTGCCGTCATGAAGGCCGCCACGTTGGCTTTGAACGTGGTGCCGAGGACCATCTTCTCCACCTCTCCCGCGAGTTGGATGCCAGCGGGACCAAGCTGGATCGAATTACCGTTCTTGTCACGCACCGTGATTCCGGTGGAATCCATGTCCAGCCGGTTGCCGTCCTCGTTGGCGGGCCCGCAGATAATCGATAGGCCCTCAGCGCTGAGGGTGATCGAGTGACCGTGAACGCCGTCCGTGACAGAGACCCCGTCGGCGTCGAGGGTAATGCGGTGACCGTTGACGCCGTCATGGAGCCGGATCGCTCCCTTCCCGGCTGCATCCTCGAATTGCAGGGTGTGACCGGCTGCGGTCTTGATGATCTTGCAGCTGGCAGCCTCGGCTCCCCGATCCGCGCTTGACCCGTCGGCGTTATTGGGTTTCGGCGCCTCGCTGACGCCGTCGGGCTCGCTGATGAAGGCGCCCGACCATATAGGGAATTCCAGGTCGCCTTCCTCGAATTCGATCCATACCCCAGCCCCGCGATCCGGAATGAATACCAAACCTTGCTGGTCAGCTCCACCATATGGAACGCACGCTTTAGCCCAGCCCGCCACCACGTCGGTACCGAGGACGCTCGGCACGCGCACCGTAAGCCGGCCTAGCCCCTTCGGGTCCTCGTTGTCGACGACAATGCCTCGGTACTTGCCATAGTGGCGGCGTTCAACCTTCTCCACCAAGTCGGCGACAACGCGTTCCAGATCCATCATGGGGTCCTCCTCAGATCGGCAGTCCGGGTAGTAATCCACCGCCGTCGGCAGAGAAAGTCTCGCTTCCCGTCGGCATCAGGGCGTTGCGCTGGACGGTAAAGACCTGTGTATAACCGCCTGCCTCAAAGACGTGGGTGACGCGCGTGATGTAATAGACGCCGCTGAAGTTTTCACCGATCCCCTTGATGGTGACGGTTTTTCGCGGCATGAGGATGGTGCCATACTGGTTGGCGGCCACCTCGCCCTCCCCTGTTACGAACCACTCGCCGTTGTCGTGCAGGCTCTGGCACAGGGCCTCCATTTCGGAGCGTCCGGTGGTGATG
This sequence comes from Arthrobacter humicola, assembly GCF_022803015.1. Lineage (GTDB taxonomy): Bacteria > Actinomycetota > Actinomycetes > Actinomycetales > Micrococcaceae > Arthrobacter > Arthrobacter humicola_A. Next base: position 213,397 of record NZ_JAFKON010000003.1, read on the forward strand.
GTCTGGTTGAGATGTGTTGGTTCTTTTCTCATGCCCGCAGGCAGATAGACGGTGGCCGCTTTCCCCCCGAGTGCCTTCTGGGCGGCACGGTCCACAGTCGTGTCAAGGACTTCCTTGGTCAGATGATCAATCTGGGACATCGCGATCGACGATGGCACCAGCGCGTTCGCTTCGATGGTGAAGTGCGTGACCGTGGTTTCCTCACCGCACTGCACGTTCAGGACCGGTTGCGGACGTCCTGAAAGCCCGGGCGGCCCGAAATGGGCGGTATTCCCCCTGATGTAGCATTCATAACCGTTGCGCCGGGCGAGGCGTTTGAGGAAGCGGATGTCGGTTTCGCGCTGGATGATCGTGGAGACTTCGCCGCTGTGGATGATTCCTGTGTCGGTGACCTGCGAACTTAGGCCATAGGTCCCGAAAATTTCCGCGGCGATGTCGCTGTCCTTGCGGTTAGGCCAGTCTTTGAGCACAACCCGCCGGTCCATCAGCACGCTCGCGTCCATGGCCCAGAGCTCCAACTGGCATTGGTCGGGGGTACCGGCAAACTCCGGCCGCACATGGGTTACGAAGCCGGAGAAGAGCTTTTCGTCGTCATCTCCAAGCCCGGCTGTGACGGCGACTCGCTGCCAGAGCTGGAACCGCTCGTCATCAAGGTAGGGCCAGGTGCCGTCGTCACGCTGGAGCACCGCAAGGGTGATTCGGCACATCCCTGCGAGTTCGTCGTCCAGTTCAACTTCCAGACTGACCAGGTCGTCGTACAGCCCGGGGAGCTCTGTGCCGCCTATCTCGATGCGTAGCTTCTCCTGCTCCATGCCTGCCCCTACGCTCTCACCGGTGGAATGACGATCTGCCGGCCCAGCTGCCCGACCTCGACCGGCGGCCCGATTTCAAGTCCTGCTGCCCGGATAGCCTCTATCAGGGTCTCGGCGGCGGTGGCACGATTGTTATAAGTCACCAGGAGCGTTCGCTTGAAGCGCTCTTGGGTAATGGGAACTTTCCTCACGGCCCGTGGCCCGATTTCCACAGGTTCGATGGTGGTGAGGTACTCGACAGTTTCCTCGATGGCGACGTCCTCGACGCCGGCAAGCCCGAACAGGGCGCGAATCAACTTTGGCCAGTCAGGAGAATTGCCGCCGGGCGATGCGCCCAAAGGGAAACGCGTAGTGACGACCGGTTCCTGCCCCAGTAACGCAAGGGGGGAAAGAAACTCCGGATTGGCGTCGCAAATATGCCACCAGAGCAAGGGCTCCTCGTAATACTTGTACGCCAGCTGGTCCAGCCGCTCACCTTCCGAGACGACGTGACGAAAGCGTCCCGGCGTAGCGGGCAGGGCCCGCAAGTCCGTGGCCGCAGATACCCTTCCCCGGGCATCCGGGGCGGGCGGGACGGCGGACGTGCGGTAGCGGGAATATCGGTGTGCCATCACGCTCACCCCGGGATCACTACGTCGGCGACGTCGCCGATATTGGCCAGATTCAGGACCGACATGGTCTCAGTCATAAGCCGGGAGTACGTGTACGGCGCGTTCTTTCCCTCGATCACCGTCAGGCTAACGGCGACATTAGCCCGGACCGGATTCAAATCCGCGCTGAACTCCGTCTCGGTTATGTGGATGCTGTTGATGTTCACCGGCAGCACCCGTTTTCGGCCGAAGATGAACAGAATCAGAGGCGGGTTGGCGCGCCGGGGATGGATGTAGTCTTTCGGCTGGCCCAGCAACTCGCTGACCACACCGCCCAGGACGCCCTCGCCTTTCGGGCAAACCATCAGCTCAAGGGTGGACAACTGCGGTGCAATTCCGAACTGCTCGGCGATGCCGTCCCGTTCGTCCAGTTTGTCCGTTGCATCCAGCCGCACATCGAATCCGATCGTCTGCTCCTGCACGGTAACGAGCTGGTTCTTGCGAAGTTCGTCCAGATCCTCGAATTGTTTGCGGCCGTGGAAGTCTCGCAGCGGCCTCGGCTCCGGCGGCGTGGGATTCGGGTAAGCCCTCGTGGCGCGTGGCGCCGGCTGGGCCATAGGCGCGAAGGTCAGCTCCCTGTTCCGTGTGAGCTGCAGCGGATTGTATTGGAAAGCTACGAGCAGCGGCGGAACACTCAGGCCAAATTCCACGAATGCGCCGTGCAGGATCCGGGGCTTGCTGGGAACGCCGCTCATCGGATCACCACCCGGCCCTCAGGCTGCCGCTCGTTCCAAAGCTTGCCGAGTTTCTCGAACTCCCGGCGGGTACCTAGGCGTATATGGCGGGCGTTGATAGTGCCGCCGTCTGCGGCCGCAAGAAACGCCGCGTTAAGGACGATGTTCTTGATGTTGCCCCCCGCGAGGGGAAATTCCCGTGCCAGCGTGGCGACGTCGACGTCGTCCCCTATGGGCGCTTCTGCGGGAAAGTGCGCTTCCCAGATGCGTTGGCGGTGGGCGGCGTCCGGAAACGGAAAATCGACGACATATCGAATGCGGCGGGTGAAGGCCTCATCGAGGTTGGTGCGAAGGTTGGATGCAAGCAACACGACGCCCTCGTGTTCGTCCAGTTGCTGCAACAGATAGCTCGTCTCGATGTTTGCATAGCGGTCGTGAGCGTCAGCAACCTCGGTGCGTTTGCCGAATAACGCGTCGGCCTCATCGAAGAACAAAATGGCGTTGCTGCTGCGCGCCTCCTGGAATATGCGGAAAAGGTTCTTCTCGGTCTCCCCGATGTACTTGCTGACCACGCCTGACAGATCGACCCTGAACAAACTCAGCCCAACCTCGCCGGCCAGGACTTCGGCGGCCATGGTCTTGCCGGTACCGGGAGGGCCGGCGAACAGAGCGGTAAGGCCCTTTCCGTGAGCGAGTTTCCGTCCGAAGCCCCAGAGCTCGTACACCCTATGGTGGTAGCGCACTTGGCTGCAGATCTCGCGTAATTGCGCGGTCTTCGTCTCGGGCAGAACCAGGTCGTCCCAGATGTAACGAGCGTCCACCTTGACCGCAAGGTCGCCAAGGTTCTGGTTGGACTGGCTCCGGCAGGCCGCCGCCAGATCCTCGGCGCTCGGCGCCGGGGCTCCTGGTCTGCGGCGGCTTTCCTGTTCGGCAACGGCGATTGCGTCACGGATCCTCGCGGGGGTAAGCGCGAATCGAACGGCAAGGTCTTCGGCCCAATCCGCCACCTCAGGTGTGCGTCCGTTCAGCTGCCGGCGCCATATCGCGGCGCGTTCGGCGACATCCGGCATCGGGACCTCCACAGTCTCGAAGTGCGCACCGGCGAAAACGTGCCCGCAGGTCCAAGGCACGTCGCCGGCAATGATGACGGGACCTCCGGGCTCGTCGGCCAGTTGGCCCAACGACTTCAGCGCTGCCCGGGCGGACTCGCCCAGGATCAGCTCTCCCCGCTCCAGATACAGCGCGCTGTGCTGCAGGGCAGCTTCCCGGAATGCCCTACCCATCAGCTCCCGCTGCTGCTCAGGAGAAGATTCCAGCAGTGCCCTGCAATCAAGGACGAGCATGGACAGTTCCGCGCAGGCGCACAGGCGCAACGCCAAGGAGGCTCTGCCGACGCCAGCGGGTCCCTGCAGGTAGAGGACCTGCCGGCGCTGCCCCGGCAGCACCGGATCGAGCCGGACGGGCGCCGCTGTTCCGCCGATCGGCTCTGCGTCCGACACTGTAGCGGATGCCGGCGCCTGCAGCCGCGCCAGGCCGGCCAGGCGGGCGTCCATCTGCGGATCACCAAGGAGGAATTGCCGGATCCGCGGGTCCAGCCGCAGGAACTGGGCGAGCCCGCTTGACCCGGACGGACTGTGCGGGTCCTCCACGGTCTGCAGCAGTCCCCGCCGCAGCAAGGCGGACGTACCGCTGAACACCTCAAGATTTTTCCAGCGTTCATCCTCTGTCTCGCAAAGCAGGTCCAGGACCAGGTCCACGCTGGGCCGTTTGCGTGTGATGTCGTCCTGCAGGTAGGCGTAGAGGCGGTCATATTTGGCGCGCAACTCCGGCGCCAGGCAGATGACCACGGCCTGAAGCTCGAATTCCGAGAGCCCGAAGAGGTCCGCCAGGCGCGGCAAAGCCAACGGAATGCCAGCTTCAAGGCTTGAACGGACCGCACAGTCGATCTGCTCGGACAGCCCGTGGAGGGCCTTCCGCATTGCCGCCTCGGCTTCCTTGTCGGCTCCGGCGCCGCCCGCCCCGTCCAGCAGCCACCCGACTTCGCCGGGCGAGATGTAGACCGTGCGCTCCAGCTGGGCCTGGGGCTCCTCCTGGTTCAGAAGTGGCAGGGTCAGTGCTCGGAGCCTGATCCGCATGTCCAGCCTGCGCAGCTCGTCACGGATGTGCCCGTAACTGTTCGCATACGCGGCCCCGGTTACGCCCTCGGTCATGCCACCACCTCGAACAAAAAAGTCCGCCGGAAGGCGGCCGCGATGTCCACCTGCACCTCGTAGACACCGGCCTTCAGGCCGTCCGGAATCGTGGCCGCAACGGTGTCTCCGGCCGGCTCCGCCGCATCGAGGATACTGTGGCCGCCGATTTTCGCCGTGACTTTCCACCCTACGATGTTCTGGCCAGTGAACATGACGGCAGTGCCGGCCGGACCACGATCCGGTAACACATCGAGGATCAAGGGAGGCTTGGCCGGCTGCCGTACCCCGGGAACTCCGACGGTGCGCACCCGCTGCGGAGCCGGCTGCGGCGTATCCGACAAAGCGTCAAGCTGGACGGCGGACACATGGTAGAGAACCGACAGCCGGAAGGGCCGGGAAAAGGTTGCCCAGATCCGGCTCAGCTCCTCCGGATCAAGTTTCCTGCAGACAAGCTGCAAGTCCTCCCGGGCCTCCGCCAGCCCCGGCTCAAGGAGGTCTCGCGGGATGGGGGAGTTTTGGTGGAACACCCGCATGGCTTCGCCCATGATCTCCTGGGCTGTGACGTTTCCGTTGACGGCATCGTTCGGAGCATAGACCGTCATCAGATAGAAGAGGCTGAGTGAGAGCGGCGCCGGAATCAGCTGATTACCGGGCCCGGCGGTCGAGTCCTGGTTGGCTAGATAATCGCTTTCCTCAACACGGTAAAGGAACAGGTTGATACGCCTGCTGCTGCTCGGTTCGTCGGGGGCAAGCACCGTCACGTCGACAACCGGGCTCAGCCGCATCTTTGCGACCAGCAGGTTGCGCAAGGATGCGCTGACCATGCCGATGGCTGTCGAGGCGCTCATCGCAGCAGTCCCGTCTGCCATCGCCGCAGATGCCTGCGCTCCCAAAAGGCCGGACTGCCGCTACGTGAATCCTCGCCCATGGCCGGGACCCCAAGAACCTGCGGAACAGGCTGCCGCGGTGGCAGTGCCGTTGAGTCCTGCCCGTCTCCGTGCGATGCCTCCGCCTCTGCAGACCCGACGTGAGACAGGTCCGGGCGGGGAACGCCCTGCACCGGTCTGCCCGAACTCCCCCGCCCTGCATTGGCCGCGCGCAGGCTTCGCTCCGCGAGGGCACCGTCACGGCGGGCCGGCGCGGCTCTCGGATCTACGGCGGCGCGCGCCGCTGCCTGGTTCCCGCTCATCAGGTCCGGCAGAAACCGGGCCTGAGCCGGCGTGAAATCCGATTTCTGGCCGACCGGTGTTCGGTATAGGGCAGCCGCGGGCTGCACAACGGCGGATTCCGCCGGCCCTAGGACGCCCGGGCGTGGCGCTTCGAATCCGCGAGGTACATCAGGGGGCGCCAGCATAGGCGACGGCGGGAAACCCCCGCTGGCGCCGGGGGCAGGTTTGCCGTGGAAGGTGCCTTCCGGCTGTTCCTGACCGTGGGCGGGGTGATGTCCGGGCAACACGGCGGGCGGCCGTCCGGGACCGACGTCGTCGAACGCCCCGTCGTCGAACGCCCCGACGGGATGCACCCCGTCGTCGAACGCCCGGGCGGGGAGCGTCGAAGGGTAACCCGGATAGAGGCCGGAAGCACCAGTTGCAGGGGCATGTGCGTGTGAAGTGCGTTGTTCGGTAGATCCGGGAATGATCAGCGCCGACCGGCCCGGCTTGTTGCCGACGAGCGGCTTCGCGCCGGGGTCCTTGTGTGCATGCACCGGTGGGTCTCCCCCGCCGGGGCGACTCTCCGTCAGGGGCTGACTGTCGTTGTCGAGGGGTCGACCGCCGGAGAGCCCCACCATCCACGCCGCCGACGTGTCCGCCGGCAGGGTTCCCGAACGTTTGTCCGCCGGCGGGCGGCCGGCATCGGACTCTGCCGGGTCCATTGGCTCCGGTTCCATTCGCCCCGCCTCCTGGGGCTCGCGTTCCACGGGCCCTGGTTGGAAGGGTGCGGGCTCGAAGGGCACGGGCTCGAACGCCCCATCGGGCAAGCGGGAAACGGCGTTGGACCTCCACACTGGATGGGGGAATGCGAATCCCGGCGTCAGGTCCGGCGCGAAATCAATGGCGTATGCGGCGTCGGGCTGCCCGAGGAGCCGCCCGACGCCGCTGCGGTAGCGGAATCTCCGGGCGCCGTCGGCCAACACGCGGCGGAGATAGCCTTCATGCATCATCATTGAGCTTCTCGATCTCATCGGCCAGGACCTCAACGTAAGTGCGCCGCCTGTCGCGCGTCATCGCCATGATCTCCTGCTCGCTCCAGTGATAGTGGTAGGCAAGGTAGTGAACCTCGCGGTAGAGCAGGTCGCTGTGAACACGAAGCTCGCCGAAGAAGAACCGCTGCACATCGAATGGCACCAGGAATTGCCGGCCGCACTCGACGCAACCGGCTTCCATCACCTGCTCGATTCCGGGCGCCAGCTCCTGCATCCGCTCCTCGATTTCGGCGCGGGCCAACGGCGAGAGGGCACCGATCCGGTCCTCCCCCGGCGGTGAGAATCCTCCGATGGCCCTGACACACCGGGTCAGCAGCAAAGTCAACGCCTGGGCCTCGTTCACGGACAGCCACTCCGAGAGTTCCTCCTGGTCCGCGCCGGTGGGCAGGCGGAACCGCACCTCCCGGCCGGCATCGTCACAATCTTCCGCCGCAGCCTTCGACAGTGTCATTGTGTAGACAGGGCCCTTGTCCGCGAGCTCGAATACGGGCACCTGCGCCAGCGAGAACTCGACCGACACCCGTTTTCCGCAATCTGCCCACGGACAAACCAGCCCGGCGCGCACCCGGTCACCGAATGTCGCCTGCCGCAACCGCAGCAGCAAGAACTGGCGGTCACCCACCAGCAGCTGCCTTGCCACTTCCTCGCGTACGGGGCTGAGGCCCCCGACGCTACTGACCCTTCGTGAGAGCACCTCGGTAACCAGCTCGGCGGGCAGACGGTCCGTCGCCTGTACCAACAGTTCTTCTTCACGTCCCGTCAGTGGCGTCAGCTCAAACCGGCTGTGCAGCGTGCCGCCGCCATCCCAGTAGCCGCCCGGCAGCGTACCGGCCAGTGTATGCATCGCTCACCTCGCTTGTTCCAGCGGTCGCGTTTATGGATCATGGCGCAACAACACCAGGCTCCGGGTCAAGTCTCCTTGGGCTCGGGCACGGAGACGTCCCGAACCCAGCCCTCATTTTCGAGTTTCACCGTGGTGATCATGACCGCGTTGGCGCCCGCGTCAAGCTGGGGCAGGGCCTGGTATTCCGAGACCCAGCACCGGTACACGTTGTAGGCCATGACCTTTTGACCTTGGTGATTGAACACTTCGATGCTGATGTCCTTGCGGAAGCCCGCCAGCGACATCGCGGCATCGCCCTTGAAATTGTTGACCCTGTTGGCCCACTCCTCGAACGTGGTGTCGTGGGTGACTCCGGCTTCCATGGTGATCGGGTCGTACTTGGTCTTGCCCGGAATCTGATGCGGGCCGCTGGAGTCACCACCCTCGTACCAAGCGGTGACCTCCGTCGTCCGTTTCAACGCCCCGCATTTGTTCAACGCGGCCACGTACTGGCCATCCCACTTGATCTTGAACCTGTAGCCCAGGTAGGGGTCGAACCTCGTGCTGTTAACGGTGAACCTTGCCATGGCCGTGTTCCTCTCCGAATAGGTCCGCAGGTCAGCCGGAGGCCTGGCCGGCCTTTTGGCTGATCCGGACGACGACGAACTCGGCCGGCTTTACTGGCGCGAATCCCACCTCGACATTGACAATGCCCAGATCGATATCTGCCTGCGTTGTCGTATCGCTGTCGCACTTGACATAGAACGCTTCCGACGTCGAGGAGCCCTGGAAGGCTCCCCGCCGGAAGAGTGTTGTCATGAAGGAGCCGATGTTCAGCCGCAGCTGGGACCACAGAGGCTCGTCGTTGGGCTCGAAAACCGCCCACTGGATTCCGTTGTAGATGCTGACGCGCAGCATCATTGCCGTCCGGCGGATCGGGATGTATTTCCACTCCACGTCCGACGGTCCAGCGATCGTACGCGCACCGAAGACGACAACGCCGGTGGCCGGGAAACGGCGCAGGGCGCAGACGCCTTTCGCATTCAAATTGCCGTGTTCGACGTCGCTGAGGTCCGTGCCAAGACCGACGACTCCGTTGACCGTGGCCTCGGTTCCAGCAGGAGCCTTCCAGACTCCCCGGGACGCGTCGATGCGTGCGTAGAGACCCGCCACATGGCCCGACGGCGGCAGCATCACCGGTTCCCGTGACCGCCCGGTCGGGTCCGGCGCCTTGAGCCAGGGGTAATACAGTGCGCCGTAGGAGCTGGCGGTCAACCTGCCCCGGTACTTCACGGCCTCATCGGCAGAGCGAGTGTCGCGGGGCGTTTCCCCGATGAAGAAGATGTCCTTCAACGGGCGGTTGGCACAGTAAGCCGTGCCGAGATCCATCACGTCAGCCGAAGTCTCGCCGGGCACGGCCAGCAGGCTCACATCCGTCACCGCGTCCAGTTTCCGGAAGGCTTCGTCAAAGGTTCCCGGTGTCACCGGATCGCCGCCGTTTTCCCCTGCCGTGACCGCGAGGACGACACCGCCCAGCTCTGCGTCCCCGACCTGCACGGACTGGGCGTTGGCAGGGCGTTGGACCGCGGAGCCGTCCTCGGCAACGGCGTCGTCGGCGAGGAGCTTAAGCAAACCCGTCCCATCCTGCTCCAGGGCCTTGCCGATCCGCACCGACGATGCTGCCCTGGATGAGCCCGAATGCAGGACCAGCCGTTCCGGTCCTCCGGCAGGCCCTGCCGTCTCTACCGCGCAGGTGAAATTCTCAAAGGCTTCCTTGTTGGAGGCCCTATTGTTCTTCAGTGCCCGCACCGCTTCCTGGATCGCGCCTGCGACCCCCGCAAGATCCGCCGCCCCGGCCGGAGCGGGCAGCACCACGTCGTGGAAGCCATCGCCGTCGAGATTGATCCGGAAACCCCGCTTATCACCGAGCGGGACCGCGGCGCCGGCTCCACCGCGGTATACACCCTTTTGTACCTTGTTGGGAGCAAGCATCCGGGCGGTGATGAGGCTGGACTCATGCTCCAGGACGGCCTCCACGAACCGGTCCGAGGACTCATCACAGCTGAGGTCGTCGAAGTCCTCCAACGTTGGACTGCCGGCGAAGTCCGGAGCAATGACCTCGGCATCGGGCTGTCGGCGCACGCTTATCCTGAACCTGTTACCCGGATCCGTGGAGGCATCCTCGATCTGCAGGACGAGGTGGTTTCCCCAGGCCCCCGCATCCTTCGCGGAAAAAGTGATCCCTGGAGCCGGCTGAGCGGCCCGGTTAGCCACCGTCACGTCCGCCACCACCGCATCGCTGAGGACGACGCGCACGATGTAGCACTGGCGACCACCGTTGTTGAAGTACGCGAAGACGCTCTGAGCAAGGTAGCTGTCCGGAACGAAGCCTCCGTACAGACGCTGGAACGCCGGCCAGCTGGTTACCCGGGTGGCTTCCGCCGATCCCTTCTCAGCCAGGCCGACGAACGCCGCCGTGGAGGTTCCCGCTATCTCCAGGGGCCGCGCACCGCTGGAGACTTCGTCAATGTACACGCCCGGATACGTCAAATTCGGCACGTTGTTTCTCCCGCCGTAGTCCGAACAGATCCGGTCGCGCGCCCGAACGGGACAGCCGCTCAGGCTTGAGTCGTTTCCTTGTCTGTCTTCGCTTCTTCTTCTTTTTTCGGTGCGGCCTTCGCCGCGGCTGCAGGCTTCGAATCCCGGCCGCCCGCAGCGCGGGCACCGGCTACCACCTCGATAATTCCTCGAGACACCAGCGAATCAACCGCCTGATTGTCCTGAACTTCGACTTCCGCGAATTCCTGCGATACCTGGCCGGGAGCCAGCCGAAGGGATGTGCCACCGGTCAGCGGCACCCACAGCGGCCCGGCCGACTGCAGACTCCTGATTCGGATGGACATATGCAGCTCCTTTTTCCAGCAGACATCAACAATCATCAGACCCCGTCGTTACGGCAGCGTTACAACGGCGAGGACAGCCGGGACTTCCTCGTGGGGCCGGCGGAGGACTGTGAAGGCCACCCATGTATGCCGTTCCTCGCCACCAAGTAATCAGCCCGACCGAGGACAGGCAGAAACAGCCAACACTTACGACTGCCCCACGAATCAAAGGTGCAGGGCCGTAACGCCCAAGTAACGCCGCCACCGCAGAATGTGAACGTTGACAGACCCGTCATGCCCGGCAGGAAGAGCGCCGATGACAGCACACCCGGCGCCAGCAGAAATCGAACACAACCACTGAGAATGTCTCCCCGTACCCTCCGGAGGCTCTCTCGCAAGAACCAAAGGCAGGTTGTCCACGTGGATAACATGGCTTTCGCGAAGTCCCCGACTCATCGTCTTGCAAATCAGCTGGAACCGGCGGATGGGCGCGGCACCGCAGCCTCAAAACGTGGGCCCACCCCAGAAGCCTCCTATGGCGATCTGGATCGTATGGGGAGGCTGGTCGGCAACCGGGGCATGCAGCAACTCGTGATTGGCGGAGCGCATCTGCTCATGGATGAGGGATCAGTGCTTCCACCGCTCACCCGCGCTGAGGTAGAAGCCCAGTTCGGTGTCAGCCTCGCGCGCGTCCGTACCCATCGAGGCACCGCGGCCACGAAGGCGGCCAGCGCAGTCAACGCCCAGGCGTTTACGGTCGGTGAAGACATCGTGCTCGGCGGAACGGCGCCCGCCGACACAAGCTCTGGCGGTCGCGCGCTGCTAGTTCACGAAGTCGTACATTCGATCCAGCAAGGCCCTCAGTTAGCAGTGCCTGCCGTCTCGACCATGACTCATGCGTCGGACACAGTCGAGCGCGAGGCCGCCGGCATCCTTCCACCCACAATCGATCACATCCCCCGAATCGCCCGTCAACCTGTCGATGCGGGCGTGCCAGACGAAGACCAAATGGGAATGCTAGGCGCCGGAACCGACGGCCTTATACCTGACGCCGGAGTTCCCCTTGGAGACCTCGGTGAACTGGCACTGAAGGCACTCTTCAAGCGTCCGGACCTGATGCGTGGAGCATTCGACAGCAGCATTGAGAACTCCGGATTGGAAGCTACAAAAACGTTGCTTGACGACTTCCGGGCGGAAACTGAGAAGCTCAAGGGCGACCGTTCAAGTATGTATGGAGTCACGCCCGAGCAATCGGTGATCGATACCAAGATCGAACTCCGTGAATGGGCGATCAAGGTTTGGGAAGATCTGTTGACCGATCTCGAACAATTCATGGACGCCTTCGAAGCGTGGGGCCTATTGCTTGCCAGCCGGCTCCTGAGCCTGAGTGAAGCCCGGGTGGTCCAAGAACAGCGGCTCTACGGCCTGCGGAAAGACACCAAAATAGAGTCCCACTACTCGATGGCGGAAAAGGGGGCCGTATACAGTTTCCGCACTACCTACTCTTTATCGGACAACGAGAAATCCCGGGGGCTGTCAATAGCAGCCAGTGCACTCGCCGAAAAGGCGCGGGTTATCCGGACCGCTACAGATGCGGTCAACGACACAATGGGCATGGTCCCCAGCTCCGAGGCCCCGCTAGGAGAGGGCTTCGGATCCAGCATGAGCTATGGAATTCAGGATCCTCTGGCCCACGCCGCGGCCGAGCAGGTCCTGTCCCAAGCCCGGAAAGACTACGATGTACTCCGCTACGAAAAGGAGGCAGAATTCCCTATCCTGGCAGCGTTCACGCCCATCGATCGCACAGGCGGTACGAGCGCGATAGATACGACCGTGAACAGGCTACGAACTGTTGCCTCTGGCGGGACGAAAGCCGCTGAAGCGCTGGTTCCGGAAGTGGAGATACCACTGGAAAACATCCGCCGAGTGCGCGAAGGAATCGCCGACAACGACATTCGGATATGGGAGATGCGCGACATAGTGGAGCTGACCAAGGACCAGCTCCACATACCAGCCGGTTCCTCTCGTGCGATCGCCATCGACGAACGGGTAAACAACGCCCGTACCTCCCATATTGCTCGCGACGTTTTGATTGCCGTCGTGGCGCTTGCGCTCGGTCTAGCTTCTGCACCTATTACGGGCGGGGCAAGCCTCACCTTCAGCGCCGCCGTGGTAGCCGGAAGTGCGGCGGCCGGCGCGGCCGGCCTGAGTGCCTACTTGGCCCTCGAACACCTTCAGGAGTTCCAACTCGAGCGAGCGAAGGCGGGAACAGATTTCGACAAGGCTCGAGCGCTTAGCCAGGAAGACCCTTCGCTGTTCTGGCTGGCGCTGGACATAGTGGGCGCGATATCTGACATCGGTCCCGCCGTCGCCGCTTTCAAAGAACTCGCAGTCTTCGCACGTGCCGCAGTCCGAGCAAGGCGCACGGCAACAACCGCTCAGCAAATCGCGCGTGTAGAAAGCGCAGAGCTTGCTCGTCTTCGGGACGCAGCGCAACATCGTCTCGCCACGGCAGGAACCGGGGAAAGCGTGATGCGGTCGGCAGAACGGTCAGCTGTCCGCGAGCAGGCTGAGCTTAAAGGCGTTTACTCCAAGTGGGAAACGGAGCTGAACTCGGAGGCCAGGGCCATTTTGAAAGATGACAAACTGGCCGCGATCTTCCGTGACATGGACCCAGAGGTTCGTACCCTGCTGTCCCCAATGACCGTCACCAAAAGGCAGGTCGACCGCTTGCGTAGGCTGCTCGATAGGATCCCGCCACGTCACCGCTACGGGCTGAAAGAGTTCTTTTACCACCACCGCGACAAGCTCGACGATGCGATAGGCGACCTCGAGCACTTGTTCAGCCACGACATCGGAAAGGACGTCGACGCTGCAGTGGCGGCGCTGGAGGAGGGTCTTCTGCCGAGCGGGGAATTACGCTCCGTTGGACGGACCGGCCTTGCGGGCGACGTCCCGGACCTCGCGCCGGATATTGCGAAGGGACACCTTCCTCGGGAAGCCGGGCAGCTAGTTCCGATCGACCTGCTGAGAAGGACACGGCGCGTTTTGGGCAAGAAGATATCTGACGCGCCCGAATCCGTTAAGAACGCCTGGGAGGCGGCACAACTGAAGGTGCGGGCCAACCAGGGACCACTAAGCGCAACGAACTACCCGACCCTTTATAAGGCGGCGCAGAAGGAATTCTGGGCCAATGTCCGCGAATCCACCGCCGCGAACAAGTGGTTTGAGGATAACGGATTCGACTTCGGGCGAACCGCTTCCGGGGCACCAGCGGTGGCGTTGCAGTATTCGGGCAGACGCGGACGAAAAGAGTTCGCCATAGAACTCGACCATATCCTGCCTAAGGCCAGCGGCAGCAACTGGGGCCGGGCCCTTGATGCCGACAACCTCCAGTTCCTGACGGGATGGGACAACTGGCTTCTCGACCAGATTGAGAAGTTATCTCCCGATCTGAAAAGGTAGACCGCGTCACCCATACAGCTGGCGCTGCGGCGGCGCAAGGTCGGTCAGAGACGGCGCAGGCCTTGCGTCGGCCGACGTCCGGTCATGGTCCAACCTCACGACACTATTGGGCGGGTGCAGTAGGCAATTGTCACTGCAATTCCGGCTGTCCGACCGCTCGCTCGAGGTAGTCGCTATTCTGCTGGATCCAAAGTCCCATACTTCCGGGAACCAATTCGAACGGCTCCCCGGGCTTTTTCATCGACATTTTCCTTTCCCAGCTCGCCGGAGAGTGGCCATGATAAGCCTGTGAAAGAATCCCGGGCGAGTAGCTAATGTTGTATCCTGCCTTCTTCGCTGCCTGTGCAATTAAGAACAGCGCCGCACCTATGTAGTTAATCGCCACTCCGGGCTTGCGCCCAAAGACATGAAGATCCCATACGCCCGCCTCAGGGTTTCCGTAGAAGAGCTTTCCCACAGCTCCTGCCCAAAGTTCCGGATCTTCATGCATCTTGCCAGCGCCATGTGACGACACAGACCATCCTTGTGGATTTTCGAGCGCTTCCCACGCTATGACCCCGGCGATTGCGGTTCTGCTCACTCCCCACCGGCTTTCAGCCGCGACGATCTCAGTTCTGTGGTGAACCAACCAGTACGCAACAGCCTCGCGCGGCTCACGACTGGGCGGTTCTGGCCCACTCAACTCGAAAGACGGGTAGGCAAATTCGGGATCAGGTGGCATTACCTTACTTTTCATCCAGTGCTTGGCTGGGCTTTCCCGCCAGGCCTCGGGCGCCATCACAATCGCCGGCAAGCGGTAACCGATGATCGTTTCTGGTTCAAAGTCCACCGCCCTGCCTACAGGGAACATGTACTCCTGTCCAGGAAAAATGTTGTCGGGCGTCGCCAGAGGTCTTCCCTCAAGATCGGTCACAAGACCCAAATACGCTCCATAGGCCACCTCTTGACCGTATTGTTGGCCATAACCTTGTTCGAGCAAGGAGGCCGAAACCCAGGTGCCCACCTTCGCCTTGTACTTGGCATAGATAACGTCACCTTTGGTCACTAGACCCTCGAAAATTCCGGGATTTGCGTATTGTCTGCCCGCGAGGGTCCGGCGCTGTCCGCTCTGCAGAGCCCGGGTCGCTGTAACTACTCCCTGCATCGCGGTGTTTCCAACCCAGCGCCGCCACTCAACCATCGCAGCAACGGTGACCGGAGGGTGTGGCCCGGCCGGGGGGCGAGCGCGGCTTGAGGCGCCCCGTTTGCGAACGGGGGACGAGAAAACTGGTTCACTCATGGATCCCCTCCGGATAGACGCCGCAACAGGCCGCCAAAGGCGGCCGTTCTGCGGACTTGAGGGGATCCAGCAGGTTGGAGAGTCGTCGGGCGATCGTAGACATAGCACGTTCCGTTCTCTGTGGGCTATGCATCCGCTTAGTCCGACGCGACGATGCGTCGGCGGCACTAGGCCCGGCATCCCAGTTCTGTGAACCTGGCCACCGCACGAGTCCGCTCCTGCTGCAACATTTTGATCTGCGCTGCGATGGCGGGCTTTTCGCCCGGCCCGGCTGTTTGGAGCAGCTTTTGAAGCGCTCTGATTTCGACTTCCAGCCCTTTAATCTTTTGGCGCAGAGTGGCGCACTCCAGCGGTTCCCCCGGCGTGATCTGGACGGGTTCGCTGGGCGTGCCGAACCACTCGACGGACTCCTGCAGCATTCGCCATTGGAAAAGAGCCGGCGTTGACGGTGCAGGGATATTAAAGGAAAAGGTTGTGTCCTGCCCGGGGGACACGGCTCCGGTGAGCTCGTGCCGGGCCGCGCCGAAATCATTCCCGATGGCGCCGAGCCGGTACCCTTCGCTGGGTTGCCACGTGGTGGTCCCAGTGTTGCGCATAGTGACGGTTACGGCCGCCGTACTGAATCGTGGGATGGACGCCGGGACTGACTGCGCAACGAACCGGGCGTTACTTATGCTGAGCCCGATCTCTCTCTCGGGAGTACGGGGCCCGAACCACTCCCGAGCGCCCGTGTCCGTGCGGTCGCGCACCATTTGCCATGAGAACAGCGCCCCCGCGACCTCCGGGGCACTGATGGAGAAGGTAAATGCCACATCCTCACCGCTGGCAACCGGCCCGGGCAGTTCATGCCATGCGCTTCCCCAGGTCGAGTTGCCCGCGGGCGCCTGCGCACCGAGCCTGTATCCCTCCCCCGAGGTCCACGTGGTGTTGCCGGAGTTCCGTATGATGATGGTCACGGTGGCGGTGGATCCGGGCCGCATGGCCTCCGGGATATGGTCCTGGGAGACAAACTCCGCGTCGTCGTGCCAGGCCAGTATGCGGAACGAAGCGGCCGCCTGGGCCGTGCCGGCCGCGGTTTCGACGCTGACAGGCACATCCGCCTCCGGTTGCCCCGGGGTGACGAGCCCTTCGGGCACGGCCACCGTCAGGGACCCTGCGGCAGGAGGCGCGAGCAGCGATGCCGCCGCAGTGCCGAAGGACACCCGCGGGATACCGACATTGAAATTCCGGCCGGACAGGCTCACCGCGGTACCTGCCGTCCCGGCGTCCGGCGTGAAGGAAGGGTCCGCGAACGCCGGGATAAACGATCCGGGGTCCACCCAAGGCTGGACCGTCTCGGCCTCGCTGTCGGCCACCACCCAGGTGAAGTGCCGCTCCGCAGACGGGTCGTTGTTCCGGATCCCCAGCGTCCACGTCTCCTCAGTCGCCCGGTCAAACCCCACCACGAGACGCAGGACGTTTCCCACCCCGGGGACCAGGAACACGTCCCCTACAAATCCGGTACCGGCGCCGTCGGGACGGGTGGCGCGGAAGACCGGCTGCGTCGCCGCCGCCACCGCCACCGCCGGGCCCCTCCCCGCCTGCATGAACACGGTCGGAGCCACCGAGCCCCCGATCATCGCCACCCGCAGGAACATCATCCGCTCATAAATGCCAGTGAACTCCGGTACAGGTGTGCCTGCGGACTGGACAAAGCCGGCATCCCCACGGCCGCCCGCGGGCACAGTCCTCGGTGCCACCGGCGGATCCGGAAACAGTGCAAAAACCATGTGGTCCTCCTAGCCCGCGGGTCGTTGGTCAGGCGCTCGAGGCCCCGCAGGGTCCCGGCCCGGCAGGCGCTCGCAGAGTGGCTGGCTGGGCCGCCGGAGCCGGGGGATTTCTGGTGTCCAACTCAACCTCCAACGTGCTCCGTCAACGACATCTTCGGCGGTGCTGGGCGCGAGGACCGGACGGCAGAACCCTTATGTGCCGCAGCCGCGGTACCATAACGGGCGGTGCCGTTTCGTCTTAACATCACCGCTGCACCCTAACGCTGGCCCGTTACGGGAACGTTACGACCACCCCTGACGGAATCTGAGGAGTCCGCCCTTCGCTCGCGCCAGCTATCACGGCTGCGGACTGATGCCGGTCAAACAGGCGCGGTTGCCGCCACGCCCGTGGGGGAAAGCGCATTGGCCAACCGCCGACAATCATCCAAGCAGGTCCCCGGGCCAGAGGCCGTGGCCGGATCTGTGAACTTTCCGAGCAAGCCGACTGAGCGGCCAAGGAAAAACCCGACTGAGCGGCCAGGGAAAAACACTCACCAGACCGGAGGGCACTTCTCCGGAAGCGCGGTGGTGCAGTCGCTGGTGCTCCTTGGCGATCCGACTGTCTGGATCCCCAAGCTCGCCGAATTCGCCGCCCCTGGCCGTACTGGGCAGCAGCGTCGGGGTCTAGCTTGGGCTCGGGGGCTGCGGGACTAGATTAGGGATGCCTTCGCCAGGTAGCTCAGGAGTGGCCCTAACAGCAGGAAACAACTACGACAAGGCTTTACGTTACTGCGCGGTCACCAGGAGGAACCGCCCTCTGGAAGCCAAGCGATGACGCATCTCCCGATGATGCAGGTCCTCGCCGCCGCTACAGGCGCGGGCCGGCGTCGTACCATTCTGCTTTCCGGCACAAAGCCTGCTCATGTGCCCGTCAGCAGTTTCGCTATGGGCTGTCCGAGCGGGCCGAGCCAGGCCATCAAGTTCTGGATCGGTCCCACAAGACTTGCAAGGGCACCTGCCGCACTTGCGATTTCCGTAATTTTCTTGAGGGGTTCTACGACCTTCTCAGGCTCGGGGTGGCCACGGCTAACTTCCGCATTTATCTCTCTCAGATAAACAGATATTGCAGCGAGCTTGCTGTCATCGAGTCCGATTGATGTAACTCCGTGCTCGAGTTCCTGAAACGCTTCACGCACAGCGCCCAACTGAACCATTTGGCTGCGCTGGCCACCACGGATATATTGATTCCCCTCGACGTTATTGACTACTCCGCCGGTTTGATTGTTGATATTGAATCCCACCGTGATCGTCCTCCTTTGCTTCCTCAGTAGCCCCTCCGACGAGGTAACGGGAATTCGCGCTCTACCTTCTTCCGTCTGGACGTCGCAACGACGTGGAGGACGATGCCGATGGTGATTAGAATCGAACCTCCTCCTGCAATAAACAACCCGGTGATGTACAAGCGAAAGGAAGCAGGAGTGCCGACACCTCTATAATTGGGTATTTCTTCCATAAACTGGTAGAAACCCGATCCTGCAATGACGAGTCCGGTGATGGCCAGGCCTGCGCCAATCCAGATCAACCAGCGGGCTCTGGTTTTGGTGGCCGCTACGGCCTGTAGGAAACTTTCGCGTTCCTGCCTGATATGGCTGACGTAGGCAGTGTATTGATTTCCGGCGACGTTGCTGATAGTTCCCGCGTGCTGATTTTCTATTTCGTATTGGCCTTGTACGTGTCCATCGCGCGGCCGGGGCCGTGGTGGCCGCTGGACCGGCAGAGCGGCCGTGGCCTCGGATTTGCTGGACGCACCCTGAAACTGGAACCGTTCTCCCCCGAAGGAAACAACATCACCTGACCGCAGGATGACCGGCCCAGATGTGGGGTGTCCGTTGACGCTCGTTCCGGCGCTGGAACCCAGATCCTGGACGGACACGCGGCCAGCACCGTCCACTGACAGTGACGCGTGCACCCTGCTCACAGTCGGTTCAGACACCACCAAATCATTGGTATGGCTGCGACCCAGCGTCATATAGGCGCGCGTCACCTCGAGTTCGCTACCTGAGCTGCCGCCCGGTCCTCGGGCAATGAGCCGGGAAACGTTGGCACTCATAGATTCTGTTCCCTCTCAGACTGTATCAGGCTAAGGAGGCGGCGTTACTGCTGCGTTACTGCTACGTTACTGCTGCCCAACCCCTTCGGTAAACAGCCCGTTGGGCTGCCCCCAGGGACAGCTGGTTGTCCTGGCATCCCGGAAATCAGCACGGCGCACCCCCGATGCTGTCCGGGTCGGTGGCCAGCCGCTGGCCCACCGGCGCCGGCTGCTCGCCCTCAATTTCGAGCTCGGTCTCTTCGAAGACCCGCATCCCGGACGACAACCAGCAGGCAGAAGTCATCGGTTCCGTTGCCCACGCGCAGGTCAACCTGCACCTGGCCCGCAAGGCGCTGGTCCTGCTCACAAACGGCGGCGCGCTCCCGCTGGCCAGGGGCATGAACGCGACGGACAGCGGACGAGCAGCGCCCGGACTATTGCCGTGATCGGACCGAACGCTGATGATCGCATGCGCAGCTGGGAGACTGGTCCGGGGCCTCCGACCAAGTCAACTAGCTCCCCGACACCCCGGCACCTGACCACCACCGTACTCGATGGGTTCCGCGCCATCGTCCCAGGGGATTGGACGGTCACGCACGCCAGAGGAGCCGACATCGGCCACGAGATCCCGGACCCCGCGGGTCCTACCCTCATCGACGGCCAACCGCACCCGAAACTGTTCATCCCCGCCGGCAGCGACGAGGCCATGCTCGACGAAGCCGTTCCACGGCCCGGAATGTCGCCCAGTCGTCGCCGTCATCGGCGAAACCGTTTGCTCATCCAATCAGAACTCTCAGCCCTGCCCAACCGGCCTGGAGGCCGCAGCGAAACCTGCTAACAACCAACGACTCAAAACAGAATCCCAAACCGATTTTTCTCGGGTCATACTGCCCACGCCAAGGACGTCCATGGACGTAACGAAGGACAAACCGTCCATCCAAGTAGGCAAGGAGGCAGACGACCACAGCAGCGCCCACCATAAAAAAGGCCCCCGAAGGAGCCCCATAAGTGAACAGGTTGAGCACACTCAGAGGCCTACACGAAAGTGTTTCCCTTCCTGCAGTCAGCCCGGCAACGGCGAGGACCGCTTCGAAGTCCCCTTGGGTCAGCCCTGCCAGAGCCGCCAGATGCACTGGTCCGGCGCCCCTTGATGAAATGTGATTGGTGAACCCGAACCCTGCCTCGAACCAAGTGCGCAGCCTCTCATGCTCCCGCTCATCATCAGTCCTCTCCGCCAGGCAACGCCCGGCGTGTCAGGCCGACCCCGGATCCACCGTTATTCAGGCACTCCCTGCTCCCGGTGCTGCCTGGCCGCCTTGGCCCGGGCCAGTGCCGTCGTTGCCTTGGCCGTGATGGCGAGCGTGCCGCTAGGCAGCGGTCTGAGAGGACCCGCCGGCCGTACTGCGGACTCGAGGGTATCCAGCAGGTCGGAGAGTAGTTGGGTGATCGTTGGCATAAGCACGTTCCGTTCTCTATGGGCGAGGCATCCGCTCAGTCTGACGCGACGACGCGCCGGCGGCGCTAGGATCGGCATCCCAGTTCTGTGGACCTAAGGCTGGTGCGTTACGGGAACGTTACGACCAGCCCGGACAGCTACCACTACGCCCTTCCCCTCGCCCTCGCCTTGGTTGTCGTTGCTGGCCGGTATGGCTTCCTTGTGAGCACAAACGGATCGTCGGAGCCAGGCAAAGCCCATCAGTGGGGCTGGGTCGACACGAGCAGCATCGTGAACTCGTCTGGCTTCCCGAGCATCGTGGCGAGCGTGAACGCGGCAAGCAACTTCGCGCGCCAACATTCCACGATGGTCGCGTTAGCTGAGAGGCAAATGGCGCCAGCGCGGGGGATGATGAAGCTCGCAGCTGCGGCGAATGCCGATCCGTTGCTCAAGGCAGTTGAGAGTGCGTTCGAGCTTGCTCGCGATCAAGAGCGGCTGCTGGTCAGCTTTAAGGAATACAGGGCCGCCCTAGAGTTCGTCCACCGTGTTGATACCGCAGACCTGTCTTCGAATAAGAAGGCCAGGACGAACGCGGGCGCTAACGCCGGCGGTGAGCCGGCTTATGAGCAGCCGGCCCTGCAGTTCTCGGCGGATCGCTGCAGGACGATAACGCGCCCGTAACACTCGGGCTGTTAGCCTACGCCCACATGTCTTTACGGAGAGACCGTGATGACAGATGCCTTAAAGAGGTTTCACAGGTTCGCCTCGCCACTGCGGCCACGGAGGGATGCATAGGGGGCGGGGAGTCCAACATTCAAGGAGCAGTCCAATGGCAATACCGGAAGACGTGATCACCGCAACCCAGGCGCGGTTCCAGGCACGGCAGGGCCCACGGGCGAGCACGGAAGAAAAGATCGCGGCGGCACGTACCCCGCAGGGCAGTATCCTTAACGTGGACGCACCGGAACGGGTGGCGCTGCGCACCCGGCGGGTCCTGCGCCACCCGCTGGTAATGGACGCACTCAGCGGGATCGCCGGCCCCTCCCCGGAGGGCGGCGACCCGGTACGGGATGATCATGTGCTGGAACGGATCATCGGCGGGAATAACCTGCTGGGCATCGCGTTCCTGGAACTGGGTACGGCGGTCTCCCGCAGTGTGGGCCGCGTCATCGTCCGCGACCGTGTCCAGATCCGGGGCTTTGGCACCGGATTCATGATCTCTCCGCGTCTGGCCCTGACGAACAACCACGTGCTGCCCGATGCCCAGTCGGCCCGTTTCTCCCGCCTGGAATTCAACTTCCAGAACGGTGTCAGCGGACTGCCTCTGACTACATCCCAGTTCGACCTGGAACCGGATGCCTTTTTCCAGACCGACGCGGACCTTGATGTCACCATCGTCGCGGTCGCTGCGCAGTCACGGCCGGACGAAACCAGTGCAGCGGTGCCGCTGGCCGGCTTCGACTTCAACCGCACCTCCAAGGACCAGGGCAAAATCCTGCTGGGCGAATCGATTAACATCATCCAGCACCCGGAAGGCCAGGAGAAGCAGCTGGCGCTGCAGCAAAACGAACTCATCGACCGGTTCGACCAATTCCTGCAATACCGCACTGACACGTCACCGGGCTCCTCCGGTTCACCGCTCTACAACAACCAGTGGGAAATCGTCGGCCTCCATCACTCCGGGGTGCCCGCCCGCAACGCCGCCGGAGACATCCTGGCCGTGGACGGCACGGTGTGGGACGAAACGCAGGGTGAGCTGAAGATCCAGTGGATAGCCAACGAGGGAATCCGCATCAGCAGCATCCTGACCTGGCTCGCCAAGTCTGCCGACGGCATGAACGCCGGACAACGGGCCCTGCTCGAGGAGGCCCTGCCCTCCCAACCCGTCGCGCCTCAACCCCCAGTCGGGGAACAGCAGGCCCGGCTCCGGACACAGCCGGTGCCGGAACATCCCGCCGATCCGGCGGACGGGGCCGTTTCCCTCACCATTCCCCTGCACGTCACCGTCCGGCTCGGCGCGGTGCAGCCGGCAGGAGGCCTCGGCGCAGCGTCCGCAGGGCAGAACCAGGACGCGGTTCGGGGCACTGGCAGTGCCGTGGCCGAAGAGGCCGTGGCGATCGATCCCGATTATGCAGGGCGAACAGGGTACGACCCGGAGTTCCTGGGCACGCAAGTCCCCCTGCCGGTCCTGACGGAGGACCAACGTGCGGATGCGGCACAGAACCGCCGGGCAGCCGACGGGCAGGACCCAACCGTGCTGAACTACCACCACTTCAGTCTCGTGATGCAGCGCACCAGGCGCCTGGCGCTCTACACGGTCGTGAACGTCGACGGCCAGCTCAGCCAGTCACCCAAGCGTGATCGGGACAGGTGGTACTTCGACCCGCGGCTGGAGCAGGCGGACCAGATCGGTGAGGATCTGTACGCGGACAATGACTTTGACCGCGGGCACCTCGTCCGCCGCCTCGATCCGGCCTGGGGGCCGGACAAAGTCGCCCGGTCAGCCAATGACGATACCTTCCATTTCACCAACTGCTCTCCCCAACATAAAAAATTCAACCAGGGGGCCTCGTTGTGGGCCGGCCTTGAGGACTATCTGCTGGACACCGCAAAGGCCGACAAGCTCCGGCTCACGGTGTTCACCGGCCCGGTATTCACCGCCGGCGACCCGGAGTTCCAGGGAGCCCGGATCCCGCTGGCATTCTGGAAGATCCCAGTGTTCCGGCAGGCAGACGGCGGTCACTCGGCCAGCGCCTACATGATCAGCCAGCACGAACTGGTCAAGGACATGCTCAGGGAAGCCTTCACCCCGGCCACCTTCCAGGTCCCGGTCCGAAGGATCAGTGAACTCACCGGTCTGGACTTCACCCACCTGTTCGAGTGGGACCCCATGAACAACGACTTCTCGCCCCTGCCTAAGGCCCAGGAAGCACTCGCCACCCCCACCCCGGCCCGTGAACTCCACACCTTCGACGACCTGCAGCTGTAAGCCGCGGCTTGGTCGCAGGCCGGGAGTGTCTGATTGACGGTGTACCAGGGATTGGCCTGACACGCCGGACGTAAGTGATGACCGCTTGGATAGAACCGCCGGGCAAGACGACGTGTCCGTCCACGGCGGTAACCGGTAAGTCATCGGCAACTGTCGAGGTGACAGTTCCCAGCCTGCAGTGGTAAATGTAGCGAAATGCTTACCGGCACCGGCTGATTGATGGTGACGGTCCGCGCGAGCGCATCGTGGTCGAGAATGAAGCCAAGCAGGGCTCCGAAGATGGTCGGCGCGCCCCCAAACGGTCAGCCGAGTTCGGTCGGCCAGCCAGTGGTTGGAATGCCGGGTGCCAGGTAGATGTGGGGGTCGGCGTCTTCGTCGGCTTCGAAGAAGCTGATGTCGCGCAGCAACATGTTGAATTCGGCGGCCGCCCAGCCATGGGGAATGTCGCCCGTATTCCACCACCGGCCACGGTTTTCCGAGAAGTCGCTGGCATTTGGGTAGGCATGCTGCTCGTTTCAGGCCCCCTGTACCACCTCCCAACGCGCGGGGCGTGCGAAACTCCCGGGCAACGGTCGATTATGCGGCGTTGCCCACAACCCACTGCAAACACTGGAATGCCATGCGGCCTCGTGGCGGAAGCCGCCGGTGGTGAATGGGCCCCATGGTTTCCAGGGTCAGACGGAATGCGTGATCGATGCGCGTGCCGAGCTTTTGGTTCATATACAGCCGGCAGGGTGGAAGTATGCCACTGCCCCGATGACCGCTGAGTCGAGCCTGCCCACGTCTCCCGACCCGTAGGGATGAATGTCTCCCACCAGCCCATGGCGCGTTGTTGGTCAAGGACCCACCGGAGCGGTTGCCCGTCGGACGTCGCCGAAGATCTTCCACAGTTCCTCTGCCTCGGCAAAGTGATTCCGTTCGGCCACGCGGGCGGCTTCGTAGAGCCCCGCTGAGTCCATGGACTGTGAAACAAGCGACAGCGGGTGCTGCCGTGAGGCGGAGTAGGGCACGCCTCATGAGCCAATGTCCAAGGTGCTACCAGATTAGCTTGAGATGGGTCTGAGAGACTACTCGGTGACATTATTGGCCAGGGATTATGGGCCAGCGTTGGTGAGCGGGATCATCCTATTCACTTGATGGCCGGACGGGAGCGGATTTGATGGGCAGGGCAGTGTCCGATGACTTTAATGGGCCTAACGGTGGGGCGCCCGCAAAGGCGACCTTGGTTATTCGAGTCTGGAGGGACCCGGCAAGTACCGAACACTTCCGTGCACGGATCATCGCTGGATCGTCGGAAGCTGAGGAACCTGCGGTGAGTTATGCTAGCGGCCCGCCGGAAGTCGTCGCAGCGGTGAACCGTTGGCTAGACAACATCCCGGATGGTTAGGAATGTGCCGGCTCCGCCCAGAGGCGACGCCGAAGTGGACTGTGAGGTTTGTAGTGGCTGGTCTGGGACTGGCTGGCAGAGTGGGTATTGGCCGTTCTGCCCCGTGGATGTGACTCACGAAGTGACTGGCCCCTGCAAGGGTGTCTTTGAGTGGGATCTGTCCGTCCGCGGGGTGGAGCGGCCGGTACCGCCCGGCCCACGTCGGTAACTTGATCAGAAGGTTGTCCGCCCCGTTGGAGCGTGGCTCGTAACAGTGTTGTTCCGAAGTGACCTCTACCCGGACTGGTACCGGCCGTTTACGGCCCTGACCGTATCCGCGAAGTAGAGGAAGGTGCCAGAACCGCCATGACCATCGTTGCGCATTCCCGCCCTTTGTCGTCGGCGTCGACACCCACGCCAAGAACCATGTCTACGCCATCATCACTGCCGGCACCGGTGAAATGATCGACACCCGGGCCTTCCCCAGCAGCGGGGCCGGTATCAACCGGTCCATTGCCTGGGTCGCGCGAGCAGCGGGGCCGGTATCAACCGGTCCATTGCCTGGGTCGCGCGCCGCACCGGCGCTGACCTGGCCGCCTTGTGGGTGATCGAGGGCGCTGCTTCCTACGGCGCCCTGCTGGCCGGTGCAGTCGGCGCCGCCGGCTACCAGGTCGCCGAAGCCGCCCGCATGGATGCCCGTCACGGGGTCGGCAAATCCGACCCGCTCGACGCGCACCGGATCGCCGCAGCGGTCCTGCCGCTCGATGAGCAGCAACTGCGCCAACCACGACTGAACGAAGGAGTGCGCGCGGCCCTGCAGGGCCTGGTCACCGCACGGGAGTCCATGACCACCGACGCACCAGGGGCGTGAACGCGTTGACCGCCCTGCTCCGGGTCAACGACCTCGGCCTGGACGCGCGTAAACCCCTGACCGGACCCCAGATCGCCGAAGTCTCCCGCTGGCGGGTCCGGAAAGAACCGCTGGCCTTGTCCGTTGCCCGCTCCGAAGCAGTCCGGCTGGCCAAACGCACCACCGAACTCGACGCGGACATCAAAACCAACAACTCCCGGATCACCGAGCTGGTCGAAATCAGCGAAGCCGCGCCCCTACTGGAGGAAACCGGCTTCGGTCCCGTCACCGCGGCCATCTGCCTGACCGTCTGGTCCCACCACGGACGCGTCCATTCCGAGGCGGCCTTCGCTTCCCTGGCTGGGGTCAGCCCCATCCCGGCCTCTTCCGGTAACACCGTCCGGCACAGACTCAACCGCGGCGGCGACAGAACCCTGAACAAAGCCCTGCACCTGATCGCCCTGACCAGGATGACCTTCGATACCTCCGCCCGGGGCATGTACTGGACTCCCTACTCGAAGTTCACTGCCAGCCGACGACCCAGCGCTTGGGCATAGTCCGCCGTGCCCGAGAACACCTCGACAACCCCGCCATGGGCATGGCGAACACCCGGTTCGGCCGCAATGTCTCGATCGATAGCACCCGCCCGGTGCCTCCCGACCGGATTTTGGAAACGAACGCCCGCGAAATCAGCCGCCGGCTGATAACCCGGGACCGGATCATCCCCGCGACGGCCGGCAACGCACTCATCGCGCCCTGCCTGCAGTTCATGATCCGTGACTGGTTCAACCACGGCAGAGGCTGGAGCGAGAATCCCTCGATACTGCCCACCGAGCCCGGCGACGATTGGTCGGCGCCGCAACTGGCCGTCTTCGGGACGATGAACCCGGGCCTGGTCACGCTGCACAACTATCCCAAGCACCTCCAGACATTCCGCCGTCCCGACGGCCAAATCATCGACCCGGCGGACCGCCATTTTGCGCAGCCGCGAGCTCGGCTTCCCCCGCTACACCGAATTCCGGCGTCTGCTCCATCTTCCGGTCCCCCGCAGTTTCGACGAACTCACCGACAACCCCAAGTGGGCGGGTGAACTCGGAGACGTCTACGGCGGCGACATTGACCGGGTGGATCTGCTCGCAGGCATGTTCGCCGAAACGCGTCCCGAAGGATTTGCCTTCAGCGATACCTAGTTCCGGATCTTCATCCTGATGGCCTCGAGGCGGCTGAACAGCGACCGTTTTTTCACGCGTGACTTCACCCCTGCCGTCTACACGCCCGAAGGGATGCGCTGGATCGATGAAACCACCATGGTCACGGTCCTGCTGCGTCACTGCCCGGAACTGGCGCCCGCGCTCCGATCATCAAAAAACGCTTTCACACCGTGGCTGCGGACGAACCGGCGATAGCAGCCCTATGATGATCTCCCTTACCACTTCGTCGGCAGCCCGGCTCATTCTGACCGTGCGCTTTCCGATTGGAACACTTAGCCTGTTGTTTCCGCGACTGGCCACACGGCTCATGCTGCTGGACCTGGACGAGAACTCCGCATCGTTCTACCTCGTGCGCCTGTTTGGAGGCCGCGGCATTTTCCTCGGCGTAGCGGCCCGTGTTGTCCCGGAACGGGACCGGAACAAGATCTTAGACTATGCCGCGCCGATCGATCTGGCCGATGCCACGGCAGCGGCCGTGGCTGGTCGGCGGCGGCCGTGGCTGGTCGGCGGCGGCAGATTCCGGCGCGGGCCGCCGTGCCCGCCGCCGTTTCTGGTCTCATAGGTGCCTCGGCGCTGCAGCAGCTGGGCGTGGCCCTTTCGCAGCAAAAATGACAGCGCGCCCAAGTGCCCCCGTCCTGACCTGCCGGGGAAACACCCTGACGGCTGCAGCTCAGGATCCACCCGCGAAAAATCGCCGCTTCGACTGGATACAAACAGCTGGCGACGCACCGACGCGAAATCCAATGTCACCCATCCCTTGTTTCAACGTTGAAGTTGCCCACTAAAAAATGAGGATATGGGCGGTGGTCCTTGACATTTATTGCTGTCAAGTATCGCCAATCGAACGTTTCGAAGGGGCCCGCCCAAGCGGTCGGCGCACGTGTGCTGAGTCCGGGTACCGTTCGCCCCGGTAGCGCAGCCCTGTAGCGCTGTTGCTTGGGGTCTTTCCACATCCCTACCTTATGGCTTGGTAGGACGTACCAGCTTGCCTGAGCCTGGTGGTGTTGGTTCGGTAGCCGTACCTCCGGGAAGCCCCTCCAAGAGCGTCTGCGCCCTCTTGTCCAGCGCCCTGGAGAGCGTCTGCTGGGCGAATCCAAGGACAAGTGCGTAGGCCAAGATCTGCCCCTGGGAGTCCAGGACTGACAGACCGGGGACGAAGTTGCCCTGGATAGCGATCAGGCCCAGTATGGCGGTCAGCGCGCCCAGCGGCACCTTGAGAAACGCCAATGCGACCGGTACGTCGTATGGCGTAGAGGTTCCTTTGAGGTTGCGGATCGACAGAGTGGCGGCGAGCGCGCCGCCCAAAGCTCCGAGAACGGCGACGACGAGGATGTCGGCGCTGCTCGGAGAGGCCTGACTTCCTGAGCTGGTTGGGCAAGCCATGCCAGTAACAATGGTTAACGCAGGGTCGGTGCTCGATATCACCTGCTTGGGAAAGCAGAGGGGCATGAGGTGGGGGTTTTCGGACACGAAGACGAGAGTCGCGATCACTCCCAAGGCGATAAAGGTCGCAGCAATAAGGAGGATATTGCGGAAGCTGCGGAGTTGTGAATGCTTGAGATCCAAGTTTTCGTAAGTGTCACCGACCACGCGTCGCATGCGGGGTCGCAAACACTCGACGGGCTCCGCTTCCAAGTCGGGAATCGTAATGCAACGTGGATCATCCCTGTGCATCGTCGCATTTGCCCGGGCCACTACCATGGGAATCTCGGCCCTCAGTTCTTCCTTTTCATACAGGTCGATCATCTGGGCCCTGGCTGTGTGCATATTTCGGTACGCAGCCTCCACGAGTGTTCCTCGCCACCAGTTCGCCCAGCGGCCGGGAATGGGATCATCTCTGAATGCGGCGGCCCGGGCCTTCTTTATGAACCCGCAGACGCCGCCTGCGATGGTTTCCTGGGCCGGGGTCAAATTTCCCCGAGCACGGGCTGCGTCCACTCGCATCTGCAGCTTGTCAGTTTCGACGGCGACGTGCTGAACCCAAATCCGTGTTCGTGGGCTCTCAGAACGGGATGGCGGAACCAGGGCTTGTTCATGTCCCTCGGCGAGGGTCCGATCACTCCTCAGGTCAGTCACTGCCTATCCTTTCTGCCATGGGGCCGTCAAAAGCCCAAATATCTACTTGAAGCGACGTCCCGGCGCTGAGCCAGGGAGGAATCTCTTGAGCGCGCCGTCCCCTTTGGAATTCAAAACCTTCAGCCAGCCAGGAGCTCCTCCAGTGGCAATGACCCCAACAAATCATGGCGAACTAACCGTTACGCAGGTGTTACTGTTCAGGACTTAGGTGCTGTCGGTACCGTAAGAGATGCGCCGCGGCCCATTCCGTCGTCGTGGTCGGATACGGAATGTCCTGATTTAGTGGCGGGCCCACCGTAATCAGTCTGCCCGCGCCAGGGTTTCCGGAACCTCCTGATCGGGATGGGCGCTGTCGCCGGGTTGGTGACGGTCAAGCTGGGGGACGGGGTCGTGGGCAACACCCTATGATCTGCTGCCGCGCCAACATCGTGCTTGGCGAGTGCCACGTGTGCGCTCCCCCGCCCTGGCACGATCCGCCCACAGCAGCACTATCTGGACTTAGTTGTCCGTGCTGCCGTCGGTGTCCTGCCTGTCCTTCCCTTGGCGCCGTGCTGTCAGTTCGCTTCGGCGCTGACCCCCTGCCTCGCCGGCCTCGCCGGCGAGGCGGAGCCAGGTGTCCACCACGGTATCGGGGTTCAAGGAGAACGAATCGATGCCTTCCTCGACCAGCCACTCGGCGAAGTCCGCGTGGTCGCTCGGACCCTGGCCGCAGATGCCGACATATTTGCGCGCGCCTTGCGGGCCTTGATGGCCATGCTGAGGAGCTTTTTGACGGCCGGATCGCGTTCATCGAAGCTGCCGGAGACAATCGCGGCGTCCCGGTCCAGGCCCAGGGCCAGCTGGGTTATGTCGTTGGAGCCGATGGAGAATCCGTCGAAGTAGTCCAGGAACTCGTCGGCGAGCAGGGCGTTGGAGGGAATAGGGGCCCGGGTTTCCTCCGCCCACGTCGCTGGGTCCCCGCGAACCAGACCTGCTTGAGGCGTTGGCTAATTGCATCGTGCTGGGAGTAACGGCAAGGTCGATGCCTTCGCTCAGGAAGGTGTCACCCATGACTGCTTCGGTGCGCAATGTGACGGTCTCCTTACCGAGTATGATGCTAGGCACTTCGAATCGGCATGGTCCAGACCGCCGGCAAGATGCGAAAAAAGCCGTTGCAAGTATAGTCGCGGCCCGCTTCCACGCATGGTCGGCTGACCCCGAAACCATCAGGCAGGAGCGAGGATGACGAAGCCCGCCGGAGGCACTTCAATTTCGATGGCCAACCCGTTTCGTGCCAGCGCCGCTATCTGAAAGCCGAGCTTTGCCGCGTCCGTCGAGTAGACATATGCATATTCGTCTCCAGGACGATGAAGACCCGAGTCAATCGTCACCCATCCAGATCTGGTTGCTTCGCAGTCGGTGTTGATCGCGCACACGATCTCGCGGTCCGATATGATTCGGCTCCACGCTACAATCGAGGTCATCCTTCCCGGACCGATCCGTCTGGGAAACCAGAAGTTGACTCCGTCGTCGGAAATCTGACGAAGATACTGGCGACCTCGCCGAAGCGCGATCTCTTGCTTGCGGACCGCGAGAACTGCCGCCAGTCCAATGTAAGCCTCTGCTGTTTCGTCAAAAGCGTGCCTATTTTGGCTACGGAACGGGCCAAACCCCCCGCCAAACATTGCTTCTCGTATATACCGGTCATTTCCCCCGGAGCCGTCAAAGCGCTGTTCGCTCCCGTAGTAGATGCACGGAATACCAAGGGTTGTTGCGTTCATTGCGAGGACCGCGAGTTCGAGGGCGCGCCCTTCCGGGGAGGAGGCGAACCGC
The DNA here is from genome assembly GCF_022803015.1 of Arthrobacter humicola. Classification (GTDB taxonomy): domain Bacteria; phylum Actinomycetota; class Actinomycetes; order Actinomycetales; family Micrococcaceae; genus Arthrobacter; species Arthrobacter humicola_A. The sequence goes on from NZ_JAFKON010000003.1 coordinate 243,953, forward strand.
GCCTTCGCGTCGCCTTTTCGGACTTGGTCATGGTCGTCGTAGGAAGTCAGAACGTGGTCACGGAACCAGGAATGGCTTTCCTTTTCGATCTGATATGAATTGGCGAAAAGCGCGAAGTACTCGTCCGGAGACGTCCATCCCTTCGCAGAATATTCAAGCTTGTCTTGCACCCCGTCCAGGCCGATGGCGGCGTCCAGCCCAGTCGTGTCCATAAGCGCGATCGCGTCGGGGCGGGGCAGCGTGATTTCACCGACCAGAAAGAATGAGTCCTTACCGACAACCTGGGCAAACTCATGGATGGCGGAAGTGAAATAGCGTGTCGCCCCGGCATCCATGTGTTTAACCGTGTCAATACGAAATCCGTCGAGATCCGCGACCGCAAGCCAGTATTGGTAGGCCTTGGTAAGTACTTCGAGCGCGACCGAAGGTTGATAACTGCCTGCAGAACCTGCCCCATGGTGAATGTCCTTGTACCCGAAGAAGTCGCCGTCCAGGTACTCGGCTGGGTTGTTCCAGTTCGTGATGCGGCCTTTGCTTGTGAAAACGCCATCCGTCTGGAGTTCACGGGGCCAAACGGCGCTGCCGCTATCGCTGACCTTTTGTCCGGGAAACGCAGATCGGGGTTGCCGCTCCCATCCCGCCATCCGGCAACGGGGTACAGATGACCGTCCCAGCGGGGGTCCATGAAATGGATGTGCGTCTGTGGATCTTCCGTGTCGTAGCGGTCGGCGGCATACCCGAACACATCACCGGAATGGTTGAGAACGATATCGAGGATCACATAAATCCCGGCACTGTGCGCGTCATCAACCAGGGCACGAAGGTCTGTTACCGTCCCAAAGTGAGGGTCGACTTCGAGGAAGTTCTGACTTCCGTATCCGTGATAGTCCTCAACTCCGGGACGCTGACGCAGGACAGGACTTACCCACAGGGCGGTCACTCCAAGCCCCTGCAGGTAGCCGATCTTTGAGCGCGCCCCCTGCAGCGTACCGCCCAGCCAGGTGGCTCCGGCGCCGCGCCAGTTTGCTGCATCGGCGTCCGTCTGGATTGCATTGCCTTGATCTCCGAGAGAGTACATGGACGTGCCGCCGGGGACTCCTTCGTTCCCGTTCGAGAAGCGGTCGACGAGGAAGAAGTAGATGACGTGGTCCGACCAGTCACGAGGTGAAGGGTGGTATTTTCCTTTAAGGAGATCCCCCCAGGCTATGTCGTTGAGATTCGCGGGCACTTCCGCCTTCTTCCAATGGAGTGAGGGTCTGAGCAGTGGACGCGCGGCGCCCTGTGTAAGTTTCGTATCGTGGCTGGCGCATAGCTGGGTTGCCCCCCTGCCCCACTGGTGAACGCTAGGGACGGGCGAGCGATCCGGTGCGTAGCTCCCGTCTCATTGGGCTACCAGCACAATATCGCCGCCTGTCCCGACCCTCCCGACCAATAGAGCCGAACGCGCACGACGTATTTACGGCCTTGGAAGAGCTTTGTGGAGATGTTGGTGTTGCGTTCCTGGCCGCTGTCGTCATCTCCTGCCACATATCGCAACTCTCCATTGACGTCTTCGAATAGAACCAGGACGGCGTCCGCCGTCCCGAAGGTTGCGATCTGATAATTGCGGGACGCCGCCGGCTCGATTCTGAAGTCGGCCTGTTCGCCCGGGTCCAACGAAAGGGGTTTGCTCTGGTAAGGCTCCAGCTTGGGCATCGCAGCCTTTAGCTTTGGGTAGAACCCCTTGATCCATGTGCGGTCGATGGCAGACAGTCCTCCCGCCGGATTTAGGCCGTCCCGGTATCTCGCAGGTTCCACAATCAGTCCACCCGGGAACCAGTACTCCATGACCGAATCAGGGTCCCAGTTGGAACCCTCAACCTCGGTGGGATCGATTTTCCGCAGAACGTTCTGGAAAGTCTCATCTTTGGTCCAGTCATTCGGGCTACCCGTGAAATATGCATAGACCTTGTTCTCGTCCCAAGTGATTCCGGCAAACGGGTTCTGGTGCTCGTGCGGGAGCCCGAGCGTGTGGCCAATCTCGTGCAGTGCGGTCGTATGGCCGTAGTCATCAGTCAGGTCCCACCCGAAGTTCATCGTCGATTCGGACGCCCCTATGCCCAGAATGTCGCGGCCGACGTAAGACCACGATCCATCAGCCTGGTCGAACCCGATTCGCACCTCCGCCTCACTACGATCAGCAACTTCCACAAACTCCAAACCAATCGGCAATCCTTTCCATTCGGCGAACGCGTCCCGCACGGCTTCCCGTTGCGGTTCAGGTCCCCCGACGAAAAAGTAATGCAAAACCGTGCCGTTGACCCACTTGGAAGCCAGCATCCGTATGAGTCGCAAGCGGTTGGCGGGTAAGCCGGGGGGCAGGGCCCGAACGGTCCGAGGCTTCACATTGCAGTGCGGGCGGGACTGGACGTCGCTCATTTTGCTCTCCTCTTAGGGCCGGTCCCCAGGCCAGCCATGACCCGGGATCTGTCGGTAGAACCCAGCCGATCACGCCAGGTGTTATCGCTGCGTTATCGGCGGCCGGCTGAACGCACAGCCCGCCGCATCCAGAGCCGGGGCATCCGTCCTTTCCCCAGTCGAGGCGACCTTCGGAGGAAACTAAGCGGCATCCAATCGGTAGGTGGGGTGGTCCCGGATCGAGCCGGCGCTGCCGAGTTCGAACGGACAGCGGGGGTGCCCGTTCCGTGGCCACCGCCACGTCATTCAAGGCATCACTTACCGGTACCGGTGCGGTATTGCCTGGCGGGACCTGCCTGCGGAATTCGGTTCCTGGCAGACGGTGTGGAAGCGTCACCGCCGTTCGCCTCCGTCGGGACGTGGGACCTGATCCACGCAAGGCTTATGGCCGAACTGGACGATGCCGGGCAGATCGTTGCGGTGGACTCGACCATCGACCGGGCCCACCAGCACGGGACATACCTCCCCCGCACCCCAGTTGGGAGTTCCCGAAATATCAGGGGAACTCCGGACCACGCCATCGGCCGCTCCCGTGGCGGACTGGGCACTCAGATCCATCATGCTTGCGACACTGACGACCGACCGCCGGCATGCTGCTGAGGCACCGCGCACCAGCCGCCATGTTTTCTGCCCGCTGCGCGGATTTTGATGGACTCTAACAGCCGCTCATTCCGTTCCCATTCTCAGTCATTGCTGCGACTCCGGCGGCGCCATTAAACATGCCCCCACGGCGGGCACTTCTACTGTGGCCACGCTGCGATGAGCGCCCAGCATGCCAGGGCGCTGTTGACGCTGGTCCAATAACCGTACTGTTCGTAGTAGAATCCGGCCCAGTGCGCCTGCATATCCGGTATGGACTGTGATTTTGGCAGAGCGCCTTTGATGGGCGGATCGGATGCGTAACACCGCTGGGAGGCCGACAGCTGTCGATCTTTGACGTCCCGATTCGGAGCCAAGCAGGCGGTCCCAACCTACGAGACCATCGCTTCGGGGAAGCTCGCCAGACACAGGCGAATTGACCCAGATCGCAGCCCCGGCGACTACGCGGTAACGGTAGAGTAACGGGACCCGGCAATGGTAGGGGCGAAACTGCTCATCACACTTTGCGTTCGGCGAAGGAGCCCTCCATGTACACCTATGATCACGAGACCCGACACGTGCGCCGGAACATCTGGGGTCTTGAAGCGGAGACGCCGTGGGACCCGATCACACTGGCTTTCGCCAACGCGATCAAGGTGCTGCAGGCCCGGCCACTCCAGACCCCACCAGCTGGGAGTACCTCAGCGCCGTCCACGGGCGCAGCGGCCCCGCCCTGCCGCACACGGCGTGGAACCAGTGCCAGCATGGCAGCTGGTACTTCCTGCCGTGGCACCGCATGTACCTGTTTTACTTTGAGCAAATCATTCGAGCTGAGGTGGTCAACGAGGGCGGTCCCGACGGCTGGGCACTGCCGTTCTGGGACTACTCCAACCCCGCCCACGCGGCGCTGCCGCCAGCATTCCGCCAGACCACCATGCCGGACGGCTCGGCAAACCCCCTCTTCGTGACGGAGCGGGTGCCCGCTGCCAACGCCGGCGGCCAATTGCCGCCGTCGATCACATCAGCCGACGACGCACTCGACTTCACCGGATTCATCCCGCCGCCAGCACCAGGCTTCGGCGGGGGCATCACCATGGCCTCACACTTCTTCACTGCGCACGGACAGCTCGAGTTCACGCCCCACAACGACGTCCACGCTGTAATCAACGGGTGGATGGGCGACCCGGACATGGCCGCGCTCGACCCAATCTTCTGGCTGCACCACTGCAACATCGACCGATTGTGGGCGGCATGGCTCGAAAAAGGCGGTGGCCGAGTAAACCCGTCCGAGACACAGTGGTTGGACCAAACCTTCGCCTTCCACGACGAGAACGGCGCCCAAGAGAGCCGCCCCGTCAGCGATTTCCTCGACACTTCGCAACTGGGGTATACCTACGAGGGCATTCCCGCGCCGACGGCGGCCGAGGAAGTGCCTGCGGCGCGAGGACGAGGAACGGACCCAGCAATGCCTGATCCCGAGATGGTGGGTGCGTCGGAACAGCCCTTGATGCTCACGGGCACCCCCGTTTCCGTGGACGTGTCGATCGACCGACGCGCCGTCGAGGCCCGGGCACGCGACCGTGCCGAGGCATCTGCGAAGGCTCTTGATCTCTGACAAAATATCGTCGAGCAGAGGATCGGCTTCGCTCCCCAAAACCCGCTCACCTGACATCGTTCGGAGGACAGCCCCGCCAGAGCGTTCTGAGCTCTTGATTCGGATTGGTGGCCTTCTTGCCTGCTCGCTACCTACTAGCTCAGCCACCCTCCTGGATGTCTCCATGCTGCGCTGGGCCATAACGGCAACATCCCCCAGTGAGGCCTCCATTGCCTTTACTAGGCCCAGAACTTCGTCGATCTTTTCGTCTGGGCTTTTCGGCGGTTTAGCGGCCGGCGCTGGCTCCCCCTTCAGCACGGCCTGAACTGCCTTCTCAACGTCTGGCCAAGCCGTTGCGATTCGCTTTGTGAGCGTGCCTTCCTTTAGCTCAGTTGGACCAAGCTTGTTCAGTGAGACCATCAAGTCCGTGAAACCTTCAAGGCTCGCCGACTTGCACTGGAAAATGTCCAAAGGGCTATTCACCTCTTCTGGACCAGGCAGATCGATCAGGAGAACACCCATCCGCGTCCTCTTATCCTCCACCTAACGGGAGAGGGCGCCGGCTTCATAATTGATCCACTGCTCGGTCTGGTTAGCCCGCGTAAGACAGATGATGCCGAAGTCCGTATCGTTCAATTCCCCATCAATGGTGTCCAGCCCCCGCGATCCGGCAAGAATCTCCTGGCTAATGAAGGTATCGACCACAGGGTCGAAGATTTCCCGTACTGCATCGGATACGGCCTTGCCAACGCCACGACTATTTTTTGACCAACTAACAAAAACCTTCAACGCTGTTCCCCATCTTCGTTCGCTTAGATCGCTCAGGTAAGAGTACCAACGGAGGGTGTCAGTACTGCTCTGATTCATCTTCAAGCCACGCTCAGGATCGAAAGTGCAGGCAGGCTCAGCACCTCACGACTCTATAGCGCTAGCTCCTCCATCGGCTGGTCTCTGATGCTTAGTCACTGGAGGACAATCCTGGATGTTTGAAGCGCCAACTCCCTGCCGTCAAAGTCCCGCCGAACACATCGTCTATGTCTGCGACCTTGTGCATATTGCTCTCGCGGTTTCGAGGCAGGATCGCCGTAATTTTCAAGGGCTTGACGGCGTGCAGCACTTCGAGTTCGATCTCAATTTCCATCGTCTCCGTTGCGACGAGCACCAACTTGTGAGCGAGGGTTATACCCTTCACCCTTAGCTGAAGTGGCACAGCACGGGGTCCGGTAATAGTGACTCCATCGCCGGGCCTCTGGAAGCTGTAGCTGGCCGGCCCTGTTGGAACACTTGCAGTTTCCATCGGAGGGCTGATCTCCAGATCGTATTTCTCATCCAAGATCGTTACTCGTCCCCTCATACCGTGTGCAGGCAGTGTGACAAGGTCCTGGCCGTTGTGTTCAATGTAAATGCGGATTTGCCCCGAGCAGCTCAACTCCTCAGTACTTCCTGCATTTGATGTCGGAGGGTAATACTCACTGTAGATAATGGCTTCCAACACAACGACCTGCGGCAGTCGGACCACGGGAATTAGCAATCTGAGTAGCTCATCCCGTCTGGCACTCCTGGTTCCAGTCCCTTCCCGCATCGGCACCTCAAGGCTCGGATTCGCGCTGCCCGTTTTAACAACATATGGCGCACGGTCAGAAGCAAAAGCAACAGCCACGACGTGCGCCCCGTTCCCTCCCACCGGAACCGGTATGTGGCGAACCATCTCGGGGGGCGTCTGGTCAAACTTGGGCTTTATCTGCTCCCACCAATCCAGAACGTCCGTTCCGGAAACGTCGAAGACCTCTCCAGACTTCTCATCGATGCCGATGATGTAGACGACAGGATCGCCACCAGCCCGGTTGAGGCTGCCAGCCAGCTGTCGTGCCTTGTTGTCCTGGGGCCAGTTGCGCTTACACTCGACGAAGTCGTGCTCAACCAACTGGCCCGCACGGATCTGGTCTACGGCAGTGATCACTCTTGCTTCAAGGTCGATAGCGCGCATGTACCAACGCTACCCAACAGCTCAGACATTACCGTCCGCGTCGTTGACCGATCAGTGGCGTATGCCCTTGATTTGACGCCTCGTCCAGCAAGAGCACTCTGCGGTGCGCACGGGACGCCGCCCCGGGCCGCGGCAACCGGGATCCGCCACCAATGATGGCCACTGCGGTCGCGGTGTGGTGCGGGTTCTCGTAGGGCGGCCGGCGCAGCAGCTACACGGACCCCGAAGGCAGCGAACACAGGGAGTGGATGGCGGTCACCCCCATAGCATCGGTGTCGCCCAGGTCCGGCAGGAGGCCGGGCAGCCGCTCGGAGAGCGTGGTCTTCCCGGCACCGGGCGGTCCCGTCAGCAGCAGGTGGTGGGCACCCGCGGCGGCCACTTCCAGGGTCCGGCGCCCCGCGGCCTGCCCGGAGACATCGCACACACGTCCGGCACCAGCGAGTGACCGGTGCCGGGATCGGGGCTGTCGGCGTCCCCGGGCTCCGGTTCGAAGTCCAGGGCGGGGTCCTGCGGATCCGCGCTGCAGTCGAAGGCAAGCCGTGCCAGCGCGGCGTAGCCCCGGACGCAGGCACCCCGGCATGAATCGAGGATCGGCGGAACGTGTGGGGTCTCAAATGCGGCTTTGGTAGACACTTGACAGGTCGAAGCCCGAGCCGCACTTGGGCAGCGACGCAGGAATGGGGGTGGCCGTGATCTTCCGGCGGTTCAGTGGAATCCCCGAGAGCTGGGCAGCGGAGCGGATCCGTTCCTCGGCCTCGTTGAGCGAGGCGTCCGGAAATCCGAAAAGTAAAAGGTCGGCAGCGTCTGGCCGATATCGGCATCCACGTCCACGAGGTAGCCGTTCACCCCCCAACCAAGGCAATCGAATAGGTGCGGCCCAGAGCCATCCCTCACCCCATGAGGTGTTTCAGCAGGGGTTCGCCGCCCGAGGATGGACCTGGTGAGCGCACCTGCACCTTGCTCGGTGACGAAGATGGATCCGTCCGTGTCGAGAGCGTGTCCAATGGGCTGGGCAGCCCCGCGCCGCCACGTCTTGGTTGCCGATGTTCAGGTCCACCCGGAGCAGACGGCCCGCCGGAGTGGTCGGCGGCCAGGCCCGCGACGCCGGCGAGTCGATGGCGGAGCGGACTGCGGGCGGATCTGCCGAGACGGTGGCTGGTGGAGCCAGGTTCGCACCCTTCAAAGCCTCCAGTATGAACTGTTCTCGATACGCTCGAGTCCGAACCGAGGCGGAGCGGCACCTCGCAAAACGAGGCCGTTGAGGTCGGCGATGACGGCGCGGTTGGAGCAGAAGTACGCGTGGCCAACGCCGTCGTCACGGCTGTCCTCAATCACGACTTGGGTGACCTCAATTGTGTCCATCGGCGTCGCAACAACGATGCCGTCGCGAGCGTCTCCCGCTCGCCTCAGCTTGTGGATGCGGCGTGACCAGTCGAGCGCTGAGTCGACACCGCAGGCGTAGAGAGTGAGGTGCGGCATGCGGGGTACATCGAACGACGCGGTGACGGTGTTGAAATGCGTGACGAACTCTCGGAAGGTGTCGGAATCGACGTCGGGTGCCGCGAAGACGATCTCGCCCACGGGAGTTGGGTAAATGGTTTCGTCGTCGGCGACGTCCCGCAAGGCCGCCGTTGTGATGCGGTTGCCCATGCTGTGCGCGACAATGTGTACGCGGCGCGCGCCGCTGTTCGCCAGCATGTCCCGAAGCAGCTCGGTAAAGTGCGGGGCCGCCCAGGCCGCGTTGGTTTCGTCAACGGTGTAAGAGAGCATCTTGCCTTGGGACGGCCATGTGTAGACGACTGTATGACCATCAAATTCCAGGTCGTAGGAGAATTGTGCGGCACGCTTGACGGCGTCCGCCCAGCTCGTCCGGTAGCCATGGACAAAGATGAGGATGTCGTGGCTGGTATCGGTTGGATCGCCATCCTCGTCGGGAGCTGCCACGGCACACTGAAGGGACTTAATCCAGAGGTCATGGTTGAGCTCGGTCACGGACTTCACGGTGATGTGCAGGTCTGGATTCTCGCGGAACTGCAGCTTGTACCACTTGGGGCTTTCCATGCGTCCCTTGCGGTGGCCGTCGGGGATGCTCACAGCAACGGTGCCATAATTCAGCTGCGACCCATCAGCAGTGGGATCGCTTCGGTCGATTCCGTAACGACGCGAGGGTGACTCGCCCGGTTGATGGTTGCGATCTGTCGCGTACCAGATCGGCACTAGCACGTGACGAGGGTTAGGCGTAAGCACGACTTGTCTCTCGGCCTCGCCGGTCAGTGATTCCTCCTCGGGCCGCGCTTGTGCCTCAACGTCGACACGCACAGACTCCTCGCCTCCACCGGGACCCTTCCCACCAACCCTGGAACTGCGGAGCGTCAGAGTTTTGTCGAGGAGGTCCATGATGCGCGGCTCGAGCGGAAGTGCGTCGCTGCCGGTCGCGTACCGTCGGATGAGCTCACGGACCTCCACCGACGCTAGCCGAGTGTAGCTGGCGTCGAGCTCCCGCAGGAGCAGTAGAAGTTCGGCCTCGAACGGCGCCGCGCGGTCGCCTAGCGCAGCGAGTAGCCGCCGCCAGATTGTCTTGAGGTCCATCTGTACGAGGTCGATCTCACGCATTCGTGCCCCCGAGGTCGAATACAGCACATGCTAATCCGTGTGGCGACGCCATGTATTTCGGTTCCATCCGCGGGTCATCCATATTCCGATAACTAGTTTGGAGCATGAGCTATATTTCGATCGCTGCAACAGCCTGGCTGATGAGGCCATGCACCTTGGCGCTCACCTCGTCCCCATGTCGAGCAATAGTGTCAGCGGACAATTCCAGCAGGATGCCGCGGGATGCCATCCGTGCCTCGTTGGACTCGAACTTGAAGAACAAGATCTGGTACATCACCCGTTCTGCATAGACGAGGAAGTCCGCGCCACGCAGGACGGCACTGCCGGCGTCGCCTGGGTCACAGTTCGCGATCTGGAAGCCGATCGACCTTGCCTCGTAGGCTCGGCGGTTGAACAGAGTGATCCACGGCGAGTCCTCGCTCATCTTCCTTAGGCTGGTGAGTGTCAGTGTCGCTAGAGCCAATGCGGTGGTTCCGACACCGAGGAGCGCAGGCAATAAACCAAGGATCTCTTTGTGGACGGTGGAGCCATGAACCTTCTTGACCGTCCAGGCAGTCGCTTCCTGCCGGATCGACCAGCCGGTAGTCAGTAGCGTGTTTAGGTAATGATCCATCCATTGCTCGATGTCCTGATCCCGGTCCGGATACTTGCGGGAAGCAGCGCGCTGTGCCAGGAGGGTCCAGTTGGCCACCGCGGTCTTCACGATCAGCGGCGTCCCTTCGGGAAAGGTCACAATGTTCGAGTCGACGACCGCAGCCTCCTGCACTGAATCAGTCAATTCAGGAAGCGGCTCTTTCGCCAGCTCGAGATGGGACGGCGGCTCAACCTGGAGCTCAAGGTTCGCGATTTTGCTGGAAATCGCTGCTTCATTGTTTGCGGAACTCATCAATACCCCCGGTTTTGTCCGTGTCGGTCGACGGGGCGACGACTTGGCCCGATCGTATCGGGCGCGGGCAGCGATGGAAAGGGCTGTTGGGGCAATATCAAGAGTGGTGACTTGACGGATCTGACGGTTCGGCTACACCGGACCGATGGGACCCGCTGTTCTAGCGCTTGTTCTAGCCCTTCCTCAGAACGCTGACTCATCGGACTCGAAGCGGAACTCCTCCGACACCCGTTTGCTCACCGAGCCACTGACGTCGACATCAATTTCCTTAGCGAATACCCGGCCCCATTCGCTATGCGTGAGGGGCGGTTCGACCTTCCTTCGCTTGCGTCGCGGCTGGACTGATGTCGCCGGATCTTTGTAGCCTCCCAGCCGGAGGGCATCTCGCGCGACAGAAGGCACCTCTTCGCCGATCTCCGCGGCCAGGTCCCGTACCAACGCCGGATTGCGTGATCGGTCCCTCGACGTCAGTTGATCGACATCGCTGATCAAGCCTTCGCGGACTTTCAGAGCCTGTTTGCTGGTGGAGGAACCGGCCTTGCGGTGGACGCGCACGATACCGACGCGCGCGACCCATCCGGCGATCTTGTCTTCAACGGCCGCAGCCACTGAGTCGACCTGGCTCAGCCACTCAAGGGCTTGGTCGCTTTCACCTGCGTCCTCTGCGATACGCGCTGCCAACAGCGCCACGTCGATGAAAGTGTCTGGAGCGTGGTGGTTCGTTGCCCAATCCATCACGGAGCGCGCGGTGGCGAGGGCCTCGTCCACTCGTTTCATGCTGGCTAGCGCCTCTACTTCGATCGCAGCAGTCAACGGATAGACAACATCGCTGCGGCGACTCCTCACGATCTCGAGCGCAGCGGCCGCGTCGCCGGTGTCGAGGTAGCGGCGTGACGTAAGTATCGCCTGCCTGGCCCAAGACAGGTCGTCAGCCTCCTTTAGAATGTCCGGACTCACCGTCAAGCCGAGCCGGTTGGCCAAGTACACCCGGCTGGACGCGGGGAAGTCCTCAATAGCGTCCTCTAACTCGCGTGCCGCGTCTGAGTCGAATGCCTCGTCGAGCGTCTCGGTGGCCTGTCCGAGGGAGAAGCGATAGTAAAGCTCCTCGATCTTGTCTTCGAACGATTTCCTATCGCGGTAGTAGGCAAGAGCAGCTCGACGCAACTGCGCGACCAACTGCGGGCTGTTCTTTGTCATCATCGGCAGCATCAGCCGTCGCAATTCGGATCGTTGCGTCAGGGTGTCAGGGCCAGCTGGGATCACGATCGCCACCTCACGCCTCAGTTTTTCGAACAGAGTTCGCGCTTCAGAGTCATCGAGCGTACCGAGACCGCATGGCTTGGCGAGAACGCGCTGGATGACATCGGCAGTAACGCGCCGCACGACGAGTCCTGGGTGGGCGAGTTTTCGCACGTCCGGATCCCCGACGTGGTCGAGGATGCGTCGATACAGCACACCCAGGACATTGTCACCTTGCAGCTGAAACAGAACCTGCCGCTGCCGGTCGTCCGTCGCTAGGCCGCGCTCAGCTTCACGACGTATCAGGAGGACGGCAAGGCGCAGACTGAGTGGTTGCGGTGGTACGGCGTCGGCCACACTCGCGATGAAGGCTTCGGGTAGACCCAGCGGAGCGAGCTGCATCCGCAACAGCTCGCCCGCAGATGCAGGGTCGAGATCGCCAAGGGACAGTGCAATGGTGCGATGGACGTCCATCGGTACCCGCCCGCAGATCACGACACGAAAACGAGGACACACCGTCTGGAGCCGTTCGAGAAACACCCAGAGTCGGTCGATGGCCGCCGGGGATTGCCGCTGCGCAACCTCGAAGGCATCGAGAACCCAGACGTTGGGAAGGTCGCGCGTACCTGTTGCCGCTTCGATCAACGCGGCAAAGCGTTGCACCAAGACCGATTCGTCTCCGCTGGTGTACGCCATTGCGACCGACCACGACCCTTTTGCTGCACGTCGGTCAGACGAAGATGCCAGGACCGACGTTACTGAGGCCCTCGCGCTCTGAGCGAGCGCCGTGGCGTCGCCGGAAACCTGCGGAAACAACGCGGCGAGTTGCGTTGCAGCCTCTGCTAACAGGGTGAGGGGTTGTTCTAGCCGCAATTCTGACCGATCAAACGACAGGTATGCGAACGGAAAGCGGTACGCCTCACCAGCGTCGACGTGATCGAGTACGAACTTTGCCACTAGTGTCGACTTGCCGACGCCGCCGGGGCCATGGATTAGTATGGGCGGCTTATCGGTCAGATTAAGGATCCGCTTCACACGACGTACGGCCCCCGCTCGGCGGCTCGAGGGTGGCAACACCTCCGCGTAATCCGTAAGCATCTCCAGCTCTCCCGTGCGACCAAAGAACCCGTCGGCGACGAGCATACGCAACGGCCGTAGCATGCTTTCAATCAACTGCTGGGCACGAGCTTCGACCGGTGATGGGAGATGAATCGACGTACCTGAGAGCCATTCCGACGCCGTTGCGGTTCCTTGGAGCTCCTCCACGCTCTGTTCCTTGAGCGGCGGAGCATCCCCGGCAACGTAGCGGCGAGCCATGACGCACGCGACGTCCGACAGATCGTTCGCGCCGTCGAACGCGGTTAGACGGCCATCGGAGTCTAATGCGCGGAGCGTCGCGACTCGCACGTCAAGCCGCAGGCTCCATTGGTTCCCTGTGCGGGTGAACACACGCTCACAGTCATTGACGAGGAATTCCTCGAGCACATCGTCCCCCACGGGAAGAGTAGGCAACGATGCCGTGTCGAACGACGAAACGAGCGCCACGAACCCGCGGAGGTTTGCGCGACGAGGATCGACGTGTTGCGTGTCCGAGGAACCAATTGAGTCGAGCAGTTCTGCAAAGGCGTCATCGGGAATCTTCGCGAGTTCGGCCATCGTCATGATCCCCGTAACGAGCACGCTGCTGTGCTCAGTTCGGCGGCCTTCACGCGCATCAGTGACATGGGCAACGGGTCAGGTGGTGGCTTACCGAACAGCTTGTTCGCAAGCGCCTTGGCCTGTTCGTCCGTCAGTTCCGCGCCACGTTCGGCGGCGACGTCCTGGAAAAACGTAATGATTTCGTTCAGGGGGATGCTCGCAATCGTGGGCTCCCGCGGAACGTATGGATCCACGATGGGGTTGTTGAGCGCACGATTGAACGCCAACAGCACCACTCGGCAGTCGCCAAGCTCGTCGTTGCCTGCCGCTGCGGCGATGTCACCTATGAAGTCCAAGGTGGGGTCGGCAAGATTCGCCCCATCGAGCCCATCGAAGACGAGACACACCTTACCGAGCTCGCTCAATCTCTTGATAAGAGCGAGGCTGAGAACGCGCGCGTTGGTGATATCCATCGCGGTCTCGTCGGCCTGAGGTTCGTCTTTATGTGACGTTTGCCAGCCGAACGCGGCTGCGATCATGCGAGCAACGTCCACAGGTGTTGCTTGCGTGTCCTTGAAGCGCGAGAGGTCGATGAGTTTCGTGTCGAAGCCGCCGACTTTCTTCGCCACATACGATACGAGCACCCACGTATAGCTACGCCCCGACGATGGCGGGCCTTGAACTATCATTGCCCGATCGCCGTTCTCGTCAAACAGCGACTTGAGATTGTCCCGCAGCGTCACTCGATTGACGAACGGACGCCTTCCTACGATCGTCGCCTTCGTATGGTCGACAACGCGTTCAGCACGCTGAAGATCGGCCCTCTCGATCTCCGCCTCCTGATCGCACACAGCGATGAGGTTCTCGATCCTTTCGCGCATCGCAGTGTAGTTCATGTCGTCGCGTGCGGTTGTCAGAAATTGGCGCAGCTTGCCCGCCTTCGCGATTGTCTCTAGCGCGTCCGGCCAGATGTCGCGAATTCGCCCCTCCCACTCAACGTCGATGATTTCGATGCCCACCATGCCAATGAAATCCTGCATCGGCTTCTTATCCGTGAAACCTGTGAACGCGATCTTCAGTACTTCCTTGGAACGTGGATTCGCCAAATTGAATGGCTCGTTGTAGAAGGACATCGCCTACGCCAGTCCTGCGGCATGCAAGCCCTCGACGACCCGCTCGATTCGCCGGCCCTGGTTACGAACCTCGGTTGCACCATTAACTCTCGCCTCAACCCACTGATGATGGAGTGCGACCAGTTCCCACTCTTCGTTGAAAACAGGCGAGCCGGATGATCCGCCCTCGGTATCCGTCAGGTACTGCACTACGTCGTCGTCGGCAAACCGCACGACGTTGTGAATCATCCCGATTTTTTTCGGTGCCCCGTTTGGGTGCTGGATAATGTACACGCGTTCATCGGGCTTGACTGGCTTCGCCCCGGTCAGTTTGATGGTCGCAGCGGTGGCAGGCATCTGGCCATGGAGCTTGACGACGGCCCAGTCGTGGGTTTCGTTACCAAGGATGGTGGATGGATCACCGGACAGCTTAGTGGGTACCGCGTCAAGGCCGGCGAACGACCGTTCGTAGCCGAACCAGGCTTCGACTTCGGTGGCTGGGGCGTTGCCATGATCGTGGTCGAATAACACATGGTGGTTAGTTAGTACCGTGTCGTCGTTAATGCGAAAAGCGGTTCCGTAGTACTTTTCCCCAGATAGCGTCACCAATAGACGACAAACGCCACCACTGAGTTCCAGCCCGCGTCGCAGGAAGGCGATATCAAGGAAAGTTGGCTCGGCTTCAAGAACCTTTTCCATTCCTGGATCACCGAATCCCCGCCAGTTAGGAGACCCACCCGACGGAGGGGGCGCGGTAATCGGAGTCAACTCGAGCAACTCGCCGATCCTAGCTGCGACGGACGAATCGCCACCGTCCTGGATCAGTTTCAGCAGCGGTTTTAGTTTTGCTTGCTTGAACGTTAGCTGCAGGATGTCCCGCCAAACCCACCGCATCGGTTGATCCCAATCGATCTCGGCGGGGTCGATCTGGTCCAGCGCCAGAAGGTCGCGCACGGACGGCTTGCTCTGATAGTTGGCCGCTAGTAAACCCCACAGTTCGCGAGCTGCAGCATCTGAGAAGTCGAACGGCGGCGGGCTGTCGAGGAAGTTGGTCATTGTGTCCCCTTC
The DNA here is from genome assembly GCF_022803015.1 of Arthrobacter humicola. GTDB lineage: Bacteria > Actinomycetota > Actinomycetes > Actinomycetales > Micrococcaceae > Arthrobacter > Arthrobacter humicola_A. Next base: position 259,126 of record NZ_JAFKON010000003.1, read on the forward strand.
AATGTGTGGGGGCGGTAAGCGCGCCATCTCTTTGGGCGAGGTGATCCGATATAAATAGACCGCGCGCGTCACCGCCCAGGAGGCGAGCGCTCAATGTCAGGCGATGAAGGCGTGTTGCAGGGTCGGTACCAGGACCATGAGCGAGAGGGAGGACGCATCTCATCGGGGTCTCCTGACTGGAATATACGGAACATGATGCTATGCGGCTGTGCCGATGTCTATAGGTTTCCGACGGATGCGCACACTGTCCAGTCGCATCGAATTGCGTCTCAACCTCCAATAAATGCCGAGATCCAAACGAGCTCTCGCTGATCCATGTCGCGCGGAGAACGAACTCCACCCTGCTGTTGGGTCCTAACCGTTGAGCTGTCCCTTTGTCCTGCGGCCCCGTCGCACTTCTGCGGCGGCTCCACCTAGACGACGCCAAACTGGAAGACGCCTTGAACTCAGCCGCCCGAAATTTGAACTTGATGCTCGAGGCCATGTTGGAGGCGAGGAGGATAAAGGATGTTGTCAGCGTCACCCATAGGACGGCGTTTGAGGCGCAGATGACTCTACTCCGAGCCAAATTGTTGGCGGCTATCAGGAAAGACCTCCGTGGAGAGTCGTCCGGCGAGGTCCGAGCACTAAAGCCCTAGAAGTTTGGTTACATTTGGGGGTGTCTGCTATCCGGCAGGCCCAGGAACACTAGCCGGGAGGGTTTGGTCACCATCGGTGCCAGCGTAAGGGCACGGCGGCGTCCACGAGCCTGCCGGTTGACTCATCCTCGAACACTAGAGGCCACCGCCCCCACGGAAGACGTCTGCGCCAGTTCTAGCGCAGGTGAGTTCGCCAGCGCCCAGATGTGCTGACGGCTACACGTCCTCCGATGTCAGGTACGTGTACGACGGGAACATGCCCGTCATCAATACTGAGCCGCTTGTCCCTCACATTGCCTGTTTCGCGCTTTAAAAGCACCAACGCTGGAGGCTGGGCCAGTACCTTCGGAGGTACATAGGAGTGGTGCATCTCCGGCGCCCAAGCTGAAATTCCAAAGCGGGTCATGTGCACACCAGCCCAAGGCCGCATGAACTTCCATCCCGACCACTAAATGGGAGTTCCAATGGATCTTGAGTTCTACGAGCCGGCTGAGGCGGCGGCCCTAATGCGGTGCACGGAGGCCTGGCTGCGGGAGGGCGCGGCCAGCGGCAATTTCCCGCACGTCTGCTGGGGCAAGGGAAAGATCATCTTCACCTCTGAGCACATCGCGGAGATCGCCCGCCTGCGCGAGGTCCCGGCTCATGCGGGTTCAACCCCGCAGGAACGGCTGATCGGTACAAGGGCACGGCGGCGTCTCGCGCCGGTCAGCAACCAGAAACCCTGACCGCGAGAGAGTGGCAATGTCCAGTGTCAGCGCGTGAACCCCGTAATCGACCTCTCAGTGGCGTCAGCGCCGGCCTGCAGCGCCTCGGGCATCAAGTGGCCGTAGACCTGCTCCGTAGTCCGCGTTGAGGCGTGGCCAAGGCGGCGCGAGATCGTAAAAAGCGACACCCCGTCCTGGATCAGCCAAGACGCATGCGTGTGCCGGAGGTCATGGATGCGGGGCGACTTCTTCAGCCCATGTGCCTGAGCTGCTTGGACCGCAGGAACCCAGTAGTGGTGCCAATAGAGCTTGTGGATAATCCGCTCGCCCTTAGGTGTCGTAAACAGGAGTTCGTCGCCAGGGCGACTTGCCACGAGGGCTACCAGAAGTTCCACCAGCGCCGGGTTGAGACCGATGGTCCGCTTGCCCGCGCCGGTCTTGGTGGCCCCGATGTAGTACTGCGACTGGCCGTCCCGTTTCCAGGCCTTGTTGATCCGCACCGTGGGCGGTTTGGAGAGCAAATCGACGTCGGCCACCTTGAGTGCCGTCGCTTCCCCAAATCTGGTTCCTGTCATGACCAGGAAGTTGGTGAAGGTCTTGTACCGCTCCCCCATGACTTCAAGGATCATGTTGTACTCGGAGTGCGTGAGGACATGGCTTCGTCTTCAGCCTTGTCGATACTCGGCAGCTGAACGCCGCGGCACGGATTCCGAGGGATGTAGTGCAGCATCTCCGCAGTGTTCATCGCTGCGGAGATGAGGCCATGAACGTTGTGGATCGTCTTCGGAGACTTGCCCTTCGCCATCATCGACTTAGCCCAATGGTTGAGGTGCCGATAGTCGAGCTTGTCCACGGGAATGTGGCCAATGACGTTCCTGATGTGAAGGTCCAGCATCATCTGGTACGTCCTGGTGGTTCCGCTGGACGGCCGGATCAGCAGGTCGATATGTTCCTGGACAACCTCGGCGACTGTGGGCACCCTGGTCTGGTTGGAAAGTATGGCCTGCTGGGCAATCGCGAAGGACTGCCCGTTCGCGTCCAGCAGGCGCTTAAGGGTTTCGGCCTCCGCCTGAGTTGCGACTGTCAGGCCTTGATTCTTACGGGTACCCGGATCGCGCCAGCGCACGATGAACGACTTGGAACCGTCTTTTTTCACGCGCGTGCTGATGCTGGCCACAGCAAAATGCTACGCCGCTGTACACACTTTTTGTAGTTTTGTACACACTCAGCGGCCCACAAGCCCCTGAACAGGGAAAACACGTGCCCGAGGTGGGACTCGAACCCACACACCTTTCGATACCGCATTTTGAGTGCGGCGCGTCTGCCAATTCCGCCACTCGGGCGCGGAGTACACCGGTGTAACAATCAGCCTGCCACAGTGCTGTGAGCAACGCGATCGCTTCCAGTGCGCGAAATTACTCTACATGCAGATAGGCTGAATTCCAGAATCGCGCCAGTGACGCCGCATCGAACCAAACCGGTCCAAGTACATCGGCGGACAAAACCTATGATGGTTGAGTTCCCGCCGTACCTTTCCAAGGAGTTCCCGTGTCAGAACAGACGGAGTCAACCCCCACTTCCCAGCCGGCGCGCCGCGTTGTCGTCGCCGAGGATGAGACCCTCATCCGCCTGGACATCATCGAGATCCTGCGGGGCGAAGGCTACGACGTCGTCGGCGAGGCGGACAACGGCGAAAAGGCCGTCCAGCTTGCCGAGGAGCTCAAGCCCGACCTAGTCCTGATGGACGTCAAGATGCCGGTCATGGACGGCATCTCGGCCGCGGAGAAGATCGTCAAGGCCCGGATCGCCCCCGTGGTCCTGCTCACCGCGTTCAGCCAGAAAGAGCTCGTGGAGCGCGCCCGCGACGCCGGCGCCATGGCGTACGTGGTCAAGCCGTTCACCCCGGCGGACCTCATCCCGGCTTTGGAGATCGCGCTGTCCCGCCACGAGGAAATCAAGGCCCTCGAGAGCGAGGTCACGGACCTGCAGGAGCAGTTCGCCACCCGCAAGCTCGTGGAGCGCGCCAAGAGCCTCCTGACCACCAAGATGGGCCTGACGGAACCGGAAGCCTTCCGCTGGATCCAGAAGACCTCGATGGACCGCCGCCTCAGCATGCGCGAGGTCGCCGAAACCATCATCAACCAGGTCAACTAGCGGCCGGCCGTTCCGGCCGCGCTCGGCGGCCGGCAGCCGGCAGCCGCGCGCTCGAAGCACCAAACACCAAAAAAGGAGGATCCCCGCCAGCCGGCGGGGATCCTCCCTTTTGCGTTCAAGCTATCAGAACTAGGCCTGGACCCGGTTCTTCTTCTTCTTTTCCGGCCACGGGCCGAGCTTGTCCTTGGCCACGGCTGCTTCGCCCTGGCCGCCGAAGTCGGCGAGGTCGCCCACCTTGTGGACCTTCAGCAGGTTCGTCGACCCGGCCTTTCCGGGAGGTGAACCGGCGGCGATGACCACCAGGTCACCGTCCTCGACGACGTCGAGCTCCAGCAGGCTGCGGTCAACCTGGGCCGTCATCTCGTCGGTGTGGCCCACCATCGGGACCAGGACCGGCTGGATGCCCCACGTCAGCGCGAGCTGGTTCCAGACGTGCTCCACCGGGGTGAAGGCGAAGACCGGCCTGATGGGGCGCAGACGCGACAGGCGGCGTGCCGAGTCACCGGACTGCGTGAAGGTGCAGATGTACTTCGCTTCCAGCTGATCGGCGATCTCGACGGCGGCGCGGGTGATGGCGCCGCCGCGGGTCTTGGGCTTGGTGCCCAGCGGGGGAACGCGCTCCAGGCCGTGCTCTTCGGTGGACTCGATGATCCGGGCCATGGTCTTGACCGTCTCGATCGGGTACTTGCCCACGCTGGTCTCGCCGGAGAGCATGACCGCGTCGGCACCGTCCAGCACCGCGTTGGCGCAGTCGGAGGCCTCGGCGCGGGTCGGGCGCGGGTTCTCGATCATGGACTCGAGGACCTGGGTGGCCACGATGACCGGCTTGGCCCAGCGGCGTGCCAGTTCGATGGCGCGCTTCTGCACTATCGGCACTTCCTCGAGGGGAAGTTCCACACCGAGGTCGCCACGAGCCACCATGATGGCGTCGAAGGCGTCGATGATCTCGTGCAGCTGCTCCACGGCCTGCGGCTTCTCGATCTTGGCGATGACCGGCACGCGGCGGCCTTCCTCGTCCATGATCTCGTGCACGCGGACGATGTCCGAAGCATCCCGGACGAAGGACAGGGCAACCATGTCCACGCCGCGGCGCATGGCCCAGCGCAGATCGTCCTCGTCCTTTTCGCTCAGCGCCGGCACGTTGACGGCAACGCCGGGCAGGTTGATGCCCTTGTTGTTGGAAACCCAGCCGCCGACAATCACTTGGGCGACCACCTTGACGTCGTCGACGTCGATCGCGCGGAGGGCGACCTTGCCGTCGTCGATCAGCAGGGCATCGCCCGGGTTGACGTCCTCTGTCAGGCTCTTGAGGGTCGTGGAGCAGATGTCCTTGGTGCCCGGAACGTCCTCGGTGGTGATCGTGAACGTGTCACCGACCTCCAGGAGGTGGGGACCGTCGACGAAACGTCCGAGGCGGATCTTCGGGCCCTGCAGGTCGGCCATGATGGCCACGGCCTTGCCGAGCTGTCCCGCAGCCTTGCGGACGTTCTCGTAGGTGTTGTCGTGCACGGAGTAATCGCCGTGGCTCATGTTCATGCGTGCCACGTCAACGCCGGCTTCCAGCACGGCCAGCGTGTTGTCAAAGCTTGCGATTGCCGGTCCGAAAGTGGCCACGATTTTAGCGCGTCTCATATACCTACCCTACTGGTGTGTTGCATGGATTAAGTTGAAGTGCGGATGAATCCCGGAGGTCCTGTGGGACTACAGAACAGCCATCGCACGGTCGGTCGGCGCCACGGGTGCCGGCAGAATGGTGCTGCCCATCAGGAACTTGTCCACCGCGGCCGCGCAGGCCCGCCCTTCGGCGATGGCCCAAACGATGAGCGACTGGCCGCGGCCGGCGTCGCCCGCGACGAAGATGCCTTCAGTGTTGGTCATGTAGTAGCCGTCGCGTGCCACGTTGCCGCGGCCGTCAAAGTCGGCCTGGACCTGGTCGGTGATCCCGGCCGGCTCGGCGCCGGTGAAGCCCAGGGACAAGAAGACGAGGTCCGCCGGAATGATCCGCTCGGTGCCGGCCTTCGGCAGGCGTTTGCCGTCGACGAATTCCGTCTCCGCAACCTTGACGCCCCTGAGTTTGCCGTTTTCCCCGACGAACTCCACGGTGGAGGCGAGGTAGGTGCGTTCGCCGCCTTCCTCGTGCGCGCTGGCGACCTCGAACAAGGTGGGGAACGTCGGCCAGGGCTGGTGGCCGGCCCGCTCGACGGGCGGCTGCTTGCCGATCGCCAGTGTGGTCACGGACGCGGCCTGGTGACGGTGCGCGGTGCCGAGGCAGTCGGCGCCGGTGTCGCCGCCGCCGAGGATGACCACGTGCTTGCCCGCGGCATTGATCTGGTTCTCCACGGTCTCCCCCGCCACCACCCGGTTGGCCGGCACGAGGTAATCCATGGCGTAGTGGACGCCGTCGAGGTCGCGGCCCGGGATCGGCAGGTCACGCGGGACGGTGGCCCCGGTGGCGATGACGACGGCGTCGTACCGGCGGCGCAGCTGCTCCCACGTCACGTCGGTGCCGACGGCCACCCCGGTGCGGAACCGGGTGCCTTCGGCCTTCATCTGCTCCAGCCGGCGGTCCACCTGCTCTTTTTCCATCTTGAAGTCGGGGATCCCGTAGCGCAGGAGGCCGCCGATCTTGTCGTCGCGCTCGTACACGGCCACAGTGTGGCCCACCCGGGTCAGCTGCTGGGCGACGGCGAGCCCGGCGGGGCCGGACCCGACGACGGCGACCGTCTTGCCGGTCAGTCGCGCGGGCGGCAGTGGGTTGACCCAGCCGTTCTCGAAGGCCTGGTCCACGATGGACACCTCGACCTGCTTGATGGTCACCGCGGGCTGGTTGATGCCGAGTACGCAGGACGCCTCGCAGGGGGCAGGGCACAGCCGGCCCGTGAATTCGGGGAAATTGTTGGTGGCGTGCAGCCGCTCCATCGCTTCGTCGCCCTTGTCCCGCCAGACGAGGTCGTTCCATTCCGGAATGAGGTTGCCCAGCGGGCAGCCCTGGTGGCAGAACGGGACGCCGCAGTCCATGCAGCGGCCTGCCTGGCTCTTCAGGACACCCTTTTCCTGGGCCTCATAGACCTCTTTCCAGTCCATGATGCGGACCGGGACGGGACGGCGCGGCTGGGTTTCACGCTGACGTACTTTCAGAAATCCGCGTGGATCAGCCACCGGTCACCTCCAGGATTCGAGACCAAACTTCTTCGCCGTCGGGGTCCAGGCCCTCTTCGATGGCGTCAAGACGGGTTTGCAGGACGGCCGCGTAGTCGCGCGGCAGCACCTTGGTTATGCGGGCTGCGGTGTCATCGAAGTTCTCGAGGAGCCGTGCCGCGAGCAGCGACTCGGTTTCCTCGAGGTGCTTGACGAGCAGCCCGTGGACGATGTCACGGTCCTCGGCGTCGAGCTCGCGCAGCTGCAGCTCGCCTGACTCGAGGGCCTGCTTGTTGACGCGCTCGGTCTGCAGGTCCAGCACGTAGGCCGTGCCCCCGGACATGCCGGCGCCGAAGTTGCGGCCGGTGCGGCCGATGATGAGCGTCTGGCCGCCGGTCATGTACTCGCAGCCGTGGTCCCCGATGCCTTCGACCACCGCGGTGGCGCCGGAGTTGCGGACCAGGAAGCGTTCGCCGACCTGGCCGCGGAGGAACAGCTCACCGCTTGTGGCGCCGTAGCCGATCACGTTGCCGGCGATTACGTTGCGCTCGGCGGGGAACACGTTGGTGCGGTCCGGCCGGACAATGATGCGGCCGCCGGAGAGTCCCTTGCCGACGTAGTCGTTGGAGTCGCCGAACATGCGCAGCGTGATGCCGGCCGGCAGGAATGCTCCGAGCGACTGCCCCGCGGTGCCATTGAGCGTGATGTCAATGGTGTCCGTGGCCAGGACGTCGGTGCTGAAGGTCTTCGTCACGACGTGGCCGAGCATGGTGCCGACGGAGCGGTCCGTGTTGATGACGTTCACGGAGATCTTCACCGGCGTGCGGTCGCTGAGGGCTTCGGCCGCCATGGCGATCAGGCGCTGGTCGAAGTGCTTGTCGAGTTCGTGGTTCTGGCCGGTGAGGTTGCGCAGCGGCGCGTCGTTGTCGAACTCGAGCCCGTGCAGGATCGGATCCAGGTCCAGCCCTTCGGCCTTCCAATGGTTGATCGCGTCGCGGGAGTCGAGCATCTCGGCATGGCCGATCGCCTCCTCGATGCTGCGGAAACCCAGCTCGGCGAGGATTTCCCGGACTTCCTCGGCGAGGAATTCGAAGAAGTTCACCACGAACTCTGGCTTGCCGTTGAACCGGGACCGCAGCTCGGGGTTCTGGGTTGCTACGCCCACCGGGCACGTGTCCAGGTGGCAGACGCGCATCATGATGCAGCCGGAGACCACCAGCGGGGCGGTGGCGAAACCAAACTCCTCGCCACCGAGCAGCGCGGCGATCACGACGTCGCGGCCGGTCTTGAGCTGGCCGTCGACCTGCACCACCACACGGTCACGCAGTCCGTTGAGCATGAGCGTCTGCTGCGTCTCTGCGAGGCCGAGTTCCCACGGGACACCGGCGTGCTTGAGCGAGTTCAGCGGCGAGGCGCCGGTACCGCCGTCGTGCCCGGAGACCAGCACGACGTCGGCCTTCGCCTTGGTGACGCCGGCCGCCACGGTGCCGATCCCGACCTCGGAGACGAGCTTGACGTGCACCCGGGCCGAGGGGTTGGCGCGCTTGGCGTCATAGATCAGCTGCGCGAGGTCCTCGATCGAGTAGATGTCGTGGTGCGGGGGCGGCGAAATGAGGCCGACGCCGGGGGTCGAGTGCCGCGTGCGGGCCACCCAGGGGTAGACCTTCTGCGCCATCAGCTGGCCGCCTTCGCCGGGCTTGGCACCCTGGGCCATCTTGATCTGGATGTCGTCCGCGTTGGACAGGTACAGGCTGGTGACGCCGAAGCGGCCGGAGGCGATCTGCTTGACCGCGGAACGGCGGGTGGGATCGAGCAGCCGGTCCACGTCCTCGCCGCCTTCACCGGTGTTGGACTTGCCGCCCAGCCGGTTCATGGCGATCGCGAGGGTCTCGTGGGCTTCCTTGGAGATGGAGCCGTAGCTCATGGCGCCGGTGGAGAACCGCTTGACGATGCTGGAAACCGGTTCCACTTCCTCAAGCGGCACCGCGGGACGCGAACCGGCCTTGAACTTCAGCAGACCGCGCAGGGTCATGAGGTTCTCGGACTGGTCGTCAACGCCGCGGGTGTAGGCCTTGAAGATGTCGTAGCGGCGTTCACGCGTGGCGTGCTGGAGCCGGAAGACGGTCTCGGGGTTGAACAGGTGGGGTTCGCCGTCGCGGCGCCACTGGTATTCGCCGCCGCCGAGCAGGGGCTGGTGCGGCAGTTCGATGCCGTTCTCGGGGTAGGCCATGCGGTGCCGGGCCAGGACTTCGGCGGCAATGACGTCGAGGCCAACGCCGCCGAGTTGGGAGTGCGTGCCGGAGAAGTACTCGTCCACGAGGTCCTGGCCGAGGCCGAGCGCTTCGAAGGTCTGTGCACCGGTGTAGGAGGCCACGGTGGAGATGCCCATCTTGGACATGATCTTCAGGACGCCCTTGCCCAGGCCCTTGATCAGGTTGTAGACGCCGTCCTGCGGGGTGACCCCCACGACGTCGCCGGAAGCGATGAGCTGCTCCACGGATTCCATGGCCAGGTACGGGTTCACGGCGGAGGCGCCGTAGCCGATGAGCACGGCGACGTGGTGGGTCTCGCGGACGTCGCCGGCTTCCACCACGAGCGCGGTCTTGGTGCGGTTGGCGCTGCGCAGCAGGTGGTGGTGCACGGCGCTGACCAGCAGCAGGGACGGGATAGGGGCCCACTGGGCGTTCGAGTCGCGGTCCGAGAGCACCACGTACTGGACGCCGCGGTTGATGGCGCCGGAGACCTGCTCGCAGATTTCGGTGAGCCGGGCCCGGAGGGAGTTCTCGCCGCCTTCGGGGCGGTAGAGTCCGCGGACCTTCATGGCGACCTTGCCGCCGTCGGCGCTCTCGATGTTCGCGATCTTGGCGAGCTGGTCGTTGTTGATCACGGGGAACGGCAGCGAGACCTGCGGCTGCCGGACCTGCTTGGTGTCCAGCAGGTTGCCGTTCGGGCCGATTGCGCACGTCAGTGACGTGACGAGCTCTTCACGGATGGCGTCCAGCGGCGGGTTGGTGACCTGCGCGAAGGACTGCACAAAGTAGTCGAAGAGCAGCCGCGGGCGCTTGGACAGCACGGCCACCGGGGTGTCCGAGCCCATGGCACCGAGCGGTTCGGCGCCGGTCCGGGCCATCGGGCCCAGCAGGATTTTCAGTTCCTCGGTGGTGTAGCCGAAGGTGCGCTGGCGGATGTTGACCGAGGCGGCGGTGTGCACGACGTGCTCGCGTTCGGGCAGGTTCTTGAGGTCGATCAGGTTGTCCTTGACCCATTCGGCCCAGGGGTTCGCTGCGGCGACCTCGGCCTTGACCTCGGCGTCGTCGATGATCCGTCCGGCCCCGGTGTCCACCAGGAACATCTTGCCCGGCGAGACGCGGCCCTTCTTGACCACCTTGGAGGGTTCGACGTCGATCACGCCGACTTCGGAGGCGAAAACGATCAGGCCGTCCTCGGTGATCCAGTACCGGCCCGGGCGCAGGCCGTTGCGGTCCAGCGTGGCGCCGACCAGGTTGCCGTCCGTGAAGGAGACGGCCGCCGGGCCGTCCCACGGCTCCATGAGCATCGAGTGGTATTCGTAGAAGGCGCGGCGGGCCGGATCCATGGTGGCGTGGTTTTCCCACGCCTCCGGGATCATCATCATGATTGAGTGCGTGATGGGCCGGCCGGAGAGCCAGAGCAGTTCGGCGACCTCGTCGAAGGAGGCCGAGTCCGAGGCGCCCGGGGTGCAGATCGGGAACAGCTCTTCGGGTGAGTCCCCCAGCAGCGGGCTGGCGAGCTGCGACTGCCGGGCCCGCATCCAGTTGCGGTTGCCCTTGACGGTGTTGATCTCGCCGTTGTGCGCGATGGTGCGGAACGGCTGGGCCAGCGGCCAGGACGGGAACGTGTTGGTGGAGAAGCGCGAGTGGACAATCGCGAGCTTGGTCTTGAAGCGCTTGTCCGACAGGTCCGGGTAGAACGGCTCGAGCTGCGCGGTGGTGAGCATGCCCTTGTAGACGATGGTCCGGGAGGAGAGCGACGGGAAGTACACGCCGAACTTGTTCTGGGCGCGCTTGCGGATCCGCCAGGCGCGGGAATCGAGCTCGTTGCGCTCGAGGGTTTCCCCGGTGCTGGAGGCGAAGAACGGCTGCGAGAAGTACGGCATGCAGGCCCGGGCCATGGCCCCGACCAGGTCGGCCACGATCGGGACTTCACGCCAGCCAAGAACGGTCAGGCCCTCGTCCGCGGCGAGGCCTTCGATGCCGGCGCGGGCGGCGTCGGATTCGCGCTGCTCGGCGGGCAGGAACGCGGTTCCCACGATGTACTGGCCGGGGGCCGGAAGTTCGAAGTCCGTGACTGCGCGGAAGAATTCGTCCGGCACCTGCATCAGGAGGCCGGCGCCGTCGCCGGTACCTTCATCGGCGCCCACGGCACCGCGGTGCTCGAGGTTGCGCAGGGCGGTCAGGGCGGCGTCGACGATGTCGTAGCCAGGCTCACCGCGGAGCGTGGCGATGATGGCCAGGCCGCAGGCGTCCTTCTCGTTCTCCGGATTGTAGAGTCCGGCAGCGGCCGGAATCGCCGCGAAGCGGCTGAAGGGTGACGCGGCAGCCGAGGGCTGGTCCGGATCGGACCAGCTGGGGCTGTGAAGAGTTTGGGTCATTGGAGACGTCCTTCCTCCTGATCGTGCGTATGGGAGGGACAACATTGGCCCCACTCGGCACGCCGGTGTGTGACGGGCGCAACAGAGTGTTTTTCTAACTGGAATTGTAGGCCAGCCCGGCCTCCTGTACTAACAGTTACGCAGGTGCTGGCCCGGGCTTGCATGGACAGCTTCGATCTGCTGTCCACACCAAGCCCTCTTGCCACGACGCTGTGGAGTCGGGTCCGGTGAGCGGTGGCTCCGGTCAACCCGAGATGCCGGCGCTGAGCTACTTGGTGCCCTCAGCCTCCGGCGCGGTTCCAGTTCCCTGGCGGCCGGAAACTCCGGCTGCCGGAGCCCCATTGGCGGGCGCGGTGCCGCCCGTGGAGTCCCTTTCCGCATCCTCGGATGCGCGAACTGGTCCGCTTTGGTTATTCCGGAGATTAGCACGGGATTCACTATCTGAGACAGCGGCGTCCGAATGGCGGATGGTTGCCGCGTCTGCGGGAACGGTGGCGCGGCCGGCGTCGACCGCATCAGCGTCCGGCTTAGTCTCCGCCGACTTTTCCTCAGCCGGCACAGTCTCCACCGGCTGTGTCTCCGCAGGTGCGCGGCCGGGGAGGAACGGGGTGTCCGGCTCGGAGCGCTTGCGCAGTCCGAGGAGGATGAAGGCGAGCAGGGCCCCGGCGAAGACGATGATGCTGGTCCAGACGTTGAGCCGGGTGGTGAGCCCGAAGAGGGTGATCTGTTCGGCGTCGTCGATCCGCATGGCCTCGATCCAGACGCGGCCCAGGGTGTAGTACATGGCGTAGACGCAGAAGAGGCGGCCGCGGCGGAAGCTGAATTTGCGGTCCAGGGCCAGCAGGATCAGCACGCCGGCCAGGTTCCACAGCGACTCGTAGAGGAACGTCGGGTGGAAGAGCGTTTCCGTCGGCATGCCGGGGGGGAAGTTCGGGTTGTTGGGGTCGATCTGCAGCCCCCAGGGAAGCGTGGTGGGGCCGCCGAAGAGTTCCTGGTTGAAGTAGTTGCCCCACCGGCCAATGGCCTGAGCCAGCAGCAGCCCGGGGGCCGCGGCGTCCATGAAGGCGCTCAGCTTCACCCCGGCACGCCGGCACCCGATCCAGGCGCCCACGGCGCCGAGCACGACGGCGCCCCAGATGCCCAGGCCGCCGCGCTGGATCTGCGGAATCAGGGACAGGTCCCCTGTGCCGTCGAATCCCGGGCCGAAGTAGGCGTCCGGAGAGGAGAACACGTGGTACAGCCGTCCGCCGATAATGCCGAACGGTATGGCCCAGATGGCGATGTCCCAGACGCTGCCCTCGGGGGCGCCGCGGCGTGCCCAGCGGACCGAGGTCAGCCACAGGCCGGCAATAATGCCGGCGAGGATGCACAGGGCGTAGGCGTGGATGCGCAGGGACCCCCACGGCAGCGGGATGTCGAATCCGGACCAGCTGGGGCTCGGAATGCTCGCGGGAATCATCGCCGCCGCGTGGAGGACTGACTGCATTGCTTACGCTTCTTCCTTGGTAAGGCCGGTGCTGAGGTCTTTCGTCAAGGAGGCTACCGCATCCACGCCGCCGTCCCGGATGGCCGCGACGAGGGCGGTGCCGACAATCACGCCGTCGGCGTACTCGGCGATCTCGCGGACGTGGCTGGCGGTGGAGACGCCGAGGCCCACGCAGACGCGTTCGGCGCCCGCAGCGTGCGCGGCGGCGACGACGTCCCTGGCCGCGGAGCTGACCGAGGTCCGGGCGCCGGTGACGCCCATGATGGAGACGGCGTAGACGAAGCCGCGGCTCGCGTCGACCGTGCGTTTCATGCGTTCGGGCGAGGACGAGGGAGCTACCAGGAACACCCGGTCCAGGCCGTACTTGTCCGAGGCCGTCATCCACTCGGCGGCCTCGTCCGGAATGAGGTCGGGCGTGATGAGCCCGGCTCCCCCGGCCTCGGCCAGGCGGCGGGAGAACTCGTCCACGCCCATCCGGACCACGGGGTTCCAGTACGTCATGACCAGCACGGCGGCGTCGGTCTTGCTCGTAATGCCGCGGACGACGTCGAAGACCTCCCGGACGTGGAAGCCCTTCGCGAGGGCTTCCGTCGTGGCGGCCTGGATGACCTGGCCGTCCATGACCGGGTCCGAGTACGGGATGCCGATCTCGATGAGGTCGGCGCCGTTCTCGGCCAGGGCGATGCCGGCGGCAATGGTGTCTTTAACGCTCGGGTAGCCGGCGGGCAGGTAGCCGATCAGGGCCGCCCGGCCCTGGGCGCGGGCGCGGTCAATGGCCGCGGCCGACTTGCTGGCGTGCTGGTTGCCGTCCTGGCCGGTGCTCACAGCTGTTCCCCCTCTTTGGCGATTTCGGCTTCAGGTGAATCCTTGTCCAGCAGGTCGAACCATTCCGCGGCCGTGGCCACGTCCTTGTCGCCGCGGCCGGAGAGGTTCACCATCACGATTTTCTCTGAGGCGTCTGTTGCCTTGCCTGCCGCCGCGTCTGCGGCGAGCCGCTGGCCCACCTTGATGGCGCCGGCGAGGGCGTGGGCGGACTCGATGGCGGGGATGATGCCCTCGGTGCGGCACAGGAGGCGGAAGGCCTCCATGGCTTCGCTGTCCGTGATGGGCTCGTAGCTGACCCGGCCAATGTCGGCGAGGTAGGAATGCTCGGGGCCGACGCCGGGGTAGTCCAGGCCGGCGGAGATCGAGTGCGACTCGATGGTCTGGCCGTCGTCGTCCTGCATGAGGTACGAGCGGGCGCCGTGCAGTACGCCGGGTTTGCCGAGGGTGATGGTGGCTGCGTGGCGTCCGGTTTCGACGCCCTCGCCGCCGGCTTCGAAGCCGTAGATCTTGACCGAAGGGTCATCGAGGAAGCCGTGGAAGATGCCGATGGCGTTGGAGCCGCCGCCGATGCAGGCACAGACGGCATCCGGCAGCCGGCCGGTCTGGTCCAGGATCTGGGCGCGGGCTTCCTCACCGATGACCTCGTGGAAGTAGCGGACCATCGCCGGGAACGGGTGTGCTCCGGCGGCGGTGCCCAGCAGGTAGTGCGTGTTGCCCACGTTGGCCACCCAGTCGCGCAGGGCCTCGTTGATGGCGTCCTTGAGCGTCTGGGATCCGTTGGTGACCGGGATGACCGTGGCGCCGAGGAGTTCCATGCGGGCCACGTTGAGGGACTGCCTGCGGCAGTCCTCGGCGCCCATGTAGACCACGCATTCCAGGCCCAGCAGGGCTGCGGCCGTGGCGCTGGCCACGCCGTGCTGGCCGGCGCCGGTTTCGGCGATGACGCGGGTTTTGCCCATTCGCTTGGCGAGCAGCGCCTGGCCCAGGACGTTGTTGATCTTGTGCGAGCCGGTGTGGTTGAGGTCTTCGCGCTTGAGGAAGATCCGCACCCCCCCGGCGTGCTCGGCGAAGCGCTTGGCCTCGGTCAGCAGCGATGGCCGGCCCGAGTAGTTCTTGTTCAGGTCGGCGATCTGGGCCGTGAACTCCGGATCGGCCTTGGCCTTCTCGAAGGTGTCCTCGAGCTCGTCCAGGGCCGCGATGAGCGACTCTGGCATCCACCGGCCGCCGTAGTTCCCGAAGTAGGGCCCCGGGGCGTGGCGCAGGGACGGTTCGCCCTGCGCGGGATGCTCCGCGGGGCGGCCGCCCTGCAGGAACGCGTCCACGGTACTTTCGTCAGAGCCGGCTGCTGGTGCATCGACCATCAGTCTCACCATCCTGTTCCACTGCTAGCTTTGGGGATCTGCTGATGAGATCCGCTCATTGGTCCGGGCAAAATCGCGGGCCCGGCACCGCTCACGGTCCGGACGGAGGCGCCAGGACCGGCCGGCCTCAGGCGCGCGCGGCGATTGCCGTCGCGCCGGCAGCCATGAATTCGGCGATCCGCTCGCGGGGCGTCGCGTCACTGACCAGCGCCTCGCCGACCAGGACCGCGTTGGCCCCGCGGGCCGCGTAGTGCTTGACGTCCTCGACGTCGCGCACACCGGATTCGGCGACCACGAGCGCACCGGCGGGAATGCCGCCGGTCAGCGCCGCGAAGACGGAACGGTCGACGTCGAGCGTCTTGAGGTTGCGTACGTTGACGCCGATGATCCGGGCTTCCGCGGCGACTGCGCGCTCGATTTCCTCCGCCGTATGGGTCTCGACCAGCACGTTCATGCCGAGCTCGCGGCTGAGGGCCGTGAACTCACGCAGCTGGGCGTCCGAGAGCGAGGCCACGATCAGAAGGATCAGGTCGGCGCCGTGCGCCCGGGCCTCCCAGATCTGGTACTCGTCAACCATGAAGTCCTTGCGCAGCAGCGGGATGTCCACGGCGGCCCGGACGGCGTCCAGATCGGCCAGGGAGCCGCCGAAGCGGCGCTCCTCGGTCAGGACGCTGATCACGGCGGCCCCGCCGTCGGCGTACTGCGCGGCGAGGGACGCGGGATCGGCGATGTCCGCGAGCGGGCCCTTGGACGGGCTGCGGCGCTTGACCTCGGCAATCACCTTGAGCTGGTCCCGGCTGCTTGAGGTGCCGCCGAGGGCGGCCCAGGCGTCACGGGCGGGCGCCGCCTCGGCGGCACGCTCCTTCAGCTCCGCGAGCGTAACCAGACGCTGGCGCGCCTGCATATCCTCCCTGACACCGGCATTGATGTCGTCGAGAACGCTCACGCTCAGTGGCCGGAGTTCTTCAGCTTGCTGCCGCCGACGCCGTAGCCGGCCTTGCGCATGGCCCAGCCGGCGAGCAGGCCGATTACCATAACTGCGGCACCTGCAACGAAGATCGGGGTGTTGGCGATGACGAAGGCGATGGACGCAATGAGGGCGCCGATCAGCATCACGATCACGCAGGTCCACGCGGCCGGGCTGTTGCCGTGGCCCGGCGCTTCGCTGTGATCGACGTCGTCGTAGACGCCCTTCGGCCCCTTCGGCGCAGCGGACGTGGATGCGGAAACAGTGGCTTTGCTCATTGAAATCTCCTCAGGATGAATACTGCTTACATTCTGCCATTTTTTGGCTGTGTTATTTGGCCGCGTTGCTGGGCCGCGTTGCTTTGGCCGGGTTACTGGCCGCGTTGCCGGTCGCGCCCGCGGAATCGGCTCAGGTGGGGTCGTCACCGCGGGACAACCTGTCCCAGCTGTCAATCTCGTCAGCGGGGGCGGCCGGCGCATTACCGCCGGCTGCAGTTCCGCCGGCGGCGGGCCCGGCGGCGGCCGCGTCATATTTGGTGCGGGTCTTCCAGTAGCGGCCGGCCGGCACGATCGCCAGGGCGCTGAGTCCCAGCAGGGCACCGGCGACGACGGCGAGGATGGGGAACACCGTGACGTCCACCTGCACGCTGCTGCCGCTGATTCCGGTGGCGGCCGCGATCGATCCCTGCGCCGCGGCCAGCGGGTCCGCCAGTACAACGGCTGCCGCGGCGACGATGCCCGCGGCCGCGAGGAGGATGATCGCTGTGATGACCCAGCGGGCCACGCGACCGGCGATGGAGGCCGCGAGGCCGCCGGCGAGGGCCACAAGCGCCAGGGCTGTCACGGTGGTGGCAGCCTTGCTGCCCTGGACCTGCAGTCCGTCCTGGCTGGCCACGGCCGCGCCGAGCTGCGTGGGATCGAGGTGCACGGTGAGCCAGGTCTGGGTGGTGGTCCCGAACACGGCAAGGGCCAGGGCAGCGATTACCAGGACCAGGGTGGACTTGCGGGCCCAGCCGGGGACGGCGGACCTCTTGGTGCTCTTCACAGTGCTCTTTACAGTGGTCTTCACGGTGTTTTTGGCGCTGTTCTTGGCGGTGGCTTCCGGCTCCCCCATCAGGACTCGGCTCCTGCGTCGGGCGTTGCGTCAGTGACTGCGTCAACGCTGATGTTGTGCAGCGACCTGGCGGTGTGCACGGCGCGCAGCGGGGCGGCGGCCTTGTTCACGGTTTCCTGGGCCTCGGTCGGGTTCACCGAATCTGCGACGATCCCGCCGCCGGCCTGGACGTACGCGCGTCCCTCCCGGAGCAGGGCCGACCGGATGGCGATCGCCATGTCCATGTCCCCGGCGAAGTCCAGGTACCCCACCACGCCGCCATAGATGCCGCGCCGGTGCGGTTCAAGTTCGTCCAGCAGGCGCAGGGCCCGCGGCTTCGGGGCGCCGGAGAGGGTGCCGGCCGGGAACGTGGCCTTGAGCACGTCGTAGGCCTTGGCGGCCGGGGCGAGCTCGCCGACCACGGTGGACACCAGGTGCATGATGTGGCTGAAGCGCTCCACTTCCATGAATTGCGTGACGTCGACGGATCCTGCCACGCAGACCTTCGAGAGGTCGTTGCGGGACAGGTCGACCAGCATCAGGTGCTCGGCGCGTTCTTTCTCGTCCGCCAGCAGTTCCTCGGCCAGGGCCTTGTCCGCCTCGACCGTCTTGCCGCGCGGGCGTGAGCCGGCGATGGGGTGGGTGATGACTTCGTCCCCTGTCACTGTGACGAGGGCCTCCGGCGAGGAGCCGACGATCGTGTATTCGCGGCCGGCGGCGTCCTCGAAGCTGAAGAGGTACATGTAGGGGCTGGGGTTGGTGTTCCGCAGGACCCGGTAGACGTCGAGGGGGTCGGCGCCGCACTCCATTTCGAAGCGGCGGGAGATCACCACCTGGAAGACCTCACCGTCCACGATCGCTTCCTTGCCGCGGTCCAGGGCGGCCAGGTACTCGGTTTCGTCCCAACGCTCCTGCACACTGGACGCGAAATCCAGGGCAGCCGTCTCCAGCACGGAGACCGGCTGCTCCACGGGGCGGCTGATCTTTTCGAGAAGGGCTTTGACGCGGGCGACGGCGTCATGCCAGGCGTCGTCGACCCGTTCGGTGCTGTTGTCGAAGTTGATGGCGTTGGCGATCAGCAGGACGGTGCCGTCCATGTTGTCGTGGACCGCCATGTCGGTGACCAGGTTGAGGGCCATTTCCGGCAGTTGGAGATCGTCCTCCGGCGGGCTGGTCAGTTTCTCCCAGTGCCGGACGGTTTCCCAACCCAGGAACCCGACCAGTCCCGAGGTGAACGGCGGGAGGCCGTCGAAGCGCTCGGTGCGCAGCGCGGCGACGGTGTCGCGGATGGCGTCCACGGGGTTGCCGTCCAGGGGCACACCGACCGGGGGCTCGCCCAGCCAGTGCGCGCTGCCGTCCTTGGTGGTCAGGGTCGCCCGGGAGCGGGAGCCGATGAAGGAATAGCGCGACCAGGCGCCGCCGACCGCCGCAGATTCCATCAGAAACGTTCCGGGCTGCCCATGGGCGAGCTTGCGGTAGAGCCCGATTGGGGTTTCGGCGTCAGCCAGCACCTTGAGCCGGACGGGGATGACGCGGCTGTGGCCTGCGAGTTCGCGGAACTCTTCGAGGCCGGGGCTGATGATTCCAAGGTCCTGCATGGCTGTGCTTTCCGCCTGTTCTTTAGGTGGACCTGCGACCGGATCCGGTCATGGGATCCTGCCTGGGTCCGGTTCGTGAAGCTGTGGAAGCGCCGGGGCGCTCTGCCGGTGTGCCGGGCGCCTAGCCTCCGTGGCCAACGACGGCGTCGAGCTCGCGGCCGTCGAAGCACGTGCGGGTTCCGGTGTGGCAGGCCGCGCCGACCTGGTCGACCCGCACCAGCAGCGCATCGCCGTCACAGTCCATGGCGAGCGACTTGACCCACTGCACGTGCCCGGAGGTGTCTCCCTTGCGCCAGTACTCCTGGCGGGAGCGCGAAAAGAAGGTCACGCGCCCGCTGGTCAGGGTGCGGTGCAGCGCCTCGTCGTCCATCCAGCCCAGCATCAGCACCTCGTGGGTGTCGAATTGCTGGACGATGGCGGCCACCAGGCCGGCGCTGTCGCGCTTGAGCGCGTCCGCCAGTCCGGCCGGGAGGGGGCTGCCGCTGACGGGACTGCGATCGACGGCGCTGCCGTTAATGGCGCTGCCGTTGATGGGGCTGCCGTTGATGGGGCTGGGGGCGGAGGCGGGCTGCTCAGACATCAGATCAAGTCTAGTGCCTCCGGGCCGGTTGCCGGCCTGCGGACAGGTCCCGCCGCTTAACACTGGTGCGCCAATCGGCCCGGCGCCGCGGTCCGGCCCCGCATCATGCGGCCGGGCGCGGTTGCGGCGGCGATTCCTGTGCCCACGCACGGCCGTCTCGTGCTAGTTTCACAAGTGATGCATTTCGTCGAACCGTCCCGAGAAGTCCTGGCCGAAACCCTGCTGGCGGCCGGCCCTGATGCCGCCACGCTCTGCACAGGTTGGCTCACCCGCGATCTTGCCGCGCACCTGTACCTGCGCGAGCGGAAAATCGCCGTCGGACTGGGCCTGCTGATCAAGCGCCTGTCCAAGGCCTCGGACCAGGCGACGGCCGAACTGGCGGGCACCTTGAAGACCACCGAGGACTACGCCAAGCTGGTCAACGACTTCCGGGCCGGTCCCCCGGCGCTGTCCCCGCTGCGGATCAAGGCGCTGGACGAAAGCTCCAACCTGATCGAGTACTTTGTGCACACCGAGGACGTCCGCCGCGCCGTGGACCGCTGGGCCCCGCGCGCCCTGGACCAGGCCTATTCGGACGCGCTGTGGGATGAGCTCGTCAAGCGGGCCGCGATCCTGTACCGCGGCGTGGATCTGGGCATCGTGCTGGTGAGCCCCTCGGGTCCGCGGCATGTCGCCAAACGCGCCCCCGTGTCCGTGGCCATCGTCGGCGAACCGGGCGAGCTGCTCATGCACGCCCACGGCCGCACCCGCCACGCCCTCGTGACTTTTGAAGGCCAGCCGGACGCTGTCGCGCTCCTGCAGTCCGCCGAAGTCGGCCTCTAACACGCTCCGCAGAACCAACAACGCGGGGTCACTTACGGCCCAAAATCCCCTCCGGGATGGGCGGTAAGTGACCCCGCGTTGCTTTAAGCGGCGGGGACTAGCGGACTTCGAAGCCTGCGTCGCGGATCGCGGCCTTGACTTGCGCAATCATGTCCAGCGGGCCGAAGTGGAAGACCGAGGCCGCCAGGACGGCGTCGGCGCCTGCTGCCACAGCCGGCGGGAAGTGCTCCGGCTTGCCGGCACCACCGGAGGCGATGAGCGGGACCTTGACCCCCGCCCGCGCCAGGCGGATCAGTTCCAGATCGAAGCCGTCCTTGGTGCCGTCGGCGTCGATCGAGTTCAGCAGGATTTCACCCACCCCGCGGTCGGCCGCTTCCCGCGCCCAGGCGATCGCGTCGATGCCGGTCCCCTGCCGTCCGCCGTGCGTGGTGACCTCGAAGCCGGACGGGGTGGGCTGCGAGCCCGGACGGGTCCGGCGCGCGTCGAGGGAAAGCACCAGGACCTGGGAACCGAAGTGCCGGGTGATCTCGTCGATCACGTCCGGCCGGGCCACGGCTGCGGTGTTGATGGCGGCCTTGTCCGCGCCGCAGCGCAGGAGTTTGTCCACCTCGGCCACGCCACGGACGCCGCCGCCGACCGTCAGCGGGATGAAGACTTCCTCGGCGGTGCGGCGGACGACGTCGAACGTGGTCTCCCGGTTGCCGGAGGACGCCGTGACGTCAAGGAAGGTCAGCTCGTCGGCGCCGCTGTTGTCGTAGCGGTGCGCCAGTTCCACCGGGTCCCCCGCGTCGCGGAGGCCCTCAAAGTTGATGCCCTTGACCACGCGGCCGGCGTCGACGTCGAGGCACGGGATGACGCGCACGGCAACAGTCATGACTTCTCCTGGTACTTGCAGGCGGGTAATTGCTGCAGGGTGATTGCTGAAGGTGTTCCTGGCGGGACCCGGCGGGGCGCCTAGATGCGGCAGGCGTGGATGCTGCTGACCAGGATGGCGCGGGCGCCGAGGTCGTAGAGCTCGTCCATGATCCGGTTGGTTTCCCGCTTGGGCACCATCGAGCGGACGGCCACCCAGTCCGAATCGCGCAGCGGCGACACGGTGGGCGACTCCAGGCCCGGGGTGAGCCCGGCGGCCTGCTCCACGAGTTCCTTGCGGATGTCGTAGTCCATCAGCACGTACTGCCGGGCCACGAGGACGCCCTGGAGCCGGCGGATCAGGACCTCCGTGGCAGGGTTCTGCTCGCCCTTGCGGCCAATCAGCACGGACTCCGAATTCAGGATCGGCTCGCCGAAGATCTCCATGCCGGCGGCCTTGAGCGTGGTGCCGGTCTCTACGACGTCGGCAATCGCGTCGGCGACGCCGAGGCGGACGGAGGATTCGACGGCGCCGTCAAGGCGGACCACCTTGGCGTTGATGCCGCGTGCGGCCAGGTAGCCGCGCAGCAGTCCGTCGTAGCTCGTGGCCAGGCGCTTGCCCTCGAGCTCGGCGACCGTGGTGAAGTCGCCGACCGGGCCGGCGAAGCGGAAGGTGGAAGCGGCGAAGCCCAACGGCAGCAGTTCCTCAGCCTCGACCTCCGCGTCGAGCAGCAGGTCGCGGCCGGTGATGCCGACGTCGAGCGTTCCCTGGCCCACGTACACAGCTATGTCGCGCGGGCGCAGGAAGAAGAACTCAATGTCGTTGTCCGGGTCCACCATGACAAGCTCGCGGGTGTCGCGGCGCTGGCGGTAGCCTGCCTCGGCAAGCATGGCCGCGGCAGCTTCGGACAGGGATCCCTTGTTCGGGACGGCAACTCTAAGCATGGGGAAAGTCTCTCTTGGGTGTGGAAGTCTCTGTTCGGGCACATCGGCCACGCTGTGCACGGGATCCGCCAGCGAAGTCATGGCGGTGTCCGGTGCGGGCGCGGCTACAGATGCTTGTAGACGTCTTCCAGGGTGAGTCCTTTGGCGAGCATCAGAACCTGCAGGTGGTAGAGCAGCTGGGAAATTTCCTCGGCGGCGGCCTCATCGGATTCATACTCCGCAGCCATCCAAACCTCGGCTGCTTCCTCCACGACCTTCTTGCCGATGCCGTGGACTCCGGAATCCAGTTCGGCGACGGTGCGGGAGCCCTCCGGGCGGACGGCTGCCTTTTCACTCAGTTCTGCGAACAGCGACTCGAAATTCTTCACGCCCCCAAGCCTACTTGCTCCCGGCGCGGGAACGCCCGCCGGGGCGTTGCATGACGGCGGAGATGTGAGGCACTACATATCCAACACGGCCGGCACACTCAACCGGCGCGGGTGGCCACGGAGCCGCCCGCACCGGCAAAAGCTGCAGCTTGGCGGTTCAGCCGAACTGTTTGAGCGTCACTGCCGTGGCCAGGGCGGCGGTAACGGCCTCGTGACCCTTGTCCTCGGTGGATCCGGGCAGGCCTGCCCGGTCGATCCCCTGCTGCTCGGTATCGCACGTCAGCACGCCGAAGCCGACGGGAATCCCGGTGCGGACGCTGACCTCGGTCAGGCCCAGGGTGGCCGCCTCGCAGACATATTCGAAGTGCGGGGTACCGCCCCGGATGACGACGCCGAGCGCCACGACGGCGTCGAAGTGCGGTGCCAGCCGGGCGGCCGCGACCGGGAGCTCAAACGTGCCCGGCACGCGCAGGACGGTCGGCTCATTGATGCCGGCGTCCTTCGCGGCGCGCAGGGCACCGTCGAGCAGCCCGTCCATGATCTGGGTGTGCCAGCTCGCGGCCACAATGGCCAGCTTGAGCTGTGAGGTTTCTTCGGGCTTGAAGGTGCTGAGGTCGATCTGGGGGGCGCCGTGGCCGCTCATAGGTATTCCTTGCTGTTGAGTCTGGTGGTCGTGTTGCTGCCCGGTCAGTCCTGGTCGTGCTCGAATCCGGACAGGCCGGCGGCCGGAGCCGGTTCAACGTCCAGGACCAGGCGGTGGTCCATCCGGTCCTTCTTCGTCTGCAGGTAGCGGATGTTCTGCTCCCGGGAGGGGACCTCCGTGGGGACCATCTCCACCACCTTGACGCCTGCCTGCGCAAGCCGGTCCTGCTTGTCCGGGTTGTTGCTCAGCAGCCGGATCTCGTGGAGACCCATCTCCGCGAGGATCTGGGCCGCGGCCTTGTAGCAGCGCGCGTCGACCGGCAGCCCGAGCTGTTCGTTGGCCTCCACAGTGTCAAAACCGGCCTCCTGCAGGGCGTAGGCCTTCATCTTGTTCGCCAGGCCGATCCCCCGGCCCTCCTGGCCGCGCAGGTACAGCAGGGTGCCGCCGAGTTCGTTGATCAGCTCGAGCGCATAGGCGAGCTGTTCGCCGCAGTCGCAGCGGTAGGAGCCAAACACATCGCCGGTCAGGCACTCCGAATGGAGGCGGACCAGCGGTGGCTCGCCGTCAACCGGCGCCATCGGTGAACTGACGGCCAGGTGCTCCGCGCCGGTGGCGAGGTCGGTCCAGGCCTGCGCCACGAAGTCGCCAAAGGCGGTGGGCAGCTGGACGATGGGTCCTGCGCTGACCGGATGCGGTTGACGGGCCATGGCCGTCTCTTCTCGGGTCTCCGAAGTCGTCATTATTTCTCCTCCATCAGACAGGGTCCGCTGCGTGGCTGCCGTGCTGTTCCGCTTCAAGATACGCCACCAGATCCGCAATCGAAATCAGGGGGCAGCCATGCTCGATGGCGAAGCCGCGCAATCCGTCCAGCCGCATCATTTCTCCGTTGTCGTACACAAGCTCTGCTATCACGCCCACGGGCTCCAGGCCCGCGAGCCGGCACAGGTCCACGGCCGCTTCGGTGTGGCCGGGACGTTCCCGCACTCCCCCCTTAACGGCGCGGAGGGGAAAAACATGCCCGGGACGGGTCAAGGAATGTGGCCGGCTTTGCGGGTCGGCCAGGATCCGGGCCGTCAGGGCGCGGTCCGTGGCGGAAATTCCGGTGCTGACACCCACGGCGGCGTCGCAGGACACGGTGTAGGCGGTGCCCTTGGCGTCTTCGTTGATTGCCACCATTGGCGGCAGCGCCAGGGCGTCGGCCCGGCCGGCGTCGAGCGGTACGCAGATCACTCCGGAGCTGTAGCGGACTGTCCAGCCCATCAGCGCGGGGGTGGCGTGCTCGGCGGCAAAAATGATGTCGCCTTCGTTCTCGCGGTCCTCGTTGTCCACCACCAGGACGGGGCGCCCGGCTGCCATGGCGCTGATGGCGTCCTCGATCGGATCGAGGCCTACACGCCCGGTGCCGGCAGCGGCGGCGCGGAGCACCCCGGCCACGTCATGGCCGGGCTGGTCCGTGACCCGGCTCATTTCGCGGCCCCGTCCGTGAGGGCGGCTTCTCCGGCGGAACCTTCGGCTGCCCTGTGCGCAGCGGGCGATGAACCGCCGGCAAAGGACAGCAGGCGTTCGGTGTACTTAGCCAGGACATCGACTTCGAGGTTTACATGGCCGCCGGGTGTCTTCTGGCCTAGGCCGGTCTCGGCCAGGGTGGTCGGGATGAGCCCTACTTCAAACCAGGGCGCCGGATCGTTGGCCGGGCTGACTGCCGTGACGGTGAGGGAGACGCCGTCGACGGCGATGGATCCCTTTTCGGCGATGTACCGGGCCAGCCCGGCCGGCACCGCGAACCGCAGCCGGTCCCAGTTGCCAAGCCCCTCGCGCTCCACGAGCTGGCCGACGCCGTCGACGTGGCCCTGGACCACGTGGCCGTCCAACCGTCCCCCGGCGGGGACGCAGCGTTCCAGGTTGACGGGATCGCCCGCCGTGAGTTCTCCGATCGTGCTGCGGACCAAGGTCTCGCCCATGACGTCAACGCTGAAGTCCCTGCCGTCGATCTGCGTGGCGGTGAGGCAGACGCCGTTGACCGCTATGGAACCGCCCAGGGCGAGACCGTCCGTGGCGCCGGGCGCATGGAGCCGAACGGTGGCGCTGCTGTCCCCGTTGCGCTCAACGGAGAGCACCTTTCCCTGCTCGGCGATAATTCCGGTAAACATCAATTGCCTCCTGCGGCGGTGTCCGCGCCGGTGCGGTGCGGGGTGGTATCGGATGAAGTAGGGGTGGCGGCCGGGCCGGCCGGGTCAGCATCATCGGCGGTGGCGGCCGGGCGCAGATGGAGCCGGAGGTCGCGGCCGAGGACTTGGACGGCGCCTCCGGATGCCGGGTCCCATTCCCACCGCTGGGCATCGGCCAGGGTGGTGATGCCGAGGTCGTCCAGGGCGGCGGTGCCGGAGCCAAGCAGTGTGGGCGCCAGGTAGACGATGAGTTCGTCGACCAGGCCGGCGGCCAGGAACGCGCTCAGGATCCGTGAGCCGCCCTCCACCATGAGGTGCCGGACGCCGTGTGCGAACAGCTGGTCCAGGGCCTCGCGCGGGTCGCGGGTGGCCAGGTGCAGGACGTTGCCGTCGGCTCCGTGGATGGCGGCGTCGTCGGGAATGCCCCGGTACCCCATCACGGCGCGCAACGGCTGTTTGCCCTCTGCTTCGCCGTTGGCGTTCCGGGCGGTAAGCCGGGGGTTGTCGATCAGGACCGTCTGGGTGCCCACCAGGATGGCGTCTATCCGGCCGCGCAGGGCGTGGTTGTCCGCAAGCGATTCCGGGCTGGAGATCCACTGGCTGGTGCCGTCGCTGGCGGCGATGCGGCTGTCGAGAGTCTGGGCGATATGCAGGGTGACGAAGGGCCGTTTGGCGGCGACGGCGTCGAACCAGCGCCGGTTCAGGTCCAGCGCCGCCTCGGCCGCCAGCCCGGAGCGGACACGGACGCCCGCGGCCCGGAGCGTCACGGCGCCGCCGGCCGCCGGGTCGTGGGGATCGTCGACGGCGTAGATGACGTCGGTGATGCCGGCATCGATGATCGCCTGCGCGCAGGGGCCGGTGCGCCCACAGTGGTTGCAGGGCTCCAGCGTCACCACGATCGCCGCGCCGCGGAGGTCCCGGCCCGCCGCTTTCGCCTGGCCGATGGCGTCGGCTTCGGCGTGGGCAGTCCCTGCGCCGCGGTGGTAACCGGTGGCGAGGTGCGTCCCGTCGGTCCCGACGACGACGGCGCCGACGAGCGGGTTGGCGCCCCGCGGGCCCTGCGCCGCGGCGGCCAGGGCAGCCTGCATCGCCGCATTCTCGGCAGCGTTAAACGCGGCAGTGCCGGACTGGGCAGTGCCGGACGGGGCGGCGCTGAATCCGGCGCTCAGGCCGGCGGTGTTGAGGGCACTCACTTGGCCACCACGGGGTCGGGGAAGACGGTTTCGACCGTGACCGGCCGGTTCGCCAGCCTGGAGGCACGCCACCAGACAAAGAACCCGGCCAGGGTGAAGAAGCCGTAGAAGAGGTACATGACGGCGCTGGCGTAGTAGCCGGCGCTGAACAGCAGTGGCACACCGACGATGTCCACCGCCACCCAGATGAGCCAGAACTCCGTCCAGCCCCGCGCCATGCCGTATGTCGCGAGCAGCGAGCCCATGAACGTCCACGCGTCGGCCCAGACCGGCGGGTAGGAGCCGAGGGAGTCGAAGACCGGGGTAAGCGCCATGGTGCCGGCCACGAGGCTGAGGGCAAGAATCACCCGGGTCTGGTTGCCGGCCCAGCGCGGCGCGACGGCAGTGCCGCCGCTGCCGGACTTCGTGCCCTGCTGCCAGCGGTACCAGCCGTAGAGGGCGACGCCGATGAACATGACTTGGCGTCCGGCCTGGCCCCACAGCGTGGCCGGCGTGGCGGAACCGAAGACGTTGCCCAGGAAGACCGTCAGGAGCAGCAAGTTGCCGGCGATGCCGACGGGCCATGCCCAGACCCGGCGGCGCATGCCGCCGACGGCGCTGGCGAGGCCAAAGATGTTGCCTAGCACTTCACGAAGAATCAGGACAGATCCGCCTACGGGGATCTGCGCTTCGAAGAGCCATCGCAAGGGGTCCATGTGTGTGTCGTTCCTTCCCTCAAGAACCGCGATGGCTCCGGGGGTATACGACAGCGCAATTATGCGGCGCCGTTGGGGCGCCGCAGTAACAGCTGTACGTGCTTCTCTCATCCAGACTTTAACTGTCGGTACCGGAATTTCACCGGTTCAACCGTTTGCCGGCTTCCTTCCCGAGGGAGGGCGCTGGCGCGCGGGTCGCGGACTGTCACCGCCGGTTCGGACTTACACCGACCCCGGAGCACGTATGTGTGTTGTTATTCTGACACAACTGCGGCCCTGCCCGGGCTATTCCCCGGATGCCGATGTTACGCCCGGCGTCATCTTCGCAGCAGTTCCCTGCCGGGACCGCGCGTCAGCGGGACCCCGCCGCCCGGAGCCTTTCGACAGCCGCCGCCGGATCCGCGGCGCCGTAGACGGCTGACCCCGCAACAAAGACGTTCGCCCCCGCCTCTGCCGCGCGCACGATCGTCTCCTCGGTGATGCCGCCATCCACCTGCAGTGCCACCGCGACCCCGGAGCCGTCAATGGCAGCGCGGGCCCGCCGGATCTTGGGCAGCGTCAGGTCCAGGAAAGACTGCCCGCCGAAGCCCGGCTCCACCGTCATGATCAACAGCAGGTCCAGTTCCGGGAGCATGTCCAGATAGGGCTCCACGGGGGTGCCCGGACGCAGCGCCATGCCGGCTTTGGCCCCGCGGGCGCGCAGTTCCCGCGCGAGTTTGATCGGCGCGATCGAGGCTTCGGCGTGGAACGTCACCGAGGCAATCCCGGCGTCGGCGAAGCCCGGCGCCCAGCGGTCCGCGTCGGCGATCATCAGGTGGGCGTCCAGCGGCACCGGGCTGACGGCCTGGATGCGCTGCACCACAGGCAGCCCGATGGTCAGGTTGGGCACGAAATGATTGTCCATGACGTCCACATGCACCGCATCGGCATTGCTGATACGGCGCAGTTCGGCCTCAAGGTTGACGAAGTCAGCCGAAAGGATGCTCGGGTTGATGCAGCACTGGGCCATGGATTTCCTTCACGTTCGTACTTTACTGGTTCCTTTTTGGTGGCAGTGCCCCAGTATCAGCGAAACTCAGGCCAACTTGCGAATCAGCGCCAGGAACATGGCGTCCGTCTGGTGCACGTGCGGCCAGAGCTGGGCGGTGAGCTCGTGCCCGGCCTCGAGGTGGCCCGTGAGGCTGACGCCGTCCAGCACGGCGCCGGCGTCGAGGAGCTCGAGGTCCTCGCGCTTGCGCAGGGCATCACTGACGACGGCGGTGGTCTCTGCCGGGTGCGGCGAACATGTCACGTACGCCACCACGCCGCCGGGCTTGACGGCGTCGATCGCGGAATTGAGCAGCTGGCGCTGCAGTGGGCCAAGGTCCACGAGGTCCTTGGGGGTGCGCCGCCAGCGCGACTCCGGACGCCGGCGCAGGGCGCCCAGGCCGGTGCACGGGACATCCACCAGGACGCGGTCGAACGACTCCGGCTGCTCGGCGCCAATGTCGCGGCCGTCCCCGGTCCTTACCTCCCAGGCCCCCCGCGGGACCGCCGACAGGGCCTGCCGCACGAGTTTGGCTCGGTGCGGGGCGGATTCGTTGGCCAGCAGGTGGGCTCCCCGCTGCCCGGCGAGGGCTCCGAGCAGGGCGGCTTTGCCGCCGGGACCGGCACAGAGATCCAGCCAGCGCTCCCCCGCGCCCACGCTGTCCGTCCCCGTTTCGCCGCCAGGATTTGTGCCGGGGTCTGCGCTGATGTTGTTTTCGGGCCGGGCGCCGGGGGTTGTGCCGAGATCGACGGCGGCCATGGCGCGGGCCACGAGCTGCGAACCGACGTCCTGGACTCGGGTGCTTCCGTCACGGACCGAGGCGAGCCGGCCGAGGTCCCCGCCGCTGGAGAGCGCGGATCCCTCGACGAGCTCGCCCGGGGTGGCCCCGCCTTCCAGGGCCTCGTCGAGGCTGCCGATGCCGGGCAGCGCCACAAGGTTCACCACGGGCGCGGCGTTGTCGGCTTCGAGGAGCGCGTCAATCTCAGAAACCGCCCGGCCGTGGGCCACGAGCGACTGGCGGAGCGCGCGGACGATCCATTCCGGGTGGGCGTAGCGGATGGACGCGATCGTGGTGGCATCGGTCTCGGTGCTGAGCAGCAGGTCGAGCCACTCGTCGAGGGTGCGGGCGGAGACTTTGCGGAGGACGGCGTTGATCAGTGCGGAGGGCCCGGCCCCGATCACGGCGCGGGCCAGCCCCACCGTCTGGTCCAAGGCGGCGTGAGCGGGCACGCGCATGGCGAGCAGCTGGTGCACCCCGATCCGCAGGGCATCCAGGATCGCGGGATCCAGCTCCTCAAGCGGACGGTCCACGCACCGGGCCAGGATGGCGTCGTACGTGCCCTGGCCGCGGAGGGCGCCATAGCTGAGCTCGGTAGCGAAACCGGCGTCGCGCTTGTCCAGCCCGTGGTGCCGGATCCGGGCCGGGAGCACCAGGTTCGCGTAGGCGTCCTCGGCGGCCACGGCGCGGAGCACTTCAAAGGCAACCAGCCGGGCCGGATCGGCACGGCGGGTCCGCTGGGACGGGGCGCTCTCGGTGAAGCCGCGCTGCGGGCCGCGGTTGCGTTCCCGGCCCTGGGCGTTCCGCCTGCTGCCGCCCCCGGCGCCCTGGCCACTGCCTCGGCTGTTGCCGCTGGTCCCGGAACCGCTCATTCGAATACCACGCTTTCAAGTGTTGCCTGCCCACGCGCCCAATCAGCGGCGGCCATCATTTTCTTGCCCGCGGGTTGCACCCGCGTCAATTCCACCGGGTGCGATCCCGTACCGACGAGAACCCGTTTCCCGTCCATGGCCAGCTGTCCGGGCCGAAGCGCCGCCGAGTCCGCTGCCGGCAGCACTGGCTCCAGTTTGATCCGCTGGCCCTCCAGAAGTGTCCAGGCGCCCGGCTCCGGCGTGACGCCGCGGGCACGGCGGCCGATCGCCAGGGCGGGCTGCTGCCAGTCGAGCCGGCCGTCTTCGAGACTGAGTTTGGGTGCCAGGCTGACGTCGCCCTGCTGCGGGAGCGCGACGGCCTTGCCTGCGTCGATGGCGGACAGCGTTTGGGCCAGCAGGACCGCGCCGCTGTGGGAGAGGCGGTCGAGCAGGGCCCCGGCGGTATCGGCGGCGTGCACGGTCTCCGTGAGGGTCCCGAAGACCGGACCGGTGTCCAGCCCCTCCTCCAGGCGGAAGGTGACGGCACCTGTGACGTCGTCGCCGGCGATGACGGCGCGCTGCACGGGGGCTGCGCCGCGCCAGGCCGGCAGTAAGGAGAAGTGCAGGTTTACCCAGCCGTGGCGGGGGACAGCGAGGGCCGCGGGGGGAATCAGCCCGCCATAGGCCACGATCGCCGCAACGTCCGGTGCTGCGGCGGCAATGCGGGCGGTGACCCCGGCATCGACTTTGGCGGCGTGGATGATCTCAATGCCGAGCTCGGCGGCCCTGGCGGCCACGGGCGACGGCGTCAGGACGCGCTTGCGTCCCAGCGGTGCGTCCGGGCGGGTGAGGACAGCGACGACGTCGAACCCGGCGTCGACAAGGGCGTCGAGCGACGGCACGGCGACAGCGGGGGTTCCGGCGAAGAGAACCCTCACGGGGTGATTCCGAAGCTGGACCCGCCAAAGCTCGTCCCGACGCTCTTCGCGCGCTTGGTGGTTGTCTGTTCCGTGATGGCGTCGTAGTTGGCATTGCGGATGGCGCGCAGGGCGGCCTTACGGTCTTCGCCCTCGAGCCGGTCGGTGTAGAGAATGCCGTCCAGGTGGTCGGTCTCGTGCTGGAAGCAGCGCGCCAGCATGTCCTCGCCCTCCACGGTGACGGGGTTGCCGTGCAGGTCCACGCCGGTCACCCGGGTGTGGCGGTACCGGCGGACGGGGAAGCCCAGACCCGGGATGGACAGGCATCCCTCAACCTGGTCCGGCTGGAAGTCCTCGCTGCTTTCCAGCACGGGGTTGACGATGTGACCCTCGACGCCGCCGATCCGGTAGGTGAAGACGCGCAGGCTCACACCGACCTGGGGCGCGGCCAGGCCGGCGCCCTCGACATCCTCCATGGTTTCGGTCATGTCGGCGACGAGCTTTGCCAGTTCAGGCCCGAATTCCGTCACGGGATCGGCGACTGTGCGCAGCACAGGATCTCCGATGATGCGGATATTCAAAATGGCCATGTGCAGTCTGTCCTCACGGTGGGCGGCTAGGGGTCCAGTCCAGTTTAGTTGCAGCTGCCCGTGCTTCTGTTGGTTGCTTCTGTTGGTTGCTTCTGGTCAGCGCTTCACGGGCGGCGCCAGCGGGAGCAGTGCTGCTCCGGCGGTTGCCGTGTCGGCGGACATCTCCCACACGCGGCGCAGCGCACAGAATTTCCACCAGTGATGCTTCAGGACCTCGGGGTTGGCCCGCTGCGGACGGACCTCGGTCTCGCCGACCGCCACGGCCAGGAGGATCGGGGACTCGCCGTGCTGCCAGGCCTCCCACTCCCCCGCGACGGGATCCACGAGGCTTTCCTCAGCCTTCATGCCCGCCACGAGCTGCATGACCACCTTGTCATCAAGCGGTTTGACGGTGCCGTCCCGGCTGGTGCCCTTGGTCTTGTAGTCGATAAGACAGGTCCGGCCATTGATCCGTGCCACGAGGTCCAGGGTGCCGGCATAGCCGACCGTCTTGTTCCACACCGTAATTTCCGGAGCGATGGGTTCAACCTGGAAGAGCTCCCACCATTCGTCGAAGCGTGCCGCGAAGGCTTCCTCGCCGTTGGCGGCCAGCGCCTCCCGTGTTTCCTTCATCTGGTGCGGCCGGCCGAGCGCACGCAGCGCAACCTGCTCACAATAGTTATGGACCCGGTCGCCGCGTTTGGCGGCATCGTCCCGGTACGACTCCGCCGCCTTGGCGGCCCGGCTGACCGCCTGCCGCAGTTTGGCCGGGCTCCCCAGGATGCCGGGGAGCTCGGGATCCTGGGCCAGGCTGTTGGCGCCCATGTACCCGAACCAGCCATCCAGGCCGTGTGGCTGCTGGCCGATCACCGTGGTGATGGAAGGGACAGAGAACTGTGCCGACGTGGAGCGGGCGTACATGCGGCCATAGTCCGTGGCGTGGGCGAGGAGTGGAGCGGTCATATGAAGACTCTTTCACGGGGGTCAGACAACGATGAAAAGCAAAATGGCCCGCCCCGCTGAGTCAGCGGAACAGACCATTTCGTTAGTGGGCGATACTGGGTTCGAACCAGTGACCTCTTCGGTGTGAACGAAGCGCGCTACCACTGCGCCAATCGCCCTAACGACATTGAATGCTAGCCCACCCGGGCGGATTTTAGAAATCGACCCGTGGGAACCTGGCCGCGGCGGGAATGCGGTCCCAATACTCGCCCGCAACAGGCCCGTGCACGGGCAGTGTCAACCAGCCCTCCACCGGCCGTTCCAGTCGTGCCACTCAGAAGGCCCGGTCAGTAGTCCCGGCGCCGCTTAGGGCCACGACTGGACACCGAGGCTAATTACAGCGCTGTAATTAGCAAAATCCCCTAGAACTCAGGGAAGTAAGGCCATGGAACGCGGGCCAATGGGTCTCGATTTGTAGATTCCCAGAACCTCCTATAGAGTTCTTACTCGTTGGAACGCGAGGAAATGCCGAATGCGGCAAGGAAATGCACACCAACAATGCGGACGTAGCTCAGCTGGTAGAGCACCACCTTGCCAAGGTGGATGTCGCGAGTTCGAATCTCGTCGTCCGCTCGCAGGACACTGTCACGGCAAAGGTTCTTCGGAATCCTGTCTACACGGTGGGTTGGCCGAGAGGCGAGGCAGCGGCCTGCAAAGCCGTATACACGGGTTCGAATCCCGTACCCACCTCGGTGAAAACCCTGGTTTCCGGTTTCGATCGGATGCAAGGGGCGATTGGCGCAGCGGTAGCGCGCTTCCCTGACACGGAAGAGGTCACTGGTTCGATCCCAGTATCGCCCACCAGAGCAAGGTAACTTGCTTGATGCAGTACCACCGGCCCAGCCGGCATGGACTAAATGCGGACGTAGCTCAGCTGGTAGAGCACCACCTTGCCAAGGTGGATGTCGCGAGTTCGAATCTCGTCGTCCGCTCTCTTCATTACAACTCCACTCCGGATCCTTCCGGTTGCGGGCGATTGGCGCAGCGGTAGCGCGCTTCCCTGACACGGAAGAGGTCACTGGTTCGATCCCAGTATCGCCCACCACAAGAGCAGCTCCCCCGGAGCTGCTCTTTTTTGTGTGCTCCGTTTGTGAACTGCGGGTTTGTGCACTGCGGGTTTGTGTACTGGGGATTGGTGCACTCAGGGCCCTTCTACCCTGTGCACCTGGCCTTCCATCTTTTATCCTCTGGGCGGACACCCTTGGCACCCCCGCCACCTCCCGCTAGGGTAGAAAACGCAAGGAGCGATCTGGCTCCGCGACCGAAGGGAGGTGCCCGTGGGTTTACTTGACGATCTAAAGGGCAAGGCTCAGCAAGTTATTGGTGGCAACGAAGAAGCCATCAAGGACGGCATCGAAAAGGCAGGCGACTTCGTCGACTCCAAGACCGGCGGTAAGCACGCCGGCACGATCGATGCCGTACAGCGTGGCGCTTCCGACTTCGTGGACAAGGCGAACGACCGGCCGAATTCGGCCCCGGTCGCCGATCAGACTCCCGCAGCCGGTGAGCCCCCCGTAACCGGGGAACCCCGCCAGCCAGGCCTCTGACCCAGATCCGTCAGTGAGGTGCCGGTCCCGCCGAGAGGCGGCGCCGGCACCTCCGGCATTTAACGGGGACTCCAAACAGGCAACGCGGGGTCAATTACGGCCCATCCGGTGCATCCGGATGAGCCGTAACTGACCCCGCGTTGGATTTGGCGTTGTACTTGGTGTGGGAACCGGCGCTAGGAGGGTTCGTGGTTTTGGCCCTCGCGGGCCAGCGCGGTCAGCCTGGAGACGGCGCGGAAGTACTTCTTCATGTACCCGCCGGTCATCATTTCCTCCGTGAAGAGCTGGTCGAACGGCACACCGCTGGCAAGGATGGGCACGTCCTTGTCGTACAGCCGGTCAGCCAGCACCACGAAGCGCAGCGCAACGGCCTGCTCGGTAATCGTGTGCACGTTCTTCCAGACCACGCCCTCGATCCCCTCCAGCAGCTGGCGGTAACGGCTTGGGTGCACGCCGGCAAGGTGGTTGATTAGGGTGCTGAACTCATCGCGGGCCACGGTCTTGCCGTCGAACTCGGCATGCATGTGGTGGGTCAGGTCATCATTGCGCAGCGGCGACGGCGCGGCCGGCAGGCCACGGTGGCGGAAGTCCTCGCCGTCGATCCGCACGACGTCGAACTGGTCCGCCAGCACCTGGATTTCCCGGGCGAAGTCGACGGCGGCGAAGCGCCCGTCCCCGAGGGACCCCGGCAGCGTGTTCGATGTGGCGGCAAGCTTCACGCCGGCGTCGGCGAGTTCGCGCATGAGCCGGGACATGAGCACAGTGTCGCCCGGATCATCGAGCTCAAATTCATCGATGCAGACCAGCTTGTAGTGGCTCAGGGCCTCAACGGTCTTGCGGAAGGACAGCGCACCGACGAGGTTGGTGTATTCGACGAACGTGCCGAAGGCCTTGGGCCCGGGTGCGGCGTGCCACAGTGATGCCAGCAGGTGGGTCTTGCCCACCCCGAATCCGCCGTCGAGGTAGATTCCGGCCCGGGAAGTGTCCTTCTTGCCGAAGAGCCGCTTAAACAGCCCGTCGCCGTCGCGTGCGCCCACGCCGGCCGCAAAATGCTGCAGGGCATGGACCGCGTGGGCCTGGCTGGGCTGGGCGGGATCGGGCCGGTAGCTGGAAAACGACACCTCACCGAACCGCGGCGACGGATAGAACCCATTGAGGAGTTCATCCACGGAAACTGCCGGTGTGCGGGCAGCGAGCTGTTCGATCTGTACCAAGGTGGTCCGTTCTGCTGGTCTCTTGTCCCCAGCAAGAATACCGGCAAAGCCTGGCCGGCCCGCGTGCGCGACTGTGGACCCGCGGCCGGCGTGAGGAAGACCACATTTCCCCGTGTGAACGCGGTGGAGCATTCCCACCGGCCCGTGACTAGTGTTGTAACAGGCCTGGCGCGGCGCACGCTTTCCGCGCCCGGCCTCCTGACCGTTCAAGTGAAAGGCCATCGCAATGACCTACCCCGTTGAGCAGAACGAGAAATTCGCCGCCTACGCCCACCCTGACCGCCTGGTGTCCACGGAATGGCTGGCCACCGCGATCGAGGACGGGGCCCTCGACGGCGGCAATCTCGTGGTGGTCGAATCCGACGAAGACGTCCTGCTGTACGAGACCGGGCACATCCCCGGCGCGGTGAAAATCGACTGGCACACGGACCTGAACGACGAGGTGACCCGCGACTACGTCGACGGCGAAGCCTTCGCCGCGCTGGTCGCGTCCAAGGGCATTTCACGGGACAGCACGGTGGTCATTTACGGCGACAAGTCGAACTGGTGGGCCGCGTACGCCCTGTGGGTGTTCACGCTCTTCGGCCACGAGGACGTCCGGCTCCTGGACGGCGGCCGGGACAAGTGGATCGCGGAAGGCCGGGCGCTCTCCACCGTCACGACCGCCGCCACCCCCGCCGACTACCCCGTCGTGGAGCGGGACGACGCCCCGATCCGCGCCTTCAAGGATGACGTCCTGGCGCACTTCGGCAAGCCGCTGATCGACGTCCGCTCGACCGAGGAGTACACCGGCCAGCGCACCCACATGCCCGCCTACCCGGAAGAGGGCGCGCTGCGCGGCGGCCATATCCCCACGGCGGCCTCCATCCCCTGGGCCCGTGCGGCGGCCGGCGACGGCACGTACCGGAACCGCGGCGAGCTCGAGGCCCTCTACCTCGGCGAGGCCGGGTTGAACGAAGGCGACGACGTCGTGGCGTACTGCCGGATCGGCGAGCGGTCCAGCCACACCTGGTTTGCGCTGAAGTACCTGCTGGGCTTTGAGACCGTGCGGAACTACGACGGCTCCTGGACCGAATGGGGCAACGCCGTGCGCGTCCCGATCGTCAAGGGTGCCGAACGCGGCCCGGTTCCGGCCGGCCGTTAGCCGCGGTGACCGTGGAGCGGGACCGGTCCCGACAGGGACACAATCGGCGAGCCTGCGTAAGCTGGGAGTGATGAATACTTCAGCCCTCCCCGCCGCACTGGCGGACATTGTCGACGATTTCCAGGCCCTGACCGAAGCAGAGCGGCTGCAGCTGCTCCTTGAGTTCTCGCAGGGGCTTCCGGAACTTCCGGAGCGGCTCCGGGATCACCCGGAGCTGCTCGAGCAGGTAGTGGAGTGCCAGACGCCGCTGTTCCTCACCGTCGAGACGGAACAGGCCGACGGCGACGCGCCTGAGCGCGTCCGGCTCTACTTCAAGGCACCCAAGGAGGCCCCGACCACCCGCGGGTTTGCCGGAGTCCTCCACGAAGGACTCGACGGGCTCAGCGCCGCGGAAATCCTGGCCGTCCCGGACGACATGCCCGAACTGTTGGGCCTCACCCGGGCCATCACTCCCCTGCGCATGCGCGGAATGACCGCCATGCTGGGCCGGATCAAGCGCAAGGTCGTCGCGTCCGGAGACCGCCAGCCGTCGGCACAGTCCTGACCCTCAGCGCCCGGACAGCCAAAGAACATGGCCCGCAAGCACGCCTCGCAGGGAACTCCGGCCACCGCGGCACTCGCGGCCGCCGGGGTTCCCTTTGTGGCCCACCCCTACACGCATGACCCCGCGGCGGCCAGTTATGGCCTGGAAGCGGCGGAAGTGCTCGGCGTCGACCCTGACCGGGTGTTCAAGACCCTGATGGTCGACGTCGACGGCCGGCTCGCCGTCGGCGTCGTGCCGGTCAGCGGCAGCCTGGACCTCAAGGCGATGGCCGCGGCTTTAGGCGGCAAGAAAGCAGAGATGGCCGATCCGGCCGCGGCGCAGCGGCGGACCGGATACGTTCTCGGCGGCATCTCACCGCTCGGCCAGCGCCAGTCCTCCCCCACGGTGGTGGATGAGAGCGCACTGGCGCTGGAGACCATCC
This sequence comes from Arthrobacter humicola, assembly GCF_022803015.1. Taxonomy (GTDB): domain Bacteria; phylum Actinomycetota; class Actinomycetes; order Actinomycetales; family Micrococcaceae; genus Arthrobacter; species Arthrobacter humicola_A. The sequence continues at coordinate 295,999 of NZ_JAFKON010000003.1, forward strand.
TCGTTTCGGGCGGACGGCGCGGCCTGGACATCGAGCTGGATCCGGCCGAGCTCATTCGGCTCACGGCTGCCCGCACCGCCAGGATCGGGACCCGGCGCGAGTGACCCGGCCCCAGATGTCGAGACGACAGGGTACCGCATTGTTCGTGCACAACACTGCCGTGATCTGTCAGCGAACTGTCAGTGAACTGTCAGTGAACTGTCATTTGAATGCGGCATTGCCGGCCGGAGGCTCCTGGTCGCCGGGGTTGGCGCGGGGCGCCAGCTGCTGCCGGAGCCAGGCCGAGACCTGCCGCTCCCAGCGTTCCGGGTCCACGTTCCATTCCTTGGTATGCAGGGCCTTGTCGAAGGGCTCGAAGGTGACCATCTCGGGGTTTTTCTCGGCCAGCGCCGCGGAGGGCCCGTAAGGTACGTACTCGTCGTCCACGCTGTGCACAATGAGGGTCGGCGTCCTCAGCTCCACGGCCCGCGAGACCCAGTCCATCGCTTTGAGGTCGACGGGCGCGGCCAGGCCGGTCAGCCGACGGCCCAGGCGGTGGCTGAGCATGAGTTGTCCGTAGCGGCCCACGGACGACGGAATCCGGTTCAGCTCCGCGTGGTGGGCCAGCACGTTGACCCAGTTGATCACCGGCGCGTCCAGGACCATGGCCCGGATCAGGTGGCGGTGCCGGGAAAGGTCAGCGGTCTGGAGGCAGATCGCGCCGCCCATCGACCAGCCGAACAAAACCACCTCGCGGGCGCCCTGCTGCACGGCGTAGCCGATGGCAGCCTCGACGTCGCGCCATTCGGTGGAGCCCAGGCCGTACCGCCCGTCGCTGGCTGACGGGGCCAGGCCGTCGTTGCGGTAGGAGATCAGAAGACTGGACATGCCCAGTTCCCTGGCGGTCCGGACAGCCCGCAGCCCTTCCTGCCGGGTGGCTCCGCGCCCGTGCACCATGATCGCCCACACGTCGGGGGCCACATCCTCCGCCACGGCCGGCGCGGCGCGGACGAGCCAGGCCGGCGCGGTCCCGCCGTCGACGTCGATCAGCACGTCCTCCACCGGAAACCCCAGGGCGGCCGGATCCGGATAGGCCGCACCGCTCCACCAGCCGCGCCGGGCCGTGGCCATGTCCCCGCTGTAGACGTGCTCGACCTCGCGCAGCACGGTGCGTTCGGCCGGGGAGTAGGACAGGATCCGGCCGATCCGCGCATGCCCGCGGCCGCCGTCGAAGAAGAATCCGTACACCCCGTCCACCGTGGCGTCGGGGGTGGCGGCGAAAATGACCCGCAGGGCCCGTCCCTCGCGGATGACGGCCAGCACTTCCTGGTCCTCTGCCCGGAACCGGGCCGGGGTGATGACGCGGCGGGCGAAGTAGAGGGCGAGGGCGGAGGAGCCGGCGGCGAGCACGCCGGCAGCGGCGCTGCCGCCGATGATGCCCCCCACCGCCCACTTGGCGCTCCCGGACGTCACGCCGCCGGGGGCTGGCGCGACGGGGAGTGCTGTTCTGCGGGCAGCGGCCTGGCGGGCAGCGGTCTGGCGGAGGTCCGGGCGGAGGCGCAGGGAGGATGCCATGGCACCATTCTTACTGAAGCGCAGCCCAACCACGGCATCGGCGGGGTTTCAGGCGCACGGTCGGGCCTGTACAGACACGCCAGGGTCCCCCGGGACACAACGATGCAGGTCAACACGAGCGCGACTAGGCTGGGGTCATGAGTGATCCAATCGTCATTTTGACAGAAGAGCCCCTCGGTGCGGATGACCGCGTCAATATTGAAACCCTGATTGCCGGCGGTGATGCGCCCCTGCTGATCCTGGTGCCGGCCAACACCGAGCGGCACCTGGTGGTGGATTTCCTGGAAAACCTTTCCATGCTTGAAATCGCCAAGGCCTTCCGTGAACTGACAGCACACTCGGATCCCGCCGGGGAGCGGGCCGAAGCAGCCGACACCCTGGCCGCCTCACTGGCCGCGCTGGCCGGTCTGGGCGGCGGCGTCTCGGGCGAAGTCGTCGAGGGCAAGGCCGTTGACGGCCTGGTTGCCAAGGTCAAGGAACTCAGCGCCGGACAGGCGGTGGTCATCACCCGCCCGCACGCCGTGGCCGACACGTTCCACACCGACTGGGCCACCAAGGCACAGGACAAGCTGGGGCTGCCCGTCCTGCATCTGTACGCCGGTTCGGGATTTATCGGGGACTCCTGAGCGTTATTGAGGCTATGAGTATCTTTAACAGGCCTAAATCCATGCCCTCGGCAGTGCCCGCCACCGAGCCCGCGACCGAACCCGCAGCCGACCCCGCCGCCACGGCCTTTGACCAGACTCCGGCCGGAACGCCCGTCGAAAAGACGGACGCCCAGTGGCGCGAGGAACTGACGCCTGAGGAGTACCGCGTGCTCCGCCAGGCAGGCACCGAGCGGCCGTACACCGGCGAATACTGGGACACGCACACCCGGGGTGTCTACAAGTGCCGGGCCTGCGGCACCGAACTCTTCACCAGCAACGAAAAGTTCGACTCGCACTGCGGCTGGCCGTCCTTCTGGGCGCCGCTCGCCGAGGGCACCGTCCGCTACATCCATGACCGCACCATGGGCATGGACCGGGTGGAAGTCCGCTGCAGCACCTGTGATTCCCACCTGGGGCACGTGTTCGACGGCGAGGGCTACGGCACCCCCACGGACCAGCGCTTTTGCATCAACTCGGTTTCCCTGAAGCTGGTTCCCGCGGACGACGCCGGGCAGTAGCCCGCAGCCCTGCCTCTCCTTCCGCTGGAACGGCTTTTCAGAATCACTTGCCACAGACTTTCTTATGCTCGAGGCAATTTTGCATTAGAGTCTCTGCTTGCTTGCTACGCTCGATTCAGATCCAGCGACACGCTCCACAGCAAACAGAAAGGCGACCGTCGACGATGACCACGACCGCTCTTACCGCCCCCGCCCCGATCACCGCCGGCAACCAGGAATGGCTGCGGCTCAAGGCTGCCGCCACCGCCCTGCGCGCTCTCCAGGTCCAGGACGGATCCGTGCCGGATGCCGAAGCCCACGAAGCCGCGGCCGGCCACGTCGCAACCATCACCACGGCGGTCGCGGCCCTGGCCCCGTCCTTCCCGCACGACGCGAACTACCTGGAACTGCTGGTCACCGACTTTGACCGCTGGGCCGATGGCGGCTTTGGGGTCCCGGACTTCCTGGACTCCCTGCAGGCGTTCCAGCCGCAGCAGCACCGGGTCAACGGACTCCAGCACCTTGTCGTGTTCCCGATGTACACGCAGAACGGCAGCAGCAGCCGCCTCGTCGAGGCCGTGCTGATCGAGGTCATCTGGCCGGAATTCATCGGCGGCCTGGAAACCGGCGAATACTCCAACAAGCTCTTCGTCCCGATCCGGTTCCTCGACTTCACCGCAGGCTACGACACCAACTCCGCAGTCCTGTTCCCCGAGACCGTCGCGGTCCGCGAGACCCCGACGTTTACGTGGGGCGCGATCTTCGCCGACCGCGAGGCCGCACGCTTCCGCCGCGTCCTGCGCGCCGCCGCCGAGATCACCTCCCTGCAGCTGCCCGAGGACGCCGCCGGGCTCCTGGCGGACCAGCAGCTGACGCAGGAAACCTTTGTCATGTGGGACCTGATCCACGACCGCACCCACATGCGCGGCGACCTGCCCTTCGACCCGTTCATGATCAAGCAGCGCATGCCGTTCTTCCTCTATTCACTGGAGGAGCTGCGCTGCGACCTCACCGCCTTCCGCGAATCCGTGAAGATCGAGAAGGACGAGGACGCTGACCCGGAGGCCCGCCGGCACGCCAAGCTGGTCCAGTACGCCGTGATCTTCGACCGCATCTTCCGCTTCGCCATTACCGGCACTCGCGTGCGGAACTACGACGGCCTTGGCGGCCAGCTGCTCTTCGCCTGGATGCACCAGCACCACGTCCTGCACTGGACCGACAGCAAACTCAGCATCGACTGGGACGAGGCTGCCGACGTCGTGGTTGAACTCGGCGCGAAGATCGAGGAACTGTACTGGCGCTCGATCGACCGCCCCAAGATGGCCCACTGGCTCGCGGCCTACGAGCTCATCTCCGGCACGGTCACGCCCAACCCGGCCTCGGTCTGGGCCAAGGGTCCGGACGCCCTCCCCCTGGACGGTCCGCCCCGCGGCCTCACGGACCAGGTCCTCGACGACGAATTCCCGCTCTCCATGTTCTACGAGGCGCTGGAGAAGAAGATGCGTCCCGTCATCGAATCCACTGCCGGCATCACAGGGTCCTCAGACACGGGATCAAAGTCCGGCGACACCCAGGCCCTGAACGCCGGATGAGCGCCGGACGCACTTTGAACGTGCTGGTCACGGGGGGCAGCGGGCCGTCGGGTATCGCGACGGCCCGCGCCCTGCGCGGCGCCGGCCACAGGGTCTTCACGGTCGGATCGGATGCCGCGCGCATCGAGGCGGCCGCCGCCGAGGCCGGCGACGGCGTCACGCCGCTCGCCTGCGACCTCGCCAGCCTGGCCGACGTCCGCGCCCTGCGGGAAAGCATTGCAGGCATGGCCGGACGCGTCGACGGCGTTATCCACCTGGTGGGCGGCTGGCGCGGCGCGAAAGGCATCACGGACCAGAGCGACGACGACTGGGACTTCCTGGAACGCAACGCCGTCACGACCCTGCGGAACGTCACACGCGTCTTCTTCGACGACCTCGCTGCCTCGGAGGCCGGACGCTTCGCCATGGTGTCCTCCACGGCGGTAAGCGCCCCGACGGCGGCGGGGGCGAGCTACGCCGCGGCCAAGGCGGCCGCCGAGGCCTGGACGCTGGCGGTCGCTGACGGCTTCCGCCGGGCCCACGCCGCGGGCAACGCCACCGGCACTCCCGGGCAGGACAGCTCGCAACAGGACAACTCGCAGCAGGACAACGCCGGGCAGGACAGCGCCGCGTTGCGCAGCGCCGCCGTCATTTTCGTGGTGAAAGCCCTCGTTGACGCGCAAATGCGGGCCAAGGCCCCGGACCGCAAATTCCCGGGCTTCACGGACGTGGCTGACCTGGCGGCTGCCGCAGCGGGACTCTTCAACGCTCCTGCCGGCGACCTGAACGGCCAGCGGCTGCTGCTCAGCCGCTGAAACATCCCTGATTCCGCGGCTCGGATCCACAGCCCCAGCGTCTGCGGCACAGGGTCTGGGCCCCGATCCAGGGCCCCGGGCTTAGCCCGGGCGGCCCGACCTCTTAGACTGAAAGCGTGAGCAAAACGATGACCAGCACAGTTGAAACTGTCCCTGCCGGCACTGCGGTGCGGCTCCACGATCCCTCCGTCCGCGGCTTCGCCTCCGACAACTATTCCGGCGTGCACCCGGAAGTTCTCGCGGCTCTGGCCGCCGCCAACGAAGGCCACCAGGTCTCCTACGGTGAGGACGATTACACCGCGCGTCTGCAGCAGCTGATGGAAGAGCACTTCGGCGAAGGCATCGAGTGCTTCCCGGTGTTCAACGGCACCGGAGCCAACGTCCTGTCCCTGCAGTCGCTCCTCCCGCGCTGGGGTGCGGTCATTTGCGCTTCCACCGCCCACATCAACATGGACGAAAACGGTGCACCGGAGCGGATCGGCGGCATCAAGCTGCTGCAGGTCCCCACCACCGACGGCAAGCTCACCCCCGCACTGATCGACCAGGAAGCCTGGGGCTGGGGCGATGAGCACCGCGCCCAGCCGCTGGCCGTGTCCATCACCCAGACCACCGAGCTTGGCACCTGCTACACCCCGGACGAGGTCCGGGCCGTCGCCGAGCATGTCCACGCAAAGGGCATGAAGCTGCACATGGACGGTGCCCGGCTGGCCAACGCCGCCGCCCACCTGGGGGTCCCGCTGCGGGCCTTTACCCGTGACGCCGGCGTGGACATCCTCTCCTTCGGCGGCACGAAGAACGGTCTGCTGTTCGGCGAGGTTGTGGTCGCCCTGAACCCGGAGGCCGCACACGGCCTGGTCTACCTGCGCAAGATGAACATGCAGCTGGCCTCCAAGATGCGGTTCATGTCCGCCCAGTTCATTGCCCTCCTCGAGGGTGAGCTGTGGTTGCGCTCGGCCTCGCACGCCAATGCCATGGCCGCCCGGCTGCGCGCCGGCGTCGAGGCGATCCCCGGCGTCGAACTGACCCAGAAGACCGAGTCCAACGGCGTCTTCGCCGTCCTGCCTGCCGGTGTCGCGGACCGGCTGCGCAAGTCCTTCCGCTTCTACGACTGGAACGAGGCGGCCCGCGAGGTCCGCTGGATGTGCTCCTTCGACACCACCGAGGATGACGTTGATTCCTTCATTGCGGCCATCAAGCGCGAGCTCGCCGCTGCCTGAACCATGCACCGCTTCCCCTGCCCGGCGGCGAGCCTGCCGGGCAGGGCTCCGGCCGTTGCATAACCTTCCAGGGTGAGCTCCCTCGATCAGGTTCCGGCAGATTTCCTCTTCGCCCTGGGGACCCTTCGGCAGGCACGGTGCCGCAGCGAGCTGCACCTGGACGAAATTCCGGCCCCGTCCCGGCTGGCGCCGTTCGCGGTGGCCCTGGGCGCGGAAGTGATCGGCCCGGGCGACTCCCCCGCCGGCGGACCGGTACACGGCCCGGCCGCCGCTGCCCTGGCACGGGCGTCCGGCAGCGACGACATCGAGCTGGCCACTGGCCGCTTCATTCTGCTCCACGATCCCGACGGCTCTGCCGTGTGGGACGGGGAATTCCGGATCGTCACCTACATCCGCGCCCAGCTGGAACCCGAGATGGGCAACGACGAACTCCTGGGGTCCGTGGCGTGGACCTGGCTGGTCGAAGCGCTGGAGAACCATCAGGCCCCGTACCGCTCCGCCGGCGGCACCGCCACCCGCGTGCTCTCGGAGAGCTTTGGAACGTTGTCGGACCGGCCGAATTCAATCGACATTGAGCTCCGGGCCTCCTGGACCCCGGCCACCCCGGACATCACCTCGCACCTGGAGGCGTGGTCGGACATGGTCTGCACCTTCGCCGGACTGCCGCCCCTGCCCGAGGGCGTCACGGCCCTTCCCCGCCGCCCCCGCGGACACGCATGAGGCGCCTGTTCGGCCGCGGTCACGGCTCTATACGCCATGTTGTCGGTAAACTGTAGAGACCATGACCCCTCAGAATCCGGAAATCAGCACGGCCGGCGCCAGTCGCACCACGGCCGAGGCTGCTGACACCACAGCCCACATCACCGTGGAAGGCTTCGACAGCCTGGTCCCTGAAGTGATCGACCTCGACATTCCCCGCGACGGCGTGCCGCTGGTCATTGAAACCCAGTCCGGACTCGAACGCTGCGCCGCGGCTCTCGCCGCCGGCCACGGCCCTGCGGGCGTGGACGCGGAGCGCGCCTCGGGATTCCGCTACGGCCAGCGCGCCTTCCTGGTCCAGATCCGGCGCGAAGGCTCCGGAACCTGGCTGATCGATCCCGAACCTTTCGGTGACCTCAGCATCATCAATGACGCTTTGCGCGGCGTCGAATGGATCCTGCACGCCGCCAGCCAGGACCTGCCCTGCCTGTCCGAACTCGGCATGTGGCCGGACAAACTCTTCGACACCGAGCTCGCCGCCCGCCTGGCCGGACTGCCCCGGGTGGGCCTCGCCGCCGTCATCGAACAGCTCCTGGGCTTCGGCCTGGCCAAGGAACACTCCGCCGCCGACTGGTCCACCCGGCCCCTGCCGGAACCGTGGCTGCGCTACGCCGCGCTCGACGTCGAAGTCCTGACCGAGCTGCGCGAGGAACTGATTGAGCTGCTCGTGGCGGACGAAAAGCTGGAATACGCCGAGCAGGAATTCGCCGCCATCCTCGAAGCCGGACAGGCCCCGCCGCGCGTTGATCCGTGGCGCAAGACGTCCGGACTGCACCAGATCCGGGACCGCCGCCAACTGGCCGCAGTCCGGGAGCTGTGGCTGGAACGCGATTCCCTGGCCCAGAAACGTGACGTCGCCCCCGGCCGGCTGATCCCCGACTCCGCGCTCGTCGCCGCGGCCAAGGCGATGCCCTCCACGGTTCCCCAGCTCCTGGGCACCAAGGGCTTCCACGGCCGCGCGGCGCAGCGGGAAGCCCCCCGCTGGCTGCGCTGCATCGGCGTGGCCAGGGCCTTGGAGGACCTGCCGCCGCTGCACCTGCCCACCAACGCTCCCCCGCCCCCGCGCGTCTGGGCGGACCGGGACCCGGAGGCGGCCGCCAGGCTCGCCACGGCCCGTCCGAAACTCCAGGCCAGGGCCGAGGAACTGAACCTGCCGGTGGAGAACCTGCTGACCCCGGACTATCTTCGGCGGGTCGCCTGGCGTCCTCCGGCAGAATGCAGCGAGGAAGGCGTGGCCGAGGAACTGGCGAACCTCGGGGCGCGCCAGTGGCAGATCGAAATCACGGCTCCGCTCATTGCCGAGGCCTTCCTGCACCCCGAGCCGCTGCCCGCGAAGGAACCCAAGGCCGCCGCGGAGGCGCCGTCGGGTTCCACGGTCTAGCAGCTCATCCCCGGGACGCTCATCTCCTCCTTGCCAGCTATGTTACTGGCGAGTAACATGATGCATGATGTCGTTCGGAACCTTCCTGCCTGTGGCAACCCCTGCCACCGGCACGGTTCCGGCACCATGTCTCAATGAGGAGTACGCCGTGAGCCAAGCCCGCACCAGCGGAAAACCCAGCAGCGCAAACCCGAGCATCGGAAGAAACAGGACCGTGCGCGACGTCGTCTTTGTCGACGGCGTCCGCACCCCGTTCGGCCGCGCCGGCGACAAGGGCATCTACGCCGGCACCCGCGCCGACGACCTCGTGGTCAAGTGCATCCGCGAACTGATGCGCCGCAACCCCTCGCTTCCGGCGGACCGGATCGACGAGGTCGCGATCGCCGCCACCACCCAGACGGGCGACCAGGGCCTGACCATCGGCCGCACCGCCGCCCTGCTGGCCGGGCTCCCCCGCACCGTGCCCGGCTTCGCGATCGACCGCATGTGCGCCGGCGCCATGACCGCGGTCACCACGACGGCGAGCGGCATCGGCTTCGGCGCGTACGACGTCGTAATCGCCGGCGGCGTGGAACACATGGGCAACCACCCGATGGGCGCCGGCGCCGACCCCAACCCGCGCTTCATGTCCGAACGGATCGTGGACCCCGCCGCGCTGAACATGGGCAACACGGCCGAGAACCTGCACGACCGTTTCCCGGCCATCACCAAGGACCGCACCGACGCCTACGCCGTCGCGTCGCAGGACAAACTCGCCGCAGCCTACGCCAACGGCCAGATCCAGCCCGGCCTCGTACCCGTCGCCACGATGAAGCCGGGCCAGGGCTGGACCGTCAACACCGTGGACGAACCCCCGCGCCCCGGGACCTCGCTCGGAGACCTGGCCACGCTTAAGACGCCGTTCCGCGCCCACGGCCGGGTCACGGCGGGGAACGCCGCGGGCCTGAACGACGGCGCCACCGCAGCCCTGCTGGCCTCCGCGGATGCCGCCGAAGAACTCGGGCTGCCGGTCAGGATGCGCCTGGTGAGCTATGCCTTCGCCGGTGTGGAACCCGAGGTCATGGGCATCGGCCCGGTCCCGGCGACCGAGAAGGCGCTCAAGAACGCCGGGCTCGGCATCGGGGACATCGGGCTCTTCGAAATCAATGAGGCCTTCGCCGTCCAGGTCCTGAGCTTCCTGGACCATTTCGGGATCGCCGACGACGACCCGCGCGTCAACCGCTATGGCGGCGCGATCGCCGTCGGGCACCCGCTGGCGTCCTCGGGGGTCCGGCTGATGAACCAGCTGGCCCGGCAGTTCGAGGAGGACCCCTCGGTCCGCTTTGGCATGACCACGATGTGCATCGGCCTGGGCATGGGCGCCACCGTAATCTGGGAGAACCCGCATCACGCGGATTACGGCACCGAAGCACCGGGCATAGAAATGCACAACACAGAAGCACAGCACGCAGAGACCACGATCACCAAGACTGGAGCCACAGCATGAGCGCCGCTGATTTCCGCAAGCTTGCAGACCTCTTCCCGAACGAGACGGTCACCCACTCTTATGTCCAGGACATCGAACTGCCGCCCGTCGACGGTGGGGGGACGACTGACGGCAAAAGCCCCGGCATCTTCGCGCTGGTCACCCTCGACAACGGCCTGGACCACTCCAAGCCCACCACCCTCGGACCCAACACGCTGATCGAACTCGGCACGGTCCTGGAAGGGCTGAAGGAACGCGCGGCCCGGGGCGAGATTGCCGGCGTCGGCGTCACCGGCAAGCCGTACTTCCTCGTGGCCGGCGCCGACCTGTCCACGGTCAAGTCCGTCAGCGGACGCGAACAGGGCCTGTGGATGGCCCAGCTCGGCCACGACGTCTACGCCACCCTGGCGAACCTCGGCGTGCCGAGCTTCGCGTTCATCAACGGCCTGGCCCTGGGCGGCGGCCTGGAGATCGCGCTGCAGTCCACCTACCGCACGGTCTCCACCGGCGCCGGCGCTCTGGCCCTTCCCGAGGCGTTCATCGGACTCATCCCTGGCTGGGGCGGGGTCCACATCCTGCCGCGGCTGATCGGGCCGGAGAACGCCCTCAAGGTCATGATCGAAAACCCGCTGAGCAACAACCGCACGCTCACCGGGCCGCAGGCCTACCAGCTGGGTATGGCGGACGCGATGTTCGAGCCGGCCGACTTTGTGGAACAGTCCCTGGCGTGGGCCGCGAAAGTCATTGCCGGTGCCGTGGCGCCGGAGCGGGCGAACGCCGTGGACCCGTCCGCTCCGGAGGTCGCCGCCCGCTGGGCGGCCGCCGTCGCCAAGGGCCGGGCCTTCGTGGAGGCCAAGACCTCCAACGCTTCCCCGGCGCCCGCCAAGGTCCTGGACGTCATGGAGGCCAACCGCACCCTGACCCAGGCGCAGTCCGCTCAGCTCGAATGCGAGACGCTCGCCGACCTTATGCAGACCGACGAGTTCCGCTCCACGGTGTACGCCTTCCTGGACCTCGTGCAGCGCCGCTCCAAGCGTCCCGCCGGCGCCCCGGACCGCAAGCTCGCGCGCCCGGTGACGAAGATCGGCGTCGTCGGTGCAGGCCTGATGGCCAGCCAGCTCGCCCTGCTCTTCGCCCGCCAGCTCAAGGTGCCCGTGGTGCTCACGGACATCGACCAGGCCCGCGTGGACAAGGGCGTGGGGTACGTCCGTGCCGAGGTGGACAAGCTGCTGGCGAAGGGCCGGATCAGCCCCGACGCCGCCAACCGCACCCGTGCGCTCGTCACGGGATCAGTTTCGAAGGAGGCCTTCGCCGACGCCGACTTCGTCATTGAGGCCGTCTTCGAGGAACTCAACGTCAAGAAGCAGGTCTTCAAGGAAGTCGAGGCGATCGTCTCGGAAGAGTGCATCCTCGCGACCAACACGTCCTCGCTGTCCGTCACCGCGATGGCGGAGGACCTTGAGCACCCCGAGCGCCTGGTCGGCTTCCACTTCTTCAACCCGGTGGCTGTGATGCCGCTGCTGGAGATCGTGCGGGCACCGAAGACCGACGACGCCGTGCTGGCCACCGCGTTCGAGCTCGCCAAGGGGCTCAGGAAGTCGGCGGTGCTGGTCAGGGATGCCGCCGCGTTTGTGGTCAACCGCGTCCTGCTGCGCCTCATGGGTGAAGTCACCGCGGCCTTCGACGAGGGCACGCCCGCCGACGTGGCCGACAATGCGCTGCGGCCGATGGGCCTGCCCATGACGCCGTTTGTGCTCGGCGCCATGGTGGGCCTGCCCGTGGCGCAGCATGTCCAGGAATCGCTGCACACGGCGTTCGGGGACCGCTTCAGGGTCTCGGCGAACCTGCAGGCGCTGATCGACAACGGTGTGACGTCCATTTGGGCCGTGCAGAACGGGGCGCCGGTGCCGGGCCCGGACGGCAAGCCGTTCATTCCGGCCGAAACCCTGGCACTGATGTCATTCGGCAGCACCCCGTCCACCGGCGAGGAGGTGCTGCGCCGGACGCAGGACGCACTGGCGGAGGAAATCGGACTGATGCTCGAGGAAGGCGTTGTGGCCGGTCCCGAGGACATTGACCTCTGCATGATCCTCGGCGCGGGCTGGCCGATGTTCCTGGGCGGGATCACCCCGTATCTGGACCGGGTGGGCGCCTCGGAACGGGTCAACGGCAAGAAGTTCCTGGCCCCGGGCGTGGCGTCAGAACCGGCCTAAAGCCAGGCTTTACCGCTCCCGCTTTTGTTGGCGCCGCCGCCCGGACTTTGGTCCGGGCGGCGGCGCTGCTTTCGGGACAGTGTCCGGGCATCCCGGCGGCGCCATGACGTGGGCAGCCTCGATGTCTGCGGTGTTGAGGTGGAAGGCTGGAACGCGAAAGACCGCGTCTGCGGAATAGATCCTGCCGTCCAGGACCAGGCCCGCGGAAACTCCAAGCAATATACATTGCGCGTCATCCATTGCGCGTTGGATTCCGTGCCCACCCCGCGGCCCCAGTCAGATTTCCCGCAGGCTCCCGCCGCTGAGTTCCAGGACGCGGTGCGCGTTCCTCCGTGCGTAGTCCAGGTCGTGGGTGACCATGACGACGGCGGCGCCCCGCGCGGCGGCGCGGTCGACGGCGCCCTGCAGCGCCTCGAGGCCGTGCCGGTCCAGCCCGACGGTCGGTTCGTCCAGGGCCAACACCGCCGGTTCGCGGGCCAGGACCGTGGCCAGGGCGAGCAGCCGCTGCCGGGAGGCGGACAGCTCGGCCGGGTGTGCCGCCTCGGTACCGGCAAGGCCCACCGCAGCCAGCGCGGCCCGGGCCTTGCCCTCGGCGCCGGCCTTTCCGGACAGTTGCCGGAGTCCGAACGCGGCTTCCCGCAGGACGGTCCGTTCGAAGAGCTGGTCCCGGGGGTGCTGGAACAACAGGCCCACGGAGGCCGCGACCTTTCCCACCGGCACGCCGGCAATGCTGCGCCCGCAGACCAGCACGTCCCCGGCCGAGGGCCGGAGCAGTCCATTGAAGTGGCGCAGCAGTGTCGACTTGCCGGCGCCGTTGGGCCCGGTCACGGCGATGATCTCGCCAGGGCGCACGGCGAAATCCACGTCCCGGAGGACCCGGTCCTGCGCGCCGGTGCCGTGCCGCCGCGGGTCCCCAGCGTAGCCGAACCCAACCCCGCGCAGTTCCAGCGATGCCGGGCCGGGACCGGGCACCGCGGCAGGCACGGGCCCGGAACGGCGGGCCCCGGCGGCAACGCCGGACCCTAGGATGTTGGGCCCAATACCGCCGGGCCCGCCTATGCCAATCACTCCGGCGCGCTCCAGTTCGGCAGAGCCGGCCAGCTGCGCCGGCGTCCCGGCAGCGGTGACCGTCCCGGCAGCGGTGACCGTCCTGCCGTCGTGCGCCGTCTGAGCGTCGAGAACCGTCCAGCGCGTGGCTTCCCCGGCGAGCCGGTCCGCCGCCTGGCTCAGGAGGACGACGCCGGTCCCGGCGCCGCAGAGGCCGCGGACCAGGGCCTCGACTTGCGCGGCTCCGACGGCGTCCAGCGATGCCAACGGCTCGTCCAGGATGAGCACGTCCGGTTCCGCGATGACGGCGCAGCCCACGGCGAGCCGGCGCAGCTCCCCGCCGGAGAGCGTGGCCGGGTCCCGGTCCAGCAGGTGAGAGAGTCCGGTGCGGGCAGCCGTGCGCTCCACCGCGCGGAGCATGTCCTCCCGGGCCGTCGCGCGGTTTTCCAGGCCGAAGGCCAGCTCCTCCGCGACCGTGGCGCGCACCGAGGAGAGCATCGCCGCGGCGTCCTGCGGAACGAAGGCCACGCGGCGGGACCACTCGGCGGGGTTGATCCGGGGGTCCTCGGGCACGCCGCGGAATTCCAGCACGGTGCCGCCGAGCTCCAGGCTGCCGCGGAATTGTCCGGCGTGACCGGCCCGGAGCCAGCCGGCCAAAAGTTTGCCCAACGTGGATTTTCCGCTCCCGGACCCGCCCAGGACGGCGGTCAGGGAACCCGGCGTGACCGAGAGTGCGGCATCCCTCAGCACCGGGGCGTCATCGCCGTGGAACGTGAACGCCTCGATCCGGATCTGAAGCGCCGTGCGGGTGGCGGCCGTCATGACGCCGCCCCGGCAGGCCAGGAGGCCATAATCCGCCCGGCGACGGCGGCCGCCGCGAACACCAGCGCGGCTGCCCGGAAGAGCCGCTGGGCGGGCGGGTCGGCGACTTCGCGGTAGCTGGTCCGGGGCCCCGGGCTGCCGAAGCCGCGGGCGTCGAGCGCCTGGGCCCGGCTTCCGGCGTCGTCAATCAGTGCCAGGACCAGCGGCACCATCTGCAGACGGAGGGTGCCGAGGCGGGACAGCAGGCCGCGTCCGCCCACCATCCCGCGGGTTTCCTGGGCCTGCCGGATCCGGTCCAGGCGGCCCGCGACGGCGGGCAGGAGGGTGAGCGTGGAGGCCAGGACGAAGCCGAACTGCGGCGGGATCCTACGCCCGGCGAGGGCGGAGACGAGGTCGGGGACGCTCACGGTGAAGGAAAAGAGCAGGAATACCAGCACGCAGGCCGTGGTCCGGGTTCCCAGCTCCAGTGCGAAGCCCAGACCCTCGGCCGTGACCCTCGCCGGGCCCCACTGGGCCAGCACGGTCTGGCCCTCAGGGAAGAAGAGGCCGTGCAGCACCAGCAGGGACAGGCACAGGGGCGTCAGGATCACGGCTCCTGCGGTCAGGACGCGCCCCGCAATGCCATGGCGCGCGGCAAGGATCACCGCGGCGAGGGCCACGGCGACAGACAACGGCCAATACGCGGCCGCCGTCGTGACGACGGCGGCGCATACGGCGAGGGTCAGCGTGGTGAAGGGGTGCAGTCGCGGTGTCATGGTCGCTGTGTCAGTGTCGCAGGGTCGGGGTGTCCCAGCCGCCGCGGGGCTCAGGCGTCCGGTGCTGCCGGGGCCTTGCCGGCGAGCACCCGGTAGCGCCGCACGAAGGGGAACTGGAAGGTGGTGCGGCGGGGCAGGGCGTAGGCGAGCAGCGCCGCGATGGTGAAGACGATCGCCTTGTCCATGGGGTCGGAAATCAGTGCCTGCTTGGTGATGGCGGCCAGGAGGGTATCGCCCATGGCGCGGAAGGCGCTGACGATCGCCCCGGTACCCAGCCCTGACGTGCCGCCAAAGACGAACGCGGCGATCGGGGCGGAGACGACGCCGGCCAGGATGCCGGTGACGAAGCCGGCGACGGGGGCGAGGTAGAAGCGGCGGAACAGGCCGCCGCGGGCGGCCATGCCGGCGAGGAAGCCGATGAGGGCGGCACCGGCGGCGAACGGCAGGACGGTGGGGTTGAAGAAGGACCAGACGATGCTGCACAGCGCGCCTGTGGCGGCGCCCGCTGCGGGTCCGGCGAGGACGGCGATCAGGACGGTGCCGATCGCGTCGATGTAGAACGGCAGGCCCGTGCTGCCCATCAGCTGTCCGAGGACCACGTTCAGGACCAGTGCCACCGGGATGAGGACCACGGTGGAGGTGGGCAGCGCCGGCAGGACGGCCGCAATCAGCAGCACTGCGCCGAGCAGGAAGCCGCCGAGGGCAACGAGGGCCGAGAAGCTGGCCGGGCCGTTGGCAATGTCGGCGGGCTGGGTCAACACCAGGAAGATGTAGGTGGCGGCGATGGCGGCGGCCCCGGCGATTTCGAGCAGGCGGCGCCTGCGGCCGGCCGCCTGTCCAGGGGCAATGATGGTGAGGGCTGGCTGTGACATGAGGGGTGTTCCTTTGGCTGGGTGCAACAAGTTCCGCCTCATGTCACCTCGGCGCAGCTACCATCCTAGCGAGCGGCGACCCTCCTAGCGATCCGCAGACTCCTGCGGGCACTCCCCGCATTGGCGCAGCCATACTGTCCGGTTTCAGCCCGTCGGCGTCCGGCGTCCCACCTCCCGGGCCAGGGCGCCGATCGAGGAAATCAATTCGTCGAAGCAGTGCCCGGGGTTGTTGTCGGAGACGATCCTGGCGTTCGGCGCCAACCCCCACAGCCCGCGGAAATCGGCCACCGTGGTACCCATCAGCAGGGGCGAATCCGTTTCGACGTCGACCGTGGCCGGCCGGGTGGCGAACGGTGTGCGCCCCGCTGCGGCGCAGGCCGCGAAGGCGTCGTGCACGTGCGCCACATAGCCTTGGTCATAGAGCCGGTGAAATTCCATATAGAAGCGCAGGGCGTCGGACAGGCACGCGACGAGGGGGTTCCCGGACCGGCTGCGCTGGCCTTCGGGCTGCTCGGGGAGGACGAGTTCGGGCTCCGGTGCACCGGCGGCCTCGCCAAGCCGGCGCAGGTGCTCCGGGTGCATCTCGATCCGCTCGGTCATTTCCAGGGCACACAGGATCGGCAGTTTGTCCTCGGGCAGGCCCCGGTAGGCGGCAAACACCTCCTTGGCGGCATGCGGATCCACCGAGGTGTTCCATTCGGCCGTCGGGGTGGTGTTGCCCTGGTAGTAGAAGCTGCCGCCCATGATCACAAGTCCCTTGAGCAGCCGGGGAAGTTCCGGTTCCCGGCGCAGGGCCAGGGCGAAGTTGGTCAGCGGTCCGGTGATCAGGCCGGTGAGCTCCCCCGGGTGCGCCCGCACCTCCTCGACCCAGACGTCGACGGCGTGCCGCGCCGAGATCTGCTGGCGCGGCGGCGGCAGCTCGGCGTAGCCGATGCCCTGCGGCCCGTGGGTCTCCTCGGTGGTGACCAGCGGGATCTCCAGCGGGACCTCGGCGCCGATGGCCACCTCGATGCCCTCGCGGCCGCACAGCTCCAGCAGGGTCAGGTTGTTCAGCGCCACCTGCCGGGCCCCGACGTTCCCGGCGGTGCACGTGATCGCCTGGATGTGGACCTCGGGCCGGGACAGCAGGTAGACCAGGGCCAGGGCGTCGTCGATCCCGGTGTCGACGTCCATCAGGATTGAATGCGTCACGGCAGGTTCCGCCGCGCCGGCGCTTGCAGCACTGTTCAGAACAGCGCCACCTTGGGCGTGCGCGGGAAGAGGTCGTCCAGCTCGGCGAGGTCGGCATGGCTGGGTTTCCAGGCCACGGCGGCGGCGTTCTGGCGTACCTGCTCCGGGGTGGTGGCGCCGGCGATGACGCTGCTGACGGACGGCTGGGCGGCCAGCCAGGAGAAGGCCACCTGGACTTCGTTGAGCCCGCGGTCGGCGGCGAACTTGCCGAAGGCACCCAGCTGTTCCCAGTCGGCGTCGTGGACCAGGTTGGTGCGGGTGTGGCTGAGCCGGCTTCCCTCGGGGGCCTGGCCGGCGGAGTATTTGCCGGTCAGCAGGCCGTTGGCGAGCGGGAAGTACGGCAGGACGCCCAGGCCGTAGGCCTCGGCTGCAGGGGTGACCTCGAGTTCGGCGCGCCGGTCCAGCAGGTTGTAGTGGTTCTGGCTGGAGATGAAGCGGGCTCCCCCGCGGGCGCGTGCCACGTACTCGGCCTCGGCGATCTGCCAGCCGGCCCGGTTGGAGTGGCCGATGTAGCGGACCTTGCCGCTGGTGACGAGGTCGTCGAGGGCCGAGAGCGTCTCGTCGATGGGCGTGAGCGGGTCCGGGGTGTGGAACTGGTAGAGGTCGATCCAGTCCGTACCGAGCCGGCGCAGCGAGGCCTCCGCCGCCTTGATGATGTAGCGGCGGGATCCGCGCGCACCGAAGTCCTCGCCGTTGGCGCCGCGCATGTCCATGCCGAACTTCGTGCCGATGACCGCATCGTCGCGGCGGGAACCGAGGGCCTTGCCGAGCATTGACTCGCTGAGGCCGGGCTCGCGGCCGTAGGCGTCCGCGACGTCAAAGAAGGTGATCCCGGCGTCGAGCGCCGCGTGCACGACGGCGTCGGTGCCTTCCTGCGATTCAGTCACGGTCCCGGACCGGCCCAGGTTGTTGCAGCCAAGTCCCACGACAGAGACGGACAGTCCGGAAGTTCCAACGCGGCGGTATTCAGTCATGGTTTTAGCCTATATCGCCCCGGCGGGTGTCCCGGCCAGGCCGCCGCGGGCGGCGGAGGAGCGGACCCCCGCTACCCTGCCGGCAGCTTCAGCCCGTGCTCGTCCATGGCGTCCTGGAGCTGCGCGAGGGTCCGGGGGCAGACGCCCGGCATCCCGGCAAGCCGGCGCCGGCCAAGCTGCACGAGGTTTTCGAGGGTCTCGATCCCGGCGTGCGCGAGCGACTTTCGCGCCGGCGCCGCGAGTCCCGCGGGCAGCGGGGTGCAGCCTGGTTTCGAGGGTTTGCGCGTCATTGCGTTGCCTTTCAGTCCGTGCCCCCAAACTGGTGTGAGCCGTGCCCGGCTCCTTGCCCGTGCTGCCTAAAGCGTGAAGCTGTTTGCCGGCTTCGGCGAGTGCTTGAGCTTGAAAGTATCCTCGCCAAACGGCGCGGCGCCAATGCTCAGTTTGGTGAAGTCGAGGTCTTCGCCGCGGATGCAGACCTTGATGGCGTTGACGGTCTTATTCACGTCCGGGGTGAGGCAGAAGATGTTGAGCCGGGCGTCGGAAAATTCGCTGCGGTCCACGATCCCCAGGCCCCGCCAGGCCAGATGGCTGATCAGGGCGTCTTTGGCTTTTTCCTCGAGGTACCGGTCGCGGCTGGTCCCCTCCTTGGTCTTCAGCGCGTACTGGGCTACTACCCAGGACTGTTCCTCCGCCGGAATTTCGGCGTAGCCGTCCTCGGCGCACTGCGCCGCGAAGGCGTCCATGAGGCGCTCCGCCGCCTCGGCGTCCGCGACGTCGGTCTCGTCCGTCTTGCTCTGGTGTCCGACGACGCCGTGGTTCATCACGAACTGGCTGTAGTCCTCATCAAACCAGGCCTCCCTGAAGTGCAGGGTGCCCTCTTCGTCACGCTTGTAAACTCTGATAATTCCACTCATATGCCAGTTCCTTCCTGGGCCGTCCGGCGCCGGATTCAGTGGCGCCCACGGGTAGTGCTCAACGGATGTGCTGGCTACAGCTGCGGGATGCTGCCGGTGCTGGGGTGTTCCTGGCCGGGCAAGGGGCGCGCAAACGGCACCTTGGTGCCCAGGACCTGGGCGACGACGTCGTGCGTGATCTGCTGGGCGGTCAGGCCCACGCGTTCGAGCACCTGGCTGCGCGTGCCGTGTTCGAGGAACTCGACCGGCAGGCCCACCTCGTTGAGGGCGGTGTCGACGCCCGCGGCACGCATCTCCTGGCGGATCCGGGAACCGACGCCGCCGGCCCGCACTCCGTCCTCAATGCAAATGACCAGGCGGTGGCGCGCGGCGAGATCGATGATGGACTGCCGGACCGGGAGGACCCAGCGCGGATCCACCACCGTGGAGCTGATGCCCTGGGCACCGAGCCGGCCGGAGACGTCCAGAGCGAGTTCTGACATGGCGCCCACGCTGACGATCAGGACGTCGTTCTCGCTCGAGCCCGCGGGCCGGCGGGCCAGCACGTCCACGCCGTCCTCCAGGCGTTCGACCGCATCGACTTCGGGGCCGACGTTGCCCTTAGAGTAGCGGAGCACGCTCGGGGCGTCTTCAATGGCCACAGCCTCGCGCAGTTCCTCCCGCAGCCGGGTGGCGTCGCGCGGCGCGGCGAGGTGCAGCCCGGGGACGATCTGGACCATGGCCATGTCCCACATGCCGTGATGGCTTGCGCCGTCGGGTCCGGTGACGCCGGCCCGGTCCAGCACGATCGTGACGCCGGCTTTGTGCAGGGCGACATCCATCAGCAGCTGGTCGAAGGCACGGTTCAGGAACGTCGCGTAGACCGCGACCACCGGGTGCAGTCCCCCGAACGCCATGCCGGCAGCCGAGGTGAGGGCGTGCTGCTCGGCGATGCCGACGTCGAACACGCGCTCCGGGTGCCGGGCGGCGAACTTGTGTAGCCCGACCGGAATCAGCATGGCACCGGTAATCCCGACGATGTCCTGGCGCTCGTCGGCGATGTCGGCGATCTCGTCGGCGAACACCGCGGTCCAGGACTTCGCGCCACCGGCCTCGGTGGGTGCGCCGGTCTCCGGATCGATGATCCCCACGGCATGGAACTGGTCCGCTTCATGGGCGCGGGCCGGGGCGTAGCCGTGGCCCTTTTCCGTCATGGCGTGCACGATCACGGGGCCGGCATAGTTCTTGGCGGTGGACAGGGCGTTTTCCATGGCCTGGAGGTCGTGGCCGTCGACGGGACCGATGTACTTCATGCCGAGGTCCTCGAACATGCCCTGCGGGGCCCACCAGTCCTTGATGCCCTTCTTCATGGCGTGCAGGCTCTTGTACGTGAACTGCCCCGCGGGGCCGCCCTTCTGCAGTTTGCGCTTCCACCACTCGAGCGTGCCTTCATAGGAGGGCGCGGCCCGGAGGGAATCGATGGTGGGGCGCAGGGACGCCAGGTAGTCGGCGAACCCGCCGACCGTCGGGGCGTAGGAGCGGCCGTTGTCGTTGACCACGATCACGACACGGCGTTTCTTGTCCGCCGCGATGTTGTTGATGGCCTCCCACGCCATGCCGCCGGTCAGGGCGCCGTCGCCCACCACCGCGACGACGAAGCGGTCGCCGTCGCCGGTCAGCTGCCGGGCGCGCGAGATGCCGTCGGCCCAGGACAGCGAGGAAGACGCGTGCGAGCTTTCGACGATGTCGTGCTCGGATTCGGCGCGGTCCGGGTAGCCGGACATGCCGCCCTGCTGGCGGAGCGTGCTGAAATCCTGCCGTCCGGTGAGGAGCTTGTGCACGTAGGACTGGTGCCCTGTGTCGAAGACAATGCTGTCGCGGGGGGAATCGAAGATCCGGTGCACCGCGATGGTGAGCTCGACGACGCCGAGGTTCGGGCCCAGGTGCCCTCCCGTCCGGGAGACGTTGCCGATCAGGAAATCCCTGACCTCGGCTGCCAGCTGATCCAGCTGCGCCCCGGACAACTTACTCAGGTCCTGCGGATTCCGGATGGTGTCCAAGATTCCCAACGGCCCCTCCTTCGGGTGGTAGACATGCCTTTTAACTCTAACGCCTCCGGGCAGGCCGCCGCGCCGGAGGCCAGCACCGGCGCCCTGCCCGGCCCCTCCCCCGCTCCAGATCCAGTACCCACGGCCGAAAGCGGAAACGCAACGGCCCCGGCCGGTCAGTGACCGGCCGGGGCCGTTGCATGCGTTACCGGAGCGTGCCCGGCAGCTCCGCTAGTGTGCGGAGATCTGGCGCAGGACGTACTGCAGGATGCCGCCGTTGCGGTAGTAGTCCGCCTCGCCCGGCGTATCGATGCGCAGCACGGCGTCGAAGGACGTGACGGAACCGTCTTCGGCGGTGGCCGTGACCTTGAGGGTCTTCGGCGTGGTGCCGTCGTTCAGGGCGGTGACGCCCTCAACTGCGTAGGTTTCCGTACCGGTCAGGCCCAGGCTGGCGGCGTTCTGGCCGGCCGGGTACTGCAGCGGGAGGACACCCATGCCGATCAGGTTGGAGCGGTGGATGCGCTCGTAGCTCTCGGCAACGACAGCCTTGACGCCCAGCAGGGCAGTGCCCTTGGCGGCCCAGTCACGGGACGAACCCGAGCCGTACTCCTTGCCTGCCAGGACCACCAGCGCGGTGCCGGCTGCCTGGTAGTTCTGCGCGGCGTCGTAGACGTAGGCCTGCGGGCCGTCGGCCTGGGTGAAGTCGCGGGTGAAGCCGCCCTCCACGCCGTCCAGGAGCTGGTTCTTGATGCGGATGTTCGCGAACGTGCCGCGGATCATGACCTCGTGGTTGCCACGGCGTGAGCCGTAGGAGTTGAAGTCCTTGCGCTCCACACCGTTGGCCAGCAGGTACTGGCCGGCCGGGGTGTCCGACTTGAAGGAACCGGCCGGGGAGATGTGGTCCGTGGTGACGGAGTCGCCCAGCTTGAGCAGCACACGCGCACCGGTGATGTCCTGGACCGGCTCCGGCTGGGCCTTCATGCCCTCGAAGTACGGGGGCTTGCGGACGTACGTGGACTTCTCGTCCCAGGCGAAGGTGTCGCCGGCGGGGGTGTCGAGCGCCTTCCAGCGATCGTCGCCCTCAAAGACGCCTTCGTAGCCGCGGGCGAACATTTCCTTGTCGATCGAGGAATCGATGACCTGCTGGACCTCGACCGGGTTCGGCCAGATGTCCTTCAGGAAGACGTCGTTGCCGGCCTCGTCCTGGCCCAGGGCGTCGTTGTCGAAGTCGAAGTCCATGGAACCGGCCAGGGCGTAAGCGATGACCAGCGGCGGGGAGGCCAGGTAGTTCATCTTCACGTCCGGGTTGATCCGGCCTTCGAAGTTACGGTTGCCGGAGAGCACCGCGGTGACGGAGAGGTCGTTGGCCTGGATGGCCTCGGAGATCTCGGCGTCGAGCGGACCGGAGTTGCCGATGCAGGTGGCGCAGCCATAGCCCACGATGTAGAAGCCGAGCTTCTCCAGGTACGGGGTCAGGCCCGACTTGTTGTAGTAGTCGGTGACTACCTTGGAACCGGGAGCCACGGAGGTCTTGACCCAGGGCTTGGACGTCAGGCCCTTGTCGACGGCGTTGCGGGCCAGCAGTGCGGCGGCCAGCATCACGGACGGGTTGGACGTGTTGGTGCAGGAGGTGATCGAGGCGATCGAGACCGCGCCGTGGTCGAGCTCGAACTCGCGTCCGTCCGCGGTCTTGACGCTGACCTTGTTGGACGGGCGGCCGTTGGACTTCGGGCCGTGCGCGTGCGGGGCCACGTCGCTCAGGTGCGACGAAGAGGCGGTGAATGAGGGCGAGTCCGAAGCCGGGAAGCTTTCGTCGATCG
Source organism: Arthrobacter humicola (assembly GCF_022803015.1). Lineage (GTDB taxonomy): Bacteria > Actinomycetota > Actinomycetes > Actinomycetales > Micrococcaceae > Arthrobacter > Arthrobacter humicola_A. The sequence continues at coordinate 318,579 of NZ_JAFKON010000003.1, forward strand.
CTTCGTCCAGGCTTCCGTCGGCCAGGTCTTCCTTCACGTAGTTGCGCAGGTCCTCGCGGAACTGGGCCTTGGACTCCGTGAGGATGATGCGGTCCTGCGGGCGCTTCGGGCCGGAGATCGACGGAACAACCGTGGACAGGTCCAGTTCGAGGTACTCGGAGAACTTGATCTCGCGGGAGGGGTCGTGCCAGAGGCCCTGTTCCTTCGCGTACGACTCCACGAGCGCGACGTTCTCGTCGGACCGGCCGGTGAGGCGCAGGTAGTCGAGGGTGACGTCGTCGATCGGGAACATCGCGGCGGTGGAGCCGAACTCCGGGCTCATGTTGCCGATCGTTGCACGGTTGGCCAGCGGCACAGCCGCGACGCCTTCACCGTAGAACTCGACGAACTTGCCGACCACACCGTGCTTGCGCAGCTGCTCGGTGATGGTCAGGACGACGTCGGTGGCGGTGGCGCCGGCCGGGATGGAGCCGGTGAGCTTGAAGCCCACGACGCGCGGGATGAGCATGGACACGGGCTGGCCAAGCATGGCAGCCTCGGCCTCGATGCCGCCAACGCCCCAGCCCAGCACGCCCAGGCCGTTGACCATGGTGGTGTGCGAGTCGGTGCCGACGCAGGTGTCCGGGTAAGCGCGGACAACGCCGTCGACTTCACGGGTCATGACGGTGCGGGCCAGGTACTCGATGTTGACCTGGTGCACAATGCCGGTGCCCGGCGGGACGACCTTGAAGTCGTCAAATGCAGTCTGGCCCCAGCGCAGGAACTGGTAACGCTCCCCGTTGCGCTGGTATTCGATCTCCATATTGCGCTCCAGTGCGCCGGAGTTGCCGAAGGCGTCAATCTGGACCGAGTGGTCAATGACCATTTCGGCCGGTGCCAGCGGGTTGACCCGCTTCGGGTCTCCGCCGAGCTCCTTGACGGCCTCACGCATGGTGGCGAGGTCAACGACGCACGGCACGCCGGTGAAGTCCTGCATGATCACGCGCGCCGGCGTGAACTGGATCTCGGTGTCGGGCTCGGCGCTGGGATCCCAGCCTGCCAGCGCACGGACGTGGTCGGCCGTGATGTTGGCACCGTCCTCGGTCCTCAACAGGTTTTCAAGCAATACCTTGAGGCTGAACGGAAGGTTTTCTGCACCTTCGACGGAGTTCAACCGGAAAATTTCATATTCGGTTCCGGCTACATTAAGTTTGCCTTTTGAACCGAAGCTGTCCACAATGCTCATCGCAGGACTCCTCTCGCAACAGTTTCATCTTTGTCGCGCTACTGGACCCTTGCTAGTTAGGTCGGCCTAACTAATACAGGCATCGGTACATCAGGGTACGCAATGCAGGTAAGAACGCAGGGAACGGCCGCTAAATCAACGCAGGTGGTTAATTCAACGCCAGTACTCAATTAACCACTGATGATGGAGCGCGACGACGGACTACTACGCCCATCCTAGTGGCATCACGGTTGAGGAGTCAGCAACGCCACAGTCTCCATGTGGTGGGTATGCGGGTACAGGTCGAAGGCACGCAGCCCGGCCAGGCCCCAGCCGCCCTGCCGGAAATAGCCAAGGTCGCGGGCGAATGAGGCCGGATCGCAGGAGACGTAGGCGACGGCCCGGGGACCGGTGTCGATCAGCTGTTTGACTACCGCCTTGCCGGCACCTGCGCGTGGCGGGTCCAGGATCAGGGCGTCGAAGTTGCGGGGTTTCTGCCTTAGCACGCGCTCCACACGGCCCTGGACGATCTCGACCTGGGCGGCGTCGTGCAGGTTCTTGCGTGCATCGCGGCTGGTTCCGGGTGCTCCCTCGACCGAGAGCACGGATCCGGTCACGCCCACGGCATCGGCCAGCGGTGCCGTGAACAGTCCGGCCCCGGCGTACAGGTCCGCCACCACCGAGCCCGGCGCGAGGTAGCCGCCGTCGTGCAGGAAGCCGGTGACGGCGCCGACGAGTGTCTCCGGGGCATCCCGGTGGATCTGCCAGAAGCCGTCGCCGGTAACCCGGTACTCGTGGCCCGCGGCGGACTCCTGGACGTAGGTGCGGCCGCGCAACTGCAGCACCTCGCCGGTGGCCGGGTCCAGGCTGGCGACCGAGACGTCGTCGGGCAGCTGGGCCAGGATGCCGCTGAGCCGCTTGGACCGGGTTCCCGGGGCTGGCACCAGCAGCACCAGCGGCCGGGAGCCGTTCGCCGGGGCGGCGACCTCGACCCGGTCGATGCCCTGCAGGTCGATGTCCCAGAGCCGGAGCGCGTTGATCCCGTCCACGGCCAGCGGCATGTCGCGCACGGGCAGGATGGCATCGGAGCGGTGGGCGTGCATGCCGAGCTTGCCGGCCGCCGTCACGGCGAAGCCGGCACGCGTCCGCCAGCCCAGGCCGGAAGCGGCCGGCTCCCCCGCGGCCGTGCCGACGGCTTCGACTGTGAGCTGCCCCGCCGGCGCAAGTTCGACGCCGGCCAGCCGCTTTAGCTGTTCGGCCAGGACCTCGGCTTTGAGACTGCGCTGGCGCGCCAGGGAGATGTGGCCGAGTTCGGCGCCGCCGACGGGCGGGTGCCGGTGCGACCAGGAACGCGCGGAATCGGCGAGGTCCCAGAAGTGCGGCACCCGGTCCGGGGAGGGCTCCAGTACCTCCACCACATCGGCGCGCCAGAATTTCGCGGCCGGGCCGTCGTCAGTGAGCCGGACACGGACCTTTTCGCCGGGAATCCCGTGCCGGACGAAGATGACGCGTCCCTCGTGCCGGGCAACGCAGTGCCCGCCGTGGGCGACGGGTCCGACGTCGAGCGTCAGTTCGGTGCGGGTATCGGCGTGGGCGTGCGTCCGGGTGTCGTGGGTCATTGGATATCCTGCAGGTTCTTGGCTTCTTCGGACGATTTCAGCTGCCACGGCACACTACACACCATGACCCCGGGCTCGAAGTGCAGCCGGGTTTTGATGCGCAGCGCGGTCTGGTTGTGGACGAGTTGCTCCCACCATTTGCCCACGACGTACTCCGGGATGTAGACCACGATCAGGTCGCGCGGCGAATCGCGGCGCATGTTCTTGATGTAGTCCATGATCGGGGTCACCGTTTCGCGGAACGGGCTGGCCAGCACGGTTAGGGGTACCGGGATTTCGAGCTTCTCCCAGTCCGCAACTGTCGCCTCGGTTTCCTCGGAGCTGATGTCCACGGTAATGGCGTCCAGCCGCGACGGGCGGGAGGCCCGGGCGTAGGCGAGGGCGCGCAGAACCGGCTTGCGCACGTGCGAGACGAGCAGCACCGCGTGCACCCGGGTGGGTAGGGCGCGCGGCGAGGAGTCCTCGTCGACGGCGAGTTCCTTGGCCACGTTGTCATAGTGCGCCCGGATGCTCCACATGATCAGGAACAGCACGAACATGGCCAGCAGCGCGATCCAGGCGCCCTGCGAGAACTTGGTGATCAGGACGATCACCAGCACCAGGGCGGTCATGCAGAAGCCCACCGTGTTGATGGTCCGGGACTTGATGATGCGCAACCGCACGGCAGGTTCCTTGGAAAGCTTCAGCTCCCGGCCCCAGTGCCGGATCATGCCCAGCTGGCTCATCGTGAAGGAGATGAAGACGCCCACGATGTAGAGCTGGATGAGCTTTGTGACGTCGGCGTTGAAGGCGATGATGAGCACCAGGGCGCCGGCCGCCAGGGCCAGGACGCCGTTGCTGAAGGCCAGCCGGTCGCCACGGGTGCGCAGCTGGCGCGGCAGGTAGCCGTCCTGCGCCAGGATCGAGCCGAGCACCGGAAAACCGTTGAACGCCGTGTTGGAGGCGAACACCAGGATGACGCCGGTGGCGGCCACCACGATATAGAACGGGATGGAGCCCTCACCGAAGACGGTCTGCGCGATCTGGCTGATGGCCGGGTTCTGGATGTACCCCTCCTCCAGCGGCTGGCCGTTCAGCAGGAATTCGGTCGCCGGGTCCAGCACGATGTGCACTTTGGTGGCGTTGGCCAGGTAGATGATGCCCGCGAGCATGGCCGAGGCAATCACGCCCAGCAGCAGCAGCGTGGTGGCCGCGTTCTTGCTCTTCGGCTTCTGGAAGTTGGGCACACCGTTGCTGATGGCTTCGACGCCGGTCAGGGCCGCCGCGCCGGAGGAGAAGGCACGCAGCAGCAGGAACGCGCCGGCCAGACCGACAAGTCCTTCGTCGAAGCCCGGCTCAGGCACAATCTCGAACGCCGCCGACGGTGCCTGCCCCAGCTGGCCGGTTGCGGCCTGGAAGACCCCGACGGCGGTCATGCCCAGGATCGAGGCCATGAAGATGTAGGTCGGGACGGCGAAGACGCTGCCCGCCTCCTTGATCCCGCGCAGGTTCACGAGGGCCAGGATGATGACGCCGATCGTGGCAATCGCCGCCTGCTGCCCGTGCAGCGAGGGCACGGCGGTGGTCAGGTACGTCGCGGCCGACGACATGGACACAGCCACCGTCAGCACATAGTCGACCAGCAGCGCCGAGGCCACGGTGAGGCCGGCGAACTTGCCCAGGTTGACGTTGGCAATCTCGTAATCGCCGCCGCCGGAGGGGTAGGCGTGGACGTTCTGGCGGTAGGAGGCCACGACGGTCAGAAGCACCACCATGACGGCGAGGCCCACCCACGGAGCGATGGCGACCGCGCTCACGCCGGCCAGGGCCAGGGTCAGGAGGATTTCATCCGGGGCATAGGCCACCGAGGACAGCGCGTCCGAGGCGAAAATGGGCAGCGCGATCCGCTTCGGCAAGAGCGTGTGGGCCAGACGGTCGTTCCGGAAGGGCTTGCCTACCAGCACCCGCTTCACGGCATTGAAAATTGTCAGCACCACACAAAGCTAGTCTGATTCGGACGCGATGTCATGACGGCGAAGTTGGCGTCCGCAAGGACGTCGGCCGGCGCCCCGTGGCCGTGGCCTTCCGGCACCGCGTGGCCGGTAGAGTTTTACGCAGTATCAGACGCAGAACCAAGAGGAGGCCCTTGTGGCGCACTTCGTGATCATGGGTTGTGGCCGTGTCGGGTCAACCCTGGCACACACGCTCGAGGACGCCGGTCATTCGGTGGCCATCATCGACCAGGATGACCGCGCCTTCCGGCGGCTCCGCACCGGGTTTTCCGGACGGAAGGTCACGGGGGTCGGGTTTGACCGCGAGACGATGAAGCGGGCAGGCGTCGAGGAGGCCTATGCCTTCGCGGCCGTTTCCAGCGGCGACAACTCCAACATCCTCGCCACCCGGGTGGCGCGGGAGACTTTCCACGTTCCCCATGTGGTCGCCAGGATCTACGATCCGGGCCGCGCCGAAATCTACCAGCGCCTCGGCATTCCCACGGTCGCCGCGGTCCGCTGGAGCGCCGACCAGGTGCTGCGCCGCATCCTGCCCGAACAGCACATCGCCGGCGACTACCGGGAGCCCTCGGGCCGGCTGGTCCTCGCCGAAGTTGACCTTAACCCGGACTGGATCGGGCACCCGATCTCCTCGATCGAGAAGGCGGCCGGCATCCGGATCGCGTATCTGACCCGGTTCGGCGAGGGCATGCTGCCCGTTGCCGGCACGTCCTACCAGGACGGCGACACCGTCCACGCCATGCTGAACGTGGACCGGAGCTCGGAAATCGGCCATATTCTCGCCAAATCCCCTGCCAAGGAGTCCTGAGTGAAAGTCGTCATCGTCGGTGCCGGAAGCGTCGGGTCCTCGATCGCCCGCGAGTTGTTGGCCCACAAGCACGAAATCCTGCTGATCGACGAGAAGCCGGAGGTCATCGGCCGGAGCGGGCTGCGCGGAGCCCACTGGCTGGTCGGTGATGCCTGCGAGCTGAGCACGCTGCAGGACGCCAAACTCGAGGACGCCGACGTCGTGGTCTCCGCCACCGGTGACGACAAGGTCAACCTGGTGGTCTCGCTCCTGGCCAAAACGGAATTCGGCGTCGGGCGTACCGTCGGCCGGGTCAACAACCCCAAGAACGACTGGATGTTCGACGACTCCTGGGGCGTCGACGTCGCGGTCAACACCCCGCAGCTGATGACCGCCCTGGTGGAGGAGGCGGTGGAGATCGGTGACCTGGTGCGGCTGCTGACACTGCAGACCGGGGTGTCCTCGCTGGTGGAGTTCACGGTCCCGCACGACTCGCATGTGATCGGGCTGACCGTGGGCGATGTCCAGTGGCCCGAGGACGCCACCCTCGTTGCGATCCTGCGGGACCAGGCGCCCATCACGCCGAGCCGCGACGACGTGATCGACGGCGGCGACGAACTGTTCTTTGTCACCACGATCGCGGCCGAGGACGACCTCCGCGCCCTGCTGGCGCCCGAATCACCGCTGGAGGACCAGCACCCGGTGACCTCGGACCAGCACGGCCACGGCACCCAACCGGCCGGGGACGACGGCTTCGACGGCTGATCCGTTCCGCTCCCAGTAGTTGCGCTACCAGATATGGCCGTTCCCGAAGTTTGGGAACGGCCATATCTGATAGCGCATCGGGTCAGTTGGCCTCTGGGGCCGCGGCGGGCACCGGGGCCGGCCGGGTGATCAGCCAGGCAATCCAGATGCCGAGGATGTACAGCGGCGCGCCCATGATGAGCCTGGTGGTGGCGAGGGCGGCGAGGCCCTGCTCGCCCACGAAGTAGAGCGGAACCTGCACCACGAGCCGCAGAACCAGCACGGCAACGATCACCCACGTGCCGATGCTGTACGCCCTGATCCGTTTCGGGTCCTTGCGCCATTCCAGGCCCTCGTTGCGGATGAAGCCGAAGAGCAGGCCGGCGATCGGCCAGCGCACGGCCACGGAGATCGACATTGCCAGGATGTAGCCGACGTTGGTGAAGAACCCCAGGACGTAGAAGTTCTCTGCTTTGCCGGTCGAGGTGGCCAGCCAGGCGGAGAGGCCGACGCCGATGAAGCCGGCCAGAGCCTGCGTCAGTGGTTTGCGCTGAACCAGCCGCGCCACGGTGAAGACGGCGGCCACCGCCAGGGAGGCCGTGACGGCCATCGCCAGGTTTTCCCGGTCGATAGTGAAGGCAATCAGGAAGACCAGGCCCGGGAGGATGCTCTCGGCGATGCCCTGGATGCCGCCGGCGCTTCTAAGCACATCAATGTTGCCGTTGCTCGACCGGTGCAGGCCGGCCTTGGCCGCGTAGTCCCCGGCAAGCTGAGCGACAGTTGGCGCGGCGGTTGTGGGCTGGGCGGTTGTGGGCTGGGCGGCTGTGGGCTGGGCGGTTGTGGGCTGGGCGGTGGTGGGCTCGGAAGTCACGGGTGCGGAGATGTCCCGGCCGCCGTCCGCGGATTCCGCCGGCTCCTGCCGGTCGGTGTCTTGCTGAGGCCGCTCCGGGCGGTCCCGCTCGGGGTGTTCGGGCAAGGTCATTGCTCCTCCTGGCGGGAGAGTATTTCGTAGCGTGGGTTGAAGATCGTGGGCAGCCCGTCGCGGATGGTGACCATGCCCTCGAGCCGGAGCTCTGTTCCGGCGTCGACGCCGGGGATCCGGCGCCGGCCCAGCCAAACAACGCGCAGCCGCTCCTTGGGACCGGCCGGCCGCTGGCGCTGAGCGCCGGGGCGCACCCGGTGTGTTGATACCCCGTTGACCGGCAGGCTGCTGGCCGCCCCGGCACCGGAGCCGGCTTTGGCACCAAAACCCGGGAAACGGCTGACGGGCGCAGGTAGGTCGTGATCGATCAGGATCGCAATGAAGGAAGCCACCTGGTTGGCGGGCACGTACGTGACGGACTCGATGAAGCCGTGGCACAGCACCCGCCCGCGGTCCGGCAAATCCCGGACGGACATGGCGGCGGTGGCTTTCTTGCCGGCGGCATCAGCCAATCTGAGTTATCTCCGGTCCGCGTTCGGGCTGTTCGAATTCGGGGGCCGCCTGCGGCGACGGTGCAGCGGCGGTGTCCTTGGGCAGGCGTAGCTGCAGCAAGTCACGCGGCGGCATGGGGTTCTCGCCGCGGACCACGACGATCTTCCGGAAGAGCCCCTCCAGTCCGGCCGCCGCGTCGCGGTCAAGGGCTGCCTCGCCGCCGAAGACTCCGCGGAGGAACCAGCGCGGGCCATCGACGCCGATGAACCGGGCCACGCGGTACCCCTGGCTGCCGTCCGCGCCGCCGGCGGGAAGCTTCGCCACGAGTTCGGTGCCGAAGCTGCCCTCGACTTCCTCGACCTGGCCGCCCTGGCTGCCGACCGACTGCCCGATCTGCTCACGGATTTCATCCCACAGGCCCTCGGAGCGGGGGGCGGCGAAGGCCTGCAGCTGAAGGCTCGATCCCTCCAGGTCCATGGTGACGGCGACGACGCGCTGGCTCGCCTCTTCAACCTCCAAGCGGAGCTGGAGTCCCTCCCGGGGTGCGATCAGCAGCGCACCGAGGTCCACATACCCGTCCTGGTCGTCGATTTCCGAGACGTCGAAGGGGCCCGTCGCGGCCCGGCCGGCGGTTTTGGCAACGTTCCCGGCCGGTGTCGCGGCGGCGTCACCAGCAGCTTCCGTGGCCACAGCGTTCTGGTCCGTATCGGCCCCGGTCGGCTGCTCCTGTTTGGCTTTCCTGCCGCGCCCAAAAACCATGGGGTGTCTCCTTCAGTTGTGATCCTGTACCGCCGCCCGGCGCCGTCCTGGCGCCTGTCCGCGTGGCCGCCCGCTACCCCGCGGCCGGCTCCTTATTCCGTGCATCATTGACTGCATGTGCTGCGGTGCCTGCGGCACTGCTGAAACGCAGTTGGCTCCCGTGGTGTTGCCGGGGCCTGCGCTCAGGCCGGTCCGCCGAAACCGCCGGTGGAGCCGAAGCCTCCCCCGCCGCGGACGGAGCCGTCGAGCTCCTCGACCGGGAGGAACCTGGCGTACTCCACGCGCTGAATGACCATTTGTGCAATTCTATCGCCGCGGCGGAGCTCGATCGCCTCGTCCCGGTCCGTATTGAGCAGTGTCACCGCGATTTCACCGCGGTAGCCGGCGTCCACGGTCCCCGGGGCGTTCACCACCGTGAGTCCGTGCTTGGTGGCGAGGCCGGACCGGGGGTGGATCAGCGCAACGAATCCATCCGGGAGCGCAATCGAGACGCCTGTCGGGACGAGGCGGCGCTCCCCCGGGGCGAGGACGACGTCCTCGCGGGCACGAAGGTCAGCGCCCGCGTCGCCCGGGTGCGCGTACGATGGCGGCTCGAGCCCGTCGTCGAGCATTTTCAGCTGTACCGTCAAGGTGGGCGTTCCGTAGGCTGCGTCGCTGGCCGTTGGGGCGGCACTGGCGACGGCGGTGTTTTCTTCAGTCACAGTCCCTCACTCTAACGCCCGCAAGGAACATCGTCCTAGCCGCCGCCGGCCTGCCCGCGCACGCCGCCCGCGGGACTGGTACGCGGTGGATGCGGGTGAATGCGGGTTGATCCAGGGCTGGAGCCGGGCGGGGCCGAGGTGAAATAGCCCGGGAAAGATGAAAAGCTGTGCTTATGCCCGAATCCAGCGCAGCCGCGCCTGCCCCGAAGAGCGCCCCGAGCGACTCCACTGCCCTTTACTCCGAGAAGCTTTGGCCGAACTTCTGGATCTGGCTGGTTGCGGCGGGGTTCTCCAGTGCCGGGATCCTCATGCTGGCGCCCATCAGCATCTGGGCCGGTATTACCGCAGCGATCGTGCTCTTCGTCATCATCTCCGTGCTGCTGGTCCTGTCCACGCCGTCAATCACGGTCACGAGGACCACCCTGAAGGTGGGCAGGGCCACGATTGATCGCGGGTTCCTGGGCAAGGCCACGGCGTTCCGGGGCAAAGAAGCGACGGCGGAGCGGGGCACCCGGCTCAATGGGCTGGCGTTCCTGTGTATCCGTGGGTGGGTGGATCCGGTGGTCCGGATCGAGATCGAGGACCCCTCGGACCGCACCCCGTACTGGCTGGCGTCCAGCCGCCACCCGGAGCAACTGATCGCCGCGCTCAACGCTTAGTTCCCACCGCCTCCTGCACGGCTCTCCCCAACTCCCAGAGGGGACCTCACGTCGCCTCCTCCCCGGTCCTGAGATGCGTGCCCGGGATCCGGGTTCCTGGTCAGGGCTGCCGCGTGCCTAGCCCTCGCAATCCTTGCAGTACTTGAGGCCGTCCTTTTCGCGGGCAATCTGCGAACGGTGGCGGACGAGGAAGCAGGAGGCACACGTGAATTCGTCAGCCTGGGCGGGCAGGACCCGGACCAGCAGTTCCTCCCCGGACAGGTCTGCGCCGGGAAGTTCGTAGCCTTCGGCGAGGTCGGACTCATCTTCATCCACCACGGCGGAAGGCTTCTCCGTACGCCGCGCCTTCAGAGCCTCAATCGAATCCTCGCTGATGTCTTCTTCGGTCTTACGCGGCGCATCGTAATCAGTCGCCATTATTTGTTGCTCACACTCCGCATTCGTTCGATTGATTCGCCGTTCCGGGATGGCCCGCCGGGATGGTAACCCTGGGCTCCGGGAACGGTTCACCGTTGTAACGCCGGACATGCGGTTTTTGTGCCCGGTGTCGGGTCATTTTTGCTTAAGCGCCTCCCGAATGCCAGAGCCCACCGGTCCCCTCGCCCCGATCTCTCCCGCAGACCGGCAAAAACCGGCGGAAAGTAGCGGAAAATCACGGCGCGCCTGCCGTCCTAAGCCGAAATGCATCCGGCTGGTGGCAGAGTTTCGATTGTTAGTAATGCCAGGGTGGAGGATTTGTATGCAGGATCTACGGCTTGTAGGCGTCCACGACGACGGAGAGCATCTCCTGTTGAGTGGCACCGGCGGCGAGATGTTCCAGCTGCCGATCGATGAAGCACTTCGGGTGGCAGCCAGCCGGACGTCGGCGAAGACCGCGTCCAGCGCGGCCGCACCCCCTATTGCCATGTCGCCGCGCGACATCCAGACCAGGATTCGCAACGGGGCCACCGCCGCCGAAGTGGCGGAGCTGTCCGGAATTCCGCTGGAGAAAGTCCAGCGTTACGAGGGCCCGGTCCTGGCCGAACGCGAGTACATCGCGCAGCAGGCCCGCAAGGTGGAGGTCGCCTCCCCCGCCCCGGGCCACGACGCCTACCGGTCGGTGTTCGGTGAAAACCCGGCGTCCCTCAGCGAGATGGTGGAGCACCGGCTCAGAGCCCACGGTGTCGAGCCCTCAACACTTGAGTGGGATTCCTGGCGACGTCCCGACGGCAGCTGGAACGTGGTGGCCCGCTTCGAGCCCCAGCCCGGCGGCCCGGCCGGTATCGGCGAGGAGCCGCCGGCCCTGTGGACCTTCCACCCTGCCCGGAAGACCCTGCAGAACGCCAACCGCTGGGCCCAGCAGCTGAGCGAACTTGAGCCGCTCGAAGGCCCCGTGCCGACCCGGCGCCTCACGGCCGTCTCCGACCGGCCTTTCGACTTTGAAACCGATGCCGAGGCAGCGGCCCGCACAGCGACCGGCCAGCACAGCATTATTCACCAGATGCTGCTCCAGCAGGACAGGATCCACCAGGAACAAGACGCCGACGGGCTGCTGGACATGCTGCGTTCCCGCCGCGGACAGCGGATCGGCGTGGACGAGGACGCGGACGATGCACTTGCCACGCTCCTGACCACCGGCGTCCCCGCGGCCCACCCCCGCCCGTCGGAGGTCCCGGAAGCAGCCGGGCTTCCGGCAGCTGTGGAGCCGGATGCCATCCCCGAATCCGCTGCGGAGGGCGATCCCGCCCCGGCCGAGACCGATCCGGCCCTCATCAACCCCGGCCTGCCGGACGTTCCTGCAGTGGAGGCGGCCGCCGCGTCGGAAACCGACTCCTTCACGCGACGGCGCGACGGCAGGCCGTCGATGCTCTCGCGGCTGAGCCTCGCACCGCGCCTCCCGGAGGAGGACGATGCCCTGAAACTGCACGACGGCGTCAGCACCGAAACCCGGGAGGTCACCATCGCGGCCTCGCAACTGCGCCCGGCCCCGAAGAGCGGCCCGACGGCGAGCCCGGGCCTGGATGAATTGATCGGCGGCGGATCCTCCCGGCGGCAGCACCGCGAGTCCAACGCCGCTGCCCGGAACGAGCCCGGAACGGACCAGCCCGAGCGCCAGCCTGCCAAGCCGAAGCGCTCCAGCGTTCCGAGCTGGGACGAAATCGTCTTCGGAACCCGCAACGACCAATAAGAACCGGGCCCCGCGTTTCCGGCAGGAATTTCAGGCAGGATTTTCCGTCCCGAATTTCAGGCAGCGATTTCCGTCCCGAATTCAGGCGGGAACGTCAGCCGCGGGGCGCTTTTTTACCGTCGGCCTGGAAGTAGAGCAGCGGGACTTCCCGCTCGGCTTTCGTCAGGGAACCGTGCTGGCCCACGACCTCAAGGGCAGTGGGCCGTACCCTGCGTGTATCGTAAAGCGCCAGCGCGTCCCGGGCCGCGATCATGACGTCGCCGATCCGCAAGGCGGCCTCGGCCCGCACGGCGCCGAACAGGCCGCCCGCGATCGCTTCCTCACGGGTGAAGGCCCATATTCTGTCCCCGAAGCGGGACCGCCAGTTGGCCAGCAGGCGGCTGCGGGCGGCGTCGTCCGTTCCATCCTCGAGGTACAGGTGGACCATGCGCGGCTCTCCAGCGGTGTGCCGCACCCCGGCGAGCAGCGCCGGCTCCGCGGAGTAGTCGATCCGCTGCGATTCGGGCACGTCCACCATTCCGTGGTCCGCCGTCAGCAGTACGGTGGTGCCGGCCGGCAGGGTGGCGTTGAGCCGGCGCACCGTGGCATCGAGCTCTTCCAGCTGGTGCTCCCACTGGGCTGACTGGCAGCCGTGGCGGTGCCCGGCCTTGTCGAGCTCATTGACATAGAAGTACATCAGCGAGGGACCGGCACCGGCCATGGCCTCGGCGGCAGCTTCGGTCCGGGCGTGCGACGTGGTTCCGGTAAGGAAGCGGCCTCCGCGGAGCGCGGCCTCGGTCATGGCCGAGGTGCTGAACTGCGGCAGGCTGACCGTCGTGACATCGACGTGTTCCGCGGCCCGTTCGAAAACGGTGGGGAACGGCTGCCACGTCCGCGGGTCCACGCCGGCGTCCCAGTTGCCCAGCATGTTCACTACCCGGTCCTGATCCGGATCCAGGACGTCATAGCCCACCATGCCGTGCTGGCCCGCCGACAGTCCGGTGCCAAAGCTGGCGAGGGATGCCGCGGTGGTGGACGGGAACGCCGAGTCCAGCGAGACGGGCACCTGGCCCTGGCCGGCCTGCTGGACCGCACGCAGGAACGGGGTGTGGGCGCTCTTCTGCTTCAACTGGTTCCGGCCCAGCCCGTCGGCCAGCACCACACACACACGTTTGGCGGCCGGAAGGTTCAGTTTGTTCTCAAACCCCGGGACACCCAGGCTGGCGGCGGCGCTGGTGAGCACCTCGGCGATGGAACGGTGTCCGAACGCCGGGGCGGGCGGGAGAGGGGACGGACCGGCGCCGGCGGCGAGCGGGACGGCGGCGGCGGTGTCGGCGGCGTCGGCGGCCAGGGAGGGAGCTAATACCGGGACTGGCAGCTGATCTTCGGCGGGCTCAGGCTGACGGAAATGGGCCATGTCAGCGCTGATGGCCGCGGCTGAGGCGGTTTCCGAACACGCCCATCCGCGGTCGGGGCGGCAGCCCGGGCCCGTTGTGCGGGACCGGCGCCGCGGAGCCGGTGTTCACAGCGCGGAGGGCGCGGGCGAAGAGCTTGGCGTCCTGTACGGCCTGCAGGCCGTCCGCTTCGGCGCTGATGCGCAGGACGATGTCTTCCTGGGCAATGGTGCCGCTGTAGCCGTGATCGGCCTCGCACTGAGGATCCCCGCAGCTGGCCGGACCCATGTCGAGGCGCTGGCCGCCGGACCATGCAATGGACAACGTCAGCTCGCGGACAGGGTCGGAAGGCTTGTAGTCCTGCGGCTGGGCGTAGACATAGCTCAAGACCACCGAGCGGATCTGGGTGACGGGAACGGACTCGGTGGACACCTGGGCGACGGTCTGCTCGCCGGCCTCGTCGAGCTGCTGGTCGTCGACATGGGTGATGACCAACATGTCGTCGGTCAACACCAGGACGGTGATGTGGCGGCGGACCTCGGCCCTGTCGAAGTGTGTCTCGAGATGTACGAGGTGGGCCACGCAATCACGGCCATCCAGGGCATCGGCGACGACGTCGGCCACGAGCCGGGGGTAAAAACCGGCCTGCTGGAGGGCCCCTTCCAGGCTCTGGCCCTGCGCACTGTGGTCATGGAGGCCGTGGTGGTGCGCGGTCTGGCGTGCGGGGGCGGTCGCCAGGGGCTTGGGTGCTGGAGGCTGGGTGCTCATAGTCTCCATTTTCACAGATCAGCTGGGGACTTGCTAACTGCCGGGCCCCGGACACGGGCTGCAGCCCGGGAGGTTCGACCCTAACTGCGCATCGCCCGGCGCGCACTGTCGGTCCGCTGGGCGGCGTTCGCGATCCTGACATCGGCGGCCAGGATCGAGGCACCATCGGGCCCGGCGAGGACGGGATTGAAATGCACCAGCGCGATCTCCGGGTGGTTGTCCTTCAGCCTGGTGAGGCGGGCGGCGAGGTCCTCGAGCGCCGCGACGTCGACGGCGGGCAGGCCCTGGTAGCCGAAAAGCTTCCGCGACGCCCGGGGCGCCCGGATGAAGTCGTGGACGTCGGAACCGGAGAGCGGCGGCACGCGGTGGGCCCAGTCGTCGAGCAGGTTCACGGCGTCTCCGGCCAGGCCAAAGGAGATCACCGGCCCCAGTAGCGGGTCTTCGATGGCGCGGAAAGTGCAGGCCTGCCCCACGGGCACCATGGTCTGCACTTCCAGGGACGGCGAGCCGTACCGCTCGAGCGACTTGCGCATCTCCAGCACGTTGCGCCGCAGCGAATCGGCGTCCTGGATGTCCAGCCGCACACCTCCCAGGTCCAGCCGGTGCCGCAGGGCCGGGTCCGTGGTCTTCAATGCCACGGGCCAGCCGAGCTGCCCGGCCGCGGCCACGGCCTCCTCCGCCGTTTCGAACCCGACGGACGGGACCAGCCGGATGCCGTAGTGGCCCAGCAGCCGGGCGGCCGTGTCCTGGTCCAGCCGGACGAGCTGCTCGCCGCCCACATCGCGCAGAAGGACCTCCAGGTCCGCCCGGGCGGGCTCCGGGTGGCACCCTTCGGGTTCCACGAACAGGCCCTGGTCCCGGTCCAGCCATTGGGCGTAGCGCACGACGGCGGCAAGGGCCGCCACCGCCGCACCCGGGTTGGAGTAGCACGGGACCGGCGGAGCGGGGGCGGCCTGGTGGGGCTGGTCAGGTTCGGCGCCGACCATGCCCTCCACATAGATGGAGGGATCAAGGATTCCGCTAAAGGCGGCCACCACCGGCTTGCCGGCCGCCGCGGAGCATTCGGCCAGCACACCGGCGATCTTTTCGACGGTGAGACCGTGCGCCGGCAGCAGCGCGACCACCGCGGCGTGCACCGTGTCCGCGGTCAGGGTTTCCTGCAGGCTCCGCCGCAGGGCAGGCAGCGCCCGTGACATGCCCGCGTCGAGGTCAACGTCGGTCACGATCCGTTCCACGCCGAGCCCCTGGCGGGCGGCACTGTCCGCGACCACCTTGCCAAGGGCGCGCGAGTTGCTGAAGACGGCGATGCCGGGGCCCCCGGGCAGCGGCTGGCTCGAGACGATCTGGGCGACGTCCATGAGCTCTTCGATGGTCTCGACCCGGATCACCCCCGCCTGCCGCATCATGGCGTCCAACGCTTCCGAGGGAGCCTGGGTGGTGCGGACGGCATGACCGGGCGGCAGGTTCAGGCCCATGGCGTCGGACTTGGCCACAATCACCGGTTTGGTGCGGGCAAGGCGGCGGGCCAGCCGGGAGAACTTGCGCGGGTTGCCGATCGATTCCAGGTACAGGCCCACCGCCGTGGTGTCGGCGTCGTCTTCCCAGTACTGCATCATGTCGTTGCCGGAGACGTCGGCCCGGTTGCCGGCCGAAAGGAAGGTCGAGATGCCAACCCGGCGCCGGCTGGAGGCCGCGTAGAGGGAGACGCCGATCGCGGCCGACTGGCTGAACAGCCCCAGGCCGCCGCGGCGGGCCAGGGCCGGTGCCATCGAGGCGTTGAGGGACACGGCCGGGTTGGTGTTGACGAGGCCCAGGGACGCCGGGCCGATCACGCGCATGCCGTTCTCCCGGGCCTGCCGGACCAGTTCGCGCTGGCGCGCCAGGCCGCGTTCGCCGTCGTCCGCGTACCCAGCGGTGGCCACTACGATTCCCTTGACCCCGGCGGCCGCGCATTCCTGGACCACCTTGGGGACCTCGTCGTACGGTACCGCGATGATGGCGAGCGTGACCGGGCCGGGAACCTCGGAGAGCCGGGCGAAGGAGAGCATGCCGGCCAGTTCCAGGGCCTCCGGGTTGATCGCATAGACCGGGCCGCTGAAGCCGCCTTCGATGACGTGCTCGAGCAACTGGTAGCCCACGGTGCCCCATTTGCGGCTGGCTCCGATCACGGCCACGGACGCCGGGGCGAGCAGTTCCTGGATACTGCGGGCCTCGGCGCGGTGCTCGCGGGATTCCATCACGGCGCGGGATTTGTCGGTGGGGTCGATGTTGAACTCGAGGCTGACGACGCCGTCGTCGAAGTGGCGTTTGACGTCGTAGCCGGCGTCGGAGAAGACCATGAGCATCTTGCGGTTCTCCGGAAGCACCTCGGCACTGAACTTGCGGATCCCGTTCTCGCGGGCCGCGGCGGCGAGGTGTTCGAGCAGGATCGAGCCGATGCCGCGGCCCTGATGGGCGTCGGCGATGTTGAAGGCGACCTCGGCCTCGGCCGGGTCATCGAGCCGGTCGTAACGGCCGATGCCCAGGATTTCGCCGCCGATGGTGATGACCAGGGCCACCCGGTCCTTGTAGTCCACCTCGGTGAAGCGCTTGAGTTCCTTGCTGGAAAGCTTGGACTTGAAGGCGAAGAAGCGCATGTAGATGGACTTCTGGGACTGGCCCACGTGGAAGGCCTGGACCGCATCTGCATCGGAGGGGTGGATGGGGCGCACATGCGCCGTGCCGCCGTCGCGCAGGACAACATCGGCTTCCCAATATTCCGGATATACGCCGTCCGCCGGCTGATCCACCATAGGCTTAGCCTAGTCATAAACTTACGCAGTACCCGTTCAGCACCCCTCAGAAGGATCCACCAGCCTTATGGCACGCCGCCAAACCACGCCCCCGGCAGGGGAACCCAGCCAGGATTTCGTTGAGAACATCGTCGATATCGATGTCACGTCCGAGATGGAAGGCTCATTCCTCGAATACGCCTATTCGGTGATTTATTCGCGGGCCCTTCCCGACGCCCGCGACGGCCTGAAGCCCGTCCAGCGGCGGATCCTCTACATGATGTCCGACATGGGGCTGCGCCCGGACCGCGGCCACGTCAAGAGCGCCCGCGTGGTGGGCGAGGTCATGGGCAAGCTGCACCCGCACGGTGACGCCGCGATCTACGACGCCATGGTGCGCATGGCCCAGGACTTTTCCCTGCGGCTGCCGCTGATCGACGGACACGGCAACTTTGGCTCGCTCGACGACGGCCCGGCGGCGCCCCGCTACACGGAAGCCCGGCTGGCGGCCGCGGCCCTGACCCTCACCGACCACCTCGACGAGGACGTCGTCGATTTCGTTCCCAACTACGACAACCAGCTGACCCAGCCGGACGTGCTGCCGGCCGCGTTCCCCAACCTGCTGGTCAACGGCGCGACGGGCATCGCCGTCGGCATGGCCACCAATATGGCCCCGCACAATCTGGTGGAGGTCATCGCCGCGGCCCGGCACCTGATCGACAACCCGGACGCCACGCTCGAGGACATCATGAGGTTCGTCCCCGGCCCGGACCTGCCCACCGGCGGCCGGATCGTGGGCCTGGACGGCATCCGCGACGCCTATGCCACCGGCCGCGGCTCCTTCAAGACCCGGGCAAAGGTGGACATCGAGCAGCTCTCTGCCCGCCGCACCGGCCTGGTGGTCACGGAACTGCCGTACATGGTGGGCCCGGAAAAGGTGATCGAGAAGATCAAGGATGCCGTCAACGGCAAGAAGCTCACCGGCATCAGCGACGTCGTGGACCTCACCGACCGCAAGCACGGCCTGCGCCTGGTCATTGAGCTCAAGAACGGCTTCAACCCCACTGCCGTGCTCCAGCAGCTCTACCGCTACACCCCGATGGAAGACTCCTTCGGCATCAACAACGTGACGCTCGTCGATGGCCAGCCGCAGACCCTCGGGCTGCTCCAGCTGCTCTCGGTCTACGTGGACCACCGGATCAACGTGGTCCGGCGCCGCACCGCGTTCCGGCTGGGCAAGAAGAAGGACCGCCTGCACCTGGTCGAAGGCCTCCTGGTCGCGATCGTGGACATTGACGAGGTCATCCAGATCATCCGGTCCTCCGACGAGGTGGCCGAGGCCCGTACCCGGCTGATGTCCATCTACGATCTCTCCGAGATCCAGGCCAACTACATCCTGGAACTGCGGCTGCGGCAGCTGACCAAGTATTCGCGGGTCGAGCTGGAGAAGGAGCAGGAGGAGCTCCGCCGGGAGATCGCGGAGCTTGAGGCGATCCTGGGCTCCCCCGTGCTGCTCCGTGCCCTGGTGTCCGACGAACTCGGCGAGATCGCGGAGAAGTACGGCACACCGCGCCGGACCGTCCTGCTGGAATCCGAGGCCGTCTCCCCCACCGTCGCCGCGGCACTGGGCGCAGCCGCCGGGGCCAAGGGCAAGGCCGCACCGCTGGCCCTTGAGATCGCGGACGATCCTTGCTGGGCCATCCTCACCGTGTCCGGACAGATTGCCCGCACCGCCAACCAGGACAGCCTGGCCGAGGCC
This sequence comes from Arthrobacter humicola, assembly GCF_022803015.1. Lineage (GTDB taxonomy): Bacteria > Actinomycetota > Actinomycetes > Actinomycetales > Micrococcaceae > Arthrobacter > Arthrobacter humicola_A. Next base: position 337,295 of record NZ_JAFKON010000003.1, read on the forward strand.
GGACCGCGGACCCGGCATGACGTTTTCTCCTCCGTGGTCAAAACCACCGCCCGCGGCGAGATCGCCGCCGTGACCTCGCAGGGCCGCATGCTGCGCCTGCAGGTCATGGACATGCCTGTGCTGCCGCCAACCTCGGGTACCCCCAACATGGCCGGCGGGGTAGCGGCCAAGGATTTCATCACTCTGCTCAAGGGGGAATCACTGGTGGCCTTCGCACCGCTGGACCAGGTCCTGGCAATCGGAACCGCCCAGGGCGTGGTCAAACGGGTGCAGCCGGACTATCCGCTGAACCGCGAAGACTGGGAAGCGATCGCGCTCAAAGACAAGGACACCGTGGTGGGCGTTGCCCCCGCCGGGTCCGACGACGACGACCTCGTCTTCATCACGCGGCAGGCCCAACTGCTGCGCTTCAGCGCCTCCGCCGTCCGCCCGCAGGGCCGGACGGCCGGCGGCATGGCCGGGATCAAGCTGGCCGCCGGGGACCGGGTGATGTTCTTCGGGACCGCCAGCGCCGCTGACGCCGCCGCCGTCGTCGTGACCATCGCGGGGACCGAAGGCGCGCTGCCGGGCACAGCCCCCGGGGCCGCGAAGGTCACCGCCCTGGCCGAGTACCCGGTCAAGGGCCGGGCGACTGCCGGGGTGCGGGCACACCGTTTCCTCAAGGGCGAGGACACGCTGCTGCTCGGCTGGGCTGGGCACGGTCCGGCCAAGGCGTCCTCCCTGGCAGGTGTGGCGCGCTCACTCCCCGGCGAGCATGGCCGCCGCGACGGCTCCGGCATTCCGCTGTCCCAGGCGATCGACGCCATCGGACCCAGCATGGCGTGGTCAGATGGCCCGGAAGCCGGCAACGACACGTAGGTCCGCGGACGAACGAAACCCGGCCGGCGGCGCCGTCGCGCTCCGGCCGGGCTTCGTGATCCGGCGTTGCCTCCGGCGATCTCAGCCCCGGAAGCCTTGCCTGCATCCTGTGTGCCGGCGCTAGGGCATGTGGTTGAGGCTCAGGATGTTGCCCTCCGTGTCCAGGAACCACGCGGCCGAGCTTCCGTCCGGAGTGGTGGCGATGCCGTCCTCCGTTTTTAGGCCCGGGAAGTCGTATTCTTCGAAGACGACTCCCTTGGCTCGGAGTTCCGCAACGGCACCCGGAAGGTCCTCGACCACCCAGCCGATCTGCGTGTTCTTGGCCGTTCCGGCATTGGGCGTCTGGTACAGGAGGAACCCGGTACCTCCGCCGCACTTGTACTGCAGGTTGTCCTCGGCATCCGCGTTCTCGGGTTCGAGCCCGAGCTTATCGCGGTAGAAATCCCGTGCACGGGCGATGTCCGCTGCCGGTAGCACTGCGCCGACTTGCTTGTCCTTGAGCATGGCTATTCTCTTTCCAGGCCCGCCCCCCGGAAGGAATGATACTCCTCCCCATCCCCCACGTACCTGAGAAACCGCGACGCTGAATTCCTTGGCCGGCGGGGGCGTTGGTGCGGAACTGCCCCGACACGGCGCCCGGATGTCGCCCGCTGGTTAGGCGAGATGTCCCCCGCTGGTCAGGCGAGGGAGAGGAAGAGCTTTTCGAGCTCCTTCCGGTCCATGGTGGTGTCTTCGCGGACGAGGCATTGCTCAAGTCCGCTGGCGATGATCGCGAATCCGGCCTTGTCCAGAGCCTTCGAGACGGCCGCCAACTGCGTGACGATGGCCCTGCAATCCCCGCCCTCCTCCAGCATGCGGGTCACAGCAGCGAGCTGACCCTGGGCGCGCTTGAGGCGGTTGACCACGGGGGTTAGTTCAGACGGATCGAGTTGCATGAGGTCTCCAAAGGCGTAGGGGGCTTGCCATCACCATATACCCCACCGGGTATTTTGCATACCCCCGCGGGTATCTGCCATACTCGGTGGGGTATTCACCCACGACCCCTTTCGAGAGGCCCCGCCATGATTTCCCCTTCCACCGCCATTTCCGCTCTCGCTCCGGAGACCTTGCGCAGCTGGGTCACCGAGCATCAGGACCTCATGATCATTGACGTCCGCTCGGCCGCTGAGTTCGAGTCCATGCACATTCGCGGGTCATACAACGTGCCGCTGCCACTGCTGTCCGAACACACCGATGAGCTTGCCGCCCGTCTGGGTAGCCGCGTCGTCCTCGTTTGCCAGTCAGGGGCCCGCGCTGAACAGGCGCGGCAGCGCCTCGGCAGTTCCGGCATCAATACGGCCTACGTCCTGACCGGCGGCGTCCCCGGCTTCGCAGCGGCCGGGGGTGACGTGGTCAAGGGCAAGGAACGCTGGGACCTGGAGCGGCAGGTCCGTCTCGCCGCCGGGTCGCTGGTGGTCCTCGGCCTGGCTGGCGGCAAGTTCGTCTCCCCCAGGATCCGGACGCTTGCCGGCGTCATCGGCGCTGGCCTGACCTTTTCCGCGGCGACCAACACCTGCGCCATGGGCCGGGCCATCTCGGCCTTGCCGTGGAACAAGTCCGCCACGGAGCCCACGCGCGAAACCGCCATCATGAACCTGCCGGTTGTTCCGGCTGAGCAGGCTCCGGCAGCATGATCGCGGCCCTGTCTCTGGGGCTCGTCGTCGGCATCGTTCTCGGTGTGGTGGGTGGCGGCGGGTCGATCATCGCCGTTCCCGCCCTGGTCTACGGCGTGGGCATGAGCCCCGCGGAGGCCATTCCCACCTCCCTGCTCGTGGTGGGCATCTCGTCCCTGGCGGCACTGGTGCCCAGGCTCCGTGAGGGCATCAACTGGCCAGTGGTCCTGATTGTCGGTGCCGCGGGCATCCCTGCCGCTTGGGCCGGAACCGCCCTGGGCCGCCTGCTTGATCCGAACATCCTGATGCTCGCCTTCGCTGCCATCATGGTGATCGCGGGGATCCGGATGCTCGCGCGGACCAGGGAAACCGACGGTTCCTGCAGCATCGGGCCCACCAGGGCTTTCCGCACCTGCGCCCCAAAGGCCGTCGGGGTTGGCCTCCTGGTCGGGTTCCTCACAGGGCTGCTGGGTGTGGGCGGAGGGTTCCTGATCACCCCGGCTCTCACACTGTTCCTGGGGCTGCGCATGAAACAGGCAGTCGGTTCCTCCCTGGCCATCATTGTGATCAATTCGACGGCGGGCTTCGGGGCCCACGCCGCAGGTTTCACGATCGAGTGGCCCACGGTCCTGGGCTTCGCGGTCCCGGCCATCCTTGGATCCCTCTTTGCTGCCCGACTTGCCCGCCGGCTGCAGGACAAGCACATCCGGGTCTCCTTCGCGATGCTCATCTTTGTCGTAGCGGCATGGGTCACAACGAGCACCGTCACCGCCTGACCCGCCAACCCCCAACCCTGCCGCTGGAGAAGCTCCAGCGGCACCCCTAACGCCCTACCGAAAACCTGGCACAGCCGGCACGCAGGATCAGATACCAAACTTCCCCCACGAAGGAGAGCACCAATGCTTATCGAGCGCATTTACGATGAAGACCTCGCCCAGGCCAGCTACCTGATTGGCTGCCAGGCCAAGGGTGAGGCTGTTGTTGTGGACGGCCGCCGGGACATCGCGGTCTACCAGGAACTGGCCGAGAAGAACGGCATGAAGATTGTGGCCGTCACCGAAACCCACATTCACGCCGACTACCTCTCCGGCACCCGCGAGCTGGCCGCCGCCACCGGCGCCACGATCTACGTCTCCGGCGAAGGTGGCCCGGACTGGCAATACGAATTCGACGGCGAACGGCTCTACGACGGCGACAGGATCGCACTCGGCAACATCACCATCCAGGCTCTGCATACCCCGGGCCACACCCCGGAGCACCTGTCCTTCCTGGTGACTGACGGCGCCTTCAGCGACCAGCCCGGCTACCTGCTCTCCGGCGACTTCGTCTTCTCCGGTGACCTGGGGCGCCCGGACCTGCTGGACGAAGCGGCCGGCGGCGTGGACACCCGGTTTGAGGGTGCCAGGCAGCTCTTCGCCAGTCTGCGGGACAAATTCCTGACCCTGCCCGACTACGTCCAGGTCCACCCGGCCCACGGCGCCGGCAGCGCCTGCGGCAAGGCCCTGGGCGCCATCCCCTCCACCACCGTCGGTTACGAACGGCTCTACGCCTGGTGGGGCCCGTACCTCGCCGCGAACGACGAGCAGGGGTTCGTCAATGAGCTTCTCGACGGCCAGCCGGACGCCCACGCCTACTTCGGGCGGATGAAGCGCGAAAACCGTATCGGCCCGGCAATTTTGAGGGAACGTGCCCCGCTGCAGGAGCTGGACATCGCCGCCGTGGCCCGGGATCTGGCTGCGGACAAGGCAACCTTCATAGACACCCGCTCCAACACCGAGGTCCATGAGGGCACCGTCACCGGCTCCCTGAACATCCCCGCCGGCAAGTCAGTGGCCAGCTACGGCGCCTGGGTCGTCAACCCGGAAACCGATAAGAACCCGTTGGTTCTGCTGGCCGCCGGGCCGGAGCAGGCCCAAGAGATGTGGGATCACTTGGTCCGCGTCGGCATCGACAACATCGCTGGCTACCTCACCGGCGTCGAAGGCCTCCCAACCTCTACCCCGCGGCTGATCCAGCCTGCCGATCTGGCCGACTTTGACGCTGCGATGGTGCTGGACGTCCGCAACCGCACCGAGCACCTGGCCGGACACATCCCCGGATCCCACCAGCTCAGCGGCGGCCGCGTCATGTGGCACCTCGACGAACTCCCGGCCGGAGGCACTATCGTGACCTACTGCCAAAGCGGCATCCGCAACTCCGTCGCGGCCAGCGCCCTGCGCCGCGCCGGGTACGACATCGTTGAACTCGACGGCAGCTACGCGGCCTGGGCCGCCCACCGGCCGTCCGTGGCCTCATCCCGCTGACCCTGGGAAGGGACGTCCGTCGCCACGCCGGCCAGAGGCACGCGAAGCCAACGGAGACCGCCGCCGGACGGCGTCGAAGGCTCCCGGGCGGGAAGGCCTTCGGACTCTACCGGGCAGCCGAGGTCGGCCAAAGAATCGGAATAGCAATGGTCTGAGGCGAAAGGGCACCGGTCTTGATGTGGGGCTACGGCATGAATATGGCCTGGATGTGGATGTGGGGCATACTCCTGCTCATCGGCATAGCGCTGCTGGTACTGGTCGCCGTGCGCATGTTTGCCGCAGGCGGCACTCACGGCGGGATGCAGGGACCGCAGGGTCCCTACCCCGGCAGGAGCCGGGCCCGGCAGATCCTCGATGAACGCTTTGCCCGGGGTGAACTGACGGCGGAGCAATACCGCGAGCAGCTAAAGGTTCTCGGCGAGGACCAATAGTGCTCCCAATGAGCCGCCGGAACGCGCTCCGGCTGGGCGGCCTCGGCACGGCAGCCATAGCCGCCGGCGGAGCCGGGCTCTGGTGGACGGGCAGTTCCCGGTTCTCGACCGTCGCGGGCGGAGACTTCACCGACCCGAAGCAGCTGCGCAGCAGCAACGGACGGTTGCAGGTCCGGCTCGAAGCGTCCGCTGGCTCAGTGCAGCTCGGCGGCCAGCAGGCCTCGGCGCTTGGCTACAACGGCGGAATCCCCGGCCCAACCCTGCGTTTGAGGAGTGGGGACGTGTTCGCCGTCGAACTGGTCAACAGCATGGACGTCCCGACAAACCTGCACGTCCACGGACTCCACGTTTCACCCCAGGGCAACGGAGACAACGTTTTCAACGTCGTCGAGCCCGGCCACTCGTTCCGCTACGAGTACCGGCTCCCTGCGGACCACCCGCCCGGCGTGTACTGGTACCACCCCCATCATCACGGCATGGTCGCCGATCAGATTTTCGCCGGCCTGTTCGGTGCGATCATCGTCGAGGACGCACAGCCCGTGGACGTCAGCCGCGAGCGGGTGATGGTCGTCTCTGACATCACCCTGGACGGCTCCGGAACCGTCGCCGGCCCCTCGCCCATGGACCGGATGCTCGGCCGGGAAGGTGAACTTGTCCTGGTGAACGGACAAAGCAACCCGAAACTTTCCGCCCGGCCGGGCGAGCGTGAGCGGTGGCGGATCGTGAACACGTGCGTGGCCCGCTACCTGCAGCTGCGCCTGGACGGGCAGCAGATGCAGCTCCTCGGCATGGATTCCGGCCGCTTCCCCACACCCCGGAACGCGGACGAGGTGCTGCTGGCGCCGGGCAACCGTGCAGATGTCCTGGTCACAGCTGTCGAGGGCGACGCCACTCTCAGTGCCGTCTACTACAACCGTGGCAGCATGGCCGGCATGACGGGACCGGCAGGGCCAGCCCCCAACGGCGCCCAGGGCACAGGGGATCTCGTGCTGGCGACCCTCTCGGTCTCCGGCGCCCCGGCCGAACCTCCTCCGGCGGTGCCGGCCCGGCCCGCAGCGGCAGACCTGAGGACCGCGGCCGTTGCCGCCCGCAGGCAGCTGACCTTCGCAGTCGGCGGCATGGGCATGGGCATGGGAATGGGAATGAGTTTCACCATCAACGGCCGTGAATTCAACGCAAGCCGGACGGACACCACTGTGGCCGCGCAGACGGTGGAGGAGTGGACCCTGATGAATCCCAGCCCGATGGACCATCCCTTCCACCTGCACGTCTGGCCGATGCAGATCATCGAGGAACAGAGCCAGGCGCCGGGCCAGCCCGTCTGGCGTGACGTCATCAACATACCCGCCAACGGGCAGGTGCGGGTCCGGATCCACTTCAAGGATTTCACCGGCCGCTCCGTGTACCACTGCCACATCCTGGACCACGAGGACCAAGGAATGATGGGCGTCATCGAAGTCCGCTAGCCACCGGGAGCAAGTATCCCGACGACGGCCCGGCCAATGCCCAGCCTGTAGCCTTGACCTGGCTACCATCCAACACTTCCAACCGGAGGGAGAATGCCATGGCCGCAGCTTTCATGAGCCATGCCGCAACCGCCCTTCGCCGCGGCTTCCTGCTAGCGGGCCTGCTGGCTGTCGTGGCTGGATTCCTCGGGATGCACGTCATGACCGGAATGCATGGCGCTCATGCCATGACCGCGGTGACATCCTCCGCGGAAGCCGCGGGGTCATCTTCCCGGCCGGAGACCGGCCTCGCACCTCATCCGGCCGCCCATGCCCTGCAAGAGCGCACTATGGGCCATGACTCCTTGGCTCCGCGCCCTGCGACCCCAGCCGGTCCCGACCTGACGGCCGACAGCCGGGCCGCTGCCCCCGCGGTGTCGTGCATATGCCAATCGAACTGCGCCGCCGTTGCGTCAATGCACTCGGCCTGTGTGCCCTCGGCGGCAATAACGTCCCTGGCCGCGCCCCCACCTGGCATGGCGCCGGCCTCGATGCACAACCCGGACACGCACGGCGACGCCGCCGTCAGGGCCTACTGCTGTCTCCCCGCAAGTCCTTCGCCGGGCGATCTGTCCATCAGCCGGACGTAAGACGGGATCGCGCCGTGTCGTTGTCCGGCGTCCCCACTTACCCGGCACGCTCCATCCCGTTCTTCCAGCGGCGCGGGCGTGTCATCCGCAGGCGTGCCACAACGCTGATTGATGATTGAAGGACCTGACCCCATGAAGAAAACCCTGACCATTTCTGCCACAATTCCTGCCTTCGGCATTTCCGCCGCCATCGCCCTTGCCGGCTGCGCCGGCACCTCCGGAAGCACACCCGCCGGCACCATGCCGGGCATGGGCAGCGGCGGCATGGGCACGTCGTCCAGCTCGGCGCCCGCAACCGCGGACCACAACGCGGCAGACACCATGTTCACCCAAGGGATGATCCCGCACCACGCCCAGGCCGTGGAAATGAGCGACATGATGCTCAGGAAGCAGGGCATGGACGCGCGGATCACCGCGCTCGCCACAAAGATCAAGGCCGCACAGGCACCCGAAATCGCGCAGATGACGGGCTGGCTCAAGACCTGGAACGAACCCGCCCAGATGGCGTCCGGCCATGGCATGGGTGACGGGGTGATGGGCGACGACGACCTGAAGAAGCTCGATGCCGCCCAGGGCGCCGACGCGGCCAAGTTGTTCCTGGCCCAGATGATCGTCCACCACGAGGGCGCGGTGATGATGGCCAAGACTGAAAGCAGCCAAGGCAAGAACCCTGACGCCCTCAGCCTGAGCAAGGCAATCGTGAGCGCCCAGGAAGCTGAAATCCAGGAAATGAAGGACCTGCTGGCCAGCCTCTAGCAGCGTCCCGGCCCCGGTCCGCCTTCGGACCGGGGCCGTCAACTGGGCGGCCCCGGCCGACGTAGTCCAAAGCATCGGCCGACGGCGGTGCTGCTTTGGCCTCGTACCTGGGTGCCGCACCGGCTGCAGCGACGGGCCGGGATGCCCGGCGGAACGAATGCACCTACACTGCTGGAATGCCTATCATTCCGGATTCCAAGGACTGGACTTGGGTCCTGTCGCAGCCCTGCCCCGAGTGCGGTTTCGATGTCTCCACCGCGACCCCGGCCACGGTGCCGGGGATCGTCATCAGCATGCTCCCGCGGTGGCGTGCAGCCCTCCGACGGCCGGACGCGACGGAACGGCCCAACGAGGCCACGTGGTCCGTCCTCGAGTATGGCTGCCACGTCCGGGACGTCTTCACACTTTTCGATCACCGCCTGTCCCTCATGTTGTCCGAGGACGATGCCCGGTTCGATGACTGGGACCAGGACAAGACGGCAATCGAGCAGGACTACGCCAACGCCGATCCAGCCCAGGTCGGCGTCGAGCTGACGGCGGAGGGCGAGCAGATTGCCGCGTCCTTCGCACGGGTAAAGGAGGAGGATTGGGTCCGCTTGGGGACCCGGAGCAACGGCTCAGTGTTCACTGTCCTGACCTTCGCGCAGTATTTCCTGCACGACGTCGTCCACCACCTCCACGACGTGGACGGCTAACGCGAAGAACTGGCGCGCGGACGGCAGGCGCGCGGACGGCCGGCGGGAAGCCGCAGGGTCTGCGGTTCCCTGAGGCGGCCCCTACGGCACGGCCGGCTGAAGCTCCTTGTCCCACGCCATGCTCCGGTTGACGGCCACATAGCCCATCTTGAGGTAGAGCGCGAGGGCCCCGGTCGGGTTCTCCGAGTCGACATCCAGCGAGGCCACGTCCATGCCCGCGGCGGCGAAGCGGCGCATGGCATCGGCCAAGAGCACCTGCGCGATGCCCCGGCCACGGTACTCCCGCCGGACGCCAAGGAGCTCCGTGTAGCCTTCGCGGAAGCCGCGGGTCAGGGCGGCCTCGACGTCGTGGGTGGCCAACTGGTACCCGGCCACCGTGCCGGTAGAACGGTCCAGCACGACGCCGCTCAGGTCCGGCCGGGCCTGCGGATCATTCACCACATAGCCCCAACCCTCCTGGTCGCGGGGCTCGCTGCCCCAGTGGTCCCGGAATGCCGCGTTGTGCGCCAGCCGCACCGGTTCATGCAGCTCCGGCCCAAAAGTGACGAGCTCCAGTCCGGGGTCCAGGGAGGATTCAGGCACAGCCTGGGTCAGTGGCCGGTGCATCTCGTTGTAATAGCGGACAATGCCGTAGCCGGAACCGGCGAACAAGGCGGCCTGGTGCTGGTGCTGCTGCTCGGTATGGAGCCGCAGTCTCGGGCGCGGGACGCCCCCGGTGCCGCCCGCATCGCCGTCGCCGGCATCGCCGGCATCCCCAACTGTGCCGGCATCCCCAACCGTGCCGGCGCGCCGTGCGTCCTCGGCAAAGCGGTCCCTGGTCCGCTGTTCCATCCAACCCAGCAGCAAGGTGCCGATCCCGCTCCCCTGCCACTCCGGGTCAACGCAGCCGGAGCCGTTCGCCTTGTCACCGTCGCGGTTCTTGGTGATCCGGCCGTAGGCCCGGGCAACGCCCTCCGGATCGAAGCCGATGATGGAGTTCGCCGTTACCGGGTTATTTTTCGACTCCAGGATCTGTTCCAGATCCGCCTGGCGCTCGAACCAGACGGGTTGCTCGACGGCGGCCGTGCGGGCAATCAGGCCGGCCCACGCGTCGAGGTCGCGGCGCTCCGCCGGCCGCCAGGACAGCCGGGGGTCAAGTGCTTGCCGGGGGTGGAGCTCGCCGTTGCGGTTCATGGCAACAGGCTAATAGGCGGGTTACCCGCGCGCCAGCACGGCCGCCGTCGCCGGACCCTCGCCCGCGGCGCCCGTGGCGGCAGCCGCGGCTGCGGCGTCCAGGTCCAGTCTGGTGTCCGCGGCGTCGATATCGTCCGGGTTGTGGGTGACCAGGACAACGGTCCGGTCGCGCAGCCCGTCGCGCAATTCGGCGAGCATGAGCCTGCCTGACTCAGCATCGAGGTGCGCAGTCGGTTCATCGAGCAGGATGACGTCGGCCCCGGTCATGAGCGTGCGCGCAACGGCCAGGCGCGTACGCTCTCCGCCGCTGAGGAAGGCCCCGCCCGGGCCGATCCGGGTGTCCAGGCCGTCCTCAAGCCGGGCCAGCATCGGGCCGAGTCCGACCGCGTCGAGGGAAGCCCGCAGCTGCTCGTCCCCGTTGGCCACCACGGCGCCGCCGGGTCCACGCTGCGCACTGGCCGTACCGGCGGGAGCCGGCTCCGGCCGCGCCAGGAGAAGGTTGCCGCGGATGGTCGAGTCGAACAGGTGTGCCTCCTGCGGGCACCAGGCGGCGCGTCCGCTCAGGTACAGGTGGCCGCCGGCCGCCGGCAGGAACCCCAGGACCGTGGCCAGGAGGGTCGACTTGCCGGAGCCGGAGGCGCCGGTGACGGCCAGCCAGCGCCCGGGGCCGGCCTCGGCCGTGAGTCCGCTGAAGACATTTCCGCCGCCAGGCCACGCGGCAGCGAGGTCCACGAGTTCAATCCCCGGCCGGCCGCCGGGCCGCGAAGCCACGGGCACCAGTCCGCCCGTTGCGGCGCCGCCGTCCGCGTCACTGTTCGCCCCCGCCTCCAGGACTCCTGCCGCGCTGATCCGCCGCATCACGGCGCGGAGCGCGGGATACTGCCGCACGGCCGTGGTGATGGCCGCGTAAGGGTCCACCAGGGCCAGCTGCACGAGGACGACGACGGCAACAGTCTCCGGTTCGACCACGCCGCTCAGGGCGAGCGGGGCGGCCAGCACGGCGCTGGCCAGGGCGGCCACGGCACAGGCCAGGACGGTCAGGGCCTGGCCGAGACCCTCCGCCCATGCCGACCGCTGTGAGGCTGCCGTCGCGGCCCGGTCCGCCCGGCCAATCGCAGCGAGCACGGGGGCGCTGACGCCGTTCGCGTGCAGTTCTGCGCGGGCGTCCAGGGCAGCGGCAACGTGTCGGAGCACACCGGAGCGGAGGTTTTGTTCGGTGCCGGCGGACATGCGGTCGGCGGCCAACGCCAGGGCGGGGGCAACGACAATGCTCAGCAGCGCTGCCGCGGCCACGGCAGGCAGCGCAGCGGGAAGCAGCAGCCCGATTCCGGCCACTGCGGCCGCGGCGACAGCGATGGCGGTCACGGGCGGCAGCACGACGCGGGGCAAAAGTTCGCGGACCGTGTCGACGTCGTCCACCACCGTGCCGAGTACGTTGCCGCCCTGCAGGAGCCGGCGCAGGGACAGCGCACGGCGGCTCAGCGACTCCCAGAGCCGGCCCCGGAGCCGGGTCAAGGCGGCGAACACGGCATCGTGCAGCAGCAAACGCTCGGAGTACCGCAGGCACGCCCGGCCGACGCCGAAAAACCTCACGCCGACGATCGCGGTGAGCAGGTACAGGATGGGCGGCTGTTCACTGGCCCGGATGATGAGCCAGCCGGACAGCCCCGCGAGGGCGACGGCGAACAGGGCCGCCAACGTGCCTACGGCTCCGGCGGCGGCGAACCGGCCCTTGACCGGGGCCAGCAGGCGACGCAGCTGGGCAGGGACCGAACCGGACGGGCCGGCCGCGCCGGAGCCGGAGCCGGAGACGGAGCCGATTGAGCGGGCCGAACCGGCGGCCGCGGCAGGAGCGGTGCCGGTTTCGGGGCGGCCCGGAGCCGGATCCGGGGTCGGGCTTGGGGCCGGGCCCTGGCTGTGGCCCGGCGCCGCGGCGTCCACGAGGAAGGGCGCCCGGATAGCCGCCGCCCGCACGCCCGGCTCTCCCCCGGCGGATGCCGGCAGCGGCGGGACGAGGGCCGGAGGTTCACCGCCGTGGTGGCCGCCGGCGCCCGGCGTCACCGCGACGAGAGTGTCGGCAAGGTCCCGGGTGTGCCAGTCGTGCGCAACGAGCAGCACGGTGACCTTTCCGCGGAGCCCGGCGAGGGCCCGATTGACCAGTGTGGCCGATCCCCGGTCCAGATGGGCGGTGGGTTCATCCAGGAGCAGTACGCGGGCGCCGGCCTCGATCCTCGCCAGCCCGCGGGCCAGAGCAACCCGCCTCAGCTCCCCCGGGCTCAGCTCGGCAGGGTGCTTGGCCGCCAGGTGCCCCGCGCCCACGGCCGCCAGGCACCTCGCTGCCGCATCGGCTTCCGCGCCCACGTCGGTGCCGGCGGCCTCGGTGCCGGCCGCGGCGTCGGCGGCGGCGGGAACGCCGAGATACAGCCGGATCTCGTCCAGCACCGTGGAGGCCACCATGACGGGGTGCTGTGGCACCCAGGCGACCTCCGCCGTCGTGAATCCTCCGAGGCGTCCGGACACGGCGGTCCCCGCGTCCGTCCCGACGGTCCCGGAGAGGACTCCGAGCACGGTGCTCTTGCCGGCGCCGCTGGCACCGTCGAGTGCCGTGATCTGGCCGGCCGCGGCAGTGAAGCTCAACGGTCCGACCGCGGCGTCCGTGCGTCCGCCGAAGCGGACGGTCAGTCCGTCCACGGTGACGGCGGGCGGGCCGGCAGCAGGACCGGAGGCCGGCGTCGGATCCAGGTGTGCGGCTCCGGGGTCCGCGAGGACTGCTGTGGTTTCGGCGAGCGCTGCCCGGCCGTCGTCGCTGGCGTGGTGTGCGGTGCCGAGCTCCCGGAGCGGAAGGTAGCAGTCGGGAGCGAGGATGAGCGCAAGCAGCCCTGCCTCAAGCGCCATGTCGCCGTGGACCAGGCGGACGCCGATGAACACGGCGACGACCGCCACGGAAATCGTCGAGATGAGCTCCAGGGCCAGGGCGGAGAGGAAGGCCGTGCGCAATGTCCCCATGGTCCGGGAACGATATTCCTCGGACATGTCCTCCAGCGCCTGGCGCTGGGCTGAGGCCCGGCCCAGGCCCACGAGGACGGGCAGGCCTTTGGCGAGCTCGAGCATGTGCCCGGAGAGCCGTGCCAGTGCGGACTGGGCGTCCCTGACACGTTCCTCGGTGTACCGCCCGATCAGGATCATGAACAGCGGCACCAGCGGCACCGTCAGCACGATCACCACGGCGCTGACCCAGTCGGCGAACAGGATGCGGGCGCCCAGCAGCAGCGGAATGGCCGCGCAGTTCACCAGCGCGGGCAGGAACTGGGTGTAGTAGCTATCCAGGGCATCCAGCCCCCGGGTTGCCAGCACGGCGAGGCCGCCGTCGGCGGGCCCGGCAGACCGCGTGCCGTTCCTGAGCGCCTGCTCCAGCAGTTGCGAGCGCAGCTCCTCCTTCACTCCGAGCGCCGCCCGGCGTGAGGCCACGGACTGGCCCCATACCGTCAGTGAGCGCAGCACTGCCCCCGCGGCGCCCAGAACCAGCTGGTCTGCCCAGGCGGGGTCATGAGCGGCGAGCCCGGCGAGCATCGAAGCCACGGCCTGCGCCATGAGCACGAGCGAGAGCGCCTCCAGGGCGGCAAGCAGTCCCAGCAGGTAGAGGGCGGAACGGGTCGAGGGGCCGGCGGGGAACGGTCTCATCTGGGAAGTTAGTCCTTCGGTGCCAGCGCTTTGGCGGCGATCGCGGGAAGGAAGCTGTGCGCCTCCGGGATATGCGCTGCGCTCACCCGGCGCCGGAACACCCAGTACGTCCAGGCCTGGTACGCCAGGACCAGCGGCAGCCCGATGCAGGCCACAATGCTCATCAGGCCCAGGGTGTAGTCCGAGGACGAGGCGTTGGAGACGGTGAGATTGAACGCGGGATCCAGCGTGGACGGAAGAACCACGGGGAAGGCGGCACCGAAGATGGAGGCGCTGCCGAGCAGGAGAAAGGCGCCCAGCGACATGAAGGCACGGCCTTCGGCCCCCTTGCGGGCGAAATTCCACGCCAGGACCGCGGCGACGACGGCGGCGACCACGGCGGCGATGGTCCAGGCCTCGCCGCTGAGGAGCTGGAGGCTCACCGCCCAGCCGGCCATGGGCAGCAGCAGCACAGGCAGCAGCCGGACGAACCAGGCCCGCGCCCGGTGGCGTACCTCGCCGTCGGTCTTCAGCGCCAGGAACCCGAGACCGTGCAGGAGGGAGAATCCGACGACGGCGAGTCCGCCGAGCACGGCGTAACCGCTGAACCAGGCAAAGGGGCCGCCCTCGCGGTCGCCGTTGGCGTTCAGCGGCAGTCCCGTGGTGGTCAGGGCCAGTGCGGCGCCGACGCCGAAGGCCGCGACGAACGACCCTGCCGAGATGGCCCAGTCCCAGCGGGCGCGCCACCGGGGGTTGTCCACCTTGCCGCGGTATTCGAAGGCGACCGCCCGGAAAATGAGCGCCACGAGAACCAGCAGGAGTGGCAGGTACAGGGCGGAGAAAAGCGAGGCGTACCAGAGCGGGAACGCCGCGAAGGTGGCGCCGCCGGCGGTCAGGAGCCAGACCTCGTTGCCGTCCCAGACCGGGCCGATCGTGTTGATCAGGACGCGGCGTTCGGTGTTGTTCCGGGCGAACCCCTTCATCAGCATGCCGACGCCGAGGTCGAAGCCCTCGAGGAAGAGATAGCCCGTCCACAGCACCGCGATGGCAACGAACCAGATGGTGGGTAGCAGTTCCATGCTGAGAATCCTCTGCGTATTTTTCGTGTGGGTTGCTGGGTGGTGGGGTGCCGGGCGGGCGCCTAGTAGGCGAACGCCAGGACGTCGTCGTCGGGTTTGCCGGGACCGCCCCGGGGGGTGTTGTCCTCGTTTTCGTCAACGGGGGCGTGGGCAAGTTCCGGCATGGCCGAGGCCACGCCGCCGCGGATGTACTTGACCAGGAGCTTGACCTCCACCACCAGCAGCACAGCATAGATGGAGGTCAGGACCACGAGGGAGGTCAGGATCTCTCCGGCCGAGACTCCCGGTGAGACAGCCGCGGCGGTGAACATGAAGACCTGGTCGATGCCGCTGGGGTCCGGGTTGGGGGCGACGACGAACGGCTGGCGGCCCATCTCGGTAAAGATCCAGCCCGCCGCGTTGGCACCAAACGGTGCGAGGATCCCGAACACCGCCAAGCGCATGAGGCCGCGGGAGGCCGGCACGGTTCCCTTGCGGGTGGCCCACAGCGCCAGAAGGGCGGCGAGGGCGGCCACGCCGCCGAAGCCGATCATCATCCGGAAGCCCCAGTAGGTGACTTCCATGACGGGCACGTACTGGATTTGCTGTCCGGCGCGGTCGCCGTAGATGGGGTTGTCCGGCAGGGTAGTGCCGTACTTGTCCTGGTACTCGCCCAGCAGGCTGTTGACGCCCTTGACCTCCGTGGTGAAGTCGCCCTTGGCCAGGAAGGACAGGATGCCCGGGACCTCGATCACGGCCACGATGTCATCGCAGTTCTTGGCGCCGAGGTTGCCGACGCTGAGGACCGAGAAGCCGGTGCCATCATGGCAGGCTGCCTCGGCGGCGGCCATCTTCATGGGCTGCTGCTCGAACATGAGCTTGCCCTGCAGATCTCCGGTGACGGCGGTGCCCGCGAAGGAAATCATGGCGACGACGGCGCCGATCCTCAGCGAGCGGATCCAGACGGTGTGGTCGCTGCGGTCCCGGCCGAGGATGCCGGCGGCTTCGCCGGGGATCACCTTGCCGTCGGCCCCGATGGTGTCGATGCCGTCGTGGCGGCGGCGCCACAGGTGGTACCAGGCGATGCCGAGCAGGAACCCGCCGGCGACGGCGAGGGCACCGAAGAGAGTGTGGGGCACGGCGACCAGGGCCGTGTTGTTGGTGAAGACGGCCCACGCGTCGGTCATGACGGGGCGGCCGTTGACCATTTCGACGCCGACGGGGTGTTGCATCCAGCTGTTGGCCACGATGATGAAGTAGGCCGAGAAGACGGAGCCAATGACGGCGATCCAGAGGCAGGCCAGGTGGATGGCGGGCTTGAGCTGTTTCCAGCCGAAGATCCACAGGCCCAGGAAGGTTGACTCGACGAAGAACGCCAACAACGCTTCCAGGGCCAGCGGGGCGCCAAAGACGTCACCGACAAAGCGGCTGTACTCGCTCCAGGCCATGCCGAACTGGAACTCCTGCACGATTCCGGTGGCCACGCCCATGATGAAGTTGATCAGGAAGAGCTTGCCCCAGAATTTGGTCATGCGCAGATATTCGGGCTTGCCGGTACGGTACCAGAGCGTCTGGATCACAGCCACCACCAGCCCGAGGCCGATCGTGAGCGGCACCATCATGAAGTGGTAGACCGTGGTGATTCCGAATTGCCAGCGTGCGATTTCCAAGGCGTCCAAGGCAGTCCCTACTTTTGGCTAGGTCGGAGCAACTTCTACGTGGCGTAGAAGTGATTCTTCTACAGAGTGTAGAACACATCGTCGCTTCCCCGTAACTCAGACTCCCACGGCACGTCACGGCCTGCAATGGAAGAAAGCCCCTGTGCCGCCGCCCCGGGCCGGCGGCGCGACACGCCGGGCGGCCGTGTTCTACTTCATGTAGAAAGAATGCGCAAAACACGGTAAATTTGTAAACGAAGTATTCACATACACCGCCCCGGCAGGCACCAGCAGTTTCCCAGCATGACGCCGGCGCGGCAGGCATAGAAGGATGTACGCAATGGCAAGTCTCGGTGAACTGGAACGGGCAGTGATGGACCTGCTCTGGGCAGGCCAAGAAGCTGCGACAGCCAACACGCTGCGGGACCTCCTCGCACAAAGCACCCAGCCCCAGGACGGCAGCGCCGGACACGTGGGCAAAGACCTCGCGGTCACCACGGTGCTGACCGTACTCTCGCGCCTTGAGCGGAAGGGCCTGGTGGAACGCGAACGCGGCACCCGCCCGCACCGCTACCAGGCCGTCTCGAGCCGTGCGGACCACACCGCGGAACTCATGCACGAGGTCCTCGGCTCCGCTCCGGACCGCGAAGCCGTCCTGGCCCGGTTCATTGGTTCCGTCACGGATAACGAGGCAGAAACCCTGCGCAAGCTTTTGGGCCGCAGCTAGCGCCCGATGTTCTGGACCTCATATTTTCTGGCGGTCCTGGCGATAGCATTGGCGTGGCCGGTGCCTATCCTCCTTTCCCGTGCCCAGTGGCCGGCCCGCTCCCCCTTCACTGCGATGCTGTTGTGGCAGGCGATCGCGCTGGCCGGTGGCCTGTCCATGATCGGCGCCATGCTCGTTTACGGGCTCGAGCCGGTCGGGGACAACCTGCTCTCCGGCCTGCGGGCGCTGGCTGGCATGGTCTTCCACAATGCCCCCACCACGGAACTGGGCTTCTGGCACATCTTTGCGCTCTCGGCCGCGGCCCTGCTGACGGCGCACCTGGTATTTACCCTGCTGCTGACCTACTACAAGATCCAGCGCCAGCGCCGCCGCCACCGCGAGCTGCTGGACCTCCTGGCATCGCCGTCCTCCGACGGCCCGGGGACGATGGTCCTGAACGTGGACTCGCCTGTGGCGTACTGCCTGCCCGGCGGCGCACGGTCCGTGACGGTTCTCTCCGACGGCCTCATGGCCGCCCTGGAGCCCGATGAGTTGCGTGCCGTGCTGATTCACGAGAACGCCCACCTGAGCCAGCGCCACCACCTCCTGCTGTGGGCCTTCGCCGCGTGGCGCCAGGCGCTGCCGTGGCTGCCCACCACCCGGCTGGCGCAGGAGTCGGTCAACTCTCTGATCGAGATGCTGGCCGACGACGTCGCGCTCAAGACGGAGAGCAAGGCGACTCTGATCAGGGCGATTGCCATTGTGGCCAGCGGGTCCCCGGCCACCCCCGCGGTGCGCCTGGCGTTCGGCGAGCCCGGCGTGGCCGACGGCGACCCCAGCCAGCCCGGCGCCACCGGAGGCAGTGGCTCGGCGGGTACGACGGCGTCACGCGTCAGCCGCCTGCTCTCGCCGCAGCCGCCGCTGTCGGAACCGCTGCGCGCCGCTGTCCTGGCCTGCTGCGTGCTGCTGCTGGCCGTGCCGACGGCCCTGCTGCTGGTCCCGGGCCTGCTCGGCTAAGTCCGGCCCCCTGGCAGTCCTGTCATCCGGCCCCGACGCCGGACCGCCCCGCCACCGGAGCGGCGGAGCGGCCGGTTTCGCGCCAGGTTAGCCATCTGCGCCGCTATTTCAGCAGCTTGCTGGCCTTGAATTGGAGGTCGACGTTGCCGGACCCGTTGCCCTTGGACGTTCCGTTGATCGCCGAGGTGGTCATGGCGAAGGTCAGTGTCGAGTGGGCGATCGCGTCAGCCATTTGCTCCAGCACAGTGGTGTTGACGTTGGCGATGGTGTCGCAGGCCTGGTGGTAGCAGGCGTCATGCGCCACGTTCGGTGTCCCGCCGAACACTGCCGCTTCCGCCGCCGTCTTAAGGTCTTCCGCGCCGGTGAACAGGCCACCCGCCGGAATCCCGTTGTTGATGAACCCGGAGTAGTCCGAGCGCCCGTCGAACTGGGTCGGCGCAGTAGGCAGGTTCTGGGACTTGAAGTAGTCCAGGAAGACCTTCTCGACGAGCCCGGAGCCATTGGGGCCCTTCGTGCCGAAGGAGGAGCCGTCGCCGTCGTAGACGAACCGCACAAAGTTCGGCGAGCCGACCATGTCGAAGTTGAGGTTGACCGCGTGGGCCTTGATCTGGCTCGCCGTCAGCTGGGATGTGTAGAAGTCGGAGCCGACAAGTCCGGGTTCCTCCCCTCCCCAGAAGGCGAAGCGGACCCTGTTCACGGGGGTCTGGCCCGACTTCTTCAGCTGGATCGCCGTCTCGAGGATGGCGGCTGTCCCGGTGCCGTTGTCGTTGATGCCCGGCCCTTCCGGCACGGAATCCAGGTGCGCACCCACCAGGACGGTGCGGTCCGCGCGTCCGCCGGTGTCGGCCAGGATGTTGAACGAGGTCAGCTTGGTGACGGTGGAGTTCACGGCGAGGTGCATGCTCACGCCGTTCAGCCCGGCGAGTTCGGCGCCGGTGGCGAAGCTGGTGCTGACCACCGGGATACCTGCCTGAGGCGCGTCCAGCGTGCCGCCGAAGAGGGCAAAGCGCTCGTCCGCCGGGTCCGCATTGCCCTGGTTGAAGATGATGACGCCTGCCGCCCCGGCCGCGGCGGCGTTGTCCGCCTTGATCCGGAAGGTGCAGGTGCCGCGCTGGATCAGGGCGATGTTGCCCGCCGTGAACCCGCCGAAGTCGGCTGCCTCGCAGCCGCTGGTGGAGGCCCGGTCGCCGGCCAGGTTGATGTCGACGGCGCTCAGCGGGGCCGTGACGTTGCCGGAACCGGAATAGTTCATATCGAGGAAGCCGTCCGGGGCGTCATAGGCGTAGGTTCGCGGGGAGGGCGAGAGGCGCTCCATCGACGCCGAGACGGTGTCGTAGCGCTCGTAGGGGAAGGTTTGCCGGACCGGGGCGTAGCCGGCGGCCCACAACTTGCGCTCGATGTACTGGGCGGAGGCTTCGTATCCCGGAGTGCTGGCAGCCCGGGTGCCACCGTTGGCGTCCGCGACGGCCTGGAGGGCCGCGAGGTGTTTCATGATGTTTGTTGCCGACACGGCAGCGCGCAGGGGTGCCGTGTTTGTTCCGTTGTCAGCGAGTGCGGGCGGCGCAAGGCTGGCCGCCAGTCCGATCGAGGCGGCGATGGCCGCGCGGCGGATATTCCGGCGTTGCTTCATAGGGTTCTCCTGGATTCGGCTGCGGAATCCAATCCGGGCGTCCTTGCCCGCATGGGTGAGATGAAGCTATCGGAAGCACCTTGGGCAAAGGTTGAGAGAACCAGACGCCGGCGGAGCAGCCGCGACGGCACAGATTTCCGTCGCCGGGCCCGTCCCCGCCGACGGGACGTCAGGCGTCGATGCGCTCCCGGTCCAGGTTGGCGGCGCCTGCAATGATGAAGTCCTTGCGCGGCGCCACGTCCGAGCCCATGAGGAGGTCGAAAGTCTCTTCGGCCTGCTTGGCGTTCTCGATCCCGACCTTGCGGAGCGTCCGGTGCCGCGGGTCCATGGTGGTTTCGGCCAGCTGCTCGGCATCCATTTCGCCCAGCCCCTTGTACCGCTGGATCGGCTCTTTGTAGCGCTTGCCCTCCTTGGCGAGCCGCGCCAGCAGGACATGGAGCTCAGCCTCGGAGTAGGTGTAGATCATCTCGTTGGCCTTCTGGCCGGCGTTGACGACCTCCACACGGTGCAGCGGCGGGACGGCGGCGAAGACGCGCCCCTCGTCGATCATCGGACGCATGTAGCGGAAGAAGAGCGTCAGGAGCAGGGTCCGGATGTGGGCGCCGTCGACGTCGGCGTCGGTCATCAGGATCACTTTGCCGTACCGGGCGGCGCTGATGTCGAACGTGCGGCCGGAACCAGCCCCCACCACCTGGATCAGGGCAGCGCACTCGGCGTTGGAGAGCATGTCCCCCACCGAGGCCTTCTGGACGTTGAGGATTTTGCCGCGGATCGGCAGGAGCGCCTGGAAGTCGGAGGACCGCGCCAGCTTGGCGGTGCCGAGTGCGGAGTCGCCTTCGACGATGAACAGTTCGGAGCGTCCGACGTCGTCGGTGCGGCAGTCGGCGAGCTTGGTGGGCATGGAGGAGGTTTCCAGCGCATTCTTGCGGCGCTGGGTTTCCTTGTGGACCCGCGCCGAGATGCGGGACTTCATCTCGCTGACGATCTTTTCCAGCAGCAGCGCGGACTGGGCCTTGTCGTTGCGGTTGGCGGAGGTCAGCTTCGCGGTGATCTCCTGTTCCACCACCTTGGCCACGATCGCCCGGACGGCGGAGGTGCCCAGGATTTCCTTGGTCTGGCCCTCGAACTGCGGTTCGGCCAGCCGGACGGTCAGGACCGCGGTCAGGCCGGCGAAGATGTCGTCCTTTTCGATCTTGTCGTTGCCGGCCTTGAGCTTGCGGGCATTGGTCTCCACGGCCTTCCGGAAGGTCTTGAGCAGGGCCTGCTCGAAGCCGGACTGGTGGGTGCCGCCCTTGGGCGTGGAAATGATGTTGACGAAGGTCCGGACCGTGCTGTCGTAGCCGATCCCCCAGCGCAGCGCGACGTCGACCTCACAGTCGCGTTCGACCTCCGCGAGCTGGCTGTGGCCCTTTTCGTCGAGGACGGGGACGGTTTCCTTGAATTTCCCGGCACCATGGAGACGCCAGATATCCGTGACGGCGGGGTCGGCGGCGAGGAAGTCGACAAATTCGGAGATGCCGCCGTCGTGGTGGAAAACCTCTTCATGCGGGCCCGATTCTCCGGGCGTGCCGGCAATCCTGCGTTCATCCCGGACCGTGAGCTTCAGCCCGGGGACCAGGAACGAGGTCTGGCGCGCACGCGCGGCGAGGTCATCGTAGGAGAATTTGGCGTCGGGCGTGAAAATCTGCCGGTCCGCCCAGTAGCGGATCCGGGTTCCGGTCACGCCGCGCTTGGCCTTGCCCACGACATCGAGCACAGAGCCGTCGATGAAGGGTTCGAAGAGAGTCGCGGGGTCCGGCTTGGTGCCCGGATCCTTGAACCGGCCCGGTTCCCCCCGGCGGAAGGACATCTTGTATGTCTTGCCGCCGCGGTCCACTTCGACGTCGAGGCGGGCCGAGAGCGCGTTGACCACCGAGGCGCCCACGCCGTGCAGGCCGCCGGAAGCGGTGTAGGAGCCGCCGCCGAACTTTCCGCCGGCGTGCAGTTTGGTGAAGACGACCTCGACGCCGGTCAGCCCGGTTTTCGGTTCGACGTCCACGGGGATGCCGCGGCCGTCGTCGTGGATCTCGACCGAGTTGTCCGCGTGGAGGATGATCTTGATGTCGTGGCCGAAGCCGGCGAGGGCCTCGTCGACGGAGTTGTCGATGATTTCCCAGAGGCAGTGCATGAGGCCGCGGGAGTCCGTGGAGCCGATGTACATGCCCGGGCGCTTACGGACGGCCTCGAGGCCCTCCAGCACGGAGAGGTGCCGGGCGGTGTAATCAGAACTGGGTGCCACGGGTCGTGAACTCCTTAGAGGATCGGGACAGCCACCGCAGCGTGCGCAGACGGCAGTCACAGAATTTGACGCTCTTCCTAGGTTAGTCGGACTCCGGGTGATCGATGGTCTGCCACTCCCCGCGGGGGCTCTCCGGCCACCCGCCGTTACTGAGACGTGATACGCGGACAGCGAAAGTAGGCCATCCGTGCCATGGTTTGGCCACGAATGCTGGTTATATAGGTATACCGATCTACTAAGGAGGCCGAACATGACAACAGCAGTTGCGGACCGCACACTGACCGCCGCAGACCGGTGCGATCGTTGCGGAGCACAGGCATATGTCCGAGTTGTTCTCGGTGCCTCCGGCGGTGAGCTTCTTTTCTGCGGCCACCACGCACGCGCCGTAGAACCGACCCTCAAGCCGCTCAGTTCAGACTGGCATGATGAGACTGACCGCCTTCACCAGAAGGCTCCGGTTCCGGTCGACTAGACCGCACCGGCTTCAGCCCGGCACCCTACAGGGTTCCCGGCGACCTGAGACCACTGCATCAGGGCCCCTCCATACCGGAGGGGCCCTGATTCGTTAAGTGCTGATTCGTTAAGTGCTGGTTCGTCAGGTGCCGGTTCGCTTAGGTGCCGTGCACCCCGCCGCAGCGGCAAAAAGCAATGCGGGGTCCCTTCCGGCCCGTTCCTCCGGTGAGGATGGGCGGGAAGCGACCCCGCATTGCTGGGAACCTTTACCCGGTCTGCGACCAGTGGCGCTTAGTCCAGGTAGTCGCGCAGGACCTGTGAGCGCGACGGGTGCCGCAGCTTGGACATGGTCTTGGATTCGATCTGGCGGATGCGCTCACGCGTCACACCGTAGACCTTGCCGATTTCGTCTAAAGTCTTCGGCTGGCCGTCGGTAAGGCCGAAGCGCATTGCTACCACGCCGGCTTCGCGCTCGGAGAGGGTGTCCAGCACCGAGTGCAGCTGTTCCTGCAGCAGGGTGAAGCTCACGGCATCCGCGGGAACCACGGCTTCGGAGTCCTCGATGAGGTCGCCGAATTCGGAGTCGCCGTCCTCGCCAAGGGGGGTGTGCAGCGAGATGGGCTCGCGGCCGTACTTCTGGACCTCCACGACCTTTTCCGGGGTCATGTCGAGTTCGAGGGCCAGTTCCTCCGGGGTGGGTTCGCGGCCGAGGTCCTGCAGCATCTGGCGCTGGACGCGGGCCAGCTTGTTGATGACTTCCACCATGTGCACCGGGATGCGGATGGTGCGGGCCTGGTCGGCCATGGCGCGGGTGATCGCCTGGCGGATCCACCAGGTGGCGTAGGTGGAGAACTTGAAGCCCTTGGTGTAGTCGAATTTCTCGACCGCACGGATCAGGCCCAGGTTGCCTTCCTGGATCAGGTCCAGGAACAGCATGCCGCGGCCGGTGTAGCGCTTGGCCAGCGAGACGACGAGGCGGAGGTTGGCCTCCAGCAGGTGGTTCTTGGCCCGTTTGCCGTCGTGGATGACGAATTCGAGCTCGCGCTTGAGTTTCGGGTCCATAGTGCCGTCGTCGGCGGCGATCTTTTCTTCAGCGAAGAGACCGGCCTCGATCCGCAGGGCCAGGTCTACTTCCTGTTCGGCATTCAGCAGGGCGACCTTGCCGATCTGCTTCAGGTAGTCCTTGACGGGGTCGGCAGTGGCGCCGGCAGACATAACCTGCTGCACCGGAGCGTCGTCGTCGTCGGCGTCGGAGTAGACGAAGCCGGAGCCGGTGGTGGCCGCGGCCTTGCCGGCGACTTCCTCGCCTTCTACTTCGTCGCCGAGCTCGGCGGCGTCGGGCGTGATGTCGTCGAGATCCTCTTCGGCGTCGACGTCATCGTCAGACGTACTGGCAGAGTTGCCGGCGGCTTCTGCCGCGGCTTTCGCGCCGGGCTTGGGCCCGCGCTTCTTGGGCTCAGGCTTGGCGACGGTGTCGCCACCCTCTGCGGAAGCGGCGTCCTTGACAGCCTTGTTGGCTGCGCGCGTAGCGGCGCGCTTGGCGTTGGTCGCCGCCTTCTTCTCCTCAGGGGACAATTCGGCCTGGTCGGCGGGTTCCTTCTTCGCGGAAGACGGGGTCACTGAAAACCTTTCTAGCTGCGGTCTGCGGAATCACCATACGGGCAACACCACTATGACCCTGTCAAGTCCGTGTTCAACATCAGGTGCAACCACGACCAGCAGAGCCACTTAGTAGAACTGCTGGCGCGGCCTTAATGTTCCCTGTTTCCAAGGATCATTTAGGGCACTTGATACACGGACCCAACCGGGTCTCGGCAACCATTGTCTCACGGTTTTCAGGCCGGGTGCCTTTCGCGACGCCGGGTCGACGATATCGCGGCGGCTCGCACGCCGCGTCAGGACCTCATGCCGCGTCCGGGGCAAACTTCTGCCAGGCCGCCTCCCGCCTGGCAGCCCAGCCGCAAAGGGTGCCGCGCCGGCCAAGCTCTGCCAGCAGTTCCGCGAGCCTGTATCCCGGGTGGCCCTGCAAGGCCTGACGGTAGAGCGCGTCGGCGTAGGAGCCGCGGCCACGGCACCATTCGATCCAGCCCCGCGCCGTCACGGCGGCTGCCGTTGCTTCCCCGTCACCAAGGCGGCCGAGCCGTTCCAGGACCCGCTCGAGCCCGACCATCAGGGTCCAGTCCGGAACCGACGGCGCCAGTCCGAGCAGGACTTCCCCGTAACCGGGAACAGCTCCGGCTGCAGGCACGGCGCCGGCGGCGGACCCGCCGCTGCCGGGTGCCACCGGCAGGGGCATCCGCGGAGCGGTCCTGGACCGGGAAGTGCGGCCGGACATTGGACCCGGCAGGGGGCTGGGCGTCGGTCGGGGCCGTGAGGCGGGCGTGTTATCGGGGAAAGCGGCGGACCCGGGGTCTGGGTCGAAGATACCGAAGTCCTCGGCGCCGCGTTCGGCCGCGGACCGTCCGGCGGCCGCCATCACCAGGACCGCATCCCGCCATGACGGAATGCACAGGCTGGCCCGCAGGTAGCCGGCGAGTTCCGGTGAGAGCTGAAGCGGCCGGCCAATGGTCCAGGGATCGGGCGTCCCGGAGCCGGTGGTCCCGGCGTCGGTCCCGGCGTCGGGCGTCCCGGAGCCGGTGGTCCCGGCGTCGGTCCCGGCGTCGGGGACGGCACCCCTAGCCACGTCACCCGGGGTGGGGACCGGAAGGGGCTCCTGGCCAATGGCGGCCTGCATGGCCATCATCCAGACATCGAGGACCTGGTCGAATTGGGCCCGGTCCCGCCGTCGCGGGGAGAATTGCTCCGCCCAGCCGCACTCGGCAAGGCTCACCGCGGGGTCCACCGGCAGCGGCGCCGGGCTGGTCCCCTGGGTGCCGGGGACCGCGCCGACGCTGCTGCCGCGGTAGACCATCTCGGCGTTGAGCCTGCTGTTCCTGATCTGCTCGACCGGACGGCCGGGCATCCCACAGCAGTCCGGATCGCTGCAGTGTGCGTTGCGCCAGAACTCAGTACCGATAATCCAGGCATCCCTCAACGGCAATCCGGCTGCCTCAAGGGCAAGCTCGAGTTCTTTGAGCAGGTCCGCCCACGCATGGCCGTCGCCGGCGCTGTCCGTCTCCGTGTCGGCGTCGGCGTCGGAGTCGGCGTCAGTGAAGAAGGCCAGCAGCGAACCGTCGGCCGCGTCGTCCGCCTGCAGATAGGCCACGACATTTCGTGCGAAGCCGGCCAGCATGTCCCTCCGGCCTGAGCCGCCTCCGGGCACGGGGAGGTCGACCCGCAAGGTGGCTCCGAGGCGTTTGCCCTGCAAGGTCATGGCCACGAGGCTGTTTTCCGGCCAGTAGCCGAGGGAGTGCGGGATGAAGCCCAGGATGTCTTCGGGGCCGGTGATTCTCAGGTGATCGGGAGCTGTCATAAGCCCAGCTTCGCGGCGGCCGCGTCCCCGGCGACAGTACCGGGTTGCGCTATGTGGATAAACGACGGTGGATAGACGACCGGGGATAGCCATCCGTGGATAAGCAACAGTGACTGGACGCACAAAGGCACGAACGCCTGATGAGAATCGCCGGCAGACCAGCCCATACCGCCCAAACAGCTGGTTCAGGGCGTGCGGCGGCGCTCCGCGACCAGCCTGCGCTGCTCGGCCAGGGACTTGAGCAGCGGCGGAACCATGACTCCCTGGGCCGCCATCTGGCGTCGGACCTTCCGCCGGGTCACCATGATGGCTCCTGCTCCCCCGGCCAGCAGCAGGAACTGCACGCTCAGGGCCACGCGGAACGGATCCAGGCCGTAGAGCTCCCCCTGCGAGAACCCGGAGGCATGCAGGACGTCGAGCACCAGCCCGATCAGGTAAATGGACACGAGCGCGGCGATGAAGCCACCCACGTTGACGATCCCGGTGGCGGTGCCGAGCCGGTGGGCCGGGTTGAAGGTCCGGGCGAAATCGAAGCCGATCATGGAGCCGGGGCCGCCGACGGCGAGTGTCACCACCAGCGCAGCCAGGAGCCAGAGCGGCGCGCGTCCCGGCACCAGCAGAACCGCCGCCCAGGCGGCAGCCGTGCATCCGGAAATGAGCAGCACCATAGTGGAGCGCCGCAGCGGATGCCGGGCAACGAATCGGCCCATCAGGGGTCCGGCGGCGATGGCGCCGGCGACGTACAGCGCCATGAGGGCCGAGACCGTGCCGCGGTCCAGTCCCTCGGCGGAAATCAGGAAAGGGTAGCCCCACGTCATGGCAAAAACGGTGCCGCTGAACTGGACGGTGAAGTGGCTCCACAGCCCGAGCCGGGTCCCGGGTTGCCGCCAGGCGTGTCCCAGCGAAATGCCGGTGGCGCGCAGCCCCTGGGACTGTGCCGGTGCGGAGTGCCCGGGCGGAAGGTCCTGGAGCAGGATCAGCACCAGCACGACGGCGAGGCCGGACATCGCGGCGAGCGTCAGGAAGGCCGGCGTCCACCCCGCGGAGTGCAGGATCATGGCGAACGGCACCACGCTGAAGAGCTGGCCGAGCTGGCCGGACATGCCGGTCAGCTGCGTCAGGAGGGGGACGCGCCCCGGGGCGAACCAGAGCGGGATGAGCCGGATGACGGAAATAAACGTCATGGCGTCACCGGCGCCCACCAGCACACGTCCCAGGACTCCGCCGGGAATGTTGTCGGCAAACGCCAGCTGAAGCTGGCCGAGTCCCATCAGGACACCACCGCCCGCCAGCATCGCGCGGGAGCCAAACCGGTCCACCAGAATGCCCACAGGAATCTGCAGCGCCGCATAAACCAGCAGCTGCAGCACGGTGAAGAAGGAGATCTCCGCGGCACTGGCGTGGAAGCGTTCCGTTGCCTCCAGGCCGACCACCCCGAAGGAGGTCCGTTGGCTGACCGCCACGAGATAGGCGAAGATCCCGACGATCCAGATCAGCCAGGCGCGGGGAGAGGTCACTCCCCCATTATGCCCGGCTCAGGATAAATAGTATTTATTCGCCGGGTTCTTTACGGGCCAGGTACGCCTCGACGGCGGCACCAAGGGCGTCGGCGTTGGGCAGCTGGTCGTTCTCGTCTGCCAGCAGCGACCTCCGGACCGTCCCCTCGGCCTTTTCGTCGTACCGGGTCTCCAGCCGTGAGACCACCTGCTGGACCTCCTCGGATGCCTCGATCTGCTCGGCAATCTGCCGGCCCACCTCGCGTCCCGCCTCGCGCAGACGGTCGGTCGGCAGCATGAGCGACGTTGCCGCGCCCAGGTACTCGAGCCCGGCGACGGCGGCCGTGGGGTATTCGGCTTCGGCCAGGTAGTGCGGCACATGGATCACATAGCCGGCGATGTTCCGGCCGGCCTCCGTCAGCCGCAGCTCCAGGATGTGGCCCACCGCGGCCGGCACCTCCACTGTGGGCTTCCAGACAGAGATTCCCTCGATCAGCTCCGGCCGGTTGCCGTGCACGGTCACACCGACCGGCCGGGTGTGGGGAACGGGCATCGGGATCGAATGGATCCAGGTGACGAGGTTGACGTCGAGCTCCTCAACGAGACCGACGACGGCGCGCGCGAAGCGCTCCCATTGCAGGTCCGGCTCGAACCCGGCAAGGAGCAGGAACGGGCTGCCCAGTCCGTCGACCAGCCGGTAGAGCGCCAGGCTCGGTGCCTGGTAGTCCTGCAGGTGGTCCTCGACGAAGCTGACCTGCGGGCGCCGGGACCGGTAGTCGATCAGCTGGTCGGCGTCGAACTCGGCGATCATCTCGGCATCGAGCGTGTCCAGCAGTTCAGCGGTGATCTGCCGGACCACGTGGCCCGCGTCGGCGAAGCCGGTGAACCCCATGACGAGGTTGAGTCCGCGCAGTTCGGTGCTGGAGAACAGCGCGTCATCACGGATATAGAGCGACTGGGGATCCAGCAAAGAGCCGGAAATCCGTTCAATCACGGCGTGTTCCTTTCACGATGGCGGCGGTGGGAGAAGCGGGGCGCAATCCGCCATTCGGGCGGTGCCTGACAGAACGGCCAGTCAGGCGCATCCTGCCGGCCAGTCCCATGAAGCACTCACCGCTCCGCAGCGTCTCTACCAATACAACGCCCCGGCACCCGGGCTAATTCCTGCCCGGGGTGTGCTCCAGCTCTCATTCGATTGAATTTCCGCACGGTCGAGAGACTACGATCGGTGATGGCCCTAGGGCCTGTTTTGCAGACACCGGGTTGCGTCCCAAACCGACGGCGCCCCGGGATCCGTGGCAGGACGCCAAACATGCAGTTCCTGCCGAATATCACCGAGAACCATCACAGAGAATTGAGGACTGTCCTCGTGGTCAAGAATAGTGAAGTCAAACTTAGTGCAGTCGCAGGGGATTTGAAGAAGTCCCCCAGCGATGCCCTCGTCATCGGCGTCGGACAGGGTCCTGACGGCCCCGTTCTGCTCGACAATCCGCTGACGGCCAAGGCCGCGGAGGCCCTGGCGGAATCACTGAGCGTTCTTGGCATCACCGGCGCGGCGGACCAGGCTCACCGGCTGCCCGGCCTGCCCGAGGCGGGAGCGACCATCCTGCTGCTCGCCGGCGTCGGCAAGCTTTCCGCCACGAAGCCGCTCTCCGAGGAGGCACTGCGCCGTGCCGCCGGCTCGGCCGTCCGCCAGCTGGCCGGCGTCGCCACCGTCACCCTGGCCCTGCCCACGACCACCCTGGCCGAGGTCGCGGCGGTCGCCGAGGGCGCCGCGATGGGCGCCTACTCCTACACGGAGTTCCGGTCCTCCAAGGACGGGCTCAAGGACCCGGTGAAGAACGTCATCATCCGCACCGACTTCGCCACGGACAAGGCGCTGGCGCCGGTCCTGAACCGGGCATCCCTGATCGGCACGGCCGTGAACGCGACCCGCACGCTGGTCAACCAGCCGCCGAGCCACCTCTACCCCGAGTCCTTTGCCGACGCCGCCAAGGAACTGTCCAAGGGCCTGCCGGTGAAGGTGACCGTCTGGGACGAGAAGCGTCTTGAGAAGGAGGGATTCGGCGGCATCCTCGGCGTCGGCAAGGGCTCCACCCGGCAGCCGCGCCTCGTAAAGGTCGAATACGCCCCGGCGAAGGCCACGGCCAAGATCGCCCTCGTGGGCAAGGGCATCACCTTTGACACGGGCGGCATCTCCATCAAGCCGGCCCTGGGCATGGGCGACATGAAGTCCGACATGGCGGGTGCCGCCGTCGTCCTCAACACCGTCCTGGCCCTCGCGGGCCTCGGGCTGCCCGTCAAGGCGACCGCGTGGCTCTGCATCGCCGAGAACATGCCCTCCGGCGCTGCACAGCGCCCGGCGGACGTCCTGACGATGTTCGGCGGCAAGACCGTCGAGGTCCTCAACACCGACGCCGAGGGTCGCCTGGTCATGGCCGATGGCATCGTCGCCGCCAGCCAGGAATTCCCGGACGCCATCATCGACGTCGCAACCCTCACCGGCGCCCAGCTCATTGCCCTGGGCGACCGCACCGCCGGCGTGATGGGTTCCGACTCCCTCACCGGCGCCATCAAGACCGCCGCGGACCGGGCCGGCGAGCTCGTCTGGCCCATGCCGCTGCCGGAAGAACTCCGGGCCAGCCTCGACTCCCAGGTCGCCGACATCGCCAACATTGGCGAACGCCACGGCGGCATGATGACCGCGGCCGTCTTCCTGCGCGAGTTCGTCGGCAAGGGCAAGGACGGGGAACAGATCCCGTGGGCGCACATCGACATCGCCGGCCCGTCGTTCAATAACGGCAGCCCCTACGGCTACAACCACAAACAGGGCACGGGCAGCACCGTCCGCACCCTGGTGGCCTACGTCGAGGACATCCTCACCAAGACCGTCTAGCGCGCATCGCGGCTTTGTGGCCGGGGCGGCGATGCCTTCCCGGCCACAAAGGCGCGTGACACTGGACACAAGCGCTCCACAAACGCCATGGCAAGGTGGAGCATGTATTAGTGGTTCGCTAAGGTAAACCTTGTTTCCCAGAAGCAGACCCCAATGTAGTAGTCACAAATGAAAGGGAACCGGCCGGCTGGCACAATCACAGCAGACAGGTTCCAAGACCAGATGATGCGTACTCTCGTGTCATCGTTCACGCGAGGGAGCGTTTTAGTGGCCGATCAGGCAACTGCGCAAGAATTCGACATCCTGGTACTCGGCGGCGGCAGCGGCGGCTACGCCACCGCACTGCGTGCTGTCCAGCTTGGCCTCACCGTCGGCCTCATCGAAAAGGGCAAGCTCGGCGGCACCTGCCTGCACAACGGCTGTATCCCCACCAAGGCCCTGCTGCACTCGGCAGAGCTGGCGGACCACGCCCGCGACTCGGCCAAGTACGGCGTCAACGTGACCCTTGACAGCATCGACATCACGGCTGTCAACGCTTACAAGGACGGCATCATTGCCGGCAAGTTCAAGGGCCTGCAGGGTCTGATCAAGGGCAAGAAGGGCATCACCGTCATTGAGGGTGAGGGCAAGCTTCAGGGCACCGACACCGTCGTCGTGAACGGCACCGCGTACAAGGGCAAGAACATTGTCCTCGCGACCGGCTCGTACTCCCGCACCCTGCCGGGCCTGGAAATCGGCGGCAAGGTCATCACCTCCGACGAAGCCCTGACCATGGATTACATCCCCAAGAGCGCGATCATCCTGGGCGGCGGCGTGATCGGCGTCGAGTTCGCTTCGGTCTGGAAGTCGTTCGGCGTCGACGTCACGATCGTCGAAGGCCTCCCGTCGCTGGTTCCGAACGAGGACGCCACGATCGTCAAGGCCTTTGAGCGCGCCTTCAAGAAGCGCGGCATCAAGTTCTCCACCGGTGTCTTCTTCCAGGGCGTCGAGCAGAACGACGACGGCGTCAAGGTCACCCTCGTGGACGGCAAGACCTTCGAGGCCGACCTCCTGCTCGTCGCCGTCGGCCGCGGCCCCGTCACGGCGAACCTCGGCTACGAAGAGGCCGGGATCACGATCGACCGCGGCTTCGTCATCACCAACGAGCGCCTCCACACCGGCGTCGGCAACATCTTCGCCGTCGGCGACATCGTCCCCGGCGTGCAGCTCGCGCACCGCGGCTACCAGCAGGGCATCTTCGTCGCCGAAGAGATCGCCGGCCTGAAGCCGGTCATCGTCGAGGACGTCAACATCCCCAAGGTCACCTACTCCGAACCCGAGATCGCCACTGTCGGCTACAGCGAGAAGGCCGCCAAGGAGAAGTTCGGCGAGGACCAGATCCAGACCCAGGAATACAACCTGGCCGGCAACGGCAAGAGCTCCATCCTGGGCACGTCCGGCCTGGTCAAGCTGGTCCGCCAGAAGGACGGCCCCGTCGTCGGCGTCCACATGATCGGCGCCCGCATGGGCGAGCAGATCGGTGAAGCACAGCTGATTGTGAACTGGGAAGCCTACCCGGAGGACGTGGCCCAGCTGGTCCACGCCCACCCCACCCAGAACGAATCCCTGGGCGAGGCGCATCTGGCGCTGGCGGGCAAGCCCCTCCACGGCTAGCAGCTCCGCCCGCACCACCGCATGAACTCCGAGCTTGGTGCACCCGGCCCGAAAAGCCGGGTGCACTAAGCTCGACCAAGGCAGCAATCATCCGCACTAAAGATCAATAAGGAGAACGGGGACGACATGTCTGAATCCGTTAACTTGCCCGCCCTCGGTGAGAGCGTCACCGAAGGAACCGTCACCCGCTGGCTCAAGCAGGTCGGTGACCGGGTAGAGGTGGACGAGCCGCTGCTCGAAGTCTCCACCGACAAAGTAGACACCGAGATCCCCTCTCCGATCGCCGGCGTGATCGAGGAAATCCTCGTCGCCGAGGACGAGACCGCTGAAGTTGGCGCCCCGCTGGTCCGCATCGGCTCCGGCGACGCCGCCCCGGCCGCGGCAGAGGCTCCGGCCGCGGCAGAGGCTCCGGCCGCGGCCGCCGAAGAGGCCCCGGCTCCCGCCGCAGCGGCGCCGGCCGCAGAAGCGGCTCCCGCGGAGACTCCGGCCACCGAGGCCCCTGCCGCCGCTCCGGAATCTGCTCCGGCAGGTGAAGGACACGACGTCACGCTGCCTGCCCTGGGTGAAAGCGTCACCGAAGGCACTGTTACCCGCTGGCTGAAGAGCATCGGCGACACCGTAGAGGTCGACGAGCCGCTGCTCGAGGTTTCCACCGACAAGGTCGACACCGAAATCCCGTCCCCGGTTGCCGGAACCCTCCTGGAAATCCGCGTCAACGAGGACGAGACGGCCGAGGTCGGCTCCGTTCTGGCCGTCATCGGTTCCGGCGCCGCGGCACCGGCAGCACCGGCGCCCGCTGCGGCCCCCAAGCAGGATGCAGCACCGGAAGCTCCCAAGCAGGAAGCGCCGGCCGCCCCCGCCCCGGCAGCAGCACCGGAGGCTCCCAAGCAGGAAGCTCCCGCAGCAGCCGCTCCGTCAGCGCCCGCCGCCCCGGCAGCTCCCGCGCCTGCGGCAGCAGCTGCCGCACCGGCAGAGTCCGGCTACGTCACTCCCCTGGTCCGCAAGCTGGCCAACCAGCAGGGCGTCGACATCGCGGCCCTCACAGGCACCGGCGTCGGCGGCCGCATCCGCAAGCAGGATGTGCTGGCAGCTGCCGAGGCAAAGGCAGCGCCGGCCGCAGCCCCCGCCGCATCTGCGCCGGCAGCCGCCTCGACCACTGTGCCGACTTCAAGTGCTGCATCCTCGCTGCGCGGCACCGTGCAGAAGGCCCCGCGCATCCGCCAGGTCATTGCCCGCCGCATGCGCGAGTCACTGGACATCTCCACCCAGCTGACCCAGGTCCACGAGGTCGACATGACCAAGGTTGCCAAGCTGCGCGCCAAGGCCAAGAACTCCTTCCAGGCACAGAACGGCTCCAAGCTGACCTTCCTGCCCTTCATCGCCAAGGCTGTTGCCGAGGCCCTGAAGCAGCACCCGAAGGTCAATGCCTCCTACGACGAGGACAAGCAGGAGATCACCTACCACAACGCCGAGCACCTGGCGATTGCGGTGGACACCGACAAGGGCCTGCTGGTTCCGGTCATCTCGGA
This sequence comes from Arthrobacter humicola, assembly GCF_022803015.1. Classification (GTDB taxonomy): domain Bacteria; phylum Actinomycetota; class Actinomycetes; order Actinomycetales; family Micrococcaceae; genus Arthrobacter; species Arthrobacter humicola_A. The sequence continues at coordinate 370,704 of NZ_JAFKON010000003.1, forward strand.
CGCCGGCAACCTGAACCTGGCCGGCCTGGCCGGCAAGATTGCCGACGTCGCCGACCGCACCCGCAACGGCAAGATCGGCCCGGACGAGCTCTCCGGGGGCACCTTCAGCATCACCAACATCGGTTCGGTGGGCGCCCTGTTCGACACCCCGATCATCAACCAGCCGCAGGTTGCCATCCTCGGCACCGGCGCGATCGTCAAGCGGGCCGTAGTGGTCGCCGACGAGAACGGCGATGACTCGCTGGCCATCCGTTCGATGATGTACCTCTCCCTGACGTACGATCACCGCCTGGTCGACGGCGCCGACGCAGGACGCTTCCTGCAGACGCTGAAGGCACGCCTTGAGGAAGGCGCCTTCGAGGCCGACCTCGGACTCTAGGGTCTAGAAGCACACTGACGGCGACGGCGGTGCGGGCTTCGGTGGGAAACCACCGGGCGCCCGTGCCGCCGTCGCCGTTTTTGCTGTTCCTCCCCGGGGCCGCGGCGGGTCCTACTACGGTGCGTAGAAGACTCTGGCTACACTGATGCCATGAACATCGTCTATAACGTCTTGGTCTTCCTGCACATCATCGGCGCCGCCATGATTGTCGGCATCTGGATTGGCCAGATGAAGAAGCCCACCGTCCACCCGCGCCAGTTCGACGGCGCGATGCTGCAGCTGATTACGGGCATCATCATGATGGGGCTGATCCCGGTCCTGGACATGAACGCCAACTACGCCAAGCTCGGCGTCAAGCTTGTCATCGCCCTGGTCGTCGGCGTCCTGGCCTTCATTGGCCGCCGCAAGTACAAGAAGGGCGAGCCGATCAGCAAGGGCCTTGCCAACAGCGTTGGCGGCCTGGCACTGCTCAACGTTGCGATCGCGACCCTGTGGCAGTAACCGGCTGACTGCACCCGCCATGACGGCGCCGCTCCCCCGCGGGGGTGTGGCGCCGTCGTTGTTTAACTGCCACCGTCAAGCCGTCAGTCGCCGGCGATGCAGAATTCGTTGCCCTCGGGATCCTGCATCACATCCCAGTGGAAGTCGCCGATACCATTGCCCTCCACGAACCCGGCACCGAGGGACTCGGCGCGGGCGCGCAACGCCGCAGGGCCGGCGGGCTCCAGCCAGACGAACTGCTCGAAGCGCGAGGAGACGGCCGTACCCAACAGGTCGGCCCAGAACTGCGCCAGGCGCGCGGCGTCGACGGCGTTGACCTTGATCGTGGCAATACGCGCCACGGGCGCCCCTGGCACCTGCGCATCTTCGGTAAGTTCCATGACGACACTGTACGGGTCACAATCCTCTGACAGCGGAACCCCCGTGCGGCGGCCGCACAGAATCCCTAGGATTGATCACGGCAGGCTCCGGCACCAGCCGGACCCCTGATTCACAACGACGTCGAGGAGTGGACATGGCTACAACACGCACCGCACACACTGTATGGAATGGCGACCTGATGACAGGCGCCGGCAACACCACCCTGGACAGCTCCGGGCTGGGCAACTTCGACGTCACCTGGAAGGCGCGCGCCGAGGCCGCCGAGGGCAAGACCAGCCCCGAGGAGCTCATTGCGGCAGCTCACTCCGCGTGCTTCTCGATGGCGTTCAGCAACGCCCTGGCCCAGGCCGGCCACACGGCCGAGGAGATCAACACCAAGGCTGACGTGACGTTCCAGCCGGGTACCGGGATCACCGGCAGCCACCTCACCCTGGCCGCGCGCGTCCCGGGCATTTCCGCCGACGATTTCCAGCGGCTGGCCGAGGAAGCCAAGACCGGCTGCCCCGTCTCCGCTGCCCTGACCGGCATCGAAATCACCCTGGACGCCACCCTGGCCTCCTAGCCCGGCCGCAGTACGACGAGGCCCCCGCCGCCCTGGGATATCCAGGGTGGCGGGGGCCTTGCCGTCTGTCCTGCGCGGACCGTCTGTGGGGGCCGCGCCCGGGAGCGCCTAGGCCTGGCCGGCCTGCTGGCGCGCAGGCAGCGGTGCGGGCCGGACCCGGCGGTAACCCTCGCGCAGCGGCGGACGGTCCGTGGGCAGTTCCTGGATCATTTCCTTCAGCGCCCCGATGCCGTATTCCAGTTGCGGGTCGGTTCCGGCGGCGTAGGCGTGCGGCGGGAAGGTCACCTCGATGTCAGGGGTGACGCCGAAGTTTTCCACGCCCCAGCCAACGCCACCGGCGAACCAGGTGGCGTAGCGCGGCTGGGTGACGCCGGTGCCGTCGGCCAGCGCGAAGCGGTTGTCGATCCCGACGACGCCGCCCCAGGTGCGGGTGCCAATGACGGGCCCGATCCCCCGCAGCTTGGAGACCTGCGTGATGATGTCGCCATCGGAGCCGGCGAACTCATCGGTGAGAATGATGACCGGTCCGCGGGGAGCGTGGTGCGGGTACGTCCGCGGCTTTTCCCCGCGCGGCATGCTCCAGCCGGTGACCTTGCGCCCGATGAGTTCGGCCACGAGCTGGGAGGTGTGGCCGCCACGGTTGCGCCGGACATCGACGATCAGTCCGTCCAGTGCCGTTTCGGTGTCGAGGTCGCGGTGGAGTTGTGCCCAGCCGTTGGCCATCATGTCCGGGATGTGCAGGTAGCCGAACGTCCCGTTCGAGGCTTCCCGGACAGTTCGCCGGTTGCCGGAGACCCATTCCTGGTAGCGCAGGCGCTCTTCGTCCTTGACCGGGACCACGGCCACGCGGCGCTGGGCGCCCGCGGCCGCACCATGGCCGGCGCCATTGCGCAGGGTAAGTTCCACGGCGCGGCCGGCCGCGCCGACAAGCTGCATCGCCGGGGTCCGCGTTTGTGTCAGTTCGACGCCGTCGATCGCCAGCAGGACGTCGCCCGGCTTCGCGTCGGCGCCGGGACGGGTCAGCGGCGAAGTGGCCAGCGGGTCCGAGGACTCGCCCGCGAGGATGCGGGTGATTTCCCACCCCTCGCCGGTGAACCCCAGGTCCGCGCCGAGGCGGCCCTGCGGGCTGCTGCCGTTCTCGACAGCGGCTATGGGCCGGACGTAGGCGTGGGAGGTGCCGAGCTCGCCGTGCAGCTCCCACAGCAGGTCCACCAGGTCGTCATGGGAGCCGAGGCGTTCCACCACCGGGCGGTAGCGGGCGTGGACGGACTCCCAGTCCTGGCCGGCCATGTCCTCGGTCCAGAAGAAGTCGCGCTGGAGCCGCCATGCCTCGTCAAAGGCCTGGCCCCACACACTAAGTGGGTCCAGCTGCACCCGGATGCGGCCAAGGTCCACCTTGACCAGCTGGCCGGAGTCCTCATCGGCCTTGGCGGCGGCCGGCGCCACGCGGATCTGCTTGTCCTGGATGAACACGATCTTTTCGCCGTCGCCGGAGAGCCGGTAGCTGTCCAGGGCCTCAACGATCGTGGCGGTGCGGCGCTTGGCCAGGTCGTAGCGGACCAGGCTCGGCGCCGCGCCCTTGTCCTCAAGGCTGGCCCGGCCCTCACCGGTGGTGCCGGCGAGCTCGCTGTCCAGCCAGAGCAGGGCGCCGGCGACGGCGGTGAGTCCGGCGTAGTTGCCTTGCGGTACCGGGACCCCGATGACGCGGTGGGCCAGACCCTCGGCGTCGACCCGCACGGACGGCACGGGTTCGGCCGCCGGCTGCGGCCCGGACGCAGCACCCGCTGTTCCGGCGGCACCTGCCTCGGCGTCGGCATCGGCGTCGAAGTGAAGGTCGACGCTCGGGCCGAAGGGCGACGGGGTGTCGGCGGCGAGGGCGACGAGGTACGGCTTGATCGGGCTCGGGAAGGACAGATCGAAGGAGTGCCCGTCGTAGACCGGGTCGAAACTGCGGTTGGAGAGGAAGGCGAGGTATTTGCCATCCGGGGTGAACGACGGCGACTCGTCGCGGAACCGGCCGTCGGTGACGTCAATGATCGCAGCCCCAGTGCCGCCGTCGATCCGGGTGATCCGGAGCCGGCTGCGGGACCCGAAGGACGTGACCGGCTCGGACCAGCCGAGCCACGCGGAGTCCGGGGACCATGTGAATCCCTCAATGCTGCCCTCGCCGATGCTGCTCAGCTGGGATATCGTGCCCGCGCGGGTGTCGGCAAGGTAGATGTCACCGAAGGCCGTGCCGACGGCGAGCCAGCGCCCGTCCGGGCTGGCTTCGATGGCGCTGGCCCGGCTGGGCTTGGGGAAGTCGATCCGCGTCAGTTCATCGGAGGCGGGCGCGGCCTCCACGGCGGCACCGGCCCGGTCGGGCTCGGAGCCGGAGATCGAGCCGGCTCCGTCTGCGGCAGCCGGGGCCGGGGCCGGGATCGCTGTGACCGGGCCGGACACGGAACCGCCTGCAGCGGCGGGGATTGATCCTGCGCCGGTCAGCGCGGCTGCGGACACCGGCTTCGGCAACCGCATGCCGGCGTCCCCGGCGGAAGCTGCCGGCTGGGCCGTTGACTCGGCAGCGGACTGCACGGCCGGCTGCGGGGCCTTCGATGCTGCCGCAGCCGCTCCGGCCAGGGGCGCCGCAATGGCTTTCAGGTACAGGGCCTCGACGCCGTCGTGGTCGGCGACATAGGCGATCCGGCCCTCGCCGAAGGGCCGCGGCAGCCGTGCCCGTACGCCCGGGGTGGCCTCAAGGACGCGGGAAGGGCCGTCCTTGTGCCGCAGCCAGTGGACGGTTCCGTGGGATTCGACGGCGCTGGACGCGCCCGTGCGGTCCGGTACGACGTCGCCAAGGTGCTTCGAGGGCTTCAGCGGGGCGGGCCGGCGCGCCTGCGAGGCGGAACCGAGCACAATGTCGAGCTTGACGGCCTCGGCGTCGAGGCCGGGCAGCAGCCACAGCTCACCGGCCGATTCGAAGATCACGCGTTCGCCGTCGGTGGCGGCGTGGCGGACATAGAAGTCCTCGTGGTCCGTGTGGCGGCGCAGGTCGCTGCCGTTGGGCAGGACGGAATAGAGGTTTCCGTAGCCCTCGTGGTCGGACAGGAACGCGATCCGTCCCTTGACCCACAGGGGGTCGGTGAGGTTTCCGTCCAGCGCGGCAGCGAGCCGGACGAATTCACCGTTTCCGTCGGCGTCGATCCACAGCTTGCCGGCGGCGCCGCCGCGGTAGCGCTTCCACCAGGCCGGCTCACGCGAGAGGACGCTGGCGAGCACCACAGGGCGTTCGTCGCCGACGACGGGGCCATAGGCCACGGACTCGACCGGGCCGAACGGGAGTTCCTGCGCCCAGCCGCCGGTCACGGGGAGGCTGTAGGCGTGAGTGTGACGGCTGTCGGACTGGCGGAACGCGCTGGTGACCAGGACGTCGCCGTCCGGGGTGAAGCCCTTGACCCGGGTGGAAGGGTGGCCGAAGTAGCTCAACTGGCTGTAGCCGCCGCCGTCGACGTTTGCCGTGACGACTTCCGGGGCAGTCCCTTGGACGACGGTCCAGACCAGACGCTTGCCGTCGGGGGTGAAGCGGGGGTTGCGGGCCGGCAGTTGCAAGGAGGATACGCGCCAGGCGCGGCCCCCGCCCACGGGTGCAATCCAGACGTCGTCCTCGGCCACAAAGGTGACCAGATCGCCGTGCAGATGCGGGAAACGGAAGTAACTCGAGGGGGTCATCGTTCGATCATAGCCACAACGGTCCTTACGGCCCGGGAGGTTTCGCGGCCGTGCCGGGCATGGTGAGATGGATCATGCGAATCCTTATTGCCGGGGCCTCCGGGCTGATCGGAACTGCCCTTTCGGGTGCACTGCGCAGCGAGGGGCACGACGTCGTCGCCCTGGTCAGGCGTGCCCCTGCGTCCCCAGCCGAGTTCCAGTGGGACCCGGCCGCCAGCCGGATCGACGACACGGCACTGAAGGGCGCGGACGCGGTGGTCAACCTCTCCGGCGCCGGGATCGGCGACCGGCCCTGGACCAAGGCGCGGGTCAACGAGCTCCGCGCCTCCCGGCTGGGGGCTACCCGGACCCTCGCGGCCGCCATGGCGCGCACCGACGCGCCGCCCGCCGTGTTCCTGAGCCAGTCGGCCTCCGGTTACTACGGCAACGCCGGTACGGCGGTGCTGCGCGAGAACGCGCCGGCCGGCACCGGCACCCTGTCCGGGATCTGCGTCGACTGGGAGGCCGCGGCGCATGAGGCGCCTGCCGGAGTCCGGGTGGTCACGCCCCGCACCGGCGTCGTCCTGAGCCGTTCCGGCGGCGCACTGGGCCGGCTGTTGCCGCTGCTGCGCCTGGGCGTCGGCGGCCCGCTCGGCGATGGCCGGCAGTTCTGGCCGTGGATCACACTGCCGGATGTGGCCGCCGCCTTTTCCTTGCTTCTCTCGGCGCCCGTCTCCGGGCCGGTCAACGTCTGCGCCCCCGAAGCCGCAGATGTGAATTCCCTGATCACGCAACTGGCCAAGGCGCTGCACCGGCCGGCGGCGCTGCGGGTACCCGCCCCGGTGCTGCGGCTGGTGATGGGCGATCTCGCCGAAGAACTGCTGCTCGCGAGCCAGCGGCTGGAGCCGGCCGTCCTGGCGGAAAACAGCTTCGCCTGGCAGCACCCGTCCCTCGCCGGGGCCGCCGCCTGGGTGGCGGGGCGCGGCTAGCTGCCGCTACTAGCCGTGCAGCGTCGGGTACCTCTGGAGGAAGAGGGCCAGGGACTCTGCCAGGGCCCTGATCTCGCGCGGATCGACGCTCTCGTTCGGTGCATGGATCAGGGCGAGTGGCTCCTCGACGCCGAGCAGGATGATCTCCGCGCCCGGGTAGGTGTCGGCGAAGACGTTGCAGAGCGGGATCGATCCCCCTTGCCCCAGGGTTGTCATGGGCGTGCCGTAAGCCTGGGACATCGCGGCGCTCATGGCTTCAAAGGCCGGGCCGCCAACTGCCGCCTGGAATGGCGACCCGATAGCCTCGAGGTCCACCGTGACGTGGACACCCCAGGGCGCGGCGGCCTTGAGGTGGCTGACCAACGCCGTGTGGGCTTCGGCGGCCGCCATGCCCGGCGGGACGCGCAGATTCAGGCGTGCCGCGGCCCGCGGCACGATCGCCGCCGTCGAGCCGGTCACTGCCGGGCAGTCGATGCCGAGCACGGTGACCGCGGGCCGTGCCCAGAGCATGTCAGACACGGTGCCGTCCCCCAGCAAGGACACTCCCTCCAGGACGCCGGCGTCGGTGCGGAACTGCTCTGGCGGATAGGGGGCGCCGGTCCAGGTCTGGGCGTTGTCCAATCCCGTGACCGTCGTGTTGCCTTGCCGGTCCCGCAGTGATGCCAGCATGGAGATCAGTGCGGCGAGCGCGTCGGGGGCCGCACCGCCAAACATGCCGGAGTGGAGCTCTGACGCCATCGCCTCCACTGTCACCACGACATTGACCATCCCGCGCAGGGTCACGGTCGCTGCGGGGTGGCCCACGGCGGCGTTGCCGGTGTCGCAGACCAGGATGGTGTCGGCACGGAGCAGGTCCGGGTGACCGGCGACGAACGCCTCGAGTCCGCCGGTGCCCTGTTCCTCCGACCCTTCGACCACCAGCAACAGGTTCACCGGTACGTCGTTGCCGAGCGCCCTCAGGGCGAGCAGGTGGGCGAGGATGTTGCCCTTGCAATCGGCGGCGCCCCGGCCGTACCAGCGGCCGTCCACTTCAGTGAGCTCGAAGGGCGGGGTCCGCCATGCCGAGTCATCGAGGGGTGGCTGGACGTCGTAGTGCGCGTAGAGGAGCACGGTGGGCGCGTCCGGGTCGGGTCCGGGCCTGGAGCCCACCACCGCGTCGGAGCCGTCCGGGGTCCGTTCGAGGTGCACATCCGAAAATCCGAGTCCGGCGAACTTGTCCAGCACCCACTGGGCAGCCTTGGCACACTCTTCGACGGGAAACTGCCGCGCATCCGCCACCGACCGGATGGCCACGAACTCGGCGAGTTCTTCCCGTGCCGGACCCATCAGATCGGTGATGCGGGCGCGCAGGTCCACGGCTCACGCACCACCGGTGGTGGACGTCTTGAGGTCGTCGATGAACTCCTGGAACTCAGCGAGCTGGTCCGGGCAATAGACCTTGATAATCGCGAGCTCGCCGACGGCGATCCGGGCGTTCGCGATCACCGGCCTGTATCCGGGCCCGGTTGCCCCGTTCGCCAGCTGGCTCAAGAAGGTGGCCCGGCTCAGCGCGTCGTTCGGGTTCGCGCAAACCGCGCCGCCGTCGTCACCGAGCACCCGGGCTATCTGCTCGCGCGAGGGTGCCGTCCCGCCGGCGGATTCAATCTCAGCGATCAGCTGGTCGGCCTTCGCCAGGGATTGCTGGGTCTCCCTCGCCGTTCTGAAGTTCAGCAGTGCGACGACGGCGAACACCACGAGCAGGACCATGGCAACGATGTAAACGATCGAGCGGCTGCGCTTGGTCGAGGACTCCTGATGCGTGCTCATGACTTCGGGACCTCCGTCTGCGTCTGTTGGTCGGGCAGCTTCCAGGAAGGCTTGCGGAACCTGTAGAAGAGGAACGGCACGAGCAGCCCGAGCCCCAGTGCGCCGCCGCCCACGATCAGGAAATAAACGAGCGGATCGCCGTCGCCGAACTGCGACGGCGGAACGAACCCGACAAGCAGCGCGGCCAGGGAGGCTGCGAAGCCGACGCCGCACAGCCCGATCAGCATCGGCGCCCGGTAGCCACGCGGGTGGTCCGGGTCGTTACGGCGGAGCCGGACCGCGGCCACGAACATCAGCAGGTACATGATCAAGTAGACCTGTGTGGTGATTACCGAGAAAATCCAGTACGCGCTGGAGACATCCGGGATGAGCGCGTAGCCGAGCGCGATCACGGTAGTGACGAGCCCCTGGACCACCAGGAGGTTCTGCTGGATGCCGTTCTTGTTCAGCTTTTGCAGGAACGGCGGGAGGTAGCCTTCCTCACGCGAGATCAGCAGCAGGCCTTTGGACGGACCGGCCAGCCACGTCAGCATGCCGCCGAGGGAGGCAGCAACCAGCATGATGCCGAGGATCGGAGTGAGGCCTTGCAGGTTAAAGGACGACAGCACCGCGTCGAAGGCCTGCATGACACCCGCCGTGAGGGAGAGTTCATCGGCCGGGACGATCCAGCTGATCGCGAGCGCCGGCAGGATGAAGATCAGCAGTACGAGTCCCATGGCCAGGAACATCGACTTCGGGTATTCCTTGGGCGGGTCCTTCAGGGAAGACACGTGCACCGCGTTCATCTCCATGCCGCTGTAGGACAGGAAGTTGTTCACGATCAGCACCAGGCTGGCCAGCCCGGCCCATTCGGGCAAGAAGTTTGCCGCGGTCATCGGAGCGGCCGACGGGTTGCCCTGGCCCAGGAAGACCACACCCAGGATGACGAGCAAGGCACCCGGGATCAGGGTGCCGATGATCAGGCCACCGCTGGCCAGGCCTGCCACGCCCTTCGTGCCGCGGGATGAGACATACACGCCGGCCCAGTAGAACACCACGATCACCAAGGCCGTCCACACGCCGCTGCTGGCCAGCGCCGGGTTGAAGACGTAGGCGAGGGTGCTCGCGACGAATCCCAGCAGGGTCGGATAGTAGAAAATCGTCATCGCGAACTGGCACCACACCGCCAGGAAGCCCATGGGTTTGGAGATTCCGGACGATACCCAGTTGTAGACGCCACCCTTCCAGCCGGACGCCAGTTCAGCTGACACGAGGGACGTGGGCAGGAGGAAGACGATCGCGGGAACGATGTAGAGGAAGACTGAAGCGAGGCCGTAGACGGCCATGGTCGGGGCAGCACGGAGACTGGCCACCGAACTCGTGGTCATCAGTGCCAGGGCCACCCACGAGATCCACACGGCCGGTGGTGCCTTCGGCCGGGTCACTGCCTGTTCGCTCACGTGAGCCACACCCTCAAGTGCCCCGTGGTCTGCGCCACGGGCCAGGCGGAGCTAAACCGCCTGGGGCGAGTAGTCGTCGGCTTGAACATGCCCACTGCCCCCTTATCACACAAAGTGCTCGGTGCCTACAGCATGGACCTAGGAATTAGCGGGGAACAGTCCCCAACTCCCCTATACGTCAGATCGCCGGAGTGCTAATTTGCGCGGCTTCGGGTGCGCTTCCACAGCAAATCGGTGATCAGCGCTAGGGCAAGGATGACCACCAGCGCGGCGGCGGTTGCGGGTTCGTTGACGAGCGTGGTGGTGCAGAACACCAGGAACGTGCCCATGGTCGCGATCAGGGCGATGATGAGCATGAAAAGCAGGGCGCCGGTCTCCCGGTAGACCTTGAAGTGGGCCAGGGTGACGGCGGAGAAAATGAGCAGTGCCACCGCACTTCCGAGGGAGGCAATGCTGTTCAGGTTGAACAGCAGCACCATCACGGCCGCGAGGCCGGCCATGACCAGCAGTCCGACCGGTACTTGCCGGCGACCCACGGATCGGCCGAACACCGGCGGGAACTGGCCCACTGAGGCCAGGTGCCGGGTCATCCCCACGGAGGGGTAGAGGGTGGCGTTCACCGCCCCGGCGGTGGAGAGCAGGGCGGTGACCACCATCAGCACGTATCCGAACTGGCCCAGCGTCGGCTTGGCGGCCTCGGCCAGCGCTGTGGCGCCGTAGGCGACGACCTGGTCGGCGGTCAAGGTTCCGAAGACGCCCAGGGAAACCGCGACGTACACCGTCGTGGCGATCGCCAGCGCCAGGTACATGGCGCGGGGCAGTTGACGGGACGGGGCAGGCAGATCCTTCGCGGTGAAGGTGATGACGCCGAACCCGAGGAAGGCGAAAAACGTCAACGCCACACTCGCGATGATCTCGCGAACGCCCGGGTAGCCGGCCGGATCCAGGAGAGCGGGGTTCCAGTTCGCGATTGTGACAATTGCGAACACGGACAGGATGGCCAGCACCGCCTTCACGATCAGCGACTGGACTTTGGCCACCGCCGTGGAACCGACAGCGTTCAGGAAGGTCATGAGCACGATGAGGGCGACAGCGAACACCTTGGCCCAGGTTGGGTCACGACCGGTCAGGACCGCGCTGGCATACCCCCCGAAGGACGACGCCACCATGGCCCCACGATCGCGCCGGTCACATAGAACAACCACGAAACGATCCCGGTAACGTGCCCCTCCCCGAACCCCCGGGCCAGGTAGGCGAGCATGCCTCCGCCTGACGGGTACGTGGCGCCGAGCTTGGCAAACGAGTACCCCTGAAGGCCGGCGATGGCGCCGGCGATGAGAAAGGACACCCACACGGCCGAGCCGGCGACGGCGCCGGCTGCGCCCAGCAGCGCGAAGATTCCCGCGCCCACCATGGAACCCACCCCGATGAACGCTGCTTGGATGACGGTCATCTGCTTCTTCGGAACCGTGGTCGACATGGCGTCCCTCTCCGGCGTCAGGCACTCGCAAGCAGCCGTCTCGCAGGGAGGCTACCACCGGTCCCCCGACGGCGGAACCCTAGCCCGCTTCGGGCCCCGGGGGTAGAACGTCCTGAATCTGCCAACGCCCATCGACGGGCACCAGGACGAGGTGAAGCTGCTGCGCGGAGGCGGCGGGAACCTCAGCCACTATGGCGCCGTTCCCATCGAGCTCCCGGTACGCGGACGGCGCGGTGGTGATGGCCACCACGGCCCGGGCGGGGCTGCTGTCCGCGGTGGCCTCAATCCGGGTCAGGGAGGTCGAGAAGCCGGCCAGGACATGGCCGGAGGCGCTGAGCTGCGTTCGGATCCGCGCGTCGGCAGCGGCGGCTGCCGACCCCGGGGCGTTGACGTCATCGAGCAGGCCGAAGTCCCCGGAGCTGAGCGCGAGCGAGCGAAGCCGGGCGAGACCGCGGACGGCCTCCGCCGGATCCGGCGAGGCCAGCAGCGCCTCCAGGTCGGGAAGGACTACGGTGGCCCCGCCGTCGGCCGTGGAGGGCGGCGAGACGCCCGCCGGACCCTCCGACGGTGCCGCCGGCCTCTCCTGACCCGCGGCGACTCCTGCCTGCACCGGCACGCTCTCGCCCGGGCCGAACCCCGGAAACAGCCCGGCGACGGCGTCGGGGGCCGGGCCGCCACCGGCCAGCAACCAGATGCCGGCCACCACGGCTGCAGCGGCGAGAGCGGGAAGCAGCGCCCGCCGCGCGGGGGACCTTCGGAATCCGCGGTGGAGTCCGGCTTTCCGGACAGCGCCTGGGCGCCGGCCCGGGCCGGACTGCACGGCCTTGCGTGTGAGCAGTTGGGGGATGACCGTGGGGTGCACGGAGACCGACAGATCGACGGGCTCCGCCCGGGCGCTGCGGTAGACCATAGCGGCAAACTCCGCCGCCGGGGGACGCTCCCGGCGCTCACCGCTCAACCCCGCTTCGAGGGCGGCCACCAACGCTGCCGGCACCTCCGGGACTAGAAGGCTCAGCGGTGGACGATGCGCCCCTGGCTCAGGGGCCCGTCCGGTGAGGCAATACCAGCCCAAGGCTGCCAGGGAGTAAATGTCGCGTTCGGGCTGCAGCCCGGCCCGCACAGCGTCCGAGGGGGCGGGATCTTGGAAACCTGCTGTGCCCTCTTCCGCGACCGCAGCGGCGTCGGCCATCATGCGCGCGACGCCGAGATCGGCCAGCAGCGGTTTGCCCTCGGCCGTGAAAAGCACGTTGCCGGGGGCCACATCACCGTGGGTGAAGCCTTGGCCGTGAAGGTATGCCAGCGCCTGCGCGATAGGAGTCAGGACCGTCACCGTTTCGCCGGGACCCAGACGTCCCCGGCTTCCCACGAGCGCCGCAAGCGAGCCGCCGGGTGCGTAGTCCAGCGCAAGCCCGAGGCCGCTGCCGCCAGAGTCGTGAACCGGCAGGCGCACCACCGCGTGCACGCGAAGCAGGTGGCTGTGTGCCAGAGCGGAGAGGATCCGGACTTCGCGCCGCATGACGTCCTCGGCCTCGGATTCTTCCGGTGCGGCGCGGTCGGCATCGAAGCATTTGAGGGCGAACTCGCGGCCCGTTGACTGTTCGGTGACCAGCCAGACCGTGGCGCTGCCGCCGCGCCCCAGGAGGCGTCCGACGTCGTAACCGGGAACCGGGGGGGCCGCACCGGCGGCCGGCGGGAGATCTTCCATACCCAAGGAATAGTCGATTGCGCGGAATCGTGCAGAAGTTATCCACAGGCATGAGAGCTTAAGCACACAAACGGGAGGTGGGTGCGGCGGGGTCTAAGCTTGATGCCATGACTCTTGAGTTCAAACAGCTGGGTCTCGCCCCGGACTTCGTCGATTACACGCGCGGATGGGACATCCAGCGCGAATTGCATGAAAAGGTCCTCGCGGGCACCGCGCCCAGCACTGTACTGCTGCTCGAACACGCCGCGGTTTACACCGCAGGCAAGCGCACCGAAGACCATGAACGGCCCTTCGACGGAACTCCCGTTGTGGCCGTGGACCGCGGCGGCAAGCTGACGTGGCACGGCCCCGGCCAGCTCATTGGCTACCCCATCATCAAACTGAAGAACAAGGCTGGCATCCGCGACTACGTGGAGCGGCTGGAAGCGGTCATCATCGCCGTCCTGGCGGACTACGGCATCGCCGCCGTCCGGATCAAGGGCCGCGCGGGCGTCTGGATCGAACAGGACGAAAAGGGTTCGGACCGCAAGATCGCGGCCATCGGCATCCGCGTCAACGAAGGCGTCACCATGCACGGCTTCGCGATCAACTGCAACAACGATCTCGCCCCCTACGGTCAGATCATCGCCTGCGGGATCAGCGACGCCGGAGTCACCACTATCACCCAGGAACTTGGCAGGGACGTCACCCCGGCGGACCTCGTGTCGCGGATCACCGAAGAACTGCGCAAGAATGAACAAGCCCTAGTTGCAACCCCAGAAGGAGCTTTACTGTGACACTGGCACCAGAAGGCCGGAAGATGCTGCGCATTGAGCAGCGAAACGCGGCCACACCGGTGGAACGGAAGCCGGAATGGATCAAGGCCAAGGTCCAGATGGGCCCGGAGTTCGTCCAGCTCAAAAACCTCGTCAAGAAGGAGGGCCTCCACACGGTGTGTGAGGAGGCCGGCTGCCCCAACATCTTCGAGTGCTGGGAAGACAAGGAAGCCACCTTCCTGATCGGCGGCTCCGAATGCACCCGGCGCTGCGACTTCTGCCAGATCGACACCGGCAAGCCCTCCCCCGTGGACATGTTCGAGCCCACCAAGGTGGCCCGCTCGGTTCAGGCCATGGCGCTGCGCTACGCCACCGTGACCGGTGTGGCCCGCGACGACCTCGCCGACGAGGGCGTCTGGCTGTACGCCGAGACGGTCCGCAAGATCCACGAACTGAACCCGGGCACCGGCGTCGAACTGCTGATCCCCGATTTCTCCGGCAAGCCCGAGCACATCGCGGCGATCTGCGACTCCAAGCCCGAGGTCTTCGCCCACAACGTCGAGACCGTGCCCCGGATCTTCAAGCGGATCCGCCCGGCGTTCCGCTACGACCGGTCCCTGGACGTCATCACCCAGGGCCGCAAGCTCGGCATGGTGACCAAGTCCAACCTGATCCTCGGCATGGGCGAGACCCGCGAGGAAATCTCCGAGGCACTGCGGGACCTGCACGAGGCCGGCTGCGACCTGATCACCATCACCCAGTACCTGCGCCCCTCCGAACGGCACCTGCCGGTGGACCGCTGGGTCAAGCCGCAGGAATTCGTGGACCTGCAGCACGAAGCCGACGAGATCGGCTTCCTGGGCGTCATGTCCGGGCCCCTGGTGCGTTCCTCCTACCGCGCCGGCCGGCTCTGGGCCACCGCGATGCGCAAGAAAGGCTGGGAAATCCCGGCCGAACTCGCCCACATCGAAAGCTCCGGAAGCACCCGCCAGGAAGCCAGCTCGCTGCTCGCGGCACATTCCTGAACCCTGCTCTGACACCCTTCCACTTAAGGGCCGGCACCGGATGACTTCGGTGCCGGCCCTTGGCCGTCCATCACGTAGAATTAAGGAACTATGGCGAATTCCCCTGATCCCAGCAACTCCAGCCCGGCTTCCGAAGCTCCGAAGCGCGGTCTTTTCTCCCGTAAGCCCAAGGAAGCAAAGGCCAAGAAGCCGAGCCGGCTGAAGCAGATCGGCGAGGTCTTCCAGATGACCCGCCGCCACGATCCCATGGTTCCCTGGCTCATGTTGCTGGCGTTCCTGGGTGTTGTTGCGCTCAGCCTGCTGGTCGGCTTCCTGCTCGACAACTGGATCACCGGTCTGATCATCGGCATCGCCCTGGGTGCCCTTGCGGCCACGCTGATCCTGTCCCGCCGTGCCGAGCGCGCCGCGTTCGCGCAGATCGAGAACCAGCCCGGCGCCTCGGGTGCCGCACTGGGCACGCTCAAGCGCGGCTGGATCACCGAGGACCAGCCCGTCGCTGTGAACCCGCGCACGCAGGATGCCGTCTTCCGCGCCATCGGCCGTCCCGGCGTCGTGCTCGTCAGCGAAGGACCCAGCAACCGGGTCAAGCCGCTGGTCGATGCCGAGCGCAAGCGCCTTGCGCGCATCCTGCCCAACGTCACCATCCACGTGATCGAAAGCGGCCGCGGCGAGGGCCAGGTGCCGCTCAGCCAGATCGCCCGGAAGATGAACAAGCTCAAGGGCGAACTGACCAAGACTGAGGTCAGCGCCGTGTCGAAGCGCATTTCCTCGCTTGGCGGCCGCCTGCCCATCCCGAAGGGCATCGATCCCTACAAGGCCCGTCCCACCCGCGGACGCTAGGCGGGCGGCAGTACCGCACCGCATGACGGAATTGCCCGCAGTACAGATTCGCCCCGGTTCACGGCCACCTCAGGCCGCCAGCCGGGGCGTTTCTTATACTGCCCGACGTCGGGCCGCCCGGCGCCGGGTCACCGGACCCGGGACAACGGACGCAAGGTACCGGATAGAGCAACACCGGACGCCACGAAAACGGACGCAAGAACTTAGGAGATACGCATGAAACTTCCCTCGACCGCCACGATGATCCGCATTTTCCGGGGACTGGCGATCGCCGAAGCGTTCAGCTGGGCCGCTCTGTTGCTCGGCATGGTGCTCAAATGGATCACCCGGACGACGGAACTCGGCGTGGAGATTGCCGGTCCGATCCACGGGGCGTTCTTCATCGGCTACGCGATTGCGGCACTGAGCCTGTGGGCAATGCTGCGCTGGCCGTTCCGGGTTGCCTTGCTCGCCGGGCTCTCCGCCGTTTTCCCCTTCGCGACGGTGTGGTTTGAGCGCTGGGCCGGCCGCCACGGATACCTGACGGAACGGTCCGGAGAGGCTGCGCCGACGCCGGCCCAGGAGACCGCGGGAGTCTAGCTCCGCCCAGGACCTCGGGTTTCTGTGCGCCCCGGCACCATCGCTGCGCCCATCTGACGCACATGGCCGCAATGCCGGGGAAGTTAGCGGCCATTCGTGGCAAACGGACGAAGGCCCGCCGCGCCCCGTTGCCTGGCACCGCCGTCGTGCATCCGGCCGTGGATTGCTACGTCCGGACGAGCACCGTATTCATCGCCTTGTCGTGGAGGCCGCGCTGGTCCGGGTCGAAGATGACGGCGGGGATGACGAGGCACAGCAGCAGGGTGCGCACCAGGGCCGCGAGCGGACCCGCCGGGCCGCCGCCCAGCCGGACCACGTGAATCCCCACGATCCGGTGGCCGATGCCGTAGCCGAGGGTGCCGATCAGCAGGATCTGCTCGATGGCAAACACGGCGAGCGTGGCCCAGGAGTCGCCGCCGAAGGCGAAATTGCTGATCAACAGCGCGATGCCCCAGTCAATGCAGATCGCCAGGATGCGCCGGCCGGCACGGGCGACCGATCCTGCCCCGGACTCGGGCAGCCCGAGCCGCTCCCCCGGGTACCTGGAGATGCCGGATGTGTCCGGCCCGGTGAGCCATGAACCGATGTCTTTGCGATCAACCACCCTCCAAGCTTATCGGCTCTGGCCTGTCCACAGTGCGGGCGGTAGGGTGTCACATTGTGGACCAGATAGGCCACAGTGTGGACTGGCGACTAGCGTTTACGTGTCAGGACATTCTGTAACCTCCCCGAAACAAGGCGGACACTGCGGGGAAATCCCTTGTCCTTAGGGTGGTAACAGTTGCTAGCGACTGCGAAGCGGGGAAGCTTTTTTGCCTTCTCCGCCGTTGGACTGCGCTGGACAAATGTGCCTGACGGCCAGATCTTTCATATGCGTAAGGAGCATAGATGTTCAAGACTGCGGACGAAGTCCTCAAGTTCATCAAGGACGAAGACATCAAATTCGTCGATATCCGCTTCACCGATCTCCCGGGCGTTCAGCAGCACTTCAACGTGCCTGCCAAGAGCGTTGACGCCGACTTCTTCGTCAACGGCCAGCTTTTCGACGGATCTTCGATCCGCGGCTTCCAGGGCATCGCCGAGTCTGACATGCAGCTCATCCCGGACGTCACGACGGCGTTCATCGACACGTTCCGCATGGAGAAGACCCTTGCGCTGAACTTCTCGATCGTGAACCCGCGTACCGGTGACCCGTACCACCGCGATCCCCGCGGCGTGGCCGAGAAGGCGGAGGCCTACCTGGCTTCGACCGGCATTGCCGACACCGCGTTCTTCGCTCCCGAGGCCGAGTTCTTCGTCTTCGACAACGTCCAGTACCAGTCCTCCCCGCAGGGCAGCTTCTACAAGATCGACTCCGAGGAAGCACACTGGAACTCGGGCCGTGAGGAAGAGGGCGGAAACCTCGGCTACAAGACTCCGGTCAAGGGCGGATACTTCCCGGTCTCCCCCACCGACAAGCAGGCCGACCTGCGCGACGCCATGTGTGTTGCCCTGGACGAGGCCGGCCTTGAGGTCGAGCGCAGCCACCACGAAGTCGGCTCCGCCGGCCAGGCTGAAATCAACTACAAGTTCACCACCCTGACCCACGCGGCTGATGACCTGCAGAAGTTCAAGTACGTCATCAAGAACACCGCCGATGCCTGGGGCAAGTCCGTGACCTTCATGCCGAAGCCGGTCTTCGGTGACAACGGCTCGGGCATGCACTGCCACCAGTCGCTGTGGACCGGCGGCGAGCCGCTGTTCTACGACGAGAAGGGCTACGCCGGCCTGTCCGACACCGCCCGCTGGTACATCGGTGGCCTGCTGAAGCACTCCTCCGCTGTCCTGGCCTTCACCAACCCGACGGTGAACTCCTACCGCCGCCTGGTCAAGGGTTTCGAAGCCCCGGTCAACATGGTTTACTCGCAGGGCAACCGCTCCGCCGGTATCCGTATCCCGATTACGGGCTCCAACCCGAAGGCCAAGCGCATCGAGTTCCGCGCTCCGGACCCCTCCTCCAACCCGTACCTGGCGTTCGCTGCCCAGCTGATGGCCGGCATCGACGGCATCCGTAACCGGATCGAACCCCCGGCTCCGATCGACAAGGACCTCTACGAGCTCCCGGCCGAAGAAGCCAAGGACATCCCCAAGGCTCCGGGCACCCTCGAGGAGGCCCTGGATGCACTGGCCGAGGACAACGAGTTCCTGCAGGCCGGCGGCGTCTTCACCCAGGACCTGATCGACACCTGGATCGAGTACAAGTACGAGAACGAGATCCGTCCGCTTTCGCTGCGCCCGAACCCGTACGAGTTCGAGCTCTACTACGGCGTCTAGTTAGATAAAGCGGCCCGACACTGTTCGTCCGCAACAATTCCAGTATTAAAAGGCCGGTCACGGGATCATCCCGTGACCGGCCTTCTGGTTCAGCGCTTTCCAGCACCTCAGCGCTTTCCGTACTTCTTGTGCACGGCCTGCTTGCTGACGCCAAGGCACACTGCAATGGCCTCCCATGACAGTCCGGCCTGCCGGGCACGCAGCACCACTTCGCTTTCCGTGCGTGCCAGTTCTTTGTGGAGTTCCGCCACGGCGTAGAGCGCCTCGGCCGGCCCTTTGCCGTCCAAGGAACCTATCAATGTCTGCATGAAGCACCTCCTGCGTCAACGTTAGTTGACGCAGGGAGAGGCGTCAACCCTCGTTGACGGCGAGAAGCCGGCGTAATTCCCCTACGGGATCGGGGATCTCCGGTCCGTGGGAAAAGAGCATCCTGTCCGGCTCCAGCAAGCTCAGTCTCAGAAGCGACTCTTCGGCCCGCGCAGAGTCCGCTGTAAACTGCTCCGGCGCCCGTCGCATCACACCTCCGGCTGTCCCCACAGCGTCCCCTACGAACAGCAGTCCGTCGTCATGCAGCAAGCTGATGTGTCCTGCCGTGTGGCCAGGCGTCTGCACGATCTGAATATCGCGGATCCTGTCACGTTCCACGAGCGGGCGCAGCGGCACCGCGGAAGGAATCTGGGAAACGTCCGCAGCGCCCGTCCAGATCGCTGCCAACGGGCTCCGTTCCACGACTTCGCCGAGGCCGCCGACGTGGTCCGGATGCCAATGGGTGAGGACGACGTCGGTGATGTCACTCCATGCTGCCCCGACACGGTCCAAGGCCGCCGCAATCGCATCCGCGCTGCCCTTGAGGCCCGTATCGATCAACAGCAATCCCCCGGTGTGCGGCACAAGGAAACAACGTACGTCCATGGTCAACTCAACCGGTCCTGCCAGCCCGGCGGGGATGTGGAGCTCCTGGATGACCGGTTCTACCTGCATCTGCGAGTGACCCATCATGCACCTTTCCAGCGGCTGATCGTGGTTCAATACTGAGGCACACACCGTCCCAGTCAAGATGCGCTTTCGGTCAGAATGCCCGGTACATGATGCGCTGCGGGCCGGCGTCGCCGCCTTCGTAGCGGCCGCGGTCCTCGAATCCGGCCTTGCGGTATGCGGCTTGGCCGCCGGGGTTCAGTTCGTTGACGGAGAGTACGACGCCGGCCTGGCCGCTGCCGAGGTCCGCCGTCAGTTTGGCGGCCTCCCGCACAGCGGCCTCCGCGGCGAGGGTGCCGAGGCCCTTGCCCTGCTGCCGCCGGTCGATCAGGAAGCCCCGCAAAAGCCAGGCCGTGTGGTCCTCTGGCCAGCCCGCGAGGGTCGCCGCCCCAGCCTGGAGCGTCAGGACTCCCACGGCGGCCCCGTTCTCATCCACGGCGAACGGGTGCCGGGACTCTTCCTCGAGCCCGATCAGCATCATCCGCAGCGGGTCCCCCACGAACTTCTGCTGCCCTGCGCCGAGCTCCAGCAGCGCGATCTCCCCAAGCTTGATGGCCCGGGCGTCGTCGTCGAGATTCTTCAAAGGCAGCAGCCATACATGTCCAGACATGTAGACAGCGTACCCGCGCCGGCGGCGCCCGCCGCCTCCAGGAAAGGGGCTACAGCGCAGCGTCCTTGGGCGGTCCGGCCGGATCCATCCAGAAGACTTCCCAGAGGTGCCCGTCCGGGTCCTGGAAGCTGTGCGTGTACATGAAGCCGTAGTCCTGGGCCTCCTCCGATGCCGTGCCCCCGGAGGTCAGGGCGGTACGGATGACCTCGTCCACGGCTTCGCGGCTCTCCAGCGAGAAGGACATGATGACCTCGGCGGTGCCGGCCGTAGCGGCGACGGACTTCGAAGTGAAGGTCTTGAAATAGGACTCGACGAGCAGCATCACGTACGCGCCATCGTTGACGATCATGCAGGTGGCGTTCTCATCGGTGAAGTCGGGGTTGAAGGAAAATCCCAGCGCCGTGAAGAATTCAACGGTCTTATCCAGATTCCGGACGGGAAGGTTCACAAAAAGTTGCCTGGCCATTGGCCCAAGGTAGCACCGCCCGCAGCATGTGTCAGTAGGCCCTGTCAGCAGCCGGCAGGCCGTCGTCGGGCCCTATTGGCCGTAGAAGACCCGCTCGAAGACCGCCCGGGCGCGCCGGCTCAACCGCAGGTAGTCCTCCTCCAGCGCCGCGGCATTGCCTTGTCCGTAGCCGCACCAGCGGGCTACCGCCTCAAGGTCGCGGCGGGAGGAGGGCAGCAGGTCCGAGGGCCGGCCGGTCCAGATGACGTTGGCCGAACGGATCCGGCTCGCCAGCCGCCAGGCCCGCAGGAGGATAACGGTGTCCCCCGCGTCCATCAGGTCCAGGGCCGCGGCCGCCTCGAGCGCGTCCACCGTGGACGTGGTCCGCAGCTCCGGGTGCCGGCCGGCGTGCCGGAGCTGGAGCAGCTGGGCCAGCCACTCGACGTCACTCAGCCCGCCCCGGCCAAGCTTCAGGTGACGGGCAGGATCGGCGCCGCGCGGCAGGCGCTCCGCCTCGACCCTGGCCTTGACCCGCCGCACCTCCCGGACGTCCTGGTCGGACAAAGACTCCGGGTACCGGATGGTGTCGATCAGCGCCACGAAATCCTCGGCCAGGGCGTCGTCGCCGGCCATGGGGCGAGCCCGCAGCAAGGCCTGGGCCTCCCAGACCAGGGACCACCGGCGGTAGTACTCGGCATAGGACTCCAGGGACCGCACCATGGGCCCGCTCTTGCCCTCGGGGCGCAGGTCCGCGTCCACCGCGAGTACCCGCTCGGCCAGGATCGCCGGTTTGAGCGGCTGGGTCAGCAGGCTGGAGAGCTTGCCCACGATCTGCAGGGCCTGAGCCTGTGCCTCCTCTTCCGGCACGCCGGGGAGTCCGCGGTGGACATACATGACGTCGGCGTCCGAGCCGTAGCCGATCTCCCGGCCGCCCTGACGGCCCATCGCAACGACCAGCACGTGGGTCTTCAGCGGTTCCCCGGCGGTGATGATCGTCTCCGCCACGCGGAGGGCCCCCAGCACGGCGGCCCGGTCCGTGTCGGCGAGGGCTTCCCCCACCTGGTCCTGCTCCAGCAGCCCGGCGCTGTCCGCGATGGCGACCCGGAGGATTTCCCGGCGCCGGATCAGCCGGATCAGCCGCATGGCGCTCTCCGGGTCCGCGTGCCGGGACATCTTCGAGGTGATTTCGAGCCATTGGGATTCGAAGCTCAGCGGCACCAGTTCCTTGTCCGTGCCCAGCCACGCCACTGATTCGGGCGAAACCTCCAGCAGGTCCGCGATCAGCCGGGAGTTGGCGAGCACGTGGCAGAGCCGCTCGGCCGCGGCCGTCGAATCCCGGAGCATGCCCAGGTACCAGTGGGTTGTGCCGAGGGCCTCGCTGACGCGCCGGAAGGCGAGCAGCCCGGCGTCGGGGTCCACGCCGTCGGCGAGCCAGTCCAGCAGGATGGGCAGGAGCTGGCGCTGGAGTGCGGCGCGCCGGCTCACGCCGGCGGTGAGGGCCTCGATGTGCCGCATGGCGCCGGGGGGATCGAGGTAACCGAGGGCGGCGAGGCGGCCCTGGGCGGCTTCCGGGGTCAGGCGTGCCTCTTCGCTGCTCAGGGTGGCGACGGTATTGAGCAGGGGGCGGTAGAAGATTCGTTCGTGGAGTTCCCGCACGGAGCGCTTGGTTTTTCGCCATGCGGCGACCAGGGCGTCCGGCTTGGGCCGCTCGGCGGAGAAAGGTCCCAGCACCGCCTTCGCGAGGGAGCGCAATGACGCTTCGTTCACCGGCATAAGGTGCGTCCGGCGCAGCTGGAACAGCTGGATCCGGTGTTCGAGCAGCCGCAGGTAGCGGTAGTCGCGGTCGAACTCCGCGGCGTCCGAGCGGCCGATATACCCGCCGGCGGAGAGCGCGGCGATGGCCGAGGTGGTGTCCCGGCAGCGCAAGGATTCATCCGACTTGCCGTGCACGAGCTGCAGCAGCTGGACGGTGAATTCGACGTCGCGCAGCCCGCCGCGGCCCAGCTTGATCTGCCGCTGTTCCTCATCGGCTGGAATGTGCTCGGTGACGCGGCGGCGCATGGCGCGGACGGATTCGACAAAGCCCTCCCGGCCGGCCGAAGACCAGATCAGGGGCGTCAGGGCTGCCTCGTAGCGGGCCCCCAGGACGGTGTCGCCGGCGATGGTCCGGGCCTTCAGGAGGGCCTGGAATTCCCAGCTCTCGGCCCAGCGCGCGTAATAGCTCTCGTGCGAGGCGAGGGTCCGGACCAGCGGCCCCGAGTTGCCCTCGGGCCGGAGGTTCGCATCGACTTCCCACAGCCCGGGTTCGCGGCTCGTGGACATGATCGCGCGCGAGATCCCGGAGGCGAGGACGGTGCCGATGGTCGTGGCCCGGGTCTCTTCCAGCGCGCCGGACTCGATCACGTAGATGACGTCGACGTCGGAAATGTAGTTCAGTTCGCGGGCACCGCACTTGCCCATGCCGATCACGGCGAGGCCGACGTCGGCCACCTCCGCGGCGTCGAACTTCTCCGCCGCCTCGGCCCGGGACACGGCGAGGGCCGCCTCGAGCGCAGCGCCGGCGAGATCCGCCAGTTCCGCACCCGCGGCCGGCATGAAGTCCAGCGGATCGGCCGCGCACAGGTCCTTGATGGCGAGCTCCACGAGCCCGCGCCGGTAGGCGGTGCGCAGGGCCGCGTAGGCTTCCTGACCGCTGAGGGCCGCCACCGGCCGGGCAGACTTGGGATCGGCCCGCACCGACTGCAGCAGCCGCGTCCGCAGGGCCACGGCGTCCGCGGGCATCGGTTCCGGACTGACCCGCACGTCGAAGGCATCGAGGTGTTCGGGGTGGCGGATGAGGAACTCGCCCAGCGCCTCGGAGGCGCCCAGGACCCGGTACAGCGGTTCGCTGCTTTCCGGGTCCGCGACGGCAAGCTTGCGCAGCTCCGGGTGCTTCTCGATCAGCCGGACCAGGGACTGCAGGGCCGTGTCCGGGTTGGCCGCCAGCTGCAGCCCCGCAAAGAGGGCATCCTGGTCGAGTCCCTCCAGTTCCCGGGCCGCCAGGAACCGCTCGCCCTTGTCGAGATCGCTGAAGCCGGCGGCAATGAGGCGTCGTGCCAGGCTCATCGGGGCATCCTACAGAATGCCGAGATTGCGCTGCAGTTCGTAGGGCGTCACCTGGAGGCGGTAGTCCTGCCATTCTGCACGCTTGTTGCGCAGGAAGTGCTCGAACACCTGCTCGCCGAGGATCTGCGGCATGAGCTCGGAATCCTCCATGGTCCGGATGGCGTCGTGCAGGCTGGCCGGCAGCGGGTCGTGTCCCATGGCGCGGCGTTCCGCCGAGCTCAGCGACCAGATGTCGTCCTCGGCCGCCGCGGGGAGCTGGTAGCCCTCCTCGATGCCCTTGAGGCCGGCACCGAGCAGCACGGCGTAGGCCAGGTAGGGGTTGGCGGCGGAGTCGATGCCACGGTATTCGATCCGCGCGGACTGGCCCTTGCCGGGCTTGTACAGCGGGACGCGGACCAGGGCGGAGCGGTTGTTGTGGCCCCAGCTCAGGTAGCTCGGCGCCTCTCCCCCGCCCCAGAGCCGCTTGTAGGAGTTGACGAACTGGTTGGTCACGGCCGTGAATTCGGGGGCGTGCTTGAGGATGCCGGCGATGAACTGGCGCGCCGTCTCGGAAAGCTGGAACTCGGAACCGGCCTCGTAGAAGGCGTTGGTGTCCCCTTCGAAGAGGGAAAAGTGGGTGTGCATGCCCGAACCCGGGTGGGCGGTGAAGGGCTTGGGCATGAAGGTGGCATAGGTGCCCTGCTGCAGCGCGACTTCCTTGATGACCGTGCGGAACGTCATGATGTTATCCGCGGTCTGCAGGGCGTCGGCGTAGCGCAGGTCGATTTCGTTCTGGCCCGGGCCCGCCTCGTGGTGGCTGAATTCCACCGAGATGCCCACCGATTCGAGCATGGTCACGGCGGTCCGGCGGAAGTCCTGGGCAACGCCGCCCGGGACGTGGTCGAAGTAGCCGCCCTCGTCCACGGGGATCGGTGATCCGTCCGGGCCCGGCTCCTGGGACTTGAGCAGATAGAACTCGATCTCGGGGTGGGTGTAGCAGGTGAAGCCCATGTCCGCGGCCTTGGCCAGGGTGCGCTTGAGGACGTTGCGCGGGTCCGCGGCGGAAGGTTCGCCGTCGGGGGTCAGGATGTCGCAGAACATCCGCGATGTGGCCTCGGTCTCGCCGCGCCAGGGCAGGATCTGGAACGTGGCCGGATCCGGCTGGGCCAGCATGTCGGATTCGAAGACGCGGGCCAGGCCCTCGATCGAGGAACCGTCGAATCCGAGTCCTTCCTCGAAGGCGCCTTCCACCTCGGCCGGGGCCAGGGCTACGGACTTGAGCGATCCCACGACGTCGGTGAACCACAGGCGCACAAACCGCACGTCGCGCTCTTCGATCGTCCGCAGGACAAACTCTTGCTGGCGGTCCATACTGGCCTCTTTCCGGTTCTTCCATCCGCCCCAGGCCCGGCATTCATGGGCCCCGCGGCTGCTCACGGTTCACTTTACTAAGCATTGCCACCGATTGCTGAAGCCGGACCCCCGCGTAACACACCGTTAACACAAAGCCGGACGAATTCGCGGCGGGAGGGGCTATTGTGCCGCCACGCAGGCCGCCCGTGTGACGTGATTCACGCCGGGCGGGGGCAACCCGCGGTAGCTGCGGCACTTCGTCTCGCACTACGCTCGTGGCATGGCCTCAAGTAACAGCTCCGATTCCAGCACGCCCGCAGAACTTGCGGCCCCCTACGGCAGCGGCCCGGCAGCGGCTTCAGCGGCCGCCTCTTCGGGCACGTCGGCCAGTGGCACAGGCGGGACCGCCGACGGCGGCACCGGCGGGACTGCGGAGGCGGCCCGGAAACCGGCGGCCAGGATCCGTACGCATCATCTCCAGGCGGCCAAGGTGAACGGTGAACGCTTCGCCATGCTCACTGCGTATGACCAGTACACCGCAGAAATCTTTGACCAGGCAGGCATCGAGGTGCTCCTGGTCGGCGATTCGGCCTCCAACAACGTCTTCGGCAACGAAACCAGCCTTCCCGTGACGGTGGACGAGCTCCTTCCGCTGTGCCGGGCCGTCGCCCGCTCCGCACGGCGGGCCCTGGTGATCGCTGACCTGCCGTTCGGCAGCTACGAGGTCTCCACCCAGCAGGCTGTTGCCACCGGAGTCCGGTTCCTGAAAGAGGGCCTGGCCCACGCCGTCAAGATCGAAGGCGGAAAGTTCTACGCCGAAACCGTCCGCGCCATGGTCCAGGCCGGCATCCCCGTCATGGCGCACATCGGTTTCACCCCGCAGAGCGAACACTCCCTCGGCGGCTACCGCGTCCAGGGCCGCGGAGATGACGCCCAGCGGTTGATCGACGACGCCGTCGCGCTGGCCGACGCCGGCGCGTTCAGCGTGCTCATGGAAATGGTCCCGGCCGCCACGGCAGCCGCCGTGGATGCCGCCGTCGACGTCCCCACGGTCGGCATCGGGGCCGGGAGCGCCACCACCGGACAGGTTCTAGTGTGGCAGGACATGGCCGGTTTGCGCGGCGGAAAGATGGCGAAATTCGTCAAACAGTACGCCGACCTCCGCACGTCGCTCAGTGACGCCGCAAAAGCCTACGGCGACGACGTGCGCTCAGGCCAGTTCCCCGGCCCGGAACACTCCTTCTAGTTCCGCTCCAGCGAGCCCCTGACCTTCCGGATCCGGGGACTCTTTTGCAAGACCTCATCCTTCACGGGCGATGCGTTGCGCCTCAGGTGCGGGCAGGCTGACCAATAAGGTCTGCATTAGGACCTCAAGATGTTCCGCCGGCCCGGACGGTTTCATGCGCTAAGCGCAAGGTCAGGCTGCGGCGGACACGATTCGAGGAGTATCGATGGACACGAATAGCTTCTGGGACGTTCTGCTCTGGAGTTTCTGGTTCTTCATCTGGATCGCTGCGCTGATGGTGTGGTTCCGCTGCCTGATGGACTTGTTCAGCGACCACGAGCTCAGCGGCTGGGCCAAGGCCGGCTGGGTTATCCTGCTGATCTTCGTTCCCTGGCTCGGCGCCCTCATCTACCTGATCGCCCGGGGCCGGAGCATGACCGATCGTCAGATGAAGATGCTGGCCCAGCAGCAGGCTGCCCAGCAGGAGTACATCAAGCAGGCCGCAGGCTCGACGGCCAGCCCGGCCGGCCAGATCGCCGATGCCAGGGCGCTGCTTGATTCCGGAGCCATCAACCAGACCGAGTTTGATTCCCTCAAGGCAAAGGCCTTGGCCTGACACGAAAACGGGCACGCCCGACATGAGAATCACCTGGCTTGGTCACTCCACGGTGGTTCTGGATCTCGACGGGGTTCGGATCCTGACCGATCCGCTGCTCCGTTCCCATGCCGGGTTGCTCCGACGCCTGGCACCGCGTCCGGACCCGGTCTCGTGGGACCGACCGGACGCGGTGCTCCTCTCCCACCTGCACCACGACCACGCCGAGTTGCGCTCCCTGCGCATGCTGCGCGGGGCACCGCTGATGAGCGCGCCGGCGAACGTGGCCTGGCTGCGTCGCCGAAAGCTGGCGCACACAGTTTCCTTGGGCGACGGCTGGACCCCAGTCGGCAGCGGCGTCCAGATCCGCCAGGTGCCGGCCGAGCATCACAGCCGGCCAATGCCGCACCGACCCAACGACGCCAATGGCCAACTCGTCCGCGGCCAATCGGGCATCGTGTGGATCGCGGGTGACACGGGCTTGTTCCCGGAGATGGCCGCGCTCCCCGCCATGGCTGGAGGGCCGATCGATGTCGCCCTGGTGCCGGTCTGGGGGTGGGGGCCGAGGCTCTCGGCGGGACACCTGACTCCGGAAACCGCCGCCCGGGCTGTCGCGATGAGCGGCGCACGGTTCGCCCTGCCGGTGCACTGGGGGACGCTGCACCCTCCGTTCGTCACCTACTTTGCCCGGAGCTGGCTCGAGCGGCCCGGCCACCGGTTCGCCACTGCCGTGGCGGAACAGGCTCCCGGCTGCACGGCAGTCGTCCTCGCTCCCGGCCAGTCCTGGGTCGCGCCCTCGTAAGCCCCTGGCCCCGGATTGGACCCGCCCGGGGGAAATCCCCCAGTTGGTCGCTCAGCCGCGGGACGCCGTCGTGGCGCGCTGGCCACAGGACTCAAGCATCGCCACCAGCACCTGGTGGAGTTCCCCGGCACCCTCGATCCGCTCGGGCAGCCCCGCCATGAGATCGGCCGGGCCCATCAGCACGGCGCGGTCCTGCCAACCCCCCAGACCCCCGTGGGATCCCACGAGGCCTTCGAACGCTGCAACGTCGCCGGTCACGGGATCCACCGCGCTGTTGACATAGAGGTCCGGAGCCTCGGGGTGCATCAGCGCGAGATTCAGCACCCGCGCCGCATGCGGCCCGAATCCGGCCAGCGGGTCGGTGCCCTCCACCGCCCCGCTGGTGATATTGACGCGCCCGCCGCTTCCGATCGCCCACGCCCCGCCCTCTTCATCGATGCCGGCCACGAATCCGACGCCGGGATGGCCCGCCAAGCCAGGGACCAGGGCAGGCCACCGATGCTCGAGGGCTTGGAGACTCAGGCGCCGGTCACCCCGCAGGTACACCAGGCCCAGGTTGCCCGAGCCCAACACGACTACCGGATCCTCCGCGCTGCCTGGGCCGGAAGTCTGCTGTGCCGGCGTCTCTTGTGCCTTGGTCAGCACCTTGTCGGCGCGGCCGGCGAGCTTCCCGGACAATCCGCCAGTGGCAACGTCGCCGGCGATGGAGTCCGCGCGCCCGAGTCCCTCGACGGACGCGTCCACGTTCTGAACGTGTTCCTGCATCAGTTCCGCGCACAGATCACCAAGCGCCTGGTCATACCTGTCCGCGAACGGCGTGCCCTGGGACTGGCCGTGGTCCGAGAGCACCACCAGCCGGTAGCGGCGGGGAGCGGACCCGGCGAGTTCGGCCAAGGCGCCGAGCGTGCGGTCCAAGCCATCCAGGGCTGCAAGCGACTCGGGGCGGAACATGCCTGCGTGGTGGGCAATCTCGTCGTAGTCAACGTAGTCGACATAGATGCTCTTCGTGCCGCGACGCAGCTCCTCAGCCACCAGCGCCGTGTTCAGGTCCCGAAGCAGACCGTTGGTGACTGCCCGCAGAAGGGCGAAGGTCCAGTCCCGCCGCACCCGCGGGTTGAGGTCACGTTTGACCTGTCTCCGGGCCTGCCAACGCTCCTTGAAGATCTCGCCGACGGTCCGCGTGAAGCTGCGCATGAAGCCGTTCGGGGTGGCAAAAAACCAGGCGAACGCCCGGCGGGTTTGGGTCGAGCCGCGCCGGACCTCTACCCGGCTCATCGTCAAAAACGAGCGGGGCGCGTCACCGGTGAACAGGTTCGAGATGGAGACGCCGTCGTCGCAGAGCAGTCCCTGGCCGGTGCTGTGTCTGTCCTCAATCACCCGGGCGTCTGCCGGACGGTTGGCCACCAGGACGCGTTGGAGCTCACGGTCATACCACCGGAAGGCCGGGATCCCGTCGACCGTGCCGTGCAGAATGCCCATCTGGCTCGCCGGCGTCGTGCAAGGCAGCTGGGGAGTCCATTCACGGAACTGGTAATCTCCCGAGGCCAGCCAGCGGCGGAGATGGGGCACTCCCCCGGACTGGATTGCCCACTGCAGCACCGGGAAAGGCACCCCGTCGAGTTGGACGAACAGGACACCGTCAACCTCCGGATCGGTCACCGTTTCCTGCCGGCGTGCCCGTCCGGCCAGCGAGGTGATGAGGCCGTCATCGGTTCCGGCTGTGGTGGCCCACGAAATGAGCGTGCCCACGACGGCACTGACCCAGGTAGCGGCGAGGGCTGTCAACGGCGTCGACTCGATGCCGGGCACCAGACGGATGGCGACGTACATGATCAGGGCCTGCCCCACCAGGGCGGTGAGAAGCACTGCTACCCAGCCCACCCTGGCCGAGATCTCCACCAGCACGGGGCGCAGGACCAGGCCGACGAGGCCGGCTGCCGCCGCCACGGCGGCGTATGACCACCAGCTGGCCGCAGAGAACCCTGGCAGCAGGGCGCCGGTGATGATGAGGGCAACAGTCGAGGCAGCCCAGGCGAGGGCCAGCCTGGCGAGGTCTGAGATTCGGGCGCCGCGGGTGCGGGCAACGCGCGTCGGCATTTTCCCAGTATGGCTGTCGGCAACCGGCTCGCACCCACCCTCACAGGGTGAGAATCAGGGGCTGGGAAAAATCAGTCAGCCTGTGCGGTGTCGTGCCCGCGATCGCCGGGGGACGTTCCCGCGGGCGCAGCAGGCCCGTACGGGCTAGTCGTCCTCGTCCTTGTCCCAAGCCTCATTGCGCGCCTTGACCTTTTCCAACGCGTGTTCGGCTTCCTCACGGGTCTTGTACGGTCCGATCAGCTGGCTCCAGTCGGACATCGCGTCTTCCTCGATCTCGTGGGTGTTGACGTTGTACCAGTATTCGGGCATCGGGGCTCCTTCATGGCCCGGAGCGTGTCCGGGCGTGTTTTCCGGGGTGTGTTTTCCGGGCTGCATTTTCCGGGGCGAGCCCGGCTACTTATATGATCAATCTATGCCTTCTCTAGCCTCAACTGCACCCATCGGCACGCTGGTCCCGGGGACAGTGAGCCCGCAGCTTCCCGTGCCGCCGTCCATCCCGCGTCCGGAATATGTGGGCAAGCCGGCTCCTGCGAAGTTCACGGGGTCCGAGGTCAAGTCGGCGGAGACCATCGAGAAGATCCGGATCGCCTCCAAAATCGCCGCCCAGGCCATCGTGGAGGTCGGCAGGCACGTCGAACCCGGCGTCACCACCGACCAGCTGGACCGGGTGGGCCATGAGTTCCTGCTGGACCACAACGCTTACCCCTCCACCCTCGGATACCGGGGCTTTCCGAAGTCCCTGTGTTCGTCCCTCAACGAGGTCATCTGCCACGGCATCCCGGACAGCACGGTGGTCCGGGACGGCGACATCCTCAACATCGACATCACGGCCTTCATCGGCGGCGTCCATGGCGACACCAACTACACCTTCCTGGTCGGCGACGTCGACGAGGAATCCCGCCTCCTCGTCGAGCGCACCCGGGAATCGCTGAACCGCGCCATCCGGGCCGTGGCTCCCGGACGCGAAATCAACGTGATCGGCCGGACCATCGAGTCCTACGCAAAGCGCTTCGGCTACGGCGTGGTCCGCGACTTTACCGGGCACGGAGTTGGCGAAGCCTTCCACACCGGGCTGATCATTCCGCACTATGACGCGGCCCCGGCATACAACACCACCATGGAAACCGGTATGGTGTTCACGATCGAGCCAATGCTGACCCTGGGCACCGTTGACTGGGACATGTGGGCCGATGACTGGACCGTCGTGACCCGCGACCGCAAGCGCACCGCCCAGTTCGAGCACACCCTGCTCGTGACGGAGTCCGGTGCCGAGGTCCTCACGCTGCCCTGACCGCCCGCTCCACACGCTAGTTCCCGGAACCACCCCGCTCTTTCACCACCGGCCCTGCCCGGTCACTACAGCCCGCCCCTGCCACGAACGGAACGACATTGGCCAAGAAGGACGAAAAGTCGAAGAAGAACGCCCCCCTGATCGGCATTGACATCGGTGGGACCGGAATCAAGGGCGGGATCGTGGACCTGAAGAAGGGGAAGCTAATCGGCGACCGGGTGCGCTTCCCGACGCCGCAGCCCTCCACCCCTGAGTCCGTGGCCGAAGTCGTCGCGCAGGTTGTCGCCGAGCTCTCTGCCCGCTCCGATGCCCCCGACGCCAGCAGCCCCGTGGGAGTGACCTTCCCCGGCATCATCCAGCACGGTGTGGTCCATTCGGCCGCGAATGTGGACAAGTCGTGGCTGGAAGCCGACATCGATGCCATGCTCACGGCGCGTCTCGGCCGCCCGGTGGAGGTCATCAACGACGCCGACGCCGCCGGACTCGCCGAGGCCCGCTTCGGTGCCGGCGAGGGAGTCGCCGGCACGGTGCTGGTGATCACCCTTGGCACCGGCATCGGCTCGGCGTTCATCTTCGATGGGAAGCTGGTTCCCAACGCCGAACTCGGCCACCTGGAGATCGACGGATTCGACGCCGAGACCAAGGCCTCAGCCGTGGCCCGTGAGCGCGAGGGCCTCAGCTGGGAACAGTACAGCGTCCTGCTGCAGCGCTACTTCTCCCACGTGGAATTCCTGTTCTCCCCTGAGCTCTTCATTGTGGGCGGCGGCATCTCCAAGCGTGCGGACGAGTACCTGCCGCACATGAAGCTGCGGACGCCGATCGTCCCGGCCGAGCTGAAGAACGACGCCGGGATCGTGGGCGCCGCCATCGAGATTGCCCTCAAGCACAAGCTGGCCAAATAAAGGCCCATCGCGGGATTAAAGCCAATTGAGCTATCACTCCGGGCCGTTCTGAACGCTGGGAACGACCCGGAGTGATAGCTCAATTTCTTTGTGGAGCGGTGAGGTGGAGCCGGTGGTGGCTGCGGCTTCCCCTCCGCTGCCACCACCGGAGTCTGTGGTGGATCCTGGGACACAGTCGCCAGGACAATCAGGACATTTACGACGGCGCCTGCAGCGGCCGCTTGTCCGGGCTCGTGCCGTCCCGGCCCTTGGTCTCTGCCTCATGGCGAAGCAGGGAAATCGCCGATTCGAAGTCCTCGAGGGATTCGAAGGCCTGGTAGACGCTGGCGAACCGCAGGTAGGCGACCTCGTCGAGACGCTGCAGCGGCTCCAGGATCGCCAGCCCGACTTCGTGGGCCTCGATTTCGGCGGCGCCGGAGCCCCGGATCGCCTCCTCGACTTCCTGCGCCAGCAGGGCGAGGTCGTCTTCGGTGACCGGGCGGCCCTGGCAGGCCTTGCGCACGCCGTTGATGACCTTGCTGCGGCTGAACGGCTCGCCGACCCCGGAGCGCTTGATGACGGTCAGGCTTGTGGTTTCCACGGTGGTGAACCGGCGGCCACATTCGGGGCACTGCCGGCGGCGCCGGATGGCGGAGCCGTCGTCGGCGATCCGGCTGTCCACGACGCGCGAATCAGGGTTCCGGCAGAACGGGCAATACATGTCGGCTCCTCCCCTGTCGCAATCCGCTGTGACCTCAGTTTACGACTAGATGTAGCTGAATAACAAGCCTGTAATTACTACATGTAGTGGTCTGGGTCCTGAACTACCGGGCGGCGAACCGCACCGTGACGGCCTCGCCGTGCGCCGGCAGGTCCTCCGCGCCGGAGAGGCTGACGATGTGGCCGCTGACCTGCTCCAACGCGGAGCGGGTGTAGTTGATGACCTGGATGGCGCGCAGGAACGTGGTCACGTTCAGTCCGGAGGAGAAGGCCGCGGTGCCGCTGGTGGGCAGCACGTGGTTGGAGCCGGCGCAATAGTCCCCCAGGCTCACGGGGCTGTAGTCCCCCACGAAGATCGCACCGGCGCTGCGGATCCGGCCGGCCACCCGGGCGGCGTCGGCGGTCATGATTTCAAGGTGTTCCGCGGCGTAAGCGTCGCAGGCGGCGATGCCCTGCTCCAGGTCCTCGACCAGCACCACCCCGGACTGCGGGCCCGAGAGTGCCTCGCGGACGCGGCTCGAGTGCTTGGTGGCAGCGGCCTGCCGCTCAAGCTCCACGCGGACCTCGGCGGCGAGGGCCTCGGAGTCGGTGAACAGCACCGATGCAGCCTTGGGGTCGTGCTCGGCCTGGCTGATAAGGTCCGCGGCCACGAGCGCCGGACTGGCGGTGGCGTCCGCGAGGATAGCGATCTCCGTGGTGCCGGCCTCGGAATCGATCCCGACAACGCCTTTGACCAGGCGCTTGGCGGTGGCCACGAAGATATTGCCCGGACCGGTGACGACATCCACGGGGTCGATCCCGGGGAGGTGGCCGCCGTCGGACGCGTCGGCCGGGATGCCGTAGGCGAAGGCCGCAATGGCCTGCGCCCCGCCGATCGCGTAGACCTCCTCGATGCCCAGCAGGCAGGCCGCAGCCAGGATCGTGGGGTGCGGGAGGCCGCCGAAGTTCTTTTGCGGCGGCGAAGCCAGGGCGATCGATTCGACGCCGGCGGCCAGGGCCGGGACCACGTTCATGATCACCGAGGACGGGTAGACGGCCAGGCCGCCGGGGACATAGAGCCCCACGCGCGCCACCGGCACCCAGTTCTGGCTGACGACGGCGCCCTCTCCGAGTTCGACGTCGATGTTCGCCGGGCGCTGGGCGTCGGCGAAGGCGCGGGCCCGCTTGATGGACTCCTCCAGGGCCGCGCGGACGGCGGGATCCAGGTTCTCGAGGGCTGCACGCAGCGCCTCGGCCGGGACGCGGGGATGCGTCTGCTCGACGCCGTCGAAAGCCAGTGCCAGCTCCCGCAGTGCGCCGAAGCCCCGCGCGCGGACGGCGGAGATGATATCCAGGACCTTGCCCTCGGCGTCGGCCATCGTCCCGGACTGTGCCCGGGGCACGGCGGCGCGGAGTCCGGCGAGAGACAGGTGCGCACCGCGCACGTCCACCGTGCGGAAGTTAAGGGCGGCGGTCATCGGGGTCACGGGGCTGTCAGGAGTTAGGCTCACCCGATCATTTTACGTGCCCCGCGGCGGCGGGGTTTGCCGCCGTTGCCCGGGAAGAGGCTGTTCAGGAAGATGGCCAGGGCGATCGCTGCCGGCCAGATGGCGAGGACCGCATAGGAGCGCAGGGAGAAGGCGACGCTGGCGCTGGCCGAAGTATCCGCCGGCGCTCCCCACCATTGGGCGCTGAGCACACCGGTTCCCCACGCGATGAGCGCACCGGCAGCGCCGGCGAGGACCACGAGGACAACGGTGCCGGGGCCGGGCTGCTGTTGCTTGTTGCCGGCGACGAACGACCCGGCAATGCACCCTGTGAGCAGGCACAGCCCCGCCAGCACAAGGTCCCGGGGCAGCCAGGTGGCGGTGTTGGTGCCGGCGGCGAGGTCAGGGTTTCCGGTCAGGAGATTCAGGCCCGACGGCGCCAGGAGCCACCAAAGCAGCCCCACCGGGATGCCGGCGGCCGCGATGACCGCGGCCTTCCGCCATGTCCCCCCGGACCCGGGCTGCCCCTCGGGACGCCGCCCGGGCTGTGCGGGTTCCCCGGCGTGGTGGACGGGGCCGTCTACTGCGGACTGTGTCATGCAACAAACCGTAACAAGGATTCCCCCGGCGCATGACGCCGGCCGGAAGCACATGACGGGAGACGTAAAGAAAATGCCGCACTCGATTCCCCTGCGCAATACGCTGGCAGAGTAGAAGTACGACACGCACGTGCAGCAGGGAGTTGGATCGCAGTGGCCACAGATGAAGGTAGTTTCGAGGGAACATTCAGGGAAATGTTCCGCCGGCACGCGGCGGGCGTGGCCATCATCACGGCCAACCACAACGGCGTCCCGTTCGGATTCACGGCGACCTCAGTGGCCTCTCTGTCCGCCAAGCCGCCGCGCTTTACGTTCAACATGGCCAGGACCTCCAGCTCGTGGCCGGCCGTGGCGAACACGACCTACATTGGCGTGCACATGCTCGGGCTGGAAAACCAGGAGCTCGCCGACCGTTTCGCCCGGGCCGGCAACCGGTTCGACGGCGACCACTGGGAGCTCGGACCCCACGAGGTGCCCGTGCTCAAGGGAGTCAGCGGCTGGCTGATCGGCAAGGTCCAGATGCGGCTCTCCTTCGAGAACAACGCGGTCGTAGTGGTCGAGGTGGTGGAGGGCCAGGTCGGCGACGACGGTGTTCCCCTGCTCTACCACTCCGGTGCCTACAGCCAGCCCGTTCCGCTCGACTACGAGATCTAGCCTCCGGCCGGCCGGCCGTTCCAGTGCCCGGGGCTGGTGGTCCGTCCTAGTTATCCAGGCACGTCGGGCCGAGCAGCACCTTCAAGTCGCCGAACAGTGACGGGCTCGGGTTGACGCGCAGGTGCACCGGCAGGCCCATGACCTCCACCCGGGTGTCGCCCTGCAGGTGCAGGCGGACCTCCGAATTTCCGCGGTGCGTGCGCAGCACGTCGCCCAGCTCAGTGACCACGGCCTCGGTGGCCTTGTGCGTGGCCATGGTGATCACCACTGGCCCGTTCTGGCTGTCGCTGAGGTCCGGCACGGAGAGTTCCATGCAGTTCAAGGTGACGGCGCCGTCGTCGCGCCGCTGCAGCCGGCCCTTGACCACCACGATCAGGTCCTCCGCGAGCACCGAGGCGATGGGGCCGTAAACCTGGCCGAAGAACATGACCTCCATGGAACCGGCGAGGTCCTCGATTTCGGCCCGGGCGTAGGCGTTGCCGCTGGCCTTGGCGATCCGTCGGCTGAGCGAGGTGATCATGCCGGCGATGGTCACGATCGAGCCGTCCGGCGGGCCGTCTTCGGCGATGATCGAGGTGATCGACCGGTCGGCGTGCTGGCTCAGGAGCCCTTCCAGTCCCTGCAGCGGGTGGTCGGAGACGTAGAGGCCGAGCATGTCGCGCTCGAACGCCAGTTTGTCCTTCTTCTCCCATTCCGGCAGGTCCGGGATCTCAGTGCTGAGCGACGCCTCGGGCTCCTGGTCCTCAAAGCCGGCGAAGAGGTCGAACTGGCCGATCGCCTCGTTGCGCTTGAGGGTGATGACGGAGTCGATCGCTTCTTCATGGATCATGGCCAGGGCCCGCCGGGGGTGGCCGAGCGAGTCGAAGGCACCGGCCTTGATCAGGGATTCGATGGTGCGCTTGTTGCAGACCACTGCCGGGACCTTCAGGAGGTAGTCCTTGAAGGAGGCGTAGGCGCCTTCTTTTTCGCGCGCCGCCACCATGGCTTCGACGGCGTTCACGCCGACGTTGCGGATGGCGCCCATGCCGAAGCGGATGTCGGTGCCCACCGGGGTGAAGTTGAGGGCTGACTCGTTGACGTCGGGCGGCAGCACCGTGATGCCCATACGCCGGCATTCGTTGAGGTAGATCGCCGACTTGTCCTTGTCATCGCCCACCGAGGTCAGCAGGGCAGCCATGTACTCCGGCGCGTAGTGCGCCTTCAGGTACGCGGTCCAGTAGGAGATCACGCCGTAGGCGGCCGAGTGCGCCTTGTTGAAGGCGTAGTCGGAGAACGGCAGCAGGATGTCCCAGAGGGTCTTGACCGCGGCCATGGAATAGCCGTTGTCCTGCATGCCCTGGGAGAAGCCGGCGAACTGCTTGTCCAGCTCGGATTTCTTCTTCTTGCCCATGGCGCGGCGCAGGATATCGGCCTGGCCCAGGGTGTAGCCGGCGAGCTTCTGCGCCACGGCCATGACCTGCTCCTGGTACACGATCAGCCCGTAGGTCCCGCCGAGGATTTCGGACAGCGGTTCCTCGAGCTCCGGGTGGATCGGGATGACTTCCTGGATCTTGTTCTTGCGCAGCGCGTAGTCGGTGTGCGCGTTGGCGCCCATGGGTCCGGGCCGGTAGAGGGCCAGCACGGCGGAGATGTCTTCGAAGTTGTCGGGCTTCATCAGCTTGAGCAGGGACCGCATGGGGCCGCCGTCGAGCTGGAAGACGCCCAGCGTGTCTCCGCGGGCCAGCAGCTCGTAGGACGCCGTGTCATCCAACTCGAGCGTCTCGAGGTCGAGCTCGATGCCGCGGTTCATTTTGATGTTTTCCAGGGCATCGGAAATGATCGTCAGGTTTCGCAGCCCGAGGAAGTCCATCTTGATCAGGCCGAGGCCCTCGGACGTCGGGTAGTCGAACTGGGTGATGACCTGGCCGTCCTGGAAGCGGCGCATGATCGGGATCACGTCGATGATGGGGTCCGAGGACATGATGACGCCGGCGGCGTGCACGCCCCATTGCCGCTTCAGGCCCTCGATGCCCAGCGCCGTCTCGAAGACCTTGGCGGCCTCCGGGTCGGTGCTGATGAGCTGGCGGAAGTCGCCGGCCTCGCTGTAGCGCTTGGACTGGGGGTTCTGAATGTCGGCCAGGGGGATGTCCTTGGCCATGACCGCCGGCGGCAGCGCCTTGGTCAGCTGCTCGCCCATGCTGAACGGGTAGCCCAGCACACGGGAAGAGTCCTTGAGGGCCTGCTTGGTCTTGATGGTGCCGTAGGTGACGATCATCGCCACGCGCTCGTCGCCATATTTGCGCGTGACGTAGTCGATCACTTCGGAGCGGCGCCGGTCATCGAAGTCGACGTCGAAGTCAGGCATGGAGACGCGGTCCGGGTTGAGGAAGCGCTCGAAGATCAGGCCGTGGTGCAGCGGGTCCAGGTCGGTGATGCGCATGGCGTAGGCCACCATGGAGCCGGCACCGGAGCCACGCCCGGGACCGACCCGGATGCCGTTGTTCTTGGCCCAGTTGATGAAGTCGGCGACGACGAGGAAGTAGCCCGGGAAGCCCATCGAGGTGATGACTTCGAGTTCATAGTCCGCCTGCTTGCGGACCTTGTCCGGGATGCCCTGGGGATAGCGGTAGCGGAGTCCCTTGTCGACCTCCTTGACAAGCCAGGACGTTTCGTCCTCCCCCTCCGGGCAGGGGAACCGGGGCATGTAGTTGGCGCCGGTGTTGAAGGAAACTTCGCAGCGTTCGGCGATCAGGAGCGTGTTGTCGCACGCCTCGGGGTGGTCGCGGAACAGTTCGCGCATTTCCTGCGGTGACTTCAGGTAGTAGCCGCTGCCGGAGAAGGCGAAGCGCGAGCCGCCGTTGTCGTAGGTCGGCTCCAGGAGGGTGGAACCGGACTGGATGGCCAGGAGGGCCTCATGCGCCTTGGCGTCGTGCTCGTGCGTGTAGTGCAGGTCGTTGGTGGCCACCAGCGGCAGATTCAGGTCTTTGGCCAGGCGCAGCAGGTCACCGGTGACGCGCCGCTCGATGTCCAGGCCGTGGTCCATGAGCTCACAGAAGTAGTTCTCGGCCCCGAAGATGTCGCGGAACTCCGCCGCGGCCTCCACGGCTTCGCGGTACTGGCCGAGCCGCAGCCGGGTCTGGACCTCGCCGGACGGGCACCCGGTGGTGGCGATGAGCCCTTCCGAGTAGGTGTTCAGCAGCTCGCGGTCCAGCCGGGGCCATTTGCCGAAGACCGAGTCCAGCGAGGCGATCGAGGAGGCCCGGAAAAGGTTCCGCATGCCCACGTTGTTGTAGCTGAGGAGGGTCATGTGCGTGTACGAGCCGCCGCCGGAGATGTCGTCCTTGCGCTGGTGCTCCTCGCCCCAGCGCACACGGGTCTTGTCCGTGCGGGCGGTCCCGGGAGTCACATAGGCTTCGACGCCGATGATGGGCCTGATGCCCTGGTCTGTTGCGCGCTTCCAGAAGTCGAAGGCGCCGAACAGGTAGCCGTGGTCGGTCGTGGCGAGGGCCGGCATGCCGAGCCGTTCGGTTTCGTCGAACAGCTCACCGAGCCGGGCGGCACCGTCCAGCATCGAGTACTCGGTGTGGTTGTGGAGATGGACAAACGAGTCGTTGCTGGAAGTCACCGCACCATTCTAGTGCCGTGCCACGACGGCGGCGTGCAGCCACGGCGGTCGGGACGGAACGGCGGCAACGGGCGGCCCGCCAGAACCCCGTGGATTCAGGCCGCCCGTGCCGTGCGGCTCAGGCGTTTCCGGACTCCAGGACCGTCAGCGCGTACTGCAGGTCCTGCGGGTACTCGCTGGCGACGGTAACCCGCTCCCCTGTCCGCGGGTGGTCGAAGGACAGTTCCCGGGCGTGCAGCCACTGCCGGGTGAGGCCGAGGGTGGCGGCCAGCCTCGGGTCAGCACCGTAGGTGAGGTCACCGGCGCAGGGGTGGCGCAGGGCCGAGAAATGCACGCGGATCTGGTGGGTGCGGCCCGTCTCGAGGTGCACCTCCACGAGTGAAGCTTTCCCGAAAGCTTCCAGGACCTCATAGTGCGTCACCGAATCACGGCCGTCCTCGGTCACGGCAAACCGCCAGTCATGGCCCGGGTGCCGGCCGATGGGCGCGTCGATGGTGCCCGCCAGCGGATCGGGAAGGCCCTGGACGACGGCGTGGTAGACCTTGTCCACGGTGCGCTCCTTGAAGGCCCGCTTGAGCACGGTGTAGGCATTTTCGGTCTTGGCCACCACCATGACACCGGAAGTGCCGACGTCGAGCCGGTGGACGATGCCGGCGCGCTCCGGGGCGCCCGACGTCGAAATCCGGTAGCCGAGCCCGGCGAGGCCACCCACCACCGTGGGCCCCACCCAGCCGGGCGAGGGGTGCGCGGCCACACCGACCGGTTTGTCGATGACCACAAATTCGTCATCGTCCAGCAGGATCCACAGGTCGTCCACTACTTCCTCCACGATTTCCAGGGGGTCCCTGCGGTCCGGCACCACGACCTCGAGCACGGTGCCCAGGGTGAGTTTGAGGGACTTCCCGACCTTCCCTGCGTTGCTGGTGACGTTGCCTTCGGCGATCAGGACGGCGGCCTGGGAGCGGGAGATGTCCATCAGCCTGGCCAATCCGGCGTCCACACGGGAACCGGCGAGGTCCTCCGTGACGGTGAAGCGGTGGTGCCCGGCGGGTGCGGTGCCGGCTTCGCTGGCCATGTCGGCCGCCATGTCAGCGGCGTTTCCTGAGGCAGTCTCAGACATCGTTAGCCACCGTATCCTTCGTGTGGCGTGAGCCGTCCAGGGAGATTCCGCGGAGCGTGAGCAGGCAGATGATCACGACGGCGGAGACGACGGCGGAGTCGGCGATGTTGAAGATCGCGAAGTTTGGCAGCTGGATGAAGTCCACCACATGGCCCATCGCGAAGGACGGCTCGCGAAACAGCCGGTCCGTCAGGTTGCCGAGTGCGCCGCCGAGCAGCAGCCCCAGCGCCAGTGCCCACCAGAGCGAGCCGAGCTTGCGCAGCTGCAGCAGGATCGCGACAGACACGGCCGCCATGATGATCGTGAACACCCAGGTGACGTTCTCGCCGATCGAGAACGCCGCCCCCGAGTTGCGGATGTAGAACCAGTGCAGCAGCGGGGGAAGCACGGGGATCCGCTCACCCTCGGTCATGGTGGTCGTGACCCAGAGCTTGGTGAGCTGGTCGAACACGTAAGCGAAGACCGCGAAGGCAGCGAACAGGACAAACAGCTTTGCCCGCCGCGGACGGGCGCGCACGGGCTGTGCCGCCTCGACGGGCTGCATGGCGTCTGGTGATGGTGCGTCAGTCATAGGGCTTTCGATCGGGAGCCAGTGCGGGGACCGGGTTCAGGTACCGGCAAGCGCCGGGCACCTGGGCCGGTGCCGGCACGTTGCGGGAAAAGGGAAAAGCCGGCGGCCGAGGAATCCTCAGCCACCGGCTTTCAGAATACTTGCTTTTTGCCCTAGCTGGCTTCGCCAACCTCGGGGGCCGCGACGGAGCCGCGGGCGTCCAGGTCGCGGAGCTGGCCTTCGATGTAGGCCTTCAGGCGTGAGCGGTAGTCGCGCTCGAAGCCGCGAAGCTGCTCGACCTTGCGTTCCAGGACGGAGCGCTGCTGCTCGAGGGCACCGAGGATCTTGCGGGACTTTTCCTGCGCATCGTTGACGAGGCTGCTGGCCTCGATCTGGGCTTCAGCGATGATCTTGTCCCGCTGCTGCTCGCCGTCGGCGACGTGCTTGTCGTGCATCTGCTGCGCCATGGCGAGCAGGCCGGCGGCGGACTCCGACGCCGGGGTGGCGGCGCTTCGTGCCGGCTCGACAACCTGGGCGGCCTTGGCAGCCTGCTCGGCTTCCTTCTTCTTGGCGGCTTCTGCGGCCGCCTTTGCCTTGGCCTCGGCCTCGGCCTTGGCGGTGTCTTCCTTCTCGGCCTTGACGGGTGCCGGGACCTTTTCCACCACGGGTGCGGCGGCTGCGGAGCTGGCAGGCGTGCCGGCGCCAGATTCGGCGAGCTTCTTGCGCAGCTCGTCGTTCTCCTGGTTCAGGCGCCGAAGTTCGACGACTATCTCGTCCAGGAAGTCGTCAACCTCGTCCTGGTCGTAGCCTTCGCGGAACTTGGTCGGCTGAAAGCGCTTGTTGACAACGTCTTCTGGCGTCAAAGCCATCTGGTCACCTCGTTGGTCTAGTTAGTCAGTAGGCCTTCCGGCCGTCAAAACTACGGTACCTAAATATGGTCTGGTTCCTCTAATTCAACACCGCAGTGTCAAACCGGAGATTTCTTTCGGTTTGGGCCTGGGCCCGGGCAGGTCGCTGCCCGGCTGCGGCTGCGGCCTATGCTGCGATCGGCTGGGCGTACACCAGGCCCTTGACGACCCACATCGCCACGCTCACGGCCACGAACAGCAGCAGGAAGCCGATGTCCAGCGACATTCCGCCCAGCCGCAGCGGCGGGATGAGCCGGCGGAGCAGCTTGAGGGGCTTGTCCGTGACCGAATACACAGCATGGGCTGTCACGAGTGCCAAACCGCGCGGCCGCCAGCTTCGGGCAAACATCTGCACCCAGTCGTAGACCAGGCGGATGATCAATGCCACGAAAAAAAGCAACAGAACGATATAGACGAGCCCCAAAACAATTCCCATGAGCTAACTCATATCTCCATGTTCATTCCGGATACCGAAGTGTCCTAAGGAAAGTGTCACTTCTATTTCAACACGGATAATTCCGCACGGATGCCAGGCAGGTGTCCCGCCTGGCATCAGTACCGAATATTCGGGCCTAGCTCTGGTTGAAGAAACTAGCCTGCGTCTCGCTGACCTTCTTGTCATCGCCGATGACTTCGACGTACGACGGCGAGAGCAGGAAGACCTTGTTCGTCACCCGTTCGATGCTGCCGCGGAGGCCGAAAACAAGACCGGCGGAGAAGTCCACGAGGCGCTTGGCGTCAGCCTCGCCCATGTCGGTGACGTTCATGATGACGGGAATGCCGTCGCGGAAGCTTTCGCCGATGAGCTTGGCGTCGTTGTACGACCGCGGATGGATGGTCGTGATTTGCCGGAGTCCGGTGGTCTCTTCGCGGCTCGATGCCGCACGCTTGATGGGTGTCACAGGTGCGCGATATTCCTCTTCAGCGGCGTGAGGCTCTTCCCGGGGGACCTCGCGGACGGGCGCCGGAGCACGTCGTTCCTCGCGGTCCTGCTCCATGGATTCGTCCTCATCCTTGTGCGGTGTGGGGTGCTCAGACTCGTAGTGTTCGTCGCCGTCGGCGAGCCCAAGATAGATCATTGTCTTGCGCAGAGCGCCAGCCATGGTCGACTCCTAATCTTGTCCGTAAGCGGGCCGCTTAGTGACTAGACAGCCTTGGAATCCCCGCCATTACCTTCCAATATGTCGAACTTACCGCAGGGCCGGACGCGGACCGAGAATATCGGAGCCAATGCGCAGGTGTGTCGCCCCGAAGCGGACGGCCTCTTCGAGGTCCTGGCTCATGCCGGCGGATATCCCCGTGGCGAACGGAAATTGTTCGGCCAGCCGCCCGGAAATGTCCGCCAGCTTTTCGAACGCAGCCGCCGGGTCCGCCCCGAGCGGGGCAACGGCCATGACGCCGGCGAGCCTCAGCCCACCGGCACCGGCGACCTGTTCGGCCAGCGCGGGGACTTCGCCGGGCGCCGCGCCGCCGCGGTGCGCCCCTTCGTCCTCAGCCAGGCTGACCTGGATGAAACAGTCCAGGGGCGGGCGGCCGGCGCGGTCGGCTTCGACGGCCATCGCCTTGGCCAGGGCCGAGGCCACGGCTTCCCGGTCCACGGAGTGCACGGCTGCGGCGTACTTCACCACGGATTTGGCCTTCTTGCTTTGGAGCTGGCCAATGAAGTGCCAGCTCAGGCCAAGGTCCTGAAGCTGCGCCGCCTTGTCCGCGGCCTCCTGGTCCCGGTTCTCCCCGACATCGGTGACCCCCAGCGACGCCAGCCGCCGGACGTCCAGCGCAGGATGGAACTTGGTGACGACGATCAGGCGCGGCGGCGCCGCCTGCCGGCCCGCGGCGGCCACGGCAGCGTCGATCCGGCGGCGGACGGCCGCGAGGTTCGCCTCCAGCTGGGCCAGGCGGGGGCCTTCCAGCGCGTCCGTTCGGCCCTCATGGCTCTCCCCCGGCGCCGTGACGGGCTGGACGGCGTGTACTTCCGGGCGCTGCGCCGGTTCAGTCATGGCCATGCTCCCTTTTCCCGTCAGCCCCGTCAGTCCCGTGGGTGCCGTCCGACCAAGCCAGCCCGGCGAAGCGGCCGGTGTGGCTGTTGCGGCGGTAGGAGAAGAGGGTGTCGTCCTCGAGGGTGCATCCCCCGGAGTATTCGATCGCGACGCCCGCAGCTTCCAGCTGGCTCCGCACTCCGGCCGGCAGGTCCAGGCCAGGGGTGCCGGTAGAGGTGGTGCACCAGGTGGCAGGTACGGCCGCGGCAACGTCCGCGCGAAGGCTGCCGGGGACCTCATAGCAGCGCCCGCAGACCGAGGGGCCCACCCAGGCGCTGATGTGGTCCGCACCGAGCTCCCGGAGGCGGGCCACGGCCGCTGGCACCACCCCGGCGGCGACGCCTGGCCGCCCGGCGTGGACGACGCCCAGTACCGGCGCCCCGGCCGGATCCTCGCCGACCAGCACCACCGGCACGCAGTCGGCCACCAGGACGGCCAGCGGCTCGGTCAGGGAGACCATGGCATCGGCCGTGGGCGCGGCCGGACCTTCGCCCGCGGAGTCCGCGGCCGTGGACCCAACGATGGTGGCGACGTCACTGCCGTGGACCTGGTTTATGTACCGGAAAGAGCGCCCGCCGAGCCCGGCGGCCGCTTCGAGCTCCGCGCGTCGTCGGCGGACCGCCGCGGGGTCATCACCGACATGCAGTGCCAGGTTCCCGGCTCCGGCATCGGTGAAAGCCACCCATACGCCCGGCCGGACTTCAGCCCGCCAGCAAAACAATCACAACACCGCCATCAACATGTCCGGAATACCTGCGTTCATAGAATCCACCGTAACCCGCCGCAAAGCAGCATGGCACCGCCGGACGGCGGTGCCATGCTGGAGCGGAACTGTTTACTTGAGGAAGTCCGGGACATCAAGGTCATCGGAGTGCCGGCCGGACA
Organism: Arthrobacter humicola; assembly: GCF_022803015.1. Taxonomy (GTDB): domain Bacteria; phylum Actinomycetota; class Actinomycetes; order Actinomycetales; family Micrococcaceae; genus Arthrobacter; species Arthrobacter humicola_A. The sequence continues at coordinate 415,045 of NZ_JAFKON010000003.1, forward strand.
GGTCCGGCTCCACGACGGCCGGAAGGTCGACGTCGAAGCCCGAATCGGCCGGTACGGCAGAGGGGCGCTGCTGGCCCCAGCCGCCGTAGCCGGAGGCGCCGACGGTGGCGTGCAGCGGCTGGACCGGGGCGGAGGCGGGTGCCTGCGCCGGCGCCGGGGCGGCGGTCGCGGGCCGCTGCGGCGCGGCCGGCAGGGACTGGTCCATGGACGGCGAGGTCGCCTTGACGTCGTCGAAGCCGGCGGCGATGACGGTGACGCGTGCCTCGTCGCCGAGGGCGTCGTCGATCACGGCACCGAAGATGATGTTGGCCTCCGGGTGGGCGACTTCCTGCACCAGGCGGGCTGCCTCGTTGATTTCGAAGAGGCCAAGGTCCGAACCGCCCTGGATGGACAGCAGCACGCCGTGCGCGCCGTCGATCGATGCTTCCAGCAGCGGGGAGGCGATGGCCAGCTCCGCGGCCTTCACGGCGCGGTCTTCGCCGCGGGCAGAACCGATGCCCATCAGCGCGGAACCGGCACCCTGCATGACGGACTTGACGTCGGCGAAGTCGAGGTTGATCAGGCCGGGGGTGGTGATGAGGTCCGTGATGCCCTGGACACCGGAGAGCAGGACCTGGTCGGCGGAACGGAACGCGTCCAGGACCGAGACGTTGCGGTCGCTGATGGAGAGCAGGCGGTCGTTCGGGATCACGATCAGGGTGTCGACTTCATCGCGCAGGGCGTCGATGCCGGCCTCGGCGGAGCCGGCACGGCGGCGGCCTTCGAACGTGAAGGGGCGCGTCACGACGCCGATGGTCAGGGCACCAAGGGACCGGGCGATCCGGGCGACAACGGGGGCGCCGCCGGTGCCGGTTCCGCCGCCTTCGCCGGCGGTGACGAAGACCATGTCTGCGCCCCGGATGACCTCTTCGATTTCATCGGCGTGGTCCTCCGCGGCCTGCCGGCCAACTTCAGGGTTCGCGCCAGCACCGAGTCCACGGGTCAGCTCACGCCCGACGTCGAGCTTGACGTCGGCATCGCTCATCAACAATGCCTGGGCATCGGTGTTGATGGCAATGAATTCGACGCCGCGAAGACCGACCTCGATCATGCGGTTGACTGCGTTCACGCCACCGCCGCCGATGCCGACGACCTTGATGACGGCCAAGTAATTCTGCGGAGCTGCCACGTTACGTGTCCCTTGTTCGTGTACTAATGCGAAAACTGATCGAGTCCTGCTTGAAGCTTTGAACCTTAACCTTCGACTTGAAGGTTATAGTTATGTCAAGTAACTCATGTCTGTGACGGTATTTCCTATGCAGGGGACATTCAATAACCGCCCGGGGCGTGTCGCGCGAATACCGGGCAAATAGCCCCTGTAAGTAGTCCCGCGGGCAGCTGGACGTCCGCTGGACACCCGGCCGCGGCGGATCCGATTGCCGGCTACCGTGTGACAGGGTGCCGGGGCACGCTGACATCGTAGACCTTCACCGGGTTTTTGGGGTCGGCCGGGACCTTCAGGAGGGCAGAAAGGACCCGTGCCTTCAGCTCCTTCTCCCCCGCGTTGCCCCAGACGATTGTCTGCCCGTCGACGAGTTTGAGTTCGACGGCGTCGGCCGACGCGGCAGAGGCGTTGGAGAGCCGCGCCAGCACATCCGCCGGCAGGGCCCCCAGGACCGCCGTGATGGCCTGGAACAGGTCCTTCGGCAGCGTTCCGCTGCCGCCGTCGATCACCGGCAGCGATACCGAGGCGGCATCGGCGGTGGTGCTGAGCTGGACACCGTCGACGTCCACCAGCTGGAAGGTCTTGCCCTGCTTGACCAGGGCCACGGGAATGCGCTCGGTGACGTGCACCTGCAAGGTGGCGGGCGGCAGCGCCTTCGCGGTGACGTCCTTGACCTGGACCAGCGGCTTGAGCAGGGCTGTGACCTCCTCCTCGCTGATCTGCGGCAGCGGCTTGCCCTGAAGGGGCGCGAGTGCGGCCTGGACCTGATCCGGGTGCAACATCTTTGTACCCTCCACCGTGACCGAGCGCAGGGCCAGCACCGGCGAGTAGACGGCGGCCGCGACGATCCCCGCCATCAGCACAGCCACGATCCCGATGGTGCTCAGCAGGATCCGCCGGCGGCGCTTGCCCTTGGGCTCGGGGAAGGACAGCACCTTGCCGGGACCGTTGTCCGGGGTGCCCTGCGGGTTCTGCGGATTGCGGGACCGGCCGACGGCGGTGTCCGCGGCGGTGTCCGTGGCGGTCTTGGACGCAGAAATGACATCCGTGCCAGTACCGGCGGACGGCGGCCGGGAGCCGGATCCGCCGGTGCCGGACCCGCTAGTGCCGGACCCGCCACGGTAGGTGGGGCGCCTGGTGCTAGGCACCGGCGGCCTCGGCCGTCAGGGCCTCGACAATCAGCGGCCCGTAGGCCGTGACGTCCCCGGCGCCGGCGGTCAGCACGATGTCCCCGGGGCCGGCGGCCGCCAGCAGCGCCCGCACAGCCTCCCCGTCGGGTCCGACAAGGCGGCCGCCTGAGCCCAGGTGCTCGGCGATCAGCCCGCTGGTGACCCCTGGAATGGGATCCTCGCGGGCAGGATAGATGTCCAGGACCAGGGCCGTGTCCGCCGTGTTGAGCGCTTCGGCGAACTCGCGGGCAAATTCGCGGGTTCGGGAAAACAGGTGCGGCTGGAAGAGCACGTGCACCTTGTGCTCCCCGGCGACGGCACGTGCCGCGGACAGGGCGGCGCGGACTTCCGTGGGGTGGTGGGCATAGTCGTCGTAGACGCGGACGCCGCGGCCCTCCCCCTTGAACTCAAAACGGCGCGAGGCGCCGGAGAAGTGGGCCAGTGCCGCCGCAGCGGTGTCGGGCGCGACGCCGAGTTCGACCGCCACGGCAAAGGCGGCGGCAGCGTTGAGTGCGTTGTGCCGGCCCGGAACCTGCAGTTCGACGCCGAACGTGCCCGCCGTCGTCGAGATCCCCATCCGGCCAGGTCCCGCGTCGTGCAGCCGGATGGCGGCGTCGGCGGCGGTTCCGTAAAGCACCACGCGGGTGTTGCCGCGGGCCAGGGTGCGCTCGGCCAGTGCCCTGGCCCCGGGGTCGTCAGCGCACGCCACCAGGACGCCGTCCGCCGGGAGCAGTGCCGTGAAGCTGTCGAAGGAAGCATAGACGGCCTCGGCGGTGCCGTAGAAGTCCAGGTGGTCCGGCTCGACGTTGGTCACCACGGCGATCGTGGGGCGGTAATTCAGGAAGGAGCCGTCCGACTCGTCGGCCTCGGCGACGAAGATGCCCGCCGTGCCGTGTGCCGCGTTGACTCCGAGCGCCGGGACGTTGGCGCCGATCGCGAAAGACGGGTCCAGCCCGGCGCCCTGCAGCAGCACCGTGATCATGGAGGTCGTGGTGGACTTGCCGTGCGTTCCGGCGACTGCCACCACAGTGTCATCCGCCATCGTGGCGGCCAGCGCCTCGGAGCGGTGCAGCACCGGGAGTCCGGCGGCACGGGCCGCTGCGAGCTCGGGGTTGTCGGCCCGGATCGCGGAGCCGGCGACCACCGTCTGGGCGTCTCCCAGGTTGCCGGGAGCATAGCCGACGGCGATCCGCGCCCCGGCGGCCGCGAGGTCCGCCATGACGGGCAGCGACTTGGCGTCGGAGCCGCTCACCGGGATGCCGCGGGCCACCATGATGCGGGCAACGGCGGACATGCCGACGCCGCCGATGCCGATGAAGTGGACGCGGCCGAGGGATTCCAGGGCATGCGTGCCGTGTTGGGGCTGGGTCATTGCTCTACTGCTTCCTGCCGTGCTGGTTCGGGCCCTGCTGTTTCGGACGCTGCTGTTTCGTGCCCGGTTGTTTCGGACGCTGCGGATTCCCGCTGTGCTCGTTCGAAGACGCGACGTCGAGGATGAGATCGGCCATGCGCCGGTCGGCGTCGCGGATGCCGAGCTGTTCGGCGCTGGCTGCCATCCGGGCCAGCCTGTCCGTGTCCAGCAGCAGGGGAATGATGTTCCCGCTGATCCAGTCGGCGGAGAAGGCCTTGTCATCGACGATCAATGCGCCTCCCGCGGCGACCAGGCCCGCGGCGTTCAGCGCCTGCTCGCCGTTGCCGATGGGCAGGGGCACGAAAACGGCAGGCACGCCCACGGCGGCCACCTCGCAGACCGTGGCGGCTCCGGCACGGGCCAGCAGCAGGTCCGCCGCGGCATAGACGGTTTCCATGCCGTCGACGTACTCCACCTGCCGGTAGCCTGGCGCGGCGAGCGGTTTGCCGTCGGCGTCGTGGACGGACTTGCCGCGGCCGGTGATGTGCAGGGTCTGCACGCCGGCGTCGGCGAGGGCCCCTACGGCCGCAGCGAGCGACCGGTTGATGCTCTGGGCGCCCGAGGACCCGCCCGTGACGATGAGCGTCGGCCGGTCCGCGTCCAGGCCGAGCGCCTGCCGTGCACCGGCCCGGGCGGCCGCGCGGTCGAGGCCGGAAATTTCGGGGCGCATGGGCATGCCTACGTGCCGGGCGGCGCGGCCCAGTTTGGTCTCGGCGAAGGCCACTGCCACGTGGGCGCCGAGGCCTGCGCCGACACGGTTGGCCAGGCCGGGACGGGTGTTGGCCTCGTGGACCACGATTGGGATCTTCCGGCGCCGGGCAGCGAGGTACATCGGTGTGCACACGTACCCGCCGACCCCCACCAGGACGTCGGCGCCGGCCTCGTCCAGGATGGAACCCGCCTGCTTCACCGCACCGGCCATCCGGCCCGGCAGCCGGAGCAGATCCGCGGAAGGCTTGCGCGGGAGCGGGACACGGCTGATGGTGGCAAGGTCCAGGCCGGCCGCCGGGACGAGCCGCGCTTCCATTCCGCCGGGGGTCCCGACAGCCAGAAGCTGCACTCCGGGGTGGGACTGCCGGAGGGCGCCGGCAATTGCCAGCAGCGGGCTGATATGGCCGGCGGTTCCGCCGCCGGCAAGGACCACGGACAAGGGCGACTCGGTGTTCATGAAGGGCTGTTTACGCTTTCGTACGGTTCTTGGTGGCGGGGCTCTTGGCGGGGCTCTTGCTTGCGGGGGCCTTGGTGGGGCTCTTACTTGCGGGGGCTTTGGGTCGGGCTGCCGTGCGGGCGGCGGACCGGCTGGAGGCCGTGCTGGCGGCGGACCGGCTGGCGGCAGTCCTTGCAGCCCGGGCAGCGCGGGCCCTCCGCACGGAATTGGCAAAGGCGGCCGGGCCGAACCTGAGCATCTTCTTCGGCTGCATGCCCGGGTCCATCTGGGCCCGGGCCAGGGACAGGACGACGCCGATTGCGCACAGCGACATCAGCAGGGCCGAGCCGCCATAGGAAATGAACGGCAAGGGGACACCGATCACCGGTGCCAGCCCGGTGACCACGGCCATGTTGACGCTGGCTTGGCCCAGCAGCCAGACCATGATCGTGCCGGCCAGGACGCGGTGGAAGACATCGTGCTGGGCGACGACCACGCGGTAGATGGCGGTGCCGAGGATGGCGAACAGGACCAGGACGACGATCGTGCCGACCAGTCCGAGTTCCTCGCCGATGATCGCGAAAATGAAGTCGTTGTGCGCTTCCGGGATCCAGCTGTACTTCTGCCGGCTCTGGCCCAGTCCGACACCGAACCAGCCGCCGGATGCGAGCCCGTACAGGCCGTTGGTGGACTGGTAGTTCAGGTCGGAGCCGTCGGCGCAGGTCTGGCCCGTCCATGACAGGATGCGGCACATCCGGTTCGGGCTCGTGACGGCGAGGATCGTCGCGCCAAGGGCCAGGACCGCCCCGGCGAAGCCGAAAAGGTACAGCCGCACGCCGGCGAAGAACAGCGCGGCGGCCACGATGATCATCACGATCATGGCCGTCCCGAGGTCGTTTCCGGCCAGGATGAGGCCCAGGACCGCAATGGCGCCCGGGAGCACGACCGGAATGAGCGCGTGGCGCCATTCGTGGAGGAGCTTGGCCTTGCGGTCAAGCACGGTGGCCATCCAGAGCGCGAGGGCAAGCTTGGCGGCTTCGGAGGGCTGGAACGTGAACGGACCGACGTCGATCCAGTTCTGGTTGCCCAGCGCGCTGCGTCCCACGAGGAGGACCAGGCCCAGCAGCGCAATGGCCAGGAAGATGAGCGGCCAGGCGAAGCGCCGTAGCCAGACCACGTTCACGCGGGAGAGGACAAGCATCGCGAAGACGCCAATCGCGGCGAATCCGCCCTGTTTGAGGGCGGCCGAGTACGGCGACTCCCCCGCGGCGATGGCTTCTACGCTGGAGGCCGAGAGGACCATCATGATCCCGATCGCAGTCAGCGCCAGGGTGGAGCCAAGGATCAGGTAGTACGTGGATCCGTTGCGGGACTTGCCGGTGCCTTCCAGCGCGGACCAGAATCCGCGGCTCCAGGCACGCACCCGGGCCGCGGGGGTGACGGCGGGGCCGCCGGCCGTTGGCCGTGCCGCCGAAGGGGACGGACGGCCGGCGGGCGTGCCAGTGCTGGCCCCGCCTGCGGCGGATCGTGCCGCCGTCGTACGTGTGGGCGTGCTGACCATTGTTACTCCTCGCTGGTCTGAGCCTGCCCTTCCACGAGCTCGCGGACAGCTTCGATGAAGGCATCGCCACGGTGAGCATAGGAAGAGAACTGGTCCATGGAAGCAGCCGCCGGGGCCAGCAGCACAGTGTCCCCGGAGGCGGCCAGCTGAGCCGCCGAGGCAACGGCCTGGGCCATCACAGTCTCGCCGAAAATCGGCGAAGGGCCTGCGTCGGCTTTGGCCATACCGGCAGTCTGCACGTCTTCAGTCTCGCCCTTGCCCTGCCCGATCACGGGGACATCCGGCGCGTGTCGCTTCAGGGCGGCCTGCAGATCGCTGGAGTCCGCGCCGATCAGGACCACGGCCTTGAGCCGGCTGCCCTGTTCCTGGATCAGGGAGTCGTAATTCACGCCCTTGGACAAGCCTCCCGCGATCCACACCACATTCTGGAATGCGGACAACGAGGCGGCGGCGGCGTGGGGGTTGGTGGCTTTGGAATCGTTGATCCACAGCACACCGTCGTGCCGGGCCACCAGCTGGATCCGGTGGTCTCCCGGAAGGTAGTTCAGCAGGCCCTTGCGCACAGCCGATGGCTCCACCCCGTAGGCCCTGACCAGGGCAGCGGCTGCCAGCGCGTTGGCCACCATGTGGCGCGGCGCCACCGGTCCCAGGTCGGCGATCGAGGCGAGTTCGGCCGCGCTGTCCTTGCGTTCGGCGATGAACGCCCGGTCAACCAGCAGCCCTTCCACGACGCCGAGCATGCTGATGGCCGGGGTCAGTGTGGTGAATCCCACGGCCCGGCAGCCTTCCACCACGTCCGCGTCCTCGACCATGCGTTCGGTCTCGATCTGCTCGGCGTTGTAGATGCAGGCCTTCTGCGTGTTCGCGTAGACCTTGGCCTTGTCGGCGAGGTAGGAGGCGTAGGAGCCGTGCCAGTCCACGTGGTCTTCAGCGACGTTGAGGCACACGCTGGCCACCGGCGACACCGAGTGGCTCCAGTGCAGCTGGAAGCTGGACAGTTCCACCGCGAAGGCGTCGTAGTCCACGGGATCGCGCAGGGCGTCCAGGATCGGGGTTCCGACGTTGCCTACGGCGATCGCCTTCAGGCCGGCGGCCTGGAGCATGGACTCGGTCAGGCCGACCGTGGTGGTCTTGCCGTTGGTGCCGGTGATGGCCAGCCAGTCGGCGGTCTTGCGGCCCTCGCGTTCGCGGAGCCGCCAGGCGAGCTCGACGTCGCCCCACACCGGAATGTGCGCCCGCGCCGCTGCGGCGAGCAGGGCCTGGTCCGGGCGCCAGCCCGGGGACGTGACCACCAGGTCCGGCTTCTGCCCGTCGATCTTCGGAACAGACTCCACCGCATCCTCGCCCAGCAGGACGTCCACGGCGCCGACGATCCGGAGCGTGTCGGCCTGGGCCAGCGCCTTGGCGCTGGTGGCGGCGTCCACCACCACCACCCGGGCGCCGAGTTCAATGAGGGTGTCGGCGGCGGCGAATCCGGAGACGCCGATGCCGGTGACCACGACGCGCAGGCCGGCCCAGTCGGAATCCCAGGTGGTGAGTCCCTGCAGCCGGGGCGAGGTGGTGAGCGGGGCGGGGATGGGACCGGTCACAGCAGCACCACCCATTCGGCGTAGAAGATGCCCAGGCCGGCGGCGACAAACAACCCGGACAGGATCCAGAACCGGACCACCACCGTGACTTCGGCCCAGCCCTTGAGTTCGAAGTGGTGCTGGAGCGGTGCCATCTTGAAGAACCGTTTGCCCTTGGTGATTTTGAAGTAGCCCACCTGGATGATGACCGAGAGCGTGATGAGGACGAAGAGCCCGCCGATGAAGGCCAGCAGCAGTTCAGTGCGGGACAGGATCGCGAAGGCTGCGACGGCGCCGCCGATGGCTAGGGAGCCGGTGTCGCCCATGAAGATCTTTGCTGGCGAGGTGTTCCACCACAGGAAGCCGACCATCGCCGCACTCAGGATGGCGGCCAGCAGGGCCAGGTCCAGAGGGTCGCGGACCGAGTAGCAGCCGCTGCCGGCCTGCCTCGGGGATCCGCAGGCCTGGTTGCTTTGCCAGATGCCCATGAGCGTGTAGGCCCCGAACACCATGACGGAAGCGCCGGCGGCCAGGCCGTCGAGGCCGTCGGTGAGGTTCACGCCGTTGGTCGCGGCCGTGACGATCAGGTTGGACCACAGCACAAACAAGATGGCGCCGAGCACGGTTCCGGCGAACGCGAGGTTAAGCCACGGAATATCGCGCACCAGCGAGATCTGGGTGGACGCCGGGGTCAGGCCCGCGGCATTCGGGAAGTTCAGCGCCAGCACGGCAAAGATGATGCCAACAGCGCCCTGGAGGATCAGCTTGGCCTTGGCGTCCAGGCCCAGGCTGCGCTGCTTGGAGATCTTGATGAAGTCATCCAGGAATCCGACCAGCCCCATGCCCACCATGAGGAAGAGCAGGAGAAGCCCGGAGGCGCTTGGCCCCGGTGAGTGCGGGTTCATCATCCACATGATCAGGTGCGTGAGCCCGTAGCTGACCAGGACCGCGACGACCACAACGGTGCCGCCCATTGTGGGCGTGCCCCGCTTGGTGTGGTGGGAGGTGGGTCCGTCGTCCCGGATGAATTGTCCGTAGCCCTTGCGGACCAGGAACCGGATGAACAGCGGGGTGCCCACAAACGCGAGGAGCAGCGCCATTCCGGCGCCCATCAGCAGTGCAATCACAGCTGTGCACTCCCTTCTGTGGCGGTTGCGGCAGTTCCCTCAGCAAGTCGCTCGGGAGAGTCTTGGGTGGCATGTGGGGGTAATGCTATCCGATCCCCCAAGTGGCGCAGCCCGATGCCGTTCGAAGACTTGAACAGGACCAGGTCGCCCGGCTGGAGCTCGGCTTGGAGAAGCTCGTAGGCCTCGTCCGCCGTCTCGGCGAAAACGCATTCGTCGCCCCAGGAGCCTTCGTTGACGGCGGAGACATACAGCGACCGCGCCTCCCGGCCCACCACGACGAGCCGGGAGATGTTCAGCCGCACCACCTGGGTGCCGACTGCCATGTGCTCGCGGATGGAATCCGGGCCCAGTTCCAGCATGGCGCCCAGGACCGCCCAGGTGCGGCGGCCGTGGCCCAGTTCGGCCAGCGTCCGCAGTGCTGCCCGCATGGACTCCGGGTTGGCGTTGTAGGCATCGTTGATGACGGTCACGCCGTCGGGACGCTCCGTGCGCTCCATCCGCCAGCGGCTGGCGGCGGTCTGAGCGCTGAGCGAGGCCGCGATCTGCGCGCCGGGGATGCCGGCCGCGTGCGCCGCGGCCGCGGCCGCGAGGAGGTTGGCCATGTGATGGGCGCCGATCAGCTTGGCGGCGACGTGGTGCCGGGTTGGTCCTTGCTCTGCTTTCCCGTCCGTCACGTCGGCGGGCAGGTAGAGCTCAAACTCCGGGTGGCCGTCGGCGTTCAGTTCCACATCCGCGGCCCTCACCACATCGGCTTGGGCCACGTCGGTCTGGATGGTGTTGTCCTGGCCGGTGGTGGCCGCGCGTGAGGTGTAACCGAGCACGCGGGCCCGGGTCCGGGTGGCCATCGCGGCGACGCGGGAGTCGTCCAGGTTCAGCACGGCGGTGCCCGCGGCCGGGAGCGCCTCCACGAGTTCGCCCTTGGCGACCGCGATGTTCTCGACGCCGCCGAACTCGCCGGCGTGGGCGGAGCCGACGCCGAGGACGACGCCGATCTCCGGCCGGACCATGTCCGCGAGGTATTGGATGTGGCCGATGCCCGTGGCGCCCATCTCGATGACGAGGTAGCGGGTGTCGAAGTCGGCTTTGAAGACTGTGAGCGGCACGCCGATCTCGCCGTTGTAGGACCCTTGCGGTGCAACTGTGGCACCTTCGGCGCCGGCGGCCGTGAAGATTCCGGCGAGCAGGTCCTTCGTGGTGGTCTTGCCGGCGGAGCCGGTGATGCCAACCACGGTGAAAGCGGCGCCGGCCGCGGCGCGGCTGGCGCGGATCCGGCGGACGGCTTCGGCGGCCAGCGCGCCCATGGCGAGGACAGCGTCCTCAACGACGACGGCGGGATAGTCCGTTCCGGCGGCGTCGGCCACTTCGCGCTCCACGAGCGCCAATACGGCGCCCCGGGCAAAGGCTGCGCCGACGAAGTCGTGTCCGTCGGCGTTCTCCCCCGGTTTGGCCACATAGAGGGAACCCGCCGTGGCCTCGCGGGAGTCGGTCACCACGGAGGCGGGGGTAATTCCCGGTTCCGCGGCGAGCCGGCCGTTGGTTATGTCGGCGATTTCCGCCGCTGTAAATGCAATCATCTCGGTTTAGGACTCTATCCGGTGGTCTTCGAGAACGGTGAATCCCCGTGCTGTCAAGGCGTTCCGAAGCTCCACCCGGTCATCCAGTGCCAGGTTGACTCCCTTAACTTCCTGCCAGACCTCGTGCCCGCGCCCGGCTACCAGGATGGTGTCCCCGGCCCCGGCGAGCTCCACGGCCTTCAGGATGGCGGCGTCGCGCGGGAAGACTTCCAGGACTGTGCAGTTCAGGCCTTCGTCGTCCTTGGCCGCCAGGGCCCCGGCAAGGACGTCCGCACGGATGGCTGCCGCGTCCTCGTCGTGGGGATCGTCGTCGCTGACAATCACGGTGTCCGCCAGCCGCGCCGCGATGGCCCCCATCGCGGGGCGTTTGCCTTGGTCCCGCTGGCCGGTGGCGCCGAAAACGATGATCACTTTGGATCCGGGTTCCGGGGACCGGACGGCTTCGAGTGCACGGGCCAGGGCGTCGGGGTTGTGCGCGAAGTCCACCACGGCGGCCGGTGCCGTGGATACGAGCTGCATCCGGCCGGGCACGGCGACGGTGAAGGGATCCGCGGCGTCGAGGGCGGCCTGCACCGCGGCCGGCTCGTGGCCGCCGGCGAGGACCATCACTGTGGCCAGCGCTGCATTGGCGACGTTGAAGCCGCCCGGCAGGCCCGTGTGGACGCGCAGCTCGGCGCCGTCGCGGTGCCGGAGGACGAAGTCTGAGCCGAGGCCCCGCGGAGCAGTCCGGGCAACGGTCCAGTCCGCGGTCCCGTCGGCGTCAGCCGGCCCGGCGCCGTCGGTCCCGGCCGTGGCCAGGGTCGTGACCGGGATTTCGGCGGTGGCCGCGAGCTTGCGGCCCCAGTCATCATCGATGGTGACCACGGCGGCGCGGGCGCGTTCCGGCGTGAACAGCCGGGCTTTGGTCTGGAAGTATTCCTCCATGGTCCCGTGCAGGTCCAGGTGGTCCTGGGTGAGGTTCGTGAAGCCGGCGACGTCGAACACCACGCCGTCGACGCGGTGGAAGGACACGGCGTGCGAGGAAACCTCCATGGAGGCGGCATCGAGCCCGCGTTCGCGCATGAGCGCCAGCAGCGCGTGCACATCCGTGGATTCGGGCGTGGTCAGCAGGCTCGGGATCGGCTCCCCGCCGGCCAGGATCTCAATCGTCCCGATCAGCCCGGTCCGCTTGCCCAGCGCCCGCAGCAGGGCATTGATGAAATAGGTGGTGGTGGTCTTGCCGTTGGTGCCTGTCACCCCGAAGAGGGCCGGTGCCCCGGCGCCGTCGGGCCTGCTCTGGTAGATGAGCGCGGACAGCCGGCCGACCACGCTGCGCGGCTCGTGGGCCAGCAACACCGGGACGGCGATGTCATGGCCCAGGGCCACCAGGCGCGCCCCGGCGTCGTCTGTCAGGACCGCCACGGCGCCGGCGTCGACGGCCTGCGACACGAAGTCGGCCCCGTGCCGTGTGGCGCCCGGCAGGGCCACGTACAGGTCTCCCGGGCGGACCGACCGGGAGTTCAGGGATATCCCGGTGACCTGGACGGAGCCGGACGCACCGGGAACGGCCACGCCGATCGCCGCGCCAATGGCTGCCAGCGGCACTGCGGCAACCGCAGTGGGCCGGAAGCCCTGGTTGGAGTCATGGCCGGACGGCGCGGAAGCATCGGGGTCGGTGAGCTCTGACAAAGTGGATCTCCGTTGTGGTGCTAGTGGATCGGGCACTGAATGAATCGGGCACTGAATGAATCGGGCACTGAAAAATCTGGCACTGAATGAATCGGGCACTGGTAGATCGGGACCTGCGCACGCGGAAATGCTCCGGCGCGCAGGCAATGGGTGTGGCGTCGGCTGGTGATTTCCGGGTGCCAGGTGGAACAGGCGCTACTTGGCGTACTGCGGCAGCCGCGCGGGTTCGCCGGTGGAGGGCTGGACGTTGAATGTGCGCAGCGTCTGGCTCATCACCGAACGGAACACCGGTCCGTTGGTGATTCCGAAGATGCTTCCCTTGGGCCGTTGCAGGACCACCTCAACAATAAACCGCGGATCGTCCATGGGCGCCATTCCGATGATGGAGGCTGTATAGCCGCAGAACCCTGATTTGCCGTCGTCGCAGGGTGATTCGGATGTGCCGGTCTTGGCGCCCACCCGGTACCCGTCGATAGCAGCCTCTTTGATCTCACCCTCGGTTACGGCGCTCTCAAGGATGTCGCGGACCTGTTTGGCGGTTTCTTTGGAGACGACCTGCTGCGGGGCCTTGGCCGGGACTTTTTCCTCGGCACCGTCCGGGTTGATGTAGCTGTCGATCAGCCGGGGCTGGAGCATCACGCCGTCGTTGGCGATGCTTTGGTAGGCCCGGACGGTCTGGAGGGTGGTTTGGGCGACGCCCTGGCCGAAGAGCACGGTGTATTGCTGGCGCCCGTCCCACTGGTCGGCCGGGGTCAGGATGCCCTTGGATTCGGCCGGCAGACCGATGTCGGGGGCATCGCCGATGCCGAACTTCCGCAGCCAGTCATAGCGCTGTTCCTTGCTCAGTCGCTGGCCCACCATGACTGTGCCGGTGTTCATGGAGTAGCCGACAATGCCCGCCAGCGTCCGCTGCTCAGTGCCGTGTTCGAACGCGTCGCTGAAGGTCTGGCCGTCCACGGTGTAGGTCGGTGGAATGGTGAACCTGTCCAGCGGGCTGGACTTTCCTTCCTGGATCGCAGCTGCGGCCGTGATCATCTTCTCCACCGAGCCGGGCTCGTAGGCGGCGGTGACGGCCCGGACGCCGCGGTCCTCGGCGGCAACCTTGCCGGGGTCGTTCGGATCCGGGGAGTCGGTATCGGCCATGGCCACGATGTTGCCGGTCTTGGCGTCCTGGACCACAATCACACCCCACTCGGCGCTGAGCTTGTCCTTCTGGCTTTGGATGGCCTGCTGGGAAAAGTACTGCAGGTCCGAATTCAGCGTGAGTTTGATGTCCTTGCCGTTCACCGCCGGCGTCAATTGGTCCACGCCCACCGGGATGCGCAGTCCGTCGGCGCCGATTTCAAACAGCCGCTTGCCCGGTGTGCCTTTGAGTACCTCGTCCTGGGTCTGCTCGAGGCCCGCCTGTCCGGTGCTGCCGTCCTTGAGGAAACCCACAATTCCGCCGGCCACGGAGCCGTTGGGGTACACCCGCTTGCTGGTGCCTTCGGTGACGATGCCGGGAATCTGCAGCTTGGACACCTTGTCCTCCATGTCCGGCTTCAGGTCCTTGGCCACGATGTAGTAGCGCTGGGTTCCTGTCAGGGCATCGCGGAGGGTGCCTCGGTCCATGCCGAGCACGGCGGCGAGTTCGGAGATGCCCTGGTCCCGGGTGACCTTGACGAGTTCGTCCTTGCCGTTGATGGTCTCGAACCGGCGGAAGGATTCGGTCTTGGTGTTGACTGTCTGGTCCACCACGACGTTGTAGCGGATGACGCTGCTGGCCAGGACCGCGCCGGAGGAATCAAGGATGCTGCCGCGCTCCGCGGGCAGCACGGTGGGCGTGAGCCGGTTGTTGAGGGCGGCCTCAGCCAGTCCCCCGATGTCCAGGCCCTGGACCATGAACAGCTTGCCGCCGACCACCAGCAGGAGCGCCAGCATGATGCCCAGCCCCACGCGGAGCCGCCGGGTGGGGTTTGGGGCTTTCGCCTTGCTTGCCCTGCCGGAGTTCTTCGCCACGGTGAGTCCTTGCTGCTTGCCTTGCTGGTGGTCAGTGAACGTTACTGCCCCGGCGTCTTCTGTGCGGGGGCCGGAACCGAGCCGCCGTGGAGTTCCACGGCGGGGGCGGCGGTTTTCGGTGCGGGTGCGGGCTTCACAGCTGCCGGCGCCTTGTCTGTGTCCGCCGGTTTGGTGTCTGCCGCCTTGCGCTGGGCGAGAGGCTCGTTCTCCGTGGCCGGCCCCTTGCGCTGGGCGAGAGGTTCGTTCTCCGTGGCCGGCGGGACCACCGTGAGCTGCCCGGCGACGGCCGGTGCAGCGATGACGGCGCCCGGGGCATCACCCTTGACGGCCGGCTTGGCCTTACCGGTGACATTGAGGGTGGAGAGGTCGATCTGGCCCTTGGCGACCGAAGCCACCATGCCCAGCTCCGTGGCCTTGGCCGCCAGGTTCTGCGGGGCGTCGAAGTTCTGCACCTGCTGGGTGAGGTCCTGGTTCTGCTTGGTCAGTGTGGTCTGTTCACTGCGGAGCTGGACCAGCTGGTACTGGGCGGAGGAGACGGAGATGTTCAGGACCAGCACGGCCATAAGGGCAATCGCCAGGAGTCCGAAGCAGAGCACCACGAACGGTGCGCGGCGCTTGCGCGGCACGGAGCGGACCACCGACAGCGGGGTGCGTGCCTTGCGGGGCTGGTCAAGGCCGGGGCGGAGGCCGGGCAGGGCACGGGCAGTGGCGCCCTGGGCAACGGGGTAGCTGTTGACGGCGGCGGTGCTCATGCGGCTCTCCTGGCTTTGATGCGTTCGACGGCGCGCAGCCGGGCGGAAGCTGCGCGGGGGTTTTCGGCGATTTCAGCGGCGGTGGGTACCTCGGTGCCCTTTGTCAGGGTTTTGAGTTCGGCTTTGTGCTCTTCGAGCTCGACCGGGAAGCCGAGCGGCGCCGAGGACTTCGATCCGGCCTGGAAGAAGCCCTTGACGATCTTGTCTTCCAGGGAGTGGTAGGACATGACCACCACGCGGCCGCCGAGGGCGATGGCCTCGATCGCTGCCGGGATGGCGCGCTCGAGGACGTCCAGTTCCTCGTTGACCTCGATCCGGAGCGCCTGGAAAGTGCGCTTCGCGGGGTGGCCGCCGGATTTGGCGGCACCGGCGGGCACCACGGCCCGGATCTGCTCGACCAGTTCGCCGGTGGTGGTGAAGGGCTTTTCGGCGCGCGCGGCCACGATCCTGTTCGCGATGCGGCCGGCGAACTTCTCTTCGCCCCACTTCCGGATGATCCGGACGAGTTCTTCTTCGCTGTAGTTATTGACGACGTCGGCGGCCGTCTGGCCCCGGCTCGTGTCCATCCGCATGTCCAGGGGCGCGTCGAAGGAGTAGGCGAAGCCGCGTTCCCGCTCGTCCAGCTGGAGCGACGATACGCCGAGGTCCATGAGCACACCGTGGACTTCGGTGAAGCCCAGGTCTTCGAGGACGTCCGGGATTTCGTCGTAGACGGCGTGAACGAGGTCGGTCCGGTTCTCGAAGGGCGCCAGCCGGGCCCCCGCCAGTGCCAGGGCCTCCTCGTCGCGGTCGATGCCGATCAGGTGAAGGTCCGGGAAGCGCTCCAGGAGGGCCTCGGAGTGTCCGCCCATGCCGAGCGTCGCGTCGATCACCACGGGGGTCTCACCGCGGCTCCGTGCGGCCTCGATGCCGGGGGCCAACAAATTGATGCACCGGTCCTTGAGGACCGGTACATGGCGTTCGGACGTCGGCTTCGCCTGGTCGGGATCCGTCATGCCTTCGTCCTTTCGTTGGCCTTGTTTGCTTTGAGCTTTGCTGGTTGCGCTTTGCTGGTTGCGGATTGCTTGGTACTGCTCTTACGCAACGTTCCTTGGTCCAGATCCCCATCCGCGCCTATCCTGCGCCGGCCTGGCTCCGGGGAAGTGAGCCAGGACAACAACCGGATGGGCGGCTGGAGATCTCGATCAAGGAACGTTGTTTGCTGGTGGATCAGTGGGGGTTCAGAGAATCCCCGGGATGGCGTCGTCTGTTTCCGAGAAGGCGGTTTCCTTTTCGGCCAGGTACTCATTCCAGGCCTGGGCGTCCCAGATCTCTGCCCGGGATCCTGCGCCAATGACGGCGAGTTCCCGGCCAAGACCTGCATACTCCCGGAGCGCCGGCGGAATCGTCACGCGCCCCTGCTTGTCAGGTACCTCGTCCGAGGCTCCAGAGAGGAAAACACGGATGTAGTCACGTGCCTGCTTGGAGGAAATTGGAGCCTCCCGCATCTGCTCGTGAACCCGTCCGAATTCCGCCTCACTGAAGACGTAGATGCAACGCTCCTGGCCCCTTGTGAGAACCAGCCCGCTGGCAAGTTCCTCTCGGAACTTCGCGGGGAGGATAATTCGACCTTTTTCATCCAGACGCGGCGAATGTGTGCCGAGAAACACGGCCCACCGCCTGTCTGTCTTAGGAAGTCCAACGTCCCCTGTGCTGCCACTACCCTCTTACGTCCTCCACATTACTCCACATCGCTCCACAGTCAACGACACGCCCGGGATGTTTAGACAATTCTGCGGATGTTTATCCCCCTTCTTCCCAGCATTTGCAGGGAATCGGGACTGGTGGGGGAAAGTGGAGCGATTTTTGCCTGCTTGCCTCCCGCCCCGCACCGATTGACGGGGCGCACCGGCGCGGGAGCGAATAATTCGGTGCGGTTGTCCCTTTTGCGGCGCCGTCGAAGCCAAATTCCAGCACGGCTGCAGCAAAGGCGCCGGAAATAACCGCGTTAAATGGCGAAAGACCCGCCGAAGCGGGTCTCGCGCCGCTCCCCGGCGGACCGGTGGCGGGAAGTGGAGGACTTTACGGGGCCGTCACTGAGCGGTTTAGGACTCGCCCCCGTGCCGTTCGTCCCAGCGCTGCTCGAGGTTGCTCATGAACGAACTCCTGGGCTTGCCCTGCTTGCGTCCGCCGGCTGCCCTGGCCTTGCCGACCGCAGAACTGCGCATCGTGGCGAAATAGACGCCGGCGCCCATCACAACAAAGCCGAGGACCCCGATAAAGATGTTTTGCATCGACACCCCGACCAATAACAGCAGCACGCCCGCGAGAGTCGCGAGCACGCCGATGACAAGGTGGCGGGTGGACCATGAGCGTCCGGGGACCGATCCCATTGAGCTTGCAAACTTTGGGTCGTCCTCATGCAGCTGCTTCTCAAGTTGCTCCAGCAACTTCTGTTCGTGTTCCGAGAGCGGCATCACGACCTCCTCAAGTCTGCCAACGTCCGGGCATGACGTGGCCATTGCCCTAATTCCCTAACGCCCGGGATTCCGAAGTGGTTCCCCCGTCACCGCCATTGGTGAAAAGGGGTCAATTCAGCTCTCCCGCGCCGGTCTCAGCTGGCCAGGTCGCCCGAACGGTCGATCCAGTAGTCCTAAACCTAGGTATTAATAAGGATAGATTGTTGCGGCCTGTTCTGAAAGACAGTCTTAAGGCCCTTTCGCCGCCGGAACCCTTGGGAACGGGCGGCCCGCCGGGGTTCCTGCCGGGCTTACTCGGTGGCGCCCCCGGAATCCAGGAGCCGGGCCGGAAGGACTGACTTGTTACCGAACTTCCGGGTGACAGCATCGAGGGCTTGTTCGGCGGCCCGCCAGTTGTCGTCCCGGCGGTCAAGACTGAGCTGAAGCGGGGCATCGGCGGCCTCTTCCAGCTGCTCGGCGCGGATGCCGACCAGCCGGACCGTCATGGGCCGCTCACCCACCGATTCCAGGAGCTGCACTGCCACCGCGTACAGGAGTTGGGCGCTGTCGATCGGTGTGCTCACGGTGCGGCTGCGGGTAATAGTGGAAAAGTCGGCGTAGCGCAGCTTGAGCGCCACGGTACGGGCGTGCATGCCGGCACTGCGGAGGCGCTCCGCCGTCCGGTGCGAAAGGCGCAGCAGCTCCCTGTGAAGCAGCGCGTCATCCGCGGTGTCAGTGGCGAACGTCTCCTCGGCACCAATGCTCTTTTCCAGGCGGACCGGCGTCACGGGCCGTGGATCGATGCCCCAGGAGAGCCGGTAGACATGCTCCCCCGATGCGCCCAGCAGCTTGCGCAGCGAGGGCAGCGGCGACGCGGCGACGTCCGCCACCGTCCTGATGCCCCGGCGGGCCAGCACCTCCACGGTCTTGCCGCCGACTCCCCAGAGCGCACTGACAGGAAGGCTGTGCAGGTAGGGGACGGTTTCCTCCGGCCGGATCAGCAGCAGTCCGTCCGGTTTGCAGCGGGTGGACGCGATCTTGGCCACAAACTTGCTGGCGGCGATGCCCACTGATGCCGTGATGCCCAGCTCCCGGAACACGCGGGCCCGGATGAGTTCGCCAATCTCCCGTGGCGGCCCGAGCCTCCGGATGGCTCCCCCGACGTCCAGGAACGCCTCATCCACGCTGAGCGGCTCGACGAGGTCGGTGATGGAACCAAAGATTGCCATGATCTGGCCGGACACTTCGTAGTACAGCTTGTGGCGAGGCTCGATGATGACAGCCGAGGGGCACATCCGCGCCGCCACCACCATGGGCATCGCCGATCTGACGCCGAAGGCGCGGGCCTCATAGGACGCGGAGAGCACCACGGAGCGGTCCGCGGGGTAGCCCACGATCACGGGCTTTCCCTTCAGCTCAGGCCGGCTGCGCAACTCCACGGAGACAAAGAAGGCGTCCATGTCCACGTGCATGATGCTGCTGCGCCGCAGTTCCAGCAGGGACTCCCCGCCCAGGCTGCCGGCGGGCTGGATCTGGGGCTGCGCATTCGAGGGCCCGTTGGGGTGCATATTCCTCTGCGCTCCCTGCTGATTCTCTGCGTCCGGCCCCACGTCTTCAATCCTATGCCCGGGGACTGACTAAACTGGAGGCTGATTCCGCTTCAACCCCAGGAGGAAAGTCCCTGTGAAGGTATTTGGACAGCGCAAACGTGCCGCAGCCGCCATCGCGGCGGCTGGCGCGCTATTGGCCTTGGCCGCATGCACGCCTGCCGGCACCGGGAGCCCGGCGGCGTCGCCGGCGTCGACCCCGGACGCCTCTGCGCAGTCCTCCACCACGGCTCCCCCCAGCCCTTCCGCGGAGCCCGGCACGTCAGCCACGGTCGGCGCCCTCGTGCCCGGCTTCCCGCAGAAACTCCTGCCGCTGATGCCCGGAGCCCAGGTGGTCTCCAGCAGCTTCGACAAAACCACGGTGCCGGCAACCGCGGCACTGGTCGGCAGCATCACCGCCCCGGCCGCCGATGTCCTGGCTTTCTACGCCAAGAGGCTGCAGGCGCAGGGCTTCAAGCCCGTACCCGGGGAAACCGTCGGCGCCCTGCCGTCCAAGGACTTCCTGCGCGGGGACAACGAAACCGTGAACATCTCCGTCATGCAGACAACAGGGGTGTCCACGTTCACGATCGGTGCGAACGTCGCTGCCGAGTCCGTCAAGTGAGTCTCGCCGAACAGCTGCGGCTCGAGCAGGCGGATTACGTGGCCGCCGTCGCCGGCAAGCTCACCGAGTTCCTGACCAGCCGCCAGGCCATCATGGCCTCGATCTCCCAGGACATCGATCCGCTCATGGGCTCGATCTCAAACCTGGTCACGGGCGGAAAGCGCCTGCGGGCGCTCATGTGCTACTGGGGATGGCGCGGCGCCGGCGGAGAAGCCGGCGCGGCCGAGGTGGTCACGGCCGGCTCGGCCCTGGAGCTGTTCCAGGCCGCGGCCCTGATCCACGATGACATCATTGACCGCTCGGACACCCGCCGGGGCGGACCCAGCGTCCACCGCAGGTTCATTGAATTGCACGAGGCCCAGGGCTGGGCGCTGGACAGCGAGCGGTTCGGCCATGCGGCAGCGATCCTGACCGGGGATCTATGCCTGTCCTTCAGCGAGGAATCGTTCACGGAGATCGGACACCGTGCCGCCTCCGGCAGCCCGGCACGGCTGATCTTCAACCTCATGCGCGCAGAAGTCATGGCCGGGCAGTACCTCGACATCCTGGAAGAGGTCGCCGGGCCCCGGCGGGACCGTGCGGGGGCCGTCAGCCGGGCCCAGTCCATCATCCGGTTCAAGTCGGCCAAATACTCCACTGAACACCCGCTCGCCCTCGGCGGCGCCCTGGCCGGCGCCGGCGACGAGCTGCTGCGCGGCTATTCCGCCTTCGCCCTGCCGCTCGGCGAGGCGTTCCAACTGCGGGACGATGTCCTTGGCGTCTTCGGTGACCCCGTCACCACCGGCAAACCTGCCGGGGACGATCTCCGTGAGGGCAAGCGCACGGTCCTGGTGGCCTTCGCCCTGGACCAGGCCTCGGCGGCCGAATCAGAGTTCATCGACGCCAAGCTGGGCAGCCCCGATCTCGGGGATGCAGACATCGAGGAGATCCGGCGGATCATCGTGGACTGCGGCGCGCTCCAGGCCACGGAAGTGCTCATCGAGGAGTTCGGCAAGGCCGCCTTCGCTGCCCTGGACCTGTTGCCGCTTCAGGAGCTGCCCAAAACCGCGCTCCGCAGGCTGGCAGAAGCCACGGTCAGCCGCGCGGCTTAACCCTGCCCTCACGCCGGTAACGCCTTTTAACCGGTAACGCCTTTTAAGAGGTGCCTTGAAACGCGGCGGGCCGTGCACTGCGCTTGCGCTGTGCACGGCCCGTGATGGCACGTCCGGGGGATGCTGCCGGCGCAGTTGCTGCCGGTGTGCTTTTACCAGGCCAGTGATTGTGCCCTGCGGCGAATTTCGGTCTTGCGACCTTCCCGCAGGGCGTCAATGGGCCGGCCGCGGAGGGAATCGTCCGGCGTAAAGAGCCAGTTGATCAGTTCCTCATCCGAGTATCCGGCGTCTGAGAGAACAACAATGGTGCCTTTCAGGCTCTCCACCGCATGCCCGTCCTGGATGAAAGCCGCAGGCACGGACCGGATGCGCCGGTCGCCGATTCTCACGGCCGCCAGCGCACGCTCGTCCAGCAATGCATGGACCTTGGTGATAGATACGTTCAGAAGCTGTGCGACATCGGGCAGGGGCAGCCATTCGCCCACGAGGCTTTCTACATTACTCACGCATAAAGATTGCCACGGGCGGTGCCCCGCCGCCTAGTCGGCATCCGCAGAATTCACGCTGCGGCCATGGCCGGTCCCGCCGCGCCGGAATGCCGCCAGGCTTCACCGGGGACTCCCGTGGAACGACTTTCGGGCGACACTCCACCGGAAACGGGTTTGCGGAATGTCAAACGGTTCTTGTGCTAATTGCCAATTCATGAGAGATTCACATAGATCACATTTGTAACAGAAATAACTTTTGTCACACTGGTAACACCAGTTCTACCGGCCTGACCGCAGCGTTGCCGCTGAGAAGAGGATCTTTCCAATGACAACCTCACGTTCGCCACAGCTCCGTCCGGGGCGCAGCCTGCCGCTCATCGCGGCGACGACGGCGGCGCTTCCCGCCGTCGTGCTTTCCTCCCTGGCGATCGCCCAGCCTGCCGCAGCCGAATCGCGGGTGCGCTCGGTCCCGGCAACGCTCGCGGCCGCCATGCGTGCCCAGGCGACGGCTGACGCGGCGACATCCCTGAAGGCGGCAGTGATCCCGGCCGCCTCCGTCCCGGTGACGCTGCCGAGCGCCTTGCGGCCCGCGCAGGCGGCGGCTCCGGCCGCCTACACGATCGCCCGCGGCGACACCATCAGTGCCATTGCCGGCCGCTACGGCCTGGACACGTTTGCCGTGCTCAAGCTGAACAACCTGCAGCCGAACACGATCATCTACCCGGGGCAGAAGATCAAGCTCACGGGCTCGACGCCGGCGCCGGCAGCGCCCAAACCGTCCGCACCGGCGAAATCGACGCCGGCAACGCCCGCCTCGGGCGGAGGCAGCGTGTACGTCGTCAAGTCCGGCGACACTCTGAGCGCCATCGCCAGCCGCCACGGCGTTGGTCTTTCCGAGATCTTCAAGTGGAACGGGCTCGGGATGAGCTCCGTGATCTATCCCGGCCAGACGGTCAAGGTCGGCGGCGGTTCCAGCACGCCGGCCACCTCCGCACCCGTGGCCACCTCCGCACCCAAGCCGTCGGCGCCCGCGCCCGCCAGTTCCGGCTCCTACACCATCAGGGCCGGCGACACCCTCTCCGGCATCGCGGCCCGCAACGGTGTCAGGCTCTCGGACGTCCTGTCGGCCAACCGGCTGACAATGTCGAGCATCATTTACCCCGGCCAGAAGCTCGTCATCCCCGGCGCGTCGACCATCGCACCGGCATCAAGCACGCCTGCCCCCACCACGCCCCTCGTGCCCAGCACGTTCCTCGGGTTCAGCTACCCGGCCGCGGTGGTCAGCTCGGCCAACCAGAACAAGGCGCTGCTCAACGCCTCCCCGGTGCCCACCCGCCAGCAGATGAAGTCGATCGTGGCGGACACGGCCCGGCGCATGGGCGTGGACGCCAGCCTTGCACTGGCCTTTGCCTTCCAGGAATCCGGCTTCGACCAGCGTGCCGTGTCACCGGCCAACGCGATCGGCACCATGCAGGTCATCCCGTCCTCCGGCGAATGGGCCTCCGATCTGGTGGGCCGCAAGCTGAACCTGCTCGATCCGTACGACAACGCCACGGCAGGCATCGCAATCATCCGCCAGTTGGTCCGCACGAGCCCGGATGTGGACACCGCAATCGCCGGCTACTACCAGGGCCAGTACTCGGTGAGCCAGAACGGCATGTTCGAGGACACCAAGGGCTACGTCGCCGCCATCAAGGCCAACCAGCAGCTGTTCGGCTAAACCCGGCCGTTCGGCCAACTACAGACTCCAGCACAGGCTCCCTTTCGGCGGAGCGTGACGCTACGGGCCCGGATCGCATGTTGATTCGGGCCCGTTTCTGTCCAGCGACTACGATTGTAGGGTGCAGGAATACGTGTCGGATGCTCTCGTAGGGAACCTGGTGGACAACCGCTACCAGGTTCGATCCAGGCTTGCCCGCGGCGGGATGTCCACCGTGTACCTCGCCACGGACCAGCGCCTTGAGCGTGATGTCGCGCTGAAGGTGCTCCATCCCCATCTGGCCGACGACCCGCAGTTCCTCGATCGGCTGGGCCGCGAAGCCAAGGCTGCCGCCCGGCTCTCCCACCCGCACGTCGTGGGCGTCCTGGATCAGGGCGAAGACGGCCGGCTCGCCTATCTGGTCATGGAGTTCATCAAGGGCCACACGCTGCGGGATGTCCTCAATGACAAGGGCGCCCTGTCGCCGCGGCTGGCCCTGGCGCTGATCGATCCGGTCGTCGAAGGCCTCGGCGCCGCGCACGCCGCCGGAATGATCCACCGGGACATCAAGCCCGAAAACGTCCTGATCGCCGACGACGGGCGGATCAAGCTCGGCGACTTCGGCCTGGCCCGCGCTATCTCGACGTCCACCAGCACGGGCGCCCTGATCGGGACCGTCGCCTACATCTCCCCCGAACTTGTCCTGGGCAAACAGGCAGATGCCCGCAGCGACATCTATTCGGTCGGGATCATGCTTTACGAAATGGTCACGGGCCGGCAGCCGTTCGAAGGCGACGTGCCCATCCAGGTCGCCTACCAGCACGTCAATTCCACCGTCGCAGCGCCTTCGCTGGAGGTGCCCGGGCTGGCTGAGGAGATCGACGAACTCGTCCAGTGGTGCACGGACCGGGACCCGGACAAGCGCCCCGTCGACGGCAGCGCCCTGTTGTCCGAGCTCCGGCACATCAGGACCAACCTCAGCGACGCCGAACTCGACCTCCAGCCGCCGGCGGCTCGCAGCACCCTGCCGGCCGTAGCAGCACCGCCAACCCGGCCGCCAGGCGGTACCGGTCCGGCGTCGGACGCGCAGGCAACGGCCCACGTGCTGCCGCCCACCGGAATGCCCACGGAGTTGCAGACTGAGGTATACGGCAGCCTAGCCCGGCCCACCGAGATGATTTCCCGCACCGGCGGCAACCCGACCACCGTGATGTCCGGTGCCCCGCGGCGTCCGGCCTACGGACCGTTGTCCACCCCGGACGAGGCGGCTTACGACGGCGCCGGGTATGACGGCCCGGCGGAGAGCGCGGTTGCCCCCAGCAAACGCGCCCAGCGCAGGCTGGACCGGGACGAGGAGAAGGCGCGCCAGCGCGCCGCCGCCACGCCCACCAGGACCCTGCACGAGGGCAACCCCCGGCGCCGCGGCTTGCTGTGGATCGTCCTGCTCGTCGTCGCGGCGCTGCTCGCCGCCGTCGCCGGCTGGTTCTTCGGCATGGGTCCCGGGTCGCCGGGAACGATTCCCCCGGTGGCGAACAAGACCGTTGCCGAGGCCCAGGACCTGCTCCGCACCGCCGGCTTCCAATCCACCGTGAAGGATGTCTTCGACGACGACGTCTCGCCCGGGCTCGTGGTCGGCTCGGAGCCGACCGCCGGAGAGGTCATCCGCAAGTTCCAGCCGGTGTCGCTGGCCGTCTCCAAGGGCCCGGAGCTGTTCCCGCTGCCGGAACTGGCCGGCAAGAGCCTGGGCGAGGCCAAGACCACGCTCAACGGCGCCCAGATGGCTCTGGGCCCGATCACCGAGACCTTCGACGAGAAGGCGCCGGCCGGAACCGTCCTTGCCCAGGCTCCGCGCAGCGGCAACCCGGTCAGGCACGGGACGCCCGTGGGCCTGACCGTCTCGAAGGGCCCCCAGCCCATCCCGGTCCCGGATGTCCGCGGGCAGGCGCAGGACACCGCTGTAAAGGCCCTTGAGGATGCAGGCCTGAAGGCCGTGGTGGCCCCGGAAGCAGTCAATGACAGGAATGTCCCCGAGGGCGCGGTGCTGGCGCAGGACCCGGCCTCCGGCAACCTGACCAAGGGCGGCACCGTCACCTTGACCATCTCGAAGGGCCCGAAGCTCGTCGAGGTGCCCAGCTTCATCGGCAAGCAGGCCTCGGAGGCCCAGGAAGCCCTTGAGAAACTCGGCTTCAAGGTCCAGGTCGATAACATCCTCGGCGGTTTCTTCGGCACGGTCCGGGACCAGAATCCCGTGGACACGAAGGCCCCGGAAGGCTCGACCGTCACGCTCACCGTCGTCTGACCGGCACCCCGCTCCGGCCCCTGCCGTCGCACAAGAAAGCTCCGCCCGGCTGCTGTAGCCGGGCGGAGCTCTTTGTCAGAACGCGTTCTGTGGGAAACGTTCTGTCGGAATGCGTTCCGCCAGACGCGTTCTGTCCATCAGTGCGTCAGCGCTTGGAGAGCGCTCCGGCCACCAGGAACGCCATCTCGAGCGACTGCATGTGGTTCAGGCGCGGATCGCAGACGGACTCGTAGCGGTCCAGGAAGGCTTCCTGGTCGATCGGGTCGGCTCCGCCGAGGCACTCGGCGACGTCGTCACCCGTCATCTCCACGTGCAGGCCGCCGGGAACGGTGCCGAGCGCGTGGTGGACTTCGAAGAATCCGCGCACTTCATCAATGACGTCGTCGAAATTGCGGGTCTTGTAGCCGTTGGGCGAGGTGACCGTGTTCCCGTGCATGGGGTCGGTGACCCAAAGGACCTGGGCCCCGGAAGCGGTGACGCGCTCGACGATCGCCGGCAGCTTCTCGCGGATGTTGCCCGCACCCATGCGGGTGATGAAGGTGAGCCGGCCGGGCTCCCGGTTCGGATCCAGCTTGTCGATCAGGCGCAGGGCGTCGTCGCCGCTGGTCGACGGGCCGAGCTTGACGCCGATCGGGTTGCGGACCCGGGAGAGGAAGTCAACGTGTGCGTGGTCCAGCTCGCGGGTCCGCTCCCCGATCCAGAGGAAGTGCGCGGAGGTGTCGTAGGGCAGCCCCGTGCGCGAGTCGATGCGGGTCAGGGCGCGCTCGTAGTCCAGCAGCAGGGCCTCGTGGCTCGCGTAGAATTCCACCCGCTTCAGGGCCTCGAAATCGGCACCGCAGGAGGCCATGAACTTGATGGCGCGGTCGATGTCCCGGGCCAGGGACTCGTAGCGGGCGTGGGCCGGGTTCTCGGTGAAGCCCTTGTTCCACTGGTGCACCAGGCGCAGGTCCGCGAAACCGCCCTGGGTGAAGGCGCGGATCAGGTTCAGCGTCGAAGCGGAGGTGTGGTAGGCCTTGAGCATCCGGCCGGCGTCGTGGGCGCGGGACTCAGGCGTGAAATCGTAGCCGTTGACGATGTCGCCCCGGTAGGCCGGCAGGGTGACGCCCTCGCGCGTTTCATCGTTGGAGGAGCGGGGCTTGGCGAACTGGCCAGCCATGCGGCCCATCTTGATGACGGGCATGGCCGCGCCGTAGGTCAGGACAACGGCCATCTGCAGGATGGTCCGGACGCGGGCGCTGATCTTGTCCGCCGTCGCGGCTTCGAAGGTCTCGGCGCAGTCGCCGCCCTGGAGCAGGAACGCCTTGCCCTGCGCGGCGGCGGCGAGCCGTTCGCGAAGGATGTCCACTTCGCCGGCGAACACGAGGGGCGGGAGGACGGAAAGTTCCTTGACGGACGCCTCGAACACAGCCGGGTCCGACCAGGTGGGCTGCTGCGAGGCCGGGAGCTCCCGCCAGTTGTCCAGTCCGGGATAGTTGGCGGCTCCGCTCTGGGCGGTGCTGGTCAGCGGGGAAACTGGTTTCTCAGATAGCTCGGTCACTATCTAAGGATAGTAGTCCCATCAAGGTTCGGGGGCCCTGCCTGTCATTGACAGCCCGGCTGCCGTCATATGGCGCCCGTGGCCCGCTCATGCGGGGCCGGGAACCTCCGGCCCCGCGTCCCCGGCAGCGGTTTCATTCGGGGTTTCCGGTGGGGCCGTGTTTGGGGCTTCGTTCGGGGTATTGCCGGCGGCCGCATCCTGCACCGCGTCAGGGCCCGCAAGGGTTTTGTCCGGGGCCGCGTCCTGCGCTTTGCCCGCCAGGCGGAGCTTTACGACGGCGGCGTACTCATCCACGTATTCCTGGCCGGAGAGGCGCATGAGTTCGTACATGATCTCGTCGGTCACTGAACGCTGGATCAGCCGGTCATCCTCCATGCCGTAGTAGCGGCTGAAGTCGAGCGGTTCGCCAAAGATCATGCCGATGCGGCGGATGTTGGGCACGCGCTTGCCGATCGGCTGGACTTTGTCCGTTCCGATCATTGCCACCGGGACGACCGGAACACGGGCCTGCAGCGCAAGGCGCGCAACCCCCACCTTGCCGCGGTAGAGGCGCCCGTCGGGGCTCCGGGTCCCCTCGGGGTAGATGCCCAGGAGGGAACCCTTCTTGAGCACGTCCATGCCGGCGTTCAGCGACTGCGCGGACGCAGCGCCCCCGGACCGGTCCATGGGGAGCTGGTTGGTGAGCCGGAAGAAGGCTGCGGTCAGCCTGCCCTTGATCCCGGTGCCGGTGAAGTATTCGGATTTCGCCAGGAACGCCACCGGCCGCGGCACCATGACCGGCATGAAGATGGAATCCGAGAAGGAGAGGTGGTTCGAGGCAAGGATCGCGGCGCCCTCAGCAGGGACGTTGTCAAGGCCCTTGACCCAGGGCCGGAACAGCAGCCTGAGCACCGGCCCCAGGACAAACGTCTTCATGAACCAATAAAACACTCGGCAACCTCTCCGGAAGGCGTCTGGCCTGCGGCCCGAACCGGGTCCGGCCAGGCTTCAATGGACACCTTACTCTAGTGAGTTTTGGCGCTAAGGGTGACACGATGGGCTCATGACTGAAAGCAGCACTCCCCCTGCGCCCGCCGCTTTCAGCTACCCCGGCCACGGCCCCAACGCCCGGACCGGTGTGGCCATCTGCCACGGCTTCACAGGCAGCCCGCTCAGCGTCCTGCCGTGGGCCCGCCACCTCGCCGCCCAGGGCTTCGCCGTATCGGTACCGCTTCTGCCCGGGCACGGCACCCACTGGCGGGACCTCGCCCGGCAGGGCTGGCAGGACTGGTACAGGAGCTTTGAAACGGCGTACCTGGACCTGGCCGGCCGGACTGATGACTGCTACGTCGCGGGACTGTCCATGGGCGGCACGATCGCCCTGCGTACCGCGGCCCGCCACGGCGTGGCCGGCGTGGCGGCTGTCAACCCCGGCCTGAGCTTCTATGACCGCAGGGTCCGGATCGTGGGACTGCTCAAGTACTTCCAGCGCACCACCACGCCCATCCAGGAGGAGAATTCCACGGCGGCCACCACCGACGACGGTGACTACTCCGTGACCCCGCTGGCCGCCGTCCACCAGTTGCGCCGGCTGTTCGCCGCGACCCTCCGGGACCTGCCGTCCGTCTCCGCCCCTGCCCTGGTGTTCAAGTCGGACACCGACGCCGTGGTCCCGCCGTCATCCCTGGCGCTGCTGCGCAGGCGGCTCGGGTCCCGGGAACTCACGGTGGTTCCCCTCCCGCACAGCGGGCACGTTGCCACCATGGACGCCGATGCGCCGCTACTCTTTGAAGAATCAGTGCGTTTCTTCCTGCAGCACGCCCACGCCATTTCGCCGCCCCGCGCCCCCTCGGAGACCCCATGAGCATCCTCCCGGACCACTCGCCGTTCAGCAGCCCGTTCACGGGAACCATCCCCCGGACCGGCGTCGTGGTCTCGCACGGCTTCACCGGCAGCCCGCACGGTGTGCGGGACTGGGCGTTGTCCTTGGCCGGTGCCGGGTTCGCCGTCCGGCTGCCCCTGCTGCCGGGGCACGGAACGAGCTGGCAGGAGCTGGCCAAGACCCGGTGGCAGGACTGGCATGCTGCCTTGGACGCGGCCTACCTGGAGCTTGCGGAAGAATGCGACATCGTGGTCGTGGCGGGGCTGTCCATGGGCGGCGCCCTCGCGTTTCGGATCGCGGCCACCCGCCCTGTGGCGGGGGTGGTGGTGGTCAACCCCGGCCTGGTTATCGATGATCCCCGCGCCCCGCTGGCGGGCGTCTTGAAGTTTGTCCTCAAGAGCACCCCTGCGATCGCCAATGACATCCTCAAACCGGGCATGGACGAGTGCGCCTACCCGCGCACTCCGGTGGCCGCCGCGCACGAGCTCAACAAGATGTTCAAGGACACCGTGCGGCTGCTGCCCCGCGTCACGGCTCCGGTCCGGGTCTACCGTTCCACGGTGGACCATGTGGTGTCCGAATCCAGCATGGAGGCCCTGCGCCGCGGGTTGACCAACGCCCCGCTCGAGGTGGTCCGGCTGGAAAACAGCTACCACGTCGCTACCATGGACAACGACGCGCCCGAGATCTTCCGTGGCACGGCCGAATTTGTCCGGTATGTTGCAGCCGCAGCCGGTCCGGGCGCCGCCCGCGCCAGCCGGAAGGACACGGCCAATGACTAAACCGGACCCCGGCGTCCCTGACCCCGAGACCCCTGACCCCGAGATCCCTGACCCAGAAAACGACAGGTCGCCTGGCGCTGACGCATCCGGCCTCCAGCGCCCGGGCACCACCCCGCCCCCTGAGGCGCAGGACCCGGCCGCCGCGGCCGCACCGCTTGCCGATGACGACGCCGTGTGGCTGGATCTCGTCGCCAGGCTGGAAGGGGTCGGGCAAGGCGGGGACGAGGCAGTTGGGGGAACTGACGGCCCGGCCGGCGGAACGGACAGCGCCGCCGGCACCGGCGCTCGCTCCGGCGCCGGCACCGGTGCGAACAGGTCGTTCAGCGATTTCGACCCGCTGGGCCTCGCCGGCGTCGCGCCGATCGAACTTTCCGCCAGGGAGCGGCTCGCCTCCGCCCCGGGGAACCCGGCCGCGGGCAGCAATGAGGCGCCGGACACCGCATCCGGCCCCCGGGACTACGAGGCCGACGACGACGATGGCGTGTTCGTCCCGGAGGAGCCGCCCAGCCTGGCCGGTGCAGATCCGATGACCGTCCTTGCCTGGATTGGCGCGGTGGGCGGCCCGATTGCGCTCGTGTTCTCGGCGATGTTCTGGCGGTCGGCCCCGACGCTGGCGATCGTGGGCATGGTGGCCGCGTTCGCGGCCTCCGTGGTGTTCCTGATCATGAAGCTGCCGGGCGAGAAGGACGAGCACGACGACGGGGCTCGCATCTAGTCCACCGGTCAGGGCGCCAGCCACCGCGCTGGTTGGTTCAGGGCCCAGGAAGGCACGCTACTGGGTGTGCATGCGGCTGCTGACCCGGGAGAGGTCGGCGGCGCCGATCAGTCCGGCGTTGGGTCCCAGGGCGGCCAGTTCGATCTCCGCCGCGGGGCGGAAGCCGCGGCCGGTGAGGTTCCGCGCGAAGGCCTTCCGGGCGGGCGCGACGAGCAGCTCGCCGGCGTCGCAGAGTCCGCCGCCGATCACGAACTTGCCTGGGTCCAGTGCCGCTGCGAGGTTCGCCAGGCCAAGGCCCAGCCATTCCCCGACGTCCTCGAGGAGTTCGCGGGAGGTCTGGTCCCCGGCCTTGGCCAGCTCCGTCACGATCACGCCCGTAATGCGTTCCACGTCGCCGTCCACGGCCTTGAGCAGTTCCTGGGCAACCGGGGAATTCGCGGCGGCCAGTTCCCTGGCCTCGCGGCCGAGCGCATTGCCCGAGGCGTATTGTTCCCAGCAGCCGCGGTTGCCGCACTCGCAGCGGTGCCCGCCCGGCATGATGATTTGGTGGCCGAACTCCCCCGCCACACCGAAGCGGCCGCGTTCGAGCCGTCCGTCCATGACCATGGCCCCCCCGATTCCGGTTCCCAGGGTGATGCAGACCAGACGGTCCTGTCCCTGTCCGGCGCCGAAGCGCCATTCCGCCCAGGCGGCGGCGTCGGCGTCGTTGGTCAGCAGGACGGGGCGGCGCAGCAGCCGCTGCAGGTTCTCGCGCAGCGGTTCATTGCGCCAGGCCAGGTGCGGGCTGAAGAGGACAGTGCCGCCGTCGAGGTCCATCCAGCCGGCAGCGCCGATTCCGACCGACCAGATCCGGTGTCCGGTGCCCAGCTCTCCGACGAGTTCGACAATGACCTGTTCCACGGCGCGCGGGTCGTTGCCCGGGGTGGAGCGTTTGGCCTGGCTGAGGATCCTGCCCTCGGCGTCCACCACGCCGGCAGCAACCTTGGTTCCCCCGATGTCGACGCCGATCGCCAGGCCCTTGCGGCCCAGCCGCAGGTGTGAGCGGAGGTCATGCCCGGCCGTGGCGGCCGCGGCGCCGGCCAGGGTCCTGCTTCGCCAGGCGGCGGTCCGGCGGCGCAGGCCGGGCTGCCGGCCGGGTGTTGGTGTCTGCATGGTGCCCCATTCTATTCGCCGGGGCCGCAACGGCAGCGAAGGCCCGGCCGCATGACGCGGCAGCAGAGCGCCGCGCACGTGCCCGCAGCATCCCCGACTGGCGGAACGGCGGTCCCGACCGTAAAGTTACTGGCCAGTAGGTGTCGCAGAACACACCTTCGGGGGGCCGCATACTAGGCTTAGCGGTACCCCTTGCGGGCCTATGGATACCAAAGGAGCTGTCGTGCGAGAAATCATTGTCCCGCCCCTGGTGAATGTCGATCCGGACACCAATGTCACCGATCTCGTGGTGCGCCAGGCGGCCAAGGCTTCCAACCCTGCGCTGTTCTCGCGGCTCGACGCAGCCGGCCAGTGGCAGGACGTCCGCGCCACCGAATTCCTGGCCGACGTCTCGGCCCTCGCCAAGGGCCTCATGGCCAGCGGTGTGGCCGCCGGCGACCGGGTGGGCATCATGTCCCGCACCCGGTATGAATGGGCCCTGATCGACTTCGCCATCTGGTTCGCCGGCGCCGTCTCGGTCCCGATCTATGAAACCTCCTCCCCCTCCCAGGTGGCCTGGAACCTTGGCGACTCCGGCGCCGTGGCCGCGTTCGGCGAATCGGCGCACCACGAGGACATCATCCGGCAGGCGGCCACCTCCGAGGGCCTCACCGCCCTGGGGCATGTCTGGCAGCTCGAGGGCGACAGCCTGGACGAGGTCCGTGCGGCCGGAGCCGGCGTCAGCGACGCCGAGCTTGAAGCACGCCGCAGCCAGGCGTCCCTGAACGATGTCGCCACGATCATCTACACCTCGGGCACCACCGGCCGGCCCAAGGGCTGCGAGCTGACGCACGGCAACTTCGTGGAACTGTCCGAGAACGCGCTGGTCACGTCGCTGGGCACGATCGTCCACGAGCAGGCACGGACCATCATGTTCCTGCCCATGGCCCACGTCTTCGCACGCTTCATCTCTGTGCTGGCAGTCGCGGCCGGCGTCACGGTGGCGCACACCCCGGATATCAAGAACCTGCTGCCGGATCTGCAGAGCTACAAACCGACCTTTATCCTCGCCGTCCCGCGCGTTTTCGAGAAGGTCTACAACTCGGCCCTGACCAAGGCCGAGGACGGCGGCAAGGGCGCCATCTTCCACCGCGCCGCGGACACCGCCATCGAATTCTCCCGGGCCCGGCAGGCCGGCAAGGTCGGGCTCGTACTGAAGCTCAAGCACGCCGTGTTCGACAAGCTCGTGTACAGCAAGCTCCGGGCCGCCATGGGCGGGAACGTCTCCCATGCCGTTTCCGGCGGCGGCCCGCTCGGCGAACGGCTGGGCCACTTCTTCCAGGGCATCGGCATGCAGATCCTGGAAGGGTACGGGCTGACTGAAACCACGGCCCCGGTCACGGTCAACACCCCCGACCTGATCAAGATCGGCACCGTCGGCGCCCCGATTCCGGGCAACTCCGTCAGGATCGCGGACGACGGCGAGATCCTCGCCAAGGGCGTGTGCGTCATGCGCGGCTACTACAAGCGCGATGACCTGTCCGCCGCGACCTTCGACGACGACGGCTGGTTCCGCACGGGAGACATCGGCCAGCTGGACGAGGCTGGATTCCTGACCATCACCGGGCGCAAGAAGGAAATCATCGTCACGGCCGGCGGCAAGAACGTGGTCCCTGCCCTGCTGGAAGACCAGATCCGGGCCGACGCGCTCGTCTCGCAGGTGCTCGTGGTGGGCGACAACCGCCCGTTCATCGGCGCCCTGGTGACCCTGGACGAGGAAGCCCTCCCCGGCTGGCTGGGCCGCCACGGGCTCCCGGCCTCGACCCCTCTCGCCGAGGCTGCCGTCAACCCCGCCGTCAAGGCCGCGGTCCAGGAGCTCATCAACCACGCCAACCAGTCCGTATCCCAGGCCGAGGCGATCAAGTCCTTCCGGATCGTGCCGGCCGACTTCACCGAGGCCTCCGGACATCTGACCCCCTCCATGAAGGTCAAGCGGGCCCAGGTGCTCAAGGACTTCGAGAACGTGATCGAGGAAATGTACAGCGCCAAGCGACCCACCCTCGCCTAGGCTGCAACCGCGACCGCCCCGCACCAGAGCAACGCGGGGTCAGATACGGCCCATCCGGCGCCCCTCATGGGCCGTATCTGGCCCCGCGTTGCTTTTGTTCGGGAGGCAATGTCTGGCAGAAACAGAAGGGTCCTTCCGGCGGAAGCCGGAAAGACCCTTCTGTTTTGATGGGGTGCTGTGTTGCCGCGCTGCCGCTATTCGACGACGAGCAGCAGATCCCCGCCCTGGACCTGTTCGATCCCGGCGACGGCAAGCCGCGCGACGGTGCCGGCCACCGGCGTCGTGATGGACGCTTCCATCTTCATGGCCTCGATCGTGGCCACCGTGTCGCCGGCCTTGACGGTGTCCCCGGCCTTGACGGTGAGCGTGACGGCACCGGCGAACGGCGAGGCGACCTGGCCCGGCTGGGACGTGTCGGCGCGTTCGGCGGCCTTGACGTTGCTCACCACTGAACGGTCGCGGACCACCACCGGCCGGGACTGGCCGTTGAGCGTGCACATTACCGTGCGCATGCCCTTCTCGTCCGGCTCGGAGACGGCCTCGAGCGAGGCGATCAGCCGGACGCCCTTCTCGAGCTCGATCTCGTGCTCCGCGCCGCGCTGCAGCCCGAAGAGGTAGTCCCGCGTGTCCAGCACGGAAAGGTTGCCGTAGGACTCCACGCTCTTCTGGTAGTCCTTGGTGGGACCGGCGAAGAGCAGGCGGTTGAGCGTGCCCCGCCGGGTCTTGGAATCGCCGTTGAGCGCGGCGCTGTCCTCGGCGCTGATCTCGACGTCGCGGACCTTGACGGTGCGCCCCTGCAGCGCCTTGGTCCGGAAGGGCTCGGGCCAGCCGCCGGGCGGGTCACCAAGCTCGCCGGAGAGGAAGCCGATCACGGAATCCGGGACGTCGTACTTTTGCGGGTTCTCGTTGAAGTCTTCCGGATCGGCGTTGAGGCCCACCAGATGCAGGGCGAGGTCGCCCACCACCTTGGACGACGGGGTCACCTTGACCAGGCGGCCGAGGATCCGGTCCGCCGCGGTGTACATGTCCTCGATCGCCTCGAAACGCTCGCCCAGGCCCAGCGCCATTGCCTGCTGGCGCAGGTTGGAGAGCTGGCCGCCCGGAATTTCGTGCTGGTAGACCCGGCCTGTGGGGCCCGGCAGTCCGGACTCGAACGGCGCGTAGACCCGGCGGACGGCTTCCCAGTAAGGCTCGAGGGCGCAGACGTTCGCCAGGCTGAGGCCGGTATCGCGCGCCGTGTGGGCCAGCGCGGCGACGAGGGCCGAGGCCGAGGGTTGGCTGGTGGTTCCCGCCAGTGAGGCCGAGGCCACGTCCACGGCGTCCACGCCGGCATCCACGGCCGCGAGGAGCGTGGCCAGCTGGCCGCCGGCGGTGTCGTGGGTGTGCAGGTGGACGGGGAGGTCGAACCGCTCCCGCAGCGCCGAGACCAGGCGCGCCGCGGCAGCCGGACGCAGCAGTCCGGCCATGTCCTTGATCGCCAGGATGTGCGCCCCGGCGTCGACGATTTTCTGCGCCAGCTCCAGGTAGTAATCCAGGGTGTAGAGCGTTTCCTCCGGGTCCAGCATGTCCGCGGTGTAGCAGAGGGCAACCTCGGCGACGGCGGTACCGGTCTCGCGGACGGCCCGGATGGCCGGAGCCATCTGGTTGACGTCGTTGAGGGCGTCGAAGATCCGGAAAATGTCGATGCCCGTGGCGGCGGCCTCGTTGACGAACGCCACCGTGACCTCTTCCGGGTAGGGCGTGTAGCCGACGGTGTTGCGGCCGCGGAGCAGCATCTGCAGGCACAGGTTCGGCATGGCCTTGCGCAGGGCGGCAAGCCGGTCCCAGGGGTCTTCGCCGAGGAAGCGCAGGGCGACGTCGTAGGTCGCCCCGCCCCAGGCCTCGACCGAGAGCAGCTCGGGGAGCAGCTTGGATTCTGCGGGACCGGCCGCCACGAGGTCCCGGGTGCGCACCCGGGTGGCGAGCAGGGACTGGTGCGCGTCGCGGAACGTGGTGTCTGTGACGGCCACGGCGTCCTGCGCCCGCAGGGCACGGGCAAACCCTTCCGGGCCGAGTTCCTGGAGACGCTGGCGGGACCCTGGCCGGGCCGCGGCGTCATCCAGGGCCGGAAGCTTGTCCGCCGGGTCCGTGTGGACCTTGAGTTCGCCGTTGGGCTTGTTGACCGTGACGTCGGCAAGCCAGGTCAGCAACTTGGTGCCGCGGTCGGCCGAGACCCGTGCCTTCAGCAGCTGGGGCCGTTCGTCAATGAACGAGGTGGCCACATCCCCGGCGACGAAGTCGGGATCGTCCAGGACAGCCTGCAGGAAGGAGATATTGGTGGACACGCCGCGGATGCGGAACTCGGCGAGGGCGCGGCGGGCCCGGGCGACGGCGGCCGGGTAGTTGCGTCCGCGGCAGGTCAGCTTGACCAGCATGGAGTCGAAGTGCGGGCTGATCTCCGCGCCCGAGTAGACGGTGCCGCCGTCGAGCCGGACGCCGGCGCCGCCGGCCGAGCGGTAGCCGGTGATCTTGCCGACGTCGGGCCGGAAGCCGTTGGCCGGGTCCTCCGTGGTGATGCGGCACTGCAGGGCGGCACCCTTGAGCTGGACGCTCTCCTGGGACAGGCCCAGGTCCGCGAGGCTCTCACCGGCGGCGATGCGCAGCTGAGCCTGGACGAGGTCGACGTCGGTGACTTCCTCGGTGACCGTGTGCTCGACCTGGATCCGCGGGTTCATTTCGATGAAGACGTGCTGGCCGGCCCGCTCGCCCACGGTGTCGACGAGGAATTCGACGGTGCCGGCGTTGACGTAGTTCAGCGCCTTCGCGAACTTCACGGCGTCGCGGTACAGCGCCTGCCGGATGCCTTCGTCGAGGTTCGGGGCCGGGGCGATCTCGATGACCTTCTGGTGGCGGCGCTGGATGGAACAGTCACGCTCGAAGAGGTGCATCACGTTGCCCTCTGCGTCGGCCAGGATCTGGACCTCGATGTGGCGCGGGCGCAGGACGGCCTGCTCCAGGAACATGGTGGGGTCGCCGAACGCGGCGTCGGCTTCGCGCATGGCGGCCTGCAGGGCCTCCGGGAGCGCCTCGCGGGTGTCCACGCGGCGCATGCCGCGCCCGCCGCCGCCGGCGACGGCCTTGGCGAAGATGGGGAAGCCGATTTCATCCGCGGCGGCGATCAGTTCGTCCAGGTCCTTCGACGGCTGGCTGGACTTGAGGACCGGGACGCCGGCCTTGCGCGCGGCCTCGAGGGCGGCAACTTTATTACCGGCGAGTTCCAGGACCTCGGCCGGCGGGCCGACGAAGGTGATGCCGGCCTCCTTCGCGGCCCGCGCCAGGCGCGGGTTCTCGGAGAGGAAACCGTAACCGGGGTAAATGGCGTCCGCCCCGGACTCCTTGGCGACGCGCACCACCTCATCAACGTCCAGGTAGGCCCGGACCGGGTGTCCCTCCTCGCCGATCAGATACGCCTCATCGGCCTTCTGGCGGTGAATGGAGTTGCGGTCCTCATGGGGAAACACAGCGACAGTCTTGGCACCCAGCTCGTAGCTCGCGCGGAAGGCGCGAATCGCGATTTCGCCGCGGTTGGCCACCAGAATCTTAGAAAACATACTTCTCCTGCTTCATCGCGGGCGTATCGGTAAGTGCTCACAGTGTCTAGGACCTGTGCGGGCAAACACAAATCATTGTGGCGACTGTCACAGCATTATCCGTCACGGACGCCGCGATGGGCAGGGCCTTGGCCTTAGAGCTTTCCCCGTCCGTCCGATTGGCGAGGTTCTGGCGCCCCACGCCGGATGAAACGGGTTTCGCCGGAGCATCAACATATGATGAGTGGGTGGGTGGCGCATGCACGCCCCGGCTCCGAAGGACGCAGGAGCCGGCACGACCCCGTCTCGGCAACCGGCGTTAGGTATTGGTTTTTCAAGTGCAAGTAGTGAGCATCAGCAGCCTCAAAGGCGGTGTCGGCAAGACATCCGTGACCACCGGACTGGCGTCGGCGGCATTGGCCGCCGGCATCCCCACCCTCGTCGTCGACCTTGATCCGCATGCTGACGCCAGCACGGCCCTGGGCGTGAGTCCGGACGATCAGCTCGATATCGGCAGGATGCTGAGGTCGCCGCGGCGGGCACATCTGGCGGACAACGTGGTCCCCAGCGGCTGGGTGGATCACGCCCGGATCAACGGCCGCGGCAACGCCAACGGCAGTGCGAGCGGCAGGATTCAGTCCGGCGCGGCAACCTCCGTCCTGGACGTGGCCGTCGGCTCCGCCTATACCGGCATCTACGACCGCCCCGACCTGGGCCGCCGCGACCTTCGCCGGCTTTCCACGGTCCTGGCCGGCGCCACGAACTACGAACTCGTCCTGGTCGACTGCCCCCCGTCACTGAACGGCCTGACCCGGATGGCGTGGTCCGCAAGCGACAAGGTGACCCTGGTGGCCGAGCCCGGGCTTTTCTCGGTGGCCGGCACAGAACGCACCATGCGCGCCATCCAGTTGTTCCGGCAGGAATTCGCCCCCAAGCTGTCCCCCGCGGGCATCGTGGCCAACCGGGTGCGCAGCAGTTCGGCCGAGCACACGTTCCGGCTCTCGGAGATGGAATCCATGTTCGGCCAGCTGCTGTTGAGCCCGCATATCCCGGAGCAGGCCAACTGGCAGCAGATCCAGGGCGCGGCCCACTCCATCCACCACTGGCCCGGCGACTCGGCCAAGAATGCGGCCGGGCTCTTCGATGCCCTGCTGCAGAACCTGCTGAACCAGGGCAGCGTGGCCCCGGCCGGCGCTGTCCGCGACCGCAGCCTACGGTAGCCCCGGGCTGCCGTACACAGCGCAACAGAATGAGGCCGCCTTCCCTGTCCGGGAGGCGGCCTCAGTCGTTTCTGTGCTCAGTCATGTCTGCAGCTGTGGGCGCTAGCCGATCTTGCGGGCCGCCCGGCGCTTGCTCAGCTCGTCGTCGGGAAAGGACTGGTCCGCGGCGTGTTCGCTGGGAAGGGCTGCGAGGCTTCCTTCAACTTCGCGCCATACGCGGCCGACGGCGATGCCGAACACCCCCTGGCCGCCCTGGACGAGATCGATGACTTCATCTGCCGATGTGCACTCGTAGACGCTGGCGCCGTCGCTCATGAGCGTGATTTGGGCGAGGTCCTCGACGCCGCGCTCACGCAGGTGTTCCACGGCGGTGCGGATCTGTTGCAGGGAGACGCCCGTGTCCAGGAGCCGTTTGACCACCTTGAGAACCAGAATGTCGCGGAAGCCGTAGAGCCGCTGCGAGCCGGAGCCGGCCGCGCCGCGGACGGCGGGCTCAACGAGTCCGGTGCGCGCCCAATAATCGAGTTGGCGGTAGGTAATGCCGGCCGCCTTGCAGGCGGTGGGTCCGCGGTAGCCCGCGTCCTCGTCCAGAACGGGGAGATCCTCGGTGAACAGCAGGCCCTGGGCACCGCTGGCGGGCACAGCAACGCCGGCCGTTGAGGCCTGCTTCAGCTCGCCTGCTTCGCCTTTCGGACTCACGTGGACCCTCCTTGTCGTGGGTTCCCCTGGGTTTGTTGCATCGGCAGCAATAGATGTGAACAGCTGCATGACACCGGATGAATACTTCATCCGTGTAATTCAGCCGGCTGCACCTTCCAGTGTGACTTGCGCGGCTACCGTATGCAATGGGAACTTGTACCTCCGACGTTAGGCCTGCCGGGGCCCAAGGTCAAAGACGTTGGGGCTATTCCAGGGGCGTGTCGAAAGTTTCATCCTTGACTTTAACGTTCAGTGCCGCCACAGCTGTCACGCACGTATCAGAAACACCAGGAATCACAGGCACGCCCGCAACCGCGGCAGGTTCCCTGGCGCCGGTGGCCTGGGCCGGCTCAGCCGCCGAAGTCTTCGGGTTCGACGTCGTCGAGGAACTCGCGGAAGCGCCGCAGTTCGCCTTCCTCGTCCACGGCGGGTCCGGGGTGCGTGTCCTCGCCCTCGTCGTGTTCGGTGATCCGGACGCCAGCCTCGTCCATGACGGCGTCGGCGCACCAGATCCGGCACTTGGCGCGCAGGGCAACGGCCAACCCATCGGAGGCCCGGGAGCTCACGGTGGTGCCGTTCTCGAACTGCAGCTGCCCGTAGAAGATGTTGTCCTCCACCGCCACGATGTTGACGCTGACGATCGTGTGGCCGAGGGCCTCGACAACGTCCACCAGGAGGTCGTGGGTCATCGGCCGGGGCGGGATGACCCCCTGCTGGGCCAGGGCGATGGCGCTGGCCTCCGGGGTCCCGATCCAGATGGGCACGTGGCGCTCACCATGGATTTCCTTGAGCAGGACAAGCGGCTGGTTGGACGGCAACTCGATCCGCACGCCGACAATCTCCACCTCAATCATCAGATGTCCATCCTTGAGATGCGGTCGTGGACCAGCGCCTGGTGCAAGGACAGGCAGAGGTCGCTGATTTCCCGGGCCGCCTCGGCGGCGCGGGCGTGGGAGGCTGCGTCCTTGCGGGAGGTCAGGGTGGCCACAGCACGCTCCACGAGCCCGAATTCGCGGTCGGCAGCCGCCTGGAAGGGCCGCAGGTGGCGGGGTTCCAGGCCATGGCTCTCCAGCTGGACGCAGGCCCGCGCGACCTGCAGCGCGTGTTCGTCGAATTTGCCGTTGACGTGCCCGATCAGGCCGTAGCTCAGGAGCGATTCCAGCAGCGGGACGCTCGCCCCGGATTCGGCGCGCAGCTGCTCCTCGCTGAGCCTGCGTGCCCGGCTGTGCAGCTCGGAGGCGAGCTCCTCGGAGACGATCCGCGGGGACAGCGTGACGCCTGCCGGCAGGTTCTCCGGCCGTTCGCCCCGGTCGATCGCATCAAGGTAGTCCTTGATGACCTTCAGCGGCAGGTACTGGTCACGCTGGAGTGAGAGGACGAAGCGCAGCCGTTCGACGTCGTTCTCGGAGTACTGACGGTAGCCGGCAGGTGTCCGCTGCGGGTTGATGAGTCCCTTTTCTTCAAGGAACCGGATTTTTGACGCAGTCATGCTGGGGAAGTCGTCGCTCAGTTGAGCCAGGACTTCCCCGATGTTCAGAACCTGGGGTCCGCGCCGATCCGCATGTGCCGTGGCCACAGGCAACTACCCCGGAATCAGACGTTGCCTGCTGCGCGGGCAGGGCTGAGGTAGAAGGTGAGGCGGAATTTGCCGATCTGGACCTCGTTGCCGGACTTCAGTTCCACCGAGTCCACGCGGTCGTGGTTGACGTAGGTGCCATTCAGGCTCCCGGTGTCCACAACCTCGAAGCTGCGCGCAGTGCGGCGGAATTCAACGTGCCTGCGCGAGACAGTGACGTCGTCGAGGAAGATGTCGGCGTCCGGGTGGCGGCCCGCCGTGGTGACGTCGGAGTCCAGCAGGAACCGCGCACCGGCGTTGGGGCCGCTGTGCGCCACGAGCAGGGCCGATCCGAAGGGAAGGGCCTCAACCGCTGCCCGTTCCTCAGTCGAAAGCTTCGGCGTGAAATTGGGTTCGTCGCGCACCGGAGTGAGGTTGATCGACGTGGTCTCCGAAGCCTTCACTCCACCCGTGCCGTAACCGTCACCGGTGTCGTTCCGTTCGTGCCCAAACATTGAGTCCTCCTCATTCGTTGCAGGTGTCCCCCCTGCAAACAACGCATGCCGTCCGGAAAAGCCTTGCAGTCCCGGTAATGAGGCCCTTCGGCGGGGCGCGGCTTTGTTTTGTTATCCCAACAACACTCGCCGGCGGCCCCGGCCCGAATGACCTCTGTCTTTAGCCTACCTGCTGTTCATACTCGGATGCACTGAGCAAGGACTCGACCGCGTCGGCTTCCGCGAGCCTGATTTCGATCAGCCAGCCTTCACCGTACGGATCGGAGTTGATAAGGGCGGAATCGGTGTCCAGCGACTCGTTCCTGGCGACCACCTCGCCCGTCACCGGGGCGTAAATATCGCTGACGCTCTTGGTGGATTCGACCTCTCCGACGACGTCGTTGGCCTTGATGGTGGTCCCGACCTCGGGCATCTGGGCGTAGACGACATCCCCGAGGGCGTCCTGGGCAAAATCAGTAATGCCCACGCGCACAACCCCGTCGGCGTTGGGGGCCGAAACCCATTCGTGTTCTGCGGTGTAGGACAGGTCTTCGGGAATGATGCTCATGACGGGCCTTTCATCGGGTCAATCACCTGGCGGCGGCAGTCGTTTGTTCTAGCCGCCGCTGAAAGTATAGGCATATCGGGCAGGGGCCGGGGAGGGATCTGCGAAGATGGTGCCATGGCAGAACATGCTCCGCTGAAGGGCGGGAACGTGCACAACCGGGGCGCCGGGACCGTCCGGACACGCCAGGTCTAGGCCATGCCTGAGCTTCCTGAAGTTGCGGCCCTGACGGACTTTCTGGACGAGCACCTGCGCGGAGCAATGGTGCGGAAAATCCAGCCGGTCTCCTTCGCCGTGCTCAAGACGGCAGACCCTCCCTACTCCGATCTCCAGGGCAAGGCCGTCAGCGGCGTGCAAAGGTTCGGCAAGTTTGTCAGTGTGGAAGCGGACGGGCTGCATTTTGTCTTCCACCTCGCCCGGGCCGGCTGGGTCCGCTTCACGGACTCCCCTACCGACGCCCAGCTGAAAATGGGGAAGGGCCACATCGCGCTGCGGCTGACGTTCTCGGGCGATTCCGGCCCGGTGGGCATGGATCTGACGGAGGCGGGCACGAAAAAGAGCCTGGCGGTCTATGTGGTCCGTGATCCGCACGACGTGCCCGGCATCGCGGCGCTCGGACCGGATCCGTTCAGTCCGGACTTCGACGTCGATGCACTGGCCGGGATTCTCGGCTCCAGTTCACAGCAGATCAAGGGCGTCCTGAGGAGCCAGGGCATCATCGCGGGCATTGGGAATGCCTACAGTGACGAGATCCTGCACGCCGCCAGGACTTCGCCGTTCGCGATCGCCAAGTCGCTGGACCGGACGGACGTGCAGCGCCTCTACGACGCCATCCACACCATTCTGGGAACAGCGGTGGCGGAGGCCAAGGGCAAGCCGCCCAACGAGCTCAAGGACACCAAGCGGAGCCACATGCGGGTCCATGGCCGGACCGGCGAACCGTGTCCGGTGTGCGGGGACACAGTCCGGGAGGTTTCCTTTGCCGATTCCGCCCTGCAGTACTGCCCGACGTGCCAGACGAAAGGAAAGATCCTGGCCGACCGCCGGACGTCGCGCTTTTTGAAATAGCGGATCACCGCGGACCTTCCGGGGAACACCGCGGAGCGGATGTGTCCGGGAAACAGAAAACCCCGCCATTCCTTCATCAGGAATGGCGGGGTTTCAGCTGTTGGTCGGGCTGACAGGATTTGAACCTGCGACCCCTTGACCCCCAGTCAAGTGCGCTACCAAGCTGCGCTACAGCCCGCTGGTTCCACCGTTCTCCGCCCGGAAGTCTTCCCGGATTCGCTCCAGGTTTTCTTCCAAGCAGTCCGGCCGAACCACCTCCAAAAGCTTACACGATCCGGGAGGGTGCCTGTGACAATTTCAGGCTGTCACGGCAAGGTGTGTCGGAATTAACGTTTCTTGCCACGCTTTTCGCGCACGCGCATGTTGACCTCGATGGGCGTGCCCTCGAAGCCGAAGGTCTCCCGGAGGCGTCGGGTGATGAAGCGGCGGTATCCCGGATCCAGGAATCCGGTGGTGAAGAGCACGAACTTCGGCGGCCGGCTCGAGGCCTGGGTGCCGAACAGGATGCGGGGCTGCTTGCCGCCGCGGACCGGGTGCGGGTGCGCTGCGACAAGTTCGCCCAGGAACGCGTTGAGGCGTCCAGTGGGGATGCGCTTGTCCCAGCTTTCCAGGGCGGTGTCCAGGGCCGGGACGAGCCGGTCCTTGTGCCAGCCGGTCTTGGCCGAGATGTTCACGCGCGGCGCCCAGGCCACGTGTGCCAGGTCCTGCTCGATTTCGCGTTCCAGGTAGCGGCGGCGCTCGTCGTCGAGGAGG
Organism: Arthrobacter humicola; assembly: GCF_022803015.1. Classification (GTDB taxonomy): domain Bacteria; phylum Actinomycetota; class Actinomycetes; order Actinomycetales; family Micrococcaceae; genus Arthrobacter; species Arthrobacter humicola_A. Next base: position 458,467 of record NZ_JAFKON010000003.1, read on the forward strand.
TCCCATTTGTTGAAGGCCAGCACCAGGGCGCGGCCGGATTCAACGGCGAGCTGCAGGATGCGGACGTCCTGCTCGCTGAGCACCTCGTCCACGGCCAGGAGCACGACGGCGACCTCGGCCTTTTCGAGCGCGCTCTGCGTGCGCAGGGAGGCGTAGAAGTCCGCGCCCTGGGCCATGTGCTGGCGGCGCCGGATGCCGGCGGTGTCCACGAAGCGCCACGTGCGCCCGCCGAGTTCGATGAATTCATCGACCGGGTCGCGGGTGGTGCCGGCGGTGTTGTCCACCACCACACGCTCGGAACCGGCAAGCTTGTTCAGCAGCGAGGACTTGCCGACGTTCGGGCGGCCGATCAGGGCGATGCGGCGGGGGCCGCCGGAGCGCTCGAGGCCTTCAATCAGGGAGTACTCCGGGAGGGTGTCCATGACGTGGTCCAGGAGGTCCGCCACGCCGCGGCCGTGCAGGGCCGAGACGGGGTACGGTTCGCCGAAGCCCAGGCCCCAGAGGGTGGCGGAGTCGGCTTCCTGGGCGAAGTCGTCCACCTTGTTGGCCACCATGATGACCGGCTTCTTCGACTTGCGCAGCATCTTCATGACGCCTTCGTCGGTCGCGGTCGCGCCCACGGCGGAGTCGACGACGAACAGGACGGCGTCGGCAAGTTCCACGGCCATCTCGGCCTGTTCCGCCACACGGGCGTGGATGCCGCGGGCATCGTGCTCCCACCCGCCGGTGTCCACCACGGTGAAGTTGCGGCCGTTCCAGTTTGCCGAGTACATGACACGGTCGCGGGTGACGCCGGGGGTGTCCTCGACCACTGCCTCGCGGCGGCCCAGGATCCTGTTGACCAGGGTGGATTTGCCCACATTGGGCCGTCCGATGATGGCCAGGACCGGGTCCAGCTTGACCGGGCCGTCAAAGTCCTCATCGTCGAAGTGGCCGCTCAGGAGGGCGGCGTCGTCTTCGTCGAGCTCGTAGTCGTCCAGCCCGGCACGCAGCGAGGCCGCGCGGAGTTCCGCTTCGTCATCGTCCAGGGCGGCAAGGTTTTCAGCCACCTGGTCGGTGCCGGTGGGCGTGTATTCGTCTTCGCCGGCGCCAAAATTGCCGGAGGTTTGAGTCGTATCGCTCATTGCACTTTCCTTAGGTGGTGATCTGCCGGCGTCCCGGCTACTGCTTCATGACGTTCATGCGGTGATTCCGCGTGGGGCAGGGGCTGCCCGGTTCTTAGTACTGAGTCCTGGACATGGCGCGCTAATGCGGCCCGGATTTCGGTTCCCGCCCTGTCCATTGAAACACGCCCGCTCTCGCCCGGCCTGCGGCTGACGTTGATGGCCCCGCCGAAGCTGACATGCAGGCGCCGGCGCGGTGCGGGCACCGTGTCGAGGTGTTCGCCGCCGATTCTTGTGCCCAGGATGGCCACGGGAACCACGGTGGCGCGGGAGTTAAGCGCCAGCCAGGCGACGCCGTTGTTGATCGCGGCGGCCTCACCGCTCCCCCGCGTGCCTTCGGGAAGAATCCCGACGCACCGTCCGGCGTCGAGCAGGCTCCGGGCCGTGGCCAGCGCCGCACGGCCACCACGGCGGTCGACGGGCAACTGGCCCGACGCCGCCAGGACGCGGCCGAGGAACCCGGTGAACATCTCCTGCTTGACGAGGATGTGCATGGGCCGGGGCGAGGCTCCGAACATGACAGGCCCATCCAGGAAGCTGATGTGGTTTCCCGCGAAAATCACGGGACCGGCCGCCGGGACGTTGGAGCGTCCGCTGACCGAGGTGCGGTAGACGAGGTGGTCCAGGAGCCATCCCACGGGCCGGCTCCACGCCGTCGTCCACTGGCCGGGCAGGGCGGCGGGCGCTGTCCCCGGCAGTCCGGCGCGCCCCTCAGTCACCGTGGACGGCCCGGAGCGGAACAGGAGAATGGTTGACCACGGTGTCCACGATGTCGAGTGCGGCCTGGACCGTCTCGTCAAAGTCCAGGTCGGAGGAGTCCAGGGTCACGACGCCGTCGGCGGCCGTGGTGAAGTTCACTACGGTGGAGTCCTTGGCATCGCGGTGCGTGACCTGGGCTGCCAGCTGCTCGGCATTCTGGCTGCCGCCCAACTGGATGCCGCGGCGGCGCAGCCGGGCTTCCTCGCTGGCGGTCAGCAACATCCGCACCTCGGCATGGGGCGCGACGACGGTGGTGATGTCCCGGCCCTCGACCACCATGCGGCGGTGGTGCTTTTCGATCAGCTCGCGCTGCCGGCGGATCAGTTCAGTCCGCGCGCCCAGCGTGGTGGCGACGGCGCTGACTGCCGCGGAAATGGCGGGTTCACGGATGGCGAGAGTGACATCGTGCCCGCCGACGCGGACGTACTCTTCCTGCGGGCTCGTGCTGATTTCCAGCGGCAGGGTCTCTGCGGCGGTCTCGACGGCGGCCCCGTCGTCCAGGTCCGTGCCGCTCTGCAGGCAGAACCACGTCAGGGCGCGGTACATCGCGCCGGTGTCGAGGTAGGCCAGTTTCAGCCGGCGGGCCACCTCTTTGCTCACGCTGGATTTCCCGGAGCCGGAGGGGCCGTCGATGGCAACCACAAGGCTTTTTCCGGGGCGGACTACGTCCACTGTCTCGATGAGTTCCTGGGTCATTACTGGAGTACCCGCCATCCACGGTCGTTGAGGGCTGCTATCAAAAGGTCGTGCTTGTTGGGCAGGACGGAAATTTCCACCATGCCCACATTCTGCCCCGAAGAGTGGTCGAGGCGGAGGTCTTCGACGTTGACGCCGATCTCGCCAATCTCGGTCAGCAGCTTGGCGATCTGCCCGGGTGTGTCATCCACCAGCACCGTCAGCCACGAGTATGCCTGCGGGGGTCCGCCGTGCTTGCCCGGGATCCGGGACTGGCCGGCATTGCCTTCGCTGATCAGCTGGGCAAGGTCCAGCCGGGCGCCGGGAGCGGCCGGTGCCTCCAGGGTGCCGATCAGCCGGTTGAGGTCCTCGCGGACTCCGTGCAGGATTTCCACCACTTTTTCCGCGTTCGCGCCCAGGATCTGGACCCAGAGCGTGGGATCGCTTGCGGCGATCCGGGTGACATCGCGCAGCCCGTTGCCGGCCAGGGACAGGGCGTGCAGGGGCGTGCCCTGCAGGCGGCTGGCCACGAGCGAGGACATCACCTGCGGCAGGTGTGAGACGAGCGCCACGGCTGCATCGTGCTCGTCGGCAGCGAATTCGGACACGACGGCGCCGAGATCGCCGGCCAGCGCACGCGCCACCCGCAGAGACTCCGGCAATGTCTCCTCCGCCGGGCACACGACCCACGGCATGGAGGTGAACAGCTCGCCCCGGGCCGCGACCGGGCCCGATTTCTCGCGCCCGGCCATGGGGTGGGTCCCCACGTAGCGGCTCAGGTCCGCGCCGCGGCTGCGGAGATCGGCCAGGATCTGCGCCTTCACGCTCGCGATGTCCACCACGACGGCGTGCGGGTAGTCCTGGAGCGCCTTGGCCACGACGTCCGCCGTGACATCCGGCGGCGCGGCCACGACGACGAGCTCCGGAGCCTCCCCCTCGAGGCGCGCCAGCGGCAGGCCGGCGCCGATGTCGACGGCGACGGCCTGGTTGGTCGGCGAGGGATCCGAGAGGAACACGGGAACGCCCCGCCCCCGCAGCCCCAGCCCGATGCTGGTGCCCAGAAGCCCGGAGCCCAGGACGAGCACCGGGCCGTTCAGGTGGCCGCGGCCGTGCGTGCGGAAGGCGGACATGCTTACAGCCCCACGGAGGCCAGCAGGTGGCCGACTTCCTGCTTGCCGAGGTTGCGGATGCTGCCCTGGCGCTGGTCGCCGAGCCCGATGGGGCCGACCTTGACGCGCACCAGGCGCAGCACGGGGAAGCCGACGGCGTCGAACATGCGCCGGACGATCCGGTTCTTGCCCGAGTGCAGCACGACCTCGATCAGCACGTGGCCGGGGGTCGAGTCGACGAGCTTGAAGGAGTCCACCGAGGCGATGCCGTCCTCGAGTTCGACGCCGCCCTTGAGTTCGGCGCCCACGCCCTGCGGGAAGGGCCCGCGGACCTGCACGAGGTAGGTCTTGGGCACTTCATAGGACGGGTGCGTCAGGCGGTTGGCGAGCTCGCCGTCGTTGGTCAGCAGCAGCAGCCCTTCGGTGGCGACGTCAAGGCGACCCACGTGGAAGAGGCGTTCGCCGTGGTGGTTGCGGACAAAGTCGCTGATGCACGGGCGGCCGTCCGGGTCCTCCATGGTGGAGACAACGCCCTTGGGCTTGTTGAAGACCATGTAGACCATGTTCTCGTCCAGCTGGATGCGCAGTCCGTCGACGTGGATCACTGCCGTCTTCGGGTCGACGCGCACGCCGAGTTCGGTGACCACCTGGCCGTCGACCTCGACGCGGCCCTCGGCGATCATTTCCTCGCAGACCCGCCGTGAGGCGACGCCGGCGGAAGCCATGACCTTCTGGAGGCGGGTGCCGTCGGCGTCGTGCAGCTCAGACTGCGGCACCTCGGCGCGGGGTCCGCGCTTGCGGGCCGGCTTGCGCACGGGCCCGAGGTTCTGGCCGAAGCGTTCACTGCCGAAGGCGCGGGAACCGGTGGCCTTGGCCGCTCCGGCGCCGACGCGCGGCTTGGGCTTGAGGGCGCCGGGAGTGCCGGGAGCCTTGCCGAAGCCGGGCTTGCGGGCGGCTGCCTTGCGGGCTGCCTCCTTGCCGGAGGGCGCTTTCGACTTCCAGTCAGCGGAAGCCGGGCGGGCAGTCGACGGCGCCCCGTCGGGACCCTGCAGGTCCGGATCGATAAAGGCCTCTTCGCGAGGCTTGGGGTGCTTGAAGGGGCGGTCTCCGCCGCCCTTGTAGCCGGCTCCGCCGCTGCGGCCGGCGCCGCCTTGGGAGCTGCGGCCTGCGCCGCCCTTGTAGTCGGCTCCGCCGCTGCGGCCCGAACCGCCCTGTGCGCCGCGGCCCGAGCCCTGTGCTGAGTTTTGTCCGGCACTGTTACGTCCCGAACTGTTACGTGGTGAACCCTGGCGTCCCGCCTGTGTCATGACCCGTCCTTCGTTTGTTGGCCGACGGCCGCTGTCTCCCGACAACACCCGCCGACTGGGCAAAATGATTCTGCCCTAGTGGATACTCGTGCGCAGGCAGTTGTTCCTGCCTACATTCTTCCAGCGTCGTAAAACTCTTCGATGCCTTCAAGCCCCGGAAGGTGGGGTGAAAGCTGTGGCAATTCCGCCACCGAGCCGATTCCCATTCGCTCCAGGAAATACGACGTCGTGCGGTACAGGATTGCTCCGGATTCGGGATCGGTTCCCGAGTCCTCGATCAGCCCCCGCTGCGTCAGCGTCCGCACGACAGAGTCAACGTTGACTCCTCGAATTGCAGACACCCGCGCCCTAGATACGGGCTGGCGGTAAGCGATGACGGCGAGCGTTTCGAGCGCCGCCTGCGTCAGCCTGGCTGTCTGGCCTTCCAGCACGAATTCGCCGACGATCTCGGCGAATTCAGCGCGGGAATAGATCCGCCAGCCTCCGGCGATATTCCGCAATTCAAAACCCCGGGCGGTGGCGCTGAAGCCGTTCAAACTGGCATCGTCCACATCCGGGGCATTAACAGTATAACCGTTATACTCCCGCTGCAGTTCAGCCAGCAGGGTCTCGATGACGTCGACCGTCAGGTTCAGTCCGGCTGCCAGGGCCTGGGCCGTGGCCGGTTCGTCGATCACCATCAGGACCGCTTCGAGGGCCGCGCGGGCGCCCCCTGGCAGGCTCGCGACGTCCGGCCCGGCCTCGCGGGCAGCGTCCGGCCCGGCGTCCGGCCCGGCCTCGCGGGCAGCGTCAGGGAGTCGTTCGTTCACGGTTGGTCCTCGTATTCTTCACTCAGGTTTTCGCTGCTCCACCCCTGGGTATCGGCCGTCCAGTGCACCGTCAGTTCCCCCAGCGGCAGCAGCTGGTCAAAGCCCACTGCCCGGTCGCGGAACAGCTCCAGCAACGCCAGGAACCGCGCCACCACCACCAGCGTGGATTCGGCGTCGGCGATCAGGGCCCGGAAGCTCAGTGGCGTGCCCAGCCGCAGCCGGTTCCCCAGCAGCTCGGCCTGGTCCTTGACGCTGACGGGCGCGCCGTGCAGGTGCGCGAGGCCTACTTCGGTGGGGGCTGCCTCCTTGGGTTTGAGGGCCGCCTCGGCCAGGGAGGCGAACTGGGCAGGGGTGTGCCGCCACAGCAGTTCCGGAAGCAGGGCAGCGAAGTGCCCCTCAAGGGCAACCTGCCGGGGATAGCGCCGGGCCTCAAGCTCGAGCGTGGAGCCGATCATGCCGGCCACCTGCTTGAAGGCCTTGTACTGCAGCAGCCGGGCGAACAGGAGGTCCCGGGCCTCCAGCAGGGTAATGTCCTCATCGTCCTCAACCTCGCCCGCGGGCAGCAGCCGGGCCGCTTTGAGGTCCAGGAGGGTGGCCGCAATCACCAGGAATTCGCTGGCCTCATCCAGGGCCCACTCCTCCCCCAGCTGCTGCAGGCCCCTGATGTACTTGATGAATTCGTCAGTGACCGTGGACAGCGCCACCTCGGTGATGTCCAGCTGGTGCTTGGAGATCAGGCCGAGCAGGAGGTCGAACGGGCCGGTGAAGTTGGCCAGCCGCACTTCGAATCCGGGCTTTTTGACGCGCGGTTCTGCTGGGCCCTCCGGCCCCGCGGCCCGCGCGGATTCCGCGCGCGTGTCGAGCTCCGCAGGCATGTCGAGATTCGCTGGCGGAGAAAAGGCGCCTGCCACGACCCTGGCTAGGGCGCGCCGCCGCGCGAGATCAGCTCTTTGGCCAGGCGGCGGTAGGCGTCGGCACCGACGTGGTTGCCCGCGTAGGTAGTGATGGGCTCGGCCGCGACCGTGGCGTCGGCAAATTTGATCGAGCGCTTGATGACGGTTTCGAAGACCTTGTCGCCAAAGGCCTCCACCAGGCGGGCAATCACCTCGCGGCCGTGCAGGGTCCGGGCGTCGTACATCGTGGCGAGCACGCCGTCGACCTGCAGGCGCGGGTTGAGGCGGTCCTGGACCTTGTCGATGGTTTCCACGAGCAACGCCACGGCGCGCAGGGCAAAGAATTCACAGATCAGCGGGATGATGACGCCATGGGCGGCGGTCAGCGCGTTGACGGTGAGCAGGCCGAGCGAGGGCTGGCAATCGATCAGGACGACGTCGTAGTCGTCCTCGACCTTTTTCAGGGCCCGGTCCAGCACCTGTTCGCGGGCCACTTCGTTGACCAGCTGTACCTCGGCGGCGGAGAGGTCGATGTTGGCCGGGAGCAGATCTACGTTTTCCACGCCGGTCTTCTGGATGGCGTCGCGGATGTCCACCTTGCGGTCCATCAGCACGTTGTACACGGTGAGGTCGAGCTCGTGCGGGTTGGTGCCCAGGCCGGCGGACAGGGCGCCCTGCGGATCGAAGTCGACCAGGAGCACGCGGCGGCCGTATTCGGCCAGGGCTGCGGCGAGGTTGATCGTGGACGTGGTTTTGCCGACCCCGCCCTTCTGGTTCACCATGGCGATGACCCGCGCAGGACCGTGGGAGGACAGCGGCGCGGGCTCCGGAAAGTCGCGTTGGGGCCGCCCGGTGGGGCCCATGACGGCGTCTTCCAGATCGAGTTCGGTGCCTTCCAGAGTTGCTGAACCCTGTTCGCTGCTCACGTATCTATCCACACTTTCGATGACGGTGATTGTCGTGCTTCATTTTGCCGCTTCCGGGCTCCCGGAGCCCAGCGCGTTCCTCCCAAGGTTACAGCGCCCGACACGGTATTCGCCGGACCTTGACACTGCGCCGGAGGCTGTGCCTTGACGTTCGGGTTGAAGTCGAAGGTTGCTACCGGGCTGTCACGGCGGCCCGGGCGTGCCGGCAGGCACGCCCGGGGGACGCCAAGGGCGCTCCGGCGACCCCGGAGATATTGAAGTTTGTACCCCGCAGGCCTACATTGAAACGACGAGGTGGCAGCGGCTCATGCACGAACTTTCGATCACGCAAAGTCTTGTGGAGGCGGTCCTGGACCGGACCGGTGGACGCTCCGTGACGGGCGTCAACCTGCGGATCGGACCCTTGAGCGGCGTCCTCCCGGACGCCATGCGCTTTTGCTTCGAAGTCGTTTCAGCTGACACGCCGCTGGCCGGGGCAACCCTGACGATCGATGAATCCGAGGGCCGGGCCAGATGCCGCAGCTGCCGCGACGAGTTCGTCCTTGAGGACATGTTTCTGCTCTGCCCCTGCGGCAGTGCCGATGTCGAAGTCGTCAGTGGCCGGGAGCTCCAGGTCACCTCGGTGGAGGTTGCGTAGACATGTGTGCGACGTGCGGATGCGGCGACGACGCCGGCACCAGGGTTTCGGACCTCGACGGCACTGTGCACGACATCTTGCCCGCTGCTGCGGCCCCGCACGAACATCCGCACCCGCATCCGCACGAGCATCCGCACGATCACGGCCATCCCCACGATCACGAGCACGATCACGGCCATCCGCGTCCCCAATCCCCCGGGACAGCCGACGCCGGGCACAGCCCCGCGGCGGAGGGACGGACCCTCATCTCCCTGGAGGAGAACCTGCTCGCCAAGAACGACCTCCTGGCCGCACGGAACCGGGGTTGGCTGGAAGGACGCGGCATCCAGGCCTTCAATGTCATGAGTTCCCCAGGGGCGGGCAAGACCACGCTCCTGGTCCGGACCATCAGGGAACTTGCCGGTGAGCTGGTCATTGGTGTGATCGAAGGGGACCAGGAGACCTCGCTGGACGCCGACCGGATCCGCTCCACCGGGCGGCCGGTGATCCAAATCAACACCGGGGCGGGCTGCCACCTGGATGCCGGGATGCTGCAGCGGGCGCTGGGCGCGCTGGATCCGGTCCCCGGATCGACACTCTTCATCGAAAACGTGGGCAACCTGGTGTGCCCGGCATTGTTTGACCTCGGCGAATCGGCCCGGGTCGTCGTGATCTCAGTTACGGAGGGCGATGACAAACCGCAGAAATACCCCCACATGTTCCTGGCTGCCGACCTGGTGATCATCAACAAAGCAGACCTGCTCCCCTATGTGGAGTTCGACGTCGAACGTTGCGTGCGCCAGGCGCGCCTGCTCAATCCCGGCGTCGACGTCCTGACCCTGTCAGCTACCACCGGCGACGGCATGGACGGCTGGCTGGAGTGGATCCGGAAGAATCCCCACCCGGCGGCGGCTGCCGCCGGGAGTGCGCCGCGCTCTGGCGGACTACGCGTTTGACCGTTGACGCAACATTCGAGCCGCGGCCACAGGGCGGGCTCCGAAGGAGGCAACGATGCCTACAGCTACTGCATTGAAAGCGGAAGAAACCTTGATCCACGTCCTGTGGATCAATGCCGGACTCAGTTGCGACGGTGACTCCGTGGCCCTGACGGCGGCAACCCAGCCAAGCGTCGAGGAGATAGCCCTTGGGGCGCTTCCCGGACTACCCAAGATTGCCATGCACTGGCCGCTGATCGACTTCGAATGCGGCCCGCAGCAAGGCGCCGACGACTTCCTCGAGTGGTTCCGCAAGGCGGACCGCGGCGAGCTGGAGCCGTTTGTGCTGGTGGTGGAGGGGTCCATCCCGAATGAAAAGCTGCACGCCGCGGGCGGCTACTGGGCGGCCTTCGGCAACAACCTCGACACCGGACAGCCGATCACCACCAGCGAGTGGCTGGACCGGCTGGCGCCCAAGGCGACGGCGATCATCGCCGCCGGGACCTGTGCGACCTACGGCGGCATCCATGCCATGGCCGGAAACCCCACCGGCGCCATGGGGGTGCCCGACTATCTCGGGTATGACTGGCGCTCCAAAGCCGGGATCCCGATCGTGTGCGTCCCGGGCTGCCCCATCCAGCCGGACAACCTTTCCGAAACCATGACGTACCTGCTGTATCAGGCCACCGGACAGGCCCCCATGATTCCCCTGGATGAGGCGCTCCGGCCGACCTGGCTGTTTGGCCAGACGGTGCACGAGGGATGCGACCGCGCGGGGTACTACGAACAGGGCGACTTCGCCACCGAATACGGGTCCCCGAAGTGCATCGTCAAGCTCGGCTGCTGGGGACCGGTGGTCAAGTGCAACGTGCCCAAACGCGGCTGGATGAACGGAATCGGCGGCTGCCCCAACGTAGGCGGCATCTGCATCGGCTGCACAATGCCGGGCTTCCCGGACAAATTCATGCCGTTCATGGACGAACCTCCCGGCGGCAAGCTGTCGACCGCGTCGGTCATGCCGTACGGCAAGACCATCAGGACACTGCGGAACATCACGAAGCACACGCTGGACCAGGAACCCCGCTGGCGCAAACCCGGTAATGATCTGCTGACCGGCGCCAAGCGGACCTGGTAGGGACGCTAGGCAGAGAGGCAATGCAATGACTTCGACGATTCCGATGCCCCCGGCGGACGGTACCGCGGGCGAGAACCTGGTGGAGATGGCCTGGGACCCGATCACAAGGATCGTCGGCAGCCTCGGCATCTACACCAAGGTCGATTTCAAGAACAACCAAGTGGTGGAATGCCACAGCACGTCCTCGATTTTCCGCGGCTATTCCATCTTCATGCGCGGCAAGGACCCCCGGGATGCGCACTTCATCACGAGCCGGATCTGCGGAATCTGTGGCGACAACCACGCCACCTGTTCCTGTTACGCGCAGAACATGGCCTACGCCGTGAAGCCGCCCCACCTGGGCGAATGGATCGTCAACCTGGGCGAGGCCGCCGAGTACATGTTCGACCACAACATCTTCCAGGAGAACCTGGTCGGCGTGGACTACTGCGAGAAGATGGTCTCCGAAACCAACCCGTCGGTGCTGGCCAAAGCCGAGAACACGCCGGCCCCGCACGCCGCTGAGCACGGCTACCGCACCATCGCGGACATCATGCGCTCGCTGAACCCGTTTACCGGGGAGTTCTACCGCGAGGCGCTGCAAGTGAGCCGGATGACCCGGGAAATGTTCTGCCTGATGGAGGGCCGGCATGTCCATCCCTCCACGCTTTACCCCGGCGGCGTGGGCACCGTGGCGACGATCCAGCTGATGACGGACTACATCACCAGGCTCATGCGGTACGTGGAGTTCATGAAGAAGGTCGTGCCGATGCACGATGACCTCTTCGACTTCTTCTATGCGGCCCTGCCCGGGTACGAGCAGGTGGGGCTGCGGCGCACCCTGCTGGGCTGCTGGGGGTCCTTCCAGGACCCGGAGTTCTGCAATTTCGCCTACAAGGACATGACGGAGTGGGGCCGGAAGATGTTCGTCACCCCCGGCGTCGTGGTGGACGGCAAACTCGTGACCACGGACTTGGTGCGCATCAACCTGGGGATCCGGATCATGCTGGGCTCGTCCTACTACGAGGACTGGGGCGACCAGGAAATGTTCGTCACCCGCGACCCGCTGGGCAACCCGGTGGACCGCCGGCACCCTTGGAACCAGCACACCAACCCGCGGCCGCAGAAGCGCGACCTCGAGGACAAGTACAGCTGGGTGATGTCACCGCGGTGGAATGACGGCGAAAGCAACCTGGCGCTGGATACCGGCGGCGGCCCGCTGGCCCGGCTCTGGTCGACCGCCCTTGCCGGCTTCGTCGACACCGGCTACCTCAAGTCAACGGGCAGCAGCGTCCAGATCGAGCTCCCCAAGACTGCGCTGAAGGGCCCGGTGACCCTGGAATGGAAGATCCCGCAGTGGAGCAACACGCTGGAGCGGAACCGCGCCCGGACCTATTTCCAGGCCTACGCGGCGGCCGCCGCCCTGCACTTCGCCGAAAAGGCGCTCGAGGAAATCCGGGCCGGCCGCACCAAGACGTGGGAGTCCTTCGAGGTGCCGGAGGAAGCCATCAGCTGCGGCTTTACCGAAGCCGTCCGCGGTGTGCTCTCGCACCACATGGTGATCCGCGACGGCAAGATCGCCAACTACCATCCCTATCCGCCGACGCCCTGGAACGCCAGCCCGCGCGACTCCGAGGGAACACCGGGCCCGTATGAGGACGCGGTGCAGGGCCAGCCCATCTTCGAGGAGAACGACCGCGATCATTTCAAGGGCATCGACATCATGCGCACCGTCCGCAGCTTCGACCCCTGCCTGCCGTGCGGCGTCCACATGTATCTCGGCGACGGGCAGACGCTGGACTTGCTGCACTCCCCCACGCAGTCGCTCACCGGTGAGTAGCCCGCCATGGACCGGGAGAATCTGTTGGGCTCGGCCGGTGAACGGATCAGTTCCCTCCTGGACGCACTGGGCTCCGGCGGTCCGGTGGCCCGGGACCGGGCGGAGGAACTGGTCCGGCAGGTGACGGAACTCTACGGTGCCGGGCTGGAGCGGATCCTGCACGTGCTCGATTCGCAGGGTGCGCTCGGGCCCGGAACGGTTTCCGCCCTCACCTCCGACCCGTTGGTTTCAGGCCTGCTCCTGATCCACGGGCTGCACCCCGTGGACCTGCCCGGTAGGGTCGCCGGTGCCCTGGACTCGGTCCGGCCCTACCTCGGCTCGCACGGCGGGGATGTGGAACTGCTCGGTATCAGCGAAGAAGGCGTCGTCCGGCTGAGGCTGCTGGGCAGCTGCCAGGGCTGTCCGTCGTCGTCGGTGACGCTCAAGCTCGCCGTCGAGGACGCGATCGAATCTGCGGCGCCCGAGGTGACCGGCATCGAAGTGGAGGAGGCGGCTCCCGCCGCCGTTCCCGCCCTCATCCCGGTCGGCGCCCTGCGCTCGCGGCTGGACGGGCTGGGCGGCCCGCCCGACGGCGGCATACGCAGTGCCGCGCCGGACTGGGCGGTCCCCGACGCCGGCACGCCGGCCTCAGGCACGTGGCAGGCGGTCCCGGCCCTCGCTGAGCTGGAGTCCGGAGCCGTGGCGGGCTTCCTGGTGGCGGGCGTGGAGGTGCTCACGTGCCGGATCGGTCCGGACGTCTACGCGTTTGTGGACCGGTGCCCGCGGTGCACCCACTCCATGCCGGGCGCCTCGCTGCAGCGGGCGCTGGCTGCCCCGGTGGGCGGGGGGCTGTTGCGCTGCCCGCACTGCCGCAGCCACTTCGACGTCCGGAAGGCCGGGGCCTGTCTGGAGGACAAGGCGCTGCATCTTGATCCCCTCCCGCTGCTGCTCCGCGACGGGGTTCCCTCCGTGGCCGTCCCCACCACCGCGGACCCGCTGTGAGATGCAGGCACATGAATTCCGCGGCACGGGAACGGAGCAGGGCATGACGGCGACGCCGGGAACCGGAAGTCAGCCGGCCGGCAGCGCCGGAAACAACAGCGCCGGAAACAACAGCGCCGGAAACAGCGCGTCGGCGCTCGCCGTGCTCCGCCGGATAGCGTCCACCCGCCCGGCCCAGCCTGCCGGCGAGCGCTGCGAGATGTGCGCGGAGCCCATCCCGGACGCCCACCAGCACGTGGTGGATCTGGAGAACCGCTCCCTGCTGTGCACGTGCCGGCCCTGCTATCTGCTGTTCACGGACTCGTCGGCCCATCTGCGTTACCGCTCCGTCCCTGACCGCTACCTCTCGTTCGAGCCCTTCGAGCTCGGACAGGCCCAGTGGGACGAGCTGGAAATCCCGGTGGGGCTGGCATTCTTCTTCTTCAACTCGGCTCTTGGCCGGACGGCCGCTTTCTACCCGAGCCCCGCGGGCGCCACGGAGTCCGAACTTCCCCTGGCTGCCTGGGCGTCGGTCGAGGCGGCCAACCCGGCCATCACCGCGCTCGCCCCCGACACGGAAGCCCTGCTGATCCGCGCCCCCGGCCCCGACCGGGGCCGGGCGGACTGCCACCTTGTCCCCATCGATGCGTGCTACGAGCTAGTGGGCCGCCTGCGGCGGGTATGGAAGGGCTTCGACGGCGGCCAGGAGTCCCGCCAGGAGCTCGCGGGATTCTTCGACCGGATCAGCCGCCGCAGCAGGCCGGGCGCCCCCGCGGCAGATCTGGAGGGACGCCATGGTTGAGCTCGATTTCAGTGTGCTGGACATCGCCCCGGAGCCCTACGCGGCCGCACCCCAGCTGACCGCCCGCCTGCGGATCCAGGAGAAAAGCGGCGCCGCCGTCCATGCCATGGCCCTCCGGTGCCAGGTGCGGATCCTGGCCCAGCGCCGCGGCTACGACGCCGACGAGGAAACCGGGCTGCTGGAACTCTTCGGCACCCGCGGACGGTGGCCCACCACGCTCAAGCCCTTCATCTGGATGCACAGCGGCATCCTGGTCCAGGGATTTGCGGACAGTGCCGACGTTGACCTGCCGCTGCCCTGCACGTTCGACTTCGACGTCGCAGCGGCAAAATACCTGAACTCCCTGCGGGACGGGACGGTCCCGCTGGAGTTCCTCTTCTCCGGGACGGTCTTCACGCGCGGCGCGGCGGGCTTCGGCGTCGAGCAGATTCCCTGGGACCGGGAAACGCGGTACGCCCTGCCCGTGGCGGCCTGGCGGTCGCTGATGGACGCATTCTTCCCGAACCAGGGATGGATCCGCCTGGACCGCGACGTCCTCGCGGCCCTGGCCAGGTACAAGGCGGTCCACGGCTTGATTTCCTGGGAGGCCGCCATCGAGGGGCTGCTGGCCGGGGCGGGTGACCCGGTGCCGTGAACACCGGACTCAGCCTGGCCCGCGCCGTCGCCGACGCCGTCCTCTACGAGGGGTACCTCCTGTACCCCTACCGCGCCTCGTCCGCCAAGAACCAGGCCCGCTGGCAGTTCGGCGTGCTCGGGCCGCCGGGCGCGGCTGAATCCGGTGCCGGCGAACAGCCGGACATGGCAGCGGATTGCCTCCTCGAGCCGGGACCCGCGGCCCGGGTCGACGTGCACCTGCGCTTCCTGCACCTCCAGAGCCGTTCCGCCGAACGCGCGGATGCCGGCGGTTTCACGCCCGTCGACGAACTCACCGTCGGCGCCTCCCGGTGGCTTAGCTGGGACGAGGCAACGGATCAGGAGATCACCCTCGGGCCGTACAGCCTCGGCCAGCTTGCCGCGGGCGTGTGCGCGCCGGTGAACGTGCCGGCGAACGAGGACATCGAGCCCGTGCTGGATCCCGCCGGCGCCATTGCCGGCCGGCTTGTGCGCCGGCGGCGGGAGCTTCGTGGCGAGGTGCGCCTGCTGGCGGCGCAAGTGGTGGCGCCGGGGCAGGCCGCCCAGGCCGGCGCCCCGGGCGGGCAGGCGCACGGGCCGCTGTGGCGGCTCAGGGTCACGGTGGAGAACGCGGCGGCAGCGGCCACCGACACGCGTACCGCCATCGAGTACTCGTTCATCGGAGCCCATGTCCTGCTCGCCGTCCACGACGCCGATTTCCTGTCGGTGATCGATCCGCCGGGATGGGCAGCAGCGGCGGCGGCTTCGTGCAGCCAGCACCGCTGCTGGCCGGTGCTCGCCGGCCCCGAGGGGCAGCGCGATGTCCTGCTCCTGTCCCCGATCATCCTCTATGACCATCCGGCGGTAGCACCGGAAAGCACCGTGGAATTGTTCGACGCGACGGAGATCGATGAAATCCTGACCTTGCGGGTGCTCACCCTGACCGATGCGGAAAAGGCGGAGGCCCGGTCAACCGATGCCCGGGCCGCCGCGATCATCGAGCGCTGCGAAAACATGACGGCAGAGGAGCTCCAGCAGTTGCACGGCATCCTGCGGAACCCGCACGCCGGTGCGCCCCGTGGACCCGGGAGCATCGGAGGCGACGGCTTCCCCGGCCCCGCGGTCCCGGCCTATCCGGAGTTCTCAGTTCCGGAATTCTCGGTTCCGGGCGCCTCCGACGCGGACACCGGCGCCGGCACGCCGTGGTGGGATCCGGCCCGGGACGCGGCCGTGGATCCGGGATCGGACACCGTCTTCATCGACGGCGTCCCGGTCTCACGCGGCAGCAGGGTGCGGGTTGTCCCGCTGCGCCGCGCCGACGCCCAGGACCTCTTCTTCGCCGGCAAGTCGGGGCGTGTCACCGGAGTCCACTTCGACGTCGACGGCGGAACGCACGTCGCGGTGGTCCTCGAGGCGGACCCCGCCGCCGAACTGCAGGAGTGGTACGGACGGTATCTGTATTTCGCCCCCGAGGAACTCGTCCCGCTCACCGCGGCGCCGGCCCCGGACAACGGAAAGGAACCATCACCATGAAAGCTCTTGGCATCATGACAGTCGTGCTCTTGCTGGCCGCGGGCCTGGCAGCAGCCGTCGTCGGCCTGCGTTCAATTCCGGACATCAAGCGCTACGTGCGAATGCGGAGCATGTGAGGCCCGGTGTGAGCGGGGTCCTGGTGGCGGGCGTGGGGAACGTGTTCCTTCGCGACGACGGATTTGGGCCGGCCGTCGCCCGCCGGCTGGCCGAGGAGCAGTCCGGCCTGCCCGGCTGGGCGCCGGAGGAGGTCCAGGTTCGGGACTACGGGATCCGCGGGCTGCACCTCGCCTACGATCTCCTGGACGGGGTGGATGCGCTCGTGCTCGTGGATGTGCTCCCGGCCCCGGCCGACGGGAGCACAAGCGCAGGGACGCTCCGGATCCTGAAGATACGGGTGGAGGACCTGGAAAGCGGCGGTCCGCTGACGCCGGCCGGCCTGCGGGCCGATCCGGCCTTCGATCCGCATGGCATGGACCCGCTGGCTGTCCTCCGCCGTCTGCGTGTTTTGGGCGGATCGCTGCCGGAGACCTACCTGGTCGGCTGCATCGCGGGGCGAACGGACGAGGGCATGGGACTGTCCGAGGACGTGTCCCGCGCCGTTCCGGCAGCCGTGGAAGCAGTCCGCACCCTGGTGGCAGCCCGCATCACGAAGGCAGACGCAGCGCCCGCGAGCGCGGCTCCGGATGAAGCAGGCTGAGGAGGAACCACGGATGTGTCTGGGAATACCGGGCCGGATCATCGAAGTGATCGACGGCTACAACGGGCAACTCGCCCTCGTGGATGTGGCCGGAGTGGAGCGCAAAATCAACATTGGCCTCCTCGATGACGGCCCTGTGGAGAGCGGCACGTGGGTCCTGATCCACATGGGCTTCGCCCTGGAACGCGTGGACCAGGAAGGTGCCGCCCGTGCGATGACGGGACTTGAGCTCATGGGACGGGGCCCGGACCCCACCGACACGGTCCCGTAGCCTTCACTCCCCACTGGCTGGACTCCCCACTGAAGGAACTCTCCACTGACGGAACTGCAAGGCGCCCGCTATTCGAGGGCGATCGCGGCGCCGCGGTGCTCCACGCCGGAATTCGCGATCTGGAGGTGGCGCGCAAAGTAGTGCTGGAGCCGGTGGAGCTGGGCGGGCGAGAGCCGGTCGCACACCCAGTCCCAGTGGAGGGACACCATGTCCCCGGGCGTGAGGTCAGCAATGAAGCCGGACCCGGCCACGGCGTACTTGGCCGTCTCGATCACCGGTTCCCCCAGCGACAGCGCCATCCCGTCCCACGCCAGGGGCCGCGAGCGCACGAGGGCGCTGTCCCCTTCGACGGCCACCACCTCGCCCCACCGGATGCGGCA
Source organism: Arthrobacter humicola (assembly GCF_022803015.1). Taxonomy (GTDB): domain Bacteria; phylum Actinomycetota; class Actinomycetes; order Actinomycetales; family Micrococcaceae; genus Arthrobacter; species Arthrobacter humicola_A. The sequence continues at coordinate 475,868 of NZ_JAFKON010000003.1, forward strand.
TTGGTCAAGGACGTTCAGGGCCGTGGATGAGCGCCGGTCATCGCGCAGGAGTCCCGTCCACGGATAGATTTCCAGGACGTGGAAGCTGTGATGCGGGACGCCGCCGGCCAGGACCCCTTCCATCAGGTGCGGGAACTGATGCCCGGTCCGTGCGCGGAACCGGTCCTCCATGGAATTGCCGATGCTGCGTACACCCACGGAGTCCAGCAACGTGTTTCCCACCCAGTAGGCCTCCACCACCGCGTAGTCCAGCGGGTCCGGGATTCCGGTGGCACCGGCGATGAGCTCCAGGTACGGCCAGGCGCCGGCGAACCCCTTCGCAAGTTCGCGCAGGCCCGCGTCGGTCACCCCGGACTGGCCATAGTGCAGCAGCGCGTCGCTGTCAGGCGGCCCGCAGCTGCCCCGCGAATTCGGCGGATACGCGTAGCGGACAAACAGTTGGGCGCCGTTGATTTCCATCCCGTGGCCTCGTTTCACAGGGGATATCAGCGAGGCTAGCACCGGCGCCCATCGGCGAACAATGCCCTGTGTGACCGGCATTGACACCCCTGCGCATTCGGCGGATGCTGTGAGGAAATGCCGCACCGGGACCATTGCTGTGGCCGGCGCGGAGCGAAAGGCCGTGGCGCGCGGTCCTTCCCGGGAGGTAGGCCGATGAGCATCCCCGAAGCCAACCGACGATCTGTACTGGCAGCGGCCCTCTACGGCGGAGGGGCGCTGTTCCTCGCATCCTGCGCCGCGGCCGGCACGGCGCCACAGTCGTCGCCGCAGTCAACGCCGCCGGCAGGGACTGCCGGTACAGCGCCCCCGGGTTCCGCCTCCGACCCGGCCGGGATCCAGGTGACGGACCAGCGCGGGACCGTCCTGAGTTTCGACCACCCGGTCACCCGCGTGGTGACCATTCCCATGCCCGCCGCCTCCCTGCTGGCCGCCGTCGACCAGGGCGCCAGCCATCTCGCCGGGATGCACAACGCCTCCTGGGTCGCGATGCGCGACGGCGCCATGGGCGCCATGTACCCGGAGGCCCTGAACATCCCGCACGACATCGCCACGACCGACTTCACGCCCAATGTCGAAAGCATCCGGGCGCTGAACCCCGACGTCGTGGTCCAGTGGAGCGATGCGCAACTGACGACACCGCTGGAACAGGCCGGGATGAAGGTCCTGGGCATCACGAACACCGGCACGCAGCAGGACGTGGACACGTGGGCCGCGCTCTTCGCAACGATGCTGGGCCGGCCGGACCGGGCCGTGCAGATGAAGGCGCGCAGCGACGGGCAACAGAAGGCCATCCAGGCCGAGGCCGCCGCCCGCGGCACCGGCGGCCCGGGCATCATCTACTTCAACAGGTTCAGCGGCGGCCTCAAGGTGGCCGGAAGCGGCAGCTACAACGACTTCTACATCAAGCTCATCGGGGCACACAACCCCGCCACCGGCCCGCAGGGCCTTCAGGGCAAGGGCATGGTGGGCGTGGACGTCGAACAGGTTCTGGCCTGGGATCCGGAAATCATCCTGCTCGGGAACTTCGACGGCGCGATGCCCGCCGACATCTACGCCAACCCGGTGTGGCAAAGCGTCTCCGCCGTGCGCTCCCGCCGCGTCTACAAGGTCCCGCTGGGCGGCTACCGCTGGGATCCCCCCGGCCAGGAATCGCCACTGATGTGGCGCTGGCTCACAGATGTCAGTTTCCCCTCCGGCAACCGCTCCACGCTGAGGGACGAGACAAACGACTACTTCGACTTCCTGTACCGCCACCGGCCATCGGCGCCCGAGCTGGACAAGATCCTCTGGACCGAAGCCAACGGCACCTCGGCCAACTACCGGCAGTTCGATGCTTCGTGAGGCCCAGCCTCTGACCACGGGACCCCCCGGCGGCCGGGGATCGCGGCTGCGCCAGGTCATCGGTCCATGCCTGCTCTCCGGAGCAGTCCTGGCGGCCGTGTCCGCGGTTGCACTCGCCAGCGGCCGCTACAGCGTGCCCCTGGACCATGTCGTGCAGATCCTGGCGTCCCGAATAGTTCCCTTCGGCCCGGGCCTTCCCGCGGCCGAGGAAAACGTGGTGCTGCTGGTCAGGTTGCCCAGGGTCCTGCTTGCCCTCCTGGTCGGTGGCGCCCTCGCAATCGGTGGCGCGGCCCTGCAGGCCGTGTTCCGCAATCCCCTGGTCAGCCCGGAGGTCATCGGCGTCTCCTCGGGCGCCTCCTTCGGCGGTGCCCTGGCCCTGCTGCTGGGCCTGGGCCCCGTCGCCCTCGTGGGCGGATCGTTCGGCTTCGGGCTGCTGGCACTGGGAATCGTCTTCCTCATCACGTCCGGGCGGGGCGGCGCCCACATCCTCATGGTGGTCCTCGGCGGAATCGTCACGGCCTCGTTCTTCTCCGCCCTGGTGGCCCTGGTGACGTATCTGGCGGACCCGTTCACCACCTTGCCCGCCATCGTTTTCTGGCTGCTTGGCAGTGTCTCCACCGCCACCTGGGCGAAAGTGCTGGTGGCCCTCATTCCGATCGCTGCCGGCGGCATCGTCCTGCTGGCCCTGCGGTGGCGGATCAATGTGCTCTCGCTCGGCGACGACGACGCCACCGCCCTGGGGCTCCGGCCCCGCCCCCTGCGCTGGGCGGTCCTCACCGCCGTGGCCCTCATGGTCGCCGGGGCCGTCGCCGTCAGCGGCGTCATCAGCTGGGTGGGGCTGGTCATCCCCCACCTCGCACGCATGTGGGTGGGACCGGACCACCGCGTGCTGCTGCCGGTCTCCTTCCTGCTGGGCGGGGCCTACCTGATCGCCATCGACACCATCGCGCGCACCGCCACGGCCGGGGAAATCCCGTTGGGCGTCCTGACCGCCCTGATCGGCGCACCGGTCTTCTTCGTGCTCTTGCGCCGGAACCGGGAGAGGATCTGGGACGGTGCTTGAGCTGCGCGGGGCCGGGTTCGGCTATTCACCGCAGAACTGGGTGTTCAAGGATCTCAGCTTCTCGGTGCCGCCGGGCACCGTGACCGCGGTCCTGGGGCCCAACGGCAGCGGCAAGACGACCCTGGTGCGCTGCGCGGCCGGCATGCTGGCCGTACAGGAGGGTGCGGTGCGCAGGTCCGAGACGGCGGGCTATGTTCCCCAGGCGCGCGGCAGCACGTTCGCCTACCCGGCCCTGGACATGGTGGTCATGGGCCGTGCCCGCCACATCGGCGTCTTCCGCTCCCCCGGCAGCCGGGACAGGGCCGCCGCGCTCCGCGCCATGGACCGGGTCGGGATCGCCGCCCTGGCCGGCCGGCTGTTTCCGACGCTGAGCGGGGGCGAGCAGCAGCTGGTCCTGATTGCACGGGCTATCGCGGGCGGTTCGCGGCTCCTCGTCCTGGACGAGCCGTCCACCGGGCTGGACCTGAAGAACCAGGTCCGGGTCCTCCAGCTGCTGAGGGAACTCGTGCGGACCGGGATGTCGCTGCTCGTGAGCACCCATCACCCGGACCACGCCCTGTTCCTCGCGGACTCGGTGGTCCTGATGGGCGCCGCGGGTGTGGTGACCGGGCCTGCCGGGCCGCTCCTCGCCGATGCGCAGCTTTCGGCGCTGTACGGCGTACGCGTCAGCACCCTGAACTACGACGACGAAGGGACGCCCCGCCGCACCGTGGTCACCCCCTTCGGCGCCGACGAGGGCTGAACCGAACGCCCAAGCGCCCGGCAGCTGGGCTGCCGGGCGCTTGGGGCGTCATCGAGCGGTAGTGCTTCCGGTCAGTTTAGGGCCGGGGTGCGGCTCACGCCGGTTCCGGCGCGGGTCAGGACGGTGCAGGCGTCGGTTCAGGCGTGTGCCAGGACCGGTCGTGCCGGCTGTGCGGGCTGTTCGGCGGCATCCTGTGCGCCGGAGTGGCCGGCCAGCATCGTCTCTTCGTCGAACGGCTCGGCACCGGCCAGGACACGGTCCACGCGTCCGCCGTCGATCTCCTTGACCCAAGTGCCGATCAGCACCGTGGCGACGGCGTTGCCGGTGAAGTTGGTCAGGGCGCGCGCCTCGGACATGAACCGGTCGATGCCGACGATCATGCCCACGCCGCCCAGCAGCTGGGGTGCGTGCGCCTGGAGTCCGGCGGCCAGCGTGGCCAGGCCGGCGCCGGTGACGCCGGCGGCACCCTTGGAGGCGATGATCATGAAGACCAGCAGGGAAACCTGGGCGCCAAGGTCCAGCGGCGTGCCCATGGCGTTGGCGACGAAGAGTGCTGCCATGGTCAGGTAGATGGCGGTCCCGTCCAGGTTGAAGGAGTAGCCGGTGGGGACCGTGACGCCCACGACGGGCTTGGACACGCCGAGGTGTTCCATCTTCGCGATCAGGCGGGGCAGCGCGGCTTCGGAGGAGGAGGTCGAGAAGATCAGCAGGTATTCGCGGCCGAGGTATTTCATGAGCTTGAAGATGCTGACGCCCGCGACCGCCTTGAGCAAACCGCCGAGGACCACGACGATGAACAGGGCGCATGTGATGTAGAAGGCGCCCATCAGGGTCGCCATGCTGATGATGGCCTGGAAGCCGGTGGCGCCGACCACCGCGGCGATCGCGCCGAAGGCTCCGACCGGGGCCAGCCACATGATCATGATGAGGATGCGGAACACGAGGGCCTGGCCGTACCCGACGGCCTTGAGGATCGGGGCTCCCTGGGGGCCCATCTTCTGCAGCGCGAAGCCGACCAGGATCGCGGCGAGGAGAGTCGGCAACACAGGAATGTCGCCCGGGATGATGCCCAGCAGGAAGTCAACGGTGCTGTCGACTGCCGCCTTCTTGTTCGGATCATAGGGGGCGAGCTTGAGGCCCTCGCCCGGGTGGATCAGGTTGCCGACCACGAGGCCGATCGCCAGGGCGAAGGTGGACATGACCACAAAGTAGGCGAGCGCCAGGCCGCCGACCTTGCCGACCGTCGCGGCCTTGGCGATGGAGCCGATGCCGAGCACGATCGTGCAGAAGATCACGGGCGCAATCATCATCTTGATGAGTTTGATGAAGCCGTCGCCGAGCGGCTTGAGGGATTTGCCGACCTCGGGGAACAGCAGGCCAATAACGGCACCTGCGATCACGGCGACGATGACTGCGATGTAGAGGTAGTGGGACTTGTCCAGTCCCTTGCGCTTCTTGGCCGGAGCGGCGGCCGGTGCTGCTGACTCTCCTCGTTGAGAGGCCATGGTGTTCTCCTTGGATAGGCTGGACTTGGTGCGGTCCTGGCTGTGGTCCGCTCTTGTCCTTCTTGCGTGTAACCCCATCATTGATGAGAAGGTGACGCGCATCACCCTTGCGTTCATATTGGTCATGGAAGGTGTTGATGATCCGGCGCTGGAGCATCGCCCGCAGGCTGTTTGCGGCCAACCTGCTGTTCGTGGTGGCCCTGACGGCCATCGTTGGCACGGCCGTGTTCGTGGACGCGCGCGATCACGCCTACGACGAGGCCGGACGCCGGATGGCCGGCATCGCCACCGCCGTCGCCGACGCCCCCTTCGTCCTGGCGGCGGCGGACACAGCCGATCCCACGGCCCTGCTACAGCCGTATGCCCTGAAGACCATGAACGACGCCGACGCGGATTTCATCACGATTATGGCCCCGGACCGCACACGCTGGACCCACCCGCGCGATGAGGAACTGGGCAAACCGTATATCGGCTCCATCGACGCAGCCCTCCATGGCCAGGTGTTCACGGAAGTCGTGGCCGGCACCCTCGGCCCGTCGGTGCGCACCATCGCCCCGGTGAAGGACGCCCACGGCAAGGTCCGGGCGCTCGTGGCCGCGGGCGTGACGGTCCGGACGGTGGACGTCGCACTCTCCGGCCGGCTGCCGGCGCTGCTGGCCATCAGCCTGGCGCTGCTGGCCGGCGGGTCGGCGGCGGCCTGGCTCCTGGGACGGTACCTGCGCCGGGTGACCCGCGGCTGGGGCCCGGAAGAGCTGGGCCAGCTCTTCGCGTACTACGAATCGGTGTTGCATTCGGTGCGTGAGGGCGTGATCCTCATCGACCCCAGGGGCAAAGTGGTGATGTACAACGACCAGGCCGCCGAACTGCTCGGGCTGAGGAAACAGTCCGCCGACGGCGGTCCCACCTCCGGCGCTGACGGCGGCGTTGCGGGGGGCGGGCGCCAGGCGGCGCCCTCCCTCGCGGAGTTGCCGCTGGCCCCCAGCCTCAAGGAACTCTTCGAATCGGGGCGGACCGCCCTGGATGAGATCCACCTGACCGGCTCGCGGATCCTGGTGGTCAACCAGGGCCCCGCGGTGGGACCCGAATCTGCCGGCGCCCGCCCGCACGGAGCGAAGTCCGGCGCTGGCACTCCTGTATACGGAACGGTCGCCACCATCCGGGACCGTACCGAGATCGAATCCCTGGGCAGTGAACTCGAGACCATGCGCACGCTCTCGGACGCGCTCCGCGCCCAGACCCATGAGCACGCCAACCGGCTCCACACCATCGTCTCGCTCATGGAACTGGGCCGGGGCCCCGAGGCGCTGGACTTTGCCACCAAGGACCTGGAACTGAGCCAGCGGCTCACGGATGACATTGTGAGCTCCATCGAGGAACCCGTGCTCGGCGCCCTGATCATGGGCAAGGCAGCCGAAGCACACGAACGCGGCGTCGAACTGACCCTCAATGCCATCGGTTCGACGGCCGTGACCGGACTGGCCGTGCAGGACCTCGTGGCCATCCTGGGGAACCTGCTGGACAATGCAATCGACGCGGCAGCCGAGGCGCCGGCACCCAGGCTCGTGGAGCTGACCGTCGAGACCACCGGCTCCGCCCTGGAGATTACCGTGGAGGACAGCGGCCCCGGGATCGATCCCGCGGCCGTGGAGGACGTCTTCCGGCACGGTTTCAGCACCAAGGCCCCGGGACCGTTCGGACGCGGCCTTGGGCTGGCCCTGGTGCGCCAGGCGGTCCAGCGGCTGGGCGGTACCATGACAATCACCAGCCCGGCCGGGGCGCTGTTCCGCGTCACTCTGCCCGTCACAACACCGCCGGCCACTACGCTGCCGGTCACTACCGAGGGACAACCATGAGCGAGATCCGGGTGCTCGTCGTCGAGGACGAGCCCATCGCTGCCGCAGCGCACGCCGCCTACATAGAAAGGCTGGACGGTTTCACCCTGGCGGGCTCCGCGCCCGACGGCCAGTCCGCCCTGCGCCTGCTCACCGAATTCTCCGCGGCAGGCAATCCGGTGGAGCTGGTCCTGCTGGACATGAACCTCCCGGACCTGCACGGGCTGGACATCGCACGCCGGATGCGGGCGGCCGGACTGTTCGCGGACATCATCGCCATCACCGCGGTGCGGGAATTGAACATTGTCCGCAGCGCGGTGGCCACCGGCGTGGTCCAGTACCTGATCAAGCCGTTCACCTACGCGACCTTTGCGGACAAGCTCGCCAGCTACCGGCTGTTCCGCGAGCAGCTGGCCGCACCCCTGGCCGGGGAAGCCGGAGCCCGGGCGTCCCAAAGCGATGTGGACCAGGCCTTCGCCAGCCTCCGTGCCCCGTCCGAGCTGTCGCTGCCCAAGGGCCTGTCCGCATCCACGCTGGAATCCGTCCAGGACTACATCAAGCAGCAGGCCGAGGCGGTGTCGGCCAGCGAGGTCATGGAGGCGCTTGGGATGTCCCGGGTCACCGCCCGGCGCTACCTCGAGTACCTCGCCGACGCCGGAACGGTCACCCGCGCCGCCCGCTATGGCGCCCCCGGCCGGCCGGAGAACGAATACCGCTGGAACCGGCCGCGGACGTAGGCCTGCCGCTCCCCCGTTCCCGTCACCGGGAGGGCACTTGCCGGTAATCCCGGGAAACACTGCCGCGAAATGCCGTCCCGGCGGTTTCCATGCGGCGGGATGATCTCGAATGCTTGCTGCCATGCGGCCGCTGTTGACGTGTCAGGGCAGCGGGGCGGCGCGCGTTGCGAATAGGCGATGATCCGGGTGATCATCATTCGCCGCCCCACTGCGGTCTGGTGCCGGCGGACTCTGTGTGTCCGGGCCTTCTTCGTGGTTGCTTGCCGCGACCGAAGACTTCATTCCATGCGGCGGGGTCGTCCTGGCTATCGGGAGCCGCGTCGCCGGTGGCCGTGCGGTTACATGATGCCGGTGGGAACCAGCAGGACCCAGGCGAGGGCCGGGGCTACGAGCACCACTCCCCCGGCATATGCCATCAGCTGCCGGTAGACTCGCTGCCTGTCGTTGGCGCGGGCGTTGGCGACCACCAGCGCCCCGTCGGTGGAGAAGGGCGAGACATCCACCACCGTGGCAGCTATAGCCAGCGCCGCGACCGTTCCTGAGGCGCTCAGCGAGCTGGTAGCCAGGAGCGGACCGGCCAGGGGAATGAACGCGGTCAGCAACGCCGTGGATGAGGCGAAGGCTGAGCCGACCCCAATGACGTAGCAGAGGACCAGGGCCACCAGCAGCGGTGCGCCCAGTGCCAGAGCCTGCTCAGCGAGGGTGTCGATGACGCCAACGTGCTGGAGCAGGGAGACATAGGTGATCATGCCGGCTACCAGCAGGACGGTGGACCAGGAGACGCCGCCGATGAACGTCTGGTGTTCTTTGATGTTGACCAGCGCCAGCAGGAGTCCGGCAGAGAGCGCGACAAAGCCGATCGGCAAGTGGAAGCCCAGGGTGCACACGAGCATCACCGCGATCAGTGCCAGCGTGAGGATCTGCTGCCCGTGAGGGCGGCTGGTGCGGGCGGTGTCGACGTCGGCATGCTGGCCGCCTTCGCCGTCCCGCAGCCTGCCCAGGAGGGCGAACAGGACGATGGTGAGCACGGAGAGAATGAGATTGATGGCGAAGCTGGCGATGAAGAGTGCGCCCTGGGAAATGGGAAATCCGTTCTTCAGGGCGATGTCGTGCACCAGCACCCCGGCGACGGACAGCGGGGAAAAGCCGCCGGCGTGGGCTCCGTTGATGATGAATGCGCCCATCAGCACGGGATGGATCCGGGACTCGTAGGCGAAGCCGATGGCCGCCGGTGCCAGCAGCGCGACGGCGGCCGGCGAGAAGGTGCCCAGTGACGTGAGCGCAGCAGCGATCAGGAAGAACACCCAGGGCAGCAGCATCGTCTTGCCCCTGACGAGGCGTACGCAGGTCTGGACGATGATGTCGATGGTGCCGTTCCGCTGGGCCATGCTGAAGAAGTACGTGACTCCGATGATCGTCACGACGATGCTGGCGGGGAACTCTTCGAGGATCTGCTTGTCCGTCATTCCGAGCATGAAATAGCCGACGCCGAAGGAGGCCACCAGCCCCATCACGCCGATGTTCAGCGGCCATTTCGTGGCGACGATGAACATTATGACGAGGATGACGAGCGGGATGATTTGGACAGCGGTCATGGAGTGCTCCGGTTGCGGGGTGGCCGAAGGGTTGAAGATATCACCCCCCAGCACGAGCGCAATCAACGCCAGGAACGCGAACCCGGCGGCCGCCGCCAGTAGGATTCGGCGGCGGCGGGTTGGACGCGGGGCATCGTTGTCCCGGGTCTCGTCCGCAGCGACAGCGGTGCGGTGCTCAGTCTTGGTCATGATCGTCTCCTCAGCGGGTGGCTCCCGCGAGGGAGGCAGCGACGGCGCTGCCGGGGACCTCGGGGAGATGGATGATGGTTGTGGCGATGGTGCGGGCCGTGCGGTCGACGCCTACGAGGAGCGTCCCGTCGTGCTCCTCGCTCCAGGTCTCGATGACCCCGGCGGGGGTGCGGAGCCGGAGCGTGCTCCCCAGGGAGTCGCCCGTGATGGTGTGCAGCACGGTGCCGGGGGTGCGGGCGGCCAGGGTCAGGGCGATGCTGCCGGTGATGGCCAGGGCCGGGTGGGGCTTGCCCATGGAGAGCATCATGACGTTGGCGTCGCAGCCGGGGTCGGCCTGGGCGGGCGCGGCTACGATGGCGAGCTTGGGGATGGCCCGGGCCGCTTCGGCTGTTGTGCGGACCAGCCCCATCCGCACCGCCGCCTGCCGCCGGATCTGCTCCAGGGTATCCAGCTGCAGCTCCACTCCGGCGCGCCAGCTGTCGTACCTGGCCAGGTCCAGGCCCAGTTCTTCGGCGTTGACGATCACCACGGGCGCTCCGGCGTCGACCATCGACACAGTCCAGCGGGTTCCGCCGGCGGTGAGGGTGTCAGTGGCCGCTCCGGTGGGCAGCAGCGCACCGGTGGTCCTGCCGGCAGGGTCCTGGAAGCCGAGCCCCACAGCGTAGCCGGGGAAGGGTACGCCTGGCATCCGGGCGTCCGGAACGGAGGCCAGGGCTCCGGCAGGGGTGGCCACGCGCTGGACGATGATTTGGTTGGTGTTGGTGTTGCGGGTGACGATCCGGGTAACGTCTCCGTTGGGGAGCACCCAGCCCTTCTCGATGGCGTACAGACCCACCACCGCCGAGCCGTTCCCGCAGTTGCTGCCCCAGTCCACCGCGGCCTCTTCGACGCCCACTTGGGCAAAAGTGTACTCAACGTCGATGTCCCCACTGACGGGCCGGTGCAGGATCACGGCCTTGCTGGTGGTCGAGGTGGCGCCGCCGACGCCGTCGATCTGGCGCGGGTCCGGGCTGCCGAACAGCCGCGGCAGCAGCACATCGAGGCTGGTGCCGCCCGCCTGAAGATGTTCCGCTTCGAACACCCAGCACTTGCTGGTGCCTCCGCGCATCCATTGGGCTTCGATCTTCATGGTTTTTCCCGCTTCTCCTCGTGCCTCAGACTTGAATGAGGACCTGAAAAGAGATTGAGCCAGATCACAAATTTAGACAATGTTGGATTTTTTCAGGGGGATGTAGGATTGCTTAACTCATAGAGCGCTGGAGGATTATTCCCCAGCTGCAAAGCGTCCGTTGCCAGGAAAAGTGCTCGAAGTCCTCAAGGGAGGCCCGGTCCCGGCAGGGAATGAACCAAAGGCGAAGAAGGGTGAAGCGTTGCTAAAGGAGGAAGGCCAGGATTTGTTCGATATAAGGCGGCTGGCGCTTTTGCTGGAGGTGGTGGAGCAGGGCTCGATCACCGCGGCGGCCGAGTTGATGATGTACACGCCCTCGGCCGTCTCCCAGCAGCTGCGCAAGCTCGAGCAGGAGGTGGGGCAGCCTCTGCTCACCCGTCGCTCCCGCGGGGTGGTGCCCACCGAGGCCGGCCAGGTTCTGGCCGGCCACGCCCGCAAGATCGTCTGGCAGATGCAGGCAGCCCGGTCCGACCTGGGCCAGATTGCGGGCCTAAGACGCGGTTCCCTGACCGTGGGTACGTTCCCAACCCTGGCCGGATCCTTCCTGCCCATCGTCATCCGGACCTTCAAAAAGCGCTACCCGGCCATCAGCCTCTCGTTGCGCAGCGCCCGCTTCGATGAACTCGTCGCAGATCTGCAGTCCGGCGTCACGGGTCTGTGCCTGCTCTGGGATTACCCCTGGAACCCGTTCCGGGACGATTCCATCCGCGTAACCGAGGTCTTCCGGGAGAGCACCGTCATCCTGGTGGCCCGCAGCCACCCGCTCGCCGAGCGTGAGCAGGTAAGCATGGACGACCTGCGCAACGAGTCCTGGATCGTGCGCGCCGAGGCCCACCCCGTCGTGGAGGTGCTGCAGCGCTCCGCTCACGACGCCGGATTCGAACCGGAGATTGCCTTCCTGGCCAACGACTACCAGGAGGCCCAGGCCATGGTCAGCGTGGGAATGGGCGTGGCCATGGTGCCCAAGACCGCCGTAGCACTTCAGCATCCCGACGTGAAGGTGCTGAGCCTGGGTTCCGCTGCCCCGCTGCGGAGGATACTGCTGGCGCAGCGGGAGGACAAGGTCTATGCCCCGGCCGAGGTGGCCTTCCACTCCACCCTGTTGGAAATCGCCCGCGAACGGGCCGGCGACTATCACTAGACCACGAGGCTGCTCCGGTCACGCAGGGCCGGGGCGCAGGGTGTCGATCAGCGCGTCGATCACGCCGGCGTCCTCGATCGTGGAGGGCACCACGTAGGTCTCGCCGTCGGCGATCTGGCGCATGGTCTTGCGCAGGATCTTTCCCGAACGGGTCTTCGGCAGGGCGTCCACCACGGTGACGTGCTTGAAGTCCGCCACGGCCCCGATGTCGCGCCGGACCAGGGCGATCAGGTCCTTGACGAGGACGTCCTCGGGCACGTCAACCCCGGACTTGAGGACCACGTAGCCGCTGGGCCGCTGGCCCTTGAGCGGGTCGGCGAGGCCGATCACGGCGCATTCGGCAACTGCCGGGTGCTGGCCGATCACCTGTTCCATGGCGCCGGTGGAGAGCCGGTGTCCGGCGACGTTGATGATGTCATCTGTGCGGCCCATGACGAAGACGTAGCCGTCCTCGTCCCGGTAGCCGGAGTCACCGGTGGCGTAGTAGCCCTCAAACGCCTGGAGGTAGGAGGAAATGTAGCGGTCGTCGTTGCGCCAGAGCGTGGTCAGGGTGCCAGGCGGCAGCGGCAGGCCCAGGACGATGTTGCCTTCCATGCCGGCCTCGACGTCCCCGCCGGCGCCGTCGACGACGTTGAGCCGGAAGCCGGGCATCGGGACGCTCGGCGACCCGGCCTTGATCGGCAGTCCGCCGAGGCCGCGGGGGTTGGCGCAGATGGCCCAGCCGGTCTCCGTCTGCCACCAGTGGTCGACCACCGGAACACCGAGCACCCGGGAGGCCCAGTGGAAGGTATCGGTGTCCAGCCGCTCGCCGGCCGCGAACAGGGTCCGCAGGCTGGCAATGTCGTATTTGTCCAGGAACCGGCCCTCAGGGTCGGCCTTGCGGATGGCCCGCAGCGCGGTGGGCGCGGTGAACAGCACGTTGACCTTGTGGTCCTGGATGACCCGCCAGAACGCGCCGGCGTCGGGCGTCCCCACCGGCTTCCCTTCGTACAGCACCGTGGTGGCGCCGGCCAGCAGCGGACCGTAGACGATGTAGGAGTGGCCCACCACCCAGCCGACGTCCGAGGCGGTCCACATGACGTCGCCGGGACCGACGTCGTAGAGGTTTTCCATGGTCCATTTCAGGGCCACGGCGTGGCCGCCGTTGTCCCGCACCACGCCCTTGGGCGAGCCGGTGGTGCCCGAGGTGTAGAGGATGTACAGCGGGTCCGTGGCCTTGACGTCCACCGGCGCGGCCGCCTCGGCGGAGGCCATCTCGGTGTCCCAGTCGAGCCATCCGGGGTGCTCGGCCGCCATGGAGGCCACCGTCGAGGCGAAGCCGTCCCTGGCCTTGACCAGCACCGGGGTTCCGGCGGCGCCGGCGATACTGAGGGCCTCGGCGACGGCGGGCAGGTACTCAATCCGGCGCGACGGCTCGATGCCGCCGGACGCCGCCACCACCGCCGCGGGGGCTGCGTCGCGGATGCGGGCGGCAAGTTCCTTGGGAGCAAACCCGCCGAAGACGACCGAGTGCACGGCGCCGAGCCGTGCGGTGGCCAGCATCGCGATCACGGCCTCGGGGATCATCGGCATGTAAATCACCACGCGGTCGCCCTTGCCGACGCCGCTGCGGCGCAGGACACCGGCGAACCGGGCCACGAGGTCCGTCAGTTCCGCATAGGTATAGCTCTGCCGGATGCCCAACATCGCTGAGTCGTAGACCAGGGCATCCTGCTCACCCCTGCCCTGGGCGACGTGCCGGTCGAGGGCGTTGTACGACGTGTTCAGGACCCCGTCCGGAAACCAGTCGTAGAGCGGCGCCCGGCCCGCGTCAAGGGCCTGCTGCGGTGGCGTCTGCCAGGAGATCCCTTCCGCGGCCTCCAGCCAGAACTCTGCGGGATGTTCCAGGCTCCGTTCGTAGGCGGCCCGGTAGCTCTTGGTGACCATGACGTACATCCTGTCCACGACGTTGTGATGCAGCCATGGTAAACCGGGGCGGACCGGCGATACAAGGGTCATGTATACACAACTCGGCTATTTGTTCACCACAGGCGGCAATTGCTGGGCAAAGAGCCGTGGCGTGTATACACTGATGATGTTCCATCCCGACACAGCCACCACCGAAGGAGGCAGGATGCGCGCCAGCGACAAGGCCTACGCGGCCCTGCGCGACGACATCATCGAATGGCGCCTCCTGCCCGGAACCGTGCTCGCGGAGGTGGAACAGTCGGCGCGCCTCGGCATCTCCCGCACCCCGCTGCGGGAGGCCCTCAGCCGGCTCACGGCCGAAGGGCTGACGACGACGGCGGGCGGCCGCGGCGTCGTCGTCACCGACATTTCCCTGGACGACATCGACGAACTGTTCGAACTGCGCGAAACCCTCGAGGGCAGGGCCGCCGCCCTCGCCGCCGAGCGCGGCGACCCCGCAACCTTCGATGCGTTGCGGCGCGAACTGCTCCAGGCCCCGGAACTGATCGGCGGCGAGGATCCGGCCCTGCACGACTACTACGGGCTGGTCGGACGGCTGGACGCGGCCATCGACGCTGCCATCTCCAACGCCTACCTCGTCCAGGCCATGCGCAGCCTCCGCGTCCACCTCGTGCGCGTCCGCCGGCTGGCCGCCGACGACGCCGCCCGGCTTACTGCCGCCGCCGCCGAGCACGCGGCCATCGCCGAGGCGATCGCCGCCGGCAACCCGCGCCTGGCCGAGGCCGCCACCACGCTTCACCTGCACCGCAGTCTTTCGCACGTCAAAGCCGCCCATACACCTCAGCAAAGGGAGCACCATGGTTAAGGAACACCACGTCCGCGTTTACAAGAGCGAGGAAAACCTGGGCCGCGAGGACCAGCTCGCCTACAAGATCGCCAAGGTCGCCGCTGATCCCGTGGAGGTCACCGATGAGGTCACCGACATGGTGATCAACCGGATCATCGACAACGCCTCGGTGGCGGTCGCGTCGCTGAACCGCGCCCCGATCGTCGCGGCCCGGGCCCAGGCCCTCACCCACGGCCCCAGCACCGGCGGCAAGGGCGCCAAGGTCTTCGGCATCGAGGAACGCGTCTCCCCCGAATGGGCTGCCTGGGCCAACGGCGTCGCGGTCCGTGAACTCGACTACCACGACACCTTCCTGGCCGCGGACTACTCGCACCCGGGTGACAACATCCCCCCGGTCCTGGCCGTCGCCCAGCACGTCGGTTCCAGCGGCCGGGACTTGGTCCGCGGCATCGCCACCGGCTACGAGATCCAGGTCAACCTGGTCAAGGCCATCTGCCTGCACAAGCACAAGATCGACCACGTGGCCCACCTCGGCCCCTCCGCCGCCGCCGGCATCGGCACCCTGCTGGGCCTCGACGTCGAGACCATCTTCCAGTCGGTCGGCCAGGCGCTGCACACCACCACCGCCACCCGGCAGTCCCGCAAGGGCGAAATCTCCACCTGGAAGGCGCACGCCCCGGCGTTCGCCGGCAAGATGGCCGTCGAATCCGCGGACCGTGCGATGCGCGGCCAGACCTCCCCCGTGCCGATCTACGAGGGCGAAGACGGCGTGATCGCCTGGATGCTGGACGGCCCGGAGGCCTCCTACACCGTGCCGCTGCCGGAGGCCGGCGAAGCCAAGCGGGCCATCATGGACACGTACACCAAGGAACACTCGGCCGAATACCAGGCCCAGGCGTGGATCGACCTCGCCCGCAAGCTCAACGGCGAACACCCCGAGGTCACGGACCCGGCCAACGTCGAGTCCGTGCTGATCAAGACCAGCCACCACACCCACTACGTGATCGGCTCCGGCGCCAACGACCCGCAGAAGTACGATCCCACGGCCAGCCGCGAGACGCTGGACCACTCGATCCCGTACATTTTCACCGTCGCCCTGCAGGACGGCACCTGGCACCACGTTGACTCCTACGCCCCGGAACGCGCTGCCCGCCCGGACACCGTTGAACTCTGGCACAAGGTCAGCACTGTCGAGGATCCGGAATGGACCCGCCGCTACCACTCCCTGGACATCGCCGAGAAGGCCTTCGGCGGCACCGTGGAGATCACGCTCAAGGACGGCACGGTCATCACCGATGACATCGCGGTCGCCGATGCCCACCCGCTGGGCGCCCGGCCGTTCGCCCGGGAGCAGTACGTCAACAAGTTCCGCACCCTCGCCGCCGGCCTGGTGGCCGACGAGGAGATCGAGCGCTTCCTTGCCGCCGCCGCCCGGCTCCCCGAGCTCGCCGCCGGCGAGCTGGACCAGCTGAACATCCAGGCCGCCGACGGCGTGATCGACCTCGCCGGCGCCCCGAAGGGACTCTTCTAATGTTGTATTCGAAGGTCACACCTGAGCAGAAGCGGATCCGGTTCCGCGAAATCCTCGCCTCCGGCACCATCGCCCAGTTCCCCGGCGCGTTCAACCCGCTCTCGGCGCGGCTGATCGAGGAGAAGGGCTTCGCCGGGGTGTACATTTCCGGCGCCGTCCTCGCCAATGACCTGGGCCTGCCGGACATCGGGCTGACCACCCTCACGGAGGTGGCCACCCGCGCCGGGCAGATCGCCCGGATGACGGACCTGCCGGCGATCGTCGACGCCGACACCGGCTTCGGTGAGCCCATGAACGTGGCCCGGTCGGTCCAGGAACTCGAGAACGCCGGCCTGGCCGGCTGCCACATCGAGGACCAGTTCAACCCCAAGCGCTGCGGCCACCTCGACGGGAAGAACGTCGTGGACCTGGAGACCGCCACCAAGCGGATCCGGGCCGCGGCCGATGCCCGCCGCGACCCGAACTTCCTGATCATGGCCCGGACCGACATCCGCGCCACGGACGGGCTCGAGGCCGCCCAGGAGCGCGCCAAAGCGCTCGTGGAGGCCGGTGCGGACGCGATCTTCCCGGAGGCGATGAAGGACCTGGCCGAATTCCAGGCCATCCGCGATGCCGTTGACGTCCCGATCCTGGCCAACATGACCGAATTCGGCCAGAGTGCCTTGTTCACCGTGGAGGAGCTGGCCGGCGTCGGCGTCAATATGGTCATTTATCCGGTGACGCTGCTCCGTAGTGCCATGGGCGCTGCGGAGCGTACTCTGGAATCGATTAAGGCCGACGGAACCCAGGAGGCACAGGTTGGAAGCATGCTGACCCGTGCGCGTTTGTACGATCTCGTTGATTACGAGGCTTACAACCGTTTCGATACCGGAGTCTTTAATTTCCAGATCCCAGGTAAGTAAGCCCCGCATAGAACCTCCGGCACGTGCCGGTACACAGGCGTTAGGAACAAAGGAGTTTCAGCATGGCTGAACAGGACATTAAGAAGGGCCTCGCCGGCGTCGTGGTGGACTACACCGCGGTCTCCAAGGTCAACCCGGACACGAACTCGCTGCTGTACCGCGGCTACCCCGTCCAGGAACTGGCTGCCAAGTGCAGCTTCGAGGAAGTCGCGTACCTGCTCTGGAACGGCGAGCTGCCCGACGCGGAGCAGCTGGCGGAGTTCACCGCCCGGGAACGCGCCGGGCGTGCCCTGGATCCGGTCGTCAAACAGGTGATTGACGCGCTGCCCACCACCGCGCACCCCATGGATGTCTGCCGGACTGCCACGTCGGTGTTGGGGGCCCGGCACCCCCTTGCCGAGGACGCCTCGCGCGAAGCCAACCTGGCCAAGGCCATCGATCTGTTCGCCGCGATGCCGGCAGTGGTGGCCTACGACCAGCGGCGCCGGCACGGCCAGGACGTGGTGGAGCCCCGCGAGGATCTGGGCTACGACGCCAACTTCCTCTGGATGACGTTTGGTGAGGAAGCCGTCCCCGAAGTAGTCGACGCGTTCAATGTCTCCATGATTTTGTACGCCGAGCACTCCTTCAACGCCTCGACCTTCACGGCCCGGGTCATCACCTCCACGCTCTCGGACCTGCACTCTGCCGTGACCGGCGCCATCGGGGCCCTCAAGGGCTCGCTGCACGGCGGTGCCAACGAGGCCGTCATGCACACCTTTGACGAGATCGGCATCCGGCCGGAGGAGTCCCTGGAGGACGCCCACGTCCGGGCCAAGGCCTGGATGGAGGACGCCCTGGCCCACAAAAAGAAGGTCATGGGCTTCGGCCACCGCGTCTACAAGCACGGCGACTCCCGGGTGCCCACCATGAAGTCGGCGCTGGACAAGATGATCGCGCACTATGGCCGGCCGGAGCTCCTGGGCCTCTACAACGGGCTCGAGACGGCGATGGACGAGGCGAAGGGGATCAAGCCGAACCTCGACTATCCGACCGGCCCCACGTACCACCTCATGGGCTTCGACACGGCCACGTTCACCCCGCTGTTCGTCGCCAGCCGCATCACAGGCTGGACGGCGCACATCATGGAGCAGCTGGATTCGAACTCCCTGATCCGCCCCTTGAGCGAGTACAACGGCGTCGAGGAACGGCACCTGGCGTAGCAGGGCTTCCTGCGGGACGCACGGGACTGGACAGCCGGCACGGGCCGGCCACCTATTCGTAGGTGGCCGGCCCGTGCTGTTTGCCCGCGGACTTCAGCGCCGCGGGATCCGGACCGACGCAACGGTCTCGTTGTCCTCGTTCAGGACCACGACGACGTCGATCGTTTCGCCTGCCAGCGCCGGAGGCAGCCAGTGCCCCGCATCCTGCCACATCCGCTCCAGCGGCAACGCCGCGGAGTCGAACCATTCGGGCGTTATTTCGGGGCTCTCGGCGGGTTCGCCGTGCCACCGCCGGGTGGTGAAGAGCCGGCACGACATGTTCCAGTCAGGCCGGGCCGGAAAGATGAACTCGACAACGCCGGCGTGGGCCAGGTCCTCTTGGAGCACTATGATCCCGGCTTCTTCCCAGACCTCGCGGACCACGGCCTCGGCGTCGCTCTCCCCCGGCTCCACGTGGCCGCCGATTCCCACGATCTTGCCGATGCCAAAGCCGGTCCTCTTCATGCCCAGCAGCACCTCGGTGCCGCTCTCCGCATCACGGAGCGGGAAGCAGAGAGTGACGGGCGTGAGCTTCATGTGCTCAACCCTATAGCTGCCGCAGGCTGCCGGCGCTATCCGGCGGCCGGGCCGTCGCCGACAAGCTGCTGCCTCAGTTCGACCGGTATCCCCTTCTGCGCGAATTCCTTGTCCATGGCCTGCTGCGGCGTGAGGCCCTGGTTGTTTGTGGCTTGGAACTCCCAGTTGTAGACGCTGGACCACTCCTGCCGGACATCGCAGAGGAATCGGCCGTTCTGCAGTTTGGCGATCTTGAACCAGGCGTTGCCGCCATCGAGCTGGAGTGCCCGGATACCGTCACCGGAAATGGAGTAGGCGAGCCATCCGCCGGCGCAGCCCAGCACCGTGTAGTAGCCCTGTTCGGCGGGGGCAATCGGGATGATCGCGCGCTGCTGGTCATTGCGCTGCTGGTCAATGTTGGCCAGGGTGCATGCGACCCCGCCGGTGCTCAAAGCGGCAGGACTCGCTTTCGTGGGAGACGACGGGGCGGCTGGTGAGGCAGCGGACGGGGTTGGGGACGACGGCAATGGGCTCGCGGAGACAGTCGGGGCCGGGATGCCCGTCTGGGCAGGCCCCGGTGCTGGTTGGGGCATCAGATTGCCGCCGACAACCACCGCGCCAACGATGGCTGCAGCGGCCAGTACAGTCGCGGCCGCAGCCCGCACGGCATTGCGTCGTGCCGGAGTGCGCCCTGCCAAAAGGACGACATTCGGATCCGTGGAAAATACGATTGAGCGGGCAGAGTCGCTTCCGGACTCTGCCCCCGGCGCTCCCACCCGAGGTTTTGCATCCCTCATGAGCTGTTCGATGCGGTCCATGGCTAGTCCTTCCGTTCGGTCATGAGATGTGAGGGGGCAGCTTTCGCGAACGCCCGGCGTGCCCGGTGCAGGCGAACCGCAGCGGCGGATGAAGAACATCCCAGCGTCTGCGCCATTTCAGCGATGGTCAGCTCGTCCCAGTAGGAGAGCATAAGGACTTCGCGGTCCCGCTCCCTGAGCTGCACCAGCACCTCTGCCACGGCGGCTCGTTCTTCATCGTTTGACCCGGGGGCTTGGCTGCGGACATCGTCTTTCAGCCTTTCGACAAGTTCCTGGCGGCGCCGGCGGCCCTTGTACTCATTGCCGACCACATTCCGGGCCGTTGCCAACAACCAGCCAATGCCGGGCGGTTCCGCCAGCTCCTTCTCCCAGGCAATTCTGAAGACGTCCGCGGCCAGTTCCTCGGCGCGGTGCCCGTCACTGATACGGCACGCAATGTAGCGGTAGACCCGCGCGGAGTGCTGGGTGTGCAGATCAATGAACGCTTGCTCTTTGGCAGCCAACATGGTGGTTCCCCCGGACATCGATGACTTCTTCTTGATGTGTAAGTGTCCAGTGAACGGCATTTCCTTACACAGGCCCGCAAAAAAGTTCGCCGTAACCGGCGCGGTGCGGGACCGGCGGACTATACCTTAGCCCAGGGCGCGCGGGTGCGCGGCGGCATAGATCTCCCGCAGCGTATCGGCCGTCACCTGGGTGTAGACCTGCGTGGTGGTCACCGAGGCGTGCCCCAGCAGTTCCTGCACCACCCGGACGTCGGCGCCGCCCTCCAGCAGGTGGGTGGCGAAGGAGTGCCGCAGCGTGTGCGGCGAAACGTCCTTGGTGATGTGGGCCTTGTCCGCCGCCGCCTTCAAAATGGTCCAGGCGCTTTGCCGGCTGATCCTGCCGCCGCGGGCGTTGAGGAACAGGGCAGGGGTGCCCTTGCCCTTGGCGGCCAGCAGGGGCCGGCCGCGGACGAGGTAGGCGTCAAGGGCTCGTGCCCCATAGGATCCGAGCGGGACGAGGCGTTCCTTGGAGCCCTTGCCGAAGAGCCTGACGATCGCGGGCCCTTCGCCGGCGTCGGACCCGCCCGAGGTATGCAGGGAAATGTCGTCAACGTCCAGGCCCACGGCTTCGCTGATGCGGGCACCGGTGGAATAGAGGAATTCGAGCAGCGAGCGGTCGCGCAGGCCGGTCGCCGTGTCCGTGCCGGCCGCCTCGAGGATCCGGGTGACCTCGTCGATGCTGATGGCCTTGGGCAGCCGCTTGCCGGGCATGGGCGGGTGGACGTCGCTGGCCGGGTCGGTGGACGTGATGCCTTCGAGGGCCCAGAACTTGTGGAGTCCGCGCACAGCCACCACCGTCCGGGCCGCCGAGCGGATGCCCAGGGCCGAGCCGCCGTCGGACCCGTCGGAGAGCGCCTGAACGAAGGCTGTGACGTCGTGCCGGGTGATCTCCGCGGGGCGTTCCCGGCCCGCGTGGGCCAGATGCCTGGCGTAGCGGGCCAGGTCCCGCCGGTAGGCGGAGAGCGTGTTGGCCGCGAGGCCCCGCTCCACGCCCATGTGCTGCAGGTAGTCAGTGATTGCGCGGTCGATCGCCGTCACCGCCCGGGCGGGCGGGCGCTCGGGAGCGGCTGCCTGCGCCGGGGCCGGCGGTTCGGCAATCAGCGGTTCCACTAGCGCTGGCTGGGATGGGCGGGCCAGGGCGCGTCGGCCGGGCGGAGGCTTTCGAAGTTGCCCGCGCGGGCGGCGGCAGCAGCCAGGACGCCGACGACGGCGGACGGGTTGTGGAGGCGGCCGTCAAGGACCGCCCGCACGGCCTCGTCCAGCGGGGTCCAGCGCAGTTCGATTTCGGCTTCCTCGTCGGTGCGGACGTGCCGCTCATGTCCCGGCACCTCACTCAGGCCGCGGGCCAGGTAGATGCGGATGGCCTCGCTGGAGGAGCCCGGGGAGTTGAAGAAGTCCGCCAGCACGTTCCAGCGGTCCGCGACGAGGTCTGCTTCCTCGGCCAGTTCGCGGGCGGCCCCGACGACGAAGTCCTCCCCTTCGACGTCAAGCAGCCCGGCGGGGATCTCCCAGAGATCCATGCCGACGGGGTGCCGGTACTGCCGGAGCAGCAGCACGTCGCCGTCGTCGTTCATCGGGAGAACCGCCACCGCGCCGGGATGGTCGATATAGTCCCGGACCAGGGTGTCGCCGTCGTCGTTGAGCTGGAAACTGTCGCTGACGACGTCCCAGATCCTGCCCTCGTACACCTTCCGGGACGACAAAAGACGGCGCGGGCTCGGCTCATCCGAAACCTGCCGTGCAGCATTGGGGGTCTCAGACATACCGGGCATCGCGCCGTCCTTTGATTCAGTTGGAAATTACTTGGACACTGCTGCCGACGAGGGCTTGGGCGCAGGTGCCGGGGCATCGGCCTTTGCACTCGGGCTGCTGCTGGCAGCGGGCGCGGCATCGCCGGCCCGCTGGTGGCCAAGGGCAGCCTCAATCAGGCCCGCGAACAGCGGGTGCGGGCGCGTGGGCCGCGAGCTGAGCTCGGGGTGCGCCTGCGTGGCCACGTAGTACGGGTGGACGTCGCGGGGAAGTTCCACGAACTCCACCAGCTTGCCGTCGGGCGACGTTCCGGAGAACGACAGGCCCTTGGCGGCGATCTGATCGCGGTACTTGTTGTTGACCTCGTAGCGGTGGCGGTGCCGTTCGCTGACCTTGGTGGCGCCGTAGGTCTCGGCGACGACGGAGCCTTCGTCGAGCTTGGCTTCGTACAGGCCCAGGCGCATGGTGCCGCCAAGGTCGCCCTTGCCGTCAACGATGTCCAGCTGCTCTTCCATCGTGGCGATGACGGGGTACTTGGAGTCCGGCTCGAACTCGGACGAGGACGCTCCTTCGAGGCCGACTACGTTGCGGGCGTACTCGATCACCATGCACTGCAGGCCCAGGCACAGGCCCAGGACCGGGAGCTTGGTTTCGCGGGCGTACTTCAGGGCGCCGAGTTTGCCTTCCAGGCCGCGGATGCCGAAGCCGCCCGGAACGCAGATGGCGTCGACGCCGGCCAGGGACTGCACGGCACCCTCGCGGGTTTCGCATTCGTCCGAGGGGACCCAGCGGATCTTGACCTTGGTGTCGTTGGCGAAGCCGCCGGCGCGCAGGGCCTCAGTGACGGACAGGTAGGCGTCCGGCAGGTCGATGTACTTGCCCACGAGCGCGATCTCAACTTCGTGCTTCGGGTTGTGGACGGCGTCGAGCAGCTTGTCCCAGCTGGTCCAGTCCACATCCTTGAACGGCAGGTCCAGGGCGCGGACGATGTACGAATCCAGGCCCTGGGAGTGCAGGGTCTTCGGGATGTCGTAGATGCTCGGTGCGTCCGGGCAGCCGATCACGGCGTCGATGTCGACGTCGCACATGCGGCCGATCTTGTCGCGCATCGGCTGCGGGACTTCGCGGTCGGACCGGATCACGATTGCCTCGGGCTGGATGCCGATGGAGCGCAGCGCGGCAACGGAGTGCTGCGTCGGCTTGGTCTTCAGCTCCTGCGACGGGCCGATGTACGGCACGAGGGACACGTGGAGGAAGAACACATTTCCGCGGCCGATGTCCTGACGGACCTGGCGGGCGGATTCGAGGAACGGCTGGGACTCGATGTCGCCCACCGTGCCGCCGATTTCGGTGATGATGACGTCGGGGGCGTTCTTGCCCTCGGCCGGAAGCCGCATGCGCCGCTTGATCTCATCGGTGATGTGCGGGATGACCTGGACGGTGTCGCCGAGGTATTCGCCGCGGCGTTCCTTCGCGATGACTGTCGAGTAGACCTGGCCGGTTGTGACGTTGGCCGATCCTTCGAGGTTTTCATCGAGGAAGCGCTCATAGTGGCCGATGTCCAGGTCCGTCTCGGCGCCGTCGTCAGTGACGAAGACTTCGCCGTGCTGGAAGGGGTTCATCGTGCCCGGATCCACGTTCAGATAGGGATCGAGCTTTTGCATTGTTACAGACAGACCGCGTGCCCGCAGGAGGTGGCCGAGGCTCGAAGCCGTCAGTCCCTTACCGAGCGAGGACGCTACACCACCGGTGACGAAGATGTGTTTGGTCGTCTTGGACGAGCCCGGAAACCGGGAATTTACACGAGAGTTTGATCGCTGCACCACGGGGTTTGAGCTTATCATCAATTCGGCCTTCCACGGGTTCCTTGGCGGGATCCCGATGTGATTGTTGTCCTAGCAGCGGTCCCTGCGGGAGTCCCTGCGGAGGTCCTTTCGGGCCCGCCTAGCTTTGCGGGAGGAGTTTGGCGTCGTCCAGCAGCTCCTGGGCGTGGGCCTGGGCTGATTCGGAGTCCTCCTGGCCGGCCAGCATGCGGGCCAGTTCGCGGACCCGCTCGGCCTCGTCCAGCAGCTGCACGTCGCTGGAGGTGAAGCCGGTGGCGGTAGCCCCGTCAGCGCCCCGCACGGAGGTCTTGGTGACCCTGATGTGCTGGTTCGCGAACGCAGCCACCTGCGGCAGGTGGGTCACCACGAGGACCTGGACGTGCTGGGCCAGCATCGCCAGCCGGCGCCCGATCTCGACGGCGGCACGGCCACCGACGCCGGCGTCGACCTCGTCGAAGACAAACGTCGGGACGGGATCGACGGCGGCAAGCACCACCTCAATGGCGAGCATGACGCGGGAGAGTTCACCGCCCGAGGCGCCTTTGCCCAGCGGCCGGGCCGGCGCGCCGGAGTGCGGCTGAAGCAGGAAGGAGATTTCGTCGGCCCCGAACGGTCCCAGCTGGCCCGCGGACTCCACATTGATGACCAGGGTGGCATCGGCCATGGCCAGCGCCGTGAGCTCCGCGCTGACCCGCGCGGAGAGGTCCTTGGCGGCCTTGCTGCGGGCCTTGCTGATCCCGGCGGCCTTCTTCCGGAGCTCGGTTTCGGCCCGGGCGACCTCGGCGTCCAGCGCTTCGATCCGGGTGGAGTCGTCCTGGAGTTCCTCATGCCGGGCCCGGGCCTCCTCCGCCCAGACCAGCACCTCGTCAATGCTCGGCGCGTACTTGCGGACCAGCTTGGCCAGCGCGGCCCGTCGGTCCTCGATTTCGGCGAGCCGTTCCGGGCCCTCCGTGTCAAGGGCGGCCTGGTAGCTGGCGAGTTCAGCGGCGATGTCGTTGAGCAGGAAACCGACCTCGGCCAGGCGTGCCGCGGCGGAGCCCAGCTCCCCGTCGTGTTCGGCAACGTGCTCCAGGGTGCGTTTGGCAGCGTCTACGAGGGTGGTCGCGTCGGCTTCTTCACCGAAGTCCTCGGCGATGAGCGCCTGGTGGGCGGTGCTGGCCGCGATCCGCAGTTCCTCGACGTTGGCCAGTTTCACGGCCTCGGCCTTGAGGGCCTCGTCCTCCCCCGGCTGCGGGTCCACGGCGTCGATCTCGGCCAGGGCTACGTGCAGCGACTCGGCCTCGCGGAGGCGTTCACGCGCGGCACTGCGCAAGGAGTCCAGCTCGCCCTGGCTGGCATGCCAGTGCGCGTAGAGGTCCTGATAGGCGGCAAGCGCGCCGGCAAGGCTCTCGCCGGCGAATTTGTCCAGGGCTCCGCGTTGCGCCACCGGGCTCTTGAGCCGGATCTGGTCCGACTGTCCGTGCACCACCACGAGGGTTTCGCCGATTTCGGCCAGCACCCCCACCGGCGCGGCGCGTCCGCCCAGATAGGCCCGGCTGCGGCCGTCGGCCCCGACGCTGCGGGCCAGCAGGAGTTCCACACCGCCGTCGAACTCCTCCACCTCGGCCCCGGCTTCCCTGGACCGCGCGACGGCAGCGTGGCCGGCGTCGAGCTTCAGCACAGCCTCCGCCGAGGCGCTCTTCGCGCCGCTGCGGACGGCGCCGGCGTCGGACCTGGCACCGAGGAGCAGCCCGACGGCCGTCACCACCATGGTCTTGCCGGCACCGGTTTCACCGGTCACCACGCTGAGGCCTGGGCCCAGCGGCAGGGTGGCGTCGGTGATGACGCCGAGGTCGCGGATACGCAGTTCTTCAAGCATGGTTCACTTCTCGGTTGTGGGATCTGGCGAGGGATCGGGCGCGTCGGCAGTTCCCTCGTGGCGCGGCGAGGGAAGCGGCGGCATGGGACGGGGCGTGCGGATGATCGGCAGGGGGCCGGTGTGGATGGCCCGGGTTTGGGGCACGGGGCCGCGCCAGCCCTGGATGGGGAGCTGGAATTTGCGCACGAGCCTGCCGGAGAAGGGGGTCTGGTGTGTCCGGGCCAGACGCACGGGCGTTGCGGAGCGGGTCACTTCGACGCGCGCGCCGGGCGGCAGATCCACCGAGCGGCGGCCGTCGCACCAGAGGACACCCTGGGCGTCGGTGCGGTTCAGGATCTCGACGGCGAGGCGGGACCGGGGCGAAACCACGAGCGGCTTCGCGAAGAGGGCATGGGCGCTGATCGGCACGATCAGGAGGGCCTCGACCTCGGGCCACACCACGGGACCGCCGGCGGAAAACGCGTAGGCCGTGGAGCCTGTGGGCGTGGCCAGGACCACGCCGTCGCAGCCGAATGAGGTCAGGGGGCGTTCGTCGACTTCGGTGACCACCTCCAGCATCCGTTCCCGGTTGCCCTTTTCGATCGCGGCCTCATTCAGGGCCCAGGTGTGCCAGATCTTCTGGCCGCGGACCCAGACCTGGACGTCGATCGTCATGCGCTCCTCCACCGTGTAGTCACGGCTGGCGATCCACTCGACGGTCTGGGCGAGGTCGGCCCGTTCGCTCTCGGCCAGGAACCCCACGTGGCCAAGGTTCACTCCAAGCAGCGGCACGTCGACTTCGCGGACCAGTTCGGCAGCCCGGAGGATGGTGCCGTCCCCGCCGAGCACCATGACAAGTTCCACCTCGGGCAGCTTCACGTGATCGTGAAGGACCTCGACCGGGTGGTCGAGCCGGCCGAAGAAGCGGACCATGTCCCCGAGCTCGTTCTCCTGCAGAACGGGGACCAGCCCGGATTCGTGCAGCAGCGCACACGCTTCCCAGGCAGCCTTGAGGGACTCCTCGCGCCCTGTGTGGGCCAGGATCAGGACACGCCTGCTCATCAGGTTCCGCCTTCTGGTGGTACTAGTGGTTCGGCCAGATTGTTCCGAGCAACGCAGCAACAGCTGCGTCCCGCTCCTCGATCTTAGGCGGGACTTCCGACATCGCGCGTTTTATCCACAGGAAGTATTCGACATTGCCGTCCTGGCCCGGCAGCGGGCTCTGGGCGAGGCCTGACAAGACCAGGCCCGCATCCACGGCGGCGGAAGCCACCTTGCCCACGGCGAGCCGGCGTTCGCGTTCCGAGGTGACCACGCCGGTCCGGCCCAGCCGGTCCTTGCCGATCTCGAACTGTGGCTTGACCATGAGGACGAGGTCGCCGCCGGGCAGCGTGCAGGCCGCGAGTGGCGCCACCACAAGCGTCAGCGAGATGAAGGACAGATCAGCCACCGTCAGGGCGGCCGGTCCGCCGATTTCCGCGGCCGCCATGTAGCGGACGTTGAGGCCTTCGTGCACGGAAACCCTGGAGTCATTCCGGATTTCCGGCACCAGCTGGCCGTGCCCCACGTCGACGGCCACCACGTGGGCAGCACCGCGCCGAAGCAGCACATCCGTGAACCCGCCGGTGGAGGCGCCGGCGTCGAGGCACCGTTTGCCTGCGACGTCGACGGCGGGAAAGGCATCCAGCGCGCCGGCCAGCTTGTGCCCGGCGCGGCTGACGTAGCCGTCCTCGGCCGAGGCCGTGACGTCCAGCGCGGCGTCCTCCGGGACCTGCAGGGACGCCTTGGCGAGGACCTCGCCCCCGGAGCTCACCTTGCCCTCGGCAATAAGCCGGGCGGCATGGGTACGGGACCTGGCGAGCCCCCGGCTGACGAGTGCCTGGTCAAGCCGGCTCACGATCCCCCGTTCCCCGCGGCATGGATACGGCGCGCCACGCCGGCGTGTCCGGCCACGTCTTCGTTCAGGGCCTCCAGCAGGGCATCATGCATGCCCGCATACACTTCGCCGTGCCCGGACACAGGCATTTGCCGCACGGCCCCGAGGCGGTCCAGGACAGCGTTGACAGCCGGATCCAGGACTGCTGCCGCGTGCTCTGCTGTCGCATGTTCTGGTACCGCATGCCCGGACAGCTCCGCCGGGAGCTGCTGCGTCGGCAGCTCGGGCCAGGCGACGTCGGCCGCAGGGGTCGGCGCCTCAGCCGGCTGTTCGTCTGGGGCCTGGTCCAGTCCCTGGTGTAGCTCGCTCATGTGTCCAGCCTAGTGATCGGACCACTCGAGGACCGGAGGCAGTGCGCTGGTCGTCTCGGGGTTTGCGGCCCACCAGGCCGAACAGGCGGCACGCCACGAATCGAGGTCGGCGGGGTCGCCGCTGATGTGGACCGACTGCCCCCGCACGATCGCCGAGGCCGTGCCGCTGCGGAACCGCCCGGCGTCGTGCTCTACGGCAGGGTATGGCGCGTACAGGCCGGTCAGGTCATTGATGAGGAAATCGGGGCGTTCCACAGACCGTGCCGCGAGGATCGATTCCCTTGTGTCCACTCCGGTCAGCACGGCGACGGTGGCGAAACCGGCGTTGTTGCCGCCCAGGATGTCGGTGTCCAGGCGGTCACCGACGACCAGCGGCCGGTCCGCCGCCAGCCGCTTGGCGGCCGTGTGGAACAGGGGGGCTTCGGGTTTGCCGGCCACGATCGGGCTCTTGCCGGTCGCGGCTGCCACGGCGGCCACGAGCGTCCCGTTACCGGGGGCAATTCCACGCGCCTGGGGAATGGACCAGTCCGTGTTGGTGGCCACCCACAGGGCGCCGCCGGCGACGACGTACGACGCCTCGGCGAGGTCCTTCCAGCCAAGTTCCGGACTAAAGCCCTGAACGACGGCGACGGGTTCATCCTCCGCGCCGCGGACGGGAACCAGGCCAACCAGTTCAATTTCCTGGGCAAGTGCGGCACTGCCCGTGATCAGCACGTGTGCCCCGGCCGGCAGCAACGACGCCAGCAGCGCTGCCGCCGCCTGCGAGGAGCTCACAACCTGATGGTCCTCGGCGGGGGCGCCGAGATCGCGCAGGTGTTGGGCCACCTGTGCCGGGGAACGGGATGCGTTGTTGGTGACGTAGCCCAGCCCGACGCCCACCCCGGCCAGCCGGCGCAGCGACTCGACGGCCCCGGGAATGGCGTTGGGCCCTGCATAGACAACGCCGTCAAGATCGGAGAGCAGGGCATCAAAGGTGGAGATCAGGGCGGTACCCGTCATGCGATTAGTCCTCCACACTTTCGTGCTGGTCCCGCTCTGAGTCAGCGGAGAGTTCCTGGTCCGCGTCATCGTTCAGTTCCAGGTCTGACTCGGCGATCGCTTCGTCATCAGCTTCGTCCTCGGCTTCGTCCTCGGCTTCGTGATCAGCTTCGTCGAGCACGTCGGATTCCACTGAATCCAGGTCGGACTCGGGGTCGTCAGACTCGAAGTAGTCGGCTTCGGCGTCGTCGGCTCCGTCGTCGCTGGCGAGCTCATCGCCCGCGTCCAAGCCGGCCACACCGGCTGCGGCGCCGGTGGCCTCTGCCGCGGCAGCGGCACCTGCGGCACGCGGTGCGCGCTCTTCGGTTCCGGCGTGCGTGTCGGCATGCTCCTGCGCCCGGAGGCGGCGCTGCCGTTCCTCCTCGCGGGCTTCTTCTTCCTCGTCCCAGCCCAGATCGATGATGTCGGGTTCCTCGTCAGCCCCGAGGCCCAGCGCGTTTTCTGCCACAGTGGCCTGGCGTTGCCATTTGGTGGCTTCGGCAGCGCGGCCAGCTGCCGTCAGCGCGTCAGCATAGGCACGGAACAGCCGGGGGCTGTAGGAAAAGGCGCGGTTGATGTCCAGCTGCGGGATTTCCAGTTCGGAAACCGCGGCGTCGAGCTGCCCGAGGTCGGTGCGGGCACCGGCTGCAACGATGGCCAGTTCCACCTTGCCGGGGGCGTCGAGATCCTTGGCTTCGTCGGACCGGGCCATGTCCAGTGCACGGTCCGGGCGGCCAAGGCCGCGTTCGCAGTCGGCCATGACCGGCAGGTGCATGTTGGAGCCACTGATCCGGCGGTAGGTCCGGAATTCCCGAAGGGCTTCACCATAGTGGCCGGCTGCGTAGGCGGTCAGGCCGACAGCTTCGCGGACGGACGCGAGGCGTCCGCCACGGCGGCTGGCTGCCAGGGCATGCTGGAAGGCAAGCTCAGGTTCCTCGTCCAGGAGCCGCCCGGCCATGACGAGGTGGCGGGCCACCCATTCGGCGCTGGTGCCTTCGAGGGTCTTGATCTGGTGCTGCGTGGCACGGTCAAGCTCCTTGCCCGTGACGTCCTCGTCGATCTGGGGTGAACGCTCCCGGTCGGGGCGGTTGGCGCTGCGGAGGTCGCGGGCATTGGGCACGCGAACCGGACGGTCCTCGGGGCGGTCGCGTCCGTACTGGCGCGGGCCTGAGTCGCCACGGTCGAAGCCCCGTGCGGGACGATCCTCGCGGGTGCCAAAGGGCTTGCGGTTCTCGCCGCCGCCGCTGTACGGCTTGCGGTCACGGTCGCCACCGCCGCCGAAGCTGCGTTGACCCCCACCTTCACGCGGGGCACGATCGCCATAGGGCTTACGGTCACGGTCGCCGCCGCCGCTGTACGGCTTGCGGTCACCATAGGACGGACGGCTGTCGCCACCAAAGCTGCGCTGACCCCCACCTTCACGCGGAGCACGGTCACCATAGGGCTTACGGTCACGGTCGCCGCCGCTGTACGGCTTGCGGTCACCATAGGACGGACGGCTGTCGCCACCAAAGCTGCGCTGACCCCCACCTTCACGCGGAGCACGATCGCCATAAGGCTTACGGTCACGGTCGCCGCCGCCGCTGTACGGCTTACGGTCACCATAGGACGGACGGCTGTCGCCACCAAAGCTGCGCTGACCCCCGCCCTCACGCGGGGCACGATCACCATAAGGCTTACGGTCGCCACCGCCGAAGCCGCGCTGATCCCCGCCCTCACGCGGGGCACGATCACCATAAGGCTTACGGTCACCGCCGCCGCTGTACGGTTTACGGTCACCATAGGACGGGCGGCTGTCGCCACCAAAGCTGCGCTGTCCCCCGCCTTCACGCGGGGCACGGTCACCATAAGGCTTACGCTCACCGCCGCCACTGTACGGCCTACGCTCGCTGTTTCCGAAGCCGCGCTGATCCCCGCCCTCACGCGGAGCACGATCGCCATACGGCTTACGGTCACGGTCTTCCCTGGAACGGAATCCGCGGGGATCGCCGCCAGAGTTGCTGGTGCCGCGGAAAGGGGCTCCATCGGAACTGCGTCCGCCAGAGTTGCCGTGGGCCTTGCCACCGCGGTTGCCATCATTGTGCTCAGCCATGCTGGAATCCTCCTGTTGTGAGCTGACCACTGGCGCAATCGCAGCCGCTCTGTTCCGTGTTTCGTTTCCTACGCAACCCGAAATCAAGCGCTTCGAAGTCCGTACATCTCCCCCAATTCTAGGCGAGCAACCCGCCACCGGCTAACGGCACCAGGTCAACGGGGGCCCGCGGTGGGAAGTCTCACAACCTGCCGGGGCGCTTCTGTCAGCGGCCGCCGGCTGGCGGGCAGCTCCCTCATCCATGGGTGGTCGACGGCGGCTGTGGCGTTGTTCCCGACGCTCTCTCACCTTGGGCGGGGTGTCCTGTGACGCTCCCTCACGTTAGGCGGGGTGCGGCGGGATGCTCCATCACGTTCGGCGGGGTGTGGCGGGATGCTCCCTCACGTTTGGCGGGGTGTGGCGGGATGCTCCCGCAGGTGTTGCGGGGCCGTGGGCCCCGGGCCCCGGGCCGGATTTTGTGGTGGGGGTTTAAATGCGGGAGGACCCCCACCTGGTGGTGGGGGTCCTCGACCGTTAATGGTGTTCCGGCGGTGACCTACTCTCCCACACCCTCCCGGGTGCAGTACCATCGGCGCTGTGGGTCTTAGCTTCCGGGTTCGGGATGGGACCGGGCGTTTCCCCCACGCTATGACCGCCGTAACCCTTGCTCCGCCACGCACCCGCTGGGCGGGGGTGGGGAAAACTAGTGGTTACAACATCTGTGGTGTTGTTATTTTGTTGTGGTTTTGTTCCTGTCGCAACGTGCCGTCAAGTAACGGGTTTGTTGTTTGGGAACCACATAGTGGACGCAAGCAGTCTTGTTTCTTTGTACC
>NZ_JAFKON010000040.1 GCF_022803015.1 Arthrobacter humicola
GCGCGGCGTGTTGCCTCCCGGTTCGACCGTCGGCCAGGTTGTCCTCGACCCACTCGGAATGGCCGAGCACGAGTGGGCGGGTGACTCTCGGGTGCGAAACATCCTGACGGGCATCGGTATTGCCGATCTCGGGCCTGCGGGAAGTTCGGGACTCGACGCGCCGATCGACAACCTCTCGGGCGGCGAGCGTCGACGAGTGGCGTTGGCAGCGGCCCTGGTTCAGGATCTCGACCTGCTGGTCCTCGACGAGCCGACCAACCACCTCGACGTCGAGGGTGTGCAGTGGTTGGCTGCACATTTGGTCAGCCGTCGCAGTGCGCTGGTGGTCGTCACCCACGATCGCTGGTTCCTCGACACCGTCGCCAATCGCACGTGGGAAGTGGTCGGCGGTGGCGTCGAGGCCTACGAGGGTGGCTACAACGACTGGGTGTTCGCGCGTGCCGAGCGGTCCCGCCAGGCGGACG
>NZ_JAFKON010000041.1 GCF_022803015.1 Arthrobacter humicola
GGTGCTTCTCGAAGCCGTTGAGCCCGACGAGGTCGATGGCCCACTGCGCCTTCGGGGTGCGGACGCGCTTGGGCTGCCAGTTGAGTTCGGCGAGCAGTTCGACGTTCGACTGCACGTCGCGCCAGGGCAGGAGCGTGGCGTCCTGGAAGACGTAGCCGATGCGGTCGGTGTTGACGGTGGCGACGCCCTCGGTCGCGGTCTCGAGCCCCGATGCGATGCGCAACAGGGTCGATTTTCCGCAACCGGAGGGGCCGACGACGCTGACGAATTCGCCGCGGTTCACGGTGAGGTCGACGCCGGAGAGGGCGGTGGTGCCGTTGGGGAACGTCAGGGCGACGTTGCGGAAGTCCAGGATCGGCGCGGTGGGATCCGCGACGGATACCGGGGCGGGAGAGGCCAAGGTCACGGGGGCGCTCACTTTCCGTTGGGGGCGGGTTACGACGCCGTCGCGGGTGCGGCGG
>NZ_JAFKON010000042.1 GCF_022803015.1 Arthrobacter humicola
GGCCGACGGAGTGCTCATCCAGTCGGGGACGCTCGGTGATCTTCTCGCTCCGCAGTACTGGCTGGACGTGCTCATCGAACGTGGACTGTTCTCGCGTGGAACGGTATTGATCTCGGGCACCATCTCGATGCACCACGGGGTGAATCAGTTCTCCGACGCCTGGAAAGTGGAGATGACCGACCCTGCAAACGACAACACGTTGACCTGCGAATACAAGACGAATTTGATGCCAGCTCCGATCGGTTGACCGTCACGACGTAAAGTCGAAGCGGAATATGCCCAGAGCTTCACAGCCGGCGTCGGCGGGCCGGCATCAACCGCAGGAGACTTCAGTGACGAAGCCAGTGATCGAATTTCAGGCCGGACCGGCACCCTTGGACTTGGTGACGGTCGACCTCGTCGAGGGTGACGGCGCAGAGGCAGTTGCAGGCGGCACCGTCGAGGTGCACTACGTCGGAG
>NZ_JAFKON010000043.1 GCF_022803015.1 Arthrobacter humicola
GTGGAAGCCCTCGGTGACGGAACCGCCAGCAAGATCGTCAACTACATCGGCCTGGCCGGACTGATCGCGTCCTTCTTCTCGATAATGTACGCGTACTCGCGTCAGCTCTTTGCGCTCTCGCGTGCCGGGTACCTGCCGAAGACACTGTCCATCACCAACTCTCGCAAGGCCCCGACGCTCGCCTTGATCGTCCCGGGCGTCATCGGCTTCCTGCTCTCGCTGACCGGTCAGGGTGGGATGTTGCTCAACATGGCCGTGTTCGGCGCGGCGCTGAGCTACGTTCTGATGATGGTCAGCCACATCGTGCTCCGACGCAACGAGCCGAACATGGAACGCCCGTACCGAACCCCCGGCGGCGTCGTGACCACCGGATTCGCATTGATCATCGCGGCGCTCGCCGTGGTGGCCACGTTCGTCGTCGATTCCACGGCGGCGCTGTGGTGCCTGGGAGTGTT
>NZ_JAFKON010000044.1 GCF_022803015.1 Arthrobacter humicola
TCGGAGATGTGTATAAGAGACAGGGGCTGCGCTTCGGGCGCCGGGGCGGTGGTGGCCGCGGGTGCACTCGACGCCGAGGGCTCCAGCTCGGCGTCGGCAATATGTTGGGGACCTGCCTGCACCGCGGGGGCGGCAGCGGCCGCCGGAGCAAGCCCAGCCGGCGGCCACGGCTCGCCGCCGGGGGAACGGGGAAGCCCGCGACGCAGCGAGGTGGTTCCCGTCGTCCGTGTGGCGGGCGTGTCTGCCGGAGCCGCTGCAGGCGCCTCCGTTGCCGGCACCGCTGCTTCCTCGGCAGCACCAGCCACGGCAGTATCTGCGGCTGCATCTGCGGCAGATGCCGTCGCGGCGCCGGAGGCCGGGGCCCCGGACAGTGCCGCCACCGCGACCGGAGCTTCGCCCGCCGGCGGCCAAGGTTCGCCGCCCGGCACGCGCGGCAGGCC
>NZ_JAFKON010000045.1 GCF_022803015.1 Arthrobacter humicola
CGAGACGGATGCCAGCGAGTCGGTGCCGATGTCCCACGTGAGCGTGAGCTGACCCATCGCCTTGCCGTACTCCGACGCCTGGATCACCGGGCGGGTGCGGTCGGTGCCGGCCACCGGCAGCTGGCACGCGTACGTCTGGTGCGTGTGGGCCGAGACGATGGCGTCGATCTCGGGAGAGGCGTTGACGGCGAGATCGCCGAACCCGGCCTGGTCGGCGACGATGGCCGCGCAGTCGTTCGAGGTGGCCGCGCCCGAGTGCGTCAGCAGCACGATCGCGTCGGCGAGGTCACCGGCCGTGATCTCGTCGGCCACGCGGTTGGCGGCTTCGACCTGGTCGCCGAAGTCGAGATCCGCGATGCCGGCCGGGTCGACCATCGTGGCGGTGTCGGGGGTGACGGTACCGATGAACGCCACGCGGACGCCGTCGACCTCCTTGATCG
>NZ_JAFKON010000046.1 GCF_022803015.1 Arthrobacter humicola
ACCTCCTTTCTAAGGAGCACCTACAACTTTCTCTGCCCCGTGTATGCGGGTGTGGTGGGGTTGTCAGGAGTACGCCCGTTGCGCAGACGCAAGTTCTGCGGCGGGTGCTCACGGGTGGAATATCAACGAATAGGTGCCTGGCGGCACAGGCCGGCAGTTAGTACGGATGCTCTCTTGAGGGTGTCCTGGAACGCACGCCGGAATGAGCTGCTGGGTAGTGTTTGGCACACTGTTGGGTCCTGAGACAACAGGACCGGGAGGGTTTTCCTTTCCGGGACTTGTGTTTCTGGTTTCCTGGCTGCACCGATCATACGGTTGTTCCCTTTTGTGGGGCGTGTGTGGGGTGTGTGGTACGGGGTTGTTGTTTGAGAACTACATAGTGGACGCGAGCATCTTTTATAAGAAGCAATTTCCAAGAATATGAACCTGGATCTGTCG
>NZ_JAFKON010000047.1 GCF_022803015.1 Arthrobacter humicola
GTCCGGGGCTCACACGTCGGGGTGATGAACCGGTCACGCCCGCCGTGGAGCCCTCACGTTACGTCGACGCCCGCCGACCGCGGCCCGCTTGACGAGCTCCCCCGGTGGATGCGGGGTGCAATTTGGGGCGACTTCCGCTCTTCGGGGCGCGAATCCTCCACCCGAACGGCGAAACCCGCCCCAGACCGACGGACCGCGGGTCAGGCGCGGGTGAAGCCGTCGAGGTCGGGGTCCCAGAAGGCGTCCGGGTTGTCGGAGTCGACCGTCTGCTCGTGCGCGATCGCGGGCGCGTGCGGAAAACGCCGGTGCTGGCGGAGCTCCTCGGCGGCCCACGCGAAGTCGGGCTCGTCACCGGCCCAGTCGCGGGCCGGCGCGCTCAGCACATCGTTGCCGACGCCGATGACCAGCTCGGCCTGCTCGGTCTCACCC
>NZ_JAFKON010000048.1 GCF_022803015.1 Arthrobacter humicola
CGACACCACCGTGACCTTTCGCGGGGCGTCCGAGATGTGCACGAGGATGTTGACGTCGTTGAGGCGCCCCTCGGAGTCGGGCCCCTCGCAGCGCTCGCCGAAGAGGGCGATGAGGTTCTCTTCGCACGCGTCGATGCCGACGACCATCATGTTGACGCCGCCCTCGAGCCGGCCGAGGTCGGGCGGGACCGGGGGCTGGTTCTCGACGGCGACGGCCTCGTCGACGAACTCCGACGTGAGGTCGTACGCGGTGTACGAGGCGACGCCGATCGCCGACACGACGGCGACGACCGCCGCCACGGCGATGAGGGTGGCGACTTGCTCGAGTGGATGCGGGGAACGCAGGCGGGCGTGCTGTGCGACGGTGCGACGGCGCCGGGGCATGGCTACTCCTCTTCGGGTTTCGTCGCAGTCTAGGGG
>NZ_JAFKON010000049.1 GCF_022803015.1 Arthrobacter humicola
GTGCCGATCCGCAGCCCGGAGGTGACCATCGGCGGGCGCGGGGCGAACCGGACGGCGGTGCGGTTGGCGGGGATGGCGATTTCCGCGCGCCGGCCCTCCGCCTGCCGACCGCTGAGCCCGCCGGTGCGCAGGTCCACGAGGGCCAGGGGCACGTCGGGGCCGCCGGGCCGGGCCGGGACGCCCGCCCCCGCGGCGCCGGCACGCGCCGCTCCGACCGCGCCCCGCGGGTTCGCGCTGTACGCCGGCACCGATGAAGAGAAGGCCGCAGCCGCCGGTGTGAGCCTGGGAACGCTCGTCGAGGCGCTTCGCCGCACGCTCGGCGAACTCGCCCCCGCCGCCGAAACCTACGCCACGGTCGCCCTGGCGCCGACGGGATCGGGCGGTCGCGACGTGGACGTGGTCCGCCTCGCTCTGCAG
>NZ_JAFKON010000004.1 GCF_022803015.1 Arthrobacter humicola
GATGTGGTCAGCATGATGCGACAGTACGATGATTGGGCGTAGGACTATGCGAATACGGGTGGTGGTTGAGCAGATGTGGCATAGCAAGTGGGTCATCGCGTGATTGTGTGGTCCTTTTTTTTTTTTTTTTAATGATACGTCGACCCACGAGATCTACACTGACTACATATCGGCGGCAGCGTCAGATGTGTATAAGAGACAGGCCTTGGGTACTGCAGCCGCCGGCGCTGTGGGCGCAGCGGGGCCAGGCGCAGGCGCCGGACGGGTCGCTGCCGGGCTGGCAGATGCCTGGGGGGCGGACGCCGGAGCTTCTGACTTCGAAGCTGCGGGGGCGTCGGGGTAAGCGTTGCGCAGTTTCCGCACAACGGGAGCCTCGATTGTTGACGAGGCGGAGCGAACGAATTCGCCCAGTTCCTGCAGTTTGGTTACTGCATCTTTGGAAGTAATACCGAGCTCTTTAGCAAGCTCATGTACGCGGACCTTGGCCACATTTCTCCTGTCTCGGTCCGCACCGAGCCAGGCACGAACCGTCTACTTCTTACTGCGGGCCTCCGCCGCGAATGCAGCTGAAAGGCCCATTGCAGAGCGCAACAAAGTTGTCATCGTTGCGCACTCATCGCTGGGAACTCATCGGGTTTCCATCAGTTTTCTGACCCGCTTTCAGGTTGGACGGTTGTTGCTGCGGCCACCGGGGTGCCCACGGCTTCCGTGCCGGCAGTGATCCGGCGTTCAACATCGGCTGTTCCGGCTGCGCCGTTGAGGGCGCGGCCGAACGCTCGACGTTTGACCGCCAGTGCCAGGCACTTTTCGCTGGGGTGCAGCCATGCTCCCCGGCCAGCCATCCGGCGTCGTTCATCCACCACGACGGCGGACGAACCACCGGCGCCGGCGACGAGCCGGAGTAACTCCGACCGCGATCCTTTTTGTCGGCATCCGATACAGGTGCGCTGCGGCTGATTCCCGAGGTGTTGCACATGTGCCACGTTCGAGTATCTTCCTGCCAGTACAACTGCTTGGTGAATCACCGCGTCCCGGGAATCCGGGAAAAACCCAGACGCGCCAAAGACACACGGATACCGGCCGTGAGGCGCGGTCATGTCTATTCTAGCCCCTCCGGCGCCCGGGTCCCGAACCCAGGCATGCCGGTCAGCTTGGAAATCACGGCTAACCAGTGAGAGCGCACACAGGCTGTGGGCCGCGATGGCGGCCCGCAGCGCCTGTTGGTGCCCGTGTTCGTGCGCTTGCGTGCCCGCGCTATTTGCCGGTGTTGACGGCGGCGTCGGAGACGATGTCGATTCGCCATCCCGTGAGCTTGGCGGCGAGACGGGCGTTCTGCCCCTCTTTGCCGATGGCGAGGGAGAGCTGGTAGTCGGGAACGACCACCCGGGCCGAACGCGTGGCTTCGTCGGTGATTGTGACCGAATTCACGCGCGACGGCGAGAGGGCGCTGGCGATGAAGGTCGCCGGATCGTCGTTGTAGTCAACGATGTCGATCTTCTCGTCGTTCAGTTCAGTCATGACCGCCCGGACACGCGACCCCATTTCACCGATGCAGGCACCCTTGGCGTTCACGCCGGGCGTGTTTGCCTTGACGGCGATCTTGGTGCGGTGGCCGGCTTCGCGGGCAAGCGCCACGATTTCGACCGAACGGTCCGCGATCTCGGGAACTTCGAGTTCGAAGAGCTTCCGGACGAGCCCGGGGTGGGAGCGGGACAGCGTGATGGACGGGCCCTTGGTGCCGCGGTGGACGTCGATCACGAAAGCGCGCAGCCGGTTGCCGTGGATGTACTTCTCGCCGGGAACCTGCTCGGGCGGCGGCAGCAGTGCCTCCACCGTGCCCAGGTTCACCTGGATCATGTGCGGGTTGTTGCCCTGCTGGATGGTGCCGGCGACAAGCTCACCTTCACGGCCCTTGAACTGGCCCAGCACGTTGTCGTCCTCAGCGTCCCGGAGGCGCTGCAGGATGATCTGCCGTGCGGTGCTCGCCGCGATGCGTCCGAAGCCCGCGGGGGTGTCCTCGAACTCGCCGATCGGGGCGCCGTCGTCGTCGATCTCGGTGGCCCAGATGGTCACGTGGCCGCTCTTGCGGTCGAGCTCGGCCCGGGCCTTTTCGAAGGCGCCGGGGGTCTTGTGATAGGCCACGAGCAGTGCCTGCTCGATTGTTGGAATCAGGAGATCCAGCGGGATTTCACGCTCACGCTCCAGGAGTCTCAGTGCGCTCATGTCAATATCCATCAGGCCTCCTCAGAAGGTCCATTGTTTGCTTTTTCCAAGCCGGCCTCTTCGAGGTGGCTGAACTCTATCTCGACTTTTCCGCTGCGGATCCTGTCGAAAGGAAGCTTGACGGGTTCACCTTGTTTGGGCTTCATGCCCTTCTTGACGGCGATTTCCGGAACGAGGGTGACTCCCCCATCGTCTACGGACTGGACCCTGCCGGTGACGTTGTCGCCTTGGATCACGTTCACGTTGACCATCCGCCCGCGGGCACGGTGCCAGTGCCGCTCCTCTGTCAGTGGACGGCCGACGCCGGGTGAAGAGACTTCGAGCTCATAGGGGCGCGCGTCCATGCTGGGGTCGTTGTCCAGGGTGTCCGAAAGGGTCTTGGAGATCTCGGCGATGACGTCGAGCCCGACGCCCCCGGTCTCCTCCTGCGGCAGGTCCACCACTACGTGGACCACCCGGTTGGCGCCGGCGACATGGATGGATACGTCCTCCAGGTACAGCCGGTTCGCCAGTACTGCGGGTTCCAGGAGTGCGTGAAGGCGCTCGGCCTCGACATTTTGAACGGTTGCGGCTTCAGCCTTTCCCGTCCCGGTCCGGTCTGTTGAAGTCGTGGCTTCTGCGTTGGTCATGATGCCGGCCGCCTCCCGCTAGATGATGTTGTGTGTACTAGCCTAGCGATTTTCCGGGCGGCGTGGTGCACGCAGTTCCGGGCCGGCATGACAACATGGTCTGTTGTGAAAGACGACACCAGGGAAAAGCGATGGCAGGATCACTTTCCCCGGTCGCTCCCCCGCTATGTGCTTTTGGTGTGCCTCGCCCTGGTGGTGGTGAGCCTGGGCGTGGTCCTGACGCCGGCCAGTCCGCCGGAGCCTGCGATCCCACCCTTTTCTGAGCAGGCGCGCGCCGCCGCACTGGCCGAAACCCGGCAACTGCTGGACGCCGGCAGCCAGCTTGGCACCGCGGCCCGGGCCGACTCAAAAGACGGCCCGGCCGAGGGCGCTGATGGCCGTCCGGCCGATGCCGGGAATCCCGCCATCGACCGGACTGTGACCTTGCTGACACTCCAGGCGCAAGCTCTGCTGGCACCGGGAGAAAGTCCTGCGGACCCGGCCGGCGCGGCTTCCGCCTCCGGCCGGGCAACGCCCCCGGCAGCGTCCGCCGCACCTCTTCCGGCGACCGCCGCCGGGCTGGTGGCGGCCTTGGCAGGCAGCGGCCGCCAGCGCCTCGCGGACGCGGCCAAGGCCGACGGCGGCATGGCACGGCTCTTGGCCGCCGTCGGCACCGCTCAGCTGCTGCAGGCGTCCGCCCTCGCCGCCGGCACCGGAACGGCGGCGCCGGCAGCCGACGTAACCCCGCCGCAGGTGTCCGGCACCTGCCCGTCGCAGTCAGCAACGGCCCCAACCACAGAGCGTCAGGCCGCAACAGAACCGTCCACAGCAGCGCAGCCCGAAGGAGAGCCAACCGCGGCCGCGTCCAGCCTCGGCGGCGCCCTGGCGTCGGCTGCGCGGACCGAGGCGCAGACCATCTACGGTTACCAGGTGGCGCTGACCCGGCTCGGCGGCGACGCGGCGAAATCCGCGGCCGAGGAATTGGCCCATCATGACGCGCTCCTTGGCGCCGTGGAATCCCTGAGCCGGCTGCACTGTTCCGCGGTGCCAGCACGCGAGGCGGGCTACGCGCTGGCGCCGTCCTTCCTGGCCTCCCCCGCCGCCGGCCTCGGCGACCTGGAAGCCGCCGCCCTGCCGGTCTATGGCGACCTCGTGGCGCTGAGTGAGGGCGCGACCCGGCAGTGGGCCATCGCTGCACTGTTCGGGTCTGCGAAGCGGGCGGTGCAGTGGGGTGCGGATTCCGGCGCCCTGCCGGGCCTGGACAGGGCGTCGATGCCGACGCGGCCGGCGGGCGAAACGCCGTCGCAGCCCGCGGGCTGAACGCCGGAGCAAGCCTCGGCTTATTTTGGTAAGCCTTGGAATACTGGCATGCCCCGGCCCCGGGTGATTTGCTGTAGGCATGGAAACGACCGGCGCCGCAACCCAGCACGAGAACGAGCCGCACCACAATGACATCGCACACCGCCTCAATTGGCTCCGCGCGGGCGTCCTGGGGGCCAATGACGGCATCGTCTCCGTCGCAGCGATCGTCGTCGGCGTCGCCGGCGCGACCACCGATACCGGAGCAATCCTGCTCGCGGGCGCCGCGGGCGTGGTGGGCGGCGCTATCTCGATGGCGCTCGGGGAATATGTCTCCGTCAGCAGCCAGAAGGACAGCCAGCACGCCTTGATCGAAAAGGAGCGCCGGGAGCTGGAGGAACAGCCGGAGGAAGAGCTCGAGGAGCTCGCGGCGATCTACCAGGGCAAGGGCCTCAGCCCCGCGACCGCACGGACGGTGGCCAAGGAACTGACGGCGCACGATGCGCTCGGCGCGCACCTCTCAGCCGAACTCCATATTGACGAAACCGACATCGTGAGCCCGTGGCACGCGGCGTTCGCTTCTGCCATCGCGTTCCTCGCCGGTGCAATCCTGCCCATGATGGCCATCCTGCTGCCGCCGGAAAGCATCAGGATTCCGCTGACCTTCGTGGCCGTGCTCGTGGCGTTGGCCGCCACCGGCGCCGTGGGCGCGTGGATTGGCGGTGGCTCAAAGCTCAAAGCAGCGATCCGCGTGGTGATTGGCGGCGCCGTTGCCCTGGTGGCAACGTTCGCGATCGGCAACGCGCTCGGCGCGAGCGGCATCGTCTAAAGGCCCCCGGTCCCAGAGGAACCATCCGAGGTCCGCCTGGGGCAGGCCAACGCGGCGGCGACCCCTCCGGCCCTACGATAGGTCCCGTGAACGCGATCCCAGATGTCCCCATCCCGCCTGATCTTTCCCGCCGGTACGCCCGTACCCCTGCGGGACGCACCTGGCTGGCGACACTTCCTGACCTGATCGGGCGATTCCTCGACCAGTGGGACCTGGAGCCGGATCTGGAACCGGGGGCCCTTCCCTGGAACGGGCACGGCGGCGTCGTCATTCCTGTGCGGCGCCGGGACAGGCAGGGGTCCCAAGGCAAGGGCGAGGCAGCCGTGCTGAAGCTGGCTTTTCCGCACGAGGAGGCCACTCGCGAACACCACGCCCTCGCCCTGTGGGGAGGCCACGGCGCCGTCAGGCTGCTGGCCGCCGACGCCGGTTCCTGCGCCCTGCTCCTGGAGCGCCTGGACGCCTGCCGCTCCCTCCTGGATGTCCCGTTGGACACAGCGGTGACGGTGTGGGGCGGCGTGGTCCGCCAGCTCAGCGTGGTCCCGGACAGCCGGCCGGAGTGGCGGGAAATCGACCACGTGGCGGCACGGGCCGAGCAGTGGAGCGATGAATTCCCGGAGGCGTGGGAACACCTCGGGCGGCCGTTCCCACGCTGGCTGCTCGAGGCGGCGCTGGAGGTCTGCCAGACCCGTGGCGCCGTCGGCCGGCGGTCCGGCAAGGACGTCCTGGTCCATGCGGACCTGCACTATTTGAACGTCCTGGCCCGGCCCGGCGTCCCGGAGCCGGCAACCCGGAACCCACCGGCGGGGCCGGAACAGTACGCTGCGATCGATCCCCAGCCAATGGTCGGCGAGGCGGAGTTCGCCGTGGCCCCGGTGCTGTGGAACAGGATCCGGGAGTTGCCCCAGCAGGATCCCGGGCGGGCGCTGCTCGCGCGGTGCGCGGATTTCAGTGCGGCCGCCGGTCTGGACGCCGAGGCCGCCCGGCAGTGGAGTCTGGCGCGCGAAGTGGAGAACGCCCTCTGGTATGCCTCGCAGCGCCATCACGAAGGCGATCTGGCCCGATCGCTGTGGGTGGCGAGCACGCTGGCCGGCCGGACGCTTCCCGGCCTGCCCGCCCCGCAGTCACTCCCGACGCCCGGGGAAGCTGGCGGGATAGCTGGCGGCTAGCCCCGCACGGCCGCCAGCGCGTCGCGGACGGCGTCGACGGCGACTCTGACATCGGCGTCGTCCGTGCTCCAGTTGCTCACCGAAATCCGCAGGATATCGCGGTCCTGCCAGCGTGACCCGGACATCCAGACCCGGCCATCAGCCATGACCCTCTCCGCCACGGACCGGGTCACGGCGTCGTCGCCAAACGCCAGGGACACCTGGGTGTAGTCGACGTCGTTGAGCACCTCCACGCCGTCCAACGCCCCGAGCTGTTCGGCCAGCTGCGCGGCCCGGTGCACGAGCGTGCGGACCTGGCTGGCGACACCGTCACGGCCCAGGGATTTGAGCGCTGCCCACACCGGCACGCCGCGGGCCCGGCGGGAGAGCTCGGGCACTCTTTGGGACGGGTCTCCGGCCCCGTCGGCGGCCTGGATCAGGTAGCTGGCGTGCAGCCCCATCGCCGACCGCAGCGCCTGGGCGTCGCGCACGATCACGATCCCGCAGTCGTAGGGGACATTGAGGGTCTTGTGCGCATCTGTGCCCCACGAATCGGCCAGGCCGAGTCCCGCGGTCAGGGCGGACAGTTCGGGCACGGCGGCCGCCCAGAGCCCGAACGCCCCGTCCACGTGGACCCAGGCGCCGTGCGCCTTCGCGACGGCGATGGCCTCGGCGAAGGGGTCGAAGGCACCCGAATGCAGGTTGCCGGCCTGCAGGCACACGAGGGCCGGGCCGGGGCGGCCGCCCTCCCCGGTGCTGAGCGCAAGGTCCAGGGCGCAGTCCAGCTCGGCCGGGATGATGCGCCCCTGATGGTCGGAGGGCACCACGGTGGGGTGCCCGAGGCCCAGATAGCGCAGGCCGAGGTCGATCGTTTCGTGGCGCTCCTGGCCCGCGAAGCAGCGGATCCGGGGCGCACCGGCGAGGCCGTCGCCGTCAAGGTCCCAGCCGGCATCGGCCATGAGCCGCCAGCGGGCGGCGGCGAGCCCGGTGAAGTTGGCCATGGTGGCACCGGTGGCAAAGCCGACGTCGGACTCCTCGGGAAGACCCAGCAGCTCGAGGATCCATTTGCCGGCGGCTTCCTCGATGGCGGCGGTGGCGGGCGTGGCGAAACGCAGCCCCGTATTTTGGTCCCAGGCGCTGAGCAGCCAGTCCGCGGCCAGGGCGGCCGGCAGTGTGCCGCCGATGACCCAACCGAAGAACCGCCCGGACGGCATGGCCATCAGCCCGGGTTCGGCCTTGGCCGCGAGATAGTCCACCACATCCGCGGCCGGCATCCCGTGTGGGGGCAACGGGCCGCCGAAGTCGGCCGCGAGCTCGGCCGCCGTCGCCTTCGGTCCGATCCGGCGTGTCTCCTGGCTCTCAAGCCACCGGCGTGCGTGCCCGGCCGCGGCGTCGAGGGCATCCCGGTAGCGTTCCTCACTTGCCGACATAGCTGCATGCTACGCCCGGCGCCAACGGACCGGGAGTCCCATGCGGGTGCCGCGGACCTAGTTGGCGCGTGCACCAGTGCGGCCCTGGGCTTTTTAAGGGGATGGTGGAACGAGTGATGAAAGAGAATGCAGCTCGGGGGCCACCCGCGATGGAGGCCGCAATTTCCTCAATGTACCTTGACGGGTACGTAACCGGACGGGTACCTTCAAGGCGTGGAAGCCGTTATGCACGCCTTGTCAGACGAGAATCGCCGCAAAATTCTCGAGCACCTGCGCCGACAGCCGGCGTCGGTCTCCGAACTCGCGGCCGCACTGCCGATCGCTCGCCCGGGGGTCTCACGCCACCTCCGCGTGTTGCGTGAGGCCGGGCTCGTTGAAGTGCACTCACAGGCACAGCTGCGCATCTACAGCCTTCGGCCGGAGCCACTCGCAGAGTTGGATACTTGGCTCGGCCCGTACCGCACATTGTGGGAACGCCGCTTAAACGCTTTGCATACCGAGATCTCGCGGGGTCACCGCGAGGAGAGGAGCACGACACAATGGCACAGCCAAACAGCGTGATAGGAAGCATTCGCTCGCTCGGTGACGGGAAGGGCGCTGTACGGATGGACTCGCTTTTCGGGACGCCGGCCACAGATCTGTGGACGGCGCTGACCGACCCGACGCGCCTCGCCCGGTGGGTCGCCCGGGTCGATGGCGACCTACATCCCGGTGGGGCGTTCACGGCAGTCTTTACGAGCGGATGGGAAGGCGCCGGACGGGTCGAGTTGTGCGAGGCACCGCGCCGGCTGACCGTGACGATGTCGCCCGGCAGCGAGGAGGAAACGGTCATTGAGGCGGTACTGACTCCCGAGGGACCTGGCACGCGGCTGATTGTTGAGGAACGCGGTCTCCCGCTCGGCG
The DNA here is from genome assembly GCF_022803015.1 of Arthrobacter humicola. Classification (GTDB taxonomy): domain Bacteria; phylum Actinomycetota; class Actinomycetes; order Actinomycetales; family Micrococcaceae; genus Arthrobacter; species Arthrobacter humicola_A. The sequence goes on from NZ_JAFKON010000004.1 coordinate 8,438, forward strand.
AAATCGCGGCCTATGGAGCGGGCTGGCAGGTGCACATCGAGGATCTGATCAGCTACGAGGCGGGCCTGGAATCCAGCGAGTGGCGCAGCCGATGGATCGAGCTGAACCCGGTGTACGAAGCGCGCTACCGCCTCGATGCCTAATAGGGTCGCGGTTTACCAGAGGCCGCTTCGGTTGTCCGTGAAGGGCCATGTTTGGGCCGCGCCATTCTAGGACAGGTTGTCCTGCCAGACGTCGGAACCGAGCTTGATGATCAGCGCGCCCACCACCACCAGGAACACGATCCGGATGAACTTGCTCCCCTGCCGGACCGCAGTCCGGGCACCGAGGTAGCCGCCGGCCATGTTCGCCATGCCCAGCAGCAGCCCGAGCCCCCACAGCACGGCGCCGTGCGGAACAAAGAACAGCAGGGCGCCGGCGTTAGTGGCCACGTTCACGATCTTGGCCTTGGCGCTGGCCTCCAGGAAGGCGTAGCCCATGGCCGAGACGAGGGCGATGATCAGGAACGATCCGGTGCCGGGACCGATCAGGCCGTCGTAGAAGCCGATCACGCCGCCGATCAGGCAGGCCACCACGTAGTGCCGGTGCCCCTCGTGGCGCAGCTTGGTCAGCTCACCGATGCCGGGCTGGAAGGCGGTGAAGAGCGCGACGGCGATCAGCGCCAGCACGATGATCGGCTTGAACACGCTGGCCGGCAGGTTGGCAGCAAGCGCCGCCCCGCCGTAGCTGCCTGCCAGCGCGATCGCTGCCATGGGCAGGGCGGTGCGCAGGTCGGGCCGGACGCGGCGGTAGTACGTGGCCGCGCTGGTGCTGGTGCCGAAGATGGAGCCCATCTTGTTGGTCGCCAGCGCCTGGACCGGGCTGATGCCCGGCACCAGGAGCATCGCCGGGAGCTGGATGAGCCCGCCGCCACCGACGACGGCGTCGACCCATCCGGCCGCCAGGCCGGCCACGACGATCAGGATGACAGTTCCGAGCTGGATCGATTCGAGTCCGGAGACCATTGCCTAGTGCGGCCCGGGACGGCGCGGCATCAGCTGTTGCGCACGGCGTTGACCACGTAGTCAACAGCCTTGTCAACGGCTACATTCTCGGCATTGCCGCTGCGGCGGTCCTTGATCTCCACGACGCCGTCCACGAGTCCGCGCCCGACGGCGAGGATGGTGGGGACGCCGACGAGTTCGGCATCGCCGAACTTCACGCCGGGGGAAACTTTGGGGCGGTCGTCATAGATGACGTCCAGGCCGGCAGCCTCGAGCTCCAGGGACAGTTTTTCGGCGGCGGCGAAGATTTCCTCACCGCGGCCCACGGCCACAACGTGGACGTCGGCGGGGGCGACGGCGCGCGGCCAGACCAGGCCCCGGTCATCGTGGTTGGACTCTGCCAGGGCCGCCACGGCGCGGGTGACGCCGACGCCGTAGGAGCCCATGGTCACCACCACCTGCTTGCCGTTCTGGTCCAGGACTTTCAGGTCCAGGGCGGCGGCGTACTTCCGGCCGAGTTGGAAGATGTGGCCCATTTCGATGCCGCGGGCGGTTTCGAGGGGACCGGAACCGTCGGGCGCCTCGTCGCCGGCGCGCACCTCGGTGCACTCGATGACTCCGTCCCAGCCGAAGTCGCGTCCGGCGACGAGGCCAAAGACGTGCTTGCCGGCCTCGTTGGCGCCGGTGACCCAGGCAGAGCCGCTGACGACGCGGGGATCCACAAGGTAGAGCAGCTTTGCGGCGCCCTCGCTGCCCAGCAGCGGCGCATCCAGGGACATGCCGGGGCCGAGGTAGCCCTTGACGATCAGGGGCTGCTTCTTGAGATCGTCTTCGTTGGCGGCCTCGAGCGTGATCTCGCCGGCAATCGGCAGGAAGGACCCGATGTTCGCCTCGACGCGCTTGAGGTCAACGCCGCGGTCTCCGGGGAGGCCGATGACGACGATCTGGCGTTCGCCGGTGGGCAGCGTCACGGCGAGGACGACGTTCTTGAGCGTGTCGGCGGCGGTCCAGGGACTGCCGTCGGCCTCTGTGCGCGGAACCAGGACGTTGGCGGCGTCGACGAGGGTTTCGATGGTGGGGGTGTCCGGGGTGTCGCGGACTTCGGCGGCCGGGGCGTTGCTGAAGTCGATGTCCGCGGGGACCACGGTGGTGACGGCCTCGACGTTGGCCGCGTAGCCGCCGGCCGAGCGCACGAAGGTGTCCTCACCGATCTCGGTGGGGTGCAGGAATTCCTCGCTCTTGGACCCGCCCATGGCACCGGCAGTGGCAGCAACCGGAATCACTTCGAGGCCGAGGCGCTCGAAGATCTTCAGGTACGCGCCGCGGTGGGCGGCGTAGCTGTCGTCCAGGCCGGCGTCGTCGACGTCGAAGGAGTAGGAGTCCTTCATGATGAATTCGCGGCCGCGCAGCAGGCCTGCGCGGGGACGCGCCTCATCGCGGTACTTGTTCTGGATCTGGTAGATGCTCAGCGGCAGGTCCTTGTACGAGGAGTACAGGTCCTTGACCAGCAGGGTGAACATCTCCTCGTGCGTGGGGGCCAGAAGGTAGTCGTTACCCTTGCGGTCCTTGAGCCGGAAGATGCCCTCGCCGTATTCGGTCCAGCGGTTCGTGGCCTCGTAGGGTTCCTTGGGCAGCAGCGCCGGGAAGTGGACTTCCTGGGCTCCGATGGCGGTCATTTCCTCGCGGATGACCTGCTCCACCTTGCGCAGCACACTCAGCCCCAGCGGGAGCCAGGTGTAAATGCCGGGCGCGGCCCGCCGGATGTAGCCGGCGCGGACCAGGAGCCGGTGGCTGGCCACCTCGGCGTCGGCGGGATCTTCGCGCAGGGTGCGCAGGAACAGCTTGGAGAGTCGAAGGACCACAGGTGGGGTATCCGTTTCTGGGGAAGTGCGGGCAAAGCCTAAGAAAAGCATCTAGGTACTAATCTACCGTCCAGAGCGCACCGCTTTGCCGCGCCGGCCCCGCTGCGCCCCCGCTACTGCCCCGCTTCTCGCCCGCTTCTGCGGGGCCGGGCGCATGGAAGAGCCACGCCATAACTGGTGGAAGCCCCTGGCCGTTTCCGGCTGGTCATCCCGTCATGGCGTGGCTCCGTGGCCCCAGCACCCCCCAGATCTCAGGCTGCGAGCTACTTGGTGTCGTCTCCAGGCGTTGTCTTCCCCGGAAAATGCGTTGGGGAGTGTGTGCGCCTATGCGACACGGCTAGGTAGAACCTATGTGACATGCGGCCGGGAAGCAATAGTCTGCAACCGGATATTTTCGGCATGTCGTTGCGGGTCCATGCGGGGCGGTAATCGGGCTACTTCCCGACGAGCACGGCGGCCTGATCCAGTAATTTTCCGGCCCGGAAGATGGCGTCGGCCTCGCTGCCGCCACCTGCCGCGCTGACGGTGATGAGAACGCCGTCCTGGATCACCTGTCCGGTAATCGCCGATTGCTTCCGGCCGCCCGGCAGTGTGCTGTCTGTCCGGTACGCGACGGTGCCCGCGGTTGAGCCGAATCCGGCCAGCTTGGTCAGTTTGAGGTCCACTTTGGTGCCATTGGTCGTGAATGAAAGGGCTGAGCACTTATTGAAGTCCTCGCCCTGGGCGAGTCCCTTCTCGAGCAGCTTGGCGTCAGCCCGGAACGCCAGGGAGACACCCGTGGAAGCGCCCGTCCCGGCATCTTGGGCCACCCCCGCCGCGACCGCCGTGCCCTCGGTCGAGGCTGCCTGGCCGCCAAGGGCCAGAGCCGCGCACTCCGCGGGTTCTACCGAGATCGACGCCAGCAAGGACTTTGCCTGTTCGACCGACTTCTTGAGATCGGCAAGCGGCATCACGGTGAGCGGCTTGCCGTGCGCATCCTTCAACTGTGCCACGAGGGCCGTCAGTTCATCGCTCGTGTAAGCCTTGACTTGCGTCTGGGTGGGAGTAGGCGTCGCGGCCGCGCTGGGAACCGTCGTTGCGGCCTGGGCTTGCGCACTCTGGGCTGTATCCGGCGAGCCAGTGGGGGTGCCACATGCGGCCAATCCCACGGCGCCCCAGGCGAGGAGCGCCGAGGCCCCGAAAATGCGCAGCACTGATGTCTTCATGTTTCCCCCAAAAAACTAGACCGGCCAGCCGGCATTTGCCCGCTAGAAGAGCACTGTAGCGAACGTGCCCACCTGGCGAAAGCCCACCCGATCGTAGGTGGCGCGCGCCTTGGCGTTGAACCCGTTGACGTACAGGCTGGTCACCGGCGCGAGGGTCTGGGCGAGGACGACGACGGCGGCCATGTAGCCCGCGCTCAGTCCCAGTCCGCGGAAGTCGGGATTCATCCAGACACCCTGGACCTGGGTCACTTCCGGCGTGACGGCGCCGAGTTCGGCCTTGAAGACCACATCGCCGGCGGCGTTCACGTGCACGAGGGAATGCCCCTGGCGGATGAGGCTCTTGACGCGCCGGCTGTAATACTCCCTGCCGCCGAGGTAGGGCGAATAGCCCACTTCTTCCTCAAACATTGCGGCGCATGCGGGCAGGATCTTGTCGAAGTCAGCCAGCTGGCCAAAGCCGAGTGCGGGCTCGGGCCGGACGGCGGGCGGCCCCGCGATCGTCAGCAGGGGCTGGTGGTCCCGGACTTCGTGGGCGGTCTGGCCGAGCTGCTCCAGCGCCGCGTAGAGAGCCAGCACAGTTTCGGCGGGGCCAAAGATCGAGGCGTAGCGGCGCCCGGAGCGGTGCGCGGCCATCGCAATGAGGCCGGCGAGCTCGGGCGCCAGTTCGATCGGCACCAGGTTGGCGCCGGCCCAGCAGGCACCGAGGAGGGTGTCGCCGTCGAACACGCCAAGAATGCTGGCGCCCCCTGCCGTGGGAGACGCCGTACCGGCGGTCTCCAGGTGCGAGAGGATGAAGACATTGGCGACGGCGTCCCGGTGCGCCAGCGCCAGCAGTTGTCCGGTGTCCGCGCCGCCAAGGACCCGGACGACGACGCCGGGAGCGGCGTCGTCCTTACGAGACGCTAACCACGGGGCTACCCTTGACAGCATCTTCGCCATCGGCGTCCCCCATCTCTTCTGCGATACGCATGGCTTCTTCGATCAGTGTCTCAACAATCTGATCCTCCGGGACAGTCTTGATGACCTCGCCCCTGACAAAGATCTGGCCCTTGCCGTTGCCGGAGGCAACGCCGAGATCGGCCTCGCGGGCTTCGCCGGGACCATTGACCACGCAGCCCATGACTGCCACGCGCAGCGGGACTTCCATGCCTTCCAGGCCAGCGGTGACCTGCTCGGCGAGCGTGTAGACGTCCACCTGGGCGCGGCCGCAGGACGGGCAGGAGACGATTTCCAGCTTGCGGGGGCGCAGGTTGAGCGACTGCAGGATCTGGTTGCCCACCTTGATTTCCTCGACCGGCGGGGCAGAGAGGGAGACGCGGATGGTGTCGCCGATCCCGCGGGAGAGCAGGGCGCCAAACGCCGTGGCGGACTTGATGGTGCCCTGGAAGGCCGGTCCGGCCTCGGTGACGCCGAGGTGCAGGGGCCAGTCGCCCTTTTCGGCCAGCATCTCGTAGGCGGCAACCATGATGACCGGGTCGTTGTGCTTGACGGAGATCTTGAAGTCGTGGAAACCGTGCTCCTCGAAGAGCGAGGCCTCCCAGACGGCGGATTCCACGAGGGCTTCCGGGGTGGCCTTGCCGTATTTCTTCATGATGCCCGGTTCCAGGGATCCGGCGTTGACGCCGATCCGGATGGAGGTGCCGTGGTCCTTGGCGGCGCGGGCGATCTCCTTGACCTGGTCATCGAACTTGCGGATATTGCCCGGGTTCACGCGCACGGCGGCACAGCCGGCCTCGATCGCGGCGAAGACGTACTTCGGCTGGAAGTGGATGTCCGCGATCACCGGGATCTGGGACTTCTTGGCGATGATCGGCAGCGCCTCGGCGTCATCGGCGGACGGGCAGGCGACGCGCACGATGTCGCAGCCGGAGGCCGTGAGTTCCGCGATCTGCTGCAGGGTGGCGTTGATGTCGGTCGTCGGCGTCGTGGTCATGGACTGGACGCTGATGGGCGAATCGGAGCCGACGCCGACTGATCCCACCTTGATCTGGCGCGTCTTGCGGCGGGGGGCAAGAACGGGGGGCGGTGCTGACGGCATTCCCAGGCTGACCGAGGTCACATGGACTCCCTTTTAGAATTCGAAGTTGCGAAGGTGCGGGCGGGACGGGCTAGGCGTGCTCGGCCAGAAGACCGGTCAGCGGCGCCCACACGGTTGTGCGGGTGCCCGAGATGGCACCGGCGGCTGCGAAGGGGTCCTGCCGCAGAAGGTCATTCAAGGCCGCCTCATCGGCGGCCTTGAAGATGAGCAGCGCGCCTGCGCCGTCGCCGTAGGGGCCGCTGGCCAGCAGGGCGCCTTCACGGGCAAGATCCGCGGTCCATTCGCGGTGCGCCGGGCGGCTGGCATCGCGGACCTCGGATGATTCGGCGTCGTACACGTACTCCACAGCAAAAACAGTCATATGGATACACTATCGCCCTGTTTGCCCGGTTCCCATCCGCAGGCTCCGGGGCACGCGGTCAGCCGAGGAAGAGGACCTTGGCCAGGGCGGCGACACCGGCTGCCCAGAGCATGGAGGTGAGGGTTCCGATGATGAACCGCTCGGCGGCCACCGGGGTGGCTTTCAACTCGGCAAACCGGCCGAGGCCCTTGATGGCCACGACGTAGGCGATGGCGACGGGCTGGCCGGCCAGGATCGCCAGGCACACGGCGAACCGTTCCAGGATGCCGATAATGGCACCGCCGCGCAGGATGCGCACGCTGCTGACGGTCTCGGCGGGCGGCGCGGCGGACGCCGCTGCCGGGGTAGGCGCTGCTGCGTCCGGCCCGGCCGGCTCCGGGGCCGCCTGGAGGTCGGGGTCCGTGGTGGAGTCGGCGGCGGGGTCCTCGGCTGCGTCCCCGCCGGCGCCGGCGCCGCTTCCGGCGTCGGCCCGGTCATCAATGGTGCGGGCGAGGCGGAACACCCAGGCAGTGACCGGCCAGCCGACGAATCCTGCGGTGAGCAGGGCCAGCGTGATCCACAGGGCGTTCACTTCTCTCCTTCGGTGCTGTCGTGGGCGAGGGTCAGCAGCAGTTCTGCGGCCGGCCTCGCGGCCCATTCTTCCTGCCAGCCCGAGCGGAGGACTGCGCGGCTCACCGACTGCTCCGTGATTCCGAGTTTCTGTGCCGCTATTTTTTGGCTGCCGTGGGTTCCGTGGGTGTCGTTCCGCACCGAGCGCAGCACGTCCACCACCTTCCATTGCGCCGCGGTCCGGTCCTGGACCAGGCGGCCAATCAGCCGGAGCACCGCCTCCGCATTGGCGCAGGCCTTGGCCCCCTGGGACCCGCTGGCGCCGTCCGCGGCCGTGGTTGCTGCATTTGCCCGACGGCGGTCGCGGCCGGCAACCACGGCGAGGGGAACATGGGCGGCCGCCCCCTTGGCCCGGTCGACGGCGGACCGGGCCGCCACGAAGGCGGGACCGGAGCCTTCGCGCGGGCTGGCGGGCAGCGGCAGGTCCACCTCCCCCACCCCGATCCCGACATACCAGCGGCCGCTGCGCAGGGCGTGCAAGGCGATCTCCACCACCTCGTCGGCCCGTTCTACGACGCCCTGGACCTCGTCGCCCACCGAACGCTCAAAGCGCCCGGCGGTGGAGAGCGCACTGAGCCCTTTCAGGAGGCCGGGAACCCGGTCGATGTCGCCCGTGCTGCCGCGCTGGTCGATTGTCATGACGTACATGACCCCAGCCTAGGGGAGGTGATCGGGAATAATCAACCATTTTCAACTGATTACTTAATATCAGCCTAAATAGGCTTATGAATGATAGTCAGCGGAATTTGGCTGAAATGCCAGCCGGACCTACCCGAAGAGGTTGACCGGCTTGACGATGTCGGCGTAGATCAGCAGCGCGCCCATGCCCATCAGCAGCACCGCCACCACATACGTCACCGGGAGCAGCTTGGCGATATCGAAGGCGCCGGGATCCGGGCGGCCGAACAGCTTGGCGATCTGGCGCCGGGCCCCCTCGTACAGCGCGCCCGCAATGTGGCCGCCGTCGAGCGGCAGCAGCGGAATGAGGTTGAAGACGGCCAACGCGAAGTTGAGCCCGGCCAGCAAACCCACCAGGGCGGCGAAGCGGGACTGCAGCGGGACCTCCTCCATCGCGGCGACCTCGCCGGCCACGCGGCCCACGCCCACCACGCTGATGGGGCCGTTGGGGTCCCGGGGTTCCTCGCTGAAGGCTGCCTTGGCCACGCCGGCCACGCGCTCCGGCAGGTTCACCACCACACCGGCGACCTGCTTGATGTTCTCCCCCGCCATGGGCAGCACGGCCGACGCCGGCTGCTGCACGAGTGCCGTCTGGGCGCCGATGCCCAGGAAGCCGACGTCCTGGTACTGCAGGCTTCCGTCAGCGGCCTTGGCCTGGCGGCCGTCGGGACCGAGAACCGGGCGGGCGGAGAGCACGGGCGTGACGGTCGTCGAGACGGTGGCGCCGCCGCGCTCCACGGTGATGCTCACCTGCCGGCCCGCCGAGGCGCGGATCCAGCCGGTGAGTTCGTCCCACTTGGTAACGGCCTTGCCGTCGAAGGAGGTGATGGTGTCGTTCGGCAACAGGCCCGCGGCCGCGGCCGGGGTGGGCTTGCAGTCGGCGGAGTCCGGGTCCACGGTCTCGCCGGCCTTGACCTGGCATTTGGAGACGTCCGCGATCGTGGTGGTCTGGCTGGCGGTGCCGAAGCCCATCAGCAGCACCGCGGTCAGCACGACGCCGATCAGCAGGTTCATCGCGGGCCCGCCGAGCATGATGATGATCTTTTTCCAGACCGGCAGCCGGTAGAAGACCCGGGTTTCGTCGCCGGGGCCGATTTCCTCGTGGGCCAGGGAACGGGCATCGGATGCCAGTGACTGGAACATTCCGGTGCTGGAAGTGCGGACGGTTCCGTCTTCCTTGTTCGGCGGGTACATCCCGATCATGGACACGTAGCCGCCCAGCGGGATGGCTTTGAGGCCGTACTCGGTTTCGCCCTTTCTCTTCGACCAGACGGTGGGTCCGAAACCGATCATGTATTTGGTCACGCGGACCTTGAAGAGCTTGGCTGGGAGCAGGTGCCCGACTTCATGCAGGGCAATGGACACGGCGATGCCGATCGCCACGAAGACGACACCGAGGACAAAGAGGAGGACGGGGCTCATGCTGTGATCTGCTGCTTCCTGAAAACTGGCAATCTAGACGCTTCTTACGGCTAAACGTTCGTGGGTGCGGGCGCGTGCCCATCTTTCAGCATCCAGTACGGACTCCACCGTCAGCCCGGAGGAGCCTGAGTGTTCGCTGAGGACGGCATCGATGGTGTCCACAATGTCGGTGAACCGGATCTGCCCGGCGTGGAAGGCCATCACCGCTTCCTCGTTCGCGGCATTGAACACGGCCGGGAAGGTGCTGCCCTGTGTGGCGGCCGCCTTGGCGAGGTCGACGGCGGGGAACGCCACGGTGTCCAGCGGCTCGAACGTCCAGCTGGTGGCCTTGCTCCAGTCGCAGGCCCTGGCGGATCCGGGGACGCGGTCCGGCCAGCCGAGGCCGAGGGCAATGGGCAGGCGCATGTCCGGCGGCGAGGCCTGGGCGATCGTGGAGCCGTCGACGAACTGGACCATGGAATGCACCACGGACTGCGGATGGACCACGACGTCGATCTTCTCCAAGGGGATGTCAAAGAGCAGGTGCGCCTCGATCACCTCCAGGCCCTTGTTGACCAGGCTGGCGGAGTTGGTGGTGACCATCAGGCCCATGTCCCACGTGGGGTGGGCGAGGGCGTCCTGCGGTGAGACGTCGTGCAGCTCGTCCCGGGTCTTGCCGCGGAACGGCCCGCCCGATGCCGTCAGGATCAGCCGGTCCACTTCCGCCGCGGAGCCGGAGCGCAGGCACTGGGCAATGGCCGAGTGCTCCGAATCCACAGGCACGATCTGCCCTTCGCGGGCCGCGGCCTTGACCAGGGCGCCGCCGACGATCAGGGACTCCTTGTTGGCCAGTGCCAGCGTGGCCCCGGAGGCGAGGGCGGCCAGGGTGGGGGCAAGTCCGATGGAGCCGGTGATGCCGTTGAGGACGACGTCGGCGGTGATTTCCGCGACCCGGGTGGAGGCGTCGGGGCCGGTGATGAGTTCGGGGCTGTACCCGATGAGTCCTGCCGCGCGGGCGGCGTCGTCGATCAGCCCCCGGAGGGCGGAGGCATCCCCGGAGGCGACACCGACAGCCTGGGCGCGGGTGTGGACGGCCTGCCGGGCCAGGAGTTCGAGGTTGCCGCCGCCGGCGCTGAGCGCGACGACCTCAAAAAGGTGCGGGGCGCCGTCGACGACGTCAATCGCCTGTGTGCCGATGGAACCGGTGGACCCGAGGAGGACGATTTTGCGCGGCTGCATGATTCAAGTATCCCGCACCGCGCCGGTGCGCCGCGTTCGCCTCGGGGTGGCACTTCACGGCAGTCGCGGCGGGCAACGCTGCCGTGAAGTGCCACCTCGACGCCGTCGGGTTGAGTCTTCCGCCGCTCGTTGACGCAGCAGGGCGGAGGCGTAACGTGGAAAACGTGGAGTGGACCGCGTGGTTCGACGCGCCGGAGTACGAGTTCGCCCGGCAGGTGCTGCAGCGCAGCACCGCCACCCTGTATTTCGTGGCCTTCCTCTCCTCGCTGAACCAGTTCCCGGCCCTCCTCGGCGAGCGCGGCCTGTTGCCGGTGCCGGCGTATCTCGAGGGCTTCAACCGTCTGGGCCGGCCCAGCCTGTTCCGCTGGCGCTACTCGGACCGGCTGCTGCGGACGGTGTGCTGGAGCGGCATGGCCATTGCCGCCACGCTTATCGCCGGGCTGCCGCAGCTCGGGCCGCCGTGGGTTCCGCTCATCGCGTTCCTGGCCCTGTGGCTGTTGTACATGTCGATCGTGAACGTGGGGCAGACGTTCTACGGCTTCGGCTGGGAGATGCTGCTGCTGGAGGCCGGGTTCACGGTGGCCTTCCTTGGCTCCGACCAGACTCCCCCGCCCCGGACCATCCTGATCCTGCTGGTCTGGCTGGTGTTCCGGTTGGAGTTCGGCGCCGGCCTGATCAAGATCCGGGGCGGCCAGGAATGGCGGGACCTGACTGCCCTGTACTACCACCACGAGACCCAGCCGATGCCGGGGCCGCTGAGCCGGCAGGCCCACCTGCTCCCCAAGGCCTGGCACCGGGTGGAGGTCCTGGGCAACCACTTCGCCCAACTGGTGGTGCCCTTCTTCCTCTTTGCCCCGCAGCCCCTGGCCAGCGCCGCCGCCGGAATCATCGTCTTCACCCAGCTGTGGCTGGTGGCGAGTGGAAATTTCGCCTGGCTGAACTGGATGGCGATCATCCTGGCCTTCGCGGCGGTCAGCGATCCCGTGGCGCACGCCGTGATTCCGGCGATCCCGCTGGACTGGCATGCCGCGTCCGCGCCCGCAGGCGCCGGAGCAGTGGCCGGCAGCCAGGCGCCGGTTCCGTGGCTCGTGGTGGTCCTGTTCGCCACTGTGCTGCTGGTGGTGCTCAGCTACCGGCCCATCGAGAACCTCTTGTCCCACCACCAGCTGATGAACGCATCCTTCAACCGCTGGCAGCTGGTCAACACCTACGGCGCGTTCGGCACCGTCACGAAGCGGCGGATCGAGATCGTGGTGGAGGGGACCCTCGACGAGGACCCCGGGGACGACGCGGACTGGCGGGAGTATGGGTTCAAGGGCAAGCCCGGCGACGTCCGGCGCATCCCGCGCCAGTACGCCCCGTACCACCTGCGCCTGGACTGGCTGATGTGGTTCCTGCCGCTGCGTACCGTGCACGAGGAGTGGTTCTACGCGTTCCTGGCCAAACTGCTGGCGGCGGACCGGCCCACGCTGCGGCTGCTGCGCCACGACCCGTTCGACGGCGGACGTCCGCACTGGATACGTGCCACCAGCTACCTCTACCATTTCTCCACCCGGGCCGAGTTCCGCGCGACAGGCCAGCGCTGGATCCGGACCCCGCTGTATGTCGTCATCCCGCCGTCGCGGCTCCCCGCGCCGCGCCCGACGTCGGAGGCGTGAGGCCCGGCGTGAGGCCCGGGGCGGTGCGTCCCGGGGCGGTGCGTTCCCGTGGGCCCTTTACCGCAAATGGCCGGAATGAGTGTCGTCATTCCGGCCATTTGCGGCAAATTCAGTTCAACGCCCGCGCTTAGACGGAGACCTCTTCCTTCGCCGGCGCAGCCTCCAACGTTGTCTGGCGGCGGCGCAGCCACCACGAGGCGGCGAAGATCAGTGCCATGGAGACGTACACCACCAGGGCGAATGGCGAGGAGAACAAGGCCGTGGGGTCGTTTTGCGAGAGCTGCAGCGAACGCCGCAATTGCACCTCGAACATCGGCCCCAGGATCATCGCCACCACCATGGGCGCCACGGGATAGCCGTAGCGGCGCATGAAGTAGCCCAGGATGCCCACCACCAGCAGGATGCCGACGTCGCTCGGGGAGAAGTTCACCGAGAAGGCGCCGAGCGCGGCGAAGACCAGGATGCCGGCGTAGAGGTAGGGCCGCGGGATCTGCAGGATCTTCACCCACAGGCCCACCAGGGGCAGGTTCAGCACCAGCAGCATGAGGTTGCCGACGTACAGCGACGCGATCAGGGTCCAGACAAGCGCGCCCTGGTTTTCGAACAGGAGCGGACCGGGCTGGATCTGGTAGCGCTGGAACGCCGTGAGCATCATGGCCGCCGTCGCCGTCGTCGGGATTCCGAGGGTCAGCAACGGCACCAGGACACCGGCGGCCGCCGCGTTGTTGGCCGCTTCCGGTCCGGCGACGCCTTCGATCGCGCCCTTGCCGAACTGGGCCTTGTTGGCGCCCTTGGCCAGCTTCCGCTCGGCGGCGTAGGACAGGAACGTGGAGACGTCCGCGCCGCCGGCCGGGACGGTGCCGATCGGGAACCCGATGAAGGTTCCGCGCAGCCACGGCTTCCAGGACCGCTTCCAGTCCTCCTTGGACAGCCAGGCGTTCTTGCCCTTGCTGACCGGGATCAGCTCCACCGGGCCGTGCCGCAGCTTCGATGCGACATATAGCGCCTCGCCGAGGGCAAAGAGGCCCACGGCCACGAGGACCATGTCGACGCCGTCCACCAGGGTGGGGTTGTCGAACGTGAAGCGCTGCTGGGCCGTGCTGTCATCGATGCCGATCAGGCCGATGAACAGCCCGAGCGCCAGGGATGCCAGGCCGCGCAGGACGGAGGCGCCCAGCAGCGCGCCGACGGTCAGGAAGGCCACCACCATGAGGGCCACGTAATCCACGGGGCCGAGGCCGACGGCGAAGTCGGCCACGACGGGTGCCAGGAAGGTCAGCAGGACCGTGGCGATGGTGCCCGCGATGAAGGATCCGATCGCCGCCGTCGCCAGGGCTGCCGCTCCCCTGCCGGCTTTGGCCATCTTGTTCCCTTCAAGCGCCGTGACGATCGAGGAGGACTCGCCCGGCGTGTTCAGCAGGATGGAAGTGGTGGAACCGCCGTACATGCCGCCGTAGTAGATCCCGGCGAACACGATCAACGCGGCCGCGGGGTCCAGGGCATACGTGATGGGCATGAGCAGGGCCACGGTCATGGCGGGGCCAATGCCGGGCAGCACCCCGACGGCGGTGCCGACGAAGACCCCGCCCAGCGCGTAGAGCAGGTAGACGGGCTGCAGCGCGGTGCTGAATCCCTCGAGCAGGAGCATGAAGCTATCCATGGAAGAACGGCACCCCCTCGAGCAGCGGCCCCGGCGGCAGGGACACGCCGAGCAGGCCGCCGAAGACGTACTGCAGCACCAGCGCCAGGATCACGGACACGCCGATCGCCTTCCAGAGGGGTTTGGCGTCCAGGGACCAGGCGGCACCGCTGAAGAGCACGGCGGCGGCCACCGGCCAGCCGGCCGGCTCGATCAGGAAGATGTGCAGCACCACGAAACCCACGAGTTTGGCCAGGGCCACCCAGTCGGTCTTGGCGGTCACGTCCAGGTCTTCGCTGTCCTCGGCCTGCCCGACTTTGCCGCGGAGGACCTGCAGGACCACCCCGGCGCCGCACAGCACCAGCAAGCCACACACGATGTAGGGGAAGGCCCGCGGGCCGATGCCGGTCTCCGACGGCGGGATCGGAATGGATCCCGCCGTCGCCAGGCCCGCGACGCCCACGCTGACGAACACGAGGGCGAACAGGATCTCCCCTGTCGGCCGTTTGGCGGGCGCCGCGGCGGGTGCCGACGTTGATGCGAGGTCAGACACTGTTACTTGACCAGGCCGATCTGGGTCAGGGTGGTCTTGACCTTGGCGATGTCCTCGGTCAGGAAGGTCTTGAAGCCGTCACCGGCCAGGAACGCGTCGTCCCAGTTGTTCTTGGTCAGGGTGGACTTCCAGGCCTCGGACGCGTGCAGCTTGGTGACGACGTCGGTCAGCTTCGCTCGCTGGGCGTCGTCGATGGACCCGGGGGCCACCACGCCGCGCCAGTTGGTCAGCACGACGTCGATCCCCTGGTCCTTGAGCGGCTTGATCCCGGGAAGCGCCGGGGCCTCGGCCTTTCCGGAGACGGCGAGCGCCCGGACCTTGCCGGCCTTGACCTGTTCGGCATACTCGCCCACGCCGGAGATGCCGGCCTGGACCTTGTTGCCGAGCAGCGCCGCGATGGACTCGCCGCCACCGGAGTAGCCGATGTAGTTCAGCTTGTCCGCTTCCACGCCCTGGGATTTCAGGATCTGCCCGGCCAGGATGTGGTCCGCGCCCCCGGCCGAGCCACCCGTGATGGCCACGCCCTTGCCGTTGGCCTTGATGTCCGCGACGAGGTCGGCGACCGACTGGTATTTCGACGACGACGGCACGACGAGAACCAGCGGCTCTTCGGTGAGCCGCGCGATCGGGGTGGTGTCTTCGAGCCGGGTCTTGGCGCCATTGGTCTCGACCGCACCCACCATGACGTAGCCCATCACCATGAGGGTGTTGACGTCCTTCTCGGTGGCGAGCTTGGCGAGGCCGTTGGTCCCGCCGCCGCCGCCAATGTTAGTGACCTGGGCGGAGGAGACGAGTTTGTTGGTCTGCAGGTCCTGCTGCATGGCGCGTCCGGTCTGGTCCCAGCCGCCGCCGGGGTTGGCCGGGACGATGATGCTTAGCTTCTTGATCGGATCGGCACCCGCGGACCCGCCGGCAGCCGTGCCGGTTCCGCTTCCCGCGCAGGCGGACATGGCCAGGACGACTCCGGCGGCGCCGGCAATGAGGGCGGCGCGACGTGTGTGGGTGGGACGCGTGAAAGCGGGCCGCGTGAAAAAGTTCTGGGCAGTCATGGTTTCTCCTTGAGCGAATGTGATGCACATCATTGGAATCACGTCACTGACCCTAGGAGCGCCCGCCGAACGGCAACAGCATTTGGCCGTATAGGTAGTAGTGGTCATATTGGTCACGGCCCTGGCCGTCTTTTTGGCGGCCGGGCTGCGCCCGCAATGGGAAACTTGTGACATGTTTCACAGGATTCCCCTTCGGTTCCAGCTGGTCGCATTGCAGCTGGGCATCGTGCTGGCTGTCCTCACGGTGGTGGGGGCCGTGACCATCCGGATGCAGGAACAACAGCTCCGTGACGCCTACAAGGGCAGGCTGATCGGCGTCGCCGAAAGTGTTGCCCAGCTGCCCTCGGTCATCAACGCGTTCGGCACATCGTCGCCGGCGCAGACCATCCAGCCGATCGCGGAAGTCATCCGGCAGGCATCCAACGTCACCTATGTGGTGGTGACGGACCGGCACGGGGTCCGGCAGTCGCACCCCAATCCGGCGGAAATCGGCCGGCCGGTCTCCACCGATCCGTCCGTGCCGCTGTCCGGGGAGATCTATGTGGGTACCCAGACGGGCACACTCGGTGAGTCCTGGCGGGTGAAGGTTCCTATCTTCGATGCGGCCGGCGCCGTGATCGGCTCCGCATCCGTGGGAGTGCTGGAGAGCACCCTGGCCGCTGACCTCCATGAGGACATGCCGCAGCTGTTCGGCTGGCTGCTCGGGGCGGCGCTGCTGAGTTCGATGGGCGCGATGTATGTCTCGAAACTGGTGTGGCGGCGGATCTACAAACTCGAGCCCGAGGACATCGCTGCCCTGCTGGAAACGCGCGACGCCATGCTCCACGGCCTGGGTGAAGGACTGGTGGCGGTGGACGCCGACGGCAGGGTCGCGCTGGTCAACGATGAGGCACGCCGCCTGCTCGCCCTGGCCGGGGACATCACCGGGACCCCTGCAGAGGCAAG
Organism: Arthrobacter humicola; assembly: GCF_022803015.1. GTDB lineage: Bacteria > Actinomycetota > Actinomycetes > Actinomycetales > Micrococcaceae > Arthrobacter > Arthrobacter humicola_A. The sequence continues at coordinate 24,658 of NZ_JAFKON010000004.1, forward strand.
CCTGGAACCGGCGGTCCTCCGCTTGCTCTCGGCCGGATCCGCCACGGAGGAACTGGTGCTCTCGGGTGAACGGATACTGCTGGGCAAGGTCAATGCGGCCACCGTCGACGGCCGCGAAGTCGGCAAGGTGCTGATCCTGCGCGACCGCACGGAGCTCCACACCGTCCTGCGTGACCGCGACGGCGCCGTGGACGTGACGCAGGCACTCCGCGCCCAGGCGCACGAATTTGCCAACAAACTGCACGTCATCTCCGGGCTGCTGGAGCTCGGAAAGCAGGACAAAGCCATCGAATACCTGGGCCGCAGCCACAACGACGCCGTCTTCGCGAACCGGCCGCTGGCGGCCGGAATCACCGACCACGGGGTCCAGGCGCTGCTGATCGCCAAGTCCACGGTCTGCGCCGAGCGCGGCATCGAGATCATCGTCAGCCCGGATTCGCTGTGCTCGGTTGATGACTCAGGCGACGTCATCACGGTGCTGGGCAACCTGATCGACAACGCTGTGGACGCTGCGGGTTACGACAGCACTGTTGCCATCCGGCTGGGCGAGAGTGCCGACGGCGGGCGGACCATCGTGGTGGAGGACGACGGACCCGGCGTCCCGGTTCCTGAACGCGCTAAAGTGTTCGAGCCCGGCGTGACCAGCAAGGAGTCCGAGGGAATCAACAGCCGCGGGTTTGGGCTGGCCCTGGTCCAGCGGGTTGCCCTCCGGCGCGGAGGCCGGGCGGCAGTATCCTCATCGGTGTTGGGCGGAGCCTGCTTCTCGGTAGTGCTCAGGACAAAAGAGGCGGAACTACAAAACCAATGAGCGCCATACGCACCCTCATCATTGACGATGACGTAGCAGTGGCCGGGATCCATCACGGGTTCCTGCTCGCACGCGGCGGATTCGACGTCGTGGCCATGGCCCACACCGGGCAGCAGGGCATCGATCTGGCCGCGGAGCTGGGCCCGGAGCTGGTGTTGCTGGACATCCATCTGCCGGACATGTCCGGCCTGGACGTCCTGCAGCGGCTGCGCGCGCGCCGGCGGCCCGTGGATGTCCTCGTGATCACCGCGTCCAGGGAGCTTGACACGGTCCGCGGCGCGATGGCCGGCGGTGTGCTGCACTACCTGGTCAAGCCCTTTTCCTCGCAGGCATTGAACGAACGGCTCGACGAGTACGTCATGCTGCGGGACCATCTGGCCTCCGGCGCTTCCGGGCCGCTTGACCAGGCGAGCATCGACCGCCTGGTGGCGCCCTCCCGCCGGTCCGGGGCGGCGGAAACCCCGGCGGGTCAGGCCGCCCAGCCAGACCAGGCCGCCGTACGGCTGCCCAAGGGACTGTCGCGCCCCACCCTGGACGCGGTCATCGAGGCACTGAAGGCCAGTCCGGAGGACGTCTCGGCGGCCGGCCTGGCGCTGCAACTGGGCCTGTCCCGGGTCAGCGCCCGCCGCTACCTCGAGTACCTCGTAGTTCACGGCCATGCCCGGCTGACGCCCCGCTACGGAGCCGCGGGCCGACCGGAGAACCGCTACCTCTGGCGCCGCTGACATGTCCGGTTCTTGGAGGCAGCATTGAGCATGTCCAGTTCATGACGGCCACACTGAGCATGCCCAGTTCATGACGGCCACACTGAGCATGCCCAGTTCTTGGGGCAGCCCGGGACACGTGGCACAAATGCGGGGCACGGGCCGCGGAGACTGGCCGAGGTTCAGAGCCACAAGCCACCCATTCGACGCAGATGGCCGCAATAGGACCAGCCAATCCGGCCATCTGAGGCGAATCGACGAAGTCAACCCCGGCCGGATCCCACCTCTGCACCCACGACGATGCCCGGCCATCCTCCGGGACGCCGGCAGCCACTCAGGACCCATTGGCAGTGGCCGCGGAGACTGGTCGAGATGCATCCACGACGATGCCCGGCGCCAGCCCCGGGACGCCGGCCAGCCCACTAACCCAGAGCACGTGTCGGTGGGTAGCCGTCCCGCGGTCAGGACCCGACGCGGCCCGCGCGGCGCAGTGTGGACGCGGCGTGCTTGAGGATGGGCCCGTCGACCATCTTGCCCTTGAACTGGAAGACGCCCGAGCCGGCTGCGGAGGCGGCATCGAGCAGCTCCGCGGCTGCCGAGACGTCGGCCTCGGAGGGTGCGTAGGCTTCGCGGACGACGGCCACCTGGTCCGGATGGATGCAGGCCTTGGACGAGAATCCGGATGCCACCGCGTCACGGGATTCGAGGGCCAGACCGGCCAGATCCGGGATGTTGACGTAAACGGCGTCGATCGCGTCCTTGCCGAAGGCGCCGGCGGCCAGCAGCACGCTGGAACGGGCGTGCAGCGCGACGGCCCGGTAGCTGCCGTCCTCCGCCCGGCTCGAGGTTCCGCCGAGCGATGCCAGCAGGTCCTCCGCACCCCACATCAGGGCCACCACATTGGGCTCGGCGGCGATGGCGGCGGCGTTGAGGACGCCGGCGGCCGTCTCGCAGAGGGCAATTACGCTGTAGCCCTCGAGTTCCCTCAGCTGGGCAGCGCTCTCCGCCTTGGCCAGCATGATGTGCCGGTAGGGCGTGTGCTTGAGGCAGTGCAGGTCCTTCTCGAACTCGTCCGTGCCGGCCGGGTTGACCCGTACGATCGTGCGGGACGGATCCAGTTCCGGGACGTCGCCGGTGGCGCCAAGCTGGGCAAGGATGGCGCCGCGGGCCCGCTGCTTGTCGGCAGGGGCAACGGCGTCCTCAAGGTCTACGATCACGGTATCGGCGCGTTCCGCGGCTTTCTGGTACCGCTCGGGGCGGTCGGCGGGGCAGAACAGCAGGGCAGGGCCCATCAGGAAACTCATGTCTCTATTCTCCCCTTTTGCGCCGCTTCCAGCTCGGCAGCGGCGTGGGCCTCGCGTGTCCACATCAGGCAACTGCGGGCGGCGAGCGCCACCACGTCCCCGTGCTGGTTCCGTCCGGTGTGCTGCATGGTCACGATGCCCTGCCCCGGGCGGGACGCGGACAGCCTCTTCCCGGTCACCACCGTCTCCGTGTAGAGGGTGTCCCCGTGGTACAGCGGGTGCGGAAAAGACACATCCGTCAGGCCGAGCTGGGCGATGATGGTGCCCTGGGTCAGCTGCGGCACGGACTGGCCCACCACGGTGGCCAGGGTGAACATCGAATTCATCAGCCGCTGGCCGAAGGGCTGCCCGGCGCTCCAGGCCGCGTCGAGGTGCAGGGCCTGGGTGTTCATGGTCATGGTGGTGAACAGGACGTTATCCGTCTCCGTAACCGTCCGGCCCGGCCGGTGGGCGTAGACCACGCCCTCCTCCAGCTCATCGAAATAGAGGCCGCGCTGCTCAATCACCCGGGGGGTGCCGGTACCCGGGTGCGCGCCTGTGCCCGGTGAAGTCGTGCCTGCATCACTCATACGGTCAGTTCCTGGTCTTCCTCAAAGAGTTCGGCTCCGGTGGCCGCCACGACGTCCTCCACGGACACGTTCGGCGCCAGTTCCCGCAGCACCAGCCGGGACTTCCCGCCCTCGGTCACGACGTCGATCACGGCGAGGTCGGTGATGATCCGGTCCACGCAGCCTTTGCCGGTCAACGGCAGCGTGCAGGTTTCCACGATTTTCGGCTTGCCGTTGCGGTCCACGTGATCCATCATCACGATCACCTTCTTGGCCCCGAACACCAGGTCCATCGCGCCTCCCATGCCCTTGACCATCTTGCCCGGGATCATCCAGTTGGCGAGGTCGCCGTTGACGGCGACCTCCATGGCGCCGAGCACGGCCACGTCGACGTGGCCGCCCCGGATCATGCCGAAGGAGGCTGCGGAATCGAAGAACGCCGCGCCCTTGTTGACCGTGACGGTTTCCTTGCCGGCATTGATCAGGTCGGGGTCGACTTCATCCTCGGCCGGGTACGGCCCGACGCCCAGGATGCCGTTCTCCGAATGCAGCACCACCTCGACGCCGGCCGGAATGTAGTTGGGTATCAGCGTCGGCATGCCGATGCCGAGGTTGACGTACTGGCCGTTGTGCAGTTCCTGCGCGACGCGGGCCGCGAGTTCATTGCGGGTCCAGCCCTTGCCCTCAGCACCGGCGGCGTGTTCGACGGCGGAGCGCCGGTATTCGTGGCGCACGGCCTCGGGACGGGGCGGGGCCTCTGCGGCTTTGTTCGTTTCCACGGCTAGGCTCCTGCCTGCTCCGGCGACAGTTTTGGTGTGCCGGAGGCGCTGGTGGCCACCGCAACCGTCCGCTTTTCAATGCGTTTCTCGCCCTGCGGGGCCAGAACCACGCGCTGGACGAAGATCCCCGGGACGTGGACGTGCTCCGGGTCCAGCTCCCCCGGCTGCACGAGCTCCTCGACCTCGGCGATGGTGATCTTCCCTGCCATGGCGCACAGCGGGTTGAAGTTCATGGCCGTGGCGTGGAAGACGAGGTTGCCGTGGCGGTCACCCTTCCAGGCGTGCACGAGGCCGAAGTCGGGCGTCAGCGATTCCTCCAGCACGTACTCGGCGCCGTGGAAGCTGCGGACTTCCTTCGGGGCGGAGGCAATCGCGACGTTGCCCTCGGCGTCGTACTTCTGCGGCAGGCCGCCTTCGGACACCTGGGTGCCGACGCCGGCCGGGGTGTAGAACGCGGGGATACCCGCGCCGCCGGCGCGCAGCTTTTCGGCCAGCGTGCCCTGCGGGGTGAGGACCACCTCCAGCTCGCCGGAAAGGTATTGCCGGGCGAACTCCTTGTTCTCCCCCACGTAGGAGCTGATGGTGCGCCGGATCCGGCCGTCCTTGAGCAGGATCCCGAGGCCCCAGTCGTCGACGCCGCAGTTGTTGCTGACGGTTTCCAGGTCCGTGGCACCGCGCTCATGCAGGGCCTCGATCAGCGTCACGGGAATGCCGCACAGCCCGAACCCGCCGACGGCGAGCGAGGCGCCGTCGTGGATGTCCGCGACAGCCTCGGCGGCGCTGGCAACAACTTTGTTGATCATCGGTGATCCTTCCGGCCGGCTACAGTCCCAGTTCGCGGGCGATCAGCATCAGCTGGACCTCCGTGGTGCCCTCGCCGACTTCAAGGATCTTGGAGTCGCGGTAGTGGCGCGCCACGGTGAATTCGTTGATGAAGCCATAGCCGCCGAACACCTGGGTGGCGTCCCGCGCGTTGTCCATGGCTGCCTCGCCTGCGACCATCTTAGCGATGGCCGCCTGCGTCTTGAACGGCTTGCCGGCAAGCATCCGGGCGGCCGCGTCGTAGTAGGCCAGGCGGGCCGTGTGGGCGCGGGCTTCCATCCGGGCGATCTTGAATGCGATGGCCTGGTATTTGCCGATGTTCTGCCCAAACGCGCTGCGTTCCTTGGCGTATTTCACCGACTGGTCCACGCATCCCTGGGCGGCGCCGACGGCCAGGGCCGCGATCGCGATCCGGCCTTCGTCCAGGATGGAGAGGAAGTTGGCGTAGCCGCGGCCCTGGGTACCGAGCAGGTTCTCCTCGGGGACGTGGACGTTGTTGAACGTCAGCGGGTGGGTGTCCGAGGCGTTCCAGCCGACCTTGTTGTAGGCCTTTTCCGCGGTGAAGCCCGGAGTGTTGGTGGGCACCAGGATGGTGGAGATTTCCTTCTTGATGCTGCCGTCCGCGCGTTCCTCCTGGCCGGTGACCGCGGTGACGGTGACGAGCCTGGTGATGTCGGTGCCGGAGTTGGTGATGAACTCCTTGTTGCCGTTGATGACCCACTCTCCGCCGCCCAGCTTGGCGGTGGTCTTCGTCCCGCCGGCGTCCGAGCCGGCTTCCGGCTCGGTCAGGCCGAAGCCGGCGAGCGCCTTGCCGGAGGCCAGCAGCGGCAGCCATTCCTGCTTCTGCGCCTCGTTGCCGAAGCGGTGGATCGGCATCGCACCGAGCGAGACGCCGGCCTCGAGGGTGATCGCGACAGACTGGTCCACCCGGCCGAGCTGTTCCAGGGCCAGGGCCAGAGCGAAGTAGTCCCCGCCCATGCCGCCGAACTCTTCCGGGAACGGCAGGCCGAACAGGCCCATGTCCGCCATCTGGGAGACGACCTCGTAGGGGAAGCTGTGCTCTTCGTCGTGCTTGGCGGAGACAGGGGCCACCACCTCGTCGGCGAATTCGCGGACGGTGTCGCTAAGGATCTGGTAGTCCTCGCTGAGTTCAAAATCTGCCATGGGGTGTCTCCTGTGTCTGAGGTACATCTGTGGTCTGGTGAAAAGGGGTGTTGGCTGCGCTGTGGCTGGTCAGCCGGGGTGAGGGCGGTGGTGTCAGTAGGGTGCGGTCATTCGGCCGCGCCCATGGCGATGACCGCTTCCTCGATCGTGTCCTCGGCTTTCGAGGGCTCCGTCGGGACGGCGGGGTGGATCGTCGCCAGCACCTGGTCTGCCTTGACGAGGTCGCCGGAGCCGACGCTGATGTGGACGGTTCCGTCCAAGGGCGCCACGAGCTGGTGCTCCATCTTCATGGCTTCGACCGAGAGCAGGACCTGGCCGGCCTCCACGGTGTCGCCGTTGCTGACGGACACGGACACCACGGTGCCGGGCATCGGCGAGCGCACCGCCGGGTCGGCGGCGCCTTCCTCGCGTTCGATCGCCGCCAACACCCGGGCAAGCCGGGTCTCCCGGGTGAGCACCTCAAGGCGGCAGGACCAGCCCTCGCTGCCGAGGAAGATTTCCGACAGGACGCGGGGATCGGGAGCCATCCAGCTCTGGGCGGGAGGACCGGTGCGAACGGGTGCAAGTGCATAACTGCTGGTCTCGCCCTCGAGGGTGAGCACCGGACGATCCCGCGCGGTGAACTCCATGAAGGCTGTGAGCTGCGGACCTCCGTTAACCCTTACAGTGACTTGCTCCCCCGCGACCGGGCCCCTCACCTCCACTGTGGCGACGCCCCCGTCGGGGGTTCCCAGGCTGATCCGGCGCGGCGCCGGCGCACCGATCCGCCAGCCGTCGCGGCGCTGCCACGGGCTGCCTTCACGCTCCTCCTGCTTGGCTTCCTCCGCCATGGCCAAGGCGTACAGTGCGGCGACCACAAGTTCGCTGTCGCCCACCCGCCGGAAGCTGAATTCCGGCATCTTGCGTTCGATCAGGCCGGTGTCGAGCCGGCCGGCGCGGACGTCGGCGTCGTTGGCCAGCAGCCGGAGATATTCAACATTGGTATCGATGCCCAGCACTGTGTACCCGGCGAGCGCCTCGTCCAAGGTATCGAGGGCAGTCGTTCGGTCTTGGCCCCAGGCAATGACCTTGGAAATCATCGGATCGTAGCTGGAGGAGATCTCGAGTCCGTGGACGAGGGCGGAGTCCACCCGGACGCGGCCGTGGGCCGTTTCGACTTCGTTGCGGGCCGGAGCACTCGGGCGCTGGGCCGGGCCGGGCAATTCGTCCAGCAGCAGCACTTCACCGCCGGAGGGCAGGAAGTTCTTCTCCGGCACCTCAGCGTAGACGCGTGCCTCCACGGAGTGGCCGGTCAGGACGACGTCGGCCTGGGTCAACGTAAGTTCCTCGCCGGCGGCGATGCGCACCTGCCATTCGACGAGGTCAATGCCGGTGACCATCTCGGTGACCGGGTGTTCGACCTGCAGGCGGGTGTTCATCTCCATGAAGAAGAACTCGTCCGGGGCGGCGTCCGAGACCAGGAATTCCACGGTCCCGGCGCCGGAGTAGTGGACGCTGCGCGCGGCCTGGCAGGCGGCCTCGCCGATCCGGGCGCGGATCTCCGCTCCGTCGGGCAGGGATTCCAGCAGCGGGGACGGTGCTTCCTCGATGACCTTCTGGTGGCGGCGCTGCAGCGAGCACTCGCGCTCCCCCAGGTGGATGACGTTGCCGTGGTTGTCCGCCAGGATCTGGACCTCGATGTGCCGCGGCGTGAGCACGAGCCGTTCCAGGAACAAGGTGTCGTCGCCGAACGCACTCGCGGCGACCCGGCGTGCGGTGGCCAGGGTGGCTTCCAGGTCCTCGGCGCGTTCGACGATGTGCATGCCCTTCCCGCCGCCGCCGGCGGAGGGCTTGATCAGCAGCGGGAACCCGACGCCGGCCGCGGCCTCGATCAGCTGCGCGTCACTCATGCCGGGTTCAGCGATGCCCGGGACCACGGGGACGCCGTAGCCGGTGACGTGGTTCTTGGAGCGGATCTTGTCGCCCATGACGTTGAGGGATTCGACGCCGGGGCCGATGAACGTGATCCCGGCGGCTTCGAGGGCACGGGCGAAGTCGACGTTCTCGCTCAGGAAGCCGTAGCCGGGGTGCACGGCCTCGGCGCCGGTGTCGCGGCAGGCCTGGATGATGGCCTCGATCTTGAGGTAGCTCTCGGTGGCCGCGGCGGGGCCGATCCGGACCGCCACGTCGGCTTCCCGCACGTGCCGCGCGTCGGCGTCGGCGTCGGAATAGACGGCGACCGAACGGATGCCGAGGGCGCGCAGGGTCCGGATGACGCGGCAGGCGATTTCGCCGCGGTTGGCGACGAGCACGGTGCCGAACAACGGGGTGCCGGTTGTGGGGGTGGCTGGAGGGGTGGCCACGGAAGGCGTGGTGGGCGAAGAGATGGTCGGCGAAGAAAGGTTCATGGCTGGCTCACATCCGGAAGAGGCCGAAGGAGGTCTCCGGCAGCGGGGCGCGGGAGACGACGTCGAGCGCCAGTCCCAGGACGGTGCGGGTGTCCGCGGGGTCGATCACGCCGTCGTCCCAGAGGCGGGCGGTGGAGTAGTAGGGGCTGCCCTGGTCCTCGTACTGGGCCTTGATGGGGGCCTTGAAGGCTTCCTCGTCCGCGGCGGACCATTCCTCGCCGCGGGCCTCGTACTGGTCCCGCTTCACGGTCGCGAGCACGCTGGAAGCCTGGTTGCCGCCCATCACGGAGATCCGCGACGCCGGCCACATCCACAGGAAGCGCGGGGAGTAGGCGCGTCCGCACATCGAGTAGTTCCCGGCGCCAAAGGACCCGCCGATCACGACGGTCAGCTTGGGCACGCGGGCGGTGGCGACGGCGGTGACCATCTTGGCGCCGTTCTTGGCGATGCCGCCCTGTTCGTAGTCCTTGCCGACCATGAAGCCGGAGAGGTTCTGCAGGAAGATCAGCGGGATCCCGCGCTGGTCGCACAGTTCGATGAAGTGCGCTCCCTTGAGGGAGGACTCGCTGAACAGCACGCCGTTGTTCGCCACGATGCCCACGGGGTGGCCGTGCAGCTTGGCGAAGCCCGTGACCAGGGTGGTGCCGTAGTTTTTCTTGAACTCGTGGAACCGGCTGCCGTCGACCAGCCGGGCGATGACCTCACGCACGTCGTACTGGGCGTTGACGTCCGTGGGCACGGCACCGTAGAGCTCATCCGGGTCGGCAACGGGCTCGACGGCGGTGTCCACGTCCCAGACGGGTGCGGCAGGCTTCGGCAGGGTGGAGACGATGTCGCGGACGATCTGGAGGGCATGCTCATCGTTCTCGGCCAGGTGGTCCGTGACCCCGGAAATCTTCGAGTGCACGTCGCCGCCGCCAAGTTCCTCCGCGGTCACGATTTCGCCGATCGCGGCCTTCACCAGCGGCGGGCCGCCCAGGAAGATGGTGCCCTGGTTGCGGACAATCACGGTCTCGTCGCTCATCGCCGGAACGTACGCGCCGCCGGCGGTGCAGGAGCCCATCACGGACGCGATCTGCGGGATCTTCGCCGCGGACATCCTCGCCTGGTTGAAGAAGATCCGGCCGAAGTGTTCCTTGTCCGGGAAGACCTCGTCCTGCTTGGGCAGGAACGCCCCGCCGGAGTCCACGAGGTAGATGCAGGGCAGCCGGTTCTCCAGCGCGATTTCCTGCGCGCGGAGGTGCTTCTTCACTGTCATCGGATAGTAGGTGCCGCCCTTGACTGTGGCGTCGTTGGAAATGACCAGCACCTGGCGGCCGTGCACCAGCCCGATGCCGGCAATGACGCCTGCACCGGGCGAGTCGCCGTCGTACATGCCGTCCGCGGCCAGCGGGGCGATCTCCAGGAAGGGGCTGCCGTCGTCGAGCAGCTGGTCAATGCGCTCGCGCGGCAGGAGCTTGCCGCGCGCCACGTGGCGTTCCCGGGACTTCGCGGGCCCGCCCAGCGCGGCGGTGGCGAGCCGTTCCCTCAGCTCGCCGGCCAGCCCCAGTTGGGCCTCCCGGTTCGCGGCGTAGGCGGTGCTCGTCGCATCCACCCGGCTGGCGATTGTCTCCATTGACTGCTTCCGTTCCCTGACCTGCGCGGACTTGCGCGCCGGAGCGGCAACTCAGGCCGCCCGACTATTTCGGTTAGTACCGCATAACTGAGATTTAGGTTAGTCTCTATTAACTGTGATGTCCAACACAGGGATCATTTTGCAACGAGGGGATGCGCCGGTGACCGAGCCCAGCCAGACTGCCCAGCTTCCGTCAACCCAGGCAGCCTCAACGCAGCGCAGCCAGGCGAAGGCGAACAGGCGGCAGGCCCTCCTGTCCGCCGCCGCTGCGCTCTTTGCCCTGGAGGGCTTCAACCGCGTTTCCCTGGAGGATCTCGGGGCCGCGGCCGGCGTCAGCGGACCGGCGGTCTACCGTCACTTCGCCGGCAAGCAGGCCGTCCTCGGCGCCCTGCTGCTCAGTGTCAGCCAGGACCTGCTCGACGGCGGCCGCAAGGTAGTGGCCGATTCCGACGGCGATCTGGCGGCGTTGGGCGGGCTGGTGGCCTTCCACGTCGACTTTGCCCTGAGCAACCCGGACGTCATCCGGGTCCAGGACCAGGACTTCAGCAACCTGGCCGGCGAGGACCAGGCCGAGGTCCGCACGCTTCAGCGCAACTACGTTGAACTCTGGGTGGACGTGCTGGCCGGACTGCACGAGGGTACGGAGGCCGCCGAACTGCGGATGCGCGCGCACGCCACGTTCGGGCTGATCAATTCGACCCCGCACTCGGTGCGCAGCCACGGACGCCGGATCGGCGTCCGCCGCGCCAGGCCGCTGCTGGAAAGCATGGCGCTGGCCGCGCTCCTGGCACCGGCCCCCACCGAGCCGCTCGGCTAAGCAACTCCCCGGTCCCGGGCGCCCTCCCGGGTCCGCGGGTCGGCCCCGCACACCACGAAGCTGCCGGCCGCCCCTTCCTTTCGGACGGGGCAGCCGGCAGCTGTGTAGAGGGACCTAGACCATCGCGAGGACCATGCCCGGATCGGCCAGCATGGCCCCGAGGTCCTGGAGGAACCGCGAGCCCTGCTCGCCGTCGACCAGCCGGTGGTCGAAGGACAGGCTGAGCGTCATGACCTGGCGCAGCGCGACCTCGTCCTTGTACTCCCACGGCATCTTCCGGACCGCGCCGAGGGCCAGGATGGCTGCCTCGCCCGGATTCAGGATGGGCGTGCCGGCGTCAATGCCGAAGACGCCGATGTTCGTGATGGAGATCGTGCCGCCGGAGAGCGCCTCAGGGCTTGTCTTCCCGGCCCGGGCCGTGTCCGTCAGTTCCGTCAGGGCCGAGGAGAGATCCATGAGGGACATCCGGTCCGCGTCCTTGATGTTCGGAACGGTCAGCCCCCGCGGGGTCGCAGCCGCGATGCCCAGGTTCACGTAGTTGAACTGGACGATCTCCTGGTTGGCCTCGTCCCACCGGGCGTTGAGGGTCGGGTGGTTGCGCAACGCAATCAGCACGGCCTTGGACACGAGTGTCAGCGGGGTGAGCTTGTACCCGGCGAACGCGCGGCTGGCCTTGAGCCGTGCCAGCAGCTCCATCGTGGGCGTAACGTCGACGGTCAGGAACTCGGTGACGTGCGGCGCAGTGAAGGCACTGGCCACCATGGCAGCCGCGGTGAACTTCCGTACGCCCTTGATCGGCGTGCGGGTCTCGCGCTCGCCCGGGGCCTGGACAAGCCATGCGGCCTGCGCCGTCGCACCGGCGGGTTCCTGGGCGGCCGCGGGCAGCTCCCCGCCGCCGACGAAGTTCAGCACATCGTCGCGGGTGATGAGCCCGCGCTCCCCGGTACCGGTCACGGCCTCGAGGTCGACGCCGAGATCCTTGGCCAGCTTGCGCACCGGAGGCGTGGACCGCGGGCGCTCCCCCGGCGACATGTCGCCAGCTGTGGTTGCGGGCGTCGTTTCGACCGGCTGGGTTTCGGCCGGCCCAGCAGCGCGGACCGGCGCGGCCGGCTCGGCTGCACGGACTGATGCCACCGGTTCGGCCGCGACGGCCGGAGGGGCCGCCGGGGCCGCGAAGGTGCGGGCGCGGCGGGCCGGCCGGCCGGAGGCTTCCAGGACGGCGCCATAGCCCACGAGGTTCGGCTCACGCTTGCCTGCCGCGGCCCCGTCCGCACCGGCGGAACCGGCGGCGCCGTCGTCGCCCTCGATCTCGAAGGAGACGATCGGCTTCCCGACCTCAACAACGGTGCCGGGCTGTTCGTGCAGGGCCGCGACAACGCCGGCAAACGGCGAGGGCAGCTCGACGACGGCCTTGGCCGTCTCTACCTCGGCGATGATCTGGTTGAGGGTGACGGTATCCCCTACCGCGACCTTCCAGGCGACGATTTCCGATTCCGTCAGTCCCTCGCCGAGGTCCGGGAGCCTGAATTCCTTGATCATGGTGGCGCTCATCCTTCCAGCCCGCTAAGGGAGTTGGGGCGGCCGAGGGCACGGTCGACGCCGTCGAGAATCCTGTCAAGGCCCGGCAGGTGGTGCATTTCCAGCTTGGAGTAAGGGTAGGGAACATCGAAGCCGGTCACGCGGACGGGAGCGGCCTCGAGGTGGTAGAAGCAGCGCTCGGTGATGCTCGCGGCGACTTCGGCGCCGAGGCCGCCGGACTGGCTGGCCTCGTGCGTGATGACCAGACGGCCGGTTTTGCGGACCGAGGCCTCAAGGGTGGCGAAGTCCAGTGGTGCCAGCGAGCGCAGGTCGATGACCTCAACCGAGATGCCTTCGTCGGCGGCCGCCAGGGCGGCGTCGCGGGCGGTCTTGACGAGCGGGCCGTAGGCCACGAGGGTGACGTCCGTGCCCTCGGTGACAACGCGGGCCTTTTCCATGGACAAGGCAGAACTCAGGTCGACGCTCTCGTCCACCTCGCCCTTGTCGTGGTAGCGCCGCTTGGGCTCGAAGTACAGGACGGGATCGTCGGAGGCGATGGCCTGCTGGATCATTGTGTAGGCGTCCTGGGGGTTGGACACGCTGATCACGCGCAACCCCGAGGTGTGGGTGAAGTAGGCCTCGGGCGATTCCGAGTGGTGCTCCGGCGAGCCGATGCCGCCGCCGAAGGGCACGCGGATGGTGATGGGCATCTTGACGGCGCCCTGGGTGCGGTAGTGCATCTTGGCGACCTGGCTGACGATCTGGTCGAACGCCGGGTAGATGAAACCGTCGAACTGGATCTCCACCACCGGACGGTAGCCGCGGTATGCCAGGCCGACGGCGGTGCCCATGATGCCGGACTCGGCGAGCGGGGTGTCCACGACGCGGTGCTTCCCAAAGTCTTTCTGCAGCCCGTCCGTGACACGGAAGACGCCGCCAAGGGCGCCGATGTCCTCGCCCATCAGGACCACCTTGGGATCGTTTTCGAGGGACTTGCGCAGGCCCGAATTGATGGCTCGGGCAAAGGTCATCTGCGTCATCAGCGTGCACCTTCTTCAGAAGCGGCTTCTGCGGGATCGCCGAAGGAAGCCAGGTAACGGGAGTAGTGCTCCTGCTGGCGGTCCAGCCAGGAGTTGGGCGTGCTGTACACGTGCTTGAAGATATCCAGCGGCTGCGGCTCGGGCATGTTGATGGTCCCGGCCCGGAGTTCCTTGGCCACTGCGTCAGCTTGCGCGGCGACGGCGGCCTCAAGGTCCGCGGTCAGCAGTCCCTTGCGCTCGAGCAGCGACTTCATCCGGCTGATCGGGTCCTTGGCGGCCCAGTCCTCGAGTTCGTTGGCATCCCGGTAGCGGGTGGGGTCGTCCGCCGTCGTGTGCGGGCCCATCCGGTAGGTCACGGCCTCGATGAAGGTGGGGCCGCCGCCGCGCCGGGCACGGTCCAGGGCAATGCGGGTGGCTGCCATGACGGCGAGGACATCGTTGCCGTCTACCCGCATGCTGGGGATGCCGAAGCCTGAGGCGCGGTCCGCGAGCTGGATGTGGGACTGCAGCCGGACGGGTTCGGAAATGGCCCAGTGGTTGTTCTGGCAGATGAAGACGACAGGCGCCTGGAAGCTCGCGGCGAAGACCATGGCTTCGTTGACGTCGCCTTCGCTCGTGGCTCCGTCGCCGAAGTAGGCCACGGCGACGCAGTCGGCGCCGTCGTTCTGGATGCCCATGGCGTAGCCCGTGGCGTGCAGGCTCTGCGCACCGATGATGATCTGCTGGGTGGCAACGTTGACGGTGAACGGGTCCCAGCCGGCGGAGGCATTGCCCCGCCAGGCACGGACGAGGTCCTCCGGCTTCACTCCCCGGCAGTAGGCGACGCCGTTGTCGCGGTAGCTCGGGAAGACAAAATCGTCCTCGCGGAGGGCGCGGGCCGAGCCGATCTGGGATGCTTCCTGGCCGAGCAGTGGCGGCCACAGTGCCAGTTCGCCCTGCCGCTGGAGGGCCGTGGCTTCGGCATCGATCCGGCGGATGACCACCATGTCCTCATAGAGCGCGCAGAGCTGCTCATCGCTGACGTCCTGGAGCCAGGGATCGAACTCGGGATGGCTGATGCGCTCGCCCGCCGGGGTGATGAGCTGGACGAGGTCGCCGCCCGTCCGCCTCATAGAATTTTCACTGTTTCCGGGGCCCCCGGCGGCAATGCCGCCCTTGCCCGCGTCGTCGGTAAACACTGTTGTCCGCACCTTCTGACGTCGTCTGACCGGAACTCGCAGGACTCGTGATCCCGCGGCGCGCCAGCCGCCCGGGCGCCGTTGCCCCGGATAATTGTGACCCTACTCACAATGCTCATCGGGTACAACCACCCGCAAAAATGTTGAGCATTATGCCCTGTTTGGCATCCGTCAACCGTGCTAATCTTGCGCATTATGCAAACCTTGGATGGCACTGACACCCGCCTGCTTTCGGCCATGGCGCGGGACCCCCGGCGGACCGTGGTTGCCCTCGCCCAGAAGCTCGGACTCTCGCGCAATACGGTGCAGGCCAGGATGGCCCAGCTGGAGAAGAAGCACGTGTTCCTCTCCTTCGAGCGGCGGATCAACCCGGTGTCCCTGGGATACCCGCTGATGGCTTTCATCTCCGTCCACGTCCAGCAGCAGAAGCTCGGACCCCTCGCCGTCGAGCTCGCCGGGATTCCGGAAATCCTGGAGGGCTACGGCCTGACGGGCTCGGCCGATCTGCTCCTGCGGGTGGTGGCGCTCGACGCCGAGGACCTGTTCCGGATCAACGGCAAGATACTGGCGTGCGACGGCGTGGACCGGACCGATACCGCACTGGCGATGGGCGAGCTGATCCCGTTCCGGATCCAGCCCCTGCTGGAGCGCGGATCCGCCGATAACTGATCCGCTTTTCATCTGTGCCGTGGGCGGCCGCGGCGCTAGGCTGTGTCCGTTGGGTCCCCCTGAGTCCTTGGGTCTGCGCACGCGGCCCAGTGCAACAGGCAGTGGCTTGTCTGGACTGCCGGAAAGGCTTGAACCGTGAGCAGTCCCGAGGAACCACACCGCCCGGTACCGCCGCAGCCCGGGCATGAGCCTGCAGCCGGCCACCCGGCGCCCGGCCAGCCGCCCGTTCCGTACTACGCCCCGCCGCCCGGGCCCCCCGCCGACGCCGCGGTGCCCAACTACGCGGCACCCAGCTACCCGCCACCCGCGACCGGCGCGGCTCCCAGCTACCCGCCACCCGGCGGCGGCGCACCTCCGTACTACGGCGGGCCGGGGCAGCCGCCGCCCTACTACGGCGGCGCCGCCCAGCCGCCCCCGAAAAAGAGCCGCAAGGCCCTGTGGATTGTCCTCGGGATCGTCGGCGGTGTGCTCCTGCTGGTGAGTGCCGGCGTCGTCGTCCTGCTCAACGTGGTGGGCGGAGCCACCAACCAGGCACGGGGCATCGCGGACGATTTCACGAAGCTGATCATCGCCGGCGAGGTCAGCACCGCCTACGAGAAGTACCTGGATCCGGCCCTCATGCGTAAGATTTCCCCGGAAGAGTTCGCCGCGGGCGTGCAGAGCCTGGAGCTTGACGGCAGCTGCAAACCGAACTTTTCAACCCTCAACGTCAGCTCCAACAACGGCTCCAACGCCGCCGACGTCGCCGGAACGATCGACTGCGACACGAAAAGCGTGGAACTGGCCTACCGCTTCGAGGGCCACGATGAACTGAAGATGGTGAACATTCGGCTGAGGCCCCAGCGCTGACCTCGGAAAACCCAGTCCAAGCTGGCGCCCATCCATGGGAGAAGCTCCCGTGCTGCTGCACGGGAGCTTCTCTGTTGGTGCGGCCTTTCTAGTGGTTGGTAGCCTTCTCGGCGCCCACCCCGGTCAGGGAACGGACCTCCATTTCGGCCTGCTTTGTGGCGTCTTCCTTCCGCTTGTCCAGGACGGTGCCCAGCCAGCCCAGGAAGAACGCGAGCGGGATGGAGACGATGCCCGGGTTGCTCAGCGGGAAGATGGCGAAGTTGGCGCCGGGGATCATCGACGTCTTGGCCCCGGAAACCACCGGGGAGAGCGCAATCAGGATGATGGCCGCGGACAATCCGCCGTACATGCTCCACAGGGCTCCCTGGGTGGTGAACCGGCGCCAGAACAGCGAGTAGAGGATGGTCGGAAGGTTGGCGGAGGCAGCCACGGCGAAGGCGAGCGCCACGAGGAACGCGACATTTTGTCCGTTGGCGAAGATGCCGCCGGCGATGGCCAGCAGCCCGATCACCACCACGGTGCGGCGGGCAACCTTGACCTCGGTGGCGGCGTCGGCTTTCCCCTTGGCGATGACGCTGGCGTAGATGTCGTGTGCGAAGGATGCCGCCGCGGTGATCGTCAGGCCGGCGACGACGGCCAGGATGGTCGCGAAGGCCACCGCCGAGATGAAGCCCAGGAGCAGCGGACCGCCGAGGTGGAAGGCGAGCAGCGGCGCGGCCGAGTTGACGCCGCCCGGGGCGGCCTTGATGGTGTCGGCACCCACCAGCGCAGCTGCGCCGTAGCCCAGGACCAGGGTGAACAGGTAGAAGATGCCGATGAGCCAGATGGACCACACCACGGACTTTCGGGCTTCCTTTGCGGTCGGAACCGTGTAGAAGCGCATCAGCACGTGCGGCAGGGCTGCGGTGCCGAGTACCAGGGCCAGGCCGAGGGACAGGAAGTCGACCTTGGAGGTCTCGGTCTTGCCGTACTGCAGTCCCGGGTTGAGCAGGTTCGGGTTGCCCGAGGTTTCCACCGCGCCGCCCAGCAGGTCCGAGAGGTTGAAGCCGTAGATCGCGAGGACCCAGAAGGTCATGACAGCGGCTCCGGCGATCAGGAGCATGGCCTTGATGATCTGCACCCAGGTGGTGCCCTTCATGCCGCCGATCAGGACGTACATGATCATCAGGGCGCCGACGACGATGATCACCAGGGCTTGTCCGCCCCAGTCGCTGATGCCCAGGAGCAGCGAGATGAGGCTGCCGGCACCGGCCATCTGGGCCAGCAGGTAGAAGAAGCAGACGGCCAGCGTGGAGATGGCCGCCGCGATGCGCACGGGGCGCTGCTTGAGCCGGAAGGAGAGGACATCGGCCATGGTGAACTTGCCGGTGTTGCGGAGCAGTTCGGCGACAAGCAGCAAGGCGACGAGCCAGGCGACGAGGAAGCCGATGGAGTACATGAAGCCGTCGTAGCCGTTGATGGCGATGGCTCCGGTGATGCCGAGGAAGGACGCTGCGGAGAGGTAGTCGCCGGCGATGGCGGTGCCGTTCTGCGGGCCTGTGAAGGAACGTCCGGCGGCGTAGTAGTCGGCTGCCGTCTTGTTGTTGCGGCTGGCCCTGATCACGATGACCATGGTGATCGCGACGAAGAGGGCGAAGATGCCCATGTTCAGCAGGGTGGTGTCCTTGAGATCCGCAACGTTTACTGCGGGAACCATGAGTGTCATTTTGCTGTCCCCCCAACCGGGTTGCCGTGCTTGTCGAATTCGTGCCCCTCGATTTCCTGGCGGATCTCGGAGGCAATGGGGTCCAGCTTGCGGTTCGAATAGCTGACGTACCAGCCGGTGATCGCGAACGTGGAGACGAACTGCAGCAGGCCAAGGATCAGGCCGACGTTGATGTTGCCCCAAACCTTGATCGACATGAATCCCACCGCGTAGTCGGCCAGCAGGACATAGGCGAAGTACCAGAGCAGAAAGGCAATGGACAGCGGGAAGACAAAGCTGCGGTGACGTGTGCGCAGTTCCTGGAACTGCTCCGTCGACTGGACTTCCTTGAAGTCCACGGCCGCCGCAGCGTCCGTTTCTTGGGCGTCGTGACCCATCGGTTCCTCCTCATTGAGACTGGTGAGTCCACACCGGCTGCCGTGGTCTGCGCGGGACGCGCCCTGCAACCCATCCTGCTGATGTGACTGCAATCACTGTGCACTGTGGCGCGGGTTACCTGCCACAGCCGGGGCGGCCTGCGTCGCTCAGCGGTCCCGACGCTGCGCCAAACGGCGCCCCCGGCCGCCGAAAGGAACCCCGGCGGTAGGCTGGCACCATGCCGGATTCTCCCCTGCTCACCGCCGCCGCCGTCGCGGTGATTGCCCTGGCGATCGCTGCCGTCGTCGCCGTGGGACTCAAGGTCCTCCGGTCCTTCCGCGATCTCGGCACCGATGCGGAGCGGGCCACCTACCAGACGCTGCATGCCGCATCCCGTGCCGGCCAGCACCTGAGGACCGGCCTAAACCCGGCCGGCGCGGCCAAGGCCAGCAAACAGCTGCGCAGCCTCCTGGGCTGTGACGCCCTGGCCATCACGGATACAACCGGCGTGCTCGCGTGGGACGGCGCCGGCGAGGAACTCAAACCTGCCCTGATGGGGCTCGCGTCTAAAGTGTTCGAAGGCGGCCACCTCGCCGTCATTCCGGCGGGCGAACTCCAGCTCCTGGCCGCCGGCGACGGCGGCGTGACGCTGGCGCCGGAGGTGGAGCGCGCCGTCGTGATCGCCCCGATCAAAACCGGCGCGCGTGTGGTGGGTGTGGTGGCCGCCTTCGCGCCGGCCGCCGGCGCCGGACTGGTCCGCGCCACCGGCGAGGTGGCTGACTGGGTGGCCACCCAGGTGGAACTCGCCGAGCTCGACGCCTCCCGCACCCTCCTGATGGAGGCGGAAGTCCGGGCCCTCCGCGCCCAGATCAGCCCGCACTTCATTTACAACTCGCTGAACGCGATCGCCTCCTTCATCAACACGGATCCGGTCCGGGCGCGCGAGCTCGTGGTGGAGTTCGCCGATTTCACCCGCTACTCCTTCCGCCGCCACGGCGACTTCACCACCCTGGCCGAGGAACTGCGCTGCATCGACCGCTACCTGCTCCTGGAACGGGCCCGCTTTGGCGACCGCGTGCAGGTCAGCCTGCGGATCGCTCCGGAGGTCCTGAGCACGGTGATTCCCTTCCTGAGCCTGCAGCCGCTGGTGGAAAACGCGGTCCGGCACGGCCTTGAGGCCAAGGAGGGCCCGGGGCACATCTCCATCACGGCGAACGACTCGGGGGCGTTCGCGGAGGTGACGATCGAGGACGACGGCGTGGGCATGGACCCGGACCAGCTCCGCTCCGTCCTTGCCGGGCACAGCGACGGCGACCACGTCGGATTGCGCAACGTCGACGCCCGCCTGCGGCAGGTCTACGGGGACGAGAACGGCCTCGTGATCGAGACGGCACCGGGCGAGGGCACCCTGATCACGATGCGCGTCCCCAAGTCCCAGCCCCGGCACGACGCCTGATTTCCGGTCGGTTCCCGGCGGTGTCGTGCCCGGCGGCAGTTGGCTGACGGGCTGAGCCGGCCACAATGGCCGCGGCAGTAGGCTAGTGGCATGATTAACGTCCTCGTCGCCGACGACGAGCTCCCCGCCGTTGAGGAACTGGCTTTCCTGCTCGGCAGGGATGACCGGATCGGCACCATCCACCGCGCTTCCTCGGGCGCCGAGGCCCTGCGGGCACTGGAGGCCGAAGAAGTCGATGTCATCTTCCTCGACATCCACATGCCGGCGCTGTCCGGGCTGGACATTGCCCGGGTCATCTCCCGCAGCGCCCACCCGCCCGCCGTGGTCTTCGTCACCGCGGACGAGGACTGCGCGCTGGAGGCCTTCGAGCTCGCGGCTGTGGACTACCTCCTCAAGCCCGTGCGCGCCGATCGGCTGGCGAAGTCGATCGGCCGGATCAGCGAGCTGCTCAAGGACGGCGCGCCGGCCCCGGAAATGATCACCGTGGACCTCGGCGGGACCACCAAGATGATCCGGCGCGAGGACGTGACGTACGTCCAGGCGCAGGGCGATTATGCACGGCTGCACACGGCGGAGGCCAGCTACCTCATCAGGGTTCCGCTGGCCGACCTAGAGCAGCAGTGGGCCGACGCCGGGTTCCTGCGCATCCACCGCTCGTACCTGACCGCCTTGGGCCACATCAGCCACATGAAGCTCGCCGCGGCGAGGCCCAGTGTCACCGTGGCCGGGGCCGAACTGCCCATCAGCCGCAGGCACCTCCCGGCGGTCCGGGAAAAGCTCGAAGCAAGCCGTATCCGGCCGCAGGCATGACGCGGGTCCGGGTCACGGCGCCGCGCAGCGTCACTTCGGGAAGTGTCACACCGGGAAGTGCCGCATCGGGCAGCGCCGCCCTGACCGGCGGGCGCTCTGCGGCGGCCTCACAGGAGGCGGCAGAGGAATCCGACGCCGGGCAGCTGTTCGTCCGCTCCCTCATCCGGTCCCAGCTCCGGCTGGGCCTCGTGGTGGCCCTGGGATTCCTGCTGATCATGCTCGCCTTCCCGCTTGTGCTGGGGCTGGTCCCGGGCCTTGCGCACTCCACCATTGCAGGCCTGCCATTCGACTGGGTCCTGCTGGGTGCCGGCATCTATCCGGTGATCGGTCTCAGTGCCTGGCTGTATGTGCGGACCGCGGCAAGGAACGAGGCCCGCTACCGGGACCTCGCTGGCGACAAGTGAGGGACTGGTGAGGGCCCAGGTGAACGGCCCGGCGGGCGGCCACGCACGGGGCCGGGTGAGCGGAACGTGAACCCCGTCGTCGGGGTGGCGGCGTTCGCCGCCGTCTCGCTTGCCACGGCAGTCATCGGTTTCTACGGGCTGCGGATCTCGCGCACCACGGGAGACTTCTACGTGGCGTCCCGGACGGTCAAGCCGTGGTGGAACGCCTCGGCGATCGGCGGGGAGTACCTCTCGGCCGCCAGCTTCCTGGGGGTCGCAGGGCTGATCCTACTCTCCGGCACCGACGCCCTGTGGTATCCGGTGGGGTACACGGCCGGCTACCTGATGCTGCTCCTGTTCGTCGCCGCTCCCCTGCGCCGGTCCGGGGCCTACACGATTCCGGACTTCACCGAGGCGCGCCTCGATTCGCGTGCCGTCCGCCGCGTCACAAGCCTGGTGGTGGTCCTGGTCGGCTGGCTCTACATCGTCCCGCAGCTGCACGGCGCTGCCCTGGCCATCCGGATCACCACCGGGCTGCCGGCGTGGGTGGGCCCGGTGGCGGTGGTCGGCGTCGTCTGCTTCACCGTGGTGGCGGGCGGAATGCGCTCCATCACGTTTGTCCAGGCGTTCCAGTACTGGCTCAAGCTCACCGCGCTGGCGGTGCCCATCGTGTTCATGCTGCTGGCGCTGGGCGGCGGGGACTCCGCCGCGGCGGAGTTGCCGCCGCCCAGTACGGCCAACCCCACGGCGCTGGCGCCCGCGGGCCCCTACCAGATCATTTCGCTGCTGGTGGCCCTGCTCTTTGGCACGCTCGGGCTGCCGCACGTGCTGGTCCGTTTCTACACCAACCCGGACGGGCAGTCCGCCCGCCGGACCACCCTGATTGTCCTGGGCCTGCTGTCCGTCTTCTACTTGTTTCCGACGGCGTACGGCATGCTCGGCCGAGCGTTCGCCCCCGACCTTGCCCGGAGCGGCCAGGCTGATGCCCTGGTTCTGCTGCTGCCCGGCCGGATGATTGGCGGGGTGGCCGGCGACTTGCTGACGGCGCTTGTGGTGGCCGGAGCGTTCGGGGCGTTCCTGTCGACGACGTCCGGCCTGGTGGTCTCGCTGGCCGGCGTGATCAGCCAGGACGTGTTCGGCGGCAGTGTCCGGGGCTTCCGGCTGGCAGCAGTGGTCTCGGCCATGGTCCCGCTGGGGATCGCCTCGATGACCGAATCGCAGGCACTGGCCGGCAGCGTGGGGCTTGTGTTTGCCTTTACCGCGTCCACGATCTGCCCGGTCCTGCTGCTGGGCATCTGGTGGCGGGGGCTGACGGACGCCGGGGCTATCGCGGGCATGGTGACCGGCGGCGTGCTCTGCGGCAGTGCGATGGTGGCCGGCTCGGTGCTGGGTGCTGCGCAGACGCCGTCGTGGCTGGCACAGCCCGCCGCCTGGACGGTGCCGGCCGCGTTCGCCGTCACGATCCTGGTGTCCCGGGCCACGCGGGGCCGGGTGCCGCGGACAATGACACGGCTGATGACCCGGCTGCACACCCCGGAACGGCCGCTCGCGACGGAACGGTGACCCTGCCGTGCTGACCCGGGCGGGGCTCCGGCAACGCTGACCCTGCGGTCGCGATCCGGGCGGGGCTCCGGCAACGCTGACCCTGCGGTCGCGATCCGGCGTCGGTGACCCGGCCGGGTGGTTGGCCGGTGGGGCTCCAGGCGTGGGTCCGCGCGGGGCGTGACTAGTCGATGGCCGCCATGAGCTCGACGGCGCGCTCCAGGAATGCGTCGACCTGGCTTTCCTCGTAACCCTCCCGGCCCACGGCGGGACGGAACACGGCGCGCCGGACGTTGTCCACGCTCAGCGGCTGGTCCTCCTCGAGGTAGCCGATCAGCTCGTGGCAGAGGTCGTCGACGTCGGTGGTGTTGTAGCTGCGGGCCTTTGGCTTGGACGGGCGCCGGAAGCGCTGGCCGTCCGGGCGGTGCAGGCGCCCGCGCAGGACGCCCGCGAGCCGGCCGATTTCGCGCAGCCAGGCATCCTCGCCGCGTTCGGCAACGAGCTCATCGCGCTCGCGCCGGGCGAGGGCGTCTTCGAGCCGGTCCAGCGCGGCGTCCACGCCGGCGGCGGCGTAGCCGCCCTTCACGGGATCGAAGGACACGGCGCGGACGTCCGAGCTCTTGATGGCGCGGGAGGCCGCGGACGGAGCTTCGAATGACACCCGTGCGCGCTGCAGGAAATCGTCGACCTGCCTGGCGTTGTAGCCATACTGGTTCCGCTGCACGCGGTCAAAAGACGCAGGAATCTGCCGTTGAATGTCCACTGTTACTTTGTTCCTTTGATGCCGTTCGGCTGGTTTGCTCGGCACCATTCTAGGCGCCGGAAGTGCTGGTCCGGTGCTTCTAGGCGGCTGTGAGGGCCGAGAACAGGATGAACGCCACCGGCGAGGCGAAGACAATCGAGTCCAACCGGTCCATGACGCCTCCGTGTCCGGGGAGGATGCTGCTCATGTCCTTGATGCCAAGCTCGCGCTTGACCATGGATTCGGCGAGGTCGCCGGCAGTGGCGGCCGCCACCATGCCCACGGCGAGCACGACGCCGAACCACCACGGTTCGCCCAGCACGAAGATCATGGCGAGCACGCCCACGACGACGGCCCCGGCGATCGAGCCGGCGAAGCCTTCCCAGGTCTTCTTGGGGCTGATCTTGGGGGCCATCGGATGCTTGCCCAGGGAGGCGCCCACGAGGTAGCCGAAGGTGTCGTTGGCTACCACCAGGAGCAGCAGGGTCGCGATTTCCCACGCACCCGCCGGAATCACCCCGTCAGGCCACAGGCCTACCGGCGTCTCGCCGTCGGCGGTGTGCAGCAGCAGCGCCGCAAAGCTGATCAGGAACGGCACCCAGGACAGGGTGAAGACCCCTGCGAAAATGCTCCGCGCCGAACCGGCGGCGCCCTCCAGGGTCCGCCACAACAGCACCGCCACGCTGCTGACAAGCATGGCGAAGAGCAGGCTTTCGAGGCCGCCGAAGTAGGCGGCGATTGGCATGGCGACCGTGCCGACCATCACCGGCACGATCGGCAGGCGGGTGCCTGCGGCCTCCAGCGCACGGAAGATCTCCCAGACGCCGAAGATCGCAAAGGTGGCGGTCACCAGGACGAAGCCCAGCGGGAGGAACAGCAGGCCGCCCAGGACGCATACCAGCATGCCAACGCCCACCACGGTGGCGGCGGGCAGGTTCCGGCCCGCTTTGGGCGTTGGGTTCTCGCGCTGCTTCCCCCGCCTCCGGGCGCGCGGCCCGGAGGCCTCCTGTGCCTGATTCATCAGACCTCGAGCAGCTCAGCTTCCTTGCGCTTGAGCAGCTCGTCGATCCCGTCCACGTGTGCCTTGGTCATGGCGTCGAGTTCCTTCTCACCGCGCGCGCCTTCGTCTTCGCCGGCGTCGCCGTCCTTGACGAGCTTGTCCAGCGTTTCCTTGGCTTTGCGGCGGATGTTGCGGATGGACACCTTCGCGTCCTCACCCTTGGACTTGACGATCTTGACGTATTCCTTGCGCCGTTCGGACGTCAGCTCGGGAATGGTGATCCGGATGACGTTGCCGTCGTTGGACGGGTTGGCGCCGACCTCCGAGTCGCTGAGGGCACGTTCGATGTCGCGCAGGGCCGTCTTGTCGTACGGGGTGACGAGGATGGTGCGGGCATCCGGGACCGCGAAGGAGGCCAGCTGCTGCAGCGGCGTCGGCGTGCCGTAGTACTCGACGATGACCTTGTTGTACAGGCCAGGAGTCGCGCGGCCGGTCCGGATCGAGGCGAAGTCTTCCTTGGCTACCTCAACTGCCTTGTCCATCTTGTCCCCGGCTTCGAGCAAGGTTTCTTCGATCACGGTCTCTCCTCAGAAATTGGTGCGTCCCGGGGGCCGGGGCGCGGCACGTCTTCTTTGTGCGCCTGCCGTATTCCGCCGGCGCTTTTGTCTTCCGCCTGGCGGCGGAAAGGTCCTGAAAACATCCTAGCCGTTGCTAGGGGGTGACGACGGTGCCCAGGTCTTCGCCCCGGATGGCGCGGGTGACGTTACCCTCGCCTTCCATGCCGAAGACCACCATTGTGAGGTTGTTGTCCTTGCACATGGTCATCGCGGTCTGGTCCATCACGCGGATGTCGCGGCGGAGGGCGTCGTCGTAGCTGAGGCGGTGCAGTTTCTCCGCCGTCGGGTCCTTCTTCGGGTCGGCGGTGTAGACGCCGTCGACGCCGCTCTTGGCCATCAGGACGACGTCGGCGTGGACCTCCATGGCACGCTGGGCGGCCACGGTGTCAGTGGAGAAGTACGGCAGGCCGGCGCCGGCGCCGAAGATGACAACCCGGCCCTTTTCCATGTGGCGGATGGCGCGGCGGGGGATGTAGGCCTCGGCAACCTGGCCCATGGTGATGGCGCTCTGCACGCGCGTTTCCACCCCGGCTTGCTCAAGGAAGTCCTGGAGCGCGAGGCAGTTCATGACGGTTCCGAGCATGCCCATATAGTCGGCGCGGGAGCGGTCCATGCCGCTCTGGGACAGTTCGGCGCCGCGGAAGAAGTTGCCTCCGCCGACGACGATTGCCACCTCCACATCGGGAACTGCGGCGGCGATCTGCTTGGCCACGCCGCGGACGGTATCCGGGTCGACGCCCAGTTTCCCACCGCCGAAGACCTCGCCGGAGAGCTTCAAGAGGACGCGGCGCCTGTTCTTCTTTGGCTGGGCTGAAGTGGTGACGGTTTCCATGGTGCCTTCCCGTTGGTGAACTCTGAGTTAGGTTATCGTGCTGGGCGCCCAAGGAGGCATTCCGGCCGTGACCGGAAACGGTGCCTCACGGGTGCATGCAAAAGGGGTGGCCACCGTGGTGACCACCCCCTTAGCGTGTCTGGCTAGTGCCTGACTGGTGTCTGGCCAGTCTGACTAGGAACCGACGCGGAAGCGCGTGAAGGCAGTTGCCTTGACGCCGGCTTCTTCGAGGACCTGTGCGACAGACTTCTTGGCATCCTTGGCGAATGCCTGGTCAACGAGGACCTCGCCCTTGTAGAAGCCGGTAACGCGGCCTTCGACAATCTTGGTCATCGCAGCTTCGGGCTTGCCCTCGGCCTTGGCCGTTTCCTCGGCGATGCGGCGCTCGGACTCGACGAGATCGGCCGGAACGTCCTCACGGGTGAGGTAGTTCGGAGCCATGGCGGCGACGTGAACGGCGACGTCGTGGGCTGCGGTGGCAGCCGCTTCGCCTTCGCCGTCAACAGCGAACAGCACGCCGACCTGGGCCGGGAGGTCCTTGGAGGTCTTGTGCAGGTAAGCGTCGACCGTGGCGCCCTCGATGCGGGAGATGCGGCGGACAACAACCTTCTCGCCCAGAACGGCGCCCTCTTCGATGACGACCTCGGACAGCGGCTTGCCGTCGACCTCGGTGGCGAGCAGGGTCTCAAGGTCGGCAGCGCCGGACTCAACGGCCACAGCCAGGACCTTGTCGGCCAGCTGGATGAACTTGTCAGCCTTCGCGACGAAGTCGGTCTCGCAGTTGACTTCGATCATCACGCCGACGCCGTTGGCGACCTTGGCGGCAACCAGGCCTTCGGCGGTGGAGCGGCCTTCGCGCTTGGTAGCGCCTTTCAGGCCCTTGATGCGGATGATTTCGATGGCCTTCTCGGCGTCACCGTTGGCTTCGTCAAGAGCCTTCTTGACATCCATCATGCCGGCGCCAGTGCGCTCGCGCAGAGCCTTGATATCAGCGGCAGTGTAGTTCGCCATGTGAACCCCTCTGTCTAGAAATTTATGTGGTGTACGGACCGACAGGACGGCTGCTCACCGAGTGAGCGGCCATCCTGTCGGTACCCCCTATGCAGCTGAGCGCATGTGGGGAGATCCAGATTTACTTGTCTGACTACTTGGCTTCGTCGGCGGCCGGTGCTTCTTCAGCAGCCGGTGCTTCTTCAGCAGCTTCGGCGGCCGGAGCAGCTTCGGCGGCCGGTGCTTCTTCAGCAGCCGGTGCAGCCTCAGCGGCCGGCGCTGCAGCAGCTTCAGCCTTGTTGCCTTCGAGGAGCTCGCGCTCCCACTCGGCCAGCGGCTCTTCCGGAGCTTCCGTGGTGCCGGTGGCGCGCTGGTTACGGGCGATGAGGCCCTCAGCAACGGCGTCGGCGACAACGCGGGTCAGCAGGTTGACGGAGCGGATGGCGTCGTCGTTACCCGGGATCGGGAAGTCGACTTCGTCGGGATCGCAGTTGGTGTCCAGGATGGCCACAACCGGGATGTTCAGCTTCTTGGCCTCGTCGACAGCAAGGTGTTCCTTCTTGGTGTCAACGATCCACAGCGCGGACGGCGCCTTGGTCAGGTTGCGGATACCACCGAGGTTGGTTTCCAGCTTGGTGAGTTCGCGGCGAAGGAGCAGCAGTTCCTTCTTGGTGTAAGCCGAACCGGCGACGTCGTCGAAGTCGATCTCTTCGAGTTCCTTCATGCGCTGGATGCGCTTGGAGACCGTCTGGAAGTTGGTCAGCATACCGCCGAGCCAACGCTGGTTGACGTACGGCTGGCCAACGCGGGTGGCCTGCTCGGCGATGGATTCCTGCGCCTGCTTCTTGGTGCCGACGAAGAGAACGGTGCCGCCGTGTGCAACGGTGGCCTTCACGAACTCGTAGGCACGGTCGATGTAGGACAGCGACTGCTGCAGGTCAATGATGTAGATACCGTTGCGCTCCGTGAAGATGAAGCGCTTCATCTTCGGGTTCCAACGGCGGGTCTGGTGTCCAAAGTGGACGCCGCTGTCAAGCAGCTGGCGCATAGTTACGACGGGCATGCCGACGCTCCTTCCGGCAGGTCATTCATGAGAGAGCCCATGGCCCTCTTACCCTGCCAATAGTTGACGGTTGTTTAGCATTCGCCCGGGGCGGGCGTTGCTCCTGGCATCCACCGCGCTTCCCATCCGCGCCATATGGACATGCCATGTGGAACGGACCGCAGGAGGCGCAGTCCTCCGCATCGGAAGTTTCAGGCTTCTTTTGAGGAGGGCTGGATACGCGTAGTCAGCTGCTGCTCCCCCGCACCCCTGAATGAGGCGTGCCGGCTTCGGCAATCACGAAGTATCGCGACTTACAAGCGTGAGGGCACAGCAAACTGCTCCACCAAGTGTACTACAGCGGCCCCGCCCAGACGGACGGTTTTGCCGCGGCAACGGCACGGGGTTCCGGGGCTTTGGCGGGGGCCGGCGGGCACCTTATCCACATAGCCATGGCGGGAGATTCCGCCCGGGGTGCCGCCTTGGCAGGCTAGGGCCATGAAGCTCCCACTTGGCCTGCGGGCATTGCTCTTGGCAGCACAGCTCCTGGCGGCATTGTTCCTGGCGGCATTGTTCCTGGCAACGTTCCTGGCGCCGCCCCCCATCACCGCCGACGCCGATATCGCTGCCGCTGCCCATGCCTCCACCTCCGACGCCACAGACGCCGTCCGCTCCGGCCCCACAGACGACGCCGCCGCCCGCTCCGGCCCCACAGACGCCGGCTACTCCGCCATTGCCGCCCGGGCTGCGAATTCCTCCGGTCGGGCCTCCCCGAGGGCGGGGCCGGTCCCTCCGTCTGCCTGGAGCTGGCCGCTGAGCCCGCGGCCGGCGGTGCTCCGCGCCTTCGATCCCCCGGCCAAGCCGTGGCTCAGCGGTCACCGCGGCGTCGACCTTGAGGCGCCCTTCGATGGCGTCCCGCTCAAGTCGCCCGCCGCCGGGACGGTGAGCTTTGTCGGGACGGTGGTGGACCGGCCGGTCATCACGATCGATCACGGCAACGGGCTGCGCAGCAGTTTCGAGCCGGTGGCGAGTTCACTGAGGGCGGGGTCCGCCGTGGCGGAGGGCGATGTCCTGGGGCAGGTACAGACCGGCCACTGCGGCCCGGCCCCGCCCTGCCTCCACTGGGGCGTCCGCCGCGGCGAAGACTACGTCAATCCGCTGGCATTCGTGATGGACCTTCGGCCTTCCGTTCTGCTCCCGCCCCTGAATCCGGGTCCGTGATGCAGCATTTGGCGCCGTCTTTGATGCGCTGCTCGTCCGTTGACGCCCGCGGGCAGCCGCGGCGGGCGTTTGGCTTTGAAGCGCGGATCGTCCGTTGACGCCCGCGGGCAGCCGCGGCGGGCGTTTGGCGCCCGTCAGACGATCGCTGATATGCCCGTGATCGCCCGGCCGGTGACGAGGGTGTTGATTTCGTGCGTGCCCTCGTAGGAGTAGATGGCTTCGGCGTCCGCAAAGACTTTGGCCATCTCGAAGTCCGTCACGATCCCGTTCCCGCCGAGGATGCTCCGGCCCAGGGCCACGCTTTCGCGCATCCGCGCGGTGGTGAACGCCTTGGCCAGGGCGGACTGCTCGTCCTTCGCCTCCCCCGCGTCCTCCAGCTGGGAAAGCCTCACCATCATGCCCATGGAGCTCACCGCATTGCCGAGGATCTGTACGAGCTGGTGCTGGATCAGCTGGAAAGAGGCAATCGGACGGCCGAACTGGCTGCGTTCCACGGCGTAGCGCCGGGCTACGTCGAAGGCCGCGAGCTGCTGGCCCACCGCTTGCCAGGCCACGGCCAGGCGGGTGACTTTCAGGACCTTGTTCGTGTCGCGGAAGCTGTTGGCGTTGGCGAGCTTGAAGAACTCCGGCACCACAACGTTGTCGAGCGTGATGTCAGCGTTCTGGACCGTGCGCAGCGAGATCTTGTTCTCAATTTTCACGGCACTGTATCCCTCGGCCTTGGTGTCCACGAGGAACCCTTTGACCTGGTTGTCGTCAACATCGCGGGCGTAGATGACCACCCAGTCGGAGAAAGTCGCGTTGCCGATCCAGCGCTTGGCTCCATTGAGGATCCAGTTATCGCCGTCGCGCCGTGCCGTGGTGCGCGTACCGCCGGCGACGTCGGAGCCGCCCAGGGGCTCGGTGAGGCCGAACGCGCCGATCTTCTTGAGCGAGTAGATCTCGGGAAGCCACGCATCCTGCTGCTCCTGGGAGGCAAGGGCTTCGATGGAGCCGGTGAAGAGCCCGTCGTGGACGCCCATGAACGTCGCGATTGACGTGTCGGCGCGGGTGGCTTCCGCGTGCAGGATGCCTGCGAAGAGATTCGAGTAGCCCTGCCTCCGGACGGGGCTGACCAGGTCGATTTCGGCGAGCTTCGGGATCAAGTCCATGGGGAACTCCCCGCGATTCCAGAAATCGACGGCGATCGGCCGGACTTCGCGGGTAAGGAATTCACGGACTTCGGCCAGCCTGTCCTGCTCCTTGGCGCTGAGCAACTGCTCGAACGCAAAGAAATCGCCATCGGCGTAGGGCAGGTTGTGGATGTCGATGGCAGCTTTGGACATGATGTTCCTTCACTCGATCAGCGGGGACCAAAGGGCGCGGGCTTCGCGCCGGCGATATGTTACTCATCAGTAACTTATCGCAGTGTCGGGACGCCTGCAAGTGCCGGCCCAATGAAAACCCGACAAACCCGACAAACCCGACAAAAAGGGAGCCGCGGCCGACGTCGGACGTCAGCCACGGCTCCCGTGGTTGCGGACCCCGGATGAGGAGGCTGCCGCAGAAATGAATGTAGGGCTACTCGGACTTGAACCGAGGACCTTAGGATTATGAGTCCCGCGCTCTAACCAGCTGAGCTATAGCCCCCTGCGCCCGGAGCCAGACCTGGCCCACGCGGGCCGGATTGGTTCCGGGCAAAAATACTCTAGCAATAGTAGACGCATCACACGTGCATGCCGTCACCGGCAGGCGGCCTGCTGCAACTGACTTGGATGCTGTTGGACTGGGCGCCCTGGAGCTTGAAGCGTTCGGAGTGGACGCCGTTCTGCCAGACGGCGCCCCTAGAGGACCAGGTCGTCGTAGCTCGCGCCCCGGTAGATGTCCTCAAACGTCTGCAGCGTGCGCGCGATACCGTGGCTTTCCACCATTTCGCGGCTGGTCTTGCCCATCGCATCAAGCTCGTGGTCGGGCAGCGAGAACACGCGCGTCAGCTTGGCGGCGAGGTCGTCGCTGTCGTTGGGGATAAAGAGATAGCCATTTTCCCCGTCCCGGACCAGGTGCGGCAGCGCCATGGCGTTGGCCAGCAGGACTGGCGTGGACGCCGACATCGCCTCCAGGGTCACGAGGGACTGAAGTTCTGCGGTGCCGGGCATGCAGAACACATCGGCCGTGATGTAGGCCTTGCGAAGCTCGGCGTCACTGGCCAGGCCGAGGAACCTGACCCTGTCCTTCAGTCCGAGCCGGGCGACCTGCGCCTCCAGGGCAGGGCGGACTTCTCCGCCGCCGACGATTTCGAGGTGGATGTCCAGTTCCTTAGGCGTCTTGGCGACGGCATCGATCAGGACGTCCACGTGCTTCTCCTCCGCCAGCCGGCCGGCGAAGAGGACTGTGGGGCTGGCGTGGCGTTCCGCCGTTTCGTCGGGATGCAGCTCGTAGGCTGCGGCGTCGATGCCGTTGGAAAGGGGCAGGACCTGGCGGAGGAAGGCGTGCTGGTGCATGGCTTTGGCGGCAAGCGGCGTGGGTGTGGTCACGACGTCGGCCTGGCCCATGACCTTGCCCATGTCCCGCCAGGAGATCCGGCCCACAATGTCTTTGAACCACTGCGGGAACGGCAGGAAAGGGTTCAGGTTTTCGGGCATGAAGTGGTTCGTCGCCACCACCCGGATGCCGCGCTTCACGGCCTCGTACAGGACGTGCTCGCCGATCATGTAGTGGCTCTGGATGTGCACCACGTCCGGCTGGATGCGGTCGAACAACAGCCCGATTTCCTTCTTGATCTCCCAGGGGAAGGTGACCCGGAAGTACTCGTGCGTGGGCACCGAGTGGGAGCGCAGGCGGTGGACGGTGGCCTCGTCGCTGAACTCGCTGTAGCTCGGGCCCTTGCCCGGGCGGCACGCCAGGACGTGGACATCGTGACCCCGGGCTGTCATCCCCTTGGCCAGGCGGTAACCGAACTGGGCGGCGCCGTTGACGTGGGGCGGGTACGTGTCAGCGGCAATCAGGATGGTCAGCGGGGGCTGGTTGTCGGACGTGGTCACGTGAAGAGCTCCTGGTGGTCGCTGTGCGGACAGCTGGATCAATGGCGGCCGGCTGGCAGTCGGCACAGGCGCGCCGGGCCTGCAGCCGAAGTCTGGACTGACGCCCTAGGACCTGCCCGCTGCCTTCCGCGCGTCCTTCTTGCGCTTGGTGACTTCCGGGTGGTGCCTGGAGAGGGCTATGACTCCCACGATAGCAAGCAATGCGGCCGTCCCCATGGCAATAGCCGTCACGGCTTGGACATCCGGACGCAGTTCTCCCAGAATCACGATGCCAATCGCGATGCCCACAATGGGGTCGATCACCGTCAATCCGGCGATCACGAGGTCCGGCGGTCCGCTGGAGTAGGCGTTTTGGACAAACCACGATCCCAGAACGCCTGCAGCAATGATTGCAACGACGCTGTACCACGGCACATTCAGCAGGAACTGTCCATTTGGATCGAGCAGATGCCTGCCGATGATGCGGGTCAGCACAGCCACGAAGCCGAACAGGACGCCGGCGCCGAGGATGTATACGAAGGCGCTCATGCGGTGCCTGAACAGGACCGCGAGCGTGCCAAAGGCCGCGACCGCAATGGCCAGGAGCAGCACGATTGTCAGCTCGTCCTCGCTGCTGACGTTGTGATTCTCCTGCGTGGCGGTGACGGCCAGCAGCACGAACAGCGCTGAGCCGGTCACGCAGAGCGAGATGGCCACGACAGTTGCACGGTTCATGCTCAGGCCCTGGTCCTTGGTGTTGACCACGGTGGTGATGACCAGTGCGATCGCGCCGATCGGCTGCACCACCGTCAAGGGCGCCATGACGAGGGCGATCGCGTTCATTCCCATCCCGGCGCACAGCAGAAGAAACCCGAATACCCAGCGCGGGTTACGCACGAGCCGCAGCAGGCCGTGGGTGCTCAGCGCCAGGCCGCCGGTATCGGCCTTGACCGCACTGCCCTGGCGCTGTGCCCCAAACGCCAGGCAGAAGGCGCCGAGGACCGCAAGCAAAACCGCAACCCAGACCATCAGCGGGAGCCGCCGTCGTGCGCCCGAAGCTGCCTGCCCTTGCCGATGATCGCCCAGACGTAGTTGTAGGCCGCGATCCAGTGCCCCACGAGCCCCAATCCCAGGAAGATCCACGCGACCGTGGCATAGACGTCCGCGGCGGGCACCGGAAGCTTGGAGAGCACCAGCAGCGGCGTGCCCACCAGCAGCAGGCCCGTCCGGATCTTTCCGATGCGGCTCACCGGCAGATCCGGGTGGCCGTGGAAATAGAACACTGACAGAGCCAGCAGGACCGCGTCCGGGACCAGCAGCGCGGCGAGATACCACCACTCGACGACGCCTGCGATCACGAGGGTCACGGCGACGGCGATCAGGGAAAGCCTGTCCGCAATCGGGTCCATGACCCGTCCGAGGTTGGACATCTGATTGAAGCGGCGGGCAATGTAGCCGTCCACCCAGTCGGTACTGGCCATGACCGCGAGCACGAGGGCACCGTAGCCGTACTTGTGCTCCGAGAGGACAAGCCAGATGAATAACGGAACGCCAAGGAAGCGCACCACGGTCAGGACATTGGGAACCGTGAAGACCGAGTCGCGGTGGACGAGGGGCTGCCCGGGGCGGGCGCCGGCGCCGATGAACTTCATCGATTCCCCCTTTCCGTGGACGGCAACGGTTTGGCGTTTAGGTTCAGGGATCTGTCTAGCCCTTTATCAGCCTGCGCACCAGGACCGCGAGAGCGGCTCCAGAGGCGGCGAGCACAGCCAGGGGCTTCCAGCGCCGCTTGATCGTGTCGGCCAGGCCCTGCCCGTCAGCGGATGTGGCCGAGCGCGCCGAGGACCGGGCTGAGGCGCGGAAGCCTGCGATCTTGTCGCTGAGCTGCTCCTTGCCGTCCTGGAGCCGGACCTGGGCGGCCGCCAGCAGGATTTGGGTCTGGGTCTTGACATCGAGTTCACGGCCGAGGTCGTCGCGGACGCCGGTAAGGTGCGTGCGCCGCAGGTCCAGCCGGCGTCGGAGTTCAGCCTCTGTGGGCGGCGGTCCGAAGTCGGGCTTGGCGGCAGCCTTTGCTTCCTTTTCCGCCGTCGCTTTGGCTGCGGCGGCTTCCTTGGCGGCCTTCGCTGCTTTGTACTGCTCGGTGCTCGGATCCAGGATCCTGGCGTCGAAGGCGGAGCCTTCCCTGGCGATGCCGAGATCGTATTTAA
The DNA here is from genome assembly GCF_022803015.1 of Arthrobacter humicola. Classification (GTDB taxonomy): domain Bacteria; phylum Actinomycetota; class Actinomycetes; order Actinomycetales; family Micrococcaceae; genus Arthrobacter; species Arthrobacter humicola_A. Next base: position 58,763 of record NZ_JAFKON010000004.1, read on the forward strand.
GCCCCCGGATCGTATCCTCGGGGACCAGCGGCATGAGCTTCTTGAACTTGTTCTGCCCGATGAGCGCCCCGATCGCGGCGATAATCAGGCAGACGGCAGAGACCAACAAGGCGGCGAGCCACGCGGGCATGATGGTGGCCAGTCCCATGATCGCTGCAATGAAGAGTCCGATCACCAGGAGTCCAACAAAGACAAGGGCGACGGCGAAGAAGGCACCGGCGACGCCGAGCTGGGTCCCCTTGCGTTTGATTTCGGCCTTGGCCAGGGCAATCTCGTCACTGAGTTGCCGGGGCGCCAGCTTGAAGATCATCTTCAGGGTTTGCGGCAGCGCGGAAATCCGCAACCCGCTGCCTGTGCCGCCGCTGTGACGTCCGCTCATCGGTCCCGCCTAACTGGTGCCATCCGTCGATCCGCTCGCGCGGGCTTGCCGGGTCTGGACAGCTTCGCACAGACCCCGGTGTCAAAACTATCATTTAGGCTCTTGGGAGGCCTTTTCGGGCAAGGTGTGGCGCGCCCGCCCAGCCACCGGCCGGCCACCCCGGCGGGCCCTAGGATGGACCTCTGTGAGCACACCCCACAATCCCGGTGATTCCCTGAGCCGCCGTCGTAAATTCCTCTACATCCTGACGCTCGGCGCTTTGACCGCCCTAGGGCCGTTCACGGTCGACCTCTACTTGCCCGCATTCCCGGCCCTGGAAGACAGCCTTGGCGTCTCCGCGGCCGCGGTGCAGCTGACGCTCACGGGGACGACCATAGGTTTCGCGCTGGGACAGCTGGTGGTGGGCCCGCTGAGCGACAAGTTCGGCCGGCGCCTGCCCCTGATCGTGGCGACGGCGGTCCACATCGCGGCATCCCTGGGCGCCGCGCAGTCCACGGACATCGCCACGCTGGGTTTCTTCCGTGTCCTCATGGGTGTCGGGGCTGCCGGAGGCGGTGTAGTGGCCATGGCCATGGTCCGTGACTTGTTCAGCGGCTACGCGATGGTGCGGATGTTCGCAAGGATGGCCCTGGTCAATGGGCTGGCCCCGATCCTCGCCCCGGTCATCGGCTCCCAGTTGCTGTTGCTGATGCCCTGGCCCGGCATCTTCTTGTTCCTGGCCGCCTACGGGACCTGCGTCATCATCGCGGCCCTCTTCGTGATCCGGGAGACCCTGCCGCCGGAACTGCGCGGCAAAACCGGGATGACCATGGGCCAGCGTTATAAGGTGCTGTTCTCCGACCGGATCTTCGTAGGCCTTCTGCTCGTGGGCGGGATGAACTTCGCGGGCCTCTTCACCTACCTCTCCGCCTCGCCGTTCCTGTTCCAGAACGTCTACGGGTTCACGCCCCAGCAGTACGGCCTGCTCTTTGGCATCAACTCGCTGGGCATCGTGGCAGGCGTGCAGACCAGCGCGCGGCTCATCAAGCGCGTCCCGCCGCAGTGGATCCTGGCTTGTTCCACGGCCTGGATGTTCGTCATGGCCGTCCTGATTGTCGTCTTCGACCAGCTGGGGTTCGGTCTGTGGGGCGTCCTGGTGCCGCTGTGGTTCTACATCCTGGGCGCCGGTTTCACCTTCCCCACCGTGCAGGTCCTGGCCCTGGCCAAACACGGGGCCCAGGCCGGAACCGCGGCTTCACTGCTCGGCGCGGCGACCTTCTTGATGGCTGGCCTGGTCTCGCCGGTGGTCGGCTGGCTCGGCGTCAGCTCCGCAACCCCGATGGGCGCCGTCCAGGCCGTCTGCATCCTTCTGGCGGCCGCTGCACTGTGGCTGGTTGTTCGGCCCAGCACGGTGCCACCGATTCAGTAGCCGGGCCCTCCCCCGGGGACATACCCATTTATCGCGTCCTCCCCGCGGGACATGCCCATTCTTCACGGCCTCCCCACGGGACATGCCCATTCTTCACAGCCTCCCCGCGGGACATGCCCATTCTTGGCTCCCGGGGCTGGACATATTGCCACTATGTCCATCCGCCAGGACCACCACTGGACATGTCCCCAGGGGCATCCCGCCAGCACTGAGCATGTCCCCCGGGCAGCCCCAGTACAGCGAACACCGTGGCCGCGCCCTGTGCCCATGGCCCCGCCCGTCCGCCCACGCAGCCCTGTCCGTTGCCTGCAGCCCCGCGCCCCCGTTGTGCCCTGTTCGACATCCGCGGCGGGCGATAAAGTTATTTCATGCCCGACAGGCAGGATCACCAGCCCCTTCCGGCCACTTGGCAGCGGTCCGACGCCGGAATCCTGCCCCTGTGGTGGGATCGCTTGTGCGCTCAGACTAGTCCTCAGTCGGCGGCCCTGTTCGCCGCCGGCCTGTTCACCGAAGACCGCCGCCGTCCGATTGCCCAGTGGTACAACCCCGCATATGACTCCGCCCTTCTCGTGGCACCGGAATCTTCCCCGGAGTGGCCGGTGCAACGGTTCGGCATCTTCTATGCGCCCCCGGGCGGCGGTTTCACCCAGGTGCACTCGGCGCCGCATGAATGGCACCCGCGGGAGCCTCGGAAGTCCCCCACGGAGCTGGAGGCCTTCCAGGCAGCGGTCGCCGAGGCCCAGCGCTTCCTCCAGGTGGAAATGTACTTCGTCTGAACCTCCACCTGAACCGCCCGCCACTGCGTTGCCCGGCAGAAAGCCCTGGCCATAGACGGAGCAACAAAGACGAAGAAATAAAAGAGGAAACAAAAAAGGTCCCGCAGCTGGTTTTCACCGGCCGCGGGACCTGTCCGCTCCTCCTGCTGGACTTGAACCAGCAACCCTTCGATTAACAGTCGAATGCTCTGCCAATTGAGCTAAGGAGGAATGAAGCAGGTACGACATTAGCAAAGGTTTTGCCGGTAGGGAAATCGGCCACGGGGCCAGCGCCTGCCAGTCGCGAGATACCCCCTCCGGGTATAAAAAAGTCCCCGTTCCGGAACCCGGAACGGGGACTGCGCGCTCCTCCTGCTGGACTTGAACCAGCAACCCTTCGATTAACAGTCGAATGCTCTGCCAATTGAGCTAAGGAGGAATGAAGCGGGTATAAGCCTAGCAAACACCAGCCCGGGAAACGAAATCGGCGGCTCAGGCGTCCGAGCGCAGGGACCGCCGCTGCATCTCAAGTTGCATGAGTTCGCGATTCAGCCGCTGGAATTCTTCCGGGTCGGCCGAGGCGTCCAGACGCTGCAGCTGGCCCATCTTCTCGGCCTTGATCCGGGTGATCTGGAGCTCGAACAAGCGGGCGAGGATGTCCTTGCAGTAGCGCAGGACGCCTTCGGGGGTGTTGGCCGGCAGGGGCACCACGGAGAGCTCGGACACGAGCGGGCGCAGGGGCTCGGGGACCTCCTGCAGCAACTGCTCGACCCAGCGCACCGGATCCCCCGAAAACTCGAGTCCGGTGGCCCGGATGGCCTCGTGGATGGCGAGGTAGGCGGGTGTGGAGAACCGCGCCTCCGAGAAGCGCTGCCACGTCTCGCCCTCGAGCATGCCGGGTTCCTGCAGCGCGACCTCGAGCGCCTGGCGCTCCATCGCGGCCACGGGGTCCCGGGGATCAGGGCGGTTGAAGGACGGGAGTACGGCCGACGGCGGCAAGGGGGCAACGCCGGGCGCGGTCCCGGCAAAGCCGCGGCCGGACCCCGCATAGCCCTGCCCGCCGCCCTGCCCGTGGCTCTGGGCCTGGCCGCCGCCCGGCGGAGCCGATGCAGCCTGTGCGGCGCGCTTGGTCGCCGCGCCGACGGCCCTGCTGACCTCCTCGACCGGCATCCCCAGCCAGCCGGCGAGCTCCCGGGCATAGGCCGGCCGGATTCCGGCGTCGCGGATCTGCGCCACCACGGGCGCGGATTCACGCAGGGCCGCGATCCGGCCCTCGACCGTGTCCAGATTGTGCCGCTTCAGGGTGGCCCGGATGGCGAACTCAAACAGCGGGCGCCGGCTACCGATCAGATCCCGGACGGCGGAGTCGCCCTTGGACTGGCGCAGTTCGCAGGGGTCCGCGCCGTTGGGTTCGACCGCCACGAAGGTTTGTGCGACAAACCGCTGGTCCTCTTCGAAGGCGCGCAGGGCGGCCTTCTGCCCGGCGGCGTCGCCGTCGAATGTAAAGATGACCTCTCCACCGCTGCCGTCGTCGGAGAGCAGCCGGCGGGCGATCTTGATGTGCTCGGTGCCGAAGGCGGTCCCGCACGTGGCTACCGCCGTCGGAATGCCGGCCAGGTGGCAGGCCATGACGTCGGTGTAGCCTTCCACCACCACGAGCTGGCGGTCTTTGGCGATGTTGCGCTTGGCGAGGTCGATTCCGTAGAGGACTTGGGACTTCTTGTAAAGCGCGGTTTCGGGGGTGTTCAGGTACTTTGGTCCCTGATCGTCCTCGTAGAGCTTGCGGGCACCGAAGCCGATGGTGTCGCCGGCGATGTCCCGGATGGGCCAGATCAGCCGGCCGCGGAAACGGTCATAGATCCCCCGGCCGCCTTCAGAGAACATGCCGGTCAGCTTGAGTTCCGGGTCCGTGTAGCCGCGGCCGCGGAGGTGTTTGAGGAGCGAGTCCCAGCCCTGCGGCGCGTAGCCCACACCGAACTGTTCGGCCGCCGCGCGGTCGAAGCCGCGCCCGTAGAGGAAGTTGCGGCCCTCTGCGGCGCCGGGGGTGAGCAGCTGGGCGCGGAAGAACTCGTCGGCCACCTTGTGCGCGTCCAGCAGCCGCTGGCGCCGGCCGATGTCCTCCCGGTTGGGCCCGGAGCCGCCGTCCTCGTAGTGGAGCTCGAAGCCGATCCGGTGGGCCAGCTTCTCGACGGCCTCGTGGAAGGAGATGTGGTCCAGCTTTTGGACGAAGGAGATGACGTCGCCGTCCTCGCCGCAGCCAAAGCAGTGGTATCGGCCAACCTGGGGCCGAACGGTGAAGGAGGGTGAACGCTCGTCGTGGAAGGGGCACAGACCCTTGTAGGACCCGAGCCCGGCTCCCTTGAGCGTCACGTAGCCATCGATGACTTCCTTGATGTCGGTGCGTTGGCGTACTTCATCGATGTCTTCGCGTTTGATCAGGCCGGCCACATTGCCATCCTAGTCCCCGGGTATGACGCCGACGGGCCGGCCATGGTGGCCCTCACCACAGCGACGGCAGGCTGCCCACGAGACGCTCGTACATGGCCAGCGCCGAGCCGTCCGTCAGCGACGCGACCTGGTCGATGACGACACGCAGCCGCGCGGCGTCGTCGCCCGCGTCGAGCCAGTCGGCGGCGAACATCGGTTCCAGGTGGCGGGCCCCCGTGGCGCTGAGTGCGGTGACGAGGGCGTGCAGGACCTCACGCTGGCGCTCGTAGATGGGCTGCCTGTGTTCGGTGGTCATCACGAAGGTGGTGGCCAGGCCCTTCATGACCGCGATTTCCATCACGGTCTCATCCGGGACGATCAGCTCCGCGTTGTAGCGGGTCAGGTTTTCCGGGCCGTAGACCGTGCGGGTGGCCTCCAGTGCGCTCTGGCAGAAGCGGCCGATGAGCTGGCTGGTCATGTCCTTGAGCGCCGCCATGGCCTTGCGGCTGCCGTCGGCCTCGCGCACCCAGACGTCCGTGGCCTCCAGCCGGGCCAGGGCGGCGTCGATCGCGGCGGGATCGTTGTGCGGCAGGTACCACTGCTTGGCGTAGCCGACGACGCGGGCGCGGTGGTCCGGGTTGTCCATCCAGCGCAGCTGGAAATGCCCCGCGACGATCGCGTCCTCGACGTCGTGCACCGAGTAGGAGATATCGTCCGCCAGGTCCATGACCTGCGCTTCGAGGCAGGACCGGCGTTCCGGGGCGCCGTCGCGGATCCAGTCGAAGATGGGGAGGTCGTCCTCGTAGGCACCGAACTTGCTGGTCCGCTCCCCGTGGATGACCGGGGCGTTTACCGCGGACCACGGGTATTTGGCGGCGGCATCGAGACTGGCCCGGGTCAGGTTCAGGCCGGCCGGCCGGCCGTCGGCGGCGAGGACCTTTGGCTCCAGCCGCGTCAGCAGCCGCAGCGTCTGGGCGTTGCCCTCGAAGCCGCCGATCCCGTGCGCCACTTCGTTGAGGGCCGCTTCGCCATTGTGGCCGAAAGGCGGGTGGCCGAGGTCGTGGCTGAGGCATGCGGTGTCCACGACGTCGGGGTCACAGCCCAGCGCACGGCCCAATTCGCGGCCCACCTGGGCAACTTCGAGGCTGTGCGTGAGCCGGGTCCGGACGAAGTCGTCGGTATCCGGGGCCACCACCTGGGTCTTCGCGCCGAGCCGGCGCAGCGCCGAGGAGTGCAGGACCCTTGCACGGTCCCGCTCGAAGTCCGAGCGGTAGGTGCTCTTGGGCGGCTCCTCGACCCAGCGGGCCCAGTCGCGGGAGGTATACCCGTCGAGGACGGGCGCGGTGGTCCGGGTCTCAGCCACCGGAGACATCCAGTTCGGCGAAGGAAATATCGCGGGTCTGGGCATCATCCAGCGTCCGGTTCAGCAGCCAGTCCTTGGGCAGTGCCGGTTTTTTGGGCGAACCGGCGCGGCCGCGCGGACCCTCGGCGTCGCCTCCGGGATACGGCGAGTCGAGGTCCAGCTGGTCCAGGGTGCCGCGCAGCACCTCCAGGCTGGTGACGAGCGCCAGCTTGGTCCGCAGTTCGCTGCCGACCACGTAGCCCTTGAAGTACCAGGCAATGTGCTTGCGGATTTCGCGCAGGGCTTTGCCCTCGTCCCCGAACGTCTCGACCATGAGCTCAGCGTGCCGGTACACGCTCTCGGCAACCTGGCGCAGGTCCGGCCGGTGCCGCTGGTCGCTGCCTTCGAACGCGGCCATGAGGTCGCCGAACAACCAGGGCCTGCCCTGGCAGCCACGGCCGACGACGACGCCGTCCACACCCGTTTCGCGGACCATCCGGACTGCGTCCTCCGCGGACCAGATATCTCCGTTGCCGAGAACGGGAATGTCCGGCAGGGCCTCGCGCAGCCGGGCGATGGCGGACCAGTCGGCCTGGCCGGAATAGAACTGTGCTGCCGTTCGGCCATGAAGGGCGACGGCTGCGACGCCGGAATCGCGGGCAATCCGGCCGGCGTCGAGGTAGGTCAGGTGGTCCTCGTCGATGCCCTTGCGCATCTTGATGGTCAACGGGACATTGCCCTTGGAGGCTTCCTTCACCGCGGTCTGGACGATGGAGGTGAAGAGGTCGATCTTCCATGGCAAGGCCGATCCGCCGCCGCGCCGGGTGACCTTGGGCACGGGGCAGCCGAAGTTGAGGTCGATGTGGTCCGCCCGGTCCTCCTCCACCAGCATCCGGACGGCCTGGCCGACGGTGACGGGGTCCACGCCGTACAGCTGGACGGAGCGGACTTTTTCGTCGTCGTCGTGCGAAATGATGCGCAGCGACTCCGGCGTGCGCTCGACGAGGGCACGCGAGGTGACCATCTCCGCCACGTACAGGCCGCCGCCGTATTCACGGCACAGTCTGCGGAAGGCGGAGTTGGTGATGCCCGCCATGGGAGCCAGGATCACGGGGGTGTCCACCGTGATCGGGCCCAGCTTCAGGGGCGGGAGTTCCAGCTTGGGGGCGGGAGGGGTTGCTACAACAGTCACCCGACCATTGTCTCAAAGACGGGCAAATCGGCCCGGTCCCGCTCCGGCTATGTGGAAATCTCCCCGATCTGGCGGCGTTCGGTGCGGGCAGATTCGTAGTCAGCCCCGCAGTGCGGCCCGCCGCCCGCGGCGGGTGGCGCCACCGGCACCGGCACCGCCGGACCCGACTAGGTCTGGCTCGGTCTCATCCGGCCCAGTCCCAGCCGGCCCGATGCCATCCGGCTCGGTCTCCGCAGACCCGCCGCCGTCGGACCCGCCCCAGTCGGACGCACCGGCGGCGGGCGCGCGGCCGCCGGCCAGCACGCGGGCGGAAGCGGCACCGGGCGTCTCCGCGCCGCCCCTGACCGCACCGCCCCTGGCCGCACCGCCCCTGATGCCGGTGGCCTTGACCACCAGCACGGCGATGAGGGTGGTGACCGGCACGGCCAGGACGAGTCCCACGGAGCCGACGAGGGTGCGGATGACTTCCTCGGAAAGTTCGGCACTGGTCAGGGCGTCCCCGAGCGGCCGCTCGTAGAGCATGACCAGGATCAGCACCGGCAGGGCCGCGCCGGCATAGGCAAACGCGATGGTGTAGACGGTGGAGGCGATATGGTCCCGGCCGATCCGCATGGCGGACGTGAAGAGCTGCCGGGCGCTGGTTTCGGGGGCCAGTTCCCACAGTTCCCAGACGGCCGAGGACTGTGTGATGGTGACGTCGTTGAGCACGCCCAGCCCGGAAATGATCAGTCCGCACAGGATGATGCCGGAGATTGAGATGTTGTCTGAGATGTTGGTCAGGGTGGCAGCGTCGTGGCTGCCCACACCGGCGAGGTTGGCGGCGTCGGTGGCCCAGGCCGCCAGCAGCGCCGTAATGGCGAGGCCGAACATCGTCCCGAGCAGCGCCGTCGACGTGCGGGCGGAGAAGCCGTGGGCGAAGTAGAGCACCCCGATCATGATCACCGTGGATCCCACGAGAGCCAGGAGCAGCGGCGGCTTGCCCTCGACCAGCCCGGGCAGCATAAACGAGACAAGCACCACGTATGCGCCGACAAGCCCGATCAGGGCCCGCAGTCCGCGCCAGCGCGCCACGGCGATCACCACGACGGCGTAGAGCACGGCCAGGAAGACGATGGGCAGGGTCCGGACAAAGTCGACGAAGACATAGGCCGGCGCGCCCTGGCCCGCGGCGCCCTGCACCTTGGAGAGGTTCAGGTAGCGGATGCCGTCCCCGGGCTTCACGCCGTGGGACTTCGCGACGTCAGGGTTGATGACCACTTTCACCGGGTTGCCGCCCTTGTCCGGCTCGGTGTAGGCGAACGTGCATTGAGAGCCCTCGTTCGGCGGCTGCGGCGCGGCCCCGGAACCGGAGGTGCCCTGCTGGGCGGCGTCACCGCCGGCCTGGACATCCGAACAGCTGCCGACGACGACCCGCTGGATCTTGCCGGTGTCAAACGTCACCCCCGGGGCCGCCGCGTACGGGCTGGCCAGCGTGATGCCTTCCTTGCTTCCCGACGGCCACATGAAAGCCATGGCCGCCAGGGTCAGCAGGGTCAGCGGGATCAGGATGGCAGCCAGGATCCAGTTGGCCTTCTTCCGCGCAGCCAGCATTTGAGGCGTCGGCTCCGGATGTTCGTTGTGGGAGTGCGAGTGTCCGGCGCCCATCAGCAGTTCAACCTCATGCCGAAAACTTTACGGCGTGGGCGGTTCCGCTCAGGACCGATGACGCCGCGCTTACGCCGGCGCGATGTTCTGGTTGACGTGGAAGAGGTTCTGCGGATCGTATTTGGCTTTGACCTCCCTCAGCCGCTTGTAGTTCTCCCCGTAGTTCTCCGCAACCCTGGGTAGATCATCGCCGTCCATGAAGTTGATGTAGCCGCCGGGGGCCGAATAGGGCCGCAGGGCGGCCGCGTAGTCCCGCACCCACGCGATGTTTGCCTCGTTTTCCGCGGGGTCCATCCACTGCGCCGCGATCACGGGCGAAAACTTCACGTTCCTGTTGGCGAACGCCGTGTCCGTCACGCCCACCCGCTGGACCGCACCATCGATGGGGTAGAGGTGTACCGCGGTCTGCACGCTGGGGACCTTGCTGCCGTGTTCGATGTGCGCCGCGATGGCACCGTCGTTCAGTTCTGCCAGAAAATCCGCTTTCCAGTAGGCCTGCATGCCAGGGGGCTGCAGCGGGTCGAATGCCGAGTTCAAGGCGGGGTACGGCATTGGTCCCACCATGGATCCCGCAGCCGGCGCGGCGTCCAGGAACGGCTGCCAGCGTGCCGGACCTTCCGCCGGATCACCGGTCCACATGCCGACGATGACGCACACCGGTTTGCCATGCCATTCCTCGGGCAGGAACGGAACAGGAGGACCCTGGTGGAAGCCCAGGAACGCGCCAAACTCTTCAGGGGCGGTGGCCATGTAGTCCCGGTAAAACCGCGCCACCGTCTCGGCATGCTCGATGGGGTAAATGATGATGCCGGCGTGGACCATGTCCACGGGGTGCATCCGGTACTCGAACGACGTCACGACGCCGAAGTTCCCGCCGCCGCCGCGCAACGCCCAGAACAGGTCCTCGTTCTCGCTTTCGCTGGCGGTAAGGAATTTTCCCTCGGCCGTGACGACGTCGGCAGAGAGCAGGTTGTCGCAGCTGAGTCCATACTTGCGGCTCAGGTATCCAATGCCGCCGCCGAGGGTCAGCCCGGCGATGCCGGTCGAGCCGACAATGCCGCCGGGAGTTGCCAGCCCGAAGGCATGGGTCGCGTGGTTGAAGTCAGCCCACGTCGCACCCGGCTCCGCGCGCGCCGTCGCGGCTGCCGGATTAACCCGGACGCCGGTCATGTTGGAGAAATCGATGACCAGGGCGTCATCCCACGTGCCAAAGCCCGGGGCACTGTGTCCTCCACCGCGGACCGCCAGGTCCAGGGAGTTGTCCCGGGCGAAGTTGACGCAGGAGATGACATCGGCCACCTGGGATACCTGGGCCACCGCTGCCGGCCTCTTATCGATCATGCCGTTGAAGACTGCCCGTGCCGCATCGTAGCCGGCGTCGCCGGGCGTGATGATCTGCCCGCGGACTTGCCCGCGCAGGCTATCGAACTGTGTTCCGTTCATTATGTATACCGTCGATTTCGTCGTGAGATTCGACCGGACGGTTCTCTGCGCTCCCAGCCGGCGTGGCGCCCGGAGGTTTACCTGCTCATGCCTACTCTTCCCGCATTTCCCCGTCAAGGGCGCCAGCAAATGCACGCGTGCCGGCCGCACCCATCACCGGGGGCGCCGGCTCCGAATCCACACTAGGGACCACCGGCCTTGACGGGAGGGGGCCGCAACCTATGGTTGGTAATTGACGGACGAAGGACCGGAAGGAGACATACGTGGCAATGCGCAAACTCGACGACCGCGAGCCGGAGGCGGGCCGTTCCGGGCCCGTCGCCAAAGCCGTGCTGACCATCGCCGAAGCCGCCGGGGAGGCCCGCGGAGTCGTGTTGATCCTGCACGGCGGGCGGGCCGACAGTTTTGACGCAGTCCGCGGCCGGCACCTGAGTCCGGCCCGGATGGTGCCCTTCGCCCGGGCGCTGCACAGGCAGGGCGGCCCCCACGGGCTGGCCGTGTGGACCCTGCGCAACCGCTACCGCGGCTGGAACGGGGAGGACATGTCCCCCGTTCACGATGCCCGTTGGGCGCTCGCCCGGATCAGCCAGGAACATCCCGGCGTGCCGGTGTACCTGCTGGGCCACTCCATGGGGGGTCTCACGGCGCTGTGCGTGGCCGACGACGCGCAGGTCGAGGCCGTCGTCGCGCTCGCCCCGTGGCTGAACCACAAGACCTCGGTCCAGCCTGTCGCGGGCCGCCGCGTCCTGATCGTCCACGGGACCGACGACCGCTGGACCAGCCCGGCGAACTCACTGGACTATGCCCGGCGCGCCGAGGGCGTCGCCGCGTCCGTTGACTACGTCTCGCTCAAGGAGGCCGGCCATTTCATGATCCGCCGGCTGCCACTGTGGAACGTGCTGGCGAACGGCTTCGTCCTGGACGCCTTCAGCGAGGCAACGGGGGCCGATGTTTCCGGCGCCAGGGACGCATTGCGCAGCGCCCTCGGCGGCGCCCCGCCGGCGGCCGGAACGCGTATGCCGGTGGTGTTGTGATGCCGCCGTTCCCGCTCGATGCCTTCCTTGCCAGCCTGCCCTGGGTCATCGCGGGACTCGTGGTGCTGCTCGCAGTGACTTTCGCGGTTGCCGTGCGGCAGAACCGGCACTCCGTCATCGACACCGTCTGGGGTCTGGGCTTCGTGGTGGTGGCCGGCATCTCGTGGGTGCTTTCCGCCGGATACGGCGACGCCGGCAGGCGGCTGCTCCTGCTTGCCCTGGTCGCGGTGTGGGGCATCCGCCTCGCCGTCCACATCGGGGCACGCGCACGCGGCGGCCACGAGGACCCGCGCTACGTGGACATGCTCGCCGGAGCGCCCGGATCACGCAATGTCTATGCCCTGCGGCGGGTCTACCTGCCCCAGGGGCTGGTGATGTTCTTCGTCTCGCTCACCATCCAGGTCGGCATGTTCGCCACGGGAAGCCTGGGCTGGCTGGCGTTCGCCGGCGTCCTGCTCTGGATCCTTGGCTTCGTGTTCGAGACGGTCGGCGACTGGCAGCTGACGCAGTTCAAGGCCGATCCCGCCAGGCGCGGCACCGTCCTCAACACCGGCCTGTGGCGCTACACCCGCCACCCCAACTATTTCGGCGACGCCGCCGTCTGGGCAGGGCTGTTCCTGGTGGCGGCCGATTCCTGGCCGGGTGTCCTGACCGTGCTCTCCCCCGCCCTGATGATCTGGACGCTCGCCGGCAAGACCGGGAAGCCGCTGACGGAAAAGGCAATGTCCGCGCGTCCCGGGTACAAGGAATACATCGACTCCACCTCCGGCTTCCTGCCCTGGCCGCCCCGGCGGCGGGTGGGCGGACACTGACGTGCGCGGCCCGGCAGGTGCCCGGCACGGGCTGGGCTGGCGGCCCGTGAAGTGGCGGCCGGAGCCCAGCGACCGGTTCTACCGTTTCATTGTCCGCACCGGGCTGGCGCTGCGCTGGCTGTTCCGGATCCGCGTCCTCGTCACGGGGCGGGAGCACCTGCCCCAGCCCGGGCCTCCCAATGCCTCAACCCGCGGCGCATCAACCCGCCTCCCGTCCCGCCCGGTGGTGCCCGGCCAGGGCGCCGTGATCGCGATCACGCACTTCGGCTACCTCGACTTTGCCTTTGCCGAGATGCTGCTGTGGTGGCACAACCGGGCCCAGCTGCGTTTCCTCATCACGCAGGGCGCCGCCGACCACTGGTTTGCTGGCCCCGCGGTCAGCGCCGCCGGGCATGTGGTGGTCGGGTACGGATCGGGAGCACACGCCTACGACGCCGCCGTCGCCCGCCTGAGGGAGGGCGAATACGTCGCCGTCCTGCCAGAGGCCGGCGTGAGCCGCAGCTTCACGGTGCGCGAATGCAAGACCGGTGCGGTGCGGATGGCCGCCGAGGCCGGCGTGCCGATCATCCCGGTCTCCATCTGGGGCGCCCACCGGCTGATGACCCGCCACCATGCCTTCTCGCCGCGGCACGCCTGGCGCGCCCCGGTCCGCATCCACGTCGGCGAGCCGATCCTTCCGGGCTCGCTCCCGGACCCGGCCGACGACGCCCGGGCCGCGACGGCGCGCCTGGCCAAGACCCTGCAGGACGGGATCGACGCCGGCATTGCCGATTTCCCCCTGCGACCGGCCCCCGGGGCCTGGTGGATGCCGGCCGGTCTTGGCGGCGGCGCCCCGACCGAGGAGGAAAGACGCCGGCTCGACGAGGCCGACGGCCCCCGGCGCGCAGGTGCCAAGCGCCGATAAGCCCTACTTCCGCCATCGTCTTGACTAAACTCCGTGGGGTACAAAAAGCACTCAATGGAGAGGGACACCTGTGGCAAGCACAGTCGTGACCAAGAGCGGAACCGAAGAACGCGGTCTCGCACGGATAGCCCAACGAATGGCGGCGTGGACGGAGCGGTGGTTCCCGGACGCCTACATCTTCGCCCTCGCCGGCGTCGTCATCATCGCGGTGGCCGCACTCGCCATCGGCGCCACGCCCCAGGCAATCGCCGACTCGTTCGGCAACGGCTTCTGGGACCTGACGGCCTTTACCCTGCAGATGGCCATGGTGGTCCTCACCGGCTACGTCGTGGCCACCTCCCCGCCCGTGGCGAGACTGATCAACAGGCTGGCGCTCGTGCCGTCAACGGCGCGGACCGCGGTGAGCTTCGTGGCCGTGCTCGCCATGTCCGTGTCCTTCCTCAACTGGGGGCTCAGCCTGATCTTCGGCGGGCTGCTGGCCCGCGCGATTGCCCGCCGCAAGGACCTGACGGTGGATTACCGTGCCCTGGGTGCGGCGGCGTTCATGGGCCTCGGCGCCGTCTGGGCTCTGGGGCTGTCCTCCTCTGCCGCGCAGCTGCAGGCCACGGCCGCGTCGCTGCCGCCGGCGCTGCTGAAGATCACGGGCATCCTGGACTTCGGCACCACGATCTTTACCTGGCAGTCACTGCTGACGCTGGCCATCCTGATGGCCCTGACCACCGTGATTGCTCACTTCTCCGCGCCCCAGGGCGGCTCGATCCGCACCGCAGAGGACCTGGGCGTGGACCTGGACGACGAGCCGGCCGAGTCCGCGCCGCGTTCCCGGCCGGGCGAATGGCTCGAATACAGCCGGGTCCTGCCGATCCTGGCGGGCGTCCTCACGCTCGGCTGGCTCGTCTCGCAGTTCCTCACCAAGTCCTTCCTCAGCGTGGTCAGCAGCCTCAACGGCTACCTGCTCGTGTTCCTCATCCTGGGCCTGGTCCTGCACGGGACGCCGCGGAACTTCCTGCAGGCCGTGACGAAGGCCGTCCCGGCCACCGCGGGCATCCTCGTGCAGTTCCCGCTGTACGCGGCGATGGCGGCCATCCTGACCAAGGCCACGGGAACCGGCGGCATGAGCCTCTCCACCCACCTCGCGGCGTTCTTCTCGGACATCGGCAGCGGCGGCGGCTTCGCCGTCGTCATTGCCCTCTACACGGCTGTACTGGGCATCTTGGTCCCCTCCGGGGGCGGAAAATGGCTGGTAGAGGCGCCCTACGTGATGCAGTCGGCCACCGACGTGCAGATGAACCTCGGCTGGACCGTGCAGATCTACAACATCGCCGAGGCGCTGCCGAACCTGGTCAACCCGTTCTTCATGCTGCCGCTGCTCGCGGTGCTGCGGCTGCGCGCCCGGGACCTGGTGGGCTTCACCTTCCTGCAGTTCGTCTTCCACCTGCCGGTGGTCCTGCTGCTCGTCTGGCTGCTGGGCATGACCTTCGACTTCGTGCCGCCGGTGATGCCCAAATAACGGCGCCCCCCATAAGTGGGTCTTAACGCAGACTGACCCGCAGCTGCGGCCGTCATAGAGCTTTCTACGGCTACAGCTGCGGGTCAGTCGGGTTAAGGCCTAGGCCGGGTCGGAGACGACGAGCGTTTCCGAGCCCTGGACATGGGCCTTGCCGCTCTCGAGCAGCGGTTCGACGACGGTGCGCAGGGCGGTCATGGCGTCGTCCAGTTCGAGCATCACCGGGTGCTGGTAAGCGATCAGGGCCAAAAGGTCCCGGACGGCGGCCTTGGCCTCGTCCGCGCCAAGTTTGGGCTCGTGCCCGAGGAACACCTCAGTAGGCTCAGTGGTCGAGGCCGCGCCGCCGGCACCGGCATCGGCGCCGCCGTCGGCCCCCGGAATTCCCTGGGCGTAGCTGATGGCGAACCCCTCCAGCCGGCCCTTGCGGCTGGCCGCGATGCCGTGCCCGAAGGCGCTGGCCTTGGGCGCCCGCAGCACGATCGCTCCGTGGGCGCCGCTGAGGTCATCGAGGAACAGGCGCTGCACCGCGGCGACGCTCAGCTCCCCCGGGCTGTCCCAGCCGTGCACGGCCGTGTAGTAGCGTCCCACGACGTCGCTGAGCTCCACCGAACCCGTGGCCAGGTCCTCGACCTGGTCGGTGGCCGCGGACTCCGAACCGTCGCCGAACACCGGCAGCTTGAGCGGAGCCGGGTCAACGACGACGAGGCGGGAACGCTGGATCGGGGCCAGGCCCGCGGCCTCGGCAAACGCCGCACCGGGTGTGCCCGGCTCCACTTTGCAGCGCAGTCTGGACACGCCCGACGGCGCCTGGGCGGCCTCGTGCCGCAGCATGGTCAGCAGCGTGGACCCCAGGCCGGCGCGGCGGTGGTCCCGGGCGACCTCGACATACGCCCAGAGCCGGTCCGGGTGCAGCGAGGCCTCGTGGACCACGGCGGCCGCCACCGGAATGGCGACACCGTCCACGACGTCCTCGGCCACGATGCAGCGGCGCCACGGGGAATTGCCCGAGGGCGACAGCGTCCCGCGGAACTGTCCGGCCTGGACGGTCTCAGGGCCGCCCCAGATTTCCAGCAGCGCGAGGTCGTCGCCTTCCCGCCATTCCCGGTATGCGATCGCCATGATCAGGCGCCGATCAGCCGTGCGGCCAGGTAACCCTCCACCTTGTCCAGGGAGACGCGTTCCTGGCTCATGGTGTCGCGTTCGCGGATGGTGACGGCCTGGTCCTCGAGCGTGTCGAAGTCCACGGTGATGCAGAACGGGGTGCCGATCTCATCCTGGCGGCGGTAGCGGCGGCCGATGGCGCCGGCGTCGTCGAACTCGATGTTCCAGCTCTTGCGCAGCTGCGCTGCGAGGTCCTTGGCCTTCGGGGACAGGTCCTCGTTGCGGCTCAGCGGCAGCACGGCCGCCTTCACCGGCGCCAGGCGCGGATCGAGCTTGAGCACGGTGCGGATGTCCACCCCGCCCTTGGCGTTGGGGGCCTCGTCCTCGGTGTAGGCATCGATCATGAAGGCCATGAACGAACGGGTCAGGCCGGCCGCGGGCTCGATCACATACGGGGTGTAGCGTTCGTTGGTGGCCTGGTTGAAGTAGCTCAGGTCCGCGCCGGAGGCCTTGGCGTGGGTGGAGAGGTCAAAGTCGGTGCGGTTGGCGATGCCCTCGAGCTCGCCCCACTCCGAGCCCTGGAATCCGAAACGGTATTCGATGTCCGTGGTGCCCTTGGAGTAGTGGCTGAGCTTGTCCAGCGGGTGCTCGAAGAAGCGCAGGTTCTCTTCGCGGATGCCCAGGCCCGTGTACCAGGACATGCGTTCCTTCATCCAGTACTCGTGCCACTGTTCGTCGGTGCCGGGCTCGACGAAGAATTCCATCTCCATCTGCTCGAACTCGCGGGTGCGGAAGATGAAGTTGCCGGGCGTGATCTCGTTGCGGAAGGACTTGCCGATCTGGCCGATGCCGAAGGGCGGTTTCTTCCGCGAGGTGGTCAGGACGTTGGAAAAGTTCACGAAGATGCCCTGGGCCGTTTCGGGCCGCAGGTAGTGCAGGCCTTCTTCGCTGGCGACGGGGCCAAGGTAGGTCTTGAGCAGCCCGGAGAATTCATGGGGCTCGGTCCACTGGCCGCGGGTGCCGCAGTTGGCGCAGGCGATGTCCTTGAGGCCGTTCTCGGCGGGACGGCCCTTCTTCTCCTCGTACTCTTCCTCGAGGTGGTCCGCGCGGTAGCGCTTGTGGCAGGACAGGCATTCCACCAGCGGGTCGGAGAACACATCGACGTGGCCGGAGGCCTCCCACACCTGACGGGGCAGGATAACGGAGGAATCCAGGCCCACGACGTCGTCGCGGCCGCGGACCACGGACTGCCACCACTGGCGCTTGATGTTTTCCTTGAGCTCGGCGCCGAGCGGGCCGTAGTCCCAGGCAGAACGGGAGCCACCATAGATTTCACCGGCCTGGAAAACGAATCCCCGGCGCTTGGCGAGGGAAATGATCTGGTCGAGGACGGATTTTGCTGCCATGGGAACTCCAATTTTCTACAGGGCCGCTGGGTGCGGTCCGTGGTGTTGGCCCCGGGACGCCGGCTGGTTGCCGGCCGGGACGATACGAACAAAGCGATACGAACAATGCAATGCGAACAGTGCGATGCAAACTCCAAGCCTACCGGCCCGCTACCGCTTCAGCGCGCCCTTGGGCCAGGGCAGGGTGGCCAGGACGATGGCGCCGAGCGTCAGGATGGTGCCGAGGACCGTGGGGAGGGCGATCACCGTTCCGGGCACCGGCAATATAAGGTCCAGTCCGAGGGACCCCAGCAGCTGGCCGGCAATCATCCCGAGGCCGGTGACCAGCACGCCCAGGCTGCGGACCAGGAGGGCGCCGATGCCGATGAAGATGCAGCCGAGCGGGCCGCCAAGGTAGTACCACCACTGCGCCGGGAGGGGGTTGCCGGCCCCGGCCACGGCGAGTTTGATCAGCCAGGCCACCCACAGCAGGGCCGCTCCGGCGATGAAGTTCACGAGTGTCGCGGCGATGGGGGTGCCGTAGTGCACGGTGGCTGTGCCGTTCATGGCCTGCTGGAAACTCATCAGGAACCCGGCCAGGAGCGGAAGCATCACGGGAACCAGCAACTGCAGCCCGGATTCCCCGGCGCTGAATCTGGGCGACACCGCCCAGGCGACGGCGGCAACGGTGAGCACACTGCCGAGCACCCGGATGCCGGTAATGGGCCTCTTCCCCGCCGGTCCGATCCCCATCCGGTCCACCAGCAGGCCGCTGAGGGTCTGTCCCGTCACGGCGGCCACCGTGAAGAGGGCGACGCCGAGCAGTCCCACGGTGAAGGACTGGGCGAAGACGAAGAGGGCGCCGATGCAGCCGGCCAGGACGTAGTACGGCGGAAACTGCCGTTCGCGCACGGCGGGCAGGATCCGCGCCAGCCCTGCGCGGCCCCGGGGCAAGGCCAGGGAAATGACCGTCATGACCAGCAGTCCGGTGCTGAAGCTGACGACGGCGGCACCGATTCCGTCCTCCAGCGCCACCCCGAGGGCGCCGTTAATCCGGCCCTGGATCGGGATGAACAGTCCCGTTGCGACGGCCATGGGCAGGCCGACGATCAGCGGAAGACGGCGGTGATGGGTCATAGGTGCCACCTTAGGTCAGGCATTATTGCTTGTATGAGCAATCCGGAATTCGAAGACATCACTATCCGCGACAGCATGATCCGGCTGGGCCAGCTGCTGAAGCTTGCGAATCTGGTCGAGGACGGCGTGGAGGCCGCCGAACTGATCAAGAACGGGCTGGTGAAGGTCAACGGCGAAATCGACGAGCGCCGCGGCCGCCAGCTGCACGACGGCGACACCGTCACCGTGAACGGCCGGACCGTGCGGATCAGCGCGCCCCCGGCCGCCTAGCCGCCCGCCCGGCGCCGCTTCCCGGCGCACACTTCCCCGGCGCGCCTACTTCTTGGCGTTGAGCACCACGTGCGTGAGGAACTCCGAGACGTGGCCGATCTCCTGCTGGTTGATGCCGTGCCACATGCCCGTGTAGAGGACCTTGGTGAGCTTCACGTGCTTGCGCACCCAGCCGACGGTGTAGTCGATCTTGTCCTCGGTGATCACGGGGTCCTGCTGGTCCCGCCCCCAGAACAGCGGCACAGTGCCGTCCAGTTCGCCGTCGCGGAAGCTGGGGTCATCGCCGGCGTCGACGACAAAACCTGACAGCCCGACGACGGCGGCAAAGTCCGCCGGCCGCTGCCGCAGCAACGTGGTGGCCATCGCCATGCCCATCGAGAACCCCAACAGCGTCACCGACGGGTGGTTGGCTTTGACGCCGTCGAGCCAGTCCTGAACGTAGCCTGCCGCGACCTTGACGGCGTCGAGCGAGTAGTCAATGGACCCTGTCAGCGGGAACCAGGTGAAGCCCGGTCCCATGGCGATCGGGGCGCGCAACGAGGCCACCGCAAATTCCTGCGGCAGCATCCCGGCCAGGCTGAGCAGATCCTGTTCGTTGGCGCCGTAGCCGTGCAACAGGACAAGAAGCGGCTTGCCGGCCCGTTCCTGCTCCGGCTGGGACCATTGGACGACAGGGGCGGGGAAGGCGTCAGCGTGAGTCATGGAACTATTCTTACAGTTACCCGACGGTAACAAATTACGGGGCGCAGCTAATACGGTGGCGCAGCTAAACGGGAACAGTGCAGGATAAGGGGGTGAGCAATACCTATCCCATGGAAAATTCACCGGACACCCCAGCCGAGACCACCGTTGACACCGTCACCCACCCGTGGACCCGGTATGTGGCGATGGGCGACTCATTCACGGAGGGCATCGGCGATCCGGAACCGGCCAGTCCGGGCGGCCATCGGGGCTGGGCGGACCGCGTGGCCGAGGAACTCAGCCGTGGGCACAACGACTTCGCCTACGCGAACCTGGCCGTCCGTGGCCGGCTCCTGCAGCAGATCGTGGACCAGCAAATGGCTCACTGCCTGTCCCTCAAACCGGACCTCATCACGCTCTCCGCAGGCGGCAACGACCTCATCCGCCCGGGCGGCGATCCGGACGTGCTGGCCGAAAAGCTGGATTCGGTGGTGCAGATCCTGAGCCTGGGCGGCGCCACCGTTGTCCTGTTCAACGGCCCGGATACCGGCTCCACGGTGCTGGGCCGGATCCGCAGCAAGGTGGCCATTTACAACGAGAACCTGCGCACGATCGCCGCGCGCCACGACGCCGTGATCGCGGACATGTGGTCGCTGCGCCAGCTCAATGACCCGCAGATGTGGAATGTCGACCGGCTGCATTTCTCACCGCTGGGCCACCACACGATCGCGGCCATGGTGCTGGACTCGCTGAACGTCGAGCACACGCTCCAGCCCCTCTCCCCCAAACCGCTGCCACAGCGCAGTTGGCGCGAGGCGCGCAGCGGGGACCTGGTGTGGGCCAGGGAGTATTTCGTCCCCTGGGTGGTCCGCCGGCTGCGGCACCGCTCCTCCGGCGACGGCATGACGGCCAAGCGGCCGCTGGCCGGACCGGTGTTCGGTCCCGGCGTTCCGCTTGGTTCCGGCGAAGGCCCGCCCGGAGCCGAGGACGCGGTCCGGTCCTGAGGCTTCGGGCCTGAGCCTGCGGGGCATAAGCTGGAGGAACACTTCTCCGGCCCTACAGATGAGCCCGCAGATGAGAAGGCCCAGCAGCTGAAAGGCCCAGTACCGTGAGCAGTATGTTCTTCTGGATCATCGTGTTGTCCTTCCTGGTTCCCGTGGCGATGCGCCTCTACCGCAGGTCTGCCCGCGGCCGGAACCAGGGCACGCCGGGACAGTTCGGCCGGTTCCCGGGCAGCCAGAACAACCCCGGCCAGGGTAACCAGCCGCGTGATGGCTACACCCAGCAGGACTACTTCGGCGGCTTTGGCCAGCTGGGCGCCCCGAAGCAGTCGGGTCCTGCCAACGAGCCGTATCCCAACCCGCCGTACCCCAGCGCGGAGTACCCGAGCGCGCAGAACCCCCGTCCCCGGTTTCCGGACCAGCCGTTCCCGAACCAGCCGTACCCCGGCCAGCAGTACCCAAACCCGGTCGGCTACCAGTCCCCCGTCCCGTACGAGGACAGCCCGGAGTACCTGAACAACCCGCCGCAACCGCAACGGCCGCAGGCATCGCAAACTCCCCCGGCGCCGGGCGCGGGACAGGCGCAGGCGCCGCAGTCTCCGCCGCCGTCGGCCGGGCAGGGCTACCGGGCCCGCAAGCTGGCCGAGCTCGACCAGCAGTACACCGACGGCAAGCTGTCCATGGAGGACTACATGGCCCAGCGCGCGGAAATCATGAAGGGCTAAGACCCTGCCGGGCCGGCGAACTCGACGTCGGCCGCTTTGACCGTTCCCGCCGTCCGCCCCGGCGCCTTGTGGTACTGCCAGTACAGATTGGTGTGCGCGACCACCAGAGCCGGCGGCGGGGCGCCGTACTCGGTCAGGTCCTCGGTGGTGTGGGCGTCGGCGACCAGCGTGACGTCGTAGCCGCGGGTGATCGCGCCGTGCAGGGTCGAGCGGATGCACTCGTCGGTCTGCGCACCGGCCAGGAAGAAGCGCCCGATGCCGCGCCCGGCCAGCACGGATTCCAGGTCGGTGGCCTCGAAGGCGTCGCTGTACTCCTTGGCCACGAGCGGCTCCGAACTGCGGCGCGCGAGCTCCGGCACGTACTGCCAGCCGTCGCTGCCGCGCGGGAGTTCCTCACCGCTGTGCTGCACCCAGACGACGTCCGCCCCGGCGTCGCGGGCCTTGTCCACGAGCGCGGCGATGGTTGCGACGACGTCGTCGCGGCGGTAGGCCTCCGCGACGACGCCGATCTGCATATCGACGACGAGCAATGCCGTGTTGGGACGGTTGACGAGCGTGGTCATGGTGCCTCCCGGATCCTGGCTGTCCCTGCGTGCCTACTCTAATCCCGGCCCCCGAAAGCAACGAGGGGTCACTTGCGGCCCCTGATCCGGTGCCGGATGGGCGCTGAGTGACCCCGCGTTGCCTTCACGGGCAGAAGCGTCAGTCGACCTGGGGGAAGCCGAGGTCGATCACCGAGGTGGACGGGTCCGGCCAGCGGGTGGTGACCACCTTGCCGCGGGTGTAGAAACGGATGCTTTCAGGGCCGTACATGTGGGTGTCGCCGAACAGCGAATTCTTCCAGCCGCCGAAGGAGAAGGTGCCCACCGGCACCGGGATGGGCACGTTGACGCCCACCATGCCGGCCTCGACGTCGAACTCGAACTGGCGGGCGGCGCCGCCGTCGCGGGTAAAGATGGCCACGCCGTTGCCGAACTCGTTGTCGTTGACCAGCTTCACGGCGTCGGCATAGGTCTCGACGCGGACCACGGAGAGGACGGGCCCGAAGATCTCGTCGTCGTAGACCTTCATTCCGGGCTTGACGTGGTCGATCAGGCTGACGCCGATGAAGAAGCCGTTGGAGTCGAAATCGTGTTCGCGGCCGTCCACCACCACGGTGGCGCCCTCGTCGGCCGCTCCGGCAACGTAGGAGGCCACTTTGTCGCGGTGCTCGGCCGTGATGAGCGGACCCATCTGGGAGGCCGGGTCCGTGCCCGGGCCGATCGTGAGGGCTGCCATGCGGGTGGTGATCGCCTCCACGAGGTCGTCGGCGATGCTGCCGACCGCGACGAGGACGCTGACTGCCATGCAGCGCTCCCCGGCGGAGCCGTAGGCGGCCGAGACGGCGGCGTCCGCGGCCATGTTGAGGTCCGCGTCCGGCAGGACCACCATGTGGTTCTTCGCGCCGCCCAGGGCCTGGACGCGCTTGCCGTGATCAGCGGCGCGCTTGTAGATGGACTGCGCGATCGGCGTCGAGCCGACGAAGCTGATGGCCTTGACCGTCGGGTGTTCCAGCAGGACGTCCACGGCTTCCTTGTCCCCGTGGACGACGTTGAGCACCCCTGCCGGCAGCCCGGCCTCGGCGAAGACCTGGGCGATGAAGATGGCGGAGGACGGGTCCTTTTCACTCGGCTTGAGCAGCACCGTGTTTCCGCAGGCCAGGGCGCTGCCGATCATCCACAGCGGCACCATGGCGGGGAAGTTGAACGGCGTGATGCAGGCGACGACGCCGACCGGCTGGCGGACCGAGTGGACATCGACGCCGCCGGAGACCTGCTCCGAGCGTTCGCCTTTGAGCATGTGGGAGAGCCCGGTGGCGAATTCGATGTTCTCCAGGCCGCGGGTGATTTCACCTTCCGCGTCAGAGAGGACCTTGCCGTGCTCGCTGGTGAGCAGGGCCGCGAGTTCGGGCCGGCGCTGCATGAGCAGTTCACGGACCTTGAAGAAGATGGCTGTGCGCCTGGCCAGGCTCGTGGCGCGCCAGCCGGGCAGGGCGGCGCGGGCGGCCTCGATGGCCTCCTCGACGCGGGCGGCGGAGGCCAGGGCGACCTCTTTCTCCTGCTCGCCGGTGGCCGGGTTGAACACGGGGCCGAAGCGCTCGGCGTCGGCAATCAGGGCGCCGTTGATGAAGTGCGGGATGCGTTCCATGGGTGGGTCTCTTTCGTGAGGGGCAGGGCCGTTAAGGGCAGGGCCGTGAAGGGCAGGGCCGTTAAGGGCTAGTTGGCGGACTCGAGGGTGCCGTCGACGAGCTTGACGATCATCGAGCAGTCCTGGCCGGACTGGCCGGAGTCGATGAGCCGCTGGAAGAGCTGCTGGACGTGCTCGCCGAGTTCCAGCGGGGTGCCGGTGTCCCGCGCGGCGCTGATGGCCAGGCCGATGTCCTTGTTGGCCAGTTCGGTGGTGAATGTCGGAGCGAAGTCGTTGTTGGACGCGGCGGTCGGCACGACGCCGGCCACGGGGTACCAGGTGCGCAGCGCCCAGCTGTCGCCGGAGGAGACCGACGCGATGTCCCAGAAGACCTGCTTGTCCAGGCCGAGCCGCTCGGCCAGGACCGCGCCCTCGGCGGTGGAGGCGAGGTTGATGAAGAGCATGAGGTTGTTGCAGATCTTCGCGGCCTGGCCGGTGGTGGCGCCGCCGGTGGGGATGATGTTCGCGGCCATGGGGCGGATGTATTCGGTGGCGTCGGCGACGGCGCCGGCCTCGCCGCCGATCATGAACGTCAGTGTGGCGGCCTTCGCGCCGCTCATGCCGCCGGAGACGGGTGCGTCGACGAAGCGGAAGCCGGCGGCAGCGGCGGCGTCGTGCAGGGCCTGCGCGGAGGCGATGTCTATGGTGGAGGAATCCACCAGGAGGGTCCGGGTGTCCGCGTGGGCAAGGACGCCGTCCTGGCCGAGGTACACGGCGCGGGCGTGCTCACCTTTGGGGAGCATGGTGAAGACGACGTCGGCGCCGGCGACGGCCTCGGCGATGCTGCCGGCGGCCTTGACTCCCCCGGCTTCGGCGGCGGCAACGGCTGCGCTGTTGAGGTCGAAGCCACGGACTTCGTGTCCGGCGTTTGAGAGGTTGACGGACATGGATCCGCCCATGTTTCCGAGTCCGATCCAGGCGATGACTGCCATGGCTTAAGCTCCTTTGCTTGATGTGCTGCCGGGCGCCTCGACGCGCTCCGGCCTGAAAACCGAAACTCCGGCGCCCCGTGTCCACCATCACACCCTGCTAGAGTGCAATCAAGGTAAAAAATCACAGATGCCATGTGCACAGATGCACAATGACGGGCTCTGGCTCCGCCACGCTCGCTGCAGAGGGGGACAATAGTGGACTTGCGCCGGCTTCCGAGCCCCGACGACCTGCTGATCCTGCTGACCGTGGCACGGCTGGGCCGGTTCAACGCCGTGGCCGAGACGCTCGGCACCACCCACACCACCATTTCCCGCCGCGTCCTGGCCCTCGACAAACAGCTCGGCGGCCGGACGCTCGAACGCAGCCCGCACGGCTGGGAGCTGACCGAACTCGGCAGCCAGGCGGTCGCGGCGGCGGAAGCCATCGAGGGCACTCTCGGTGCCCTCTCCAGCAGCATTGCCCGCTCCGGCGACGTGGTCTCCGGCTTGGTCCGGATCAGCACCCCGGACGGCTTCTGCGCCGAATTCCTGGCCCCGGCCCTCGTCCGGCTGCAGCGGGCGAATCCGTTGCTCAACGTCGAACTGCTCAGCGCCACCCGCAAGGTGAGCCAAAACCGCTCCGGCGTGGACCTGGAAGTGGTGGTGGGCAACATGGACACCACCACCGCCCGCGCGATCTTCCTGAGCAACTATTTCCTCAGGCTGTACGCCAGTCCCGGCTATGCGCAGGAGCACGGGCTTCCGGCAACGCTCGACGACGTCCGGCAGCACGGCTTTGTCTCCTACGTGGAATCGGCGCTCCAGGTCGCGGAGCTGGGCCACCGTTCAACGCAGCTGCCGGTGCCGCGGTCCAGCTTCCAGGCCACAAGCGTCTTCGCCCAGCTGGAGGCCGTCCGGCGGGGCGCCGGGATAGGCCTGCTCCCCAATTTCCTCGTGGCGGGCCGGCCGGAATTTCTGCCCGTCCTGCCGGACGACTTCCAGCGCCAGCTGCCCATCTGGGCTGTGGCCCGGCCCGAGGCGCTGCGTTCGGCCCCGGTCCGTGCCGTGCTGGAGGCGATCCGGACCGAGATTGCCGACCGCCAAGCGGTCCTGGCAGGCTGAGCGGTCCTGGCGGCTGAGCCAGCTTGTCGGGCCGATCCTGCTTCCAAACGCCAACAGCCCGAGCCCCGCAGTGCGGGACCCGGGCTGTTGCCGTGCTAATTCGTTGTTACTTCTTGCTGGCGGCGAGGAGGTCAGCGGTGCCCTGGGCGTCGGCGGCGTCGACGTCGCGGAGCGAGATGCCGCGGGTTTCCTTAAGGAAGAACACCGCAACCAAGGTGACTACACAGGCGCCGAGGAGGTAGATGGCGACCGGGACCGAGGACTTGTACTGGCCCAGGAGCGCGACGGCGATGATCGGAGCCAGCGAACCGGCCACAATCGAGGTGACCTGGTAGCCCAGCGAGACGCCGGAGTAGCGCATCCGGGTCGGGAACATTTCGGCCATGAGCGCCGGCTGGCCGGCGTACATCAGGGAGTGGAACAGC
The DNA here is from genome assembly GCF_022803015.1 of Arthrobacter humicola. Taxonomy (GTDB): domain Bacteria; phylum Actinomycetota; class Actinomycetes; order Actinomycetales; family Micrococcaceae; genus Arthrobacter; species Arthrobacter humicola_A. Next base: position 84,594 of record NZ_JAFKON010000004.1, read on the forward strand.
AGGCCGATGGTGATCGCAGCGAGGATGACGAGGTCGTTCTTGGTGTCCATCATCGGGAACGCGAAGAATCCCCACGTTCCGCCGAGGATGGCGCCGGCCATGTAGACCGGCTTGCGGCCGACGTTGTCCGAGAGCCTGCCGACCATCGGGATCACGGCGAAGTGGACGATGTGCGCCACAAGCAGCAGCAGCAGGATCCGCGAGGTGTCCGTCTGGACGATGACCTTCAGGTAAGTGATCGAGAAGGTGACCACAAGGTAGTAGAGGATGTTCTCGGCGAAGCGCAGACCCATGGCGGTGAAGACGCCGCGCGGGTAGCGGCGGAAGACCTCGGCCACGCCGTAGCCCTTGTGGCCGGCCTCGACCTCCTTGCGGGCCTCCAGGAAGATGGGGGCGTCCTGGACCTTGGTGCGGATGTAGTAGCCGACCAGCACGATCACGGCGGAGAGCCAGAAGGCTACGCGCCAGCCCCAGCTGAGGAAGTCGGCGGAGGACAACGTGGCGGAAAGGGTGAACAGGACAGCTGTGGCCAGGAGGTTGCCCATCGGAACCGCCGACTGCGGCCAGCTTGCCCAGAATCCGCGGGACTTGCTCGGGCTGTGTTCGGCGACGAGAAGGACTGCGCCGCCCCATTCACCGCCAACGGCGAAGCCCTGGGCGAAGCGCAGGAAGACCAGCAGGGCCGGGGCCCAGTAGCCGATCTGCGCGAAGGTGGGCAGGCAGCCCATGGCGAAGGTGGCAACGCCGACAAGGATGATGCTCAGCTGGAGCAACTGCTTGCGGCCGAACTTGTCGCCGAAGTGGCCGAAGACGATGCCGCCGATCGGGCGGGCAATGAAGCCGACCGCGTAGGTGAGGAAAGCGGCGAGGATGCCATCCAGTTCCGAACCGGTGTTCGGGAAGAACAGCTTGCCGAACACAAGGGTGGCGGCGGAGGCGTAGAGGAAAAACTCGTACCACTCAACCACGGTGCCGGCCATGGAGGCCGCCACCACCTTCTTCAGGCCGGACGTTTTGACGTCGGTTTCTTCAGCGCGCCTTGCGGCGTTTTCCGTACTCATCGTGACTCCTTCGGCGTCTCCATCGACACCCTGTGGACCATTGGACTGAGGACGCTTGTGATTTAGGGCACAGGGCGTCATTCCCCATGAGTATGGACGCTCCGGCCCTCAGCCTCAACGGCCATTAGTGCAGAGCGCATCTGCAAAAATGCACAAGCGGGCCGGCCTAGTGGCTGAAGAAGGTCTCCCGGAGCTGCCCGCTGAGCTGGCCGATTTCGGTCAGGAAGCCGTCGTGGCCGATTGGCGCTTGAATGATATGCAGTTCCGGGCCGCCCGGCAGGGCCTCTGCCAGTTGACGGGACTGGGCCGGGAAATACAGGCGGTCCGAGTCCACGGCCGCCACCAGGAATTCTGCGGTGGCCGGGGCCAGTGCCTCCCCGAGACCTCCGCGCCCCCGGCAGACATCGTGGCTCATGAGGGCTTCGGTGATCGCGATGTAGCTGTTCGCGTCGAAACGCCGGGCCAGTTTGCTGCCCTGGTGGTCCAGGTAGCTTTCCACCTGATAGCGCCCGCGTCCGGCCAGCGATCCGGCTTCCAGGGGCGTCTCGGACTCTTGGGCGTTGCGGCCAAACCGGCCGTCCAGTTCGGCCGCTGAGCGGTAGGTGATGTGCGCGATGCGGCGGGCGAGGGCGAGCCCCGACTCGGGTTCCGGGCCGCCGTAGTAGTCCCCGCCCCTGAAGTGGGGGTCCTGGCGGATGGCCAGCGTCTGTGCCTGCGCGAAGGCAATCTGTTCGGCAGTGCTGCTGGCGCCGACGGAAATCACGGCGCAGCGCCGGACCCGGCCGGGAAACGTGACGGCCCATTCAAGGGCCCGCGCGCCGCCGAGCGAGCCGCCCAGCACCGCGTACCAGCTGCCGATGCCCAGGGCATCGGCCAGCCGCGCCTCGGCGGCGGCGGTGTCCCGCAGGGTGACCAGCGGGAACCGCGATCCCCAGGGGCGCCCGTCGGGGGCCGGGGTGGAAGGTCCGGTGGATCCGTAGCAGCCGCCCAGGATGTTGATCGAAACGACGAAGTACTTGTCCGTGTCCACGGGAGCCCCGGGTCCGGCGAGCTGTTCCCACCAGCCGGGCTCCCCGCTCTCGCCGCGGGTCACGTGTGTGTCGCCGGTCAGGGCGTGTTCAATGAGCACTGCGTTGGAGGCGTCCGCGTTCAGGGTCCCCCACGTCTCGTAGGCGAGCACCACATCCGGCAACGGAGTCCCGGATTCGAGCTGCAGATCACCGATCCTGACGAACTGGACGGTCCCGTCAGGGGTCCGGGATGGTTTGGTTTCGGGAACACCCGTGCGGGTGACGGCAATCGTCATGTGAGGACCTATCTTCGCGCTTGCCCGCCGTCAGCTGACCGGCAGGCCAGGTCTTCACCCGGGGCACCCCGCCGCAAAAGGAGGGTTGCCGGCCAGCAAGCCGGGGCTGTCGCTGGCACTCATGACCTGGTACGAGTCTACGAAACAGGGTGCGGAAATCACGAAGATTATGACTTCCATGTGACAGCCGGACCCGTCAGCACCGCAGTTTCCCCACCTTTGACAGCCGTGACCGGCGGGTCGCGCCGAAGTGCCGGCGATTCCCGGCGTCATGCCAGCAAGGTGGGGAAATTCCGCGTGGGCTTCCGTCTAGGCGGTCTTGGCCGCGCGGAATCCGGCGTCGAGGTCCGCCAGGATGTCGTCAATATGCTCCAGTCCCACCGAAAGCCGCACCAGCCCGGGATTCACCCCGGCGATCACCTGCTGTTCGGGCGAGAGCTGGCTGTGGGTGGTCGACGCCGGATGGATCACCAGCGACCGGACATCGCCGATGTTCGCGACGTGCGAGTGCAGTTCGAGGGCATCGACGAACCGCTTGCCGGCCTCCGCTCCCCCGGCGATGTTGAACGCCACGACGGCGCCTGTCCCCTTGGGCCCGTACTTGCGGCCGCGCTCGTACCAGGGGCTGGACGGCAGCCCGGCGTAGGCGACCGATTCGACGTCGTCCCGCCCCTCCAGCCATTGCGCCACCTTCGTGGCGTTGGCCACGTGGCGCTCGACGCGCAGGCTCAGCGTTTCGATGCCCTGGGCGATGAGGAAGGCGTTGAACGGGGACACCGCGGAGCCGAGGTCGCGCAGGAGCTGGACCCGGGCCTTGAGGATGTAGGAGAGGTTCGCGCCCAGCGCGCCGTCGGCTCCGAGGTCGCGGGCGTAAACCAGGCCGTTGTAGGTGGGGTCCGGGGTGTTGAAGCCGGGGAACCGCTCCGGGTCTTTCCCGAAGTCGAAGTTGCCGGAGTCCACGATCACGCCGGCGATTGCGGCGCCGTGCCCGCCGAGGTACTTGGTGGCCGAATGGACCACGATGTCCGCGCCCCACTCGATCGGCCGGATCAGGTAGGGGGTGGAGAGCGTGTTGTCGACCACCAGCGGCACGCCGGCCTCGTGCGCCACGCGGGAGACGCCCTCGATGTCCAGGACGTCCTGGCGGGGGTTGGAGACCACTTCGCCGAAAAACAGCTTGGTGTTGGGCTGGACGGCGTCCCGCCACTGGTCCAGGTTGTCCGGGTCCGCCACGAAGGTCACGGAGATGCCGAACTTCTTCAGCGTGTGCGCGAGCAGGTTGTAGGTTCCGCCGTAGAGGCTGGGGCTGGCCACCACATGGTCCCCGGTCTCGGCGATGTTGAGGATCGCGAACGTCTCGGCGGCCTGGCCGGAGCTGAGCAGCAGCGCCGCGAGGCCTCCTTCCAGGCTGGCGACGCGCTGTTCGACAGCGTCCTGGGTCGGGTTGCCGATCCGGGTGTAGATGGGCGCGAGCTCGGCGAGCGCGAAGCGGTTCGCGGCGCTTTCGGCGCTGGGGAACACGAACGACGTCGTCTGGTAGATGGGCAGGGAACGCGCGCCGGTGGCGCTGTCCGGCTCCTGGCCGGCGTGGATCTGGCGGGTTTCAAAGGACCAGGCATTGGACATTGGTGCTCCTCGAGTCACTGGGCACAGCACCGGCCGGGGCTTTCGGCCCGAACCGGAACAGGCGCCGCGCTTGCCCTCCGGCGGGCGCCGGACGGCCAGGTCTTCACCCGGGGCACCCCACCGCGATACGAGGGTTGCCGGCCAGCAAGCCGGGGCTGTGCGCTGGCACTCATGACCTGGCTTCAGTGTAGGAATGGCGGCGGAGCCCTGGATAGCTTTGTGACGAAGATGAAGAGGGCTGCCGTCACGGAGCATCCGGGGCGCCGCGTTCGGCGCCCCGGGACGTCCCATGACGGTTAGGGGAGCCTAAGCTGAGAGGTCCATCACAAAGTGCCAAGATGATGGCATGCGCATGGATCACGTTTCTTACGCCTGTGAACACGATGGCTTGGCAGCCACCACTGAACGTATTGCGTCTGCCCTCGGCGTTGAAGCCGTGAAGGGTGGAGTGCACCCCCGTTTCGGGACACGCAACATGATTATCCCGCTCGCGGGACACAAGTACCTGGAAGTCGTGGAGGTCCTGAACCACCCGGCCTCCGACAAGGCCCCGTTCGGCCAGGCCGTCCGGGCACGCTCCGAGGCCGGCGGCGGCTGGATGGGCTGGTGCGTCGAGGTTGACGACCTGGCCCCGTTCGAGGAGCGGCTCGGCCGCGCCGCCGTCAACGGCAACCGGAAGTTTCCCGACGGCCGCGAACTGATCTGGAAGCAGATCGGCATCCTGGGGCTCATCGCCGACCCCCAGGTGCCGTACATGCTCAAGTGGGAGGGCGACCCGGAGTTGCACCCGTCCAACGCCTACGCGAGCGATGTCAAGATGTCCGCACTGACCATTGCCGGTTCGGCCGCGCGCGTCACGGAGTGGCTGGGCGAACCGGTTGAAAAGCCGCTGGAAGACGTCGCCGTGAACTGGATCGCGCCGCACGGGACTCCCGGCATCCTCTCTGTCACCTTCGAGACCGCCTCCGGAGCGGTCACGATCTAACGCTCCACCTGCCCCACGCTTCGGCCGCCATCTCTTAGGTGCCAACGTTGTCACCTAGGAGACGGCGGCCGAGATCATTTAAGGCCTGCCGATGGCGCCGGCTGTACGGGCAACGCCATCAGCCCAGGCCCACGGCCCTGCCGAACAGGCTGAACCCCACGAACGCCACAGTGTCCAGGATGGCGTGGGCGATCACCAGCGGCATCACCCGTTTGGTCCGCGTGTAGACCAGCGCGAAGACCACGCCCATCACCGCGTTGCCGATGAACGGCCCGAACCCCTGGTACAAGTGATAACTGCCGCGGAGCAGGGCGCTTGCGGCGATGGCCGCCGGCACGCTCCAGCCCAGTTTCCCGAGCCGGTCCAGCAGATACGCCACCACAATCACTTCCTCGACCACCGCGTGCCGGATCGCGGACAGGACCAGCACCGGCACGGTCCACCAGTACGCGTCCAGGGCGCTGGGGATGATCGCCGTCGTGATCCCCAGCGCCCGGCCGGCGGCGTAGAGCCCCAGGGACGGAATGCCGATGAGCGCAGCTAGTCCGAGCCCCTGCAGGAGGTCTTTGCCGGGCCGGGCGAAGTCGAAGCCGATCCTTCGGAACGCCGAGGTTCCGCGCTCACCGGCCGGCCAGTGCTCGGTGAGGAAATAGATCACAAGGGCCACCGGGACCAGGGCGAAGATGATGTCCAGCAACTGGTAGGTGAGGTCGAAGTATTCGCGTGCGCTCTGTGAGCGGTTCAGGGTGGATGTCCCCTGGGCCAGCGGCGCCGTGGTCATCTTGTCCAGCAACTGCACCAGGGAGTAGATCGCGGACTGCCCGAGCGACAACCCCAGGACAATCAACACTTCGAACCGCAGCCGACGGCGGGAGGGAACCAACATGGTTCTATCTTGCCTGCACTTGCCGATAGTTTGCTGGTGCCCGCGTGGTACCGGCCGAACGGGGTTTTGCCTGCGGCACCTGCTTTTAGGAGCCCTATGCTTGGGGATTATGAGTGCGCCCCGGAAAATCATCATGATCCGGCACGGCCAGTCTGCCGCCAATGCCGACACCTCGATCTACAACCGTGTTCCGGACTACCGGATCCCGTTGACCGCGCTGGGCCTGGAGCAGGCCACCGCGGCCGGGGAGGAGGTCCGGCGCCAGCTGGACGGCCGCCCGGTGTGCGTCTACGTCTCCCCCTACCTGCGCGCCTACCAGACCCTCGAGGCGCTGAATCTCGGCCCGCTCGTGGAGCGGGTGATCGAGGAACCGCGGCTGCGCGAACAGGACTGGGCCAACTTTCAGATCGCCGGCGACATCGAGGACCAGAAGGAGCTCCGCAACGCCTACGGGCACTTCTTCTACCGCTTCCGCGAGGGCGAGTCCGGTTCCGATGTGTATGACAGGATCTCTTCCTTTATGGAAACCCTGCACCGGCACTGGTCCCGGCCCGGCTATGCCCCGAACGCGCTGTTCGTGACGCACGGATTGACCATGCGGCTGTTTTGCATGCGCTGGTTCCACTGGTCGGTGGAATACTTCGAGTCCCTGAACAACCCCGAAAATGCCGAGGTCCGCACCCTGCTGCGCACCTCGCACGGCAAGTACGAGCTCGACAAGCCCTTCACGCAGTGGGAGAAGAGGCGCGTGGACGAGACCGTCCTCGACGCACCGCCCATGATGTTCTAGGGCTAACGGACCGGCTGCGCTACACCGGCGCGCCACACCGCGTGCGTCAGGGGGATGCCGGGCCGGTAGGCCAGGTGCGTGGCGGAAGGGGCGTTGAGCAGGTGCAGGTCCGCGCGGTGCCCGACGGCGATCGAGCCCACCGCGCGTGCGCCGTCGGCGTCGTTCCCGGACTCCCGGCCCAGGGCCAGCGCGCCGCCGTAGGTCGCGGCGCGCACCGCCTCGTGGACGCTGAGCCGCATCTGCAGCACGGCGGTGGTGACGCAGAACGCCATGGAGCTGGTGTAGGACGTGCCGGGGTTGCAGTTGGAGGCCAGCGCCAGCTGCACACCGGCGTCGAGCAGCTCCCGGCCGGGGGCCAGCGGCTGCCGGGTGGAAAGATCGCAGGCCGGCAGGCAGGTGGCAACCGTGCCGCGCTGCCCGGATCCAGGGGTGCCGCTGCCGCCGGCGGCGTCCCAGCCGGACCAGCTCGCGGCGAGGGCGTCGACGTCCGCGGCCGACAGGTAGTTCACGTGGTCCACGCTGGCGGCGCCGACTTCCACCGCCAGCCGGACTCCGGGGCCCTCGCCGAGCTGGTTGCCGTGGACGCGCAGTCCCAGCCCGGCGGCCTTGCAGGCCAGGAGCACCCGGCGGGACTGGTCCTCGTTGAACGCGCCCTGCTCGCAAAAGACGTCGGCCCAGCGGACGTAGGGCCGGACTGCGGTGAGCATCGGCCCGCAGACCAGCTCCGTGTATTCCTCCGCGTCCATCCCGGCGGGCACAAGGTGCGCCCCCAGGTAGGTCACCTCGTCCGCCACGGTCGAGGCGATGCGGGCGCTGCGGGCCTCGTTCTCGAGGTCCAGGCCGTAGCCGGTTTTGGTCTCCAGGTAGGTGGTGCCCTGCGACACGGCCTCCGCGACGCGGCCCATCGCGAGCCGGGTCAGGTCGAAGTCGCTCGCGCTCCGGGTGGCGCCAGTGGTGACGGCGATCCCGCCGGCGCTGTAGCTCTCTCCCGCCATCCGGGCCTCGAACTCGGCAGTGCGGTCCCCCGCGAAGATCAGGTGCGTGTGGGAGTCGACCCAGCCCGGCAGGAGCGCCCGGCCACCGGCATCCACCCGTTCGTCCGCGGCCGGGGCGCCGGCCGCGGGCCCGAGCCAGGAAATCCGCTCCCCCTCGATCACCACCGCCGCGTCACGGAGGACGCGGTGTTCCGCGTCCTGGGTCATCAGTTCGGCGATATTGGTGATGAGGGTGCTCATGGATCCATTCTTCAGCGCCGGATGGACCAGCGGGTCGCGGCCAGCGCCTCCGCTGTCCGGGATGCCGGACTGGCCTCGGTGGACGGAGACATAGCCGGGGAGACACCCGGGGTCAGGGCCGGGGCGGAGCCCTGGCCGGCGAGGATCAGTCCGGCGGCCAGTTCCGCGACGCCGGATGATGTCTGGAATCCGTACCCGCCCTGACCGGCGAGCCAGAAGAATCCGGTGGCCTCGGCGTCGAACCCCACCACCGGGACGCCGTCGGCCGCCTCCGTCCGCAGCCCCGTCCAGGCGGTGCGGACGTTCCGGATCCCGAGCGTCGTGATCTCGTTGAGCCGGGCGATGACCCGTTCGACGTCACCGGGATAGGGCCGGGCGTCCTCGGGTCCGCTCGGCACGTGCTCCGCGGGTGAGATCAGGACCTGGCCGTTATCGGGCCGGAAGTAGAAGCTGTCATCGGCCGCCGCCACCATCGGGCAGGCTTCCGGGAGCGGATTATCGACGTCGACGATCGCCGCGGTGCGCCGGTACGGCTGCAGGCCCAGCTTCTCGACGCCGCTGAGGACGGCGAGCTCGTCGGCCCAGGCACCGGCGGCGTTAACCACGACGGCGGACTGGAAGCCTTCCTGCCCGGCGCCCAGTTCCCAGCCGGTGCCCAGGCGCTGGGCCGAATGGACCCTGGCGCCGGTAATGATGTCCACGCCGCCGGCCACGGCGAGCCGCCGGTGGTCCTCGAGCAGCACGGGGGCGTTGCAGGCGAAGGATCCGGTGTCCAGCCCGGCGGCGCTGAACGAATCCGGGACCAGGGCCGGGCACAGGTCCAGTGCCTCGGCGTGGGTGATCCGCTGCATGTGTCCGCTTGCCTCCGCCCGGACGGTGGCGTCGTCCCCGATCAGCATGAAGCTGCGCGGGGTGAGCACCGGTTCCGGACGTTCGGCGTCCTGGGCCGCGATGAGGTCGAGCGTCCGGACGGTGAGCTCCTGAACCACAGGCGGGCCGTAGCTGGGAATCAGTTGCCGGGCCGAGCGGGCCGAGGTGTGGTACGCCAGGGTCTGCTCGGCTTCGATCAGGGCCACGCTGCAGTGCCCGGCCACGGCGGAGGCAAGGGACAGGCCGGCGATCCCGCCGCCGACAATTACGACATCGTAATGAGCTGACATGATCCCATCCTTGCAGATTGTCGGGTCAGGTGATCACGTCCGGCTATACGGCGTTTGCCGCAACCTGCGCCCGGGCGAGCGGCGTGAATCGGGTCCCACAGTCATCACCAGCGGCGTTGTTGGGTGCCAGGGCGTTGAAATGTCCAGTGACTCACGGTGTTCTCGGCACATGCCGTCTCCACGATTCCGAGTTTGGCGGCGACCTTCTTGGAATTCTGGTTGCTTGGATAAATTGTGCACGCCGCCCCGGGACATGCTCTTCCGTGGTCCGCACGGCTGGACATGTCCCTCGTTGCGGCGGGCAGACCCGGGACATGCCCCTCCTTGGTCGTGGCCATTGGACATAGTGGCATTATGTCCAGTCCTCGCTGCCGAAGCTGGACATGTCCCTCGTTGCGGCGGGCAGGCCCGGGACATGCTCTTCCGTGGTCCGCACGGCTGGACATGTCCCTCGTTGCGGCGGGCAGGCCCGGGACATGCCCGCCCGTGGTCCGCACGACTGGACATGTCCCTCGTTGCTGCGGGCCGGCCCGGGACATGCTCTTCCGTGGTCCGCACGGCTGGACATGTCCCTCGTTGCTGCGGGCCGGCCCGGGACATGCCCTTCGTTGGTCGCGGCCATTGGACATAGTGGCATTATGTCCAGTCCTCGCTGCCGAAGCTGTACATGTCACGCGGACCAGCACGTGGAGGAAGCCTGGATGAACGTGCAAGGCCGGGCAGGGCCTGGCTCCTGGGGCCGGGCCGGACCCGTGCTGAATGCGGGGGCCCGGCCTCGGCGATCAGGCGCTCTAGGCTGCTGCCACTGCTGCGCGGCTGCGCACGAACGCCTGGACGCAGGCTTCGACGTCGTCGGCGCTGTGCGCGGCGGAGAGCTGGACGCGGATCCGGGCGGCGCCCTTGGGCACCACCGGGTAGCTGAACGCCGTGACGAAGACGCCGTTGTGGAGCATGGCGTCGGCCACCTTGGCCGCCATCACGGCGTCGCCGAACATTACCGGGACAATGGCGTGCTCGCCGGGGAGCAGGTCGAAGCCTTCCTCGCTCATGCGGTTCCGGAAGAGTTCAGCGTTGGCGAAGAGCTTGCCGCGCAGTTCGCCGGAGTTTTCCACGAGGTCCAGGGCCTTGAGCGTGGCCGCGACGATCGCCGGGGCCAGCGAGTTGGAGAACAGGTAGGGGCGGGCCTTCTGGCGGAGCATCGCCACGACCTCGCCGCGGCCCGAGACGTAGCCGCCGGAGGCGCCGCCGAGGGCCTTGCCGAAGGTGCCGGTGTAGATGTCCACGCGGTCCGAGACGCCGGCGTGTTCCGGCGTGCCGGCACCGGTGGCGCCCATGAAGCCCACTGCGTGGGAATCGTCCACCATGACCAGGGCGTCGTACTTATCGGCGAGGTCGCAGATCGCTTCGAGCGGGGCCAGGAAGCCGTCCATCGAGAAGACGCCGTCCGTGACGATGATCTTGCGGCGGGCCGGGTTCTCCTGCGTGGTGGCCTCGATCAGCTTCGATTCGAGGTCCGCCATGTCCTGGTTGGCGTAGCGGAAGCGCTGGGCCTTGCAGAGCCGGATGCCGTCAATGATGGACGCGTGGTTCAGGGCGTCCGAGATGACTGCGTCTTCCGGGCCGAAGAGGGACTCGAATACGCCGCCGTTGGCGTCGAAGCAGCTGGAGAACAGGATGGTGTCCTCGGTGCCGAGGAACGCCGAGACGCGCTTTTCCAGTGCCAGGTGCAGGTCCTGGGTGCCGCAGATGAAGCGGACGCTGGCCATGCCGAAGCCGCGCTCGTCCATGGCGGTCTTCGCCGCGGCGATGATGTCCGGGTGGTCGGCGAGGCCCAGGTAGTTGTTGGCGCAGAAGTTCAGCACGTCGGCGCCGGACTCGCCGATCTGCCCGGCCTTGATGCGGTTGGCCTGCGGCGAGTCGATATGCCGCTCGGTCTTGAACAGACCGGCGCTGCGGATCTCATCGAGTTCGTGCTGCAGCTGGTCCTTGATGGCTGAATACATGGGTTGGCTCCTCGGCTGGTTGGATGCGGGGGCGGAATGCTGTGCGTGGAAGGCGGCGTCTGGCAGGGGCCCGGAAGCGCGCGATCGGGGAAAGGGGCCTAGAAAACGGTCCAGTCGAGGACCACCTTGCCGCCGACGCCGGCGCGGGCCACCTCGAAACCCTTTTCCCAGTCGGTGGCCGGCAGCGTGTCCGTGACCACGGCCGAGATGTTTGCGTGCAGGGCCGGGTTGGATGAGAGCATGGCGCTCATCGCGTACCAGGTCTCGAACATTTCGCGACCGTAGATGCCCTTCATGGTCAGCATGTGCGTGACCACCTTGCCCCAGTTGATGTCGATGGACTGGCTGGGAAGTCCCAGCATCGCGATCCGGCCGCCGTGGTTCATGTTGTCGATCATCTCAGGCAGCGCGGTGGGGTGTCCCGACATTTCCATGCCGATGTCGAAGCCTTCGCGCATGCCGAGTTCGCGCTGGGCGTCCTTGACCCGCATCTTCGAGACATCGATCGCGAGGTCGACGCCGAGCCTGCGGGCCAGTTCCAGCCGGGGCGCGGAGACGTCGGTGATCGCGATCTTGCGGGCGCCCGCGTGCCGGGCGACGGCGATCGCCATCAGGCCGATAGGTCCGGCGCCGGTGATCAACACGTCCTCGCCGACCAGCGGGAAGCTCAGGGCGGTGTGGACGGCGTTGCCGAAGGGGTCGAAGATGGCGCCGAGTTCCGGGGTGACGGAGGGGTCCTGGTGGACCCAGACGTTGGTCTCGGGGATCACCACGTACTCGGCAAAGGCGCCGTCGCGCTGGACGCCGACGCTGACGGTGTTGATGCACATCTGGCGGCGGCCGGCGCGGCAGTTGCGGCAGATTCCGCAGACGATGTGGCCCTCGCCGGAGACCCTGTCCCCGACCTTGACGTCCAGGACGTCCTCGCCGGTCTCCACGACCTCGCCGTAGAACTCGTGGCCGGCGATCAGGGGGGCGTTGATGATGCCCTGCGCCCAGGCGTCCCAGGCCTGGATGTGCAGGTCCGTACCGCAGATGCCGGTGGTCATGACGCGGATCTTGACGTCCCCGGGGCCGCTCTTCGGCTCGGGACGGTCGACGAGCTCGAATCCTGCGTGGGCGCCGGCTTTGTAGAGAGCCTTCATGGGCCTTCCTAACTGTGCTTTTGGGGTCCTGCTCCGCGCGTTCTGTTCCGCGTGTTCTGTTCCGCATGCGGGGCGGGCGTGTGGGTCAACTCACCCCATTAGACCCACCAGAAAGCATTAGCACAACCGAATTTTTCTCAATCGACGAATTAGCAATCACTGTTGCATAGAATGGCTGGCATGGAAATCCACCAGCTGGAGATGTTGCGCGAACTCGGAGCTCTGGGCAGCGTCAAGGCCGTCGCCGAAACCCTTCTGGTGACGCCGTCGGCGGTGTCCCAGCAACTGGCCGCGCTGCAGAAGACTGTGGAGGTGCCGTTGACCCGCAAGGAGGGCCGGAACCTGGTGCTCACGGAGGCCGGCCAGGTGCTGGCGGACGCCGGGGCCGCGGTGGTCAGCGCGATGGCGGATGCGAAGATGGCGATCGGCGCCTACCACGGCTCACCGGTGGCGCCGGTGACGCTCAGCGGTTTCCACAGCGCCGGGCAGGCATTGTTCGCGCCGCTGGCCCGGCTGCTGGACGGCCCGGGCCAGCCGCGGATCCTGCTCTCCGACGAGGACGTCGCCCAGCAGGATTTTCCCGCCCTGACGGCGCGGTACGACCTGGTCCTGGCGCACCGGATGGACCACAGCCCGCGCTGGCCCGAGGAACGCGTCGCGGTGATCCCGCTCGCGCACGAGCCGCTGGACGTGGCACTGCCGGCCGGGCACCGGCTGGCCGGCCAGCGCGCGGTGACGGCGGACGACGTCGTGGGCGAACCGTGGGTGACGAGCCGCGCCGGCTACTCCCCCGCCGACGTGCTCTCCGCCCTCGCGGCGGTCTCCAGCCGTGAGCTGAACATCGTGCACCGCATCAACGACTACTCAACTGTGGCGGCGCTCGTGGCGGCCGGCGGCGTGATCGGCCTGCTGCCGCGGCACACCGCGCGGCCTGTGCTGAACCCGGACATTGTGCTGCGGCCGCTGGAGGGCATCAGCACCCGGCGCCGGATCGACGTCCTGGCCCGGCCGGAGAACCTTAAACGCACATCGGTCATGATGGTCTGCGAAGCATTGCAGACCATCATGACCGATTTAGTGGGCGGCTAGGGGCTAGCCCTCGACGCCGAGGCGCTCGAGGATCAGCTCCTTGACGCGGCCGGCGTCGGCCTGCCCGCGGGTGGCCTTCATGACAGCGCCGACGATCGCGCCGATCGCCTGGATCTTGCCGCCGCGGATCTTGTCCGCGACGCCGGGCTGCGCGGCGAGGGCCGCGTCGATCGCTTCCAGGAGCGGGCCGTCGTCGGAGACCACGGCGAGGCCGCGCTTCCCGACGATTTCCGCCGGAGTGCCTTCGCCGGCGAGCACGCCGTCCAGGACCTCGGAGGCCATCTTGTTGTTGATCTTGCCGTCCTCCACCATCTTGTTCAGTTCCACGATGGTGGCCGGGTTGACGCCGAGCTGGCCGGGATCGACGTCGGCGTTCTTGGCGCGGCCGACGATCTCGCCCATCCACCATTTGCGGGCCACGGTGGCGGTGGCGCCGGCGGCGATGGTTTCCTCGATCTCGTCCATGACGCCGGCGTTGACGACGTCGCGGAACTCCAGGTCCGAGTAGCCCCAGTCCGCCTGCAGGCGCTTGCGGCGCGCGGCCGGCGGCTCGGGCAGGGTGGCCCGGAGCTCCTCGACCCATTCGCGGGACGCGGTGATCGGGACCAGGTCAGGTTCCGGGAAGTAGCGGTAGTCGTCGGCGTCGGACTTGGCCCGGCCCGACGTCGTGGTCCGGGTGTCCTCGTGCCAGTGGCGGGTTTCCTGGATGACCGGCTCGCCGGAGTCCAGCACGGCGGCGTGCCGCTGGATCTCGTAGCGGACGGCGTGTTCGACGGCGCGCAGCGAGTTGACGTTCTTGGTCTCCGAGCGGATGCCGAAACGTTCGCGGCCGTGCGGGCGCAGCGAGACGTTGGCGTCGCAGCGGACGTTGCCGCGCTCCATCTTCGCGTCCGAGACCCCGAGGTTCTTGACGATCTCGCGGACGGCGGCCACGTAGGCCTTGGCGAGTTCGGGGGCGCGGCTGCCGGCGCCCTCGATCGGCTTGGTGACGATCTCGACCAGCGGCACGCCGGAACGGTTGTAGTCCACCAGGGAGTAGTCCGCGCCCTGGATGCGTCCGGTGGCGCCGCCCATATGGGTCAGCTTGCCGGCGTCCTCCTCCATGTGCGCGCGTTCAATCTCAACCCGGAACACGGTGCCGTCGGAGAGCTCGATGTCCAGGTAGCCGTCGTACGCGATGGGCTCGTCGTACTGGGAGGTCTGGAAGTTCTTCGGGGTGTCCGGGTAGAAGTAGTTCTTCCGGGCGAAGCGGCACTTCTCGGCGATCTTGCAGTTCAGCGCCAGGCCGATCTTGATCGAGGACTCGATCGCGGTCTTGTTCACCACCGGCAGCACGCCGGGCATGCCGAGGTCCACCTCGTTGACGTTGGTGTTCGGCTCGTCGCCGAAGACGTTCGGCGCGGAGGAGAACATCTTGGTCTTGGTGTTGAGCTCCACGTGGACCTCGAACCCCAGGACGGGATCGTACTTGTCCATCGCCTCTTCAAAGCTGAGGGTTGCGTCAGTCATTAGTGTGAGCCTCCGTGGCTTGAGGCGGCGGCAGCCGCAGAAGTAGCAGTGAGCGAGGGGGCCTTGTCCAGCAGCGGGCCGCCCCACTGCGCCTCGAGCAGGGATTCCAGGACCGCGCCGACGCGGTACAGGCGGGCGTCCTGGCGGGCCGGGGCCAGGAGCTGGATGCCCACGGGCAGCCCGTCCTCGTCGGCCAGGCCGCCGGGCAGGGAGAGGCCGGGGACGCCGGCCATGTTCGCCGGGATGGTGGCGACGTCGTTGAGGTACATCGCCAGCGGGTCGTTGAGCTTCTCGCCGAGCTTGAACGCCGTGGTCGGCGCCGTCGGGGAAATCAGCACGTCGGCCTTTTCGAAGGCGGCGTCGAAGTCGCGCTGGATCAGGGTGCGCACCTTCTGGGCCGAGCCGTAGTAGGCGTCGTAGTAGCCGGCGCTCAGGGCGTAGGTGCCCAGGATGATGCGGCGCTTGACCTCGTCGCCGAAGCCGGCGGCGCGGGTGGCCCCCATGACCCGCTCGATGGTCAGCGGTCCCTGTTCGGGCAGGACCCGCAGGCCGTAGCGGACGCCGTCGAACTTGGCCAGGTTGGAGGAAGCCTCGGACGGCATGATCAGGTAGTAGGCGCCCAGGGCGTACTTGAAGTTGGGGCAGGAGACCTCGACGATCTCGGCGCCCGCGCCTTTGAGCAGTTCGAGGGATTCGTTGAAGCGGTTCTCGACGCCGGCCTGGTAGCCCTCGCCGTGCAGCTCCTTGATGATGCCGATCTTCATGCCCTCGACGTTGCCGGTCCGGGCCGCGGCCACGAGGTCCTCGAGCGGGTCCGGCAGCGAGGTGGAGTCGCGCGGATCATGCCCGCCGATCACCTGGTGCAGCAGGGCCGAGTCGAGCACGGTGCGGGACACCGGCCCGATCTGGTCCAGCGAGGAGGCCATGGCGATGGCACCGTAGCGGGAAACGCCGCCGTAGGTGGGCTTGACGCCGACCGTGCCGGTGACGGCGCCGGGCTGGCGGATGGATCCGCCGGTGTCCGTGCCGAGGGCCAGCGGGGCTTCGAAGGCCGCGACGGCGGCAGCGGAGCCGCCGCCGGAACCGCCCGGGATGCGGTCCAGGTCCCATGGGTTGTGCGTGGGCCCGTAGGCCGAGTGCTCGGTGGAGGAGCCCATCGCGAATTCGTCGAGGTTCGTCTTGCCCAGGATCGGCATCTTGGCGGCGCGCAGGCGCTCGACGACGGTGGCGTCGTAGGGGCTGTGCCAGCCTTCGAGGATCTTCGAGCCGGCCGTGGTGGGCTGGCCGATCGTGACGATGAGGTCCTTGACGGCGATCGGGACGCCCGCGAGGACGTGGAGCTCTTCGGCGGCGGCACCGCCGGCGGCGCGGATCGCATCCACTTCGGCGGCGACGGCGAGCGCCTCGTCGGCGTTGACGTGGAGGAAGGCGTGGACCTTGCCGTCGACGGCGGCGATGCGGTCCAGGTAGGCCTGGGTGACCTCGACGGCGGTGATCTCGCGGGCGGCCAGCTTCTCGGCGAGCGCGGCGGCGGAGAGGCGGATCAGTTCGTTGTTCTCAGTCATGGTCTTAGTCCTCATCCAGGATTGCCGGGACCTTGAAACGGCCTTCGTACGCGTCGGGGGCACCGGAGAGGGACTGCTCGGCCGTAAACGTGTGGCCCACGACGTCCTCGCGGAACACATTGGTCAGCGGAATCGGGTGGGACGTGGCCGGGACGTCATCACCGGCGGCTTCACTGACGGACTTCACTGAATCCACGATGACGGCGAGTTCGCCGGCCATCCTGTCCAGCTCTTCAGCACTCATCTCGATGTGCGCGAGTTGCGCGAGATGCGCGACGTCGTCGCGGTTGATCGCAGCCATGGATCTCCCCTGCAAGGTATGGATAATTTTCCGTCCCAGTCTACGTGTCTGAACTCCCTGCCGCCGTCCGGCGCCAGGCCGGACGAGCCTCCCTCACCAAACGGGACTGTCGGGTCCGGAAAATCTCCGAACCCGACAGCCTCGCTATCAATATTTGTGGTGCTCCTTGGTTTGTTAGCCGATGCCGATGGCTCCGGTGAGCACTCCTACTCCGAGCATCACCAGGGAGATCACGGCCGTGCGCCACAGGACCTTCTTGTGGTGGTCGCCCAGGTCCACCTTCGCGAGGGAGACCAGGAGCAGGATGGCGGGGACCAGGGGGCTCTGCAGGTGGAAGGGCTGGCCGGTGATGGAAGCGCGGGCCATGTCGGCGGCGCTGACGCCGTAGTGGGCCGCCGTTTCGCTCAGGACCGGCAGGACGCCGAAGTAGAAGGCGTCGTTGCTCATGAAGAACGTCATCGGGATGCTCAGGACACCGGTGATCACGGCCATCAGCGGACCCATGTCCGACGGGATGATCTGGACCAGCCATTCCGACATGGCCTTGACCATGCCCGTGCCGTTGAGGACGCCGGTCAGGACCGAGGCGGCCATGACCATGCTGACGACCGCGACAATCGAGGGAGCGTGCGCGATCAGCTGGGCGCTCTGGTCCTTGACCTTGGGGAAGTTGACCAGCAGGGCGATGGCGGCGCCGACCATGAAGACGAACGGGAGCGGAATGACGTTGGCGACGAGCGTCGCCATGACCGCGACCGTGAGGCCGAGGTTGAACCAGAACAGCTTGGGACGGAGGGTCTTGCGGTTGGGGTCCAGGGCGGTGTCGGCCATGGCGGAGTCGCGGTCGTCAACGAAGGAATCGGCGCGCTCCAGCACTGCAACGGACGATCCTTCCGGGGAGAGCCCGGCGGGCGAGGCTCCGGGGCCCTTGCGGCCGCGGCGGATTCCGGTACCGCCGGCCGCGGTGCCGCCGGCTGCGCCGTCTGCATCGCCGTCGAAGGCTGCAGCTGTGTCCGGGACGCCCCAGATCTCGGGGGCGACGGCGCGGAGACGGTTGCGTTCCTGCAGGCCGAGCAGCCAGGAGAAGACCAGCACGACGATGAGCCCTGCGATGAGGGACGGGACCATGGGCACGAAGACATCGTTGACGTCGAGCTTCAGCGCGGAGGCGGCGCGGGCGGTGGGGCCGCCCCAGGGCAGGATGTTCATGGTGCCGTTGGCCAGGCCGGCCACGCAGGTCAGGACCACGGGGCTCATCTTCAGCCGCAGGTAGACCGGCAGCATCGCCGCTGTGGTGAGGATGAAGGTGGTGGAGCCGTCGCCGTCGAGGGAGACCGCTGCCGCGAGGATGGCCGTGCCCAGGACCACCTTGGCGGGGTCGTTGCCGAGCTTTCGCAGGATGAACCGGACCAGGGGGTCAAAGAGCCCGACGTCGATCATCAGCCCGAAGTAGATGATCGCGAACATCAGCAGCGCGGCGGTGGAGGTCATGGATTTCATGGAGTCCATGACCATCGGGCCGATGCCGAGGCCCGCGCCGGCGAAAAGCCCGAAGACTGTGGGAACAATGATGAGCGCCAGCACCGGCGTCAACTTCTTCGTCATGATCAGCACCATGAATACCGCGATCATGGCGAATCCTAGTAATACCAGCACGGCCGGCTCCTTCTTCGTTGAATGACACCACTCCGGTGTGATGCGCACTACAGACGTTAGAGTGGCGCCCGTCACGACTGGGCCTTTGGCTCAATTGATTGGCATACTGCTTATTGGATGCATTTTGCGCATTTTGCTCACGTCCGTACCAACCCCAGGCAGGAGCCCGATGAAGCGCCGCACAGCACTGCCGGCCCTGCGCTTTTCGACCCAGACACTGCTGCTGCAGCTCGGCGTCGTGGCGCTGGTGGTGCTGCTGAGCAGCGCCGTCCACGCCTGGCTGAGCTATGACCGGCTGGGCCGCGAGGCGGAGAACCAGGCGCTGACCCTGGCCCGGACGGTGGCCTCGGACCCCTCCGTGCGGGCTCAGGTCCAGTCCATCAGCGCCCTTCCCGCCGCTCCCCCGGCCGCCGAGCTGCTGGCCGGTCCGTTGATGGCTGCCGCGGAGGGTGCCCGCACCCGCACCGGCGCCCTGTTCGTGGTCATTACGGACGAGACCGGCATCCGGCTGGCGCACCCCGACGCGGAGCGGCTGGGCGAAAAGGTCAGTACCGACCCCTCGGACGCCCTCGCGGGCCGGGAGGTCACCACGCGGAACACGGGCACGCTGGGCCCGTCCGCCGGCGCCAAGGTCCCGGTGTACGCCCCGGACTCGACGGCGGTGGTGGGCGAGGTGAGCGTGGGCTACTCCACCGAGACGATCAGCCAAAGCCTGGCCCGGGACATCATCCCCATCGCCGTCACGGCCGCCGGCGCGCTGCTGGCCGGCGTGCTCGCCTCCTTCCTGCTGCGGCGGCGGCTGCAGCGGCTGACCCTCGGGCTCGAACCCGAGGAGATCAGCACCCTGGTGCACGACCAGGTGGCCGTGTTACAGGGGGTCGACGACGGCGTGATCGGCGTTTCGGCCGACGGCAGGGTCAGCGTTTTCAACGCCGCCGCCCAGCGGCTGCTCGGTGTCCCGGACCTCGCGGGCACGGCCTGGGCCGCCGCGCCGGTCCCGGAGCAACTCAAGGCCCTGACCCGGGCCGATGCGGCCGAGGGCGAGGCGGTGGAACTCGTGGCCGGCGGCCGGGTGCTGGTGGTGAGCGCCCGCAAGGCCCTGCACGGCCGCGAGGACCTGGGCTGGGTGGTGATGCTGCGGGACCGGACCGAGCTGCAGCAGCTGACCCGCCAGCTCGACGCCGTCGGCACCATGTCCGCGGCTTTGCGGGCACAGCGCCACGAGTTTGCCAACCAGCTGCACACGATCGCCGGGTTCATGAGCATCGGGGAGCCCCAGCAGGCCCAGGACTATCTCGCCAAACTGGCCGGCACCGGGCCGCTGGCATTCCCGGTGGACCAGGCCGAGCTGCTCCAGGACCCCTACCTGCAGGCCTTCCTCGGTGCCAAGGGCGTCGAGGCGGACGAGCGCGGCGTGAGTCTCCGCCTCGGCCCGGAATCCGTGGTCCGCGGCCACGTCACCGAACCCCAGGACGTCACCACCGTCCTGGGGAACCTGATCGACAACGCCGTGAACGCCGCCGTCGCCGGATCCGCGGCCGAGCGCTGGGTGGAAGTCGAAGTGCTGGACGAACCGGGCATCAACGGAGGCGCCGGCACACTCCACATTGTGGTGGCCGATTCCGGCGACGGCCTGGGCGTTGGAATGACAGCCGCCGAGGCCGAGGGGGTCTTCGCGGAAGGCTACACGACCTCGGTCCGGCCCGCGCGCCCTGGCGGAGGGCAGGGCCTGGGGCTGGCGTTGTCCCGACAGCTCGCGCGCCGCCGCGGCGGAGACGTGCGGGTGCTCGAAGCCGGCTCCCCCGGCGGCCCGGGCGCCGTTTTCGTCGCCACGCTGCCGGGAACCACCGAACCGGGGCCAACGCTGCCGGGAAAGACCGAACCTGCAATCACTGAAGCAAACCGGGAGGACAACGATGTCTGAGGATTTCAGGGTGCTGATTGTCGACGATGATTTCCACGTCGCCAAGCTGCATGCCGCCTATGTGGATTCGGTGGCCGGCTTCCTGGCGCTGCCGCCGGCCGGCTCGGCGTCCCAGGCACTGCAGGCCATCCACAGCCTCCGCCCGGACCTGGTGCTGCTGGACGTCTACCTGCCGGACGCTTCGGGCCTGGACCTGCTGCACCAGCTGGACGTCGATACCGTGATCCTCAGCGCGGCCTCGGACACGGCCTCGCTGCGGCTCGCGTTCCGCCGCGGGGCACTGGGCTACCTGCTCAAGCCCTTCACGGCCGAATCCCTTTCGCAGCAGCTGCGCTCCTATGCACGCTACCGCCGGATCCTGGCCCAGCCGGGCTCCGTCAGCCAGGAGACGGTGGAGCGCGCCAAGCGCGCCCTGATCCCGGGCGACGTCGTCGCCTCGGCACGTCCCCGCTCCGCCACCGAGGCCGCGGTGCTGGAATCCCTGGTGCCCGGCGAGCAGTATTCAGCCGCCGACGTCGCCGCCCGGGTCGGTGTGTCCCGGGCCACCGCCCAGCGGTATCTGTCCGCGCTGGCGGACGACGGCGCCGTCGACATCCAGCTGCGCTACGGCACCACCGGGCGCCCCGAGCACCGCTACGGAATCCCCGCCCCGGCCGGCCACTAGGCGCCGTCGGGCTCCCTCTGTGCCGCCGCCTGCTCCGCCTGCACGGCCCTGTGGATGTTGCCGTGGATCATGTCCGCCCCGACGCGCTCGATCACGCCGTCCCGCTCCAGGACCGACCGGACCGCGGGCTTCAGCCGGGTCAGGCGCAGGTTGACCCCGGCCTCCCGGGCGAGGATGACGATGTCCGCCACCTTTGCCGCCCCCTGCGAGTCGACGAAGTTGATCCCGCCGCAGTCGAGCACGATCCCGGTGAGCCCCGGCGTCGACTGGATGACGTCGCGCAGGCGGTCCTCCAGTGCATCGGCCGTGGCGAAGAACAGGCCGCCGTCGAACCGGATCACGGCAATGCCGGGAACGGTCTCGTCGCCGGGGTGCTCACCGGCGTCGCGGAAGACCTGGGTCCCGGGCTCGCGGCCCAGGTCGGGCATCTCCGGATGGGTCGCCACCCGGACGAGCCAGATGAGCGAGAGCCCGATTCCAATGACGACGCCCGCCAGCACGCCGAAGATGAGGGTCCCGATGATGGCCGCGACCGCAATCCAGAAGTCGAACTTCTGCACGCGGGCCAGCCGCCGCAGCTCGGGCACGTTCATCATGCCCATGACGACGGCCTCGATGATCAGCGCCGCCAGCACGGGCTTGGGCAGGATCGAGAACAGCGGCGCCAGGAACAGCAGCGTGAGCAGGACGGTGATCCCCGAGGTGAGGGAGGCCAGTCCGGTCTTCGCCCCCGAGTGGTCGTTCAGCGAGCTCGCGGACAGGCTCGTCGAGACGGGCATCCCCTTGAACAGACCCGAGGCGATGTTGGCCATTGACTGGGCAATGGATTCCTGGTTGATGTCGATCTGGTAGCGGTGTTTGGCAGCGAACGCCCTGGCATCCCCTGCGGTCTGGGAGAAGCCGATCAGGACCAGTGCCACCGCCGCGAGCGCCACGGTGCCGACGTGGTCCCACATGAGTTGGCCGTCCGGGACCTGCAGCGAGGGCAGCCCGCTGGGTACGTCGCCCACCAGGGCCACGCCTTTGGCCCCGAGACCGAAGAGCGCCTCCGCCGCCAGTCCGCCCACCACCAGGACCAGGGCGCCGGGGACTTGGGGAGCGATGGCTTTCAGCCCGAAGACCACAGCCAGCGCGATGACCCCCACCACCACGGTGGTCGGCTGTGCCTCGCCCAGGGTGCCCAGCCACGACCACAGCTCCTGGAGCGGATTCGAGCCGGTGACCTCGGTCCCCGTGAGTTTGGGGAGCTCGCCGATCACGACGTCGATCGCCGCGCCGAAAAGGAAGCCGGTGACCACGGCCTTCGAGAGGAACTGCGCAATCCAGCCCATCTTGAAGACGGCAAGAATCAGGAACAGGATGCCGGAGGCAAGGGTAATTCCGGCAACGAACGAGGCGACATCCTGCTCGCCGGTGATGCCCCCCGCGAGCACGGCACTCGCGGCCACCGCCGCCAGGCCCGAACTCGGGCCCATCGAGATCTGCCGGCACGTGCCGAAGATCGCGTAGACGATGGCGCCGGCGGCCGCGGCATACAGGCCGTTCTGCAGCGGGATCCCGGCGATGCCTGCGTACCCGAGGTTCTTCGGAACGATCAGGGCCGCGACGGTGACCCCGGCAATCAGATCGCCGCGCAGCCACGAGCGGTCATAGGAGCGGAACTGGCCGATGAGGGGGATCCTGGTGGGCCCCTGCCCGTGCGCCTTGGTCATGCGCCCTTCATACTCCAAGTCCCGACGTTCCGCCAGAGCCCGGCCGGCCCCCGCAACGCCCCGGGCAACCGTCGCTTTGGCCCTAGGTGGCGCTCTTCTGGGCGACGAGTTCGATCTCGACGAGCATCTTGGGATCCAGGAACGGCAGCACGTGAACGAGGGAGAGCGTGGGGCGGATGTCGCCGAAGACCTCGCCGTGGGCCCGGCCGGCCTCTTCCCACTGGCTGATGTCCGTCAGGTACAGCTTGGACTGCACCACGTCCTCGAAGCCGAAGCCGGCCTCGGCCAGCACGGCGCCGAGCTTCTGCAGGATGTAGCTGGTCTGGGTATAGAAGTCCTCGCCCATGATTCCGTCCTCACCGCTGGCGGCGGTCGCGGAGATGTAGAGGGTGTTGTCCACCTGGACAGCCCGGGAATAGCCGAGGGTCTGTTCCCAGGTGGAGCCGGTACCGAAGGTCTTGCGCATGGTGGGCCTTTCGCAGTTGCCGCAGGGATCGGCACAACTGTAGGGCGCCGGACGGCCGGGCCGCCAAACCGGGTTGCTTTGTGTCGGCGGACCTGCGCGGGGCCACCGCCCCGGCTAGAGTTCCTGGCGGTAAACGAGCAGTTTGATGTCCGTGCCCGGCACGAGCCAGTCGCGCTCCGGCGCCCGGACGAAGCCGGTCTTCAGGTAGAGGCCGTGGGCGCTTTCCCAGCTCTCGCCCGTGGTGAGGGCCACGGCGTGGATGCCGGGCAGGGCCCTGGCGTGCTCGATGATGGCCTGGACCATGGCCTTGCCGGCACCGCTGCGCTGCACGGAGGGGTCCACCACGAGCATCCTGAACTCGAGCTCGTCGCTGAAGGCGATGTCCGCGTAGGGCTCGCCGGCGACCGCCAGCGTCACGGAGCCGAGGATCCGGCCCCCACGCTCGGCGACCCAAACCGTCGCGGCCGCCGCGCGCTGCCCGACGTTCTGGATCTGCTGCATGTAGGGGTGGTCGGCGCTCTCAAAGTAGCCCGCCGCCAGGTAGGCGTCCCGGGTGATGCGCGCTATGGCGTCGAAGTCGGCCGGAACGGCGGGGCGAATAAGGATCTGCGAAGGCACCTGTCAATGGTACGGGCGCCCGGCCCGGGCCGTGCCCGGAAAGGCCGTTTCCGTGACTGAACTATCACTCAGGCGCATCTGACAGGCGTAGAGCCTGCCCGGCGAGACGACGTTAGAGCGGGAACTTGCCGGAGAGTTCCAGCGGCCCGGCGCACGTCCATGCTGTGAGGCGCTCGTCGTCGGAGGGGCCGCCGGCCAGGGGGCTGGTGAGCCGCGGCCGGCGCACCCAGCAGCCTGCCTCCTCGGCGATCAGGGCCCCGGCGGCGAAGTCGTGTTCGTTGAGCCCGCGCTCACCGTAGGCGTCGTGCGTGCCGTCCGCCACGAGGCACAGGTCCAGTGCCGCGGACCCGAGCCGGCGCATGTCGGCGAAGCCGTCCATCAGGGTGCCGAGGCCTGCGGCCTGTTCCGCCCGCACGCCGGGATCGTAGCTGAAGCCCGTGGCCAGGATCTGGCCGGTCCGTCCGGGGACCGGGCCGAACAGGGCGGTCACCTGGCCCTGCTCCTGGAGCCAGGCGCCCTCGCCGCGGGACGCGTAGTAGGTGCGTCCCAGCGCCGGTGCGCTGACGACGCCGGCCAGCCAGACGCCGTCGGCGTCGGCCACCGCCACGGAGGTGGCGTAGTAGACGATGTTGCGGATGAAATTGGTGGTGCCATCGAGCGGGTCGATGGACCAGCGGTAGCCGCTGGGCTCCGCCGGCAGGACGGTGCCGCCCTCCTCCCCCGTGATGATGTCCCACGGCCGGGCGGCGGTGATGACGTCCCGGACGGCGGCTTCGGCGGCGAGGTCGAAGGCGGTCACCCAGTCTCCTGAGTCGCCCTTGTTGCTGACGTCCAGGGCCGCGGTCTTCCGGGTGGCCAGGACGGCGGCGCCCGCCGCCGCGGCCGACTTGGCCAGTTCGAGCAGCTCCGGAATGCCAGGTGCGGGAGGACCCGCGGAGTGGGAACTCATTCGGCCGCAGCAACCTCGACGCCGGGGGCCCCGCCGCCGTCGGCCGGGTCCGGGAGGCCGTCCGCGCCGCTGCCCGGCACCCTCTCCGCGCTGCCGTCCGCGCCGGTGCCGGCCGGCCCGTTCGCCAGCAGGGCACGGAAACCGTCCTCATCCAGGACCGGGACGCCGAGCTGTTCGGCCTTGTCCAGCTTCGTGCCGGCGTTCTCGCCCGCCACCACGTAGCTGGTGTTCTTCGACACCGATCCGGCCGCCTTGCCGCCGCGGATCAGGATGGCTTCCTTGGCCTCATCGCGGCTGAAGCCCTCGAGGCTCCCGGTCACCACCACGGTCAGCCCCTCCAGCGTCCTGGGCGTCGACTCGTCGCGTTCGTCCGCCATCCGGACGCCGGCGTCCGCCCAGCGGTCCACGATGTCGCGGTGCCAGTCCTCGGCGAACCATTCAGTCAGCGCCTGGGCGATGACCGGGCCCACGCCGTCCACGTGGGCGAGCTCCTCCTCGGAGGCCTGCCGGATGGCGTCCATGCTGCCGAACGCGGTGGCGAGGGCGCGCGAGGCCCGCGGGCCGACGTGCCGGATGGACAAGGCCACCAGGATCCGCCACAGCGGCTGGGATTTCGCTTTTTCCAGCTCCCGGAAGAGCTTGTCCGTCGTGGCCGTGGGCTTGGACGGGGTCTTGGTGGTGGCCTTGGTGAAGAAGTAGGGCACCAGCTCGAATTCCCCGGTGCCGACACCCTTGGAGCGCTTCTCCCGGCGGACACGGACGTCCGCGAGCTGCTCCGGAGTGAGGTCGAACAGTGTCGCCTCGGTGGTCAGCGGCGGCTCCGCGGGCTCGGCCGGCTGGGTCAGTGCGATGGCGGCTTCCCAACCGAGGGCCTCGATGTCGAAGGCGCCGCGGCCGGCAAGGTGGAAGACGCGTTCACGCAGCTGCGCCGGGCAGGACCGGGAGTTGGGGCAGCGGATGTCCACGTCCCCTTCCTTCCCGGGGGCCAACGGCGTGCCGCACGCGGGGCATTCGGTGGGCATGATGAAGTCGCGAACGGGAGGGTCCTGCTGGTCCCGCAGCGCCAGCACCGGGCCCACAATTTCCGGAATCACGTCTCCGGCCTTGCGCAGCACCACAATGTCGCCGATCTTCACGCCCTTGGCCTTGACCACTTCCTGGTTGTGCAGGGTGGCCATTTCCACGGTGGAGCCGGCGACTTTGACCGGTTCCATCACGCCGTACGGGGTGACCCGGCCGGTGCGGCCGACGTTGACGGCGATGTCGAGCAGCTTGGTGTGGACCTCTTCGGGCGGGTACTTGTAGGCCACGGCCCAGCGCGGCACCCGGGTGGTGTAGCCCAGGGCCCGCTGGGTGGCGAAGTCGTCCACCTTGATCACAATGCCGTCGATCTCGTGGGTGAGGCTGTGCCGCTTGTCGCCGTAGCGCTTGATGAATTCGAGCACGTCGGAAAGCCCGGCCAGAACCTCGAAATACGGGCTCGTCGGCAGTCCCCACTCGGCCAGCTTGCGGTAGGTCTCGGACTGGCTGGCGGTGTCGAGACCCTCGCGGGCGCCGATGCCGTGGACGTACATCCGCAGCGGCCGCTTGGCGGTTTCCGCGGGGTCCTTCTGCCGCAGCGAACCTGCGGCGGCGTTGCGGGGGTTGGCCAGCGGCGCCTTGCCGGCCTCGATCAGGGCTTCGTTGAATTCCGCGAAGGCCTGCGACGGGATGAAGACTTCGCCGCGGACCTCCACCTCCGCCGGGAAGCCGGTGCCGCTGAGCTGCTTCGGGATTTCCTTGATCGTCAGGACGTTATGCGTGATGTCCTCGCCGGTGGTGCCGTCCCCGCGGGTTGCGGCCCGGACCAGGGCGCCGTCGCGGTAGAGCAGGTTGACGGCCAG
Organism: Arthrobacter humicola; assembly: GCF_022803015.1. Lineage (GTDB taxonomy): Bacteria > Actinomycetota > Actinomycetes > Actinomycetales > Micrococcaceae > Arthrobacter > Arthrobacter humicola_A. Next base: position 111,127 of record NZ_JAFKON010000004.1, read on the forward strand.
GCCGTCGATCTTCAGTTCGGTGAGCCACGACGGCGGGTTCCCGCCGTTGCCGAGCTTGGCGACGCCCGCCTCGGCCTTGACCATCCAGGCCTCCAGCTCCTCGAGCGAGAAGACATCCTCCAGGCTGTACATGCGCTGCAAATGCTGCACGGCGGCAAACGCCGCTGACACCTCGCCGCCGACTTCCTGCGTGGGCGAATCGTTGGCCACCAGTTCCGGATGCATGGCTTCGAGCGTTTCCAGCCGCCGGTAGAGCTCGTCGAACTCGGCGTCGGAGATGATCGGCGCGTCCTGCTGGTAGTAGGCAAAGCGGTGCTTGCGGACCTGCTCAACAAGGTCTTCATACTCCGCGCGGATGTCCCCGGAGGGGACCTGCTCCCCCGCGGGGCCTTGAGGGTCCGTGACGTGCCCGGGGGCTGCTTCGGCTGCTTCTTCAGTCCCTGCTGCGGTCTCTGCTGCGGTCTTCCCTGTGCTCACAGACCTATCCTGCCCTAGATCCCCGACATTGTCCGGTCCAGGGTCCGGTCTGGGGTCCGCTTCCGAATTTGGACTGACGCTGACCAGGAGGTCAGGCGGGCTCGTCCACGTTTGCAGTCCGGGCGTCGACCACGATCGCCGTGATGTTGTCCCGGCCGCCGCTGCGCAAGGCCGCCTGGATCAGTTCGTCCACGGCCGCCTGGGGGTCGGCCTCGGCCGCGAGGATGCCGGCGATCTTCTCATCGCTGAGTTCGCCGTTGAGGCCGTCGGAGCAGACCAGCATCCGGTCGCCGTCTTCAAGGGGAACCAGCCAGAAGTCGGCCTCGGAGTCATCCCCGGTTCCCAGCGCCCGGGTCACCACGTGCCTGCGGGGGTACACGGCGGCCTCGGCCTCGGTGATCTGGCCGGTGTCAAGGAGTTCCTGGACTTCGGAATGGTCCACGCTGATCTGTGCGAGCTGGCCGTGGCTGTACCGGTAGGTGCGGGAGTCTCCGATGTTGAGGACAAGCCAGTACGGAACGTCCTGTTGTTCCACCACCACGACGCCGGACAGGGTGGTTCCGGCTCGCGATCCGGTGGCGTGACGGATGCCCGCATCTGCCATGAGCAGGTACTCCTGCAGGATGTCCGCTGTCGCATCCCGGCTGCCGGTCTTGGACTGTGGCAGCTCGGCCAGGGTGCGCACGCAGATGCTGCTGGCAACTTCGCCGGCCTCGTGCCCGCCCATGCCATCCGCTACGGCGAAGACGGGGTCCGCGGCAAGGAAGGCGTCCTCGTTCGCCTCGCGGCGCAGTCCCCGGTCCGTGCCGTACCCGCAGCGCAGTAGCGGTCCCCGTTTTCCGTCCGACGGCGGGATGGGGGCGTCTGGTGATGGGTTCATGGCGGTCCTCAATACAGTGGTGCGCGGCTTCACTGGTGCGCGGGGTTGACGGCGTTCGCAACCCGGCCGGATAGCAACTGCCGGTCCGACTATCGCATATGCGCCGCTCAGCTGAGAAGCCCGCCACGGCCTACCGCCGGGCTGATCCGGCGTTCAGTCCAGGATCAGGCCCCGGCCGCTGCCGGGCTGCAGCTGCACCGGGTGGATTTCACCGAACCCTCGGACGTCCTCGGCCGGCCGGGGCACCAGGACGAAGCGTTCGTCCTGCTCCAGCGCGGCCGCGGTCATCGAATCCACCAGCACTGTTCCAGGGTCCGCGAGAGCCGTCAGTCGGGCGGCGAGGTTGACGGTGGGTCCGTAGATGTCGCCGAGGCGGGAGAGGATGCGGCCCCACACCATGGCCACGCGGGCCTGGGGCAGGATCTCGTCGTCGGTGAAGGCGCGGGACAGGGCCAGGGAAATCTCGGCGCCGGCCGCCGGAGTCTCGGCAATGTACAGGACTTCGTCGCCGACGGTCTTGACCAGCCGGCCGCCGCCGACCGAGATGATTTCGGCGCACTTGTTCTCGAAGCGCTGCACCAGCTGGGCCAGTGTCTTCTCGTTCATCCGGCGGGACAGGCTGGTGTAGGAGACAAGGTCAGCGAAGCCAACCGCCCGGGCCAACGGCAGGGGCGCATCGTCCTCGTCGCCTTCGCGGCCCTCTTCGCTGGACTGCAGCCCGGCTTCGGCCCGGACGGCCAGGCGCTGCACACCGGCGTTGAGCTGGCGGCGCCAGGAGTAGGCGAGCATCTCCTCGAGGGGGTCGATCAGGTTCGGCAACTCGCTGACGAGCCGCTTGCGGGCGACGGCGTCGGTCACGCCATGTTCCTGGACCATGTCCTCCACGAGGGCCTCGATCTGCCACACCACCATCCGGTCGGTCATCTGGCCGATGGCCCGGGTGATGGAGATTGCGGCTTCCTCGGTGAGCTTGCCGTCGCGCACCAGGTCCACGATGGTGGACAGGGCGGCCTGGTCACGCTCGGTGAAGGCGACATCTTCATCCCCGAGGTTGGGAAAACCCAGGGCGCGCCAAAGTTTCCGGGCAGAGAGCAGCGAGAGCCCTGCACCGGCAGCTACTTCACGACGCCGAAGCTTGCGTTCTCCGCCCAGCAGCCGCGCTTCCAGGGCCTTGGCGGCGAGCCGTTCAGCGGACATCGTGCCGGTGGGCGGGGCCACGGGTTCAGCTTCGGCGGGTCCGGCGGCTTCGTTGGGTTCGGGTTCGTCTGGCTCGACTTCGGGTTCGGCGGCGGGTTCGATGAGCGCGCCGGCTTCGCTGCCGAAGGCGGTCCCGGCGTCGCTGTCGGCGGCAGCCGAACCGGCGGCGTCCTCGGGCTCCCGGGGCAAATCCGGGGCAGCGAGATCGATGTCCTGGTGGACGTTCTCAGCGTTCATCTCTTCCACCTTCTCTCGTCTCCCACGGCCAGGCCTCGCCCGGGTTGTAGGTCATGCCATCGGCGTTGTCGGTCATGCCATCGGCGCCGGACGCCTCGCCCTGCGGGAGGTCGTCGATGGCGTCCAGCAGGAAATTACGGAATGTCGCGACCTCCGGGACATCGGGGACCACCGTTCCAAGGGGGTACCCGGTTTCCAAGGATATATTCCCGGAGTGCAATAGGCGCTGCAACAAGGATTGCTCAATGGCCACATGGCGGACGGCGGCGAGGGGGACCTGTTCATCGCGCCGCCGTAACATGCCGTATCGGGCAACTATGCGCTGACTGGTGAGGATGTAACGGGTGGCGTGCCACGCAATGACCCGCGGGAGGCAATAGCCCAGCAGCACCCACGCCGCCAACGCCAGGCACACGGCGAGGAGCCAGGGGGTCCACTCTTTCGGGACGAGGGGGACGAGCCGCGCCGGGCCGCCCTTGACAACCCAGGCGCAGGCGTAGGCGGCCAAGGCCGGAACAACAATGAACATCAGCGCCGGGACAATGAGCATCCTGGGCTGGGGCCGGGTCACCACAATCACTTGCTCTCCCGGCAGGAGCACTCTACGCATAGCCGCTTTCTGCTCCGCCGCTGCCGGCGCCCTGGCCGCCGGTCCCGGCCGGGTTCCACGGCCTCAGGTGCACGACGTCGCCGGCGGTCACCACATGTTCATGGCCCGCGGCATCGACCACCAGCAGGGAGCCGTATTCGTCCAGGCGCGTGGCGTGGCCAATGATCTCGTGGTCGCCCGGGAGTTGGGCCCGGACCTGTTTGCCGAGGGTTGAGAGGAGGTGCTCCACGCGTTTGTGCAGCGACGGGCCACCGGCCATGCCGGCGGTGGGGTCGCCGTCGGCGTTGCAGAAACTCCGGTACAGGGTGGCGAAGCGGGACAGGTAGCTCTTCAGGAGCTCCGTCCGGTCCACTGTGTCCGGATTCTCCAGCAGCACGGAGGTGGCGGTGGGAACCGGGAGTTCGGGCTCCGTCAGCGTGACGTTCAGGCCGGTGCCGAGGATGACCGGCGGCGCGCCGCCGGCGCCGAGCGGGCCGAGCTGGGCCAGGATGCCGGCGATCTTCCGGCCCCGGACCAGGACGTCGTTGGGCCATTTGAGTTCCGCCGGAAGGCCTGCCGTTTCCGTCAGGGCCTCACGCAGGGCGAGGGCGGCCAGAAGGGAGAGCCAGGAGTACCTGTGGGTCGGCAGCGGCCGGCCGGCCCCGTTGACCGGCAGGAGCACCAGGGAGACAGAGACCGAGCTGCGGGCCGGCGCCTCCCACCGGCGGTCCAGCCGGCCGCGCGCGTCGCTCTGGTACTCGGCGGTCAGCACTGACAGGTCCGGCCACGCGCCGGGATCCTCGGTCACCCCGCGGAGGAGGTCGGCGTTGGTGGAGCCGGTGGACTCGAGCACCGTCAGGCGCGGAATTCCGTTGGCGGACAGGAACGCCTCATCACTGAGGGCACTCAGGTCCAGGGGCGGACGGTCCGGGGTTTCCTGCGCGGCTTCCATCCTTGAATCCTACCGAGGAAAGCGCACCGGGGCCCCGGCCGTCTGCCTCACATGCCTCCGCCGAAACTCCCCACCTTTGGCCGGGATGTCCGGCGTGTCGGCCGAACACACCGCTGATTCCGGCGCCCGGGCGCCAAATGAGGGGAAATTCCGCGGGGCAGACGGCCACAAAAGACCCAGCAAGTTCAGAGGAAGATGTCCGGGACCAGCTGGGCCTCCGGCGCGCCGAGGCTGTACGGGCTGAAGTCCGTCACCCCTGCCGCCGCGAGAACCTGCTCATCGGTATAGAAGTTGCCGCTCCGGCTGCCGTGGGCGGGGACCGCGTTGCCGCCGGTCAGCACGGCGTGGGCGGCGTCGGCCATGATTTCGGGGCTGCGGGCGCCCTTGACGATCGTGTCGCCGCCGGGCATGTTGCGGATGGCCGCGGTGTCGATCAAGGTACACGGCCAGAGTGAGTTCACGGCGACGCCGTCGGCCTTGAGTTCCTCGGCCAGCCCCAGCGTGGTCAGGCTCATGCCGTATTTGGCCATGGTGTAGGCCAGGTGCAGGCCGGCCCACTTCGGATCCAGGTTCAGGGGCGGGGAGAGGGTGAGGATGTGCCCGGCCCCAGAGGCGCGCAGGGCCGGCAGCGCCATCTTCGAGAGCAGGAACGTCCCGCGCACGTTGATGTCCTGCATGAGGTCGTAGCGCTTCATGTCCACGTCGTCGGTGGTGGAGAGGTCAATCGCGGATGCATTGTTGATGACGACGTCGATCCCGCCAAAGTGGTCCACGGCGGCGCCGACTGCACCGGCGACGTCGGCGTCGTTGCGCACGTCGCCGACCAGCGGCAGGGCCTGGCCGCCGGCGGCCTCGATCTGTTCGGCGGCGGTATACACGGTGCCCTCCAGCCTGGCGTGGGGCTGACCGGTCTTGGCCATCAGGACAATGTTGGCGCCGTCCCGGGCCGCGCGGAGCGCGATGGCCAGGCCGATGCCACGGCTGCCCCCGGAGATGAGGACAGTGCGGCCCTGGAGGGAACCGGCGGCCTGGTACGGCCCTGCGGCGGTGCCCGAAGCATCGTTGCTTGAAGTCATTCCCACACTCTAGCCGACCAATGTTACTGGCGGGTAACAAAGCGGTGAGGGAGCTTCGCGGCGGGAAAATTGTAGGTTCCCTACAGCGGCACCGGCCAATACCGTCACTAGACTTGCCAGCAGAGCCCTGCTTTTGTGGATTCCAGCCAAAGGACCCCACGCGACGGGCGCCGTACAACCTTGCGACAGAGCCGGAGAAACTTGATGAGCCACGATCTGACCACGACTGCGGGAAAGATTGCGGATTTCCGCGACCGCCAGGCCCGTGCCGAACAGCCCTCCGGCCCGGAAGCGATCGCCAAGCAGCACGCGCGCGGCAAGAACACCGCCCGCGAGCGCATCGACCTGTTGCTGGACGCCGGCTCCTTCGTCGAATTCGATGCGCTGGCCGTGCACCGCTCCACCGCGTTCGGCATGGAGAAGAAGAAGCCCCTCGGCGACGGCCTCGTCTCCGGCTACGGCACGGTGGACGGCCGCCCGGTCGCGGTCTACAGCCAGGATTTCTCCGTCTACGGCGGCTCGCTGAGCCAGGTCAACGGCGAAAAGATCGTCAAGGTCCAGGAGTTCGCGCTGCGCAACGGCTGCCCCGTGGTCGGCATCCTCGACGGCGGCGGTGCCCGCATCCAGGAGGGTGTCGCCTCCCTGGCGATGTTCGCGGACATCTTCCGCAACAACGTCCACGCCTCCGGCGTCGTCCCGCAGATCTCCCTCATCATGGGCCCGTCCGCCGGCGGCGCAGCCTACTCCCCCGCCCTGACCGACTATGTGGTCATGGTGGACAAGACCTCGCACATGTTCATCACCGGCCCGGACGTCATCAAGACGGTCACCGGCGAAGACGTGGACATGGAAACCCTCGGCGGCGCCCGGCAGCACAACGCCAACACCGGCACCTCGACTTACCTGGCCTCCGACGAGGCCGACGCCGTCGAGTTCGTCCGCGAACTGCTCGACTTCCTGCCCTCGAACAACCTCGCCGAGGCCCCGGTGCTGGAGCACCAGCAGGAACTGGAGGTCGACGACGACGATCTCGCCCTGGACGCGCTGATCCCGGACTCGGCCAACCAGCCGTACGACATGCGCAAGGTCATCGAGCAAATTGTCGACGACGCCCACTTCCTCGAGATGCAGTCCCTCTATGCCCCGAACGTGATCATCGGCTACGGCCGGGTCGAGGGCCACACGGTGGGCATCGTGGCCAACCAGCCCATGCAGTTCGCCGGCACCCTGGACATTGCGGCCTCGGAAAAGGCCGCACGCTTCGTCCGGCACTGCGATGCCTTCAACATCCCCATCATCACGCTCGTGGACGTGCCGGGCTTCCTGCCAGGCAAGGACCAGGAGTTCCAGGGCATCATCCGCCGCGGCGCCAAGCTGCTATACGCGTACGCCGAGGCCACCGTGCCCAAGCTGACCGTAATCACCCGCAAGGCCTACGGCGGGGCCTACATCGTGATGGGCTCCAAGAAGCTCGGCGCGGACCTCAACCTCGCCTGGCCCACCGCCCAGATCGGCGTCATGGGCGCCCAGGGTGCCGTGAACATCCTGTACCGCCGCGAACTCGCCGCGGTGGCGGAGGACGGCGGCGACGTCGAGGCCAAGCGCGCCGAGGTGATCCGCCAGTACGAGGAAGAGCTGCTCAACCCGTACCAGGCCGCCCAGCTCGGCTATGTGGACGCGGTTATCGCACCGTCCGAGACCCGGCTGCAGATTATCAAGGGCCTGCGCGCCCTCCGGGACAAGCGGGCCGCCCTGCCCGCCAAGAAGCACGGGAACATCCCGCTGTGAGCCCCATGGCCGAACCCGACGAACCTGCCGACGCGGTAAGCAGCGACGCCGCGCCCGGGATCCTGTTCTCTGTCGCCAAGGGTCAGCCGACGCCGGAAGAGCTGGCGGCGCTGACCGCCGTCGTGCTGTCCCTGGGGCAGACCCAGCAGGCAGTACCGGAAAGCCCCGGCGTCCGGCACTGGGTCCGCCGGCAGCAGCTTCGGCTGGCGCCGAGGCCCGGTCCGCAGGCCTGGCGCCGCAGCCTGGGCTGAGCCGACCCGGTTCAGCGTCCTGGCAGGGCCGGCCCGCAGCCGAAATCTGCACGGGAAAGTTGCACGCGAAAAAGTTCAGTGACTCTTTCATAACCACGGCGGCCGGGCTAGTCTCGTCGGGTGACTACCGAAATCATCGCCTCAGACAACACTGCCCCCGCGCGCCAGCAGACAGCCATTGACGCCGTCGCCGACGCCTACACGGACACCCTGATCCGGCTTAACCCGAGCTTCGCCACCGAACTTGGCCTGCCCGGGCACGAGACGGAGTACCAGGACTTCTCCCCCGCCGGCCACGAGGAATTCGCGGCCGCCGCCCGCGAGGCACTTGCGGCGCTGGACGGGCTGGAGCCGGCTGACGACGTCGACGCCGTCACCCTCGACGCCATGCGCGAGCGGCTGGGCCTGCAGCTGGAAATCCACGAATCGGGCTGGGCCACGGCCGATCTGAACAACATCGCCTCCCCGTCCCAGGACATCCGCGCGATCTTTGACCTCATGCCGACGGATACCGCCGGGCAGTGGGAGCACATCGCAGGCCGGGCCCACAATGTCACCGCCGCAATCGACGGCTACATCGAGTCGCTGCGTTCGGCGATGCAGGACGGCAAAGTCGCCGCGGCCCGCCAGGTTTCGATCGTGATCGAGCAGGCCACCAAGCACGCCGCGGACGACGGCTTCTTCGCCAAGCTCGCCGCCGGCGCCAAGACCGCGGACGGCCCGCTCCCGGCGGAACTGCAGTCCCGGCTCGACACCGGCGCGGCAGCTGCCCGGGTGGCGTACTCCCGGCTCGCAGGTTTCCTCGAGTCCGAGCTCCTGCCCGTCGCCCCGGCCAAGGACGCTGTGGGCCGCGCCCGCTACGCCCTGGCTTCCCGGGACTTCCTCGGCGCCACCGTGGACCTGGAGGAAACCTACGCATGGGGTGTCCAGGAACTCGACCGCCTCATTGCCGAACAGGAACGGGTGGCAGGCGAAATCCGGCCCGGCGCCACGGTGGAGGAAGCCAAAGAGATCCTCAACAACGATCCCGCCCGCCAGCTCAAGGGCACCGACGCCCTCCAGGCCTGGATGCAGGAACTGTCCGACAAAGCCGTCGCGGAGCTCGCCGGCGTCCACTTCGAGATCCCGGACGTCATGAAGACGCTGGAGTGCCGGATCGCGCCCACCGATGAAGGCGGCATCTACTACACGGGTCCCTCGGAGGACTTCAGCCGCCCGGGCCGCATGTGGTGGTCCGTGCCGGCCGGTGAAGACACCTTCACCACGTGGGCCGAAACCACCACCGTGTACCACGAGGGCGTGCCCGGCCACCACCTCCAGGTCGCCACCGCCACCTACCGCCGTGAGCTGCTGAACAAGTGGCGCCGCAGTGTGTGCTGGACCTCGGGCCATGGCGAAGGCTGGGCACTCTACGCGGAGAAGCTCATGCAGGAGCTCGGCTACCTCAATGATCCGGGCGACCACATGGGCATGCTGGACATGCAGCGCATGCGTGCGGCCCGCGTGGTGTTCGACATCGGCGTGCACCTGGAACTCGAAGTCCCCGAGCGCTGGGGCAGCGGCATCTGGACCTCGGAGAAGGGCTTTGACTTCCTCCGCGCCAATCTGCCGATCAGCGAGGGGCAGCTGAAGTTCGAGTTCACCCGCTACCTGGGCTGGCCGGGACAGGCCCCGTCCTACAAGGTGGGCCAGCGGCTCTGGGAGCAGATCCGGGAAGAGCTGGAATCCCGCCCCGGCTTCGATCTCAAGGCGTTCCACACGAAGGCCCTGAACATCGGCTCGGTGGGCCTGGACACCCTCAAGCGCGCGCTCCTGGGGTAAACCCCCCAAGGCCGTTGAGATGGCAGTTCGCGGCAGTGTTTCTCCAGAGCATTGCCGCGAATTGTCATCTCGCGCCTCACAGGGCGGTACGGGCCGTCCGGCGACGAGACAATCGCCACACCGCTTGCCGGAATAACTTCACAAAAGGCCCTGCCGGCGCGGCAATCCCGGGCATTCCGCGGCGCGGGGCCACCGGTGGTGCCGTAACATTTCTCAACATCCGTTCGTCGTGCTATCGGCAACGGTCCTAGCGTGTTCCGGTGACCACTCAGACAAGCACCCCCGCACCCGCTGGAGAGACCGGGTTCCAGCTGCCCAAATGGGCCGGCTCGTTCGGCTTCCAGATCATTGCCGCCCTGATCGTCGGCCTGGGCCTTGGCCTGCTGGCCAAGTACACCGGCAGCACCAAGGCCAACCCCAACGCCCTAGGCACCACGCTGCAGACCATCGGCTCGAGCTACGTCTCGCTGCTGCAGACCGCCGTGGTCCCCCTGATCTTCACCGCCGTCGTCAGCTCAATCTCCAACCTGCGCGCCGTTTCCAACGCCGCCCGGCTGGCCTGGAACACGTTGCTCTGGTTCGCGATCACCTCGCTGATCGCCGTGCTGATCGGCATCGGCCTGGGCGTGCTGCTGCAGCCCGGCGCCGGAACCGGCATCAGCCAGGAAGCGAAGTACGCCGGCAAGTCCGGTGACTGGTGGGCCTTCCTGACCGGGCTGTTCCCGAAGAACTTCCTGGGCCTCAGCGCGACCACCACCGTCACTGACGGCGTCGCCACCACCGCCGTGAGCTTCAACGTCCTCCAGATCCTGGTGATCGCGATCGCCGTCGGCATCGCCGCGCTGAAAGTGGGCAAGGCGGCCGAACCGTTCCTGGCCCTGAACTCCTCCGCCCTCGCCGTCATCCAGAAGGTCCTCTGGTGGATCATCCGTATCGCGCCGCTGGGCACGATCGGCCTGATCGGCAACGCCGTGGCCGTCTACGGCTGGGACACCATCGGCTCGCTCGGCAAGTTCACCGTGGCGATCTACATCGGCCTGGCGCTCGTGCTGTTCGTGGTCTACCCCGTGCTGATCCGCAGCCACGGACTGTCCATCAAGCAGTACTACTCCGGCGTGTGGCCGGCCGTGCAGCTGGCCTTCGTCTCCCGCTCCTCGATCGGCACCCTGCCGCTGACCCAGCGCGTGACCGAACGAAGCCTGGGTGTCCCCCGCGCCTACGCCTCCTTCGCCGTGCCGCTCGGCGCGACCACCAAGATGGACGGCTGCGCGGCGATCTACCCGGCCGTGGCGGCGATTTTCGTGGCCCAGTTCTTCGGCATCCAGCTCGACTTCACCCAGTACCTGCTGATCGCGCTGGTGTCGGTCCTCGGCTCGGCCGCGACCGCCGGCACCACGGGCGCCGTCGTGATGCTGACGCTGACGCTCTCCACGCTGGGACTGCCGCTGGCCGGCGTCGGCCTGCTGCTGGCCATCGACCCGATCCTGGACATGGGACGCACCGCCGTCAACGTGGCCGGGCAGGCACTGATCCCGGCGATTGTGGCCAAGCGCCAGGGCATCCTGGACGAAAGGCTGTACAACGCGCCGCGGAACGGCGATCCGTTTAGCGACGACGTCGATGGCACCGCCGCCGTCGACCCCTCCGCCGCCGCCACTCCCGCGGCAGGACGGGACGAGCGGGAACTGGCTGACGCCAGGGCGTAACAACAGAACGAGTGTTCACCAGAGAAGTCCCCGGGAATCCCCGGGGACTTCTCTGGTTTTCCGGCTTCGGCTTTAACCGGCCTCGGCCCGGGTCCGCACGGGCCTAGTGTCCGCCGATCACACCCTTTTCGGCGGCCTTGGTAACTGCGTCCGCTTCTGCCTGGGTCAGGGTGCCGTCCTTGACGGCCTGGTCCAGCCGGGGCTTCAGTGCCGCGGCGTGATTGGCCTGTTCCGCGGTACGCAATTCCTCCAGGGCAGCGGTGACCTTGGCTTCATCGAGGCCGAGCGACTTCGCCAGGGAAGCGGCCAGGGCCTTCTCCATTGCGGCGCGGTCCGGCTTCTGCCCCGGGGCCGGCGGGGTGGCCGGCCTGTTGGCTTCGCGGAAAGTCTTCAGGGCGTCGGTGACCTTCGCCTCGTCGACGCCGAGCTTGGCGGCGAGTTCTTTGGCGCGGGCGCCGAACTCCGCACCGCCGTGGCCGCGGTGTCCGCCGCGCATGCCGTAGCCGTCGGCGAAGTTGTTCCCGGTAGCACTCGAGCTGGGTGTCGGGGTGGGCGTCGGCGTCGTGGTGGCGGAGGCCATCCCGGCGACCCCGAGCCCTGCACCCAGTGCAACGGCCGCCGCCCCGAGGCCGAGTGCGATTTTCGTCGTGCGTGACATCTGCTGTCTCCTGGATCTGCCGCGCGGTGACGGCGCTTGAAGCTGATGGTTCGTCCGGGGAAGGCTGCTCCACGAGCATCTCCAGTCTGCACCTGCCCCAGCAGAGATAGCTGTTTCCCAGCTTTCACTTTCCTGTGAATCCGGCAGAGACGCCCAGAGGGCAAAAAGTGGGCAAAATGGCGGCAGAGGTGGATAGGCTCTGGGCATGCTGATCGTCACTTCGAATGACATCCCGGGCCACCGGATCGACGCCGTCCTCGGCGAAGTCATGGGCCTGACCGTCCGCCCCCTGACCAATTCCGGCAACGCGGCAGCCCAGCTCAAGCCTTGAGCGCAAACCCTGCCAGCCCCACTCTGGAAAATACTTGCCCGGAGTGCAAACATGCACGTAGTGTAAGCGCGTGTCCCCATCGCCCTTCCCCTCCGCCGCATCCGGCGACCCCGGTGTCCCCTCGCGCCGCGAACTGAACAAGGCCGCTACCCGGCAGGCCATCACGGACGCCGCCATGGACCTGCTCCGCACGCGGGGACCCGGAAACTTCACGGTGGAGGACATCGCCGACGCCGCCGGGATCTCCCGCCGCACGTTCTTCAACTACTTCGGCAGCACCGAGGCGGCGCTCGCCTCGGTGACGTTCGGCTTCCTGGACACGGCACTTCAGCAGTTCCGGCTCCGCCCGGCCGGCGAGCCAATCCTGGAATCGGCCCGCGCAGCCCTCGTTGAACTGGCCGATCCCATGACCGTCGCACCGGTGGCCGAGCTCTACAGCCTGGGCCAGACCAACCCCCAGCTCAGCCGCTCCGAGCTGGAAGCCTGGGACCACTGCACCGAACAGATCATCGACGCCGCCCGCGAACGCTTTGCGTTGACGGCGGCCGGCGACGTCGACGAGCTCTACCTCCGCGCCCTCGCCGGCTCCGTCATCTCGTGCGGAAAAGCTGCCATGGATGTCTGGTTCGCCCGCTGCGGCGGCGACCTGGCTCCCGAGTCCCTGTCCGTCCTGCGCCAGCTCCTGATCGATTCGATGGGCCTCCTCGGCTCCGGATTCGCGTCCCACTCCCCCGCCACCCCTTCCCCAGATCGGCACTGACATGGCCCTGTTGCTCTACCGTCTCGGCAAGTTCTCCTACCGCCACCGCTGGCTCGTCATCTCCCTCTGGCTCGCCGTCCTGGTGGCCGTCGGCGGCGCGGCTGCGGCCTTCCACGGCACCATGTCCAACAACTTCCAGATCCCCGGCACTGAAACCCAGCAGATGGCGGACAAGTTGAAGCAGGAGCTGCCCAAGTCATCCGGCGGCTCGGCCGGCATCGTGTTCGAGTCGCAGAACGGCCAGTTCACGCAGGCCGGCAAGGACGCGGTCTCGGCTGCGCTGACCAAGCTGAAAGCCCTCCCCGATGTTCAGGGCACCGTGGACCCGTTCGCCACGCAGGCCCAGCTGGACAAGGCCGTCACGGACCTTGCCGCCGGCGAGCAGCAGGCATCCGCAGGACAGGCGCAGCTGGATGCGTCGGCCGCCCGGCTGGCCGCCGGCAAGGCCCAGCTGTCCGCCGCCGAGCAGCAGATGACCGCGGCCGGCATGTCCGCCGAGGCCATCGACGCCCAGCTTGGCCAGCAGAAAGCTGCCCTCGCCGCGGGCCAGGAGAAGCTCGACGCCGGGACCAAGGAACTCCAGGCCGGCGCGGCCAAGCTCGCCCTGGCCAAACGCCAGCTCGAGGCCTCGCAGGGCATGCGGTTCGTGTCCGAGGACGGCACCGCGGCAATCGCCCAGGTCCAGTTCAAGACCTCGATCAACGGGCTGGCCCCCGCCGTGCGCCAGCAGGTCCAGGACATCGCCCACGAAGTCTCCTCTGCCGGCGTGACCGCCCTGGCCAGCAAGGAAATCACGGAGGACGTCTCCGAGCTGTTCGGCATCTCGGAGATCCTCGGCATCGCCATCGCGGCGCTGGTGCTCATCGTCATGCTGGGAACCCTGATCGCCGCCGGACTCCCCCTGCTGATGGCCCTGGTCGGTGTGGCAGTGGGCGTCGGCGGCACCTTCGCCCTCAGCGGCGCCGTCGACATGAGTTCCATCTCCCCGATGCTGGCGCTCATGCTGGGCCTCGCCGTCGGCATCGATTACTCGCTGTTTATCGTCAACCGGCACCGCGGCCAGCTCCTGGCCGGCATGGACGGCGAGGAATCCGTCGCCCTCGCCACCGGCACCTCCGGCAACGCGGTGCTGTTCGCGGGCCTGACCGTCATCATCGCCCTCGCGGCGCTCGTGATTCCGGGCCTGCCCTTCCTGGCCGTGATGGGCCTGTCCGCCGCCGCAACGGTGGCCGTCGCCGTCGTCGTCGCCCTGACCCTCACCCCTGCCATGCTGTCCCTGATCGGGCCCCGACTCATTTCCCGCCGCGTCTGGGCCAAGGCGGAGAAGCACAATGCCGCCCCCGGCCACGAGAGCGCAGACCGTGCCCGCGACGAACGCCGCAGCAAACAGGGCTGGGGCGGACTCGTCACCCGGCACCCGGTTCTGGCACTGCTGGCCGGTGTCCTGCTGCTGGGCATCGTGGCGCTGCCGGCCAGCCAGTTGCGGCTCGCGCTGCCCGACGGCGGGTCCGAGCCCGTGGAGTCGCAGGCGTTCAAGGCCTATGACGTCACCGGCCGCAGCTTCGGCGAAGGCATGACAGGCCCGATCGTGGTGGTGGGCGACTTCCCGGCCGGCCTGAGCGCGGAGGAAGCCACAGCCAAGCAGCTCGACGTCGCCGACATCCTCCGCGGTACTGGCAACGTCACCGCCGCCATTCCGGTGGCGCTGAGCGAGGACCGCCGCACCGCGGTGTTCCAGGTCATCCCCCGGGAGGGCCCGGCCAGCGCGAGCACTGTCCAGGTGGTCTCCGAGCTGCGCGCCGAAAAGGACCGCATCAAGGATTCCACCGGGGTCAGCATCGGCCTCACGGGGCAGACTGCCGGCAACGTCGACGTCTCCGCCAAACTCGGCGATGCCCTGCCCCCGTACCTGGCCATCGTCGTCGGGCTGTCCCTGATCCTGCTGTTGCTCGTGTTCCGCTCGATCGTGGTGCCGCTGCTGGCCACAGGCGGTTTCCTGCTCTCGCTCGCGGCCGCCTTCGGAGCCGTCGTCGCGGTCTACCAGTGGGGCTGGCTGGGAACGGTGTTCGGCGTCGAAAACCCGGGCGCCGTGCTGAGCTTCCTGCCAATCATCCTGATCGGCGTCCTGTTCGGGCTGGCCATGGACTACCAGGTGTTCATCACCTCGGGCATGCGTGAGTCCTTCATGCATGGCGAATCGGCCCGGCATGCGGTCCGCACCGGCTTCAGCCATGCCGCGTCCGTGGTCACCGCCGCGGCCATCATCATGGTCAGCGTGTTCGCCGGCTTCATCTTCTCGCACCTGAATATGGTCCGGCCGCTGGGCTTCGCGATGGCCTTCGGTGTCCTGGTGGACGCGTTTGTAGTCCGCATGACGATCGTTCCGGCCGTGATGTACCTGCTCGGCGACAAGGCGTGGTGGCTGCCCCGCTGGCTGGACCGGATCCTGCCGGACGTCGACGTCGAGGGCGCCAAGCTCCGGCCCGCGGCTTCGGCCTCAGCTTCGGCCGACAGCGAGCCCGAGCCGGAGGAGATCGGCGCGCGCTAAAGGCCGCCGACGAGTTGCCCTAAAGCCGCCCGCTGATCGTTTCGATCGGCGGGCGGCTTTTTCGTGCATGCAGCTCGGGAAGGCTTGTGGCCCGTTCGCCGCTCAGGCCGCCAGTCAGCCTGAGGGCCGCATACCCTTGAGCGTCTTCGCGCGGTGGCGCTCATCACGGCCCGGCGGCGGGAATCCACGCTCGCTTCGCCGGCAGGCGATCCGGGCAGGGGCGGCGCGGTGGAACGGTACGTGTGGCCGGTGGGGGTGGTGAGTTCGATGGTGTGCCGAGCGCCAATGCTCGAGGCGGATCCGGGTGCGGCTCCGGGGCTGGGGCGTGCTTTCCAGCCGGGGGTTTCTTTGGTGTGGTTGCAGGCTTCGCAGAGTCCGGCGGCGTTGTCCGTGGTGGTCGGGCCGCCGGTGTGCCAGGGAATGATGTGGTCCAGGTGGCGGATGGGCGCGTCGCAGTAGGGAGTTCGGCAGGTGTCGTCTCTGGCCTGGATGAAGCGGCGGTGCCCGGGCGGGAAGAGCCGGGCGCGGGAGTCCATCCCCACAAGCTCGCCGGTGCCGGGGTGGGTGTAGAGCCGCCGGAGCCAGGTCTTGAAGTCCCGGTCCTTGGCGTCCGTCCCGGCGCCGGCGCGTTCCCGGGCCCAGCCGGCGGGGACGGTGCCGTAGCCGGGGAGCCGGGCCGGTTCGGCGCCGGCCTGGAAGAGGGCGCGGTCGGTCATGATGACCTGGATCTCGACGCCTCTGATCCCGCCCGGGGTTCCGGTGGTGCGTTCGACCAGGGCATCGGCCATGAGCTGCCCGCGGCCCCTCGGGTCCCCGGCGGCGCGGAGGGTGTCGGCGTGCCCGTTCAGCGCCTTGTAGACGGCGACGCCGGCGGTCACGGGCAGCAGGGCGGTGAGGTGGCACATGGTGTCGGGGGCGGGGTGGAGGCTGACGTGCCGCTCGGTGGCGGCGTGCGCGGCGCGTTCGGTCACCGAGCGGGGGTCACGCCGGTACGCGGCGGCCCGGGCCGCGGCGACCAGGGACCGGTCACCCGCCCCGGCGAACGTCCCGGTGTCGGGTGCGAGTTCGGCGTCGACGGCGGCCCGGTCCGCGGCGCTCAGGCACGCGGTTTCGCGCACGAGCAGGGTGGGCGCCATTCATTGAGTTCCCCGGTTCCGAGCGCGGCGAGCGTGTGCGGCATCTCGGTGATCAGGGCCTTGGCCAGGCCGAGGAGCCGGCCGCCCCTGGCGGGTGATTCGCGCCGGGCCAGGGCGATCTGCGCGCCGATCCCGGCGCCGAGCTTCTCGGCCGGGACTCCGGCGGCGGCTTGTTCGCGGCGTTGGAGCAGGTCGAAGGCCACGGCGAGCCGGGCCTGTTCCGCGGACGCGGCGGACTTCCAGTCCTCCAGTTCCCGGATCCGGTCAATGATCCCGGCACTGTCCGTGGGCGGACAGTCTAAGTCCATTGGTCCGGCGGCCAGCCGGCCCGCCAAGGCCGCCTCTGCGGTGCCCGGAATGGCGGCGGCATCGCCCGCGGCATGGCCGAAGCCGGCGTCGCCGTGTCCCGCCGGAGCCACTTCGGGCCCGTGATTGCCGTCCATGAACCCAGTGTCTCAGGGGCCTCTGACATTAACGCGCCTGTACTCCTCAGCCGAAGCTAGGCGTCACGGATTGCCGGCGGACTCAGCGGTTGCGGTAGTAGTCCTTCCAGATCAGGCGATGGAGGGGGATCACCCGCGGCAGCGACCGTAGTCCGGGGATGAACGGCAGCAGGGCCAGCAACGCCGTCAGCACGAACATCGTGACGACGACGAGGGCATCGGCATTAGGCGCGGACTTGAACGGTTCCACTTGGTAAAGGAGCGAGAAGAGCCACAACCAGGACTGCCCAGGCGTATCGCCGGTTTCGTTCATGACGCCCCACTGATCCCCGGAGAGGTGTTGGCTGGCCGCAAGATCCGGGAAGTAGCCGCCGTCGCCCAAAAAGAGGAGGCCGCGCGTGTAGTCCATGTTGTAGAAGTTTCCACCGTTCTGCAGCACGCCGTCCAAACTGCCTTGGCGCGCCATCTCCAGCAACGCTCCGGTCAGTGCAGGGACCGGGCCATAGTCGCCGTCGCCCACCTGGGCCGGGTCGTTATCCGGCGCAGCGGCAAGGGCGTCCGAATAGGCAGCTGCCCAGGCTGAGCGCTGCTGATCCGTGGCGGCCGTCCAGCTCGCCAGTTCTGCCGGCGGCGACGGCAGCGTCGCCAGCGGGGCGATCACGAAGTCATTGGCGGTATCAACCGGAAGGCGGACGCCGGAGAGGCTTTGAAAGTCCACGGGGCCGATGTTCTGCGTCGCGTCCGGGGTCGAGTTGTAGGGCGGCCCGTATCCGGCAGTATCGCTGGTGCCGGCAAGCTCTTTCGCGGCGGTGCCAACGAAATCCGCGGGGGCGGCCGTGGCCCACGTCTTGAGGCTGACGCTGGGCTCATCAGGGGACCCGAAGATGGCGGACACACCGAACACGAGCACGCCGACCACCACAACGCCGATGATCAGTTCTTTGATGAGGTCATATTCGCGGACGCTGCCCGTCCAGGGCCGGCCGGCAACGTCGTCCGCCTTCCGCCAGGAGGTACTGCTGCCCTTCCTCGTCACTGCACTGCACCCCCGAATTCAGCGCCCCCGGATTCTGTGCCCCCGGGTTCGGTGGCCTCAGGAGGTTCGGTGGCCACCGGACGGTTGTGAAGCAGCTGGGCGTCGGACTCCGCGGC
The DNA here is from genome assembly GCF_022803015.1 of Arthrobacter humicola. Taxonomy (GTDB): domain Bacteria; phylum Actinomycetota; class Actinomycetes; order Actinomycetales; family Micrococcaceae; genus Arthrobacter; species Arthrobacter humicola_A. The sequence continues at coordinate 129,129 of NZ_JAFKON010000004.1, forward strand.
ATCCAGTGGAGGTGCAACGCCATGGACCCGGACCAGCAGGACGTGCAGGACCACCACAGCGCCCACGGCCAAGGGCAGCAGCGTGACGTGCCAGGTGAAGAGCTGACCGACGTTGGCCACATTGAACCAAGCGCCTACGCCGACCGCGTTCAGCGCATCCTTCGCTTCAAAGGCAATCCACTGCGAGTCGAAGTTCGTCTGGAGCAGATACCCGGTGAAGGCCGCCACGATGGAAACGACGAAGGAGATCACGCCGGTGATCCAGGTCAGGACCCGGCCCCCGCGCCAGGCCGCCATCCAGAATTTCAGCCACAGGTGCACCACCATAAAGATGAAGAAGAACTCCACGCTCCACAAATGCGTGCTGTTGACGAAACTCCCCAGCGAGGACACGTGATACCACTGGGGTCCGTTCAGTCCCAGCACAATCCCGGAAACGATGATCCACAGCAGGGACGCGATGGCCCCCATGCCGAATACGTATGCCCAGGATGCCACGAAGCTTGGCTGGTCCTCGGGCAAAAGTTTGTCCGGCGGAAGCTTCCTCAGGAGCCACCGGCGGGCCCTGCCGGTCAAGGTACGGGCGTCTGTTTCATCGACCTGCGCGCCGCGTCCCGGTGTTGCAGGGGCAGTCATTTCCGCCGCTTCCCTCCGGGAAAAGGCAGGACCAGGGCCAGGATGAACAAGATGATCATCACGACGATCACGATCAGATTTCCGGATTGGATGATGAAACCGTCCCAGCCAAAATATGTTCCATCACCAACCATGCCAACGCTTGCCACGAGCCATCCAGACATGAGCTGCTCGATTCTTTTTAGGATGCCGGTTCAACTCCACCACTGTCAGGTATCCGCAAACAGGGTCTTCTGCCCCGTCCAGGCGCCCTTCCGGGACCCGGTGTTGCTGTGCTGCGGTGGATTAGGCTGGATCAGTGACCCGCCTCATTCTTGCCTCCCAGTCCCCCGCCCGCACCAAGCTGCTCAGCCACGCCGGCATCGCCCACGAGGTCCTCGTCTCGGACGTCGACGAGGACGCCGTGCAGGCCCGCTACGGCGTGACGGATCCGCATGACACGGCTCTGTTGCTTGCCCGGGCCAAGGCAGAGGCCGTCGCCTCGCTGCCCGAGGCGGACGGCGCAATCGTGATCGGCTGCGACTCGGTCTTCGAGTTCGACGGCGAGGCCCACGGAAAGCCCTACACGGCCGACGTCGCCCGGGAGCGTATGCTCCGCATGAGCGGCAGCATGGGCGTCCTGCACACCGGCCACTGGCTCGTGGACTGCCGCGACACAGACACAGACTCAGAAGACGACGACGGCGACGTCACCGCGCGCGGCACCGGCGCCACCCTGGGCTCGGTGTCCTCGGCCGAGGTCCACTTCATGGAGATGAGCGCCGAGGAAATCGAAACCTACATCGCCACCGGCGAGCCGCTCCAGTGCGCCGGCTCCTTCACGATCGACGGCTACGGCGGGGCGTTCATCCGCAAGGTCGACGGCGATCCCCACACCGTCGTCGGGCTCTCCATCTCCACCCTGCGCGCCCTGCTCGGCCAGGCAAATGTGGGCATCACCGAGCTCTGGACCGGCGGGGCTGCGGACCCGGCGGACATCCGCGCCGAGTAACGACGGAATGCGTGGCGGAGTGAGCCAATTCGCCGCCCTTTGTGGCAAACCTACAAAGGAAGGGCCGTATACGCGCGGAATCCGCAAGTAATATCGGCGGAACCCTCAAAACCGCGCTAGGCTCCCTGAAGGAAAGAAGGAGACGCCTTGTCAGCAAATTCGGAGCAGTCCGCACCCACCGTGCCGGGATCAACGCAGTCATCTACAGCCGCGGGCATCCGCCGGCTGACCAAGGTGCTGATCGCCAACCGCGGAGAAATTGCGGTGCGCATCATCCGCGCCGCCCGCGATGAAGGCATCGCGTCGGTGGCTGTCTACGCGGACCCCGATCGCGACGCGCTGCACGCCCGGCTCGCTGACGAGGCCTACGCGCTCGGTGGCAACACCGCCGCGGAGTCCTACTTGGTGATGGACAAGATCATCGACGTCGCCCGCCAGTCCGGCGCGGACGCCATCCACCCCGGGTACGGGTTCCTGGCCGAGAACGCCGAGTTCGCCGCCAAGGTGATCGATGCCGGCATTACGTGGATCGGCCCCTCCCCCGAGGCGATCTCTGCCCTGGGCGACAAGGTCCAGGCCCGCCACATTGCCGAGAAGGTCGGCGCCCCGCAGGTCCCCGGCACCGCCGACCCGGTCGAATCCGCCGAGGAACTCCTCGACTTCGTGGACAAGTTCGGCCTGCCTGTCGCCATCAAGGCGGCCTTCGGCGGCGGCGGACGCGGCATCAAGGTGGCCCGCACCCGCGAAGAAATCCCCGAACTCTTCGAATCCGCCGTGCGCGAGGCCACCGCCGCCTTCGGCCGCGGCGAGTGCTTCATTGAGCGCTTCCTGGACGCCCCGCGCCACGTCGAGACCCAGTGCCTGGCCGACGCCCACGGCAACGTCGTGGTGGTCTCCACCCGCGACTGCTCGCTCCAGCGCAGGAACCAGAAACTCGTCGAGGAAGCCCCGGCCCCGTTCCTCACCGAGGAACAGAACCGCCGGCTCTACGAATCCTCCAAGGCCATCCTCAAGGAGGCGGGCTACCTCGGCGCAGGCACCTGCGAATTCCTCGTCGGCCAGGACGGCACCATCTCCTTCCTCGAGGTCAACACCCGCCTTCAGGTGGAGCACTGCGTCTCCGAGGAAGTCACCGGGATCGACCTCGTCCGCGAACAGTTCCGGCTGGCCCGCGGCGAGGAGCTCGGCTACGGCGACCCGGAAGTCCGCGGCCACTCGATCGAATTCCGCATCACCGGCGAGGACCCGGGCCGGAACTTCATGCCCGCACCCGGCACCATCACGGTACTGAAAAACCCCACCGGTCCCGGTATCCGCGTAGATTCCGGCGTGGAGCAGGGCGATGTCATCAGCGGCAACTTCGACTCCATGCTCTCCAAGCTGATCGTCACCGGCGCCACCCGCACCCAGGCCCTGCAGCGCTCCCGGCGGGCACTGGAGGAAATGGTGGTGGAGGGCATTCCCACCGTCATCCCGTTCGACCTCGCGGTGGTTTCCAATCCCGATTTCGCACCGGCCGAAGGCCCCTTCAAGGTCCACACCCGCTGGATCGAGACGGCCTTCGTCAATGACATTCCGGCCTGGACCCCGACCGGCACCGAGGCTGAAGCGGCCGACGCCGGCGACCGCCAGCGCGTCGTCGTCGAGGTCGGCGGCAAGCGCCTGGAAGTCGTGCTGCCGGCGTCGCTGGGCTCCGTCAGCAACGCCGCAGGCGCCAAGCCGGCCAAGGCCAAGAAGCGCTCCCGCGGTGGCGGCGCACCCGCGGCCGCGAGCGGCAACGCCCTGACCTCCCCCATGCAGGGGACCATCGTGAAGGTGGCCGTCGCCGAGGGTGACACGGTCGCCGAGGGCGATCTCGTCGTCGTGCTCGAGGCGATGAAGATGGAACAGCCGCTCACCGCCCACCGCGCCGGGATCGTCATCGGCCTCGCCGCAGCGGCCGGCGAGACCGTGTCCGCCGGCGCCATCATCGCCATGATCGAGGACGGCGCCGCAGAGTAAGCGGCACACGGTACGGCGACGGCGGACGGCCGGCGCCGCTGCCGGCCGCGGGCGCGCCTCTGGCGCGTCCGCGACCGGCCAGTAGAGACTTAGAGTGTGAAGCCATTCCTGCTCCTCGCCTCGCGCGCGGAAGACACCGCCGCCGAGGACGAATACCGCGCCTACCTTCGCTACTGCGGACTCCAGCCCGAGCAGCTCCACCGCATCCGGATGGAAGCCGCCCCGCTGCCCGCGCTTGAGTTGTCCGACTATTCGGGCGTCATTGTGGGCGGCAGTCCCTTTACTTCCAGCGATCCGGCCGAGCACAAGAGCGCCACCCAGCACCGGGTGGAGCGCGAACTCGCCGGGCTGCTGGACAGGATCGTGGCCGAGGACTTCCCGTTCCTCGGCGCCTGCTACGGCGTCGGCACCCTCGGACTGCACCAGGGCGCCGTGATCGACCGGACGTACGGTGAAGGGCTCGGCGGCGTCACCATCAAATTGACGGCGGAGGGTCTTCAGGATCCCCTCCTGCGCGGGCTGCCGGAGAGCTTTACGGCGTTCACCGGCCATAAGGAAGCCTGCACCGTCCTGCCCTCCCATGCGGTGCTGCTGGCCAGCTCGGCCGCCTGCCCGGTGCACATGTTCCGGATCAAGTCCAACCTATACGCCACGCAGTTCCACCCCGAGCTTGATGCTGAAGGGCTCGTCACCAGGATCGATATCTACCGCCATGCCGGCTACTTCCCGCCTGAATCGGCCGAAATGCTCATGGACGACGCCCGGCAGTTCACTGCGACAGAACCGATGAAGATCCTGCGGAACTTTGTGGAGCGCTACGCGAGCTGAGCCCCTCCAACGCAGAAGCCCGGCGTGTTCAATGAACACGCCGGGCTTCTTCTGTCAGGAAAGAGGGCCGACGTCAGGCTACGTTGTTGGTGTAGTCGAGGTCCCGGGTTTCCTTGCTCACGAACAGGGCGATCAGCGTCAGCACCGCCATGGCGGCGAGGTAGACACCCACCAGCACGGTGCTGCCCCCGGCCAGTTCCCAGAGCCAGACGGCGATGAACGGAGCCACGGCAGCGCCCAGGATGCTGGAGACGTTGTAGCTGATGGCGGAGCCGGTGTAGCGGACATTGCCCGGGAACAACTCCGGCAGGAGCGCACCCATGGGACCGAACGTCAGGCCCATGAGCGAGAAGCCGATGATCAGCAGCGCCATGGCACCGGCGAATCCGGCGCTGAACAGCGGAACGAACAGCAGGCCGAAGGCGAGGATGCCGAAGGTGACAACGATCAGCATCTTGCGGCGGCCGAACTTCTCGGCCAGCGGGCCGGAGACCAGCGTGAAGATACCGAAGAATACGACACCGGCGATCAGCATCCAGAGGAAATCGTTCCGGCTGTAGCCCAGGCCCGGGACGAACGCAGCGGCGGCGGCCTCGGTCATCGGCTTGCCGGCCTTTTCGGCGGCGGCCTTCGCCGTGTCCAGACTGGACGCCCGGGTGCCGTAGGTCAGCGTGAACGTGGTCATCAGGTAGAAGAGCACGTAGGTGGCGAGCATGATGAACGTGCCCAGGATCAGCGGGCGCCAGCTGGTCTTGAAGACCCGTGCCAGCGGCAGCTTGGCAACCTCGTTGGATTCGAGGACCTTGGTGAAGGCCGGGGTTTCGATCAGCTTGAGGCGCACGTAGAGACCGATGATGACCATGACGGCACTGAGCAGGAACGGGACCCGCCAGCCCCATTCCATGAAGGCTTCCGGTGTCAAGGTGTAGCTGAAGACCAGGAAGATCACGTTGGCGATGATGAAGCCGATCGGGGCTCCCAGCTGCGGGAACGTGCCGTAGATGGCGCGCTTGTTCGACGGGGCGTTTTCGGTGGCCAGCAGCGCCGCGCCACTCCATTCGCCGCCGAGGGCCAGGCCCTGGCAGAAGCGCAGGACCACGAGGAGCGCCGGGGCCAGGAAGGTCCAGCCCGGGACGCTCGCCGTCGGCAGGCATCCGATCAGGAAGGTGGCAATACCCATAGTCAGCAGGGAGGCCACCAGCGTGCCCTTGCGGCCGAACTTGTCACCGAAGTGGCCGAAGATGACCGAGCCGAGCGGGCGGGCGATGAACGCGACGCCGAACACAGCGAAGGATGCCAGCAGCTGGGTGGTCTCGTTCTGCCCGGGGAAGAAGAGCTTCGGGAAAACGAGCACGGCCGCGGTGGCGTAAACGTAGAAGTCATAGAACTCGACGGTGGTACCGATCAGGCTGGCGACAATCACGCGGCCGCGCGAATTCACCTGCTTGGTGGACCCATGCTCCGCGGAGGTGGCAGTGGATGACATGTAGTAACGCTTTCATGAAGACCGGTCGGATATTTCCCCAAGAGCCCGATGCCCGGGGCCGCCGGCTAGGGATTCGTATACGTCTGATAATAGTTCCCACCGTCCAGTCAATGGACAAATAGTCCGCTATTTGGACTCCGTGTCGTTGTCTCACGTGGTGGTCGTCACACCTATTCTCACACCGTCATAAAAGCCCCGATAGGCAAAAGTCACAGCGCGTTAATAAACCGCGTCCGTCCCGGAAACGCGGCGTCCCTACCTTTGAAGGACATCACCCCCCAAGGAGGTCTCCCAAGTGACTGCTGAACGCACCGCCGAAATCGGCACCGCAGAGGTCGGCGCCGCCAGTACCGGCGGCACCCTTACCCTCGACCACCGGCCCGGCCGCTGGATCGCCAACTGGGATGCGGAAAACAAGGAGCAGTGGGAGTCGGCCGGCCGCTCGATCGCCCGGCGCAACCTGAACTGGTCCATCTTCGCCGAGTTCCTGGGCTTCGTGGTCTGGCAGCTGTGGTCGATCGTGGTGGTCCAGCTTCCCTCCGCCGGCTTCAAGTTCTCCACCAACGAGATCTTCTGGCTGATCTCCATGCCAAGCCTCGTCGGCGCCACGCTCCGGATCCCCTACACGTTCATGGTTCCCCGCTTCGGCGGCCGCAACTGGACCATCGTCTCCGCCCTGTTGCTGCTGATCCCCACGATCGGCCTGGGCCTGTGCGTCGCCAACCCGGCCACCCCGTTCGGCGTCATGCTGTTCGTGGCTGCGCTGGCCGGCTTCGGCGGCGGCAACTTCGCCAGCTCGATGGCGAACATCACTTTCTTCTACCCCGCACGGGAAAAGGGCTGGGCCCTGGGCCTGAATGCCGCCGGCGGAAACCTCGGTGCCGCCGTCGCACAGCTGGCCGTGCCGATCGCCATCACCCTGCTGGCAGCCGGCACCGTGAACCTGCCCGTCGCAGGGTTCATGTGGGTTCCGCTGATCCTGCTGGCGGCTTTCGGTGCCTGGAAGTACATGAACAATCTCACCAGCGCCAAGGGCGACGTGGCAGGTTCGCTGGCCGCGATCAAAGAGCCGCACCTGTGGATCATGGCGCTGCTGTACATCGGCACCTTCGGTTCCTTCATCGGCTTCGCCGGCGTCTTCCCCAAGCTCATTAAGGACTACTTCCCGGCATTTTCCTCGATCTCCGTCGGCACCGTGGCCCTGTCCCTGGCCTTCCTCGGCCCGCTGGTCGGGTCCCTGGCCCGCCCGTACGGCGGACGCATGGCGGACCGGATGGGCGGGGCCCGCATGACCGTCGCAGCCTTCGCCGCCATGGCCGTCATGACCCTCACCATGCTCTGGACCCTGCCGCTGAAGAACTTCTGGCTCTTCCTCTTCCTGTTCCTGCTCCTGTTCACCGCCAGCGGCTTCGGAAACGGCGCCACCTACCGCATGATCCCGATCATCTTCGCCACCTCCAGCCGGGCCGCCCGCTCCGGGGCCAGCACGCACACCACCCAGCGGCTCGCGTCCTCAGCCCTCGGCCTGATCTCGGCCATCGGCGCCTACGGCGGATTTATCATCCCCCAGGTCCTCAACGCCTCCAACACCGCCAGCGGTTCCTACACCTCGGCGTTCTACGGATTCGTGGGGGCCTACGTCCTGATGCTGGTGGTCTGCTGGTTCTGCTACATCCGCAACGCCAACCGAAATGCGATGGGACACGTCTAACATGACCAAAAGCGCCGACACGCACTGCCCTTACTGCGCTCTGCAGTGCGCCATGACGCTCACATCTCCAGCGGCTCTGACCCCGGCTGCCCGGCCGGGGTCAGAGCCCGTAGACGCTGCACCGGGCCCCGCCACTACCCCAACGTCCGCGCCGCTCCTGACAGTCGCCGGACGGGACTTCCCCACCAACCGCGGCGGCCTGTGCCGCAAGGGCTGGACCTCCGCCTCGTTACTGGACCACCCGGGCCGCGTCACGGAGCCCCTGCTGAAGGGCGCCGACGGCGTCCACCACCCGGTCAGCTGGGATGAGGCCCTCATGCGGATCGTCTCCGCCGTAAAACAGGCCCGCCTCGAGCACGGGGCTGACGCCGTCGGCGTGTTTGGCGGCGGCGGCCTCACCAATGAGAAGGCCTACCAGCTGGGCAAGTTCGCCAGGCTGGCTTTGGGCACCTCACGGATCGACTACAACGGGCGGTTCTGCATGTCCTCGGCAGCCGCGGCAGGCATGCGCGCCTTCGGCCTGGACCGCGGGCTCCCGTTCCCGCTCGCGGACCTCGACACCGCCAGCACCATCCTGATGCTCGGCTCCAACGTTGCCGAGACCATGCCGCCCTTCGTCCAGCACCTCCAGGGGGCCCGCGACGCCGGCGGCCTGATCGTCGTCGACCCGCGGCGCTCCGCCACCGCCGCCTTCACCTCCGACGGCGGCGGGCTGCACCTGCAGCCGCTGCCCGGCACCGACCTCGCCCTGCTCCTGGGTATCTCCCACGCGGTGATCCACGAGGGCCTCGCGGACGCGGGATACATCGCGGACCGGACCACGGGTTATGACGCCGCGGTCCGCAGCGTCGCCAGCTTCTGGCCCGAACGGGTCCAGTCGATCACCGGCGTCCCCGCCGGGCTGATCCGTGAAACCGCCCGGCGGCTGGCCGACGGCGCCGGCAAGGGCGGCAGCTACATCCTCACCGGCCGCGGCGTCGAACAGCACGTGGACGGCACTGACACCGCCACGGCCGCCATTAACCTCTCCCTCCTGCTGGGCCTGCCGGGCTCCGCGCGCAGCGGCTACGGCACGCTCACCGGCCAGGGCAACGGCCAGGGCGGCCGCGAACACGGCCAGAAGGCGGACCAGCTCCCCGGCTACCGGAAGATCACCGATCCCGCCGCCCGCGCCCACATGGCCAGGGTCTGGGGCGTGCCCGAACCCCTGATTCCCGGCCCCGGCCTTCCCGCCGTCGAACTCCTCAAGTCGCTGGGACAGCCCGACGGCGTCCGGTGCCTCTTCGTGCACGGCGCCAACGTGGCGGTGTCCGCCCCGGACGCGAATGCCGTGATCGCGGGCCTGCGCAGCCTGGAATTCCTGGTGGTGTGCGACTTCTTCCTCTCCGAGACCGCCGCCGAGGCGGACCTGGTCCTGCCGGTGACCCAGTGGGCCGAGGAGGAAGGAACCCTCACCAACCTCGAGGGCCGCGTGCTCCGCCGCCGCCGGGCCCTCACTCCCCCGCCCGGTGTCCGCAGCGAGCTGTGGATCATGACCCGGCTGGCCGAAATGCTGCACGCGCCCTCCACCTTCAGCGAGGATCCGGAAACGGTGTTCGAGGAGCTCCGGCTCGCGTCCTCCGGCGGCCTGGCCGACTACTCCGGGATCGACTACGCCATGCTGGACCGTGGCGAGGCCGCCTACTGGCCCTACCCCGCCGGGAGCGCGGGCACGCCGCGGCTCTTCCTGGACGCCTTTGCCCATGCGGGCGGCCGGGCCGTGTTCACGCCGGTGACGCCCCGACGTCGTTCTTCTTCTGCGGGCTTCGCGTCCGCGGCGGACCGCCGGGTGGACCAGCGGGCCGACCGAGCCGGCGACGATCGTCCCGGCACGCCGATGACCCTCATTACCGGCCGCCTGATGGAGCACTACCAGTCCGGCGCGCAGACCCGCCGGGTGGCCGCCCTGGCCGAAGCCCAACCGGAGGCGCGGCTCCAGCTCCACCCCGCCGCGGCTGCCGCCCAGGGCATCGCCGACGGCGACTACGTCTCGATTTCCAACGAACGCGGCGTGGTCAGCTGCCGTGCCGAGCTGAGCACGGATATCCGCCCGGAGACGGTGTTCCTGCCGTTCCACTTCCCGGAGCTCGAGAGCGCCAACCGGCTCACGGAGGCGGCCACGGACCCCATTTCCGGGATGCCCGAGTTCAAGACCAGCAAGGTGTGGATCAGCCCGGCAGCTTCCCCGGATGCCCTGGCCGGCAAGCACAGCGGCGTTTCGGCCCGCGTTCTTCAAGCAGAGGAGACCTCATGACTGAGCGGATTGTGGTGGTGGGCTTCGGGCCCGTCGCCGCGAGGCTGATCGACGAGCTGCTGCCGGCCGTGCGCAGCGGCATCGCACACCTGACCGTCGTCGGCGAAGAGTCGGAGGCGGCGTACAACCGCGTGCTGGTGGCGGATCTTGGCGTCGGCCGGACGACGCCGGCTGCTCTGGCCCTCGCGGACGCGGCGGCACTGGTGGCCGACGGCGTCGATGTCCGGCTGGGCGTCCGCGTCCGCCGCGTGGACCGCGCCCGGCAGCGGGTCTTGTTGAGCGACGGCACCTCCCCCGGTTACGAGCGGCTCGTCTTCGCCACCGGTTCACGGCCGGTCATCCCGAACCTGACCGGGCTCAACCCGGACCCGGCCGCGCCGGTGCTGCCGCCGGGCGTGACCGCCCTGCGCGATCTTCGCGACGCGTCCGTGCTGCATTCTGCCGTGGCGGGCGGAAAGCGCGTCGTGGTCCTGGGCGGCGGTGTGCTGGGCCTGGAGACGGCCCTCGCCGCGGCCGAGGAAGGCGCCACGGTGACCGTGGTGCACAATGGCCCGCATCCTTTGGGCCGGAACATCGACCGCGGCGGCGGCGCCGTGCTCGCGGCGTCCCTGCGGAACTGCGGCGTGCGGGTGGCCGGCAACGCCCGCTCGGTCGGCGTCGAACACAACGCGCCCGACGGCGGCTTCTCCGCCTTGTTGCTGGATGACGGCTCCGCGATCGACGGCGACCTCCTGGTCCTCTCCTGTGGTGTCCGGCCGCGGACCGAACTTGCGGAGGGCTGCGGGCTCTCCACCGGTGCCGGGATCCTGGTGGACCACAAGCTCCGCGCCCACCACGAGCCCCACATCTTCGCGATCGGCGACTGCGCCGAGGTCCGCTGCCCGGACCCCGAGTGCGTTCAGTGCCGGACTGCGAGGGGTCCCTCCGGGCTGGTCGGCCCGGGCTGGCGGCAGGCCGAATGGCTCGCCGACTATCTGACCCTCCTGGCGTCCGGGGCTCCTGCCGAGGCGGAAGCCTTGCCGGCACTTCCGGCGGAACTCCCGGGCGTGATCGTGCTCAAGGCCCGCGGCATGAACCTGGCCGTCGCCGGGGATGTGTCCGCGGACCCGTGGGACGAGGACGCCTTGAGCGCCGGGGCCGTGAACGGCCGGGCCCGGCTGCAGATCGCCCAGTGGGCCGATCCCGAGCACGGCCGCTACGTCAAGATGACCACCCGCGCCGGCGTGCTGGAAGGCCTCGTGGCCGTGGGCATGCCGCGCACCTCGGCCGAGCTGGTGCAGCTCTTCGAACGCGGCGCGGAACTGCCGGCCGACCGGTCGCTGCTGCTGCGCCTGGACGGGCCGGACCAGGTCGCTTCCCCAGGTGCCGCCGACCCCGCCCGGACGGTCTGCCGGTGCGCCGGTGTCAGCGGCACGGCCATTGCCACTGCCGTGTCCGAGGGCTGCGGAACGGTGCCCGAGGTATCGGCGTCCACCCGCGCCGGCACGGGCTGCGGCGGCTGCCACGAGGACATCAAGGGCATCATCGAGGCCCACTTTCAGGGGGCGGCTGCCTGAGTACTAACCCGCTGGGTTATCGAAGTTCCTCTGCCACTGGGCATGCTCGAGGCCCGCTTCCAACCGGCGGTCCGCAGTCCACCTAGGCAGATATTCGAGCGCTGGTATCTCGCGGGCAGGCTTGGAGCTGTGCGTGGGCTCAGGCCGGGTCTGCACAGGCTTGGGTCTGGGGCGGGTCTGGACCTGCTTGGCCACAGGCCGGGTCTGGACGGGCTTCCGGGGGTAGCTCGACCGTGTGTCGGCTGTGTGGTGCCTCTTCCAGGCCACAAGCGCCCAGATGAAGAGTCCTGTCAGGGTGAGTTGCCAATAAGTGACCAGTATCCCGATGACGACCAAGATTAGAAATAGGGCGGGGATCCACATGGCGACATTATGCCTTTGCTTGACGCCAGGAGGTAGAGGCCTTACTCCCGTGGTTTAAGCACGGCGGCGCGCAAGGAAGACCCGCGCACCCGAAGAGAACTCCAAGCTGGACCGGCCATCATCCAAAAGAGCCCCGACCAACCGTGAGGGCTCTGGCCAACTCCGCTCCGCTAAGGCTAAGCGGCCTTTCCAAACCACACAGGAATGAACACATACCGGGAAGCCCCGACATCCTTCGGACGCAGCTCACTGCGTGACCCAGACGCGCCACGGGTTCGGCCTTGCCGCTGGTTCTTCTAAGGCCAGTTCGCTTGATGCAGTTCGTTCTCGCCCGATCCTGCGGGAGCCCTGGTGCTGCCAGCCGGGCTGGCCTATCTCCGCAGATAAGTAGCGGACACCTCATAGGCGCGTAGTCGATACCTGCGTTGGAGCCGGAGGGCTGCGGTAGCATGCAAGGGCTTTGCAGTCAGGGACTCGTCCCGTATGTCTGGGGGGACTTTTGCAAGCTACAAAGGAGGACCTTAATGAAACGCTGGCTCGCACCCATCACCATCGCAGTCGCCGCCGCACTCTCCGCAAGTGCCGGCCCGGCTGTTGCCGCCGCCACTCCCGTTCCGGTGGACCAAACACCTTTCACGATCGCCTGTCCGACGTTCGATCTCCAGGCTCAGCTCTCGGGCAAGGCAGGGACTGTCGTCCTGCCGGGAGACCGGGTCGCCTTAACCGGCCCCAATTTGAGGATTACCCTCACGGGGCCCGCTCCTGCTCTGAAAACGGTGACCTACGTCATTACCGGGGTGACCCACGTTACGACCCTGCAGGACGGCAGCTTTGACGTCACCGCCACAGGGAGGAACACCATTATCGTTCCAGACGCGAACGGGCACCCCGCGGGGCTGTTCCTCACTACGGGCACCATGCACTGGACGCTCAATCCTGACTTCAGCGAAAGGACGTTGTTCTCCGGAAAGGGCACCGTAACCGACGTCTGCAGCTTGCTGGCGCCGTAACCCCCGACAACACAGGGCGCCCCCGGCAGTTGCCGGGGGCGCTTTTGCCTTCAAATCGGCCAGTCCGGAGTTCAGGGCACTTAGCAACTCCAACCGCCCCGAAGCGGGCCTTTCTCCCCTTGGCACGTCCGAGGGGTGGGGATGCAATGAACGTAGGTTCCGTTCATCCGCAGGAGGCATCCCATGAACGTCCCGGTCATTTTGGCGCTCGGCGCGATCATTGTGTTCGCGGTCGTGATGGGTGTTGTCATGTCCCGTGAAAAGGATCCGCAACGGCGGGCCGCCGCGCTGACGCGCACCGGCGCGGCCGTCATGGCGGCGTTCACCGTCATCGGGGGAATCTTCATCGGCGGCTTCGCGATGCAGGACCCGGGCGGAACAACCGGAACGCTGATCACGCTCGCCTGGGTGGTGCCGATGCTCATCCTCGCGGTCTCGGCCTGGTTCTGGCCGGCGGCAACCGCTCCCCTGCTGCTCGCGCTCGCCTCGGCCTTCATTGCTGCGTGCGTGTGGCTCGCCTTCGACCCCGCCGCCCTGAGCGCCTTCCTCAACGACAACGGCCCCCTCATCGCCGTCAGCGTTCTCGCGCTGGCGTTCCCGGCCGCAATCCTTGGCCTGAAAGTTACCGCACTGGCCGGCTGGCTGTTGGTGGGCTTGGGGGTGTTGCCGCTGTTGATCACGATCATCGGAAGGTCGGGTGCGGTCGGATCGCTGATCGCCGCCAGCTTGGTTCCCCTGGCCTGCGGGATCGCCTATCTGCTGTCCGTCCGAATGGCGAGGGCGGGTTCGACGTCGGGAACCATCCACCCGGCGGCTGCCTAAGGCTGCCGCACCGCCGCCAAACCCGGCCGCGTAACGCAAATCGGGCCGCGGGCAAACGGCGGGTAGCATCGGGGCCATGAGCGCCGACGACGACGACATCACCGAAGAACTGCTGGCCGACGCCGGGAAGCTGACAGGGTTGAGCCTGGAACTGCTTGGGCTCGACCCCCACCCGGACGACATGACGGCCGAGCAACGGCTCCAGTTTGATCCCGAAGACCTGGCCGAGATGGCCGACGTTTCTCCGGTTGACCGTCACAAAGCCGTGGGCCAGACCCGCCTGCTGGCCGGACTCCTGTGGAACTCGTCCAGCATTCTGATCGACCAGTTGTTCCGCGATCTCGGAACGCTCAGCACGCTGGATGTTCTCACGCCGGCCGACATTGCCGGGACCTCGGTCCTGTCCTCGCTGCCGCCACAGTTCGCCGCCAGCTACGACGCGAAGTTCACCCAGAAGTTCATCGTGGTCGCGGCCGACGTCACCGCGTCGCTGGTCCGGGGCTGGACCGCCCCCGGCTGCCTTGCAGCGGAACTAGCCGTCCGCTGCCTGCTCGATCAGGCGGAAATCACCGAGGACATCTACGAACTGGACCTTCCGGAGGACTGGCGGGCCGACGTCGAGGAAGTCCTGTTGGAGGATGCCGACAGTGACGCGCTGTACTCCGACAACCTTGACGTCCTCGAGGACGACGCCGCAAGTCTGGATTTCGAGCAGTGGTTCAAACCCTTCACCCCTGGCGACACGGTTCCGCCGTACGCCTACTCCTGAGCTCTACGACTGAGCCCTACGGCTGGGCCGGCGGCTCGGCGAACCGGGCCAGGAAGTCCTCCGTGAAGCGCCGGACTCCGTCCCACTCGGTGTACACGTAGTCACGGGATGTGTCCGTGTCGAGGGATCCTTTGTCCTTGGCGATCTTCTTCATGACGTGCTTCTTGATGAACCCGTAGTGGGTATAGAGCAGGGCGCCGGCGAACAGTCCGACGTGCGCGGGCCGCCACCCCGTGTCCTGCTCGAACTTCTCCACGTAGCCCTCCGCAGTCTGCTCGTCCCCCTGCGCGGCCATGCTCACTGAGACGAGGGCGGAAGGCAAACGCTCGAGCTCACCGCGGTTCTTCTTCACGAAGTCCGTGACGTACCCCTCGTGCTTTCCCACGTGCACCGAGGCCGCCACGATCACGCCGTCGTAGCCGCCCGGAAGGGTATCTCCGGAAAGTTTGAGGTCCGCCGTCTCTGCTTCGTGCCCGAGCGCCCGGATCACGTCGCCGATGTAATCCGCGATTTTTGCTGTTTGTCCTTCAACGGTTCCGTAGGGGACATAGATTTTGGCCATGTGCCAAGTTGACCTCGCCCGGCTGTGACGCACTACGGCCGAAGGTCCCGCGGGCGGCAACGCACGGCCCTCTTGACGCCCGCACTCTTGACGGCGGCGGCCTACCGACATGAGATGGACGAAGGCCCGGTCCGGTTCTGATTCGACCGGCCGGTACACAAGTAGAACCCTCGATGAAAGGACGCAACATGTCCCTGCTCGACTCCGCCCTCTGGGACGGCAGGATCTACCTCAGCGGCTGGCGGCCCGGGCGCGGCGGGACCGGTGACGCCGTCGAACCGGCCACTGGAGAAACGCTGGGCCGCTATGGCGTGGCCTCCGTGGAGGATGTCCGCGAAGCCGCCGCGGTGGCCGCGAAAGCGCAGAAGGACTGGGCCGCCCGCAACCCGGAAGACCGCGCCGCCGTGCTCCGCCGCGCGGGACAACTCTGGGAGGAACACTCGGCGGAAATCCAGGCCTGGATCGTCCGCGAATCCGGCGGCATCCCGCCCAAAGCGGGGCTGGAAACCCACATCGCGGCCAACGAATGCCACGACGCCTCCGCCCTGCCCTCACTCCCGGCTGGCGACGTGCTGACCTCAAACGAGAGCCGCTGGTCCTTCGCCCGGCGCCGGCCCGTCGGCGTCGTTTCGGTGATTGCACCCTTCAACTTCCCGCTGATCCTCTCCATCCGCGCAGTCGCCCCGGCGCTGGCCCTTGGCAACGCCGTCCTGCTCAAACCGGACCCGCGCACTGCGGTCTGTGGTGGCGTCACCTTGGTCCGGGTGTTCGAGGAGGCGGGTCTTCCGCCCGGCCTGCTCTCCCTGCTGCCCGGCGGCGCCGAGATCGGCTCGGCCGTCGTAGAGGCACCGGAGGTCAGCGTCATCGCCTTCACGGGGTCGACGGCGGCAGGGCGCAAAGTGGGCGAGGCGGCCGGCCGGCTGCTCAAGCGTGCCCACCTGGAACTCGGTGGGAACAACGCATTGATCGTGCTGCCCGGCGTCGACCTCCCCAAAGCTGTCTCCGCCGCCGCGTTTGGCTCCTTCATGCACCAGGGTCAGATCTGCATGGCGTCCGGCCGGCATATCGTGCACGAGGACATCTACGAGGACTACGTCAGCTCCCTGGCGGAAAAGGCCCGCCATCTACCGGTAGGCGACCCGAAGAGCGGAACAGTGGCGCTGGGCCCGGTGATCGACGAGAAGCAGCTCCACCGGGTGGACACGATCGTTCAGGACGCGGTGCAGGGCGGCGCGCGCCTGGCCGCCGGCGGCAGCCATGACGGCCGGTTCTACCAGCCCACCGTGCTCGCCGACCTCGACCTCGCCAGCCCGGCGTGGAAGGACGAGATCTTCGGCCCCGTCGCCCCGGTGATGAAGTTCTCCACCGTGGACGAGGCCGTTGCCCTGGCCAACGACAATGAATACGGGCTTTCGATAGGAATCCTCGGCGACGTCGGGATGGCCATGACGATCGCCGACCGGCTCGACTCCGGAAAGATCCATATCAACGAACAGACGGTGTCCGACGAGGCCAACTCGCCCTTTGGCGGGGTCAAGAACTCGGGCAACGGCTCGCGGATCGGCGGCCATCACGCCAACATCGAATCCTTCACGGAAATCCAGTGGCTGACCGTGCGGCCGGACATCGCGCCGTACCCGTTTTAGGCCGGGTAAATGCGGGAGTTCCCCGTACTTAGGGCTCGAACAAGACCGAACCGGTCATGAAGATGCCGCGCTGCGGGACCCAGAATTCCCCGAGCCGGTCCTGGACCGGCAATGCCGACGTCTGTCCCAGGCTGTGCCCCTGCAGCTGCGCTTTGCTTTCGCGGACAAACCACATCTGACGCGGACGCGCCAAGAACGTTTGGCCGTTGGGCGCCGCGCCCGTCAGCCCGAGGTGCCCCGCCCCCAGCACCGGGCCGGCAACGGCCCCCATGGCGCGCAGGAACGTCCGGCTGCGCCACAGCCGCTCCGGAACGGCGCCGGACACCGCGGACATAAGCCGGGTCACCGGCGTCGCCGCCAGCGTCAAATCCCAGCTCAGGTCCACGCCGGCTCCGACTTCCACGCTAAAGGAATAGCCGTCACGCCACCGGATGGAAACCCGGCTAGTGGACGCCGAGCCGATGGCGCTGCCGAAGTAGCGGGGGCAGGAGGTCCCGGGGTCGGTGGTGCTGTGAATCGCCCAGACGCCGGCAGGGTCGCGGATCCAGACCGAAATGTAGCCCGGGCCGACGGACGATGCCGGAAAATGCCGAAAGGCCAGGACGTAGCCGGAGCTGAACGGAACGCCCATGACGGCGTAGCCGGCAAAGCGTTCCTCTGGACCGGGAGGCAGCGCGCAGTTCTGTTCCATCGGCTCAACAAGCGAGCGGGGACTCTGCATGGCTCCGGCCTCCGGTTTTGCTACATGTGAACTGTTACATGTGGACGTGGAGCCGCCGGGCCGCTTCCGAGATGGAGCCGCTCAGGGACGGGTAAACGGTGAAGGTGCTGGCGACGTCGTCGACGTGCAGCTTCTGCGTCACGGCGATCGAGATCGCGAAGATGAGCTCGGAGGCGTTCGGGCCCACCACCACCCCGCCAATCACGGTGCCGGAGCCCTTGCGGGCGAAGATCTTGATGAAACCGTCGCGGTGGTTGCGCATTTTGGCGCGCGCGTTGCTGCGCAGGGACAGTTTGATGACGTCGGCCTGGTACTTGCCCGAATCAATCTCGGCCTCGGAGACGCCCACGTTCGCAATCTCGGGCGAGGTGAAGATGTTGGACGCCACCTGGTGCAGCTTAAGGGGCATGACACTGTCGCCCAGGAAGTGCGCGATCGCGATCCGGCCCTGCATCGCGGCGACGGAGGCGAGCGCCAGCACGCCGGTGCAGTCGCCCGCGGCGTAGATGTTCGGCGCAGTGGTGCGCGAGACGCCGTCGACCTTGATGTGGCCGCTCTCGGTCAGCGCGACGCCGGCTTCCTCCAGGCCGATGCCGGCCGTGTTGGGGATGGAGCCGACGCAGACCAGGCAGTGGCTGCCGGTCACCTTCGAACCGTCGCCGAGGGTGACCACGACGCCGTCGTCCGTGCGCTCGACCGTCTCGGCGCGGGCGCGGGAGAGGACCTTGAGCCCGCGGCGTTCGAAGACGCCCTCGAGGACCTCGGCGGCGTCGGTGTCCGAGCCCGGCAGCACGCGGTCGCGGCTGGAAATCAGGGTGACCTTGGAACCCAGGCCGTTGTAGGCCGAGGCGAACTCTGCGCCCGTGACGCCGGAACCCACCACGATCAGCTCTTCGGGGAGCACGTCCATGTTGTAGATCTGGGCCCAGTTGAGGATGCGCTCACCGTCCGGGCGGGCCGTGGGCAGCTCGCGCGGGTGGGCGCCGACCGCCAGCAGGATGGTGTCTGCCTCCACCGTCTCGGTGCCGTTGGCGGTGAGGACCTCGATGGTGTGGTTGTCCAGCAGCCTGCCGGAGCCGATCAGGATGCGGACGTTCTGGTGTTCCAGCCCGACTTGGATGTCCTCCGACTGCTTCCGCGCCAGCCGCAGCAGGCGGTCGTTGATGTGCTTGAGGTCCGCGCGCATCGTAGGGGTGCAGTCGCCGCCGTCGAGGTCGAATTTAACCCCGAGCTCGCCGGCCTCGCCGACGCGGGTCATCAGATCTGCCGTCGCGATCAGGGTTTTGGACGGTACGACGTCGGTCAGCACCGCCGAGCCGCCGAGGCCCGCACGCTCGATAATGGTGACCTGCGCCCCCAGCGAGGCGGCGACCATGGCGGCCTCGTAGCCGCCAGGCCCTCCGCCGAGAATTGCGATGCGGGGTGAGCTGAAGTCAGGATGCGTAGTCACAATCAACCATTGTCCACCATCTGAACCGGAGCCACCAAGAATCCGGGCCGCGCGCGGGTCCGGCCGTGCATGCTGGGCAGCGGGCCCCGGCCGCGATAACTTGTACCGGTGAGTACAACAGAATTCCTGAACACGGACCCTTTCGACGCCGCCCGCGCCGCCGCCGACTACATCGCCGCAGAGACGGGCGTCGACTCCCATGACGTCGCGCTGGTCCTCGGTTCGGGCTGGGGCGACGCCGCCGAGCTCATCGGCGAGACCACCGCCACCTTGTCCGCCGCCGAAATCCCCGGCTTCTCCGCACCGTCCGTGGTGGGGCACGTGGGGACCATCCGCTCGGTCCTGACCAAAGAGGGCAAGCGGGCCCTGGTCCTGGGCGCACGCACGCACTACTACGAGGGCAAGGGCGTCCGCGCCGTGGTGCACGGCGTGCGCACCGCCGCCGCGGCCGGCTGTAAGACCCTCGTGCTGACCAACGGCTGCGGCGGGCTCAACGAGAACTGGACGCCCGGCACGCCGGTGCTCATCAGCGACCACATCAACCTCACCGCCACTTCTCCGCTGGAAGGGGCAACGTTCGTGGACCTGACGGACCTGTACTCCTCCCGGATCCGCGGGCTGGCCCGCGAGGTGGACCCGTCGCTGGACGAGGGCGTCTACGCCCAGTTCACCGGCCCGCACTATGAGACGCCCGCCGAGGTGCAGTACGCCAAGCGGATCGGCGCCGACCTGGTGGGCATGTCCACGGCGCTTGAGGCGATCGCCGGCCGTCACGCCGGCATGGAGGTCTTCGGCATCTCGCTGGTGACCAACCTCGCCGCCGGGATCAGCCCCGTGCCGCTCAGCCACGGGGAAGTCCTTGAGGCCGGCGAGGCCGCCGGCCCGCGGATTTCCAAGCTGCTGGCAGACATCATCGCCAAGCTCTGATCCTGGTTCTGGGCTAGGCCCCGCAACAGGTCCTGGGCCACCCGGCTGCGGTTATTCCGCAGCCAGGTAGTCCAGGACCTTTGCCTTGTCCGCCGGGAACCGCCGCTCCATCGAGTCCGCGATCCCGGCGATGCTCTGGCGCGCCAGGGCCTGCCGCCAGGCGAGTTCGGCCTGGCGCATGGTCTGGGAAATCAGGCACGTCCGCGCGAAGTTCTCCTGCCGGTCCGGTTCCGGAACATTTCCGAGGATCGCCTCGCATCGGAACGCCGGGTCCTGGCCCTCGAGCGCCAGCACGATGTCCAGCACGGTGATGTTCTCGGGCCGGCGCGCCAAGAGAAAGCCGCCGCGGGGACCCGACACCGAGTCCAGGACGCCGGCCCGGACCAGCGACTGAAACTGCTTGTTGAGATAGGCCGCCGGGAGTTTGTAGAACTCCGCCAGCCGGGCGCTGTTCACCGGCTCACCGGGCGGTGTCCATGCCATGTTGACGCAACTGTGCACGGCCCACTCGACACCACGGCCCATCTTCATATTCCAGACGTTACGTGTCCGGAAATTTGGGTGTCAAGGTCCCGCGAAAAGCCTCGAGATGGAACTGAAACCCGAACTCTCGATTGTCTGGCCAGGAATCGCCCACGATTGGCGATAGTTTGGTTCCATGACGTCTTCTGATGCCGAACTCGCCCGCCTCCTGAGCGATGCCCGCGATTGGGCAAGCCAGGACCCGGACCCCGCCACCGCCGCCGCCCTCTCCGAACTGGTCCGCCTCACCGACGGGGGCGTCGCCGCGGCCCGCCAGGAACTGGCCGACAGCTTCAGCGGCACCCTGCAGTTCGGCACCGCTGGACTGCGGGCAGCCCTCGGCCCGGGTCCGAACCGGATGAACCGCGTGGTGGTCCGCCGCGCCGCCGCCGGCTTCACCGCCTTCCTCACCAACGCGGTCGGGCAAGCCTCCCCCGGCACCCGGCCGCGCGCCGTCGTCGGTTATGACGCCCGTTACAACTCCGACATTTTCGCCGAGGAAACCGCGGCGATCCTCACCGCGGCGGGGGTTGACACCTTCCTGATGCCGTCCGCGCTGCCCACCCCGCTGCTCGCCTACGCGGTGCGGGCGCTGGACTGCGACGGCGGCGTCATGGTTACCGCCAGCCACAACCCGCCGCAGGACAACGGCTACAAGGTGTACCTCGGCCGTCACGCGGTGGAGGAAAGCGGCCGCGGCGCCCAGATCGTGGCACCCTACGACGCCCTGATAGCGGCGAAGATCGACGCCGTCGGCGCCCTGGACTCCATCGTCCTGGCCGCGGACGGGTGGACCGTGCTGGAGCCCTCGATCGCCGCCGACTACCAGCGCGCCGTCGCGGCCCTGGCAGTCCCTGAACACTTCCCGGCCCGCGGGCTCAAGATCGTCCTGACCCCCATGCACGGGGTGGGCGGGGAAACGGCCGTGGCGGTGCTGAACGCCGCCGGATTCGACGACGTCACGCTCGTCACCGAACAGGCGCAGCCGGATCCGGACTTCCCCACGGTGAACTTCCCGAACCCGGAGGAGCCCGGGGCGCTGGATCTTGCCCTCGAGGCGGCGACGCGCGAGGACGCCGACATAGTGATCGCCAACGATCCCGACGCCGACCGGGCAGCGGTGGCGGCGAAGGATCCTGATACCGGCGCGTGGCGCATGCTGCGCGGCGACGAGGTAGGCGCATTGCTCGGTGCCCACGTCGTGGCGCGGCAGGCCGCCAGTGGCGAAGCACCGGCCGGCGTGTTCGCCAACTCGATCGTGTCCTCCCGGCTGCTGGCGCGGATCGCGGCCGCGGCAGGTTACGCGCACGAGGAAACCCTGACCGGTTTCAAGTGGATTGCCCGGGTGCCGGGGCTGGTCTACGGCTACGAGGAGGCGCTGGGCTACTGTGTTGCTCCGTCGCTGGTGCGCGACAAGGACGGCATTTCGGCCGCGGTCCTCATTGCCGAACTCGCGGCGGCCGCAAAGGCCGAGGGCAAGACGATCTTTGACACCCTGGACGAGCTGTACCTGGTGCACGGGCTGCACGCGAGCGACCAGCTCAGCATCCGGGTGGCGGACCTCGGCCTGCTGGACGCGATGATGAACCGGCTGCGCGTGAACCCGCCGGAATCGTTCGGCGGCTCCGGCGTCGAGGCCGTCAAGGACCTTGCCGAGGGCAGCGAACTCCTCCCGCCCACCGAGGGCCTGCTGTACCTGACCCGGGACCTCAGCCGTGTGATCATCCGTCCCAGCGGCACGGAACCGAAGCTCAAGTGCTACCTGGAAGTCATCCGCAGTGTCGGCTCGGCCGCCGAGCTTCCGGCAGCCCGGGACGAGGCCCGCACGGCCCTGGACGGCGTCCTTGCGGACGTCCGCGAGGCACTGGGCCTCTAGAGCTGCACCTCAATGTACCCGCCCACAATCCGGGTACCGAAGGTGGCGAGGCGGAGTTCCGGGCTGCCGAGGCATTCTCCGGTGCCGAGGTCGTAGACCTCCTTGTGCAACGGCGATGCCACCGTGGGCCGGTCCCCGCGGGATCCGGTGATGCCGCGTGCCATGACGTTCGCCCCGGTGGCCGGGTCCTCCTGCGCGACGGCGAAAACCTCACCGGACAGGGTGCGGAACACGGCCACCTGGCGGCCCGCAATCAGTGCCGCCTCGCCCCAGGCGGGTTCCAGGTCCGCCACGGCGCACACCCGGTGCCAGCCGGCTGCGGCTCCAGTAATTTGGTCCTCAACGTCGTGTACGGCGTTTTCAAGTACGGCGGTCATCCCGGCCCCTCTCTGATACATCCCTTACGGGCTCAACCGCTGCTGCGGCCACATCTTCAAGCTAGGCGCGCGGTGTTTCATCCGGACGCTCCGGATGTGTCCGGCGCGTAAAAGAGAGCTCACACGGCGGGAAATGCATTCGTGATGCAGAAGTTAAGATCACGAAACATAAGGGAAACTGAAGCGAAATTCCGGTTGCCTAGTCTGGGACGACAAGCTGCAGAGCACCGTCTGCGGCCCATGCGAAAGGCCCACCGTGACCGGACACCCCTCAAGCCACCCGAACCAGGGCGCAACCAGCGCCGCCCCGCGCCGTATTGTGGTGGCTGGCGGCGGCCCCGCAGCGCACCGTTTCGCCGATGCCATGCACGCCCGCGGACTCGATGGCTGGCACGTTACCGTCCTCACCGAGGAAGCCCACCTCCCCTATGACCGCGTCGCGCTGAGCAAGGCACTCACCGACAGCGACGTCGACCTCACCCTGGGCAGCGCTTCCATGTGGGACCACACGGCCCTGAGCCTCAAGACCGGCGAGCGCGTCACCAGCATCGACGCGGCCGGCAAGACCGTCCAGACCGCGGCGGGAACCGTCTATCCGTATGACGAGCTGGTGGTCGCGACGGGCTCGGACGCTGCCCGCCTGCCCATCCCGGGCGCCGAACTCACCCATGTGTACCGCACCCTTGAGGACGTCTGGTCCATCAACAGGGCCATCGCGGACCTCACCGCGAAGCTGGGCCGGAAGGTCAACGCGGTCACCATCGGCGGCGGTCTGCTGGGCCTGGAATCAGCCGCCGGCACCGAACAGCTCGGCGCCACCCCGATCGTCATCAACGGCTCGCCGTGGCTCATGAACACCCAGCTGGACGAGGGTGCCGGGCAGGCCCTCGGCCGGCTGATCGAGGCCAAGGGCTTCACTGTCCACGGCGGGGTGTTCCCCTCCGAGGTCCTCTCCGACGACGACGGCCAGGTCACCGGCGTCCTCATGGCCGACGGCCGGATCATCGACGCCGACATCGTGATCGTCGCGATCGGCGTGCGGCCCCGCGACGAGCTGTTCCGGGCCGCAGAGGGCGCACCGCAGCAGTTCCAGCTCGGCCAGCGCGGCGGCGTCGTCATCTCCGACGACTGCTCCACGGAGGTTCCCGGCATCTGGGCGATCGGCGAGGTCGCCAACTTCGGCGGCATGTGCCTGGGCCTCGTGGCCCCGGCCAACACGATGGCCGAAATCGTCGCGGACCGGCTGCACGGCGGCGACGCGACCTTCCCCGGCTTCGACACCGCCACCAAGCTCAAGCTCTCCGGCGTCGACGTCGCCAGCTTCGGTGACGCCTTCGCCCGCACCGAACACGCGCTCGAGATCGTCTACGCCGACCCCGCCCGCGGCGTCTACCAGAAGATCGTCACCACCGACGATGCCAAGACCCTGCTCGGCGGCATCTTCGTCGGCGACGCCTCGCCCTACACCTCTCTGCGCCCCATGCTGGGCCGCGAACTGGCCGCCGAACCCGGCGCCTACCTCACCGCGGCCGGCGGCGGCGACGCGGGGGACGAAGTCTTGGAGATCCAACTGCCGGATGACGCCATCCTGTGTTCCTGCAACAACGTCTCGGCCGGAACCATCCGTGACACCGTCAACGGCTGCGGGGCCTGCGACGGCAACGCGCCGGTCCGGGAACTCGGCGAGCTCAAGGGCTGCACCCGCGCCGGCACCAGCTGCGGTTCCTGCGTGCCGATGCTCAAGAAGCTGCTCGAAACCGAACTGACCAAGTCCGGCGTCGAGGTCTCCAAGGCCCTGTGCGAACACATCGAGCTCTCCCGCCAGGAACTCTTCGACGCCATCCGGGTCCTGGAGCTGACCTCCTTCGAGGAGATCATGGCCAAATACGGCACCGGCGCCGGCTGCGACATCTGCAAGCCGACCATCGCCAACATCCTCGCCAGCCAGAACAGCGCCTACGTCCTGGACGCCGGCCGCGGCACCCTGCAGGACACCAACGACCGTGCCCTGGCCAACATGCAGAAGGACGGCACCTACTCGGTGGTCCCGCGGATCGCCGGCGGCGAGATCACCCCGAAGAAACTCGGTGTGATCGCCGCTGTCGCCGAGCAGTACGGCCTCTACACCAAGATCACCGGCGGGCAGCGGATCGACATGTTCGGCGCCCGGCTGGAGCAGCTGCCCGAAATCTGGAAGGTCCTGGTCGATGCCGGCTTCGAATCCGGCCAGGCCTACGGCAAGAGCCTGCGCACGGTGAAGTCCTGCGTCGGCTCCACCTGGTGCCGCTTCGGGGTCCAGGATTCGGTGGCCATGGCCATCGCGCTCGAGTTGCGCTACCGCGGCCTCCGCAGCCCGCACAAGCTGAAGATGGGCGTCTCCGGCTGCGCCCGCGAATGTGCGGAGGCCCGGGGCAAGGACGTCGGCGTGATCGCCACCGCCGACGGCTGGAACCTGTACGTCGGCGGCAACGGCGGCGCCACCCCGGCGCACGCCCAGCTGCTGGCCAAGGACCTCGACGACGAAACCCTGATCAGGTACATCGACCGCTACTTCATGTACTACATCCGCACGGCCGACCGGCTGCAGCGCACCGCGCGCTGGCAGGAAGAGCTCGACGGCGGCATCAAGCACGTCGAGGACGTGGTGGTGCACGACACCCTGGGCATTGCCGCGGACCTCGAAGCCGCCATGGCCAAGCACGTTGACACCTACGTCGACGAATGGGCCGACACCCTGAAGGATCCCGAGCGCCTCCGCCGCTTCCGCTCCTTCGTCAACGCCCCGGACCAGAAAGACGATTCGATCACCTTCGTCTCCGACGAGCGCGGCCAGATGCGCCCCGCGACAGCGGAGGAGAAGGCGCGGGCCGGGCAGCAGCCGGTCCTGATCGGGGCTTCCATTCCGGTCCGATCCACCACCCCGGGACTGCCTGACGAGAACGAGGTATAGCCATGCAGCTCACCATTGACCTCACTGGACGCGAAGTCCTGGTCACGGGCGCGGACCACGCCGCCCGTCAGGCCGTACGGCGCTATGAGGCGGCCGGCGCCGTCGTGTTCCGCCTCAGCACCCCGCAGGGCGCCGGCATTGACGGCCCGCTGCCCGAGCGCCCGTTCCTGGTGGCGGCGGTCGACGACGGCCAGCCGGGCTGGGAGGCCCTCCTGGGCCGGTGCCGCGCCACTGGCATCCCGGTCGCGGCCGAGCCCCCGGCCGGCCCGGCGGGCCACGTCACGTTAGTCGGCGGCGGACCCGGGACCACCGAGCTGCTCACGGTCGCCGCCGTCGCCGCGCTGCGCGATGCCGACGTCGTCTTCTACGACCGGCTCGCCCCGTACCAGGACCTGCCGTCCCTGACCTCGGCAGAGCTCGTGGATGTGGGCAAGAAGCCCGGCCACCACAAGGTCAGCCAGGCCGACATCGAAAAGCTCATGGTGGAAAGCGCGCTGGCCGGCAACAACGTGGTCCGCCTCAAGGGCGGGGACCCCTATGTGTTTGGCCGCGGCGGCGAGGAAGTCGCGTCCTGCGTCGCGGCCGGGGTTCCGGTCCGCGTCATCTCCGGCGTCACCAGCGCCATCTCGGTTCCGGCCGCCGCCGGCATCCCGGTCACGCACCGCGACGTCAGCCACATGTTCACCGTGGTCTCCGGCCATGCCCCGCTGACCGAGAACGAACTGACGCACCTCGCCGGGCTCGGTGGAACCATTGTGGTCCTGATGGGCATCGGCACCCTGCACCACCTCGCGGCCGGACTCCGCCGGGCCGGAATGCGGGCCGACATGCCGATGGCGGTCGTCGAACGCGGCTACCGCCCCGGCCAGCGCACCACGATCGCCGAGCTGGGCACCATCACCTCCGCAGCCGCGGGCTGCAGCAACCCCGCCGTCCTGGTGATCGGGGACGTTGTCCGGGTGGCCGAAGCCAACCGGGGCTGTGCCGGTGCCACGGCAGAGCTCGACCGTCTTGCTGCATCACTGATGGAGGCGTAAGGATTCCCATGAGCGCATTGAACGCCGTCGCCGCAGCCCTCCCGGAGCCCGGCGCACCACTGTCCCCCTTGAACCCCGCCCTAGCCTCCGCACTGACCGCCGGCGGCCCCGCCGGCTCATCCGCGCCGGAACCCGCCGAGGACGCGACCGACCGGGACCTTCCCCTGGACGGCTTCCGGATCGGCGTCACCTCGCACCGCCGTTCGCAGGACCTTATTGAGGCCCTGGAACGCCGCGGTGCCGAGGTGCTTCACGCCCCGGCACTGAAAATCGCCCCGGTCCGGGAGGACCAGAGCCTGATCGATGACACCCGGGCGATCATCGCCGCCCGGCCCGATCTTTGCATCGCGACCACCGCCTACGGCATGCGCCGCTGGTGCGAGGCCGCGGACACGTTTGGCATTGGCGACCAGTTGCTGGAGACCCTCTCCGCGACCCGGATGTTCGTCCGCGGGCCCAAAGCCCGCGGCGCCGTGCGCGCCGCCGGGCTCGCCGACGTCGGAATCAGCAGCGACGAAACCACGTCCACGCTCGTGGACATGCTCCTGGCCGAGGGTGTGCGCGGCAAGACAGTCGCGGTGCAGCTGCACGGCTACACCGATGTCCGCCAGCTCGAGCGCCTGCGCATGTCCGGGGCCGCCGTCCTGACGGTCACCCCGTACCGCTGGGTCAAGCCCGACGGCGCCGACCGGCTGCCCAAGCTGATCGAAGCCGCGTGCAGCGGCAACCTCGATGTCCTGACGTTCACCAGCGCGCCCGCCGTGGACGCCATGTGGAGCACGGCGCACGAGATGGGCGTCTACAAACAGCTCGTGGAGAGCCTGAAGACCACTGTGGCGACCGCCGTCGTCGGGCCCATCACCGCGCAGCCGCTGCTCGATGCCGGGCTGCACCCGCTGATCCCGGAACGGTTCCGGATGGGCGCCCTGATCCGGCTGGTCTGCGAGCACCTGGCACTCAACCACGTCCGCCGGCTCGACACCGTTTCCGGCAGGGTGGAGTTGCGCGGCCGCTCGCTGCGCATCAACGGCGAGCCGGTCGAGATGGCGCCCGCACCGCTGTTGCTGCTGCGCGCGCTCATCGGCGCCGGCGGGGCTGTGCTCTCCCGCGAGGCGCTCTCGGACCTGCTGGAGCTGCGCGGTTCCGTGCATGCCCTGGACATGACAGTCAGCCGGCTGCGGTCCGCGCTGCCGGACACCCGGCTGGTGGAAACCGTGGTGAAACGCGGCTACCGGATCAGGGTCTAACCCAACGCGGGGTGCCGGCCTTCGAGACGGTGTGACCCACGGCATTACCGGCCCGTAAATACTGGCGAACGGGCAGGGCAGAAGCGGCAACACCCGGGAAACACCCCGGAAAAATCGGACGCCTACGCTGGGGGTCATCAAGCACACCGGCCACACGATGGCCACCCAGCGAAAGGGCCAGCACATGTCCGCTCCGGCAATGTCTCCCATCTCCACTTCCTCCCTGACAGGCGCTTCGGCTGCCGCCACCACGGCCGCCCGGCCCAGGATCGTCATCGCCGGCGCCGGCCGGGCCGCCCAGGCGCTCGTCCGGCAGCTCACCCGGACCCCGTTCGCCGGCGCCATCACCGTCCTCAGCAACCGGGACGACGCCCCCGAGGAATTGCTGGAGCTCGCCGTCCTGCCCCAGGTATCCGTCCGCTTCGGCCAGCCGGCCAGCTATATCGACGCGGAAAACCGCCGCGTGACCACCGCCGACGGCATGGAGTTCGACTACGACGAGCTCGTCATCGCCACCGGTTCCGCCCCCGCCGAGGCACCGGTGGAAGGTGCCGCCCGCTGCCTGAGCTATTCCACGATCGACGACGCCGCCGGGCTGGGCGAGGCCGTCAAGGACGTCACCCGGGTCCTGGGCCGCCGCCCCCTCGGCATCCTGGTCGGCACGGGTTCGGCCGCCGGCCAGGCCGAGGCCGTGCTCCGGTCCCGCGGCGTCCGCCCGGTCCGCACGACCGTGCGTCCCGCCGCCGTCGTTCCCACCGCCGCCGGGTCCGCCCTGCCGGCGTCGGGCATCGTCTTCGAGGACGGCTCCAGCATGAACGGTGACCTCGTGATCCTCGCCGAGGAGCGCATCGCCCGCGACGAGCTGGCCGCCACGGCCGGGCTCGCCACCGCTGCCGGCGGCGGGATCGTCATCGGCCAGGACTTCCGCACCTCCGTGCCGGGCATCTGGGCGATCGGTGACGCGGCAGCCTACGACGGCGTCCGGCTGGGGCTGCTCGTGGCCTCCGGTTCCGCGGCGTCGGTGTGCGCTTCCCAGTTGCTTCAGGCCACCATGGGCCGGCCCCTGGCGGCCGCCGCCTGAGGTGCCGGGGAGGCCCGGCCGGGGGCATCCGCCGGGCACATTCCTATGGCAAGATGGTTCCCTGATAAGCCGCGCACCACGCGGCGCCGCCAGGGCCCGCAGGCCCACAAGGCCAGGGAAGGGACCGCCGCGTCCCAGGCCCGCCACGAAAGGGACCACCATGAGCCAAGAAGCCGCCACCGGGGGAACGCCCAACATCGCCTCCTACATCGACCACACCCTGCTCAAGCCGGAGGCCAGCGAGGCGGAGATCCTCAAGGTCTGCGCCGAGGCGGCGGAGTACCACTTCAAGTCGGTGTGCGTGAACCCGGTCTGGGTCAAGACCGTCAAGAAAGCGCTCAAGGCATCCGGCGTCCTGACGTGCTCCGTGGTGGGATTCCCCCTGGGCGCCACGCCGAGCGACGTCAAGGCCTTCGAGGCCCGCGGCGCGGTCCTGGACGGTGCCGAAGAAGTGGACATGGTCATCAACATCGCCGCGGCCCGTGCCAATGACAAGGGCGCGCTGGTGGATGACATCGCCGCCGTCGCGGCCGCCGTGCACGAGGGCGGAGCCATCCTGAAGGTCATCATCGAAACGGCGCTGCTGGGCGATGACCAGAAGGTGCTCGCCTGCGAGGCCGCCGTGGAAGCCGGGGCGGACTTCGTGAAGACCTCCACGGGCTTCAACGGCGGCGGGGCCACCGCCGAGGACGTCGCGCTCATGCGCCGCACCGTCGGCCCGGACCTGGGTGTCAAGGCCTCCGGCGGCGTGCGTTCCCTGGCCGATGCTCAGGCTATGATTGCTGCAGGTGCAACACGTATTGGCGCCAGCTCCGGTATCGCGATCGTCAAGGGTGAACAGGGTTCGTCCGCGTACTGACCGTGCCGGCACCGCCCACAGTTTTGAGCCCCCCGGGGCCGAGGAGGAACGAATGTCCAGCAACACCACCCCGCAGACCGAGAACAGCCTCGGCTCGACCATCGTCATCTTTGCCGCGATGATGGTCCTGTTCCTCGGTGCGATCTACTCGCTGTCCTTCCTGACGCTGGAAAACACCTGGCCGATGGCCGTCTGCCTGATTCTCTTCGCCGCCGCGTTCTGGATCCCGCAGACCCTGCTGGGCCGCTCGGATTCGGCCGGCGAAAACTAGGCCACTCCTGACCCTTAAAAGACTGAAGCTCCGGTTCATCCGGAGCTTCAGTCATTTAACCGGTGGCAGTCCTAGCCGGGCACCAGCGCGAACAGGCCCTTGACCAGCCCCGTGCCGAGCGCCAGGGCCGCGGGGAAGTGCGCCTTGGCCACCGCCAGCCCGGCGCCAAACATCCCCACCATGGCGTAGCCGCTCACCGGGATCAGGACGAACCATTCCCGCCGCGAACCCGCCCGGCCCAGCAGCGGGATGGAGAACGCCCCGTTGGCCCTCCAAATGTTCTTCAGCAGCGGCAGTTTCCGCAGGACCTTGGGCGGCTTGATCACCAGTGGCCAGAGCAGCGGCACTCCCCCGGTGGTAATCATGTCCCCCACAATGTGCACCAGCACCCCGGTAAGCATCGAAACCGGCAGCCAGGTCCACTGGTGCGGCGCGAACCACGTCACGAGTCCGGCCATGAGCAGCCCGACGATCCAGTTGCTGATCCAGCCGAATTTCGGGAAGAGCTTCAGTGCCTTCGCGGCGATGTTGATCATGAACATGCACAGCAGGCCGGCCCCGACGGACAGCAGCCCCCACTGGGTCTGCACCTGCCACTGCCCGGCGATCGTGGCCAGCAGCACGAAGAACGCCGCGCCCAGCACCGAATGAGTGCCCTGCCGGTGGCCCCCGCTGGCGTTCTCAATGCCGCGCGCCACCAGGTTGGACAGCGGCGGCAGCGCATGCGCCACCGTGCTGGCGCGATGGTCCCAGTCGCAGACCAGCGCGGTCCCCGCCGTCGCCATCGCGCCGATCACGATTCCGGTGGGATCCAGGGGGTACCAGCCGAGCGCATACGGGCCGGTCGAGGCAATGGCTACCCACGCCGCGGCTCCCGACGCGGCGTGATGTCCTCCCATCATTCTTTTATTTCACCGCCGGTGTGGCAGAGACAGGGGCGTCGGAGAAGATGTTGCGGATCACGCCGTTGGCCCACTCCAGGATCTCGGCGTCCTGCAGGTCCCGGCCGCCGATCCTGGCGGTCTTGGGCTTCGGAACGAGCACGGCGTCCAGGGCCGGCTTCGCCTGCGCGCCCGGGTACATCCGGGTCAGGCGCATGAGCTTGGACTCGGGCAGCTGCGCCGGGGAGAACTTGATGAAGTTGCCCTGCAGCGCGACGTCGGACAATCCGGCCTCGCGGGCGCCCACCCGGAACCGGGCGACGTCGATCAGGTTGGTGGCCGGCAGCGGCAGTTCGCCGTAACGGTCCACGAGCTCCGCGAGGACCTCCTCGATCGCCTCGTAGGTGATGGCGCTGGCGAGTTTGCGGTAAGCCTCCAGGCGCAGCCGTTCGCCCGGCACGTAGTCGTGCGGCAGGTGCGCGTTGACCGGCAGTTCGATCTTCATTTCGGCGGCCTTCTCCTCCGCCTCGCCCCGGTATTCGGCCACGGCCTCGCCGACCAGCCGGATGTAGAGGTCGAAGCCGACACCCTGGATGTGGCCGGACTGCTCGCCGCCGAGCAGGTTGCCGGCGCCGCGGATCTCCAGGTCCTTCATGGCCAGCTGCATGCCGGCGCCGAGCTCGTTGTGCGTCGCGACGGCCTTGAGCCGTTCCAGGGCCACCTCGCCCAGCGGTTTTTCCGAGGGGTAGAGGAAGTAGGCGTAGGCGCGTTCCCGGCCGCGGCCCACACGTCCGCGCAGCTGGTGCAGCTGGGAGAGGCCGTACTTGTCCGCGCCGTCCACGATCAGGGTGTTGGCGTTGGAGATGTCCAGGCCGGTCTCGATGATGGTGGTGCAGACCAGGACGTCGAAGCGCTTTTCCCAGAAGTCCACGATGATCTGTTCCAGCCGGCTCTCGGACATCTGCCCGTGCGCCACCTCCACCCGGGCCTCCGGGACCAGTTCGCGGATCTTCGCCGCGGTGCGGTCGATCGTGGACACCCGGTTGTGGACGAAGAACACCTGGCCTTCGCGCATCAGCTCACGGCGGATCGCGGCGGAAGTCTGCTTGTCCGTGTACGGGCCCACGTACGTCAGCACGGGGTGCCGTTCCTCCGGCGGGGTGGCCAGGGTGGAGGTTTCGCGGATGCCGGTCAGGGACATTTCCAGTGTGCGCGGAATCGGGGTGGCGCTCATGGCCAGGACGTCGACGTTGGTGCGCATCTTCTTCAGCGCTTCCTTGTGTTCGACGCCGAAGCGCTGCTCCTCGTCCACGATCACCAGACCGAGGTCCTTGAAGCCGAAGTCCTTGGACAGCAGCCGGTGCGTGCCGATCACGACGTCCACGGAACCGGCCTTGACGCCGTCGGCGGTTTCCTTGGCCTCCTTGCCGGTCTGGAAGCGGGACAGCGGCTTGACGACCAGGGGGAAGCCGGAAAACCGCTCGGTGAACGTCTCGTAGTGCTGCTGGGCGAGCAGCGTGGTGGGCACCAGCACGGCGACCTGTTTGCCGTCCTGGACCGCCTTGAATGCGGCCCGGACAGCGATCTCTGTCTTGCCGTAGCCGACGTCGCCCGAGATCAGCCGGTCCATCGGGATCTCCCGCTCCATGTCGGCCTTGACCTCGTTGATGGTGGTCAGCTGGTCCGGGGTCTCCACGTACGGGAAGGCCTCCTCCAGTTCCCGCTGCCACGGGGTGTCCGGGCCGAACGCGTAGCCGCGGGAGGCCATCCGGGCCGAGTACAGCCGGATCAGCTCGCCGGCGATCTCCTTGACCGCCTTGCGGGCCTTGGACTTGGTGCTCGCCCAGTCCGCGCCGCCCATCTTGCTCAGCGCCGGGGTGTCGCCGCCCACGTACCGGGTGACCTGGTCCAGCTGATCGGTGGGCACGAAGAGCCGGTCGCCCGGGGCTCCGCGCTTGGACGGGGCGTACTCCAGGACCAGGTATTCACGCATGCCCTCGCCGCCACCGGCAACCTTGCGCTGGATCAGTTCCACGAACCGGCCGATGCCGTGCTGTTCGTGCACCACGGAGTCCCCGGCCACGAGCTGCAGCGGATCCACGGCGTTCCGCCGCTTGGACGGCATCCGGCGCATGTCCTTCGTGGAACCGGCAGAGGTCCGGCCCAGCAGGTCAGCCTCGGTCAGCAGCGCCAGTTTGAGCGGATCCAGGACAAAACCGCGGCCGACGGCGGCGGTGGTCACCTCGATCAGCCCGGCCTGCGGATCGGCCTCGAGCGTGTCCACCCGCGCGCACGGGATGTCGTTGTCGTGGAAGAGTTCGGCGAGGCGCTGCGCCGGGCCCGGGCCCTCGGTGACCACGACGATCCGCCACTGGTCCCGGACGCGGGAGCCGATGAAGTCCATCATTTCCGCCACGTCGCCCTGGTAGCCGCGGGGTTCCCGGGCGTGCAGGTTCAGCACGTCGACGTCGGGCAGCAGCTCCTCGTCGCTGGCCAGCGAGGTGATGGACCACCACGAGACGCCGTGCTCGAGGGCCGCGGTGCGGGTCTCGGTCAGCGAACGGAAGCTGGCCGAGTGCAGGGCAACGGATGCCGCGGAAGTTAAATCGAGCGGTGCGGTGCCGCCGTCGGACGCCGTCGACCAGGCGGCCTCGAGGAATTCCTCGTTCGTGGCGGCGAGGTCGTGCGCCCGGGTGCGGACCTTCTCCGGCTCGATCACCACCGCGATGGAACCCGCCGGGAGCTGGTCCAGGAACGGGACCATGGCGTCCACCAGTACGGGGGCCAGCGATTCCATGCCCTCGACGGCGATGCCGCCGGCGATTTTCTCCAGCATGTCCGCGGCGGCCGGGAGCTGGGACTTCAGGGTGGCGGCGCGGGACATGACGGAGGGTGTGATCAGGATTTCACGGCACGGCGGGGCATGGAGTTCGGTGGGATGGTGCAGGCCGGGCGCGGTCAGCGAGCGCTGGTCGGCGACGGCGAACCAGCGCATCTGGTCCACCTCGTCACCAAAGAACTCGACCCGGATGGGGTGGTCCTCGGTGGGCGGGAAGACGTCCAGCATGCCGCCGCGGACGGCGAATTCGCCGCGGCGGGTCACCATGTCCACCCGGGCGTAGGCGGCGTCGGCCAGGCTCTTGACGACACCGCTGAAGGGGGCCTCCTGGCCGACCTTCAAGGTCACCGGCACCAGTTCGCCGAGGCCGGCGACGATCGGCTGCACGACGGCGCGGACGGGGGCCACCACCACGCGCAGCGCACCGGCGGTGGACGATTCGGGGTGCGCGAGCCGCCGCAGCACCGACAGCCGCCGGCCCACGGTGTCCGAGCGCGGGGAGAGCCGCTCATGCGGCAGCGTCTCCCAGCTGGGGAACTCCGCGATCGTCTCGGCCGGCAGGAAGGCGCGCAGGGCCTCGGTCAGGTCCTCGGCCTCGCGGCCGGTCGCGGTGACGGCCAGGACCACGGGCACTCCCCGGCCAGCCCCTGCAGAGCCGGTTTCGTTTCCCGCCAGGGTCGCGAGTCCGTCCGCCATTTCCGCGAGCAGCGTGGACCGCATTCCGGCCGGGGCGCTGATCTGGTAATCCTCGCTGCGGGCGGCGAACCCGCGGGCGGCCTCGGCCTGGATCCGGGCGTAGTTCCGGTCTTCGGCGAGGACACGGCGCAAACCGGTGAGAGAGGGGCCGTTGAGGCTCATAGCTGTTGCTCCTGATGGGATCACGGGGTGCAGGCAACACGAATAGCCGAAATTCGCGAGAATCCCGGGCCCTCCAAGCCTACCGCGGAGCCTCGGGGCACGCCGACGGGCCCGGCAGGCGGGACCTGCCCGGGGCACCGCCGACGGGGCTAGGCTGGCTTCAGGAGCGGGCGGCCCATCCAACGCGGGCCGCGCACCGAATGGCTTGGTAGGCCACCCGCCAACTGCTGGCTGAC
Source organism: Arthrobacter humicola (assembly GCF_022803015.1). Lineage (GTDB taxonomy): Bacteria > Actinomycetota > Actinomycetes > Actinomycetales > Micrococcaceae > Arthrobacter > Arthrobacter humicola_A. The sequence goes on from NZ_JAFKON010000004.1 coordinate 163,935, forward strand.
AAGGAGTCACCATGAACGGCACAACCGCAACCCCCGAACCCGCTGGAACTCCTGCTCCAGCCCCGCAGGGAGCCACCGCGAAGGCCGCATCCCCTAAGACCGTGCTCGTCACCGGGGCCACCGGTTACATCGGCGGCCGGCTCGTCCCCCGGCTCCTGGAAGCCGGACACAGGGTCAAAGTCGTGGTCCGCACCCCGGCCAAGATCGCCGGCGTGCCCTGGCTGGACGACGTCGAGGTGATCCACAGCAGCCTCGACGACGGGGACGCCCTGCAGGCGGCGCTCGACGGCGTCGACGTCCTGTACTACCTGGTCCATTCCATGGCGGCCGGGGCCGGCTTCGAGGCCAAGGAAAAGACGATGGCCGGGACGGCAGCCCGGGCCGCGGCCGCCGCCGGAGTGGACAGGATCGTCTACCTCGGCGGCCTGCACCCGGCCGGAGCCGAACTGTCCACCCACATGCGCTCCCGCGAAGCGGTGGGGAAGGTGTTCCTGGAAAGCCCGGTGGACGCAGTGGTCTTCCAGGCCGGCGTCGTGATCGGCTCGGGCTCGGCGTCGTTCGAAATGATCCGGCATTTGTCCGAGACGCTGCCGCTGATGCCCGCCCCGAGCTGGGTGCGCAACAAGATCGAGGCGATAGCGGTCCGTGATGTCCTGTACTACCTCGTGGCGGCGGCGTCGCTGGAAGGACCCATCAACCGGACCTTCGACATCGGCTGCCGCCAGGTGCTCAGTTACGCCGGAATGATGCAGGAATACGCCGCCGAGGCCGGCCTGCCGCACCGTGTGGTGCTGGCGCTGCCGGTGCCGGCCCCCAAACTGGCCGGTCTGTGGGTGGCACTGACCACCCCGATCCCGCTCTCCATGTCCCTGCCGCTGGTCGAATCGCTCCAGCACGACGCCGTCGCCGCCGAGCACGACATCGACGCGCACATCCCTGTGCCGGAGGGCGGCCTGACCCCCTACCGGCGGGCCGTGGCCCTCGCCCTGGGCAAGGAACGCGACGGCCAGGTGGAGACCACGTGGGCCAGCGCCGGCGTCGACGCCGATCCCCTGCCGAGCGACCCGGATTGGTCCGGCCACGCCGTGTACGTGGATGAGCGCAGCTTCCAAAGCGACGTGGACCCCAAATATGTGTGGACCGTCATCGAAGGAATCGGCGGCCGGAACGGCTGGTACTCCCTGCCGCTGGCCTGGCAGGTGCGCGGCTGGCTGGACAAGCTCACCGGCGGGGCGGGGCTGCTGCGCGGCCGCCGGCACCCGCACCTGCTGGCCGAGGGCGAGGTGGTGGACTGGTGGCGGGTCGAGCGGATCGACCGTGGCCGGCTGCTGCGACTGCGGGCCGAAATGCGGGCCCCGGGCCGGGCCTGGCTCGAACTTTCCGTGGAGCCGGAGGGGACGGGCAGCCGCTACCGCCAGCGCGCCATTTTCTTCCCCAAGGGCCTCAGCGGCCGCCTCTACTGGCTCGCAGTGCTGCCGTTCCACAGCGTCATTTTTCCCGCCATGTCGCGGAATATCACCGCCGCCGCCCGGGATCTGGAAAACCTCGAATCGGAGCCAGCCCGGCACACCACGTAGGATGTTGGAGCCCGAAACGTCCACTTCCACATCATGGAGGACCCCCTATGGCCCTGAGTGCATCCACTACCGTTCCGCACAGCGTCGACCGCGTTACCGCGGTTTTCGTCAATGAAGACTTCCTGCGCCACACGAGCGAACTCGTCGGCGGCACCCTGGAATCCTTCGCCGTCGACGGTGACACCGCCGGCGCTTTCAACACCACCACCGTGCGGACCATCCCCACCACCCGGATGCCGGACATTGCCCGGAAATTTGTTGGCGAAAGCCTGAAGGTGACGCAGCTGGAGGCCTGGGAGGCCCCCGCCGCCGACGGCTCCCGGCAGAGCAAGATCTCGCTGAAGGTCTCCGGCGCCCCGCTGGACGTGAATGCTGTCCAGCGTCTCGTGTCCGACGGCGGCAGCACCCGGATCGAGCTCGAGGGCGACGTGACCTCCTCGGTGCCGTTCCTTGGCGGCAAGATCGCCGACGCCGCAGAACCGATGGTCGGCAAGGCCCTGAACCTGCAGTCCCAGCAGGCCCAGGCCTGGCTCGAAAGCCACTGAGCCCGTGGAACTGCCCGCGGTCCTCGCCGTCGTCCTGATCGTCGCCGGCGTCTGGTCCCTGGTTGTCTGGCCGCAGTTCCTGCGCCGGGTCATGAAGGATCCGCGTGCCCGCGACGCCAACGGCAAGGCCACGCGCTTCCTGACCGTCCATGTGGTCCTGGTCAGCATCTCCATGCTGCTGGGGGCCGCGACGGCGGCGATTGGCGTGGCCGGGCTGCTCAGCTAGCATCCGGCACACCGGCCGTCATATGCCCGCCGGTGTGCCGGATTTCCTGCGCTCGTGGCCTGCCGGCGGATAGAATCGGCAAAAAAGTGGACAGCTGAAAGGGGACGCCAATTGCTACCCCGTCGTGCGGCCATGTGGGGGCTGGGGGCTTATGTGCTCATTCTTGGCCTCATTGCGCTCTGGCCCGTTCCCGTGGACCAGGGCGCCTCCGATCTGCTGTTGCGGTCGCTGCGGAAGCTGCACCGCTGGGGTGTCCCCGAATGGTTCGACTATCGGGTGCTCGAACTGGCCGCCAACATGGTCCTGTTCATTCCGTTGGGTGCCTTCGTGGCCCGGATCCTGGGTGCCCGGCTGTGGTGGGGCGGGGCCGCCGTCGGCTTCTTGGTCTCGGTCCTGATTGAGCTCGCCCAGCTTTTCTTCCTCCCGGCGCGCTTTCCCTCCGTCTCCGATGTCGCCGCGAACACTTTCGGCGCCATGATCGGCGCCCTTGCGGCCCTGGTGCTCATGACACTCTCCGCTGCTGTGCGATTCCGCGGTCCACCGCGTACTCTGTGAACAGGCCCGACGGGAGGACAACGAAAGTATGCGGATTTCGGTTATCGGTTGCGGTTATTTGGGCGCTGTTCATGCTGCTTGCATGGCCAAGCTGGGCCACGACGTTGTAGGCATCGACGTCGACGAACACAAGGTGGCGCAACTGTCAGCAGGCCACGCCCCGTTCTATGAACCTGTTTTGGACGATCTGCTGTCCGAGCTGGAAGAATCCGGGCTTCTGCGATTCACCACCGACATGGCCGCCGCCCGCGGCTCCGAGGTCCACTTCATCTGTGTCGGAACCCCTCAAAAACGCGGCGAAAACGGCGCCGATCTGCGCTACGTTGACGCCGCGGTCACGGCTCTGGCCGCCCATCTCTCCCCCGGCGACGTCGTGGCCGGGAAATCCACCGTGCCTGTAGGTACGGCCGCGCGGCTGGCCGAGGTGCTGGCCGAAACCGAGCCCGGCGCGATGCTGGTCTGGAACCCGGAGTTCCTGCGCGAAGGCCACGCCGTAACGGACACCCTGAACCCGGACCGGTTTGTCTACGGGACACCGGACGGAAGCGAAGACCACCCAGCGGTGGCTGTCCTGGACCAGGTCTACGAGACCCCGCTCTCGCGCGGGACACCCCGGCTGGTGACGGACTACGCTACGGCCGAACTCGTCAAGACTGCCGCCAACTCCTTCCTGGCCACCAAGATTTCCTTCATCAACGCCATGGCCGAGGTCTGTGAGGCCACGGGGGCCGATGTCACCCGGCTGGCCGACGCGATCGGGCTGGACGAGCGGATCGGCCGGAAATTCCTGAATGCCGGCATCGGTTTCGGCGGCGGCTGCCTGCCCAAGGACATCCGTGCGTTCATGGCCCGCGCGGGCGAGCTGGGTGCCGACCAGGCGTTGACTTTCCTGCGCGAGGTTGACGCCATCAACATGAGGCGCCGGACCCGGGTCGTGGAACTCACGCGGGAGCTCTGCGGCGGCACCCTGATGGGACAGCGGATCGCCGTCCTGGGCGCGGCCTTCAAGCCCGAAAGCGACGACGTCCGGGACTCCCCCGCGCTGAGCGCTGCCGCGCAGCTGCAGTTGCAGGGCGCTGTGGTGACGGTGACCGACCCCCAGGCCCTGCCCAATGCCGCCAAGCGTTTCCCGGAACTCCAGCTGGAGCCGGACCTTGAGACGACGCTGCAGAAGGCCGATGCCGTGCTGCTGCTGACCGAATGGCAGGCCTACCGGGAACTGGATCCGCACGCGGCCAAGGCGCTCGTGTCCGCGCCGCGCATCCTGGACGGCCGCAATGTCCTGGACCCTGCCAAGTGGCGGGCCGCCGGCTGGACTTACAAGGGCCTGGGCCGTCCCTAGGGCGCGGCCGTCAGCCTGCCAGCGGCCTGGCCGAGGGCGTCCTCCGCGGCCACCCATGAGAGCATGGCGCACTTGACCCGGGCGGCGTAACGGGACACGCCCTCAAACGCGGCGGCGTCGCCCAGCACCTCCGGGTCGGCCGGCACCTTGCCGCGCGAGCGCAGCACCTCGCGGAAGCTGTCTATGACCGTGCGGAGTTCCTCGACGCTCATGCCCTCGGCGAGCTCGGTCAGCACGGATGCCGAGGCCATCGAGATTGAGCAGCCGTCGCCGTCCCAGCGCAGCTCACTGACCTTCCCGCCGGCCACGGACACCCGGACCGTGATTTCGTCGCCGCAGGTCGGATTCAGCTGGTGGGACTGGCCGCTGCTGGCGTCCATGGGTGCGGCCGCGGCGGCCAGGCCGCTGCCGTGCCGGGCCTTGGCGTGTTCCAGGATGATCTGCTGGTAGAGCTGGTCAAGACTCATGGATGTCCGTCCTAGGCTTGGAAGTAGGCACGGACATCGGCGGCCGCGTTCAGGAACGCGTCCACATCGTCCGTGGTGTTGTAAAGATACGTGCTGGCGCGCGTCGTCGCCGCCAGCCCGAGCCTCCGGTGCAGCGGCTGGGCGCAGTGGTGGCCGACCCGCACGGCGATGCCCCGGCTGTCCAGGAACTGGCCGACGTCGTGCGCGTGGACGCCGGCGACGTCGAATGCCGCCAGGCCAATGCGTTCCTGTCCCGCCGCGGGGCCCAGCACTCGGATGCCGGGGATGGATTCCAAGCCGCGCACGAGGCGCTGGCCGAGTTCGGCCTCCCAGGCGTGAATGCGGTCCATCCCGGTTTCGCTGAGGTAGTTCACCGCCGCGGCCAGTGCGACCGCCTGCGAAATGCGCTGGGTGCCGGCCTCGAAGCGTTGCGGGCTCGGCAGGAATCCGGCCCGTTCCATCGTGACGGTGGTGATCATGGACCCTCCCGTCAGGAACGGCGGCATCGCGTTGAGCAGTTCCGAGCGGCCATAGAGGGCGCCGATTCCGGTGGGGCCGAGCATCTTGTGGCCGGAGAACACCGCGAAGTCGACGTCGAGCGCCTTGACGTCCAGAGGCAGGTGCGGCGCGGACTGGCAGGCGTCGAGCACAACGAGGGCCCCCGCGGACCGGGCCAGGGCCACCAGGGCTGCTACCGGGTTGATGGTGCCCAGGACATTGGACGCGTGGGTGAACGCCAGGACGCGGGTGCGCGGGCCGATGATGCCGGCGGCGGCCTCCAGGTCCAGGGCGCCGGCGTCGTTGATCGGGATGAACTTCACGACGGCGCCTGTCCGGGCCGCCAGCTCCTGCCAGGGGATCAGGTTGGCATGGTGTTCCATCTCCGTGACGACGAGTTCGTCGCCCGGGGCCAGGGCGAACCGGGCCGCTTCGGGTCCGGCGCCGGGCAGGGAAGCGTTGAGGAAAGAATAGGTGAGCAGGTTCAGGCCCTCCGTGGCGTTGGAGGTCCAGATCAGCTCATCCCACTCGGCCCCGACAAAGTCGGCGACCGTTTCCCGGGCGTTTTCGAATGCCTCGGTGGCCTCGACGGCGAGGTGGTGCGCCCCGCGGTGGACCGCGGAGTTCCGCTGCTCATAGAATTCCTGCTCGGCCTCGAGCACGCTCAGCGGGTTCTGCGAAGTCGCCCCTGAGTCCAGGTAGACGAGCGGGAAGCCGTTGACGTGCTGTTGCAGGATCGGGAAATCGTTGCGGATCCTCAGGACCTCCTCGTTTCCGAGGGCGGCGGCAGAGCGGCGGAGGTGGGCTGGGGTGGCAACCATGGCGGGGACTCCTGGATCGGCGTTCGCTGCGGCGTGCCCCGTGCCGCCCGGAAAGCAAGCGGCGCGAAATACATCACACAGATTAAACCTAATTATCCCACGTTCCCGCAGCTCTCCTGCGCGGCCACCGCGCGGACCCGCACACCGCGGAACGCGCACACCGCGGAACGCGCTCACCGCGGAACGCGAGAGGAGGTCCGTGCCCCGGTAGCCGGCTCGAGGGGCCATCGGCTCGCGCGGCGGTGCCCTTCGGTGGCCAAGACCCGGACCGCGACGGGCGCATTGCCCAAGGGCAGCCGCAAATCGACCCCCAGCCAGGGGGTGGGCCGGTGCTGCCCGAAAATGGCAAACGACAAACAATAGCGGCCGCGGCGATGACCGCAGGGGCCGCGGCTGTCCGTCGCCGGGACCCATTGGCGGGAGCCGTGGGCCGACGGGATCCAGCAGCGGCATCCAAAAGCGACATCCAACAGGGGCGCCGGAACAGCCGGCCGGCTCTCACTGCTACGGCGCAAGGTCTGCCCCGACGCAGGGCTTGCCCGACATGCCGGCGCTTGACGCCAGGGCCGGCGAGGGCTTGCACACAAGACGTCGTCACCCGCCGCTACCCCCTGCGGCGATGCCCGCCGGTACCCGTGTCAGGGTCGCGCTTCTCGAAGGCGCGGACCCGCGTGAAGACCGGTTAAGGGAGCCGGCGGCGGCTGGGGGGAGAGCCTCGGTCTCAGAAGGCTCTGACGCCGCCGGCTCCGACCTTGGCGCGCGGCTGCCCGTTGAGGCACCGCACGATTCCAATGAAGGAGTTAGTGGGAAAGATTACGGCCCGATCACCTCTAATGGTGGCAGTGGCTGCATCCGCAAGCAAGGAATTTGAGACCACACTTTCCTCGGGCCATGCTTGCGGTTGCTGACCGCCCTCAAGTTCCTCATTTTGAGACCTTTGTGAGCTGTTCGGGGTGGAGCTGTTCGGGTTAGTGCTGTTCGTGGGACTGGCTTAAGTCAATCGCCCGAACGGGCTCTGCACACGAGTAGCGTTTACCCGACTTCTGAGGCCCTACTCGCCATGGCACTACTTGGAGCTACTCCCGCTGGTCCCGGAGTCCACCCGTGCTGTACGCACGCCACAGCCAGGTCAGGCCACGCCGGGCCGGGCCGGACCGGTCAGGAGGGCAGCGGGCCGAGGTCCAGGAGGTCCGCCCGCCGGCCCACGCCGAGCTTGGCGAAGATCCGGGACAGGTGCCCCTCCACGGTCCGAAGTGACACACAGAGCGCGGTGGCGATCTCGGCGTTCGTGGCCCCGCCCGACACCAGTTCCAGGACTTCGGTCTCACGGGCAGTCAACGGGGCGCCGTGATCGCTGCGGACGACCTCCAATTGCGACAACATTCCGGCCTCCACCAGGCGGTGATGGACCCGGCGCTGGACCGCGGTAAGCCGCCACCGCTCCGGGTCGTCTGCCAGGATCCGCTCGGCCTGCTGGGCGGCCTCAAGGGCAAGGAGCCCGTGCCCTGCATTGAGCGCGTCGTCGCTGATGCCAATGAGGTCGGACGCATCCGACGCCGACACCGCTCGCGCGTAGGACTCCACCAGCCTGGCCTCCGGGCCGTCGACTGCGCCGCTGCTGAGGGCGAGGGCCTCGGCGCCCGAGGTGTCACCGCCGCGGAGCGCGAGCCGCCTGATATCGGTTTCGACGCCGCGCAGGCTCTCGTGCAGGGCCTCGTCCGCCAGCCGCGCCAAAGCCCCGGCACCGCTCCCTCCGGGCCCTTCTCCGGGTTCAGCCGCCCGGCAGTACGCCTCTGCCAGCAGGTGAAGGGTTTTCGGCTCCCGGTACACCGAGAGCCGGTAGGCCAGTACATGCTGGCTGGCCTCATGGTGGCGTCCGACGGCGGCTGCGGCATAGGCCGCGACGGCGCGCGCAAACGGCAACAGACCTAACGGGTCGGCGATAGTGAGCTCTTCGACACTCAGCCGAAGTTCGGCCAGGCTTTCACGCATCCTGCCCTGGCGCAACCGCGAGTATCCCCGCATGAGGTGCAGCATGCCGCCGCTGTACAGCAGCCGCCCAGGCTCACGGGCCGCGTAATCGTCCAGGACATTTCCGAGCCGGTCCCAGTCGCCGGCCCAGATCAGATTCAGGCAGTGGCGCACCACGAGGTCCTCGTAGACCAAGGGTAGTTCCAGGCTTGCGGTCCGGGCCCCGCCCCATGCCTCGCCGTCCAAACGCAGCCCTGCGCGGAGTTGACCTTGGGCGGTCAAGAGTTCGGCGAGGAGGGAAACTGCCGGGACCCGGATTTCGGGATAGGCGCCGGCCGCGGCGATGAGTTCGCGCAGCACGGTTCCAACTGCCATGAACTTGCCGTCCCATGAGTGACTCAGAAGCTCTGTGGCCAGTCCCCCGGCGGCTGTCACGTCCGGCGGCTGTCCCGCCGGAGCGCGTCCGGAAAGGTCGGTGCACGTCGCGAAATCCGCAGACAGTGAATCCCGGGCACGCGATTCCAGGAGCCCTGGTTCGATGGGCAGTTCAAAGGCCGGGCGGTGCGTGCCGGCGTCGGGATGCTGTTGCCGGGCCGGCGTTGCGGACCCGAGCCGGGCTGCCAGGAGGGCAGCCAGGTAGGACGGCCGTCCGGAGGGCACCGGCTGTGCGGACTCCAGACACGCCACAGCGGCCTCGGTGTGACCCGCGATGAAGTGCGAATAGGCCAGCTGGATCCGGGCCTCGGGGAGGAACCGGGCGTCCCGGATGGCGCCAGCCACCCGGGACGCGGTCGCAGGGTCCAGGTCCGTGTTCGCGGCGACAGCGGCCTGCAGGAGCTGGATCGGAGGGATCTCTACGCCGCAGTCCATGGACCAGCGCAGCCGGTTGAGGGCCGCTCCCGGCGCCGCGGCCCGCGCCGACGGAAGCGACAACACGCTCGAACGCAGGGCCGAACTGCGGCCGGCCGGGACCCGCTGGCGGATAATCTCGCCAAGTATCGGGCTGGCGGCCCGTACCAGCCGGTCATGTCCCGTGGAGACGGCAATGATGCCCGCGGTGTCCAGGGCATCGACGGCCTTGGGACCACTGATCCGCAGAATCTGGGACAGGGATAGCGGTCCGGCCATGGCAACGATCGTGGCGGCGGTCTTTTCCTCCGGTGTCATGGAGCGCAACTGCCGGTCGACAACGTCGGCGGCCGGAACTTGGGCCATGTCGGGGTTGGCCAGCAGGAACCACACTCCGTGCCGGAGGCCCAAGGCGCCGCTGGCCCGGGCATGCTGGATCAGGGACATCAGCATGAGCGGATTGCCGTCGGCCGCCTTATAGAACAACGCACTAACCCACGGAGAGACGTCGGCCCGCAGGACCTGCTCACATAGTTGGTGGGTTCCGATCCGGCTCAGCGGGTAAAGGTCGAACTTGGAAATTATCCCGTCGTCCCAAAGCGCGAGGAACTCTTCCGGAATCATCGGCCCGGGACGGCAGGCCACGAGGATTCCCGCGGCGCCGGTCGCCGCCGCCTGCGCCAACTGCCGGACGGTCCCATGGTCGAGGCAATGCGCATCGTCGACCACAAACAGAGGGCGGTCCGCCTCGGATTTCAGGCTGCGCGCCATCGCTTCCACGACGGCTGCGTAGGAGTCGAGTTCCCGGTCAGGAAGCCGGGACAAGTACGGCGCCAGGGCCCCGAAAGGAACGCTGGCCAGAGCCGAAGTGGCGGTCAGCCGAATCAGGTGGCGGTGGGGCTCGAGTTCGCGGATGGCGGCCTTGAGGACGGCGGTCTTGCCCGCGCCCGCGCCGCCGACGATGAGCGCACCTGATCGGGTGTCGTCACGCAGGCAACGCACCAGGTCCTTGACCAGCGCCGAGCGCTCGATCAGTGCCGAGGTCTCAGCCAGGCTTTCCATCGCCGGTTCTTCCTGCCAGTTTCTGCCCGTCTTGAACAGCCGTCCGGGTTGCCGCCTGCAGTCTGCCGGGCTCAGCCGAGCCTGGCGCTGTCTGCCGGAGTCGAGATGACATCTTTGAGTTCCGATCGGCTGGCGACGTGCAGCTTCGAATACACCTGATAGAGGTGTCCCTCCACAGTGCGGACGGATACGTGCATCTGTTCCGCGATCTTGCGGTTGGACGTACCGGCAGCAGCCCGGACCGCCACTTCACATTCCCTCGCCGTCAGGGTTGAGGTTGTAAGCGACCGCAGCCCGTTCTTCGGACTGCCGAACTTGTCATCGAGGGACTGCTGCGCCCGCTGGGCGATTCGCAACGCGATGCGGTTGCCGGCGTCGTTTGCGCAGCCGACGGCTTTCCGCACCGCGTCCCTGGCGAACACGGTGTTGCCGCATGCCTCAGCTTCCTTGGATGCTGCCAGTAACTGTTCGCTGTCAGCCTCCCGCATGCCTTCGGCCAGCCGCGAGCACAGGGCCGCGAATTGTCCGGTCACCCTCCCGCTCAGGCTGCCGAGCTTCTGGCCCGCCTGGCGGTCTCCCAGCCGGGCCGCGGCGGACTGGAACAGGAGCGCGGGGGCCAGTGCTGACGTTTCAGCGTCGTTGCCCGCTTCGGCCGAGAGCGCACGGATGGACATTGCCCTCTGGCCGAGCTCGGCCTGGGCCGACAGTTCGAAATAGCGTGTGAGCCGTTCCACCAGCCAGGCCGCGGGCGGCCGGGCCTGGGCAAGATCGTCCAGCAGCAGGCCGGCCACTTCCTCTTCGCCCTGGAGTGCGGCGGCATAGGCACACACGGCTGCGGCCAGGCCGCCCAAAGCGTCGGGGTCCTGCGCCCGGAGCTGCCAGCGGCCCGCCTGGAGCCGGGACAAGGCGTCGTCGAGGTGTCCGGCATGCAGGTCCATGACGCCCTGGCCGATCTCAAACATCCCGCCCAGCCTGGTCTGGGGCTCTGCGCCGCTGTACGTCTCCTCAAGATAGACGGACGTTTCCCTGAACTTGCCGGAGAGCAAAAGGAGGAGGAGGAACCTGCCCCTGATCTCACGAACCGCATGGTCCCTGAGCTGCACGCCGGCTGTGGCCGCCAGGATCTGCTTTCCAAGGGCGAGCGCCCGCACCACGTTGCCTGTGACGGCCAGGGCCTCGCTGCGCACGCTGGCGGTCAGGATCCTTGGTTCGGTGCCCAGGTCCCCCGCGTCCACGCCGTCGGTTATGGCCAGGACCTCGTCGTAGCGTCCACGGAAAGCGGCGAGCCCAGCCTCCGCCAGGCGCAGCCGCTCCCGGGCTGCAACTGCAACTGGACTCTGTGCGGCGGGCTCGGCAGCCAGCCGCTCGGCGAACTCCTGTATCCGGGCTTCGGGGTCGGCGCCCGGGGCAGTGCTGCGTTTGTCCAATTCCACGCGCAGCAGCTGCAAAGCGGTCCACTCGGTCAGGGGAAGCTTGGCGCACGCGCCGTCATCCAGTGCCTCCAGAACCCGGCGTGCGGAGTCCTCGTTGTTCACCGAGATGTGGGCATTGACTGTTTCGATGGCCATCAGGGCGGCGGGTTCGCTTCCTTCGACCTCCTGGACAAATCGCAAGGCGGCCGCGTGGTCGGATGCTCCGTTCGCGGCGCGGGCGGCGGCCAGGGCGACCTGGGAGCTCACCTCTTCCCCGCAATCCAGAGCCCAGGCGACGCCGGCCGAGCCGCCGGTGTCCAGCGTGTCCGATTCCTGGAGCACGGCCGTGAGCCGGCGGCGGAGTTCGGCGCTGCGCCCGGGCGGGACCACGTTGGCGACAATTCCGGCTGTTACCGGGTTGGCGATGCTGACCATCGGCGGATGGTCGTGGGTGACCCGGATCAGGGCCCGCTCCTGGAGCGCGTCCATATCCTGCGGGTTGGCGATGAGCATGAGGGTCTGCAGCGGGACTGCCCCGGCGAGTGCCAGCAGTTCAAAGACGTCGCGCTGGCCGTTGCCGAGCCGGTTGAGGCGTGCCTTCACGACGTCCCGGATCTCTCCGGTCAAGGCGATGGGGCCGTTGCCCAGGAACCATACACCGTCCTGGCGGATCACTGTGCCCAGCTTGATCTGCTCCCGGGCCAGGGAATGGAGGAACAAGGCGTTGCCCCCGCTCGCACTCCAAAGCGCCCGGGCAGCGGTCAGGGAGAACCGGCCGCCGTATTCGTGGTGCAACGTTGTTGCCGTCTCTGCAAAGTCGAACGGTCCGAGGTCCACCCGTCGGAGCAGGTCATCCTTCCACAGGCCCATGATGTCCCCGCCGATGTGCGGCATGTCAACGCACGCCGCCAGCAACGTGACATGGGACCCGGCGCTCAACTGGGCCACCATCATGCTGGAGAGCTCGTCGAGGTCATGGGCGTTGTCCACGAAGAGGACGATTCGCCGGCCTTCGGATTTGTTGTGGAGCAGCTGGGTCAGTCCGCGCAGCACCATCAGCGGGTGCTCGAGGTGTGAGGCGTCGAGGTCGTTGAGCAGGACGCTCAAGGCCCCGTAGGGAAGCTTGGAGGATATGGAGCTGCCCCTGACCTGGACTACCAGGTACTCGTCGCCGAGCTGCTCCAGGGCGCGCTGGGCGATAAAGGACTTGCCGGCCCCGTGGTCGCCCACGAGTACGATGCCGCAGCCGGAACCCGACGTCAGGGTCTCAACGATGTCGGCAACGACCTCCTGGCGGGTGAAGGGTCTGTCCTTACTGCGGCCATGACCGTTTCTTTGCGCCGGAAACACTATTTCTGTCTGGCCGCTGCCCGTTGGCAAGCCGGCGTCTTGCTGGAACATATGAGAGACCTTCGCAATCAAAGTGTGAGCGGTGATACCTCAACGGTAGGGACTACGCGTATTTTCGGTATGCGTAAGTAGTACTCGATTACCTAGCGAGTATTCCGCCCGCTCTACGTAGCTGTACTCAGTTGGACCGGCGCTGCCGCAAGGCTTAAACCAAGTAGTCGCAATCCCGCCGCACGTGTCCGGCGCCGGTAGCGGCCCGGACACCGGGGAAGCGGCCCGCCACGGCCGGCCGGCCGGCGGACACGGCCCCACGCGGCCTCTCCCTTGCTTGCCGCTAGTGCCCGCCGATACCGGGAAGCTGCTCACGGCCCTTGACGTTGAGTTTCGCGTAGCTGCGGTAGAGATGGCCTTCAACCGTGCGCACGGACACCTGGAGCTCTGCGGCAATCTGCCGGTCAGTGAGGCCGCGTACCGCCAGCGCCACAATGTCGCGCTCGCGGCGGGTCAGTATGCCGAGCGAGTCATCGTTCTTGGCCGCTTCGTCGCCGGGAAGGTCATCGGCCCGGTCCAGGCACCGCTTCCGCTGGGAATTGGCCATGCGCTCCCTGAGGGTGTCGCCCGCGGCCCGGTAGGCGTGCGCCGCGGCGTCGTAGGCGAGGGCGGCAAAGGCCCACAGTTCCGCCACCTCACAGGTTTTCGCGGCCTCAAGGAGGTCTGCGGCGTTGTCGGCGCTGATGGCTGCGGCGTAGGCGCAGATCGCGGCGGGCCTTGGCCCCTCAAGCCTGGCCCGGAGCTCGAGCAGCCTCGGCGCCGAGTCCGTGTCCCCCAGGGCCAGGCAAAAGGCCAGCGCGTCGAGTTCGAGCCCGGCGGTGTCCACGTCCGGGTACGGTCGGCCGAGCCGCTTCAGTTCGGCGATGGCACCCGGGTAGTTCCCGAGCCGGGCCTTTCCATAGACCACGGCCATCGCGGCCAGCGAGCGCATGTACTGCGGCAGGGCCGCGGGTGCTGCCTCGAAGTCGGCGAGGAGTAGCTCTGCCTTCGTTTGGGCACCGACTTCGGCGGCTGCCGCGAAAGCCATGGCCGCCGTGAGCGCGAACAGCTGCTGGGGGTCGGTCAACCGCAGCGCTTCGAGCGCGGCGCTTAGCGTGTTCAGGGCCTGGGCGGCCTTGCCCTGGTAGAGCAGGATGATGCCGTGCGCCGCGTGCACTCCCCCGCCGAAGGAAATCAGGTTGGGCCCGGATCCGGCGACGAAGCCGGTCAGGAGGCTTTCCGCCCCCTGCCAGTCGCCGGAGTGAATTGCGGCGGCCGCGGAACGGACCACGAGGAAGTCGGTGAGGAAGTAGAGCTCCTCGTGCTCGGCCCCGGCGGCCTCGATGGCCCGGGTCATCGCAGCGAGGGCGCTCAGTCCCTTGCCGCCTGCCAGGAGCCGCTCCGCGTCGAGGCAGAGCCGGAACGCCTGTACGAGAGTGTTCGACGGCAGGGTGTTCGAGGGTGGGGTGCCGGCAGCCGCGTCCTCGGTGGACGCCCCCGCGTCCGGGGCTGCCGCGTACTCGCCCGCCAGCGCCAGGACCATGGCTTCCAGGATCTCCAGCCGCTCTTCCGTGGCACGGTGAATGGCTTCGGCGTCGTCCGGCCGGGCAGCAGCGAGGCGCTCGGCGGCGCGTCGGAGCACCTGTGCCCGCTTGATGATCTCTGCCGGCGTGTTCCCCAGCGCTGACATCGTTGCGGCCCACAGGAGGGATCCGGCCAGGAGCCCGGGGATGCTGTTTCCCTGCCCGAAATCGGCGTCGAGGATGTCCCGGGCCGCCACGTAGTCGGAGGCGTTGTAGCGGGTCCGTGCTATCACGGCGCGGGCCGCCATCTGCAGTTCCGGATCCTTGACGAGGACGGCAGCCTTGCGGGCGAGCTCGTCCTCGTAAAGCCGGCTCGCCAGCACGGCCGCCCTCAGGAGCTGCCGGTCCTCGACCTCCGCGCCGCACTCGATCGACCAGCTCACTTGCCGCAGCAGTCCCTCGGCAGACGTCGGCTCGCTGTCCATCTTGCGCAGCAGGCTCTGCCGAAGCTGCAGGCTCCTGGCCGGCGAAATCAGGTTCCGCAAGGTGTCGCCGTACACGGTATGCCACAGCCGCAGCTCACCCGTCCCGGTGTCCGTGACCCGGATCAGTTCGCTGTCGATCAGTGATCCCACGGCCTCTTCGCCGGCCACCGACTCGATCAGTTCCCGGGACACGGGTTCGGCCAACGCCACGAGGTTCAGGGCCTGGCGTTCTTCCGGCGAGCGCAGCAGCAGCTGGCGGCGCACGACGTCGGTCAGCCGGTCACCGTGGCTGTTCAGGTGCCGGGTGAACAACCAGACACCGTTGCGCCGCAGCAGCGTCCCGTCGTTCCTGGCGTCGTCCAGGAGCCCGTTGAGGAGCATCGGGTTGCCGCCGGAGGCCTCCCACAGGATCTCGGCGACGTTTGGCAGCACTTGCGAGCCGAGCTCGCCCTCCAGCATCTCTGTGGTCTGCGCGAGGGTGAGCGGGCGCAGGTCGTGCCGTTCGGCGATGCCTTCAAACCAGAGCTGCAGGAGCGGTTCCGGCAGTCCGGGCCGGGCCGCCGCGCCGACGAGCAGTTTCGCCCAGCCGGCCGCCGCCAGCTCCGCGAGGATTCCGGCCGTCGCCTCGTCGAGATCGTGTGCGTCGTCAACGACCAGCAGGAGGGGCTTCTGGGTGGCCCGCTTCTGCTCTTCCAGATGCGCCCACAGGGTCCTCAGAACGGCCAGCTGCGATGTTGCTTCCTGGACCGGCAGTCCGACGATGAAGGGGCCCAGGACACCGTAGGGCACCTTGGTCAGCGACGCGCTGCCATGGATCGGCACCGGCGTCACCTCCGGGCCCAGCTCCCCGACGACGGCATCGATGAGCCTTGACTTGCCCATCCCGCTGTCGCCGAGGACGAACACGGCGACATGGCTGCCGCCCTGGAGGGCTTCCACTGCCGACATCAAATCTTCCGACCTCCCGGTCAAGGCGCGGGCCGGCGCCGTGCCGGGGTTCCCCGCCGGCCCCCTAGATGAGTCCAAGCAGATCACTTCGCGAAGAAACGCCGAGCTTCGTGAACACCTGGTACAGGTGGCCCTCCACGGTCCTGACGGAAATGCCCACTTCCAGGGCGATGTCCTTGTTGGAGACCCCGTTCCCGGCCAGAGTGGCAATTTGCCGCTCCCGGTCTGTCAGCAGCGGACCCTTGTTGCGCGGCATGACTGGCAGCGCCGGCACGGACTCCGAGAGGCTCTCCAGCATGCTGTAAGCGGCGTTGGCGCTGGCGGTCAGCCCGGCGCCCTTCGCGAAGTCGAATGCGAGCGCGGCGCACCGGGCCTGGACGGCGTCCAGTTCGAGCCCCGCGGCCTGCCCGGCGGCTTCGAGCATGATCGCGGCGTCCTTCTTCCGGCTGCCGACGGCGACCGTCCGGGACAGCTCGGCCAGCGGCCCCTGCCGCAGCCCGGCGATTTCCTCCATGAAAAGAAAATCCTTGACGGTGCCGTTGACGGTGGCCCCGAGCATGCAGATGCCGGCCAGGGTGTAGCGGCCCTTCCGGAAATGCTCCTCCGCGGACCGTATCAACCGGTCCTTGGCCTCGGGGTCACCGAGCCACCGCGACGCCATATCCATGCAGAACTCGGTGGAACTGCCGACCGTGAAGCGGGCCGGGCCGTCAGCCGAGCGGGCCCGGTCCAGGTAGATCGTGGCCTGGACCGAGTTGCCGGTCTGGGCGTAGGCAAAAGCAGTGGCGGCGTAGGCCTGGCGCAGGGACTGCAGGCTCGCACGGACCTCCAGCTGGGCGATCGCGGCCAGCAACGGATCCAGAGCCATGTACCCGCGGCCGGCATAGACATAGGCGAGTCCGACGGCGAGGTCCGTAGCGGCGCTGCCGGAATGCAGCCCGTGCCCGGCCCGGCCGCTCGCGTCCTTGAGCATGTCGATGGCTTGGCGCCACAGGCCCGAGAGGAGCAGCACGTTGAAAGAGCGCCAGGCGAAGTTTTCCCGGATGCGCGGCACGTTGGACCACTCGCCCAGCTGTCCGCCGATTTCCCGCATGAGTTTGCGGGCATCGAGTTCGTGGCCGGTCATGGACCAGGCCTCCATCAGGATGATGGCCGACCTGAGCCGGTGCACGGGATCGGCACCGGGCACGTCCGTGGTGGCCGCGGTGGTAAGCCGCTCCATCATGGGCTCGAAATCCCCGATGAAAGAGAAATAGTTGAACTCGCACAGATCCAGGCAGAGCCCCGCCCGGGCAAGCGCCGCAGGGGCGGGGGACGGCTCGTCCAGGCTCAGGTCCTGGAGCCGGACCCTGGCCTGCCCGAGCAGTTCGGGGACCTGGCCGGAGCGGTCGTCCAGCCAGGCCATGCAGTCAGCCTTCGCCGCGATGAATTCGGCGAAGTTCTCGGCCGCAAGGCCGTTGACCTGCCGTTCGGAGACGTCGTCCAGCGCGGACATGGCCTGCAGCGGCAGGCCGAGCTGGAGGTAGGCAGCCGATTTTTGGAGCTGCCCTTCGGCCCATTCAGGATCCGAGGGAGAGAGGCTGCCGGCGCATTTGAGGGCAAATTTCGGGTCGAAGAGCTTGACGGCGGCACTGGCAGCCGCGACGGCGTGCGCGGGTGCCAGCTGGGCGTGGCAGTCGTGGGTCCACGCCGCGTAGGCCAGCAGGTCTTCGACTGTCAGCTCGTCCAGTTCATGTTCCTGGTGCCCGGGGACCTTGTCCCGGAGCTCCAGCCGGCGCTCCACGCTGAGCCAGTTGCGGACAATGTCGCCGAGGTAGCGGTCGCCCAGCGTGACGAGGTGACGGTCAGCGCGGTCGACCACGATCTGGCCGGCCTCTTCCATGTCGGCGATGACACCGGGGCTGTACATCCTGGCGAGCCGGGACAGGGGCAGGGTCCGGGCGCAGGAGAGGACGTCGATGACCTCCCGGGCCACGGGTGTTTCCCTGGCATACCTGGCTCGGACAATATCCTCCAGCGCCGTGCGGCCATCGAGCACAACCTCATCGAGCAGTGTCCACACGGATCCGGACAGGACAAGGTTTCCGCGTTCGATTTGTTCGGAGACGACGGCCTGCAGGAGCGTGGGGCTGCCGCCGACCAGCTGGTGCAGCTGGCTTGCCAGGGCGGTCGAGACCCGATGGCCCAAAGCTGACTGCAGGACCTCCAGCGTCTCGAGCTCGGTCAGGTTGGCGAGCCGGACCTCGGCGAGCTGGCCGGAAGTGATGAGCCAGTAGAAATCGGGCGGAAGGTCAGTGGTGCGCTGGGCCGTTGCGATCAACCGGGCGGTCCGGGTCTGCAGCAGGTTGAGCAGGACCCCGGTGCTGAGTTCATCGAGGGCGCCGGCGTTGTCGAGCAGGATCACGCACTGGCGCCCGGCGGCGTCGTCGCGGATCAGCGAGGTAATGCCGTGCAGGATGGCGGTCGGCGAGCCCAGGGAACTCTGCGGGAGCCGCGCAAGGGTGAAGGCGAGGCAGCCGTATGGCGTTGCCGACCCCGGCCCTGAACTGCGGAGCTGGATGGTGTACACCTCGGGGCCGAAGCCCGCGAGGGCGGTCCTGCCGACAAGCGTTTTGCCCACGCCGCGGTCGCCCGTGATGACGACGCCCATCCGGTCCTGGGCAAGCAGTTCCTGGCGGACACGCTCAGCATCAGCGTTCCGCGCCAAACCGGACCAGCCGTGTCTCGCGACCTGGCCGGCAGCATGTTCTTCTTCGGCGGGTGCCAATGTAGTGGAAACATTCCCCCAGCCCAGCGAATCCCTCGACATGTAGTTTCCTTCGTACCGCTTTGCAGACAGCAACCCCGAACTGCCCACTTAGAAGTAGCGTATCCCTATCTCCCGACGTGAGAGTAGACAGATCATAGCTGGAATGCGGAAAGCTTGGAAAGGAAACACGCAATCCGCATGCAACTTAGTCGCCGCCTGCCTGCCGCGGGCCCGGGCCGGCCCACGGTCGGGGCGTTTAGGCTGCGTGTTATTTTGCCTGCGTTTACGTCCAAGAGGGGTTACGTCGCCTTGGCGGGGTGGAACTTTTGTTGGGCGGCGGTGAGGCCGTCCCGGACCAGGACTTCGACGGCGTCGGCAGCTGAGTCGATGAGGAAGGGCAGTTCCTTTTTCTCCGGCGCGGAAAAGTCACGCAGGACAAAGTCCGCGGTCTCCATCCGTCCGGGCGGACGCCCGACGCCCACCCGCACGCGCAGGTAGTCCTTGGTGGCCAGGGCCTTGGAGATGTCGCGCAGTCCGTTGTGGCCGCCTTCGCCGCCGCCGATCTTGAGCCGCACGGTGTCGAAGGGGATGTCGATCTCGTCATGGACGGCAATGACATGGGCCGGATCGATGCCGAAGAACTGGGCCAGGGCAGACACCGGGCCGCCGGAGACGTTCATGTATGACAGCGGCTTGGCCAGCACGATCCGGGGTCCGCCGATGCCCAGACGCCCTTCGAGGACCTGGGCACGCGATTTGTGCGATTTGAAGCCACCGCCGACGCGCGAGGCGAGTTCGTCCAGGACCATCTGGCCGACGTTGTGCCGGTTGTGGCTGTACTCGGATCCGGGGTTGCCAAGGCCTACGATCAGCCAGGTGTCGGTCATGGGTCAGTCCTTCGGTGGGACGCGGCCGGGGGCGCGGCCAGTGGGGCGGGGCAAGTGGGGCGGGTCAGGTGGGTCGGGGCAAGTGGGGCGGGGCGGGCAGCCGGCTACGGGGCGCGTACGGCGCGGGCTACGGCACCAGAGACGACGGCGGCCGGGCCCCTGAGGGACCCGGCCGCCGTAAAATTCGCCGGAATTACTCGGCTGCTGCTTCGGCCGACGGTGCGGCTGCTTCGCCTTCTTCGCCCTCTTCGACGTTTTCGGTGGCCTCGGAGATGTTGACGACGAGTGCTTCGGGGTCGGCCAGCAGGGTAGCACCCTTCGGCAGGACGAGGTCGGAAGCGTGGATGTGCTCGCCGGCGCTACGGCCTTCGATGCTGACCTCGATGGCGGTCGGCAGGTGGGTTGCCTCGGCCTCGACGGAAACGACCGTCATTTCCAGGTTGTGGACGTTGCCCGGAGCCAGCTCGCCGCTGAGGTGAACGGGCACGTCAACGGTGACCTTCTCGCCGGTGCGGACGGTCAGCAGGTCGAGGTGCTCGATGATCTGCTTGATCGGGTTGCGCTGGATGTCCTTGACGAGGGCCAGGTGCTGCTCGCCGTCGATGTCCAGGGTCAGCAGGGCGTTGGCGGTGCGGACGGCCAGGGTGGTGGCCTTCGCCGGCAGGGTGATGTGGATCGGCTCGGCACCGTGGCCGTAGATGACGGCCGGGATCAGGTTGGCCATGCGGGCGCGGCGGGCGAAGCCCTTGCCGAATTCGGTGCGGACTTCTGCTGCGAGCTTCTGCTCAGACATGGATATCTCCTCGTGGGATTTCAAGCTGTGGGACTAAACGGTGTTCAGCAAGGGCGGAGGTCTGTTTACGACCTTCAACGCCGGGCTGCCGTGCGGCTGCCCTTCAGAAGGAGATTCAGACCCAGTCGATTACGGAGACCAGCAGTCCGGGTTCCGATTAATTCACATCAATACGGAATGCCGGCGCTCTCCCTCGCCAAGGTTTCGGTACAAGGCTACCAGCGGAGGGACCGGTTTCTGAAACCGGGCCCTCCGCCGGCCGGCTTAGGCCTGGCCGTCGAACAGGCTGGTGACGGAGCCGTCGTCGAACACTTCACGGATGGCGCGCGCGATCAGCGGCGCGATGGAGAGCACGGTCAGCTGGGGGAAGCGCTTGTCCGCGGTGATCGGCAGCGTGTTGGTGACCACCACTTCGCGGGCGCCGGACTCGGACAGCCTGCGGGCCGCCGGATCGGAGAACACGGCATGGGTCGCGGCGATGATGACATCCTTGGCGCCGGCGTTCTTGAGCACCTGGACGGCGCCGGAGATGGTTCCGCCGGTATCGATCATGTCGTCGATCAGGACGCAGGTGCGGCCTTCAATCTGGCCCACGACCGTCTTGGAGACGGCCTGGTTGGGCACGGTGAGGTCCCGGCTCTTGTGCACGAACGCCAGCGGCGCGCCGCCGAGGCGCTCGGCCCACTGCTCGGCCACGCGGACGCGGCCGGTGTCCGGCGAGACGACCGTGACCTTGTCCGAGCCGACCCGGGTGCGGATGTAGTCGGCCAGGAGCGGAATGGCCATCAGGTGGTCCACGGGGCCGTCGAAGAAGCCCTGGATCTGGGAAGTGTGCAGGTCCACGCTCATGATCCGGTCGGCGCCGGCGGTCTTGTACAGATCGGCGACGAGGCGTGCCGAGATCGGCTCGCGGCCACGGCCCTTCTTGTCCTGCCGGGCGTAGGGGTAGAACGGGGACACCACAGTGATGCGCTTGGCGGAGGCCCGCTTGAGCGAATCGATCATGATCAGCTGTTCCATGAGCCAGTTGTTCAACGGGGCCGGGTGGGCCTGGATCACGAAGGCGTCGGTGCCTCGGACGCTCTCGCCGGCCCGCACGTAGATCTCGCCGTTGGCGAAGTCGTAGGCGTCCAGGGGCAGCAGCTCGGTGCCGAGCTCCTTCGCGATCTCCTTCGCCAGCTCAGGGTGCGCGCGCCCCGCGGCCAGCACCAGCTTCTTCTCGCCGTGTGCCGTAATTTCGCTCATGATTGCTAGCCCTCTTCTGTCGGTGCCGGAGTAGTGGAGGATGTTGGGGCGGCGCCCGCAGCGGAATCCACCGCGGCAGCGGACTCGGCCAGGGCGGCGGAAACGGAACCGGGGCGGTTGGACGCAACCCAGCCGTCCGAGTTCCGCTGCTTGGCCAGGGTGACGGCGAGGGCGCCGGCCGGGACGTCCTTGCGGATGATCGCACCGGCGCCGCTGTAGGCGCCGTCGCCCACGCGCACGGGGGCCACGAACACGGTGTTCGAACCGGTGCGCACACCCGAGCCGATCACCGTACGGTGCTTCTTCTCGCCGTCGTAGTTGGCCGTGATGTTGCCGCAGCCGATGTTGGTGTCCTCGCCGATCTCCGCGTCCCCGGCGTAGCCGAGGTGGGACAGCTTCGAGCCGCGGCCGATCGTGACGTTCTTGGTTTCGTAGAACGCGCCGATCTTGCCGGTCTCGCCCAGGACGGTGCCCGGGCGCAGGTAGGTGAAGGGGCCCACGCTGGCGCGCGCCCCGATCGTGGAGCCGGAGCCATGGGTGCGGATCACCGTGGCGCCCTCGCCCACCATGACGTCGGTCAACGTGGTGTCCGGGCCGACCACGGCGTCGCGCGCCACCGTGGTGCTGCCGTGCAGCTGCGTATTGGGCAGGAGCCGGACGTCCTCGTCGAGCGTCACCGTGGCGTCGATCCACGTCGTGGCGGGATCCACGACGGTCACGCCGGCGCGCATCCAGGCTTCGAGGGTGCGGCGGTTGAGTTCAGCGCCGAGCGCCGAGAGCTGGACGCGGTCGTTGGCGCCCTCCACCTGCCAGCGGTCTTCGGTGACGACGGCGGCGACGCGGCCGCCCGCGGCGCGGGCCAGGGCCAGGACATCGGTGAGGTACTTTTCGCCCTGGGCGTTGTCCGTGGTGACGTGGACCAGCGCGTCGCGCAGGACGGCGGCGTCGAAGGCGTAGATGCCGGAGTTGACCTCACGGATTTCGCGTTCGGCGCTGGTGGCGTCCTTGTGTTCGCGGATTCCCGTGACGGTTCCGTCTGCTGCGCGGAGGATGCGACCGTAGCCGGTGGCGTCCTCGAGCACGGCGGTGAGGACGGTGACGGCGTTGCCCTCGGCCTCGTGGGCGGCGACGAGCTCGCCGAGCAGGCCGCCGGTGAGCAGCGGGACGTCGCCGTACGTGACCACGACCGTTCCGCCCAGCCGTCCTTGGGGGTCGAGCGTGTCGAGCGCTTCCAGTGCCGCCTCGACCGCGCGGCCGGTGCCGGGCACATCGTCCTGGTCCACAATCAGGGCTTTCGGATCGAGGGCGGAGACGTGGGCGGCTACGAGGTCGCGTTCATGCCGGACCACCAGGGCCAACTCGCGGGGGCTGATACTGCGGGCCGCCTGGAGCGCGTGGCCGACCAGCGAGCGGCCGCCAATCTCATGGAGAATCTTGGGGGTACGGGATTTCATCCGGGTACCGGCCCCTGCAGCTAGGACGATCACGGCGGCTGGGCCAGTATTCTCGGGGCTCACGTATTGGCTCTCCTTGCTTGGTTGCGCAGTGTGTCTCGCCAAGTTCCGCCCATAGGACTCGAACCTATACTCCACGGCTCCAAAGGCCGGGGTGCTGCCATTACACCAGAGCGGACCGTGCCCAGGCTTGACCTGTGGCACGAGAATCAATTCTGCCACGAAGGTTGATGCTCGTGCGACTCAGCGCCGCGGAAGGGGCGGGCAGGCGCGGGTGGGCGCGGGTGGGCGCGGGTGGGCGCGGGTGGGCGCGGGTGGGCGCGGGTGGGCGGTGCGGCCGGCGCCACGGGACATGCCCATTCTTGGTCTGCGCGGCCGGACATGTGCCGCAGGATTCACGCGTTCCGTGGAACGTGCCTTCCTGGGCGTGCGCAGAGACCCCGTCCCCTAAGCGGGACATGCCCAGCGTTGGTCCCGAGCAACGGACACAATGCCAATATGCCCATCCCTGGCCCGCGCCGAGGGACATGCCCTGCGGGATTTCGGCCCTCAAAGGGACATGTCCAGCGGCGGGTGCTCACGCTGGGCATGTCCCGCGGGATTCACGCGTTCCGCGGAACGTGCCTTCCCGGGCGTGCGCCGCGACCCCATTCCCTACGCGGGACATGCCCAGTGCTGGTCCCGATCAATGGACACAATGCCAATATGCCCATCCCTGGCCCGCGCCCAGCGACATGCCCAGCGGGATTTGAGCCCTGCAAGGGACATGTCCAATACTGGCCCGCGCCGAGGAACATGCCCAGCGGAAATTCAGCCCTGCAAGGGACATGTCCCGTGCTGGCCCGCGCCGAGGGACATGTCCCGCGGGTTTTGAGGGCTGCAAGGGACATGTCCATCGGTGGGTGCTCACGCTGGGCATGTCCCGGGGATGGGCAGGAGGCTACTCCCCCAGCACTTCCAGGGCCTCGAGCCATTCGAGTTCAAGGGCTTCGCGTTCCCCGGCCAGTTCCTGGAGTTTCGCGTTGAGTCCGGCGAGCTGGTCGAACTTGCTCGCGTCCCCGGCCCCGGCGGTCATCTGGGCGTGGATCTTGTCTTCCTGCTGCTTGAGTTTGCCGAGCTGGCGGTCGATCCGGTTCTTGGCCTTGCGGGCGTCGCGCTTTTCGGCCTCAGACGGGCCGCTGGCGACGGGAGCGGATCCCCCGCCGGCGGAGGTGACGGGGTTGCCGCCGCCGGTGATCGTGGAGCCTGCCAGGGCCCCTTCCCGCAGTTCGAGGTACTGGTCCACGCCGCGGGGCAGGGCGCGGATCTTGCCGTCGCCAAGGAGCGCCATCTGGTGGTCCGTGACGCGCTCGAGCAGGTAGCGGTCGTGGCTGACGACGACGAGCGTGCCGGGCCAGCCGTCGAGCACATCTTCGACGGCGGCGAGGGTGTCGGTGTCGAGGTCGTTGGTCGGCTCGTCAAGCATCAGCACGTTCGGCTCCCCCACGAGCAGGCGCAGGAGCTGCAGCCGCCGGCGTTCGCCACCGGAGAGGTCCTTGACCGGGGTCCACTGCTTTTCGTTGGTGAAGCCCAGCTGCTCCACGAGCTGGCCGGCGGTGAATTCCTTGCCGCCGACGTTGAAGGAGCGCTTTTCCCGCTCGATCACTTCGATCACACGCAGGTCCGAGACGTCGTCGAGTTCCTTGACCTCCTGGGTCAGGACCGCGGTGACCACCGTCTTGCCGCGCTTGACCTTCCCGGAGGAGGGCTGGATCTCGCCGTTGAGGAGTTTGAGCAGGGTGGTCTTGCCGGCGCCGTTGACGCCCACGAGGCCGAGCCGTTCCCCGGGGGCGAGGCGCAGCGTGATGTTGTCGAAGAGCTTCTGCCCGGGCTCGCCGCCGAGGAAGTCCAGCGAGACGTGCTCGAGGTCCAGGACATCCTTGCCCAGCCGGGCGGTGGCCATCTTGCTCAGCGCCGTCGAGTCGCGCGGCTCGGGGACGTCCGCGATCAGGGCGTTGGCTGCCTCGATCCGGAACTTGGGCTTGGCGGTGCGGGCCGGGGCACCGCGCCGGAGCCAGGCGAGTTCCTTCTTCACGAGCTGCTGGCGCTTGCTTTCCATCACTGACGCGGAGCGGTCCCGCTCCGCGCGGGCCAGGACGTAGGCGGCATAGCCGCCGTCGAACGGGTCCATGATGCCGTCGTGGATTTCCCAGGTCTTGGTGCAGACTTCGTCGAGGAACCACCGGTCGTGGGTGACCACGAGGAAGGCGCCCTGGTTGGCCCGCCAGCGGGTCTTCAGGTGCCGGGACAGCCACGCGACGCCTTCGACGTCGAGGTGGTTGGTGGGCTCGTCGAGCATGATGACGTCGTGGTCCTCGATCAGCAGCTTGGCCAGCGCCACACGCCGCTTCTGCCCGCCGGAGAGCGCGTGGACGTTGGCGTGCCAGTCGACGTCGGACACCAGCCCGCCCATGACTTCACGGATCTGGGGATTGCGGGCCCACTCGTAGTCGGCCTGGTCCCCCACGATCGCGGCGCCGACGGTGAGGTCGCCGTCGAGCACGTCGCTCTGGTCCAGGTAGCCGATGTTGACCTCGCTGCGCTTGGTCACCCGGCCGGAGTCCGGGGTGGAGCGCATGGCCAGCAACCGCATCAGGGTTGACTTGCCGTCACCGTTGCGGCCCACCATGCCGATCCGGTCGCCCTCTTCAAGGCCGAGGGTAATGCCATCGAGGACGGTACGGGTTGCATACGAGACCGTGAGGTTCTCGCCGCCGAGCAGGTGTGCCACTGGGAACTGCTTTCTTAGGTGTATCGGTGAAGTGAAGCTGTGAAGTCATCGGATGCGATGCGTCAAAAGCTCCTAAAGGAGCGTATCGGAGATGATGCGGGCCCCGTGCACCGGCCCGTGCACCGCCATGGCGTCGAGGCTGTGGTGCCGCAGCTCTTCGGCGAGCCCGGCGGCCGCGGCGGGGCTGTGTGCGAGGAACGCGACGGTGGGTCCGGAGCCGGAGACGATGCCCGCGATCGCGCCGCAGGCCTCGCCGCGGCCCAGGGTCTCGCGCAGGCCCGGGGCCAGTTCGATCGAGGCGCGCTGGAGGTCGTTGACCAGCACGCGGCTCAGGGCGTCGGCATCGCCGCTGCGCAGAGCCGTGAGCACGCCGGGATCCACGGCGTCGGGTTCGTCCACCGCCAGGCCCTCGGCCGCGCGCAGGCGGTCCAGGGTGCGGTAGACCTCAGGGGTGGGCAGGCCGAAGTCCGCGCTGACCAGGACCCAGTCCGTCTGGGCCTTGACCAGGGCCGGCGAGAGGTCATCGCCCAGGCCCAGTCCGACGGCGGTGCCGCCCAGCAGCGCGAAGGGAACATCGGCGCCGAGCTCGGCGGCCAGGTGGGCCAGCTCGTCGCGGGACAGTCCGCTGTTCCACAATGCGTCGCAGGCCAGCAGGGTGGCGGCGGCGTCGGCCGATCCGCCGCCCATGCCGCCAGCCACGGGCACCCGTTTGGTGATCTCCAGGTGGACACCCGTGGAGTGTTCCGAGACGTCGGCCATGATGGCGGCGGCTTTGTAGGCCAGGTTGCGGTGATCGAGCGGAATGTCCACCCCGTCGAGGTCCACGGTGCTCGCATCGCTTATGCTGACGGTGATCTCGCCGGTATCGGTGCTGGTGGCGGCAATTTCTTCGTAGAGCGAGACAGCCAGGTAGACGCTGGCCACGGAGTGGTAGCCGTCCGGCCGCAGCGGTCCGACATCCAGTGAGACGTTAACCTTGCCTGGAGCTTTCACCCGGACGGTCCTCGCGGCAAAGCGCCCTCTCACTGCGTTCATGGCTCCACGCTATGGCATCGCGGCCCGGGCTCCAAGCACGCAACCGCCCCCGGCGGCGCCCATGCGGAGCTCACAAGGAGCTCAGGAGTCCGGTTGTCCGTGGGCTTCGGCGATTCTGGCGAACGCCGCGATGTCGATCACTTCGCCGCGTGCGGTGGGGTCGACGCCGGCGGCCCGCAGGCAGCGTTCGGCCTCGGCGGCGCTGCCGGCCCAGCCGGCCAGCGCGGCCCGGAGCGTCTTGCGGCGCTGCGCGAAGGCGGCGTCGATCACGGCGAAGACCTGCTCCCTGGTGGCGGTCGTGACGGGGGGCTCCCGGCGCGTGAAGGCGACGAGTCCGGAATGGATCTTGGGCGCTGGCCAGAAGACGTTCATGCCGATCACGCCGGCTTTGCGCATGCTGCTGTACCAGGCGGCTTTGACGGATGGAACGCCGTAGGTCTTGGAGCCGGGGCCGGCCGCGAGCCGGTCGGCGACTTCATCCTGGACCATGACCAGGCCGTGCTGCAGGCTCGGGAAGTGCTGCAGGAGGTGCAGCACCACGGGAACGGCCACGTTGTAGGGAAGATTCGCCACGAGGGCGGTCGGTTCGACGGGAAGTTCGGTGACCCGCATGGCGTCGGCCAGGACGAGGTAGAAGTTCCCGGCGGCGTGCGGACGCCACTCGGCCACAGTGGCCGGCAGGCGCCCGGCAAGGACCGGATCGATTTCGACGGCGACCACGCTGCGGGCGGCGTCCAGCAGGCCAAGGGTCAGTGACCCGAGTCCGGGGCCGACTTCCAGGACGGTCTCATCGGCGCGGATGTCGGCGGCGTTCACGATCCGCCGGATGGTGTTGCCGTCGATGACGAAGTTCTGCCCGAGGGTCTTCGTGGGCCGCACGCCGATTTCCTCTGCCAGCCGGCGGATATCGGAGGCACCCATCAGCGGTGCGGGCGCCGCTCCGGGCAGGCTTTCGGGGGCGGAGGGGCTCGGTTCAGTCACCTAGGTATCCTATCCCGGCGCCGGTACGCCGCAGGCCGGGTCCGGAGGGAATCCGGACCCGGCCTGTGCTCTCCCTGGCTGTGGTCGGCAGCCGCGGGAGTCGGGCGTTCAGTGGCGGGCGGTCAGTGGCGGGCGGTCAGCCGCCGGCCTGGCCTGCTAGCTGGAGGCGGCCCAGCCGCAACCCCAGGGCTGCAGTCCGCGCTGGGCGTAGACCCGGTTGGCGACGGCGATCTGCTGGGCCTTGGTGGCGGCAGCGGCGTTCGGGGCGTAGGCGCCGCCGCCCGAGCTGAGCCAGGTGCCGACGTCGAACTGCAGGCCACCGTAGTAGCCGTTGCCGGTGTTGGTGGACCAGTTGCCGCCGGATTCGCACTGGGCGATCTTGTCCCACATGCCCTGGTTCATCATGGCGGGGGCGGCCGCACCGGTGTTGGCGGCGGGCTTGGGCTTTTCCTTGGTGCCGACAGTGACCTTTTCGGTGACGGGCTGGACGCTGACGGTCTCGGACACCAGGGTCCGGGAGGCTTCGCGGCCATCCACGAGGACCAGCTTGAAGTTCTTGCTGGTGGTGCCGGCGACGCCGGCCTGGGTGACCTTCTTCTCACCCTTGAACATGTCAGCACTCTCGGTGGTGAGTGTTTCGAAGGCGACGGGCTCGGTGGTGTTGGCCGTCTTGCTGACGTCGACGCGGGAGACCTTAATCACCATGTCATTGACCACCGGGGCGTTCCCGGGCTGGGATACGCGGTCGCTGGCCCCGAGCGAAAGCCCGGCGTCCTCGAGCACTTTGGCGACTGTGGCCGCCGTCGTGGTGGTCGCTGCCGCCTTGCCGTCCGCAACGAGGCTCACCTTTTTAGGCGTCGAGATGGAGACGAAGGAGCCGGAGACGGCGAGCTGGGCGTCCTTGGGCACGGAGACCTGCGAGGCGCTGGCCACGCCGAGTTCGGTCACGAGCCCCTCGACGGTGGGTGCGGTGGTGGAGATGGTCCGTTCGGCGCCGTCCAGGCTGACCTTGACGGCCTTGGCGAGGTTGACGTTGATGACTGACCCGTCCTGCACGTGGGCGTCCGCTGAAGGCGACACCCTGTCAGATGGCTGCAGTTCAACCTTGGCACTCTTGACGACTTCCCCGACGGTTCCGCCGAAGGTCTGGACGGAGCTGACTTTGCCATCCACGTTGAGTGTGATCGTCTTGTTATTGCCGACGAAGGCCACGAGGCCCAGCACCAGTGCCACCAGCACCACGAGCTGCGTGCCAACCTTGACGAAGCTGAACTTGCCGTCCGATGTGAAGAACTTGACCACAATTGCCCGAATCTCTTGGACCTTCCGGGCACGGGGAAAAGTGCACGTGGCCATCCACCGCGAGCGCGCCAACGGCGGCTCCGGACAGCGTCCGGAGCGTCACGGAACATGCGTGCACTGCCTCACCCAAAACGAGAGCGCGCATGTGGTTTGTTGGCCACAATGCACGCCCTGCTGGAGTGAAATTATCCGTAGGCCTTCCCCGACCCCGGCTAATAGTTGACCACTGTAATCGAAGCGTTATAAAGGAACCAAGAATTTGTGCATACCTGGTATCTATGCCGGGGAGCTGGATGAGGGCGGTTCAGTCCCAGGATCCGTACGCCCGCACCGTATTTGCGGCGATCTGCGCACACAGCCCGGAAAGCTCCGACCCGGTCACATCGGCCATAGCCCGCACGGTGTACGGAACCATGTAGCTCGCGTTGGGCCGGCCGCGATGCGGGTGCGGGGTGAGGAAGGGCGCGTCGGTCTCGACCAGGATCCGGCTCGGCTCAGCGATAGACAGCGCGTCCCGCAGGTCCGTCGCGTTCTTGAATGTCACAGTTCCGGCAAAGGACATGTACCAGCCCTCCGCGTTGCAGGTCCGGGCGAGTGCCTCGCCGCCGGAGAAACAGTGGAAGACCACCCGCTCCGGGGCCCCCTCTTCGCGCAGGACCTGGACGACGTCGTCGTGGGCGTCGCGGTCGTGGATTTGCAGCGTCAGTCCGAGCCGTTTGGCGATGTCGATATGGCGGCGGAACGAATAGCGCTGGTGGGTCAGGCCCTCGCCCTCGGTCCGGAAGAAGTCCAGGCCGGTCTCCCCGATCGCCCGGATCCTCGGATGGGCGGCGAGCGCCTCGATCTCGGCCAGGGCCTCCTCCAGGCCGCCGCGCCGGGCGTAGCCGGGGGCGTCGTTGGGGTGGAGGGCAACAGCGCCCAGGAGCCGGGAATCGAGGTCGACCGCGTTGACCGTAAACCGGGACGATTCGAGGTCGCAGCCCACCTGCACGGCGCCTTGCACGCCCACGGCGGCGGCGGCATCGAGGGCGTCCTTGATGCCCACCTCAAGCTCCGCGTCGGGAAAGTCCAAATGCGTGTGGTTGTCCATGACCGGCACGGGAAGCGGTTCCGGTGCGGGCGGATACCCGCTGCGTCCGGTACCGTCGTTTCCAGGCGACCGGAAGGGGACGGGAGTGAGGGGATTGAGCATTCATCCACCCTAACCGGCGGCCAGATTTCCCCGGAACTCTCTGTCAGGGCCGGCAGTTGTGTTAGTAGTCTGTTAATACTCTGTAATTTCCCCGTTAGGAAACAGGTGAATGCCACTGCGGGGCCCCGGCCGCCGCGGGCGGTCAGATCCGGGACCCACCAGGGCTGAAAGGCTGCCGATGGATTACCACCGCACTTCCGTAGACGACATCCTCCCCCAGGGACAGAGCCTCCCGGGCCGCCCGTCCTTGGACCCAAACGCAGCCGGACAGCGGTCCCCGCGGCATGAACTGCCGGCCATGGATGCCGACGCTTTCCACTCAGCCAGCACCCGGATCCTGACGGCGATCAATACGGTCATCGACGGCAAGGCCGAAGCGGCCAAACTGGCGCTCACGGTCCTCCTCGCCCAGGGCCACCTGCTCCTCGAAGACGTCCCGGGGGTGGGCAAGACGCTCCTGGCGAAGACGCTGGGCCGCACCATCGACTGCTCCGTCAGCCGGATCCAGTTCACCCCGGACCTGCTGCCGTCCGACGTCACGGGCGTGTCCATCTACAACCAGGCGACCCGGACCTTCGAGTTCCGGCACGGCGCGGTGTTCGCCAATATCGTCATCGGGGACGAAATCAACCGCGCCTCGGCCAAGACCCAGTCAGCCCTGCTGGAGTGCATGGAGGAGCACCAGGTCACGGTGGACGGCACGTCCTACCGGCTGGATGAGCCCTTCATGGTGGTGGCGACGCAGAACCCCATTGAGATGGAGGGCACGTATCCGCTGCCGGAAGCGCAGCGGGACCGCTTCATGGCCCGGATTTCCATGGGCTACCCGGACCGTGAGTCCGAGATGGAGATGCTCGAAACCCACCAGGCCTCCTCTCCGCTGGCGCGTGTGACGGCAGTGGTCACCGCGGCGGAAGTGGCCGCCATGATTGCCACGGTGCAGCAGGTGTACGTGTCCCGGTCCATCAAGGAATACACCGTGGCCCTGGGCCGGGCCACGCGGGAAAGCGGGCTTCTCCGGCTCGGCGCCAGCCCGCGGTCCATGCTGCAGCTCCTGCGTGCGGCGAAGGCCACCGCCGCGCTGGAGGGACGGGACTTTGTGCTGCCGGACGACGTCGTCAGCGTCGCCGAAGCGGTGCTCGCCCACCGGATCATCCTCGACCGCAAGGCGGCCAGCGCGGGTGAGACGCCGCAAAGCGTCATCCGGGCCATCATCGCCAAGATACCCGTCACCCCGGACGTGACGGCCTCACCCAACGGAACCGGCGGCCCTGGCCGGAAGAAGGCCTCGGCCATGGCAGCCGCGCCGCCGCCCAACGTGCCCAATCCGCACTAGGGAATGGCTCCGCCGTGGCGATAAGGGATCGGTTCCCCGGGCACTTCTTCAGCAGCCGCGGCTGGGGCCTGCTCGGCGCGGGTGCGGTGTCGCTGCTGGCCGCGCAGATCATGGGGCGCCGGGACCTGCTGGCCCTGGCCGTCCTGCTGCTGGTGCTGCCGGTGCTCGCCCTGGCTGGAACCCGGGTCCTGAAGCCGAGGTTCCGGGTCTACCGCGAATTCAGCCCGTCGCCGGTTGAAACGTCCGCCCGTGCCACGGTGCGGCTGGCCGTCGCGCGGACCGGGGCGGGCACAGGCCACGCCGTCATGGAGGAACACTTGCCGGCCCGGTTCGGCGAATCGCCTGTCTTCCGGTTCCCGGCACGTGCGGCAGCCGGCGGCACCAGCCGCTATGAGTACCACCTCCGCTCGGCCAGGCGCGGCCAGTTCCTGATCGGGCCCGTCACGGCGGAATTCAGCGATCCCTTCGGGCTCTCCTTCCACCGCCACGCGATTGACGACGGCGACCTCCTCACCGTGACGCCCGCCGCCATCGAGCTGCCGGAGACGGGGCTCGCCGGTGCCCGCGGGCACGACGGTGTCACACCCACGCGGGCCCGGGCCAATCCCAGCGACGACGACGTCATGACCCGCGAATACCGCCACGGGGATCCGCTGCGCCGGGTGCACTGGGCCGCGACCGCCCGCCACGGTTCGCTCATGGTGCGGCAGGAGGAATCCGTCACGACCCCCGAGGCGACCATCATCCTGGACCAGCGGCTCTCGGCCTACCCCCACGGGGTGTTCGGCCACAGTGCACATTCCTCCGGCGGCCACCCGGGCGGCGGCGAGGGGGACGGCCACGACCTGCTGACCTCTGATGCCTTCGAGTGGGCTGTCACGGCGGCGATGTCGATCGGGGCGCACCTCGCGGAACGCAACTACTCACTGCGGTTCCTGGACAGCGCGGGCGCGCCGGCCTTCCGGAATTCGCCGTCCGCTCCCGACCCGGAAGCCGAGGAATACACCGGAACGGCCGGGCTACAGTCCATCGCCGAAAGCCTGGCTGCCATCGAGCTTTCCGGCCCGCACCACACCCACCACCACAACCACCCGCGCCGTGACCGCACGGCGCCCCGCCCCCAGGCCCGCCCGCAGGAGGCCGCGGCGGGAACCAGCACCGGGTCCTCCGCGGCGGGTGGATTCCGCTCCGGGGCCGCTGCGGGCACCGGGGGTGCCCCGCACGCCTTCGACGACACCCTGATGGACAAACTTTCCGCCCACCGGCTGCGCGGACCTGTCCTGGCGGTCCTGGGCAGCCTGACTCCGGCCGAGGCCCGGGCGCTGTCCCCGGCCGCCGGGTTCGGCGCGAACGCCTTCGCGCTGCTGGTCACGGACCGGGCACAGGACTCCGGCGAAGTGCCCGAGGTGCTGGAGGCGCTGCGGCTGGGCGGATGGCGGGCCCTGGCCGTATCCGCCCAGAGCTCGCTGCCTGACGCCTGGGCAGCCTTCGACCAGGCAGACCCGGGGATGTCCGCCGGGGCCGACGTCCGCCGCGGCGTGGGGGCCCGGCCATGACCCTCGCCCCGCAACGCAGCCACGGAACCGGCACCCGCACGGCCGGCGAAGAAGAACCGACAGCCCTCTCCCCCGGTGCGGCGTCCCGGCCGGACGGACCCGGTGCCAAGCCCTGGGTGATGGCGACCGCCGTCGCGGTGGCCGTCGCGGGCGCGGCCCTCGGATTCAACGGCGTCCTGCGGGGCTGGGCCTGGTACTCCCCGGTGTTCAGTACCGTCCTCTCCGTTGCGTTCTCCCTCGCGGTGCTCCGGTCCCTGCGTGCCCGGCCCTGGCTGGTCACCGCCGGCGGCCTGGTGGCGCTGATCGTGGCCGTGACCTTCATCTTCTTCCGGCAGCACAGCATTGCCGGGTTCATCCCCTCCCCGGAGACCATGAACTACCTGGGAAAGTTCCTCCGGCGGGCCAGCGAAACGGTCCTGGCCGAGAGCACCCCAGTGGCCCCCAACGCCGGAATCGTCATGCTGATCTGCGCGGTCCTCGGACTGCTCGTGATCCTCATCGATGCCCTGGCGTTCCCGCTGGCGCTGCCGGCCACGAGCGGGCTCGGGATCCTGGCAATCCTCGTGGTGCCGGCCATGGTCAAGCCGCAAAGCGTGGGGGTGCTGGGGTTCGTGGGCGCCGCAGTCGGGTACCTTTTGATCCTCGGCTGCAGCCATTGGTACACGCCGGATACCCGCACCCTGGCCGACACCGCCCGCAACCCCGGGCAGCTGCGGCGCGGCACGGTCACGGCCGTCGCGGCGCTGACCCTCACGCTGGTGCTGCAGCTGGCCATCCCGGGTTTCGACCAGGGCACGTTCCCGCAGGGCTCGCGGCTGAACCCGTTCGGCGGCGCCACCGGCCTCAATCCGATGATCAGCCTGGGCAACAGCCTGCGCAGCCCCTCCGGCGAGGGCCGGATCACCTTCGCCACGAACGCGCCGACGACGCCGTACCTGCGCTCGGTGACGGTGGACACCTTTGACGGCGATGCCTGGTCACCCGATGACCGGGAGTCGAGCCGGCAGCCGGGAACAGGCCGGCTCGAGGCCGGGCATGAGACCGCCCCGGCCGAGCTCCGCGTGATTACGGCCGTCAACACCGGCCAGTACACGAGCCCGTACCTGCCCGCGCCGTATGCGCCGGAAGCGGTCAACGGCCTCTCGGGGCGCTGGAGCTGGGACCCCGCCACGCTGAGCATCAAGGGTGTGGACACAAATTCCCGCGACCAGCAATATGTGGTCTCGTCCGTGACTCCGCAGCTCACGGCAGCGCTGCTGGCGGGCGCTTCCGGGCAGGTGCGCGGTGTCCCCGAACTGTTCCTCCGGGAACCGTCGAATGTTCCGGAGGTTGTGCGCAGCACGGCTAGGACTGTGACGGCGGGTGCCAACTCGCCGTATTCGCGGGCCATGGCCATCCAGAGGTATTTGCGCTCCGCCGAGTTCACCTACTCGCTGCAGTCCCCCGTGCAGGGCGGCTACGACGGCAACGGCCTGTCCGTGCTGGCGGACTTCCTGACCCAGAAGAGCGGCTACTGCATTCATTTCGCCTCCGCCATGGCCGTGATGGCCAGGCTGGAGGGCATTCCGAGCAGGATCGCCGTGGGCTACGCGCCGGGGCGGCCCACCGGGGCCACGGTGGCGGTCTCGGGCCAGGGCCCGCTTCCGGAGTTCGAGGTCGATGCCCGGGACGCCCACGCCTGGCCGGAGCTCTACTTCCAGGGCGTGGGCTGGGTCGCGTTTGAGCCGACACCGTCCCGCGGCGTCGTTCCGGCGTACGCCACGGATGCCGCCGCCCGCAGCGGTGCCAGCACCAACGACCGCAACGACGCCCTGACCCCCGGTGACGGTTCCACCCAGGCACCGTTCCCGGCCCCCGGCACCCTCCCGCTTCCCGGGGCGGGCACACCGGCGCCCAGCGGCGCGCAGGCGGCACAGGCGCTGTACGGTGTTGCCGCCGTGCTGCTGCTGGCGCTGCTGGTGGCCTCCCCGCGGCTGGTGCGCAGCGGCGTGCGGCGCCGCAGGCTCAGGACGGCGGCCCGCGGCAATCCCGGCGTCACGGCCGGGACGGCGCTGCCGGCCTGGGCGGAACTGCGGGATCTGGCCACGGACTACGGGGTGGCGCCCGGAGCGAGCGAAACGCCGCGGAATTTCTCCGAGCGGTTGCGCGCCTCGACGGTTTTCGGGGAACCCGGCGGTGCGGACGGGCCCGGCCAGCGGGCCGCGGCGGCCCTGACCGAGGACTTCGAACGTGAGCAGTACGGCCGCCCGGGCGGCGTGGCCGGCCCGGCGCGGACCGCAGGCTCCGCGGATCCGGCCGACTCCGCCGCTGCCAGGATCGCCCTGGTGCAGGCCTCGCTGCGCGCCAACGCCGGCTTCCTGGTCCGGCTGCGCGCGGCATGGCTGCCGCCGTCGGTCATGGCCGGCTGGCGGCGGGCCCTCCGGCTGCCCCGCGGGTTCCTCTCCCGGACAGCACTACGCACCCGGCGGGGGTTCGCGGGATCCTGGGGGAAGATCCGCAACTCCGTCCGCCGGGTGCGCCGCGGGTAGCTGGTGTGGCTAGCCGGCGTAGGGGTCGGCGATGCCGATGTACTGCGTGTAGAGGTATTCCTCGATGCCCTCGAGACCGCCTTCGCGCCCCAGGCCGGACTGCTTGACGCCGCCGAACGGGGCGGCAGCGTTGGAGACCACGCCGGCGTTCAGGCCCAGCATGCCGGTCTCAAGCCGTTCGCCCATCCGGATGCCCCGGTTCAAGTCCCGGGTGAAGACGTAGGCCACCAGCCCGTATTCGGTGTTGTTCGCGAGCCGGACAGCCTCGTCCTCGGTGTCAAAGGTGATGATCGGGGCGACGGGTCCGAAGATTTCCTCGGACAGGATCCGGCTGCCCTCGGTCACGCCGGTGAGGATCGTGGGCTTGTAGAAGTAGCCCGGGCCCTCGACGGCGGAGCCGCCGGTCACTGCGACAGCACCGGAGTTCACGGCGTCGGTGACGAGTTCGTGGACCTTGTCCCGGCTCTTGGCATCGATCAGCGGGCCGACCTTGGACTCGGCCTCGGTGCCCCGGGCCGTGGTCATCTCCGCCATCTTCGCGGCGAACTTCTCCGCGAACTCGGCCGCGACGGACTCGTGCACGATGAACCGGTTCGCCGCCGTGCAGGCCTCGCCCATGTTCCGCAGCTTCGCCAGCATCGCCCCGGCGACTGCGGCGTCGATGTCGGCGTCCCCGAACACGACGAACGGGGCGTTCCCGCCGAGTTCCATCGAGGTCCGGAGCACCGTCTCGGACGCATCAGCGAGCAGCCGGCGGCCGACCTCGGTGGAACCGGTGAAGGACAGCTTGCGCAGGCGCTGATCCTTGATCAGCGGACCCGTGGTGGCGCCGGCCGTGGAGGTCGGGATGACGTTCAGGACACCGGCGGGCAGGCCGGCCTCGACCATCACGGCCGCGAACAGCTGGGAGGTCAGCGGGGTCAGGTTCGCGGACTTGAGCACCATCGTGCAGCCGGCCGCGACCGCGGGGGCGATCTTGCGGGTGGCCATCGCCAGCGGGAAGTTCCACGGCGTAATCAAAAGGCACGGGCCCACGGGCTTCTTGGTCACCAGCAGCCGGGACTTGCCGTCCGGGGAGACCGAGTAGCGGCCGAACGCGCGGACGGCCTCTTCCGAGAACCAGCGCAGGAACTCGGCGCCATAGGTGACCTCGCCACGGGCCTCGGCCAGCGGCTTGCCCATCTCCAGGGTCATCAGGAGCGCGAAGTCCTCGGCCCGTTCGGTCACCAGCTCGAAGGCGCGGCGCAGGATCTCGCCGCGTTCCCGGGCCGGGACCTTGGCCCAGGACTCCTGCGCTGCAGCGGCCGCGTCCAGGGCCGCCTTGCCGTCCTCGGGGCCGGCGTCGGCAATGCTGAGCAGGACCTTCCCGGTCGCGGGATCCTCGACGTCGAAGGTCTTCCCGGACACGGCCGGACGCCATTCGCCGTTGATCAGCAGACCCGTCGGAACGGACGCCAGCAGGGCGCTCTCCCGGTCCGCGGAAACAATAGGCTGGGCAGTTACAGTCACAATGACTCCCTCGTCAGCAATTCGGTTGAACTAGTGTGAGCACAAGTTTTTGAATGAGTTCTCGTTGTAGGCGCTCGTTCCCACAGGCAGGCACGGGCGTCTGGATTACTGCCACGCTACTGCCGCGCTCACTGGCAAGTCTATGCATGCGCGCACTACTGTATCCAAACTATGCTGTGCAGCTGCACAACCGTCCTGCGTGGGCGTGGAGCCCGGTTCCGGCCCCCGAGGCACGGCGGCGCGCCGGAACCCGCCGCCCGGCACCCACCACCTGGCTCAGCGCACGGCTCAGCGCGCGGCGAGGACCGCGGCATAGAGTTCGCGCTTGCTGACCTTCGCGTCATCGGCCACTGCGGCGACGGCCTCCTTCAGCCGGATGCCCTGGGCTATCAGCCCGTTGACGGCAGCCACATGATCCTCGGGACGGCCGGGTTCGCGTTCCGGGGCGCCGCCCACTACCACGGCAATTTCGCCGCGCACTTCGCTTGACTCGGCCCATTCGAGCAGTTCGCGCAGGGTGCCGCGGATGACCTCTTCATAGGTCTTGGTGAGTTCACGGCAGACGGCGGCCCGGCGGTCGGCGCCAAAGCTCTCCCGCAGGGCCCTCAGCATGGGCTCCAGCCGGTGCGGCGCCTCGAAAAACACCATGGTGCGCCGCTCGGTGTCGAGATCCGCCAGCCGCGAGGAACGTTCACCGGCCTTGCGCGGCAGGAAGCCCTCGAAGCAGAACCGGTCCGTCGGCAGGCCCGACAGTGCCAGGGCGGTCAGCACGGCGGAGGGTCCGGGCGCGGCGGTGACGGTGAGGCCGGCCGCCACGGCGCCTTCAACCAGCCGGAACCCCGGATCAGAGACCGAGGGCATGCCGGCGTCGGTCACCATCACCAGGGTCTTGCCGGACCGGACCTGCGCCAGCAGGTCAGCCGTCTTGGCTGCCTCATTGTGCTCGTGATAGCTGATGATCCGGCCCGCCACAGTGACGCCGAGGTTCTGCACGAGGCGGTGCAGCCTCCGGGTGTCCTCCGCGGCGACGATGTCCGCCGTCGCGAGCAACTCCACGAGCCGCGCCGAGGCATCGCCCGCATTGCCGATCGGCGTCGCGGCGAGGACGATCCTGCCGGGCCCGCCGGAGGCGGACACAGAGGCGGAAACAGACGCCGAATCAGGGGCGGGAACGGCGGCGGCGTCATCGCCGTCGAAGGGAGGATCGAGGGGAGGAAGGGGGGAAGGGCTGGGTTCGTGGTCCACAGGACCAGCCTACTGCCGCCGGGGCGGGGGCCTGCGAGCACAGCTGCGAAAGGTAGCATGGGCAACGTGACCCAGACCCCCACGCGGCAGCCCGAGACTGGCCCTGATGCATCGCCGGCAACAGGTCCCGGCCGTCCCGACGGCCGGGCGGCCGGCAAGGACCGGAACCGCTTCAGCACCGGCCGCAACCTTGAAGGGCACCGCTGGATCGGCCGCCCCGCCGAGGCCAACACCCCGGAGGCCCTCCGGGAGCGCCTGATCGGCGGCCTCCAGAGCTGGCGGGACTACCCGGCGTCGCTTCGGCTCTGGTACTGGCTCATTCCCGTCCTGACGGCCGCGCTGGGCGGCGTCCTGCGGTTCGTCCGGCTGGACACGCCGCGCAACCTGGTCTTTGACGAAACGTACTATGTCAAAGACGCGTACTCATTCCTGGTCAGCGGATACGAGCGCAGCTGGCCGGACCGGGCGAACGACTCGTTCATCGCAGGCAACCCCGGCGTGCTGCTGAACACGCCGGAGTACGTCGTCCACCCGCCGGTCGGCAAGTGGATGATCGCCGCGGGCATGTGGCTGTTCGGGGCGGACAATCCCTTCGGCTGGCGGTTCGGTGCGGCCCTGACGGGGACACTGTCCATCCTCCTGCTGGCCCTGATCGCGCAAAAGCTCTTCCGCTCGCTCACCCTGGGTGCCGTGGCCGGCATCCTGCTCGCCGTGGACGGCCACCACCTGGTCATGTCCCGGACCTCGCTGCTGGACATCTTCCTGATGTTCTGGATCCTCGCCGCGTTCGGGGCCCTGCTGATGGACCGCGACGACGGCCGGAGGCGGCTCGCTGCCCGGCTCGGCCGGCAGGCCGCGGCCTCCGCCACGGGGCGGCCCTCGGCGCTGCAGCTCACCTCCGGGCCCTGGCTCGGCATCCGGTGGTGGCGCCTCGCGGCGGGCGTCTGCCTGGGCCTGGCGGTCGGCACGAAATGGTCCGCCCTGTTCTTTCTGGCCGGATTCGGCCTGCTGACCGTCTTCTGGGACCTCAGCGCGCGGCGCATAGCCGGCGTGCATGCCTGGATCAGCGGCGGCATCCTCAAGGACGGCGTCCCGGCCTTCCTGAGCATCGTTCCGGTGGCCGCCCTGGTCTACGGCGCCACATGGACCGGGTGGTTCCGGTCCACGGACGCCTACTTCAGGCATTGGGCCGACGCCAACCCCTCGGCCGAGTGGGGCTGGCTGCCGAACGCCGTCCGGTCCCTGGCGCATTACCACCTGGAGGCCTACAAGTTCCACCAGGGCCTCAGTGCCGACCACCCCTACGAGGCCAGCGCCTGGAGCTGGCTGGTCATGGGCCGGCCCACGTCATTCTTCTACGAATCCCCCGGGCAGGGCACCCCGGGCTGCGAGCTGACCAACTGCACCACCGCCATCCTCTCCGTCGGCAGCCCGTTGATCTGGTGGAGCGCGGCCGTGAGCCTGGGTGTCCTGCTGTTCTGGTGGGCGGGCCGCCGCGACTGGCGCGCCGGCGCAGTCCTGGCCGGAGTGGCCGCAGGATATCTCCCCTGGTTCATGTACCCGGAGCGCACCACCTTCTTCTTCTACGCCGTGTCCTTTGAACCGTTCCTGGTGCTGGCGCTCGTCTATTGCCTGGGGCTGGTGCTCGGCCAGCGCGGTGACCCCCTCTGGCGCCGGCGGTCCGGGTTCTACCTGGTGGCGCTGTTCGTGGTGGCGGCCGTGCTGGTGTCCGCGTTCTTCTACCCGGTCTGGACGGCCGAGGTGATCCCGTACCAGGACTGGCGCATCCGGATGTGGATGCCGTCCTGGATCTAGGGCAGGATTGCAGGGAAATGTCCGCCGAACTCCGGGCGGACCAGGAAATGGAGACTCGGCTGTGAGAGAAGCAAGCACCGGACTGCTCGTGGAGCTGGACCCGGAGAGCAACGTGACTGACCTGCTCCTGGAGCAGCACGCGAAGGATCCCGTGCACGCCCTCTACTCCCGCAAAGGCCCTGGCGGCTGGACCGACGTCTCCGTCCAGCACTTCCTGGAGCAGGTCACTGCCCTGGCCAAGGGCCTGATCGCCGGCGGACTCACGCCGGGCGAGACCGTCGCGGTCATGTCCGCCACCCGGTACGAGTGGACGGTGGTGGACTTCGCCATCTGGTTCGCCGGCGGCGTCACCGTTCCGATCTACGAGACCTCCTCCGCGTCCCAGGTCGAGTGGATTCTCCATGATTCGGGGGCCCGGCGGGTGTTCGTCGAGGACCACGCCAGGGCCGCTCTCGTCCAGGGCGTCCTGGACGCCTCCACCGACCTCGGTGACCGGCTTGTTGCCGTCGTGCGGATGGAGCACGACGGCGCCGCACCGAACCTGGCGAGCATGGCCGCGGCCGGCACCGGGGTGACCGACGCCGAGCTGGAACGCCACCGGACCGCGGCGTCCCTGGCGGATGTCGCGTCCCTGGTCTACACCTCGGGCACCACCGGCAAGCCCAAGGGCTGCGAGATCACCCACGCCAACTTTGCCCTGGTGGCCAAGAACATCGTCCTGTTCCTGCCCGAGCTCCTCATGCAGCCGCGTTCCCGGACGCTGATGTTCCTGCCCCTGGCGCACGTCCTGGCCCGGGCGGTGCAGGTGGTCTGCCTTAGCTCCGGATCCACCCTCGGCCACACCGCCAGCGCCAAAGAGCTCCTGGACGATCTGGACAGCTTCAAACCCACCTTTCTGCTGGTGGTCCCCCGGATCTTCGAAAAGGTCTACGCCGGAGCCGCGCAGAAGGCGGACGCCGCCGGCAAGGAACGTATCTTCACAGCCGCAGCGGCGGCCGCGATCGACTACTCCAAGGCCCTCGACGCCGCCTCCCGGGGCAACGGCACGGGCCCGGGGCTCCTGCTGCGTGCCCGGCACGCAGTCTTCGACCGGATCCTGTATCCCAGGCTCCGGCAGGCCTTCGGCGGCCAGTTGCGGTACACGGTCTCCGGCGCGAGCCCGCTGAGCTCCAACGACGCCCATTTTTTCCGCGGCGTGGGTATCCCCGTCCTGGAAGGCTACGGCCTGACCGAAACCACGGCGCCCTGCACAGCCAACACCCCGGCACGGACCAAGGTGGGCACCGTCGGCATCCCGGTGCCGGGCACCACAGTCCGGGTGGCTGACGACGGCGAGATCCTGGTCAAGGGCATTGGCGTCTTCAAGGGCTACCACGCGAACGAGGCCGCCAACGCTGAGG
Organism: Arthrobacter humicola; assembly: GCF_022803015.1. Classification (GTDB taxonomy): domain Bacteria; phylum Actinomycetota; class Actinomycetes; order Actinomycetales; family Micrococcaceae; genus Arthrobacter; species Arthrobacter humicola_A. Next base: position 205,393 of record NZ_JAFKON010000004.1, read on the forward strand.
CCTTCGTGGACGGTTTTTTCCGGACCGGCGACCTCGGTTCCCTCGACGAGGACGGATTCCTGACCATCACGGGCCGGAAGAAGGACCTGCTGGTCACGGCCGGCGGCAAGAATGTCGCCCCGGGCCCGCTCGAGGAGAAGATCCGGGAGCACCAGCTGGTCGGACAGGCCGTGGTCGTTGGCGACGGCCGGCCCTTCGTCTCTGCACTGGTGAACCTGGACCCGGAAGGACTGCGCAACTGGTGCGCCGCCCGGAAGGTGCCCGTCATGGCGCCGGCCGAAGCCGCCGCGGACCAGACGGTCCGGGCCGCGATCCAGGAAGCCATCGATGCCGCGAACCTCACGGTCTCCAAGGCCGAGTCGATCCGCAGTTTCGTCATCCTGGACGCCGACTTCACCGTGGAATCAGGGCACCTGACCCCCTCGCTCAAACTCAAGCGGGCCGCCGTCGTGCGGGACTACGAACAGCACATCAACCGGATCTACGGCTGACGCCGGGCAACCGGCCCGTCGTCAGACGGTGTGCCGGGTGCGCGCCGGGCCCTCTGCGTCGCTGCCGGCCGTGCCGTCCGCCGCGGGCGCAGCCTCGGCGGTGGCGCCAGTGCCGGCATCAGTATCGGTGCCCTTGGATGTGGCGGCGGCCTTCTTGCCGAGGCCGCGGCGCCGGCGCGTGGGCCAGGTCAGGACGAGGGTGACCAGGGAAGCGAGCAGCACGAGGCTTCCGATGACGATCCCGGCGTCCATCCAGAACTGGCCCGGGAAGAGCCGGATCAGGGTGTCCTGAAGCGTAAATGTCCAGGTCCCGTTGGCGAAGAAAATACGGTGGAAATCGGTGAAGAACTGCTCCCAGCCGAGTACCGCGAGGGTCCCGAGGCCGATGATGAGCGCAAGGGTGACGATCGAGCCGGCGAACAGGCCGCGGCGGACTCCCCCGTTATGGCGGCGCTTGAGGTAGATCACGGCCACCAGGCCCAGCAGGATCAGCAGGGTACCGGCGCCGAAAGTGGACAGGATCACGGCCTTGACGTCGGCCATGTGGCTGACTTCGCCGTCCTTGAACAACCGCTCCCCGCTTTGGTCCACAAGATCGCCGAGGTAGCGGGGGCCCGACCAGTTGCTGAGGTAGTCCACCGCGTAGGAACCGTACGTCATGCGGTCATCGGTGCTGAAGCCGTAGCCGTCACCGGGGAAGCCCGGACGGTTGTATTCCACCCAGAGGAACAGGGGGCTGGTCACGGCGCGGACGGCGAGCACCAGCAGGATGACCGGGTAGAACACGGCGAGCAGCACCTGAAGCACCCGCGGGAGGACGGGCTTGGCCTTGGCCGCCTGCTCGCGTTCGGCGTTCCGGCGTTCGGCGTTGCGGCGTTCGACTTCGTCCTCGGGGGCGGTGTCAGGACGTGCGCCGACTGATACGCCGGCTCCTGCCCCGCGCGCCTTGTCATCCGACGGGGGAGCATTCGAGGTGGCCACATCCGACTGGGCAGTATCCGACGGCCCCGTGGCGGCGGCCTCGGCCGCCTTGCGGTCGGCGCGGCTCTCCGGCTGGCTGGCGGTGGGCGTTGCCGACGGCGCCGCCGTGCCCTCTGCTGATCCCGCTGCTGCGGCTGATCCTGTCTTGCCGGCGGCTGCGGCCGGCCCTGCCTTGCCGGCGGCTGCGGCCGATCCTGCCGGGCCGGCGGCTGCGGCCGATCCTGCCGGGCCGGCTGCCGTGCCCGCCGTGGGCTTGCCGGCGGCGGCCGGCTTCATCCAGTCGAACGCCGGTTCGTCGGTGTCGTCCGACGGATCCAGGTGCGGATCCGGCCGGTCGGGAGGGGTGGGACTCTTGTCAGTCACGTGGAGCTTCGCTTCCGTAGGCTTCTGCGCTGCCCGGCCTGCGCCCGGCTGCGCAACTTATCTGGCTCTGAGCCTACCGTCCGAGGATTGGGCTCAGCGAGGTGCCACCCCGTCAGTTGGCGTATTGGGCCCAAGGGATGTTCCAGTCCCCGAAGCCGTCATCGAAGTTGGCGTACTCCCCCTCGGTGTTCACCACCTGGACGACGTCGCCGGTGGTCATGTTGTCGAACACCCACTTCGCGCCGTCCGGGCCCAGGCCGATACAGCCATGGGAGAGGTTCGTCTTGCCGATGTAGGGCATCGCGGACTCCGTGGCCTGGTGGATGAATTCCCCGCTGGGCGTCAGGCGCGTGGCGTAGTTGACGTCCAGCTGGCCGTAGTAGGCCGGGTCCCCCGGTTTGAGCCCGATCGTGGAGGCATCCATGTGCTCCACACGGTGCTTCTCCATGAACACGAGGAAGCCCCGTGCCGACGGGAACCGGGTGTCGCCCATGGTCGCCGGCCAGTGGCCGGCCGGCTTGTCGTTGATGCTGACGGAGAACGTATGGGCCTTGGCGTCGGCGACGGCCACCTTCTTGTCCCCGATGTGGACCGTTACCGTCTTGTTGAAGTTGCCGACCTGCCCGTTGCCGAGCTCAACGCCGAACAGCTTCATGTCCATGGTGATGGTGCTGTTCGCGGCCCAGAAGGCCTCCGGCCGGTACCTGACAGTGTTGTTGTTGAACCAGTGGAAATCACCCACCTGGCCGGACGTCGAGGTGATTTTGATGGCCTTTTCGACGGCGGTCCGGTTCAGGACAGGCTCGCTGAAGGTGATCTGCAGGGGCTGGGCCACACCCACCTTCATCCCGTCCAAGGGGTATATGGCGGCGTCAGCCTCGTTGGCGGTCGAGACGGTGGTGAACGCGCGCGTGCTGTGTGTCTCGCGTCCCGCGTCGTCCACCACGGAGTACGTGAAGTTATACCGCGTGTTGAACGTCAGGTTGCCGGAGGACGTCCAGGTGGACCCGTCCGTGCCCAAGGTGCCGTCAACGGTGTCGCCGTCATCGCTCGTCAGGGCCACGCGGTCAATCCGGCCGTTCGTGACCTTGAGGGAAACCGGCGCCGCAGGGTTGACCTGCTTGGCGCCGTCGGCGGGCGAGACGGCCAGTTCAGCGGGGGCGACCACCGGGACGGCGAGTCCCGGCGTCGTCCGGGCCGGGGATCCGGCCTCGGAGGAAATCCCGGACTGGGCCAGCCCCGGAGCCGCCGCGGCGAAGGCTCCGCCGCCGGCTGCCAGGGCACAGAGCACCCCCAGCAGGGCGATCTTTCGGCCGGTACTCCAGGTTTTCAGGGCCATCACAGGACCCGGGCGTTTCCACACGTCATCCTGCCAGCATAAGCGAATTACCTTGGAACCCCGGCCCGATTCGACCACGATCCGGTTACAAAAGCGCCCCCAAAACGGTCACAGCAAAGGGCCCCGGACCTTCGTCCGGGGCCCTTTGGGAGGGTTCCTAGTAGCGGTAGTGGCCGGGCTTGTACGGTCCGGCTACGTCGACGTCCAGGTACTCGGCCTGTTCCTTGGACAGCTCGGTCAGCTCCACATCGAGGGCACCCAGGTGCAGGCGGGCGACCTTTTCGTCCAGGATCTTGGGCAGGACGTACACCTGGTTCTCGTATTCCCGCTCGCCCTCGGGCTGGCCGGCCTTCGTGAACAGTTCAATCTGGGCGATCGTCTGGTTGGCGAAAGAGTTGCTCATGACGAACGAGGGGTGTCCGGTGGCGTTGCCGAGGTTCAGCAGGCGGCCTTCGGACAGGACGATGATGGAGCGGCCGCCCTTGCCCGTGGCCGGGTCAGTTTCGAAGACCCACTCGTGCACCTGGGGCTTGATCTCGACCTTCTTGATGCCGGGGACCCGCGCCAGCCCGGCCATGTCGATCTCGTTGTCGAAGTGCCCGATGTTGCCCACGATGGCCTTGTCACGCATCTCGGCCATGTGCTTGGCCATGATGACGTCCTTGTTGCCCGTGGTGGTGATGAAGATGTGGCCTTCGCTGAGCACGGATTCCAGCTTGGCGACCTGGTAGCCGTCCATGGCCGCCTGGAGCGCGCAGATCGGGTCGATCTCCGTGACGATCACGCGCGAACCCTGGCCGCGGAAGGCCTCCGCTGCGCCCTTGCCGACGTCGCCGTATCCGCAGACGACGGCGACCTTGCCGCCCATCAGGACATCGGTGGCGCGGTTGATGCCGTCCGGCAGGGAGTGGCGGATGCCGTACTTGTTGTCGAACTTGCTCTTGGTGACAGAGTCGTTGACGTTGATCGCCGGGAAGAGCAGCTTGCCCTGCTCCGCCAGCTGGTACAGGCGGTGCACGCCCGTGGTGGTCTCCTCGGTGACGCCGAGCAGGAGGGCGCCGATGCGGGTCCATTTCTGCGGGTCGGCCTCGAGGGATGCGCGCAGCACGTCGAGGAACACCCGGCCTTCCTCGGACTCGTCCTCGGCGGCGGCTGGGACAGCGCCGGCGGCCTCGAACTCGACACCCTTGTGCACCAGCATGGTGGCGTCGCCGCCGTCGTCCAGGATCATGTTCGGGCCCAGCCCAGGGTTGGCGTCGGCGCCCGGCCAGGTGAGGATCTGCTGGGCGGTCCACCAGTATTCCTCCAGCGTCTCGCCCTTCCAGGCGAAGACGGGGACGCCCTGGGGGTCCTCGACGGTTCCGTTGCCGACCACCACTGCGGCGGCGGCTTCGTCCTGGGTGGAGAAGATGTTGCAGGAGGCCCAGCGGACTTCGGCGCCGAGGGCGGTAAGGGTCTCGATCAGCACCGCGGTCTGGACGGTCATGTGCAGGGATCCGGCGATCCGGGCGCCCTTGAGCGGCTGGCTGGCGCCGAACTCCTCGCGCAGGGACATGAGTCCGGGCATCTCGTGCTCGGCGAGGCGGATCTGGTGGCGGCCCGCCTCGGCCAGGGAAATGTCCGCAATCTTGTAATCGAAAGTCATCTGAGTCCTTTGTTGTGGCCGGTGGCATCGCGTGTCTGGAGCTGGGCGATTCTGGATTGGAGCAGGATCTAAGCAGTCATTCGGTGCCGCGGGCCTCCCCGATGGGTGCCCGGCGGCGTTTTGGGGCGGCTATTCCGCGGCGTGGCGCGGGGCGGCGTCGTGCAGCTTCGCGTCGTGCTGGTCAGCGGGGGCCGCCGCTGCGGCGGGCAGCAGTTCCGGCGGCAGCAGCAGCGGGATGCCGTCCTCGATTTTGTACCGCAGCTTGTTCCCGGCGCCATCTGCCGTGACGGTGACGAGCTCGTCGCCTTCCTGCACCAGGCTGGAGCCGGTGACGGGGCATCGCAGGACAGACAACAGTTCGGAACTGAGCTTGGGCATGGTGAACGCTCCCTGATGGGCGCCGCAACAGGGCGCCGGTGGCTGAGTGGCTGACGGCTTTTTGCAGTTTCCACCCTACCGCCAGTTGGAGCCTTAGGAAGGTTCGCGCAGGACGCGCAGATGTCCGCGCCGGGCGCCCTCGGCCGGGGCCGGTGCCTCCAGCGCCGGGTGCAGCGTGCGCTGCCCCTTCGCCGTCTCCCCCGCAGCCGGACGTGAGGCCGCCTCGCGGACCGCGTTGGCGAGGGCCAGGAGGTCGTCGGGGCCGGGACCGGCCGGAGTTGCGGGCATCGCCAGCCGCATGACTTCCCAGCCGCGCGGCACGGTCAGCGAATCGGCGTGCTGTTCGCACAAGTCGTAGCAGTGCGGTTCGGCGTACGTCGCCAGCGGACCCAGAACGGCCGTGGAGTCGGCGTAAACGTACGTCAAAGTGGCCACCGCAGAATTGCGGCAGGCAGACCTAGAACAAATACGAATTGCACCCACGACATCACAGACTACTCCCCCTCGGACCGGGCGCTGCGCATTGAAACGTCTGTCGTTGTGCCGCGGCGCGGCAGTGGTTGTGCCGCGGCGCGGCCGCGGCGCGGCCGGGGCTGCGCGGCGGCGGATCGCCGTCGGGGCTGTATCGCGTATTTCATTGCGCGGGTTTAGAGTCAAGATATGCAGTCATCGCACCACGATTCGGGTTTCACGGTCCGGTTGGCTGACCCCGACGCCGGACGTACAGGCGCCGGTTCCGGCCCCGCCGGCGCGCCTCTGGCCGGGTCGCCTGCCGCCGTCCAGGGAAAGACCTTCCGGCAGCGCCGCAGGAACAGGCACGGCCGGGGCCTTCGCGGCGAGCTCATTCTCCCCACCCTGCCCGGCTACCGGACCCGCTCCGACCGCTTCGATGACTTCGTCCTGGACTCGGCCCAGCGGCTGCACGATATCTGGGGCAAGCCGCTCGACGGCGTCCGCTTCGCCGTTGACGAGATCCCCCCAGGCCTGGAGCAGCTCGTGGCGGACCGCACGCCCGCGCCGATGGGCGCTTTCACTGCTGCCACGGCCGAGGACGGACCGGTCATTACGCTGTACCGCCGGGTGGTGGAGCAGGTGTGCGGAACCCGGGACGAACTCCAGGACCTCGTGCACGACGTCGTCGTGGAATACACGGCCGAGATGCTCGGCGTACCCCCGGAGTCCCTCGACCCCGTCTATCGCCGCCGGTACTAGCCCGAGCCTGCTTCCGACCTGCCCCGGGCCTAGTAGCCCAGCGTGACGGGGACTTGCCGTTGTCCTGCCGCTTCCGGCGCCAGCGCCACCGCGGAAATGTCCTGCCGGCCGTCCCGCGCCAGAACAAGTGCCCCGTATGCCGGATCCCCGGCGGCGGACACCACATAGCCCACGAGCGGCGAGCCGCCCACGTCAGCGGGGATCTTGATGGACACGGTGGTTCCGCCGGCAATGTCGGCGGTGCCCGCGGTCCGGATCTTGCCGTCCGCAGTGATCGGCGTGTAGGTCACGGTCGCCCGGCCGGCGGGGGCACCGAGAACGAGCTGCCGGTCGCCCGCGCGCGGAACCGCAACGATGTGCTGGCTGCCCAGCCGGGCCGAGGCGGCGGAAAACGCGATGTCCGCCGCGTCCCCGGCCTGCAGTCCCCGCGTGAGCCGGGCAGCGGCCGCGAACGAGACATCCGAGCTCGCCGCCACGGTGTAGGTCCCGGCCGGGACCCCGGCCAGGGAAACTTCCGTGACCGCGCCGGCCTTCGCCGTCACCACGCCGCCCCCGGGCAGCGCCTTCTGGCCGTCGGGACCATACAGCTTGATCTCGACCACGGCGTCGGTGGCCCCCGGCACGGCGACTTCGAGGGCCGGTCCGGCGTCGGCGAAGCCGGGCTTTGCCTTGAGCGCGGCCAGTGCCGCGGGATCCTGGATGTCGAGACCGGCGGCCACCTGGCTGACGGACGGGGCGGTGCCGGGGGTGATGAAGTCGACGCCGCCGGGAGTGAGGCCGCGGAGCACGCTTTGCTGGATCACGGCAGCCACCGGGCCGCCGGTGCTGCGGACCCGCACGCCGAGCCGTTCCTGTCCCGGCGCGAGCCCGGCCAGGATGATGGAGCGGGAGCTGCCGGGCGCCACCAGCAGGCCGCGGCTGCCGGGAGCCTGGATCGGGCCTTCGGAACCAAAGAGGTCCAGGCTCACGGTCGCCGGCGTGCTGGAGGCATTGGTCAGGTTCAGGACTGCCGACCGGCCGAGCGCCGTGTTGGCGCCGACCAGCCAGAGATCGTTGCCGGGCTGCTGGCACGCGGCGGCCGCGGAACCCTGGAGGTCGCCGTCCTCGGCCGTGTAGCTCAGGACGGCGCCGGCAGCCGCCTGGTGGTTGTTTTGGGCATCGGCGCTGAGGACGCTGATGTTGTCCACCTCGCGCTGGGGCAGGACGCCGGCGACCAGCACGGGCGTGCGGGCCGGGGGCGCGGAAGCTGCGGGTGCGGAAGCTGCGGGCGCGGCGCCCGGCGCGATTTCGGCGAGGGGGGCACCTTTGAGCGGGGCGAGCCGGCTGCCGGGGATGATGCCGGCGCTTGAGCCGAGCACGGCGGCGCTGACGGCTGTCTTCGCGGTGGCGGATTCCGGACTGAACTGGGGGTCGGTGCCCACGGGGGTGCCCTCAAGCAGCCGGGCCGGGCCCGGGCAGACCCCGACGCTGCTGCCGGCCGGAACCGCGGCGACCGGGGCCTCGAGCTGCCTGCTGGCGGGGTTCTGGGGCGTCAGCGACGCCGCCGATACCAGGCCCCCGCCCGCGGCAACGAGGGCGACCGCGGAGAGGATGCCGCCGATCACTCCAGCCCGCGGCAGGCGCCCCTTCCGCGGCGACGGACCCGTCGCGGCCTCCGTTTGGGTTTCTTTTTCGTTGTCGCCCTTAGACATGCTGAGGTTCCTTACGCAGGGAGGCTTCGTCCCTGGACAGGCCGGTGTTGGACCGGCGGGCAGGCATGGGCACGGCGAGGAGGACGGTCAGCCCGATCATCACGGCCTGCGCAATCCCAATCAGGACCGCCCACGGCGCTTCGTAACGGATGCTCAACTGGCCGCCCTGGGCCGGCAGGGTGAAGGCCTGCGACCATCCCGACGTCGTTGAGGTCAGGCGGCGCCCGTCAAGCCAGGCGCTCCAGCCCGGATCGGCCCGCTCGGCGAGCACCACCAGGCGGCCCTCGGGGCCGGCCGGGACCGTGCCGGCCGCCGAGACTTCTTCGGAAGGGAGCAGTCCGATGGCGGCGCCGCTGCCGTCCACTACCCGGACCCGGTGCGCGACGTCGGAGTCCGTGATGCCGGGCCGGTCCTGCGGGCTGACCCGCCAGAGCCAGCCCGTCCCCGTCTGTCCGACGGCAACAAGTCCGGGAACTGCGTCCATGCGGCTGGCCGTCAATTCGGAGGCTGAATCGGCAACCCGGAGAACGACAAAGCCGACGCCGAGCCGCTCGAGGTCTTCCCGCGGATCCACGCCTTCGCCGGCGACGATGGTGGCCACGACGTTCCGGAGCGATCCGGCGACGGCGTCGTCGTCGCGGACCGTCTCCTGGCCCGGCGCTCCCAGGATGCCGCGGGCGGCGGCGATCGTTGAGAGTGCGTCCAGGGTTGTCCCGGCTCCGCGCATGAGTGTTGCGTCGAAGCTTCCGTCCTCGTTGCTGGCAATCAGGAGCGTCCTGGACTGTTCCGGGCCCTCGCCGCGGTCAACCGCCGTGGCGGGCAGCGTGCGGGCCTGGGCAGGCTGGACGAGCCTCGGGGTCCCGAGACCGGAGTGTCCCGCGGTGGCTGCCGGTGCCTGTGTTGGTGTCTGCGACGTAGGCTGCAGCAGGTTTTGTGCGGTCCACACGGTGAACCCGGCCAAGGGGGCGGCCAGCAGCAGGACCATGGATGCCGCGGCCGTGCCGCGGATCAGGACCTTCCGTGCCAACCCGGTACCGGCGGTCCGGTCGGCGGCGTCCAGGAGCCCTTCGGCTCCGATCAGGGCAGCGCCCAGGAACGCGAACGCGGCCGCCGAAACGGCGGGGCCGGGGAACGGCGTGACCAGGACCTCGGCGCTGGCGCCGGAGGCGACATGCCCGGCGAGCCAGCCGCCGGCCAGCATCAGGACGGCCACGGCCCACAGGCCCCGTGCCGTCCGGGTGCGTCCGGCCAGCACAAGCCGGCGCGGCATGAAGAGTGCGGCCAGGGCCAGCAGCAGCACCGGCAGCCCGAACAGCAAGGCCAGCAGCAGTGCCCACGGCAGACCGGCCGGCCCGGCGGAACCGGCGGCGGACCCGCCGAAGGCGGTGAGCCCGGTGAGTCCGGCGCCGGCGTCGAAGTTCAGTGGCTGCCCCAGGGCCTGTTGCCACAGTGGGGCGGCGTCGAAACCGAGCGGCAGGCCCGGGTCGGCAAGGAGCGCCCGCGGCCGGTCCAGGACCGAGAAGGCGAAGGGCAGGAACAGTGCCAGGCTGGGCAGGAGCGCCCACCACACCGTGCGGCCGCGCCGGCCCAACAGCACGCCGCAGAGGGCCACGACGGCCATGGACGGCAGCAGCAGCGAGGGCGCCGCGGCGGTGACGACGGCCAGGGCGAGGCCCGCGGCGGCGGCAGCCGTCCACGACGGCGTCCCGTTGACGCCGGGACGGGCGGCCGGCGTGGGGATGGGCCGTCCCTGTCCCGGGGCCGGGACGGCATGGATGCCGCGGCCCGCGGCCGTGCCGGTCGCGCGGAGCAGCGCCAGGACGACCACCGGGATCATGACGTGCGCGACCAAGGCGCCGAGCCGGCCCTGGTTCAGGGACACCTGGAGTGCCGGCGCCGCGGCCCACAGCAGGGCGGCCGCAAGGCGCAGCCTCCGGCGGGCAGTCAGGGCGCCGGCAGCGAACCACGCGCCCAGCGCAGACAGCGGCATGGCGAGGATCAACAACCAGCCCACGCCGCCGTTGGCATCGCCGGCACCGAGCACACCGAGCACCCACAGCAGGTAGCCAAAGGGGTCGCCGTGGCCCGGAAGGCCCGCGTCCAGACTGATCCACCAGGTGGAGGCATGGTTCCAGATTTCGGAGAGGCGCAGTGAGACGGGGATCAGCGCGCCGCCGGAGACGGCCGGGGCCCGGAACAGGCTAAGCAACCCTGTCAGGGAAACCGCCAGGGTCAGGAGTATGGCCAGCACCGCACCGCTGCCCACCCACCCGCGGTCCGGGGTGGCGATGGCGGCGAAGTCGTCGGTGTTCCCGGTGGGCTGCTCGGCCAGCGGACCGGCACCCGTCAATTCGCTGCCGAAGTCGTCGGCGCCGAGCGCCTCAATCAGGGAGCGCCGGTGCGCCCAGACCTCACGGCGCGGCGTCTGCAGTCCTTTCATGACGGAGCGCCGGATCCGGCGCGTGCGCGCGGCATTGCGGCGTCCGCGGACCACCGCCGCCGGGCGGCCCAGTGCGGCAAAGGTCGCCAGCAGTTGGGAGAACCCGTGCCCCGGGTCCTTGACCGCAATGCTCAGGACGAGTTTGAAGAGGCTGCCCAGGAGGGCGCCGGCCGCGTGCAGCGGGACTTTCCAGCCGGCCGCGTGCTTGAGCCGCAGGTGCACCTGTGCCTTGCGTGCGGCCGTCGCGTTGCCAAGGGCGTGGGGACGGTGCGAGACATGGAACATCCGGGCGCTGGGGACCACCACCACGCGGTGCCCGGCGAGGCGGTTGCGCCAGCAGAAGTCGACGTCGTCGCCGCTTCCGGGCAGGGCCGGATCGAAGCCCCGGAGCTCCTCCCAGATGTCGCGGCGGACCAGCATGCCGGCGGAATTGACCGCAAAGGTATCGCTGCGGCCGTCGTACTGGCCCTGGTCGAGCTCGTCGGCGTCGATCAGCGTCAGCCGCTCGGCCCAGCGGCTCGTGGAGAGTCCGACGTCGATCAGCCGCCGCTCGGCATGCCAGTCCAGCTGCTTGCAGCCTGCCACCGTGACCGACGGCGCCCGTTCGACCGCGCGGAGGAGTTCGGCCAGGGCCTCGGGTGCCGGTGCGGCGTCGTCGTGCAGCAGCCAGATCCAGTCGGTGCCCGGCGCCGTGGCGGCGGAGCCCTCCGCAGGCCACGGCGCGAGGGCCTTGAGCCCGGCCATGACGGCTCCACCCATGCCGGACCGGGGCTGGTCGAAGACGGTGACGTTGACCTTGCCCAGTTCCTGTTCAAGGAGGGCGGCAGAGTGGTCGCGGGATCCGGTGTCGACACCGATCACGGCGTCGGCGGGCCGTGTTTGGGCCGCCAGCGCCGCAAGGGTCCTGGGGAGAAAATCACCGCCGTCGTGGGAGACCACGACGGCGGTGACTCGTACTTCTTGAAGAATTAGACTGCTCGCTTCCTAAGCCGGCGCCGCTCGCGCTCGGAGAGGCCTCCCCAGATCCCGAAGCGCTCGTCGTTGGACAAGGCGTACTCGAGGCACTGGGAACGCACGTTGCAGGCGCCGCAGACTTTCTTGGCGTCGCGGGTGGAGCCGCCCTTTTCGGGGAAGAAGGCTTCGGGATCAGTCTGGGCGCACAGGGCATCGGTCTGCCAGCCGAGCTCGCCCTCGTCGTCGAAGTCCTGCCGGGACGGCAGTCCGATCCAGACTGGCTGCCCGGCGGTACCGGAACCGGGCGAATGGAGCTCCATCGGCGGGTCGAGGGGATCGGTGTCATGATCCGGGCCGGACAGGAGCTCGTCGTGCGCTGCGAGGAAGGCCGTGGCGGCCTCCTGCAGGGAATCCTTGGTGTGTTCGTTATAGCGGTCAGCTGCGTCCGGATCCGCCGGATCTACGTACCAGTCAGTCGGCACGCCGCGTGACCGGTATTTCGCCGTGGCCTGGCCGGCAACTACGGCATCTTCATGGATACGCTCTGCTAGCCCCATGGCGTCCCCCTCCTGATTTACAGCCACTGCAAGACCCCCTTGGACACTCGGTTGAGTGCCGGTTTTGTGCAGTGGCTTTAGATAACTAATTACACGCGTGTAAGTATCCGGGAGTCAAGCCACGGCGGAGATAATAATCAACTTGATACACAAAGTGGAGGCACGCCACGCCCGGAATTTTTTCGCCTGTCCCGCGAGAACCCGCGGAATAATCAGGGTACTGAGCACTTTTGGGGCTTTTCATTGAATTTTCGGGAAATTTTCCCGCGCCCTGCGCGGACCCCGCCGAACACGGGGCCGCCGGGGTGACGGACGTCACGGAGCCGGGGGCTGATTGGCCGTGACAACAGCCGTGGCAAGATGAGGGCATGAGCATTCCGGCAATCGACCTGATGACAGCGCTGCGCTCCGGCCAGGCCACGGCGCCCCGGCTGACCTGGTACGGCCCCGATGCGGAACGGGTTGAACTCTCTGGCCGCGTGCTGGACAACTGGGTCGCGAAGACTTCCAACCTGCTGCAGGACGAACTCGACGCCGAACCGGGCATGCGGCTGCGCCTGGACCTGCCCGCGCACTGGAAGTCGGTGATCTTGGCCCTCGCGGCCTGGCAGCTTGGCATGGAAGTGGTCTTCGACGACGCGGAGGCGGACCTGCTGGCCACCGCGGACCCTGGTCCGGGCGCTGCCGCGGGCGGGTTCGACGCCGTCCTGGCCGTGTCGTTGCCGGCACTGGCCATGCGGTGGACGGGTGAACTGCCCAGCGGCGTCCTCGACTATGCCGCCGAGGTCCGCTCCCACGGCGACATTTTCATGCCCCACGTGGATCCGGAGGCGGAACGTCTCGCCGTCCGCACCTCCGACGGCGCAGTCCATGCGCACGGGGCGCTCCTGGACGGTTTTGCCGCGGCCCAGGACCCCGGACTGCGGCTGCTGGTTCCCGCGGCCGACGGCCTCGAAACCGTCCTTGCGCAGTCATTGGGGACCTGGAAGGCCGACGGTTCCGTGGTCCTGGTGCACCCCGAGGTAGTGGTGACCGGCAAACTGCGGGACGCCGAGCGCATCAGCGGGGACTGATCCCCTGGCACTGACTTCCGGGACGGCGGTTCCTTAGGCCGGCGGGCCGGGCAGTTCCGAATCGTTGACGCGTTCCCTGACGGCCGACGTGGCAACGGGCTGGGAGTGCGGGTGCCGTTCGATGATCTCGTGGTCGTGCGAGAACTCCGGCTCTGCGTCGAGTTCCTGGTTGAACACCAGGAAGCGGTAGGCAAAGAACCGGACCACGGTCGCGACCAGGATGCCGACCACCCCGGCCAGGAAGAGCACGTTCTTGTCGGTGACTCCCATGCCGTACTTCGCGACGGCGGTCAGGCCGGTGGAGATACCGATGCCGATCCCGTTGATGATGAGGAACATCACGAACTCGCGCAGCACGTTGGCCTGCCGGCGGTGCCGGAACGTCCAAAAACGGTTCGCAACCCAGGAAAAGACCGTCGCCACGCTGGCCCCGAAGAAGCGGGCCTTGGCCTCGCTGTCGGTCATGGGACCGTGCATCAGGTAAAACGTCAGTCCGTTGTCGATGACGAACGCGATGCCGCCGACGGCACCGAACTTGGCCACTTCGCGCCAGAACAGCGAGGCAAGCCCGCGCATGCGCTCGTTAAGTGTAGTAATCATGACCCTCCGTGGCCTTCTGGAACTGTCGGCCATTGGGCCAAACGCCCATTTTAGCGCCGTTTCCCGGGAGTTCGCCCGCAGCGGCCACTCAGACGGCTCCCTGCGGACCCGGCGGCGGGCGCCCGGCGCGCGGGTGCGAAACCCCCGTCCCGGCACCGTTCCCGCGCTTGCCAATCCCCAAAAGCCGGGTTCCCGTGAGGTTTTCGGTAGGCTGGGACTTGTGACTTTTCCTGTAATCGGTGTTGTTGGCGGCGGCCAGCTTGCCCGCATGATGGCCCCTGCCGCGACCGCCCTGGGCTTTGAGCTCCGTGTTCTCGCCGAAGGCGAGGACGTCTCCGCAGTCTCTGCCGTGGCTAACGCCCCGGTCGGCGACTACAAGGACCTGGAGCATCTGCTCGAGTTCTCCCGCGGGCTCGACGTCCTGACCTTCGACCACGAACACGTCCCCACCGCCCACCTGCGGTCCTTGATCGGTGCCGGCGTGAACGTCCATCCCGGCCCGGATGCCCTGGTCAACGCCCAGGACAAGCTGGTGATGCGCGCCGCGATCGACCGGCTCGAGCTTCCGAACCCCACGTGGGCCTCCGTCGCCAATGTCGCGGACCTCGTCGCCTTCGGCGAGCAGACCGGCTGGCCGGTGGTGTTGAAAATGCCCCGCGGCGGCTACGACGGCAAGGGCGTGCGCATCGTGTCCTCGGCAGAGGACGCGGAGGCCTCCGCCGACTGGTTCGAGGCCATGTCCCCCCTGCTGGCCGAAGCCAAAGTGGAATTCAGCCGCGAACTCTCGGCCATGGTCGCGAGGACGCCGGACGGTGAAACACGGGCATGGCCGGTGGTGCACACCATCCAGGTGGACGGGGTGTGCGATGAAGTCATTGCCCCGGCCCTGGACATCTCCGTCGATGTTGCCGCAGCCGCGGAAAACGCCGCGGTCCGGATCGCCGGCGAACTCGGCGTGACCGGTGTCATGGCCGTCGAACTCTTCGAGACCCCGGGCGTGGGCGCAGGCTTCCTGATCAATGAACTCGCCATGCGCCCGCACAATACCGGGCACTGGACCCAGGACGGCTCGGTGACCAGCCAGTTCGAGCAGCACCTGCGGGCCATCCTGAACCTGCCGCTGGGCGCCACTGACCTGCTGGGGCCGGTCGTGGTGATGAAGAACTTCCTCGGCGGCGCCAACCAGGACCTCTATTCCGCCTTCCCCGCCGCCCTCGCGAGCGAGCCGGCGGCGAAGGTGCACTGCTACGGCAAGGCCGTCCGGCCCGGCCGGAAGATCGGCCACGTCAACCTGGTCGGGACCTCAGCCGCCGACGTCGACTCCGTACGGCAGCGGGCCACCACCGTAGCCGACATCATCCGGAACGGCCGGGCCCACGCCGGCGCAATGCCGGCAACTTCCGAGGAGACCGCATGAGCACCGCACCCAGCCCCAAAGCCAACGAAGCGGGAACCCCCCTCGCCGGCACCCGCGCGGACACCCCGCTCGTTGGCCTCGTCATGGGCTCGGATTCGGACTGGCCGGTCATGGAAGCCGCCGCAGAAGCCCTCGCCGAGTTTGGAATCCCGTTCGAGGCCGACGTCGTCTCGGCCCACCGGATGCCCACGGAGATGATCCGCTACGGCCAGACGGCCCACGAGCGCGGTCTTCGCCTGATCATTGCCGGCGCCGGCGGCGCCGCGCATCTTCCCGGCATGCTGGCCTCGGTCACTCCCCTGCCGGTGATCGGCGTCCCCGTGCCGTTGAAGACCCTGGACGGCATGGATTCCCTGCTGTCCATCGTGCAGATGCCGGCAGGCGTTCCGGTCGCCACCGTCTCGATCGGCGGCGCGCGCAACGCCGGCCTCCTGGCTGTGCGCATGCTGGCCTCGGGCACGGATGAACTGGCAGTCCAGCTCCGGGCGGACCTCCTGGAGTTCGCCCAGGAGCTGAATGACGTCGCAACCAGGAAGGGCGCGAACCTGCGGCACAAGGTCAGCGAAGTGTTCGCCGCCGGAAACGTCACCCCGCGTAGCGGCAATTAAGGCAGCCATTAGGAATCCCGGCATGAGCAGCAGCTACGCCCCCACACACCGCCCTGAGCAGTCCGGGCGGGCACTGGGCGATCCGGTCCGGCACCCCTCCGGCGCCCCGTCCCCGGTGCTCACCAAGCGGGCGTTCGTCCTGATCCTCATGACGCTGCTGGTTCCCGGCAGCGCCCAAACCGTCGCGGGCAACCGCCGGCTTGGCCGGGCCGCGCTGCGCGTGACCTTTACGGTCTGGGCGCTGGCCCTGCTGGCCGTACTGCTCCTGCTCGTGTCCCGCTCCACGCTGATCAACCTCCTCACCGGCACGGTGCCTTCGCTCTTGCTGGTGCTCGGCTTCGCCTGCCTGGCCATCGGCTGGGCCGCCCTGTTCCTGAACACCTTGCGGCTGATCCGGCCCGGGATGCTGGCGCCAAGGATCCGTCCCGCGGTGGTGCTGGCGCTCGTGCTGGCCATGATCCTCAGCAGCGGATCCCTGGGCTACGCGGCCTATCTGCTCAATGTCAGCCGCAACGCCATCGGCAGCATCTTCTCCGGCTCCGGCCCCACCCTTGAGCCGTCCGAGGGCCGGTACAACTTCCTGATGATGGGCGGCGACGCCGGAGCGGACCGCACGGGCCGCCGGCCGGACAGCCTCTCGGTGATCAGCGTCGATGCCAAGACCGGCAGCACGGCGATCATCTCCGTGCCCCGCAATCTCCAGAACGCCCAGTTCAGCGCGGAGTCGCCGATGCGCCAGGTGTACCCGGATGGCTACAACTGCGGCGACGAATGCCTGATCAACGCGATCAACACCGAGGTCACCAACCAGCACCAGGACCTCTATCCCGGGGTGGCCGACCCGGGGGCGCAGGCCACCCTCGAAGCGGTGTCCGGAACGCTGGGCATCAAGGTCCAGGCCTACGTGCTCGTGGACATGGACGGCTTTTCCAAGCTGATCGACGCCATGGGCGGCATCCGGATCAAGGCCGGCGGCTGGGTCCCCATCAGCGGGCCGATGGTGGATGAGGCCAACGGCATCCACGGCATGCCGGACGGCTGGATTCCGGCGGGAGACCAGACGCTCGACGGCTTCCACGCCCTCTGGTACGGCCGGTCCCGGGAATTCGTGGACGACTATGCCCGCATCCAGCGCCAGCAGTGCGTGCAGCAGGCGATGCTGAAGCAGCTCGACCCGGCAACACTGCTGGCCAAGTTTGAGGACATCGCCAAGGCCGGCACCAAGGTGGTCGAGTCAAACATCTCCTCCGGCCAGCTCGGCAGTTTCGTGGACCTGGCCATGAAGGCCAAGGGACAGGACGTCAGCCGCCTGACCATCGGTCCGCCGGACTTCGACGCCGCCTTCTCCACGTCCCCGGACTTCGACGTCATCCACGCGCGGGTGGCCAAACTGCTGGCCAGCCCGTCCGCCGGCGCCGCAGCTGATGACAACGCCGTTGACGATGCGGTCCTGCAGCCCGGAACGGCCGCGGGGCCGGTCTCCGCCGCCGGCCCCGTCCCGGCCACCGATCCCCCGCCCGCGCCGTCGGACTTCACCCCCGTGACCACCACGCCGGACGGCGAGCCGATCACCGAAGAGATGCTGAACCAGTTCAAGCGCAACGGCGACGAGCAGTCGATCCGCGACCTCGTCGCCACCAACGGACAGTGCGCGCCGCTCTAACCCCGGCAGCAGCCTTGAGCGCAGCAGTGCGACCACATTTCTTTGACGAGACATTTCATTGATCAGACAGGGACCAGGCCATGTACGAACTTGAGAACGTCCTCCGGCCCTACGCCTGGGGCTCCCCGACGGCCATCGCCGGGCTGCTGGGCAGGCCGGCTTCCGGCGGTCCCGAAGCGGAGCTTTGGATCGGCGCCCACCCGGACTCCCCGTCCGTCGCGCTGACGCCGGCGCCCGGCGGTGCCGGCCGGCACGCACCCGCAGCGAACGACGGCGGACGGCTGCCGCTGGACGCCCTGATCGCCGAGGATCCGGAACATTGCCTGGGCAGCGCGAGCGTGGCCGCTTTCGGTCCGCGCCTGCCGTTCCTGCTCAAGGTCCTCGCGGCCGAGGCGCCCTTGTCCCTGCAGGTGCACCCGACGCTCACCCAGGCCCGGGAGGGCTTCGCGCGCGAGGAAGCCGCCGGCGTCGACCCCGCCGCGACGGAGCGCAACTACAAGGACGATAACCACAAGCCCGAAATGATCTTCGCGCTGACTCCGTTCGAGGCCCTCTGCGGGTTCCGGCCGGCTGCGGAATCCCGTGCGGTCTTCCAGCATCTGGCGGCGTGCTTCGAGCTCGCCGGGCTGGAGCTGCCGCCGCTGGTCCCGCTGCTGCTCGAGGATCTGGCGCAGCCGGACGAACCCGCGGGCCTGCGCTCCGCCTTCGAACGCCTCATCACCGGAGGCGGGGACGTCGCCGAGGCGACGGCGACGATCGTTGCGGCCCTCGTCTCCGGTGCCCCGATGGCCGGGCACGAGGCGGAACTGTCCACCGCGGTGAGCCTGAACGGCCGGTACCCCGGAGATCCGGGCGTGCTGATCTCCCTGCTGCTGAACCGGATCTCCCTCGCCCCCGGTGAGGCCGTGTACCTCCCGGCCGGCAATGTCCATGCCTACCTGCACGGCCTCGGCATCGAGGTCATGGCGTCCTCGGACAACGTGCTCCGCGGCGGGCTCACGCCGAAATTCGTCGACGTGCCGGAGCTGCTGAAGACCGTGGCGTTCGAGGCCGTCGCCGTGCCCATGCTCCCCGCCGAGACCACCATGCTGGGCCAGGAACTCTTCCGGCCGCCGTTCCGGGAATTCCAGCTGCAGCGAATTGTTGTGGCGCCCGGCGCGGAGCCCGTCCCGCTGGCGCAGTCCGGTGCCGCCGTCGTCATCGTCACCCACGGCTCCGTCCGCCTCGACTCCCCCAAGGGCGAGCTGCGGCTGGAACGGGGCGCCAGTGCCTTCTTGCCCGCCGCCGAGGCACCGGTCAACGTCCACGCCGTCTCCGGCGCCACCGGCCCCGCCCTGGCATTTGCCGTCACCACCGCATTGGAAGCCTGACACCATGGACTATTTCCTGCAGAGCCCGCAGTGGGCACAGTTCCAGCGTTCGCTGGGACGCACCGTCCACGAACAGTCCGGGCCCGGGTGGCGCTTCCTCGCGGTCGAGGAATCCAATCCGGCCGGCAAACTGCTGTACTCCCCGTACGGCCCGGTCGCCGAGTCACTGGCAGCCTTCGACGCCGCGCTGGCGGCCCTGACGGACCTCGCCCGGAGCAGCGGGGCCGTGTTTGTCCGGGTTGAGCCGGTCACCGCAGGCTTCACCGCCGCCGAGGCCGACTCGGTACTCCGTAGCCGCGGCCTGCAGCCGGCGCCGGCCAGCCAACAGCCCGAGCTCAGCTGGATTGTGGACCTCGACCGGGATTTCAAGGAAGTCCTGGCGGATATGAAGCCGGCGAACCGGAACTTGTTCCGCAACATCCACAAGAAGGGCGTGACGTTCCGCTCCAGCCAGGACCCGGCAGAGATCGCCGTCCTCCTGGAGTTCTTGCACATGACGGCCGCGCGCAACGGCTTCAAGCCGCAAAGCGACAAGTACCTGACCCAGGTGGCCCGCTCGCTGATGCCGGCCGGCGCGGCGACGCTGTTCATCGCGGAGCTCGACGGCCACCCCATCGCCGCAGCCCTGGCCTACGACTCGGCCGACACCCGGACCTACGCGCACGCCGCCCTGGACGACACCCACCGCAAGCTCAGCGCGGGCATCCCCCTGCTTGTCACCCTGATCGCGGACGCCCAGGCGAAGGGCCTGAAGCACGTGGATCTCTGGGGCGTGGCGCCGGAGGACCAGCCCGACCACAAATGGGCCGGGTTCACGGCGTTCAAGAAGTCGTTCGGCGGCCGCGGGATCGCGTATCCCGGAACGTGGGACCTGCCGGTCCGGAAGGTCCGCTACGGCAGCTACCAGCTGGCCCGCAAAGGCGCCCAGCTCGCGAAGAAGCTGCGCGCCCGGTCCCGGGCCCTCGCTAACCGCTAAGGGCCCAGCAGGCGGCACCGGCTACCGGGTCACCCCGGCCAGCCGGGCCGGCGTGCCCCGGTGGCCGGTGTTGGTGGCGGGCGTTAGTTGGCCGTGATGGCGTGCCGCTGGGCGTCGTAGGCGCTGGCCACCATCTGGTCCACGGAGTGCCGCATCTTCCAGTCGAGATCGCGGGCAGCCAGCGTGCCGTCGGCCACGATCCGGTCCGGATCCCCCGCCCGCCGCGGACCGATTTCGGGTTCGAAATCGATCCCCGTGACGTCGGCCATCGCCGTCATGATCTGGCGCACGGACAGCCCGTCCCCGGATCCGAGGTTGTACACCCGCTCCAGCGGCTTGCCCGCCTCGAGCGCCTGGGCGGCGGCCACATGCGAGGTGGCCAGGTCGGCCACGTGCACGTAGTCGCGCACGCAGGTGCCGTCCGGCGTGTTGTAGTCGATGCCGTTGATGCGCGGCGTCTTACCGGCCGTGAGCGCCCGCAGCACGATCGGGAAAAGGTTATGGGGGCTGGTGTCGTAAAGCTCGGGCGCACCTGAGCCGACCACATTGAAGTACCGCAGCGAGGTGTGGTTCAGGCCCCGGGCCCGGCCCTGGTCACGGATCAGCCACTCGCCGATGAGTTTGCTCTCGCCGTAGGGCGATTCCGGGTTGGTGGGCGTCGCTTCGGTGACGATGTCGCCGGTGGGCGTGCCGTAGGTAGCCGCGGACGAGGAGAACACCAGCTTGTCGACGCCGCTGAGCTCCATGGCCTTGAGCAGTTGCGCGGTGCCCGTGACGTTCTGTTCATAGGTCAGCAGCGGCTCCTGGACGGAAACCCCGGCGTACTTGAAACCGGCCAGGTGGATCACCCCGGTCACCGCATGCTCCCGCAGCGTGCGGGCCACGAGGTCGGCGTCGAGGATGCTGCCATGGATGAACGGCACATCGGCCGGCACGAACTCACGGTGCCCGCTGGAGAGGGAGTCAATCACCACCGGCTGGATCCGGGCACCGCGCAAAGCGGAAACCACATGAGAACCGATATATCCTGCACCGCCAGTTACGAGCCACGTCATGGCTCCACCCTATCTAATCCCACGGGCCCCGGCCGCCCCACCGCAATACACATCATCATGCACCTGGTTTAAGACGACGAATCCCGGACCGCGGAGGCGGCCCGGGATTCGCTGTGCTCTATCGTGCAGTTCAGTGTTGCCGTTCAGGTGCTAGCTCCTGCGGGCGTAGCCTTCCCACTTGCTGGCCTGGTGTTCGCCGTCGACAAAGCGGATCGTGCCGGACTTGGAGCGCATCACGATGGACTGGGTGAGGACCTTGTCCTTGGAGTAGCGGACGCCCTTGAGGAGGTCGCCGTCGGTGATGCCGGTGGCCGCGAAGTAGCAGTTGTCGCTGGAGACGAGGTCGTTGGTCGAGAGCACGCGCTCCAGATCGTGGCCGGCGTCGATCGCCTTCTGCTTCTCTTCGTCGCTCGTGGGCCACAGGCGGCCCTGGATGACGCCGCCGAGGGACTTGATGGCGCACGCCGCGACGATGCCTTCCGGGGTTCCGCCGATGCCCATGAGGGCGTCGACTCCGGTGCCGGCACGCGCAGCGGCGATGGCCCCCGCGACGTCGCCGTCCATGATGAACTTCGTGCGGGCGCCGGCTTCGCGGATTTCCTCCACGAGGGGGCGGTGCCGGTCGCGGTCCAGGATCATGACGTTGAGCTGGTTGACCTTGACGCCCTTGGCCTTGGCGATCAGGTGCAGGTTCTGCTTGACCGGCAGGCGCAGGTCCACCATGTCGGCCGCTTCCGGGCCGGTGACGAGCTTTTCCATGTAGAACACGGCAGAGGGATCGAACATAGAGCCGCGTTCGGCCACGGCCAGGACCGCCAGGGCATTGTTGATGCCAAGGGCAGTCAGCCGGGTTCCGTCGATGGGGTCGACGGCGACGTCGCACTCGGGCCCGGTGCCGTCACCGACGTGCTCGCCGTTGAACAGCATCGGGGCTTCGTCCTTCTCGCCCTCACCGATGACAACGACGCCGTTGAAGTGCACGGTCTGCAGGAAGGAGCGCATGGCGTCCACGGCGGCGCCGTCGGCCTTGTTCTTGTCGCCGAAACCCACCCAGTGGCCGCCGGCGATGGCCGCGGCTTCCGTGACGCGGACAAGTTCCAGCGCGAGGTTGCGGTCAGGCTCATCGATCCCGACGGCGAGCGAGGGGGAAAGCGTGGAGTACTTCTGGGACATGGGCGCTGGTGTCACGTGAACCTCTTCTTCGAGTGGCGGTCGTTGAACCCGTACGGCCAGGATCGATCCGTCGCGGTGATTCGTCTGATATTGATCATAGTCGGGGCGGGCCCGCAAGGTCATGGGATGTCCGGCGCGTGACGCACTTCACCGTCGGAGGGGCCGCTGCGCCGCGAATGTGAGATCGGCCCGGACATGCGCGACTATAGAGGGGTGAGTGAATTGCAGGACGCTTCCCCCGCCGCCCCCGGTTCGCCGGCTGGCAGCTCCCCCGCGGCAGGCCCGGACCCTTCCGGACAGCCCCCCGTGAAGCCCGTCATCGCCGCCGCGGCGGCCAAACGCGCCAACGCCTCCGTGATGGGCATGATCATCGCCCTGGTGGTGAGCATCGCCGCGTTCCTGCCGATCGTCCTCATGAATCCTTCTCCGAAGACCGACGGTTACCGGCCCAACGTCAATGTCAGCGCCACCGCGCAGAACGCGGCGGGTGTGGCGGGATTCACACCCGTGGCGGCCGATACCGGCGACACATTCCGCGCCAACTACGCCCGTTGGGAGTCCGGCGCCGGCAGCGGCGTCCCCGCCTGGGAAGTCGGCTACCTGACGCCCAAGGAATCCTTCATCGCCCTCGTGCAGACCCGCACGGCCAACCCCACCTGGCTCCTGCAGCAGACCAAGAACGCTCCCGTGACCGGCACCCGCAACGCCGGCGGCCGCGACTGGGAACTGCGCGACACCGGCAAGGGCGAGAAATCCATGGTGCTGACTGATCGCGGCACCACCGTCATCCTCTCCGGATCCGCGACGCTGGAGGAGTTCTCCGCCCTGGCCACCGCCGTGGTGAAGTCACTCGAAAGCAATCCGCCCGCCGGGGCATCGTCCAGCACGCCGGGCGCAACAGTTTCACCTTCAGCCAGCCCTTCACCGTAAAGTGGCCACGTGGCTACTTATCTGACTCCCGCACTCGCCTGGCAGCGTCTCCGTGAAGGCAACAAGCGTTTTGTCGCCGGCACGTCATCACACCCCAACCAGGACGCGTCGCGACGCTCGTCGCTGGTTGAAAACCAGCACCCCTTCGCGGTGATCTTCGGTTGCGCCGACTCCAGGCTTGCCGCCGAAATCATCTTCGACCTCGGCCTCGGGGACGCCTTTGTGGTCCGCACCGCCGGCCAGGTGATCGACGACGCCGTGCTTGGCTCGCTGGAATACAGCGTCAGCGAACTGGACGTCCCTCTGATCGTCGTCCTGGGGCACGACAGTTGTGGTGCTGTCACCGCAACCAAGAACGCCGTGGAAACCGGCCAGATGCCGGTCGGTTTCATCCGCAGCCTGGTGGAGCGGATCACCCCGTCCGTGTTGACCTCGCTGCGTAACAATCAGACCGACGTCAACGACATGGTGGTTGAGAACGTCAAGCAGACCTCGCAGCGGCTGGTGGACAGTTCCCGGGTGATTTCGGGCGCAGTCGACAGCGGCCGCACCGCCGTGATCGGCCTCGCCTACAGCTTGGCTGACGGCCGGGCCGATCTCGTTTCCAGCATCGGCAGGCTGTAAACCCCGGCGCCCGGCCGTCGCAGCCTGCTCACGGTTTTCGGTGGGACTCCTACTCCCAATAAGCTAGCCCCATGACTTCCACAGATGAGTTGAACACCGAAGAGTTCCGCATTGAACACGACACGATGGGCGAAGTCCGCGTTCCCGTGAACGCCCTGTACCGCGCACAGACGCAGCGGGCAGTCGAGAACTTCCCGATCTCCGGCAAGACGCTGGAGCGCGCCCACATCGAAGCCCTGGCACGGGTGAAGAAGGCCGCCGCCCAGGCAAACGCAGAACTGGGGGTGCTCGACGGCGAGCTCGCCCAGGCGATTGCCGACGCAGCCGACCAGGTTGCGGCCGGCAAGTACGACGGCGACTTCCCGATTGACGTCTTCCAGACCGGGTCCGGGACGTCCTCGAACATGAACACCAACGAGGTCCTCGCCGAGCTCGCCTCGCGGGCCCTGAAGTCCGCCGGTAGCGAGAAGGTTGTCCACCCGAACGACCACGTCAACGCCTCGCAGTCCTCCAATGACGTCTTCCCCACGTCCGTCCACGTCGCCGCCACGTCCGCCCTGATCAATGACCTGATCCCGGCCCTCGGCTACCTGGCGGAGTCGCTGGAACGCAAGGCCACCGAATTCAAGGACGTCGTGAAGTCCGGCCGCACGCACCTCATGGACGCCACCCCCGTCACGCTGGGCCAGGAGTTCGGCGGCTACGCCGCTCAGGTCCGCTACGGCATCGAGCGCATCAACGCCGCCCTCCCCCGCGTCGCCGAGGTCCCACTCGGCGGAACCGCCGTGGGCACCGGCATCAATACGCCGGCCGGATTCCCGGAGCGAGTGATCGAACTGCTGGCGGCCGACACCGGACTGCCCCTGACCGAGGCCCGCGACCACTTCGAGGCCCAGGCCAACCGCGACGGCCTCATCGAAGCGTCCAGCCAGCTGCGCAACATCGCGATTTCCTTCATGAAGATCAACAACGACCTGCGCTGGATGGGCTCCGGCCCCAACACCGGCCTCGGCGAAATCGCCATCCCGGACCTGCAGCCGGGCTCGTCGATCATGCCGGGCAAGGTCAACCCCGTCATCTGCGAAGCCTCCATCATGGTCTGCGCCCAGGTGATCGGCAATGACACCGCCATCGCGTGGTCCGGCACCAACGGCGCCTTCGAACTCAACGTCGGCATCCCGGTCATGGCCGCCAACCTCCTTGAATCCGTGCGCCTGCTGGCCAACACCAGCCGCGTCATGGCCGACAAGATGATCGACGGCATCACCGCCAACGTCGAGCGCGCCCGCTTCCTCGCCGAGGCCTCGCCGTCGATTGTGACCCCGCTGAACAAGTTCATCGGCTACGAGAACGCCGCCAAGATCGCCAAAAAGGCCGTGGCCGAGGGCCTGACCATCCGTGAGACCGTCGTCTCCATGGGCTTCCTCGAACGCGGCGAACTGACCGAAGAGCAGCTGGACACCGCCCTGGACGTCATGTCCATGACGCGCCCGCCGCACAAGGCCTAACGGCTCCGGGCGGCGCCGCCCCCGAAGAGTAGAACCGCCGACGGCCGGCATCCTTTCTGGAAGGGTGCCGGCCGTCTGCATGTCTGCACCGCAAGTCAGAACTTAGACCCTGGGCGGTTCCCCGCCGGCGGCCTCCCGCTCCTGCGCCGTGTACGCCGCCGCGGCCGCGGCATCCGCCATGCTGGCACCGCCGATCCGCGCCTCCCGCAACCGCCGCGTCTTGGCGGACTGGACGGAGAAGGCAGCATCGACGTTCCCGGCGGCATAGGTCAGGGCGTCTTCGGCGCGGATGCCGAGGCCGCCGGCGGTCAATACGGCGTCCTGGTTGGCGCCCAAATACGTGAACTGCCAACCCCACTGGCTCTGCTGCCGCTGGACCAGGGCCTTGACCAGCTCGCTTGCGGCCTCGCGCGAGGAGTTCTCGTGGCCGTCCGTCAGCACGGCCACCAGCACAGTGCCGGGGCGCTCGTCCTCCGGAAGGGCCGCCAGTTCCTCACCCGCTTCGCCGATCATCCGGACCATGGCGTCGTGCAGGGCGGTGCTGCCCCGCGGCTGCAGGTCCAGGGCCGGCACGTCCTGGATGTCCACCGAGGCGTAGACGCGCTCATAGGTGTCATCGAACTGCGCCAGCGACAGCCGGCACCGGCCCGCCACTGCCCGCTGTTCGCGGATGAACGCCGCAAACCCGCCCACAGTGTCATCGGCGATGGCGCTCATCGACCCGGAACGGTCCAGGAGGACGTAAACGTGCGTCAGGGCTGAATCTGTCATGCTTCCCCATTTCCGGCCCCGACGGCGCTTCTGCCTCGTCGCGGGCCATCTGTTGCCAGCGGTATGGCTGGACAGGAGCAGGCTACGGCCGGGCAGCGACATTATTGCCGGCCACAGCCCAAACAACCCAAACAGTTCAAAGTATTTTTTGCACTATTTATGATTAAGTGCAAAAATACACTCCATGGGAAACAGTGCAATTACTTCGGGGGGCCTCCGCGAGCGCAAGCGGGCCGCAACACGGGCGGCGATCACCGCCGTCGCGCGTTCCCTGACCGCCGAACGCGGCCTCAGCGGCTACACCGTGGAGGAAGTCTGCGAGCGCGCGGGCATCTCCCGCCGGACCTTCTTCAACTACTTCCCTGCCAAGGAAGACGCGATCCTGGGCCACGTCGACGACGACCTTCCCGAAGAGGTGGTGGCCCGGTTCATGGCGGGCGGCGCGGGTTCGCCCGCTGGGGAAATCTCGGCCTCACTCCTCGCCGACCTCGTACGCCTGTCCCTTGATCTGTCGGAGCGGATGAGCGGCTCCGAGGAAGAGACCCGCCAGCTGATCGGGGTGATCAAGAAGGAGCCCCAGCTGATGCTGAAGATCATCGGCGCCACCGAGGAACGCGAGGCCGACTTCGCCCGGCTGCTCGCGGCCAGGGAAGGCGTACCTGCCGATCATCCCGTAGTCCGCATGGCCGTGGTCCTCCTGGGAAACATCGCCAGGAAAACCAGCGCCGACTACTTCTCCGAGGGCAACGCCCGCCCCTACAAGGACTTGCTGCTGGAAAACATTGCAGCAGCCCGCATGCTCTTCTCCCTGCCGTTCACCATGTCCCAGTTCGACACAGTCCACTTCGACGGAGTCGAGTCAAATACTGTCCAGCCCAACCCTTCCGAAGGAGCGCAATGAGCGCCGCCGTCAGCACCAAGCCAGCAGCCGAGCCGCTGCTGCTGACCCAGAAACGCATCTGGATCATCTTCTCCGCCCTCATCGCGGGCATGCTGCTCTCCAGCCTTGACCAGACCATCGTCTCCACCGCCATGCCCACGATCGTCGGCAAGCTCGGCGGCGTGGAACACCAGGCCTGGATCACCACGGCCTACCTGCTCGCCACCACCATCGTCATGCCCATCTATGGAAAGTTCGGCGACATCCTGGGCCGCCGGAACCTGTTTCTCATCGCCATCGGCCTCTTCACCCTCGCCTCCGTCGGATGCGCCCTCGCCACGGACTTCTGGGGCTTCGTGGTCTTCCGCGCCATCCAGGGCCTCGGCGGCGGCGGCCTGATGATCCTGTCCCAGGCCATCATCGCCGACATCGTTCCGGCCAAGGAGCGCGGCAAGTACATGGGCCCGCTGGGCGCAATCTTCGGCCTCTCCGCCGTCGCCGGCCCGCTGCTGGGTGGTTTCTTCGTGGACCACCTGACCTGGGAATGGGCCTTCTACATCAACATCCCGATCGGCATCGCCGCGTTCACCATCGCCTGGTTCACCCTGACGCTGCCGAACAAGAAGGCAGAGAAGCGGATCGACGTCCTGGGCGTGCTGCTGCTCTCCGCAGCCACCACGTGCCTGATTTTCTTCACCGACTTCGGCGGCAAGAAGGACGAGGGCTGGGATTCGCCGCTGACGTGGGCGTTCGGCGCCGGGCTGGTGCTCGCCGCTACGGCCTTCATCCTGGTGGAGCGCCGGGCCGAGGACCCCATCATTCCGTTGAGCCTGTTCAAGAACCGCATCTTCGTGAACTCCACTGCCATCGGCTTCACCCTCGGGCTGGGCATGTTCGCGGCGATCGCTTTCGTCCCGACCTTCCTGCAGATGTCCTCCGGGACCTCCGCCGCCGAATCCGGCCTGCTGATGCTGCCCATGATGGTGGGACTCATGGGCATGGCCATCGTCTCCGGCATCCGCATTTCCAAGACCGGCAAGTACAAGATGTTCCCGATCCTCGGGGCCATCCTGACCATCGCGGCAATGCTGTGGTTGACCACGCTCACGGCCGCCACGCCCATCTGGGTCATCTGCGTGCAGCTGTTCGTCTTCGGCGCCGGCCTGGGCTCGATCATGCAGGTGATTGTCCTGGTGGTCCAGAACTCGGTGCCGGCGGACCAGATCGGCACGGCCACGAGCACCAACAACTACTTCCGCGAGGTGGGCGCGTCCCTGGGCGTCGCGGTGTTCGGTTCCATCTTCACCACCCGGCTCTCCGAGTCCCTGACCAATGCCTTTACCGGCGCCGGGGCCTCAGCTGAGCAGGCGTCGCAGTCCACCCGGACGATGGACCCCCAGGTCCTCAGCCAGCTCCCGGCGCAGCTCAAGGACGCGATTGTCAACGCCTACGCTGATTCGCTCGCCCCCGTCTTCTGGTACCTGCTGCCGTTCCTGGTCATCGCCCTGATCCTGGCTCTGACCCTCAAGCAGATCCCCCTGTCGGACACCGCCGGCATGGTGGCCCGCGGCGAAGCAGTCGGCGGCGAGGAAGCCGAGCGGCTCGAGGCGGAACGGGCGGCAGCCCGCCACGCCGCCGACGCCGCGGAGCCCACGGGACCGGAAGGGCTTTCAGCCCACGGCAACACCGGTGGGTCCGGCCACGACGACGAGCTCACCCGCCTGCGCGGCTGACGGTCCGGAAACGGCCCGGCAGCAGCCGGTGAGTGCCGGCAGGGGCGCCGCAACCTTTGGGGGTGCGGCGCCCCTGCCGCGTGCCGGGCCGGTCAGCGCCGGCAGGCCGGGATGGCCGTGCCGTCAGCCTATCCGGCCGTGGGCAGCATCATGGCGGCGGTCGTGCCGGCCAGCATGAAGGGCCCGAAGGGAATGGCCGACTGCAGCGTCCCGCGCCGCGCGGCGAGCAATCCGAGACTCCACAGCCCGCCGAGGACGAACGCCGCAAAGGTCCCCGCCATGACGTGCCCCCAGCCCAGGAATCCCAGGTACATTCCCAGGACGCCCGCGAGCTTCACGTCGCCGAATCCCATTCCCGGCGGATAGACCGCGTGCAGGAGAAAGTAGAAGAGCCAGAGGGCTGCCCCGCCGGCCAGGACACGGAGACCCGGAATGCCGAATGCCCCGGCGTCCGCTGTGCCGGCCACGTCCTGCCCGCCGGGAAGCAACTGGCTGGCCGCCGCCCCCAGCAGAAGGACTCCGGCGATCCCATAGGAGGGAAAGACGATCCTGTCCGGGAGCAGGTGGTGCCGGACGTCAATGACCGTGAGCCGAACGGCCATCACGAAGAAATACGCACACGCAGCCAGGGCAAGCCAGAAAGCCAGCGGGTTGGCGGCGCCCAGGATGCCGAGTCGTTCGATCACCCTCGGATGCTACTTGATATTCGTCCGGCCCGGCGGTCCCCGCGCGTAAACTGTGGATATGGCCGCATGGGACAGCACGAACCGGCGCGGGCCGGACGCGCCCCGCGGCCCGGCGGAGAAGGCCGCGGCCTTCCGGAACCTGTGCCGGTCATCGCCCTGGAAGTGGCAGTCGCTGAGGTTCGAGTACCTGGACCGGCCGCTCACGGGTTCCTCGGGGTCCCCGGCGGCCCCCTCCCCCGGCGACCTCGTCAGGGGGTGGCTGCGCCGGCCCGGTGCCTTGCGGCTGGAGACTGCCGACGGCCTGGTCATCGGCAGCACCACCGGCATCAATGATTCCCGCGGCGGCTTCTATATCAGCTCCACGAGGAAGACCTGGCTCCTGCCCCCGCACTTGGTTACGCCGGTGTACGACGACGACGGGCTGGTGCGCCGCCGCCCGGAGGCAGCTTATGGCGAGCCGTCGTTCGGCAACGGCAGGTTCGCCGCCGTCCTGGACCCGGTCGAGCTTGCGGGGAACGCCCCCGTCCCGTTGGAGTTCCCCAACTCCAACGCAGTGGAGCTTGGCCCCATCACGGAGGTAGACCACGAGGGCCGGCCGGCCCTGGAATCGACGGTCAGCCCGAACCCCTCCTACCGTCCCGCCGATCCCGGAGCCCCGCTGTGCCGTCCGGGACGCACGCTGCTGAGGATTGACGCCGGCACGGGCGTCTGCGTTGCGAGCCGCTGGCTGGACGCGCCCGGGACCGGCTCGGAGCAGGACGGCTACGGGCACTGGCTCCGCATCCTGGGCGTCGACGAATACATGCTCGATGACCTGTTCCTGGCCGAATCGATGAACCTCACGGACGTCCGGCGCCACATCAGCTGGGACGTCCCCGCGGAGTAGCCCGGCCGTGACTCGCATCCGCCCGCCGGCCCCGCTAAGCTTCCTGCGATGACTGAACCCGCCGACTACTGGCCCCCTTTCGGCCTGAGCCTGACCACGCCGCGCCTTCAGCTGCGCCCCATCCGCGACGCGGACATTCCGGCCGCGGTCTCAGCCGCCCTGAGCGGCGTGCACGAGCCTGGCCGCAGCCCCTTCAGCAGGCCCTGGGCCGAATCCCCCGCTGAGGAGCTCGGCCCGAACATGGCGCAGTGGTACTGGCGGTGCCGCGGGAACATGACACCGCAGGACTGGACACTCCTGCTCGGCATCTGGCACGAGGGCGAGTTCATCGGATGCCAGGACATCGCGGCCAAAGACTTCGCCACGCTGAAGACGGTCACCACGGGCTCCTGGCTGCGGCAAAGCGTGCACGGCCAGGGCTTCGGCAAGGAGATGCGGGCCGCCGTCGCCCTCTATGCCTTCGACTGGCTCGGCGCCGAAGTGGCGGAATCCGAGGCCGCCGCCTGGAACCAGCAGTCCCTGGGCGTCTCACGCTCCCTCGGCTACGAGCTCAACGGCGTCACCCGCGCTGCCTGGGGCGGCAAGGCCCAGGAGGTCCAAAACGTCCGCCTCACCCCCGCCACCTTCAAACGCCCCGACTGGGATCTCGGCGTCGAAGGCCACGAAGCCTTCGCGAAGTACCTGGGCATCCACCCGTAGCAGCCCCCAAGCGGGGCCGCGGCGCCCGCCGTCGCTGAGACGCCTCCTGTCGCTTCCGTCGCTGGGTTGCCGTGGTTGTGGGTGCCGTGGTTGTGGGTGCCGTGGTTGGGTTCGCCGGACCGCCACCTTTCGCCGTCGCTTAGACACGACGCATGGGACCCGCTGCGGTCGCTGGGCGACCTCCGGGGATCCGATGCGCCGCGATGCGCTCCTCTACGAAAGACGGCGACCCGGCTGGTGGGCGTCTCAGCATCGCGGGGCAGCGGTGTCCCGCTAAGGAGCGCATCGCCGACCAAAGCGAAGCGAAGGTCGCCCAGCGACCGCAGCGCAGCGACGGGAGGTGTCTAAGCGACGGCGGGACGCCGCTGCCCGGCGAACCCAACCACGGCAAACCCAACCACGGCGAAGAGCCGTGGCCCGGCGAACCGGACCACGGCCCTTCGGCAGGAGGGTGATGGCCTAAATCTCCGCCCCCTCCAGCAGTTCCGTCACGAGGGCTGCGATCGGCGAGCGCTCCGAGCGGGTGAGGGTGATGTGGCCGAACAGCGGGTGTCCCTTCAGGGTCTCGACGACGGCCGCCACGCCGTCGTGCCGTCCGACCCGCAGGTTGTCCCGCTGGGCGACGTCGTGCGTCAGGACGATCTTGGAGTTCTGGCCGATCCGGCTCATCACTGTCAGCAGCACATTCTTCTCCAGGGACTGCGCCTCGTCGACGATCACGAATGCGTCGTGCAGGGAGCGTCCGCGGATGTGCGTCAGCGGCATGACCTCAAGCATGCCCCGGTCCATCACTTCCTCCACCACTTCCTGGCTGACCAGCGCGCCCAGGGTGTCAAAGACCGCCTGCGCCCACGGGTTCATCTTTTCCGCTTCGGACCCGGGCAGGTAGCCGAGTTCCTGGCCGCCCACCGCGTACAGGGGCCGGAAGACGATCACCTTGCGGTGCTCCCGGCGCTCCAGGACGGCTTCGAGCCCGGCGCACAGGGCCAGTGCGGACTTGCCGGTGCCGGCCCGGCCGCCGAGGGACACGATGCCGACCGACGGGTCCATCAGGAGGTCGATCGCCAACCGTTGCTCGGCCGAGCGGCCGTGGAGTCCGAAGACGTCGCGGTCGCCCTTCACGAGCCGGACCTGTTTGTCCGCCCCTACCCGTCCGAGGGCCGAGCCGCGGCTGGACAGCAGGACCAGCCCGGTGTTGGTCGGCATCTCGGCCGCCGCCGGGATGAATACCGGCTCGTGCCCGTACAAGGTGGCAACCTCGTCCTCGCCCGCGTCGAGCTCGGCGACGCCGGTCCAGCCGGAGTCCTTGACGAGTTCATTGCGGTACTCGTCGGCCAGCAGCCCCATGGCCGAGGCCTTGACGCGCATCGGCAGGTCCTTGGACACCACCGTCACGTCGCGGCCCTCGTTGGCCATGTTCTTGGCCACCGCGAGGATGCGGCTGTCGTTGTCCACCCCGCGGAACCCGGCGGGCAGCACCTCGGCGGAGATATGGTTCAGCTCCACCATGAGCGTGCCGCCGTCGCCCAGCGGGATGGGACGGTCCAGGCCGCCGTGCTCGAGCCGCAGGTCATCGAGCAGCCGGAGGGCTTTGCGCGCAAAGTATCCCAGCTCCGGGTCGTGGCGCTTTCCTTCGAGCTCGGTGATGACAACGATCGGCAGGATGACCTCGTGCTCGGCGAAGCGCAGGAGGGCCCGCGGATCGGAGAGCAGGACGGAGGTATCGATCACGAAACTGCGGGCCGTGCCCCGGCTCCCTGTTCCTTCCCCGGAAACAGCAAGACCGGCCGCCGCGGAATCCGCTGCACCGGTCTTTGAGGTGGCTCGCTTGGCGCGAGAGGTAGCTTTCTGTCCCTGATCGGAAATGACGTCGGGCAGTTGCTCAGAAATAGCCACATCGACTCCAGCCCCGGGGCAATGCCCGGAATTGTTATTGGTGAGGCGGCTCGGCCTGGAGGCCGGACGCGGCCTCCCATACACCCGGTGCGAAAATCCGCTCCATGTACTGGCCTCCCCGATCGGCCGGCGAATTGCCTGCCGATGGGATTAACGTACGTCTCCGGGGGCCGGTTTGTCCGATAATTTTTCGGCGATTCTTGTTGCCGTCTTGTGAATTCCGCGTGAACCGCTCAGGCGCCGAAGCGGCGCTGCCTGCCGGCGTAGTCGCGCAGGGCGCGCAGGAAATCCACCTTGCGGAACGCCGGCCACAGGGCCTCGCAGAAGTAGAACTCACTGTACGCGCTCTGC
Organism: Arthrobacter humicola; assembly: GCF_022803015.1. Classification (GTDB taxonomy): domain Bacteria; phylum Actinomycetota; class Actinomycetes; order Actinomycetales; family Micrococcaceae; genus Arthrobacter; species Arthrobacter humicola_A. Next base: position 238,343 of record NZ_JAFKON010000004.1, read on the forward strand.
CACATGAGGAATCCGGACAGCCGCTGCTCCCCGGAGGTCCGGATCACCAGGTCCGGATCCGGCTGGCCCCGGGTGTAGAGGAAGCGCGAGATGTCATCCACGGTGAGTTCATCGGCCAGTTGTCCGATGTCCGCTCCCCGGGCGACGGCGTCGTGCAGCAGTTCCCGGACGGCGTCGACAATCTCCCGCCGTCCGCCGTAGCCGACGGCGACATTGACATGCAGCCTCTCCTGCGCGGGCGTCCGGGCCGTCAGGTTGTTCAGCCGCTCGGCGAGGTAGTCCGGCAGCAGTTCGGGGGCGCCCATGGCGTGCACCGAGATGTTGGCGTCCTCGTCCAGCCGGTCCAGGGTGTTGGCGATGATGCCCATCAGGAGGTCGAGTTCCTCGCCGGAGCGGTTCATGTTGTCCGTAGAGAGCATGTACAAGGTGACCACCTTGATGCCCAGCTCCTGGCACCAGCCGAGGAATTCGTGGATCTTGTCCGCACCGGCCTGATGGCCCTGGCTCGTGGGGGCGTTGAACTGGCGGGCCCAGCGCCGGTTGCCGTCGACCATGACGCCGACGTGGCGCGGGATCCGTTCAGGATCGAGGGAGCGTTGGAGCTTGCGCTCGTAAAAGCCGTAGAGGAATCCGGGCATTTCCATCCGGAGATTCACCTGGCTTCCTTGAGGTACTTGTTCAGTGCACATCCTAGGCTACCTGCCGGAGGGCCGTGCCGGGTGCAGCTCCGTCACAGGACAACCCCGGATGGCTTGTTACTCACCGGTAACTTACTATGGCGTAGGTTATTATTACGGCATGGAAAGCAACAGTTCGGAGCCCCGGCCGGAGCCTCCGGCGAAGCGGGCAACCCCGGTGGACGACGCCGCGGTGCGCCTGGCTGAACTGCTGATGATCAAGCCCAAATGGCGGGGCTGGATCCACACCGTCACCGCCCCGCTGGCGCTGGCCGCCGGGCTGGTGCTGGTGATCCTGGCGCCGCCGGACCTCAAGGTGGCCTGCGCCGTATATGCCGTTACCGGGGTCCTGCTGTTCGGCGTCAGTGCCGTCTATCACCGCGGGAACTGGTCACCGCGCGTGAAGATCGTCCTGAAGCGGCTGGATCATACGAACATCATGCTGGTGATCGCCGGCAGCTACACGCCGCTCGCCTGGGCCCTACTGGACCGGCAGCAAGCCGAAGTGCTGCTCTGGGTGATCTGGTCCGGGGCCATCCTCGGCGTGCTGTTCCGCCTGCTGTGGACCAATGCCCCGCGGTGGCTCTACGTGCCGATCTATATCGCCCTCGGCTGCGGCTCGCTGTTCTATCTGCCGGACTTTTTCGCCGCCAACGCTGCCTCGGCGGTGCTGATCTGCGTCGGCGGGGTGCTGTACATCACGGGAGCCGTGTTCTATGCGCTGAAGAAGCCGAACTTCAGCTACGAACACTTCGGCTTCCATGAACTGTTCCATGCGCTGACGGTCTTTGCCTTCGCCGCGCACTACATCGCCATTGCCATCGCGGTCCTGGGCTGACGCCGGCTGCGCTGATTCTCCCCACCTTTGAAACTGCGACGCCGGGACTCGCCGGCAGTCCGGCCCGACACGCCGGGCGCCGGCTTCAATGGTGGGGAATTCCGGCGTCAGGGGTTGGCCCCCTGCTCAGCCGGGATGCCCTGCCGCAATGAGCTCGGGCAGCAGCCGCATGTCGGAAAAGACGGTGGTTCCGGGACCGGCCAATCGGGAAGCCGGGGTGACACCGCCGGCATACGCGAAGACGTGTATTCCCGCCGCCCGGGCGGCCCGGACGCCGTAGGCGCTGTCCTCGACGACGGCGCACCGCCCGGGAGCGGCGCCCTGGTCCGCCGCGGTGTGGAGGAACAGGTCCGGCGCGGGTTTGCCGTTGGCCACCTCTGTGGCGCTGTAGATGCGGCCCTGAAAACGGCTTAGCAGCCCGGTCTTGCCCAGGGTCCGGTGCATCTTTTCGTGGCTGCCGCTGGAGGCGACGCAGTGCGGCAGAGACAGCCGGTCCAGGGCGTCCTCGATCCCGTCAACGGCCTCGAGATCACGTTCAAACGCCTCCTGGTACCAGCGACCGTAGTCGCGGTCCCAGCCGTCGGCCAGCCGGATCCCGAGCTGCTGTTCGACGGCGGCCACAAAGTGCGCCTCGGACTTTCCGACGAACCGTTCCACGATGTCATCGAGTTCCAGCTCCCAGCCGAGATCGGCCAGCACGCGCTGGTCCACCCGGATGGCGATCACCTCGGAATCCACCAGCACACCGTCACAATCGAACACCACCAGCTCGAAGCCGTCCTGACCAGTCATGAGGACATCCTAGCCAGCTGCCCGCGCATTTCTTCGACGGAAGTCGCAGGGAGGCCGCAGACCATGCCGCGGCACAGGAACACCTGCGGGGCGCCGTCCGGGCCCGCGCCGCGGCCCTGCAGCAGGGGTACTGGCCGGGCGGCGCCGTCGTCCTGGACCGCGACCACCAGCCCGGGGCTGGCCGAGAGCAGCAGCTCCCGGTGCAGCACGGCCCGTTCCGGGGTGTCCGGTCCGGCGACGGCGGCCTCGATGGGACCGGCGAGGGCGGCCTGGGCGGTCGCGAGCAGCCAGCCGGCGGCGCGGGGTGCCTGGCCCGCAAGCGGAGGAAGCAGCAGGGCGAGGATGCTGGCCGCCAGGGTGCGGTGTTCGGACGAGCCGGAGAGGGCCGAGTGGGTCAGCAGGGCACCGGCCAGCGCGGCGGCGCCGCTGGGGGTGGCGCCGTCGAACGGTTCCAGGCCGTCGCGGCCGCCCTGGGCGGCCGTGACCTGCGCGGACTCCCCCGCAGCGTCCCTCAGGCCGCCGTCGGCCGCGAACCGCCTGCAGGCGGCGTCCAGAATGGCCTCGGCCAGCCCGTACCAGCGGGTGTGCCCGGTAACCGCATGGAGCGCGAACAGCCCTTCGGCGCACAAGGCGTAGTCCTCCAGTAAACCGCCGATTCCCCGCGCCACTCCGTCGTGGGAGACGCGCATGAGCCTGCCGGGGCCATCCGCCGCGGGCCGCCAGTGCACGCGCTCAAGATAGTCCGCGATCCGCTCCGCCGCGGCCACCAGCTCCGGGCGTGCCAGGACGGCGCCGGCGTCGGCGAGGGCGGCGACGGCCAGTCCGTTCCAGCCCGCCACCACTTTGTCATCCCGGCCGGGCTGGGGCCGGTTGCTGCGTGCCTGCGCCAGCAGCGGGCGCACCCGCTGCCACAGCGCGGCGTCCCCGCCGGACATCTCCCGGCCCGGATGCAGCGGCGAACCGCCGGCGCTCACGCTTCCGGGCATTCGGACGTTCATGAGGGCAGCCACGGCGGCGCCGTCGGCCGGGCCCAGGAGCGACTCAAGGCCGCCGGGAGTCCACAGGTAGCTGGCCCCTTCGGCGTGCACGCCGTCGACGACCGTGTCGGCGTCCAGCGACGATGCCAGGGCCACGACCCCGGTGTCCGGTTCCGCCGCAGGGCCCGCCACAGGGGCTGGAGCCGGTCCTGGCGCCGGGCGCGTCGCAGGTGCCAGCCCGAGGCGGGCCAGGAGCCAGTCGGCGGTAAGTCCGGCAATTCCGGCGGCCTCGGCCGCCGGGTACTCCGGCGTGCCGCCCAGCCGGACCCAGTGGACATAGACGCGCAGCAACTGGGCGTTGTCGTAGAGCATTTTCTCGAAGTGCGGAACGGACCAGTCCGCCGTCACCGAATAGCGGGCGAAGCCGCCGTCGAGCTGGTCGAACAACGCCGAGCGGGACATTGCTGCCAGGCACCGACCGGCCATGTCCCGGGCCGCCGTGGCGGTCTCCAGGCCCGCGGAGTCCTGGCCCCCTGCGTCCAGGTCCGCGGAGTCCTGGCCCCCTGCGTCCAGGTCCGCGGTCTCCTGGCCCGCGGTGTCCGGAGCGGCTGCCGGAGCGGCTGCCGGCGGCATGCTGTCCGAGGGCACTGCGGCGTGACGGACCAGGAATTCGAGCACGGCCGCGGGCGGGAACTTCGGCGCGCCGCCGAAGCCGCCGTGAGCCCGGTCCTCGGCGCCGGAGAGGGCGGTGACGGCTTCGGCAAGGAGCGCCGCGTCCAGGGCCCCGGGCGGCCCGTGCAGATGCAGGGCGGCTGCCGGCTGGGACGCCGCGATGCCGCGCGCCAGGGTGTCGGCGTTGGCCTCGACGGCGCCGCGGCGTTCCGTCCAGGCCTCGTTCACGGCTTCAAGGACCTGCCGGAAGGACGGCCGGCCCGGCATGGGCCGGGGCGGGTAGTACGTGCCGGCATGGAAGGCCCGGCCATCGGGCAGGAGGAAGACGGACATCGGCCAGCCGCCCTCGCCGCTGATCGCCTGCGTCGCTGTCATGTAGACGGCATCGACGTCAGGGCGCTCTTCGCGGTCCACTTTGATGGAGACAAAGTGGGCGTTCAGGTAGTCGGCGGTGTCCCGGTCCTCAAAGGATTCATGGGCCATGACGTGGCACCAGTGGCAGGCCGCGTAGCCGATTGAGAGGAACACCGGCACGTCCCGGGCGGCAGCTGCGGCGAAGGCCGCGTCACCGAACGGCTGCCAGTGCACGGGGTTGCCGGCGTGCTGGCGCAGGTACGCAGAGGGTTCCGCCGCCAGGGCATTCGAGGCCCCGGACGGCGGGTTGGGGAATCCGCGGTCAGCGGGTTCCGGGTCCCGCATCGCCGTTGACTTCCGGCCGGTTAACCGCGCCGTCGGACCGGGAAACCCCGCCGTCGGCGGGGAAGGCGGTGCCGTCGGCAGGGAATCCGGCGTCCCCGGCGGCCTCACGTTCGGCCTCCACCTGGGCACGGTAGCGGACCCGGCGGATGCGCCGCACCATGTCCACGATCAGCAGCGCGGTCAACACCACGATGAAGGCTGTCAGCAGGAAGCCCAGCAGACCCGGGGTGACCTGGTCCTCGGACAGGCCCGGGCGCAGCGACGGCGTAGGGGTCGGCGCCGGGGCTGTTGCGAGGGCGATGAGCAAGGAATGCACGGTGGGGAACCTTCTGTGGAACTGGGTGTCTTTACTGCGGTGACTCTTCTACAGTGCTTTGTCTACAGCATCTTTTCTACACTGGATAGAAGAGCCCTTTCGTCTCTATCTTAGCCCGGCGAAGAGGTCCGTTTCGGGCAGATCTACGGGGATCCGGGATTCGATCAGGGAGTAGTCCTCCCACGGCCAGACCTTGCGCTGCATGGCCGAGGAGACCGCGAAGAAGAATCCTTCCGGGTCCACCTGGGTCCGGTGTGAGCGGAGTGCGTCGTCGCGGGCTTCGAAGAAATCGCCGCACTCGACCTGGGTTGTGGTGGCGTGTGTCGGCGGCGGCGGGGTATGCCCCTCGGCGTCCGCTTCCAGCCACGCAGCGAGCCGCTCGGCATACGGGGACTGCAGGCCGGCCTCCTCCAGCGCGGAGTGGAGGGCACGGAAACGGTCCGGGCTGAAAGCGCGGTCGTAGTAGAGCTTGCTGGGCTCCCAGGGCTCCCCGGCGTCCGGATACCGGGCAGGATCGCCGGCCGCCGCGAAGGCCTCGACGGCCACCCGGTGCGCCATGATGTGGTCCGGGTGCGGGTAGCCGCCGTTCTCGTCATAGCTGAGGATCACGTGGGGCTTGAAGTCCCGGACCAGCCGGACCAGCGGCGCGGCCGCCCGCTCCAGCGGCTGCAGGGCGAAGCACCCGGGCGGCAGGGCCGGCAGGGGGTCGCCCTCCGGCAGCCCGGAATCGACGAAGCCGAGCCAGCGCTGCCGGATGCCGAGGACGTTCGCGGCGGCGTCCATCTCCAGCCGGCGTGCCCCGGCCATGTCGCGTTTGGGGTGCGGTTGCCCCTCCATCGCGGGGTTCTGGATGTCGCCGCGGGAGCCGTCGGTGCACGTGGCCACCAGGACTTCCACGCCTGCGGCGGCATACATCGCCATCGTGGCGGCACCCTTGCTGGATTCGTCGTCGGGATGAGCATGGACCGCCAGCAGACGAAGCGGTGCTGACGGGCGGGGGGATGCTGTCATCGTGGGACGGCTCCTCTTTCTGCTGTGCTGCCCTGTTGGGTGCGTCTGTTGGTGTGCGGCTTGGTCTGTGCGGCCAGCCGGAAATATCCCGGTCCGATCCACACTAAACTGGACTGGTGACTTCCGAGGACCAGCCTGCCGCGCCGGCACCTAACAGCCTATCCAATCGTTACGGCGGCCAAAAGCGCGCGCTGTCCCGCAAGGTCAAACGCAACATCCTGATCGCCGCCCTCGCCGTGGGCATTGCCTTTCTGGCCTGGGTCTCGACGTCGGCGGCCATCGGCGGCGTCAGCTACAAGGATGTCGGCTACAGCACCCCCGACGCCACGGTCACGGAAATCGACTTCCAGGTCACGAAGGACCCGGCAGCGGAGGCGAAATGCGCTGTGAAGGCCATGGACTCGAAGTTCGCGATTGTCGGCTGGAAGGTTGTGGACATCGGGCCGAACGCGGCCGATGCCGGCACGGACGGCGGACGCACCACAGCCCACCGCGCCCAGCTGCGCACGGAATCCCAGGCGGTCTCCGCCGTCGTGGACAGCTGCTGGATTACCGACGCCGGACAATAACGGGACCACAGGCCGCGGCAAGTGCCGGGCGGGCACACAGTGAAGCCGTCCGAGGCCGCCTGGGACACCGCCTGTAACACCGTGTGATCCACGCCGCAGTCCTCTTTGGTTTATCCACAGGATTGACTACAATGGATCAATACCTTTCCCCGCTGAGCTGGTTACTGCGTCATAAAAGTGGCCACCGTGGCGGGGTCTTTGCTTGTATGACCACCCAAAGGAGAAGTCCGTGTCTACCACCAACAGCGCAACTGCGGCTTGGCTTACCCAGGAAGCTTTTGACCGCCTGAAGGCAGAGCTGGACAACCTTTCCGGCCCCGGCCGGGCAGAAATCGTCCAGAAGATCGAAGCGGCGCGCCAGGAGGGCGACCTCAAGGAGAACGGTGGCTACCACGCTGCCAAGGAGGAGCAGGGCAAGATCGAGGCCCGCATCCGCCAGCTCACGGCGCTCCTCCGGGACGCCCACGTCGGGGAGGCCCCGGCCGACGACGGCATCGTGGAGCCCGGCATGATCGTCGTGGCCAGGATTGCCGGCGACGAGGAGAGCTTCCTGCTCGGCTCCCGCGAAATTGCCGGCGACTCGGACCTGGATGTCTTCAGCGAGAAGTCCCCCCTCGGCGCGGCCATCGTCGGCCACAAGGAGGGCGACAAGCTCAGCTACACCGCCCCGAACGGCAAGGACATCACGGTGGAGATCATCTCCGCCAAGCCGTACGCCGGCTGACACCAGCGACATAACAGCGACGCCGGTCTCCCCTCGCGGGGAGGCCGGCGTCGTGTTTTCCGCCCGTTGGCGGGGGCTGCTGGGGCCGGCCGGTTTGGCCGGAGTCCCCGGAGGTGTCCTCTACCCGGGTAGTCAGCGTCCCGCGGGCAGCGCCCCGGGACGCCTGGTGCTCAGCAGCAGCGCGGCTGTGATGCCGCCGATAGCCCCACCCAGGTGGGCCTGCCACGAGACGAAACTGGCCACGGTGGGCAGGATTCCGAACAGGATGCCGCCGTAGGCCATGAACAACACCACGGACAGGGCGATCTGCCACCAGTTCCGGTTGATGAAGCCGCGGACCAGGAGGAACGCGAAGAGCCCGAACACCAGCCCGGAGGCGCCCACGGTGACGCTGGCGCCGCCGATGAGCCACACCACGAGCCCGGATGCCAGCCAGCTGGCGGCCAGTGCGGTGATGAACACCCGGTGCCCGGAGAGGAACACGAGGAAGCCGAAGATGATCAACGGAAGCGTGTTGGACATCAGGTGGGCCAGGCTGGAGTGCAGCAGCGGAAAGGTCAGGATGTCCAGGATCCCGTCCAGGCTGCGCGGCCGCAGCCCGAAAGTGCGGTTCAGGGAGTGGAACAGTGCGGTGTTGAGGATCTCGATCAGGTAGAGCAGCACCACGAAGGAGCCGACCACCAGCAGTCCCCGGCGGGCCCGCACCGCGGTGGTCTCCCCCTCCTGCGGCTCCCCGCCCCCAAACGAGTCCATCACCATGGCCCCTAGTGCACCACGATCGGCTGGAAACCCTCGGCGCGCAGCGCCGCCAGGACCTGGCTGCAGTGCTCGTGGCCCTTGGTTTCCAGGTTGACGGTGATGGAGACGTCGCCCATGCTGATGGAGCCGCCCACCCGGGTGTGGTCCAGGCCCGTGACGTTGGCGTCGTTCTCGGCGATGATGCGGGCGATCGTGGCCAGCGAGCCCGGACGGTCGTCCAGCATCATCCGCACGGTCATGTATCGGCCGGCGGCGGAGAGGCCGCGCTGGATGACCTTGAGCATCAGCATGGGGTCGATGTTGCCGCCGGAGAGGACCACGGCAACGGTTCCGGGATTTTCGATCTTGCCTTCCATGAGCGCCGCGACGCCGACGGCACCGGCAGGTTCCACCACCATCTTGGCGCGCTCCAGCAGGAAGATCAGCGCCCGGGCCAGGGCGTCCTCGCTGACGGTGACGACGTCGTCGACGAGCTCGCGGATGATGCTGAACGGCAGCTGGCCCGGCCGGCCGACGGCGATGCCGTCGGCCATGGTGGAGACCTTTTTGAGCGGGACGAGGGCGTCGGCTGCGAGCGAGGGTGGATAGGCGGCGGCGTTTTCAGCCTGGACGCCGATGATGCGGATCTCGCGGCCGAGTTCCTTGGCGCGCGCCTTCACCGCGACGGCAACGCCCGCGAGGAGTCCGCCGCCACCGACACCCATCAGGATGGTGTCGACGTCGGGGACCTGTTCAAGGATCTCCAGCCCGACCGTCCCCTGGCCGGCGACGACGTCGACGTCATCGAAGGGGTGGACAAAGACGGCACCGCTTTCATCGGCATAGCGCTTGGCTTCCGCCAGCGCCTCGTCCACGTTGTGGCCGTGCAGCACCACCTCGGCGCCGTGGCTGCGGGTGGCGGCGAGCTTGGGCAATGCGACGCCGAGCGGCATGTAGATCCGGGCCTTGATGCCCAGGCTCTTGGCTGCGACAGCCACGCCCTGGGCGTGGTTTCCGGCAGAGGCCGCCACGACGCCGCGCTTCTTTTCGGCGTCGGAGAGCTTGGCCATTCGCACGTAGGCGCCGCGGACCTTGAAGGAGCCGGCGCGCTGCAGGTTTTCGCACTTGAGGAAGACCTCGCCGCCGACCGTGCTGCCGAGGGCCCGCGATGATTCCACGGGCGTCCGCGTAATAATCCCGTCGAGCAGCTTCTGCGCCTCCAGGACATCGTCCAGCGTGACGGGCAGGCTCTCAAGGGTATTCACGAACTGTTCTCCTTCTTTGGATCAGGCGTCGGTGCCCCGTCCGGCATCGCTGCCCGGAGCACCGCTGTTGGGTGCGGCGCCCTCGCCGCCGGGGTTTGCGCCCGGCAGGTGGACGTCTGTGAAGGTGGTGTCTGCGCCGGGTTCGGGGGCAGAACCGCCCCCGGCTCCCGCGGTTGCCAACACTTCATCATGTTCCCACGTTCTGCCCGCAATGTAGCGAATCGACGAGTTTGCTACGGCAAGGATCGGAACGGAGAACAAGGCGCCGGGGATCCCGGCGAGGTAGGAGCCGGCCGCGACGGACAGGATCACGGCGACGGGGTGGAGGGAGACGGCCTTGCCCATGACGAGGGGCTGCAGGATGTGGCTTTCGAGCTGCTGGACGCCGAGCACGATCGCCAGCATGATGAGGGCGTTGACGGGACCGTTGGCGACCAGCGCCAGCAACACGGCGATCGCGCCGGTGAACAGCGCGCCGACCACCGGGATGAACGAGCCGAGGAAGACCAGCACGCCCAGCGGCAGCGCGAGCGGCACGCCGATGATGGCGGCGCCGACGCCGATTCCCACGGCGTCCACGAAGGCGACGAACATTTGGATGCGTGCGTAGCTGACCATGGATGTCCAGCCGCGGCGGCCCGCGCCGTCCGTGGCCCGGCGCGCCTTCCGGGGCATGAGCCTGACGAGGAAGGCCCAGATCCTGTCGCCTTCGAGCAGGAAGAAGATCAGGATGAACAGCGCCAGGACCAGGCCGGCGGCGAAGTGCCCGGCGGTGCTCCCGAACGTCAGAGCCCCGCTGAGGATGCTGCTGCTGTTGTTCTGCAGGGCAGCGGTGGCGTCCTCGATGTACTTATCGATCTGGGCGGCCGTCAGGTGCAGCGGGCCTTCCGACAGCCAGGTCTGTACCTGCTGCACGCCCGTGAGCGCCTGGGACCACAGTTCGCCGAAGCCCTGCATGAGCTGGCGCCCGACCAGGGTCAGGGCACCGACGATGAGGCCGATGAAGCCGAGCACCGTGATGGCGACGGCGAGCCCCTTGGGCACGCGCCGGTTGGCCATCCAGCGCACTGCGGGGCTGAGGAGCCCCGAGAGGAGGGCGGCCACCATCACGGGGATGATGAGGAAGCTGACGTGGCTGAGCAGCCAGACCAGCAGCCCGATTACGAGCAGGATCAGCCCGCCGCGCCACGCCCAGGCGGCGGCGATCCGCACGCCGTAGGGAATGTCCTGGTCGATCTCCCGGTCGGTCCGTGCCCGGGCCCCGGCGCGTGACCCGGTCCCGGCCGCGGAATAGGAGGGGCTTGTGGCAGGTGCGGCGTCCTCAGCTGGCGTCATAGCCCCATGATTCCGTAGGCGACGCCCAATAGGAAACCAGAAACCAGCAACCGGCAACCAGCACCGGGCTACGGTCCAGGCACGGGCGACGGCCGAGGCACCGGCCCGGGGGCCGTTCATGGGGTCAGGCCGCCCGGTCAGCCCACAGCGTCAGCCGGCAGCGGCCGTCAGCGAGGCGGAGATGCCCCAGGTCATGGAGAACTGCTCCCCCGGCGCAAGCCAGCGCAGGCCCTCGCCGCTGTTGAACGCGTTGGCGGGACCGGTCATCGGCTCGATCGCGACCGCCTTCGACCGGCCCGGAAATTCCGTCGTCACGAAGACATGGACATACCCGCAGCTCGCGTCCTGCCACAGGCTCACCGTCCGCCCGTCGGGTGAGCGCAGCGTGTGCCGGGCGACGCCGCCGTCGAACTCCAGGTCCGTGTAGGCCGAATCGAGGTCCAGGGTCCCCACCGGCCGCCCGCCGCGCAGATCGAAGTCGCCGCTGACCGGTTCACTGCTGCGCGGGATGAGGCGGTCGTCGGCGACCAGCCTGGTCCGGGCGTCCACACTCACGGTGAGGTCCTCGCTGGGCACATCGCCCAGCCGCAGGTACGGGTGCGCGCCGAGCACGAACGGCGCACGGTCCTGGGAGTCGTTGATCAGGGTTTGGCGCACCACCAGCCCCAGGTCCTCGGCCAGTTCGTAGCGGACCCGGTGCCGCAGAAGAAACGGGTAGCCGTGCTGCGGAAAAACCGCCGCCTCCAGGGTTACGGAGAACTCGTCCTCGTCCACGAGATCGTAGGAGGAGTTCCGCAGCAAACCGTGGCTGGCGTTATTGCGGGAGACCTCGGTGATGTCCAGCTGCAGCTTCTTGCCGTTGAGGTGCCAGACGCCGTCCTCCACCCGGTTGGCCCAGGGTGCCAGCGTGATTCCGGTGGCGCCGGGCGCGATGTCGGCATCCCCGTAGGTTTCCGTCAGGGCGGTGTCTCCACGGCTGTAGAGCCGCAGGCCGGCGGCGAGTTCGGTGACGACTGCCAGGGCGTCGCCGCGCCGGAGCTCGTACTGCCGGCCGGACGCGTACCTGCGCATCGTGTCATTGGCGGCGGATACAGTGCCGGATGCCGGGGGTGTCGCTGAGAGATCCATGGTGACCACCGTACAGCCCGCACCACACAAACAACCCCGCGAACCCGTATACCTTGGACCCATGACTTCCAGCAGCGCAGGAGCCAGGCCATGAATCAACCCCTGGACGGCCGCGGGCTCGCCGCCCGGTTTGAGACGGTCTTCGGCGCCCGGCCCGACGGCGTGTGGCAGGCACCGGGGCGGGTCAACCTCATCGGCGAGCACACCGATTACAACGAGGGCTTCGTCCTGCCGTTCGCCATCGACCGGGCGGCCCGGGTTGCCGTCCGGGTCCGGCCGGATTCCACGGTGCGGATGCTCTCCACGTTCGGCAACCAGGGGCTGACCACCGCGGAGACCGGCTCGCTGGCCCGCGCCAGTGCCAGGGGCTGGACAAAGTACCCGCTCGGGGTCATCTGGGCGCTGCAGCAGCGGGGCCTTCAGGTTCCCGGCGTGGACCTGCTCCTGGATTCCGAGGTTCCGCGAGGGGCCGGCCTGTCGTCCTCCCACGCCATCGAATGCGCCGTGATTTCGGCGCTGAACGGGCTCATGGACGCCGGCCTCTCCGTGCAGGACATGGTCCTGGCCACCCAGCGGGCGGAGAATGACTTCGTCGGCGCGCCGACCGGCATCATGGACCAATCCGCCTCGCTCCGGGCCACGGCCGGCCACGCCGTCTTCCTCGACTGCCGGGACCAGAGTGTCCGGCTGGTGCCGTTCGACGCCGATGCCGCGGGACTGGTGCTGCTGGTTGTCGACACCCGGGTTTCCCATTCCCACGCCGACGGCGGGTATGCGGCCCGCCGGGAATCGTGCGAACTCGCCGCCGAGGTCCTTGGCGTGCGGGCGCTGCGCGACGTCGGGCTCGAGGACCTCGAGGAGGCCAGCGGGCTTCTGGACCGGGAGACCTTCCGCCGGCTCCGGCATGTTGTCACCGAGAACCAGCGCGTGCTGCAGACGGTGGAGCTGCTGGACACCCGGGGCCCGGCCGCCATCGGCCCCTTGCTCGACGCGTCCCATGCCTCGATGCGCGATGACTTCGAGATCTCCTGCGCGGAGCTGGATCTTGCCGTGGACACGGCGCGGTCGGCCGGCGCGGTCGGCGCCCGCATGACCGGCGGCGGCTTCGGCGGCTCCGCGATCGCCCTGACCCCGGCGGGATCGGCGCAGCAGGTGCGCTCCGCCGTCGAACGTGCCTTCGCCCGGGCCGGGTATGCCGCGCCGGAGATCTTCAGCGTCAGCCCCGCGGCCGGAGCCATGCGGCTGGCCTAGGCGGGGCGTAGTCTGGGCGCATGCCAGAAGCTGTCATCGTTTCTACTGCCCGGAGCCCGATCGGCCGTGCGTTCAAGGGGTCCCTGAAAGACGAACGGCCGGACGATCTCGCCGCGGCCATGATCACGGCGGCCCTCGCCGGGATTCCGGAGTTCGACGCCGCCGCCGGGGCCGGCCACGGCCTGGACGACATCTATCTGGGGTGCGCCGAGCCAAGCGGCGAGGCCGGCTCCAACATGGCCCGTGTGGTCAGCATCCTGGCCGGGCTGGACAACGTTCCGGCCGCCACGATCAACCGTTTTTGTGCCTCCAGCCTGCAGACGCTCCGGATGGCCTTCCACGCCATCAAGGCCGGCGAAGGCCAGGCGTTCGTGGCCGCCGGGGTTGAGGCCGTGTCGCGCTACCGGGACTGGGCCGGTGCCGGCGAGACCGACGCCAGCACGCACAATCCGCGCTTTGAGGCGGCCCGGAAACGCACCGAGGCCCGCGCGGCCGCCAACACGCCGTGGACCGACCCGCGGCTGGGCGGCCGGATGCCGGACGTGTACATCGCCATGGGCCAGACGGCGGAGAACGTCGCCACAAGCTACGGCATCACCCGTCAGGAGCAGGACGCCTGGGCGGTGCTCAGCCAGAACCGGGCCGAGGCGGCCATCGCTTCCGGGTTCTACGCCCGCGAAATCACCCCCTATACCCGCGCCGACGGCTCGGTGGTGGACCGCGACGATTCACCGCGGCCCGGGGTGACAGCAGAGGCGGTCGGTGCCCTGCAGCCGGTTTTCCGCAGCGGCGGCACCGTGACGGCCGGGAACGCGTGCCCCCTCAACGACGGGGCCGCCGCCGTCGTGGTTATGAGTGATTCTCGCGCCCGCGAACTGGGCCTCGAGCCGCTTGCGCGGATCGTCTCCACCGGTGTCAGCGCCCTGTCCGCGGAGTTGATGGGCATGGGGCCGGTGGCAGCGACCCGCCGGGCGCTCACGATCGCCGGGCTGACCATCGGGGACATCGACCTCGTGGAGCTCAACGAGGCCTTCGCGGTCCAGGTGGTGGCCAGCGCCCGGGAGCTCGGCATCGATCCGGAGATACTCAATGTCCATGGCGGCGCCATTGCCCTTGGCCATCCCTTCGGGATGACCGGCGCACGCATGACCACCACGCTGATCAATGGGCTCCGCGCCCGCGACGCCTCTTTGGGACTGGCCACGCTGTGCGTCGGCGGCGGCCAGGGCATGGCGGTTGTGTTCGAGCGGCTCAGCTGACGGCTTCCTGCTGAGCCGCATACGAGAGGAGCCCCGCCATTGGGCGGGGCTCCTCTCGGGAAATCAGGGTCGTTCAGGAACGACGCCGGTCAGTCGTCGCCGCGCAGGATGGCCAGGAGTCGGATGATTTCGACGTAGAGCCAGACCAGCGTGACCGTGAGGCCGAAGGCTGCGGTCCAGGAGAAGCGCTGCGGGGCGCCGGCGTTGATGGCCGCCTCGATCGACGTGAAGTCCATGATCAGGGAGAAGGCGGCCAGGCCGATCGCCAGGAAGCCGATGAAGACGCCGAGCGGGATGCCCATGATCTCCACGCTGGTGCTCAGGCCAAACGGCGTGGTCACGGCCCCGGTCATCATCATGACGACGTTGACGAGGGCAAACACCGCATAGCCGATCAGGGCGATCATGAAGAACCGCATGAGCTTGGGCGTCGCCCGGACCTTGCCGCTCTTGAACAGCACGAGCGTCACGGCGAAGACGGACAGCGTCCCGACGACGGCCTGGATGCCGACTCCCGGGAACAGGTTGTCAAGGATGCGGGTCAGGCCGCCGAGGAAGAACCCTTCGAGCAGGGCGTAGGCCAGGATAAGTCCGGGCGACGGCTGCTTCTTGAAGGTGTTGACCATTGCCAGGGCGAAGCCGCCGAGGGCTCCGAGGATCATCAGCATGGATCCGGTGCCCTGCGGGACGGCGAGCGCCACTGCCGCGCCGACTACCAGGATGCCGAGGCACCCCGCGGTCTTGACGATGACGTCGTCGTACGTCATCCGTCCAATGTCAGCCGGCCCGGCCGCCGGGCGGTTGTACAGGTCCTGGAGCTGTTCCTGGGTCATGCCCTGCTGGGCCGCATTCCACCCGCCCTGGACCGGGGCCTGACCGTAAGCGGTCTGGCCATACGGGTTCTGACCGTACGGGGCCTGACCGTACGGGGCCTGCGGGGCAGGCGGTGCCTGGGTGGCTTCGCGGAAATTCTTTCCGCTGAAGATCGGGTTTCCGCCATGTGCCATTGCGGGTGTCCTCCAAAATAAGGGGGTGGGTGATGTTCCGGTGCGATGCGGACTAGACGAAATGGGGATTTTATATAGTCACGCTACCAATTCCCACGGCTGACCGGGAGGGATAGTTCCCCACGGGGACCGCCGCAACCGAACCGTGATCTAGGTCAGCGGGTTTTTCAGGCCTAGCATGCCCGCGGAGGCCAGCCTCCCGGTGCGGCTCGCGAGTGTGCGGCTCGTGAGAGTGCGGCTCGTGACTGTGCCGGCCGCCAGCAGGCCGGACTGTCCGTCACCGTGGAAATCGTCGAACCGCTGCGACGGGTCACCCTTCGGCTCGGGGAGCGGGCCGGGAACCGGCGCCGGCGTTCCCGTGCCGCTGTTGATAATGACGTCGTCGATGTAGATGTCGGCCATTTGCTGATCGTGTTCGGAGCCAAGCTGGAGCGTGTCGAGCGTCGTCGCGGAAATACTGACAGTACCGGCGTAGACCGAACGCCCGTCCCACCAGATTTGGACGTTGGTCCCGGGGCCGTTGGGGACCACATGCATGACGAGCCGGTGCCAGGAGTCAGTCGGGACGTCCCGCCGCAAGGTGGTGTAGGCGAACCCTGCTGGCGACGAGGTACGGAGCACGAGCTCATGGGAGATGTTCTGCCGGAAAACATCCAGGACGCGGACTCCGCCGGCAAAGAACCGGAAGTAGGGAACATTGTTTCCCGCCATTCCTTCGGCGGCGATGTTGAACCAGCCATCCGCATATGCCTCCGTGGTCCCGGGGGTCAGGCCCACCGTCAGCCTGGCGATGGAGCCCGGCACCGCGGTGGTGTGCAGGAGGGCGGCACAGTTCCCGGAGTGCGAGAGCCCGGTGGACACAGAGGCGTTCCCCGTCCCGGCCGCGGAAATGCCGAACCCGTCCAGGGTGCCTGCCTCGAAGCTGGACGCCGCGGCCTGGATCCCCGGATAGGGGTCCCTGAGTGCCTCGGTGGAGGCAACGCAGGCCTGCGCCCCGGCGGTTTCGGGGCCCAGGCTGAGCGCCGGGAGGCCCAGGATCGCCAGTACAAGCGAACCCGCGAGGCACAGCTTGACCACCCGGTTCATCAGTCGGCCCTCCACGATCGGCCCCTGCCTTCGGCGCCGGCCGGATTCCGGAACGAACGGAATCGGGTTCTGGCGCTCTCCGCACCATAACGCCGGCGGGCTTGGAAAAAGCTTGGGGGTGGCGGTTCCGCGGGCCGGAGCGTACGTGCCCAGCCGCCCGCGCCAGCCCTGGGTGGCCCGGCGAATTGCGGACCGGGCAGGCCACTGTTTAGGCATACTCGGAATCAACAAAAGTTTTCTTTAGCTGGGCTACAGCAAGGTGTCGGCGGCGCTACACGGTTGTTACCCGATCGCGACGTTCTCCCTGCTCGCAGCGGCATTCTTTGGGTCGCCCGGGCTGTAGCATAGGCCACACAGGGTGACGGACATCACAACACATGATCGTATTGCCAGACGCTCGTCCCCTGACCGTTCGCAACGGTTGCAAAGGCGCAACCCACAGCACCCCCATGTGGAGGTTTTCAATTTGAGAAGCACAACGAGCGGCCTGTCGCAGAGACGGCGCGGCAGACTATTGAGGGCTGTGGGGTCAGTATTCGCCGCCACGGCTGCGCTACTGCTCATCGTGGCCCCGGCGTCCAGCGCCACGACCCCCTCGCCGACACCATCCCCGTCGGCCACCCAGTTCACGAACAGCATCAGCGGCTTCCTGCGCGGCGACGACCGCGCACCGATCCCCGGGGTGACCATCACCGCCACGAGCGGCGATTTCACGGGAACCACGAAATCGGGAGCCAACGGCGCCTGGACCATCGGCGTCCCCACCCAGGGAACCTACGAGGTCAAACTCGATGAGTCCACGCTTCCGCAGGGCATCAAACTGGCCGAGGGCCAGGAGAACCCCCGCAACGTCACCTTCAGCCAGACCTCAAACCTCTCGGTGATCTTCACGTTTGGCAAGGGCATTGTCGTGGAGCAGCAGAACTTCATGCAAAACCTGCTCAACCGGCTGGTGGCAGGACTAAGCTTCGGCCTGTTGCTCGCCCTCGCGTCCGTGGGCCTGTCCCTGATCTTCGGCACCACCGGCCTGACCAACTTCGCCCACGGAGAAATGGTCACCCTCGGCGCGGTACTGGTGTTCGCCTTCAACCAGATGCACCTGCCGTTCTGGCTGGCCGTCATCCTGGCCGTCATCGGCGGCGGATTGTTCGGCTACGTCCAGGACGCGGGCCTGTGGAAACCCCTGCGGCGCCGCGGAACGGGGCTTGTTCCGATGATGATCGTCAGCATCGGCCTGGCCCTGTCCGTGCGCTACATCATCCAGTTCTACTTCGGCGGCGCCACCCAGCAACTGCCGTTCGCCCAGAGCGTGGAAATCCTGATCGGCCCGATCTCCATCTCCCCCAACAACCTCTTGTCCCTCCTCGTCAGCGCCGTCGTGATCGCCGCCCTCGGCGTCGTCCTGCTGAAGACCCGTCTCGGCAAGGCCACCCGCGCGGTGGCCGACAACCCGGCGCTGGCCGCGGCCTCCGGCATCGACGTCGACTCCGTCATCCGGATCGTCTGGGTGGTCGGCGGCATGCTCGCCGCCCTCGGCGGCATCCTCTGGGCCTACTACCGTCCCGGCGTCACCTTCGACATGGGCTCGCAGATCCTGCTGCTCATCTTCGCCAGCGTCACCCTCGGCGGCCTCGGCACAGTCTGGGGCGCCCTGGTCGGTTCCATCATCGTCGGCATCTTCGTTGAGCTGACCACCGTGTTCGGCCTCGCCGCCGACCTCAAATACGTGGGAGCGTTGTTCATCATGATTGTTGTCCTCTTGTTCCGCCCTCAGGGCATTCTGGGCCGCAAAGAGCGCGTGGGTTAGGAGACAGCCATGGACTTCGGATTCATATTTTCCAGCGCCGCCGGTGAACTTTTCAGCCCGACGACAGCTGCCTACGCCCTGGCCACCCTCGGCCTCGCGGTTCACTTCGGCTACACCGGCCTGCTCAACTTCGGCCAGGCAGGCTTCATGGCGGTGGGAGCCTACGGCTTCGCCATCTCCACCCTGACGTTCCATGTGCCGTTCTTCGTCGGACTGCTCATCGCCGTCGTCGCGTCCGCCATCTTCGCCCTGCTGCTGGGCATCCCGACGCTGCGGCTGCGGGCGGACTACCTGGCCATCGTGACCATCGCGGCGGCCGAAATCGTGCGCTACATCGTCACGACCAACCAGCTGACCGCCATCACCGGCTCGGCCAACGGCCTGGCCGCCTTCGAGGGCGATTTCTACGCCATGAATCCCTTCCCGCCGGGGACCTACGTTGGCATGAACAACCGCGACTTCTTCATCCGGGTGGTCGCCTGGGCAGTCGTGGCCGTCTTCTGCACCCTGGTCTGGCTGCTGATGCGAAGCCCCTGGGGCCGGGTACTCAAGGGCATCCGCGAGGACGAGAACGCCGTCCGCTCGCTCGGCAAGAACGTGTACGCCTACAAGATGCAGTCCCTGATCATCGGCGGCGCGCTCGGAGCCCTGGCAGGCATGATCTTCACGATTCCCCGCGGCGCGGTGCAGCCTGCCAACTACGGCACGGAACTGACGTTCTTCCTCTACACCTGCCTGCTGCTCGGCGGGCTCGGCACTGTGCTCGGCCCGGTGGTCGGCGCGATGATCTTCTGGGTGGTGCTCTCGCTCACCCAGGGCATCCTCTACGGCCTGATCGAGTCCGGCACCATCACGTGGCTGAATACGGTCCAGGCCGGGCAGCTGCGTTACATCCTGGTCGGCGTGGCGCTCATGCTGCTAATGATCTTCAGGCCCCAGGGCGTTCTCGGCAATAAGAAGGAGCTGGCATTCGCATGAGCATTCCAAGCGAAGAGTCACGGGACGAACCCCGCACGTCGGAAGAGATCGACTACATGACGGACAACCGTCCGATCGCAGCCGGCGAGATCGCGCCCGGTTGCAAGAAGCGTGATCCGATCGTGGTGGCAGAAAACGTCACCCGCACCTTCGGCGGCATCAACGCCGTCGACGTCCAGTACCTCGAGATCCCGCGGCACAAGATCACCGCACTGATCGGCCCCAACGGCGCCGGCAAGACCACCTTGTTCAACCTGCTGACGGGATTCGATACCCCGAACTCGGGTACATGGCAGTTCGAAGGCAACAACATCGCCGGCGTCTCCTCGTACAAGGTTGCCCGGATGGGGATGGTGCGCACGTTCCAGCTCACCAAGGTCATGGGCAAGCTCACCGTCATGGAGAACATGCGCCTCGGCGCCTCCAGCCAGTCCGGCGAACGGCTGTCCAAGGCTTTGTTCAAGGGCATCTGGGGCGGCCAGGAAAAGAAGATCACCCAGGAAGCCAACGTGCTGCTGGAGAAGTTCAAACTGGACGCCAAGAGGGACGACTACGCGGCGTCGCTGTCCGGCGGGCAGCGGAAGCTGCTGGAAATGGCCCGCTCCCTCATGGTGCGGCCCAAGCTGGTCATGCTCGACGAGCCGATGGCCGGCGTCAACCCGGCGCTGACGCAGTCGCTGCTGGACCACATCAAGAACCTCAAGGCCGAGGGCATGACCGTCTTGTTCGTCGAGCACGACATGAACATGGTCCGCCACATCGCCGACTGGGTGGTGGTGATGGCAGAGGGCAAGATCGTGGCCGAAGGGCCTCCCGCCGAAGTCATGAAGAACCCCGCCGTGATCGACGCCTACCTCGGCGCCCACCACGACGTGGATCTCGGCGACGCCGAGGGCATCAAGGAACTGGCCGCGGAGCTGGTCGCCGACGAGGAATCGATTGTCGGCACTGAAAACGCCGGCATCATCTCCGCCGACGTCCTCACCATCGAGGCGGAGGAGGCGGCGAACGGGACGACGCGCGGCCGCCGCAGCGCCGGAGAGCCGAACCGCGCCGAAGAGCCAAACCGCACAGAGAAGGACGAAGAATGAGCGCCACCAGCGCGGCACCGGCCGCCCAGCCCGCCTTCGATGGCGACTCGGTCGTGAAGGTCACCGATCTGGTGGCTGGTTACATCCCCGGCGTCAATATCCTCAACGGCTGCAGCATCGAGGCCCGCAAGGGTGAGCTGATCGGCATCATCGGCCCCAACGGCGCCGGCAAGTCCACGCTGCTGAAGGCCATGTTTGGCCTGGTCAAGGTCCACTCCGGCTCGGTGGTGGTCCGCGGGCAGGACATCACCGGGCTCAAGGCCAACAAGCTGGTCAGCAAGGGCGTCGGCTTCGTTCCGCAGAACAACAACGTGTTCGCCGCCCTGACCATCGAGGAAAACATGCAGATGGGCATGTTCCAGCGGCCCAAGGACTTCGCCCAACGGTTCGAATTTGTCTCCGAACTGTTCCCGGAGCTCGCCAAACGGCGCGCACAGCGGGCCGGCTCGCTCTCCGGCGGCGAACGCCAGATGGTCGCCATGGGACGGGCCCTCATGATGGACCCCGCCGTTCTGCTGCTCGATGAGCCCTCCGCGGGCCTCTCCCCTGTCAAGCAGGATGAGACCTTCCTCCGGGTCCACGAGATCAACCGGGCCGGCGTCTCCGTCATCATGGTGGAACAAAACGCGCGCCGCTGCCTGCAGATCTGCGACCGCGCCTACGTGCTGGACCAGGGCAAGGACGCGTACACAGGGACGGGCCGGGAGCTCATGAAGGATCCCAAGGTCATCCAGCTCTATCTGGGGACGCTCGCAGACACTGTCGAATAGCGCTCCGGGCAGTATCCCCGCAGGGGCCGTCACCAGCCGATGGCGGCCCTTGTGCGTGCCCGGCGGCGCCAGGCTGCGCCCCAGGCCTCTGGCCACGCCTCCGGGCGCCTCCGCAGCCTGCGACGGCGTCACGCGTTGCAGAGTTATGGACGGGGACCTTGGGGGCGTAGCTGGCATTCCGGCGTCAGCTGTCCGATGCCGGCCTACTTGCTGCCGTGCTTGACGCCTGGCCCACTCCCCCGCACACAAAAGACCCCCGTCCGGACTGGACGGGGGTCTTCTGTTAGTCGGGGGGAAGCGGCTTACAGCTTGCCGAATTCTTCCTTGACCGGCTTGTAGGTGTTGTCATCCTGGTACTCGTAGATGCCGATGTAGGCTTCCGTCGGGTCGCCGGCGTCGGAGAACGTTACGGGGCCGGACTGGCCGTCGTAGTCGATGTCCTTACCGTTGCGGAGCAGGGTGACGCAGGAGGGGAAGGTGTTGCACTTCTCGCCACCTTCAGAGACTGCCTTGAGCTGGGCTGCGATGTCGGTGCCCTTGGTGCTCTTGGCGGCCTCGGCCGCCAGTGCGATCAGGTTCACTGCGTCGTAGGACTCGCCGGAGTAGCTGTAGTCCTTCAGCGCCGGGTCAATCCCCAGGAGCTTCTTCTTGAAGTCCTCCTTGGCGAAGGTTCCCGGGATGGTGCCCTGGGCGCCCTTCAGGGTTCCTGCCTGGAAGTCCTTGCTGTAATCGGACATGTTGCCGTCCACCATGAAGATCTGGGTCGGCTTGACGCCCTTGCCCGTCATCAGCGGAACGATGCTCTTGGCCTGGTCGAAGGTGATCAGGGCAATGGCATCCGGCTTGGCGGCGAGAACCTTGTCCACCTGGCTGCTGAACTGGGAATCGCCTTCATTGAACAGCTCCTGGGCAACAACCTTGCCGCCGGCCGCCTCGAAAGCTGCCTGGACGTTCTTCGCAAGGCCGGTTCCGTAGGCGTCGTTCAGGACGATCATGCCGACCGTCTGGGCGCCACAGGTGGCCATGTAGTTGCCGAGGACCTTGCCCTGGAGCACGTCCGAGGGTGCGGTGCGCCAGTAGAGGCCCTTGTCATCCCACGCCGTGAAGTCCGGGGAGGTGTTGGCCGGGGAGAACTGGACGACGCCGGCACCGGTGATCTGGTTGATCACGGTCTTGGAGACACCCGAGGAGGCGGCGCCGACGATTGCACTGACGCCCTGTCCGAGCAGTGCCGTGGTGGACTGGGTGGCGATGTCGGTCTTGGTGTCGCCGGAGTCACGGTGGATGACCTCTACCGGCTTGCCCAGGACGCCGCCGGCATCGTTGACCTCCTTGATGCCGAGGTTGACACCTGCAATTTCGGGCGGGCCGAGGAAGGCCAGCGAACCCGTCGTCGGCAGGAGCGAGCCGATCTTCAGGGGCGTGGGGGTGGTGGTGGCCGAGGCGGGCACAGTGCCCGCTTCGCCGGCGGCGCTGGTACCGCCACCGGTGGCGCTGGGAGCCGGGCACGCGATTCCCGCGGCCGCGGCTGAGCTGGATCCCGACGAACTCGGGGCGGGTGAACCGCCACAAGCCGTAGCCAAAAGGGCGACGCCGAGGCTAAGCACGGTGAGCTTAGCGACGCGGGGCGCAACCCGGGGGAGTGAAGTCATGTACAAGCTCCTCGATCTAAAGGTGCGAACGGCCTTTGACGCGAAAGATCAGGTGTTCCTGATTCCACTTCAAGCTAGTGCAATTTCGACGTGAAAATAAGTGACTACGGTCACATCCTTATAACACTCGTTGCATAGAGGAAATCTGGACGGTTTGCGGCGGCTGTTTTGTCGCGGGCGACGGCCCGGAACGGCTGCCCGGAACGGCGATCCTGAAGGCCAGCACGTGCGGGGGGCAAGACCGTGCGAGGGGCCAGGGAACGCCGGGGGGGGGCAGGGCCGCCCGGCTGCCGGGCGCCGCAGCGCGGCGCGCAGCTCAGTGCCCCAGGTGGGACTCGAACCCACAACACGCGGATTTTAAGTCCGCTGCCTCTGCCAATTGGGCTACTGGGGCGCCCGGTCAATGGTATCCCGCCGCCGGGGGGATCAGTCCGCGAAAGGCTCCGCGTAGCGGAAGGTGCCGCTCACGCCGCCGGGCCAGACGGCGAGCGGCAGCAACTGGAAGTGCGCGGCCCAGCCTGCCTCCGGCGGCGCCACCCCGAGCGAGGTGGACGGAACAAAGCCGAAGCGGGAGTAGTACTCGGGGCTGCCCAGCAGCGCTATCCCCCGCTCCCCTGCGGTGTTGGCCCGCGCCACGGTCTCGTTCATGAGCGCGGTGCCGATGCCGTGGCGCTGCAGCCGCGGCACCACCCCGATCGGCCCGAGGCCGAGCAGCTCCAGCCCGTCCACCCATCCGCGGGTGCTGATCACATGCCCCACGATTTCGCCGTCGAGTTCGGCCACGATACTGAACGCCGGCAGGTATTCCTGGCACTCGAACAACCGCGCCAGCAGCTTCACTTCCTCGGGTTCGCCGTCGATGTGCTCTCCGGTGGCGGGCGAGATGGCAAACGCGGCGGCGGTGAGGGCGAGGATGGCGGGACGGTCCGCCGGTTCCTCGCTGCGCAGCACGAGTTCCGGTGCCGGTTTGTGCACACCGTTGGCCGCGACGAGCTCGTGCAGTACCTCCAGCGCCCGTTCGGTGTCCGCCACCGGCACCAGCAGATGGTCATGGTGGAAGCCGGCCAGGACGTTGCAGCTGATCTTCGCCTCGGTCAGGGCCGCGCTGACGGCTGCCGTGAGGCCGATCGCCTCCAGCGAAGAGTGCACCTGGAGCGTGATCCAGGCCGCGACGAAGTCGTAGGAGAGCCCCAGGCTGTCCGCTTCGTTCCGCGGCAGCACGACGGTCAGCCCTTCCGCCTCACGGACGGCGGCCGCAATGGCCCCGGCCAGGGGCTTGCCGTGCGGCCACAGGGCGTAGACGTATTCGCCCTCGCGCAGTTCGGGGTGCATAGTGGCCAGGAGGGCGTGCAGGTCCTTTTCAGCTGTCATGGAGCCAGTCTAGGCGCGGGCCCCGCGCTCCGGTCCGCTCCCGGCGTCCTGGGGCGGCTGCCCGCCACGAAAACGGCGGCCGCTCCCCCTGAGGGGAACGGCCGCCGTCGAAGGCTCGGATCAGGCTACTTGGAGTCGGCCGGAACAGCTTCCTTGGTGTCGTTCTTGGCAGTGCCGTTCTTCGCGGCGTCGTTCTTGGCAGCATCCGCAGGCGTGCCGGCAACGGGAGCAGCGGCAGGCTTCGGGGCCGGCGTCGCTGCGGCCACGAAGGCGCCGCGCGGGTTGTCCAGATCCATCAGCTGCGTGGTGTCGCGGCCCAGGAAGAAGGCCCAGATCCAGCCGGAGATCACGCGGATCTTGCGCTCCACGGTGGGGATGGCCATGCCGTGGTAGCCACGGTGTGCCAGCCAGGCCAGCGGGCCCTTGAGGCCGATGCGGCCAAGCAGGTTGATGTTCGCCACGCCCTTCCATTCGCCGAAGCCGGCGACGGCGCCCAGGTTCTTGTGCTTGTAATCCTTGAGCGGCTTGTCCCAGCGGGAGGCCCACAGGTTCTTGGCGAGGCGCTTGGCCTGGCGCAGCGCGTGCTGCGCGTTCGGCACGCACGTGCCGTCCGGCAGGCCGCTGCCCGTGAGGTCGGGGACGGCAGCGACGTCGCCGGCCGCCCAGGCGTTCTCGATGATGCCCTCGTCGCCTGCGATGCGCAGATCGGCCAGGACGCGGACGCGGCCGCGCGGCTCGAGCGGGAAGTCGGTGGAGCGGACCATCGGGTTGGCCTGCACACCGGCAGTCCAGACCAGGGTGTCGGTCTCGAATTCCTGGGCCGGGCTCTTGTCCGGGAGGTTGATGAGCTTCAGGGAACCCTCGGCGTTGTCGAGGGAGGTGTTCAGCAGGACCTCGATGCCGCGGCTGCGGAGGTGCTCGACGACCCATTCGGCCTGCGATGCCGTGACCTCGGGCATGATGCGGCCCATCGCCTCGACCAGGACGAAGCGGACTTCCTCCTGCTTGATGCGCGGGTTGTTCTTGACCGCGGCGCGGGCCAGGTCTTCCATTTCGGTGATGCACTCGATGCCGGCGAAGCCACCGCCGACGACGACGAACGTCAGGGCGCGGGCGCGCTCAACGGGGTCCGTCATGAGGGAACCGGTCTCGATCCGCTCGAGAACCTTGTTGCGCAGGGCGACGGCCTCTTCGATGGTCTTCAGGCCGATGCCCTTGTCCGCGAGGCCCTTGATCGGGAACGTGCGGGTGATGGCGCCGGCGGCAAGCACGACGTCGAAGTAGGGAATCTCGAAGGTGCCGCCGCCGTCG
The DNA here is from genome assembly GCF_022803015.1 of Arthrobacter humicola. Taxonomy (GTDB): domain Bacteria; phylum Actinomycetota; class Actinomycetes; order Actinomycetales; family Micrococcaceae; genus Arthrobacter; species Arthrobacter humicola_A. The sequence goes on from NZ_JAFKON010000004.1 coordinate 263,667, forward strand.
GAGGGTGCGACCACTGCCGTGCGGTTGGCGTGGTCGATCGAGGTCACGCGGCCCTGAATGAGTTCCGTCTGCTTCAGGTGCTGGCGGTGCGAGACGACTGCGTGGCGCGCCTCGATGTTGCCGCCGGCAACTTCCGGCAGGAAGGGCTGGTAAGTCATGTAGGGCAGCGGATCCACGAGGGTGACGATGCCACCGGCATTCGCGATCTTTTTCTGAAGTTTGAGGGCTACATACAGGCCGACGTACCCGCCGCCGACGACGAGTACCCGGGGACGGTCCTGGAGCTGAAGGGAGGATGCCATATCTCAAGAATACAGTAGTTTGTGAAAACCTTCACTAACTATGACGGCTTGCTGGAGTCCACCGGATTGACGGCCTCGGGTTCGGCCCTGCCGGTCCCGTCCGGCCCGTCCGGGCCGTCCTTCGGCGGCGTGCGCATGGCGGCCCGCAGCTGGAACGCGGCGGCCACAACGATTCCGACGAGCAGGGCTCCGAAGCCCAGGACCACCGCGGCCGGCACGGCACTGTCCAGCTGGGACGGCTTCTCCGCGACGGGCACGGTCGCTTCGGGCAGGGTGGGGGCAGCGCTGGAGGGTGCGGGCTCCGCGGCAGGGTCAGTCGTGGCGAGGTTTCCGCGCCGGTGGACCCGGATCCAGTCCGAAATGGACCCCAGCGGATTGACTTTGGTTTCCGGGACATCGGCCTTGAGGGCGGCCTCGGCGTTCAGCACGCCGAAGCCATAGAGCGGATCCTTCCCTGGCGCCCCGGCGTCCTTGGCCGTGGTGACGATCCGGTTGATGACCTGGCTGGCGGACATTTCGGGCCATTTGGAGCGAATCAGGGCCGCGACGCCGGACACGATGGGCGTGGCTCCGGAGGTGCCGGCCCAGTCGGCGTAGCCGCCGCCGGGCAGGCCGCCAACCAGGTCCTCGGCGGGAGCTGCGACGCCGATGCTGATGCCCTGGGAGGAGGAGTCGATGCTGGCCGCGCCGGTGCGGTCCAGGCCTGCAACCGTCAGGACGCCGGGGATGGTGGCCGGTGCGCCGACCTGGACGTTGCCGCCCACCCGGTTGCCCGCGGCGGCGACAATCACGACGTCCTTCTGTTCGGCGTAGAGGAATGCCGCGTCCCAGCTCTGCGGCCATTCCGGCGACGTGCTGCCGAGGGAGATGTTGATGACGCGGGCGCCGTTGTCCACGGCCCAGCGCACTGCCTCCGGGATCTGGTCCTGGTCGCTCTTGCCGCCCGGGTTGGCCGAACCGAGCCAAGTGGACACGGACAGCAGCTGCGCTTCCGGGGCGACGCCGACAACCCCGTCAGGTCCAGCGGCCGGGCCAGCGGCAGGGCCAGTTGCGCTGGCGCTCGGTTTGGCAGTTGCTTCGGGCGCCTGGTGCCCCCGTCCGGCGAGCATGGTGGCCACGAGGGTGCCGTGTTCGGGTTTGGCGCCGATACTTTCCTGGCCGTTGGCCTTGCCGGCGCCGGAAATGTCCGCGCCGCCAGCGAGCACGCCGCCCAAATCCGGATGCCGGCCGTCCACTCCGCTGTCAATCACGGCGACCTTGACCCCGGCCCCCTTGGAAACGTCCCAGGCTTTGGTGATGCCGGACTCGGCGAGCCAGTATTCCTTGTCCCGCCAGGAGTCGGCGTGGGCGGGCGCGGCCAGGGTCAGCGCCGCCGTGGACGCCCCGCCGGCGAGGGCCAAGGCCATCAACGCGGAGGCGGTCCGGCGGCGCCGGGCTGTTGCTCTGGTCATTCAGGTCCTATCGGCGGATGTACCAGCGGCACGGGCGCGCGCTGGGGCACGGCTGCTGGGGCGGGATCATCGGATGCTGAGGGCAATTCCGTCAAGAATATCGTGTTCGCTGCTCACGGCCGTGGTGATGCGCCCGCCGGTGACCTCGGCCAGGCGCTGCAGGACCCGCCGCCAGACCAGGCCACCGGCGCCGATCACGTCCACCCGCCCGGGGTGCATGTAGGGCAGCGCGGCCCGCTCTTCCCGGGTCATTTCGAGCAGCTCGGTGCAGGCTTTCCGGATCGCGTCCAGGTCCAGTTCGGTGCCGTGGATCGCGGCCGGCGAGTACTCCGGCAGGCGCAGCGCGTGCGCGGTGATGGTGGTGACGGAGCCGGCCACGCCGACGACGGCGGTGGTGCGTTCCAGTGGAACGGTTTGTGCCGCCTCGCTGATGGCGGCGTCGACGTCGGCCTCCGCGGCCGCGATCTGATCCGCGGTGGGCGGGTCGCTGCGCAGGTGCCGTTCGGTCATCCGGACGCAGCCGACGTCGACCGAGCGGGCCGCGATGACGCCGCCGGCGTTGCCCAGCACGAACTCCGTGCTGCCGCCGCCGAGGTCCACCACCAGCACGGGGTCCTGCCCGCGGGAGGGCAGCACACTGCTGGCGCCGGCGAAGGACAGCGCGGCTTCCTCGTCGCCGGTGATCACCTCGGGTTCGACGCCGAGGATGTCGCGGATGCCGTCGACGAAAACCTGGCGGTTACGGGCATCGCGGGTGGCGGAGGTGGCCACGAAGCGCACCTTTTCGGCGCCGTGCTCGCGGATGAGGGCAGCGTAGTCCCGGGTCGCGGCGAAGGTGCGCTCGAGCGCTTCCTGGGCCAGTTCGCCCGTGGAGTCCACACCCTGGCCCAGCCGGACCACGCGCATTTCCCGCACGATGTCGGTCAGCCGCGGTGTGGCCGGCCCTGTTGCGTCGCCTGCGCTCACATCGGCGATCAGCAGGCGGATGGAGTTGGTGCCGCAGTCTACGGCCGCGACCCGGGTCACTTGGACTCCCCCGTGCCGGTGGTACCGGCCGTCTCAGCAGCGCCGGCGGTAGCGGCGGTGTCAGCGACGCCGGCGCCGGCGGCGTCGACGCGGGACTTGCGGACCGGTGCGGGCCGGCCCACGATCTCCGGCAGGCCTTGGGGGCCATGGCGGCTGAGGTCCCGCGACGGGGCCTCCCCGCCGGTGTCCCAGGCGCCGTCGCAGTAACAGCGCTCCACGGTCCACCACTCGGCGATGGCCGCGATCGATTCATCCCCCAGCGGGTTCACGCCCGGGCCGGCCGCCAGCGAATGCCCCACGAGGACGTGCAGGCATTTGACGCGGGTCGGCATTCCCCCGGCGGAGACGCCGTCGATTTCGGGAACGGCCCCGATGCCGGAGCGCGCGCCGATCTCGGCACGGGAGGCCAGATATGCCTCGTGGGCGGACCGGTACCGGGCCGCGAGGCCGGCGTCGGCAGCGAGCCGGTCGTTCATTTCGTTCATCAGCCCGGCGGCCTCCAGCCGCGATACCGCCGAGGTGATCACCGGGTGGGTGAGGTAAAACGTGGTGGGGAACGGCGTACCGTTGCTGAGCCGCGGCGAAGTGGCGGCGACGAGCGGGTTTCCGCAGACGCAGCGGGCCGGGATTTCGACGACGTCGCGCACGGGCCGGCCCAACTGGCGGCTGAGGACCTCGAGATCGTGCGGTGACGGCTGGCGGGAGCCCTCCGGGGCGTCTGCCCTGTGCCGTGGTGCCGGGGTCTTGGCCCCGTCGTTGTCCTCGGCTGCTCGGTTCTGGTCCACTCGGTTCTCGTCCACGGGAGTGGCACCTTCCTGCCCTGTTCCGGATTGTCCGCGGGACAATCCCGGCGGCGGGCGCCGCTTCTAGTCTGTTGCCGATCGCCTGATGGACTCCCAGAGGGCGTCCACCCAGGGCAGGTTGGCCGGGTCTTGTGCTGATGCTGCACCCGCCGCGCCACCGGATTGCGCGGCAGGAAGATCGCTGCCGAATACCCAGTAGCCCGTCTCTCCGGGCATAACCATGTTAATGCGGTCGCGGGCCTGCTGTTTCACATAGTTGGGATCCTGCCACCGCGACACCTGGCGTTTGAGGTCCTCCTGCTTCGTCTGTTTGGCCGCAATGTCGGCCTGCAGCGCCGCGATTTCGGCGCGTTTGTCCAGGAAGATCTTGACCGTAGGGGCCAGCAGGATGGTGATGGCAATCATGACGACACCCAGGGCCAGCAGCCGGCCCGAGAACGCTTTGGCGGGCACGGGGTCCAGGGATTCGTCCGGCCCCCCTGCGGCGGTCCGGCCCTGGTTCTTGCCGCCGGTCCTGGCGTCGGTCCTGCTGCCGGACTTGGCGCCGTCCTTCCCGGCCGCCGGGCGGCTCTCGGGCTTTGCCGGAGCTCCTGCCGGGGCTGTTACGGGACGGGGTTTGGCCGCAGATGCGGCGCCGGAGCTGCCCGGGGCCGGCTTGCCTGTGGAGGCTGATACCCGTGGCGGGGCAGGCGCAGCGCCGGCCGGCGCCGCCGTGCCGCTGCGGGCGCCGCCAAAGTCTGCCTGGATGACCTCGCCGCCGTCGGCTGCTGCCCCCAGGCCCGTGGCCGCAGGCTTGGCAGCAGCAGCCTTGGCGGCAGGCGTAGCCCGGGGAACATTGGGGCGTCGGGTTGCCATGTCACTCCTTCAAAAGCGGACCAAAAAAGAACCGGTGGCCATGGTCTTTCAACCATAGCCACCGGTTACCGGTTTTCGCGGCTAACTAGCCCTTGAAACGCGGGAACGCGCTGCGGCCGGCGTACCGTGCGGCGTCGTCGAGTTCCTCTTCGATGCGCAGCAGCTGGTTGTACTTGGCCACGCGCTCGGAGCGTGCCGGGGCACCGGTCTTGATCTGTCCCGCGTTGGTGGCAACGGAGATGTCAGCAATGGTGGTGTCCTCGGTTTCGCCGGAGCGGTGTGAGGTGATGGTGGTGTAGCCGGCACGCTGGGCCAGGGACACGGCGTCCAGGGTCTCGGTCAGGGAACCGATCTGGTTGACCTTGACGAGCAGCGAGTTCGCGGTCTTGGTGTCGATGCCGCGCTGCAGGATGGCCGGGTTCGTGACGAAGAGGTCATCGCCCACGAGCTGGACCTTGTCGCCGATGGTGTCGGTGAGGGTCTTCCAGCCTTCCCAGTCGTTCTCATCCAGCGGGTCCTCGATGGACACGAGCGGGTAGTCGGCCACGAGCTCGGCGTAGTAGGCGCTCATCTCGGTGGCGGAAAGTGCCTTGCCTTCGAACTGGTAGGCGCCGTCCTTGAAGAACTCGGAGGAGGCGACGTCGAGGGCCAGGGCGATGTCCTTGCCCGGGGTGTAGCCGGCGTTCTTGATGGCTTCCTGGATCAGGTCCAGGGCGGCACGGTTGGACGGCAGGTTCGGCGCGAAGCCGCCCTCGTCACCCAGACCGGTGGACAGGCCCTTGGCCTGCAGGACGGACTTGAGGTTGTGGTAGACCTCGACGCCCCAGCGCAGGCCTTCGGAGAAGGTCTCGGCGCCGATCGGGACGATCATGAATTCCTGGATGTCCACGTCGGAGTCGGCGTGCGAGCCGCCGTTGAGGATGTTCATCAGCGGCACGGGCAGGACGTGCGCGTTGGGCCCGCCCAGGTACTTGTACAGCGGCAGGTCAGCGGAGGCGGCGGCGGCGTTGGCCACGGCCAGGGACACGCCCAGGATGGCGTTGGCGCCGAGCTTGCCCTTGTTGGGGGTGCCGTCCAGGTCGATCATGGCCTGGTCGATGCTGCGCTGGTCGGTCGCGTCGAAGCCGGTCAGGGCCGGGGCGATCTGGTCGATGACCGCGTCGACGGCCTTCTGGACGCCCTTGCCGAGGTAGCGGCCCTTGTCGCCGTCGCGAAGTTCAACGGCCTCGTGCTCGCCGGTGGAAGCGCCGGAGGGAACTGCTGCGCGGCCGATCTGGCCGTCCGAGAGCAGGACTTCAACTTCTACGGTCGGGTTGCCACGGGAATCGAGGATTTCGCGGGCGTGGATGGCATCGATAAGCGCCATGGATATGCTCCTTTGGGTGAAGCGATCTGCAGGGAATCTGACTGCTTGGACTCTGGCTGAACATCAAGCGGAAAGCCGACGTCGTCGTCGCTACTAGCGTAGTCGAGAGCGGGATAAGTTACGGAAACCTATCCAATCCCCGGACGTCATGATGGTGCCGCTACCGTGCCGACTCTAGTCTGCCAGCACTATTGTGCCGAGGGCCCGGGGCCGGTGCTGTCCTGGAACCGGCGCAGGGCGCCGCGGAGGGCGCGTTCGGCGTCGAGCCCGCCGGCCCGGGCAGCGGCCACGATCCCGAACAGCAGGTCGCCGAGTTCCTCCTCGGCGGCCGGGAGGTCGACGGCGGTTCCGGCGGCGGTTTGGCCGGCGGCCGCTGCCATGCCCGCGCGTTCGGCGCGGTCCAGGAGCTTTTGGGCCCGCGCGAGGGCCGGCAGCGCGGCGGGAACCCCGTCGAAGACGTGGCCGCGTTCGGGCATCTCGGCCTTCTTGACGGCGTCCCATTTCAGGACGATCTCCTCCACCGTTGCCGGGAAGGAATCCTGCAGCGAGCCGTCGGGCCGGAACACGTGCGGGTTGCGCCGGATCATCTTGGCCTTCAGAACCCGGGCGACATCGTCCAGGTCAAAGGCGCCGCGTTCCTCGGCGAGCCGGGCGTGGAGCACCACCTGCAACAGGACGTCCCCCAGTTCAGACTGCAGTTCCGCGTCGCCGGCGCCGGTCTCGATGGTCTCGGCCACCTCATAGGCCTCCTCCAGGAGGTACTCCACGAGGGACTCGTGGGTGAGGGCACCCATCCAGGGGCAATGCTCGCGCAGGGCCGCGATCGTCCCCAGCAGCTCCCCGACCTCGCAAGCTCGGCCGGGGACCCCTGCCGCTGTGGGCCCAGCGAGCCTCTGGACGGGTGATGTGTCCTCGTTAGCCAAGATCGGAGTAGGCCTCGTTGATGTATTCGACCAGGGCTTCCTTCTCCTCGAGCGGCAGGAAGGCGGCCTCGGCCGCGTTCAGCGTCAGCTCCAGCAGGTCATCGAGGTCGTAGTCGAACGTCTCAACCAGGAGTTCGAACTCGTCGGTCAGCGTCACGCCGCTCATGAGCCGGTTGTCGGTGTTGATGGTGACGTTGAAGCCGAGCTGGTAGAGCATGTCCAGCGGGTGGCTTTCGATGCCCTCACCGAAACCGGCAATGGCACCGGTCTGCAGGTTGGAGGAGGGGCAGATCTCCAAGGCGATGCCACGGTCCCGCACCCAGCTGGCGAGCTCGCCCAGGGTCACCATGCCGATGGTGTCGTTGACGGAGTCGTCGAAGCCTTCGGCGTCGGCGGCCTCTTCGTCCTCTTCGAATTCGATCGTGACGTCCTCGGCGATCCGGACGCCGTGGCCCAGGCGCAGGGCCCGGCCGTCGACGAGGGCCGACTGGATGCTTTCCAGACCGGCGGCTTCGCCGGCGTGGACGGTGGCCGGGAAGTTGTGCTGGGCCAGGTAGGTGAAGGCGTCCTTGAAGCGGGACGGCAGGAAGCCGTCCTCGGCGCCGGCGATGTCGAAGCCGACGGCGCCGTTGTTGCGGTGGCGGACGGCCAGTTCGGCGATCTCCTGGCCGCGGTCGGCGTGGCGCATGGCGGTGATGAGCTGACCCACCTGGATATCGCGGCCGGTCTCTGCCACCGCGTCCACTCCAGCTTCGAGGCCGGCCTGCACGGCTTCGACCACGTCGTCCAGGCTCAGGCCCTTCTGCAGGTGCTGTTCGGGTGCCCAGCGCACCTCGCCGTACACGACGCCGTCGTCGGCCAGGTCTTCGACGAATTCCTTCGCGACGCGGAACAGGCCCTCCTTGGTCTGCATCACGGCGATGGTGTGGTCGAAAGTCTCCAGGTAGCGGACCAGGGAACCGGAGTCGGCGGATTCGCGGAACCACTCCCCCAGGGCGACGGGGTCCGTGGACGGCAGCGTGTGGCCGACGGCCTCAGCAAGTTCAATGATGGTGGCCGGGCGGAGTCCGCCGTCCAGGTGGTCGTGAAGGGAAACCTTGGGAAGGCCCTTCAGGTCGAAGTCGAGGTCAGGGGCAGCGTCAGGAATAGTCTCAGTCACGTTCCAACCATAGGGTCGCCGGGCGCCGGAAGCTACTTTCCGGACGCTCCGGACTCAGCGGACGGACCGGCCAGCATCGTGCCGTGCAGCTCGGAAGCACGCTCACCGGAGGCGGGTTCGGCGACGTATTCGGTCTCAGACGGGACCGGACGGGTGTCGTGGCGGCCCAGGCGCTTGTGCCACCAGCGCAGGAGATGGTCGATGAGGACACCGAGCACAATGGCGAATACCACCGCGATGCCCGCGCTGAGCAACGGGTTGTGGTGCAGCCACGGGAAGGAACTGGCCAGGACGCCGATGCCGATGGAGTAGGCGACCCACGTCAGGCAGGCGAAGCCGTCCAGGAAGAAGAACCGGCGGTGCGGAAACGCCGTCGTGCCTGCCACGTAGTTGACCGCGACACGGCCCCACGGAATGTACCGGGCGGTGAAGATCAGGACGGCGCCGCGCTTCTCGAGTTCGTAGTGGGCCCAACCGAACACCTTTTGGACCTTTGGCTTGCGCATCCAGCGGAACCGCTCGAGGCCAATCTTGCGGCCGAGCATGTAGGCCATGTTGTCGCCGGCCATGGCTCCCACGAGCGCCGTGAGGCCCAGGATCCACAGGTTGGGCTGGCCGCTGTGCACGGAGTACGCCGCCAGGGCAACGATCAGGGTCTCACTCGGGACCACCATCGCGAAGCCGTCCACGAAGAAAAAAACCAGCAGGAGGGGGTAGATCCACCACTGGCCAGCGGCATGGAGCACGGCCTCGTTAATGAACTCCATGCAGGTGGTGCTCCTTGATGACTGGGAACGGACAACTAAGCCGTAACGTACTCGCGATGACAGTGGGTGGAACTATGGACGAAACTTTGCACGACGTGCGGCCAACAAACGTGACCCAAATCGCTCCTAAGTGTCCCATGGGCGGGCCCAATCCGCCTAGGACTCGGCGGGCGGCACGGAATGCGTCTGTTCCTCCGGTGCGCGGCCGCGCACCCTGCTGATCACGCGGTCCAGGACGACGCCCAGGACGATCGCGCAGACGATGGCAATGGCCGCTCCCAGCACGTGGTTTTTCTCAAACCACGGACCAACGGTCAGGCCGATCCCCACCGAGTAGCTGGCCCACAGCAGCGCCGAGAGCACCGTCAGGCTGACGAATCTGCGCCACGGGTAGTGTGTGGCACCGGCGGTCAGGTTAACGGCCACCCGCCCGATCGGGACGAAGCGCGCCACAAGGATCAGTGAGGCAGGCCGTTTCCGCAGTTCCCGGCCGGCCCAGCGGAAGGCCGCCTGCATGCGCGGGCCGCGCTGCCACGCCCAGCGCCGGGTTCCGGTCCCGCGGCCGATCAGGTAGGCCATGTTGTCGCCCACCAGTGCCCCTGCGGCAGCCGTTGCGATCAGGAGCAGAGGGTTGGGGACGCCCGCCGTGGCGGCGACTGCAGCCAGGCCCACCACCACCGATTCGCTCGGAATCGGGGGGAAGAAGCCGTCGATCACGCAGCAGGCGAAAACCAGGACGAGGACCCAGGGTTGCCCTGCGGCGGCGAGGATGAAGTCGTTGATTGCCTGCACAGCTTCCTAACGCGCGGCGGGGCCAGATCGATCCAAGCGCAGGCTCGGCCGGAGCCGGGCCTGCGCCAAGGGTACTGCTGTGGAGTCAGTCTTGTGGAGTTAGTGTACCGCCGGCTCCGGCCGCCGTTGCCCCATCACGTACGGCTGTTATCCCCAGGGTTTGGGCGCCATAAGGGATAGGGCAACGGGGTTAGGCGATGCGGTCGATGATGAGCTTCTGGGCGGGCCGGGAGCCCTCGGGGGCGATCACGGCGGCGTGTTCGAGCGCTTCCTTGGCACGCTCGAACTTCTCCGGTGTGTCCGTCAGCAGGGTCATGAGCGGTTCGCCCGCCTTGACCGTGGCGCCGGGCTTGGCGTGCATCCGCACCCCGGCACCGGCCTGGACCTGGTCCTCCTTGCGGGCGCGTCCGGCGCCGAGCCGCCAGGCAGCGACGCCGACGGCCATCGCGTCGAGCTCCACCAGGACGCCGTCGGCCGGGGCGTAGATGACCTCGGATTCCTTGGCGACCGGGAGCTTGGCGCGCGGGTCTCCGCCCTGGGCCTCAATCATCCGGTTCCAGACGTCCATAGCCCGGCCGTCCCGGAGTGCTGCCCGGGGATCGGCGTCGCGGATGCCGGCACACGCCAGCATTTCCTCCGCGAGCCGGACGGTGAGTTCGACGACGTCGTCCGGGCCTCCGCCGGCGAGGACCTCCACGGATTCCTCGACCTCGATCGCGTTGCCCGCGGTCAGGCCCAGCGGCGTGTTCATGTTGGTAAGCAGTGCCACCGTGTTGACGCCGGCGTCCTTGCCCAGGGCCACCATGGTTTCGGCCAGTTCGCGGGCGCGCGCCTCGTCCTTCATGAACGCGCCGCTGCCCACCTTGACGTCGAGCACCAGCGAGCCGGTGCCTTCGGCGATCTTCTTGCTCATGATCGAGGAGGCGATCAGCGGGATGGCCTCCACGGTTCCGGTGACATCGCGGAGCGCGTAGAGCTTCTTGTCCGCCGGGGCCAGCCCGGCCCCGGCCGCGCAAATGACCGCGCCGACGTCCTGGAGCTGGGCCATCATTTCGTCATTGCTCAGGGCCGCACGCCAGCCCGGGATGGCCTCGAGCTTGTCCAGGGTGCCGCCGGTGTGGCCGAGGCCGCGGCCCGAGAGCTGCGGCACTGCCACGCCAAACACCGCCACCAGCGGAGCCAGCGGCAGGGTGATCTTATCCCCGACGCCGCCGGTGGAGTGCTTGTCCGACGTCGCCTTCACGCGGCCGTCGGGCCGCCGCAGGCTGGAGAAGTCCATCCGCTCGCCGGAGGCGATCATGGCCGCCGTCCAGCGGGAGATCTCGGCCCGGTCCATGCCGTTGAGCAGGATGGCCATGTTCAGGGCGGCCATCTGTTCGTCGGCGATGGCGCCGCGGGTGTACGCGTCGATTGTCCAGTCGATCTGGGCCGGGCTGAGCACACCCTTGTCCCGCTTGATGCGGATGATGTCGACGGCGTCGAACGCTTCACTGTTGTTGGGGCTCTGTGTCGTTTGTGTCACCGGGGTTCCTCCAGGTGTTGGGGGCCAAAGGCATCGGGAAGGACCTGGTCCATGGTCTTGATTCCCTGCGTGGTCATGAGCTCCATGTCCGGAGCCCGGAATTCGTAGAGCAGCTGGCGGCAGCGCCCGCACGGCATGAGGACATTCCCGCCGGCGTCGACGCAGTAGAAGGCGCGCAGCCGTCCCCCGCCGGTCATCTGCAGGTTGCCCACCAGGGCGCACTCGGCGCACAGGGTCAGCCCGTAGCTGGCGTTTTCGACATTGCAGCCGCTGACGATCCGCCCGTCTCCGGTGAGGGCCGCGGCCCCCACCGGAAACTTCGAATACGGCGCATAGGCGTTCTTCATGGCGGAGACTGCCGCGGCTTCGAGTGCAGCCCAGTCGACGTCGGTGCTGTCCATTCTCAGCCCTTGATGTACGGTATGCCGTCAGCGGCCGGCGGCCGGGAGCGGCCGACGAGCCCGGCCACGGCAAACACGGTCACCACGTACGGCAGCATGGCCATGAACTGGCTCGGCACCGGGGTGCCGATGATCGTCACGATGCTCTGCAGGTTGTCGGCGAAGCCGAACAGCAGCGCCGCGAAGAACGCCCCGATCGGGTTCCAGCGGCCCAGGATCATGGCGGCGAGGGCAATGAAGCCGCGGCCGCCGGAGATTTCCTTGGTGAAGCTGTCGATCGCCACGAGGGTGAAGAACGATCCGCCGATCCCGGCGACGGCGCCGCCAAGAGTGACGTTCCAGAAGCGGGTCGCGTTGACCTTGATGCCCAGGGTGTCGGCCGCCTGCGGGTGCTCGCCCACGGCACGGACGCGCAGGCCCCACTTCGTCTTGAACAGTGCGACCCAGATCACGATGACTGCCACGTACATCAGGTAGCCCACCACGGACTGTTTGAAGAGGATGGGCCCGATCACGGGGATGCTGGACAGGACCGGGATATCAATGATGGGCAGCTCGGCGGGCGAGTTGTATTTCTCGGGGTCCGACTGCATCACCGTGGTGAACAGGAAGCCGGTGAGCCCGGAGACCAGGACGTTGAGCACGACGCCGACGATGATCTGGTTGACCACGTACTTGATGCTGAACACTGCCAGCACCACCGACACAAGGGCGCCCGCCACGGCCGCCGCAAGCAGGCCCAGGTAGGGGTTGTGCGTCAGGCTGGCGACGAGCGCGGCCGTGAAGGCACCACCCAGGAGCTGGCCTTCGATGGCGATGTTAACGACGCCGGCGCGTTCGCACAGCACACCTGAGAGGGAGCCGAAGACGATCGGCACGGCGAGGGTCACGGATCCGGCGATGAGGCCTGCCAGCGAAATACTGGGGGTCCGGGCGCCGCCCACCACCCAGATCAGGAAGGCGACCACGAAAACGACGGTGAACACGGCCGGCACCCAGCGCGGGGGCCGCCGGTTCGCTCTCGCCTTCAGGACCAGGGCGTAGCCCGCGAGGACCAGCAGGATCAGGGAGAGCACCATGCCGGACAGGAACGCGGGTACTTCGATCGCCGGGAGCTGGAAGAAGTCTCCGCTGGATGAAACCCCGAACTTGGCGTTCGCCTGCGGGCCCAGCAGTCCGAAGAAGATGAAGGCGATGGTGGCCAGAACCGCAAGCGTGACCGGCAACTTCCAAGTCACGGGCTTGGCGGACACCGTCGGCCTGTGGTTCTTCTCCGGCTGTGGTTTTCCTTCAACGGGCGAGGTTGCTGTTGTGCTCATGCGGCACCTCCGGTGGTTGCGGCCTGCTTGGTTTTGCCGGCGGTCGCGGCCTTCTTCTTGCGCGGGTTGAGTCCGAAGATCGCCCGGACCAGCGGCGGCGCCGCGATGAACAGCACGATGAGCGACTGGACCACGAGCACGATGTCGATCGGAGTTCCGGTCTGGATCTGCATCTGGACGGCGCCTGCGCGGAAGGCCCCGAACAGCAGGCCGGCGGCGAAGGTGCCCCATGGCGAGGACCGTCCCAGCAGCGCGACCGTGATGGCGTCAAAGCCGTAGGTTGCCGCGACACCGTCGGTCAGGACCTTTTCGGTGCCCGCCACCTGTGCCACGCCGGCCAGGCCGGCCAGGCCACCGGCAATGGTCATCACCAGGATGGTGGCCCGGGAGACGTTGATGCCGGCGGTCAGGGCTGCCTTGGGGTTGGCCCCGACGGCACGGAATTCGAAACCGAGCGTGGAGCGGTTCAGCAGCCACGAAACAAACACGGTGGCCGCGATGGCCAGCAGGAATCCCAGATGCAGCCGGTACTGGCTGCCGAAGATCAGCGGGTACGCGGCGCTGGGGTCCACGATGGGCGATATCGGTGTGTCCGCCCCCGGACGCTGGAACAAGTCCGTGTCGAGCAGGTAGCGCAGGAAATAGAGTGCGATGTAGTTGAACATGATGGTCACGATGACCTCGTGGGCGCCGGTCCGGGCTTTGAGCACGCCGACGATGCCGCCCCAGACGGCGCCGCCGATGACGCCGGCCACCAGGACCAGCAGCAGGTGTATCCCCAGCGGCAGGTGCAGCGCGAAGCCGACCCACGAGGCGAGGATGCCGGCCATGATGATCTGGCCCTGCGCACCGATGTTGAACAGGCCCGCGCGGAAGGCCAGGGCGACGCCGAGGCCGGCGGTGATCAGCGGGGTGGCGATGGTCAGCGTCTCCATGAGGGGGGCGAACTGTCCGGCCACGCCGTTCCCGCGGGGGTTGAAGACCGCGCCCTGGAAGAGGGCGACGTAGGAATCGGTGGCGGCGGACCAGACGGCGATGAGGAAGTCACTGGGCCGGGCAAAGAGATAGCCCGCCGTGGTGCCGACAACCTTGTCCGTCATGGCGATGAGCAGACCGCCCAGGATCAGCGCGAGCAGCACCGCCAGGATGGTCACGATGCCGTTGCCGGTGAAGATCTTGCGCAGCAGCGACTCCTCTTCCGGGGCACCCGGAAGAGCTCCGCTCTGGGTCGAGACCGGAACGGCCGATGGCTGGTGGGCGCCTCCCGCGGTGTCCAGCGAGGTGACGAAGTCTGCATCATCCTCGAGCGGTTCAGGCTCCACGTCGGTGGCCTGCGATGCCGGAAGTTGGTCCGGGTCCGGTGCGGCCGCGGACCGCGGCTCGGTGTTCTCACTCATGGGGGTCTCCTACGGCGCCGGAGCCGGGCTCCTGCACGGACGGGGCGGCGGGGGCCGGGTTCATGGCCGGCTTCGTTGCGGGTTTTTCGGCCGGGGTGCCGGCCGGGTTTTCTGCTGCGTTCGCGGCCGGGTTTTCAGAAAGGGATCGGGCCGAGTGCCTGCCTGCGGCGTCGGCCTGGGCCTCGTCCGGGGAAACGCCGGCCATCATCAGGCCCAGGACGTCACGCCCGGTGCCGGCCGGGACGATCCCGACCAGCCGGCCCTTGTACAGCACGGCGATCCGGTCGGCGAGTTCAATCACCTCGTCCAGTTCGGTGGAGACGATCATGACGGGCGTGCCGTGGTCCCGCTCCGCGACGATCCGCTTGTGCAGGAACTCGATGGAGCCCACGTCCACGCCGCGGGTGGGCTGGGAGGCGATGAAGAGCCGCAGCGGCCGGGAGAGCTCCCGGGCCATGACGACCTTCTGCTGGTTGCCGCCGGACAGGGTGCCGGCTGCCAGTGAGCCGGACGGGGTGCGGACGTCGAATTCCGCGATCCGGGTCTTGGCGTTCTCCAGGACCTTGGCCGGGCTCATGCTGATGCCCTTGGCGAACGGCGCCTGGTCGTAGCGGTCCAGGATCAGGTTCTCGGCGATGGAGAACGTGCCGATCAGCCCGTCGAGGGACCGGTCTTCCGGCACGAATCCGACGCCGGCGTTGAGGACCTCCTTGACGCTGCGGCCCACGAGTTCTTCGCCGTCGAGGGTGATCGAGCCGTGGACCCGCTCGTGCAGGCCCAAAATGGCTTCGGTCAGTTCCGTCTGGCCGTTGCCCTGGACGCCGGCGACGGCGAGGATCTCGCCGCGGGCGATTCCGAAGCTGATCCCGTCCACCACGTGCTGGCCGTTGGGGGCGATGACGGTGAGGTTCTTGACCTCGAAGGTGGTCTCCTGCGGATTCGCGGGAGCCTTGTCCAAGGTCAGGCTCACGGCCCGGCCCACCATCATGGAGGCCAGCTCGGTGGTCGAGGCGCCGGGATCGGCCGAGCCCACTACCTTGCCGCGCCGGATGACGGTGATGGTGTCCGAAACGGCCTTCACCTCACGCAGCTTGTGGGAAATGAAGACGATCGAGGTGCCGTGGCTCTTGAGCTGGCGCATGATGTCCAGCAGTTCATCGGTGTCCTGCGGGGTCAGCACGGCCGTGGGCTCATCGAGGATGAGCACCTTGGCGTCGCGGACCAGTGCCTTGATGATCTCCACGCGCTGCTGCACGCCCACGGGGAGGTCTTCGAT
Source organism: Arthrobacter humicola (assembly GCF_022803015.1). Classification (GTDB taxonomy): domain Bacteria; phylum Actinomycetota; class Actinomycetes; order Actinomycetales; family Micrococcaceae; genus Arthrobacter; species Arthrobacter humicola_A. The sequence goes on from NZ_JAFKON010000004.1 coordinate 279,026, forward strand.
CAGCGCGTCGGGGTCGACGTCGAAACCGTACCGGTCGGAGATCTCCCGGATTTTCCGGCGGGTGTCATCCAGGTCCAGGAATCCGCCGGTCTTGGTGGTCTCCGCTCCCAGGGCAACGTTCTCCGCGACGGTGAAGACGGGGACCAGCATGAAGTGCTGGTGCACCATGCCGATGCCGGCCGCCATGGCGTCGCCGGGACCGCGGAACGTGACCGGTTTGTCGTCGATGAGGATTTCGCCCTCTGTGGGCTCGTACAGTCCGTAGAGGACGTTCATCAGCGTGGACTTGCCCGCGCCGTTCTCACCGAGCAGACAGTGGATCTGCCCGGGTTCAACAACCACATCGATGTGATCGTTTGCTACCAGGGAGCCGAAGCGTTTGGTAATGCCCTTGAGTTCAAGTTTCAAAACTCTGACCAATCTCGAGGTGTCCGGAAGGCTTGGTCCGGACGCGTAGGGGCGCTGCAGCACCAGCTTAGTGCCTGGGATCTGAGGCACTAAGGGCCGCAACGAAAAGCGCCACAGCCCGTGCGGTGGTGACCGGACGGGCCGTGGCGCTTAGCGGAGGAAGTTAGGCTTTCGGGCTTGCTGCGGATTCAACCTTCAGCTTGCCGTCGGCGATGTCCTTCTTGATCTGGTCCAGCTCGGACTTCAGTTCGGCCGGAACCTGGGAATCCATGTCGTGGAACGGGGCAAGCTGAACGCCGTCGTTCGCGAGCGTGCCGACGTACGGCTTGTTGGTGAACTGGCCGTCCTTGTCCTGCTTGACGACCGCCTCGACGGCCTGGCCCATCTGCTTCATGACGGAGGAGAGCATGATGTCCTTGTAGTCCGGTGCCGTGAGGAAGCCGTCGGAGTCAACCCAGATGAGCTTGACGTCCTTGCCGGCTGCCTTGGCTTCCTGCAGGGCCGCGCCCGCACCCTTGCCGACCGGACCGGCGACGGGCATGACGATGTCGGCGCCCTGGTCCAGGAAGTTCTGGGTGAACTGCTTGCCCTTGTCCTGCTTTTCGAAGTCGCCGGTGAAGGAGCCGTCCTGCTTGGCCTTGTCCCAGCCGAGAAGCTTGACGTCCTTGCCCTTCTTCTCGTTGTAGTACTTCACGCCGTCGGCAAAACCGTCCATGAAGATGGTGACCGTGGGGATCTTGATGCCGCCGAACGTGGCGACCGTCCCGGTCTTGGTGGTGCCGGCTGCGAGGTAGCCGGCCAGGAATGCTGCCTGGGCGGTGTCGTAGATGATCGGCTTGACGTTGGCGACCGGGGTGTCGTAGCCGAAGTCGATGATGGCGAAGTGCTTGTCCGGGTTCGCGGTGGCCTGGGACTTGGTGGCGTCGCCGAGCAGGAAGCCGACCGTGATGGTCAGGTTGCAGCCGGCGGAGACCATGGCGCGCAGGTTGGGCTCGAAGTCGTTGTTGGTCTTGGACTCGGCCTGGTTCATCTTAAGGCCCAGCTCCGACGTGACCTTCTTCAAGCCCTCGTAGGAAGACTGGTTGAACGACTGGTCATCGAACCCGCCCGAGTCGGACACGATGCAGCCCTGGTAGTTGCTGGCGGTGTTGGTGGCGGTGCTGGCCTCCGGGGCAGCTCCGCAGCCGGTCAGCAGGAGTGCAGCCGCGCCCGCGGTGGCGACGCCGGCCATTGATCCGCGCTTAAAGGTGGCACGCAGAGAGTTCTTCAATTTTCCTCCAGGAAGAAAGAGTAGGCGCTACGACGGAAGTTCAATGAGTGTCTGTCTGCGGTGTTCCGCTGATCTCTGTTGTCACTGATGGATTTCGCAGCACTGCGCCGAGGCGCACTGATGCAAGCTACTGTAGTGGCCTGCGCCACGTCCCGATAACACACGTCCCGGCGAATGCCCAGATTGTTGAGAACTTGTTACCTAGAGGTAGCCGGTGCCCGCCGCGACCACATAAGCTCCGGCGCCGGTCCCCGCAGGAACCGGCGCCGGAGCCGTATGTGGCGGCACGGCGATTGCCGGGTGTCAGGCTACAGCCGCACGAGCATCTTGCCGGTGTTGGCGCCGTCGAGCAGGTCCATGAAGGCCTGCGGGGCATTCTCCAGCCCGTCCACCACCGTCTCGTCGTAGCGGACCGTTCCGTCGGCCAGCCAGCCGGACATGGTCTCGACGAACTCGGCCATGTGCTGCCAGTAGCCGCCCACCAGGAAGCCCTTGAGCGTCAGCTGCTTGCCGATCGCCAGCATGAGGTTCCGCGGCGCCGGCGTGGGCTCGGTCGCGTTGTACTGGGCGATGGCCCCGCACATGGCCACCCGGCCACCGACCGTGAGGGCGGACAGCGCGGCATCGAGGTGCTCGCCGCCGACGTTGTCGAAGTAGACGTCGATCCCGCGCTCACCCGCGGCCGCGGCGAGCTGTTCCGCCACGGGGCCGTCGTGGTAGTTGAACGCGGCGTCGAAGCCGAGTTCGAGCAGGCGTGCCACCTTTTCCGGCGAGCCGGCGCTGCCGATCACCCTGGACGCGCCCATGGCCTTCGCGATCTGCCCGACAAGCGAGCCGACCGCGCCGGCGGCGCCCGAGACGAACACGGCGTCGCCGGGCTTGAATTCCGCGACCTTCAGCAGTCCCGCGTAGGCGGTCAGCCCGGTCATGCCGAGGGCGCCGAGGAATGCTGACGCGGGGGCAAGATCGGTGCGCGCCACCGTGGTGGCCGCTGCATCGACGACGGCGTATTCGCGCCAGCCGAGGCCGTGCACCACCGTGTCGCCCACAGCGCGCCCTTCGGCCCGGGACGCGATGACTTCGCCGACGGCGCCGCCGTCGAGGGCGCTATCCAGCGCAAACGGCGCGGAGTAGGACTTGACGTCGTTCATGCGTCCGCGCATGTACGGGTCCACCGAGATGAACAGGTTGCGGACCAGGACCTGGCCGTCCTGCAGTTCTGGCAGCGCCGACTCGGCGAGGCGGAAGTTCGCCGGGACGGGGCGGCCGTGGGGGCGGGACGCCAGCTGGATCTCGCGGGTGGTGGCGGGAAGGGTGAGAGTTTCGGTGTTGTTGCTCATGCGGCTACCTCCAGGATGGTGATGTCGACAGTGATGTTGCCGCGGGTGGCGTTGGAGTACGGGCAGATCTGGTGGGCCTTGGCCACGAGGGCCTCGGCCGTGTCCCGGTCCACGGCGGGCAGGGCGATCTCAAGTTCGGCGGCCAGACCGTAGCCGGCACCGTCTTCGAGGGCGCCGAAGTGGATCTTGGCGGCGACGGCGGAGTCCGTCAGGTCGGCGCGTTCCTTGCGTCCCACCAGGCGCAGGGCGGAGTGGAAGCACGCGGCGTAGCCGGCGGCAAAGAGCTGTTCGGGGTTGGTGCCCGCGCCGTCACCGCCGAGTTCGACCGGGCTGGCAAGGGTGACGCTCAGCTTGCCGTCCTTGCTGATGGCGGTGCCGTCGCGGCCTTCGCCGGAGGCCAGGGCCTCTGCTGTGTAAAGGGTCTTCATGGGGTTTCCGTTCTGTCGGAGGGAAGAAGGGGTTCAGTGGGAACTCGCCGGAAGCCTGCGGAGTCGCCGTAAATTTCCGGCGAGTTGGCACGCCTCCCGCGGTTTCGACGTCGGCCGTGTGGGCCTGGGAAGGGTGGTGGAGGGGGAAGGGCTTAAGGGAAGGGCTTAGTGGGAGGCGTGAAGCGCGTTCGTCAGCCGGCCCAGGGTGTCGCGGAGCTGGTCCAGTTCCGCGGCGGTGAGCCCGGCGGCGTCTGCCAGTCGCTGCGGGATGCCGCTGGCCTTGGCGCTCAGGGCGGCGCCGGCGTCGGTCAGGAAGATCTCCACGCGGCGCTCGTCCTCGGCGGAGCGGCGGCGCTGGACGAGGCCGAGCGCTTCGAGCCGCTTGAGCAGCGGCGAGAGCGTGCCGGAGTCCAGGCCCAGCTCCTCCCCCAGTTCACGCACGCTGCGCGGCGCCGCTTCCCAGAGCACCAGCATGGCGAGGTACTGCGGGTAGGTCAGGCCGAGCTCCTCGAGCATGGGCCGGTAGGCGGCCGTGGCGGCACGTGAGGCAGAGTACATCGCAAAGCACACCTGCCGGTTCAGGCGGAGCGCTTCCGGGCCGCCAGTGCGGGCCTCTTCTGACGTGGTCATGCCTCCACCATACTGCACAATCCAGTTGCGTGCAATTCAGTTGTACACAACTGAATTGCACAGCGGGAACCGGTAACAGGTGTGCAGGGGGCCAGCCGCGGCACCGTTCCCAGCCGCGGCCGCCGAGATTCCCCATGTTTGACGGGTGCCGCCGGCGTGTCGGCCCGCAACCGCCGGCGTGTCCCGGCGTCGTGCCGGCAAAGGTGGGGAAACTCCGCGCGGCGGTCCTGGCCGGGTGTAGCGGGGCAGGCCCGGCGTAGGGGCCCGGGCGGAACGGCTTACAGGTCGCGGATGGTGCGCAGGGCCGCCGCCGTGAGCACCTGGATGCCCAGGCCCAGCGCCCGCTCATCGACGATGTAGTCACCGCGGTGGAGGTCATACTCTTCCCCGCCGGGCATCTTCGTGCCGAGGCGCATCATGGCGCCGGGGGTGTCGGCCAGGAACCAGGCAAAGTCTTCCCCGCCCATGGACTGCGGGGTCAGGACCACGGCGCCCTCGCCGATTTCGGCGCGGGCCGCGGCCTCGATCAGCGCGGTCTCGTGCTCGGAGTTGACCACCGGCGGCACGCCGCGGGTGTGTTCCAGGTGGACATCGACGCCGTACGGCTCGGCGACCTGCCGGATGATGTCGTCGAGCAGCTCGCCGGCGTCGTGCCAGGCGTCACGGTCCAGGCAGCGCATGGTGCCGGCCATGTAGCCGCTGCCCGGGATGGCGTTCGGGGCCGAGCCCGCGGAGATCTGCCCCCAGACCACGGACACGCCGCTGCGGACATCGACGCGGCGCGAGAGCACTGCGGGAACGTTGACCGCGATCTGCGCCAGGGCGAAGACCAGCTCCTCGGTCAGGTGCGGGCGCGAGGTGTGGCCGCCGCGGCCGGAAAGTTCAATCTTGATGGTGTCCGAGGCGGAGGTGATCGCCCCGATCCGGGTGCCGATCTTGCCGATCTCGATCCGGGGGTCGCAGTGCAGCGCCAGGATGCGCGGCACGCCTTCCAGGACGCCCTGTTCGATGCACGAGGTGGCGCCGCCGGGCATGGTCTCCTCGGCCGGCTGGAAGATGATCCGGACGGTCCCGCGCAGAGGGGAGGCCTCGTGCATGCGCTGCAGGACCAGCGCGATCCCGAGCATGGTGGCAGTGTGGACGTCGTGGCCGCAGGCATGGGTCACGCCGTGGTTCTTCGAGGCGAACTCAAGGCCCGTTTCCTCGATGATGGGCAGGGCGTCGATATCCCCGCGCAGTGCGGTGGCGATGGGACCCTGTCCGACGTCGACCGTCAGGCCTGTGCCCTCGAGGCGGCGCGGCTTGAGCCCGGCTTCCTCGAGCCGTTTCGCCAGCTTGTCGGTGGTGCGGAACTCCTTGAACGAAAGTTCCGGATGCGCATGGAGGTCGCGGCGGAAAGCGATCAGCTCCGGCAGGAGGGGCTCCAGCCACGGCCCCACGAGAGTCGTGGGCTCAGCTTCAGTCGAATAGTTGCGCACGGAATAACTCTATCGAGCGGCCAAAGAATAGCGGCATCGGGTACGGCGCGTTACGGATTGCTGAACATTGCACAGGCCGTGATCCGCTCTCCTCCGGCTACAGGACGTCGGTGTCGCCCTTGGCCTTGATGGCATCCACGGCCTGCTTGACCCGCTGCGAGTGTTCCTTGGTGGTGACCAGCAGGGCGTCCGGGGTGTCAACGATCACGACGTCCTTGATGCCGATCAGGGCGATCACCCGCTTGGTATCGGAGACCACCACGCCGCTCGCGTTCTCGGTGAAGACGCGTGCGCCCTCGCCCAGGACCGTGACCTCGTCGACTTCCTTGGCGCTGTTGAGCCGGCCCACGGAGGCGAAGTCCCCGACGTCGTCCCAGAGGAACGTTCCGGGCACCACGGCGACGTCGCCGGCGGCGGCGGCGGGCTCGGCGACGGCGTAGTCAATAGCGATCTTGGGCAGCGTGGGCCACACCCGCGCCGTGACAGCGTCGCGCTCCGGAGTGTCCCAGGCCTTGGCGATCTCCTGGAGGCCGGCGAAGAGCTCGGGCTGGTTGGCTTCGAGGTGCTTAAGCATCAGCGAGACCGGGGCCACGAACATGCCCGCGTTCCAGACATATTCGCCGCTGTCGACGTACTCCTGGGCCACTTCCTCGCTGGGCTTCTCCACGAACTCCACCACGGACTGCGCACTGGGCGCGTCCGGGATGTGGAGGTTCGCGCCGGAACGGATGTAGCCGAATCCGGTGGAGGGATGGGTCGGCTTGATGCCGATGGTGACGATCTTCCCCGCGGCCGCGGTGTAGACGGCTTCACGGACGGCGTCCTGGAAGAGGTCGTCCGGGCTGATGACCTGGTCCGCGGCAAACGAGCCCATGATGATGTCCGGGTCCCGCTCGTGGAGGATGGCCGCGGCGAGTCCGATCGCAGCACCGGAGTCTTTGGGCTCGCTCTCCAGGACGAGGTCGGCTTCCAGGACCTCAGGCAGCTGGCGGCAGACGGCTGCCCTGTGGGCGGAGCCGGTCACCACCAGCACGTGCTTGCCGGCGACGGGCTGGAGGCGGTCATAGGTCGCGCGCAGCAGAGTACTGCCCGAACCGGTGAGGTCGTGAAGGAATTTCGGGGCTGCTGCCCGTGACAGGGGCCAGAGGCGGGTCCCCACTCCGCCCGCCGGAATGACCGCAATAAAACGGTCCAGCGGTGAATCCTGGCTTGTCACTTTGTCTGTAGTCATCACGGCTACTTTAGCCGACGGCGGCCAATTCGGTCCGAATTGAGCCGCGATCCGGCCCTACCGGCGCCTGCGACCACAGCCAAATGTGGCGTTCGTCTCAAAACAAACGCAAAACCGCGCCGGGGCCGGTCAACAAGGAGTTCCCAAATTGAATAAGCTGTTAGCGAAGCCTAGATTTAGGCTTGAGCTTACGAGTGCTCTCGCAGCAGGCGTTCCCCCCGCGTGGATCCCATGCCAGCGCCGCTGTGTTGCAGGGAGGTTTATTCAGTGCCGACAAAACCAGCTGGCACCTTGTACCGCGGCCGTGAAGGCATGTGGTCCTGGGTTGGACACCGCATTACCGGTGTAGTGATTTTCTTCTTCTTGTTGGTCCACGTGCTGGACACCTCATTGGTGCGTGTGTCCCCCGAGGCCTACACCGCAGTGATTGGTGCCTACAAGAACCCCCTCATGGCCCTGGGTGAAACGGGCCTTGTCGCGGCGATCGTGTTCCACGCCTTCAACGGCCTGCGGATCATCGCCGTCGACTTCTGGAAGAAGGGTGCCAAGTACCAGCGTCAGATGCTCTGGACGGTCCTGGGCCTCTGGGTCGTCGTCATGGTCGGCTTCTCCATCCGCCACCTGTCCCTCGCCCTTGGAGGTCACTAAGCCATGACTGCAACCATTCAAAGCCCACGTAGTGGAAAACCCAGTAGTGGAAAACCCAGTAGTGGAAAGATCCAGCCAAAGTACCGCCGCACTGGCGGTTCCAAGGGCAACTTCGAGATGCTCGCCTGGCTCTTCATGCGCCTCTCCGGCGTCGTGCTGGTGGTGCTGATCTTCGGCCACCTGACCGTGAACCTGCTGGTCGGCGAGGGCATCCACGCGATCGACTTCGGCTTTGTGGCCGGCAAGTGGGCCGACCCGTTCTGGCAGTTCTGGGACCTGGCCATGCTGTGGCTCGCCATGCTGCACGGCACCAACGGCGTCCGCACGATCATCAATGACTACGCCGAGAAGGACGCAACGCGCCTTTGGCTGAAGATTGTGCTCTACGCGGCCACCACGGTCATCATCATCCTGGGCACCCTGGTCATCTTCACGTTCAATCCGTGCCCCGTGGCCAACGGCGTCCAGCTTCCCGGCGGTTTCTGCCCCGCGCCTTAGCGGCGCAGCCGTAATGGTTCAGCCGTAGCGGCGGAACCGCAGCGGACAGGAGCCCGTAAGGGCAGGAATCCGCGGTCCGTCACGGCAACTGATCTTGCCTGCCGAGCGCAGGCGCAGATTGCACGAGACTTCACCGGGCAGGCGCGGCCTGCCGGTGGTTTATAGCGAATTTTGAGAGAAAGAGCGTCTGGTATGCAGGTCCATAAGTACGACGTCGTGATCGTCGGTGCCGGTGGCGCCGGGATGCGCGCGGCGATCGAATCAGGTCAGCGCGCCCGAACAGCAGTACTGACCAAGCTCTACCCCACGCGGTCCCACACCGGCGCGGCGCAGGGCGGCATGTGTGCAGCTCTGGCCAACGTCGAGGAAGACAACTGGGAGTGGCACACCTTCGACACCATCAAGGGCGGCGACTACCTGGTTGACCAGGACGCCGCCGAGGTCATGGCGAAGGAAGCGATCGACGCCGTCCTGGACCTGGAAAAGATGGGCCTGCCGTTCAACCGCACGCCCGAGGGCCGCATTGACCAGCGCCGCTTCGGTGGCCACACCCGCGACCATGGCAAGGCACCGGTCCGCCGCGCCTGCTACGCCGCCGACCGCACCGGCCACATGATCCTGCAGACCCTGTACCAGAACTGCGTCAAGCACAACGTCGAGTTCTACAACGAGTACTACGTCCTGGACCTGCTGACCGTCGAAGAGGACGCTGTCCGCGAGGACGGCACGCCGTACAAGCAGAAGCGCGTCGCCGGCGTCGTGTCCTACGACCTCGCCTCCGGCGAGCTGCACGTCTTCCAGGCCAAGTCCGTGGTGTTCGCCTCCGGCGGCGCCGGCAAGGTCTTCAAGACCACCTCCAACGCCCACACCCTGACCGGTGACGGCATGGGCATCGCGTTCCGCCGGGGCATCCCCCTGGAGGACATGGAATTCTTCCAGTTCCACCCGACCGGCCTGGCCGGCCTGGGCATCCTGCTCTCCGAGGCCGCCCGCGGCGAAGGCGCGATCCTGCGCAACTCCGAGGGTGAACGCTTCATGGAGCGCTACGCGCCCACCATCAAGGACCTCGCCCCGCGCGACATCGTGGCCCGCTCCATGGCCAACGAAGTCCGTGAGGGACGCGGCTGCGGCCCGAACAAGGACTACGTCCTCCTGGACCTGACGCACCTTGAGCCTGCGCACATCGATGCCAAGCTGCCGGACATCACCGAGTTCGCCCGCACCTACCTGGGTGTGGAGCCGTACACGGAGCCGGTTCCGGTGTTCCCGACGGCGCACTACGCCATGGGCGGCATCCCCACGAACATCAGCGCCGAGGTCCTCCAGGACAACGACACGGTGGTCCCGGGCCTCTACGCCGCCGGCGAGGTCGCCTGCGTCTCCGTCCACGGCTCCAACCGCCTGGGCACCAACTCGCTGCTGGACATCAACGTGTTCGGCAAGCGCGCCGGCATCGCCGCCGCCGAGTACGCCAAGACCGCCGACTTCGTGGAGCTCCCCGTTGACCCGGAGGCCTACACGCTGAACCTGCTGGACCACGTCCGCACCTCTGACGGCACCGAGAAGGTCGCTGCGATCCGCAAGGAACTGCAGGACACCATGGACGCCAACATGCAGGTGTTCCGCACCGCCGACACGCTGAACCAGGTCCTGAAGGACATTGCCTCCTTCGAGGAGCGGTACCAGCGCATCAGCGTCCAGGACAAGGGCAAGCGCTTCAACCTGGACCTGCTCGAGGCGGTGGAGCTGGGCTTCCTGCTCGAGCTCGCCAAGGTCATGACCGTGGCGGCCCTGCACCGCGAGGAATCCCGCGGCGGCCACTTCCGCGAGGACTTCCCCGAGCGCGACGACGAAAAATTCATGAAGCACTCCATGGCGTACAAGGATGACCACGCCCCGGCGGACGGTTCCGCCGAGTCGATTGCCGGCATCCGGCTTGCCACCAAACCGGTGGTCTTTACGCGCTACGAGCCGATGGTGAGGAAGTACTAAGATGAGCGCTGAACTCGCTGAGCCAGCATCCAAGATCGAACTGCCCGCCGGCGTCGGCGGGGGCGGGGAAATCCCGTCCTTCGACGTCACCCTGCGCGTGCGCCGCTACAACCCCGAGGTCTCCGAGGACGCCACGTGGGATGACTTCAAGGTCACCATGTACGGCACCGACCGTGTCCTGGACGCCCTGCACAAGATCAAGTGGGAGATGGACGGCAGCGTCTCCTTCCGCCGTTCCTGCGCCCACGGCGTCTGCGGCTCCGATGCCATGCGCATCAACGGCCGCAACCGCCTCGCCTGCAAGACCCTGCTGAAGGACCTGGACACGTCCAAGCCCATCACGGTCGAGCCCATCAAGGGCCTGCCCGTGGAGAAGGACCTGATCGTGGACATGGAGCCTTTCTTCCAGTCCTTCCGCGAAGTCATGCCCTTCCTGATCAACCGTGGCCACGAGCCCACCAAGGAACGCCTGCAGTCCGCCGAGGACCGCGAACGGTTCGATGACACCACCAAGTGCATCCTGTGCGCCGCGTGCACCTCGTCCTGCCCGGTGTTCTGGACCGACGGGCAGTACTTCGGCCCGGCGGCGATCGTCAACGCGCACCGCTTCATCTTCGATTCCCGTGATGACGCCGGCGACATGCGCCTGGAGATCCTCAACGACAAGGAAGGCGTGTGGCGCTGCCGCACCACCTTTAACTGCACCGAAGCATGCCCCCGCGGCATCCAGGTCACGCAGGCAATCGCTGAGGTCAAGCAGGCCATCCTGTCCCGCAAGGTCTAAGGATCGGTTCCACCGGCCCGCATTAACGGCTTCACCTTCAGTAGTTACCGACGACGGCGCCTCTCACCTTCCGGGTGGGGGCGCCGCCGTCGTTTCCGCCCTCACTGATTCGCCCTCACACGAAAGGGGACACTTTGTCCCACTCAGAAAAAGTCTCGTTCCTGGGTTCCACCGGCGAGCGGCTCTCCGGCGTGCTGGATCTGCCGGAGGGCCCGGTCAAGGGCTGGGGTGTGTTCTCGCACGGCTTCACCCTGGGCAAGGACAGCCCCTCGGCGTCGCGGATGTGCAAGGCCCTGGCGGACAATGGCGTGGGCATGCTCCGGTTCGACAACGTGGGGCTCGGAGAGTCGGCGGGAATGTGGTCGGAGGGGTCCTTCAGCCACAAGGTGGCCGACACCGTCAAGGCCGCCGAATTCATGCGGGACTCAGACCGGCGGGTTTCCCTGCTGGTGGGCCATTCGTTTGGCGGCGCGGCCGTCCTGTCCGCCGCGCGGCAGATCCCGGAGCTGAGGGCCGTGGCCACCGTGGGTGCCCCCTTCTCCCCCAAGCACGTGGCGCACGTCTTTGACGCGGCCCTGGACCGCATCCTGAGCGAGGGAAGCGCCGAAGTGGACCTCGGCGGCAAGCGGGTGGAGATCCGCCGGCACTTCGTCGAGGATCTCGAGAAGGCGGACCTGACGGACTGCATCCGGCAGCTGCACAAGCCGCTCATGGTGCTGCACTCCCCCACCGACAATACGGTCGGGATCGAAAACGCCAGCACCATCTTCCAGACGGCACGCCACCCGCGCAGCTTCGTCTCGCTGGAGGGCAGCGACCACCTCCTGACCGGCAAAGGCCAGGCGGCCCGTGCGGCCAAGATTATTTCGGCGTGGGCCGACCAGTACCTCGACGCCTGAACGCGGCGGCCAGCGGCCTGCGGCGGGCCCGCTGCTCTACCGGGGTTTTACCCGGCTGGACGCGCCGGGCACCCCAGCCGGTGGTCGCGGCGGCGGGCCCGGCCTTGAGGTCCTCTTCCCGGATCGCCACCCACGCGGCGCAGATCACGTAGACCTGGCTGACCAGGTTGAACCAGATCAGCAGGCCGATGATGATGGCGAAGGGCGCCAGAATGGGGTTCTTGCCCGCGCTGGCCAGCAGCTGGGTGCTGAAGATCTGCAGGATGGTGGTGCCCACCGCGGCGAGAATGGTCCCTTCCAGCAGGGAGCGCCGGGCCGGCTTCAGCCCGGCGGCCACCCGGTACATGATCAGGGCGGTGCCCCAGCCGAGCAGCAGCGGGACGAGGATCGTGACGGAGGTCGTCAGCGGCCCGGCAATTATCGGCTCGAGGCCCAGCTGCCCGGTAACCCATCCGGCGGCCGTCCCGAAGATCAGCGAGGCCGCGGAGCTGACTACCAGGGCCAGCCCCATCAGCAGCAGCGTGCCGACGTCCTTGAGTATCTGCAGGATCGGATTCATCACCAAGGGGCCGAGTTGCATCATGCTCCGCATACCGTCGCGGATGCCGCTGATCCAGCCCAGGGACGTGAACACCGTCACCACGGCGGCGATCCCGGCGGCCCAACCCAGGCTGGTGGGGTTCAGCAGCGCATAGGGGTCAACCAGCCCCTCGCTGCCGTCGACCTGCAACAGGCCGGGCGCGGCGGCGGCCACACTCCTGATGACCTGGTCCAGCAGGGCCGGGTGGTCGCTGAGCACGAGGCCGGCCAAGGACAAGCCAGTGGCCAACAGGCCCGTGATGGAGAAAAACATCCGGAAGCCGATGCCGGCACTCAACAGCGGGCCACGCTGACGCAGGTAGTGCGAGTATGCGCGCAGGGGCAGCAGCATGTTCAGCCGGGCCAGGAGCCAGTTCATCATCGCGATCAGGGACGCGACCATGCCGCCGCCGGAGCGCCGGGCCCGGCCCCATTCGACCCTCTTGCGGATGACTTCCAGTTTCAGCCCGGCCAGATCGGTGGGGAGCGGCGGCTTATCGGGCGCCTGCGGTGCCGTCCGGGCCTCTGTCGTGATCAGGTTTGGTCCCAAAATCGAGCTCTTCCCGTAGCTGCCAGATGCCGTTGTCATCGTGCTCGTAAAGTCCCATGCTAGCCACAGGAAACGTGGCCCTGTAATCCCTCAGGACCGTTTCGGCCTCGTCGAGGCTTTCCGGGGCGACATCGTGGGCCACGGTGACGTGCGGGTGGTAGCCGAACGGCAGTTCCCGCTCCAGCGGGCCGGACTGCAGCTGGCGGTGCAGGTTAACGCAGTCCCCGAAGCCGTCCTCTACGTTCAGGAAGACCACCGGGGACACCGGCCGGAAAGACCCGGTCCCTGCGATGGTCACAGTGAAAGGCTCCTGCCGTCGTGCCACGTCCCGGACATGGCGTTGGGTCGCGGCCCAGTCCTTGGTCATGGTGGTGGTGACCAGCGTGATGTGGGCCGGGACGACGGCGGCCATGGGATCCCCGAAGGATGCCCGCCAGCGCTGGAGCTCCTCGGCGATGTCCGCCGGGAACCTCAGGATCACACCGATGCTGATGCCTTCGCTGCGCTGTCCGTTCGACGTGGCGGCTTTCGCGGTGACTTTGCTGACGGAGGACATTGACCTAGCGGGCTCCCTGGGCGCCGGCGTAGGGCAGGAAACCCACCTTGGCGTAGACGTCGCGCAGGGTCAGCGAGGCAATCTCCCGGGCCTTGTCCGCGCCGAGGCCCAGCAGCCGGTCCAGCTCCGCGGGATCGTCCAGCAGTTCCTTGGCCCGGTTCCGGATCGGGGTCAGGTGCTCCGTGACCACCTCGGCGAGGTCCGCCTTCAGGTGGCCGTACATCTTTCCCTCATAGGCGGTGACGAGGGCGTCGACGCTTTGCCCGGTGATCGAGGAGTAGATGGTCAGCAGGTTGGACACGCCAGGCTTCGCCTCCCGGTCGAACCGGATTTCGGTCTCCGTGTCCGTCACGGCGGACTTGATCCGCTTGGCCGTGACCTTGGGCTCGTCCAGCAGGTTGATCAGCCCCGCCGGCGACTCCGCAGACTTGGACATCTTGGCGGTGGGGTGCTGCAGATCGTAGATCTTCGCGGATTCCTTCTGGATGAAGGGCTGCGGCACCGTGAACGTGTCGCCGAAGCGGGAGTTGAACCGCTGGGCCAGGTCACGGCTGAGTTCCACGTGCTGGCGCTGGTCCTCGCCGACGGGGACACCGTGCGGCTGGTACAGCAGGATGTCCGCTGCCTGCAGGATGGGGTAGGTGAACAGCCCGACGCTGGCGTGCTCTGATCCCTGTTTGTGCGCCTTGTCCTTGAACTGGGTCATCCGGGACGCCTCGCCGAAGCCAGTGATGCAGTTCAGGACCCACGCCAGCTGGGCGTGCTCGGGCACCTGGGACTGGACGAAGAGCGTGCACTTGTCGACGTCGACGCCGCCGGCAATGTACTGCGCGGCCGTGACCCGGGTGCGGTGCGCCAGCTCGGCAGGATCCTGCGGAACGGTGATCGCGTGCAGGTCAGGGATGAAGAAGACGGCGTCGTACTCGTCCTGCATCCGGACCCAGTTCACGAGGGCGCCGAGGTAGTTGCCCAGGTGCAGGGAGTCGGCGGAGGGCTGCATGCCGGAGAGGATGCGGTGCCGGGCCGCGGTGGCCGCAGAGGCGTCCTTGGCGGTGGCTGTCTGAGCGTCGGGGGCGACGCCGGCCTGGGCCACAGTGGTCGCAGTTGAAGTGGTGGTCATTCGTGGAAGCCTTAAGACTAGAGCCGGTAGTCCACTACCAGCGGGGCGTGGTCGGAGAAGCGTGTGTCCCAGGACGCTGCCCGGTCAACAACGGCTGACACTGCGGCAGCAGCGAGAGCGGGCGTGGCCATGTGGTAATCGATGCGCCAGCCGGTGTCGTTGTCGAAGGCCTGGCCCCGTTGCGACCACCAAGTGTAGGGGCCGTCGACGTTACCCGCCAGGCCCCTGTGAACATCCTTCCAGCCGATTTCTTCGCCGAAGAAGCGGTCAAAATAGGCCCGCTCTTCCGGCAGGAAGCCGGCACGTTTGACGTTGCCCTTCCAGTTCCTGATGTCCAGCTCCGTGTGGCCGACGTTGAGGTCGCCCACCACCAGCGCGTGGTCACTGTGCTTGGCGAGTTCGGGCAGCCGCTGGACCATGACGTCGAGGAAACGGAATTTGTCGTCCTGCTTGGGAGTGCCGGCTTCGCCCGAGTGCACGTAGGCGCTCACGACGGTCATCTGTGATGCCTGCCCGTCCGCGTCCCGCACGATGTAGTCCGCCTCGACCCAGCGTCCGGCCGTGGCGAAGAAGTCATCGCCGATCCCCACCCGGGTGGCCAGGGGCTCTTCCCGGGAGGCAATGGCAACGCCGGCCCGGCCCTTGGCCTCGGCCTCGGCATGGAGAATGTACCAGCCCTCGCCGAGCAGTTCCTCGACGATCGCGTCCGGCGCGCGGACCTCCTGGAGGCACAGGATGTCCACCTCGCGCGGCTCAAGCCACTCCGCCATGCCCTTCTTGTAGGCGGCACGGAGGCCGTTGACGTTGACTGACGCGATGCGAAGGTGGTCCTTCTTCAATGCCGAGCTCACCCGATCCACTCTAGTCGATGATGGTTCCGCTGACGGGAGCGTCATCGCCGCCCGAGGATTTGATCATGTCCCGCGCGTTGGTGGCGGTGATCTCGATGGTCTCCAGGGCGCGGCTGATCGTGTCGCGGTCCGCCGCCTCGCCCTTCGCCCGCTCCTGCTCGACCACCCGGACCTGGACCTGGACAATCTTGAAGGAGTGGTCCAGCTTCATGTCGCGGACGCTGTCCGCTGCGCGGCTTTCGCTCACCACGCGGGTGCCGCCGTGGTCCGCGCTGCCCGCCGCCGGGGGCCGCCCGGCTGCGGCGTTGAACGCGTTCTGGGCCTCGTTCAGCCTGGCCCCGGCCTTCTTGGCGGCTTTCTGGATGCTGAACACGACGAAGGAGGCCAGCGCCAGCCAGAAGCCGGCGATGATCGCCACGATCCAGCCCACGACGTCGTTCTGGTTGGCCGCGAAGATCACGGCCACCACGAACGCGATGATGAAGACCAGCAGCCCCGGCCCGCTGATGCGGAACATGGAAAACCGGCCGCGGGCCGTGGTGTCGTTGGACGTGGACGAGGAGCTACCCAGAGATTGCATGAGCCCATTATCGCAAACGGGGCCGGCCGCCCGTTGCGCTTCCACCCCGGGCGAACGCCGCCCCGGCGCCCGGCCTAGGTCAGGACCAGCGTTTAGGTCAGGACCAGGCAGAACGGGTGGCCGCTGGGGTCCGTGTAGACCCGGAAGGTTTCCGTCCCGGCGCCGAGGCTGGTGGCGCCGAGCCGGAGCACCTCGGCTTCGGCGGCGTCGAGGTCCCCGACGAGCACGTCCACGTGCATCTGCTGCGGGTGCTCGGCGTCGGGCCACTGCGGGCGGACCAGCCGTTCCACCCGCTGGAAGGCGACGGCGGGACGGTCGGCGGCGTCGCCGATCGAAATCCATTCCTCGTCCTCCTGCACCCGGATCATCCCCAGCAGCTCCTGGTAAAAACCGGCGAGCTTGTCCGGGTCCTCACAGTCGATGACGAGGGCCTGCCATTTTCCGATCATGGGTTCTCCTTTTTGGAAGGACGGCTACTTGAGGAAAAGTTTGCGCAGGCGGCTCGTGGTGAGCAGGACGCCGAGGGCAATCATGACGAGGTAGTAACCGATGTGAACGGCGGTGGCCGGCGTAAACACCCCCACGCTGATCTGGCGCAGCAGTTCCACGCCGTGCCACAGCGGCATGGCCTGGATCAGCCACTGGATGGACTGCGGGTAGACGCTGAGCGGGTAGAACGTGGCACTGAAGAGGAACATGGGCAGCATGACGAAGTTGATCCAGTCCATTTGCTGGAATGTCTTCATGTAGCTCGTGATCCCCATGCCGAAGCTCGCGAAGCCGAAGGCGATCAGCACCGAGGCCGGGATCATCAGGATGGCCCACGGCGTGGTGATGAGGCCCATCAGCCCCATGACGGCCGTGAAGCCGGTCGCGTACATGGCCCCGCGCAGCAGGGCGAGGAAGATTTCGCCCATGGCGACATCCAGCGGCCCCAGCGACGTGTAGAGCATGCCCTGGTACAGCTTGGCGAAGTTCATCTTGAAGAAGACGTTCCACGTGGAGTCGTAGACGGCGCCGTTCATGGCGGACACGGCCAGCAGTGCCGGCGCGATGTACGCGGCGTAGCTGATTTCCTGCCCGCCCGGGCCCTGGACCGACCCGACAATGGCGCCCAGGCCCACTCCCATGGAGATCAGGTACAGCACGGGTTCGAAGAACCCGGAGACCATGACCATCCAGTTGCTGCTCTTGGTGGCCATGAGCCCGCGGGCGACGACGGCGCGGACGTTGCGGGAGTAGATGGGCCCGAAGCGGCGGCGGCGCGCGGCTTCGGTGACGCTGTGGTCCCCTGTGTTGAAACTTCCGGTCAGGACGCTCATGAGGCCATCCTTTTAGCGAACTGGCGTTTGGTCAGGATCCAGCCGGCAGCCGCCAGGCCCAGCAGGAAGAGGACATGGACGACGGTGAGCCACGGCTCTTCCTCGTACCCGTAGCTGACCACGCGGCCAAGCTCGGTTCCGTGCCAGATCGGTGAGATCCAGCCGATCCAGCGGACTGCAAGCGGGAGCGTGTCCAGCGGGAAGAACGTGCCGGAGAACAGGAACAACGGCATGACGATGAACCGCATGACCATGGCGAACTGGCCCTTGTCGTGCTGGATGGTGGCCGCGTAGGCCATGAGCGGCAGGCCGAAGGACAGGCCGGCGAGGGTGGCGATGAGGATCGACACCCAGCCCCAGGCGCCGGGCGAGGCGCCGAAAAGCGCGACGACGGCGAAGTAGATGGCCGACTGCAGCAGGAAGCGCACCGTCACGGCGATGATCTGGCCGCCGGCGATCTGCTCGGGAGTCAGCGGTGAGGCGTGCGGGCCGTAGTAGACGCGCCGCCACTTGAAGCCGTCCATGACGGGGAAGGTGAACTCGTTGGCGGCCGTCATGACGGCGGCCGAGATCAGCAGGGCGGGCGCGATGAACGTCAGGTAGCTGACCCCGCCGAAGACGCCGGCGCCGTTGGACTCGACCAGGGTGGCCAGGCCAACGCCCATCGCGAACAGGTAGGCCACCGGCTGTCCTACGCCGTACATCACGATGGTCCAGCCGTAGCCCTTCATGACCCGCAGGACCTGTTCGGCGTAGTAGAACGCGCCCCAGCGGCGGGCACGGGCGGCCGAGACTTCCGGCGAGTGCGCGCGCAGGGCCGTCCCCGCCGCCGCGGCGCCCGCCGTCGTGCCCGCTGCCTGAATTGGCTTAGCCAGCTGCTCTTTCTTAGTCAACGAGGCTCCTGCCGGTCAGGCGCAGGAAGACGTCTTCGAGTGAGGAGCGGCGGACCAGTGAGGTGACCGGACGCAGGCCGCGGGCGGTGACCTGCTCCAGGGCGGCCTCGCCGTCGTGGGCGTAGATAAGCACCCGGTCCGGCAGGGTTTCCACCCGTTCGCCGATGCCGCCGAGCTCCGCGCCGACGCTCGCGTTGCGCTCCGAGCCGAAGCGCAGCTCCAGGACCTCGCGGGTGGAGTATTCGCGGATCAGGCTGGCCGGCGATCCCTCGGCCATGATCCTGCCCTTGTCCACCACAATCAGCCGGTCGCACAGCTGCTCGGCCTCGTCCATGTAGTGCGTGGTGAGGATCAGGGTGACGCCCTGTTCCTTGAGCCGGAACAGCCGGTCCCAGAGGATGTGCCGGGCCTGCGGGTCAAGGCCGGTCGTCGGCTCGTCCAGCAGCAGGATCCGGGGCTCGTTGATGAGCGAACGGGCGATTGTCAGGCGCCGCTTCATGCCGCCGGAGAGGGCATCGACCTTGGAGTTGGCCTTGTCGGTGAGCTGGGCGAATTCCAGCAGCTCGTCGGCCTTGGGCTTGAGGTAGCTCATGGGCAGGCCGAAATAGCGGCCGTAGACCAGCAGGTTGTCCCGGACTTTCAGTTCCTCGTCCAGGTTGTCCTGCTGCGGCACGACGCCGAGGTGGGCGCGGACCTCCGGCCCGTGCTGTTCGGGGTCCAGGCCCATGATGTTCAAGCTGCCGGAGGTGCGCTGCGAGACCCCGCCGATCATCTTCATCGTGGTGGACTTGCCGGCGCCGTTGGGGCCCAGCAGGCCGAACGCTTCCCCTGCGGGAACGCGGAAGGAGATGCCGTCGACGGCGGTGACGTCGCCGTAACGTTTGGTCAGGTTCTCGGCGGTGATGACGTATGGGAGAGCGGCGTCGGAGGGGCTGCTCGCGCGTGATTCTTTAGAGGCAAGTTCGGACACCCGCACTACGGTAGTGGATCCCCGCAAACTATGAAAGAGTCTTTTCGTAAAAACTCCTGACGTATCCGTTCCGTTATGCCGGCCGGCGGTAGAACGTGCGGAATCCTGCGGTGGTTGGGCCCGCCGAAAGCCGGCCCAACCACCGCGGGAGCCTTAGGCGGGCCCCGGGCGGCGTTCCTCTGCCCAGCGGTTTTTCTCTGCCCATTGGCGTTCCGCGGTTTCCACCACGTTGGCGAGCAGCATGGCGCGGGTCATGGGCCCCACTCCCCCGGGGTTCGGCGAGAGCCAGGCGGCGACGTCGGCCGCAGCGGGGTCCACGTCTCCGGTGACCACTGCCTTGCCGCTGCCGTCATCGACCCGGCTGACACCGACGTCGAGCACGATCGCCCCGGGCTTGAGGTCCCCGGCCTTGATCATGTGCGGCTGCCCGGCGGCGGCAATTACGACGTCGGCCTGCCGCAGTTCTGCCGGCAGGTCCACCGTTCCGGTGTGCGCCAGGATGACCGTGGCATTGACGTCCTTGCGGGTCAGCAGCAGACCCACGGGACGGCCGATGGTGACGCCGCGGCCCACCACGAGGACGCGTTTGCCGTTCAGGTCGATCCCATGCCGGGTCAGCAGCTCCACGCAGCCCTTGGGCGTGCACGGCAGCGGGGATTTCATGGGTCCGCTGACGTTGGCCACGAGCCGGCCCAGGTTCATCGGGTGCAGGCCGTCGGCGTCCTTCTCGGGATCCATGGCCTCCAGGATGACGTCCTGGTCGATGTGTTTGGGCAGGGGCAGCTGCACGATGTAGCCGGTGCATTCCGGGTTCTCGTTGAGCTCGCGGACCACGGCCAGGAGTTCGTCCTGGCTGGTCTCTTCCGGCAGGTCGCGGCGGATGGAGGTAATGCCCACCTCGGCGCAGTCCTTGTGTTTGCCGCCGACGTACCAGGTGCTGCCGGGATCGGAGCCCACCAGGATGGTGCCCAGCCCGGGCGTGATGCCCTGGGCCTTGAGCACGGCCACGCGCTCGGTCAGCTCGGCCTTGATGGCGGCGGCGGTAGCCTTGCCGTCAAGGATCCGTGCAGTTTCAGCCGTTTCTGCGGTGTGCGAAGAAGTCATGGCCTACCACTGCTCGTGCTGCGGGTACAGCGGGAAATCGGCGGCGAGCTTGTCCACGCGGGCCTGCAGGGGTTCGATCTCCGTGGCAGCTCCGGACTTCAGCGCCGTGGCGATGATGTCCGCCACCTCGGTGAATTCCTCGGCGCCGAAGCCGCGGGTGGCCAGGGCCGGTGTGCCGATGCGCAGGCCGGAGGTGACCATCGGCGGGCGGGGGTCGAACGGCACGGCGTTGCGGTTGACGGTGATGCCGATCGAGTGCAGGAGGTCCTCGGCCTGCTGGCCGTCCAGCTGGGAGTTGCGCAGGTCCACCAGGACCAGGTGCACGTCGGTGCCGCCGGTCAGGACCGAGACGCCCGCACCGGCGACGTCGGCCTGGCCGAGGCGCTCGGCGATGATCTTGGCGCCTTCGAGCACACGTTCCTGGCGCTCCTTGAATTCCTCGGTGCCGGCGATCTTGAAGGCCACGGCCTTCGCCGCGATCACGTGCATGAGCGGGCCGCCCTGCTGGCCGGGGAACACGGCGGAGTTAAGCTTCTTGGCCCACTCCTGCTTGGCCAGGATCACGCCGGAGCGGGGACCGGACAGCGTCTTGTGCACGGTGGAGGTCACGACGTCGGAGTACGGGACCGGGCTCGGGTGCAGTCCGGCGGCGACCAGGCCGGCGAAGTGCGCCATGTCGGTCCAGAGCAGGGCACCGACCTCGTCGGCGATCGAACGGAAGGCCGCGAAATCGAGGTGCCGCGGGTAGGCGGACCAGCCGGCGATGATCACCTGGGGCTTTTCGGCGATGGCCTGCTCGCGCAGCTTGTCCATGTCGATCCGGAAGTCATCTTCCTCGACCTGGTAGGCGGCGACGTTGTAGAGCTTCCCGGAGAAGTTCAGCTTCATGCCGTGGGTGAGGTGCCCGCCGTGGGCCAGGGACAGGCCCAGGATCTTATCGCCCGGGGTGATCATGGCGGCGAGCGCGGCGGCGTTGGCCTGCGCACCGGAGTGCGGCTGCACGTTGGCGTATTCGGCGCCGAACAGGTCCTTGACGCGGTCGATCGCGAGCTGCTCGGCGACGTCGACGTATTCACACCCGCCGTAGTAGCGGCGACCCGGGTAGCCCTCGGCGTACTTGTTGGTCAGGACGGAGCCCTGGGCTTCCATCACGGCGCGCGGGGCGAAGTTCTCGGAAGCGATCATTTCCAGGGTGCCGCGCTGGCGGCCAAGTTCCTGGGCCAGGACGGCGGCGATTTCAGGGTCGAGTTCGGCCAGCGGCTGGTTGCTCACGGCGGCTGAGGTGGCGGTGGTAGTAGTCACGAGGAACTCCTGGTTGGCAACGGGTACGGCTATTGGTCAGGCTACCGGCTGGCCCGTTGCGCCGCCCCTTGATTACGGGCCCCTTAACAGCGGGCCGCGACAGCGGCGGCCGGCACCCCGTGCGGGCACCAGCAACGGTGCGGCAGCGGTGATGCTGCCGACCGGTAAGACATGACCCTCGGCCCAGGCGTACGATCCGTGGTCTTCGTGAGTGCCGCTCCCTGATGGTTAGCCATCCAACGCCAGTTGCGACGGGTTAACACTACCAAAACCCTTTCAAAACTGCCCTTGAAGCGCAGGTAGGCTGTTCCTCGTGACTGATGAGAACCTGACTGCCTCCTACATCCTGACTCTTTCCTGCCCTGACCGGCCTGGCATCGTGCACGCCGTCGCCGGGGCCCTCCTGGTGGCGGGCTGCAATATTACAGATTCCCAGCAGTACGGCAGCCAGGGAACGGGCACCTTCTTCATGCGGGTGGAGGCGACGACGGCGGCGGCCCAGGCGGAGCTGCAGGCGGCGCTGGAACCCGTGGCGCAGGCCTTCGGGATGCAGTGGAGCCTCAACCCGGCCGGCCGGAAGGTCCGCACCCTGCTGATGGCCAGCACGTCCGCCCACTGCCTGAACGACCTGCTGTTCCTGCAGCGCTCCGGAACCCTGCCGATCGACATTCCGGCCATCGTGTCCAACCACCGCGACCTCGAGGGTTTGGCGGAGTTCTACGGCATCCCGTTCCACCACATCCCGGTCACCCCGGACACCAAGGTCCAGGCGGAGGACGCCCTCCGGGTCCTGATGAAGGAACACGACATCGAGCTCACAGTCCTGGCCCGGTACATGCAGATCATCTCCGACGAGCTCTGCACCGAACTGACGGGCAAGGCCATCAACATCCACCACTCGTTCCTGCCCTCCTTCAAGGGTGCCAAGCCCTACCACCAGGCGCATGCCCGCGGCGTGAAGCTCATCGGCGCCACAGCGCACTACGTCACGGCGGCCCTGGATGAGGGGCCCATCATCGAGCAGGAAGTCATCCGGGTGGACCACCGGCGCACCGCGGAGCAGTTCGTCCAGATGGGCCGCGACGTGGAGGGCCGGACCCTCGCCCAGGCCGTGCAGTGGCATGCCGAGCACCGCGTCCTGCTCGACGGCAACCGGACGGTTGTCTTTAACTAGAAGCAGTCATTAACTGGAGCTATGGAATCCTCCCGCAGGGACCGGCTCGAATCGTTTGTGGCGCTGTTGAAGAACGAGGGCCGGCACGGCGTGCTGGGCCTGGATTGCGGCCCGGGCGCCGACGGGCTGCACTTTGTGCAGTCCGGCATCCATTTCACCGGTGTCGACCAGTCCGAGGAGAACATCCACATCGCCCGATCCCACGGGCTGGAAGCCTCCGTGGCGGGACCGGTTTCCCTGCCGTTCGCCGATGCCGCGTTTGACTCGGTGTGGGCGGTGGACGCCCTGGCGGGCCTGCCCCCGGAACAGTGGTACGACGTCGTCCGCGAACTCGGGCGGGTGGCCGGACCGGGCGCGCCGATCGCCGTCGTACTCCCCGCACCCGACCCGCGTACCTCGGGCGACTGGGGCGGCGAGGGCGACTGGGGCGGCGAGGGCTTCACGGTGCTCCGCTCCCCCGCCTGACGGGGGGGCGGCGGTGTGTCCTAGGCTGGAGGCATGGCTCCCCTCTACGCATTCGCCGGTACCACTCCGGCCGTCCATGACTCCGCCTTCGTCGCGCCCACGGCGTCCGTGATCGGCAACGCCACCCTGGCCGAGAACTCGAGCGCCTTCTACGGTGTCAGTGTCCGCGCCGATACCGCCGCCATCACCGTCGGTGCCGGCAGCAACCTGCAGGACAACGTGGTGCTGCACGCCGACCCCGGCTTCCCCTGCACCGTCGGTGCGCGGGTCAGCGTCGGCCACAGCGCCGTGGTCCACGGCTGCACCGTTGAGGACGACTGCCTGATCGGCATGAGCGCCACCATCCTCAACGGGGCCGTGATCGGCGCCGGGTCCCTCATCGCCGCCGGTGCCGTGGTGCTGGAGGGCACCGTCATCCCGCCCCGCTCGCTGGTGGCCGGCGTTCCGGCCAAGGTCCGGCGCGAGCTCAGCGACGAGGAGTTCGCCGGTGTCCAGCACAACGCCGCCCACTATCAGGAACTGGCGCGCGCGCACCGCGAACTTCACAGCGCCTGAGGAGCACAGCGCCGGGGCCGGCGCCGCTCAGTCCAGGGCGATCGGCCCGAGCTCGGAGAGCAGCTCGCCCGGTCCGGGATTCCCGGCGGGGGTGGAGCCACCGAGGTGGTTGACCACGCCCCAGACTGCGTTGAGCCCGGTGGTGACGGCTCCCTCGGCCCAGCCGGCGGTAAAGGAGACGTCGTCGCCGGCGAGGAAGATCCCGCGCTGTTCGGCCGGCAGCCCGTCCTGCTTGAAGTGCGTGAAGAGCCGCTGCTGGTAGCGGTAGTGTCCCGGCAGGTTGGCCTTGAAGGCGCCCATGAAGTTGGGGTCGGCCTCCCACGAGACGGTGATCGGCTGGCCCACGATGTGGCTGGCGATGTCCACCCCGGGGTAGATCTGCTCCAGCGAGTGCAACATGAGCTCCGCCCGTTCCTCCGCGGTGAGCGAGAGCCACTTCAGCGCGTCGTCGTTCCAGGTGTAGGACAGCAGGATCACGGCCGGCTGGTCCGGACCGTTGTCCAGCAGGTAGGTGGCACGGTTCAGCCGGTCGGTCAGCGTCATGGACAGGACCTCGCGGCCCGTGGCCGGGTCGATGTCCTTCCAGAACGGCCGGTCCACCATGACGAAGGTCTTGGAGGACTGCATGTAGTGGGAGCGTTCGATCGCCGTCCACAGTTCGGCAGGGAACAGGGCCTCGTCCGTGTGGATCCGGGTCGAGAGCAGCCATGACTGGCAGGTTGTCACCACCGCCGGGTAGGCGGATTCGCGTCCCCAGCGTTCCCGGATCCGGAAGTCGCCGCCGCCGTCGCGGGCGATGCGGTCCACGGCGCCGCGCGGCGCGCCTGCGTGCAGCGAGGCCAGCGAGGTGCCGTCCGGCCAGTGGGCCATGCCCGACGGCGCGTGCTCCCACAGTGCCTCGGGGAGCCGCTGCGCGCCGCCGTCGATGAGCCGGTGCCGGTCATCGGCGTCGGTGTAGACCACCCGAAGGATTTCGAGGATCGAGTTGGGGAAGTCGGTGTCCCAGCCGCCGGTGCCGAATCCCACCTGCCCGAAGGCCTCGCGGTGGGCGAATCCGGCTTCCTTGAAGGAGTCGCTGCCGGCGATGAAGCCATAGAACGTCTGCTCGTCCAGCTGGGGGAGCAGCGCGTTCCAGAGATCCTTGATCCGGGCTGTGTCCCGGGCGCGGATGGCGTCCTGCATCTCGGCGAACCCGGCGCCGTCGTTCACGGCGGCCTTCCACGCGTCCGCCACCTCACGGAAGAACGGCGGCAGGTCTGCCGCGGTCTCGGCATAGTATTTCTGGCCCGCGAGCTCGATCACCGTGCTGGAGGTCGCCGGCGCCAGCGGATTGGGGAAGGCCCTGGTCTGCAGCCCGAGCAGGTCCACATAGTGGTAGAAGGCCTTGCCGGATTCCGGGAAACGCATTCCGCCGAGGTCCGCCACGATGCCCGGCGCGGACGGGAAACTGGCGGTCCGCAGCCGGCCCCCGATCCTGTCGGCCTCGTAGACCACCGGCCGCAGGCCCAGCTTCATGAGCTCATACGCGGTCACCAGTCCGGACAGTCCGGCACCGACGACGGCGACTTCGGTCCCGTAAAGCTCGGGCGGCACCGATCCCAGGCCCTCCGGGTGGGCGAGGTAGTGGTCGTAGCTGAACGGGAAGTCCGGATTCAGCATGGTGACGGGCGCCGCGCCCGCATCAGCAGCGGGTTCGGGAGCCGGAAGTTCGGTGGCGATGGTCATGAGATCTCTGCCTTCAGTTCCTCGTGTGTGGTGGTGTTGTCAGGGTGGCGGCTTGATAGGTCAAGGTAGTCCTCGTGGCTCAGCGCAGCCACCCTGGAGTTCTTCCGGCCGTAGCCGAAGTAGGCGGCACAGCCAACAAGCATCCAGGCACCGAACACCGCCCAGGTCTCGGCGCCGAGGTTGGCCATGAGGTAAACGCACATGAGGGCGCCGAGAATCGGTGTCAGCGGAAAGAGCGGGACGCGGAAGCTGCGCGTGAGTTCGGGCCGGGTCCGCCGCAGGTAAATGACTGCCACGTTGACCAGGGCGAAGGCGAACAGGGTACCGATGCTGGTCGCGTCCGCGAGGGCACCGAGCGGCACCAGGCCGGCGGTCAGTGCGACGGCGGTGCCCACGATCAGGGTTCCGGCAGCCGGCGTGCCGGTCCGGGCCGAGATCCGGCCGAAGACCTTGGGCACCAGGCCGTCGCGCGACATCGAAAGCAGGATCCGGGTCTGCCCGTACAGCACGGTCAGCACGATGCTGGCGATGGCGAGCACGGCGCCGACGGCGAACACCACGCCAACCCAGGGCTGGCCGGTGATTTCCTCAAGGATCTTCACGAGGGCCGCCTCGGTGCCGTCGAACCAGCCCCAGGGGCGCGCGCCGATGGCGGCGACGGCCACAAGCACATAGATGCTGGTGACGATCAGCATGGAGAGCAGGATGGCCCGCGGGAGATCGCGCTTGGGATTCCGGGCCTCCTCGCCGGCCGTGGAGGCTGCATCGAAGCCGATGTAGGAGAAGAAGACCCGGGAGGCTGCGGCCGAGACGCCGGCGGCGCCCATCGGCATGAGGGGTTCGAAGTGTCCGCCGTTGAAAGCGGTGAAGGCCACGGCGCAGAAGAACAGCAGGATGCCGACTTTGACCAGGACGATCGCCGTGTTGATCCAGGCGCTCTCCTTGGCGCCGCGGACCAACAGCACGGTGGCCAGGGCGACAATCACGATTGCGGGCACGTTCAGCACGCCGCCGGCTCCCGGCGGTTGCGAGATGGCGTCCGGGAGTTCCAGGCCGAAGACCGCCAGGGCCTCGTTGACATACTGGCCCGCACCGACCGCGACGGCGGCCACGGAGACGGCGTATTCGAGCACCAGGCACCAGCCGCAGATCCAGGCCATGCCCTCGCCCATGGTGGCATAGGTGTAGGAGTAGCTGGAACCGGCGGCAGGGACCAGGCCGGCCATTTCCGCGTAGGACACGGCGGAGAGCAGGGCGGCGAAGCCGGCGATGGCGAAGGAGATCCAGATGGCCGGGCCGGCGAGCGGCACCGACTGGCCCAGGATGACCAGGATGCCGGTGCCCAGGGTGGCGCCGACGCTGATCATGGTCAGCTGCAGGACACCGAAGCTGCGGACCAGCCGCGTGCCGCCGTGTCCGGTCTCGGCCTCGCGGACCAGCTGTCCGATCGGCTTGCGGCGCAGGAGCTGGGCGGTGAGCCCGGGACGGGCGGCTTCCGCCGGCGGGCGTTCGCCGATCAGAGTTGGCACAGTCATCGTTGACGTCCTTATCTTCAGTAGTGGTCGGTTTCCCGAACCAACCCTAGGCGTGTGAGCCACCTCTCAAGGTTGTGCAAAAAGACCTGTAGTCTTCACTCATGAGACTTAATGCACTTGGGCTCCGCCGGCCGGGCGGCCGGCACGGAGGCCGCGGCCGTGGCTGCTGAGGACCCGGAGCGGCTCGGCTTCGTCACGCTGGCGCAGTTCCTGGGCCAGCTGCCTGCACTGGCCGTCGTGCACGACGGCGGCAACGGCCAGGAGCGCCTGCGCTGGGTGGAGCCCAGCGAACTGGAGGATCCCACCCCCTACCTGCTCGACGGCGAGTTCCTGCTCACGGCCGGCCTGCCGTTCGTGGGCGGAGGCGGCAGCGAGGAGGCGGTGGACGCTTACGTGCGGCGCCTGGTCCAGGCCCGCGTGGGCGCCTTGGGCTTTGGCCTGGAGCCGTATTTCGACTCCGTGCCCGATGCCGTGGTGCGGGCCTGCCGGCAGCACAACCTGACCCTGGTCGCCATCCCGGAGAGCCTCCCGTTCGCCGCGCTGGGACTGGAATTCTCCCGGCTCCTCGAGTCGGACAACGCCAAGACCTTCCGCCAGCTGGCCGACACCAGCCGACAGCTCATGCGCGCGGTCTTGTCCGCGCGCCCCGAGCACGAACTCCTCGCGGCCCTGGTCCAGCGCGTCCCGGTTTGGGCCGTGCTGGTCGGCGCCGACGGGCGGGTGCGCGCCCGCGGTTCGGGCCCCTCCCCCGGCCCGCAGGGCGCCGGCGCCGCTGCCGCTGCCGGCACCGTGCCGGGAGTTGACTCCGCCGACCTGCAGCCGCTGCTGGCCAGGCTGCTCGCCGGCAGCGGTCCGCGGGTGGAGATGGATTCGTTCGACGCCGTGGGCTCGTCCCTGGTCTTCGGGTATCCGCTGCGCAGCACCCGGGACGCCAACCTCGGTGCGCTCATCCTCGGCACGGACGCCCCGCTGACCCCGGCCCAGAACAGCGTTGTCTCCACCGCGGTCGGGCTGCTGGAACTGCTGGTCCGCCAGCGCATCAGCGGCTCCCTGGCCCCGAGCCAGCTGGCCACGGCGCTGCTGCTGCACCCGGAGAGCGTGGCCTCAGGATCCGCACGGCATGTCAACGGGTTCAAGGACCTGCTGGCCCAAAGCATCTCCTCCACCCGGTCCGGCCAGCTGCGGGTCGTACAGGGTCTCCGGATTGACGCCGCCCCGGACAGCTCCCGGACCCCGGGCGGACCGGGCGAGGCTCCGGTGCGGGCACTGCTGGAGTGGCGGCGGCTGTTCGACACCAAGCTGGTGGAGCTCACCGAGTACGGCTTTGCCGCCATCACCAGGCTCAAGGTCGACGACGCCCTGCTCGCCGAAGTGGAGCGGCTCGGCTGGCGCCTTGTGATCGGCAGCGGCACCGATTTCGCGAACCTGCCGGAGGCCTACCGGAACGCCGCTTCACTGCGCAACCGCGTTCTCACGAGCCGCCGGAGCGTCCGGGCGGACGACGTGACGTGGTCGGTGGCCGGCCTGCTGGGACCGGCTGCCGGCACCCTGCTGGCGGGCCATCTGCTGGCACCCCTGCTCGCCCTCGAGCCGGAGCGCCGCGACAACCTGCTCGGCATCCTGCGGGCCTGGCTGGGCGAAAACGGAAGCTGGGACGCCACAGCAAAGGCCACGGGACTGCATCGAAACAGCGTCCGCCGGCAGATCGGCATCATCGCTGAGCTGCTGGGCCTTGACCTCAACCAGGCCCAGGCGCGCGCGGAACTCTGGATCGCCCTGCAGTACCAGGCCGAGCCTGATCCGCCCACCCCGGCCACCGCAGGTCAGGCGTCCAGCGCACCGGCCAGCGCAGGTCAGGCGTCCGCCGCCGGTCAGACTCCCCAGGAGCGGTAGATCTCCGGGCGGCGGTCCCGCAGGTAGTCCACGGCGTCCTCGACGCCGTCTGCCGCGGCGCGGCCGGGCTCACCCAGTTCGGCAAACAACAGTTCCGGCCCCGCTCCGGCCGCGGCCAGGACCGAGCCGTCCGGGCCCGCGACGATGCTGCCGCCGCGGAAGTTGCAATCATCCTCCGAACCGGTGTGATTGGCGTAGGCGACCGTCAGCTGGTTCTCCAAGGCGCGGGCCCGGATCAGCACCTGCGGCACGACGTCGAATCCGCCGGCGAGTGCCGTAGGCACCAGCAGCAGGTCCGCGCCGCGCAGGGCGGCCGCCCGCGCCGACTCGGGAAACTCGATGTCGTAGCAGATGACCAGCGCCGTTTTATGCCCGTGGAAATCCACGACGCCGGGGGCAGCCGCGGCGGGCGTAAACGCCGCCCGCTCGTCCGGGCCGAACAGGTGCACCTTGTCGTAACTGAGCAGCTCCTCGCCCGCCTCGTCGACCAGGGCGGCGGAAATGTGCCACCCGCCGGCCGGCGTCACCGCGGGCAGGCTGTAGACCAGGGCGATGGTGTTGCGCCGCGCGATGCCGGCCAGGACTTCCCGAAGCGCGGGCAACCTGCCGGGATCGAACGCCTCCCGCAGCCGCCGCGGCGCATAGCCCACGGGGAAGAGTTCCGGTGTCACCAGCAACTGCGCACCCGCGGCGGACGCATTGCGCGCCGCGACCTCCACCGCGGCGCAGTTCGCCTCGATGTCCAGCACGGCGGAGTTCGCCTGCATCAGGGCCAGCAGCACCATTACCACCTCACGTTTCCGGACGCCTCCGCGGGGCGCGGCGGGCTCTCCCGACCAGAGTAGCCGCGGCCCGGAACGCGGGGTGTGGTGCAATTCCACCCGGACAGCGTGCCAGCGGGGCAGAACGTCCTTGCCGCGGAGACGGCGGGTGCTGACCGCCCTCTCCCCGGCATTCGACCGGCGCGGCCGTTATCGTTGCGTTAACTTCTTGACTACAAGGCGCGAATGCGTCACGCTTCATAGCATGCCCTCACCA
Organism: Arthrobacter humicola; assembly: GCF_022803015.1. Classification (GTDB taxonomy): domain Bacteria; phylum Actinomycetota; class Actinomycetes; order Actinomycetales; family Micrococcaceae; genus Arthrobacter; species Arthrobacter humicola_A. Next base: position 308,844 of record NZ_JAFKON010000004.1, read on the forward strand.
ACGCGCTCAACGAGGAGCCGAACCAAGAACCCCGGATCGCAGTCCGCCCTCCGGCATTTGAACCAGCAGCGGATCATCGAATGCCTCCTCGCGGGCCCATCCACGCAGGCGGAACTGGCCCGCCAGACCGGGCTTTCGACAGCCACGGTCTCGAACATCGTCAAAATCATGCAGGACGCCGGGCTGGCCTCGACTGAACCGATCACCAGTTCCGGGCGGCGCGCCCTGAACGTCCGGCTCAACAGCAACGGGGCCGTCGCCGTCGGAATCGACTTCGGCCGGCGCCACCTGCGCGTCGTGCTGGCCTCGCTGAGTTACCACGTGATCGCCGAAGAGTCGGTCCTGCTGCCCCTGGGCCATCACGCCGAGGAAGGCATCCAGGCCGCCGTCGGCGTGCTGGACCGGCTGCTCACGGACAGCGGTGTGGAACGCAGCGCCCTCGTGGGTGCCGGCGTCGGAATTCCCGGCCCGATCGACCGCCGCACCGGCACCGTGGCGCAAGGCGCGATCCTGCCCGAATGGGTGGGCATCAACATCCTCAAACGCCTAGAAGAAGCGCTGGAACTCCCCGTCTTTGTGGACAACGACGCCAACCTGGGCGCCCTCTCCGAGGTCACCTGGGGGCCGCACAGCGGCATCAGCAACCTGATGTTCCTCAAGATCGGCTCGGGCATCGGCGCGGGGCTGATCCTCAACGGCGCCCCGTACTACGGCAACGTGGGCATCACCGGCGAAATCGGCCATGCCACCATCCACGAGCACGGACTGATCTGCCGCTGCGGGAACCGCGGCTGCCTGGAAACCATCGCCTCCACCACCACCATGATCGAGCTCCTGAGCCGCGGCGAGGACCGGCCGCTCTCGCCCGGGGACATCGTTCGCAAGGCCCTGGAGAAGGACTCCGCCACGCTCCGTGTCGTGGACGACGCCGGGCTCGCCGTCGGGCGCGCCCTGGGCAACGTGGCGAACCTGATCAACCCCGAAGTCATCGTGGTCGGCGGCCCGCTGGCGGGCCTTGGCCAGCTGCTGCTGGACCCGATCCGGCGCGGCCTGATCCGCCACGCGGTGCCGGTCATTGGCGAGACAACCACCCTCACGATGTCATCCCTGGGCGACCGGGCCGAGGCCCTCGGGGCCACGGCTTTGGTCTTCCAGCACGCCGGAATCCGGCGAAACTAACCATTTCGTTATGCGGCTGTTGCGTTAAAGACTTGACGACAAGGGCTGTGATCCAGTTTACTTTTCCATCAGACGGCCCTGCGGTTTGCAGGGGCGGACAACGAAGTCATGCATTGGAGGCGTAAGGGCAGATGACGTCCCTCAACACGCACAGTGATCCGCTAATCCTCGAGATGCGTTCCATCACCAAGGAATTCCCCGGCGTTAAAGCTTTGGCCGATGTGAGCCTGCGGGTGAAGGCCGGCGAGATCCACGCCATCTGTGGTGAGAACGGCGCCGGGAAATCGACCCTGATGAAGGTGCTCTCGGGTGTATATCCCTACGGCACCTACACCGGCGACATCGTGTACCAGAACGAGGTCCAGGAATTCAAGGACATCCGGGCCAGCGAGCACGCCGGGATCGTGATCATCCACCAGGAACTCGCGCTCATCCCCGAACTCTCCATCATGGAGAACATCTTCCTCGGCAACGAACCAACCAAGCGCGGCGTGATCAACTGGGCCGAGGCCCGGACCCGGTCCACCGAACTGCTGGCCCGGGTGGGGCTGCGCGAGGACCCCGACACCCCCATCAAGGAGATCGGCGTCGGCAAGCAGCAGCTGGTCGAGATCGCCAAGGCGCTGAACAAGTCGGTCAAGCTCCTAATCCTGGACGAGCCCACGGCGGCGCTGAACGAGTCCGACTCCCAGCACCTGCTGGACCTCATGCTGGGTCTCAAGGGCCGCGGAATCACCTCGATCATCATTTCGCACAAGCTCAACGAGATCGAACAGATCGCGGATGAGATCACGATCATCCGCGACGGCAAGTCGATCGAGACCCTGAACGTCAAGGCCGACGGCGTCGACGAGGACCGGATCATCAAGGGCATGGTGGGCCGGACCCTGGAATCACGGTTCCCGGACCACGAGCCGAAGATCGGCGAGGTCCTCTTCGAGGTGAAGAACTGGAACGTCGGGCATCCGCAGATCCAGGACCGCCTGGTCTGCAAGAACTCCAACTTCTTTGTCCGCCGGGGCGAGATCGTCGGGTTCGCGGGCCTGATGGGCGCCGGACGCACCGAACTGGCCCGGTCCGTGTTCGGCCGCTCCTACGGCCGCTTCATCTCGGGCCATGTCTACAAAGACGGCAAGGAACTGCAGCTCAGGAGCGTCCGCCAGGCGATCGACGCCGGGCTGGGTTACGTCACCGAGGACCGCAAGTCCCTGGGCCTGAACCTGCTGGACGACATCAAGGCCACCACCGTCTCGGCAAACCTGCGCAAGATCAGCAAGAACTTCGTGGTGGACGCCAACAAGGAATACGCCGTCGCGGAGGAATACCGGAAGTCGCTGCGGACCAAGACGCCCTCCGTGGAGGAAGGCGTCGCGAAGCTCTCGGGCGGCAACCAGCAGAAGGTCGTGCTGGCGAAATGGATGTTCACCGACCCGGACGTGCTGATCCTGGACGAGCCCACCCGCGGGATCGATGTCGGGGCCAAGTACGAGATCTACGGCATCATCCAGAAGCTGGCCAACGAGGGCAAGGCCGTGATCGTCATTTCCTCGGAACTGCCCGAACTGCTGGGCCTCTCGGACCGGATCTACACGATTTTCGAAGGCGCCATCACCGGCGTGCTGAACAAGGACGAAGCCAGCCAGGAAAGCCTCATGAAACTCATGACGTCCGCCCGCAAAACCGCTTGACCCTTTGGGACAAACCAGAACAATCCGAACACCCCGGACACAAGGACTGAAACAATGAACGCGCTCAAGAAGCTCTTTGGCGGCAACACCCGCCAATTCGGCATGATCTTCGCCCTGGTTGCGCTGATCGTGTTCTTCGAGATTTTCACGGAGGGCCGCACGCTCACATCGGGCAACGTCATCAACCTCTTCAACGGCAACTCCTACATCCTGATCCTCGCCATCGGCATGGTGCTGGTCATCATCGCCGGGCACATCGACCTCTCGGTCGGTTCCGTCGCGGCTTTCGTGGGTGTCTGCGTGTCACTCTTCATCCGCGACTGGGGCCTGCCCTGGTACATCGGCGTCCTGATGGGGCTCGGGCTCGGCGTCCTGATCGGGGCCTGGCAGGGATTCTGGGTGGCCTACGTCGGCATTCCCGCGTTCATCGTGACGCTGTCCGGCATGCTGATCTTCCGCGGCGCCAACCAGTTCGTCGGCAAGTCGAACACCATCCCGGTCCCGGCGGATTTCCAGTACATCGGCTCCGGCTACCTGGCCGAGTTCGGCCCGAAGACCGGCTACAACAACCCCACCATGCTGATCGGCCTGCTCGCCGTCGCGTTCGTAATCTTCAGCGAGATCCGGTCCCGCCGCAACGCCAAGAAGCTCGGCGCCGAGGTCCCCGAAGCCTGGGTCATGGTCCTCAAACTCGTGCTGGTCTGCGGCGCCATCCTCTACGCGACGTACCTCTTCGCCACCGGCCGTCCGGGCACGTCCTTCCCGGTGCCGGGCCTGATCCTCGCGGTCCTCATCATCGTCTACGGCTTCATCTCCTCCAAGACCGTCATCGGCCGCCACATCTACGCGGTCGGCGGCAACCGGCACGCTGCGGAGCTCTCCGGCGTCCAGTCCAAGAAGGTCAACTTCCTGGTCATGATGAACATGTCCTTCCTGGCCGGCCTCGCCGGCATGATCTTCGTCGGCCGCTCCACCGCCTCGGGACCGTTCGACGGCGTCGGCTGGGAACTGGACGCCATCGCGGCCGTCTTCATCGGCGGCGCCGCCGTCACCGGCGGCGTGGGCACCGTGATCGGCTCGATCATCGGCGGCCTGGTCATGGCCGTCCTGAACAACGGCCTGCAGCTGCTCGGCGTCGGCGCCGACCTCACCCAGATCATCAAGGGCCTCGTGCTCCTGATCGCCGTCGCCTTCGACGTCTACAACAAGACCCAGGGCAAGAAATCGATCGTCGGCATGCTGATGAAGAACTTCGGCCGCAGCAGCGAGATCAAGGCCGACGAGACCACGCAGACCAAAGAGGTCATCTCGAGGGGAATCTAATCCCCTCCCCCCAGTTCCCCAACCCCACAATTCTCCGCACACCACCGAAAGAAAGTGAACCAAGCAATGCGAATGATTGGTAAAGCAGGAAAGGCAGCAGCAATCGCTGCTATTGCGGCACTGGCGCTGACAGCCTGCGGCCGTTCCGACACCGGAACCACCAGCGGTTCCTCCACCGGAGGCGAAGCATTCCCGAAGGGCTCCGCGATCGGCGTCGCACTCCCCCAGAAGACCTCCGAAAACTGGGTCCTGGCCGAGCAGCTGTTCAACGACGGCCTGACGGCGGCCGGCTACAAGCCGGACGTGCAGTTCGCCAACGGCGGCGTCTCGGAGCAGCAGAACCAGATCAGCGCCATGATCACCAAGGGCGACAAGGTCATCATCGTCGGCGCCATCGACGGTGCACAGCTGGGCACCCAGCTCCAGCAGGCCAAGGACGCCGGCGCAACGATCATCGCGTACGACCGTCTGCTGCTGAACACCCCGAACGTGGACTACTACGTGGCCTACGACAACTTCAAGGTCGGTGAACTCCAGGGCAAGGCGCTGCTGGACGGCATGAAGGGCAAGAAGCCGGAAGGCCCGTACAACATCGAGCTCTTCGCTGGTTCCCCTGATGACGCCAACGCGAAGGTCTTCTTCGACGGCGCCATGAGCGTCCTGAAGCCGAAGATCGTCGACGGCACCCTCAAGGTCCTCTCCGGCCAGACGAGCTTCGAGCAGGCTGTGACCCAGGGCTGGAAGGCAGAAAACGCCCAGAAGCGCATGGACACCCTCCTCGCCGGAACCTACGGCACCGCAGCCCTCGATGGCGTGCTGTCCCCGAACGACACCATTGCCCGCGCGATCCTGACCTCCGTCAAGGCCGCCGGCAAGCCGCTTCCAATTGTCACGGGCCAGGACTCCGAGGTTGAGTCGGTCAAGTCCATCATGGCGGGCGAGCAGTACTCCACCATCAACAAGGACACCCGCGCGCTCGTTGAGCACTCGATCGTCATGGTCAACGACATTCAGGCAGGCAAGACGCCCGAGATCAACGACGACAAGTCCTACAACAACACGGTCAAGGTTGTTCCCGCCTACCTGCTGGAACCGGTCATCGTCACCAAGGACAACGTCCACACGGCGTACGAGAACGATCCGGTCCTCGGCCCGATCACCAAGCAGTAGTTCCTTATCTGGGCGACCGCTTCACCGGCCGCGCCAGAGTACAGAGCCCCGGCTCTCCCGCAAGGGAGGGCCGGGGCTCTTGCGTTGGCCGTGGTGCGCGGCCGTGGTGTCCCGGCTGGGACCTTGGCAGTGACCTCGCCTGCGGCAATCGGCTTCACAGCAGATCCATAGCTCCCCGGGGAGGTTCGCACAGCGGCCCGTACCACTGTGGGACCAGCGCCGGGCATCGGGTCCGGCAAGAGATCCCCCATAGACACCCAAGAAAAATTAGGAGCACCGTGAGCGTTCTTGCCCGGAGTGTAGGCAACGCCTTTCGAAACAAGGTCAGGACCGCCGCTGTGGTGGCGGTGCTGGCCGTAGCCATTGGACTTGCCCTGGCCATGCTCGTGGCCAACCAGGCCGTCACCGGCAAGGTTGCCGAGCTGAACGCCTCGGTGGGCACGGTCCTGACCGTGAACCCCGCCGGCGGCCAGGGCTTCGAGGGCGGCGGCGAGCCGCTGACGTCCGCCCAGGCAGCCACGGCGGCGGCCGTCCCCAACGTCAGCAGCGTGGTCGGCACCAAGGCGCTGCGCCTGCGCAACGCCGCTGACATGGCCGCCGAGGCCGCGTCAGGACGGACAGGCCAAGGCGGCCCCGGCGGCCAGTCGGCCACCTCCGTCACCACGAGCCTCACGGCCGCCGTCGACGCCGGCACCCTCGGCAACCGTAACCAAGCCAGTACCGGCGCCTCCGGAAGCAGCACCGCGGGCACTACCGGCAGCACCGCGCAGGCCGCGCCGGCGTTCTCGCTGCCCATCACTGCAACGGGCATCGGCGCCGAGATGGACTCCACCGGCAAGGCCCTGCAGCTGACGCAGGGCACCGGCCTGGGCAACTACACCGCCGCGTCCACCGGCGCCCTGCTGGGCACCACCCTGGCCACCAAGAACGGCCTCAGCGTGGGCTCGACGTTCACCATCGGTGATAAAACCTTCACCGTCCAGGGGCTGTTCGACGCCGGGACCGCGTTCGGCAACAATGCGCTCTACGTGACGCTGCCGACCGCCCAGACCCTCGCCGCGCTCCCGGACGAACTCTCCACCATGATCGTCACGGTCAACAGCATGGAAAACGTCGACGCCGCCAAGACCGCCCTGCAGACGGCGCTGGGCTCCGACAAGGCCGACGTCACCCAGGGCCAGCGGAACCTTGAGACCGCCGTCAGCTCGCTGGACAGCGTCAAGAACATTTCCTTCATCGCCTTCGTCGCGGCCCTTGGCACCGCCGGCCTGATCATCCTCCTGATCATGGTCATGCTGGTCCGCGAACGACGCCGCGAGATCGGTGTCCTGAAGGCCATCGGCGCCCCGAACCGCACCATCGGCCTGCAGTTTGTGCTGGAGGCCCTCGTGCTGGTGGCCATGGGCAGCGTGGTGGGCGCCGCCGTCGCCTCCCTTGCCAGCGGCGGCATCGCCAGCGCCCTCATCAGTTCAAGCAGCAGCACGAGCGCGGCGGCCACCGGCCAGCGCGGCGGCGCTGGCGGCTTTCCCGGGGGCGGGTTCCCGGGCGGGGCGGGCGGACCGCTGGGCGGGGCAAGCCAGCTGCTGACCTCCGTGACGGCGAGCGCCTCCCCCGGCGTGATCGCCGCGGGCATCGCCGCAGTTTTCGGCGTCGCCATCATCGGCGCGCTCGTCCCGGCCCTGCTCACCGCCCGGATCCGTCCCATCGAAGTCCTCCGAGGAGAATAGCCATGATCGAAGTCAAGAACCTGGTCCGCACGTTCAAGTCCGGCGACCGGACCATCAAGCCGGTCAACGATGTCAGCTTCGAGCTCGAGCAGGGCACGCTGGCCTCGATCGTGGGCAAGAGCGGCAGCGGCAAGAGCACCCTGCTCTCCTTGCTCGGAGCGCTGGACAAGCCCACCAGCGGCGACGTGGTGGTCAACGGCGTGAGCCTGGCCAGCATGCCCGACGGGAAACTGACCAACTACCGGCGCCGGGACATCGGCTTCGTGTTCCAGCAGTTCAACCTGATCCCGAACCTCTCGGCCGTGGACAACGTGATGCTGCCGATGGAATTCGCCGGCGTGCGAAAGGCCGCGCGGGCCGAGCGGGCCCGGCAGCTGCTCGAACAGGTCCAGCTCGATCCGGACAAGCACGGGCGGCGCATCAACCGGCTCTCCGGCGGCGAGCAGCAGCGGGTGGCGATCGCCCGGGCGCTGGCGAACGAACCCAAACTGATCCTGGCCGATGAACCCACCGGCAACCTGGACGAACAGACAGGCGAGCACATCATCGAGCTGCTCAGCACGCTCAGCCGGGACCACAACACCACCATCCTGGTGGTCACCCACGACCGTGCCCTGGCCAACAAGACGGACCGGCGCTTCCGGCTCCAGCAGGGCCGGCTCACGGAGGAAACGGCCCGGACCCGTGCGACGGCGGCCCTGACCGGCTGAGGACCGGCCGGCTGAGTACCGGCTGCTGAACTCCAGCCGCGGCCGACCCCCTGTGGTCCGCCCGGCTGCGGGGGCTTCGGCGTCGGAGCTGCGGGGGCTTAGGAGTCGGAGCTGCGGGCAGGCCTTGGGGGCCCGCCCGCGGCTCCGGCGTCGAGCCGCCGGGGCTGAACTTCGTGAGACTGGATCTCCGCGTCGAACCTCCGCCATGCCAGGGCCGTCAACACTGCGGCCCGCCCGCCCCTGGGTGAGAAGATGGCACCATGTCTGCCCTCATCGCAAAGCCGTGGCTGTTCAGCCAGCCGGACCAGGATCCCCGCACAGCCACCGGCGCCAGGCTGCGCTGGGGCGTCATCGCCACCGGCGGGATCGCCGCTTCGGTCACACGCGACCTTGGGCTGCTGGCGGATGCGGAACTGTACGCCGTCAGCTCCCGCACACAGGCGGCCGCGGACGCGTTCGCGGCCGACTACGGCTTTGTCCACGCCTACGGTGACCAGAACGGCGCGAGTGGCTACGCCCGCCTGCTCGCCAATGACGCCGTCGACGTCGTCTACGTCGCCACCCCGCACGCCCACCATCACAAGATAGCCCTCGCCGCCCTCAACGCCGGCAAGCACGTGCTGTGCGAGAAGGCCCTCACGATCAATGCCCGGGAAGCAGCCGAGTTGATCGCGGCGGCCCGGACCAACGGAGTCTTCCTGATGGAGGCGGTGTGGAGCCGGTTCCTGCCCAGCATGCAGCGGGCGTTCGAGATCGCTGCCTCGGGCGAGATCGGCGAGGTGAAATGGGTCGGCGCCGACCTCGGCTTTCCGGCGCCGTACTCGCCCGGTTCCCGGCTTTGGGCACCCAAGGACGGTGGCGGCGCCCTGCTGGACATGACGGTCTATCCCCTGCTCTGGGCGCTCGGCACCCTGGGGTTCCCGCAAACGGTCAGCGCCACGGGCTGGCTGAACGACGACGGCGTCGACGCCCAGAATGCGTTGACGCTCGGTTACCACCACGGCGCCCAGGCCCAACTGACCTCGTCATTGATGGCCTACGGCCCCCGCACGGCCACCGTCGCCGGCACCAAGGGCTACCTCCAGAGCCCGGGCTCCATCAACAACCCGAAGGAACTGCTGGTCCGGATCGGCTTCGAGGGGCCACGGACGGAGCAGTTCACGGTGGTGGGACGTGGCTACACTTACGAGCTCCGCGAGGTCACGCGGTGCATCCAGCAGGGCCTCACCGAGAGCCCGGTCATGCCGCTGGAGGACTCCCTGAACACCATGCGGCTTTTCGACGGCGTACGCGCGCAGCTCGGCGTGAGCTACCCCAACGACGCCCACTAACCGCCTCCCACTTTCCACGCCCCAGACAACGGACCCGGCGCATTCCAAGTGTCTCGGTATGCCTACAGTTTCGGCCCCGCTCTGGACTCTCCTGTTGAGGCCGACTTACCCTGTAGGCAATTGTCCAGTCTTCCGGGAGCGGGGGTGCGCGCATGGATCCTGCAGCAGCGTCCTCCCGCGCGGGCCGCACCCTGCGCCCCCTGCGCCCCTTGCGCCGCGTGCTTTTGGCCGCCGTCGCCGGCGCCGCGTGGCTGACACTGACCTGCACGGCCGCGCAGGCGGACGACGCCTGCGCGTTCTACGGGACAGCCGACGGCGCCGGCGAGAGCGCGGCCGCCGCCTCGTGTACGGACGCCGACGACCTCCCTGTTCCCTCCCTCGACGGCGTGGTTTCCGTGGACCTCCCCGCGGTCCCGGCGGGCACCTGGGCGGCGGGCACTGTTCCGGGGCCGGTTGTAGCTTCCGCCGACGTCGTTCCTGCCGACCCGAACGGGCCCACGGACACCGCCCCTGACCCGGCGGTTCCCGACGCGCCACCGCCCGCCGCCCCTGGGCAGGCGGCACCGGACCCGGCGCTCCCCTCCCCGGCGCTCCCTGACCCTTCGCTCCCTGCGCCGGCAGTCACCCCGCCGGCAACCGGGCCCGTGCTGGACCCTGCAATTCCGGTTCCCGGTGTTGTTCCGCCGGTGGTGGACCCTGCGGTACCGGTTCCCGGCGTCGATCCGCCGGTCGGCGACCCTGCGGTACCGGCTCCGGCTCCGGCTCCAGCAGCTCCGCTCCCCGGCGACCCCGCGGCCCCGGTTCCAGAGCCAGCAGCTCCGCTCCCCGGCGACCCGGCGGCCGGGCCACCAGACAGCGTCGTTCCAGGCGGCACCGTTCCAGGCGGCACCGTTCCAGACGGCGACGTCGCGGCGGGATCGCCGGCGGGGACGCCGGCCGCCGTCGATGGCGAATCGGCACCGGCGGCCGCCGCCAAAGCAACCGCCGCCAACGCAGCACCAGCTCAACTGCCGGCGCCTGCTCCCACCGGCACCGTGGCGGCCCGTCCCTTCCCGGCATCTCCTTCCCCCGGTGCCACGGTTGCCTACCCCGCCTTGCTGATCCCTGAACCCCGGGGCGCGGCAGCTGTCCAGTCCGGCGCTGCCCCGCCGGCCAAGGCCCCCGCCGGGACCGGTGAACCGCCGGCTCCCTCCGGCAACCCGGATCCGGGCCCATGGCATGGCGGAACGGGACTGCCTGCGCCTGACGCACTCCCACCGGCTCCGGGCTCGGGGTCCGGCAGCGGGCACTCCGGCGGCGGGCCTGCCGGAACGGCCGCGTGGATGCCCAGCCTGGTCTTCTACCTGCCCACCATCGGGGCCGACGCCATCGGCGGACCGCTCCAGCACGAGTACGCAGCCGTTAGCGCTGATCCCGGTTCTTCCCCTGACTAGTCGGGCCGTCTCTGCCTCCACAGAGCACGGCCCGTCGGGCTGCCTTCGCCGCCCGCCAACAGTCACCCAGGAGAATCCCCCATGGACACGACCGTCCACCGCCGGGCTTCCGGCACCCCAATTCCCGCCAGCCTGACCCCCGCAGCGCCTGCCCACCCGGAGCGCTCCGGTCCGCAGCCGAGACCCGGCTGCAAGCCCCGCCCGCCCTAGCGCATGCCACCGCTCCCATCAAGGTCCTGTACCGCCGGAGCGAGGTCGTTGGGTCCGCTGGGGGACCCAACGGCATGCTCCGGCGGAGGGGCGTCCGCGGGGCGTCCGGTGAGGGAATACGCTTCGGCGCCGGGACCGGAGGTCCCCTCTGAACAGAAGCGGATACTAATTACCCTTATCATTCTTTAGGTGCGCCGTCGGTGCGCACACGGAAGATACGGGGACATCGTGAACAGTTCGCCCAACAGCATCACGGCGGAGCCCTTGGGCGGCCGCTACCAGCTGGGGGAGGTGATTGGCCGGGGCGGCATGGCGTCGGTCTACACGGCCAAGGACCTGAACCTTGGCCGGGACGTTGCCCTGAAACTCTTTGCACCGCAATCGGCCGATCCCGACGAGCTTCGCCGCCAGGAAGCGGAGATCGAGTTGCTGGCCACCCTGAATCATCCAAGCCTGGTGACGCTGTTCGACGCCGGGACGGACACCCGGATTCCCGAGGAGCCGCGGCCCTTCCTGACCATGGAGCTCGTGGACGGCCAGGATCTGCGGACCCGGATCCGCCACAGTCCCCTGCCGCTGGCCGAGTTGGCCGTCGTCGGCGCCGGGATCGCCGATGCCCTCGCCTACGTCCACGGCCTCGGCATCGTCCACCGGGACATCAAGCCCGCCAACATCCTCCTGGTGCCGGTCCGGCCGGGAGAGCCGCTTCGGCCCAAGCTCACAGACTTCGGCATCGCCCGGATCATCGACGGGACCCGGCTGACGGCCACGGGAACCATGGTGGGAACCGCCGCCTACCTCAGTCCCGAACAGGCCCGCGGTGCCGACCTCGGTCCCGCGAGCGATATCTACTCGCTGGGCCTGGTCCTGCTCGAATGCCTCAAGGGCGACGTGGAGTACCCGGGCAGCGCCGTCGAATCCGCCGTGGCCCGCCTGCACCGCGCCCCCGTCATTCCGGACGCCGTGCCCGAGGAGTGGGCCCGGCTCATCCAGGCCATGACCGTCCTGGACCCGTTGGACCGCCCCGCGGCCGCCGATCTCGAGGCAGCCTTCCGTGTGGCCCTCGTTTCCCCCGGATCGCTGCCGGGACCGGTCACAGCGGAACCCACCCGGGTCCTCCCGGCCCCGCCGGCAAGGCGGCCCCGCCCACCCAGGCCCGGAGTCGCACCGGCTGCGGCGTCGAGAACACGCCCCCTGAACTCGCTGGACCCGGATGCCCTGCCGCTGCGGCCCCGCCGCCGCCGCTCCTTGTCGCGCGGGGCCGCATGGTTCCTCCGGGCCCGGCCCCGCACCCGCGTGGCCGTGCTGCTCGCCGCGCTGGCAGTCCTTGCCGTCGTGGCGACGATCGCGGTCGCCCTGTCCGCCCCCGCGGCGCCCGACGTCGTCCCCTACCCCACCGTCACCGGACCGCTCGGCGATCACCTGAAGGAACTGCAGAAGGGCGTGGAACCATGAGCGATTCGCGAACCGCCGGGCAAGACCGCGGCGGGGTGAGGTATCGGGTGTCCGCAAGCCTCCTCGCCGGACTGCTGGCCGCCGGGACTTTGGCCGGCTGCGGCTCCCCCGCCCCCGAACTGGGCAGCGCCGCGGCCCGTCAACTTCAATCCGAAGTCTTGGCTGTCAGCGAGGCTGCAGCCGCCAACGACCCGGAGGGTTCCCTGAAGCACCTTGACGAGCTGCTGACCCGGCTGGATGCCGTCGCCGCGAGCGGCGAGGTGTCCTTCAGACGCCACCAGAGCATCAAGTCATCGATTGACGCCGTCCGGGCGGACCTTACCGCGCAGCAGGCGGCCGAGGCGGCCCGGAAGGCTGCAGAAAAAGCAGCGGCTGACAAGGCGGCAGCCGACAAAGCAGCGGCTGAACAGGCTGCCGCGGCCCAGGCAGCAGCCCAGGTCGCTGCCGCGCGGACGGCCCCGGCCGCCGTCGCCCCGGCCCCGGCCCCGGCCGGAAAGGGGAAGTCGAAGGACAAAGGGAAGGGTAAGGGCTAAGGCGCGCCGGTTACCCTGCTGCCGGACGGGCTTCCACGACACCTGAGGCCGCGACCGGCATCGACCTGGCCGCAGACCGAACGCGGCGCCTCCGCCGCCACTATCGTCAGCCTGCTTACCATTTCAGCGGAAGCCCGCTAGCGTGGAGGAACGGCTTTATGCCGGTCAACGACAAGAATCGCGGACCGCGGTCCGCCAATCGAAGGAGTGACGCCTGCATGGCAACAGTTCAGGAATCCATCGAAGTCAATGTTCCGCTAAGCCAGGCCTACAACCAGTGGACGCAATTCGAGGAATTTCCGCACTTCATGAGCGGCGTGGAATCGGTTAATCAGCTGGACGACACCACTGTGCATTTCAAGACCAGCATCGGTGGAGTCCGGCGTGAGTACGATGCGCGGATCACCGCGCAGGAACCGGACCATCGCGTGTCGTGGGAGAGCCTTGATGAACCACGGAACGCCGGCACCGTCTGGTTCGATGATCTCGGCGAGGCCGCAACGAAGGTGAACGTCGAGCTGACCTGGGAGCCGGACTCGGCGGCGGAAAAGATCGGCGCGGCCATCGGCCTTGATTCCCGTCAGGTTGCCGCCGACCTGAAGAAATTCAAGCAGTTCATCGAAGAACGCGGGGCCGAGACGGGCGGATGGCGCGGACGCGTGGACGGAGTCGCCCCGGGCGCCACCACCGCCGTGCCGCTCCAAGAAGAAGTGGGATATGGCGCGGAACCTGCCTTCGAGCGCGTGGACGCCGATCCCGACCTCGCCCCCGAGCCGCCTTTCGGCCACGACCAGCCGCGCTGACCGGCCGTTCGCACTGATCTGGCTGGTTTGATTACTCCGCCGGACTGACAGCGGAACGCCCCGCCTCCCTTTCGGGAGGCGGGGCGTTCTGCGTGGCGACCTACCGCGCTGCCGGAGCGTTGAGGCTGGGACTACTTGGTCAGCGTCGCAAGCACTTCACTGAACTTCGCCGAGGGGCGCATGACCGCTGCGACCTTGGCCGCATCCGGCCGGTAGTACCCGCCAAGGTCCACCGGGGAACCCTGGACGGCCAGGAGTTCGCCGGTGATGGTGTCCTCATTGGAGTTCAGCGCCTCAGAAACGGCGGCGAAGGCCGCGGCGAGCTCGGCGTCGTCGTTCTGGCTGGCCAGTTCCTGGGCCCAGAACTTGGCCAGGTAGAAGTGGCTGCCGCGGTTGTCCAACTCACCGGCCTTGCGCTTCGGGGACTTGTCCTCCAGCAGGAACGTGCCGGTGGCGCGGTCCAGGGTGTCGGCCAGGACCTGGGCGCGGGCGTTGCCGGTGCTGGTGGCGAGGTGCTCGAAGCTGACGGCCAGTGCGAGGAATTCACCCAGGCTGTCCCAGCGCAGGTGGTTTTCCTTAAGCAACTGCTGGACGTGCTTCGGGGCGGATCCGCCGGCGCCGGTCTCGAACAGGCCGCCACCGTTGATCAGCGGCACCACGGAAAGCATCTTGGCGCTGGTGCCCAGTTCCAGGATCGGGAAGAGGTCGGTGAGGTAGTCGCGGAGCACGTTACCGGTCACCGAGATGGTGTCCTCGCCCTTGCGGAGGCGTTCCACCGTGAAGGCCGTGGCCTCATCCGGGGACATGATGGCGATTTCCAGGCCCTCGGTGTCGTGGTCCTTAAGGTAGTCCTCCACCTTGGCGATCATCCGGGCGTCGTGCGCGCGGCCCTTGTCCAGCCAGAAGACGGCGGGCGTGGCGGAGGCGCGGGCGCGGGTGACGGCCAGCTTCACCCAGTCGCGGATCGGCACGTCCTTCGTCTGGCAGGCGCGCCAGATGTCGCCCGGGGCAACCTTGTGCTCGATCAGCACGGTCCCGGCGTCGTCAACGATCTGGACGGTGCCGGCGGACTGGATCTCGAACGTCTTGTCGTGGCTGCCGTATTCCTCGGCGGCCTGGGCCATGAGGCCGACGTTCGGGACCGTGCCCATGGTGGTGGGATCAAAGGCCCCGTGGGCGCGGCAGTCATCAACCACGACCTGGTAGATGCCGGCGTAGCTGCTGTCCGGGAGGACGGCGAGCGTATCGGCTTCCTGGCCGTCGCGGCCCCACATGTGGCCCGAGCTGCGGATCATGGCCGGCATTGAGGCGTCGACAATGACGTCGGAGGGCACGTGCAGGTTGGTGATGCCCTTGTCGGAATCGACCATCGCGAGTTCGGGGCCCTCGTTGAGGCCCTTTTCGATGGCTGCCTGGACCTCGCCGCGGATCTCCTCCGGCAGGTCCTCGAGGCCGTTGAGGATGGAGGCGAGGCCGTTGTTGGGGCTCAGACCGGCGGCGGCGATCTGCTCACCGTAGGTGGCGAAGAGGTCCGCGAAGTAGGCCTTGACGACGTGGCCGAAGATGATGGGGTCCGAGACCTTCATCATGGTGGCCTTGAGGTGGGCTGAGAACAGCACGCCCTCGTTCTTGGCCCGGACAACCTGGGCTGCGAGGAACTCATCCAGGGCCGCGGCACGCATCACGGTGCCGTCGATGACCTCGCCGGCCAGGACCGGGAAGGCACGCTTGAGGACCTTGACCGTGCCGTCTTCCTTGACGAGCTGGATCTTGATGTTGGTGTCGGCCTCGATCACCACGGACAGCTCGTTCGAGCGGAAGTCGTCGGCGTCCATGTGGGCCACGTTGGTCTTGGACTCCGGCGTCCAGGCACCCATGCTGTGCGGGTTCTGGCGGGCGTAGTTCTTGACCGAGAGCGGGGCGCGGCGGTCCGAGTTGCCTTCGCGCAGGACCGGGTTCACAGCGGAGCCCTTGATCTTGTCGTAGCGGGACCGGATGTCCGTTTCCTCGTCCGAGGAGGGGTTGTCCGGGTAGTCCGGCAGCGCGTAGCCGTGGCCCTGGAGTTCGGCGATGGCGGCCTTCAGCTGGGGCACGGAGGCGCTGATGTTGGGCAGCTTGATGATGTTGGCTTCGGGCGTCTTGGCGAGGGCACCAAGCTCGGCCAGGGCGTCGCTGACGCGCTGCTCTTCGGTGAGGTAGTCGCCGAACACGGCGATGATGCGGCCGGCCAGCGAGATGTCGCGGGTCTCCACTTCCACACCGGCCGTCGAGGCGAACGCCTCAATGATCGGCAAGAACGAATAGGTGGCCAGCATCGGCGCTTCGTCGGTGTGGGTATAGATAATCTTTGCCATTGCGCGGGCGTCTCCCTGAAGGTCTGGGTATTTCCGGAATCTTGTGTTATCTCAACACCCCTAACTTACCCGAGGTGCCCCCGTTGACGCCTACCGGCGTCGTGCGCGGACGGATGAGTGACGTCCCGACACGGCATAACAAAAATTGACAAGCTACTTTACAGATTAGTCAAATTGCCGTAGTTTCAGTCCATCCAGCGGCCGCCAACAGCGGCCGCCCCGCTTTCCACCGGTTAGGACACCCATGAGAACACCCAAGACTCTGGCCACCAGCCTGCTGACTCTTTCGGCCGCCGCGCTGCTGGCCCTGAGTGCCGCGGGGGCGGCCACGGCCTCCCCCGCACCGGCCAAGGCACCGGTTTCCACCTCCGATGTCGCCAGCCACACCGTCACCGAGACGGGCGCGGCCGAGTACTGGACCGCGGAACGCATGCGCAGCGCCGTCCCCGGC
Source organism: Arthrobacter humicola (assembly GCF_022803015.1). Lineage (GTDB taxonomy): Bacteria > Actinomycetota > Actinomycetes > Actinomycetales > Micrococcaceae > Arthrobacter > Arthrobacter humicola_A. The sequence continues at coordinate 325,211 of NZ_JAFKON010000004.1, forward strand.
GACGTCCTGGCCGACAGGGCCATGAAGCGCAACGGCAAGGCCACTGCGGCCAGGGGCCCGGCGGAAACGGGCGCGCCGAGCAAGGTCGAGGCCGCGGCTCCCAAGCTGCAATCCCAGACGCTCCAGACCAAGACCAATGCGAGCGAAACCCCCGTCCCGCACATCGGCAAGGTCTTCTTCACCCTCGGCGGGACGAACTACGTCTGCTCCGGCAACTCGGTCTCCTCCGGCAACAAGAGCACGGTCTCCACGGCCGGACACTGCGTGAATGAGGGCCCGGGCGCCTTCGCCACCAAGTTCACGTTCGTCCCGGCGTACCTGAACGGCGCGGCCCCCTACGGCAAGTGGACGGCCAAGGCCCTCTACGCCCCCACCCAGTGGAGCTCCTCGGGTGACATGACCTACGACACTGGCTTCGCCGTCATGTCCACGCTCAACGGCCAGTACCTGAGCGACGTCGTCGGCGGCTCGGGGCTGCAGTTCAACGCCGCCCGCGGCCTGAGCTACAAGTCATTCGGCTACCCCGCCGCAGCGCCCTTCAACGGTGAATCCCTCAAGAGCTGCTCCGGCACCGCCACGAACGATCCCTACAACCCGCAGTTCAACACCCAGGGGATCCCCTGCAACATGACCGGCGGTTCCTCAGGCGGTCCGTGGTTCATCGGCACCAGCGCCGCCGGCTACCAGAACTCCATCAACAGCTACGGCTACGGCAGCAAGTCCACCACGATGTACGGCCCGTACTGGGGCAGCGTGATCCAGCAGGCCTACACCACGGCGGCCGCTTCCTGACCTGAGGGCACGGGCACCGTTCGCGCGGGGCCGGGCTCCGTTCGCGGGGGCCGTTCGCGGGGCCGGGCTCCGTTCGCGGGGGCCCGCGCGGGCAGCGCGGCCTGGGTTCCGTTCGCGGGGGCCGCGCGGCCGGGCTTGTTTCCCCTGTCTACCCTGTTTACCCCAGCGCGGGGTCATTGCGTCCCATCTTCAGCAGTGGGGAGGACGCAGTGGCCCCGCGCTGGCTTTATCTGCGACGGCGGATCGCCCCCCGCCCGCTGGACATGCCCTCCGCTAACACGAAGGCCCGGACATATACCCCATATGTCCGGGCCTAGCCATGAGGAGTGGACATGTCCTCCCGGGTGGCTTCTCGGCGCTTGGGAACGAATGAGCATGTCCCCCGGCTGGCCCGCTGCGCTCCAGAAAGAACGGGCATGTCCCGCGGCTGGCCCAGGCAGCCCCGGGTCGCACGGGACATGCCCTCCCCACACGCCGAAGCCTGGACATATCCCTCATATGCCCACTCCTTGCCACGAAAAATGAGCATGCCCCGCGGAAAGAATGGACATGTCCCCCGGACTGGCCGCCAGCCCACCCAGTGGCACAAAAAATGGACATGTCCCGCGGAAAGGGAGGCATGTCCCGGAAAGAATAGGCGTGTCCGCCCGGGCCGGTCTCGAGCTCCTGAAGCCGTGAGCATGTCCTTTTGGGCTGGCCCGGTACGCACCGAAAGACTGAGCATGTCCCGCGGTTGGCCCAGGCAGCCCCAGGTCGCACGGGACATGCCCTCCCCACACGCCGAAGCCTGGACATATCCCCCATATGCCCATTCTTAGCCGCGAAAAATGAGCATGTCCCGCGGAAAGAATGAGCATGTCGCCCGGACCGGCCATATGCCCACTCCTTGCCGCGAAAAATGAGCAAGTCCCGCGGAAAGAATGAGCATGTCCCCGGCACTGGCCACCAGCCCACTCGGTGGCACAGAAAATGGACATGTCCCCCGGATAGGGAGGGCATGTCCATTTTTTGTGCGGGGGTCTCTAGGGGTCTCTAGGGGGTCTCTTGCGCTGGTCCCTTGTGCGCGAACCGCAGCCCGAGTGGGCGAGCCCTAGTGGAAGAAGTGGCGAGCTCCGGTGAAGTACATGGTGATGCCGGCGGCGTTGGCTGCGGCGATGACTTCCTCGTCCCGGACAGAGCCGCCCGGCTGGACGACGGCGCGCACGCCGGCGTCGACCAGGAGCTGCAGTCCGTCGGCGAACGGGAAGAACGCGTCCGAGGCCGCCACGGCGCCGCGGGCCCGTTCCGGTGCACCGGCGGCGCCTGGTTCTGCCTGAACGGCAGCCGCCCCGCCAGCACCCTCGACGTCGGACTCAACCGTGACGCCGAGGGTGTTGGCGCGCTCGACCGCCAGCTTGCAGGAATCGAGCCGGTTGACCTGGCCCATGCCGATGCCGACGGCGGCACCGTTGTCCGCGAGCAGGATGGCGTTGGACTTCGCCGCGCGGCACGCGGTCCAGGCGAACGCAAGGTCGGCCAGGGTGGCGGCGTCGGCGGCGTCGCCCGCGGCCAGGGTCCAGTTCGCGGGGGTGTCGCCGTCGGCGTCGACCTTGTCCGTGGCCTGCACCAGCATGCCGCCGGAGACCTGGCGGAACTCGGTCGGGTAGCGGCCGTATCCGTCCGGGAGGGCCAGCAGGCGGATGTTCTTCTTCTTGGACAGGATCTCCACTGCCTCGTCGTCGAAGCCCGGAGCGATGACGACCTCCGTGAAGATGCCGGCGACGGTCCGTGCCATCCCGGCGGTGACGGTGCGGTTCGCGGCGATGACGCCGCCGAACGCGGACACGGGATCGCAGGCGTGGGCCTTGGCGTGGGCGTCGGCGATCGGGTCGGCCGCCGACGCGGACCCCACAGCCACGCCGCACGGGTTGGCGTGCTTGATGATGGCGACGGCGGGCTCGGCGAAGTCGAAGGCGGCTCGCAGGGCGGCGTCGGCGTCGACGAAGTTGTTGTAGCTCATGGCCTTGCCGTGCAGCTGGTCGGCCTGGGCGATGCCGGCCGGGGCGGCCTTGTCCACGTACAGTGCGGCCTGCTGGTGCGGGTTTTCGCCGTAGCGGAGCACCTCGGAGCGTTCCAGGGCCAGGCCTGCGTAGGCGGGCCAGTCGATCACGCCGTCGCCGTCCTCGTCGCGGAACTGGCTGGCAGTCCAGGTGGCCACGGCGGTGTCGTAGGCCGCCGTGTGCGCGAACGCCTTGGCAGCGAGCCGGCGGCGGGTCTTCAGGTCAAAACCGCCCGAGGCGGCTGCCTCCACGACGGCACCGTAGGACGCCGGGTCCACCACGATGGCGACGGCGGCGTGGTTCTTCGCGGCAGAGCGCACCATCGCGGGGCCCCCGATGTCGATCTGTTCGACGACGTCGTCCGGCGCGGCACCGGACTTCACGGTCTCCACGAAAGGGTAGAGGTTGACGATGACGAGGTCGAACGGCTCGATCTCCATGTCCGCCAGGGTCTGCATGTGGGCCGGGACGCGGCGGTCCGCGAGGATGCCGCCGTGCACGCGCGGGTGCAGGGTCTTGACGCGGCCGTCCAGCATTTCCGGGGAGCCGGTGACTTCCTCGACTTCCTGCACGGGGATGCCCGCGGCGGCGATCTTCTTGGCCGTGGAGCCGGTGGAGACGATCTTGACGCCGGCGGCGTGCAGGCCTTGGGCGAGCTCCTCCAGACCGGTCTTGTCGTAGACCGAAATCAGTGCCCGGTGGATGGGAACTCGGTCGATGGATACACGGTCAAGCTGCGTGAAGCTCACAAAAGTCTCCGTCTTATATCGCGGCGGGGCCGCGGGTGGTGGGGATGCGGCAAGTTTATCGCGTCCCCACCACCGGGCCCTCCCGCGCGCCGGAGTGTGAAGCACGCGCGGGCCGCGGCCCGGCCACGTAGAGTTTTCACAGGAGGCCAAGATGAACACGTACACCACTGTGCCCAGCGGCGAACAGGTGGTCCAGGAACTGCCTTGGCGGTGGAAGGTCCAAGGCCGGATCTTCCTGATCGGCGGGCTGGGCTTCATGTTCGATGCCTGGGACGTCACCCTCAACGGCATCCTCATTCCGTTGCTGTCCAAGCACTGGTCACTGAGCCCGGGCGATGCCGCCTGGATCGGCACGGCGAACCTCATTGGCATGGCCCTGGGCGCGTTCGTCTGGGGCACCATCGCGGACACCATCGGCCGCAAGAAGGCCTTCACCGCGACCCTGCTGATTTTCTCCATCTTCACCGTGCTCGGCGCCTTCTCCCCCGACTTCATGTGGTTTGTCGTGTTCCGGTTCCTGGCCGGGTTCGGCCTGGGCGGCTGCATCCCTGTGGACTACGCGCTGGTGGGCGAGTTCACCCCGCGCAAACAGCGCGGCCGGGTGCTCACCGCGATGGACGGCTGGTGGCCGATCGGCGCGGCCCTCTGCGGTTTTGTCTCCGCCGGGCTGGTCGCGGCCTTCGCGGACTGGCGGCTGACCATGCTGGTCATGGTGCTCCCGGCGCTGCTGGTGTTCTGGATCCGACGCAGCGTGCCGGAATCCCCGCTGTTCCTGATCCGCAAGGGCCGCCGCGACGAGGCCGCCAAGGTGATCGACGCCCTGGTCCAGGCCACCGGCGCCGAGGCCCGCGTCTACAGCCTGCCCGCGCCGCAGGATGCACCACGCCTCTCGGCAGGGAGCGCGTGGACGCAGTTGCGCGCCCTCTGGCAGTTCAACTGGAAGATCACGACGGCGGCATGGGCCCTCTTCTTCAGCATCCTGCTCGTGTACTACCTGTCGCTGACGTGGATGCCGCGGATCCTGATCGGCGCCGGCTTCGAGGAGTACAAGGCCTTCCTGACCACGGCGTCGATGGCCGCCGTCGGACTCCTGGGCGTAGTGGTGGCCGCCCTGCTGGTGGAGCGGGTGGGCCGCAAGTGGATCCTGGCGATCACCGGCCCGCTGTCCGCGCTGACGCTGGTGATCGTGGCGATCGTGGTGGACATTCCCACCGCCGCCGTGTTCTGGCTCCTGGTGTTCGGCTTCGTGGTGCAGGTGGCCATCCCGGTGCTCTACACCTATGTCTCCGAGCTCTACCCCACGGAGCTGCGCGGCTCCGGCTTCGGCTGGGCCTCGACGTTCTCCCGGCTCGGCGCCGGGTTCGGTCCGCTGATTTTCGCGGCCTTCCTGTGGCCGGAGCTGGGGCTCGCGACATCGTTCGCCCTGGCCGGCGGCCTCGTGCTGCTCTCCGTGCTGTGGATGGCGTTCTTCGCCCCCGAGACGAAGCAGCGCCGGCTCGAGTAACGCACCCACCCCGCCCAACTGGCTCGCAGCAGGGGCCGTTCTGAGCGCTCAGAACGGCCCCTGCTGCGAGCTAGTTGGGCGGCCAACCACGGCTGGCGAGAACGGCGCGGACCTTGGTCACGGCGGCGCGCGCGTCGTTCTGCATGTGCCGTTTTGAGATCCTGACCAGGGTCCAGCCCGCGCCGCTGTAGTCCTCTTCCCTGGCGATGTCGCGGATGACCTGGGCCGCGTCGGAGTGCACGGCCCCCTCATACTCCACAGCAACCCGGTGTTCCGGATAGGCAAGATCAGGTTGACGCACGACGCCGGAGCGCAGGACCGTGCGCACGTTCAGTTCCGGTTCCGGTAGTCCTGAGCGGCAGAGGGCAAGCCGGAGTCTCGTCTCGGGGGCCGAATCCGCACCGATTCGGGCCTGCTCCAAGGCGAGCCGCGCCTTGCGGATACCGGGTGTTCCCTTGTGGCGGTCCAGCATCTCGGCCAGTTCCCCGGGACGGGCATAGGGCATGGTCCGGCTTTCAAACTCGGGCCGGGGATGGCGCAGCAGGTGGTCCGCCACCACGGTCAGTTCGTCAATGCTCATCTTCCGGGCGCAGTCCAACCACGTCCTGGTCCGTGAGGTTACCAGCACGCCGTCGATCGTGGTGATTTCGTCGGCGAAGAATTGCCCGACATGGCCAATCACGCCCTTGCGCCGCGGTATTGCCATGGAGTCCGGACGAGATATGTGGATGGCGGGGGCACCAGAGCCCGGGAGAAAGCCCGGGAAGTCCCAGATCAGGAAGGCGGTCGCGTGGGAGGCTGCCGAGAACTGCGTGACAAGAGTTAGGGGCCGGGCATTCAGCTTCACGTCAGCGGAGTGTTCTGCAGGCAGCCGGATCCCGCGGCTCGGAACCCGCAGTGAGGGATGCCTGAGCCGGCGACGGCTGACCCCGGCGTCGGCTGCCTCCCGGAATGTAAACGGCGCCGAACCGAGCGGCGCCGGGAGCGGCCGGGGTGTCTTCATCGACCCATCGTCGCAAAACCCAGGACTGCCTAGGAGAGTTATCCACAGCCCGCGGCCCGTCCTCCCAACTGACTCGCAGCAGGGGCCGTTCTGAGCGCTCAGAACGGCCCCTGCTGCGAGTCAGTTGGGTGGGGTTTGGGTGAGGCTAGTTGGGCCGGCAGCGGGGGAATCAGGCGGGGGTGTGGGCCGCGGCGAGGGAAGCGAGCGTGGAGACCAGGAGCCGGCGTTCCACCACCTTGATGCGCTCGTGCAGGGATTCCTCGCTCTCGCCGTCCCCGACCGCCACGGCTTCCTGCGCGATGATGGGGCCCGTGTCCACCCCGGCGTCGGCCCAGTGCACCGTGCAGCCGGTGACCTTCACGCCGTAGGCCAGCGCGTCGCGGACACCGTGGGCGCCGGGGAAGGACGGCAGCAGCGCCGGGTGCGTGTTGAGGTATTTGCCGCCAAACGCGTCGATGAAGTCGGCGCTGACAATCCGCATGAAGCCCGAGGACACCACCACATCCGGGGCGAAGCCGGCGACGGCCTCGGTCAGGGCCGCGTCCCAAGCCGCCCTGTCCGGGTAGGCCTTGAAGTCCACTACAAACGTGGGAATCCCGGCGGTGGCGGAGCGTTCCACCCCGAACGTCCCCGGCCGGTCGGCGCCGACGGCGGCGATCTCGACGTCGAGCGCGCCGGACTTCACGGCATCGATTACTGCCTGGAGGTTGGAGCCGGTGCCGGAAACGAGGACAACTATGCGCATGGTCCTAGCTTATGGGGCCGCTCGCGTAGGCTGGAAAACATGAATCCCCCCACGGAATCCGGCAGCGGCCAGTCGGACCGGCAACCGGTCGGCCAGGCAGCACAAGATTCCGCACGGCTGACGCACACCCTGTTCCGGCTGTTCGTCATCGCGGTCCTGGGCTCGTTCTTCGTCTTCCAGCTCGACGTGGGTTACGTGTGGCTGACGGCGCTGCTCACGGTGGCGGGGATCGTGCTGGGCATCGTGGTCCTGGTCCGGGCGGTGAAATACAAGGAATCGCGGCTGGTTCTGTACGGCGCGATATCCGGGCTGGTGGTGTCGGCGGTGATGCTGCTGGTGGTCCTGGCCTCGACGCTGTTCTTCAACCAGATCCGCGATTACCAGCAGTGCGTCCGCTACGCCCTGACGCAGCAGGCAACCTCGGAATGCAGGACGCAACTGGAGAAGTCCCTGCCGAGGCAGCTGCCCACGCAGCTGCGCTAGCAGCCGAACCCACACTCCGGGCTAGCGGCTGCTGACCGTCTCCAGGTCTGCCTCGCGCAGCTTCTGCTGGCGTTCCAGCCACGGTCCGGCCGCGTAGCCGATCATGACGCCGATCCCGACCTCCGCGGCCACGAACAGTGCCGTGCGCAGCGGGTCGGGCCCGATCTCCGTCAGCCGACCGATGCCGGCAGAACCGCGGGCCAGCCAGGCGAGCCCCGCCGCGAGCAGCCCGGCGACGGAGCCGATCACCGCGCCCAGCACCAGGGTGGAGGCGGCGGCGGTAAACCAGCGGGCCCGGATCTTGATGGACAGCCATTCATCGAAGTGGTTTTCGCCTTCGCGCAGGAACCACCAGCCGGCCAGCGCCCCGGCCAGCGCCGGCACCACCAGGGCCACGAAGCCGAAGTCGAGGGACCCGGCCGGCAGTGCGGCGAACACCGGAACGGACGGCAGCGGCCCGACGGCGGTCCCAAGCGGTCCGGCCAGCGACCCGACGCCCAGGGCGAACCCCGCGCCGGAGATCCAGGCCAAGGCAAAGACGACGAGGTTGGGCAGGAAGCCGAGCTGCACGATGGTGAGGACACCGCCGCCCATGGCGCCGGCGTCGAGCCCTTCGTAAACGGCGACCACAAGGTTCCAGTGGATGAAGAGGTCAACGGCCAGCAGCGCGGCGGACATCGCCAGGCTCGCCATCAGCGCCACCGAGCCTGCCTTGATGGCCGAGCCCAGGTAGGATCCGGCCCAACGGGAGTGCTGGCTGGTACGGGCCAGCCAGGCCACGGCGTCGACGCCGATCAGCCGGCTCCACGACCCGGCCTCGCGGCGCGCACCCACCACCATGCCGAGCCCGAACGGGACGAGAGGAATGAACGCGGCGGCCCACAGGCTGATGCCGACGTCGGCCGTGCGGCAGACGAAGCCCGTCGCAATCCCGAATCCGGCGTACGCCAGCCAGGAGCCGAGCAGCGCCTGCCAGAGCTGGTCCGTATATGAGGCGCGGGCAAGGCGCCGTCCGGCGCGCCAGGCGAGCAGGAACGGGATGAGGGCCAGGCCCAGCGGAATGAGCGAGAGCGTCCCGGATTCCGGCTGCGCGGCGGACCCGGCACCGGCGGTGTCCAGCAGCAGGGGCACGCCGTGGATCAGCAGCCAGGCCTGGCCGGCCAGGCGCGCCAGGACATCGAATCCGTCATGCTGGAATCCGGCCGTGGCCCAGACCATGACGATCGGGGCCACCACCACGAGGGCGGAAATGACGGCGGCCTGGGCGGACTCGAGGGCACCCTGCAGCCACAGGGGCATGGGAAGGCCACGTTGTCCGGTCTGATCAGCGCGCAGTTTCATCGAGATCCATGGTGCCACGGGCCCGGCACCCGGCCGGTTTCCGACAGGCACATTGGCCGGATCCGCCGGATTTGCCGTCGGGGGCCCCCGGCGCTTTTTGCACACCCCGGTCGTAAAATTGTAAATGTCCGCAATCAGTGGTTGGAGGCAGATAATGACTACCGCATCTCCTCATGCGCACGGCGTTCATTTTGGTCGGACAGATGTACAGAACGTCGGCATGGGTGCAGGTATCGTCCTGATCGTCGTGGGCATCTTGGGGTTCATCCCCGGCATCACTACGAATTACAGCGAACTGAGGTTCTTCGGGCCCGATTCCAAGGCCCTGTTCCTGGGCCTGTTCCAGGTGTCGATGTTGCTGAACATCGTTCAGCTCGCGATCGGCGCCACCGGCCTGACCATGTCCCGGACTGCCATGGGCGCCCGGAATTTCCTCATGGGCTCCGGTCTGCTGTACATCGTCCTTAGCATTTACGGTTTCATCGTCGGCGTGGATTCGGCGGCCAACTTCCTGTCGCTGAACACCATGGACACTTGGGCCTTTATGGTGATGGGCGTAGTAATGGCCGGCGCAGGCTGGCTGATGACAAGGCACCTGGAAGAAGACGTAAAGACCCGGTCATCAACCCCCGGGACATAGGGAGCCGCGAATGAGTAACGTTTCATAGTATTCAGAAAATTCGTACTACCTGCTGGTGCAGTGGTTTAGCGGAAACGCGGCCGCTGCACCAGCTTTCTGTGTGGCGTCTGGGGCTGCCCGACGGCGGAGCCTCCCGGCACGCCGGAAGGCCGGGACTTTGTGAGTCCCGGCCTTCCGTGATGCCCTGCCGCTGCCGTTGCCGCCGGTGATGATGCGGGTGCCGCGGCGGCTCGTTAGCTTGCGTGTTCCTGAACGCGGGGCGGAACTGTGTCCCACTCCGTTTCGGTGGCACGCATCCAGGGAAAGGGCAGCAGTTCCTTGATCCGGACCTTGCCCACCTCGCCCCCGGCATCGACCAGTACAGATGTCTCGGTTCCGTAAGAACGCAGCAGCTCCCGGCAGAGGCCGCACGGGTTGGTGACCTGGGGGTGTCCCTGCCCGTCCATGCTGACGGCTACCACGGAGTGGATTGCTGGCTCCTGGGCCATGCGGGCATTGGCGAGGGCGCTGGATTCGGCGCACACGTTGATGCGCTTGGCGCCAATGTGCAGTCCGAGATAGATGGCCCCCGATTCACCGCGCATGGCAGCAGCCACCCGGTGGTTCTCGCTGTGGTGGGCGGTGAGCAACAGCGCGCGCGCTGCCTCGTAAAGCTCCACGTCGGAGGCGTCGAGATCAAAGGAGATCACGTTTGCCTGCAAGCCGTTTGTGTCCGGGCGACTGGCGTCCATGAGGGTTCCCACTTTCCGTTCCTGCTTACCGCTGTTCTTGCGTGCCTGTATTCTGGCCTGGCTGTTTTGGTAACTGGCTGTTTTCGTAACCGGCCGTGGTCGTGGCCGGCTGCGTGCTCTACCGGCCGATGAAGATGCCGTTCTTCTTCCGGGCGAGCAGGTAGAAGACGATGCTGAGCGCCGACAGGACGGCCACGTAAACGGGGAAGATCCAAGAGGCGTTCATGGACTGGAGCCAGACCAGGAGGTAGGAGGCCGTGCCACCGAAGAGGGCGACGCCCAGGCCGTAGCCGAGCGCGGTGCCGGCGCCGCGGCAACCCTTCGGCATCAGGGAGCTGGTGACCACGTTGTACAGGGTCATGTTCAGGACCAGCACAACCGAGCCGCCGAGGAGGACGGCCGCGAAGCCGGCGATGCCGGGCTTGACGTACATCAGCATCAGGAACACGGACGGAATGGCCAGGGCACGGGTGATCAGGAACCACTTGGACATCGACTTGCCGTCAGCGACCTTGCTGATGATGAGGCTGCCGACAACCAGCACGACGCCGAGGATGGTGGTGAGCGCGAAGACGGCGGTTGCCTCCTCCTTGAAGCCGGTGCGGGCCGCCGTCGGGAGGCCGGTGTTCCAGGCGTAGTTGTAGGCCTGCGCCGCGCCGACGACGAAGGTGATGGCCAGGACGCTGAGCCAGTGCTTGCGCACTCCACCCCAGACGGTCTTGGCGGAGTTGTTCGCCAGTTCTTCCGGCCTCATGGTTTCCGGAAGCGTCCGGCGAAGGTAGACAACGACGAAGCCGAAGGCTGCGCCGACGATGAACGGCACACGCCATCCCCAGTCGGCCATGACGGCCCCACCGAGCATCAGGGACGAGAGGTAGCTGACCAGCGAGGCGAGCAGGATGCCTGCGTTGACGTAGAAGGAGATGATGCCGGCGACAAAGCCCTCGCGCCCCTCGGGGACGAGTTCGACGGCGTGGGCGGTGGACAGCGGAGCTTCGACACCGGTGGAGATGCCCTGAACGATGCGGCAGACCAGCAGGATGACGCCGGCCGCGGGGCCAATCTGGTCATAGGTCGGCGACACGGCAATGATCAGGGTGGTGATCGCCATCATCATGATGGACCAGAGCATTACCCGCCGTCGTCCGATCCTGTCGGCGAAGGTGCCGAGCAGGATGCCGCCCAGCGGACGGAACGCGAAGCCGACGGCAAAGACTGCCAGCGCGCTCAGCGTCGCGGCAACGGGGTCCTGCGACGGGAAGAACTTGGGTCCGATGAAGGCCGACAGCAGTCCGAAGACCATCCAGTCGTACCATTCCAGGGTGTTTCCAAGTCCAAGGCCGAGCAGTCCCCGGCGGACTTCCGGAGATAGCCGGGACTTGCGGCCGGTCTCCAGGTCAGTCTTGACGACAGTGTCAGTCATGATTCCTTTTTCCTTCCCCCGCACTTTCGGGGTGCGTGAGGGTACGGATTGCCGGCGGGCACCCCTGTTGGGGTCGCCGGCAATCGAAACTATCGTTTGGCTTGGTCCGCGGGGCGGGACCGGCTCGCCACGTGGGAGGCGAGTTAGCCCAGATAGCTACGCATGCCTCTTCGTAGCGCTTGAATGCAAACGGGCCATCCAGCTCGGCAACAAGGAACTGGTCCCTGGTGACCGGCCAGCATCGTGCTCTGCGGATGGCTTGGCAGATGTCACGGCAGCTTTGCTTAAGGAAAGGGACGGGTTCGCGGGCCGGATGCACCTTCCGCCAGAAGGCTGTGCGCCCTAACCTGTTTGAAGCGTTCCTGCCCAAAGTGTTGCGGCTCACACAACTATATTGAAGATCTTCACAGAGTCAATGGTTTTCGGAGAAGTCCCGTCCGCCCGCGGCAGGCCGGGCCCAGGCCGGGTCACAAAGCCCCACGTCAGGCGCAGATTCAGTCCGGAACCGTAAAAATATTCAGCAAAACCTTGATTCGCTAAAAGTTTTCACTATAGTTATGTGTGTTAGCTCACCAAGAGAGAGTCGGAGCATGACCAACGAAATCGTCACGGGACATTCCCCCGCCGGCACAAGCGTCCTTCTTGCCACCGTCGGCAACAAGGTCCGCAACATGCGCAAGGACAAAGGAATGACCCTCGCGAAGCTCTCGGAAGTCACTGGCCTCAGCCCGGCGATCGTCAGCCAGATCGAACGCGGCTTGGCCAATCCCTCTTTCACCACCTTGGCGCAGCTGGCACACGGCCTGGACATTCCGGTGGGGAAGTTCTTCCTCGGACAGGAGGAAACCAGGTCCCCCGTGGTCCGCAAGGCCGAGCGGCGGAACCTCAAGGGCGTCACCAAGAAGTCCGTAGGTGAAGCAGTCTACGAACTGCTCACCCCGGACCTCAACGGTGCGCTGGAGGCCCAATGGATCGTGAGTCCGCCAGGCCACGACACCAGCGCCACTCCTTTCCGGCACAGCGGCGAGGAATTCGGCATCGTGCTCTCCGGCCGGAAGGACATCTTCCTGGACGGCGAGAAGTACACCCTGGAAGAAGGCGATTCGATCACCTTCTCCTCGGATACGCCCCACTGGTACAAGAACAGCTACGAAGAGGTCTGCGTAGCAATCTGGGTTAACGCACCTCACGCGTGGTGATCCGCCGGCCCTAGCCGCCGTCACCCTTTCTCCGGTCCGGACGCCTCTTCTATACCGCGGTGTCCGCCGGAACCCCTCCAACAGCCCGCACCACGGCCCGCAACGGGGCGCGATGCGTCATACCCTCTGCCGGGTCGATTTCGCGGTCAGCGTTGCCGCGTTACTGCCGGGCACCGTCTTCTACGTCACCGGCACCGTTCCAACGGCACCCGTTCCCACGGCACGCCTCTAACGGCACTTCGGCCGAAACAGTAAGGATCCCCCATGAACCCGTCCACAGCCATGTCGTCGCTGGAACTCAGCACCACCACGGCGGACCTCACCGCCCCTGTCATCTCCCGCTCCGACGTCCTCGTCGTCGGCGGTGGCCCCGCAGGCGTGGCCGCAGCCGTCACCGCGGCCCGCTCGGGCGCCTCTGTCACGCTGCTGGAACGCTACTCCTCCCTGGGCGGCCTCGCCTCCGGCGGCATGGTCCTGGTGCTCGATGACATGATCAACGGCCAGGAAATCACGGTCACCGGCATCGTCTCCGAGTACGTCGAGCGGCTGCAGAAGCTGGGCCTGGCGATCGTCCCGCCGGCCGATGACCGCAAGACCTCCGAGGAACTGTGGAACAAGTGGGGCCGCTACGGCACCTTCGACTTCCACTCCCACACCACCCCCAAGCCCGTCTGCTACGCCGCCGCCTTCGACCCGGACGGCTGGAAGCGTGTCTCCAACGACCTCGTCCGCGAGGCCGGCGTCAACCTGCGCCTGCACTCCTGGTTCTCCCGCCCCATCGTGGACAACGGCGTCATGAAGGGCGTCATCTGCGAGACCAAATCCGGCCCGCAGGCCTTCATGGCCGACATCGTCATCGACACCACCGGCGACATCGACGTCGCCTCCCGGGCCGGCGCCAGCTACGTCAAGGACAGCTACCTCACCACGCTCGTCTTCCGCCTGGGCAACGTGGACACCAACGCCGCGGAGGCCTTCGAGCAGGCCAACCCGAAGGAAGCCCGCGCCATCAACCGCAAGATCAAGCGCCTCCTCGGCGGCGCCTGGGAACTGTGGTGGCTCAAGACCCCCATCGACGGCGTCGTCTGGTGCAACGCACCCCACATGACCGGGTTCGACGGCGTCGACCCGGCGGACATGACGGCCGCCGAGTTCGCCGCGCGGGACCGCATCACCGAGGCCGTGGACTACGTCCGCGCCAACCTGCCCGGCTTCGAGAACTGCTACATGCTCGACGTCGCGTCCCAGATGGGCGTGCGCCAGACACGACTGCTCGAAGGCGAGTACGTCATGACGAAGGACGATGTCACCTCCCGCCGCCACTTCGCCGACACCGTGGCCCGCGGCCGCGACTACTACTACCCGTTCCGCTCGCTGCTGCCCAAGGAAGTGGACCAACTGCTCGTCGCCGGCCGGCACTACTCCGCCACCCCCGAGGCCCAGAAGATGTCCCGCGAGATCCCGCCCTGCATGGCCATGGGCCAGGCAGTCGGCGTTGCCGCCGCGCTGGCGATCCAGAACGGCACCCTCGTCCGCGACGTCTCCGCCCGGGACATCCAGCAGGGCATGCGCCGTCACGGCGCGGACCCGGGCGACGTCCCGTCGTCGAACGCCACCTTTGACGTGGACGCGGTGGTGGGGGCATGAGCACCGTCATCGACGACCTGTTCTCAGGCACGACGGCGGCCGCCACGGAAGCTGCCGGCACCCCGCTCCCGCTTGATGGCATCAAGATCGTGGACTTCACCCAGGTGTTCATGGGCCCGTCCTGCACCCAGCTGCTGGGCGACTACGGCGCGGACATCATCAAGGTGGAACGCCCGGGCGCCGGGGACATCTCCCGGAACTCGTTTCCGGACAAGGACGGCCAGGACAACCCGATCTTCCTGTCCATCAACCGGAACAAGCGCAGCATCTCCGTGGACACCCGCACCGATGAGGGCAAAGCCGTCCTCCGCCGGCTGCTCGCCGACGCGGATGTCGTGGTCAGCAACTTCCGCTCCGGCGTGATGGAGCGGATGGGCTTCGGCTACGAGGACCTCAAGGAGCAGAACCCGGGCATCATCTGGGCCTCCGGCACCGGCTTCGGCCCCGAGGGACCCTACTCGCACAAGGGCGGCCAGGACGCGATCGCCCAGGCCTACTCCGGCGTCATGTGGCGGCGCGAGTCCGATGACATGAAGCCGGCCATCTACCCCACCACGCTGTGCGACTACATCACGGGCATGCACCTCATGCAGGGCATCCTGCTGGCACTGCGCACCCGCGAGTCCGCCGGCGTCGGGCAGAAGGTGGAGGTGACCATGTACGACTCCATGCTGCACCTGCAGATGCAGGAGGCCTGCATGCAGCTCAACCGCGGCTACGAGGTCAACTGGGGCGCCATGCCACTCAGCGGCGTCTTTGAAACCACCGACGGCGCCGTCTGCATGGTGGGCGGCTTCACCCCGGACCCGCTGCTGCGCATTTCCGAGGCCTTGGGCCTGGACGAGGACCTCACGCTGCGGCCCGAGTTCGCCAACCTCGAACAGCAGTTCAAGCACAAGCCGGCACTGCAGGCGATCTTCCGCGAGCGCATGGCCACCAACACCACCGAATACTGGACCACGCGGCTCGAAGACCAGGGGCTGCTCAACGCCCCGGTGCACACCCTGGAGCAGACCCTGGCCGATGCGCAGACACACGCCAACAACATGATCGTCGAGGCCGAACACCCCGGCGTCGGCACCGTGAAGATGCTCAACGCACCCATCCGGCTCTCCGCCACCCCGCCCACCATCCGCCGGGTGGCCCCGCGCCTCGGCGAACACAACGTCGAGGTGCTGCTGGAGAAC
This sequence comes from Arthrobacter humicola, assembly GCF_022803015.1. Lineage (GTDB taxonomy): Bacteria > Actinomycetota > Actinomycetes > Actinomycetales > Micrococcaceae > Arthrobacter > Arthrobacter humicola_A. The sequence continues at coordinate 340,694 of NZ_JAFKON010000004.1, forward strand.
GGCTTCGACGCCGAGACCATCGAGCGCCTGCAGCAGCTGGGGGTCCTTCGGTGACCGCCGTTTCAGAGGCCGGGACGACCGCGTCAGTTCCCACCGCCGTTGACCAGGTCACCCTGACCATCGAGAACCACGTCGCCACCGTGGTCATCGACCGCCAGCACGTGCTCAACGCCGTCGACGGCGGCGCGCAGGCCCGGCTCAACGAGATCTGGGACCAGCTCGAAGCCGATCCGGACGTCCGCGCCGTGGTCATCACCGGCGCCGGGACCCGGGCCTTCTGCGTCGGCGCAGACATGTCCGCCTCCGCCGTGGACAAGACCGGGCTCGAATACTGGGCGGGCCTGGACCCGAACGGCTTCGGCGGGCTCAGCCTGCGCACCACGCTGGACATCCCGGTGATCGCCCGGGTCAACGGTTATGCGCTCGGCGGCGGCATGGAGATCGTGCTCGGCGCGGACATCGTGATCGCCGCGGACACGGCCCGCTTCGGGCTGACGGAACCGCGCGTCGGGCGTCTGGCGCTCGACGGCGGCATCCACCAGCTGGTGCGCCGGATCCCGTACACCCAGGCAATGGGCATGCTCCTGACCGGGCGGAAGGCCGAGGCCACAGAGATGCAGTCCATGGGCCTGGTCAATGAGGTGGTCCCCGCGGACCAGCTCGACGCCGCGGTACAGCGCTGGGTGGACCAGATCCTCGCCTGCGCCCCCACCTCGGTCCGGGCGGTCAAGCAGATGGTCACGCAGACCGCGCACCTGACCGCCGCCGAGGCCCGTGGCCTCCGGCTCCCCGCCCTCATGGCGGCGCTGGACAGCGAAGACTCCGCCGAGGGCGTCCGCGCCTTCCAGGAGAAGCGCCCGCCGCACTGGCCGGGACGCTAGCCGTTCCACGGCCCGAAGATTCAGCCGCTCGAAGAACAACAAGAGCTTAGAAGGAGAAACCAATGCGGGAGTCACTGACACCCGGCGTGTGGGGCGTCGTCGCCACACCGTTCCAGGGCAGCACCCTGGATGTCGACACGGACAGCCTGGCCGGGCTCGTGAGCTACTACGAGTCGATCGGCGCCACGGGACTCACTGTCCTGGGCGTGTTCGGCGAGGCCGCGGCCCTGACGGCGGCCGAGCGCAGCCTGGTCCTGGAAGTGGTCGTGGAGGAAACGCGCCTGCCCCTCGTGGTGGGGGTGACTTCCCTCTTCACCGGCACGGCCGTCGATGAAATCCGTTCCATCCAGGCCGCCACCGGGGACCGGCTGTCGGCCGTCATGGTCCAGGCAAACTCCGCCAACCCCGGTGTGGTCATCGCGCACCTGAACGCCATCCACCAGTCCACCGGCGCCAACGTGGTGCTGCAGGACTACCCGCTGGCCAGCGGCGTCCACATCAGCACCGAGGCGCTCATTTCCGTGGTGCAGGCCTGCGGCTTCGTCACCGCGGTCAAGGCCGAGGCCCCGCCCACGTCCGTGGCGATCGGGCACCTCACCGCAGCCCTCGACGTCTCTGTCTTCGGCGGCCTCGGCGGCCAGGGGCTGCTGGACGAGCTCATGGCCGGCGCCGCGGGGGCGATGACCGGTTTCTCCTACCCGGAAGCGCTCATCGCCTGCGTGCAGGCCTGGCAGAAAGACGGCTACGAGGCCGCCCGCGATGCCCTGTTGCCCTACCTGCCGCTGATCAACTTCGAGCAGCAGGCGAAAATCGCGCTGGCGATCCGCAAGGAATGCCTGCACCAGCGCGGACTCATTGCCGACGCCGGCGTCCGGGCACCGGCCGCGGCGTTCCCGGAGGTTCTCCGGACCGGGCTGCGCACCCACCTGGCCGAGGCCGCCAAGGCCCTCGGCCCGAACCCGGCCGCCGTGCTGACCACGGCGGGGAGGAACTGATGGATTTCGGAATCAGCGGAAAGACCGCCTTTGTGGCCGCCTCGACCGGCGGCCTGGGCCTCGCCATCGCCCGGGCCCTCGCCGCCGAAGGCGTCCGGGTGGCCATCACCGGCCGGCGCGAAGTCCGCGCCAAGGAGATCGTGGCCGAACTGACGGACGCCTACGGACCGGGCGCCGTCGCCATCGAAGCGGACCTCAGCACCGCCGAGGGCGTGGCCGCCGCCGTCGAACAGACAGTCGCGGAACTCGGGCCCATCGACATCCTGGTCCTCAACGGTCCCGGGCCGAAGCCCGGCGCCGCCGCCACGCTCGGCGCGGACGACATCGCCGCGGCGTTCGAACAACTCGTCAAACCGCACCACGCCCTGGTCTCGCACATCCTGCCGGGCATGCGGGAACGGCGCTGGGGCCGGATCCTGGCCGTCGGGTCGAGCGGCGTCGTGGCACCACTGCCCAACCTGGCCGTGTCCAACACCGGCCGCGCGGCGCTGGCCGGCTACCTCAAGACCCTCGCCGCCGAGGTGGCGCTGGACGCCGTCACGGTCAACATGCTCCTTCCCGGACGCATCGCCACGGACCGGGTCGCGGAACTGGACCAGGCCGCCGCCAAACGGCGCGGCACCTCGCCCGAGGAGATCCAGCTCGAATCCCGCAAGACCATCCCCGCCCGCCGCTACGGCGAACCCGAGGAATTCGGCGCCGCCGCGGCGTTCCTCTGCAGCGCCCCGGCCTCCTACATCACCGGCGTGGCACTGCGCTGCGACGGCGGCCTGATCCGCGGGCTCTAGCCACAGGCGCTGAACACTCAGCACACACCCTGCTCCGACTCTCACGAAGGACCACCATGACTTCCACCGACACAGACACCTCAACCGCAACAGCCCGGGACCTCCTCACCGCCCGGCACCTGATCAACGGCGAATGGCTCGGCGGGGCGGACGCCGAGCGGATGAACCCGGCCCGCCCGGGCGAACTCGCCGCCCTCTCCCCCAGCGGCACCGCAGCCGACGTCGACGCCGCCATCAGCGCCGCCGCCGCCGCGCAGCCGGCCTGGGCAGCCATGCCCGCCCCGTCCCGCGGCGCCATCCTGATGGCCGCCGGCAACCTGCTCCTGGAGCGCCAGGCCGCCATCGCCGAGGACCTTGTCCGTGAAGAGGGCAAGACCCTCGCCGAGGCCAAGGGCGAGGTCAAGCGCGCCTCCGACGTGCTGCGTTTCTTCGGTTCCCTCGGCTGGGCCGCCACCGGCGAGGTGCTGCCCAGCGGCCTGCCGGACACCACCATAACCACCCGCCGCGAGGCGCTCGGCGTCGTCGGGCTCATCACGCCGTGGAACTTCCCCATCGCCATCCCGGCCTGGAAGTCCGCGCCGGCGCTGATCAGCGGCAACGCCGTGGTCATCAAGCCGGCCGAGCTCACCCCGCTCTCCGCCACTCACCTGGCCCGCGCCCTGCAGGACGCCGGGCTGCCCGCCGGCGTGTTCAACGTGGTCCATGGGAAGGGCCGCTTGGTGGGCGACGCCCTGGCCCGCGACCCCCGCATCGCCGGGTTGTCCTTCACCGGCTCCACCAACGTCGGGCTGGGGCTGCAGGAGATCCTCAACGCCCGCCGCGCCCGGGTCCAGCTGGAAATGGGCGGCAAGAACGGCGTGCTGGTCCTGGACGACGCCGATCCCCGCAAGGCCGCCCAGGTGGTGGCGGCCGGCGCGTTCGGCCTCACCGGCCAGGCCTGCACCGCCACGTCCCGCGTCTACGTCACGCCCGGCATCCGCGAGGAATTCCTGGCGGCCCTCACCGAGGAAGCCGCGCAGTACACCGCCGGCGACGGCCTCGAAGCCGCAAAGATGGGCGCCGTGGTGAGCAGCCAGCAGTTCGAACAGAACCAGTCCGCGGTGCGCACCGCCGTCGAACGCGGCGCCACGCTGCTGCACGGCAAGTACGACGGCGGCACGGACGCCGGCTTCCTCTTCCCGGCCGCCATCCTCACGGAATTGCCCTTCGACGATGCCGCCGTGACCGAAGAGATCTTCGGACCCGTCGTGGCCGTCCTCGAGGTCCCGGACTACGAGGCCGGGCTCGCCGCGATCAACGACTCCCGCTACGGCCTGACCGCCGGCATCTGCACCGACTCCCTGGCGTTCGCCACGGACTTCGCCGCCCGCGCCCAGGCCGGGGTCATCAAGGTCAACCGTCCGACGGCGGGCCTGGACCTGAACGTGCCGTTCGGCGGCGTCAAGGACTCCTCCACCAACACGTTCCGCGAACAGGGGAAGTCCGCGCTGGACTTCTTCACGTGGGGCAAGACCGTCTACACGGGTGTGTAGCCAGCCATGACGTACGTGATCGCCCAGCCCTGTGTGGATGTCAAAGACAAGGCCTGCATCGACGAATGCCCGGTGGACTGCATCTATGAGGGTGAACGCTCGCTCTACATCCACCCGTCCGAATGCGTGGACTGCGGCGCCTGCGATCCCGTCTGCCCGGTCGAGGCGATCTACTACTCGGACGATGTCCCGGACGAGTGGGCCGACTACGTGCGCGCCAACGTGGAGTTCTTCGAGGAACTGGGGTCGCCGCAGGGCGCCTCAGCCCTCGGAAACCTGCACCGCGACCACCCTGTGGTGGCGCGTGCGCCTCTAGGCGCACGCGCCGTCGGCTGAGCCCGTGACTGAACTGGTTGATGACCGGGGACAACCGTTCCCTACCCGTCCCTTTTCTCCCGTTGGAACGCCCTCACTGCTTCGCTCACAGTTGGGTAGAAATGTTCGGGAGAGAAACGGGCGCTCATGCCGTACTGCAACAATCTGTCTTTGACCGGGTCTTTGAGCTCGGCGAACACCAGGTCCACGCCGTGCCGGTCCAGCCATTCGTCAAGCTGCACCAACTCGTCCAGTGCAGTCGTGTCGATTCCCGTCACTGGTTCTGCCGCCAGCACCACGCGTTCAATGCCGTGCCCCGCCTGGTCCAGTTCGTTGCGCACGAAGGACCCCAGCAAGGCGCCGTTGCCGAAGAACAGCGGTGCGTCGAAGCGCAGGATCAACAGGCCGGGGATGCGTTCCCCTTCCGGATGACGGCTCACGTCGTGGTATCCCGGTACCCCGGGCACGTCCACCAGTTCAGCACGGTAGGGGTCCCAGGCCTGCCGTAGGAAGTCCAGAATTGCCAAGCCGATGGCAACGGCGATGCCCGGGAGGACGCCCAGTATGGTCACCCCCAGGAAGGCCGCGAGCATCACCAACGATTCACTGCGGCTCATGCCGATGAGCCGTCGCACACCGGCCGGGTCGGCTATTGCGGCGGCTGCGGCGATGACAATGGCGGCAAGGGTTGTGGCCGGCAGGAACTCGGTGACGCCGGGCGCCACGAGCATGAAGCCGAGCACCAGGACGGCGCCTACGGCCCCCGTGAGCTGGGATTTCGCCCCGGACTCGACTGCCACCGGCGTGCGGGACGTGCTGGCCGACACCGGGAAGCCACCGAGCAGCCCGGTGGCAGCGTTCGCCGCGCCCAAGGCTGCCATTTCGTGGTTGCCGGATACCCTGCCGCCCTCTGCGGCCGCCAGGGATTGGGCCAGGGTTCCGGTATCAACGAAGACGATGAGGGCGATAGCGGCGGCAGCGGGCAGCAGTGTCAGGACGTCGGCCCAGCCAATTCCGCCCAGGGCCGGTGCAGGGAGCCCCTGCGGGAGGGCACCTGTGACCGTCAAACGCTCTTCGAGTCCCAGCACGGCCACGGCGAGGCAGGACACAACCACCGCAATGAGCACGCCCGGAACCTTCCATTTCAGCCGGCGGGGAACCCAGATGAGCGCCAGCGAGACCAAGCCGAGCAGTAGTGCCGTCAAATTGGTCTCGCCGGCAAGCACCTTCGGCGCGGCGGCGATGAGTTTTTCCCAGGGTGTACCGCCTTCCACGGATATTCCCAGGAGGGTGGGAAGCTGGGACACGGCCACCAGCAAGGCGATGCCGTTGAGATAGCCGAGCCGGATGGGCTTCGACAGCAGTCCAGTGACGATTCCCAACCTCAGCACTGAGCCGAGCAGCAAGATGCCGCCAATCAGTATGGCGAGGAGACCGGCCAGGGCTACGGATTTCTGCTCGTTATCCGCGGCCAGGGGAATCAAGGCTGCCACGATCATCGGAGCGAGCGCGGAATCCGGGCCCAGCACCAGCACACGCGATGGCCCGACCGCCGCGTAGACAAGCAGGGGCACTACCGTCGCGTACAGGCCGGTCACCGGTGGAAGGCCGGCGGCCTGGGCGTACGCCATGCCAGCGGGGACCAAGATCGCGAAGAGCGCGGCGCCGGCCACCACGTCGTGGCGCAGCCACTCGATCCTGTAGCCACGCAGGGCCGGCGGGACCGCCCAGAATGCAGTCTTTCCGGATCGGCGCATCTTCTGATCATGTCCCTTCACGCCGCTGCTCGCCATCCATCATCGGACGACCCCAGCCTTGCGCAGAAAGATGAGAGCAGCCGGTTTGACTCTGGCGAATACTGACCCGGATGGGCCGTCAATCAGCTCGATCGCATGGCCGCGATTCACAGGCTAATCGGGCCGATCCTGGTGTCAGTCTTTCTTCAGTTTCTGGGCGAGCATTACGAGGATTCCGCTGGGGCCGCGGAGATACGTGAGTTTGTAGTCGTCACCGTAGGTCGCCACACCACGGAGCGGGCGGCATCCGTGCTTCGCAGCTATCTCAAGGGCCTTGTCGATGTCGTCAACCGAGAAGGCCACGCGGTGCATTCCGATGTCGTTGGGACGGGTTGGGTTCGACTCGATCGCTTGAGGGTGGATGTACTCGAAGAGCTCAAGTCGGCCATGACCGTCCGGGGTCTGGAGCATCGCAATCTTGGCGTGGTTGCCATCAAGTCCGACGGCAGTGTCGGTCCACTCGCCGCTGACGGTATCACGGCCGATGACCGTGAGACCGAGGTCGGTGAAAAAGGCGATTGTAGCTTCGAGGTCCCGAACCGCAATACCGACGTTTTCAAGTTTGATGGCCATGCGTTGAAGCTACCAAGACGGGGCGAATAGCTCCAGTGCCGGGCCGGGACTATACGGATGGTCGAAGGCTTTGAGCCCGCTGCGCCGGTTGCCCGCGATCTCGGAATGTCGCAAGCAAAGTCGAATCCATACCCGTGACTTATGGCTCTGGTCGGCTGATGTCCGCCTGAGGACCATCACAAGCATTAGGACTGTGCCTGGCTGGGGGCATTCTCCTGCCCTGACTGCACTCCCGACCTGCAAGAAGGACCCTCATGCCGATGGTCTGGATCCGCGCAAAATCCCGCCGGCTCACGGCCGCAATCCTCGCCGTCGTGCTTACGGCCGCCCTCGGCGGCTGCGTCCCCGGGCCGAAACCGCCGGCGCCGGTGTCGCCCGATTCCGGCTACCGGGCCGTGCTCGAACAGTTCGGCAGGAGATTGCTCGACGACGGCGCCCCGGCCGTCCTCATCCAGGTCCGCGTGGGCGGGGACGAGTGGTCCGCGGCCTACGGGGTCCGAAACCTGAACAGCCCGTCCCGGGCCGAGGTAACGGACCCGGTGCACATCGGCGGGGTCACCAAGTCCATGGTGGCCGTCTGCGTGCTCAAACTGGCCGAGGAGGGGCGGCTGGAACTGGATGCGCCGGTCAGCACCTACCTGCCGGAGTTCAACAAGGTGATGCACCCGCCGGGACCGGTCACCGTCCGCCAGCTGCTGCAGCACCGCTCCGGCATGCCGTCGGTGGACGGGCCGTTGTTCGATCCGGCCACGGTGCGCGAAGCCCTGACCACCAAGGTGAGCCTGGCGGATCTGCTGGCCATGGCGGGGCGGATCTCCTGGCAGGCGAAGCTGGCCCAGGGATTTGAATACTCCAACTCGAATTACATTGCCCTGGCGCTGATCGTCGAGCGCCTCAGCGGCCGGCGGATCGGCGAGGTGATCAGCACCGACATCATCGAGCCGCTGGGCCTGAGTGAGACCTTGATGACGGCGGCCGGGCCGGCGCCGTCGTCCATGGTCCACGGCTACATCGCGCTGGACCGCAAACAACTGGACGTCACCTATCCGGCCGCCCAGATCGACAACGCCGCCGGCGGCATGGTGTCCTCCGTGGCGGACGTCAATACGTTCTACCGGGCGCTGCTGCAGAACAAGCTGCTCAAGCCGGCCACGATCACGCAAATGGAGAGCCCGCTCTACGCCAGGTACGGACTCGGCGTGGTCCGCTGGAACGATTTGTGCACTAACGACTTCTACTACGGCCATCCCGGCGACGTGCCCGGCTACGGCACCATCACCATGACCAGCGCGGACGGAACCCGGCAGCTCACCATGGCCGTGGCCTACCCGCCGGAACCGCTCCCACGCGGGGACACCCACATTCTGCACCAGATGGAGTCCATCGCGGAGGACACCCTCAACGCCACGTGCATGACCGGGCCGACCGGGCCGCTCAACAATGCCGCAGGCAGTCCGGGCACTGCGACAATGGGCAGATGACAGCAATCATCCTCGTCTGGGACCCCGACGAATGGAACGATTGGACCTACCCGGCCGTGCTGGACGAGGTCGCCGAAACCGGCCGGCACCTGGCCAGCTGGGACGTCGGGACGTCTCTCGACAGCGACGCCGGCAACGCCGCCGGCACGGACGCGTGGCTGGTGCTCCAGGGCCGCCACGGACGCGGTCTGATCGGCCACGGCGTTATCGTCTCGGAACGGCAGGCTCTCCGCGCCCAGGCACCGGACTCCGCGAGCGCCGCCCGGGCCGGCGCACCGGCCGGCACGCAGAGCGCATCCCCGCTCTACCTCCAGGTGGACTTCGACGCCCTCCTGCCCGCCGGCGACCAGATCCCGACCGGGGTCCTCGCCGAGGCCGTGCCAGGGATCGACTGGGAAGCCCTTCACGGCCCCGCGCTGGCCGTCGACCCCGCCGTCGAGCCCCTGCTCCGCGGCCTCTGGGGTGAGTTTGGACCGTTGCCGGCTGACCCCACCCAGCCCGTGCCCGGCACCGTCCCCGCGGCGGCGGTCACCCGGGTCGAAGTAAACAAGTACGAACACAGTCCGGACGCCCGGCGGGTCTGCGTCGCCCACCACGGGACCAGCTGCGCCGCGTGCGGATTCTCGTTTGAAATCGCCTACGGCGAGATCGGCAAGGACTTCATCCCGGTCCACCATCTGGTCCCGGTGTCACAGCTGGGCAGCGGGTATGAACTTGACCCCATCACAGACCTCGTCCCGCTCTGCGCCAACTGCCACGCCATGGCGCACCACGGGGTACGGACGCCGCGCAGCGTCGCGGAGCTGCGCCGGATCATGGCCGCCGCCGGGTTCCTGACCGGACAGTCCGTGACCCCGCAGCAGCTCCAGGCCCAGCAGGACGCCCGGCGGATCCTGGAACAGCACTAACAGCCCTAACAGCCGCGACAGCAGCAGCCGGCTCAGGCGGACCACACCTCGCGGAACTTGCCGCTGCGGTCCGGCCGGGGCGGCTCATCGCTAAAGCGGACGTCGACGCCGGCGGCGCCCTGGGCCGCGAAGAACGCACCCAGGCGCTCCCCCACCGCCGTCCGCACGGCCGTCGTCGCGGCATCCGGCCAGAGCTCGAGCCGCACGGTGAGCGAGCGCGGCCCGGTGCGGATCGCCTGGAACCGGCGGACGCCGGCGGTCTCCTCGATCACCGTGCCCAGCGCCAACGGCAACACGGTGACCACTTTGCCGGCCGGCACTGCCCCGTCCGACCCTGTTCTGTCCGACCCTGTCCCGTCCGATCCTGTCCCATCCAACCTTGCCCCGCCCAACGTTGCCCCGTCGGCGGCAGCGAAGCTCAGCACGTCGCCGCTGCGGCCCTCGACCCGCAGCGTGGGAAACGGGCTGCCGCAGGCGCACGGGCCGGCAGCCAGCTGCACCCGGTCACCCAGGTTGTACCGGATGAGCGGCTGGACCCGGTTGGCCAGGTTGGTGACCAGCACCGTGTGGGAGAGTTCGCCGGGCGGGACGGGCCGGAAGGCGTCGTCCACCGGCTCCACAATGTTCCAGTCCGCGTTGACGTGCAGCAGCCCCTGCCGGCAGCGGCCGGTCAGGGCGAGCGCCTCCGAGGCAAGGTATCGCTCAGTGACCCGGCAGCCGAGGGCCGCCTCGATCCCGGCCGCGGCGTGGGCTGCCAGGCTCTCCCCGGACGCGACCGCCAGGAGCGGATGAATCCGTAGCCGTCCCGCCTTCTGTTCGGCGGCCAGTTGCGCCATGGTGCTCGGATACCCGTAAAGCACGGTCGGCTGGAAGTCGTTGAGGTCCGCCACGAGGTCCGGGAGCGGCCGGAGCACGGAGAAGACGCGCACCCGGCGGGCGATGCGGGGGCTGCGCCGCCGCGCGGATTCGGTCAGCACGACGCCGGCAAAGTGGTCCCCGTCCGCGATCAGCGCCGCGGCCCGCAGCCCCCGGTGCAGGAAAGCCCGCGCCTCCTTGGCCGCCATCAGGGTCCGCCGTTCGCGGATCGGGCCCAGGAGACTGGCCACCAGCTGCGAGGTCCGGTCATGGACCAGGACCGCGGGTTCACCGGTGGATCCCGACGTCGTCACCACGAGGTACTGTCCGCGGTAGAGGCCGCCGATCCGCGACGGGTCATCGAGCAGGTCGTGCTTCAGCCCGGCGAGCGTGATGTGGGGATCGGTCACCCAGTCATCGAAGTTCTCCATGAGCTCGCGCTTGCCCACCGGAGGCAGCTCCCCTAAATACCTGCCCAGATCCGTGGCCCGGTCCGTGCCGGTGTCCGCGACCATGTCCGGGACGTCCCGGTACAGCCTGCGGTAGAAGGGCGAGGAGGACCGTGCGCACTCAACCAGCGCGGCGAGCCGGTCGCGTTGCCGGCGGTCGATCTCATCCTGGCTCGCCCGACTGGCCCGCCAGATGTCCCACGCGATCCCGGCCGTCCGTGTCATCCCGAGAGGAGAGCCGCGCATCACCCATCACCCCTTCACGGGTCCGGCACCCCTGGCGTCCGCCCTTCCCGCTCGTCCCTGCAGGCACGCTCGTCCGCCCTTCCACGCCCGCACCCTCTCCCACGCTGGCACGGCGGCGAAGGCTCCCAACAGGGGCTTTAGGCACCGGCGGGACGTGGGCATATACCCGGACACCGTCGAATTGCTGGACTTCCCGGCCGGAAGCACCACAGACTGTGTACAACAGCTGGCTGGGCGGCGTGGGAATTCCTGTCTCCAGGCCGGCCGGGGACTACCAGCAGCATCGTTTGGGGCTCTGCTTATTATCTTTTCCACCGCCGTGAAAGGACCTGGTTATGCCGGACTTGTCATTTTTGTATCCGCTCATTTCGATCATCCTGGGGGCGGTCGCCGTCGTCGGCGTCATCTGGGTGGCAACAAAACTGATGTGGAAGGTGGCGGAACCGAACGAGGCCCTCATTATCTCCGGCCTGACGCGCGGCACGCTGGAAACCCGTGAAGGGATGGACTTCAAGATCGTCACGGGCAAGGGGGCCCTGGTGCTGCCGGGCCTGCAGACGGTGCGGCCGCTGTCCCTGACGCTGAACGAAACCGAACTCAAGGTCTCCTGCGTCACCTCCCAGGGCATCCAGGTGATTGTCGACGGCGTGGTCATCTACAAGATCGGCGACGCCCCGCCGTTCATTGCCAACGCCGCGCGGCGCTTCCTGGGCCAGCAGCCCAAGATGGAAAGCCAGGTATACAACGTCTTTGAAGGCCACCTGCGCTCGATCATCGGCAGCATGACGGTCGAGGAAATCATCCGCGAGCGCGACAAGCTGGCCTCCCAGGTCCGCAGCGCCAGCGGCGTCGAAATGGAGAAGCTGGGTCTCGTCGTCGATTCGCTGCAGATCAAGGACCTCCAGGACCCCACGGGCTACATCCAGAACATCGCCAAGCCGCACATCGCCATGGTCAAGATGGAGGCCCGCATCGCAGAGGCCACCCGGAACCGCGAGGCGGCGGAAAAGGAAGCGGAGGCCGAGGCCTTGATTGCCGACGCCCGGAGCCTGTCCGCGATCCGGCAGTCCGAGGCGCAGGCCAACGCCGAGCGCGCCAAGGCGAACGCGGCCCAGGCCGGGCCGCTGGCCGACGCGACGGCCCGCCAGCAGGTGGTGGTCCAGGAAACCGAGGTGGCCAAGCTCGAGGCCGACCGGGAGGAACAGAAACTGCAGACCACCGTCCGCAAGCCCGCCGACGCGAGGGCGTACGCCAAGCGCACCGACGCGGAAGGCCAGAAATCGGCGGACATCAGCGCGGCCGAGGCGCTGGCCCGGCGCACCGAGCTCGAGGCCCAGGCCAACGCCCGGCGGACCGAGGTGCAGGCGCAGGCGAACGCGACGGCGGCAGCAGCAGCGGCAGGGGCCACCAAGGTCACCGGCGAAGCCGAGGCCGCCGCCACGAAGGCCCGCGGCGATGCCGCCGCCTCCGCCATCAAGGCCAAGGCACTGGCCGAGGCAGAGGGCATCAAGGCCCGCGCCGAAGCACTGGGCACCAACCAGGACGCCGTCATCTCCCAGCAGCTCGCCGAGAACATGCCGGCGATCGTGGCGGCGGCCGCCGAACCGTTCGCGCACGTCGGCCAGATGACCGTCCTCAACGGCGGCGAAGGGGTCAACCGGATGATCGGCGGTATTTTGGCACAGGTGGGCGACTACCTCCCGGCGCTCTCCACGGCCCTCAAAAACACGCGGGATGGCGCGAAACGGCCCGCGAAGGCGCCTGAGGCGTAGGGGCGGGAATGCGCGCGGGGAACCGGAGGATCTGATGTACTGGGGTTCTGATGTGCTGGGGTTCTGATGCATAAGGATGTTGACCGGAGCCTGACCGGAAAGATCGGCCGCGTCACCGGACGGATCGGCCCGGGCACCATCGGTGAGGTCATGCTGCCGGTCCGCGGCGGAACCAGTGCCTTCCACGCGCACCCGTTCGACAAGACCAGCGTTTTCGCCGTGGGCGAGCAGGTCCTGGTCATCTATTTTGAACCGCCGCAGACTGTGTTTGTGGACGAACTTCCGGATGTCCTCAAGGCCGATTGACCCTCTGGACGGTAGGAGGCGACGGGCGTATTCTGAAGTTCCGTAGCCTCTGGAGGTATTTCTGATGGAAGGCAACAAGCGTGCGCGTTGCGGTCCGGTTTCCGGCATCCGTGCCCGCTTCCCGGTCGGCAACTGGCCCGACCCGCTGTAGCTCGACTTTCGTCATGCCATCCGGCACCGCTGCTTGGTGGGGTTTGCGCCGTGGACGCATGGCCGCTCTGAACTGCGCCCACTTGAGGGTGCCCGACTAGTTCCCGGCAACCGCCCGCCTTTCTGCGTGCCCTGTGGCGTTCCCTCCTGAGTTCGCCCGCCTGTTAACCCACTCTTCCTCTCCCGGCCACACCTGCTCCCCCGCGCCGCAAACCGCCGCCCGCACCGTGGAGGGGTGAGGATCGCAATCGTCGCCGAATCATTCCTGCCGCTCATGAACGGGGTCACCCACTCCATCCTGCGCGTGCTGGAGCATCTGCAGCAGCGCGGGGACGAGGTGCTGGTGATCGCACCGTCCACGCAGGACACGGATGTACCGGACGAGGTCTATGGCGCCCACGTCCTCCGGCTCCCCTCGCTCCCGCTGGCCGGCTAAGCGAATCTGCGGGTGGCGATGGGCGGTGTGTATCGGGTCAAGCGAATCCTTGCCGACTACGCGCCCGACGTCGTGCACCTCGCGTCCCCGTTCGTGCTCGGCTGGCGGGCAGCGCAGGCCGCCCACCAGCTCGGCATCCCCACGGTCGCCATCTACCAGACCGAGGTGCCCGGCTATGCGGGCCGCTACGGCGTCCCCTTCCTGGAGAACTGGGCCTGGAGCCGGGTGGATCAGATCCACTTGCTGGCCTCACGCACCCTGGTCCCTTCCACGTTCGCGCTCAACCAGCTCCGCGGCCGCGGCATTCCGCGCGTGGACATGTGGCGGCGCGGCGTGGACACACAGCGGTTCAACCCCGCGAAGCGCGACGCCGGCTGGCGGGCCTCCGTGGCGCCCGGCGGCGAGCGCCTCATCGGCTACGTGGGCCGGCTTGCGGCCGAGAAGCAGGTGGAGGATCTGGCGGTGCTGGCGGATGTTCCCGGAACGCGGCTGGTGATCGTCGGCGACGGGCCCCAGCGGGCCGCCCTGGAGGCTGCGCTGCCGCAGGGGGTCTTCACCGGTTTCCTCGGCGGCGACCACCTCGCCCGGGCGGTGGCGTCCTTTGATCTCTTCGTCCATCCCGGCGAGTTCGAGACCTTTTGCCAGACCATCCAGGAGGCCATGGCGTCCGGGGTGCCGGTGGTGGCCACCGGCCGCGGCGGCCCGCTGGATCTCGTGGAGAACTCGCGGACCGGCTGGCTGTACGAGCCCGGCGATCTCGCCGGGTTCCGTGCCCGGGTGATGGACCTGATGGGCGACGACGCCAAGCGCCGCGCGTTCGCCGCGGCCGCGCACGCCTCGGTCCAGGGCCGGACGTGGTCCGTGCTCGGCGCCGAACTCGTTGGCCACTACAGGGCAGTGATCGGCGAGTCCCAGGTGGGGGGCGGCCATCGCCGGCCTCGAGGGCGTGCCGGTGCCCGGGTAGCATGGCTGGTGCCCGGGTAGCAGGGCTCGTGTCAGCGCGGCCGGGCCGGGTGCACTTGCGCAGCCGGCGCGTTCGACACCTTTGGTTGCGGCATGATGGCCATCACGCCCGGGAAGCCCGCACCGCATATGATTCAGTCAGCGCAGTGCACCCTGCTTTTCGCAAGGTGCCCGCTGTCCGTATTCTTCGCCGGGGGGCTGTTAGACATCGTGGAAGCTGGTTTCGCACAACAACTGCTGGAGTACAGCCCGGATGCACTTTTGCTGGTCGCCCAGGACGGAGCCATTTCCTTCCTCAATGCGGCCGCGGAACGGCTCTTCGGCTACCCCCGGGCGCAGCTCCTGGGCGCGGACCACAGCATGCTCCTGGCCGAGGCCTCGCGGGAGGAATTCCACGGCGTCCTGGCCGGGCTGGCCAAGGCCGCAAGCCCCGGTTCGCCGTCCGCCGGCTCCCCGTTCGCCGGCTCGGGCCGCCGCGCCGACGGCACGGAACTCCCCCTTGAAATCACGTGCTCGCTGGTCCCCGCCGCGGCCGGAGCGGCCGACGCCGGAACGTCCGTGGCCCTCTCGATCCGCGACGCCGCAGCGCGGAACCCGGGCGTCGGCAGCGCCGGGCGCACCCTCAGCGGCGACTTTGCCCGCCGTCGTACTTCGGGTGCAGCGGGAGCTTCTCTTTCCGGAGGTCCAGCGGCTGCCGCTCCTGCGGCGTTTGCCGAGCACGACGACGAACTCAAGGCGGGCTCGCTCCGCGACCCCTTGACGGCGCTGCCCAACGGCCCCCTCTTCAACGAGCGGCTCGCCGCGGCCCTGCGCCGCCCGGATCCGGTGGACATCCTGCTGCTGAACCTCGATGACTTCAGGCACCTCAATGACGTGCTGGGACGCTCCGCGGCCGATGAACTGCTGGTGGAGGTGGCATCCAGGCTGCGCAACTGCGTCCGCCCGCATGACACGGTGGCCCGGCTCGGCGGCGACGAGTTCGCGGTGCTGCTCACCGAATGCCTCAACGCGGACGCGGTGGCTAAGCGGATCGCCGAGTCCCTCTACGCCCCCCTGCGCGTGGGCGGCTCCATGGTCCGGCCCGGCGTCAGCATGGGCCTGGCGTCGAAGTCGGGGCAGACGCTGGACGGCGCGGAACTGCTGCGGCAGGCCGACGTCGCCATGACCGCCGCGAAGGCTGCCGGGAAGAACAACTGGATGCGGTTCCGGCCGGAGATGCTGAACACCGCGGCACACAAGGCCGACGGCGATTCCGGGCTGCGGCGCGCCGTCGAACTGGGCCAGATCTCGGTGCACTACCAGCCCGTGGTCTCGCCCGGCATCGGTTCGGTGGTGCAGTTCGAGGCGTTCGCGCGGTGGGAACGGCACGGCCGGCTGGTGCCGCCGAACCAGTTCCTGCCAGTCGCGGAGCAGAGCGGCCTGATCCGCGAGATCGGCGACGAGGTCCTGCGCCGCGCCTGCGCCGAGATCCGGCCCTGGCTGGCCGGCGATCCTGCCTACAGCGTCGCCGTGAACGTCTCGGGCCTGCAGTTCCAGCACCGGGACTTCGCCGCGGACGTGCTGGCGATTGCCGCGTCCACGGGCGTTGACCCGCGCCAGCTCACCCTTGAGCTGACGGAGAGCTTGTTCTTCGACGCCTCCTCGGACGTGCTGGGCCAGTTGCGGCAGTTGCGCGGCGCCGGTGTCCGGATTGCCATGGACGACTTCGGCACCGGGTATTCCACTCTCGGCCGGCTCCAGGAACTGCCCCTGGACATGGTCAAGATCGACCGCTCCTTCGTGGCCATGATCAAGACCGGCCAGGAACAGCTCCCGTTCTTCGCCACCATGATCAGCGCAGCGCATGCCCTCGGCCTGAAAGTCACGGCGGAAGGCATCGAGACGCCCGCGCAGGCCAAATACCTGATGGACCGCGGCTGCGACTCCCTGCAGGGCTACCTGTTCGCCAAGCCGGCCCCCGCCAGCCACCTGGCCGGGACCATGGAGAATGCCCTGAACGCCCTGGACAAGGTCGACGCCGCGCGGTAGGCGGGCGGGCTGGCTGTCGTTAGGCCGGCCGCTGGCCGTCTGGGCGGGTCGCGTTATCGCCGCCATACTCCGCCATTGGACTCAAACGGCCGCTAAGCCTCATGGCTTAGCGGCCGTTCTTGGCACTTCGTTGGATCGTCCGGGCCTGCCCCAGGAATCAGAGTCCCGGCAGGCTCCCGGCCCTAGCGCTTTTCGCAGGCGATGCCGTCGTTGTCACGGTCGAGGTCGTACTGGCGGAAACCGCCGTCGTTGTAGCTGTACAGGGTGTTGTCGACGCGGAACGTGGTGACCGGCTTTCCGCTGGTCTTGTCGCGGGCGCCCTTCTTGCCGACGCCGTGCGGGTAGACCTTGTTCAGCTCCGTGCAGTTCTTGTACGACTTCGGCGCGGGCGCGGCGGATGCCGGCACGGCCGTAGCGCTCAGGACGACGGCGGATGCCGCCAGGGATGCGATAAGCAATTTTTTCAGGCGCACGTTTAAGAGCACTCCCCCAGGTAGAAGCCCTCGGCCGCGGATCGGCGAGGGGCAGGAAAATGCTAACCCACGAATTCGGCGTTTCCGGTGAGGCTCAGGCGCCGTGATCCGAGCCCTGGTCCAGCTTGTCGAGGTCCTGGGCCACCATCGCCTCGCTGCGCTGCCACAGCGCCTTCGCCAGGCCCGCGTCGTAGGCCTGCTTGTTGGCCTTCGAGAGCGTCCGTTTGGCGTAGTAGGCGCCGGAGATCCAGTCGTGGCCCGGGGTGGCGTTGGCGAGCCACACAAGGGTGTCCGCGCCCTGGTCAGGGGTCAGCATGAAGCGCTTGAGGAAGGACTTGTAGGCCAGGCGCATGGGGCTTGTGGAGTCGGCAGCGAAGTTGGTGGCCACGCCGCCGGGGTGGAACGCCGCCGTCGAGATTCCCTCGGTGTTGTAGCGGTTGTGGAGTTCGGTGGTGAAGAGGATGTTGGCGAGTTTGGCGTTGCCGTAGGCGCGGTTGGTGGAGTAGCTCTTGGCCGCGTCGAGGTCGTCGATGTCGAACTTGGCGAAGAGCGAATTCGCGACGCTTGAGGTGTTGATGACGGTGGCCTGGCTGGCGGTCAGCACCTCGATCAGCTCGGTGGTGAGCAGGAACGGGGCCAGGTGGTTGACCTGGAAGGTTCTCTCGTGGCCATCCACGGTGAGCTCACGGGGCCCCATGATGCCGCCGGCGTTGTTCGCCAGGACGTCGATCCGCGGGTACTTTTCCTTCAGCTGCGCGGCCAGGGTCCGCACCTGGGCAAGGTCGGCGAAGTCGCTGACAAAGAAATCAGCGCCGATTTCGTTCGCAATCGCCTCGGTCTTTTGCGCGGAACGCCCGACGACGACCACACGTTCCCCCTGCCGGGCGAAGGTCCGCGCGGCGGACGCGCCGATGCCGTCGCTGGCTCCGGTGATGACGATAGTGCGCTCGGGCATTGAGGTGTCCTTAGAACGAAGCGATGGGCTGGTTTTTGGAATCCAGCCCCGTCGAATTCTAACGAGTGCAACTGAGAGTTCGTTCCGCCGGAGCCGGGAGCTTTCCGAGACTCTGCTGGGAATCTCCGGCAGCACCTAGATGCGCAACGGCGACCGGAAACTCAGGGCCGTGCCGGCGTTCTGCAACTTCAGGCCGATGGCCAGCATTTCTTCGGTGGTCCGGAGCAGGGAGTAGTGGCTGTAGTTGCCCTGGATAACGGTGCCCGGGACCACGGATGGTGCCACCACGAAGTTGGGTACCGGAGTATCTTCGTCAAAAAGCACGAATATCGCCGTGCGTCCCGCCCGGTAGCTTTGGCTGTTTAGGATGACCGGCAGCCATTGCGAAAGCCAGGTGTCACCCGTCGCGACGCTGCAGTCATGCATGTCATTGCAAACATTCGGCACCACCACGGAGAAATTCGGCAGAGTGTTGTTGGCGAGGTCGCCCGCCAGCTGCCCGGCGCTCACGGTGCCCAGGGGCACATTGTTGACCGCGCATGCTGCCCTGT
The DNA here is from genome assembly GCF_022803015.1 of Arthrobacter humicola. Classification (GTDB taxonomy): domain Bacteria; phylum Actinomycetota; class Actinomycetes; order Actinomycetales; family Micrococcaceae; genus Arthrobacter; species Arthrobacter humicola_A. Next base: position 359,147 of record NZ_JAFKON010000004.1, read on the forward strand.
CCCCCGTCCCTTGGTAGTAGATTTCGGGGTTGTGCCGCTCGGCATACAGCCCGGAAGCGCTCAGCCGGCAATTCGAAGGCATGTCCTCCATATAGCTCTTATAGGACTGGCCGGACGTACGCACCTGCCGGAAGATGTTGTCGGCCGTAATGGGCGGCAGGCCCGCGGGGTTCGAATCGGAAGTGTCGCCTTGTGTGCTGCCGGAGGTCATGGCCAGATAGCTTGGCAATGAGGGGAGTCCCGTGCCGGCGTCGCTCCAGGTGGTCACCGAGGCGCACTGGGTCGCCTTTGTGCTCATGTACGGCGCGCTGGCGTTCCCGATGACCTGTGAATAGGTCTTGTTCTCAAAGAGCACCCACATGACGTGGTCGTATTTCGCCGGAGGGGCGGTTGCCGTGCCGCAGGGGTTGTCGCCGGGGGGCGGAGGCGGTGGCGGGGGCGGCGGAGGAGGTGGCGGCGGCGTCGCGTTCGTGGTGACAGTCAACCGAGGCCGCTCCGTGGTGACGGAAGTTTCCTTGGAACTGTAAATGACGCCGTCAGAGGAGGTGTTGCTGATGCGGAACGAATACGTCCCGTCACCTTTAATCGCCCCGAAGAGATCAAACTCCACATAGGTGTTATCCGCAACAGCGCCGCGCGACGCCACAATCGGCGTTTCCGCAACGGGCGCGTTGTTGAAGGTGATCGTGTTCTCACTCCAGGAGTTGTTGAGGACCCGTCGGACCTGGCCGCCCGAGTTGGATGGATCCGTAGCGAACAGCCGGAGCTTGGCGCCGGTCACGGTGCTGCCGGCGGTGCCGGTAACCGTGAGCTTGAGGAAGATCATTTCGACCGGCGAATTATCAGCCTTGAGGCCAGTTGCCGTGCGGAAGTTGATGGTGGGGCTGTCACGCTTCACGACGGCATCGGCCGTGGTGGAAAAGGTCAGCGTGGCGGCTTCGGCGGGGCCGGCAATAAGGGAAATTGTGGCAGTCACCAGGAAGACAACTGTCGCCAGGGAAATCCCTCGACGCCCCAAGAAGGACCGGCTAAACCGATGCCTCTTAGTTGCGTTCTTGCCCGAGACGAAAACAGGATCTACGCGCATCGCGGGACTCCTATAAGGTCCGGTCGACGCACCCTGCGCCTTAGTGGTCCGTAGGAATCCAAACCCTAGCCGGTGAATTCCGGCCTCTCAATGCCGATAGCCAAAATAGCTGGCGGTTTAAAGGTATTCTCAAGGTTTCACCGGTTAGGGGAATTCTCAAGGTTTTTCCATGGTTCTTAGGCATATGCCAGAACTGAACGCCTTGATTCACCAGGCGCTTTTTGGGTTAAATGCGGGAGGACCCCCACCTGGTGGTGGGGGTCCTCGACCGTTAATGGTGTTCCGGCGGTGACCTACTCTCCCACACCCTCCCGGGTGCAGTACCATCGGCGCTGTGGGTCTTAGCTTCCGGG
>NZ_JAFKON010000050.1 GCF_022803015.1 Arthrobacter humicola
CTGACTGCACGCACAATGGATGGCAGTGAGTAGATAGTGTGGACAAAGACTACGATGTATAAAGTGTAGAACGTGCCATTTTCATTTGTTGTTAATGAGACGACGACCACCGAGATCTCCACTGACTACATATCGTCGGCAGCGTCAGATGTGTATAAGAGACAGAGACTAGCCTGCGAACTTCAGCCGCAGGGGCTCCCCGGGCAACCGGGGAGCCCCTGCCGTCTGTCATTTGTAGCCCGCATTCGTCCCTGTCTCTTATACACATCTCCGAGCCCACGAGACCATTAGAAAAAAAAAAAATGCCACGTCCCATTCTCCCGTCATCACTCGTCACCCCCAGCCATACCACTCTCGCATCCTCTACTCCGCCAGTCTCCCGTACTCT
>NZ_JAFKON010000051.1 GCF_022803015.1 Arthrobacter humicola
TCGAAGGCGGCACTCGAGAACAGCGACTGGTTCGTCATCCTCCAGCAAAAGGCTGAGACGATCGCCGACTTCAAGTTTTTTTTTAATGGTCTCGTGGGCTCGGAGATGTGTATAAGAGACAGCGGTAGGCCTCCTTGGAGGTCAGCGCGAGGGCACCCATGGTGCGCCCGTGGAAGGCGCCTTCGAGCGCGATGATCTTGGTGCGCGGCTTCGCTGCTGTCCTGTCTCTTATACACATCTATGGCTAACTACACAACAGCAGTGCTCACGTCGTTGAGAG
>NZ_JAFKON010000052.1 GCF_022803015.1 Arthrobacter humicola
AGGACCGGCACATACACAGTACTACTATCAACATCGATACCGATCACGCTTCTCACAATATATCAATTTCTTTTTTTTTAGATGTGTATAAGAGACAGGACACAAAGCGTCAGCACGAAGGCAAAAAAGACGGGGGTGACTATTCCCTGGATCGCGCCGAGGCCGAACGCTGCAATCGTCGCGCTGGCCAGGGCCTGTCTGTCTCTTATACACATCTCCGAGCCCACGAGACCATTAGAAAAAAAAAAAACTATCTATTAATATACATAGTACTTATCCTTGTAGCTTTTTTATGTTGATACATGCAATCTGATCTTTTGT
>NZ_JAFKON010000053.1 GCF_022803015.1 Arthrobacter humicola
CCTGGGACCTCGGCCACGGCGTCACCACACCGGTCGAGGCGAAGGTCGAGGCCAAGCGGGCCGCCGTCGATGCCGCGGAGCGCGCGGTACTCGTCGCCGACAGCTCGAAGTACGGCCGCTTCGCCAAGTACCGCGCCCTGCGTCTCGCGGAGCTCGCCGAGGTCATCACCGACGGAGCCCTGCCCGAGATGGCCGCGCAGGCGATCACGGCGGCCGGTATCCGGGTCGTCCGCGCCTGAGCCGCAGCGTCAAGGCAACCCCGGATCGCCGGAGGACCTGCGAGGATCGGGCCATGGCAGACGACGACCTCCCCGATTCGCTCGAACCGGCCACCGACGTCCCGCCGCGCGACGAGCCGCCCCCGCCGCCCACGCCCAAGGGCGACATGCGTGTGCCGTCGGT
>NZ_JAFKON010000054.1 GCF_022803015.1 Arthrobacter humicola
GCATCCGGGTCGATGTCTTCGCCTTCTTCGCGCGGCGCCACCTGGCCCCGGAGGGCCGAGATCACCAGCGCTGCACCGGAGCCGAGCAGGATCACCGCCACGGCGAAGGGGAACACCTGCGGGCCGATGGCCTGACCTGCGGGGACGCGGATGGCGAAGGCTCCGACCAGCGCGAAGACGCCGAGACTGAACACGACGCTCGCGAAGATCGCGTTGCCGATGCGCGCGGCGCCCCACCGGGGGCGGACGGTGTCCGCCCCTGGTGTCTCGGTGGTCGTCACGAGACCAACCCGATGTTCTTCAGCGTCCCCGACACGTCGACGATGTTCTCGTCGACGAACGAGGTGAATTCTTCGCCCGTGAGGAAGGCGTCGGTCCAGCCGCGCTCCTCGAGCACGGTCT
>NZ_JAFKON010000055.1 GCF_022803015.1 Arthrobacter humicola
CTCCTCATCACCCTGCACCAACGCCGGTGCTGTCGCTGGCTGCTGTCCACCTTACCGCTCACCCCTTTCTTTTTTTTTAATGATACGGCGCCCCCCGAGATCTACACTGACTACATATCGTCGGCAGCGTCAGATGTGTATAAGAGACAGACAGGACTTCAGCGCATCCGCGCAGTAGCCGTCCTGCCGCCACTGGTCCGTGTGCATGTACCAGTAGCCGGTGCCGATCATGGTCCGCGGCGGCCGGGACCCTGTCTCTTATACACATCTCCGAGCCCACGAGACCATTAGAAAAAAAAAGCTGGGGGAACCGAACCTCGCCCTGACATGGTGGGAGCGTAACGTTGCCGGATTCAGCCACCGCCCCAGCCCG
>NZ_JAFKON010000056.1 GCF_022803015.1 Arthrobacter humicola
GACGTAGCCCGCGGCGCCGGCCATGATCGCCGCGAACAGCGCCTCGTCGTCGTCGTACGACGTCAGGATGAGGGCGTTGATCGTCGGGTCGATCGCGCGCACGGTGCGGCAGACCTCGATGCCCGAGCCGTCGGGCAGCCGCGCGTCGAGCACGGCCACGTCCGGACGCAGCGCGGGGATCCGCGCCGCCGCCTCCGTGGCGGAGGCCGATTCACCCACCACCACGATGTCCTCCTGCTGCTCGAGCAGGAACTTGAGGCCCTCCCGCACGACGTCGTGGTCGTCGAGGAGGTAGATGCGGATCGGGTCTGCCATGGGCCCATTCCACCAGATCGGCCGGTGCGCACCGCGCTGCTGCCGCAAACCTCACGACATCTCCCCGGATTCTCCGGTCTGGAGC
>NZ_JAFKON010000057.1 GCF_022803015.1 Arthrobacter humicola
GGGAGCGCGAGACTGCGGGGCGGCACCCGGCCTGGGTGCCGGGCAGGAGTCCAGGTGGGGGGAAGGGCACGAGCGGGCCCGCCTGGGGGGGGGGGGCTGATGAGCTGGGGGTGGGGGGGGGGGGGGGGTGGGGGGGGGGGGGGGGGGGGGGGGGGGGGGGGGGGGGGGGGGGGGGGGGGGGGGCGGGGGGGGGGGGGGGGGGGTGGGGGGGGGGGGGGGGGGGGGGGGGGGGGGGGGGGGGGGCCCGCGCGTCGGTCATGACGGGGCGGCCGTTGACCATTTCGACGCCGACGGGGTGTTGCATCCAGCTGTTTGCCCCGATGATGAAGTAGGCCGCGAAGACGGCGCCACTGCCGTCGATACCGAGGCAGGCCAGGTGGAGGGCGGGCGTG
>NZ_JAFKON010000058.1 GCF_022803015.1 Arthrobacter humicola
CTTTCTTCCTTCTCTCTTCTTTTCTTCTTTCCTCCTTCTTTTCTCTTTCCCTTCTTCTCTCCTTCCCCTCTCCTTTCTCCTTTTTCTCTCCTTTCTCCCCCTTTTCCTTCTCTTCTTCTTTTTCCACCTTTCCTCTTTTTTCCTTTTCGTTCTCTTCCTCCTCCCTTCCCCCTCCCTTCTCCTCCCCTTCCTCCTCCCCCCTCCCTCCTTCTTTCCTCTCTCTCTTTCCTCCCTTTCTTCCTCTCTCCCCTCCCTTCCCTTCTCCTTTCTTTCCTCCTTTTCCTCTTCTTCCTCTTTCCTTTCCTCTTTCTCTCTTCCTTCCTTTTTTCCCTCTTTCTCTTCTTTTTTTTTTTTTTTTTCGAGTGCATTTCCCAGTACGGAGTGGCGGCC
>NZ_JAFKON010000059.1 GCF_022803015.1 Arthrobacter humicola
ATGCGGCTCATCCGTCACCACGAGTCCGAGACCCCGCGCTCCATCCAGCTCTACGGCGTCGACCCGGCCACCGTCGAAGCGGCCGTGCGCCTGATCGTCGATGAAGACCACGCCGACCACATCGACCTCAACTTCGGGTGCCCCGTGCCGAAGGTCACCCGCCGCGGCGGCGGTGCCGCGCTGCCGTGGAAGACCTCCCTGTTCCGCGAGATCGTCGAGCGAGCCGTGCGTGCCGCCGGCAGCACTCCGCTGACGATCAAGATGCGAAAAGGCATCGACGCCGATCACCTCACCTACCTCGAGGCCGGTCGCATCGCCGAGGGTGCCGGGGTGGCATCCATCGCCCTGCACGCCCGCACGGCGAGCGAGTTCTACTCGGGCCACG
>NZ_JAFKON010000005.1 GCF_022803015.1 Arthrobacter humicola
CGGAAGCTAAGACCCACAGCGCCGATGGTACTGCACCCGGGAGGGTGTGGGAGAGTAGGTCACCGCCGGAACACCATTAACGGTCGAGGACCCCCACCACCAGGTGGGGGTCCTCCCGCATTTAACCGGCCTTTCAGGACCAGGCCCGTGCCTTCGGCGGCCCGGCCCCGGGGGAACGGCCGCCCGCCGGCCCCGGCTACGTGCCCAGCCGAACCCGGGTCACGGCCTGCCAGAACACAGGTCCCAGGGCCCCCACGAGCGCCCCACGTCCCCCGGGCAGCCGGCAGGGCATCCAAGACGGGTGCCGGCGTCGCCCCCGCCAAGGCCCCCCTCACGGCCCGCCAGGACCATGGGACCGGTGCCCAGCGGGCAGCGCCCGGGCTGGCTTCCTGGCTGCGGAAAGTCCGCCGGCGGGGACGGCGGCGGAACTGGGTGAAACGGCGCCGACGAGGGGGCTTCCGCTCTCGGCGCAATTTGACGGCGATCGGCGCCCGATTCCAGTGATTTTCCCCAAAAAAGGCCGAAAACACGCGGAATTTGCCACCTCTGAGGCGCCAAGCTGGTAAGTTTTCGAACAGTGGTTTGTACGCATGCCGTGTGCAGGCTCCAAAAATCGTGACCGTCCAGGAGGACATAAATGGCTAAGAACCGTAGTGAACTTGTTGCAGAGGTAGCAGGCAAGGCCGGCACCAGCCAGGCAGCAGTCAACTCCGTGCTCGACGCACTGTTCGAGGTCTTCGAGACCTCTGTCGCCGCGGGCGAGAAGATCACCATCCCGGGCTGGCTCGCCGTAGAGCGCACCGACCGTGCAGCTCGCACCGGCCGCAACCCGCAGACCGGCGAGACCATCCAGATTGCCGCTGGCCACAGCGTCAAGCTGACCGCCGGCTCCAAGCTGAAGGCTGCAGTCGCCAAGAAGAAGTAGTCTTCTTCGCAGGCTTGAAAGGAGCGGCAACCCTCGGGTTGCCGCTCCTTTTGCGTCCCCGGCCAGTCCCCGGCCAGCGGCCGGCCGGTCCCTAACCGGTCCCTAACCGGTCTTAGGCCGGCCGGGCTGCCTTCCCGACCAATCCGCAGCCCTTTGAAGGCCGCGCAGGCTGGACGGATCCCCGGAGGCCCAGCCGGGGCCGATTCGCTGAGCAAGGCGGCGTAGCGGACAATGGAGGTGTGCCTTCCGCAGTAAATCCCACGCCCACAACCGCAGCGCCCGTTCCCCCCGGGGACGCACGCGGCCCTGGCTCCGGTCCCGCCGGGATTGCCCGGCCTTGGCTGATCGCAGGCCTTGGCGCGTTGTTTATTGGCCTGGTAGCGGCACTGATCTTCTCCGGCGCAGCAGCCGCCCGCGAGGTCTCAGATCCAGGTGCGCTGGTGCGCTGGGGGCTTCCGGTGAGCAAAGCGATCCACAACGTCGCTGTCGCCACCGTGATCGGCGGCCTTATCTTCGCCGTCGGCATCCTGCCGCGAAACAGGAACAGCTCCCGGTCCAAGGAGCAGGACGCCCCGGAACATCCGGCCTTCACCCGGGCGCTGGCCGTGGCAGCGGCCGCCGGCGCCGTCTGGACGCTGTCCGCGATCACCGTACTGGTCCTGGGCTACGCGGACATTGCGGGGCAGGGCATCTCCGGGGACCCGGAATTCACCCGCTCCCTCGTGTACTTCATGACGGACATCGAAACCGGACGCGCGTGGCTGGCTGTCGTCATCATCGCCGCCGTCGTTACCACCGCCCTGTTCGGAGTGCGGTCCCGCGGCGGCCTGGCACTGACGCTGGTCCTCTCGCTGATCGGTCTGGTTCCCGCTGCCCTGATCGGACACTCCTCCAGCTCCAGCGACCACGAGGGTGCCATCAACTCGCTCGGCCTGCACCTGATCGGCGTATCGGCATGGGTGGGCGGCATCATCATGCTCGCAGTCCTCTCCGGCGTCCTGGAAGGCACGGGCGCCGGCGGCCGCGCCTCCGGGGCAGGCTCGGGGACAGCAGACATCACCGAGCCAACCCTGCGCCGGTTCTCATCCCTGGCCGGCTTTGCCTTCGCCCTGGTCTTCGCCTCAGGCGTGATCAACGCCAGTATCCGCCTCACCACATGGGCAGACCTCTTCGGCTCGGCCTACGGGCAACTGATCCTGGCCAAGACGGCAGCGGTCCTGGTGTTGGGCGGCATCGGGCTCATGCACCGCCGCTGGGTCATCCCGCAGCTGGGCAACCGCGCCATGGGCAGGTCCGCGCGCCGGGTGTTGTGGCAGTTGGTGATCGTGGAGCTGATCATCATGGGGGCGACGTCCGGGATCGCCGTCGCGCTGGGGCGTTCCGCCCCGCCGCAGCCCACCACTTTCGCCCCCGACGCTTCGCCGGCCTTCATCCTCTCGGGCTACGAGTTGCCGCCGGAACTGACCCCGGACCGATGGCTCACGGAGTGGCGGCTCGACTGGCTCTGGATCGCCGTCGTCGTGTTTGGCTTGGTGTCCTACCTCCTTGGCGTACGAAGGGTGCTGAAACGGGGCGACTCGTGGCCCTGGTTCAGGACGGTCAACTGGGTGCTCGGACTCATGGTCCTCACCTACGTGACCTCGGGGCCGCCGTCGGTCTATGGCAGGGTGCTGTTTTCGGCGCACATGGTGGACCACATGGCCCTGACCATGGTGGCTCCCATCTTCCTGGTCCTCGGCGCCCCCGTCACGCTGGCACTGCGGGCGCTCACCCCCCGGCGCGACAGCTCCCGCGGCCCGCGCGAGTGGCTCATGATCTTCATCCACTCCAAGTTCTCGCAACTGGTGACCCACCCGCTGTTCGCGGCCGCCAACTTCGCCGGCTCGATCGTGCTTTTCTACTACTCGGACGCCTTCGGTTACGCGATGCGGGACCACGTGGGCCACGAACTCATGAACCTGCACTTCGCCCTCACCGGCTACATCTTCGTGCTCACCATGATCGGCACCGATCCGTTGCCGCGCCGCGCACCGTACCCCATGCGGCTGCTGCTCCTGTTGGCCACTATGGGCTTCCACGCGTTCTTCGGCGTCGCCATCATGGGCGGCACCGGACTGCTGGCCGCCGACTACTTCGGCAACCTCGGGCGGACCTGGGGCCCCGCTGCCCTGCTGGACCAACAGATGGGCGGTGCCGTGGCGTGGGGGATCGGCGAAGTTCCAACCCTGCTGGTAGCGATCGGTGTCGCCGTGATGTGGTCCCGCTCCGACGCGCGCGAGTCCAAACGCACCGACCGGGCGGCGGACAGGAATAACGACGCCGATCTCACCGCTTACAACGATATGTTTGCCAAGCTGGCCGAGCGCGACGCCAGGCTTGCCGAACGCAATTCAAAGCTGGAAGGACGCTCATGACCGAAACCGTACGCACCCACCTCCGGGTCCGGGCCTCCGAACTGGTGGGCCGCAACTGGCTTAACACCGGTGGCAAGTCCCTGGACCTTGAATCCCTGCGCGGCAAGATCGTGCTGCTGGACTTCTGGACGTTCTGCTGCATCAACTGCCTGCACGTCCTGGACGAACTCCGCCCGCTCGAGCAGCAGTACTCGGATGTCCTCGTGACGGTCGGCGTGCATTCGCCCAAGTTCGAGCACGAGGCCGATCCCGTGGCGCTGGCGGCCGCCGTCGAACGCTACGAGATCCGCCACCCTGTCCTCGACGACCCCGAGCTGGACACCTGGAAGGCCTATACGGCCCGGGCCTGGCCGACCCTGGTGGTCATCGATCCCGAGGGCTACATCGTCGCGCACCTCTCCGGCGAGGGCCACGCGGACGGCCTCGCCGTCCTGATCCCCGAGCTGATCGCCGAACACGAAGCCAGGGGCACCCTGCACCGGGGCGACGGCCCCTACGTGGCGCCGGAACCGACGTCGGGAACGCTGCGCTTCCCGGGCAAGGCCCTGTTCCTGCCCGCCGGCCGCGGCGTCGGAAGTGCCGGCGACGGTTCGTGGCTGGTGACCGACACCGGCCATCACCGGCTCGTGGAACTCTCTACCGACTTTCAGACCGTGCTGGCCACTTACGGCTCGGGCGAAAAGGGCCACGCCGACGGCAACGCCGCCACCGCCCGGTTCAACGAACCGCAGGGCCTGGTGCTGCTGCCCGAGGATGTCGCCGCGGCCGCCGGTTACGACGTCGTCATTGCCGACTCCGTGAATCACCGGCTCCGCGGGCTGTCCCTCGCGGACGGCACCGTCCGGACGCTGGCCGGCAACGGCGTACAGCGGCTGCTGGAAACCGGCCCGGCCCGCGTGGACGAGGAAGGCGCCGCCTACGGTACCCGGCTCGAGGCGGACCCGCTCGCGGTGTCCCTGAGCTCGCCGTGGGACGTCGTCTGGTCCACCAAGCTCAACGCCGTGGTGGTGGCGATGGCGGGAGTGCACCAGATCTTCAGCTTCGACCCGACCTCCGGCGCCGTAAAGATCATCGCCGGCAACGGCCTCGAAGGGCTCCTGGACGGCCCGGCCGCTGAAGCCTGGTTCGCCCAGTCCTCCGGCCTTGCCGAAGACGCGGACGGCAACATCTGGGTGGCTGACTCCGAAACCTCCGCCCTGCGCAAACTCGTGATTGATGACGCCGGCAGCATCACCGTCGAATCGGCGGTGGGCAAGGGCCTGTTCGACTTCGGCTTCCGCGACGGCCCCGCCGCGGAGGCGCGGCTGCAGCACCCGCTCGGCGTCACGGTGCTCCCTGACGGTTCGGTGGCCATCGCGGACACGTACAACGGCGCAGTCCGCCGCTACGACCCCGCAACGGGCACGGTCTCCACACTGGCCCGCGGACTGTCCGAGCCCTCGGACGTGATTGTGGACCACACCCAGGTCGCCGGATCCGAGCCGTTGCTGGTGGTGGTCGAGGCCAACAAGCACCAGCTCGTGTACGTGCCCATCCCGAAGGAAGCCCAGCAGGTGGACGAGGGCGCGGCACAGACCCACCGGCCCAAGAGCCCTGTGGCGCCTGGCCCGCTCGAACTGGCGGTCCGCTTCACGGCGCCCACCGGTCAGAAGCTGGACGACCGCTGGGGCGATCCCACCCAGTTGAAGATCTCGTCCACACCCCCCGAACTGCTGGTCTCCGGCGGCGGGACGTCCGTGGGGCTCCTGCGCACCCTGGAGCTTTCCTCCGACGTCCCCGAGGGCGTCCTGCACATCACCGCCCGCGCGGCGGCCTGTGACGGGTCCGAAGACGCCGACGGCGAGATCCCGGACCATGCGGCCTGCCACCTCTACCAGCAGGACTGGGGAATCCCCGTGCTCCTGCAGGCCGACGGAGACACCGAGCTGGTCCTGGACCTGCGCGGAATGGACTGAGCCGCTGCGCCAAGGCTGACCAAAAGGCTGCTGTCCGTGACCCTGCGTCACGGACAGCAGCCTTTAGGCTTTCTTCGGGCCTCCGGCCGGGGAGTCCCGGCGGGTACTAGTAGTCCAGCTGCGGCGTGAGTTTGACGGTGTCGCCGTCGATGTCCAGACGGGTCGTGAAGCTGAAATCGTGGACGGAGTCGATCTCAGACACGGCGCCCGAGAACAGATCCTGTTGGCGGGCCTTGATCCGGGCCTTGCCGTCGAGGGGCGCCACCACCCAGCGGCCGCCGAACGGCTCGATGCTGACGCTCGGGTAGTCCGTGATGCTCCAGTCGATGGTTCCGTCCATCACGCGGTTGTTGGTGGCGTGGTAGAACGGGCAGTTGGGCTGCAGCTTCTGCTGCTTGTCGGCCTCGTCCGCGCAGGAGTCCAGGAACTCCTTGACCTTGCCGCTCACGGCCTCCTTCAGGGCGCCCGTGGCCTCGGTCAGCAGGTTCAGCGATGCCGGAGGCGCGTCCGCGGCCGACACTGTGGCGCGGGTGGCCGGGGCGGAGAAGTACTGGCCGTTCAGGGTCGCCTCGTACTCGCCCGGGTAGAAGACTGCGAAGGAGTTGCGGCCGTTGGGCATGTTCACCGGCACCCCGTTGAGGGTGGCCTCGCTGGAGTTGACCACGGTGACGTCCAGGACGGGCAGTTCAGAGGGGACGAAAGACCATTTGTGGAAGAACAGCCACTCGGTGCCGGAGCGCTCCAACAGGAATTCGGTCCGCAGCTTGTTGCCGTCGACGGTGTACTCCATGGGTACCATGACCTGATTGGCACCACGCTCTTCCGCGGCGCCAAGCTTGACGTCGGAGATGCGTGCCGCGGCGGTTTGCAGGGCCGTGCCGTCGAGCATCGCCGGGTTGCTTTGTGGCACGGAGGCGCGCAACAGGCCCAGCGCCTTTTCGCCATCGCCCTTTTGCAGGGCACTCAAATATTCGCGGACTGGCTGCTGGGGCCCTGCAATGGAGTCGTTCACCAGATTGATCGACACGATGGCGCCGGCGACGGCAAGCATCAGTCCCAGCAGCCACACTGCTGCGATTTTGACCAACGCCTGACTCATCTGCACCATTCTTACGTTACCTGTACCCCACAGGAATCCCGGTGTCACGGTCCGCATCTGTGACGCGGAGCATGGCTGAAGGCCGCCCGGCCCGCGGGCCGGGGACGTTCGGTTGGATGCCGCCGCCGTGATCCCTAGCGGCGGCGGCGTTTGGAGGAAGTGCCGAAGACGCCGCGGAGCAGTTCCCTGCCAAGCTGGGTCCCCAGCGAGCGGGCCATGCTCTGGAGGCCACCGCCCAGGGCCCCGGCGAGTTCGCCGCCGATGCCCCCGCCACCCCCGGCCGGCGGCTGCGCCGGCCGGGGGGCGCGCCGCTCGGCCACGTTGTCATCGTCGGGCGTCCTGGGCGCCGGCGCGGGGCGGCTGCTGGGGCGGCCAAGGATTTCCTCCTCGATCCGCCGGGCTTCGGCGTCGATGGCGCCGGGGTCCAAACCGCCGTCCTGGGCGGATTGCTGGCTGCCGCCGTCCCGGGCGCCGCCGTGGTGTGCGGTCCCGGCCGCCGGCCCGGTGGGGGCGGCGCCTGTGCGGTCGCCGCCTGCGGCGGCGATCTTCTCGTACGCCGAGATGTTGTCGACGGCGGTGCCGTACTTGGGCAGCAGGGCGGAGGCGGCGACGGTCCTGGAGATCAGCTCGTCGGTGCTGGGACCCATCACGGACTCCGGGGCGCGGAGCAGGGTCAGCGCCACCGGGGTCGGCGCGCCCTTCTCATTCAGGACTGTGATGACGGCCTCGCCGATGCCGGCGGTAGTGAGGGTCTCCTCGAGGTCGTAGTCGCTGGTCGGGAAGGTGGAGACGGTGGCCCTGAGGGCCTTGGCGTCCTCCGGGGTATAGGCGCGGAGGGCGTGCTGCACGCGGTTTGCCAGCTGGCCGAGGACGTCGGCGGGGACGTCCTTGGGGGTCTGCGTCACGAAGAAAATTCCGACGCCTTTGGACCTGATGAGCCGGACGGTGGTGGTGATCGCGTCAAGGAAGGCTTTCGAGGCGCCGTTGAACAGCAAGTGGGCCTCATCGAGGAAGAACACGAGCTTGGGCTTGTCGAGGTCCCCGGCCTCGGGCAGGTCCTCGAAGAGGTCGGCCAGCAGCCACATGAGGAACGTCGAGAAGAGCATGGGCTTGGTCTGCAGCGTCGGAAGCTCCAGACAGCTCACCACACCGCGGCCGTCCGGCGCGGTACGCAGCAGTTCCGCGGTGTCGAACTCGGGTTCGCCGAAGAACTTCTCCATACCCTGCGCCTCGAGCGTGATCAGTTCGCGCAGGATCACGCCGGCGGTTGCCTTGGAGAGGCCGCCTAGTTCCTCAAGCTCGTCCTTGCCCTCGGCCGACGTCAGGAATTGGATCACGGCCCGCAGGTCCTTGAGGTCGATCAGCTCCAGGTCTTTCTTGTCCGCGAAATGGAAGACGAGCTGCAGGCTGGATTCCTGGGTCTCGTTCAGGTCCATGATGCGGGAGAGCAGGATGGGGCCGAAGGAGGTGATGGTGGCGCGGACCGGTATGCCCTTGCCGTCGCCGCCGAGGGCCAGGAACTCCACCGGAAAAGTCTTGCCGGACCAGGCCTGGCCGATGCTCTCCGTGCGGGCCAGGAGTTTTTCTGTGCCCGTGGCGGCGGTGGCCAGACCCGAGAGGTCGCCCTTGATGTCGGCCAGGAACACCGGCACACCCGCGGTGGAAAGCTGTTCGGCCATCATGTGCAGCGTGACGGTCTTGCCCGTGCCTGTCGCACCGGCCACGAGGCCGTGCCGGTTCATCATCGCGAGCGGCAGCCGGACGGAGGCTTCCTTGTGGAGTTCGCCGTCGACGATCGCCGCGCCGAGCTCGATCGTCGGGCTGTCCAGGGTGTAGCCCTGGACGATCGTGGCGACTTTGTCTGCAGTGGATTTGATGGCCATGCGGTTAGCTTAGCCGGGTCCGGGGTTCCCGGACCCGGCTAAGCGTGGCTTATTCGGCGAGGGCCTTGAGGACCTCCTTGGCCACGTCCTCGCTGGACTGCGGGTTCTGCCCGGTGATGAGGTTTCCGTCCCGCACAACATGAGACGTCCAGGCCGCGCCGTTCTCCACTACCGCGCCCTTCTCCTCCAGGACGTCCTCCACGAACCACGGTGTATTGGGTCCCGTGCCGCCACCCAGCTCCTCCTCATTGGTGAAAACGGTGAGGCGGCGTCCGGCGAAGGTGAACGCGCCGTCGTCGTCCGTGGCGCTCAACAGCCCGGCCGGGCCGTGGCAGAACGGCGCGATGATCTTGCCGGCCGTGTTGACGGCCGTCAGCAGACGGCCAAGATCTGCATCCTGGTAGAGGTCGGCCATGGGCCCGTGTCCGCCCGGCATCACGACGGCGTCGTAGGCGGAGGCGTCGACGTCGGCCAGCACCAGCGGGTTGGACAGTTCGGCGTCGAGGGAATCGATGTAGCGGCGGAAGCTATCCGCACGGTCCTGCCCGCCGGCGGACTCAGCCGCGAGGCTCACCTCATCCACCGTCGGCTTCTTGCCGCCCGGAGTGGCGATGTGCACGGTGTGGCCCGCGTCGAGAAGGGTCCGGTGGGAGACGACGAGCTCCTCGGCCCAGTACCCGGTGGGGTGGTCGCTGCCGTCGCGCATTGTCAGGGAATCTGCTGCCGAGACAACCATCAGAATATTTTTAGCCATGGTGTTGCTCCTGTTCTGCCGGCAGGGCCGGCGGACGGTGGATGAGGTGAATATGGGAAGCGGCGCGGTTCAGCGGGTCGCTTTGAGTTCCGCATAGGTGGCGTCGTCGAGGACGACGCCGGCGGCGGCCAGGTTCTCTTCAAGGTGCTTGACGGAGCCGGTGCCGGGGATCGGCATCATGACGGGGGACCGGCGCAGAAGCCAGGCCAGGGCCACCTGGGAAGTCGTGGCGCCCAGCCGCTTCGCAGCCTCGTCGAGCGGTCCGCCCGGCCGGGCCAGCTCGCCGGCGGAGATCGGCGCCCACGGAATGAAGCCGATGCCGTTCTCCTCGGCGTACTCGAGGACGTCCTCGGAGCTGCGGTCGGTGAGGTTGTAGCGGTTCTGCACCGTAGAGACCGTGAAGTACCTCCCGGCTTCCTCCAGTTCCTCCACGCTGACCTGGGAGAGGCCGAGGGCCTTGACCTTGCCTTCCTTTTGCAGATCGCGCAGCACGGCGAACTGCTCCTCGCGGTCCACCTTGGGGTCGATCCGGTGCAGCTGCAGGAGGTCGAGGGCGTCGACCTTGAGCTTGCGCAGGCTCAGTTCCGTCTGCTGGCGCAGGTATTCGGGCCGGCCGACCGGAACCCAGGCGTTGGGTCCGGTGCGGGTGAACCCCACCTTCGTCGCAATCTTGACGCCGTCCCGGTAGGGGTGCAACGCCTCGGCGAGGATTTCCTCGCTGATGTTGGGGCCGTACGAGTCGGCGGTGTCAATGAAGTCGACGCCAAGCTCCACGGCGCGGCGTACCACGGCGACCGCCGCGGCGCGGTCTGCCGGCTCGCCCCAGACGCCGTCGCCGACGATCCGCATGGCGCCAAAGCCCAGCCGGCGGACGGTTGCCAGGTCCTTCAGGGCGATCGTGGCGGATTTTTCCGGATGCTGTGCTTTGTCATGGCTCATAGGGAAGAGAACATCCTCAGCCTGCTGACTATTCCAAGGTTTCCTAACGGGGCGTCCCCGCGCCGGCGATGCGGGGCCGTGAGCAGCGGCCGTCCGGTCCGAGGATATGCGCCCTTCGGATTTACGCTAACGATTGGAAATTATGCCTTAGACTGTGGCATGCCCAACTCGCTCCCGCGCATCGTGCTGGCCTTTGTCGTGACCCTCGGCCTTGTCCTGCTGGGCGGAAGCCCCGCATCGGCCGCTACGGCCAGTACCTCGGGACCCGGAATCGATGTGTCCTGGCCGCAATGCGGGAAGACCCTCCCAAAGCAGCCGGCCTTCGCGATCGTCGGCGTCAACCATGGCCTGGCCAACAACACGAACCCGTGCCTGGCAAGCCAGCTGGCCTGGGCCAAGACCGCAAAGTCCCCGGCAGCCACGGCGCAGCCGAGGGTGGCGTTGTACGTCAACACGGCCAACCCCGCCCGGCAGGGGTCCTGGTGGCCGATGTTGAACACCTACAACGGGGTGAAGGTCACAAACCCCTACGGCAACTGCGCCTTGGGGTCGCTCAAAGCCTGCTCCTATATGTATGGGTGGGCCAAGGCGTCCGACGACGCCAAGCGCCGCGGGGTCAGCAACCCGCAGTCCTACCTCTGGTGGCTGGATGTGGAAACGGAAAACACTTGGCAGGAAGACAAAGCCGCCAACGTCGCCGTCCTGGAAGGCATGGCCGCCTACTTCAAGAAGATCGGCGCCCGCGTGGGCCTCTACTCCACCGCCTACCAGTGGGGGGAGATCGCCGGAAGCGTGAAGTTCACCAGCCCGCTGGCAGGACTGCCGAGCTGGCTCGCTGGAGCGGGATCGGCGGCCGGGGCCAAGGCGAACTGCGCCCGCCCCGGACTCACCTCGAACAGCCGCGTCTCGATGACGCAGTACATCTCGGGGGGCCTTGACTACAACTACTCGTGCCCCTGAGCCGCCCGCAGAAATATCCCGGGGGCCGCCGTCGTTGACCCCAGTGTGCCCGCGCCGGAAACCCGGTGCCACCCAGGACCGCAGTCCAAACTCCGGCCCGCACACTGCTCCGCTACGAAAGGCCGGCTTTTCCGTGACTGTTCCGCTTTCCATTCTTGATCTCGCTACCATCGGCCCGGGCCAGACGGCGGCGGATAGCTTCGCCGGCAGCGTGGCCATGGCGCAGCTCGCCGAGGACCGGGGTTACCGGCGGATCTGGTACGCCGAGCACCACAACATGTCCGCGATCGCCTCGTCCGCCACGAGTGTGCTGATCGCC
The DNA here is from genome assembly GCF_022803015.1 of Arthrobacter humicola. Taxonomy (GTDB): domain Bacteria; phylum Actinomycetota; class Actinomycetes; order Actinomycetales; family Micrococcaceae; genus Arthrobacter; species Arthrobacter humicola_A. The sequence goes on from NZ_JAFKON010000005.1 coordinate 11,249, forward strand.
CACGTCGCGGCCCACACTTCCAGCATCCGGCTCGGCGCCGGCGGCGTGATGCTGCCCAACCACTCCCCTTTGACCATCGCGGAACAGTTCGGCACGCTTGAGACCCTGCACCCGGGCAGGATCGACCTCGGCCTGGGCCGGGCGCCGGGCAGCGACCAGAACACCATGCGCGCCCTGCGCCGCGATCCGATGTCGGCGGACAGCTTCCCGCAGGACGTCCTGGAGCTCCAGGGCTACCTGAGCGGCCCCACCCGCATCCAGGGCGTCGAGGCCACCCCGGGCAAGGGCACCAACGTGCCGCTGTACATCCTGGGTTCCTCCCTGTTCGGCGCCAGGCTGGCCGCCCAGCTGGGCCTGCCCTATGCGTTCGCCTCGCACTTCGCGCCCAACGCGCTGCAGGATGCGGTGGCGGTCTACCGCCGCGAATTCCGGCCCTCCGCGCAGCTCGAGGCGCCGCACGTGATCGCCGGAGTCAATGTCATTGCCGCCGATTCCGCCGCTGAGGCGCAGGCGATGTTCCAGGCCACCAAGCGGGCCAGGGTTTCCTTGTTCTTCGGCAATGGCCGCGTGTTTAGCGACGACGAGGCGGACATGATCCTGGACTCGCCCCAGGGCCAGCAGATGGCGCAGATGATGAAGTACTCCGCGGTGGGCACCCCCGAGGCCGTTCTTGCGTACCTCGAGGAGTTCACGGCGCACGCCGACGCCGACGAACTGATCGTGGCGCACCAGAGCACCGGGACCGAACCCCGGCTCCGTTCCGTGGAACTTCTGGCCGACGCCGCCCGCCTCGTGCGGGCATAACGACCTGGGGGCCTTCCGGGCTACAGTTCCCGGCGGGCGCCCTCGGAGGCGGTGACGGTGAAGATGTGCGGGGCCGCGTACCCGGCCCGGGCGAAGTCGCGGGTAACTCCCGCGGCCACCGTTGCGGCGCCGTCGTTGCGGACCAGAGCGATGGCTGCGCCACCGAAACCGCCGCCGGTCATCCGCGCGCCGATGGCGCCCAATCCCTGCGCGCTGGCCACGGCGAGGTCGAGCTCAGGGGTGGAGATCTCGAAGTCGTCGCGCATGGACTCGTGCGATTCGTTGAGGAACGGCCCGATCGCGGCGGGGCCGGAGGTCCGCAGTGCCGTCACGGTGTCGAGCACCCGCTGGTTTTCCGTGATGATGTGGCGGACCCGGCGGTAGGTCTGTCCGTCGAGCTGTGCTGCGGCGCGGGGTAGATCGGCCGGGCCCAGCGCCCGCAGGCTGCCGACGCCCAGGCGTCGGGCGCCGTCCTCGCAGGAACGGCGGCGGCTGGCGTAGCCGCCGTCGGCATGGGAATGGCTGGTGCGGGTGTCGATCACGAGCAGACCCACCCCGGCACCGGCGAAGCCGAGGGCAACCGCCTCGGTCGACAGGTTCTGGCAATCGAGCAGGATGCCATGATCGGGCTCACCCAGGAGCGAGGCCGACTGGTCCATGATGCCGGTGGGCGCGCCGACCACCCGGTTCTCGGCCAGCTGGCCGATCCGTGCCAGTTCGGGCCTGCCCAGCCCCAAGCCCCAGAGATCGTTCAGGGCCAGGGCCACCGCGCATTCGATGGCGGCGGAGGAGGACAGCCCGGCGCCGGCCGGGACATCCGAGGTCAGCGCCAGGTCCAGGCCGGACATCCCGGACGGGACGCCGGAACCGGCTGCGGAACCGGACGCGACGTCGGAACCGGCGCCGCCGGCTGCCGCCCGGGACATCGCCCAGGCCACGCCGAGGGGGTACGCGGCCCAGCCGGTGAGGCTATCCGGCTCCAGGCGGTCGAGGCTTACCTCTATGACGCCGGGGAAAGAGCTGCTGGTGACCCGGAGCAGACGGTCTGCGCGGACGCGGGCCGCCACCGTGGTGCGCTTGTCGATCGCGATCGGAAACGCGAAGCCCTCGTTGTAATCCGTGTGCTCACCGATCAGGTTGACCCGCCCGGGCGCCGACCACAAGCCGTCCGGCGCGCCCCCAAACTCACTGGAAAAGTACCCACTTTCCCGTTCAAGGACCTCGTTCATGGCTGGGCTGCTTCCTGTTCTGTTGCCGGGAGTTCTGTACGGAATGGCTCGAGCCCTGCTGTACGCGGTGGCCGCGATGCTGCCTCCATGGCGTCGCGGAGCCGGGCGGCGGCCGTTTCCGGCGGGATGTCCGCGATGAATGCCCCCATCGCGGCTTCCGACCCTGCCAGGTACTTGAGCTTGTCCTCCTCCCGGCGGGGCGAGGTCAGTTGCAGCATGAGCCGGATGTCGTCCCGGTGGGCGTGGACGGGAGCCTGGTGCCACGCCGAAATGTACGGCGTGGGGCTGTCGTAGAGGGCATCGACGCCACGCAGGAGCTGGCGGTACAGCAGGGAGAACTCATCGCGTTCCTCGTCGGTCGTGGCGGCGAGGTCCGGGACGTGCCGGTGCGGGAGGATATGCACTTCCAGCGGCCAGCGCGCCGCAAACGGGACAAACGCCGTCCAGTGCTCGCCCTGGATCAGCACCCGCTCGGATTTCTGCTCGAAGCTGAGGATGTCCTCGAACAGCGAGCCGCCGTAACTTTCGATCGTGCGGACCAACTGGGCCGTGCGCGGCGTGATGTACGGGTAGGCGTAGATCTGTCCGTGCGGGTGGTGCAGCGTCACGCCGATCGCTTCGCCGCGGTTCTCGAACGGAAAGACCTGTTCGACGCCGGGCAGCGCGGACAGCGCGGCCGTCCGGTCCGCCCAGGCTTCCACCACTGTGCGCATCCGGGACAGGGGCAGGCCCGCCAGGGAGCCGGTGTGTTCCGGGGAGAAGCACACCACTTCGCACCGGCCCACGGACTGCCGGCTGCGCCCCAGCCCTACCCGGGCGAGGTCATCCAGGCCTTCCGGCGCGGCGGCCCCCGCCAGGTCCGGCCCGAAGGAGGGAGACTTGTTTTCGAAGACGGCGACGTCGTAGAGGCTCGGAATCTCCGAGGGATTCTCCGGCGACGCCGGGGCCAGTGGGTCCAGGTGCGAGGGCGGCAGGACCACCCGGTTCTGCCGGGCGGCCGCGATCGAGATCCACTCCCCGGTCAGGACGTCCTGGCGCATGGTGGCCGTGGGCGGCCGGACCGCCGGCGCGCGGAGATCCTCGCCCCGGTGCGGGGGCAGGACGGTATCGGCATCATCGAAGTAGATGATGTCCCGGCCGTCGGAGAGCTTGTGGGAGCGTTTCGTAATCTGGCCCATGCTAGGGGTTCCTCACGGGGTGTGCGCTGTTTGCGGCTGGATCGGCGGCCGGAGCGCCGGCGGTGGTACGGCGGACTGCCAGGAGCAGCCCGTGTTCCGGGTTCAGGACCGGCATTGGGAGCCCGGATTCGGCCAGGAAGCGTCCCGACGCCTCGACGCCGCCCGCAAGCCACGCCGGTGGCGCCGCCTGCAGGAACGCCCGCCGGTCCTCGGCCGCCGGGTAGACCGCTTCCACCCGGTACGCGGTGTCCGGGAGCAGCCCGGGCAGGCAGACCTTCCCCGGGACTTCGGCGAACGGGGTGGCCACCGAGACCAGGGCGTAGAGGGCCTCCCCACCGTCGTGGGACACGACGCCGTGCAGCCGGAGGGCCGGATCGGGCTCGTCGGCCCGCACCATGCGCCCGCTGTGGAGGAGCGGCCGGTACTGCTTGAACAGCGCGATGGCTCGGGCAAGCTCGGTACGTTCGGCATCGTCGAGGCGCCGGACATCCCATTCGAGGCCGAAGTGGCCGAACATCGCGGTGATCGCCCGGAACGAGAGATCGTGCGTTCGCGCCGTGGTGTGGCTCGTGGTGGGGCCAACGTGCGATCCGACGAGCTCCGGCGGCACCACCACGCCGGTCCAGCGCTGGATGGTCTGCCGTTCCAGGGCATCGTTGCAGTCCGAGGCCCAGATCCGGTCGGTGCGCTCCAGGATGCCGAGATCCACGCGGGCCCCGCCGGAGGAGCAGCTTTCAATCTCGACGCCGGGGTGGGCCTTGCGGAGCTCGTCCAGGAGCCGGTAGACGGCCTGAGTCTGGGCGTGCACGGACGGGCGGCCAGCGTGGCCCATCTCGGCCAGGTCCCGGTTCTGGTCCCATTTGAGGTAACTGATCCGGTATTCGCTCAACAGGGCATCGAGCCTGTCGAAGATGTATTGCCAGGCCGCCGGATTGACCAGGTCAAGGACCTGCTGGTGCCGCCATTGCATGGGCAGCCGGCCAGTCAGCCGGCCGGCCGGGCCGCCGTCGTCGGGCGGGTTGCCCCCGGCGGACTGGTTCCCCCCGGGGCTCCGGGGTGCGGGGCCGGCGATCCAGTCCGGATGGGCGCGGGCCAGGTCCGAGTCCAGGTTGACCATTTCGGGTTCGACCCAGAGCCCGAATTCCATGCCGTGGCCTGTGACCGCGTCGATCAGCGGCGTGAGGCCCTCGGGCCACAGGTCCTCGTCGACGTACCAGTCGCCAAGGCCGGCGTGATCGTCGCGGCGGCCGCGGAACCAGCCGTCGTCGAGGACGAAGCGTTCCACGCCGAGCCCGGCGGCCGCTTCGGCGAGTTCGAGCAGGGGCTCGAGGCGGTGGTCGAAGTACACCGCTTCCCAGACGTTGAGCACCACGGGACGGGCCTTGCCGGACCGCACGCCGGGATGGTGCGGGCGCCCGCGGAACCAGCTGTAGAAGGCATCGCTGATGCCGTCCAGGCCCGCGGCGGAGTAGGCAGCGTACAGCCACGGGGTCTCGTAGCTGGCGTTCGCTGCCACGCTGATCTCGCCGGTGCCGAGCAGTTCCGAGGCGCCCAGGACGGTCCGGCCGTCCGCGGCGGCGTCAACGAAGCTCTCGTGGTTGCCGCTCCAGCCCAGATGCACGGCCCAGACCTGCCCGTGGCGGTTCCCGAATCCGGGGGTGCCGGCCGCCAGCAGGAGCGAGGCGTCGTGGCCGGTCCGGCCGTGCCGGCCCGAGCGGACCCATGTGCCTTGGCGCAGCGGCAGGCGCTGGGGGTGGGACTCCCGGCACCAGCGGCCGGTCAGGTCCAGGATTTCTGTGGCGGCGCGGCCCACGGGCAGCACGGCTGCGAGTTCGTCGAGGCTGTACGGGCCGGCGCCGTCGTTGTCGAGCCGGTGCCGGAGCTGGAGCAGGCCGCCGTCGTTGATCCTGATCTCCGTGCGGACGCTGACACCGGCCTCGGGGTCGGCCTGGGTGATGACGGCCGAGCAGTCCGCCCCGCGGGACCGCCCGGCGCTGGACAGCTCAGCACTGGATCGTTCAACACTGACAACACGCAGACGGGCCGAGAACGCCTGGCCGTTCCGGTGGCCGCGAAGGCCGGGGCGCCCGCGCCAGCCGGAGGACGCCTGCGGGATCACGCCCAGCGTCACCGGGACGTCGAGGGCCGAGTGCGGCACGGCCTGGCCCAGCAGCGAAAGATCCGGCAGGGCCGGGCCGAGGTCGGCGCCGAAGTGCAGCATGGCGGCCTCGCCCGTGCTGAAGTCGATCAGCAGGGACGTTCCGGAGCGGCGCAGGTACAACGGCTCCAGATTCTGCGGCGACAGGTCCGGGACGCCCACGGGGGAGCGGGTCTCGGCGGCAAGGGTGAGGTCCGGGTTGTTCACGGCAGCTCCAGGCGTAGTGGTTTGGGTGGGCGGGGGCCGGGCGGTCAGCCTGTGGCTGCTGCGGGGCTGGCTGCGCTGATGCTCCGGGCGTCGCCGGTATGGGCCAGGCGGAGCCGGCCGACGCGCTCGCCGAGGATGCGCCGGGCCTCGCTGCCCAGAAGGTCATCGCTGATGAGTTCGTCAGCGTCCTCCAGGCCGGCGATCGTGCTGATGCCGAGGGTGCCCCACTTGGTGTGGTCCGCCAGCACCACCACCCGCCGGGCCGCGGTGACGAAGGCCCTGTCGGTTTCGGCCTCGAGCACGTTGGGGGTGGTGAACCCGGCATCGGCGTCGACACCGTGGACGCCGAGGAACAATACGTCCAGATGCAGCTGTTTGAGCGAGGAAGTGGCCAAAGGCCCGACGAGGGCGTCCGAGGGTGTGCGCTCGCCGCCGGTCAGGATCACGGTGGACGGGGAGGCGCTCTGGTGGAAGACATCCGCGATCCGCACGGAGTTGGTGACCACCGTGATCCGCGGGCCGGCGGACAGCAGCTGGGCCAGCGCCCACGTGGTGGTGCCGGCGCTGAGCCCCACCGCCATGCCCTCGCGCACCTGTGCGGCCGCCTCCTGCGCAATCGCCATCTTCTCGTCCTTGAGCTGGGTCACCTTCAGCTCGAAGCCTGGCTCGTGGGTGCCGGCGCCGCCGGGCAACTTGGCCCCGCCGTGGATCTTCTCCACGGCGCCCGCCGCGTCGAGGGCCTCGATGTCCCGCCGCACGGTCATCAGCGAGACGCCGAGCATCTTGGCGAGGTCCGCGACACGGACGATCCGCTCACGCTGGACCTCCGCGAGGATGGCGGAATGGCGGGCTGCGGCTAGCATGTGGAGTCCTTACAGGTTTGAGTGGCTTGAGTGGTTTGAGTGGCTGGCGGAGGTGCCGACCAATCGGGCGGCAGCCGAACGGACGACGGCGACACTGCCGGCCGCGAGGCCGAGTCCGCCGTCGAGTTCGGCGCCGGTGAGCAGGTCCACGCCTTCCAGCGGCAGCCGGACGTCGTGGGCGCCGTGGTTGATGCAGAACGTCCAGTCCGTCCCGTCCTTGCTGCGCCGGACCACTTCGACGTCGGCCGGCAGGTCCGGGACGAGCGGCTGCACCCTGGCATCGGCGCAGACGACGGCGAGCAGTTCGCCCAGGCCTTCCGGCGCGAGTGACGTGGCGACATAGTAGGAGCGGCCGCTTCCGGCACGGTTACGGGTCACGGCGGGAGAACCGGCGGCCGGTCCCTCTTCCACGGCCGCGAGGACCTCGGCGGTGGTGGCATGCCCCAATTCGTTCCAGCAGGTACCCGCCCCGAAGCTGCTGAGCCGGATACTTTCGCCGCCGCGCAGCGGGAAAAACTCTTCCATCTTCACGCCCAGCAGTCCGCTGAACGCGCCGGGATAGCTGCCAAGCCTGATGTGGTCATTTTCGTCCACGATACCGGAGAAATAGGTCACCACGAGGTGGCCGCCGGAGCGCACGTACGCGTCAAGTTTCGTGGCCCCGGCGTCGCTCACGAGGTATTGCATCGGCGCGACGACGAGCCGGTAGCCGGACAGGTCATCGGTACTTTGGCGGAAGTCGGTGGGGATGCCGGAGCGGTAGAAGGCATCGTGCCAGCGCCTGGTTTCGGCGATGTTGGAGGCGTCCACGCTCGGGTGCGAGTCCAGTTCCGAGGCCCAGCGGGCGTCAGTGTCGTGGAGGATCGCGACGTCCACCCGGCCGGACGCGCCCGTAACTACCGAGCCGCTGACTTCGGCCAGGCTGCGCAGCGCCTGGCCCAGCTGCACCACTTCGCGCCAAACCTTGGTGTCCGTGCCGGCGTGCGGCAGCAGCCCGGAATGGAACTTTTCGGCGCCGGCCCGCGAGGCCCGCCACTGGAAGAAGAGCGCGCCGTCGGCGCCGCGGGCTACATGCTGCAGGGAATTGCGCAGCATCTCGCCGGGCGCTTTGGCGATGTTGCGCGGCTGCCAGTTCACGGCCGAGGTCGAATGCTCCATGAGCAGCCACGGCTTGCCCTTGGCCCAGCCGCGGGTGAGGTCCGCGGTTGCCGCCAGTTCCTGGAAGTTCCGCGGATCCTCGGCAATCAGGTAGTGGTCGTTGGAGACCACATCCATCTCTTCGGACCAGCGCCAGTAGTCCACGGGCTGGTGCAGGCCCATGTTGAAACCCATGAAGTTGGTGGTCACGGGATGTCCCGAGTGCGTGCGGATGATCGCGGCCTCGGCCTTGTAGCATTCGAGCAGCTCATCGGAGGAGTAGCGGGCGAAGTCCAGCTGCTGGGTCGGGTTCACCCAGGTCCCGGAGGTGCGCGGCGGCAGGATCTGCTCCCAGGCCGAGTAGCGCTGGGACCAGAAGGCGGTGCCCCACGCGGCATTGAGGGCCTCCAGGCTGCCGTACCGGCGTTCGAGCCAGCGCCGGAAACCTGCGGCGGCACCGTCCGAGAAATCAGGCTGGTTGTGGCAGCCGTACTCGTTGTGGACATGCCACATCACGACGGCGGGGTGGTCCTTGTACCGGGTGGCGATCTGCTCGGTCAGGGCCGCGGCGGCCCGGCGGTATTCGGCACTCGAGGCCGCGAAGGCCTGCCGGGAACCGTAGCTGTGCCGCACGCCGTCGGCCGTCACGGGCAGGGACTCGGGGTACTTGTGGCTGAACCAGGGCGGCGGCGACGCCGTGGCGTTCGCCAGGTCCACCCGGATGCCGTTGGCGTGCAGCAGGTCCAGGACCCGGTCCAGCCAGCCGAACTCGTAGACGCCCTCGGACGGCTCAAGCAGGGACCAGCTGAAGATGCCCACGCTGACCAGGTTGACGCCGGCCTCGCGCATCAGCCGGACGTCCTCGTCCCAGGTCTCCTCGGGCCACTGCTCCGGGTTGTAGTCTCCGCCGAATGCCAGCATCGGGGAGCCTTCGGAGCCGAGGCGGGCGGTGATGTAGTCCATGGCGTTGTTCTGGTTGGAGCTGTTGTCCACGTTTATCCTTTGCTGGAGCCGAGGGTCAGGCCCGCCACGAAGTGGCGCTGCAGGAGCAGGTAGATGATCAGGGCCGGAACAGCCGTGATCATGGCGCCGGCGGCGATCAGGTTGTAGTTGGAGAGGAACTGGCCCTGGAGGTTGTTGATCGCGGTGGTGACCGGAAGCCGGTCTCCGCTTTGGATGAAGAGCAGGGGCCAGAAGAAGTCGTTGTAAATGAAGATCACCTCGAGCGTGCCCATGGCGGCCAGGGCCGGGCGGCACAGCGGCAGGATGATGTCCCAGTACTGGCGCCAGACGCCGGCACCGTCAACCAGGGCCGCCTCGGTCAGCTCGGGGGACAGGGCCTTCATGTAGTTCGAGAGGACGAACGTCACGAAGCCGATCTGGAAGGCGGTGTCCACGGCGATCACGCTGATGTAGGTGTTGAGCAGGTTCCCTGAATCGCTGACGGCGTAGGGAAGCTCGAAGTGCTTGAACATTTCAAAGAGCGGCGCCGCGAGCACCTGCGGCGGCAACAGGTTTCCGGCGGTGAACATGATCAGCAAGGTGATGTTGAACTTCCAGCTCACCCGGCTCACGGCGAACGCCATCATGGAGGCGAAGAAGAGGATCAGGAACACCGAGGGGACCGTGATGAGCACGGAGTTCCAGAACAGCTGGGAAAAGCCGCCCTGTGTCCAGGCCTGGGCGAAGTTGTCGAAGTTGAAGGCGCCGCCGGTGCTGAAGTAGCCGTATTTGTCGGTGTCAGCTTTGGGCCGCAGGGCAGTGAAAATGGCCCAGGCCAGGGGTACGAGCCAGATCGCCGCCATGACGATGAGGAAGACGTGGGTGCCGTAGTGCTTCTTGCCCTGCTTGTTGTTGGCCGGGCGGCCGGGGCGGGGGCCGGTCCTTCCTGGGCCGGAGCTGCGCTGCCGGGCGTCTGCCGGGCTGCCGGCCGCGGCGGCATCGGTTGGATGGGCGATGCTCATGCCTCTTTGTCCTTTCCGAATGCGCGGGAGAGATAAAACGTGATGGGGATCAGCGAGATGACGAGCAGGATGACGGCCAGCGCCGAGCCGATGCCGATCACCTGCCCTTCGCCCACCAGGTTCTGGATGACCAGGGCGCTGATCAGTTCCAGCCCGTTGGTGCCGCGGTTGATCACGTAGACGATGTCGAACGCCCGGAGGGATTCGATGACGGTGATGACGATGATGATGACGTTCACCGGGCGCATGGCCGGGAAGACCACCTGGAAGAAGGTCTGGACCGCGTTGGCGCCGTCGATCTGGGCCGCCTCGCGCAGGGTCGGATCCACGCCCTTGAGCCCGGCCAGGTACAGGATCATGACGTAGCCGGCGTGCCGCCAGGTGGCGGCGAAGAGGGCTGCCCAGATGTTGACGCTGGAATCCCCGAACCAGTCGACGGCCTGGGGCGTGCCGGCGGTGCCAAGCAGGAAGTTCAGGAGGCCGCTGTCCCGGTTGTAGAACAGCTGCCAGATGATCCCGATCAGGGCAAGGGAGAGCATTACCGGGGCGAAGAAGATGCTCTGGTAGATCCGCGTGCCGCGGATGTTCTGGTCCAGGAGCACGGCCAGGAGCAGCCCCAGCGGGGTGGCGACGAGTGCCAGGAACGCCAGCCACAGCACGTTGTGCTGCATGGCCGGCCAAAACGGCGGGTAATCCTGGGCGATGAACTGGTAGTTCTCGACGCCGGCGGGCTTGATGTCGGTCAGCTCCAGCCCGTTCCAGCGGGTGAAGGACAGTCCGACCGACATGAGGGTGGGGATCCAGACCAGTACGAGCTGGATCAGCGTGGGGATGCCCACCATCAAGCCGAGCACCACTTTGTCGCGGCCGGACAGCCGCCGAACCCGCCGCGCGGGGGCTGCGGCTGCTTTGCGCCCCCGCGCCGACGGGTTGGTAGAGACACTCATGGAGATTCCTTGCCTTGTGAAATGCAGAGTGAAATGCAGAGGAAAAGAGCCGTGCTGACCGCGCGGTCACCCGCGCGGTCAGCACGCCGCTACTGGGCGGCGTACAGGGACTTGGCCTGGGCTTCCAGGTTCTTCACATCGACGTTGCCGTCCTTGATGAACGACTGAAGCGCCGGGATCATCACGTTGTTGGCCATGGCGGGAAGGGCATCGCGGTCGAAGAACTGGCTGATGTTCTTGGCGCCGCTGATGGCTTCGGCCAGCTTCTTGTTCAGCGGAGTGAACTTGGAGGTATCGGCGCCCTTGGCGGTGGCGATGTTGGACGAGTCGACCGAGGCGTACACATCCTGTCCTTCCGGGGTGCCGACGTAGGCCAGGAAGTCCCGGGCGGCCTGGTTCTGGCCGCCCTTCTTGGAGAGCAGCAGGCCGTCGATGGGTGCCTCGATGGCGTCCTGGCCTTCCACCGCGACCTCGGGGAACGGGAAGAAGTCGATGTCGTCGGCGATTGCCTTGTCCGTGTACTGCTGGGTGAGGAAGGAGCCGAGCAGGTACATGCCGGATTTCTTGTCCGCGAGGGACTTCGCCGAGTCCTGCCACGTCATGCCCAGGGCGTTCGGGTTCTGGAACGGGAGCAGGGCCTTCCAGGTGTCGAAGACGTCGCTGACCTTCTTCTGGTCCCAGCTTTCCCGGTGCGCGGTGAGGTCCATGTGGAACTGGTAGCCGTTCAGGCGCATGTTCAGGTAGTCGAATGTGCCCATGGCGGGCCAGCCGTCCTTGTCCGCGAATTCAATCGGAATCAGGCCGTCGGCCTTCATCTTGGTGGCGAGGGCCTTCAGCTCATCGAACGTCGTGGGGACGGTGTACCCCTTTTCCGTCCAGAGGCTCTTGCGGTAGAAGAAGCCCCAGGGGTAGTTGTAGTTCGGGATCAGGTACATCTTGCCGTCGGCTCCGGTCGAGGCCTTTTTCAGGGCATCGGAGTAGTTCCCGCCGACCTTTTCCCAGACGTCATCGATCGGGGCGAGCAGCCCCTTGCCGGCGTAGTACTGCATGCGGTACCCGGCGAACCAGGTGAACGAATCGTCGGGGCTGCCCTGGAGGTAGGTGTTGATCTTGTTCTGGAAGTCGTTGTGCGCCACCACGTTGGTGGTGACCGCGATGCCGGACTTCTTCTGGAAAGCGTCGGTCACGGCCTTGTAGGCAGCCTTGGGGACCTCGTCGGAGGACCCGGAACCGAACGTGGCCGTCTTGGCGCCGCCGCTGGCAGGTGCGCTGCCGCCCGTGCAGGCCGAGAGCAGGGGGATGCCGGCCATCGCGACTGCTCCGGCGCCGAAGGTCTTCAGCAGCGTCCTCCGGTCCCACCCGCCTCGGCTGGAGGCCCGTAGCAGTGCGTCTTCATGCATGGTCATAATTTCTCCTTTGAAATAACGCGGGTGGAGTGAAGCAGCTCACATCATTAGCTATCATAATCGCACAATAAGGAACGTCAAGTAGCAAAAAAGAACATTTTGATGCGCGTGGCCGGACTTGTCCGTTGACTTAGGGCGGGGCCGCTCTTAGCGTTAAGCCCCTCAGGGTGCCGATGTGGTCCGCCGGCTGGCGGTGGCGCCCGGAACCGCGGATACATGGCGAAAACCCAGGTGCACCCATGAAGATCAAGTCCACAGCCGCCGCCACGCTGCTCGTCCTGCTGTTCCTGGGAGGATTGCTCGGCGGCCCGTCCGCGTCCGCGCCGGCGTCGTCCGAGGGCGCCACGTATTACGTGAGCGCCGACGGCAGTGACGCCAACGACGGGACGTCGCCGCAATCGGCCTGGGCGACGCTCGACAAGGTCAATGCCACTGCGCTGCGGCCCGGGGACTCGGTCAGCTTTCGCCGCGGAGACATCTTCTCCGGCGGCCTCGTGGTCGGCCAGAGCGGCACCAGCCGGCTCAAGGTCACGCTGAATGCCTACGGAAGCGGCGATCCGCCCGCCGTTACGGGCGGACTGGCAGGTACGTGCGTCAGGCTCGACGGCGACTACATCGCCGTTGACGGCCTGCGGGCGGAGTCGTGCGGCTATGCGGGCTTCAGCATCAACGGCGACCACGGCTCCGTGCGGAACTCCGCCGCCAGGAACAATGCTGCGGGCATCAAAGTGAGCGAGGGCTCCGACTTCGGCACCTACACCAACAACACGCTTGCCGACAACAACATCATGAACGTCAATACGCCGGGGGAGCTGTGCGGCACCGCCACGTCCCTGAAGTGCGATGACGACTCGGGCGCCTTTGGCTTCCTGATCAACGGCAGCGACAACGAGTTCGCCGGCAACACCGTCACCGGCTCCACCGCGGTGTCCTACGATTTTGGCCACGACGGCAGCGCGTTCGAAATATTCAACGGCAACCGGAACAGGATCCACCACAACGTGGCCGTGGATAACAACGTCTTCTCCGAACTGGGGCGCGGGAAGGGCGGAACTGCCGACGGCAACACGTACAGCTACAACCTGGTCCGGTCCACCTGCGGCCCCAACTGCTCCCAGGCCATGGGGCTGATCGCGCGCGGCAGGACGTCCTCCTTCGGCCCGACCAACGGCACCACGTTCGAATACAACACCGTGTGGCTGGACGGCGCGGACTCCCAGGCTCTGGTCTGCCACGCGTCGTGCCCGGCCTCCACCGTCGTCAGGGGAAACATCCTGGTGGCCGCCCGCAATGCGCTGTGGATGGACGGCGCCGGCTGGACCGAGCGGGAAAACGTCCTCAACGGCCCCACGAACATCATTCCCGATGCCACCTCCACTACTGAACCGGCCGACTTTGTCAACGCACCCGCCGATCTCCACCTCTCCGGCGCGAGCCCGGCCATTGACCGGGCCGGGGTCAGCCCCTTCCCCTTGGATCTGGACGGGCGGCCGGCCAACCAGAAGGGCGACTGCCAGGGCGGCGGCGCGGCCGATGCCGGGACCTACGAATACAGGCCAGCCGGCTGCTGAAACGCAACGGCATGGCGGCGCAGCAAGGAACCAGCACCTGGTGCCATCGCTGGTCCCAAGGTGTCCGGGCGGCCCGGCGGATGTTACATAGTTGCAACTGCAGGGACACCCATGCGAAATCGTCCCGGGATGATACTTGAAGTGCGTCCTCCCGGGGACGCTTCGCATGCAGGCATTGGGGACTACTCGAAGGACCGCGCCGATGCCCACACCGCTCAACCAGGCCCTGGCCGACTCTGCGCTTCTCACCAAATCCCTCCCGCTGGGCCTGCTCCGCGCTTTCGTGCAGACCAACGCGGCGGACGACGGGCTCACGCCGCAACTGCTGGCTGAGCTCAAGATCCTGGCCCGCACTCCCGGGCTGCTCGTGGCCTGCAACTACGGCGGCACGCTGTGCGCGGCAGAAGGCATTTCCACCGAGACCCTGCCGCTGGGCAGCGCGGCGATCGCGCTGAGGGCGCTGGCAGCCCTCCCGAACACCCACGCGGCCGTCATCTCCGGGCGGTCACTGCGGGATCTGGCCGCCGTCTCACGGCTCCCGGCGGAGGTGCACCTGGTCGGCTCGCACGGCGCGGAGTTCGACATGGGCTACGCCCACGGGCTGTCCCTCGCCACCGAATCAGTGCTGCAGCAGGCCAGCCAGGCACTCGCCGAAACCGTGGGCGCCTACCGGGGCATCAGCATTGAGCGCAAGCCGGTCGCCGTGTCGGTGCACACCCGCCCGGCCGCCCCCGACGTCGTCGCACTGGCCACCACGAAGGCGGAGGAGATCGCCCGGGAGCACGGGTTGCACTTCATTGTGGACGGCTCGGTGCTGGATCTCTCCGTGGTGGAACCGTCCAAGGCCTCCGCGTTGGAGCACCTGCGCTCCATGCTCGGCGTGAGCGCCGCCCTTTACGCCGGCGACGCCTTCAGCGATGAGCTGGCCATGGCGACGCTGCGCGGGCCGGACATGGCGCTGCGCGTGGGGGAGGGGCCCAGCGTGGCGGCCCACACGCTCCGGGACCCGGAGTCGTTCGCCCGCGTCCTGGCGATCCTGTTCGAACTGCGGCGGGCGTGGCTGTTCGGCGAGGACGCCGTGGGGCTTGAGCGGCACTCCATGATCGGCAACGGCTCGTCCACCGCCCTGATCACCCCGGACGCGAAGATCTGCTGGATGAGCCACCCGCTGCCGGACAGCGGGTCGCTGTTTGCCCATCTGCTCGGCGGCGATGCGGCGGGGCACTTCTCCGTGGAACCGGCGAAGTCCTCGCAGGTCCTGGGCCAGCGCTACGTGGACAGCACCATGATCGTTGAAACCCGCTGGGCCGACGTCACCGTGACGGACTACCTGGAGCCGGCCCCGGACGGCATCACCAGCCTGGTCCGGGTGCTGTCCGGCACCGGCACGGCGAGAATCGTCTTCGCTCCGCGGCCGGACTACGCGAATGCGCCGTTCAGCATGGAGGCGCGCGGAACGGAACTGCACGTCGTGGGAACCGCGGACCCCATCATACTTCGGGCGCCCGGAGTGGCCTTTTCCATCACCTCGGACGGCCGGCACGGCACCGCCACCGGCGAGGTCGACTTGCGGGACGGGCCGGTGGTCCTCAACCTGCGCTGCGGCGACACGGAACCGCAGCCCGCGGTGCCCGGGGACGAGACTGATGATGAGGCCCGGCGCCGCGCCGCCGTCGCCCATCACTCCCGGCGCTGGGTCCACGAACTGCAGCTGCCCGGCGTGAAGCCGTCGCTGGTCCGCCGGTCCGCGCTGGTGCTCCGGGCGCTGGTCCATGAACCCACCGGCGCTGTGCTGGCCGCACCCACCACCTCACTGCCGGAGGGAATCGGCGGCACCCGCAACTGGGACTACCGGTACTGCTGGCTGCGGGACGGGTCCATGACCGTCAACGCGCTCGTGGACCTGGGCTCCACGGCCGAGGCCGAGGGCTTCCTGGCCTGGCTGGGCCGGATCCTGGCCCACGCCCCGGGTCCGGAGTGGCTCCATCCGCTCTACTCCGTGACCGGGGCGCCGCTGTCCACCGAGGCCATCATCGAGAGCCTGCCCGGCTACGCGGGATCCCGCCCGGTGCGGATCGGGAACGCCGCCGACCACCAGGTGCAGCTGGACGTGTTCGGCCCGATCGCCGAGCTGATCCACGCCCTCAGCGCCCGCCAGGGCATGCTCTCCGACGGGCACTGGGACCTGCTGGTCCAGATGGCCGCAGCCGTGCTGGCCCGCTGGCAGGAGGCCGACCATGGAATCTGGGAGGCCAGGCGGGCGCCGCGGCACCATGTCTACACGAAGGTGATGTGCTGGGTGGCGCTCGACCGGGCGCTGCGCACGGCCGTCCGGCATGGCCGGGAACCGCTGCCGGCCTGGGAGCCCACGGCGGCGAAGATCCGGGAGGAAGTCCTGCGCGAGGGCTGGGACGAGTCGGCGTCCTCCTACACCGTGGCGTACGACAGTCCGGACCTGGACGCAGCCGTGCTGCACATCGGTCTGTCCGGCCTGCTGGACGTCAACGACCCCCGGTTCCTGGCCACCGTCACGGCGGTGGAGCGGGAACTGCGGGTGGGGCCCACGGTTTTCCGCTACAGGTACGACGACGGCCTGCCGGGCCTGGAGGGCGGGTTCCACATCTGCACCACCTGGCTGATCGAGGCCTATATCGCCGTCGGCCGGATCGAGGAGGCCTGGGACCTCTTTGACCAGCTGGTGAACCTGTTCGGTCCCACGGGGCTGCTGCCCGAGGAATACGACCCCGGCACGGAAACCCACCTGGGCAACCATCCCCAGGCGTATTCGCACCTGGGCTTCATCCGCTGCGCCCGGCTCCTGCATGAGCACCAGAAGAACTGACCACCCGGCCCGCGGACAGGCCGGCCGCCGTTACTCGCAGCCGACGCCGTCCCCGTCCCGGTCCAGCCTGCGGCTGTACCCGGGCTGGCCGACGCGGATGGGCGCCGCGCCGGCCGCACGGACCGCGGCGCAGTTCGCGTACGCCACCGCCGCCGCCGGTGCTGGCACGGGGGCCGGTGCTGGCGCAGGAGCGGGTGCAGGCGCAGGAGCGCGCGCGGGTGCCGGCGCGGCTTGGGCTGGAGCGGCGGCCGGCTGGGTGGCGGGGGCCAGGGCGTCGGGGCAGTTCGACAGGACCCGGGCCATGGCGTCGTGCTCGGCCTGGGTCACCCAGAGCCCATAGCTGGATTTCGCCGAAATCTGCCGGGCGACGTAGTTGCAGCGGTAGGACTTGTTCGGCGGCAGCCAGGTGGCGGCGTCGCCGTCGCTCTTGCTTTGGTTGGCCGGGCCGTCCACCGCCAGCAGGTTCAGGGGATCGTTGGCGAAGGCCAGCCGCCGTGCCGGGCTCAGCTGCTGCGCGCCCTTCTGCCAGGCATCGCTGAGGGCCACGACGTGGTCGATCTGGACGGCGGTGCTGGTGGCATTGCCGCGCAGGAAGTGGATGGCGGCGGCCGTGTAGGGGTCGGCCAGGACGCCGGAGAGCACCACGCAGTCCCGCGTCCCGGGCCGGAGCGCGACGGAGGTGAGGTCGCGGCGGAGCACGTCGTTGCGGGTATCGCAGCCGTTGTGGTCGACGTCGGACCAGGCCGGGCCGAACTGGTCGCGGGAATAGCCCGTCTTGGGGGCGCGGCCCTTGACGGGCAGCGTGGCCAGTACCGCGAGGGCTTTGCCCGCCAGGGCCGGCTGCCGGGGCGCGGCGGCCGCACCATCGGCGCCGGCAACTTCGATGCCTGAAACTTCGGCGCCGGGAACTTCGACGCCGGGGGTGGCGTCCGGATCCAGCGGAGCGCTGTCCGTGCCGGCTGACGCAGTGGCGGGGGCAGCCGTGACGGGGCGGACGCCGGTTCCGGCGGCCGGGGGAACAGTACCCGGGCCGGCGCACGCTGTCGTGGCCACCAGCAGCAGGCCCGCCGCCCCGCGCACGATCCAGTCGACCGCACCGATCCTCGGGCTACGGGCACCCATTGCTTGGGCGCTGCTGGACTGGATGTCGCTGGACTGGATGCTGCCTGACCGCATGCTGAGCAATTTTCCCCCACCTCATGCTGGCGCGCCAGGTATCCGCGGGCGCTTAAGACCGGCCCCAGCCTACCGGCCCACACAGCGTTGCTCCGACGGAGTCAGCGGACCCCGGGGCGGGAGGCCGAGAAGATGGCCGGCGCTCGGCGCTCGCCCGTCGCGAGGTCGGCCAGGATCCTGCCCACGACCGGTGTGAACTTGAAGCCGTGCCCGGAGAAGCCGGCGCCGATGACAACCGGCCCGATCCGGTCCAGGACAAAGTCTTCATCCACGGTGGTCGTGTAGGTGCAGCTGATGTCGGTGAGGGAGTCGGCGTCCACCCCGGGCAGCCAGTCCCGGGCGTAGCGCTGCAGGGCCGCCCGCTGCTCGGGCTCCGGCGCGAAGCTCCGCCGGTCCGGGTCCACCACCGGGCCCACCCCGTGCCATCCGGCCTTGATCCCCTCGCCCGGTGTTTGCATGCCGTACACCGGCGAACGCCAGTACGCGTACGCGTCGCCGCGGCCGGGCATGTGGTTGAACCCCGGCCACTGGGCGCCCTCATCGGTGATGGCGAAGTGTGCGGGCTGTTCCTGGGTGACCGTCAGCCGGGGCAGGGGCGCCACCCCGGCGAGCAGTTTCGTGGTCCAGCCGCCGGCGGTGACCACTGCCTGCCTGGCGTCGAGGACCTCGGTGCGGCCGCCGGCCTCGAGAGTGAGCCGGACGCCGTCGTCGAGGACTTTCAACTCGAGGACCTTCACATGATGGCGGATCTCGGCGCCGAGTCCGGCGGCGAGCCGCTGCAGCGCCGGCAGTGCGGCGTCGGGGTTCAACTGGCCGCCATCCGCCATGTGCAGCACGCGCGTATCGAAACGGATGCCCCGCCAACGCTCGGCGGCTTCCCCGGCGGAGAGGAACTCCGCCCGGAGCCCGGCCGCAAGCAGCGCGTTCCGGACCTCGGGCAACCGCGGATCGGGGCCGTGGTTTACGACGCCGGTGCGCGCCAGCAGGCGCTCGCCGGCGTCCGTTTCGAGCTCGCTCCACAGCCTGGCCGCCTCTGCCAGCATGGCGACGTAGTCCGGATCCGCGTAGCCGGGGTTGAAGTTCCGGGTTGTGCCGTGGGAGGCGCCGTTGCGGTGGCCGGGACCGAACTGCTCGAGCAGGGTCACCTCCCGGCCGCGCCGGGCCAGCGCCCACGCGGCGGCCGAGCCCATCGCGCCGCCGCCGATGACCACAGTGTCCTGGGTTGTTTTCAAGGGTCCTCCTCCGGGTTTGGTGCCGGTCCGCCGATCCCGTTCAGCCGGGCCCGGCTGCCCGGCGAGGTCAGGCCAGCAGCAGGGCCACGCCGATCATGGCGGGCACAGCTACCACCGTAGTGATCAGCACGGTGTCCCGGGCTACCGTTACGCCGGTGCGGTAACGGCTGGCCGCAACAAACACGTTCTGGGCGGTGGGCAGGGCGGCCGTGACGACGGCGGCAAAGAGCGCCTGTTCCTGCATGCCGAGGACAAAATGGGCAAACAGGTAGGCCACCAGCGGGTGGACAACGAGCTTGAAGAAGCTCGCCAGCAGGGCGTCCAGCCGGCGTCCGGCGGCCGCCTGCAGCGGCTTGGAACCGTTCAGGCTCATGCCGAAGGCGATCAGCATGGCCGGGATGGCGGCCCCGCCGATCAAATGGATGGGCTCCAGGATCAGCGGCGGCACCGTCCAGCCGGTGGCGGCCACCAGGAGCCCGAGTCCGGTGCCCACGATCATCGGGTTGCGCAGGATCATGAGCACGAAACTAAGGGGCGTGGTGCGGTGCGAGCTGGTGGTGGCGTCCAGCGCCATGAGGAACAAGGGGGTGAAGAAAGCCAGCTGGAAGATGAGCAGGGGTGCCACATAGCTGGCATCGCCGAGCACGAAGACGGCGATGGGAATGCCGAGGTTGGCCGAGTTGGCCAGCGACGAGCTCATGGAGGAGATGAGGGCTTCCGGCAGGGACCGCTTGAGCGCGAAGCGCACGATGCCAAAGAACAGGACCGCTGTGGTAACCGCCCCGACTGCCGTCACGAGCAGCGGTGCGGCAAAGACGTCGTGGAGTTTCGCCTTGCTGAGGGTCTCGAACAGCAGGGCGGGACTGGCCACAAAAAACGTCAGGGCGCTCAGGACGGGGCGGGCGTTCTCGCCCAGGATATTGCGCCGGCCCACGAACATGCCGACCAGGATGATGGCCCAGACGACGAAGAATCCCGCCAGTACCCCTAGCACGCGGCTCTCCGCAGCGGGGCGGGTCGGCGGAGGCTGAGGGTCACCAGTCCAGAGTAATCAGCTTTATTCCGCGGGCTGTCCTATTACGCCCGACGGCGCGCTGCCGCTAGTTGAGCGTGGCGTTGTTCAGCGAGTGCGGCGGACGCATGAGCCCGGGCGTCATGCCCTCCGCGGGGTCGTTGCCGATCTGGACAATCTTGTTGTCCAGGTCAACGTGGACCACCTTGGGGTTGTACGCCTTGGCCTCTTCCGTGGTCATCTGGGCGTAGGTGATGAGGATGACGATGTCGTTCTCGTGCATCAGGTGGGCGGCGGCGCCGTTGATGCCGATCACGCCGGAACCGCGTTCGCCGGCAATCGTGTAGGTCTCGAGCCGGGCGCCGTTCGTGACGTCGACAATCGCCACGAGCTCCCCGGGCAGGATGTCGGCCGCCTCCAGCAGATCCAGGTCCACGGTGACGGATCCGACATAGTGAAGGTCCGCGTGCGTGACCGTCGCGCGGTGGATCTTGGATTTGAATATTGTGCGATTCATAACGACATCAGTCTAACGCGGGGCCACCGCCCGCGCTGTGGCCCACTGCACATGCCGGGAGCCGTTACGCGCCGTTCCACACCACACATGCCGGAAGTCACGCGGGCCGGTCCACGGGGGCCGGACCGAGGACGCCCGCGGCCGCCGCCGGCACGATGGATGCCGCCGTCACCACCAGGATTTCCCGGGCCGCCAGCAGCGCGGGCCGCCCGGCGCTCGAGCGCCGCACCGAGGTGAACACCGTACGGTGCGGATCCCCGGGCAGGTCCAGGAGTTGCGCGCTGGTGCCGCGGCCGGTCCACACGAGGTCGGGCATCAGGGCCACTGCATTTCCGGATTCGATCAGCCGGATCTGGGCCTGCAGGTCGGCGGTCTCAAAGCGGACGTCGGGCTCAAACCCGGCGCTCCGGCAGGCCTGCTCGGCCCAGTGCCGGGAGGCCGCTCCGCGGGGTTCCATCACCCAGGCCAGCCCCGCGGTATCGGCCAGCGTCCTAATGGGGTCGCGGTCGGGCGAGGGCGGCGGAACGGCGAGTCGGATGGCGTCGCGGGTCAGGGCCACGCGGTCCAGTTCGGCGTAGTGCGGGGCGGCGTGGCCCGGGTACTGCTCGGCGATCACGAGGTCGAAGTCGCGTGCCCACGTCTCGTGAAGGGCCGTCTCCGGTTCCCGCTGGGTCATTTCGACCCTGACTTCCGGGTAGCTGGCGGTCATTCTGGTCAGGGTGTCCGGCATGAGCGCCAGCGCGGCAGACTGGAACACCGCAATCCGCACGGTGCCGGTGACCGTGGTCAGCGACGCGGCCAGGTCCGCCTCCGCCTGCTCGAGGGTCTCCAGTAGCTGGGAGGTGTGGGCCACCAGGACTTCGGCCTGCGGGGTCAGCTGCACCCGGCGCCCGGTCTTGCGGAGGAGCTCCACCCCGGCCTCCTTCTCAAGGAGGGCCAGTTGCTGCGAAACTGACGACGGGCTGTACTGAAGCGCTTCGGCCACTTCGGCCAAAGTGCCCCGGATCTTCAGTTCGCGCAACAGTCGCAAACGCCGGACGTCGAGCATCGCTATTCCTTTGTGAATCCTGACGGTTATTCATTAAGAGAATTCACTTTATCTAATGCAACCGGGCTTGCATACTGTTCTCACTCGATATGCCCCATCACAGGGTGGAGTGATGGGCACCGCACCTAAGCAGGAGGCCCTCATGGCTACACGGGATTTGTCACAGTCGATCATGCGGCGCAAGCCCATCGACGACATCGAGGAAGAAAACAAACACAGCGGTCTGCACAGGAGCCTGGGGCTCTGGCAGTTGACGGCCATCGGCGTCGGCGGCATTATCGGCGTCGGCATCTTCTCCCTGGCGGGCCTTGTGGCCCACGGCAGCGAGTCCGAGCCCGGAGTCGGGCCGGCCGTGCTCGTCTCCTTCCTGATCGCCGGCCTGGCATCCGCCGCCGCGGCGCTGTCCTACGCGGAGTTCGCAGGAATGATCCCGCGGGCAGGCTCGGCCTACACCTACGGCTACGTCGCCCTCGGCGAGATCATCGGCTGGTTCATCGGGTGGGACCTGCTGCTGGAGTACATCGCCATCGTCGCCGTGGTGGCCATCGGCATCTCGGGCTACTTCGACGCGTTCCTCTCCGGTATCGGCATCCATATGCCCGCCTGGATGACCGCGACGCCGGATGAAGGCACCGGCGGCATCATCAACCTTCCCGCGATCCTCGTCTGCCTGCTCGTGACCTGGATCCTCTCCCGCGGCACCAAGACCTTCGGCCGCTTCGAACTGATCGCCGTCGGCATCAAGGTGCTGCTGATCCTGTTCATCATCGGCTTGGGCATTTTCTACGTGAACACCAACAACTACAACCCGTTCTTCCCCAGCGGTTTCGGGCCCGTGGTGGCCGGCTCCGCTACGGTGTTCTTCGCGGTGTTCGGCTACGACGCCATGAGTACCGCGGCGGAGGAAGCCACCGACGGCAAGAAGCACATGCCCAAGGCGATCATCCTCTCGCTGGTCATCGCCATGCTGCTCTATGTCGCCGCCACCCTGGTGCTCACCGGCATGCAGAACTTCACGGAGATCGACCCCAAGGCCGGCTTCGCCTCCGCCTTCAACAGCGTTGGCCTTCCGGTGATCGCGACGATCATCTCCGTGTTCGCCGTCCTGTCCATCCTTACCGTGATGCTGACCTTCCTCCTCGGCGTCACCCGCGTCTGGTTCTCGATGAGCCGCGACGGCCTGCTGCCCGGCTGGTTCTCAAAGACGGACCGGCACGGCACGCCCCAGCGCGTGACCTGGATCGCCGGCGTCGGGGCCGCAATCCTGGCCGGCGTCCTCCCGATCAAGGCCGTCGCGGACCTGACCAACATCGGCATCCTGGCCGCGTTCGTCGTCGTCTGTGTGTCGGTGATCGTGTTCCGCTACAAGAAGCCGGACGCCCCGCGGACGTTCCGCCTGCCGCTGATGCCCCTGGTTCCGGCGTTCGGCGTGTTTGCCTCGCTCTTCCTGATGTTCCAGCTGCACTGGGAGACCTGGCTGCGGTTCGTCGTCTGGCTCATCGTCGGCCTGATCATCTACTTCACGTACGGCCGCAGGCACTCGCTGATGAACCCGGACAGCCCGCGGCACGAGGAGATCGTGGAGATGCACCGCCCCCTGACCTAGCCGCCCCACCCACCCAACGCTCCCTCACTTCCCGCAAAAAATATTCGGACGCTCACTCAGGTCCGGTGCAATATCGGCGAACCCTCTCTCACCTCTTGGGAGAGGGTTCGCCGGTTCGGTGCGGGAAGTGCGGGAGCGTCGCTTGAATAAGTGCCAGAAGTGCGGGAGGGTCGGGGCGGTTGCCGAACGTTCGGACGGGGACCGGAAGCATCGGTTTTTCTAACCGGTATTGCTCAGAAAACTTCGCTTTATCTTATGAAAATCCGGTCGCATACTGTTTCGTAAGAGGTCCACATTTTGAGAAAGAACGTGTTTCAGCCATGACCAACATCTCCACGGAGCCCGGCGCCACCACCGGAAACGCCGCAGGCAACGACGACTCGCACGCCGCCGTTTCGGAAGGCTCCACGGTCCTTGAGGCCGCAGCCCTCGCCGAGGACACCATCGCGCTGGTGCGCCACTGGCTCACCGAGGCCGCAAAGGTGCCCGTCGACGCCTCGGCCGAGCAGCTCGCCGGGGTCCTGAAGGACCCCAACGGCCTGGACTTCACGGTCGGGTTCGTCGACGGCGTCGTCCGTCCCGAAGACCTGCAGGTCGCCGCCCGCAACCTCGCCGCGCTGGCCCCCAAGGTCCCGGCCTTCCTGCCCTGGTACATGCGCAGCGCGGTCCGCCTCGGCGGCACCATGGCCCCGGTCCTGCCCCAGGTGGTCATCCCGGTCGCCCGCCGGGTGCTGCGTGAAATGGTCGGCCACCTCATTGTCGACGCCACCGACGCCAAGCTCGGCCCGGCCATCGCCAAGATCCGCAAAGACGGCATCAAGCTCAACGTCAACCTCCTCGGCGAGGCCGTGCTCGGCGAACACGAGGCCACCCGCCGGCTCGAGGGCACGCACACCCTGCTGTCCCGGCCCGACGTCGACTACGTCTCGATCAAAGTCTCCTCCACGGTGGCCCCGCACTCCGCCTGGGCCTTCGACGAGGCCGTGGAGCATGTCGTGGAGAAGCTCACCCCGCTCTTCGCCCGTGCCGCCTCCTATGCGTCCACTGGCCAGAAGGCCAAGTTCATCAACCTGGACATGGAGGAATACAAGGACCTGGACATGACCATCGCGGTCTTCACCCGGATCCTGGACAAGCCCGAGTTCAAGAACCTGGAGGCCGGCATCGTGCTCCAGGCCTACCTCCCGGATGCCCTGTCCGCCATGATCCGCCTGCAGGACTGGGCCGCCGCCCGCCGCGCCGAAGGCGGCGCCGCCATCAAGGTCCGCGTCGTCAAGGGCGCCAACCTGCCGATGGAGCAGGTCGAGGCTTCCCTGCATGACTGGCCGCTCGCCACCTGGGGCACCAAGCAGGACTCGGACACCAACTACAAGCGGGTCATCAACTACTCGCTGCACCCGGACCGAATCCGCAACATCCGGATCGGCGTCGCCGGCCACAACCTCTTCGACATCGCCTTCGCCTGGCTCCTGGCCAAGCAGCGCGGCATCGCGGATAGCGCACAGCAGAGTATCGAATTCGAGATGCTGCTCGGCATGGCACAGGGCCAGGCCGAAGCCGTCAGACAAGATGTCGGCTCCCTCCTGCTCTACACGCCCGTGGTCCACCCTGCCGAGTTCGACGTCGCGATCGCCTACCTGATCCGCCGCCTCGAAGAGGGCGCCAGCCAGGACAACTTCATGTCCGCCGTGTTCGAACTCAGTGAAAACGAAACGTTGTTTGAGCGCGAGAAGCAGCGCTTCCTCGCCTCGCTCGCCAAGCTCGACGACGAGGTCCCGGGCCCGAACCGGCTGCAGAACCGTGCCCTTCCGGCCACGCCGCTGCCGCACGATTCGTTCGAGAACACTGCCGACACGGATCCGTCGCTGCCCGCGAACCGCGACTGGGGCCGCGCCATCCTGGGCCGCGTGACGACGTCGACACTGGGCAACGCCTCCGTCGAGGCCGCCACGATCAACGATGCCGCGACCCTGAATGCCGTGATCGATACCGCCGTCGAGAAGGGCAAGGCCTGGGGTGCACTCTCCGGCGCCGAGCGCGCCGAAATCCTGCACCGCGCCGGCGACGTCCTCGAGGCCCGCCGCGCGGACCTTCTTGAGGTTATGGCCTCCGAGACCGGCAAGACGATCGACCAGGGCGATCCGGAGATCAGCGAGGCGGTCGACTTCGCGCACTACTACGCAGAGTCCGCCCGCAAGCTCGACGACGTCGACGGCGCCACCTTCGTCCCGGCCAGGCTCACCGTCGTGACGCCGCCGTGGAACTTCCCGGTCGCCATCCCGGCCGGCTCCACCCTTGCGGCCCTCGCCGCCGGCTCCGCCGTCGTGGTCAAGCCCGCCAAGCAGGCCCGCCGCAGCGGCGCCGTCATGATCGAGGCCCTCTGGGAGGCCGGCGTTCCGCGCGACGTGCTCACCATGGTCCAGTTGGGCGAGCGGGAACTCGGCCAGCAGCTCATTTCCCACCCGGCCGTGGACCGCGTCATCCTGACCGGCGGCTACGAGACCGCCGAGCTGTTCCGCTCGTTCCGCAAGGACCTGCCCCTGCTGGCCGAGACGAGCGGCAAGAACGCCATCATCGTCACCCCGAGCGCGGACCTGGACCTCGCGGCCAAGGACGTCGCGTACTCCGCGTTCGGCCACGCCGGCCAGAAGTGCTCCGCCGCCTCGCTGGTGATCCTCGTCGGTTCCGTGGCGAAGTCGAAGCGCTTCCACAACCAGCTGATCGACGCCGTCACCTCGCTCAAAGTCGGCTACCCCCAGGACCCGGCGAGCCAGATGGGCCCGATCATCGAGCCCGCCAACGGCAAGCTCCTGAACGCCCTCACCACCCTCGGCGAGGGCGAGACCTGGGCCGTCGAGCCGCGGAAGCTCGATGATTCGGGCAAGCTCTGGAGCCCCGGCGTGCGCTCCGGTGTCCGCCGCGGATCCTACTTCCACCTCACCGAGTTCTTCGGCCCGGTCCTGGGCGTTATGACTGCAGAGACCCTCGAGGAGGCTATCGCGATCCAGAACCAGATCGAATACGGCCTCACCGCGGGCCTGCACTCGCTGAACAGCGAGGAGCTGGGGATCTGGCTGGACACCATCCAGGCCGGCAACCTCTACGTCAACCGCGGCATCACCGGCGCGATTGTCCAGCGCCAGCCCTTCGGCGGCTGGAAGAAATCCGCCGTCGGCGCCGGCACCAAGGCCGGCGGCCCGAACTACCTCGTCGGCCTCGGCGAATGGGTCAGCAAGCCCAGCACCGCCGCCGGCACCCCGGGCGCTGCTCCCGCCCACGCCGGCGTCCGCCGGATCGAGGATGCCGCAAAGGGCTTCCTGACCGCCGACGAACTCGCGCCGCTGCAGCGCGCGCTCGCCTCCGACGCCCGCGCCTGGGCCGAAGAGTTCGGCACCGCGAGGGACGTCTCCGGCCTGAGTGCGGAACGCAACGTCTTCCGCTACCGTGCTCTGCCCGTCACTGTCCGCCTCGCGGAAGGCGAGCCGCTTGCCGGCCTCGTCCGGACCGTCGCCGCCGGCGTCCTGGCCGGGTCGGCCCTGACGGTCTCCACCGCCGTCGAACTGCCCGCCCAGCTGCGCGCCGTCCTGTCCGGGATTGGCATCGCCGCGACTGTTGAGAACGACGCCGAATGGCTCGCTTCCGCCGGCACCCTCGCGGCGGCGGGCAAGCTTTCCGGCGCCCGGATCCGGCTGATTGGCGGGGACGCCAAGGCGCTGGCCGAGGCCACGGGCGGACGCCCGGACCTGGCGGTGTATGTCCACCCCGTCACGGAGGCCGGACGCGTGGAACTGCTGCCGTTCCTGCACGAGCAGGCCATCAGCATCACGGCGCACCGCTTTGGCACGCCCAACCACATCTCGGACGCCCTGATCTAGCCCGGGGCTGCTAAAACCCCGGCTCGGGCGTGCTGGAACCCTGAAACCCAAAAAACGCCGCCGCCGTGCAGGCACCATATGGTGCGGCACGGCGGCGGCGTTTAACGGCGAAGGCGCTAAGCGGAGTCGGGGCTAGCCGAAGTACCAGCCCGGCGGGACCCAGGAAGCGGGGACCGCGTGGGCGGAGAAATCGTCGCAGCCCGAGCAGAAGTAGGTGACCTCGCCGAGCTTGCTGACCGAGCCGTCCCTGCGGTGCGTGGCCGGGACGAAGGTCTCAAGGTAAATGAACTCGTCCGTGCCGCAGCGTTCGCAGTACGGGCTGGCCACATAATCGGACTCTGCGAGGGTAGTCGGGCGGATTCCCCGTTGGCCCGGGGTGGCCGCGTGCTGGACCGCGGCCGAGTGCTGCATTCCGGCGGTCGAGTGGTGCATGGCCGCTGCGGGGTGGGCCGGCGCGGTTACCTGACGGGAGGATTTTGTCGCGTGGGCGGCGGGGGCGGGCAATCGGGGGTGATTAATGGCTGGCATCAATGGCGGCCTATCCCGAACGCTCCGACGCCAGCCACAGGGCGTCAGCGACGGACAGCGTTCGTTATTCGAATCGTTGTCGTGGGCCACTGCTTGACCTCGAACGGTGAATCTTAAGTAGTGTCAGGATAGATGAAGTACGTGCACCGTTCAATGGTCAAGTAAGTACTGCCCGGGTCCGGGTAGTCCGCCCCGTAGGTACCGTGGCAGGATCAGCGCTGGCTGCGGGACCGCCCGCGCGTCAGGACGGTCGCTTCAGGGTCCGGCCCACGATCGCCTGCGTGAGGGCATCGATCACCTCGGTATTGGCCAGCGGATTGCGGATGAGCGTGAAATCGACGTCGCCCACCTGCGGCAGATCGAAGCGGCGGGTGATGATTTTCAGGTCCTCCGGCACCAGGGAGGAAGGCATCACCGCCACACCGATGCCGGCCCGGACGGCGGCCAGTACGCCGCTGATTTGGCGTGTGGTGCAGGTGATCCGCCAGGTGCGCCCGGTGGCCTCCAGGGCGTCGATCGCAAGCTTCCGGCTCAGGCTGGGGGAGGGGTAGGCGATCAGCGGGACAGGATCAGCCGGTTCCAGCACGGTCTGCTCCAGACCGACCCAGGCGAAGGCGTCCTGCTGGACCACGGTCCCGTCCTTGGCGCCGGCCACCCATTTCACAAAGACCAGATCCAGCTGCCCGGCATTCAGGCGCTTGTAGAGCTGGTCGCTCTGCCCCACCGTCAGCTCGAGGTTGATCTGGGGATAGATCTGCCGGAACTCCCGGAGGATGCGTGGCAGCCCGGTGATGGCGAGATCATCGGCCGTGCCGAAGCGCAGGCGGCCGCGCATGGCGGAGCCGGAGAAATAGCGGGCGGCGGAGTCGTGCGCGGCGAGGATGCTGCGGGCGAACCCGGCCATGGCATCGCCGTTGTCGGTCAGGCGTACATCCCGGGTATCCCGGGCAATCAGCACCCGCTTGGCGGCGGTCTCCAGCTTGCGGACGTGCTGGCTGACGGTGGGTTGGGCCAGGCCGAGGCGCTCGGCGGCCTTGGTGAAACTCAAGGTTTCGGCCACGGCCAGGAACGAGCGGAGCTGGGCGGGTTCGAACATGGCGGTCTCCGGATCGGTGCCGCATACCCTGCATTGCGTTTTGTAATGCGAGTTATGCGTGGAATAGGCTTCCATAATCTCTTGGGGCCAGCCTAGCGTTAAGTCCATCCCACTCACCCGCTCTTTTGAGGACTTTTCCGTGGCACCCCCTCCGCCGCTAGAGGCGAACTCAGCTTCCCTGCCGGACACCATCACCCAACCACTCGCCGTCGTCAACGAGCCTCTGCCTTGGCGCCACACTTTCATTTCGCTCAAGGTCCGCAACTTCCGCGTCTTCGCGATCGGGCACTTCGTCGCCGTCATCGCGCTCTGGATGCAGCGGATCGCCCAGGACTGGCTGGTGCTCCAGCTCTCCGGTTCCGTCACCGCCGTCGGCATCACCGTGGCCCTGCAGTTCCTGCCGTCCCTGTTCCTCGGCCCGTGGGCCGGCATGATGGCGGACCGCTTCGCGAAGCGGAAGATCCTCATGCTGTGCCAGTCGGTGGCCGCCGCGTTGGCCGCGGTCCTTGCCGTCCTGGCGCTCAGCCACCGGATTGAGGTGGGGCACGTCTACGCGATCGCGCTGGTTCTGGGCCTCGTGACCGTGCTGGACCAGCCGGCCCGCCAGGTGTTCGTCAACGAGCTCGTGGGCCCCGGCTATCTGCGAAACGCGATCAGCGTGAACTCCACGATTTTCCAGCTGGGCGGGCTGATCGGTCCTGCGATCGCCGGGATCCTGCTGACCGCCGTGGGGGCCGGCTGGGCCTTTGCCGCCAATGCGGTGGCGTGCTGCTTCACGGTGGCCATGCTCCTGAGCCTGCGCAAGGACCAGCTGCATGTCAGCACCCCGGCCGCCAAGCGCCCGGGCATGCTGCGGGAAGGGCTGGACTATGCGCTCAGCAAGCCCACCATCTACTGGCCCTGGCTGATGGCCGGGTTCATCGCGGTGTTCGCGATGAGTCTGCCGGTGCTGCTGGCCGCGTTCGCGGACCACGTGTACGACGCCGGTGCCGGCGGCTATGGGCTGCTCAACACGCTCGTGGCCCTCGGCGCCCTGGCCGGCGCGATCACCTCGGCCCGGCGGCGCGCCCTGCGGTTGCGCTCCGTGGTGCTGGGCGCCGGGATGTACGGGCTCATGCTGTGCCTGGCTTCCCTGGCGCCGTCCATGGCCTGGTTCGGCGTCGCCATGGTGCTGGCCGGATTCTGGTGCCTCATGTTCCTGACCGCCGCGAACCAGCTGGTCCAGGTCAGCGCGAACCTGGCCATCCGCGGGCGGGTCATGAGCCTGTACATCATGGTGCTGATCGGCGGCCAGGCGATCGGCGGCCCGATGATGGGCTGGCTGGCCGAGCACGCGGACCCGCACACCGCCGTCCTCGTCTCCGGCGGCGTCCCGGTGCTGGCTGCCGCGACCGTCGCCGTCGTCCTCGCCCGGCGCGGGCAGCTCATGCTCAAAGTGGACCTGAAGGACCGGCGCCGGCTGCTGCGGATCGTCCGGACCGATTTTCGCACCGAAAAAGGACAGCCGCTACGTGGATCCACGCAGCGGCTGTCCTAATTCGTCGCGGAAACCCCTAGAGCTCCAAGGGGCGGTGCGGGAACTCTGCCTCCCGCTGCTGGAACTGCAGCACATCCGGGTTCAGGACTACGCCGTCGCGGATTTCGATCGCGCGGCGGATGGTCTCGTTTCCCGCCCAGGCGTCGGGGCCGGACACCACGGTCTCGAGGAACGGCAGCAGCGCCTCGCTGATTTCCCAGCTGGCGGAATTCCACAGATAGGACGGGCTGTGGTCCACGGCGTAGTAGTCGATGTGGTCACCCACTTTGAACATCGGCTCGGCGAAGGTGGTGGTTTTCGCCCAGCTGAAGCCCATGCCCTCGTCGCAGGAAACGTCCACGATCAGGCTGCCGGGCCGGAAGGCGGCCAGGTCCCCGGTGCGCAGGTAGGTCAGCGGCGCGTTGGGGTCCTGCAGCGTGCAGTTGACCACGATGTCGCTCGCGGCCAGGAACGGCGCCAGCGGCACGCGCCCGCGCTCGGTGATGACCTCGCTCAGGAACGGCGCCTCGCTGTCATGGTCGAACTGCGCGATGCGGACCGAGTGGATGGGAGAGCCAACGGCGGCAACACCGCGGTTGGTCAGCACCTGCACGTCATGGACACCGTGGGCATTCAGCGCCGTCACGGCGCCGCGGGCGGTGGCCCCGAAGCCGATCACGACGGCGCTCAGCCGGCGGCCGTAGTCTCCGGTGGAACCGGTCAGCGCCAGGGCATGCAGCACGGAACAGTAGCCGGCGAGCTCGTTGTTCTTGTGGAAGACATGCAGGCCGAAGCCGCCGTCGCTGGCCCAGTGGTTCATGGCCTCGAAGGCGATCAGGGTGAGTTTCTTGTCGATCGCCAGCTGGGTGATGGCCCGGTCCTGGACGCAGTGCGGCCAGCCCCACAGGACCTGCCCGTCCCGGAGTTCGGCCAGGTCCTCGGGCTGCGGCTTGGGCAGGAGGACGACGTCGGCTTCCGCCAGCAGTTGCTGTCGGGGCGCGATGCGCCCCACGAGGGGTGCGAGCTCGGCGTCGGACCGGCCGAAGCGCTCGCCGTAGCCTTCCTCGAGGATCAACCGGTCCCGGATCTCCGGCGCGATGCGGTCCAGGTGCAGGGGGTGGATCGGGAGGCGCCGCTCGTCCGGTTTGCGTGTGCCGGCGAGGATGCCGAGCGTGAGGTAATTCGGTGAACGGGTCACTTCTTTTTGGGGCTCGCCGTCTTTGCGGCGGTCACTTTATCGAGGGAGCTGGCCGGCGCTGAAGCGGCCCTCTTGTCAGCGCGCTTTTCCTTAATGGATTTGCCGGATTTTTTGGATGCTGCTTGACGGGGGGATTTGTCAGCCATGATTGCTCCTGTAGCGGAACCGAAGAGGTTCCTGACTTCCGACGATACAGGTAGCAACCTAATAAGAGCCCGGGATCCTGTCGGGGCATGTGGAGCGGCTGACGGGAATCGAACCCGCGTATCAAGCTTGGGAAGCTAGCGCTCTACCATTGAGCTACAGCCGCAGAGGGGCCGGCCACAGTTGTGGACATTGCCCCGATGAAACAACGAGATTTACATTACCCCAGTCTGGCGCGCCAGCCGAATACACCAGTCCTGGCTGCGCTCAGAAACCGGAGGTATCCGGCGTGCCCGGCATCCTGTGGCACCGTGCACTGACATCGCAGCTGGTCTTTGTCCCGCGACGGCGGGGTGTTGGCATTCAGGCAAAGCAGGATAGGTAATTTTGCCCCCGATGCGGGTAAAGGGACGCACCGTAACGGCTGACTCCACGTGCTTCCTTCGAGTGGTCCGCCCATCCAACAGGGTAGTTGTCACTCGTGTGCACTGGAGGGCAATCCAATCTACTAGGAAGACCACAGCCGACCGAGTTGCTAGGAGGCATCAATATGTTTTGTCGTCGTCCATGGGGTCTTTCCTGCCGCCCCAGAGCGGGGCGGTCCAGGTTCGACCCCCGGACGTGCCTCGTTTCTTCAACTGCAAATGCCTCTACCGGTGCCACATCAGGAGGAAAGTCATGAGTATCGTCGAGGTATTCGGGAAGAATCCCGCGCGGCCGTGCGGGGACGAGGGGCACCTACCGCGCTCAACGAGGCAGGCGTTGTCG
The DNA here is from genome assembly GCF_022803015.1 of Arthrobacter humicola. Classification (GTDB taxonomy): domain Bacteria; phylum Actinomycetota; class Actinomycetes; order Actinomycetales; family Micrococcaceae; genus Arthrobacter; species Arthrobacter humicola_A. Next base: position 43,271 of record NZ_JAFKON010000005.1, read on the forward strand.
ACGCACTCCGTCCTGCGCGCCACCCAAGGGGTGGTTGTCGGGGCTGTGGCTGTCGCCATGATGCTCGCGCTCGCGTTGTTGCCGGGTCCCGGTGCCTTGGCCGACACCGCGCCGTCAGATCCCGCCAACCCGGCCACGCCACCCACGGTCTCTGCGGACGGGTTGCCGACAGTGCAGATAGATGGTGTGGCGTGGCAGCAACTCGTCGTGGGCAACACTGTTTATGTGGTGGGTAGTTTCACGACCGCGCGACCGGCCGGTTCGGCTCCCGGGACCAACACAGTGGTTCGGAACAACATTCTGGCTTATGACATAACGACAGGAAATCTCAATACGACGTTCGCGCCGAGCCTGAATGCCCAGGCAAAGGCCATCACCGCAGCCCCCGATGGTTCCCGGATCTATGTCGCCGGCGCTTTCACCCAGGTCAACGGCGTGTCGCAGCCCTACGTGGCGGCGCTGAATCCGGCCACGGGAGCCCTGATCACGAGTTTTGCCCCGAAAGTGAATTCGCGCGTGTACGCCCTGGCAGCCACGAACACTTCCGTCTTCATGGGCGGCTGGTTCAGCGGCGTCGGTTCTGTCAGCCGGTCCCGCCTAGCTGCGGTCCGCGCCTCAGATGCTGCGCTGCTGAGCTGGAATCCTGTGGTCGCGGGTGGAGACGTCAACAACATGGTGATCTCTCCAGATGGCACAAAGTTGGTCGCGGGCGGGAGCTTCACAAGTGTGAACGGATCGAGCAACCCGGGTTACGGCATGGCGGCCCTGAACACTTTGACGGGGGACCTATTGCCGTGGGCCGTCAACGGCGTGGCCCGCAACGGTGGGGTCAACGCCTCAATCTATAGCCTTGCCACGGACGGAACGAGCGTTTACGGCACCGGCTATGTGTTCGGCTCGGGGGGCAACCTCGAAGGTGCATTCTCCGCCACCTGGAACGGAGGGGTGGTCAACTGGGTGGAAGACTGCCACGGAGACTCTTATGGTGTTTACCCCTCGGACACAGCGGTCTACGTCGTGGGCCACCCCCATTACTGCGGCAATATCGGAGGCTTCCCCGAGACCTCCCCTCGAACCCATCACCGCGCCCTTTCCTTCAGTAAGGCCCGAACAGGCACCATAACGACTGAACCGAGCACCAGCTACTTTAACTTTGCTGGCACCCCCCGGCCATCCCTCCTGCCCTGGTTCCCGGACATTGACGCCGGAACATTTACCGGCGCCAGCCAGGGCGCTTGGACTGTGACTGGAAATTCGCAGTACGTCATTTTGGGCGGAGAGTTTCCCAAGGTCAACGGAATCCCTCAGCAGGGACTGGTCAGGTTCGCGGTCAAGAGCCTTGCCCCGAACAAACGAGGGCCCGTACTGACCGGCAGTGCCATGAACCCGACCCTGCTCTCTACGAAACCCGGAACCGCTCGTGTGGGTTGGCGGGCCGACTGGGACCAGGACAACGAGAACCTGAAGTATGAAGTCATCCGCGACGGCAATGAGGCCACGCCCATCTACACCAAAACCCAAGCGTCGACCTTCTGGAATCGGCCGGCAATGGGGGTCGTGGACTCGGGCCTCGTGCCAGGATCCACCCACAACTACCGCATCAAGATCACGGACCCGCTAGGCAACGTGACCAGGTCAGACAATGTCAACGTGACTGTGGCCTCGGCAAGTCTGAGCGCGTATGCCCAAGGCGTACTCACGGATGGTGCCGGGAGTTTCTGGAGGCTCGGAGAGGCAAGCGGTAACACTTTCGCCGACTGGGCCGGATGGGCAGACGCCGTCGTCGGCCCAGGCGTTACCAGGGGCACGCCGGGCGCAATTGTGGGGGATGCGAACACTGCGACGACGTTTAGCGGAATCGCAAGCGGATTCGCATCCACGCAGACGTCAATCCCCGGGCCCAGCGTGTTCAGCGCGGAAACCTGGATCAAGACGACCACCACGGCCGGCGGCAAGATTCTAGGCTTTGGCGACAGATCAACGGGAACATCCATTAAATATGACAGGCACGTCTACATGGACAATTCGGGCAAAATCTACTTTGGCGTAAACAACGGCGTGCGCAGGACGCTGAGTACCGCAAGAAGCTATAACGACGGCAACTGGCATCAGATCGTGGCAAGCCTGGGATCGAGCGGGATGGCCCTCTACATCGACGGCGTACGGGTCGTTCAGCGGACTGATGTGACACGCGGGCAGGACTTTGCAGGCTACTGGAGAATAGGCGGGGACAGCACCGCTAATTGGCCCGGCGTCCGGTCGAGCAACTTCTTCCAGGGTGTCATTGACGAAGTCTCGATTTACCCCGGCGTATTGAGCCCGGCGCAGGTCCAGAAACACTACGTCGATTCCGGTCGCACTCCAGTCACTCCATGAGTGCAAGGGAACACCTAGCCTCTACAGGGCTTTGAACGACCTCCCGAATAACTGCCGCGTCCCACGGGCCCCTTAGGGCTCCCGTGGGACGCCGCTGCGTCTGCGCCGTCGCGTCTGCGTCCGAGACCAACAGTCGCAGGCACCTGCCCGGTTCGGGATCTTGCCGACTGCACGCAGCTGATCCACACTCGTCCCCGCAGTTCCGGCCAAGCCCATGAGGAACGGCCCTAACCGGGCCGAATCGACCGCTTGCGTCCCTGCGACGTACGGGTATTTCACTATCGCTTGTGGGTATTCGGTGCAGGTACTCAGCCAATCTAAATAAATCCTACAAGTGGTTACCCGGATGAATAGGGGTAGACCCCACTCGTGTGCAGGGCAGGTCCATCCCCTTGACTAGGGGGACCAAAGCCGACCGAGTCATTAGAAGGTCTCAGCATGTATGACCAACAGCTTCAGTGGGTCCCCCCCGGTTTGTTCCTAATGGATGAGCCTCACCGGCAGAGCGCACGGGAAATGACGCTCTCGCACCGGCAGACGCCAGCCGCCGCCCTCCTGACCCGGCGCCACACTTTGCCCCCGTTCGCAGCGCTCACTGCTGCGAATAGTTGCGGGTCGTCTAATCGGCTCAAGGAAATCGGCGGCGGGCATGAGTGACGTCAAGCACCGCCGGCTACTCCATGCGGGGGTACGCCCCACGAACACTATCCGAACCCAGGCCCCGGCAAAAATTTCAACGAGGCCTCAGCATTCGGTATGGGATGACGAATCCCCTGCCGATATCGCCGTTCCCCGGAGTGCAGCCACCCGCCGGTGGAAAAAATTCTCCAATCATCTCCGAATCACTGATGCGACAGCGATTTTCATTTCGGTCGCCTCGGCTTACCTTTTCCGCTTCGGCGCCGAGGTGCCGGCGGCGGCCGAGTGGGACTTTGAAACCAGCTACATCGTGGTATCAATGCTGATCCTGGTCACCTGGATTGCAGTTCTGGAGATTTACTCCACCCGAGATAGCCGGACGTTTGGTGCAGGCGCAACTGAATACAAGAGGGTAGTTCAAGCCACGCTCAAGCTATTCGGTGTCCTGGCAATAGCAATGGTCTTTGTCCGTTTCGATGTCGCACGGGGCTACTTTGCGATTGCCCTGCCCCTAGGGCTTGTGCTGCTCACCGGAAGCCGGTGGCTTTGGCGGAAGTGGCTGAACCAGCAGCGGAGCCGGGGCGAGTACCTCTCCCGAGTCATCGTGATCGGAGATACGCCGGACGTCGAGTACGTGATCAACCAGATCGAACTGAATCCGGCCGCCGGTTATCAGATTTCCGGTGTGGCTTTGTCCACCCTGGATAAGTCCCTGGAGCTGCGGCCTCCCTGGTACCGCATTCCGGTTCTCTCGACACTGGCTGAGATTTCACGGATGGTCAAAGTCGCAGGCGCGGATGCCGTCATCGTTGCGGGCCCGCTCCCTGGAGGCAGCAAGTACATCCGGGAACTGGGATGGAAGCTCGAGGCTACCGGAACGGAACTCGTCCTGGCGTCACGCCTCACAAACGTTGCCGGTCCGCGAATCCACTGGCGCCCTGTAGACGGATTGCCGCTGGTGCATGTGGAGCTCCCTCAGTATGCCGGCGGCAAGCACGTACTGAAACGCGTAGTAGATGTCGTGGCTGCCTCAGCGGCGCTGGTGGTTTTGTCGCCCCTAATGCTGATCCTGGCCGTCATCGTCAAGCGCGACAGCGCGGGTCCAGTCATCTTCCGCCAGGTACGTGCGGGCAAGAACGGCGTTCCCTTCCACATGTTGAAGTTCCGGACGATGGTTCAGGCCGCTGAAACCGACATCGACTCCCTGCGAGACCTGAACGAGGGTGCCGGCCCGCTCTTCAAGATCCGAAATGATCCACGAATTACAGAATGCGGGCAATGGATGCGTAAGTTCTCCCTCGATGAGCTGCCCCAGTTCTGGAATGTGCTGACCGGCGAAATGAGCCTGGTCGGTCCCCGGCCCCCGCTGCCTCTCGAAGTCCAGAGCTATGAGAAATTCACCCACCGCCGGCTGCTGATTAAGCCCGGGATAACTGGGTTGTGGCAGATCAACGGCCGTTCCACCCTCCCCTGGGAGGAGAGCGTCCGACTGGATCTCTATTACGTGGAGAATTGGTCGCTCACGGGCGACCTCGTCATCCTGTGGAGAACCTTTAGAGCCATGCGCAGTCCCGTCGGTGCGTACTGAAGGAGATGCTATGACCCCCCGAATCGGCTATGCAGCGGGCGCCTTTGATCTATTTCATGTAGGCCACCTGAATTTGCTGCGGCAGGCCAAAGCGGAATGCGACTTCCTGGTTGCCGGCGTTGTCACCGATGAGCTCCTGGTCAAGACCAAGGGCCAGCCGCCGATAATTCCGCTGGCAGAACGTTTGGAAATCGTTCGCAATATCCGATTTGTAGATGATGCGATTTCTGAACACCTCCCGCGCAAGATCGACACCTGGCGTTCCAATCCCTTCGACGTTCTTTTCAAAGGGGACGACTGGAGGGGCACGCCCAAGGGCTTGGAGCTTGAACGAGATTTCGCGGCAGTGGGCGTGGACGTTGTCTATTTTCCCTACACCGTGCACACGTCGAGCACAGCCATTCGCCGGACCCTTGAGCTCCTAAACTCCGACGCTCAGGGGTGGGTGCCCCTGCAAGGCATCCCCTAATTCAAAACGTTCGGGCCCCACGGGGCCAGCCAGCAGGTCTCTCTAAAACCACAAAGTCCCCGGGGGGGAAAAATGAAACATAAAGCTGTTCGGCGTGCCGGATTACGTATTGCACTGGTCGGGACACGGGGTGTGCCCGCACATTACGGCGGCTTCGAAACCTGTGTCGAGGAAGTGGGGCGCAGGCTAGCTGAGCGGGGCCATCTGGTAACGGTCTACTGCCGCTCCGGAAACGGCATAGACACCCGCGTCAAGGAATACGAGGGGATGCAGCTTGTGCATCTGCCGGCACTCCGCCGACGCTCACTCGAGACTTTGAGCCACACCGGATTGTCGGTGGCTCATCTGCTGTTCCGCAGGGCTGACGCCACAATCGTTTTCAACGCAGCGAACGCTCCTTGGCTTCCCCTTCTCCGGTTGGCGCGCATTCCAGTGGCCACCCACATGGACGGCCTGGAATGGAAGCGGGCCAAGTGGGGGACCCTCGGGAAACGGTACTACCGCTGGGCAGAGAGATTTTCCGTCCGGTTTTCCAATGCCCTTATTGCAGATGCAGCCGGGATTCGTGACTACTACCGCGCCACCTTCAATGCCGCCACCCAGCTGATTTCGTACGGCGCACCCTTACTTGCGCCCCGGGAGCCGGAACGTCTCGCGGGCATTGGCCTGTCCTCCGGGCAGTACCATCTCGTGGTGGCCCGGCTGGAGCCGGAAAACCACGTTCATATGATCGTTGAAGGCTATGTCCGGAGCGCCGCCAAGCTCCCCTTAGTCGTCGTGGGAACCACGCCTTACGGCCAGGAGTACAGCCAAAAGGTACAGGATTCCGCAGACTCGAGAGTGCGATTCCTCGGCGGGGTTTGGGACCAGGAGTTGCTGGATGAGCTGTACGCCAACGCCTTGGTCTACTGGCACGGCCATTCTGTCGGGGGCACCAATCCTTCCCTGCTCCGGGCGATCGGTGCGGGTACGGCGACCAACGCTTTTGACGTCAACTTCAACCGCGAGGTGCTGGAGTCAGCCGGCGAATACTTCCGCGACCCGGCCGACGTCGCACGGTTGGCCGAGGACTCTGAGGCGCGTCTCGCCGGAACCAGATCGAGAGGGAGCCAAGCCCGGGAAATTGCGGCGAAGTACGACTGGGACCTGGTGGCAGATCTTTACGAAACGCTGTGCTACGGGCTGGACTCCGGTGCCCTGACCCACGCTCAAAACAGCGAACCCCCTGCCGCCGGACGGGCGCAGGACGAAAGCCGGGTGGCATCGTGAGCAGGGTAGGAGCACAGCATGCTCGGACGTCACCGCCGCGGACCGGCTTCAAGGGAACGCTCGCAGCGCTGGGATCCGCCCAGAAACCAGTAGCGGCCGGGGCCCCGCCATATTCCATACTCGTCAACCGGCGGGCCGGCAGATTCGTCGCGGCAGCAGCGTATCGCGCCGGCATGTCCCCTAACCAGGTCACCGCGGTCAGTGCAACCTTCACCTTTGGCGGGATAATCCTGCTGGCCACGACCGCCCCGGCTGGGTGGGTCGGGGCACTCGTCTGGGCAGCGCTGGCGCTGGGATACATCTTTGACTCCGCAGACGGGCAGTTGGCGCGGCTCCAAGGGAGTGGCTCCGTGGCCGGAGAATGGCTGGACCACGTCGTGGACAGTACGAAGATCGTCAGCCTGCACCTTGCCGTTCTCATCGCGGCCTTCCGCCATTTCCAGCTTCCCTCGGATGGATGGCTCCTGGTTCCGATTGGCTACGCCATCGTCGGAACCGTGTCGTTCTTTGCGATGATCTTGAACGATCAGCTCAAGGCAGTGGTGCTGCTGAAGTCCGGCCGCGCTGCCATCCCCAGGAAGTCGTCAGCGCTCAAATCTGCGCTTTTAGTCCCCACTGACTACGGAGTGCTGTGTTTGGTGTTCCTGCTGCTGGGGGCCCCGCTTGCCTTCTTCACGGTTTACAGCTTGTTCTTCGCGCTCAACGCAATGCATCTGGCAGTGGCTTCGACCCGGTGGTTTGGCGATATGAGAAGCCTCTCAACATCCAAATTGGTCTCAACTCGGAGCGAATCATGAATAACAGCACGAATACTGCAGAGGGCCGTCCCCTGGACAGCCGGCGGAGAGTCCAGTTCCTGGTGATCGGATTTATCCTGACCGTGTTCCTGATAGGAGCCATCATCTGGGGGACCAGCCAGTCCTCCAACCACCGTCCCGCGGGTCTAGCTGGCTCCTCAACCGGGGTTGTTGCGACGCCGACACCGACAGCGACGCCGACGGAGACGGCAATGCAATCCTTGCCGGGCGGCACAACTGCCCCGGCCTCGCCGGCTTCCGCGCCGGCCCCGGAGCCGACGGCGGCCAGCCCGGCTCCTGCGCCCGCGACCGGCAGCGACGCGCAGCTTGCCAACGTGGACCAGCCTGTCGCGCCGCCGGTCCCGCTGGATCAACCAGCATCCATACGGGAAGGCATCACCGCCGAGATCACCGAGTTTGAGAGCGTCCAGGGACAGGCTCAAAAAGCCGGTGAGGTCGCTGGCCCATCCCTCCGGTTCACCGTCACTCTCCACAACAGCACGGACCGCCCCCTTACGACGGCGGACGTCGTAGTGAACGTCAGCGCAGGTGCGGAGGATCTGCCTTCCATCACGCTCAGCGGGCCTGATGTGTCCGAATTTCCCCCCACGATCGCCCCCGGGGAGTCCGGCTCGGCCACGTATGTTTTCCTGGTTCCCGTAGACCAACGGGACAAGGTTCGAGTTCTCGTGAATTTTCAGGTTGATTCGCCTATTGCGGCATTCGAAGGTGCCGCACCGACAGAAGGTAAGCCATGATCGAACCGTCCAGTCCCCAACCCGTTCCAACAAACCGCTCTCGACGCTGGCCCGGTAACGGGCCTAGGAAGCTTGGCGCCGTCCTGCTCGCTTCCGCGGTTGCTATGTCGATGGCCCTGGTCGCGGCTCCTCCCGTTACGGCCGACACCGCTCCTCTTGATCCCGCCAACCCCGCCACACCCGTCACCGTCTCGGCGGATGCTTTGCCCACGGTGCAGATCGATGGAATCGTCTGGCAGCAGGTCATCATCGGCAACGTGGCCTACGCGGTAGGACAATTCAACACGGCCAGGCCGGCCGGCGCCGCACCGGGAACAAACACCGTCGCCCGGAACAATATCCTGGCCTACGACGTCACAACCGGAAATCTGATTACGACATTTACCGCCAGCCTGAACGGCATGGCGAAAACCATTGCGGCTTCACCAGACGGATCCAAGCTCTTCGTCGGGGGCGCCTTTTCGCAGGTGAACGGCGTAGCACGGCCCTATGTAGCTGCGCTGAACCCCACGACTGGTGCGCTGATCACGTCCTGGGCGCCGAAAGTTAACTCGCGTGTGGTGGCTCTCACGGCATCCAACAACGCCGTCTACATGGGCGGGTGGTTCAGCGGCGTCGGATCGGTCAGCCGCCCCAAGCTGGCCGCAGTGTCGACGTCAAACGCTACCCTGCTGAATTGGAACCCGGTCCCGGCCGGCGGCGACGTCAACACGCTGCTCGTTTCACCGGATGACTCCAAGGTTGTAGTGGGGGGCGGCTTCACCACACTCAACGGTTCGAGCAACCCCGGCTACGGGCTGGGGGCAGTCGATACTAACACCGGCGGGCTGTTGCCGTGGGCCGCGAACGGCTTGGTGAGAAACGGCGGGCCACAAGCAGCCATCCTCAGCCTCGCCAGCGACGGAACAAGAGTTTACGGAACGGGCTACGTGTTTGGCAACGGCGGGAACCTGGAGGGAACATTCTCCGCTGACTGGTCCGACGGTGCCATCAAGTGGGTCGAGGACTGCCACGGCGACACCTATGGCGTCTACGCATCCGATACAGCCGTCTACACCGTAAGTCATGCCCATTACTGCGGAAACATCGGCGGTTTTCCCCAGACGTCGCCAAAGTGGACATTCAATCATGCACTGGCGTTCAGCAAGGCAGCGACGGGCACTCTGACCGATGATCCCTATGGATACTTCAATTTTGCCGGGAATCCCTCGCCGTCTCTCCTTCAGTGGTACCCCGAATTCGCCGTCGGCACGTTCAGCGGCGCATCCCAGGCCGCCTGGAACATCACCGGCAACAACCAATACATCGTCGCCGGCGGCGAGTTCCCAAGCGTAAACGGAAAAGCCCAGCAGGGCCTGGTCCGGTTTGCAGTCAAGGGCATTGCGCCAAACAAGCAGGGCCCGGTGGTCACAGGCGCCGCCTTCAACCCGTCCGTTATCAGCACCGCCACCGGAACGGCGAGGGTCAGCTGGCAGGCGAACTGGGATAAGGACAATCAAAACCTGAGCTACCAGCTCATCCGTGACGGAAAGACTGCCACGCCGATCTACACCAAAACACAGGAGTCCGACTTCTGGCGTCGGCCGGGCATGGGATACATCGACACGGGACTGGCGGCCGGATCCACCCACACATATCAGATCATCGCCACCGATGCCTTCGGCAACACCGCGAAATCGAACGCCGTCAGCGTCACCACCGCCACGGCCGGGAGCGTCAGTGACTATGCCCGTGGCGTTCTCGACGACGGTGCGGCTGACTACTGGCGGTTGGGCGAAGGCAGCGGAGGGACCGCCGTAGACTGGGCCGGCTGGAGCGATATCAGCCTAGGGACCGGCGCAACACGCGGAACCGCCGGCGCCATCACCGGGGACACGAACGCTGCAACCACCTTCGACGGAACGAATACCGGGTTCGGGGCTACCCAGACCCGGATCCAAGGCCCGGACACGTTCACGGCCGAAGCGTGGTTCAAGACCACAAGCACTTCAGGAGGCAAGATACTCGGCTTTGGAAATAGCCCGACAGGAGAGTCCGGCAGCTATGACCGCCACGTCTATATGGACAACGCAGGACGGATCATCTACGGCGTCTACACCGGAAATACGGAAACCCTGCAAAGCTCCGCCGGTTTCAATGACGGGCAGTGGCACCAAGTCACCGTCAGCCTTGGTTCTAACGGAATGGTGCTATATGTCGACGGAAAGCGAATTGCGAAGCGCGCGGACGTGACCAGCGGACAGCCCTACACCGGGGTCTGGCGAATCGGTGGCGACAACCTCAACGGCTGGCCGTCGCAGCCCGCAAGTAGCTACTTCCAGGGAAGCATCGATGAAGTAAGCATCTACCCGACCGTTCTGGGGCTGTCCCAGGTCCAGAACCACTTCCAGGCCTCCGGCCGCACCCTTAACCTGCCCACTGCGCCTGTAGACAACTACGGCAAGGCAGTGTTCCAGCTCAACCCGGACCTGTACTGGAGGGTGGGCGAAACTACGGGAACGACGGCAGCCGACAGCGGTGCGGTAGGCAATACAGGTACCTTCGTCAGCGGAACGAGTCTGGGACGCCCAGGGGCGCTCGCAGGAGTGACTAATACAGCCGTCGAATTCGACGGCTCATCGGGCTTGCTCTCGTCCGACGCCCAGTTCTCCAACCCCACGGTTTACACGGAGGAGCTGTGGTTCAACACAACCACCACCAATGGCGGCAAGCTGATCGGTTTCGGTGGTTCCCAGACCGGACTCTCGGGCAACTACGACCGGCACGTCTACATGGAGAACAGCGGACAATTGACGTTCGGCGTTTGGACGGGTCAAGCCAACACCATTACGACTCCACAGCCGTACAACGACGGGTCGTGGCACCATATGGTGGCAACCCAGTCGTCGGACGGGATGAAGCTGTATGTGGATGGCCAGGAGGTCGGTTCCAATCCGCAGGCCGGGTCCCAAGCCTACAACGGCTACTGGCGTGTGGGTGCAGATACGACGTGGGGACCGCAGCCATACTTCGCGGGAGCCATCGATGAGGTGGCCGTGTACTCCACGGCGCTGAGTTCCTCCGACGTTTCGGCTCACTACGCCCTGGGTGCGGGCACCACGCCTGCCAACCAGTCTCCGGTGGCTGCCTTTAGCTCGGCTGTGGCGGATCTGACCGCGACGCTGGACGGGTCGGCGTCGGCAGATCCGGACGGCACGGTTGCCAGCTACGCCTGGGACTTCGGCGATTCGTCGCCGGCCGGGACAGGGCGGACTCCGTCGCACACATATGCAGCGGCGGGAACCTATCAGGTCAAGCTGACGGTGACGGATGACAAGGGAGCGACAGGGCAAGTGACGCAAGCAGTAACGGTCACCGCGGCCAACCAGTCTCCGGTGGCTGCCTTTAGCTCGGCTGTGGCGGATCTGACCGCGACGCTGGACGGGTCGGCGTCGGCAGATCCGGACGGCACGGTTGCCAGCTACGCCTGGGACTTCGGCGATTCGTCGCCGGCCGGGACAGGGCGGACTCCGTCGCACACATATGCAGCGGCGGGAACCTATCAGGTCAAGCTGACGGTGACGGATGACAAGGGAGCGACAGGGCAAGTGACGCAAGCAGTAACGGTCACCGCGGCCAACCAGTCTCCGGTGGCTGCCTTTAGCTCGGCTGTGGCGGATCTGACCGCGACGCTGGACGGGTCGGCGTCGGCAGATCCGGACGGCACGGTTGCCAGCTACGCCTGGGACTTCGGCGATTCGTCGCCGGCCGGGACAGGGCGGACACCGTCGCACACATATGCAGCGGCGGGAACCTATCAGGTCAAGCTGACGGTGACGGATGACAAGGGAGCGACAGGGCAAGTGACGCAAGCAGTAACGGTCACCGCGGCCAACCAGTCTCCGGTGGCTGCCTTTAGCTCGGCTGTGGCGGATCTGACCGCGACGCTGGACGGGTCGGCGTCGGCAGATCCGGACGGCACGGTTGCCAGCTACGCCTGGGACTTCGGCGATTCGTCGCCAGCCGGGACAGGGCGGACACCGTCGCACACATATGCAGCGGCGGGAACCTATCAGGTCAAGCTGACGGTGACGGATGACAAGGGAGCGACAGGTACCGTCAGCAAGTCCATCACGGTAACGGCTCCTGCCGACCAGCCCCTGGCAAAGGACGACTTCGGTCGGACAGTTGCCGGCGGCTTCGGGCAGGCGGATGTCGGAGGCAACTGGACGACCCCGTCCGGTGCGAGCAACTATTCGGTCGCCAATGGAAATGCAACGATCAACAACGCTGCGGGAGCTACTCGAAGCGCATTCCTGAATGCGGTTTCTGCGGACTCGGCCGTGACGCAGTTCGATGTATCCCTCGACAAGATCGGAGACGGTGGCGGGACCTTTGTCTCGGTCATAGGCCGTAACGCCGGCAGCTCCAACGACTATCGAGCCAAGCTGTGGATTTCCAGGACCGGAGCCTTGACTCTGTACCTGACCAAAACGGTTGCAGGGGCGGAAACCATCCTTTCGACCAGGACCCTCGGGCTGACGTACAACGTGGGAGATTCCGTGCGGATCAAAATGGCCGTGACCGGAACGTCGCCCAGTACTTTGAGCGCTAAGGCCTGGAAAACCAGCACCGCTGAGCCGGCAGCATGGAGCCTGACCGCGACCGACTCGACGTCGGCGCTCCAGGTCCCTGGCTCCGTCGGCATACTCAGCTACGTGTCGGGGTCGAACCTCAACGGCCCGGTGAAGGTGACCCTGCGTAACTGGCTTACCACCAGGGAGCCCTAACCCCCGGCGCGACACGGCCGGGAACGCCGGCGGAGAGCCCCCTTGGGTGTGGTATTAATCACACTCAAGGGGGCTCTCCGCCGTCGAGGCGGGACTCGCGGGTGGTCGGCGTCACCCGCGTCAGGACTCGCGTCTGGCCGGGGGGACCCCAAAGGGAGCACACTAGAGGTGGCCCGACACGCCGCGCCTCAAGGGGGAACAAACTCGTGGTGCTGGTTTGACACGCCGTCGCGCCTTCCCCGATGCTGTAACGGCAAAAGTTATCCAGTCGTTACGTTGCGGTAGAGCGCAAGCTTGGGCGGCCCCTCAGATCTAAGGAACAAATAATGGAAGCGACTCATCTTTCCCGTAGGAGCGCCCTGGGATTAGGGGCCGCGGCGGCCCTCGGGCTGGCGGCAGGCCAGCTCGGTAACGCCACACCGTCCGCAGCGGCCATCGCTCGTCCGACGGGCACCGGCTACGTCCGCTATGAGGACCTGTACAGCTCCGGCAACGACCTGCAGACGGTCATCAACAAAGTTACCGGTAATCGGGTGCTGACCTTCCCCGAAGGCGTGTTCACCATTCCGTCCAATTTCCGCTACGGGTACAAAGACGGCGTGCGGTTGGGGAATCGTTCCGGTGGTGCCGGCTGTCGCGGCCTGGTGGGGTCCGGACGCAACACTATTTTTAGGATGGCCTCCTCGAGCCAGCCGAGGTGGACCGGTGGAGCTTCGCCCTACATGCTCATTCACGCGATCGCTTCCAGCGCAGATCCGATGATCACAGTCGAACTGCGCAACTTCCAAATCCAGGGAACCAGCCTGGGCCATGAGTACAACGGTCTTCGGCTGAGCCGGGCAAACGGCGTCGTCGATAACGTCTATATCAATGGCATCACCGGCTACGACTCCGTCCCGCCGGGCGAAACCGGGGGCATCAGCATATTCCAGTGCACTTCGGTGCGGGTAACCAACACCGAAGTGGATGGCCGCCGCGCAGGTGTGCGGGTTAGTTCCAGCCCCGTAATGGTGAACAACAGCTCGGGGATCACATTCCAGGACTGCTACTTCCACCATTCTCTTACTGGTGGCGGCGGCATTGCCTGGTTCGAGTCGCGTGATTCAACTGTGACCCGGGTGCGTTCGGAATACATTGGCTCCGGGACAGGCAAGCTTGCAGGGTACTGCTTCAACCACGAACAGTCCACGCGTATCACGTACAACGATCCCGTGATGATCTGTGACCGGAAGACCACCGGCGGTACTTTGCACATGTCCTTGAACTCCGATGCAGCCCGCGGCGGAACAGACTGTGTGCTCACGGTGAAAAACCCCAAGTGGGACGGGACGAGTGTGGGCTCCGGAAAATTCGTTGTCGAGACTTGGACCATGGGGAACCAGGCCCAAAAGTCCGCCCCCCGCGTTTATGGCCCGACGGGGGCCGCGCTGCCGTTCACCTGGCTGCATCCAGCCTAAAGCCTGTTCTCCTCACCACCCCGGCCTGCGACCAAAGTGAGACTCATCAGCAGGAAGTTCATAGCTTGGCCGTGTTGCTTTCATGGGGCGACAAGTTGGCCCCGGCGCCCTGCCCCTGCCGGCGCCGGGCCAAGTCGCGCGTCACGTAGCAGAGATTAGGGATCAGCTGGCAGGCTGCAACCGAGATGGCGGAGCCGATGATCGGACCGGCCGCGCCCAGCAGCGAAATCAGCCACCACGATATGGCAATGTTCAGCGGGACAAGCATGAGTATGGGCAGGACCTGAAACCGCAGGCCTGCGCTGTCGGTCATGTACATGCCCGTTGGGTATTTAGCTGCCTGGAGGGCGACGAAAACCGCGAACCCGGAAACGAGCCACGCATCCAGAATAATTCTGCCATCGGAAACAAAGGCAACGAGAAATGGCGTGGCGATGGCCAGTAGTCCGCCTAGGAATAGGCCGCCCGCGGCAAACCAAATTGTCGGAACGAGCGGCGATTCGATGCGCGACGCCGATCTCGCCTTGGCATAAATGGGCCACAGAACTATTCCTGCCGCGGCAATAACTTGCAGAATCATGCCAAAAAGTTGCGAGGCAAGGTTGTACTGCGCCAGCTCCTCTCCATGGGTCAAATGGCTGAGCAGCAGCCGGTCGCTCTGCATAGCTATTGGAAGGGCGACCATCTGGAGGAGCATGGGCCAGGCAAGATGGAAGGCTTTGATGCCGGGCTCGCGTTTTATGTGCGGAACGGATCTGAGAGCTGAGGTCAGCTGAGGACTGATCAGACGGCTGGCAATGATGAGGCAGATGATGGAGTTGACGGCAGCAGCGGCGTAGGAAAACACTGCCAAATAGCTGCCAACCGGCGCCGCAAGCCCAATCGATAGTAGAACAGCCAGCAATATGAGCGGGGCAACGACTATTTGGCTCTTAACCTGTGTGGCTGTCCGCTCAAGCCCGACCAGGATCCGTTGTCCCACCGCGAGGGGAAGGGTGATCCCGAATACGGCCATGCACAAAAAGGCCGCCCAAGCTCCGCCATCCGGTAGAAGGCCGTTGCCTAGCAACACAGGCCAAAGCCCCAGGACGGAAACCAGGGCGGACGTTGCCATGATTACGGTGCCGGAAACGAGGAGGATCCTCAAGGCAGTCAGCAGGGACCGACGAACGTGCTCGTCGCTCCTGGGATTCTTGGCCTCGGCGATCGAATTTATGACGACGGCGGCAATGCCTAAGTCCGCAAAGGGAAGAAGGCTCGGCAGAGAGGCAAGCAGGCCGTATTGCGCATAGGCTTCCGTACCGAAGTGAGAAAGTATCATTCGGCTGGTCACGATGGCGCACAGGCCTGAAAGACCTAGGACAATCATTTTTGTGCCCGCGGTTTTCCCCAGCTTGGACCACATGCTTGACCGATACGCTTCTGTGCCTACAGCCTGGGGATTCCTGCGAAGCGTCACCGTGTCACGTCCGGTGAGGCCTCGAACAGCCACTCGTCGGCGGCCAACCGTCCGTCAGAGTCAGGAAGACTTGCCGTCACGTCGTTGCCGAAGGGACCCGAGGCTATGGCCTTGCAGATGACATCCGCAAGCTCCTGCGCTGTTGCGTGCGGCGACACCACCGCATGGCCGTTGTCGGCAAGCCAGTCGCTCAGGCCCGTTTCGGTGGTCGTGACGATGGAACAGCCGTGTGCGAGCCCTTCTACAATCGGAAGCCCGACCTGTTCCCGCCATGTAGCTGTGGACTGCGATGGCAGAACCAGCACCTGGGCCTGCCGTAAGACCCGATGGATCTCATCGCGGCTTGGATCGATGTGGACCTCAACACTGCTGTTTGAGGTCCCAGCGCTTTCTGCTTCTGCCACCATGGCGCCCTTGCCCAGGATGACAAGTGCCGCTCCCGGATCTTGCTGAACAACGCGGGACCAGGCCGCCAGTACCAACGGGAATCCCTTCCGTCGGGACAGATCACCAAGGTATACGACGCGTGCTGGGACCTTCGGATAGTTCGGATTGCACTCGCACGGGGCCGGCAAGGCGGGAACTAGACATTC
The DNA here is from genome assembly GCF_022803015.1 of Arthrobacter humicola. Lineage (GTDB taxonomy): Bacteria > Actinomycetota > Actinomycetes > Actinomycetales > Micrococcaceae > Arthrobacter > Arthrobacter humicola_A. The sequence continues at coordinate 59,445 of NZ_JAFKON010000005.1, forward strand.
TTCCTGTCCCTCCTGCAGGCGCGGGAGCACGTCGCGGTAAACCTCCTGCGCGGCCAGCGTTCCGAAGGCAACCCGGTCCACATGACGCCAGACGTAGAGGGCGAGGCGCCGTTCCACCATTTTCCGCGTCCGGGACTTCCAGCCCTGACCGCCAGGTCCTGCAAAGGGATCGGCGTTGCCGATCGCATACGTCACGATCCGGGTGCGGTGACCTCGTACCGCCCCCGCCAGGCGGACTGCAACAAGAGCCAAGAACGTCGCGGGGAGACTGGAGAGCATGAGGGGTTCATTAATCTCCAGCTGACGGACCCGGGAGCGGCCGAGGAGAAAGGCTGCTTTCAGCCGGTTGGCATGGACCAGGTGCAGTCCCTGCGTCAGCTGTTCATCAAAGTCGTACCTTTTCTGGCGGTAGAGGATAACAGCCGGCTCCAGTTGCCGGGCACGTTCGAGGTGTGCCGTCCTTAATGATTCATAGAGCCGGGCACGGGTGGAGTTCAGTTTAGGCAAAAACACTCAGTCTCTCTCCTTCGAACAGTGACACATGCCCGGCTCGCGTGCTTCTCAGATCGGTCAGGGAGGCCCCGCCAAAGGAAATCGGATCACGGCACGCGGCAGATTAACGTACCGGTTCCCGGTCCGGTCCTGCCTCGTATTTGCTGGACCTCTTCAATGCGGCAGTCTCCTTAATCTCGCGGTTAACGCGGCTTCGATAGGCAGATGGACGATGCCGCTCTTCGGCTACCACGGAGTCCTCAATTGCCCGACGGCGGTAGTCCGGCCAGGCCCGGTGCAGTAGCTCAATGGCATCCGCTATGGCGTCGGGGTCATCGGCTGGTACGAATAGGGGCACGGCATAGTTTCCTGCAGCCTCCCGAAGGCCCGACGTATCGCTGACAATCAGCAACCGTGCGGCGAGAAGCGCCTCTACCGCCGTGTTTCCAAAGGGCTCGTCAAGCCTTGACGGAACAATGGCGACATCAGCGCGCGCCAGGTTGGGCCAAACATCGGTGCAAAAACCAAGAAAACGGACGTGCCCTTCCAAGCGCAGGCTGGTCACCAGGCTTCGCAGTTCCGCCTCGTACCATTCGTAGCCTGGGTACACCGCGCCGACGAGCTCCAAGCTCACGTCAATCCCGCGCCGGCGAGCCCCGGCCACCCCGGCGACGGCAACGTCGACGCCTTTACGTGGAGACAGCCGGCCCACATAGACCATGCGCAGGGGCCCTACGACGGCTTCCCTGGGGGCGGTCACGGCATCCGGGCCGACCACTCCGTTGTACACAACCCGCACCCTCTTCGCGAGTGCCGGAAGAGTGTCAGTGAGGGTTTCTGCACTGTATCGACTGTTGGCGATAATTCGATCCGCCAGAATCAAAGGGGCAACAATCCCCAAGCGGACTGGCCACTTGGCCGACTTCTCCGCTTCATGGACGTGCGTCAGGACGGGGAGCCGGTTTAGCCGGGCCAACAAAAGCCACAGAGGAATGGTCAGAGTACTCACGTAAATCACGTCAGGGCCAGTCCTCCGGATGAGCCTCAGCCCGTGTATTGAGGCTTTTGCTGCCTCGACTGCCAGCTTGAGCAAACCGAGCGGATTGGCTGAGCTTTTGCGCAATACCGGCGACGGACACAAGCTGACGGTGGCGCCGCGCGCCTCAAGTTCTGCCACAAGCGGTCCCGTTTGAGGTACCGTCACAACGACCCTTGAGCCCTGTTCAACCAGTCCCTCTACTGTTTCGAGCATCACCCGGTCGGCGCCGTAGAGTTCAGAACTCGGGTGGGCCATTAGCACCGCTGGTGACGTGACGCATGCATGCATAGGGTCCTCTACTCCAGTCCAATCTGGGCGGCAACCTCCGCTTTTCGCTGTCAGACACCGCGCCGCCGTCTGGGTCTGACGACGGTACTTTCTGGACAGTAAGCTATATGGTGCTCACATGGCAATGAATCCGAAGCGCAAATTGGCGATTATCGTCGTGAACTACGGCTCGCATGAATTGTTGGAGACGAATATTGCGCCCGTGGCCGGCCACACACCGGATGTTTCTGTAGTAGTGGTCGACAACTACACGAATAGAACAGAACGGGACGCCGTTGCGAGCCTCGTTGCCCGGCGAGGCTGGACCTTGGTGGCGCCGGAGACCAACTTGGGATTCGGGGCCGGGATGAACCTAGGCGTCGAAGCTGCTGCCCAAGCCGGCGCACGAGCATTCCTGCTGATCAACCCCGATGCGACACTGGGCATGTCCAGCCTTCAGTTGCTGAGGGACGCCGTCGAACACAACCCGATGGCCGTCGTGGCTCCCCGTATCGTCCGGTCGGACGGAAGTATCTGGTTCACCGGGGCCACAGTTCGTATGGAGGACGGAGAAACCAGGGGGAGACGCCATGCATCCGCTGCGCTGCCGCCCGGTGAGCGCCGTTGGCTAACAGGAGCATGCCTACTGATAAGCCTCGAAATGTGGCAAGCCGCAGGCGGTTTCGATGACCGGTACTTCTTGTACTGGGAGGATGTGGACTTCTCCTTCCGCGTTGAGGCAGCCGGTGGAGCCCTAGAGGTGGTGGAGGAGGCCACTGCCACTCATGATGAAGGTGGCACCCAGGGCAGCGGACCGGGTTCCAGGGCCAAATCGCCCGTCTATTACTACTACAACATCCGCAACCGGCTGCTCTTCGCAGCGATCCACCTAAATCCGGATGACAGACGGCGATGGAAGGGCTCGGCCATTCCGGCCGCTTGGCGCATCCTGCTTCGCGGCGGACGCCGGCAGTTCCTGCGGCCCGTCAGGCCAGTATGGGCCGCTGTCCGCGGAACCTGGGACGGTCTCACCCTTCTTCGGCGTTGGTCATAAGGTTCATCAATAGCCGCCTAAGGCGCTGAGGCCGAGATGTATCTTCCCCACGGCTTGGCGCACCTGATTCAGGGCCGCTTTATGGTGCAGTGGGCCCTGAAGGTGCCCATCCGCAATATCCAGGCGCCGCTGGGCGCTTGGACCGCCCCGACTGAGCAGCGCCGGCAGCGCCATCGGCGAGCCTTCCGGGATAGCGACGGTACCGCGAAGACAGTTCATCGCTTCCACGATCTGGAACAGGGAGGCATCGCCGACCGGCACCCCGCCTGCGTGCCTCCCCCGAGATGCCAGTTCACCGAGGTAGGCAGCGGCTTCCCTGAGGGTGAACGTTCGGCGTCGTGCAGCTGCGTCCAGATAAGCAATTTCAGAGCGATGCTCGAGCGATGCGACTAGAATTAGTTCCGCGCGGCGCACGAGACCAAGTTCCAGTTTCCTTGAGCGGTGCTCCTTTGAGGCACCACTTTCAACGCCACCCTTGCGCAAAAGGGCGGAGGCGCCGCGACAGAGGCTCTGACCGTTCGCCGCATGCGTCCCGGCGCTCTGGATCTTAACGCCGGACCGGCCGGCTCGCGCTGCGTAGTCGGTCAGTAACGCTTCCGCGTACGGCGACCGGCAGACGTTAGCGGTGCAGACTACCAGGATCGATGCCAAGACTGTGTCCTCATGTCCGCCATCCCATGACCGCAGTGTAGCCCGTCATCTGTAAAACGGGTGATAATTTCGGACCATATTCCGGTCAGCAGGCGGTAGGGTTGGCCGAAACGCTGTAAGGGGGATCTTGGATGGAGCTTGCCGAATACCTAGGGACGCTGCGCCGTCGGTGGCTGTTCATAACCGCACTGGCACTTTTGGGTGCGGGTATCGGCTTCGTCCTGGGGCTCAACTCACCAAAAATGTACAAGGCTTCAAGCAGCGTGTTCGTGTCGACTCAGCGCGGGAGTACAACCACGGAGCTCGTGCAGGGGTCAACGTTCACGCAGAACTTGATCCAGTCGTATGCGAAGCTTGCAAAAATGCCGTCTGTCCTCGATCCGGTCATCACGAAGCTGAATCTGCAAACCACGCCGGAGCGGTTGGCCGATGCGGTTTCCGCGGATACTCCGCTGAATACGGTCTTGATCGAGATCGCGGTGACCGATGAATCGCCCACCCAGGCTGCCCGCATTGCAAATGCGGTGTCCTCTTCGCTAGCAACCACTGCGCAGGCACTGTCTCCTAAAGCTGACAATGGAACTCCTGCTATCACGATGCAGCAGGTCGAGCAGGCCCAGGCGCCCAACAACCCGTTTGCCCCTGATAAGCGATTCATGGCTTTAACCGGTTTTGCCCTGGGCCTGGCCGTGGCATCGGCTTATGCCCTGGGCCGACAGGTTATCGACACGCGGCTACGAACAGAGCAGGACGTTCAGCGGGCTACTGAGATTCCGGTCCTGGGGACCATTCCCGGTCTGCGCAGAAAGGGCGGGGCCGAGGTGGCCGACTTCCGGACGCAAAAGACCGGTGTGACCGCCGAGTCGTTCCGGAAACTCGCCGCTAATTTAGAGTTTCTTGATCCAGATGCGCGTGTCCGGTCCGTGGTTGTCACGTCAGCAGTTGCCGGGGAGGGAAAAAGTTCTACGGCAATCAACCTGGCGTTAGCCCTGGCAGAACGATCTGACCGGGTAATCCTGGTCGATGCGGATTTGCGCCGGCCCCGGATAGCGGAGTACTGCGGCATCGATGGAACGCTCGGACTCACCACCGTTCTTACCGGCAGGGCCAAACTAGGGGACGTCATCGAACCTTGGGGTCCCATCCGGGTCCTCCCGTCCGGTGCGGTACCCCCGAATCCGAACCAGCTTGTAACGTCAGCCATGATGGCGGCCACGGTGGAAGCCCTGGTCCAGCAATTTGACATTGTCATTTTTGATTCCGCACCACTCTTGCCCGTGGCCGACTCGCTCGCCCTATCCCGGCTGACCGACGGGGCGCTTCTCGTGGCGCGGGCCAATTCCACCCGCCGGGGCCAGTTGAAGGCGGCCGCGGACGCGGTCGAAAACGTCAAGGGTCGGGTCCTCGGCGTCATCCTGAACCGGATCAAACTCGGGCGGGACATCCCGAAGAGCTACGGCGACGCTGCCCTGCCGGCGGCAAAACATGCCATGGCGCCCGAGCACGAGTGGGAGCTGGGCGGAAAAGCCGATGACCTCTCCATCGATGGCGACGCCCTGAGGAAACTTGTGTGAGCCAGAGTGCGTTGCGACGGCCGGATCGACCACTAGCTAGCATTGACGCCGCACGGTGGCAGCACGCGACTGTCGGGGTGGCGTTCATCGTCCTGGTCCTTCTGGGCGCCCGCCTGCAATTGAGCCACACAATCACCGTAGGTTATGTGGCTGCGCTGGTCATCGCGCCCCTTTGGCTGGGGGCTCTCGGAAAGTTCCGAGGAGCGGCCAGCCTTTTTGTGCTGGGAATAGCCTGTTGCCTATCCGGTTTCTGGCTGTTGGCACTCAATGCCCCTGATCACCAGGTGGATTCGAGCACTGCCATAAATAACGTGACACTGCTCGTGGGTCTTCTGCTCACCGTTGGCACGGTCCTATGGGCAAAGCAAGTAATGCCCGAATGGTTGATCGGGTTAAGTTACGGGCTCGGTATGCTCTTGGGCGTATCGCGGTCGGGAGCCGCAGCGGAGAACGCCTGGAAATTCGGATACTCCGTTCCCGTCATTGTCATCAGCTTATCCATTGCGTATGGCGTTGGCCGCTGGGGCAGGCGCCGGCAAGGATTAGTGGAGGCCCTCACACTGACGTTGTTGGCTGTCCTGTGCCAGCTAAACGACTCGCGATCTATGTTTGGAATGCTGGGAATGGTCATGATTCTCGTACTCTGGCAGCTGGTGCCTCGAGGCAAGAGCGGGCGAAGGTCAGTGATGAAGACCATGCTCGCGCTCGCGTGCATGGCGGTGGCAGTGTACGACGTCCTTACAAGTCTGCTCGTGGAGGGTTACCTCGGCGCTGCTGCACAAGACCGCTCCGTGACACAAATCAACATGACAGGATCCCTCATCCTGGGAGGCCGGCCGGAAATGGCCGCAACGCTGGGACTGTTCGCCCAAAACCCGCTGGGATTTGGCCTCGGTATCATTCCCTCGCCGACGGACGTCACCGTAGCGAAAACGGGCATGGCCTCCATCAACTATGAACCCAACAACGGTTACGTAGAAAAATACATGTTCGGGTCACAATTCGAGGTCCACTCCGTGGTGGGGGACCTGTGGGCACTGTTTGGCATTCCTGCACTCGCGCTAGCGTCGGTTATAGCCGTTTGGGCGCTTCGCGCCATAGTCGTTGGAATCACGCACGGACGGGGAAGCGCGTTGCCTCTTTTCCTGGCTGTCATCACGCTGTGGAATATCTTTTTCAGTCCCCTGCTGACTTCCGTCGCCACGATGGGACTTGGCCTGGGACTAATGCTGCCAAAGAAGAACCAACAGCGCGAGACGAGTGCTGCTGGGTCACTACAAGATGCCAATTAAAGGACGACCGAGACGGATGGCTATGAATGTAATTCACCAACTATTCCTCAACTCCCTGACGGCAAGTTCCAACTACGTTGCACGGCAGCCGTCTGACCCAGTCCGTAAGGTCCGGTCCCATGGGTAGGACTGGCAGACAATCACCAGAACATGTATCGAGGAGGACCTTCCTCATCGCATCGTCGTCCGGCCTGGTGCTCGCATCCTGTTCAGCGAATGATGCCGTGCCCGAGCGAGCGCCGATCCATACGGTGGACAGCCTTACCGGAACGACACCGTTCTATATCGCCCACAGGGGCTCCGGAGACAACTGGACCGAACACACGAAAGTCGCCTACGACTCCTCTAGGGCCGCGGGGGCGCGGGCTATAGAGGTCTCGGTCCACTCAACGTCCGACGGCGTCCTGGTCTGTCATCATGACGCTAATCTTTCGCGCCTAACAGGCGTCGACAAGGACATCGAGAACATGACGTACGCGGAACTCGCAGAGTTCCGCGTCGACGCGCGGCAATGGCTGGGGCCGTCAGCGGCCCCCCAGCCGATACCCAAATTGTCGGACGTCCTGGACGCTTGCGCCGCCACACACGTTGTCTTCCTGGAGGACAAGCAGGGCACCAACACCAAAGTGCTCCTGGACCTCATGGATACCTATCCGGACTCGACCGGCCATTTCGTCTGGAAGCAGGACGCGGGCGTCAAAACGTTCGAAGACGCACAGGCCCGCGGCTATAAAACCTGGGGCTACTTTGTGGACGGAGCGGACAAGAAATTTGAAAAGTACGCCGCCCGTCATGACTTCGTAGGCATTTATCATCTGGCGGCTGACGCGGATATACAGCGGCTCGTCGGTTTCGGACGGCCCACGATCTGTTGGGAGGTTCATACACGTTCGAGAAGGGACAGCCTTCTTGGGCTGGGAGTCCGGGGCATGATGTGTCCCAACATTCCCTACGTGATGACCGACGTTCCGGCGGCCACCGCTGACACTTTCGCCACGGGGCTCCGCGCCGCAGGGGACCTTCCGTCGACCCTCGGTTGGGCCTTCCAGCCCCTTATTTCACCCCGGGAAGCAACCGTCACACTTGCCGACGACGTGGACCAAAGCTATTCACTTGGTTCCATGTGCCCCATCGCCGGCGATGAATATTCCATCGAATTCCAGATGTGCTGGCCCACGAGGGTGCCTTCTTCGGTGCAGGCCGGACTAGCATTCGGCCTCACCAGCGACAGCCCTTATCAACCGCTCGAACCTGGTCCAGCCGGTTACCATCTCTTGTTGGATGACAAAGGCGAGCTTCGGCTTTACGCCAGGCGCGAGTCCGGCGCCTCCGAAAGTTTGGGCGTGTTGAGGACAGCTCCTCCGGTGCCCGGATCATGGATCAGTTTGAGGATCTCAGTGGAAAGCTCCCGCATAACGTTTTCCCGGCCCGACGCCGAAGAGGCGAAGGTATCGGTAACAACCGCGGAACACCGCGGCGGCTACTTCACCCTCTGTAAGGCTTATAAGGGAAAAGTCCCCATATCCTTCCGCGGGATCAAAGTCGACAGTGCATAGTTCTGGGCCCAGTCACTTCGGCTGCCAAATGGCCAACTATGTTCCAGCCTGGCTTCCTTCCCAAGGGCCGTGAGGGCAGGCTGCCACGGATGCGCACGGCGGGAGAACCTGTGGAAATTTACCGACAAAAAAATCCCGCACGCAAACCCCCACGGAGCCGGCAGATGCACTAGGGTCGGAGCAATTCCGTGTTTCCGCTCCTGGTGTTTGTTTGTGAGGACGAAGAGGTAACGAATGCGACTCATCGGATTTTCAAGTCTCGGCTCGCCGAAAGACCAACATAAATCGGCCGCCCAGCGGACGGACTTGCCGCAGGCCAAACCCGGTAAGTACCAGGGTATTCAGGCCCTTCGCTTCATCGCCGCACTACTGGTAGTGGTCACACACTCGACCTTTTATGCTCACGAAAGACTGTCCTCATCGGTCCCCGTCTGGAATGACGGCGTGGTTGGCGTCCGGGTGTTTTTCGTGATCAGCGGTTTTGTCATGGTTGCCTCGACGACTTCTCTCGCCGGTACTCGGGACGGCTGGAAGTACTTTTCAATGCGGAGAATAATCCGCATTGTTCCGATGTACTGGATGGCCACCACGGTCAAATTACTAACGATGTTGGTACTGCCTGCGGCGGTTCTTCATTCAGCGCTTGATCCCGGCAAGGTTGTCCTTTCATACTTGTTCCTGCCCTCACGTAACGCGGACGGAGCCGTGGAACCACTCTTGGGTGTTGGCTGGACTTTGGTGTTCGAGATGTTCTTTTACGCAGTCTTTGCCCTTACGCTGCTCGTCAGGGCGAACGTCATCTACCTGACTGGGGGCGTGCTAGTCCTTGTTGCTTGCGGATCTCTGTTCCGCGGAGCCAACTGGCCTGCCTGGGCCGTCTACTTTGATCCGATCGTTCTCTATTTCCTTGTGGGCATGCTCATTGCGAAGTTGACTCTCAACCCCCGAACGCGCCGCCGCTTGGCGCCGGCGGTCCTTGCGGTACTTGTACTCGGGATTTTATACATGGTGATCCACCCCGATATAGATGGTTCGTTGAACAATCGTGTCTTCGAAATGCTCGCGGTAAGCGCAATCGTCTTGGCAGTGGCCTGGCTTGAGCCGCTCATTGGACGAGGGATCCCAAAGTTCGCGACGTTTCTGGGAGCCGCGTCCTACTCCCTGTACCTGTTTCATCCGTTAATTGCGCCAGCAATACCCGAAGTGCTGGTTCGGCTGGGAGTCACGAACGGCGTCGTTTCTGTCCTGCTGTCGATCGCGGCGGCACTGATTGCAACCACGCTAATTTATCGGTTTGTGGAACTGCCAGTGACGGCCTGGCTGCAGACTCGTGTTCCATATGTCAACCGACAGCCCAAAGCGGCTGGTTCGCTCGAAACAGCGGACTCTGGAAAGTAATAGGCAGCCGAAAAGTAGTTGGCCGACTCTTCGCATTACCGTCGGTTCGATATGCCCCGAGGCAAACCCTGCGGGTCTGTTGCGCCCTGATGGAGCATGCATTGCTCAAGGCAGATGCAAGTACAAATGCGAGTAGGGCCGACGAAACGGCGAAAAAGTCGAGTACCGCATACTCGGGGACCCGAAGGGGGGTCAGCTTACCGTTCAACCCAGCACACAAGTGGTGTGCTGGGTTGAGCGGAATGTATCGCTGAAGTGCCGGCCCAGCACATCACCAGCGATGCCGTTCGAAGCAAATTCATGAGGGGGCAGCATGAGCGTTGAAAACAGCGGTTCATCAACGGAGTGTGCACCGTCGCCGCCCCAGCCGCCCGATGCCAACCATGGCCATCACAGCGGGCCTCCGCAGCCGATGACGGGTAAGAAGTGGGTCCCTGTTCGGAACCGGCGCACGGATAAGCGTGCCGCGAGCGCAACGAAGAGGCGATTAACGCTCCGTGTCGCCACGTTTTGGCATCTCGTCACGGTGTCGGTTACGAGCGCTGCCCTTGTCTTCGCCGGATCAGTGGCCTGGAGTCCCGCGATGGCCCAACTGCTGCCCGGGAGAACGGAGGCTGCCGAAGCCGCCGTCGTCCCCGCCGTTCCGGGGGAACTTCGCGTCACAGCGGCGGGCGATTATTCCACTTCAGCCGCCGCTGCCGGTGTCCTCTCCCGAGTCGGACAGCTCAAACCGGACCTGCACCTGGCCCTGGGTGACCTTTCCTACGGTGCCACCGGAGCAGAGCAGTCCTGGTGCGATTTCGTCACAGCCCGCACAGGCGCGGGCTTCCCGGTCGAGCTGGTGTCGGGCAACCACGAAAGCAACGGACAGAACGGAAACATTAATGATTTTTCTGCTTGCTTGCCCAACCAGCTTCCCGGGGCGGTGGGGACCTACGGCCGGCAATACTACGTCGATGTCCCGCAGCAGAATCCATTGGCACGTTTTGTATTTATCACTCCGGGAATACCTTTTACGGGCGGAACCCCTGACTACTCCGTCGGCAGCCCTCGTTATAACTGGACAGCAGCAGCAATCGACGGAGCCCGGTCCGCGTCCATACCCTGGGTCGTGGTGGCCATGCACACACCTTGCATCTCGATCGGCATATACGACTGCGTTGCAGGCACCGACATTACTAACCTGCTTCTCAGCAAGAAAGTGGACGTCGTCCTGAACGGCCATGAACATCACTATCAGCGCAGCAAGCAGCTTTCAGTAGCAGCCGGATGCGCGGGGCTCCAGCCTGGCGTCTACAACCCATCCTGCGTGCGTGACGGGGACAATTCCCTGGCCAAGGGAGCCGGCTCCGTCTTTACAACCGTCGGGACGGGTGGCGTGGGCCTGCGCGATGTCAATACCGCCGATCCAGAAGCACCGTACTTCGCCGCCTATTCCGGCCTCAACCTGAACCCCAGTCACGGCCTGCTGGACATGAAGTTCACCGCCACCACCTTGGACGCCCGATTTGTCGCCACCGACGGCGCGTTCACGGATGCCTTCAGCGTCGCTTCGTCGGGGAGCAATGTGCCTCCAACGGCGTCCTTCAGCTCGTCCTGCTCCAATCTCACCTGTGCATTCGACGCGTCGGCATCCACAGATCCGGACGGCACCATAGCAAGCTATGCCTGGGACTTCGGCGACGGCACCAGCGGCACCGGCCCTTCGCCGTCGCACCCCTACGCCACCCCCAGCAGCTACAACGTCACCCTGACGGTCACTGACAACGGCGGTGCCACGGGCGCGGCAACCCAGACAGTCACAACAACAGCTGGCACAGCACCGTTTGCCCAAGACGCATTCAACCGGGCGGTCACTAATGGTCTCGGCACCGCGGAAACTGGTGGCCCCTGGTCCGTGACGGGTAGCACGAGCGATTACTCCGTGGCCAGCGGGACAGGACGCCTGCGCATCGCCTCTGCGGGCGTCGCCAACTACGCCTATCTGGGTTCTGTCAGTTCCTCGGCCACCGACCTCTACCTCGAGCTTGCGACCGACAAACCCGCCTCGGGTTCAGGCCTGTATTTCTCGGCAGTCGGACGAAGGATTGCGGGATCCGGAGAATACCGGGCTAAGGCCCAAGTGACATCCACGGGCGCTGTGAACCTGTCATTGATAAGGACATCGGCCAGCGGCACCGAAACCACGATCCAGAGTGGCCTCACGATCGGTGGCCTGAACTATGCCGTCGGCGATCGATTGGCAATGCGCCTGCAGGTCACGGGCACGGGGACCACCACCATCCGCGCCAAAGTCTGGAAAGTGGGGACGGCCGAACCGGTCAGCTGGCAGCGCTCCGTGACTGACACGACGGCGGCTCTGCAGGCGGCGGGCGGCATCGGGTTATTCACGTATCTTTCCAGCAGTGCTAACAATGCGCCGATCACTGTGCTGCTGGACAATGTGACGGCGGCGGCCCCGTAGCCGGTTCACGAGCCCTGGGCGCTGTTATCCGACCGGCGCCCAGGGTGTAATACAGGCCTCCGGCCAGGCGGACCGTAGTGAGTGCGGTATTTTTGAACCTGTGCTGATCTCTGACCGCGACATTCGAACCGAAATTGACTCCCAGCGGATTGTCCTCGAACCCTTCGACCCCGACATGGTCCAGCCGTCCTCGGTGGACGTCAGGATCGACAAGTTCTTCCGGCTGTTCGACAACCACAAATACGCCCACATTGACCCGGCCGAGGAGCAGCCCGAGCTGACCCGGCTGGTGGAAGTTGAGTCCGGCGAGCCGTTCATCCTGCACCCGGGGGAGTTCGTCCTTGGCTCCACGTACGAGACCGTGACGCTGCCGGATGACATCGCGGCCCGCCTCGAGGGCAAGTCCTCGCTCGGCCGGCTCGGCCTGCTGACGCACTCGACGGCGGGTTTCATCGATCCCGGATTCTCCGGCCACGTCACCCTGGAACTGTCCAACATGGCCACGCTGCCCATCAAGCTCTGGCCCGGCATGAAGATCGGCCAGCTGTGCTTCTTCCGGCTGTCCTCGGCCGCGGAGCACCCGTACGGTTCGGGTGAATATGGCAACCGCTACCAGGGCCAGCGCGGGCCCACGGCCAGCCGCAGCCACCTGAATTTCCACCTCACCAACATCTAGGCGGGACGGCTGCCATCCAGGCCGGACGGCCTCGCCAGGCAGCCAAGCCAGCCTCCCGGCCGCGCAACAAGCGCCGTGTCGCAGGGCGGCAGCGTTACGCCGGGCCCGAGGTCCGGAACGCGGGCCGCCGTGCGGGACGGCGCAGGAGCCGGACCAGCGGCTCCACAAAGCGGGCGGCCAGCGGCCCCACGATCGCCATGATCAGAACGTAGGCGGTGGCGAGGGCTGCCAGATCGGCGGGCACCACGCCGGAGGCAACGGCCAGGCCGGCGATGACAATCGAGAACTCGCCGCGTGCGATCAGGGCCGCGCCCGCGCGGTAGCGGCCGGGAATGCCAATCCCGGCCCGCTTGGCCGCCCAGTACCCGGTGACCACCTTGGTGGCTGCCGTCACCAGGGCCAGCAGCAGGGCCCAGCCCAGGACCGGGGGGATGGACCGGGGGTCGGTGTTGAGGCCAAAAACCACAAAGAAGATGGCCGCGAAGAGGTCACGGAGCGGTTCCAGGACGCGGGTGGCGCTGTGGGCCGTGGCGCCGGAAATCGCGATGCCGAGCATGAAGGCGCCCACCGCCGCGGAAACCTGCATGGCGGCCGCGAGCCCCGCGACCAGAAGTGCCGCGCCCAGCAGGTTGAGCAGGAAAACCTCGGAGTTTTCGCTGTGCACGGCCTTGGACACGTGGTGTCCGTGCCGCAGGGCCACCACCAGGACCAGGCTGACGACGGCCAGGGAGATCCCCACCGTCTGCAGCCCCAGCAGGATGCTGACGCCGGCCAGCGTGGCGGTCAGGACCGGCAGGTACACGGCCATGGCGAGGTCCTCGAACACCAGGATGGACAGGACAACCGGGGTTTCCCGGTTGCCGATCCGGCCAAGATCCGTGATGACCTTGGCGGCGATCCCGGAGGATGAAATGTAGGTGACGCCGCCCATCACCATGGCCCCCACGACGCCCCATCCCAGCATCACCGCGAGCCCGGCACCGGGCAGGAAATTGAGCAGCAGGTCCAGGACGCCTGCCTGCCAGGACCGCCGCAGGCCGGTGACGAGCTCGGACGCCGTATATTCCAGCCCAAGCATAAGCAGCAGGAGAATCACGCCGATCTCGCCGGACAGGTGCGCGAACTCGTGCATGCCTTCGAGCTTGACCAGGCCCCCGGCCCCGAAGAACAGCCCGCCCACCAGATAGAGCGGGATGGGGGACATGCCGATCCGCCCGGCCAATCTGGCCAGCAGGCCGAGGCAGAAGACGACGGCCCCCAGCTCGATCAGGGTCAGCGCGAGCGGATCCATCCGGCTTATCCGTTGCGCAGGATGCCGGCCGCCGTGTCCAGGCCTTCTTGCGTACCCACCGCAACGAGGAGGTCACCGGGGTGAAGGACGACGTCGGGTCCCGGGGAGGGCAGGACCTCGCCTTCGCGCATGATGGCCACGATCGAGACCCCGCTGCGGGTCCGGATGCACGCCTTCCCCATCGGCTGGTTCTGGAAGGGTGACTCAGCGCTGATCGAAAACTGGCGCGTGACAATACCCGGGATTTCCCGGTGCGCTTCCGAGAGCTGCATGGCGATGCGCTGGCCGCCCAGGAGGTTGCCCAGGGCGGCGGCCTCATCCGCAGTCAGCGGGACAGAGGCCTGGCAGGTATCAGGATCGTCCCAGGTCGAGACGATGAGTTCCGTCTGGCCCTCGCGGTATTCGACAACGCCGATCCGGCGTCCGGAGGCAGTCATGAAGTCCTTGCGCCGGCCGAGGCCGGGGAGGTCCGTCTCATCCACGTTCATACCCTCAGCCTAGTGCGCGAACCGGTGATTCGGCCGCCTCAGGACTCGGGGACCACCGCGATTTCGGTCTGGTCGGGGGCCTTGACCGGCAGGAGCACGAGCAGGCCCACGAGCAGCACCACCATGATGCCGAGGATGCCCCAGCGCTGGGCCTGGCCCTCCGCTACGAAGGGTGCGGCGACGGCGATGCACAGCGTGAAGAGCGCGGGGGCGAGGAAGCTGACGGCCCGGCCCGTGGTGGCGTAGAGGCCGAAGAGCTCGCCGGATTCGCCGTGCGGGGCGAGCCTGGCGAGGTAGGCGCGGGAGGACGACTGGGCCGGCCCCACGAAGAGGCACAGCAGCAGGCCGAAGACCCAGAACGTGGTGGTCCCGGCCCAGGCCATGCCAAAGAACGTGTAACTGCCGTTGCCGAGGACCAGGATCGCGGTACCCGCGACCAGCAGGCCGGCGAGGGACGCGATAATCACGGTCTTCGGCCCGATCCTGTCATCCAGGAAGCCGCCGAGGATGGCGCCGGCGGCCGCCACGACATTTCCGAAGATCGCGAAGAAGATGACGTCCTTGAGCTCGAAGCCAAAGGTGCCGGCCGCGATCACCCCGCCGAAGGTGAAGACAGCTGCCAGCCCGTCCCGGAAGATGGCGCTCGCGAGGAGGAAGTAGATAGTGTGCGGACTGGTCCGGTAGATCGCCTTGATGCGCCGGACGAGCAGGCCGTAGGAGGCGAGGAACCCCAGTCCGGCGCCCCGGTCAGAGCGCGGCAGCTCCGGGACTGCGAACAGCACGGGCAGGGCAAAGACGAGGAACCACAGGGCGGAAAACACCGCCACCAGCCGTATGTTGAGGCTGTCCGCGGTGGAGGCGCCAAACCAGTGCACGCTGGGCTGGACAAAAAGCTGGAGCACAATCAGCAGCGCCACGATGCCGCCGAGATACCCCATGCCCCAGCCGAAGCCGCTAACTTTGCCGATGTTCCGCGGGGTGGAGATCTGGGTGAGCATGGCGTTGTAGTTGACACCGGCAAACTCGAAGAAGACGTTGCCCAGCGCTATGAGCGTGACGCCCAGGATCAGGAAGTCCGGCCGCGGGAAGACAAAGAAGCACAGCCCGGTCAGGACGACGACGGCGGCCGTGTTGACCCCCAGCCACAGCTTCCGCCGGCCGCCCGTGTCCGAGCGCTGCCCGGTGACCGGGGCCAGGAGGGCAACGGCCACGCCGGCGACGGCCAGCGCGGCGCCCAGGACTGCCGAGGCCTGGTCCTCCCCGCCGAATGCCCTGGAGGTCAGGTAGACGGTGAAAACGAATGTTGTCATGACGGCGTTGAAGGCTGACGAACCCCAGTCCCACGAGGCCCACGCGAGGATCCGGCCCCGGTGCGGGACGGGACTTCCCGATTCCAGTTCCGAGGGGCGCATGGCCTCTGGGGCGGCGGCAGTGTTCATAGCCAGAATCGTAGCCGCCCAGGGCGTCCTCCGAGGGGGAGCGGGAGGGGGTTTTGCCAGCCGGGGTTTAACCCCGGCTTCACATTTGCGTCGAATTGTTCAGCGGCCGGTGTCCCGGCCAAAAGAATTTGTACACGCTTGGTAAACTGACGGCACCGAACCTAACAAATGACCCGCCTGCTCCAACTTGCTGACAATCGACTTTCTGACGTTGCGGAGATACCAGTGATCACAGTCCTTGCCGTGCACTTTGCGGTGGCTGCTGTGGCCCCGCTGCTGTTCCGAAAGTTTGGCAGGAATTCGTTCTTTGCCCTGGCCGCGGTCCCCGCGGCCTCCTTTATCTGGCTGCTGCTGCAGCACGACGAAGTCTATTCAGGCACAGTCTATTCAGGTTCTGACGGGGCGATTACCGAAGTCATCCCCTGGATTCCCGGCTTGCAGCTCGAACTCGCGTTCCGGATGGATGCCCTGGCCTGGATCATGTCCCTGCTGGTGCTGGGGGTGGGTGCGCTGGTGCTGGTCTATTGCGCCCGCTACTTCAAGGACAAGGACGACTACCTCGGCGGTTTCGGCGCCCAGCTCCTGGCCTTTGCCGGGGCGATGTTCGGCCTCGTTACCGCTGATGACCTTCTGCTGCTGTTCATCTTCTGGGAACTGACCACGGTGCTGTCCTACCTGCTGATCGGCTACGCCCGCACCCGGCTGTCCGCGCGGCGCTCGGCGTTGCAGGCACTCGTGGTGACCACCGCCGGCGGCCTGGCCATGCTCGTGGGGCTCATCATGCTCGGTTCGACGGCCGGAACCTACCGGATCCAGGCCATCATGGACCTGGCTCCCGCCCTGGTCGCCGGCCCCGCAGGCGGGGTCGTGAACGCCGCCGTCGTCCTCATCCTGATCGGTGCGATCACCAAATCCGCCCTGGTGCCGTTCCACTTCTGGCTCCCCGGCGCAATGGCTGCCCCCACCCCCGTGAGCGCCTACCTGCACGCCGCGGCCATGGTGAAGGCCGGGATCTACCTTGTGGCCCGGCTGGCCCCCGGATTCGCGGACACCGCGGCGTGGCTGCCGATCGTGCTCGGCCTGGGCCTGGCCACCATGCTGGTGGGCGGCTACCGGGCCCTCCGGCAGACAGACATCAAGCTCATCCTCGCCTACGGCACCGTGAGCCAGCTGGGCTTCATGACCATGGTGGTGGGCCTCGGCACTCCCGACGCGGCACTCGCCGGAATAGCCCTGCTCCTGGCGCACGGGCTGTTCAAGGCCACACTCTTCCTGGTGGTGGGCATCATCGACCACCAGTCCGGGACCCGGGACATCCGCGAGCTCTCCGGCGTCTACGGATCGGCCAGGGCACTGGCGGTCGTCGCGGCGATCGGCGCGGCCTCGATGGCTGGCGTGCCCCCGCTGGCCGGCTTCGTCGCCAAGGAATCGGTGTTCGAGGCCTTCCTCCAGTACAAGTCGGAGACCGGGACCGGACCCTGGCTCCTGGCCGGTGTGGTCCTGGGCTCCATCCTGACCTTCGCCTACAGCGCCCGGTTCATGTGGGGAGCCTTCGCCCTCAAACCCGGCGTGGAGCCCACGGCCTTCAAGCCGGTCAAACCGGCGTTCCTCGCCGCACCGGCGATCCTGAGCCTCCTCACAATCCTTTACGGGCTGTGGCCTGCCCCCGTTGACGCCTGGATCCAGCCCTACGCGGAGCTTTTTGTGCACGGCTCCGAGGCCCCGCCCGGGCACCTGGCGCTGTGGCACGGCATCACCCCGGCCCTGGGCCTGACCGCAGTGACGTTCGTCCTGGGCCTGGCGATGTTCTACGGCCGCAACGCCGTGGCCCGGCTGCAGGCGCTGGTGCCGGGCTGGATCGACAGCGACCGTGCCTACCAGCAGACGATCGGCGCCCTGGACGACACCGCGGTATGGATCACCGGCCGGACCCAGCGAGGTTCGCTCTTCTTCTACCTGTCCGTCATCCTGACCGTGGCGTTCGTCCTGCCGCTGACGGCGCTGCTGCTGGCCAACAAACCGCTGCCGCCCGGTCTCTATGTCATCGATCCCGGCTCGCCGCTGCAGTTGGTGGCCGGCGCCGGAATCGTGATCGGGGCGCTGGCCGCGGTGCGCGCCAACAAACGGTTCCTGGCCGTCCTGATGGTGTCCGTTACCGGCTACGGGATTGCCATGATGTTCGCCCTGCAGGGAGCCCCGGACCTCGCCCTGACCCAGATGCTGGTCGAAACCATGATCCTGGTGGCGTTCGTGCTGGCCATGCGGAGCCTTCCGCCGGGGCTGCGTGACCGCACCGGCGGCAAGTACCGGGTCATCCGCGTGGTGATCGGCCTGGCATTCGGCGTCACCATGATTTTCGTGGCCATCCACGCCCTCGGCGCCCGGGTGGCGCCGCCGGTCTCCCTGCAGTTCCCGCAACTGGCCTATGAGGGCGGCGGCGGCCTCAACGTCGTCAACGTGACCCTGGTGGACATCCGGGCCTGGGACACCTTTGGCGAGATCTCTGTCCTGGCCCTGGCCGCCACCGGCGTGGCAAGCCTCATCTTCGTTCGCGGCCGCGGCGACCGCATCCGGACATCCGCGAGCGTCGCGGAAGGGACCGTGGGCCGGCGGACCGGGGCCAGGGGCAGCACCAGGGAAGACGCCGCCCTGGCGATGAACCGGCGGTTCGCTGCCGCCACTCGCGACGCCTGGCTGGTGGCCGGCCGGACCCTGGCACCCGAACGCCGCTCGATCATTTTCGAGGTGGTCACGCGCCTCATCTTCCACTCGATGATCGTGTTCTCCATCTATCTGCTCCTCGCCGGCCACAACCTGCCCGGCGGCGGCTTCGCCGGCGGCCTCACGGCCGGCCTCGCCCTGACCATCCGCTACCTGGCCGGCGGCCGCTTCGAACTGCGCGAAGCGACACCCGTCGGCGCCGGCACCCTGCTGGGGATCGGACTGGCCACGGCGGCTGCCGCCGGAATGACGCCGCTGCTGCTGGGCGGCGAAGTGTTCCAGAGCGCCATCGTGGAGCTGTGGCTGCCCGTCTTCGGCGACATCAAGTTCGTCACCTCGACCATTTTCGACATCGGTGTCTACGTCGTTGTCGTCGGACTGGCCCTGGATGTGCTGCGCAGCCTCGGCGCGGAGATCGACGAGCACTTCGAAGAGCAACCCGAGACGACCGAAGAGGGGGCCGCCGAAGACCAGGACAGCGGAGGATTCCCGGGCGGGGTCCCCGCCGGGTCCGCCGCCGGGTCCGCCGACGCGGAAACCACTGCCAAGGGGAGAACATGAGCGTCAACCTGACCCTGCTGACGGTCATGGGCGCCCTCTACGCCTGTGGCATCTACCTGCTCCTTGAACGCAGCCTCACCCGGGTCCTGCTGGGCCTCATGCTGCTGGCCAACGCCACGAACCTGCTGATCCTCGCCACCGGCGGCTACGCCGGGCTGGCGCCGCTCTTCGACAAGGACACCGCGGCGGGGGACTACAACGACCCCCTGCCGCAGGCCCTGATCCTGACCTCGATCGTGATCTCCTTCGCCGTCACGGCGTTCATGCTGGGCATCATCTACCGCACCTGGGTCCTGGCCCGCCAGGATGAAATCCAGGACGACGCCGAGGACCGCCGCGTCGCGGAAACGCCGAGCTTCGATGCCGAGGATGACTCCGTGATCCCGGTCGAGACGTCGGAGTTCCCGCTGGCCACGGTCATGTCCGGTGACCGCGCCGTGCGGGCCGACAAGGCCGCCTCTGAAGAACAGCCCGGCTCCCTCAACGTTGACCCCAGCCCGGAAGGAGGCGGAGAGTGAACATCACCAGCCTTGCCCCGCTCGCCGTCGTACTCCCCATCCTGGGCGCCGCCCTGACCTTCCTGCTCATCCATCACCCCCGGGTCCAGCGCGCGGTCAGCATCGCCGTGCTGACGCTGACACTGCTGCTGGAATGCTGGCTGCTGGCCTCCGTCTGGGATGGCGGGACGGCCGCGGTGAACATCGGCGGCTGGCTGCCGCCCTGGGGCGTCGTGCTGGTGGTGGACCAGTTCTCCTCCCTCATGCTCGTGGTGTCCTCGGCCGTGAGCCTTGCGGTGCTGATCTACGCAACGGGACAGGGCATGGCCGACGGCGACCGCGACGCGCCGGTCTCGATCTTCCACCCGACCTACCTGATCCTCGTGGCCGGGGTGTCCAACGCCTTCCTCACCGGAGACCTCTTCAACCTCTACGTCGGCTTCGAGATCCTGCTGACGGCCAGCTACGTGCTCATCACCCTCGGCGGGACAGGCCCGCGCATCCGGGCCGGCGTGACCTACGTGGTGGTCTCCGTCGTGTCCTCAGTGCTGTTCCTGATCGCGATCGCCATGATCTACGGCGCCACCGGAACTATCAACATGGCGGACCTCGCCATCAAGCTCGGCGACCTCGACCAGGGCACCCGGACGCTGCTGCACGTCATGCTGCTGGTGGCCTTCGGCATCAAGGCCGCCGTCTTCCCGCTGTCCTTCTGGCTCCCTGACTCCTACCCCACCGCCCCGGCCCCGGTCACCGCGGTGTTTGCCGGGCTGCTGACCAAGGTGGGCGTCTATGCGATGGTCCGCACGGAAACGCTGCTTTTCCCGGGGGATGCGCTCAACGCCCCGCTCATGGTCGCGGCGCTGCTGACCATGGTGGTGGGCATCCTCGGCGCCCTGGCCCAAAGTGACATCAAGAGGCTCCTGTCCTTCACCCTGGTCAGCCATATTGGCTACATGGTGTTCGGCCTGGCCATGTCCACCGTGGCCGGCCTGGGCGCCGCGGTGTTCTATGTGGCCCACCACATCACTGTCCAGACCAGCCTGTTCCTGGTGACCGGCCTGATTGAACGCCGTGGCGGCAGCTCGTCCATGGACCGTGTGGCGGGACTGGCCAAGCTCTCCCCGGTCTTGGGGGTCCTGTTCTTCATTCCCGCCATGAACCTCGCCGGAATCCCGCCGTTCTCGGGTTTCCTGGGCAAGTTGGGGCTGCTTCAGGCAGGCGTGGAACTGGGGACGCCGCTGGCCTACGCCCTGGTGATCGGCGGCGTGCTGACGAGCCTGCTGACCCTGTTGGCGATCGCGAGGGTCTGGAACCGGGCGTTCTGGCGCAAGCCCGGGGACGCCGAACACCCGGATCCGGTGCTCCTGGCAGCGCCGGCCGACTCCGCCACGGGTGACCGGGCCGGCAAGACGAATGTGACCCTGCTGCCCCGCACCATGGTGGGCTCCACCCTGGGCCTGGTGGTCTTTGGCGTGGCCCTGACGGTCTTTGCCGGGCCGCTGTTCAGGGTGGCCGACCAGTCCGCCCAGGAGATGCTGGACCGGACCTCCTATATCCAGGCCGTGCTCGGCCCGGACGCGCCCGTGCCGCCGGTGCCTCCGTCGCTCCATCCGGCGCAGGTCCGGGAGGGCGGCGGGAAATGAACCGGAAAAGGATCTCGCTGCGCCAGGAACTGCCGCTGCTGGTCTGGCTCGTCTTTGTCTGGGGCGCGCTCTGGCAGAACTTCAGCCCGGGCAATCTTCTCTTCGGCGCCCTCATCGCGGTGCTCGTGGCGCGCATTTTCTATCTGCCCCCGGTGGAACTCGGCGGCCGCTTCAACGTGCTCCGCGCCGTGCCGTTCGCCCTCATCTTCCTCGGAAAAGTCGTCGCGGCAAGCTTCCAGGTCCTGTACCTGGCCGTGGTCCGCGGCCCCAACGTGGTCAGCGCGGTCGTAGCCGTGCCGCTCCGCAGCCATTCGGACCTCCTGGTCACGGCCACGGGGCACGTGATCTCGCTGATTCCCGGGTCCCTCGTGGTGGAGGTGGACAGGTCGACGTCCACGCTCTACATCCACGGCATCAACGTCCGCAATGCCGAGGACGCGGCCAAGCTGCGCAAAGAGGTCCGGGACACCGAGGCCGGGCTGATCCGGATCATGGGGACCAAAGCCGAACTTTCCGCCCTGACACTGGAGACCGCCGCATGATGCAGACCGTCCTGACGGTGACCGCCGTCGTACTGTCCCTGGCCGCCGCGGGGGCGATCGTCCGGATCGCGCGGGGGCCCTCGCTGCTGGACCGGGTTCTGGCCGCCGACGTGCTGCTGGCCATCTTCGGCGCGGCCCTGTGCATCGACATGGCCGCCAACCGGCACCTGAACAACCTGATGCTGCTCGTTGCGATTTCCCTGATCGGCTTCGTCGGCTCGGTCACCGTCGCCCGGTTCGTGGCCGACAGGCGGGAGGGCGTCCGTGAATCCTGACACAGTGATCGACGCCGTTTCCGCCGTGTTCATGGTGACCGGAGCCCTGATGTCCCTCGCGGCCGCCATCGGGCTGCTGCGCTTTCCGGACCTCATGAGCAGGATGCACGCGGCCACCAAACCGCAGGTCCTCGGCCTGTTCCTGCTGCTGGCGGCCCTCGGCCTGCAGATGCGGACCTGGTCGGTGTGGCCCGTCCTGCTGGTGGCCTGGCTCTTCCAGCTGCTCACCGTCCCCGTGTCCGCCCATATGGTGGGCCGGGCCGGCTACCGGACCAAGCACCTGCACCCGGAGCTGCTGAGCTCCGACGAGCTCGAGGCGGTAGTCCAGAAGGCCGCCCAGCAGGCGGCCACGCACGGGGCGGACGACGACGACCGCTGAGCCCCCGACCGGGCCCGGCGGACCCGGCCGGCACGTCGACGGACGCGGCCGGGGCCTTCGACTGCCGCAGCGGGCGCCGCGGCTGGTCGGGTCAGGTCAGACGACGTCCTGGGTCTTGGCGAAGCGGGTGATCGCGCGCTGGGTGCCGCGGTTGGCGAGCACCTGGATGATGGCGCTGACCGATGCGGAGATCAGGGCGAACGTCAGGGCCGAACGCAGGGTGGTGGGGACGTCGTCCTCCTGGCCCTTGGGCGGCTTGTTGCCCGTGGACTTTTCCCACAAGGTGTCCACCAGCTTGGTGCCGGCAAAGCCGGCCAGGAGGCTGACGCCGGTGCCGAGCAGCTTGATGAGGATGTTCATTCTTCGGTCTCCTTGGGACGGGAACGGTTTTCCCCTAGCCTAGCGTTCCGGGGTGAGGACCATCCGCAGGGCCTCGACCACGAGTTCGTGATCCGCCTTCTGGGGCAGGCCGGAGACGGTGACGACGGCGACGGCGCCCGTGCCGCGCACGTAAATGGGGAACGCCCCGCCGTGGGCGGCGAACTCCGACTGATCCCACCAGGCGTTGTCCTCGATCCTTCCGCCGGCGGCGCGGGCCCGGAGGCCGACCAGCAGGGACGGGACCTCGTACCGCATGGCGGTGCGCTTCTTGGCGTTGATCCAGCGCTCATTGTCCGGTGTGGCGCCGTCCAGTGCGGCGTGGAAGAGCACCTGCTGGCCTTTGGTGATGTCGACGGCGATGGGCAGCGAGCGTTGCCTGCCCAGCTCGACAAGGAGGAGCCCGAGGTCCAGGGCGTCATCCTTGCTGAACGACGCGAACTGGAGCGCCTCTATCTCGGCCAGCACGCGGCCGATGAGCGCCGCCAGGGAACCCTGCGGCTGCGGCTCGCTGGAGTCGGGATCGTATTCCCCGGAGGGATCTTGGGTGACAGGTGTGTGCGACAAAATATTCCAGCTTTCCGGTGGGTGACGAGGCCGCCCGCTGGCGGGTCCGGGGGTCCGGCACGACGACTCTACCAAGAGGGTTTTCCGGGCCGCCGGGACTGCCGCCGTCCGCTCCGCGATTGTGACGGCACACCACTGAAAACCCGGCCGTCCGGGTGTAAACTGAGCCAGCCCACAAGGGCGAAAATAATTACGACAGGGGAGCGCCGCCGTCGGGCATCGCCGGAACAATCCGGGGAAACCTTTGGTGGGCGCTGAGAGTGCGGACAGCCGCAGACCCTCGAACCTGATCCGGTTAGTACCGGCGCAAGGGAGTCGAGTTCTCAGGGTGCGCGGAGGGCGGCGGAAGCCGAGACCGGCCGGCGCACCCTCCCCTCCTGTTCCTCAGGAGGACGACATGACAGATATTTCAGCACAGCATGGTTCCGCCAGCCGTTCATCCGCCCGGCGCAACTACAGCTGGCGTGTGGTGGACATTGTGGTGGCCGCGTTGATCGCTGTTGCCGGCGGCGTCATTTTCTGGGCCTGGTCCCAGGGCGCGAACCTGATCTCGACTCCGGTCAACGCGGTCTACCCGCCGTTGAGCGGACTCTACGCCGGCGGCTGGATGATCCCGGCGGTGCTGGGCATGCTCATCATCCGCAAGCCGGGCGCCGCGCTCTTCTGCGAAACCGTCGCGGCCACCGGCGAGCTCATCATGGGTTCGCAGTACGGCACCACGGTGCTGATCTCCGGCATCCTGCAGGGCCTCGGCGCCGAACTGGTCTTCGCGGCCTTCCTCTACAAGAAGTTCAACCTGCCCGTCTCCGTGCTGGCCGGCGCCGGCGCGGGCCTCTTCTGCGGCCTGAACGATTCCTTCCTGCCGTGGGGCTGGAACATCGCCTACGAAGCCGGCGACAAGCTCGCCTACATCGTCTTCACCACGATCTCCGGCGCAGTGATTGCCGGCGGACTGGCCTGGCTCGCCACCCGCGGCCTGGCGAAGACCGGAGTGCTGGGCTCCTTTGCCTCCCGCAAGGCCGCCACGGAGCCCGTCTTTTCCTGAGCCCCGTCGCTGA
The DNA here is from genome assembly GCF_022803015.1 of Arthrobacter humicola. GTDB lineage: Bacteria > Actinomycetota > Actinomycetes > Actinomycetales > Micrococcaceae > Arthrobacter > Arthrobacter humicola_A. The sequence continues at coordinate 83,750 of NZ_JAFKON010000005.1, forward strand.
ATCCTGCAGAGAATCATGAGATCTTCACCGGGCGTCCGGCCGGCCGCCGTCACGGCCCGCGGCTGGGGCTGGCGGCATGCCGGACGGACCAGGCCCGCGGTCAGCGGCCTTGACCTGGACATCCGGCCGGGGGAGCGCGTGCTCCTGCTGGGGCCCTCCGGCGCCGGCAAGTCGACGCTGCTCCACGCCCTGGCCGGCGTGCTGGGCGACGGCGCCTCCGGCGACCCCGGCGGCTCCGGCGCCTCCGGCGAAGCCGAAGATGCAGACGAGACCGGCAGCCTCCTGATCGACGGCGCCGCGCCACGGGCGCAGCGCGGCCGCGCCGGGCTGGTGCAGCAGGACCCGGAAACGCAGGTGGTGCTCTCCCGCCTCGGCGACGACGTCGCCTTCGGGGCGGAGAACCTCGCCGTCCCGGCGGCGGAGATCTGGCCGCGCGTGCGCGAGGCCCTCGACGACGTCGGGCTGGGACGGCTGCCGCTGGACCACCCGACGGCGGCCCTCTCCGGCGGACAAAAGCAACGGCTCGCGCTCGCCGGGATCCTCGCGATGCGGCCAGGGCTGCTGCTGCTCGACGAGCCGACCGCCAACCTCGACCCCGCGGGCGTCCTGGAGGTCCGCGACGCCGTGGGCCGCTGCCTGGACAAGACGGGCGCCACTCTGGTGGTTGTGGAGCACCGGGTGGGGGTCTGGAAAGACCTGGTGGATAGGATCGTGGTGCTGCAGCCAGGGTCCGCCACGGACTCGGCGGTCTTGATTGACGGACCGCCGGACCGGGTCCTGGCCGAGGCGCGGGACATGCTCATCGGTGCCGGCGTCTGGGTGCCGGGCTACGTCCCGGCGACGCGGATGCGGACACCGGCGCGGGGCGCGGGACAGACTCTGCTCACGGCCGACGCGCTCGCGGTGTCCCGCGAACGGCCGCGGCGGGCCGGGCTGCGCGACGGCTTCCGCACCATCGCGCCGCGTCCGGTCCAGTCCGGGCTCTCCGTCCGGGTCCGCGCCGGCGAGGCGCTGACCATCACCGGCCAGAACGGCACGGGAAAGTCCACCCTGGCGCTGACACTGGCCGGTCTCCTGCGGCCCGTCGCGGGAACAGTCTCGGCCACGGCGGAGCTGAGCAGTCCCGCCACCGGTCACTCCAGTGGTCGCTCCAGTGGCCGCGTACGCGACAGCGCCGGACCCGATCCCTACCGGTGGAAGGCCCAGCAGCTGATCGCCAGGATCGGAACCGTCTTCCAAGAACCCGAGCACCAGTTCGTCACCGGCAAGGTCCTCGACGAGCTCATGTTCGGGCCGCGCCACCTCGGCTACGGCGAAGACCGCGTGGACGAACTGCTGGAGCGGCTGCGGCTGACGGAGCTTGTGGACGCCAACCCCTACACGCTCTCCGGCGGCGAGAAGCGGCGCCTTTCGGTAGCCACTGTGCTGGCGGCGCACCCCCAGGTGCTGGTCCTGGACGAGCCCACCTTCGGCCAGGATGCCAATACCTGGGCCGAACTCGCCTCGTTCCTCTCCGAGCTCCTCGACGCCGGCACCGCCGTCGTGTCCGTGACGCACGACGCCGAATTCAGCGCCGTCCTCGGTGGCGCCGAACTCCGCCTCCGGCCAAGGGAAAACGGAGCCGCGGACGCTCCCGGCCCGGATCTTCAGCTGCCGGAGGGGGCCTCGCCATGAGGGACGCACTGAGCCTGCGCGGCAACCATGCGCTGCTGACCCGAGCCAACCCGCTCGCCAAGTTCACGGCGGTCACCCTGATCACCCTGGTCCTGGCGCTCTCCATTGACTGGGTGTCGGCGTCGGTGGCGCTGGCGTTCGAACTGCTGCTCCTGCCGCTGGCGGGCCTGACTGTGGCCTTGCTGTGGCAGCGCGGCTGGCCGCTGATCCTCGCCGCGGCGCTGGGCGGCTGGAGCACGGCCATCCTGGCGCCCGATTCCGGACCCGTCCTGCTCGATGCGGGGATCTGGCCCATCAGCGCCGGTTCCCTGCAGCTGGGGATCGGCTTCATGCTCCGCGGGCTCGCGATCGCCTTGCCCGCGGTGCTGCTGATGAGCTGCACCGACCCCACGGACCTGGCCGACGCCCTGGCCCAGAACGCGAAACTGCCGCACCGGTTCGTCCTGGGCACCCTGGCCGCGATGCGGCTCGTCGGAATCATGGCCGAGCAATGGCAGACCATCGGCATGGCCCGGCGGGCCCGCGGCGTGGGCTCGAGCGGCAACCCCTATCAGCGGTTCCGAGCCACGCTGGGCCAGAGTTTCGGCCTGCTGGTGCAGGCGATCCGGAGCGCCTCGCGGCTCGCGGTGACCATGGAGGCCCGCGGGTTCGGCGGTGCCGCCCGGACCTGGGCCCGGCCCTCCACGTTCAGCGGACTCGATGCCTGGGTGCTGCTGGGCGGGCTCGGCATCGCGGCCGCCGCCGTCGCCGCGGCCCTCGGCGCGGGCACCTGGAACCTCGTCTTCCTCACCCGCCAGTAGACCGGCGCCGCCGGTTATCGCATGGGGTGGGTATCCGTGTGAGATTGACGCCATTCCGGCCGGAATTGCCGTGGTTTATAAATCATGCGTGATATTTTCGGGAGCATGACTCAACCGACTGCTGAACACGTAGGCATCCTGCTCCGCGAGGCGCGCGGCGCCAAGGGCTGGACCCAGGGGCAACTCGCCGCCGAGCTGGGCACCAGCCAGAGCGCCATCGCCCGGATGGAACAGGGCAAGCAGAACCTGAGCCTGAAGATGATCCAGCGTCTGGAGGCGATCGTCGGGCACAGCATCGTCAAGGTGGGCCGGCCCCAGATGACCCACCTGCGCGTCGAGGGCGGCCGCACCCTCGCCGGCGCGGTGGACGTCAACAGCAGCAAGAATGCCGGCGTCGCGCTGTTGTGCGCCAGCCTCATAAACCGCGGCACCACCACGCTGCGCAGGCTTGCCCGGATCGAGGAAGTCAACCGGATCGTGGAGGTGCTGACCAGCATCGGCGTCGAATGCACCTGGCTCAACGTGAACGACCTCCAGATCCGCCGCCCCGCCGTCCTGGACCTGGCCTCCATGGATGTGGAGGCGGCCCGCCGGACCCGCAGCGTCATCATGCTCCTGGGCCCGCTGCTGGACGAGGCCGACACCTACCGGCTGCCCTACGCCGGCGGTTGCGACCTCGGCACCCGCACCGTGCAGCCGCACATGCAGGCACTGCACCAGTTCGGCCTTAGCGTGGAGGCGAAGTCCGGGTTCTACGCGGTGCAGGCGCCGCCGTCGGACGGTCACGACCGCTCCTTCGTGCTCAGCGAACGCGGCGACACCGTCACCGAGAACGCCATCATGGCCGCAGCCCACCGCCGTGGCACCACCATCATCCGCAATGCCAGCCCGAACTACATGGTGCAGGACCTGTGCTTCTACTTGCAGATGCTCGGCGTGGACATCGCCGGGGTTGGCACCACCACGCTGAAGATCACCGGCCGGCCGTCGATCGACGCCGACATCGAATACTTCCCGTCCGAGGACCCCATCGAGGCGATGAGCCTCATCACCGCCGGCATCGTGACGAACTCGGAAGTCACCATCCGCCGCGTCCCGATCGAATTCATGGAAATCGAACTCGCCACGCTCGAGCAGATGGGCCAGCGGCTCGAGGTTTCCGGGGAGTACTTTGCCCGCAACGGCCGAACCCGCCTGGTGGACGTCACCACCAAGCCTTCGGAGCTGCGGGCGCCGGAGGACAAGATCCACCCCATGCCCTTCCCCGGGCTGAACATCGACAACCTGCCCTTCTTCGCGGTGATCGCCGCCAACGCCCACGGCCAGACCATGATCCATGACTGGGTCTACGAGAACCGGGCCATCTACCTGACCGAGCTCAACAAGCTCGGCGCCCAGGTCCAGCTGCTCGATCCGCACCGCATTTACGTCAACGGGCCCAGCAAGTGGCGGGCGGCCGAGGTGGGCTGCCCGCCTGCCCTCCGCCCCGCCGCCTGCCTGCTGCTGGCCATGCTGGCGGCCCGTGGCGTCTCGGAGCTGCGGAACATCTATGTCATTGAACGCGGCTATGAGGACCTGGCCGAACGGCTGAACACCATCGGGGCGAAGATCGAGTATTTCCAAGACTGAGCCCCGCGTTGGTGTGGGGCGTTTCGGCGGATCCTGACGCACAATAGATTCATGCGCACCTTCGGCGTGGAGGAAGAACTGCTGATAGTGGACCCCGAATCGGGGATGCTGCTTGCCCTCGCTGACCTCATGCTGCCGAGTCTGGTGCCGCCGCAGCAGGAAGCCGCCAGGGTTCTCCCGGCACAGAAACCGGTCCACGAAGGCGCCGACTTCAGCTACGAGCTCAAGCTCGAGCAGATCGAGACCCAGACGCATCCGTGCCTGGAATACACGGAACTGCTCCGGCAGCTCAGGCGTGGCCGGTCCCTTGCGGACCAGGCCGCCCGGGCGCACGGCGGGCGCGTCGCGGCCATCGCCACGTCGCCCCAAGGCTCAGCCACCCACCTGACCCCGAATCCGCGCTATATGACCATGCAGCAGCGCTTCGGGCTCACCGTCCGGAACCAGCTGACCTGCGGCCTCCACGTCCACACCTTTGTGGAGTCCCCGGAGGAGGGCGTGGCGGTAATGGACCGGATCCGCGACAAGCTGGCCGTGCTGATAGCACTCAGCGCGAATTCCCCGTACTGGAACGGGGCCGAGACCGGATTCGAAAGCTACCGCACCCAGGCCTGGAACCGCTGGCCGGGCTCGGGTCCCACGATGATCTTCGGCAGCCTGCCCGTCTACCGCCGCGTGGTCACCCGGCTGGTCGAAAGCGGCGTCCTGATGGATGAGGGGATGGTCTATTTCGACGCACGGCTGGCCCGGCAGCATCCCACCGTGGAGATCCGGGTCGCGGATGTCTGCCTGCGGGCCGAGGATGCGGCCCTGATTGCCGTGCTGGTGCGCGCCCTCGTGGAGTCGGCCGCGCGGGAATGGAACGACGGCGTCGATCCCGCCCCGGTGCCCACGCTGCTGCTGCGGATGGCCGCCTGGCAGGCCAGCAATTGCGGACTGCGCGGGGAGCTCCTGGACTTCGGAACCTTCACCCCGGCCCCGGCCGCGGACGTGGTCAGGGCGCTCGTGGACTTCGTGGCCCCGGTGCTTGAGGAGCAGGGCGAGCTGGAACTGGCGCGCGAGGGCGTCGAACGGATTCTTGCAGAGGGCACCGGTTCCCAGCTGCAGCGCGGCCCGTTCCGGGCCGGCGGCCTGCCCGCCGTCGTCGAGCGGGCCATCGAACTGACCACCCAGGGGCCCGTCACCGAGGGGCCGGCAGACAATCGTTCGGTCCTGGGCCGGTTGCGCCCGGCCTGACCGGGAGCCCGCAACAGCTGCGGGTGCCGGACGCCAAAAGAAAATACGGCCGAAGAGGCGCCGCATTTATTGCCGAATGCTGATAGGGAATCACGGTTGTTTAATGATTGCCGCCCAGCCCTTTTCAGTTAACCGTTCCCGGCAGGGCGGCACGCCCCCGTTCGCCTTGCGAAAGCCTGATCCGGGTAGTCGAAACAAGAAATATGAGTACTACCTGTGACCGCCATTAATTCCATTCACTGAGGTTCGGGTATTGCCTACTCGGGCGCCCTGATAGGCCACTCGCCTTTACTGGAAGAGCAAGTTCAAGGTTTTCCGAAGGTTTCCAGAAGGTCTCACAATGTCACGTAACACGCCGGGGGGCGGTTGTGCTGTGCCACATATGCGCTGGTCAACGTCCTGCAATGCTCGCACAGCCCGCAGTGGCTGCACCTTTCGCCGACGCGGCACCCTGCCAAGGGTGCCGCGAACCGATTCAGAAAATTGCCCCTCCCACTTCCCAAAGCCAGGTTCACTTATGCGCCCGGCCCTGAAGATCAAATCCGGCCCGGCACTGGGGTGCCGAACAACATAGGAATTGAATTCATATGGTCTCGATTTATGTCTTGCTCATCGTTTTCCTGATTACTTTTGTGGCCGCCGCCGCCCTTGGCCGGTCCTGGTTCCACCGCCGCCTGCGCCGTCCCGAACTGCTTCGCAGGATTTGCCTTCTTGCCGGCTCAACGCTGCTGGTGGCAAATCTGGCCAGCGTTTTCCTCGATGCGCCCGAGTTGTGGCGGACTGCCGACCTCACGTTTACCCTTGGCGGGCTCGCGTCCCTGGGCGTTGCTTTGACGGCCCTTCGCACCGGGGGGCCCCCGGCCCCCCAGCCGCGCAGAGTTCTGGCCATCGGCGCCCACCCCGACGACCTTGAACTTGCTTGCGGCGGTACCCTGGCGAAGTTCGTAGACTCCGGACACGAGGTGCAGGGGCTCGTCATGAGCGATGGCACCCGTGGAGGGGATCCCCTGGAACGCTCCCTCGACGCGCGGCGCGGCGCGGCGTTCATGGGCCTGACCGGAATGACCCACTACAACTTCACAGACACGGACCTGTTCCGGCACAGCCAGGAAATGGTGGGTGTCATTGAAGCCGCCATCGCCCGCTACAACCCGGACATCATCCTCACGCATTCCAACCACGACCAGCACCAGGACCATCAGGCCGTCCACATGGCGACGCTGCGGGCCGCCCGCCAGCACCACTCAATCCTCTGCTATGAAAGCCCGTCGGCAACGCGGGACTTCAGCCCGAGCGTCTTCATTGACATCGACGACTACCTTGACGCCAAGGTCCAGGCCGTGAGGATGCACAGCGACCAGCTCGCCAAGCCGTATATGACGCCCGAGCGGGTCCGCGGCATCGCCTCGTTCCGCGGCGGGCAGGCGAGGCGCCGGGTCGCCGAAGCCTACGAACCCGTCCGTCTCCTGAGCACGGAAATGGAAAAGCTGTGATGCCCCGCGTGCTGGTCACCGGCGCCGGAGGCCCCGCGGGCCGCGCCGTAGCGGCCCAGCTGAAGTCCCGTGGCGTTCCCGTCCTGGGCACGGACATCCGCGAACTGCCCGCCGGGGCGGGCCTTACCGTCGTCCCGGTGCCCCCAGCCTCGGACCCGGACATGGTCTCGGCTCTGCGCCGGCTTGTCGTCCAGGAGGGCATCAACCTGGTCATCCCCACGGTGAGTGAGGAACTCCCGCAGCTTGCGGGGTACCGTGCCGCCTTCGGGACCGACGTCCGGGTCATCATCGGCGATCCCGGTCCGGTGGCTCTCGCCAACGACAAGCTCTTCACGGCCTGGCAGCTGCAGACCGCCGGGGTCCCCGTGCCGAGATTCGGCGTGCCCAGGGACTTCGCCAATGCCGGTGCCGCCATGGCCGCGCTCGGCGGCCCCATAGTTCTCAAACCGCGGGTCTCCCGCGGCGGACGCGGCGTGATGGTCATCGACGGCAGCAAACAGGTGGACTGGCACGGCCTGCCGGAAGGCCTGATTGTCCAGGAGTTCATCCCGGGCACCGAATACGGCCCGATGGTCTTCGGCACCCCGGCGCGCAACGGGGCCGCGCCGTTCGTCGTCGTCGTGGAGAAGACCGAACTGGCGCAGGGCAGCGTGGGCAACGCCGTGAGCACCCGCCGCGCCGAAGCCGGCGAGGCCACGGACGTCGGAAATCTGGCGATGGCGGCCGTCCGCTCGCTGGGCCTCACGGGCCCGGTCGACGTCGATGTCCGCCGGCGTGCCGACGGGACCCCGGTGGTCCTTGAAGTGAACGCACGGTTCGGCGCGAACAGCGGGCGGGCCCCGGAACTGCTCGACGCCGTGCTGGCGTCGTTTGCCCTTCCCTCCTTCAACCCGGCCTCCTTCAGGCAAAGCACAGGAGCGTACGCCCATGTCCTGGTTTAGTTCCGCCTCCGCATCAGCCGTCCCCGGGGCCGAGTACCTCCTGCTCCTCATCGGCCTGCCGATTCTGGTGTTCGGGCTCGTGAAGCTGCTCGTGCTGCCGCTGTCCGTCTGGTTTGAACTCCGTGCGGGGCGCCGCCGCCGCCGCGCAACGCCCACCCTGCTGGATGAGCGGCCCAGCGTGTCGATCATTGTCCCGGCTTTCAACGAGGCGACCGTCATCGAAAACTGCGTCCGCTCCATTCAGCTCACCCTGTACGACCGGTACGAGGTGGTGCTCGTGGATGACGGCTCCACTGACAACACGGCCGGGCTGATGCGCGCGCTCGCCGCGACGGATCCCCGGATCACGGTCCTGACCCAGGCCAATGCCGGCAAGGGGGCCGCCCTGAACCTGGGCATCCGCCACGCCACGGGCGAGGTCCTCATGTTTGTCGACGCTGACGGGATCTTCTCCCAGAACACCGTCAAGGGGATGCTCCAGGGTTTCACTGACCAGCGCACCGGAGCCGTGTGCGGCGACGACAGGCCGGTAAACCTGGACCGGGTCCAGACCCGGATGCTGGCCTTCATCAGCCATGTCGGCACCGGGATGGTCAGGCGCGCCCTGACCATGATCGGCTGCCTCCCGATCGTCTCCGGCAACATTGGGGCGTTCCCCCGCCGGATCCTGGAGGAGATCGGGCCGTTCCGCGAAGACACGGTAGGCGAGGACCTGGAACTCACCTGGCGGGTGCACAAGGCAGGCTACCGGGTGGTCTTCGCCCCGCGGGCGCTGGTCTATGCCGAGTCGCCGTCAACGGTCCGGGCGCTCTGGCGCCAGCGCGTCCGCTGGGCCCGCGGGCTGCTGCAGACCATGGGTGTGCACAAGCGCATGATCGGCAACCTCCGGCACGGACAGTTCGGCGCGTACCTGCTGTTCAACACCATCACCATGGTGGTGCTCCCGGTGCTCCAGATCCTGGTACTCGTGGATCTGGTCTTCCTCACGGCGCTGGGCCGCAGTCCGTTCGGCGCGGACGTCTGGGCAATCCTTGGCTGGGTGGGGCTGTTCATCACGTTGCTGCTCACGGTGTTTGCCCTGGCCATGAACAGGGCGTGGAAGGACCTGCGGCACGCCTGGGCGCTCCCGCTCATCCCCCTCTATTCCGTGTTTACGAGCCTGACCATGGTGACCGCGCTGGTGCAGGAACTCCGCGGCAAGGAGGCGCACTGGAACAAGCTGACGCGGACCGGGGTGGTCAGCGTCACCGCCCCGGCGGTGCGCCCGGACGTCAGCGTTTGAAACGCGGACCGGCTGCCTTCCCTGCCCTTGCGCTCCTGTCGGTGCTGGCGCTTGCCGCCACTGGGTGCGGCGGCCCGCAGGGACCCACGGCGCCCGCCGCGGAGCGCACTGTCGGCGTCGGCTACGAAACTGTGGTCGACGCCGCCTCGACGCTGCCGGAACTGGCCAGACGGCTCGATGAGGTCAACGCCAACAGCGTCACCATCAGCGTGGGGCGGCTGGACTGGACGGCGTTCCCTTGGGACGCCCACCCCGAGGTGGAGGCCGTCCCGGGCCGTGACCACGTCGCCGAAGCGGTCAAGGCGCTGGGGACCGGCGGTGATGGCAGGAAACGCAGGATCACACTGACCATCGACCTGCTGATCCCCGGCTGGATCCGCACCAACCCGGGCCTGGCCGGCATCAACTTCGACGGCACCCGCTCCACGGAGTTCGCCAGCGTCAGCGCACTCACGACGGGACCCGTCGGGGAGCGGCTGGTCGCCTTCGTGGCCGAGGTGACCAGGCGGTACCAGCCGGACGCCGTGGCCTTGACGGAACTGATGTTCGATAACAACACCTACGGCGGCGACGACCGCGACTCCTACCGGCTGGCCAGCGGCGGGACGGACTGGCCGCGGCTCGCGAACGGGGCCATCGACGTCGAACACCCCGGCCTCGGGGCCTGGCGGTCGAAGGCGGTGGCAGCCATCGTGGCCAAGGCGGCGGCGGCCGCGCACGCGAACGGCGCCACGCTCGACATGGACGTCCGGGCGCCGTGGCACGATCCCGCCGCCGACCGGCCGGAGAGCGGCCATGACTACGGGCTGCTCGCCGCGGCCGCGGACCGGCTGGTCTTGTGGGACTACTTCGGGCTCAACGACGCCGCTCCGGCCTACTCCGCCGAGCTGGCCGCGGCCATGGCCAAGCGGTCCGGGAAGTTCGCCATCTCGGTCGGGATGTGGGCCCAGGACGGGCGCATCTCCGCCGCGGACCTGGCGGCCGGGCTGGAGGCGTCTGTCTCCGGCGGGGCGGCCGCCGTCGCCGTCACACCATCCAGCATGCTCGACGACGCCGCCTGGCGGGCGCTCAAGGCGGCCTGGGCCTGAGCGGCCATGGCCCCGGACCTGCTTGAGGGCCTGGACCTGCTTGAGGGCCTGGACCTGCTTGAGTGCCTAGACCTGCTTGAGCGCCTGGCCGAGGTCGCGGATCAGGTCCTCGACGTCCTCCAGCCCCACCGAAAGCCGGACCACGCCGTCGCTGAGCCCGATCGCCGCGCGGCCTTCCGGGCCCATCGCGCGGTGCGTGGTGGTGGCCGGGTGCGTGATAAGCGTCTTGGCATCGCCCAGGTTGTTGGAGATGTCGATGATCCGCAGCGCGTCCAGGAGTGCGAACGCGGCCTGCTTCGCCGTGCGCCCGGGGGAGGGCTGCAGTTCCAGGGTGAGCACGGTCCCGCCGGCCTTCATCTGCTGCACTGCGAGCGGGTACTGCGGGTGGGACGGCAGCAGCGGGTACTTTACCCAGCCGACCGCAGGCTGTCCCTCGAGCCATTCGGCCAGCCGCAGCGCGGAGGCCGAGGAATGGTTGACGCGCAGGGCCATGGTCTCCAGGCCCTTGGTGAGCACCCAGGCGTTGAACGCCGAAAGCGCCGGACCGGTGTGCCGCATGAGCTGCTTGACGGGCCCGTCGATGAATTCCTTGGTGCCCAGGATGGCTCCGCCCAGGACGCGGCCCTGGCCGTCGATGTGCTTGGTGCCGGAGTAGACCACCACGTCCGCGCCGAGGTCGCCGCAGCGCTGGAGCAGCGGGGTGGCGAAGACGTTGTCAACCACCACCGTGGCGCCGGCCGCGTGCGCCAGTTTGCTCACGGCGGCGATGTCCACGATTTCCTGCATCGGGTTCGACGGCGACTCGAAGAACACCGCGGTGGTCGGCACGGACAGCGCGGACTGCCACTGCTCCAGGTCCGGACCGTCTACGAAGACCGTCTCGACACCCCAGCGCGGCAGGATTTCGTTGAGGATCACGAAGCACGAGCCAAACAGCGAGCGGGCCGCGACCACCCGGTCGCCGGCCGCCAGCAGCGCGCCCAGGGCGGTGAAGACGGCGGACATGCCGGACGCCGTCGCGAAACACGCCTCCGTTCCCTCGAGCAGCCGCAGCCGCTCCTGGAAGGTGGCGACGGAGGGGTTGCCGTAGCGGGAGTAGACGAAGCGCTCGTCCTCCCCGGTGAAGGCGCGCTCGGCGGCGGCCGCGGACTCGTAGACGAATCCTGAGTTGAGGAAGATCGGCTCGGTGGTCTCCTGGAAGCCGGTGCGGTCAAGGCCGCCACGGACAGCCTGGGTGTCGGCCGCCCAGCCGGCGGCGTCGGGATTGAAAGTCACTTAGATCTTTCCGAGGTTGGTGGGCAGGCCGCGGTTCTTCCAGCCATTGACGGTGCGTTCGCCAAAGCGGTCGGTCTCGCCTTCGAAGCCCTCAAGGACGTTGTACGAGGTGTAGCCGGCGGCCGTCGCGGCCGTCGCGGCGCCGATCGACCGGGCACCGGAACGGCAAAGGAACACCAGTTCGACGGCGGTGTCCGCCGGCGCCTGCTGCCTTAGCTGTTCCACGAAGTGCGGGTTCGGCGTGCCGCCGGCAAGGTTCCACTGGATGAAGAGCGGATCGTTGCGGCTCTCGCCCGCGGCCGCGGTGTCCGGGATGCCGATGTGGGCCCATTCGCCTTCGGTCCGGACATCCACCAGGATGGCTCCGGCCTCCAGCTTGGCCCACGCCTCCTGCGGGCTGAGGTCTCCGGCGTAGCTCATGCGTGGCCCGCGAAGGCTCCGTCGGCGCCAAATTCGTCGGCGTCGAGCTCATCAACCGCATTGGCCACGGCGGCGTCCGCACTGGCAATCGCGGCCGGCAGGACCAGCGCCTGCGCCACGATCACGGTGCTTCCGTTGAAGCTGGCGGCGGGGCTTCCATGCAGCACGTAGCCCTCGGCCAGGGCGGCTGACACCCGCTCGCAAAAGGCGCGGTCATCCGCGCCGGTGAACAGGCGGTAAGCCAGCCTCTCCGCGCCGGGTGCTGAACCGGGTGTGGCTGTTGTGGGTATTGACGTCTCGGGCACGACGGATCTCCTCTTTCACGCTTGCAGCTCGAATTCTCGAATGCCGAGTATTCACCTGAGGCACCCCGCCGCGAAAGGGAGGGTTGCCGACCGGCCAGTCAGGGCTTGGCACCGGTTCTCATTACTCCCCAAAAACGTAACACCTGCGACGCCGGCCCGCACCGCCGCCGTCGTCATGTTCCGTAACCGGACCGCGGCCCGGGCGAGTAGTGGCGGGCTCCAGTTTCGGGTACAGCCCACTCGTGTCTGCCGGGACGTTTCGCCGTCTACTGGGGGGATTAGGTCCGACGAGTCGGCCGGAGCTGCAGGTGATTCGAGCAATGTGTGAATCGAGCAGTCCCGGAATCGACTCGCCTGTCCATCAACAAGCTGTCTGGGAATCGGTGGCTGGAACGGTCGGAGCCGCAGCCGCGGTCCGGCCGGTGACGGCGGAATGGAGCAATCGTGGGCCCGCGCATACTCGTTACCGGGATTACAAGCGCCGCCGGACGGGCCGTCGCGGCCCAGCTCGAAGCCCGGGGCCTCCCGTACCTCGGCTCCGACGCCCGCGCCGACACCCGCCAGGCCGGGGAGGCTCCCGCCGCCGCGGTCAGGCTCCTGCCGGCGACGAACCCGGACATGGTCCTGGACCTGCGCCGGGTGGTGGACCGCGAAGCCATCAACGTCATCATTCCGACCCTCACCGTGGAGCTCCCGGTCCTGGCCGCGGCCCGCGCCGGATTCGCCCAGGACGTGCGGATCATCGTGGCCGACCCCGCCGCGGTGGCCCTCGCCAACGACCACCTGTTCACCACCTGGGCGCTGCAAGCCGCCGGCATCCCGGTGCCCCGGTTCGCGGTTCCGGGCGACCTCGCCGCCGCGCCGGCATCCCTCGCCGGCCTCAGCGGCCCCGTGGTGGTCAAGCCTCGGGTCTTCAAAGGCTCCCATGGTGTCCACCTGCTGGCCGGAACCGGCTCCGTTAGCTGGAAGAACATGCCGGCGGGGCAACTGGTCCAGGAATTTATCCCGGGTGCCGACTATGTGTGCCTGGTGTTCGGCACCCCGGCACGCAACGCGATGGCGCCGGTGGCGGTGGTCCTCGAGAAGACCAGGACTCCGTATGGACGCGCCGGCAGCGACGAGGTCAGCCGCAGGGTGCCGGCGAACCAGGCCGGGGATGTGCGCAAGCTGGGCCTGGCCGCCGTCCGCACGCTCAGGCTGGCCGGGCCGGTCCAGGTCCAGATCCGCCGCCGCACCGACGGAACGCCCGTGGTGCTGGGTGTCTGCGCGACCCTGGGGGAGAACAGCACCTGGGCCCCGGAAATGCTCGACGCCGTGCTCGCAACATTCATGCTCCCGGCGTTCAACCCGGCCTCGTTCCGCCGGTGCCCGGCAGTGCCCGCGGACGCCCTGGGGTGAGCGTTCCTATTCGATGGTCGCGAAGAGGGCGTTGAGTTCGGCAGTGAGCTGGCGCCGGAGTTCCGGGGTGCCGATTTCCTGCCCGTCGATGTGGTTCACCGGGGCCAGGAGCCGGATGCTGGAGATCAGCCAGACCGCGTCGGCGTCCAGCAGGTCCTTCGGCTCCAGCGGGCCGTAGCCCAGCTCCCAGCCGGCGGCCTTGGCGGCGGTGAACAGGGCGCCCTGTGACGTGCCGGGCAGGATGCCGCTGTCCAGCTGGGGCGTGATGAGCCGCCGGACGGTGCGGACTCCGCCGGCGCCGTCGTCCGAGGTTTCCAGGTGGGCCAGCAGAACGGTCGACGTCGGACCCTCCAGCACCCTGCCGTCCGCGGACGTGAAGATGACGTCGTCGGCGCCCTGCCGGTGGGCGTAGCGCAGCGCCGCCATGTTCACGGCGTAGGAAAGGGTCTTGGCGCCGAGCAGGAGCCACGGGGCGCGCTCGCCGACTTCACTGTCGTAGCCGCGGTCGAGCAGGATGACGTCGATCCCGGTCTCGCGCTGCCGCCGTCCCGCGGCGGCCGGGGCGGAGGCCTGGACCCAGCACGTGGGGGCAGCCGCGCCCTCCGGCCCGCGGGTGACAATCAGCTTCACCACCACCTCGTCCTGCGCCGCGCCGCCCGGTGCAGCCGCGGCGGGTTCCTGCCCGCGGAACTCGCGGATGGCGGTTTCCACCGCCCGTCGCCATGCATCCTCGGCGGGGATGTCCAGCTCCAGAAGCCGGGCCGAGCCAGCCAGCCGGGTCAGGTGCGCCTGGATCTTGCGGGGCCGGCCGCCGACGGCCAGGAGGGATTCGAAAACGCCGTCGCCCCGGGTGGCGCCCAGGTCCGTGGCCATCAGCTGGGGCTGCGACGCGTCGGCAACGCGGCCGCCGTCGAACGCCGGGTCGAGGAAGACCAGAACGGTCGCGGGCGCAGGAACAGGGGCAGGAGTGGTCATGGCTAAAGCTTAGTCTCGGTGGTCCCGGGATAGGATTTGGGCACTGCCCGTTCGGAACTGTTCCGCGTGGCTTGTACGTTGAGGGGTTCGCCTGTGCTGTGGCCATTTCCGCTGGCGGAGACTTTACCGTCCTGGGCGATTCTGATTTTGACGGTGATCGACTTCGCCATCCGGGTGCTGGCACTGGGCATCATCCCCGGAAACCGGCGGCCCACCACCGCGATGGCGTGGCTGCTGGGCATCTTCATCGTGCCGACCATCGGCCTGCTCCTGTTCCTGCTGTTCGGCAACTTCCGGCTCTCCCGCAAGCGCCGCGCGCAGCAGGACGCGGTCAATACCCGAGTGCGCGCCGGGACCTCGGAACTGGCGATGCTGGAAAGCCGCTACGCCGGACCCGAATGGGTGGCTTCCGCCGCGGAACTGAACAAGACGCTGGGCTCGCTGCCGATGGTGGACGGTAACCAAGTGGAGCTGCTGCCCGGCTACCCCGACTCCATCAAGGCGATGGCCGCGGCGGTCCGCGGCGCAAAGTCCTTCGTCAACGCCGAGTTCTACATCATGAGCTCGGACCACGTCACGGACGATCTGCTGACCGCGCTGGAAGAGGCCGCCGAGCGCGGCGTCGAGGTCCGTGTCCTGTTCGATCACCTTGGCACGCTTCGCATCAAGGGCTATCGCAAGCTGATCGCCCGGCTCAAGGCCAGCAAGATCCGCTGGCGGCCCATGCTGCCGCTCAGCCCGCTGCAGGGGCAGTGGCGCCGACCGGACCTGCGCAACCACCGCAAGATCATGGTGATCGACGGCGAGATCGCCTTCACCGGATCGCAGAACCTGATCGAGCCCTCCTACAACAACCCCAAGCACCGCAAGATCGGCCGCGAATGGGTCGAGCTGATGGCCTGCCTGCGTGGACCGATCGTCACCACGCTCAACGTCGTCTTCGCCACGGACTGGCTCAGCGAGACCGACGAATCCATTGAGGAACAGCTCGCGCACCGGCCCGAACTGCACGCCGGCAACATCACCGCCCAGGTGGTGCCCAGCGGCCCCGGCTTCATCACCGAAAACAATCTGCGGCTCTTCAACACGCTGATTTACTCGGCTCAGCGCAAGATCTCGATCTGCAGCCCGTACTTCGTCCCGGATGACTCGCTGCTGTATGCGGTGACGACGGCGGCGCAGCGCGGCGTCGACGTCGAACTCTTCGTCTCGGAAAAGGGCGACCAGTTCCTGGTCCACCACGCCCAGCAGTCCTACTATGAGGCGCTGCTTGAAGCCGGGGTGCGGATCTACCTCTACAAGGCCCCCTTCGTGCTGCACGCCAAGCACTTCACGATCGACGACGACGTTGCCGTGCTGGGTTCCAGCAACATGGACATGCGCTCCTTCTCGCTGAACCTGGAGGTCTCGGTGATGCTCCTGGGGGAGGACATCGTGCGGCGGATCAGCGCCGTGGAGGACACCTACCGGGGCATTTCGCGCGAACTTACGCTCGAGGACTGGATGAAACGTCCGATGGGCGTCAAATACGTGGACAACGTCGCGCGGCTGACGGCCACCCTGCAGTAGCCGGGGGCGGCGGGACAGCCGACTCAGCCCGTGGGAAACCCGGCGCCGAGCGCCGAGAGGACACCGAACGCTTTGGTCCGGATTTCCTCGTACTCCTCCTGCGGGGTCGAATCGGCGGTGACAGCGCCGCCGACGCCGAGACTCAGTTCCGCGGCACCCTCGCCGAGGGCGCTGACCACGAGGGTCCGGATTGCCACGGCGAGGTCGGCGGCCCCGTTCAGGGAGAAGTAGCCGATCGCCCCGGAGTACACGCCGCGCGGCGCGGCCTCCAGCCGGTCCAGGATGGCCATGGTGCTGACCTTCGGGGCGCCGGTCATCGAACCCGCGGGGAAACAGGCCGCGACTGCCTCGGCCCGCGGCATCCCGGGCCGCAGCCGGGCATCGATGGTGCTCACCATTTGGTGCACGGTGGCGTAGCTCTCGATCGCGCACAGCCGGCTGACGGCCACCGAACCCGGGACGGCAAAATGGCTCAAGTCGTTGCGCAACAGGTCCACGATCATGATGTTTTCCGCCCGGTCCTTGGCCGAAGATTCCAGTTCCTCGCGCAGCGCGGCATCCGTGCCTGGGTCCGTGTCCCGGCGGCGCGTGCCCTTGATCGGCTCGGCCCGCATCCTGCCGTCCGCGGCAATCTGCAGGAACCGCTCCGGCGACGTGCTCGCCACGGCGAGCCCGCCGAACCGCAGGAAGCTGGCGAACGGGGCCGGGTTCCGGCGCCGCAGGTCCAGGTAGGCCGGCCACGGATCCACGCCCTGAGACCCCGCGGGCGAGGCAGCCGTGAGCACCGTGGTCAGGCAAACCTCGTAGGTGTTTCCTTCCGCGATCTCACGCTGGGCCTCGGTGACCTTCGCCTTGTAGCCGGCTTCCGTGTCCCGGGCGGCGAAGCGCGGGGCGGTGGGTTGCGGGGCGGTGGTTTGCGGGGCACTGGCGCGCTGGGCCGGGGAGGCATGCGCGGCCACTTGCGCCGACGCGGCCGCGGTGACGGCCGTGCGCGCCGTCTCAAGCCAGTCCCCGGCGTCGGGTGCGTCCAGGGTCAGCAGCCAGGCTGTGCCCTCGGCATGGTCAAGGACCACGGCACGGCCGGCGAAGATCAGGCAGGCGTCCGGGGTGGCGGCGGTGACGTCGCTCCCGCCGGTTTCGCGCTTGAGCTCGTAGCCGAGGTACCCGAGCCAGCCCAGGGTGAACTCGCACGGGTAGGCCTCGGGTGCGCGGAGCGCGCGGCGGCCCCACACGCCGTCGAGCCAGCGGAAGAACGGGCCATCGGTGGTCACGGTGGCCTGGCCCGTGCTGACGCGGGTCCGTCCGGAACTGTGCCGGACGGCCTGGCCGAAGCGGCCGCCGTCGTCGGCCAGAATGCTGAAGCGGCTCCGCTCCGCGGCCTCCGGGGCCAGTCCTGCCGGGTCCAGGGAGGAGTCGAGCCACACGGCGTCGGGTGAACCGCCAAAGAGCGACGCAAACAGCTGCCCGGCCTCGGGCCGGGCCTCGACCCGTTCTGCCAGCAACTGCAGCCCGCGCCGGGCGGCGAGTTCGGGCAGCAGGGCGGGGGCGACGGCGGGAAGGTACTGAAGGGCCTGCAGGACGTCGTCCGGGGCGGTGCCGTCCGCCAGGTTGAGCACGTGCACATCCGCGCGGGCCGGGACGTCATCGGCCGCCAGCCACTCCGCTTCCTGCGCAGCCCACTGGTCCCAAAACGGTTCGTAGGTGTCGCCGTCCCGGGCCAGCGCCCGGGCCCGGCGGTCCGCGTCGGAGGAGTCCGCCCAGATCACGGCGTCCAGCAGGGGCACTGCGGCCGCCGCGGCGGCACCGACGCCCTCCACCAGGACGATTTCGGCCGGGCGTGTGGTGCGGGTCTCGCCGTCGTAGTGCCGTGCCCAGTCCCAGCTGACCCATTCCGCGTTCTCCCCGCGCCGCAAGGGCGAAAGCACGGTGGTGACGTAGCGTTCGATCCCCGCCGCCAGCCCGTTCCAGCCGGGATAGATGTCCTCGAGGTGGAAGAGCGAGACCTTGTGGTGCTCCCTCAACCGCGCCGCCAGTTCGATGGCCAGGGTGGTCTTGCCGGAGCCGGAGCGCCCGTCGATTGCGATGATGACGGGTGCGGGGCTCATGAAATAGAGCGTACCGGCTGCTGTGCATTGGGTTGATCACTGCCGTGATGTTGCCCGTCCTGCCGCTCAAGCTCGATGCGTACGTGCTGCACAATCCCCGGAAGGGAGGGCCGGATGAGGTTCCAGGTGGTGTCGAAGTCGGTGTGGCCGCCGTACCACGGGTCCTCGATGCCCTGCTCCAGCGGGTCCTCGTCCGCCACGGCGGGGTCGAAGCTGCGGAGCATGCGGATCTTGGCCAGAGAGTCCCGGTCCGGTGCTGCCTGCCGGAGCCAGCCGTAGTGGTCGACGTCGAGGGCCAGGATCAGATCCCGGCTCGCGAACCATTCGGGCCGCCATTCGCGCGCCACGTGGCGGTCCGAAGCGATGTTCTGCGCCGTGAGTTTGCGCGCTGCCCGGGGATCGATGGGCCGGCCCGCCTCATACGCGGTGGTGCCGGCGGAATCGACCACGGCCCCCGTGAGGCGCTCGGCCCGGAATGCCTCCGCCAGCATAAGTTCCGCCATCGGGGACCGGCAGATGTTTCCGGTGCAGACCGCGATGATCCGGTACTGGCTCGACATTGAGGTCATAGCTAAGCATGAACGATCCCGGGCCTCTTGGCTAGCTGGCCCCCGCGAAGTATTACAAAAGATGTCAACTGACTTTTACTTATTGTCATGCCCGGGCGCGGGTTCGGCCGGGTCGAGTCCAAGGTGCCGGACCAGCGCGTCGAGGACCGGCAGCTGGCCCTTGACCAGCCTGGACCGGGCTGCGGGCTCGGCGGTCCATTCCGCGCGGTCGATCTCGGGGAAGCTTCCGATTGTGCCCGATCCCCTCGGCCACTCCAGCTCGAAGGTGTTGCTCACGATGCGTTCGGGCTGGAAGTCCGCTTCCGCCGTGAAGACCGTGATGATCTTGCCGGAGGGCTGGCGGAAGTCGCCGAGCCGATGGTACTCGGCGGCGGGTGCCGGTGTGCCGATTTCCTCCGCGAACTCGCGGTGCGCGGCCGCCAGGGGGTCCTCGTCGGCGAGGTATTCTCCCTTGGGGATGGACCAGCCGCGGGCGTCCTTGCGGGCCCAGAACGGGCCGCCCATGTGGGCTATCCAGAGCTCGAGCTGCGGTGCGCTGCCGGATGGCGGCGCCCCGCCGGGCGGGGACGCACTCCTTAGCCGGTACAGCAGAAGGCCTGCGCTGCGAACGGTCATGGCTCCCTCCTGCCCCAAGGGTATTCCCTCAGTGCTTGAGCGGCCGCGATCAGGCTGCCGGCCCCCACAGTGCCTTGCGGAGCAACCCCTTGAGTGTCGCGATCTCCGGGGCGCTGAGGCCGGCCAGGGCGGCGGATTCTGCGTCCCGCGCCGCGGCCTCGGCCCGCCGGAAGAGGGCTTCCCCCTCCGGGGTCGAGGAAACAATCTTGGCGCGCCGGTCCAGCTTCCCGGGCGCCCGGATCACCAGCCCGCGCTTCTCCAGCTCGTCGATCAGGGCGACAATCTGGCTCGGGTCCAGGCTGAGGAACTCGGCCATCTCCCGCTGGGTTGGTTCCAGCCCGCTGTTGGCCAGGGCGAGCACCGAGTAGGAGCGCTCCTTGAGGTCGAACGCGGCCAGGGCGCGGTTGTTCAGGACCGACCCGCCGGCATGCAGCTTGGCCAGCAGGAAGCCCGCGTCCAGGCTGATGGTTGCCGCCGTGAGCTTCTCCGCAGGCTCGGTGCCCGGCCCGTCGTCAACTTCGGTCGCCATGCCCAACTCCAATAGTCCAAAAAATAAATCGTTGACTTTTTCAACTATCCATATTTTCATGGATACAGAACAGCATCCCACGCCGCGGGGCCGGATGCACAAGGCAGCTAGCAAAGGAGCGGCAATGAGCCTGTCAGGAAAAGTAGCAATCGTCACCGGAAGCGGACGGGGCCTCGGCCTGGCCTACGCCCGGGAACTGGCCCGCCAGGGCGCCGCGGTCGTCGTCAACGATGTGGACGCCGAGGTCGCCGCCGACGCTGTCCGGACGATTCAGTCCGACGGCGGCCGCGCAGCCGCCGTCGTCGCCCCGGTGGGCAGCTCCGACGTCGCCAAGAGGCTCGTGCAGGCAGCCGTCACCGAGTTCGGCCGGCTGGACATCCTGGTCACCAACGCCGGCATCCTGCGGGACAAGAGCCTGCTGAAGATGACGGACGAGGACTTCGACGCCGTGATCAACGTCCACCTGCGCGGCACCTTCACCTGCGCCCGGGAGGCCTTCGGCTACTTCAAGGAGCACGGCATTCCCGGCCGCATCATCACCATCGGCTCCCCGACGGGCCAGCGCGGCAACTTCGGACAGACCAACTATGCCGCCGCGAAGGCCGGAATCGTGGGCATGGTCCGCACCTGGGCGCTGGAAATGAAGAAGGCCGGCGTCACCGCCAACGCCGTCATTCCCGTGGCCGCCACCGCCATGACCAAGACCGTCCCGTACTTCCAGAAGGCCGTCGAGGCCGACGAACGCGGCGAGGCGATGCCGGCCTTCTTCCGCCACGACCTCGGGTTTGGCACGGCCGGCGACGTCGCCGGGCTGGTGGCCTTCCTGGCCTCCGACGCTGCCGCCGGCGTCACCGGCCAGGCAATCGGAGCGGGCGGTGACCGGCTGCAACTCTGGACCCACCCCGACGCCGCCGCCACCGAATACCGCGAGGGCGGCTGGGGCTACCAGGATCTCGTGGAAAACTTCGGCGCGCTCTTCGGGGACAAGCTGCAAAGCGTGGGCGAGGACTTCCTGCCGCTGCCGGCGGAACTGCAGCCCGAACCGGCCGAGGTCCGCTGAGATGGCTGCCCGGCGCTACGAACCCGGCATCGACGCCGCCTCACTCGATGCGATCGACATGCACGTCCACCTCGAAGTGGACGGCCACGGCCACGAGTCCCTTCCGGCGGCCCTGACCGAGGCCTCCGCCAAGTACTTCAAGGCCGAGGACCGCAGCCCTTCGCTGGACCGGATCGCCGAGGTCTACCGCGAACTGAACATGGCCGCCGTCGTCTTCACCGTCGACGCCCGGACCCAGCTCAAGCACGAGCCCAACAGCATCCCGGACCTCATTGCCGGGGCGGCGCGGAACAACGACGTCCTGATCCCCTTCGGGAGCGTGGACCCCCGCACCGGCGCCGAGGCGATCCAGGGCGCCAAGCACCAGGCAATCGACCTCGGCGCGCGCGGGTTCAAGTTCCACCCGAGCCTGCAGGGCTTCGACCCCTCCAACGAGCAGTTCTACCCGCTCTGGGAAACCCTCCAGGAACTGGGCCTGCCGGGCATCTTCCACACGGGACAGAACGGCATGGGGGCCGGGCTCCCGGGCGGATACGGCATCAAACTGGCCTACTCCAACCCGCTCCTGCTCGACGCCGTGGCCGCGGACTTCCCGGAGCTGCAAATCATCATGGCCCACCCCTCGGTGCCGTGGCAGGACGAGGCCAACTCGATCGCCACGCACAAGGCCAACGTGTTCATCGACCTCTCCGGCTGGTCCCCGAAGTACTTCCCGGAGTCCCTGGTCCGGATGGCCAACTCGGTCCTGCAGGACAAGGTCCTGTTCGGCACCGACTTCCCGCTCATCACCCCGCAGAAATGGCTGGGCGCCTTCGCGGACCTGCCGCTGAAGGACGAGGTCCGGCCCAAGATCCTCAAGCACAACGCCGTCCGCCTGCTCGGGCTCGGTGGCTGAGATGCCCGTCGAAACCGCGCCCCAGACAACAGCCCAGGAGCGCCTCTACAGCGTCTGCGACTACTACGACGCCGAATCCCTCCTCACCGACGGGGAGCGGAAAGTGCTGGGGCGGCTGCGGGAGTTCCTGGACACCCAGGCCCGCCCGCTCCTGGCCGACTACTGGGAGCGCGGCGAGTTCCCGGACCAGCTCGCCCGGCCGCTGATCGATCTGGACCTCATGGAACCGGC
Organism: Arthrobacter humicola; assembly: GCF_022803015.1. Lineage (GTDB taxonomy): Bacteria > Actinomycetota > Actinomycetes > Actinomycetales > Micrococcaceae > Arthrobacter > Arthrobacter humicola_A. The sequence goes on from NZ_JAFKON010000005.1 coordinate 105,839, forward strand.
GGAACTGACCGGCGTCCCGGGTGCGGGTCAGACGCCTGCCCGGGGCATCTACCAGGGCTTCCGGATCTTCGAACTCGCCCGCACGGACGCCTCGCTGGCCACCTGGTACACGGCCCAGGCCGGGCTGTTCCGGACCGCCATCCGGGTCGGCGCCTCCGCGGAACAGCAGGCCGACTGGATGCCCAGGGTCATCGACTTCTCGCTCAAGGGCGTCTTCTCGCTGACCGAGCCGGAATCCGGCTCCGACATCGCCGGCGGACTCGCGACGACGGCCCGCAGGGAAAAGGGGTGTGAGGCTGGCCCGGACGGCGACACCTGGGTCCTGGACGGCGCCAAGCGCTGGATCGGCGGCGCGGCAACGGCCGACGTCCTGGCCGTCTTCGCCCGCGACGTCGCCGACGGCCAGGTCAAGGCTTTCCTCGTGGACCGTGAGGCGGCCGGAGTGACCCTGGAGAAGATCCACGGCAAGACTGCGCTGCGGATGATGCAGAACGCCCACATCACCCTCGACGGCGTCCGCGTCCCCGAGGCCAGGCGGCTCCACAACGTGAACTCGTTCCGGGACGTGGCGGCGATGCTGCGGGCCATGCGCTCGGACGTCGCCTGGATCGCAGCCGGCATCGCGGCAGGAGCTTTCGAAGCCGCGCTGCGCTACGTCTCCGGGCGCCGGCAGTTCGGCCGCCCGCTCGCGTCCTTCCAGCTCGTCCAGGAAAAGCTCGCCCGGATGCTCGGCAACGTCACCTCGGCGCTGTCCCTGGTGGTCCGGCTGACTGAACAGCAGGAGAAGGGCATCTACCGGGACCAGGACTCGGCCCTGGCCAAGATGCAGACCTCCCTGCTGATGCGCGAGACCGTGGCGCTGGCCCGCGAAGTGGTGGGCGGCAACGGCATCATGCTCGCGGCCGACGTCGCACGGTTCCATGCCGATGCCGAAGCCGTCTACTCCTACGAGGGGACCCACGAGATCAACGCCCTGATCGTCGGCCGGGCCCTCACCGGCCACAGCGCCTTCACCCACTGACGCTCTTCACCCACTGACGCTCTTCACCCGCTGACGGCGTTCCGCCGTCGTCGGACACCCAAACCCAACCGCTCCAGGAGCCAAGATGCCCAACCTCGTCGTCGACTTCGACAAACTCCTCACCCTCGCCGGCACCGACCTCGGCGCCACCGACTACCGCGAAATCACCCAGGAACAAATCAACAAATTCGCCGACGCCACGGGCGACGACCAGTGGATCCACGTGGACCCGGAACGCGCCAAGGACGGCCCCTTCGGAGCCCCGATCGCCCACGGCTTCCTCACCCTCTCGCTCATCATCCCGTTCTGGGGCGAGCTGTTCGACGTCGACGGCGTCACCACCAAGGTCAACTACGGCCTCGACAAGGTCCGCTTCACCTCCCCCGTCAAGGTGGGTTCACGCATCCGCATGCGGGCCACCATCGCGGAAGTCACCGAGGTCAAGGGCGGCGCCCAGATCAAGGTCGCCAACACGATCGAGATCGAAGGTCAGGAACGCCCGGCCGTCGTGGCCGAGTTCCTCGCCCGCTTCTACAAGTAAACCGCCACACCCCTTCACCATCCCCCTCTGCCATAAGGAACAACGATGTCCCAAATTTCGCAGTTGCAGGCCATGGACGCGGGTACGCGTCGCCGTGAAGCACGGACCGTCATCGCCTCCAGCTATCTCGGCAGCACCATCGAGTATTACGACTTCCTGCTCTATGCCACGGCCGCCGCGGTGGTCTTTCCCAAGGTGTTCTTCTCCGGCGCGGATGAATGGGTGGGGGTGGTGGCCGCGTACGGGACGTTCGCCGCCGGCTACGTGGCGCGGCCCCTCGGCGGCATCATCTTCGGCCACTTCGGCGACCGGCTGGGACGCAAGAACATGCTGATTGTCTCGATGCTGGTCATGGGCATCGCCTCCACCCTGATCGGACTGGTGCCCGGGGCCGCGGTAGCCGGAGCCTGGGGTGCCGTGATGCTCGTCATCCTTCGGGTCTGCCAGGGCATCGCCGTCGGAGGGGAGTGGGGCGGCGCCGCCCTCATGGCGCTGGAGCATTCGGAATCGGGCAAGCGCGGCTTCGCGGCCTCGTTCGTCAACGCCGGCGCCCCCACCGGCGCGGTGCTGGGCACCCTGGTCATGGGCGCGTTCGCGGCCCTGCCCAACGAACAGTTCCTGGCCTGGGGCTGGCGCGTGCCGTTCCTGCTGTCCTTCGTCCTGCTGGGCATCGGCATGTTCGTCCGGCTCAAGGTCTCCGAAAGCCCCATCTTCAAGGCGGCACTGGAACAAGAGAAAGCCGAACGGGAACATGCCGAACGGGACAACACCCAGCCGACGGTGCCGGGCAGCGCGTCGGCGCGCCGGGAGATTCCGCTCCTGCAGGTCCTGCGCCGGCCCAAGACTCTGATCTTCACCATGCTGGCCGGCGCGGCCGGGTTTGCCCTCCAGGTGGTGCTGGCCACGTTCTCCGTGACCTACGCCGTGTCCAAGGGCGCGGACCGGCAGGGCGTGCTCTACGCCTTCGCGGCCGCCTCCTTCGTGTCCATCGCCTTCGTGATCATGGGCGGCCGGCTCTCCGACAAGCTGGGCCGGCGGCCCGTCATGGTCGGCGGCCTGGTGCTCTTCATCCTTTACCTCACACCGATGTTCCAGCTCCTGTCCTCCAACAACATCGGGCTGATCTTCGTGGCCTTCGCCGTGGGCCTCATGATCCATTCCACCCTGTTCGGCCCGCTCGCAGCGTTCGTGTCCGAGCAGTTCGGCACCACCTCGCGCTACACCGGCGCCTCGCTGGGCTACCAGCTCGCCACGCTCCTCGGCGCGGGATTCACGCCGGGCATCGTGGCGCAGATCTTCAAGGACTCCGGACAGGACACCGCCGCCGTGGTCTGGTACCTGGCCATCATGTCCGTCGTGTCGATCGTCTTCATCCTGCTGACGCGAGAGCCCAAGAACAACGATCTGCAGGCTGTCCGGTCCTAAGCCGGCCCGCTGGCGCTACCGTCTAACTAGAAAGGATTTTCCGTGGAGAATTTTGGCATCGGCTCGTGGCTGCAACGGCGCCGCCCGAAGTCGGGCACCAAGACCGCAATCATCGCCGGGGAACGCAGTCTCAGCTACATCGAGCTCGCGGACCGTTCCGCCCGGCTCGCGAACGCCTTCCGGGACCGCGGCGTAGTCAAGGGCGACAGGGTGGCCTACCTGGGCGAAAACGATCCCTCCTTCCTGGAGACCCTCTTCGCCGCCGGCCTGGCCGGGGCGGTCTTCGTCCCGCTGAACACCCGGCTTGCCCCGCCCGAGATCCAGTTCCAGCTCCGGGACAGCGGCGCTGTCCTGCTGGTCCATTCGGCGGCGCTCGCGGTGCTTGCGGAACGCGGCTCGGCGGAGACCGCTGTGGGTTCGCGGATCGTCGTCGACGAGTCGACAGTGCCAGCCAAAACAGTTCCCGATTCAATGCTGCCCGATTCAACGGTTCCCGACGGCGGGGCCAACGGCGGTGCTGGCCGGGGAACCGCCGTGGAGGCGTATGAGGCCGTCATTGCGTCCGGTGCGGCGCTGGCGCCGGACGAGCCCGTGGGCCTGGACGACGCCGCCATGATCCTCTACACCTCCGGAACCACCGGAAACCCCAAAGGCGCGCTCCTGACCCACGGCAACATCACGTGGAACTGCGTCAACGTTCTGGTCGATTTCGACTTTGCCTCCACCGACGTGGCCCTCATGATCTCCCCGATGTTCCACGTCGCCTCCCTGGACATGGGCGTCCTGCCCACGCTCCTCAAAGGCGGCACCGTGATATTGGAGGCCAAGTTCGATCCCCGCCGGACGCTCGAGCTGGTCCAGCAGCACCACGCAACCACCATCAGCGGGGTGCCCACGACGTACCAGATGCTGTGCGAGCACCCGGACTGGGACGCCACGGACCTCAGCTCGTTGAACAAACTGACCTGCGGCGGGTCCGCGGTGCCGATGCGGGTCCTGGAAGCCTACGAGCGGAGGGGGTTGCGCTTCTCCAACGGCTACGGCATGACCGAGACGGCCCCGGGCGCCACCACGCTGCCGGCGGCGAGGTCCCGGGACAAGGCCGGGTCCTCCGGACTGCCGCATTTCTTCACCGATGTCCGGGTGGCCGATCCCCTCGACCCGGCGTCCGGGCCCGCTGCGCCCGCAACGGTGGGGGAGCTCCAGATCAAGGGTCCCAACGTCATCCACCAGTACTGGAACCGGCCCGGGGCCTCCGCGGATTCCTACACAGCGGACGGCTGGTTCAAATCCGGTGACATGGGCTACAAGGACCCGGACGGTTTCGTGTTCATCTCCGACCGGCTCAAGGACATGATCATTTCCGGCGGGGAGAACATCTACCCGGCCGAGGTGGAGCAGGCCATCGCCGAGCTCGACGCCGTCGGAAGCGTCGCGGTGATAGGGATGCCGGACGAGAAATGGGGCGAGGTGCCGCGGGCCGTGGTGCTGCTGCGGGAGGGCGCCCGGCTCACGGAAGAACAGCTGCGCTCCCACCTGGAGGGCCGGCTGGCGAGGTACAAGATCCCCAAGTCCGTCGTCTTCGTGGACGAGATGCCCCGGACAGCGAGCGGCAAGATCCGGAAGGCGGACCTTCGGAAGCTGGCGCCCGGCCCCGTCTGACAGGGGAGCGGGGACGCTTTTGGCACGAGCGTAGGAAGCACACGGAAAGACCGGGGCTGCGGTGAAGCAGCCCCGGTCCTGCCTGTGCCCGGCCGGCCGGGCGGCCGCTAATCGACCGTGAAGATCCTGATGACCACCCGGCCGGGCCGCCGTTCGCCCGACCCGAGCATGAGGCGGGTGTTCAGCCAGTCCAGGGCGGGGGAGGCAGTGGTGAGCCGTGGCCAGCAGCGGAAGTAGATCTTTGAAGGGTCGACGGCGGAGCCGGAGTTCAACAGCTCGATGTCCCGGGCCGAGCCGTGCCGGAGAGCGGTGTTGTGCACGAAGATCCGCTCGCCGTCGTCGGTTTCCAGGACGTACCGGGCGTCCAGCTCCGTCAGCGTGGCGCTCCGGAGGAGCTGGTAGTCCGCGCCGCCCGGGAGGACCCGCCCGTTCAGGACCGGCCCGCTGACCGTTCCGCCGGTGATCGGGATGACGCGCCGGTGGCCTTCCGGTGTTGGCCCGACGTCGATCGGCTCGGCGACGGTGACGGAGAGTTCCGCAAGGAAGGTCAGCCCGGGTGCTTCCGGGGCTCCAGGCGAGGGCGCCGTCACAGGATTCCAGCCGTCAGCCGGCTGGGGTGGCCCTCGCCGAACAGGATGGACTGCCGGGCAACGAGTGTCTCGGCGGAGTCATAGGCCAGCTTGCCCGTGTTGAGGTTCCGGTCCCAGCGCGGGTGGCAGCTGGAGGTGACCTGGACGCGGAGCCGCTCGCCGGGGGCAAAGGTGCAGGCCGTCTGCCAGAGACTGACCGTGTATTCGTACGGCCGGCCGGGTTCGATCGGGGAGGGCTCGTGGCCGGCTTCCCACAGCCCTGTGCCCGCATAGCTGTCCCGCCAGGACGCGCGGACTATGCCGTCGGCAATGCCCAGGGATGTCCCATCTGGAGTGACCCGGCAGAGCCGCACCACGAAGTCTGTGTCCACGGCGGTGGAGGCCGCGAAGAACGTGGCGCTGACCTCGCCGAACAGGGTGACCGGCTCCTCGAACGCCTCTGCCGTAAAGGTCAGGACGTCGGCGCGGGCCTCCACGGCGTGCTGCGCGGCCGGGCCTGCGGGGTACACCCCGTGGATCATGGTGGCGCCGCCCGCGGCGGGGACCGGGTCCAGGGGGTCGGAGTCGTAGCCGCCGGAACCGCCGGATCCCGGCGTGTCCTGCAGCGTCCCGTCCGCGCCGAGGAACCAGGCGCGGTGGCTGCGCGGCGAAGGCAGCTCCTCAAAACCGCGCCACTGGTTTTCGCCCATGAAGTACAGCAGGACCGGCGGCACCTGCCGCAGCCGCTCCGGCTCGCCCTTGAGGACGGAATCGAACCAGGCCGTCTGGAGCCCGGAAAGATCCCCCAGGCCGTTCATCATGCCCCCGGCAGCGTTCACCCCGAAGTGCACATCCGGGTAGCCGGCGGAGAAGTTCGTGTGGGTCCAGGGGCCCACGATAAGCCGGGGCGCGGGCGCGGCCCCCGTTTTGCTGTGTTCGAGCTGCATCGAGTACTGGGAGAGGGTGCTGGGGCAGAAGATATCGAACCAGCCGCCGATGTGCAGCGTCGGCAACGGCACCGGCTTGCTGGATGCTTCGTCCCACAGGCGCGTGAAGCTGTTGCCCGGCGACTCCCCGGCCGAGGGGAGGACATGGCGGTTCATGAATGTGCCAAGCTGTGCCGAGAGATCCCGCAGCGGCAGGGTGTCGAAGGCGCTGCCGTCGGAAAATGAGCGGTCCAGATCCAGCCACGCCTGTAATTCCTTGCCCTGCCGTTCCGGGTCGTCCGCATATTCGCGGAGGAGCTCGCTGGCCGAGACAGAGGCATGGCCCCAGCTCAGCCGGCTGCCGAGCTCGTAGGCCCCGCCGCGGTACAGGGAACCGTTGTTGGCGTTGGCTCCGGCGGAAATGCCGGGGGAGAGGGCAGCGAGCCCCTTCGGGGCGAGGGACGCCGCCCGCCACTGGGTCTCCGCGAAGTACGATCGGCCCCACATCCCCACGGCACCATTGGAGTACGGCAGCAGTGCGGCCCACTCGACGGTCGCGGCGCCGTCGGACGCTTCATTGGCGGACGGGTCGAAAACCCCGTCGGAGCCGAAGCGCCCGCGGCAGTCCTGCATGATGACCACGTAGCCCGCCGCCGCGACGGTTACGGGGTTGAAGTAGGCGGAGTTGACGGAGAGGTCACGGCCGTAGGGCGTCCTGGTCAGCAGCACCGGGCACGGTTCCCCGTCCGCTGGCCGGTACACCGTGGATCGCAGGATGGTGCCATCCGGCATCCGGGTTTCGATGTCTTGTTCAATCAGCACAGGCTTTAGCGCGGGGCTCGGTGTCACGGAAGGTTTCCTCACTGGCGTGTTCAGGGCGTGTGGGTGTTCGAGGGCTGTGGGTTGTTCACGACGGGAGGGGAACGGCCGAGAATCACCCGGCCGTTCCCCTCCGCTTTTGTCCTGGGATCAGGATTTAAGCGTTCGCGGATTCCCTGGTCCCCAGCGCCTCGGTGGGGACGTTGTAGGTTTCCTTGACCCAGATTGCGGTGACGGCTGCCGAGGCAAGGCAGCAGGCCGCGGTGAAGGCGGCCACGGGAATCCATCCGGTGGGGCCGGGCTGTACGATGGCCGCGGCGATGGCCGGCGCGAAACCGGTGACGACGAGCCCCAGCTGCGAGGCCGTGGCGGCGCCGGAGTAGCGGATCTTCGTGGGGAACATTTCGGCCGTCATGGCCGGGCCCAGCGGGTTGACCATCCCGTAGCCCACGGTCATGAACAGGATGCCGCTGGCGAAGATCAGCGGGATGGACGCGGTGCTGATGGACCAGAAGTAGGCGAAGGCGGCCGCGGCGCAAATGATGTTGCCGGTGATGAAGACCGGCTTGCGGCCGATCCGGTCCGCGAGGATGCCGGCGTAGGGCTGGGCGATGATGCCCAGGGCGGCCGTGGCGATGGTGACCCCGAGCATGGCGGCGGACGGGATCCCGAATTTTCCGGTGGCGTAGGCCAGCCCGAAGGCCGCGAAGACCGACGACACCACGCTCCAGAGCCCAAAGAAGATGACTTTGACGATAGTGCGCCAGTGGTCGCGGAGAACCACCTTGATGGGCAGTTCCTCCTCGGTTTCCGCTTCCTTCGCGGCTTCGAACACCTCGGATTCGGGCAACCGGAGGCGGATCCAGAGCCCGACGGCGACCACCAGGATGCTGGCGAGGAACGGCAGCCGCCATCCCCAGCTGAGCAGGTCCTCCTGCGGCAGGAGGGACACAGCCAGGAAGGCCAGGGAGGCGAGCATGATCCCGGCCACGGCGCCGGTGTTGACCCAGCTGCTGTAGAAGGCCCGCTTATTGCTGGGCGCATGTTCCATGGTCATGGTGACGGCGCCGACTGATTCGCCGGCCGCGGAGGCGCCCTGAAGCGCGCGCAGGACGACCAGGAGGACCGGGGCGGCCGCGCCGATGACGGAGGCCGGCGGCAGGCAGCCGATGAGGAAGGTGGCCACGCCCATCACCACGAGCGTCAGGACCAGCATCTGGCGCCGTCCCATGCGGTCGCCAAAATGGCCGATCACGCTGGCCGCGAGGGGGCGGATGACGTAGCCGATGCCGATGGTGGCCATGGACAGGATGGTGCCGAGAGCGGGATCGATGCCGGGGAAAAAGATCTTGTTGAAAATCAGGGCGGATGCCGAACCGTAGATGAAGAAGTCGTAGTACTCCAGGGTGCTGCCGATGAAGCTGGCGGTGGCGGCGCGGCGGGCATGTTTGGTTCCCTCGGCGGAAACGGGGCGGGCCTGGTCCGCGGGCGGCGTCAACGGCGTCGGCGGAACGATGGGACCAGCGGTCATTGCGGATCTCCTAGGTGGGCAGGGATATGGCGCGAAAGGTGGGGCTGGGGGAAGATCTTGGGCTCGCATGCTGAGCAGGGCGGGCGGGGTCGGCTGTGGCCTCCGTCACTCTGGTGCAATAGTATGCACTTAAACTGGCGTCCGTCAATCTAAGTGCAAAATAAAATGATGGCGGATGTGACTGGCATGATGGAGGCGTGATGAGCGAGCGGCCGGCCTCCCTGCCCGGCATGGACCCGGACCTGGCCATCGACTTTCCGCGGCCTTTGAAGGGGCCGTCCACCCAGCACCAGCTGCTCACCCTGCTGGTTGACTACTGGTTCAAGAGCGAGGCATGGCTGCCGTCCCGGCTCATCGCCGCCCTGGCCGCGGGCCTGGGAATCACGGCCTCGGCGTCGGCGACGGCGTTGAGCCGCCTGGCGTCCCGGGGCGTACTCGAACAGTCCAGTGCAGGGCGAACGTCGCGCTACCGGATCACCCCGGGGGCGCGCAACCGGCTCCGCCACGGCCTCGAGCAGGTCTCCGTCTTCGGCGAACAGTCCCGCCAATGGGACGGCCACTGGACCGTCATCGCGTTTTCGATTCCGGAGACGTCGCGGGATGTCCGCGAAATGTTCCGCTCACGCCTGCGTTGGCGCGGATTCGCGCCGCTGTTCGGGGCGCTGTGGGTGTCTCCGCGGGACCACGCCGAGGAACTCGAAGAAACCTGCAAGGGCTACGGCGTGGACGACTACGTCATCTTCCGCACCGCTGAATCGAGCCTCCGCGGCAAGCGGCTCGTCGAGGCCTGGTCACCGCAGGAGTTCAGGGAACAATACCGGCCGTTTACCGAAAAATTCACGCCCTGGGCCGAACGCCTCGACGCCGGAACGGTCAGCCCGGCGGAGGCCTTCAGGGCCAGGACCGAGCTGATGGACGCCTGGCGGGCGTTCCCGTGGAGCGACCCTGATCTTCCCGCCGAGCTCCTGCCGGAAGCCTGGCCGCGGACCGAGGCCAGGGAACTCCTTGTCCGCCTCTACGACGGGCTCGCGGACGCTGCCACTGCCTACGTCGAGGAAATCGTGGCCCGGGAAGCTCCCGAACTGGCGGGAACGGCGCAGGCGTTGTCGGTGGCGCCCGGGCTCTGACCTGCCGCCGGTGCCGGGACGCCGGCGGCCGCGGTGCCTAGTGGATTGCGGCCAGGAGGACGCCGACGCCGACGAAGAGCCCGCCGAACGTCCGGTTCAGGACCTTTTGTCCGCGGGCGTCGCGGGTGAAGCGCTGGAAGGACCGGGCCGCAGCCGCGAAGAAGAACCACATGACCAGGACGTCGATCACGATCACGGTGGCGGCCAGGACCACGTACTGCGGCAGCAGCGGCTGCTCCGGCCGGATGAACTGCGGCATGAAGGCCAGGAAGAAGACCACGGCTTTGGGGTTGAGCAGATTGACCCAGAGGCCACGGCGGAACATGGACAGGCCCGGCTCGTTGCGCAGGGCCGCGGCCTTCTCCTGGTCCAGGTCCGGTTTGTGCAGGAACTGCCGGATGCCAAGGTAGACCAGGTAGGCGGCGCCGGCGTAGCGGATCACGTTGAAGGCAACCGGTGAGCTCGCCACGAGCACCCCGACGCCGAGCGCCACGATCAGGATGTGCACCACGAGGGCGGCCTGCTGGCCCAGGATGCCCCAGAGGGACCGTCGGAATCCCGAGTTCAGGGAGTTGCTCATGGTGTTGATGGCGCCCGCGCCGGGAGTGAAGCTGATCAGGACGCCGGCGCCGGCCAGGGCCAGCCAAAGGGAGGGTTGCACCAGGTAAGTTTACGGTCCCGGCCGTGGCGGGTCCGATTGATGACGGGAGTCAGTCGCGGCGGAGGCCGTAGCTGAGAATCATGTTGCCTTTGCTGGTCTGCTGGGACGACTGCAGCTCCAGCCGGGTGAGGGCATCGCCGTCGTTGAACAGCCGCCGCCCGCTGCCGGCGATCACGGGATGGACGATCAGCATCAAGGTGTCGAGCAGCCCGGCGAACAGTAACTGGTGGACCAGCGAAATGCTGCTGAAGATCCCGATTTCGCCGCCGTCACTGTTCTTCAGGGCCGCGACGAAGTCTTCCAGCGGGCCCTCGATCAGGCGTGAATTTTGCCATTCCAGCTCGCCTGTCAGGGTCCGGGACGCGACAAATTTCGGCAGCGGATTGATGAATCCGGCAAAGTCCGCGTCGCTTTCGGCGTTGGGCCAGTATTCTGCCCATTGCTCGTAGCCCACGCGGCCGAGGAGCGCAGTGTCGATCCGGCCCATCATCTCGCCCATCCCGGCGCCGAGCTCCTCGTCGAAGCTGTCGAATTGCCACTTGAACGGGTCTTCAACCACGCCGTCCACAGAGCAGAAAAGGCCGGCCGTCAATTTGCGCATGGGTTTCTCCTTGCCGTGGTCTCCAGTGCAGATGTCTAATGCACCCTATCCGCAGACCCGGAAGCAGGGAATGGCTGCCGGGTACTCGACGGTGAATGCCCCGGAGGCCGGCCGTGCCGCCAGGATCGCGGGCCTTGGGCGTGCAAGGGCGCGCCCAAGACCCGCTAAGGGTTAGCCGTTGGACGTGTAGCCATCCGTGGCGGTGTCCCCGGGGCCGCCATGGCCGCCGCCGGGGCCGCCCTGGCCTTCCTGGGTTGCGGTCACCGTGAAGTTCGCATCCAGCAGGACAGTGGCGCGCGTGCCGTCCGCCTTCGTGATGTGGGCTTCGTAGGTGGCGCCGTCGGCGTCGGTCTCCATCCGCTCGATCGTCGCATCCGGCTGGGCGGCCTTTACCGCCGCCTCGACCTTCGTGGCGGTGTCGCCGGTGAGGACCTCCTCGGTCTTTCCGTTGGCCTGGTGCGGGCCGCGCTGGCCCCCGGTGCCGTAGCCGTCGGTGGCCCGGGTCGAGGACGAGCTGCCGGTGGAATCGGCAGCCATCGCGGGGATGGCCGATGCGCCGATGGCGCCGCCGCCGATCACCGCAGCGAGCATGATGCCCGCGGTGGTCTTGTTGATCTTTGCCATGGTGAAACTCCTTTGCTGGGGCCCGGGCTTCCGGGCCGGCCGAGGATTCGGCCTGTACCCAGCCTCAGGCGCGGAGTTATGGCTGCACTTTCGGCGGGCTGTGCCGGTGCTGTGACCGCTGGCCGCCGCTCACGCCCGGGCGATGACCTCGCCGTTGGGAATCAGGAACCAGCCGTCGTCGGTGGAGCCCCACCGGTGCCAGCCCGCGGAAATCCGGGCCAGGTCCGCCTCGCTGGCCAGGCCGTACTCGAGCGCCTGGTCGGCAAAGGACGAATGCAGCACCCGCTCGCCCCACACCCGGGCCTGCCACCGCCGCTCATGCCCAGTGGCGTAGAGCCAGTTGCTGCTGGACGGCGCCACATCCGTGAAGCCGGCGGCCTGCGCCCAGGACACGAGCCGGCGGCCGGCGTCGGGCTCGGCGCCATTGCGACGGGCGATTCGCTGGTAGAGCTCCATCCAGTCGTCGAGCTCGGGGATGGCCGGGTACCAGCTCATGCCGTGGAAGTCGGCGTCGCGCACCGCCACAATCCCGCCTGCCTTGGCCGCCCGGCGCATCTCCCGCAGCGCCGCGACCGGGTCCGTGAGGTGCTGGAGGACCTGATGGGCGTGGACGACGTCGAAGGATTCGTCCGGGAAGTCGAGGTCGTAGATGTTGCCGGCGGCAAAGCCGACATTGTCCACGCCGCGCTCGACGGCGAGGGCCGCGGCCTGGGCGATGATGTCGGGGGAGCGGTCCAAGCCTGTGACCCTGCCCGGCGCCACCAGCTCCGCGAAGTCGCAGGTGATGCTGCCAGGCCCACAGCCGACGTCGAGGACGGAGGTCCCGGGCATCAGATGCGGGAGCACGAACGCTGCCGAGTTTTCCGCCGTGCGGGAGGCATGGGCACGGACCACCGACTCGTGGTGGCCGTGCGTGTACACATCGTCAGGCTGCTGCGCACTCATAATGGAACGCTACCCTCCCTCGCCCGGAAAAGGGTGGACCCCCGACTGCGGGTCAGCAGGCGCGCGGCGGCAGGCAGTTTTTTGCGGGTGGCCGTCAGTTTTGCCGCTTCCGGCGCCGGTGATTCTACGGATGAATGGAGGGGTGAAAGTCAACAGAAAAAATGACGGCAGCGGCAGCGGCGCCGGCAACGGACTGGGCCTGTTCCAGGCCACCGGAATCTATGTCGGCGCGATCCTGGGCTCGGGTGTCCTGGTGCTTCCCGCCATCGCAGCCAAGGAGGCCGGCCCGGCGTCGCTCCTGGCCTGGGCCGTCCTGCTGGTGTTCTGCGTTCCCGTTGCCTTCAGCTTCGCCGAAATGAGCCGCCAGCAGCCCGACGCCGGCGGGATCGCCCACTTCGTCAAGCGTGCCTTTGGTCGCCGCGCCTCGGTGGTGGCCGGGTACCTCTTCTACTTTTCGATCCCCTTCGGCGCCCCGGCTACGGCCGTGATCGGCGGCAACTACATCGCCCACGCCGCCGGCGGCGGCCGGGACACCGCAGTCCTCGCGGCGGCGGTGATCCTGCTGGCCGCCTTCGCGAGCAACGCCGTCGGCATCAGGGTTTCCAGCCGCATGCAACTGGCGCTCATGGTGCTGCTGGTGGCACTGCTCGCGCTCGCCGTCGTGCTCGCGGCACCGCACGCCAATTCGGAAAATTTCCAGCCCTTCGCCCCGCACGGCTACTGGGCGGTCGGCGGTGCCGCGAGCCTGCTGTTCTTCTGCTTCGCCGGCTGGGAAGCCGTCTCGCACCTGGCCGGTGAGTTCCGGAACCCCGGGCGCGATCTCCGACGGGCCACGTGGCTCACGCTGATTGTGGTGGGCGCGGTCTACATTGGCGTTGTCGCCGCCTCGGTGGCCGTCCTCGGCCCGGAACTGCCCGCTACTGCGGTGCCCGTCGCGGCGTTGCTGGAGAAAGGGCTGGGCTCATTGGCGGCCCCGCTCACCGCGGTTGCGGCGGCGGTTTTGACGTTCGGCCCCATCAACACCTTCGTGGCCGGGGCCAGCCGGCTCGGGGCTGCTCTGGCGTCCGACGGCGTGCTGCCGCCCGCGCTTGCACGCGGTGCCGGGCGGGGACAGGTACCCGCCGCAAGCCTGGCAACTCTGGCCGTCCTGACCTTGCTGTCCTTCGCTGCCGCCGTCGCCGGACTCACCGACATGCAGTTCCAGATCGGCGCGGCCTCGGCGTGTTTCACGGCCGTCACCGCGTTTGGGCTGGCGGCCGGCATCCGGCTGCTGCAGCCGCGGACCGTTGCCTGGTACGGCGTAATCGTGGCGGCCGGGGTCATGGTGGCCGTCCTGATCTTCAGCGGCTGGGCGCTGGGGGTTCCGCTGGCACTGGCAGCGGCCGCCGTCGGCGTCGGCAGGCGCTTTGGCGGGACCCCAGAACAGGAAACGATGCCGGAAACGGCGCCTTCTGCACTGGCGGAGGCGCTCCCCGGTCGCCGGCCGCAAACCGCCGCCCATCCGTGACGTCCGGGCCGCGATTCAGCCGGGGCGCTGCCCCGGCGCTTGCTCCGGCCCGGGGCCGCGGGCCGCTTCCTCGCCCGCCCGGACAGTGGCATCGATCATGGAGTTCATGAACCGGGTGACGATCTCCAGTTCCTCCGGCGTGAAGTTCGCCATGGCTGCACCCATATGGCGGGCCAGCGGCAGGAACATTGCGCCGCCGTCCCGGTAGGCCTTGGGCGTCATGCGCAGCTGCACCTGGCGGCGGTCAGCGCCCTCGCGCTCACGGACCACGTGGCCGGAACTGTGGAGCCGGTCGATCAGTGCGGTGGTGGCCGGGGAGCTGAGGTTCAGCTCTTTCCTCAGCACCCCTGGAGTGACAATCTGGTCCCGCGCCGCGTGCCGCATGATGACGGCGAGGGCGTTGAGGTCCGTGCGGTGCATGTCATTGCGGCCGCCGGCGGAGTCCACATAGCGGTTGGCTTCGAGGGTGAATTCCTGCAGGAGCCGGACGAGGGGCGGCGGACCGGCGGCTTCGGGCGGGACTGTGTTCCTGGGCGAGGCCGCGTCTTCGGATAGGCCCGGGGATTCGGCTGACACGGCGGACCTCCTTCGTCCCTTGATCCTGCCCCGGCGGTCTGACCGCGGCAGGTCGGCGCTGTCGACGGCGCCTTCGGGAGTCTACTGCAGGGTCTGCGCAGCGGCCTGACGCCGGCTGTCTCTATTCTCCTCCGGTGCCCCGGCCGATGGGTTATCTCTATGATGGAGATAGTCTACTATGGAGTTGATCTCTGCTCCCACTCCGAGGCGCACCCTGGAAGGAAACATGAAAACGACTTCGTCCGCGGCGACCCGTGTCCCGTTCTGGCTGCGCTGGCTGGTCCCCGCAGTGCTCGTCCTGGCCTGGCTGGCCATCGCCGGCGTCGGCGGCCCTACATTCGGCCGCCTGAGCGAGGTGTCATCCAATGACCAGGCATCGTTCCTTCCCGCCGGAGCCGAGGCCACCGAGGCCGCGGACTGGCAGGCCAAGTTCAGGGACTCCAAGGAGATCCCGGCAGTGATCGTGGTTGAGAGTGACTCCGCTTTCACTCCGGCCCAGCTCCGCGAGACCGCGGCCCTCAAGGGCAAGCTGGAGGCCCTGCAGGCCGGGAGCACGGTGATCGGTCCCATCCCCTCCGAGGACGCCAAGGCAGTCCAGTTCGTGGTGCCCATTGCTTCCTCGGCGGAAGTGAAAACGGTGGTCAAAGAACTGCGCAACGAGGTCCGGGCGTCCGCGCCGGCCGGAATGCAGACCTTCGTCACCGGACCGGCCGGGCTCACCGCGGACCTTGTGAGTGCCTTTGCCGGCATTGACGGCATCCTGCTGCTCGTGGCCCTGGGCGCCGTGTTCCTGATCCTGCTGATTGTCTACCGCTCCCTGCTGCTGCCCGTCATGGTGCTGTTCACCTCGGTCTTCGCGCTGTGCGCCGCGATCCTGCTGGTGTTCGGCATGGCCAAGGCCGGTTGGATCCAGTTGAACGGCCAGAGCCAGGGCATTTTGTCCATCCTGGTCATCGGCGCAGCCACCGACTACGCACTGCTGTATGTGGCCCGGTTCCGCGAAGCCCTGACCCACACCACCAACCGGACGGCCGCCGCCGTCACCGCATGGAAGGCGGCCTGGGAACCGATCCTGGCCTCTGGCGCCACCGTAATCATCGCGCTGCTTTGCCTGCTGTTCTCCGACCTCAACTCCAACAAGGCCCTCGGCCCGGTGGCGGCGGCGGGCATCCTCTGCGCGCTCTTCGCCGCCCTGACCCTGCTGCCGGCCCTGATGGCACTGCTGGGCCGGGCCGCGTTCTGGCCGTTCAGGCCCAAGCTGCTCCCGGAAACCGATCGGGAACCGGAACTGGTCACCGGCCTCGAGGGCCAGAAGGGACTCTGGCGGGCCACCGGTTCGCTCGTATCCCGCCGGCCGCGCACGGTCTGGGTCGCCTCGGTGCTGCTGCTCCTGGTAGCCGCTACCGGCGTCCTGCAGCTTAAAGCCAACGGCGTCGCCCAGACCGACGTCATCCTCACCGCCTCCAACGCCGTCGACGGGCAGGATGCCCTGGGCCGGCACTTCGACGCCGGGTCCGGCAGCCCCGCGGTGATCGTGGCCGACGAGGCAAACGCCCAAGAGGTTCTGGCGAAACTGCAGACCAGCGACGGCGTCGGAGACGCCTATCTGCTGGCCGAAGGCGGCGCCCCAGTCATCACCGGCGCCCCGGGCGCACCGGCTGCCCCCGCAATCAGGGACGGGAAGGTCCTGATCAACGCGACGCTGAACCACGCCGCGGACTCCGCCGAGGCCGAAAACGCCGTGGTGTCGCTCCGCCAGGACCTGAAGAAGATAGACAGCGGCGTGCTGGTCGGCGGTGTGACGGCCACGGCGCTGGATACCAACACCACTGCCCAGCGCGACCTCGTCACCATCATCCCGGTGGTCCTGGGCGTCATCCTGGTCATCCTCATGCTGCTGCTGCGCTCGGTGCTCGCGCCGGTCCTGCTGGTCGCCTCCGTGGTGCTGTCCTATGCCGCGGCGATGGGCGTCTCCGCCTTCGTGTTCAACAATGTCTTCGGCTTCCCGGGCGCGGACGCGACGGTGCCCCTGTTCGGCTTCGTCTTCCTCGTGGCACTGGGCGTCGACTACAACATCTTCCTGATGAGCCGGGTCCGGGAGGAATCCCTCAAGCACGGCACCCGGGCCGGCATCCTGCGCGGCCTCGTAGTGACAGGCGGGGTCATCACCTCTGCCGGGGTGGTCCTGGCGGCCACGTTCGCGGCCCTCGGCGTCATCCCGATCATGTTCCTGGTCCAGCTCGCCTTCATCGTCGCGTTCGGCGTCCTGCTGGACACGGTGCTGGTCCGTTCCCTGCTGGTGCCCGCGCTGGCCTACGACATCGGCCCGCGGCTTTGGTGGCCCGGCAAGCTCGGCCGGCCCGGGAGCGGGGCCGTGGCCGGCGATGGCGCCCGGGCCACGCTGCCCGCCGAAAATCCGAAGGCAGATCCGGCTGAAAACGAGGAGGCCGGGGTCCGCTAGGCGGAACCGAAGACCGCAGCCGCCGTCACTGTCCCTGGTCCCCCCACCAGGCGACGGTGGCGGCGGCTGCCTCGTCCAGCGGGGTCGGTGTCAGCCCCAGGGCAGCCTGGCTCGCCATGGAATCCGTGACGAAGGGGTGCCCGGGCGCCGGCCGCCTTGGCGAATGCCCCCGCGATCTCGCGCTGGGTCAGTGCAGGTCCGGTGGGCGCATGCCATACCCGGTTCCACACCTGAGGCCTGTCAGCCGCCGCAATCATGGCGGCCGCGAGGTCCGGAACGTACGTGAAGGAATGCGGCTGGTCCGCCCGCCCGATCACCTGCATTGGCTTGCCGGCCGCGACGGGCCGGACCATGCGCTCGCCGGCGTGCGAGTTGCGGACCCGCGGCCCGAAGAAATCGCCGGCCACCATGCTCACGGTGGCGGTGGGGGAGGCCGCCCGGGCTGCGAGCAGTGCGGTCCGGACTCCGCGCTTGCCGCCCTGCGCCTGCCGGGGGCTGTCCTCGGTCATGATGTTTTCCGGGGTGCTGTAGGAGTACAGGCTTTCCGGGAAGACCACGACGGCGCCCGCTGCGCCCGCCGCGGCGAGCACATTCAGCTCGGCGGCCGGGAGTTCCCTGGCCCACACCTCGGCGTTGTACCGCGAGCCGTGGATGCAGTGAAAAACGGCCGCGGCGCCCTGGAAGGCCTCGCCGAGCCGGGCGGGCTCGGACACGTCGATCGACACTCGTTCCACCAGCGTGTGGGCGGGTCCGCTGCCGGACCTTGTCAGGAGGCGCACCCGGTGTCCCGCCGCTGCCAACTGTTCGGAGACGGTCCAGCCCACCGGCCCGGCCCCTGTGACGACGTGGAGCCTGGACGGTTGGTGCCCGGAGGGTGCAGGTTGGGACATTCCGATCTCCTTTTCAAATAACGAGAGCAGCGCTCTCCCATTCAGGATGCGACGCCGCTGCCGACAAGTCAAGAGCAGTGCTCACATTTGTTGACAGTGCTCTTGGATGTGGAATGCTGGACTCATGCCAGAGGACAGGATTGCGGGCGCGACAGACTCCGGCGTTGCGGCCGGCCCGGCCGGAGCGGCCCCGGCGGCGGTGCGCCTGCGCACCCCGCGCGACCGTGCCCGCGCCCAGACGGAGGCCGATATCGTCCGCCTGGGCCGGGAGCATCTGGCGCTGCACGGGGCCGCCGCGCTGTCCCTCCGTGCCGTGGCCCGTGATCTCGGGGTCGTCTCTTCGGCGGTCTACCGCTACGTGGAGAGCCGCGAGGAGCTGCTGACCCTTCTGCTGATTGATGCGTACAACGAACTTGGCGATGCGGTGGATGCCGCCGTCGGGGCCGTGCCGGAGGAAGACTTCGGCGGGCGCTTCGCGGCGCTGGGCGGCGCGGTGCGGGACTGGGCGCTGCGCGAGCCATCGCGCTACGCCCTGCTCTTTGGCAGTCCGGTGCCCGGTTACCGGGCCCCGGCGGAGCGGACCACCGGCCCCGGGACGAGGGTGATTACGGCCTTAATTGGAATCCTCGACGGCGCCTTCCGGGCCGGGCGGCTCGCCGCGACCGGCCGGCGGGGTCCTGCCATGGCCGCCGGACTGGCGGGGGACCTGGCGAAAATCCGCGCCGAGTTCGGCCTGGCGGTGCCGGATGACCTCCTGGCCCGCGGCGCACTGGCCTGGACCTCACTCTTCGGCGCCGTCAGTTTCGAGGTTTTCGGCCAGTACGGCCCAGGCACGTTCACTGCCCGGGAGGAGCTCTTCGGCCACCACCTCGCGGTGCTGGCCGACGTCGCGGGCCTGCCGGCGGCCGGCGCTGCCCGGTAAAGCAGGTTCCCCTGTTGCCCTGCCGTGGCGCTCGATAGACTGCCCCTGCGCCCGCACGGGCGCGCCAGATGCGTCCAGGAAGGATCCATCCATGTCTGAAGAGACCAGGCCTGAAGAGAACAGGCCGGCAGGGAACACGCCTGAAGAGAATGTCCCCGGAGAAGCGGCGCCGCGGAACGTCGATGCCGGTCCCGCGGAAGTTGAGGCAGAGGCCGCGGCACCTGAGGGGCAATACGTTGAGGGCGACTACGGCTCCGCCGGCACGGCCGGCCAACTCCCGCCCACCGCCGTCGAGGGGGAGTACGCGGCGGGGGACTATGGCGAGGCCGGCGTGGCCGGAGCTGCCGTCGTCGGCGACGTGGAAGGCGACTATCCCGAGGGCGACTACGGCGAGGGCGGGGTCTCAGGTGAGCCCGCCGGCGTCGCCGGTGAGTCGGCCGGCGTCGCCGAGGAAGGTGAATACCCCGAAGGTGACTACGGGAGCGCCGGTACGTCCCGTCCCGAGCGATCCGCCCGGCCTGCAACGGGAGAGCCTGCCGACGGCGACGCCGCTCGGGGCGACAACTAACGAGACCAAAGCTGGCGGGACCAGCCGGCGCGGGTGCCGGCTGGTCCCCTGCCATGGTCTGCGCCCCTGCGCCCAGGGTGCAGGTTCGCGCAGGGCGAAACGCCGCCCGGGACGCGCCGGAAGGGCTGGATTGAGGGGAATTTAGGCGGCGGGGAGCTGCCGCGGGCGGGACTGGAAAAGCAAAGTTGAGTCGACTTCGCTCAACTTGAAATTGACTTATGTCTCCCTCTGGGTAAAGTTGAGTGTAGATCGCTCAATAACGGTCGGACCCGTTGCGGTTAGAGCCCTTGCGGTTAGAGCCACTGCGGGTCCGCGGCCATCTCCGCAAGATTCCTAGGAAGTAAGGAAACAATCCATGTCACGTGCAGTAGGTATTGACCTCGGAACCACTAACTCCGTCGTCTCCGTTCTCGAAGGTGGCGAGCCCACCGTCATTGCCAACGCCGAGGGTGGACGCACCACGCCGTCGGTTGTTGCCTTCTCCAAGTCCGGCGAGGTCCTGGTCGGCGAGATCGCCAAGCGCCAGGCCGTCAACAACATTGACCGCACCATCGCGTCCGTCAAGCGCCACATGGGCACTGACTGGACCGTCGCCATTGACGACAAGAAGTACACGGCGCAGGAAATTTCCGCCCGTATCCTCATGAAGCTTAAGAACGACGCCGAGTCCTACCTCGGTGAAAAGGTCACCGACGCCGTAGTCACCGTGCCGGCCTACTTCAACGACGCCCAGCGCCAGGCCACCAAGGAGGCTGGAGAAATCGCCGGCCTGAACGTCCTGCGCATCGTCAACGAGCCCACCGCGGCCGCCCTGGCCTACGGTCTGGACAAGGGCAAGGAAGACGAACTCATCCTGGTCTTCGACCTCGGCGGCGGAACCTTCGACGTCTCCCTCCTGGAGGTCGGCAAGGATGAGGACAACTTCTCCACCATCCAGGTCCGCGCCACCGCCGGTGACAACCACCTCGGCGGCGACGACTGGGACCAGCGCGTCGTTGAATACCTGCTGAACCAGCTCAAGGTCAAGGGCATCGACCTCACGAAGGACAAGATCGCCCTGCAGCGTCTCCGCGAAGCCGCGGAGCAGGCCAAGAAGGAACTCTCCTCCTCCTCCAGCACCAACGTTTCCCTCCAGTACCTGTCCGTCACCCCCGACGGCCCGGTCCACCTGGACGAGCAGCTGACCCGCGCCAAGTTCCAGGACCTCACCAAGGACCTGCTGGACCGCACCAAGAAGCCGTTCCAGGACGTCATCAAGGAAGCCGGCATCAAGCTCTCCGAGATCGACCACATCGTGCTCGTCGGCGGTTCCACCCGCATGCCGGCCGTCTACGACCTCGTCAAGGAACTGGCCGGCGGCAAGGAGCCCAACAAGGGCGTCAACCCCGATGAGGTCGTCGCCGTCGGCGCCGCCCTGCAGGCCGGTGTCCTCAAGGGCGAGCGCAAGGACGTGCTGCTGATCGACGTCACCCCGTTGTCCCTTGGCATCGAAACCAAGGGCGGCATCATGACGCACCTGATCGAGCGCAACACCGCCATCCCGACCAAGCGGAGCGAAACCTTCACCACCGCGGATGACAACCAGCCGTCCGTGGCCATCCAGGTCTTCCAGGGCGAGCGCGAGTTCACCCGCGACAACAAGCCGCTGGGCACCTTCGAACTGACCGGCATCGCGCCGGCCCCCCGCGGCGTTCCGCAGGTCGAGGTCACCTTCGACATCGACGCCAACGGCATCGTGCACGTTTCGGCGAAGGACAAGGGCACCGGCAAGGAACAGTCCATGACCATCACCGGCGGCACCGCGCTGTCCAAGGAAGACATCGACCGCATGGTCCACGACGCCGAAGAGCACGCAGCCGAGGACAAGGCCCGCCGCGAGGCAACCGACACCCGCAACACGGCCGAGCAGCTCGCCTACTCCGTGGACAAGCTGATCGCTGACAACGCCGACAAGCTGCCCGAAGAGGTCAAGACCGAGGTCAAGGCCGACGTCGACGCGCTCAAGAAGGCCCTCGAAGGCACCGATGACGCCGCCGTGAAGACCGCGTTCGAGAAGCTGCAGGCTTCCCAGAGCAAGCTCGGCGAAGCCATCTATGCCCACGCCGGATCCCCCGACGGCGCCACCGGCGCGGAGGGTGCCCCCGCAGGCGAGCAGGCAGCCGGTTCCGATGAGGACATCGTCGACGCCGAAATCGTTGACGAAGACGAGAAGAAGTAATCATGCCGCACCACGGTAACGAAGAAGAGCACGGTTCTTCCGAGAGCCGGCGCGACGCGGAACAGCAGGAGAACGAGCCGCAGAAGCCGGTGATCCACGACAACCGCAAGGTTGATCCGAAGACCGGCCAGGCCCGCCACCCCGGCCAGGATCACGCCGCTGCCGCGGCAGACTCCGGGGACGCCCTGTCCCAGGCAGAGGACATCCTCAACAGTGTTGAGGTGCCCGCCGCGGAATCTGTAGCCCAGGGCGTTGACGCGGCCGCGGCGGAGGAGCTCAGGAATGACCTCCGCCGGCTGCAGGCCGAGTACGTCAACTACCGCAAGCGCGTCGAACGCGACCGGGCCGTGGCGGGGGAGATGGCCGTCATCGGCGTCCTGAACTCCCTGCTCCCGGTGCTGGACGACGTCGACGCCGCCCGCCAGCACGGCGACCTCGCGGACGGCCCCTTCGCCGCGATCGCCGCCAAACTGGAGGCTGCGCTGAAGACGTACGGACTGGTCCGCATCGATGAGACCGGCGTGGAGTTCGATCCGACCATCCACGAGGCCCTCATCCAGCAGCCCGGCACGGATATCGAAATCGACACCGTCAGCCAGGTGCTGCGCTCGGGCTACAAGTCCGGCGACCGTGTCCTCCGCGCGGCCCAGGTGATCGTGGCGGTACCGGCGTAGGTTGCCTCTGGCGCTCCGCCGGATAGGGGGCGGTGCCCGCTTCGCGGTGCCCTCCACACCGCCGCCCCCTATCCGGCCTCCGCGCCAGCGTGTTGCTCGCCTAAAGTGAGTTGAGAAACAGCGCGAAGCAGATGATGGGCCCCGGGAGTGGCATCGGGCCTGTCGGAGCGTGGTGGCTTGGTCCGTCAGGACCAGGCCACCACGCGAAGGGGCGGGGGCCCATCATCTGCGAAACGCACTCTGCACGACTTTTGAAAGGAAACGCCATTGGCTAGCCAGGACTGGGTGGACAAGGACTTCTACAAGATCCTTGGTGTCGCCAAGGACGCTTCCGACGCCGACATCAAGAAGGCCTACCGCAAACTTGCCCGGCAACACCACCCGGACACCAACGCGGGGAACGTCGCGTCGGAGAAGAAGTTCAAGGACATCTCCGAGGCGTATTCCGTGCTCTCGGACCCCGATGAGCGCCAGCAGTACGACGCCATCCGGGCCATGGGCGGCGGCGCACGCTTTGCCCCTGGCGGAAGCGGCGGGGCCGGCGGCGGAGCTGGCTTCGAGGACCTCTTCGGCGGCCTCTTTACCGGCGGCGGAGGCCGCCACTCCGGCGGCTACAGCACGGCCGGCGGCATTCCGCCCGAGTTCGCAGATCTCTTCGGCGGCGGCGGATTCGGCGGCGGGGGCCAGTCCTTCCAACGGGCTCCGCAGAAGGGCTCGGACCGCACCGCGTCGACCTCGATCTCATTCGGCGGATCCATCCGCGGCACCACGATCGGCCTGCGTGAACCGGACGGCGAGATCATCGACGTCCGCATCCCGGCCGGCATCAAGGACGGACAAAAGGTCCGCGTCCGCGGCAAGGGGCAGTACGCCCCCGCCGGCAACGGCGACCTCATGGTCACCGTCTCGGTAAAGCCGCACGAATTCTACGTCCGCGACGGCGACAACCTCCGGATCCACGTCCCGGTCTCCTTCCCGGAGGCGGCCCTGGGCGCCGACATCGAGGTTCCGACGATCGACGGCGACACGGTCAAGGTCAGGGTGCCGGCAGGGACGCCCTCGGGCAGGACCCTGCGTGTCAAGGGCCGCGGCGTCAAGCACGCCAAAGCCACCGGCGATCTGCTGGTGACGATCGACGTCGCTGTTCCACGGAAGCTGAACAAGGAAGCGGAGGAGGCCGTGAAGGCCTTCGCCACGGCCACCGCCAATGAGGACGTCCGCGCGGGCCTGACAGCCAAGGCCCGGCTCTAGGAACGGGATCCAGCCATGGCCATCGACTTCGACCAGCCGATCTTCGTCATCTCCGTTGCCGCGGAACTGGCGGACATGCACCCGCAGACGCTGCGCCAGTACGACCGTCTGGGCATCGTTTCGCCCAGCCGTGCCCCGGGCAAGTCGCGGCGTTACTCGCAGCGGGATGTGAACATGCTCCGCGAGGTCCAGCGGCTCTCCCAGGAGGGGGTCTCGCTCGAGGGTATCAAGCGGATCCTGCAGCTGGAGAACCAGGTGGCCGCCCTGCAGCGCCGGGTCGGCGAACTGACTGAGGAGCTGGGCCGGCGCCGCCAAGGGGCCGATTCGCGGATCTTCGCCGCAGGAACCGCCGGCGACGTCGTCAGCCTGGCCCGCGGCAAGCGTCCGCAGGCGCGGTCGCAGGCGCTGGTGGTGTGGCGGCCGAGGGGCATGGGCTAGGACTCATCGGCCAGGACACGCAGCTGTGCCCGGGACCAGTGGTCCCGGGCACAGCTGTTGT
Organism: Arthrobacter humicola; assembly: GCF_022803015.1. GTDB lineage: Bacteria > Actinomycetota > Actinomycetes > Actinomycetales > Micrococcaceae > Arthrobacter > Arthrobacter humicola_A. The sequence continues at coordinate 129,857 of NZ_JAFKON010000005.1, forward strand.
TGCGTCCTGTTGTTGCGTCCTGTTGTTCCGTCCCGTGGGGGGCTGCCGTGGCCTACTTGCTGGCGGCGATGAGCTGGTCGACGGCGGCGCGTTCGCTGTTTCCCCAGGTTTCCCTGGTGAGCAGGGCGGGGATGAGTCCGATGGCTCCGCAGGCCATGTAGACGATTGCCACGCCGCTCCAGCTCCAGGCCGCGGCCGTGGCTGCTGCGATGAGGGGGATGAAGCCGGAGATTGCGGCCGAGAACTGGTATCCGATGGATGCCCCGGAGGTCCGGGTGTTGGCGGGGGACAGCTCGGAGAACCAGGCGCCCTGGGCGCCGGCGAGCATGTCGCGCAGGATCGGCAACCCGATGATATATACGAGGATCACCATGAACGGGACGCCCGTGTTGACCACATTCTTGATGACGGTCAGGAGCGGATTCTTGACGAGTTCGCCCTTGGCTTGGTGCCGGGCAGGTGTGCCGACCAGGAGCCACGGAGCAAGAAGTCTGTTTTTTGCCCGATCAGCCGGCCGGCGGGCTGTGGAGCGAATCCGCCGGGGCAAGTAGCGGCAGGAGCGAACCGAGTACACCGGAACGCAATCAGGTACCCGACCATCCGATAGTCGGGTACCTCATTTGCGTGACTTCATGCCCATTCCGCGCGTTGAATTGGAGTGTCAGAAAAGGCTGGCATGACACGCCTACAGCTCCTACGGGAAGCCCGGGCGCGGAGCCAGCGCAGGAGCAGCGTAGACGCCGGGGGGCATCGCATGCATGATTCAACCGAGTATGATCCGTCCACTGCCGATTCTTCACGGCCGGCTGCTTTGACGGGCACGCCGTGAGCCCGGGGCTCCAGGCGGCCGTGCTGTTTGCCGGCTCCCTGCCGGGGCACATCCTGATGTCCCTGGGGCAGGCCCTGGTGGTCGTCTGCCTGTGCTTCGACTTCGTACGCGCGGTCTCCGTGCCGCGATCCCGCAGCCGGTACGTCGCCAACACGTGGTTCCGGACACTTGCGCTGCCTTCCATCCTGGTCATGGCGATCAGCGTGCTCCTCGATGCCGCCTCCGGCTCTTGGCCCGAGGTCGCGGCCGGGGTGTTCGTCATGGTCGCTGTGATCTTCCGGTGGCACTATGGCAGCGACGAGGACAGCTGGTGGAAGGGCAAAGGCAAGGCCCTGGGCCGTTGGCTCCGGAACCGGGCAGCCTCCGGGTCCCTGGTTGCTCCGGCCACGGCCTGAAAAAGACCTTGCTGTCCGGGCGTCCCAGGGTGTCCAATCCTTAACACAAGGCCCTGCAGGGCACGAGTGGATGCGACGCCGGGAGGTTCTCATGCCATCGAAAGGCGCCAAGACGCAGTCAAGGGGACCGGTCCGGGGTACGTCTGACCTCCGGCGGGCAGACGCCAACGGCGTCGCGCCGCCGGAACAGCCGGACAAGGTCCGCAATGTGGCACTCGTGGGGCATTCCGGTTCCGGAAAAACGATGCTCACCGAGGCACTGCTTGCCGCCACCGGAGCCATCACCCGCAAGGGCTCGATCGCCGAGGGCACTACGGTGAGCGACTCGGATCCTTCCGCCATCGCGCAGCAGCGCTCCGTGGCGCTCGCGGTGGTGCCGGTGATGGTGGGGGACATCAAGGTCAACCTCCTGGACACTCCGGGCTATACGGATTTCATCGGCGAGCTGAGGGCAGGGCTCCGGGCGGCGGATGCGGCGCTGTTCGTCGTCTCGGCCACCGACGATGTCGACGCAGCGACCACGGCGCTTTGGAGCGAGTGCCAGCGGCTCGGGATGCCGCGGGCCGTGGTCATCAGCCGCCTGGACCATCCGCGCGCGGATTTCGACGCCGCCATCGCCCGCTGCCGCCTGGCATTCGGCGACTCCATCCTTCCGCTCTACCTGCCGGTCCCCGCCGACGGTCCCGTCACCGGGCTGCTGGGACTGCTGACCGGCACGGTCTCCGACTACAGTGATGCGGAACCGGCGCCGGCCACCCGGGCCGCGACTGGCGTCGAACTCGCCGCCGCGGAGTCCGCACGGGGCGCGCTGATCGAAGGGATCATTGCCGAGAGCGAAGACGAGACGCTCATGGACCGCTACCTCGGAGGCGAGGAAATCGCCCCCGACGTCCTGATCACCGATCTTGAGACGGCGGTGGCCCGCGGGTCCTTCCATCCGGTGCTGCCGGCCTCGGCGGAGTCCGGACTCGGCCTGTCGGAACTGCTCGAGGTCCTGGTGCGTGCGTTTCCGACGCCGGGGGAGCGCGACGTCCCCGCAGCGACCGACCTCGACGGGGTGCCCGCCGGGGCGCTCGGCTGCGACCCCGACGGCCCGCTGCTCGGTGAAGTGGTCCGTACGACGATCGACCCGTTCCTTGGCCGCGTCTGCCTGGTGCGCGTCTTCTCCGGCGTGGTGCGGGAGGACGCCGCCATCCATGTGGGCGGCCGCGGAATGGCCGACCGCGGCCACGAGGACCACGACAGCGACGAGCGGGTCACCCACCTCTACTCGCCGCTGGGATCAGGACTGCGGCCAGTGCCGTTCTGCGTCGCGGGGGATATCTGCGCGCTGACCAAGCTGGGCACCGCCGAGACCGGCGACACGATTTCGGCCAAGGAGCTGCCGCTGCTGGTGGCCGCCTGGGACATGCCGGACCCGCTTATGCCGGTCGCCATCGAAGCCGCCACGCACGGCGACGAGGACGCCTTGGCCAGGAACCTGGGGAAGGTCACGGCCGGGGACCCGACGCTGCGGGTGGAACGCAACTCCGAAACCCACCAGCTGATCCTGTGGTGCATGGGCGAGGCGCACGCCGACGTCGTCTTGGGCAGGCTGCGGGACCAGGGCGTGAACCTGCAGAGCGTCCCGGTCATCACGCCGCTGCGGGAGACGTTTGCCGCGCCGGCCGCCGGGCACGGGCGCTACGTCAAACAATCCGGCGGCCACGGCCAGTACGCGGTGTGCGACATCGAGGTGGAACCGCTTGACCGTGGCGGCGGGTTCGAGTTTGTCGACAAGACCGTTGGCGGCGTGATTCCCGGGCCGTTCATCACCTCGGTGGAAAAGGGCGTGCGGGCCCAGATGCAGAAAGGCGTCTCGGCCGGGTTCCCGGTAGTGGATATCAAGGTAACGCTGATCGGCGGCAAGACGCACAGCGTGGATTCCTCCGATGCTGCCTTCCAGGCGGCCGGGGCGCTGGCTCTCCGGGAGGCGGCCGGGGCAACCCGCATCCAGTTCCTGGAACCGGTCTCGTCCGTGACCATCAGCGTTTCGGAGGACCATGTGGGCGCCGTGATGAGCGACTTGTCCTCCCGGCGGGCACGCCTGACCGGAACCACCTCCGCCGGCGCCGACGGCACCGAGATCAGCGCCGAGGTGCCGGACCAGGAACTGTTGCGGTACGCGGTGGAGTTGCGGGCCCTGACCGCCGGCAGCGGCCGGTTCCGGCGCAGCTACCTGCGGCACGAACCAGTGCCGCAGGCGCTGCGCTGATGGCCCCTGCTAAATGCAGCGTCAGCCGTTGATGACCTGCGGAACGCCGAGGGCCTTGAGGCCTTCGACACCGAATTCGAGTCCGTAGCCGGACTGCTTCGCGCCACCGAACGGGATGCGGGGGTCCACGGCGCCGTGCTTGTTGATCCAGACGGTGCCGGCCTCGAGCCGGGCCGCCACCTTGCGGGCTTCGGCGGGGTCGGAGGACCAGACCGAGGCGCCGAGGCCGACGTCGACGGCGTTGGCCATTACGATGGCCTCGTCCACGGTGCCGTAGCGGATGATCGGCAGGGCGGGGCCGAACTGCTCCTCCGCGACCAGCGGGTTGCTGTTGGCGATGTCCGCGACCAGGGTGGCGGGGTAGAAGTTCCCGGGCTGGTCGTTCTCCGGGTTGCCGCCGAGCAGGATCCTGGCGCCGGAGTCGCGGGCTGCCCCGACGAGGCCGGCGACGATGTCGAACTGCTGGCGGTTCTGCAGCGGGCCCAGGACGTTGGCCTCGTCGAGTCCGTTGCCCATGGGCATGGCCCGGGCGACGGTGGTGAGTTCCTCGCAGACGGCGTCATAGATGTCGGCGTGGACGTAGAGGCGCTTGAGCGCCGCGCAGGTCTGGCCGGTGTTGATGAAGGCGCCCCAGAACAGGCCCTCGGCGATCGCCTTCGGGTCGGCGTCGGGCAGGACAATGCCGGCGTCGTTGCCGCCGAGCTCCAGGGTGAGGCGTTTGACGGTGTCGGCGGAGGATTTGATGATGGCCTTGCCGGTGGCGGTGGAGCCGGTGAACATGATCTTGCCGATCGTGGGGTGTCCGGCCAGGGCCTCGCCCACGTCACGGCCGCCGGAGACCGCCGTGAGGAGGCCTTCGGGGAGTTCCTGGTTGAGGACTTCGACGAGGGCAAGGACGGACAGCGGGGTGTATTCGGACGGCTTGATGACGACGGCGTTGCCCATGCGCAGGGCTGGGGCGAGCTGCCAGACGGTGATCATCATGGGCCAGTTCCAGGGGCCGATCGCGCCGACGACGCCGATGGGCCGGTAGTGCAGTTCGGCGCGGGTTTCGCCGTCGTCCACCACGGTTTCGGGGTCCAGGGGCGTGCCGGCGGCGACGCGGAGCCAGGCGGCGCAGGCGCCGACCTCAAAGCGGGCGTTCGGGCCGTTCAGCGGTTTGCCCTGCTCGCGGGAGAGCAGGCGGGCGAGTTCCTCGGCGGAGCGTTCGACGGCGTCGGCGGCCTTGAGCAGCGCGGCGGACCGGGCGTCGTGGCCCAGTGCAGCCCAGGCCGGCTGCGCGGCGGCTGCGGCGGCGATGGCGGCTTCGAGGTCCTGAACGGTGTGGACCGGTGCTTCGCCGACCGGCTGTCCGGTGGCCGGGTCAAAGATCGTGCGGGTTTCCCCGGCCACCGGGGTGATCGAGGCGAGTAGGGCGTCGTAGGTTTCCATGGGGGTACTCCACATCGAGTAGGTCAGAGAACGCGGCCGGTGCGGCCTAAGAGTGCTGTTTCAAGCGTGCTCCGGCGAGGGGCCGAGGGGCTTGTCTATCCGCGAAGAGCTGTTGTGCGGGAGCGAACGGAACACCGAAAGCAATTTCCCGAGGCTGCGGACCGGAGGGCGTCCGGCCGGCCGTGCAGGCGGCGACGGCCCTGGTGCTGACTACGCTCAGGAACAACAACCGGTCGCTCAGCGACAAAAGCGTGACGGGCGCCACCTGCCATGCTGGATTTCACGGTGCAACGCACCCCCATTTCCCAGACCGCCGTTCCCCAGACTCATGACCGTTAAGAAGGATCCGATGAGTATTTCAAATTCAGATTCCCGGACCGCAGAATCCAGCCCCCGCACGGAGCACTCCACCGCGCTGCGTGCCGGCAGCGTCGGCGTCATGGGCATTCTTTTCTTTGTTTTGTCAGCCCAGGCGCCGTTGACCGGAATCGTCGGGGCATCACCGCTGGCCGCAGCGCTCGGCAACGGCGCCGGCGCCCCCGGCGCGTATCTGGTGGTGGGCATCGTCATCGTGATCTTCGCGGTCGGCTTCGTGGCCATGAGCCGGAAGATCCAGGCCAACGGCGCCTTCTACGCCTATGTCACCGCCGCCTTCGGACGCAAGGTTGGCGCGGGAGCGGCGTGGCTCGCGCTCCTCGCGTACAGCACGGTCCAGGCCGCGATGTATGGATTGTACGGCGCGGCGTTCTCGGGCCTCCTCGGATCTGCCGGGATCGTGGTCCCTTGGTGGCTTCTGGCCGCCATCACCATGGCGGGCGTGCAGGTGCTGGGCTCCCTCAACATCGAACTCGGGGCGCGGGTCCTGGCGGTGCTCGTGGGCCTGGAGGTCGCCATCCTGCTCATGTTCGGGTTCACCGTGCTGTTGCGGGGCGGCGGGCCGGAGGGGATCAGCCTGGCGGCGTCCTTCTCTCCCGCGGCGATCGGCGCAGGCGCCCCGGGCGTTGCCATCATGTTCGCCGTCGCCTCCATGTTCGGCTTCGAATCAACGGCCATCTACTCGGCCGAGGCCAAGGACGCCCACCGCACCGTAGCCCGGGCCACGTACCTCTCGGTAGTCGTCATCGCGGTCTTCTTCTCCTTCATTTCTTGGATGCTGGTCAGCTACTACGGACCCTCGCATGTCATCGACGCCGCGGGCGCGGCCCTCGAATCGGGCGATTCCACCGCGTTCGTGCTGACGCCGATGGTGGAGCTGTTCGGGCCGTGGGCCGGAACGGTCACCGGCATGCTGCTCGTGACCTCCCTGCTGGCCGGCATCATCGCCTTCCACAACGGCATCAACCGCTACCTCCATTCGCTGGCCCTGCGCGGGTCGATGCCCCGCGGAGTGGCCCGGACCAACCGGCACAAGGCGCCCGCCGTCGCTGCACGGATCCAGACCGTGGTCGCCTTCCTGCTCGTGGCGCCGTTCGCGGTGCTGTCCCTGGATCCTGTCCTCACCCTCTTTTCCTGGTTCAGCGGGCTGGCCGTGGCCGCGCTCCTGGTGCTCTACATGCTCTGTTCGCTGGCCGTCGTCGCGTACTTCCGGCGGGAAAGGGTGCCCGGCCAGCTCTGGCAGACCGCGGTGGCACCGGTGCTCGCCACCCTGCTGCTTGGCTGGGTCCTGTCCCTCGTCATCATCAACTTCACCGCTCTGATCGGCGGCAGTGCCGAAACGGCCGTGGGCCTGCTGCTGACCGTACCCATAGTGTTTACCGCCGGTGTGCTGGTGGAAATTGCCGTGGAGGGCAGGGCCGCGCGCGCAGGGGTCACTGTCTGACGGGCGGCGGTGGGCATCAGCAGTGGAAGCAGAGGGGGCGGTGCCGGACAGATCCGGCACCGCCCCCTCTGCCTTTGTAGTTTCCGCGGCGCCGACAACGGCGGTGCTGACGACAGCAGGTGCTCTCGGCAGGGGGTGAAGGCCAGGCTCAGGCGCCGCGCCGCCAGTCACTGGGGGACTCACCGAAGGCATCCCGGAAGGAGCGGCTGAAATGGGCCGCATCCAGGAAGCCCCAGCGCGCGGCCACGGCTCCGACCGGCATTCCGGCCAGGAGCGGATCGCGCAGTTCGCGGCGCGCCCCCTCCAGCCGCTGGGTCCGGATCCAGCTCGCCACGGTGGTCCCGGATTCATGGAAGACGTTGTGCAGGTGCCGGGTGGAGATGAAATGGGCCGCCGCGATGGACGCCGGTGACAGCATTGGATCGGCCAGGTGGGCATCGATGTACTCGCGGACGGATGCCGCCAACAGGGCCTGGGGTTTCATGCGGTCGGGGGACATGTCCAGTTCCGAATGCAGCATCGTGGAGACGAGATCAAGGGCGTTGGTGGCCAGCCGCGATCCGCTGGGGCCGCTCAGCGCCTCCAGGTTCTCAGCGAGGTGGGCAATGAACGGCCCGACGATGGCGGCGAGGCCCCCGTCGGAGGCCAAACGCACGGCCGAAAGCTGTGCGATGCACTCCGGCGGCAGGGACAGTGCGTCCCAGGGAAACATCAGCACCATGAGCCGGGCGTCGCCCTCGAAGGCAAGCGTGTAGGGGCGGCTGGTGTCATAGATGGAGAGATCGCCCGGATGCAGGACTGCCTCGCGGTTGTCCTGGATGAGGAGCCCGGTGCCCTGCAGCTGGAGGTTGAGCTTGAAATAGCGCTGGTTGGACTGCGCAATCAGCGCCGGTGTGCGGTGGACCTCATGGCTTGTGGAGGAGACCTCGACGAGTGCCACGCGGTCCAGCCTGCGGGCCCGTAAGCGGCCGTGGAAGTTGTCCGCATTTGCGCTCGAGGCGGCCAGGGGAACGAAGGATTCCGCGACGAGGTGCCGCCAGTGGTCGAAGGATTCTGCCGTGCTGGTTCGGACGTCCTGTCCCGTGGGACCGAGCGGAGGGCGGGCTGCAACTGCGGTCATAGGAGATCCTGACGCCGTCGTATTTCTGGGAGTGTGTCATGGGACACAGTCCTTTCAGGGTAGCGCCGCAGCCCGCCGCTGTCATCTTTTTTCGACAACCGGAGAAAAAAGATCGCCCGGGCCCAATTACCGGGCCTGGCAGCCCAGCAGGGTCAGGAAGCCCTCCAGCTGCTCGTTCAGCCCGAGTTCCACCTGGCCTTCCGGGGCAAGTGCCGCCGCGATCTGCGCGCCGAGGAGGAGGTTGAGCAGCTGCCCGGCCAGGGCGGCGTCGCTGACGGTAGTGGTGACGGCGCCGGCGTGCCGGGCCTCGGCGAGATACTGGCGCATCGCTGCAAGCCACTGCTCCATCGAATCGCGGTGGATCCGGGCCTTGCCGGGGTCGTTGATGGCCTTCTGCCAGAACGGGATGACAATCCGGGCCTCGTTGATCCGTTCCTCATCCAACGGCAGCACCTCGACGCAAAACGACCGCAGGGCCGCCAGTCCGGCCTGCCCGGCGGTGACTCCTGCGATGCGCTCGTTGGTGCGGTTGAAGACGTGCCCGAACGCGAAGGTCAGCAGGTCATCCTTGGTGGGGAAGTAGGGCTTGAGGGCGCCGTTCGCGAAGCCTGCCTCGAGGGCAATTTCCCGCATGGTGGCACTTTCAATCCCGAGCCGGGCGATGATCCGCCACGTGGCGTCGACGAGTTCAAGCCGCCGCTGGTCGTGGTCGACAATCTTTGGCACCGGACAGCTCCCCAAATATTTTGCGTCGGACTCTTGTGGCACAGCTTACATTTCCGTATTCTCTACAACTATAGAAAATAAAGTTCTGACCTGCAAAGGTCACCGAACGAAGGCCGTCATGATGACCGCACAAACTGACACCCGCACCTCGTTTAGTCCGTACAGCCGCTACAGCCTGGCCACGGGCGCCGAAATCACCGCGGTCCAGGGCATCCTGCGTGCCGCGGGACTGCTGGGCGAGACCCGGCGCATCGCGTACCTCGGTCTGCTGGACCCCGCCCGGAACGCGCCGGCCGAAAGTGAGGACCGCCGGTTCCGGGTCTTCCTGCACGATGCCGCCGGGGGAAGGCCGGCCGATGTGACCGTTTCGGTCTCCAGCGGCACGGTGGTTTCCGCCGTCGAGCTGGACACGGCGGCGACCGGCGAGCTCCCGGTCCTGGAGGAGGAATTCGAAGTCGTCGAACAGCTCCTGGCCACGGACGAGCGCTGGCTCAAGGCCCTCGCCAGCCGCGGTCTGGACGTCAGCACGGTCCGCGTTGCCCCGCTGTCCGCCGGCGTCTTCGAGTACCCGGAGGAAAGGGGCCGCCGGATCCTTCGGGGTCTGGCCTTCGTGCAGGATTTCCCCGAGGACAGCGCCTGGGCGCACCCGGTGGACGGGCTCGTGGCATATGTCGACGTCGTGAGCCAGGAAGTGACGCAGGTGCTGGACACCGGCGCCGTCCCGATTCCCGCGGAGCACGGCAACTACACCGATCCGGAGCTCACCGGCCCGATGCGCACCACGCAGAAGCCGATCAACATCACGCAGCCGGACGGGCCCAGCTTCACGGTCACCGGCGGCAACCACGTTGAATGGGAAAAGTGGAGTGTCGACGTCGGCTTCGACGTCCGCGAGGGGGTGGTGCTGCACAACCTTGCCTTCCAGGACGGCGACCGCCTGCGTCCCATCATCAACCGCGCATCCATCGCCGAAATGGTGGTCCCGTACGGGGACCCGTCGCCGATCCGGTCGTGGCAGAACTACTTCGACACCGGCGAATACCTCGTGGGCCAGTACGCCAACTCCCTGGAACTGGGCTGCGACTGCCTGGGCGAGATCACCTACCTCAGCCCCGTCATCAGTGACGCCTTCGGCAACCCCCGCGAGATCCGCAACGGCATCTGCATGCACGAGGAAGACTGGGGGATCCTGGCCAAGCACAGCGACCTCTGGACGGGCATCAACTACACCCGCCGCAACCGCCGCCTGGTGATCTCGTTCTTCACCACCATCGGCAACTACGACTACGGCTTCTACTGGTACCTCTACCTCGACGGCACCATCGAGTTCGAGGCCAAGGCCACCGGCGTCGTCTTCACCTCCGCCTACCCCGAAGGCGGCTCGGCCAACATCTCCCAGCTCGCCCCGGGCTTGGGCGCGCCGTACCACCAGCACCTGTTCAGCGCCCGTCTCGATATGGCGGTCGACGGCCTCACCAACCGGGTCGAAGAAGAAGACGTGGTCCGCCAGGGAATGGGCGAGGGCAACGAACGCGGCAACGCGTTCTCCCGGAAGCGGACTGTCCTGGCGCGCGAGTCGGAAGCCGTCCGGGAAGCCGACGCGCCCAGCGGCCGGACCTGGATCATTTCCAACCCGGAATCACGCAACCGCTTGGGCGAACCCGTGGGCTACAAGCTGCATGCCCAGGGCCAGCCCACTCTCCTGGCAGATCCGGAGTCCTCCATCGCCAGGCGCGCGGCCTTTGCCACGAAGGACCTGTGGGTCACCCGGTTCGCGGAGGAGGAGCGGTACCCCACGGGGGACTTCGTCAACCAGCACGCCGGGGGAGCAGGCCTGCCGGCCTACATTGCCCAGGACCGCGACATCGACGGCCAGGACATCGTGGTGTGGCACACCTTCGGCCTGACCCACTTCCCCCGGATCGAGGACTGGCCCATCATGCCGGTGGACACGGTCGGCTTCAAGCTCCGCCCCGAGGGCTTCTTCGACCGGAGCCCCGTGCTGGACGTGCCGGCCAACGCTCAACAGTCCTCAAGCTGCCATGGCGAGGGCGACGCCGGCGCACACTGCCACAGCTAGGCCGGCGCCGTGAGTGTCGCAGCCAGCTTGGGCCGCCGGGCCGGCCTCGCCGGCGTCGTCTTCCATTCCCGGATCTGCGCCGCCGTGACCGCGGCGTCGTGCCTCGCGCATCTGTGGCTGGCCGCCGGGAACCAGCACGGGACCTGGCTGAACGTGCTCATGCTCGCCATGGTGGCAGTGTGCCTGCCGTGCGCCGTGCACATCTGGCGCCACGGCAGGCACAGGGCCCTTCGCCAGGTGATGGCCGCGGCGCTGGCCATGACCGCGGTGCACGCGGTCCTGCTCCTCGGCACGGGAGCCGGCGGCACGGGCCACAGTCACCATGTGAGCACTGCGGCAGCAGGGGCCGGCGCGGCGCCGTCGGGATCCGGGGCGCTGCTGGCAGTCATCGCGCTGGAAATGACGACGGCGCTGCTCGCCGCGACGCTGCTGGCCCGGCTGCGGGCGGAGCCCCGGTCGGCCGTATCAGGGTTGAAGCGCGGCTAAAGCGCAGCTTCCGGGTTGGTCAGCGTCAGTCGTTGAACAGCCCCGCCAGGTCTTCCGCCGTCAGGGCGCCGCCGGTGAGTGCGTCGCCTTCCATGACGTCGGCGAAGAGCTGCGACTTCTTCGCTTTGAGCGCCATGACCTTCTCCTCGATCGTGTCCTTGGCGACCAGCCGGTAGACCATGACGTTCCGGGCCTGGCCGATCCGGTGGGTCCGGTCCACGGCCTGGGCCTCCGATGCCGGGTTCCACCACGGGTCCAGCAGGAACACGTAGTCGGCCTCGGTGAGGTTCAGGCCGAAGCCGCCGGCCTTGAGGCTGATGAGGAACACCGGCGCGGCGCCGTTCTTGAACTCGTTCACGACGTCGGTGCGGTTGCGTGTGCCGCCGTCGAGGTAGCAGAACTCGATGTTCTCCTCGACCAGGCGCTCCCGGACCTTGCCCAGGAAACCGGTGAACTGGCTGAAGATCAAGGCCCGGTGCCCTTCGGCCACCAGGTCCGCGAGCTGCTCGAAGAGGACATCGAGCTTGCTGGAACGCACCCCTGACAGGGAGGGATCGATCAGCGAGGGATCCAGGCTCAGCTGACGGAGCAGGGTCAGCGACTGGAAGATAGTGAACCTGTTCTTGTTGACGTCCTCAATCAGGCCCAGGATCTTTTGGCGCTCCCGCTGCAGGTGGGTCTGGTAGACCTTCTGGTGCCGCGGGTTCAGCACGACTTCCAGGATCTGCTCCTGCTTGGGCGGCAGGTCACTGATGACCTGTTCCTTGGTGCGCCGCATCATGAGCGGCCGGACGCGCCGCCGGAGCTTGTCCAGCTGCCCCTTGTCGCCGTTCTTCTCCACCGGCTTCTGGTAATACTCGGCGAACCGTTTGGGGCTGGAAAAGAGCCCGGGAGCCACGATCGAGGTCAGTGCCCAGAACTCCATCAGGTTGTTCTCCAGCGGCGTGCCGGTGATGGCGAGTTTGAAGGCGGCGGGCAGTTTGCGGGCGCACTGGTAGGCCTTGGACTGGTGGTTCTTGACGAACTGCGCCTCGTCCAGGACCAGGCCGGCCCAGGTCTGGGAGGCGTAGGCCTCGTAGTCGATGCGGAAGAGGGCGTAGGAGGTGATGATGATGTCCGCGCCGGCCATCGCCTCGGCCGGGTGCGTGCCGCTCTTGGCGAAGGTTTCGCCGATGGCGCGCACGTTGAGCCCGGGAGCGAACCGAGCCGTCTCCGCCTCCCAGTTGCCCACCACGGAAGTGGGGGCGACGACAAGGAACGGGGCGGTCCCGGACCCGGTTCCGGCTTCATCTCCTGCGGCGGCGTCTTTTGCGGCGCAGATCAGGGCGAGGGCCTGGACGGTCTTGCCCAGGCCCATGTCATCGGCCAGCACGCCGCCGAGGCCGTGGCGGTACAGGAAGCTCAGCCAGTTGAAGCCCTCCAGCTGGTACGGGCGCAGCTCGGCGTTCAGTGACCCGGGCAGGGGAAGGCCCTTGATGCCGCCTTCAAGGAGGCCGCCTACGGACTCGCGCCACGCCGCGGCCTGTTCATCCACGATGCCCAGGTGTGCGAGCTCGTCCCACAGCCCGGCCTGGAAGCGGCTGATCTGCAGCGGGGCGTCCTTGTCGCCGGGGTTGTCCTGCAGGGAGCGGGCCTCGTCGATCAGGGCCCGCAGCTGGTGCAGCTCCGGCAGGTCCAGCGAGAAGTACGCCCCGCTCGGGAGCAGCATGCGGGTCTGGCCGGCGGCGAGGGCGGAAAACAGTGCCGCGAAGGAAACCGGCTGGCCCTCCAGGGTGATGACGATGCCCAGATCGAACCAGTCGCGGCTGTCCGTCGCCTTTGTGGAGATCGCCACCACCGGGGCTTCTTCGGCTTCGCGGTAGTCCGCAATCTCGCCGGAGGTATCCACGGAGACGTCAGGGAGGTCGCGGAGCCGGGGGAGCACGTCCTCGGTGAAGGCGAGGGTGTCCAGTCCGGCCAGCTCTGCCGTGGCCGCCAGGCGCGGCGTGCCCCAGCCGCCGGTCGCGGATTCGCCCAGGGCCGGCACGACGTCCCAGGGCTGCCCGACCGCCTCGAGGATGCGGGCCTCGGCCGGGTCGTCCCGGTAGCCGTGATCGCCCGGGTGCCGCCACAGCGGCTGTGCCGTGACGAGGTTTCCGGACGTGTAGTGCCATTCCCAATGCAGCCGGACCCGGTGGTCGGCCCCGTAATTGGCCAGCAGGGACAGGGTGGGGACGGCGAGCGTGGGCAGTTCCACCGACTCGTCGGAGGCGGTAACCCGCGCGGTTTGCTTGAGCTTGGGGTAAAACCCTGTTAGGAAGCGGCTTTCGTCCCGTGCGGGGATGTGCAGGGTTGTCCCGCCCGTGACGAAGGTCAGCAGTTCCTCGCTGAGACCGCTTTCCAGCGGGGCGAGGGTGATGACGGGGTCCGCGGGGGCGGTACCGGGCAGGGCGCCGCCGTCGGACGCCAGGAAGATTCCGTGCGCCGGGCGGCCGATGGTCCCGACCGACGCCGGATCCACCACCTCACCTTCGACCGTGATGGTCGGCGCGAGCTCGAGACCGCCGTCGTCCCCGCCGGTGCCGATGCGCGCCAGGTTCAGCCCGACGGCGGCAGGCTGTTCGACCAGCCGCACCGGCTCCGTGCCGCGGCTGTGCACCAGGGCGACGCCGATTTTCTGGGCCTGGGACAGCAGGCTCCACAGGTTCTTGCCGGCGTAGGTGTTCAGCCCCAGCCACAGTCCGGTGCCGGAGTGCTGCCGGTTTGCCACAGCGGTGTGCGAGGCGAGGAATTCCTGCATCCACTCGACGTGCGCCTCGTTGCATTCGCGCCGGTAGTTCAGGTAGCTCAGCGTGCTCCAGGAGACGTCGCCGCGGATCCACTTGCCCTTGGCGCCCATGATGACGGGGCGTGCCTTGAGCTGGCGGACGCTGCGGAGCGGGTCGCGGCGGCCCGTGTAGGAAAAGTGCGGGGCGGGTTCCTCGACGTCGAACTGGAGCGCCAGCGGGGTGCCGTTGGCGGACGGCGTGATCCCCGGGTGGGCGATCAGGGGGCTAAGGGCCTGCTCCCAGTCGGCCATTTCCGGTGGCGCGCTTTGGCGGGACAGCCGCGTGCCCTCGGCGGGGGCCAGCAGCTGCATCCTGGTGGCGGGGTTGTCTTCGGCCGCGAAGAGCAGGGCAGCCACGTGCTTGCAGTCCTTGCGGACCGGGCAGCTGCAGACGCCCACCGTGCAGCTCCAGCCGCCTGCCTTCCGGACCAGCTTCGCCGTCGTGGAATAGGGCACGTCGGAACCGCCCCGCACCTTGCCCAGCAGCAGGCCTGTGGCGGCGTCGAAAGAGATCCCGGAAACGCGGCTCCCCATGGCGTAAGCGAGCCCGGCCGCGAGGGAGCGGTCGTTGATCGCGGGAGTCTGTATTGCCAGTGCCGCACTCTCGTCCGGATGGGATGGCATGTGCGCGCTACTTTCGGCAGGTAATCATCTGATCCATCTTACCGAGCCTTCGCAGGCCCCGGAACTTCGCCGCCGCCCGCACAAGCGCCGCCTAAACTTCGCCGGACGTTCAACCGGGGCTCGGCCGCCCGCCGTGACGACGGACCTACCGTGGAGAGGTCCGGAGTATCAGCAGCGCCAGCAGTAAGGATTCCGCATGACCCACAGTGAGCCCACCATCCAGTCCGCCCACAGCTACCCCACCGTGCTGACCACCGAAAGCCTCAACGGCGGAAACGGGGACGTTGTCGACGCGAACGTCAACGTGGTCAACGCCATGTTCGAGGAGTTGCTGGACACGGAAGAGATCTCCCCGGCCGCGCTGCGCGGTTACTACGTGGACTTCTACCTGACGCAGGCGCTGGCCGGCGGCTTCGCGCAGTACGTGTTCACCGCGCCCGAACGCGAGGAAGTCGACCCCTACGTCCGGGAAGGCCTGGAGGCCATGGGTGCCGCCGCGCACCTGGACCTCTTCAACCGCACGGTAGCCGCCTTCGGCGCCCTGACCGACGCCGACGTCGACAGCTACCTCGACGGCGGCAGCGGCTGGGCCGCCGGAAGCGCAGAGGAAGACGAACCCGGCGACGGGGTCTCCGACGCCGTTCGGCGCATCGAAGAACTGGACGGGGAATTCGAGTCGATCCTCGCAACGGAGGACATCGCCGCATTGAATGCCGCGTGGCTGCGCGGCCAGGAGGACTTGCTGGTCCTTTCCGACGACGACCTCGACGCCCACATTGCCGGGCGGGTGGCCCGGCTTTCCGACCTCGCGGAGCGCCAGGCGGCAGCCGCCGAGGAAGCGCTTCTGGACGCGCCGGAGTTCGAGCAGATCATCCGCGAGCTGTGCGGCCTCGCGGGCCACAGCCTGGTGCGGATCACCATGGGCGATCCGAATTATGAGCACAACGGGGAAACCACCCTGGCCTGGCACTTCACCACGGAGCAGGGCGAATTCCTCATGCTGGAGGACGACGACGAGGCTTTCATGCTCAATCCGCGGACCCAGGAAATCCTCGCGGCTGTGGAGTTCGAAGAGGCCGGGGAGTTCGAAGAGGCCGTTGACTTTGAAGGGTCGGCGGAGTTCGAAAAGGCACGCCCGTAGGCAGCCTTCCCCGACAGTTTTCCGGTACGGCCGGCGTCTGCCCCCAAATGCAGGCGCCGGCCGTGCCATGCTGGGCAACCCGTGCCGGCTAACTCTGGCCCGGCCGACCGGTCCCGGCGGATCCGCGGCCGGTGAGCCTACCCGGCCGGCGGTGCCGTGATCATTTCCCCGGAGGGTGACACGAGGAACCAGACCCCGCCGACGCCCTGGCCGTTGATGTCCCCCGCGGCCTGGTCCTTGGAGTAGTAGTAGATCGGCATCCCGTTGATGGTCACCTGCATCTTTCCGTCAGCCGTGGGAATGGTTCCGACCTTGCCGGTGACGCCGTTAACTGTGGGAGTCGCCGTCGTCGACGTGACAGCGGGCCACGACGTCAGGCACGCGCCGGTGCAGACGCTGTTCCCGGAATCCTTCGTGTTCTTGGTGAAGAAATAGACGCTCAGTCCCTGCTCGGCCACCACGATCTGGCCCGCCTTGGAGTCGGCCACCGAGAGTACCGCGGCGGACATGGACGACGGCGCGGAACTGGCTGGCGCGCTCGTGGCGGTCTCTGCGGGGGCGGAGGTGGCCGGCGCCGCCGACGTCGGCGTCGTGGTCGTTCCGCCCCCGCAGCCGGACAGGAGGGCGGCCAGAGCGAACGCGGACAAGCCAATGCTGAGATGCTTCTTCATTTGCTGCTCCTAGACTCGAGCCAGCCCAACTCGGAGGCCGGCGCTACGAGATACGACGCCATGGAGAGCGGAATGGTTCATGGCGGAACCGACATGTTCGTGTCGGGCTGTCCTGGGGCACACTGAACTATTGGGCCTGCCCGTACGTCGTAGAGGGGCAGAACACGAATTCCCTGGAGGTGGGCAATGCCGCTGGACGAAGACGTCGTGGCTGCGATTTACCGCGACCACGGAACGGCACTGAAACGCTTTGTCCTCAGCGTCTCCCGGGACCCCCAGCTCGCCGACGACGTCGTCCAGGAAACGGTGCTGCGGGTCTGGCAGCAGGCGCCGCAGATCACGGGCAGCCTGCGCAGCTACCTGTTCCGGACGGCCCGCAACATCATGATCGACAATTACCGCAAAGCCCAAAGGCGGCCGCAGGAAGCCGGCGACCGCGATGTCCAGGCCCTCCCGGAAGGCGGCGTCGGCGCCGGGCGCATCGACGAGCTGCTCAACAAGGTGCTGATGGAAGAGGCGTTGCTGCGGCTCAGCGCGGAACACCGCGAAGTCCTTGTTGCGCTCCACTACCGCCGCTACACAGTCCAGGAGGCATCCGCCCAATTGAAGATCCCCAGCGGCACGGTGAAGTCCCGGGCGTTCTACGCCGTCCGGGCCCTACGGACGATCCTCGACGAGATGGGGGTGCAGCAGTGAACGGGACCGAGTTGCATCACTTCCTCGGCGCGTACCTGCTCGGCGGGCTGGAGCCGGCCGAAGCCGCGGCCTTCGAGCAGCATCTTGCGGTGTGCGCCCACTGCCGCCAGGAGCTGGACGAACTTGCCAGCCTCCCCGCGCTGCTGGACGCGATCCCGGTGTCCGACGCCGTCGCGCTCACCGCCGCGGCGGCGGCCGCCCGGGACCGCGCGCTGGTCCCGCCGGAACCCGAACCTGTCCCAAGCCGGCTCCTGGACGAGCTCGCCGCCCGACGCCGGAAGGTGCGGCGCCGGTGGACGTCGGCGGTGGCCGCGGCGGCCGCCGCATGCCTGGGGCTGGGGATCTTGGCCGGTCCGCTGCTGAACCAACCCGCCAAACCGGACGCGAGCTATTCCGTTGCGGCCAGCAGCGGGTTGGAAGTCACGGTGGGGCTCGTCAAGAAAACCTGGGGCACCGAACTGGCGGTGGACGGCCGCAGCCTGCCCGTCGCCGGGACCCTCTCACTCTGGGTAAAGGACCGTGACGGCGGCGTGGACCGCGCCTGCGCGTGGACGGCCACGCCCACCGGCAGAGTCCGGATCACCGGGGCGACGCCGGTGCAGCTGGCCAGGATCGCCAGTGTCGAGATGCGCGATGAGCAGCAGCAGACCGTTGCTGTCATCGCCGTGCCCCAGGGGTAGCCCACTCCTGGGGCGCGGCGGTCCGTTCGGTCCGGGAGCCGGCAACGGGCGCGGGCCTACATTTTCGCGAGCTTGGCCCGCACCGCCATGTAGATGCCGTAACAGATCAGGCCTACGCCCACTGCGGCCAGCAAGTACACGCCGAACGGCTGCTCCCGCAGGGCCTTCAGGCTGCCGTCGAGCCCGGTTGACTCTTCGGGGTGTGCCTTCACCGTGGCGATGATGATGAGCAGGCCCACCAGCAGCAGGGCAAAGCCCTTGGCAACGTAGCCCACCATGCCGATCACCGTCACTGCGGTGCGCGCCTGCGGCTGGGACGGCATGCGCAGGTATTTGATGAAGGACTTCTTGAAGCCGCGAATCGCGTAGACGATCCCGGTGACGGCTACCGCGGCGCCGATGATCACCAGGAGTGCAACGCCGCCCGGTGCCTTCATGAGGTTTACGGTCATGTCGGAAGTCGACTCGCGGTTGTCGGAGCCGGCCCCGGTGGCGACCGACGCGAGCGTCAGGGCGAACGCGGTGTACACCACGGCCTGCAGGGCTGCCTTGAGTTTCTTGCCGACCTTTTTCTTGGTCGGCAGGTGCCCGAAATCGAAAATGGCGTCGGACGCCTGCCAGATGGCCAGCGCCACGCAGGCGGCAAACGATGTCCAGAGCAGCAACGGCCCCGCCGGCTGCCGGGCGAGCTCTTCCACCGCGCCGCTGACATCGGCCTGGCCCTGACCGCCCATGGCAAGCCGGATCGCGACCAGCCCGATGAGGAAGTGCAGCAACCCCGACACGGCGAACCCGGCCCGCGCTGCGATTTCGAGGGGCTTCGAATTGGTGACGTCCTCGGCGACGTCAGCAGCGTCGTTCAATTCTCGTTTGATGATCGTGTCCTTAGTACTACCCAGCGTGGTTCGTTCCGTAATCGTGCCACGCGAAGCCGCTCAACAAAAGACACCCGCGCGCCGGGGTGCCTAAATTCGGCGGTAGCTGAGGTCGAAGATCAGGCGGCCGGCTTCGTGCGCCTTGTTTTCGAAACTGGTCAGAACACGGCCCTCAAACCGCGGCGCCCACCCGCCGGTCCCGTCGACGCCCTCGTTGGGTCCGGTGTGCTCGGTGCTGACCGGCGCCCGGCCTTCCTTGACCGGTGCTCCGCCCACTCGGGACTCGACGCCGGATTCCCACACCTGGGTCAGGGGGCTGTCCGCGCCGGCGCGCTCGCCCTGGTGCAGGTTCTCGAACTCCGCCGAGCCCGCCATGACCTCGCGGACGTGAACGGCGTAGTTGGACCAGTCGGTCGCGATCCGGAAGATGCCGCCGGGCTTGATGGCCCGGGCGGCGAGATCAGCGAACGCCGGTTGAATGAGGCGGCGCTTGTGATGCCGGGACTTGTGCCATGGATCCGGGAAGAACACCCATAGTTCCGTGACGGAGCCGGCCGGGAGCATGGTGGCGAGCACCTCAGGGGCGTTCGCCTCGACAACCCGCACGTTGCTCAGTCCGCGGCTGTTGATTTTGATCAAGGTGTTGGCCAAGCCGGGGGTGTAAACCTCCACGGCCAGGAAGTCCTTGTCCGGGTTTTGCTCGGCGGCGTGGCAAACGGCGTCGCCCAGTCCGGAGCCAATCTCGACAACCAGCGGAGCCGTGCGGCCGAATTCGGCCTCTGCGTCGAACACATAGTCCGGGTGGACGGAGGTGTTTGCGACATGGCGGGGGACCTCAACCGCCCAACGGTCCGAGTGTTCCTCCCAGGCCGCCTGGCGTCGGCCCTGAAGGCGCGTGCCGCGGCGCACAAAGCTCACCGGACGGCCCCCATAGGTGCCGAACGAGGCCTGGCTGCCGGGGGTCACGGGGCGCGGCAACTGGCTCTGGTCCGGGGCGCCGGACTCCGGGTTTGCCTGCAGGCCGGGGGATTCTGGGGATTCGCTCATCCCTTCCAGAATAGTTGAGTTCGCCGGGCCGGGCCGCCCGGGGATCCCGCGGCCGCCCCGGCGGGCCGGCCGCGGAGGTGGGGTTGAGCCGCTGAGGGAGGGGTGAAGGGAAGGGGTGAAGACGCGGGGCTGCAAGAATGGGGCGGGTGACCTCAGCTGGGAAAACTGACGAGTTGGACCATTCGGCCGGCGCCGTTCTCCGGGACGGCCCCGCCGGGCCGCCCCGCGCGGCCGGCCGCCGGCAGCTCGCGTATTTGGGGATCTGCCTGGTCCTGATCGGGCTGAACCTCCGCACAGTCTTTTCGAGCTTCGCTGCGGTACTGCCGGAGGTGACGGCCGACGCCGGGCTTCCGGCCTGGGCGGTCATGGTGCTCACCACCGTCCCGGTGACGCTGCTGGGGGTGTTCGCTCCGCTCGCCCCTGGGCTGGCACGCCGGTTCGGGGCCGAACGGGTGCTGCTCGGTGCCATGGCGGTGCTCACTGCCGGGCTGCTGCTGCGGCCCGTGGAGCTGCCGGCGGCCGGCCACCTTCCGGCTCTGCTCGCCGGGACCGCCGCGTGCGGTGCCGCGATTTCACTGTGCAACGTGCTGCTGCCGGGCGTGGTCAAGCGTGACTTCCCGCATCGCCTGGGCCTCATGGGCGGCCTCTACACCACCGCGATCTGTGCCTCGGCCGCGCTCGGTGCCGGCTTCACGTTCCCGGTCTTCCGCGCGAGCGGGGAATGGACGGCGGCGCTCTGGTTCTGGGCGCTGCCGGCCGGCGTCGTCCTTCTGCTGTTCCTGCCGCCGGCGCTCCGGGCCCGTCCCGGCGGGGCGGCGCGGCCGGCCGGCGGCGTCAACGTCTGGCGTTCCGCCGTGGCCTGGCAGGTGACCGGGTTCATGGTCCTGCAGGCCATGATGTCCTTCAGCGTCTTCGCCTGGCTGGCGCCGATCCTGCGCGAACGCGGGGTGGACGGCGGCACGGCCGGCCTGATCGTCTCGGCCTCGATTGTGCTGCAGATGTTGGGCTCGCTGTTCGCGCCGGCGCTGGCCACCAGGTTCCGGGACCAGCGTGCCCTCAACACGGCGGTGGCGCTCATGACCGGCGCTGGCTTCGCGCTGAGCATCTTCGGGCCTGTGGAACTCCTGTGGCTGTGGACCGGGCTGCTCGGCCTGGGGCAGGGAAGCCTGACCGCCGCCGCGCTGACGCTGATCATGGTCCGCACCAGGGACGGGCACACCGCGGCCCATCTTTCCGGGATGATGCAGGGCGTGGGCTACGGGATTGGCTCCAGCGGCACGCTCCTGGTCGGCCAGCTGCACCAGTTCACCGGATCCTTTGCCGCGGCGGGTGTGCTGTTCATGCTGGTGGGCTCTCTTGCAGCGGTGTTCGGGTACCGGGCCGGGCGCGACCGCTACATCGGCGACTGACGCTTCCCCCTGCAAAAACGGGATGAGCCATCAGTTGTGGCTGTCCTGAACCCTCCAGAACAGCCACAACCGATAGCTCAACCGGCCCGGACCGGATCAGAGCGTGAGGTCCTTGCCCTTCGTCTCCGGGATGGTGAAGACGCAGGCCGCGGAGATCGCGAGCAGCAGCACGGCGTACACATTGAACAGCTGCGGCATCTGCACCGTGGTGCCGAGCCACTGCTGCAGATAGGGCGCGGTTCCGCCGAACACGGCCACGCAGATCGAGTAGGGCACTCCGACGCCCACGGTGCGGATGCTGGTGGGGAACAGCTCGGCGTAGACGGCCGGGACGATCGCCGCGCTGGCGGCGATGAAGATCAGCATGACGGACATGCTGACGGCCAGCTGCCAGGCGGAATCCTTCAGCAGGGCGGTCATCGGGAAGTGCATGATGCCTGCGCCGATCGCACCGGCCCACAACACTTTCTTCCGTCCGATCCGGTCCGCCAGCTTGCCCCAGAAGGGCAGCGCCGCGATGAACACGATGTTGCCGATCACGCCGGCCCACAGGGCCTCGCCCCGGTCGATCTTCAGGGCGGTGGTGGCGTAGCTGGGGGCGACGACACCCCAGATGTAGTAGATCACGGTCAGGCCGACCGTCAGGCCGATCACCTGGAGGGCCTGCTTGCGGTGGCGGACGATCTGCGGCCAGATCGGAGCGCGCTTCTCCGTCGCGGCCTCACCCTCGAAAACGTCCGTTTCGTGCAGCCGGGACCGCATGATCAGCGCGTAGAGACCCATGGCCGCGCCGATGAGGAACGGGATGCGCCAGCCCCACGCGTTCATGAGTTCAGTGCTCAGCGTCATGTTCAGCACGGCACCGAGCAGGGTTCCGAACAGGATGCCCACGGTGCCGGAGGTGTAGATCAGCGTGGCCCAGAAGCCGCGGTGTTCCTTCGGCGCCATTTCGGACAGGTACGTCTGCGACGACGGCAGCTCGCCGCCGTGGGCCAGGCCCTGGATCAGGCGCGCCACCAGGAGCGTGAGCGATGCCCAGACGCCGACGGCCGCGAACGTCGGAGCGATGCCGATCATCAGGCTGCCCACCGACGCCAGCCCCACGGCCAGGGTCATGGAAGCCTTCCGGCCGATCCGGTCACCGATCCAACCGAACAGGAAGCCGCCGAAAGGGCGGGCAACGAAGCCGACGGCGAAAATCGCCAGCGTGGACAGCACCGCGGACGCAGGATCCGACTTGCTGAAAAGCTGGCTGGCGATGAACGGCGTGAACGTGGCGTAGATCGCCCAGTCATACCATTCGACGGCATTGCCGATGCCGGTGCCGACGAGCGTCTTGCGGGTGGATGTTCGGGTTGCCGCCGGCGTGATCGTGGCTGCAGTCATGGTCTTCTCCCTCGGGGGTGCGGGTTAGGAAAGGGCGGAGGCGGCGGCAACCGTGTTGGCCGCGGCAGGAACGTCGGCGGCCGCGAGTGCGGCCAGCCTTGAGATGGCGAGCTCGGCGTAGAGTGCGGCGCCGTCAGCCAGCACGCCGTCGTCGAACGTGGCGTACGGGGAGTGGTTGAACGCGGAGGTGGCATGGTCGGCGTCCCGGGGGACGGCGCTCAGCCCGATGAACGTGCCGGGGACCTCGGCCAGAACCCGCGAGAAGTCTTCGGAGCCGCTCAGCGGGGTGGCCCAGCGGGAGAGCCGGGAGTCGCCGAGCAGGCCCGCAATGACGTTCTCCGCGGTGTGCGTTTCGTCCTCGTCCGTGATGGTCAGCGGATACTCCTGCTGGTAGTCGACATCGACGTCCAGGCCGTGTGCCGCCGCGATTCCCTTCAGCAGCCGCGGCACGGCGTCCATCATTTTCTGCCGGGCTTCCTCGGAGAAGGTCCTGATGGTGGCCTCGATGCGTGCGGTTTCCGGGATGATGTTGCGCTTCGTGCCGGCCTGGAGGACCCCCACGGAGAGGACTACGGGGTCGAACATGTTGAACTGGCGGGTGATCATGACCTGGAGGGCGGTGACCATCTCGGCGGCCGCCGTGACGGGGTCCTTGGCCGAGTGCGGGGCCGACCCGTGGCCGCCGGCGCCGAGCACGGTGACCACCAGGCCGTCGGAGGAACTCAGCATGACGCCGGGCTTGGTGCAGAACGTGCCGTACGGTTCCAGGGCGGAAAACACGTGCATGCCGTAGGCGGCGTCCACACGCCGGCCGGCGGCATCCAGCACGCCTTCGCGGATCATGTGGCTCGCGCCGTCGAAGCCTTCCTCGCCGGGCTGGAACATCAGGACGACGTCGCCGGCCAGCTGGTGCCGGCGTTCGGCCAGGAGGGTGGCGGCCCCTGCCAGCATGGAGGTGTGCAGGTCGTGGCCGCAGGCGTGCATGGCGCCGTCGATCCTGGACGTGTAGTCCACGCCCGTCTTCTCCTGCACCGGCAGGCCGTCCATGTCAGCGCGCAGCAGCACCGCCGGGCGCGAGCCCCCTTCGGTCCCGGGCCCCTGGCCCCGCAGTACTGCGGTGACCGACGTCGTCTCCTGGCCCAGGGCGATCTCGTAGGGAAGCCCGTCCAGAGCCTTGAGCACCTTTTCCTGGGTGCGGGGCAGCGCCAGGCCGATCTCGGGTTCCCGGTGCAGTTCATGGCGGAGCCGGGCAAGGTCCGTCTGCATTTCCCGGGCATCTGCGGTGATCGGCACGTGTTCTCCTTGTTTGTCGTTTGTCGGTTGTCGTTTGTCGAACATCGCCTGGTTGGCGACTGGCTTGTTTTTCGAAGTTCCTTGGTTCACGTCCGGCGGGGACGTCCTGCGTCTATTCTCAAGTGACACAGTTCACACCCGCCCGAAGGCCAGAAAAAATGCACGAATAGACTGTTGCCGCAGGTTTCGTGCATGGATGAAGGGAAGAATGATGGAACTCAGCGAGGACGATCTCGCGCTGATCAACGTCCTGCAGATTGCCCCGCGGCTGAGCTGGGCGGATGCGGCGCAGGTGCTGGGCGTGCACGCCACCACCCTGGCCGCCCGGTGGGAGCGGCTGTTGGACTCTGGCGTGTCCTGGATCACCGCTCACCTGATCGGTGACCCCCAGCAAATGTGCCTGGCATTCGTCGCTGTGGACTGCGAAATGCACCGGCGCGAGGAAGTCACCGCCAGGCTCGCCGAGATGCCGGAAATCGTCACGGTGGAGGAGGCAGCCAGCCACCGGGACCTCATGCTGACCGTCATTACGCCCTCCCTGGACGATTTCAGCCTGAAAGTCATCTCGCGGCTGAAGGAGATTGACGGCCTCCTCAAATATCAGACCGCCCTGTGCACCAGGCTGCACGCGAGCGGCGGCTCCTGGCGGCTGAACGTGTTGAGCCGCGCGCAGCAGGCCGCCGTGCGGGCGTTGGCCGGCCCCGAGGCCACCGGGGTTGCCCAGGCTGCCGCCCGGGAAGCGCTGCCGGAAAGCCACCTGGCGCTCCTGCCGTTCCTGGCCAGGGACGGGCGGGCCACGGCGGCAGACATCGCCCGCGGCCTGGGCAGGCACCCGGCCACCGTCCAGCGCCAGCTCAACCGTGTGCTCGCCAGCGGCATCCTGTCATTCCGGTGCGAGGTGGCCCAGAAACTCTCCGCTTTCCCCGTGACCTGCCAATGGTTCGTCAACGTCCCGGCCGGGCGGCACGAGGCAGCCGCCGCGGAGCTGAGGACCATGCGGAACGTCCGGCTCAGCGCCTCCACCACGGGGCCAACGAATTTCGTGATCATCATGTGGCTGCAGTCCCTGGCGGACGTCATGAACATCGAGGTGGCGCTGCAGCAAAAAGTGCCCGGGATCGAGCTCGTGGAAAGCGTCGTCATGCTGAGCACCGTCAAGCGTGTGGGCTGGATGCTGAACCCGGACTCCAGGGCCAGTGGCGCCGTCGTGGTTCCTGCCCAGGGGTTCGACGAGGCGGACTGACGGCGGCGGACCGGCAGCTGATAAGCCGAACGGCCAGCTGATAAGCCCACAGGAGGGCGGGCTGCGGGGGTCCGGTTGTAAGCTGTGGCACGTGCCCCAGACCGACCCGCCCCCTCACCAGGAGTCCCGTCCGAAAGCCGTCCCGGAATCGGCCGGCATCTTCCACCGCAGCTACCTGTTGGTGACCCTCGGCGCCTGCGCACTGGTGTTCCTGGCGGCCTTCGAGTCGCTGGCGGTGACCACCATCATGCCGCTCGTCAGCCGGGAACTGGATGGGGCGGGACTCTACGCCTTGGCCTTCGCCGGGCCGCTCGCCACCGGGGTGATCGGGATGGTGGCCGCGGGCAGCTGGTCGGACCGCAAGGGGCCGGTGGCGCCGCTCCTGGCCGCAGTGGGCATGTTCGTGCTCGGCCTGCTCATCGCTGGGACCGCCGGAACCATGCCGGTCCTCGTGTCCGGACGGCTGGTGCAGGGACTCGGCGGGGGCGGGCTTACCGTGGCCCTGTACGTGGTGATTGCCCGGGTCTACCCGCCGGTCCTGCATCCGAAAATTTTCGCCGCCTTCTCCGCGGCCTGGGTCATCCCGTCCCTCGTGGGACCGTTCGCGGCCGGCGCCGTGGCCCAACTGGCCGGCTGGCAGTGGGTCTTTCTCGGCGTGGTCGGGCTCGTGGTGCCGGCCCTGCTCCTGACGGCCCCGGCTCTGCGCGGCCTGAACGGCAGCACGGGCGGCGCCGACGGAGATTCCCCGGCCGCTGAGCCAGGGTCCCGCGGCCGTCCGCCGGGAGGCCTTGTCAAGTTGGCGCTGGCGGCACTGGCGGCGCTCGCCGTGCTGGGCCTGAACCTGTCCGCAGCGGTACCGGTCGCCGGCGGGGTGCTGGCGGCGGCCGCCGTCGCCGTCGCGCTCCTGGCCGTCCGTCCCCTCATGCCGCGCGGAACGCTGACCGCCCGGCGCGGCCTGCCGAGCGTGATCCTTACCCGCGGCCTGGCATCCGCGGCGTTTTTCGGCGCCGAGGTCTACCTGCCGTACCTGCTCGTGGAACGCTACGCCTTCGCCCCGACATTTGCTGGCCTCACGCTCACCGGCGGCGCCATCGCCTGGGCGGCGGCATCGGCCATCCAGGGCAGGCTGGGGACCCGGCTGGAGCACCGGAGGGCGGTGCGGATTGGATCGGCCATGGTCCTTGGCGCCGTCGTCCTGGCCTTCGTGACCACGGTACTGGCCTGGCCGGCCGCGGTCGCGATCGCGGGATGGATCTTCGCGGGGGGCGGCATGGGCCTGATGTATCCGCGGCTGAGCGTCATGACCCTGGCGCTCTCCACCAAGGACACCGAGGGTTTCAACAGTTCGGCGATGTCCATTTCGGATTCCCTCGGCGGTGCCCTGGCCCTCGCCGGCACCGGGATCGTGTTCGCAGCGTTCGCGACGGCGGCGCCGTCGGCGTCGTTTGCCGGGGTGTTCGCGCTGACGGCGGTGATCGGGATCGCCGCCGTGGCCGTCGCGCCGCGCGTCGCCGTCGTCCCGGCCGCCGTCACCAAACGCTCGTAGCGGCAACCACTAGAACGGGCACAGCACCTTGATGCGCCCTGCACCATAAAAAGTGCTGCACCATAACAAGCACTGCACAGGAGCCCCGGCCGGATGATCCGGCCGGGGCTCCTGTGCGTCAGCGCTCCTTTGTTTCAGCGCTCCGTTGTTTCCGCGCGGGGATCAGGCAGACGCGCGGGCTTCCTCCTGCGAGCGGACGGCCTTCCATTCCACAATCCGGGCCTGCTGCAGCGGGGACTTGCGGTTGAAGTGCCAGGCCGCGCCCAGCAACAGGAACCACACGGGCGCCACGAAGAGTGCCAGCCGGGTGTCGTCGGCCTGCCCCAGGGCCACCAGCATGAACACGAAGAAGGCGAGCACGACGTACGGCATGAAGGCGGAGCCGGGCATCTTGAAGGACGACGCCTCGTGCAGGGCCGGCCGGCGGCAGCGGAAGGCGATGTAGCTGACCAGGATCATGGACCACACAAACATGGTCAGCACGGACGCCACGGAAGTGACCACCGTGAACGCGCCGATCACGGAGTCGCCGGAGTAGAGCAGGACCAGGCCGGCCAGCAGGAAGATGCAGGAGAACAGCAGCGCGTTCTGCGGTACTTTGCGGACGCTGAGCTTTCCGAACGCTTTGGGCGCGTTCCCGTCCTGGGCGAGGCCGTAGACCATCCGGGAGGTTGAGTAGATTCCGGAGTTGGCGCTGGAGGCGGCGGAGGTCAGGACCACAAGGTTAATGACCACCGCGGCGATCCCCAGCCCGGCGAGGGTGAACATGCCGATGAACGGGCTGTTGGCGGGGTCGATGGTGCGCCACGGATTGACGGCCATGATGACCACCAGGGCGCCCACGTAGAAGAGGAGGACGCGGACCGGGATGGAGTTGATGGCGCGCGGCAGGTTCTTTTCCGGGTCCTTGGTTTCGGCGGCGGCGGTCCCCACCAGTTCGATTCCGGCGAAAGCGAAGATGGCGATCTGGAACCCGAGGACGAAGCCGAACATGCCGTGCGGGAACATGCCGCCGTCGTTCCACATGTTGGCGAGGTTGGCTTCCGCGCCGTTCGGGGACGTGAAGTGGGTGGCGATCATGACCGCGCCGGTGACGATCAGGGCCACGATGGCGACCACCTTGATGATGGCAAACCAGAATTCCGCTTCACCGAACGCCTTCACGGTGGGGAGGTTCAGGAGGATCAAGACCACGGGTGTGAGCAGCGCAGGGATCCACAGGGGCGTGCCGGGAGCGAGCTTGTCCACGTAGCCGGAAATGGCGACGATGTCCGCCACCCCGGTGACCACCCAGAAGAACCAGTAGGACCATCCGGTGAAGAAGCCGGCCCACGGCCCCAGCAGGTCACCGGCGAAGTCGCTGAAGGACTTGTAGTTCAGGTTGGAGAGCAGGATCTCGCCCATGGCACGCATCACGAAGAACAGCATGAAGCCGATGATCATGTAGACGAAGATGACGGAGGGCCCGGCGAGCGAGATGGTCTTCCCGGACCCCATGAACAGGCCGGTGCCAATGGCGCCGCCGATGGCGAGCAACTGGATGTGGCGGTTGCCGAGCGCCCGGGCGAGGTGCGGCTCGCGGTTCCCGGAGTCACCGCTGGCGGAGGCGGCAGTTCCAGTTTGGGCAATGTCAGATTCTGCAGTGGCCGGAGCGGCCGTGGTGGTGCGTTCAGACATGAGGCTTCTTCCTTGTCACAGGCGGTCGCCGGCGGGGGTTCCACAGTGCGGACCGCACGGATCCGTCAGAGTGTGACGGAGGTAACAGTTTTGGCGGGTAGATCAAGGCTAGGGCCGGTATTTCGTGGTCCCTGTTGTCGGAGCGGTCCGCGTATGTGGTCCGGCTGGTCGGTGGGGTGCCGCCGCGCTCCCGGCGGGACGAGGCTCCCGGAAGGCGCGGGAACCGGCAATCTACGCGGACTCTGGGGGAGGACGCGACGTCGGCACAGTCGCCCGGTGCGGGCGCTGGCACCGCTTTTCCGTGGATCGCCCGCCCGCAGGCAGGCTCGACAACTGTCGACCATCTTAGCTTCAGTTGTCGTCCGCTGTCTTTTGTCACATTTTTTCGCGGCAGCGGCCGCGGAGGGCCGCCGCTAGCTTTCCGCAGCGTTGGCCGGCTCGGGCCGGCCCTGCACAACAGAATGGCCCCGCCTTGGGCGGGGCCATTCCTTGCAGAGCTCAGCTGCGGCGCAGCCCAGTTGGGCAGTCCAGTTGCGCCCGCTACTCCTTGGCGAAGCCGTCCTTAACCTTCAGCGGCCCTGATGGCTCCGATGTCGGCGGCGTCCTTGACGCGGTCGCGGGCCTCCGACAGCTTGGGCCGGGCCTGCTCATGTTGGCCATCGCGCTTGAGGTCCTCATTGCCAGTCACCGTGCCGGTACCTTCTGTGGCTGCACCGATGTGGTGGATGACCGTGAGTTTGGCCTTGCCGTCGATTCCCATGATGTTCCCTTCCCCTGATTGCTAGGTCATGCGGTGTTGCTGTAGGTCCACAGGGCGGCCACGGGCGCGGTCAGTTCCAGCCACATTGGGGATTCGGAACAGAACCCGAAGTGGATGGCCCGGCAGTGTATCGATTTCGGGGGTGGGTCAGCGACGGCGTCCGTGATCCAGGGGATGCTCCCTCGACCGATTGCCCGACAGGCCGTTGGGCCGTCTACTGGGCGGCCAGGCGCGTGGCCCGCAGCACGGCATCCGTGAGGGACACTGCCTCGCCGTCGGGCCCGACGGCGCTGCGACGCCGGCTGTCCAGGACCTCGGCACGCCACAGCGGCTCCTCGATCCGGAGTTCCCGGGCAAGGTCCTCGGCGGTGAAGAACTTCTCCGGAGTATGGTGCGCGCCCCACGGAGGCAGCCCGTCGGGGTGATGGCCGACGATCAGCAGCGTCCCGCCGGTCCGCACCGCGGCCGCGGCGAGCTGCAAAGCCTGCTGCCACGGCATCTGGGTGGAATGCAGGAACTGGGCCGTGACGAGGTCGAACAACCGGTCCGGGACCCAGGTGGCAAGATCCTGCTGCACCCACTCGATGGCGGCGTCCTGGCCCCGTTCCCGGGCGTGGGCGGCCGCACGCTCCAGGGCGACGGCGGAAACGTCCAGGCCCGTCACGCTCCAACCGCGGGCAGCAAGCCACATCGCGTCCGCGCCCTCGCCGCACCCCAGGTCCAGAGCCTCGCCGGCAGGAAGGTCCGCCACCTCGGCAACGAGTTGCGGATTCGGCTCCCCGCTCCACATCCTGGACCGGCTGCTGTACTTTTCATCCCACATCCGGGCTGCGGAACCGGGCGCCGCATCCTCGACGGCCGCATGTTCGGCTGTGTCATGCTCGTCGGCGTCATGCTCGTGGCTGTGGCTGCGTTTTGTCATGGTTCCCCTCATCACGGCGGTTCGCCGGGTTTCGCTGTTTGTTTTCAGGCACGACGGCGGTGACGAACCCTCCCGGCGCGGACCGCCGTCGGGTCTCCTTGCCGAAATTCCTGTGCTCCTCAAGCACCAGTCCGAAGCCCCCAACAAAGTCCGCGGCGCTTTTCCTGGCCGGGGGAGTGTTGTCGATCCCAAAGGTCAGGGGCTCGCCGACGAATCTCGCGGTAGCCCGCGCATACCGCATGTAGGGCGATCCCGAGGTGATCGTTTCCCTCGAAAAGTAGTCGAAGGCCACGATGCTGCCCGGGGCGGTGCCGGCGATCCTGCGCAGCGTCGCCTCGACGGAGGCGCGGTCCAGGTACATGGTCACCGCTTCCCAGAGGAACAGTGCGGGCCGGTTCGGGTCGAAACCGGCAGCGAGCAGCTTCTCCATCCAGTCCTCGGTCTCGAAATCGGCGGGTACGTACGTGGCCAGGCGCGTGGAGAGGCCCGCCTTTTCGAGCATCGCGAGTTTGAAAGCCTGGGTCCGGGGCAGATCGAGTTCAAAGCAGCGCACCCGGTCCCCGGGCGCCAGCCGGAACGCCCGGGTGTCGAATCCCGCTCCGAGGATTACGAGCTGGTCGATGCCGCCGCGATGCCGTTGAACGGCCGCGTCATAGAGGCTGGTCCGTGCTGTCGGCTGGTGGCGCATCGGTGCCCGCCCCGGGTACGGATAGCGGTAGAGCCTGGGCACGTAGCCCGTGATCAGGTGGGCGGCGAGCGTGGGGGCGGTCTCCATCTGGATGCCAGTCGCGGACACGTTCGGCAGAACGGCCATGAGCCGGGCCGCGGGGACGTCCGGCCGTGTCCCCAGACGGTGCTGCATCCAGCGCGTGTAGAGGGATGCGAGCAGCGTGGCCGACGTGCCGGTGCGCCGGCTGTAGGCAAGCATCCCGGGGACGGATGTGATGTAGCCGGCCGCACTCAAGGGAAACAACGCCAGCTGGATGACCCGAAACAGGCCAGCGGAGACTATTCGCGGCATTGCGTGCGACTCCCCTCACGGCCCGCCCGTCGCGCGGCCCTTCCCGCCCACCATGGTCCTCCCGGACGTAACGGCGGTCAATAGACCGTCCGGGCTTCCGTCCGGGCGCCGCGCAGGCGGACGGACACGTGGAAATCACGCTCCGGAAACCATTCTGAAACTTGCGTCATGAATGCTGGGCACAAGACATTGAACGCTGGGGAAGGGCAATGACCATGGACGTTGACGAAGCACGGCAGATCCGCAGCTCGGCCGAGTTGAACGTGGGGGACGAGATCGAGGCGTGGCACAACGGGAAGCTCTTCCACCGGGGCCCGGTGACCCAGACCGTCACAGGCGTGGACCTGTTCTGGATCCTGGATGCCCGGACGGGGACCCGCCGCCTCATCGACGCCGAGGCGCTCGTGATCCTGCGGCCGGCTGGCCCGGGACCGGCCAAAACGCCGTCACGGGCGGCCGTCAACACATCCGCTCATGCACCGGCCCAGTCGTCCCACATGCCGCTGTTCCAAGCCCCCAGCATGGCGGGCTAGGGGCCGGG
This sequence comes from Arthrobacter humicola, assembly GCF_022803015.1. Classification (GTDB taxonomy): domain Bacteria; phylum Actinomycetota; class Actinomycetes; order Actinomycetales; family Micrococcaceae; genus Arthrobacter; species Arthrobacter humicola_A. The sequence goes on from NZ_JAFKON010000005.1 coordinate 161,335, forward strand.
CCGGCCGTCACGGATACGGGGCCCGGGCATCCTGGGTGGTAGACTACTAAAACTTGATGTGCAGTGATGCCCACTTTTGATTTGGTTGACCGGCTTCGGTCCATCAGCCGGATCCCTGCCGGATTCCTTCGGGAATCCGCACGCAGGCAGTGGGATTTTTTCATGTGAGAGGCACATCCTGCGTCGATGAACGCGTTCCATTTGGTCCCGGCGGCCGCTTGCTGAAGTTTGGCAGCAGCCCGGTTGATCACCTGACTTTTCTTCGGCGAACCCTTGAGCCAACCGGCATCGGGGGCCGATATCCGCACGGATACCGCCTGAAAGACTTTGAAACACATGACTACATTTGCTGCCCTCGGCACGCCCAAAGCACTTGCCGACACCCTGACCGCACAGGGGATCGTGGAGCCCTTCCCGATCCAGGTCAAGACCCTTCCCGACACCCTGTCCGGACGCGACGTCCTGGGCCGCGGCCGCACCGGCTCCGGCAAGACCATCGCATTCGCCATCCCGCTGGTGGCACGACTCGCAGAGCGCGAAGCCAAGCACTTCCGCAAGCCCGGCCGCCCGATGGGCCTGGTCCTGGCGCCCACCCGCGAGCTGGCCACGCAGATCAACGCGACCATCGAGCCGATGGCCAAGGCCATGGGCCTGACCACCACCGTGATCTACGGCGGCATCTCCCAGGCCCGCCAGGAAAAGGCCCTGCGCGCCGGCGTCGACATCGTCATCGCCTGCCCGGGCCGCCTGGAGGACCTGATCCGCCAGCGCATCCTGACCCTCGAAGCAGTCGAGATCACCGTCCTGGACGAGGCCGACCACATGGCCGACCTTGGCTTCCTCCCGGTGGTCAAGAAGCTCATGGACATGACCCCCACCCAGGGCCAGCGCCTGCTGTTCTCCGCCACCCTGGACAACGGCGTGGACAAGATCGTCCAGCGCTACCTGTCCAACCCGCTGACCCACTCCGTGGACGACCCGCAGGCCGCGGTGACCACCATGGAACACCACGTGCTGGTGGTCAACGACCAGACCGTCAAGAAGCAGCTGATCGTCGAGCTCGCCTCCGGCGCCGGCCGCCGCGTACTCTTCATGCGCACCAAGCACCACGCCCGCAAGCTGGCCAAGACCCTGACCGACGCCGGCATCCCCGCCGTCGATCTGCACGGCAACCTCTCGCAGAACGCCCGTGACCGCAACCTGGCCGAGTTCTCCTCCGGCGATGTCCGCGTCCTGGTGGCCACCGACGTCGCGGCCCGCGGCGTCCACGTCGACGACGTCGAACTGGTCATCCACGTGGATCCGCCCACGGAGCACAAGGCGTACCTGCACCGCTCAGGCCGTACGGCCCGCGCCGGTTCCGACGGAACCGTGGTCACGCTGACCCTGCCCGAGCAGCAGTCCGACGTCAAGAAGCTGATGAAGGCTGCCGGCGTCGAGGTCAACTTCGAGCGCGTCACCGCCAACTCCCCGCTGGTTGCTGAACTGGTCGGCGAAATGGCCGACAAGATCGATCCGCGCACCCGCGCCGCGCTGCTGGCCGCCAAGGCCGCACAGCACGGCGGCGGTAGCTCCACCGGTGCCAACGCCGAGCGCAAGCGCGCCCGCCGCACCACGCAGGCTGCACCCACTGCGGGTGGCCGTGGTGGCCGTGGCGGACGCGGACGCGTCGGAGCCGAGGCTCCCCGCACCGATCTGCCGCGCGCCGAGCGCCGCGCTGTAGCCTATGAAGGCCAGGCTGCTGCCCGCAACGCTGCTGAGCGCGTTGCGGAGAAGAACGAGGACCGCGCGGAGGCCGAGCGCGCCGAGCGCCGGAATGCGCGTGGCCGCGGCCGCACCACCGCCTACGCGCACCACAACGATGTTCCGGCAGCCGGCGGTCGTGCCGCGGCCGGCCGTGGTTCGGACGGACGCGCCGCCGAGGGACGCAGCGACGCCCGGGGCGCTTCGGCTCCCCGCAGCGGAGCACCCCGCACAGGTGGCGCTCCCCGCTCCGGTGGCGCACCCCGCATCGGCGCTTCGACCGGCGGCCAGCGCAGCGGACGCCCGGCAACCGGCCAGCGTGCAGCTGCCGGCGCCAAGTCCGCTGGCAGCAAATCCGGTGGCAGCGCTGCTGTTTGGTCATCCAACACAGGTGGCACCTCGGGCGGATCCTACGCCGGCGGCGGCAATGGCCGTTCCGGCGAAGGACGTCCGGCCCGCGGCTCCGGCCCCCGCCGCGCGTCGGCTCCGGCCTCGAACGAACGCCGCAGCCGCTAATCCCCAACCGCTCCCTAACCTCGCAAGCTCGGTCAGGGAACCCGGCGGTCGTGGCCCCAGCTAACCACCATCGAGTGCTCCGTAACTGCCGTTTAAAGGGTTCATAACGGCAGTTCTGGAGCACTCGATGAGGTTTCAGGCCCTACCAGCCGCGGGCGCGCCACTCTTCCAGGTGCGGCCGTTCCGCGCCGAGGGTGGTGGGCTGGCCGTGTCCCGGGTGCACCACGGTGTCATCCGGATATACATCGAACAGCCGCTCGCTCACATCGGTGATCAGCTGGGCAAAGCGCGCCGGATCCTTCTGTGTGTTGCCTACCCCGCCGGGGAACAGCGAGTCGCCGGAAAAGATGTGGGCCGGGCCCTCGGGGTCCTGGTACACGAGGGCGATCGAACCCGGTGTGTGGCCGCGCAGATGTACAGCCGTCACGTCGAAGCCGTCGAAGTTGCCGACGTCCCCGTGATCCAGCAGTACATCCACCGGCACCGGCAGCTCCGGGGCATCCTCTGTCCCGGCCGCCGTTTTCACACCGGTGGCTTCCACCAGGCCCGGCAGCGCCCGGACATGGTCCCAGTGCTGGTGGGTGGTGGCAACCAGCGCCAGCTTCGGCGTCGCGGAAGTATCCGCGGCGGCGTCCGCGAGCAGCCCCTGGATGGCGGCCAGATCATCGGCCGCATCGATCAGGAGCTGCGCGCCGGAGGCCCTGGCCGTGAGCAGGTAAACATTGTTGTCCATCTCGCCGACCGAAATCCGGCGGATGGTGATGTCACGTAAAGAGTGAATGAGCGAGTCCATGGGCTTCAGTCTACGGACCCGCTATTCACGGCCCTGGGACACCCAGTTGGGGTCCGCGGCGCGGGAACCGACGACGGCGTCCGCGGCGGACTCGAGCGTCCTCAGTTGCGCTGAGGTGAAGTCGAGGGCCAGGGCGCCCAGGTTTTCGTCGATCCGGTCCGCCTTGCGGGTGCCGGGGATGGGGACCACGGGCAGTCCCAGCTGGCGGCCCCGCGCGAGCAGCCAGGCCAGCGCCACCTGGGCAGGAGTTGCAGCCTGCCCGGCAACGCTCAGTTCCGCAGCGACTGCCTGCACGGCCGCCACCACGCCCTGGTTGGCGCTGGCAGCATCCGCGGCGAACCGCGGGATGTTGCGGCGGAAGTCGTTGCTGCCCAGCGTCGAGGCGTCCACGGTGCCGGTGAGGAATCCCCGGCCCAGCGGCGAATACGGCACAAATCCCACCCCGAGTTCGGCGGCGGCGGGCACCACGTTGCGTTCCACGTCGCGGCTCCAGATGGACCATTCGCTCTGGACCGCGGCGATCGGGTGGACGCGGCTGGCGTCGCGCAGCTCCTCGGCCGTCACCTCTGACAGGCCCAGATGCCGCACCTTGCCGGCCTGTACCAGCTCCGCCATGGCCTCCACGGTTTCCACTATCGGAACGCGGAGGTCAAGGCGGTGCAGGTAGTACAGGTCAATGGTGTCGGTGCCCAGCCGTTGCAGGCTGCGGTCCACGGCCTGCCGCACGTAGGCGGCGTCGCCGCGGATGTCCGTGTAGCCGGCCGACGGTGTGCCCACGAGGCCGAACTTGGTGGCCAGCTGGACTTCGCCGCGGCGTTCCTTGAGCAGCCGCGCGATCAGCTCCTCGTTGCTGCCGCCGCCGTAAATGTCCGCCGTGTCGATGAAGCTGACGCCGGCGTCCACCGCGTGATGCAGGGTCCGCAGGGCCTCGGCCGGGTCCACCTCGCCGTAGACGGGGGTCAGGGCCATGCCGCCGAACCCCAGGGGGCTGACCATAAGGCCGTCGCCGAGCCGGACTGTTGCTGCCGTCATCTTGGTCTCCATTCGCGCACTGAATAGTTCCGTAGGACTTCCGTCCCTGCCAAGAACCCCAGGATGCGCGCGGCTATTCCGGCCCCTGTTATCGGCCGGGCAGACGATTCTCCCCACCTTTGACTGTTGCGCGGCCGGCACGACGGCGCGCCGCAGGGGACACGCCGTCGTACTGCCCTAAACGTGGGGAATTTCCGCGGGGGAGGCCGGCTGGACAGCGCTTTGTGCCGGTTCCTTTGCCGGCAGGAGCTTCAGGCCCGCCGCGCAGCCGACGATCCCGGCGATGAACAGCAGCTTGAGCGGACTGGCCGGTTCGACGCCGGTGGCCATCGCCCAGACGACCGTCAGTGCGGCGCCGATCCCCACCCAGATGGCGTAGGCGGTGCCGAGCGGAATACGCTTCACGGCCAAGCCGAGCCCCACCATGCTGAGGGTGGCCGTCACGGCGAACACGAGGGTCGGCAACGGGCGGGAGAACCCGTCGGACAGGCCCAGTGCCGTGGCCCAGACTGCCTCCAGCACAGCGGAAGCGAGCAGGATCATCCATGACATTGCAGCTGGTTTCACCATGGTCACGCCACCAGCTTCAGACCGGCGACGCTCGCGGCAATCCCGCCAAGAAGCAAGATCCGTGCCGCGGTCGGGCGCTCAACTTTGGCGGCTATCGCGTAGCCGGACGTCAGGACGACGCCGACCCCCACCCACACGGCGTAGGCCGTTCCGGTTGGGATGGACTGCATGGCGACGGCGAGCCCGCCGGTGCTGGCGAGGACGGAAACGAGGAAGACGAGGGCCGGGACAAGCCGGCGGCGGCCCCTGGCCTGGGCGGTCCGGTGCAGGGCGGCGGCCCAAACGGCCTCCAGCGCCCCGGAAAGAATGAGTATTAGCCACGACATGACAGCTCCTGTGGCCAGTCTTGTCGCGTGCCGGGTACTGAACCGTCGTCCGGAGGCCTGGAAGAGGGCCTTGGCCTCCAAGTTTAGCAAATCGGCATCAGAGCCCGACGGCGTCGCTGCAGAGAGTGAACGTGCGCCCCACGGGGTACTGCGCGCACGGCTCGTTCGGCGCGGTCAGGTCGCCGGCGTCGATATCGGACGCCGCCGACACGATGGCCCGGCCGTCGGCATTGGCCAGTGTGGCCCGGCCGCCGATCCGCCGCAGCGCCGCCATGGCTCCGCGTTCCAGGCGCTGAACTGTCACGTCGATGCCCACGATTCCCGCGACCGGGCCGTCCGGGCGGGTAAACACCGGGTGCGTGAAGGTCAGGACGTACTCGTCGGTGCAGAGGAAATCCACGTAGGGCCCGGTGACGTGGGCCCGTCCTGTTTCCACGGGGATCCGGAACCATTCGGCCTTGACGTAGCGGCTGATGGAGTTGGGACTGAAGTTGGCCAGCGCGTCGACGTGCTCCAGATCCGGGCCCTGCCACCAGGCGATATAGCTGCGCTCGGGCCCGAGCAGCCCGGCGTTGGCGATGAACCCCGCTCCGGCCGCGTAGCCGCCGGGCAGCTGCACCAGTTCCTCGACCACCGGACGGATGAGCTTGTCCACGGCCGTGCCGGTGACTTTGCCGGACATGGCGGCCAGGGCGGCCCCGGTGTCAGCGGCCCATTCCGTCAGGCGGTGCTCGATGCCGGCGATGGTGGCGTCGAGTTCGGCTGCGGCCAGCTGGGCCGCCTTCCCAACATCGCCGGGTTCGGCCGGCGCTGCCATGGACGCTGTGGTGGGGCCTGCGGTGGAGGTGGTTTCGGACATCGGTGCTGCCTTAGCTCGAAGGTGCCGGACATTTGCGGTCAAAAGTTGGCCACGATCGTGGCTCCGGGATGCGGGTGCGGTCAATAGCTTTTGGCCTGTTCGGTCAGCAGCCAGTCGGTGGTGGCGGAGATGAGGGCCTTGACCCCCGTTTCGGCGGCCCCGGGATCGTGGGTCTCGATGGCGGCTGCCACGTCACCGAGGATCACGGCGGTGCGTCCGCGGTAGCCGGTGTCGGCGCAGGGCAGCAGGGTGAGGGTGCCGAGATCTGCCTGCAGCCGGATGAGCTCCCGGGCAAGCCGGGCCGAGCGGGCGATGGCCGCGACTTCCAGCAGGAACTCCGAGAGGGCCAGACGCCAGCTCAGCGGGTCATCGTCCGCTGCGGGGATGAACGAGCGCAGCGTGGCGATGTCGGCGGCGTCGGAGCGGCGGGCCGCCACGCCCGCGCAGGCCGCGGCGATCGCCTGGTAATGCAGCGCGAGGTCCCTGATCTGCAGCCGGCTCAGCTCATGCAGTTGCGCCAGGGCCCGTTCCCGGGAGGGCAGCACGTCGTCGGCGATGAAGCTTCCGCCGCTGCGGCCGCGCGCGGTCCGGATGATTCCTGAGGCACGCAGCTGGGAGAGTGCCTCCCGTGCCGTTACCGCGGACACTCCGAGGGCCGCGGCCAGCTCGGTTTCGTTCGGCAGCCGCTGGCCGCTGGTGAGCAGCCCGGTCTCCACGGCCTGTTCGATCCGGCCGCACACTTCATCGACAAGCCCGCGTGATTTGATCGGCGTGAACACCGCCGCCAGGCTCCGGGAGGCGCCCGTGGGCGACAACACCATTCGGGCCTCCCTTCCCTCCGGCGGTATCCGCCCTGCCCCGGCCGTGCATCCTTGCGGCTTCCGCGGTGTCGCCGCGCGCCGCCCGGGCTGATGACATCCTAATCCGGGCTTTGCCGGAGGGTCTATACACAAAACCTATGGAGTAATAGCATTTGGCCCAGCAGCCCAGTGTGGACTGGAGCACATTCGGCTGCGTGGTTCCTGTGGACGATCCGGCAACGGAGTAAGGCGCACCCCATGACCGAAACACTGGCCGCCGGCACCTCGACCGGAAACGAAGAGGTTCCGGCGATCCGTCTGCGTAAGCTCACCAAGGTCTTCGGGGACACCGTCGCGGTAAATGGCGTGGACCTGGACATCCGCCACGGGGAATTCTTCTCCATGCTTGGCCCGTCAGGCTCCGGCAAGACGACGGTCCTGCGCCTGATCGCCGGCTTCGAGCTGCCGACGTCCGGAACTATCGAACTCGAGGGCAAGGACGTCACGGCCATGGCGCCCTTCCAGCGGGACGTCAACACCGTATTTCAGGACTACGCGCTGTTCCCGCACATGTCCCTGGTGGACAACGTCGCCTATGGGCTGCGGGTGCGCGGCATGCACGGGAACCGGCGGCGGGAGCGGGCCAGGGAAGCCTTGGACCGCGTCCAGCTCGGGAAGTTCCTCGGCCGCAAACCCGCCCAGCTCTCCGGCGGCCAGCGGCAGCGCGTTGCCCTGGCCCGGGCGCTGGTGGTCGAGCCCAAGGTCCTCCTCCTGGACGAGCCGCTCGGTGCCCTGGACCTCAAGCTCCGGCAGCAGATGCAGGTCGAACTCAAGGAATTGCAGCGCTCGCTGGGTATCACCTTCATCTTCGTCACCCACGACCAGGAGGAGGCCCTGACCATGAGCGACAGGATCGGTGTGTTCAACAACGGCGGCATCGAACAGATCGGCACCGCGCACGAAATTTACGAGCGCCCGGGCGGCATCTTCGTGGCCAACTTCGTCGGCACCTCCAACATTTTCGACGCCGGCCAGGCCCAGGCCATCTATGGCCGGCCGGAGCCGCTGTGCATCCGTCCCGAGCGGCTGCGCGTCGCCTGGACCGGCGAACCGGAGCACCGTTCCGGCACCACCTCCCGGCCCGGGACAGTGACGTCGTTCGTATACGTCGGGCACGCCACCCAGGTGCGGGTGCAGCTCGACGGCGGACCTGCCGTCGTCGCGCTCGTTCCGGAAAAGCTGCCCGGCAGCGACACCGATCTGGTGAACGGGCCCGTCACAGTCAGCTGGGACGACGACGCCGTCGTTTGGCTTCCGGTCCCCGGCACTACCTGACGCCGGGCCATGCCGGGCGGGGTTGCCGTCCGTGCCGCGGCGCAGCGTTCCAGTCCAGAGTTTTTCTCCACAGCGAAAGGTACGGATCATGGCACCAGGAACTAAGGCCTCCCTCGTAGTCGGGGTGGTTGCAGCCGCAGCCCTCGCGCTGTCGGCCTGCGGAACCAGCGGTGGATCGGGTTCTGCACAGTCGGCGCAGCCGGTCAAGACCGAGATCGGCACCGGTGAAGGCCAGGTGTCCATCCTCGGATGGCCCGGCTACGTCGAGGATGGCAGCAACGACCCGGCCGTCGACTGGGTGCATCCGTTCGAACAGGAAACCCAGTGCAAGGTCAGCTTCAAGCCGTTCGGCACCTCGGACGAGGCCGTGACGCTCATGCGCACGGGGCAGTACGACGTTATCTCGGCCTCCGGGGATGCATCGCTGCGCCTGATCGCCGGCCAGGACGTGCAACCGGTCAACATGAGCCTGCTGAAGAACTACCCGGACATCTACCCGTTCCTGAAGGACAAAGCCTGGAACACCGTCAACGGCGTCAACTACGGAATGCCCCACGGCTGGGGCGCCAACCTGCTGATGTACTCCACGGACAAGGTCACCCCGGCGCCCGCCTCCTGGAGCGCGGTGTTTGACGACGCCGCCAAGAACACCGGCAAGGTCACGGCCTACGACTCGCCCATCTACATCGCCGATGCCGCCATGTACCTCATGGCCCATAAGCCGGACCTCGGCATCAAGAACCCCTATGCCCTCGACAAGGACCAGCTGACCGCGGCCGTTGACCTGCTCAAGCAGCAGCGCACGCACATCGGCGAGTACTGGAGCGACGTCGTCAAGGAGGTCCAGGCCTTTACGTCCGGGAGCACCGTGGTCGGCACCACCTGGCAGGTGGGGGCCAACATCGCGACGGCAGACGGCGCCAAGGTCGCAACCCTCGTCCCGGACGAGGGCGCCACCGGCTGGTCGGACACTTGGATGATCGGCTCCAAGACCAAGAACCCGAACTGCGCCTACAAGTGGCTCGACTACATCGCCAGCCCCAAGGCGAACGCCCAGGTGGCGGAGTACTTTGGCGAATCGCCAGCCAACGCGAAAGCCTGCGAGCTGACCAAGGATCCCAACCACTGCCAGACGTACCACTCAGGTGATGCGGCCTACGCCGACAAGATCTGGTTCTGGACCACACCGGTGGCCGAGTGCCTCGATGGCCGCAAGGACGTCAAGTGCACCGACTATTCGGAATGGACCAAGGCCTGGACGGAAATCAAGGGCTGATTCCGGCTCTGCCGCACCAAACCCGCAACAACGAGCCGGCCCCGGGGGCCGGCAGAGATTAAGGCGAGATGGCACTTCATACGCAACAGCTGCCGCCTGGGGCGCCCGGCGATGCCGGGGACGTGCCGCGGGCGAAAACCAACGCCTTCTCGGTGTTGCTGCACCGCTCGCCCCGGCTGAGGCTGGCGGCCCTGCTCACCGCACCGGCGGGCTGGCTGGTGCTGGTGTACATCGCCGCTTTGGCGGCACTGCTTATCACCGCGTTCTGGACCGTGGACACCTTCACCGGGGAGGTGTCCACGGTCTGGACCACGGAAAACATCGTCACGGTCCTGACCGATCCGGTGTATCAGCGGATCACCCTGCGGACATTGTGGATCGCCGTGGCGGTCACCGTGATTGACATGATCCTGGCACTGCCCATCGCGTTCTTCATCGCCAAGGTCGCTCCCGCCCGCTGGGAGAAACTGCTCGTGGTGGCCGTGCTGATGCCGCTGTGGGCAAGCTACCTGGTCAAGGCCTACGCCTGGCGGAATGTTCTGTCCGAGGGTGGGTTGCTGGAGTGGCTGGGGGCCCCGATCGGACTGTCCTCGCCGGGTTACGGCGAAACCGCCGTCATCCTAACCCTGTCCTACATCTGGCTGCCGTACATGATCCTGCCGATCTACGCGGGCTTTGACCGGGTGCCCGACTCCCTGCTGGAGGCCTCCGGGGACCTGGGCGCGAAGCCGCTCACCACCATGCGCCTGGTCATGCTTCCGCTGCTGGTCCCCTCCATCATCGCGGGCACGATCTTCACGTTCTCCCTGTCCCTGGGCGACTACATCACTGCGCAGATCGTCGGCGGGACCACCCAGATGCTGGGCACCGTGATTTACGCCAACGTCGGAGCGGCCAACAACCTGCCGTTCGCCGCCGCGGTATCGCTGGTGCCGATCGCCATCATCATGTTCTACCTTTTCGTCGTCCGCCGCACCGGCGCCCTGAACAGCCTGTAGTGCGAGGAGCATCATGAGACTTTCCCGTAGCGCCAAGGTGGTCCTGGGCATTGTCACGGCGCTGGTGTTTTTGTTCATCTACACACCGCTGCTTCTGGTGGTGGTGAACTCGTTCAACGCGGACCGGACTTTCGGCTGGCCGCCCAAGGGCTTCACACTGGAATGGTGGGGCAAGGCCTTTGACTCGCCCGGCGTCAGGGACGCCGTCGTGTCCTCCCTGTGGGTGGCGGTCGTATCGACCATCATTTCGCTGGTGCTGGGGACGCTGCTGGCGATCTCATTGCAGCGCTACGAGTTCTTCGGCCGCGACGTCATCAACCTCCTGGTCATCCTGCCCATCGCGTTGCCAGGGGTTGTCACGGGCATCGCGCTGAACAACATGTTCACCACGATCCTGGGCGTCCCGCTGAGCCTGTGGACGGTGGTGATCGCCCACGCCACGTTCTGCATGGTGACGGTGTTCAATAACGCCATTGCACGGCTCCGCCGCACCAGCGCCGGCCTCGAGGAAGCCTCTGCCGACCTCGGCGCCGGTGTTTTCACCACGTTCGGCCTGGTGACTTTCCCCCAGCTCCGCTCCGCGCTTCTGGCCGGCGGCCTGCTGGCCTTCGCGCTGAGCTTCGACGAGATCATCGTTACCACGTTCACGATCGGGGCCGGCGAGACCACGCTGCCGATCTGGATCCTGCAGAACCTCTTCCGTCCGAACCAGGCGCCCGTGGTCAATGTCGTGGCGGTCGTGCTGATCGTGGTCTCGATCGTCCCGATCTGGCTCGCGCAGCGGCTGTCCGGGGACTCGGTGCGTGTCAGCGGCGCCCGGGTGTAGGCGGACAGCGCTATACGGTGCCGGGTTCCGCAGGGTCGATCGAGATGACAGCCAGGAATCCGCGGCCCAGGATTTCCGGCGTCGCGGTATCGGCGCCGACGACGGCGTCGTAACGGTTCAGCTCGACGCGCTCCGGCTCGGGGGCGGCGACGGCGGCCGGCCCGGTGGGAAGGCTGCCGGCAGTCCCGGGGCTGGCCGTCCCCTGCCCCTGCAGGAGGATGCCGAGTTGGCCCGCGAACACCGGATGGGCGCGCTTCTTGGACAGCTCGATGATGGAGGTGTAGCCCTTGAAGGCGCCGTTGCGGGTGATGACGTTCAGATCCCGGATGTCGCCGGTGGGCAGCGCCCCCGCCGAGTCCGCGTCGCCGGAGAACCGGAACGGCCGGTACTTCTCCAGCGGATGCTCGGCCCCGTCCACGCTCAGAAGCAGCAAGTCGCCGTCAACCACCGTCAGTACACGGTCCATTCCGGCGTAGGCGGAGAAGGGGCCCGCTTTGGAGACTTCGGCAATGCTGACGCGCCAGTCCCAGGCGTTGTCCTGCCCTGTATCTTGCGGAGCGGTCTGCGGGCCGGTCTGCATGGACGGGGTCCGTGGATGGCGCGCCACTTCGCGCGTCACCCCGCCGCCGTTGCGCCAGGGGTGGGCTTTGAGCTCGGCATAGCGGATGATCTCCATGGCCTCAGCCTATCGGCCCGTTTCCGGGGACGGCGCTCGCGCCGACGCCGCCGGCACGCCGGCGGGGACTGCGCACGCCCGTGTCGACGCAAAGTCGGCGGCTAGGGCCCGGCCTTGCTAACGTCGGAGGCAGGAAGCGCCCAGAAGGAGCCCGAATGTTTGTCAAAGTGTGCGGCCTGAGCACCCCCGATGCGGTCCGCGTCGCGGCAGGCGCCGGCGCGGACGCCGTCGGCTTCGTCCTGACCCACAGCCCCCGGGAGGTCACGCCGGAACAGGTCAGGAACCTCCTCGCCCACGTCCCGGACGGGGTGCCCGCGGTGGGGGTGTTCCGGCACGAACCGGCCGCCGACGCCGTCGCCGTCGCCCGTGAGGCGGGCCTGGTCTGGGTCCAGCTCCACGGGGACCGCTCACCCGCCGACGTCCGGACAGTGCACGACGCCGGGATGAAACTGATCAGGGCCGTCACCATGGCCGCCGCGCCTGAGGACTTCAGCGACTGGGGCGAGGAGCTGCTCCTGATCGACGCCGCCGTGCCAGGCTCAGGCGAGGCCTGGGACTACGGATCGGTCCGGGCGAAGGCCCTGACCGGACGCAAGTGGCTGCTCGCCGGCGGTCTCGATCCCGCCAACGTGGCCCGGGCAGCGGCGGAGGCCGGGGCGTGGGGTGTCGATGTGTCCTCCGGCGTCGAATCGGCGCGCGGCATCAAGGACTTGGCCAAGATCGGGGATTTCGTGCGGGCGGCCAAGGCGCCTGAATGAGGCTGGGCCGCCCGCGGACCATCTGAGGGGGGCTAGGAGCGTTTGATGATCACGTCATCGATGTATTCGTCGCCCTTTTGCCGGTTGTGCTCGGCCCCGAGCTGAACTTTGCTCAGGCTGCTTCCGAGCATTTGGACGCTCGAGCTGCTGTAGCGCTGCACGCCGTCGAACCATACCTGGATCGTTGACGAATTGCCGTTGGCGGTCACCCGCATGGACACATGGTGCCAGGCGCTCAGAGAGATGCTGCTGGAGATCAGCTTCGTGTAGACAAAGCTGCCACTCGGTGACGTGACCCGGAGCCACAACTGCCCGTTGCTGTTGTAGCGGTAGATGTCCGCGACACGGGTGGAACCGGAGAAGAAACGGAAGTACGGGACGTCATTGCCGGAAACGCCGGCAACAGTGATATTGAACCAGCCGTCTGCGTACGAGGTCTTGGTCCCCGAGGAAAACGAAGGGGAGGAGAGGTTTGCGAGCGAGCCGGAGTCCGTGGTCACGTGCAGCTTAACCGCATGTGTCCCGGTGTGGGGCCGCGAAGTGGACATCGTTGCGGTGCCGGTGCCGGACACCTTGGGGACGAGGCCGCAAAAGCCGCCCGCTTCAAAACTGGTGGCGAGCACGACGGTGCCCGGATAGGAGTTTGTCGGTGCCGGGCTGCAGGTTGCGGCGGTGGCAGCCTGGGCGGAACCGAAGACAAGGGAACCGGCTACGAGCATTCCGAGCGTCCCAACCATGCTGAGTGTTCTAAGTTTTCTCATTGAAAATACTTTCCGTGATTGGTTCGACTTGTTGGTGTCCGCCCGGCGCCGCGGCACCGGGCGGACGGTTTCTGTCATGCCAGCTGCGCCAAATGCACCAATTGCATGACCACCGCGACGCCGACTATGGCCAGCAGGGCTGCCGTGGTGATCACCACGGCGCGCGGGAGTGCCTTGTCCGGCTGCAACACGCGAAGCACATCGCAGCTCACGAGGGCCGTCATGGTGGCCAGCCCCGTCAGGAAGATGATCATTTCGCACGCACCAGGGCACGCTTTGGCCGCTTGAGCTCAATGCCCAGGAATACGAGGGTCAGGGCCGACAGGAGGCATACGGCCGCCGGCGGTGACCAGAGACGTGCGTAGATCATCGCCGTCGCCACGAGGGTGGACATCGCGAGGCTGAAGGCGATTGCGATGGCGATGCTGAGGGGAAGCGCGCCAGTGGCCTGGGCTGAGCGCGGGGGGTCGAAGCGGAGGAGCAACACCAGCGCCGTTCCAGGCCCGGCCAGCATCAGCAGGCCAATCACCGCCAGGCGCAGGCCCTCGGGGCCGACAAACGAGAGCGGTATGGCTGCTACGGCGACGGCTGCCGTCGCATAGCTCACGTAGCTGCGTTCAGTTGCCATTGCTAACTCCTTCGATGTGAAAAATCACGCCGCCTGCGTTTTCAAAAACCTTTGTCCAGCCCGGACTCGTGGCGCATGTGGCGGTAAAACGTTGAAGGTCGCCGGTGGGAGTCGAACCACGAAGTTCGGCTGCCTCCTGCTGGCTTTCGGTAACGATGAGGTACGCGCCCGCTTTGTGGGCGATCTGGTTGGCCGCGTCACAGCTGAGCGGCGCGGCGTTGGGAATGGGCTCGGCAGCAACGAGCGCCCGGTAGTCGTAGTCCGCGTAGTGCTGGTATCTCCACGGGGTGTTGCGAACTGCCTCAATGAGGACGGAACCGGTGGGCGCAGTCGCATAGAGGTGGTTCACTAAGGCGATTTCGTCGTCGTTGAAGCTTTCCATGCCGTCATTTCCGTAACGGGAGACGACAGTGGCTGTAGCGAGTACCGCGCCCATCAGCAGCAGCGCTAGGGCCCGGCGCAGGCTCAGCCCCGCGGCACTGTCTGACATCAGTGGCAGCACAACCAGGCAGACGGCGAACGGAAGGCTGAAGAGGTACAGGCGCAGAAGCAGTTCACCGCCATAGGGCTGGAGGGGAATCAGGACCAGCGGCGCCAGCGCCGCGGCCGCGGCCGCCAGCCACGGTGCCTTCCGCCGGTAGCCCACTATGGCGCCGGCAACGGCGAGCACCCAGACGACCGCAACCTCGGCCATGCGCGTGTAGACCACGAACATGTGGGCGTCGCTGCCTGAGACCCTGTTGCTCAGCGCGCCGAGGCTGTTCGCACCGATGTCACCGAGCGAGCCGAGCAGCTGGCCGAAATGCCCCTCCACGAATGTGGAAGCCGCAAAGAGCAGCCAGCCGACGGGCAGGACCACGGCCAGGACCGGCAGGAAGCGCAGCCGGAGACGTCCGGTCAGCAGGAGCGCGGCCAGGATGGGGATCGCGGCGAAGGGGCTGAGCTGGTGTGAAGCAGTCATGGCAAGCAGGATCAGCGCGCAGACCACCACGAGAATCGCCGTGTCCGCCCGGTGCGGTTCCGCGGCGCCATACCGCGGGACCGAGCTGTCCAGTTTGCCGACACTGCGGGCAAGCCACCGGGAGAAGCGGGTGCGCTCCGTGGGCCAGGCCCAACCGCCGAAGACGCTGAGCAGGCAGGCAATCAGTGTGAGCAGGAGGAGGAACGAATAGGCCTGTGGTGACAGGTAGTCCTGCCCAATCCAGCTGGCCACGTAGAAGATCCAGACAGCCGCCCAGGCCTGGCGCGGATTTGCCGTCAACCGCCGGGCCAGGGCCAGCAGCGGTGCGAGCAGGAGGATGTTGATGCCCACCGGCGCCCACGTTGCGATCCCGAAAAGATCCTTGGCGCCCGTCGCCCCGGAGAGCATTCCCAGCACGTTGAAGAATCCTGGCCAGTTGAAGTAGGCGTCCAGGGTCGGATCCAGCTGGCCCGATTGGCTAATGGTGTCGGCAATGCCCAGATGCCGGTAGCTGGCCTCGAGGCGGGGCAGGCCATGAATGATGGGGTCAGCACCGTCGAGGAGAACCACTGTGACCAGGAGCTGCCAGGTCAGAAGCGCCGGAACCAGACGGCGGAGGCTCAGCGAGGCGACAAATCCGGCGAGGCTGAGCGCGAGCGCAACGAAATAGGCCGGGGGGAGGGCATCAATCAGCCCGGCCCCGCCGATCTGAAAGGGATTGACCTGGTTCATGCTCCACACGCCGAGGGCGAGCGCGGCCGCGGCTGCCGCGGCCAGGGCACCGATGTGCCACGACGGCGTGAGTCCGAGGTTGCGGTGGGTGGGCGGCTTAGCACCGCCGACGTGCGCATGCGCCTCATGCCGGTGGGCGGTGCCCACCGGGAGGCTTGTTGCCGTTTCGTGTGTCATCATTTCTCGATTCAGGTCGGCTGGTGGCGCGCCGCTGAAGGAATCTCGCCTGCGGTGGAGGCGGGCTTCATCCGGGTCAGGGTGATCAGGCGCCAAGTGGCCATCAGGCAAGCAGCCGCTTGGGCAACGGCCCAAAGGACTGAGACCCCGGTGAGGCCATATTGTTGCGCCACGGCCGCGGCGGGTGCCACGACCAGGATGGCGGCCAGAGTGGCGACTATCGTGGATTCGAAAAGCCGCCCTTGGGCCCGGCACAGACCGTAGTAGACCTGGGTCACGCAACTCAGGAGGAGTGCCGGGACGAGTACAGGAATGAGGACCCACGCGGACGCGTAATCCGGCCCGAGGAAGCCCAGAAGCAGGGGGCCGGCCAGCAGCAGTATCAGCCCGGCCACGAGAGTCAGCATAAAGCTGGCCCGTAACGCGGAGGCGAGGAGGCCCGGCCGCGCCCGTGAACCCGCGAGGGCCGTTTGCAGGGTAAACCCGGCGGACTGCGGCACGAAGAACACTGCCGAGGCCATCATCCAGACCACATACCAGGCGGCAGTCGACGCCGGGCCCAGGGTAGCTGCAACGATGAGCGGGAGCAGGTAGCCGGGCGCGCGGTCGGCGAGCGTGAGGGCGTGGTTGGGAAGCCCTGGCTTCAGGAGATTGAGGGCCGGCCGAGGCCGGAAGCCGTGCTTCCAGTCGGGGGACACGTGGGCCCGGGCGAGCTGGCGCAGCCCTACGAGGACACTGGCCAGGGCGCCGGCGGCAACGGCGCCCACAATCACCGCCAGGTCACGGAGCCCGGCGGCCAGCGCGACGGCCAGGAAGAGGAGCTGGACGAGGGACTGTGCGAGGCTTCTGACCAGCGTGCGGTCGGCCCGTTCCTGGGCTACGCCCACGTGGTCGAGCTGGTAGGCGCTGGCGGCGAGCAGCGCCGTGGCCAGGAAAAGAACCGTGACCAAGGGGTCGGCCCAGGCCTCGCCCACGCCTGTGCCGAGCCAGGAGGTGACGGCAACCAGCAGGCCCGCGCCCAGCAGGGAGCACGTCGCCACGGTAAGCAGGCCGGTGGCGATGAGGCGCCGGCCGCCGTCAGTTTCCGCGGGCAGCAGCGTCAGCGTGGCAGGCCCGACGCCGAGCATCCCCAGCTGCACGGTCAGGAGCGCGGCTGCGACCACCGCGGACCCCAGACCTATTTGCTCCGGCGGGAGCACGAGGGCCGCGAGAGCCCAGAACAGGAAGCCCGTCACCATGGGGGCAATCCTCGCGGCGGCCAGCCAGGCAGCGTTCCCGCCGACCGAGATCGGTTTGTGGGCCGGCCGCAGGAGCTCGCCGGCCATGGCGCGGTAGTTGTAGAGCAGGAAGCCCATCCAGTACGGCAGGAAGCGGGGTGCCCGGAACAGGGACATGCCGACCCCCCGAACGGTGGCCAGCAGGGGCAGCATCACGAGCCAGCCGGCGCGGCCCGTGTGCTTGCGGACAGTCCGGGCCATCCCGGCCCCGTCCTGGAGCCATTGGTCGCGGGCGTAGTCGAACGTGTCGTCGAACCGGTGCCTGACCACCACGGAGTCGGAGACGCCGAGCTTGAACCCGGCCTGCTCCAGCCGGATTCTCAGCTCCACATCCTCCCCGGAGCGGAAGTCGTCGTCGAACCCGACGTCGAGCAGCACGTCACGGCGCATCAGCGTGGCGCTGACGCCAAACCACTTGCGCACCCGGCTGTGGTTGTGGTGCCAGGCCAGCGCAGCCCCCCAATAGCCGGGGCCGTCGGCTTCGCTGGCCAGCCCGAATTGCAGGCCGTCGTAGCCGCCGGCCTCGAATTCGGTGAGCAGCCGGGACAGGCTCTTCGGCGGCAGGACGACGTCGGCGTCGATCAGGGCGACAACGTCGCCGGTGGCACTGCGGGCGCCGAGCATCCGTGCGGCAGGCAGGCCACGTCCTTCGTCGGAGATGACAGTCGCCCCGCAGTCGCGGGCGATTTCGACAGTGTCATCCGTCGAGCAGCCATCGACCACGATCATCTCGTACGGGTGTTGGCTGCGGATCGACTCCAGGCACTCGCCCAGCCAGGCTGCGGCATTGCGCGCCGGAACAACAACCGACACCTTCAGATCGCTCACGTGGCCTCGCCTCACTCATCCAGTTTTGAACGAACCAGATTCGCGATGAAGTCAGAGGCCTGGTCCGCTGACCAAGCGGCCGGCAGCCGGAGCAGCCAGCAGGGAACGTCCTCCAGGGCCCGGCGCACCACGGCCGCCTTCTGGCCAAAATGCTCCTCCAGGGGGACGAGGCTGGTGGCGCCGAGGGCCTCGACGAGGCGCCGCGAGACCATGGGCAGTTCCGAATGGAAGTTGCCGACGACCCGGGACGTCATCCACTCGGCGCTGCGTGCTTCCAGCCGCGCGTCCGCGCCGTCGAATCGCTCGAGGAAGATGGCCAGCTGTGCCGGCGCCGCGGACGAGATCCGCTGCGCCCCAAAAACATGCTCCGGCTGCACCATGCGGTGTTCGGGGGACCAGCGCCGGGTGAACGCGGCTGTTTTCGGATAGCGGACAATGACCGGATGGACCGCCGTGGCCAGATGGGCGACAGGGGTCGTCATCCATCCGGGGGCCAGGGGCTTGCGGGTTCCCCGGAACATGTCCGGGTAGATGGCGCGGTGGTGGGGTTTGATGAACATCGGTTTGGCGTAGCCCATGAGCATTCCGCCGGCGCCCATGAAGGCCCAGTCGTCGGCCATGAACCGCACATCGGGCATGGCCACCAGCTTCGCCACCGTACTGGTCTTTCCAACACCTCCCCAGGCCGGCAGGAGAACCCCGGAGCCGCGGAAGTCCACCACGGCGGCATGGATCATGGCGGTCTCCTCCTGGACACACAGCCGGTCCAGCAGCGGAATCACAGAGGTCAGGAGCTCACCGGCGCCTTCGATCCGATACCCGTCCTTTGTTTCGATGATCTGGACGCGGTCCGCCGGAATATAGAGGGACTCCCCGGTGAACCGGTAGGCATCCTCCGCGTGCGACTGGCTGGAAACCGGCGATATCTTGGCGCCGATGGTGATCCGCCGCGGCGCGGTGGAATTCCCCAGGAACGGGGCGAGCATGTCCCGCAGTTGCGGTTCCCCTGGCGTGCCCGCCTCCACGTCGATGCCCACGATCCCGTGGACATCGAAGGAGGCTCCGGCAGAGGCGCCTATGGGCTGTTTCACGTCGCGCTCAGGTTGGCTCATGATCCAAGCTTTCTGGGGTCGGGTTCCTGCGGTCAGGTGGTTCCGGGTGCGTCTGCACCGGGCGGTCTAAGGGGAAGGGCGCAGCGCGGTTCATTTGACTTCCCGCCACGGCTCTTCCGGCGTCACAACAGCCGCTTTGGCCGGCGACGGCGCCGCAGGCAGCCGGCGGCCGCGCACATAGCCGGTCGCAGTGGCCGCGAGCACGGCGATGATGGCCGCGGCCCGGCCGAGCCCGGCGCGGTCCCCGCCGCCGAGCCAGCCGCGGACTCCGGCGAACACTGCACGAGGCAGGACCTGCCGGACATAGCGCCGCTCGGGACCAAGTGCCCGTTTGTGGCCGACCACCCTGCTGACCTGTGCCTTGGAAATCCCCTCGCCCCAGGACCGGGCCAGCATGTAGCGCACGGTGCCGCGCTCGGCCGGAACGTGGTGGTGCACCAGGGCCGCGGGCTCATAGACCACCCGGGATCCGGGAGCTCCGATCACCGCGCGGATGCACAGTTCGGTCTCTTCGCAGCCCAGCGGGACGGCGTCCTGGCGGCCCAAGGTTGTGTTGAAACCGCCGACCCGTTCCAGGACGCCGGCGCGGAAGGACATGTTCGCGCCAATGACGTTGCGGACCTCGGCGGCGACTTTGGGCATTCCCCGGTACGTGCAGCCGACAATCCAGTCGAGCTCGTTGGCGAAGTAGCCCGGCCGTCCGGCTTCCCAGAGCGGTTCCACCCGGCCGCCGACCGCCAGAACGTCGGGATCGTCGTACATCGCCGCGAGCCGTTCGAGCCAGTCCGGCTCGGCTTCGGCATCGTCATCGAGGAAGGCCACGATCTCGGCCTTGGCGATTCCTGCTCCGGTGTTGCGGGCGCCGGAGAGACCCTTGGGTCCGGCGTTCTCGACAATTACGGCATCCGGGACGGTAAAGATCAGGCGCTTGTACAAGTCCACGTTGTAGTCCACGACGACGATCGTCTGCTTGGGTGGGAAGGTCTGGGTGCGGACGGAGTCCAGGGCGCCGATCAGCCGGTCCCACCGGTCCTCCGAGTAGGAGCAAATGACCACGGATACTTCCGGAAGGCTGGAGTTCTCGGACATCCTATTCGCCTGCCCGTACGCCCAGGACGCTGCTGGGATCGGTGGGAACGTGCGGGAAGACCTCGTTGGGGTACTTGTACTTGACCCGGCGCAGGGCTTCGGGGCGGGCGCCGGCGGTCGGGGCTTCCCAGCTCACGCGCTCACGGGCCAGGGTGCGGAGGACCCGCCAGCCGTCCCGGAAGGTATGCAGGTTTGACTGCCCCGAGATGCGGGACAGTTCGTGGCTGGGCACCTCGGCGATGCGCAGGCCCGCCCTTGAGGCCCGCACAATCAGTTCAGTTTCGATCTCGAACCCGTCCGACTCCAGCTCCAGAATGTCAACGCATTCGCGGCGCAGGGCGATGTAGCCGTAGCAAAGGTCCGAGTAGTCGCTGTGGAGGACAGTGTTGGCGAGCCGGGTGAGCATCTTGTTTCCGCCGCTGCGCAGCCATGTGAGATCGTCTGAGCCGCCGCCCGTCACATAGCGGGAGCCTTTGACGAAGTCGTATTCGTGCTGGAGCGGAGTCACCAGCCAGCCGATCTCCTGGGGATCCATACTGCCGTCGCCGTCGAGCATGACGATGATGTCGCCGGAGGCTGCGGCGAATCCGGCCCGCACGGCGTTGCCTTTGCCAGGGCGGGGCTCTGCCACCACCACGACGTCCAGGCGCAAGGCCCGGGCCACCTCCACTGTGCCGTCCAGGGAACGGCCGTCAACAATTACCACCTCATCCACATAGGAAGGCATACGCCGCAGCACCCACGGCAGGTTCATTGCCTCGTTCAAAGTGGGGATCACCACGCTGACCGAGGGATTTGCCGGCGGGGGCGTCGTTTGGGGGCGCACGTTCGGCTTGAGATTCGGGATGGACACTGGCCTCACCACTCAATGACGTATTCTGCTCGTCGCAACTACAGCGCTTTCCGACTCCTCCGACCGGAAAATAGACCCAATGCTTACGCTGTTCGGTCGTCGACAACTTAGTGATATACCCCAGGGTTAAAGTTTGGTTTCGCCACCTTGCATTAACCTTGGATTAACTGGAACCTTCAACCAAATTTGAGGCAAAACTGTTGATGGGCGGTTGCCTCCATGCGACACTGGCCGGATGCGGACACCCGTTCATTGGGGGCGCGTGCCGGCAGGTCGCCGGCGTCTCCTGACCTTCATGACCATGGCGGTTCCCGCCATGGTCATGGTTCTGGCCCTGGCGGCGTGCGGCACGGATGCAGCTCCACAGGGCGAGCGGCCGCTGTTCACGTCCATTTCGGCGTCGCCGGCGGCTCCGCCGACCGACGCCGGAACAGGAGCCCAGCCCGGGCTCCAATCAGTGGCGCCGACTGAGCCGCCGGCAGGTGGCACCGCCACTGCCGCCCCTGCGACTGGGAGCGCGCCGGCGTCACGGCCTGCCCGGACATCGGCACCGCCTCCGGACCGGACCACTGACACGGCCATGTCGGGGGATCTGCCCGGATGGAGGAACGTCTTTGTGGAGGACTTCTCCGGCGGTGACGTCCCCCTTGGCTCCTTTCCCGGGCCGCTGTACCGGGACCGGTGGAGTGCGGGATACAAAGACGGAACACCGGATACGGACGGACAGGTCAGCGGCGGAAAATCGGGCTACTACCCCTCGAAAGTCCTGAGCGTCAAAAACGGCGTTCTGGACTGGTTCATGCATTCGGAAAACGGTGTCTTCATGGGCGCCGCGCCCACGCCCAAATTTCCGAATGCCAGCAAAAATCCCCCGAGGGCCAACAGCATGCTGTACGGCCGCTACTCAGTCCGGTACAGGGGGGATGCCATGCCTGGCTTCAAGACGGCGTGGCTCCTGTGGCCGGATAGTGGCATCTGGCCGCGGGACGGGGAGATAGATTTTCCCGAAGGCGACCTCGGAGCAATCCTGACGGCAGCTGCCCATTTCATGTCCTTGGATCCAAAGCGTTTTGAACAGTTCTTTTCCAATAAAGTTTCCACGGACTGGCATGTGGCCACGACAGAGTGGACCCCCGGACGCGTTGAGTTCTTCATTGACGGACGATCCATCGGCGCGAGCACGACGGACGTGCCCTCGACGCCCATGCATTTCATCCTGCAGACCGAATCCTGCCTGCCTCTGTGTCCGGCTCCGGAAACCCAGGGCCACGTCTACCTGGACTGGGTCAGCATCTGGGTGCCGGCCTGAGCCGTCTTGGGCGCGTCCGGCGGCCTACCGTCGGATGCGCCGCCGCACTCCTGAGCCGGAATGCCGCAGCAGATTACCGGTGGAGGGTAAAGGAATCCGAGAAGCTGTAGCCGTCGGCGGGAATGAACCGGGCGGCAAGTTCATCCGCCGTCGCCATGACGTCCAAGGTCCCAAAGGCCGGGTCCTGGTTCTTTCCGGATGTGCTGGCGAAGTAGCGCATCTCCGGGTCCTCGGACCGGACGTTGTAGAGTCCGACGCCGCCAACGCCGACGGTGGCGAACACGGTCCCCGAGCCCTGGGCCATGGCGTCATCGGTATCGGCCAGGCATGCGGAGGCGAAGGTCGCGGGAACGAGTTCCGCGCAGCCTCCGCCCGTGGCCAGTTGATGCGTCCGCTGATAGACGTGGTCGTGGCCGGACAGGACCAGGTCCACCTGCTTTTCGATCAGCATATTCGTGAAGTCCTGCCCCGCCTGGCAGTCGTAGTTGCCGACGCTCAGGCACGGGGTATGCATGCCCACCACCGTCCAGGGGATGTTCTGCGATTTGGCCTCGTCGATGGCGTCCGCAGTCCAGCGCCAGCGTTCGCTGTCCCTTGAGTAGTCCAGCGGCTCCCCGCCACGGAAATCGATGCCGGGGGAAACCATGATGAAGCGGACAACCGGATTCTGCTCGGGGACATCGAGGCGCCATTGGACGCCGTATTCGCCCTGGAGGCCGGGCATCCTGTTGGGCAGGCACTGGACATACTTCTCGATGTCGCCATCCCGGCCGTCACTCTCGTGGTTTCCGGTCACCAACTGGTACGGGAAGTTCTCGCCGAGACGGGCGGTGACCATGTCGCAGAACTCCTGTTCGAGCCCGGCCTTGTATGCGAAGTCGCCCAGCGCCAGGTTCAGGTGGGGCTTGAGGCCGGCAACGGCGTCGAGCACTTTCTTGGCGCCCGAGCCTACGCCGATGTCACCTTGGGCGGTGAAGTGCACGGGCTCCCCGGCTGACGGCGCGGCAGACGACGACGGCGGTGCGGTGGATGGCGGTGGGGACGACGGCGCGGGGGACGACGGCGTGCCGGGGCTGGGGCGCGGTGCGGGTTCCGGCGGCCCGGGCTGGCAGGCGAAAAGCAACAGACCCAGGCTCAGCAAGCCAGCGCAGATACCCGCCTTGCCACGTTGCCCCAGGGACCTGGCCACGATTCCTCACATCATTTGGTTGATCAGGACTGTGTGAATAGTTCTGCGAAATTCGGTGATTGCCCGGCATTTATAGGCCAGAGTAACCCGGCCGTGGAGCGAAGGCCAGAGAACGCCTCGGCCCGGACAGCTGGATCCGCCGCCGGAAATCCCGCCGCCGCCGCGCGACGCCGCCGCCCGGCGTGGCCGCTGGCGTGTTGCGTGCCGCGTGTCCCGCGTCAGGGCCGGTGGGACCTAGCCCGGGACGGGCTTCCTCGTTAGCATGCAGAGTGGGGAATACCCCGACCGCCCGCGGGACAGGCCCGCCACCGCTTGAAGGAGACCGTTGTGACTCTGCCCGAAGGTTTGACCCCCGGAGTGTGGACATTGGACATGTCCCACAGCGAAATCGGTTTCAGCGTCCGCCACGCGGGCATCAGCAAGGTCCGCGGCCGGTTCAACGAGGCCTCCGCCGAGGCAAGGGTGCGCGAGTCGCTGGCGGACGCAAGCCTGCACGCCACGGTCAAGACCGCCAGCTTCGATTCGGGCGACGCCAACCGCGACGGCCACGTCCGCGGCCCGGACTTCTTCGACGTTGAGCAGTTCCCCGACATGACTTTTCGGGCCACCGGGATCCGGGGTGAGGGGGAAGACTATGTGCTGACCGGCGAGCTCACAATCCGTGGCGTCACCAAGCCGGTGGAGCTCGAAGTCGAGTACACCGGCGTGGCGGTGGACCCCTTCGGCGCCACCCGGGCCGGATTCAGTGCCGAGGCGGACATCAGCCGGAAGGAATTCGGCCTGACGTGGAACGCCGCCCTTGAAGCGGGCGGCCTGCTGGTCAGCGACAAGGTCAAGATCAACGTTGAGGCCGCCATGGTCAAACAGGCCGATACCTAAGCACCGACGAGGCGGGCCCAACCCGGCCGGGCACCCGTGGACCGGGCTCGTGGAAACCTGTCCGGGGTTGGGCGCGAAAATCAGGGATCTTTCCGGGTAAACCACTGATCCGAATGTCACTCCTACGGGCGAGAATTAATCCATGAAGACACTCCTGAACATCATCTGGCTGCTCTTCGGCGGCCTGTGGCTTGCCTTGGGATATTTCCTGGCCGGCGTCGTCTGCTGCCTGCTGGTCGTCACCATTCCGTGGGGCCTGGCCTCGTTCCGCATCGCGTCCTATGCCTTGTGGCCGTTCGGCCGCATGGTGGTGGACAAGCCCGGCGGCAACGGCATATTCACCCTGGTGGGAAATGTCATCTGGCTGCTTGTGGCCGGGATCTGGATCGCGATCGCACACGTCGTTACGGCCTTCGCCATGGCCATCACGATTATCGGCATTCCGCTGGCGATCGCCAATCTCAAGCTCATACCCATCTCGCTGATGCCGCTCGGGAAACAAATCATCCCGAGCAACACCCCGTATGTGACCGCCTACAGCCCCGGCCGGCGCTAGGCGGCGGCAGCGCAGCCAGCAGGCCGGGGGACTTCACCTGTCAGTTCAAGCAATCCGAGGGAGAGGGCCATGAGCCAACCGGCAAACGGCGAAACGGACCTCATGCTGGTCATTGTCCGCGAGTTCAGGGCGCCGATCCACGGCGTGTGGTCGGCTTTGACGGACCCGGACCAGGCTCCGCAGTGGTGGGGTCCGCGCGGCTTCCACGTCCCGCGTGAGAGCGTCGACGCGGACCTCGAAGTCGGCGGCCTGTACCGCGCCTGCATGATCCAGGACAGTACCGGGCAGCAATTCTGGTGGAGTGGGGTGCATACCGATGTCGAGCCGCCGCACCTGTTCATGTTCACCCATGCCTGGGACAAGCCGGACGGCACCCGCGGCTTCGAGACCGAGGTGACGATCCGGTTGGAGGAGATCGACGGCGGCACGCAGATGACCTTCACCCAGGGGCCGTTCGACTCTGCGGAAAGCCGCGACCGCCATGGCGAAGGGTGGCGCGAGTCGTTCGACCGGCTGGCGAATCACCTCAGCGTGGCTGCCTGAGCCGCCGGTCTCCGGTGGGAGGCCGGGGCACCGCTCACGCGAGTTCGCCCTGTAGGTTCCGGCGGGCCGCGTCCAGCCACAGTGTCCGGCCACGGTCGGTGTGGAAGAGCGGATCGAGCTGCAGCAGCTGGCGGACGACGGCGGCGCGGCCGGCGGCGAAGTCGGCGTCGCCGATGTGCGCGAAATCTTCCCTGACGGCGGCGAGGTAGCGGGCGTAGGCCTCCGGTTCCCCGCCGAGGACGGAGAGGTCGGCGTCGCTGAGCAGGGCGCCGTCGTCGTCTCCGGGCTCCGGACAGTGGTCGGCCGTCAGCAGCACCAGGCGCACCACTTCGTCCACCTCGGCGGCCGGGAGACCGGCATGCCGGAGCCGGTCGTCGGCCAGCCGCGCCGACTCTTCCTCGTCCTGGCCTGCCACGCCGCGGTAGACGGCGTCGTGGAACCAGGCGGCCAGCAGCACGGTGCGGGGCGGATCGGCCGGATCGCACAGCACGTCCAGGGCTTCCAGCACCGCCAGCAGATGGGTGCGGCCGTGGTACTTCCGGTGTTCCTCGCCCCAGCGGTCCAGCAGGTCCAGGAAGAGGGCGTCGTGGCCCGCCAACGCCTGGTTCCAGCGGTTCAGGAGCGGAACCCGGAGGGCCTTGACGCGCCGTCGGGCCGGGATCCGCAACCCGCTGGCGATCAACTTTCGGACGAGGACCCGGCCCTCCACAGGAATGGCGCCGGCCGCCACCAGGGCCTCGTATCGGGACTCGGCGACGTCGTAGTGGTCGCCGTCGAACGCTCGCCTCGGGATGCCGGCGGCTGCGGCGAAGGCGTGCAGTTCCGCCAGCGACGTGTCCGAGACCAGGTGGGAAAAGTGGGTTCCGTGGGCAGGCCAGAGCGGCGGATCGACGTAGACGGCCATGGTGGCAGTCTAGCCCCGACCGCGGACACGCGCGGCCCGGACTGCGGGCACCGGTGCGGCACCGGGCGGCCACCGCCGTCGGGGTCATGCCGCGACGGCGGGGCCACCGCCGTTGTGGTCATGCCGCGATGGCGGGTCGGATGTTCTGGTTGCCGCGGAACACGTTCCCGGGATCAAACTCAAGTTTCACTTCTGCCAGCCGGTTGTAGTTTTCGTCGCCGTAGGCCGCGCGGATCCGGGCCTGGCCTTCGTCGCCGATGAAGTTCAGCCAGACGCCCCCGGTCGCGTAGGGGGAGATGTCCTGGCGGAAGCGTTTGACCCATGCCTTCGCGTCCTGCCCGCCCTGCGGGGTGTCGCCCAGGCCGAACGGGTGGCTCACCCAGCTGGCGGTCCGGTTCAGCAGCGGGGTGGCCGCGGCGGCCGGCCCGCTCACCGCCCCGCCCCAATGGGCGATCAGTTGCTGGGAGCTTGGTCCCGGGAGGTTCCGGGCCGAGTCGATGATGACGTCCAGGGCGTCGTCGGAGAGATCGTCGTGATAGTCGGCGCTCCAGTAGTTGTACTTGCCCGGCGGGTCGTCCAGGGAGCACTGGAAGTCTGCGTAGCCGGTATCTTCCACCAGGTCCACAACAGGGCCCAGTTCCCGGTATGCCTTGGCATGTTCTTTGCCTTCCTCTGCATCCCCGGCGAAGACATACACGACGTATACCGCCATCTTGCCCACCATGGCCGCGGGCACGAAGGGTTCCGCCGGTGCAATCCCGTAGATGAGGGTGGCGGACTCTTCGTTGGGAGCCGCGGAGGCCAGGTCCCGGTATCCGCGGCTGAGTTCCGGGGCTGCGTCCCCGGGCCACATCAGCACCCCGGCATGCACGCTTGGCCCCAGCTGATGCAGGCCGAACGTAAAGGAGGTGGCGACGCCGAAGTTCCCGCCGCCGCCGTGAAGGGCCCAGAAGAGTTCGGGATTCTCCTGGGCGCTGGCCGTCACCTGCTCGCCGGTGGCGGTGACCAGATCGACGGAGACGAGGTCGTCGCAGGCGAAGCCGAAGGCGCGCTCAAGCCAGCCGGACCCGCCCCCGAGCGTGAAACCCGCGAGCCCGGTCGTGGAGACCCGCCCGCCCGTGATGGCGAGGCCGTATTCCTGGGTGGCGCGGTCAAACTCGCCGCAGGTGAGGCCCGCGCCCACCGTGG
Organism: Arthrobacter humicola; assembly: GCF_022803015.1. Taxonomy (GTDB): domain Bacteria; phylum Actinomycetota; class Actinomycetes; order Actinomycetales; family Micrococcaceae; genus Arthrobacter; species Arthrobacter humicola_A. The sequence goes on from NZ_JAFKON010000005.1 coordinate 188,829, forward strand.
CAGTGCGGGCCTCCGGGTCCACCCGCACGGATTTCATCGGACGAACGTCAATCACGAGGCCGCCGTCGTTCGTGGACATGCCGGCTACGGAATGGCCGCCGGCCCGGACGGCGACTTCGAAGCCGTGTGTACGCGCGTACGCCAACGCCTCGGCCACCCCTTCAGGGCCGGCGCACGGGGCAATCACGGCCGGATGGCGGTCGATCATCGCGTTGAAGAGTCTTCGTGTTTCGTCGTATTCCGGGTGACCCGGCCTGACCCACCTCATGGCAGTGCTCCCTCGGTGACCGCAGCTCCGCCCCACTTTTCGAGCTTACGACTGCACGCCAGTTGTGGCTATGGCTCATTGCTTGGCCAGCCGCACACCGCCGGCGCCTTAGCCGCGGACACCTGTCCGCCGACCGGGTGTTCTGGCGCGGGCGGCTGGCGGGAGTGGACGGTGGGTTAGCCGCGGGCGTCGCGGACCGGGTGCTGGCTGACGATGGAAACCCGGTTGAACGCGTTCATCGTAATCGCCAGCCAGCTGACGGCGGAAAATTCTTCGGCAGTCAGGTGCCGCCTGGCCTGTGCGCCTTCGTGGTCGCGGGCATGGGCGTCAGAGATAGTGGTGATTGCCTCGGCCAGCGTCAGGGCTGCGCGTTCCTTTTCGGAGAACAGAGTGGTGTCGCGCCATGCGGGGAGGACGGCCAGGCGCTGGGCCGACTCGCCGTTCTTGACGGCATCGCCCACGTGCATGTCCAGGCAAAAGGCGCAGCCGTTGATCTGCGAAATGCGGACATTGAGCAACTCGATGAGTGTGTCGTCCAGCCCGGCCTCGACGGCGGCTTCCTTGGCTTTCAGGCCCAGCCCGTTGAGTGCGCGCCAGGCAGCGGGGTGAGCCTTGTCAAGGAATATGCTCCGGTGCCCGGGATCCTGCGGTGCCGTCGTGTCATTCATGGGTTCCACAATACCGACGGGCCTCGGCACGGCCCGGAGCGGCGTGTGACAATTCTGTCAAACCTGTGACAAGCTTTGGGGGTGGGAGTGTTTGGTCCGGCGGCCGGCTCCTTGGGGGACCCAGCCGCCGGACCGCTCCTTCTGAGCCCGGACTTTCGGGCAGCTACTTCCGAGCCGGGCTACTCCTTCCGAGCCGGTCCAGGTTTCGCGCCACCGAGCTCCGCTAGGCCGGGCTTCACGGAGTTGGTTTGCGCAAGTTGTCGCTGGGGGACATGTCCAGTTTTCAGCCAATCGTGCGGCTGCGGGGGACATGTCCAGTCTTCAGATCCGGGGATGAGCACAAAGGGCGTATGTCCACTGGCACGGGGCAGCAGAGGGCATGCCCGGTGGTCACACGTGGCGGGGATGGACATGTCCAGTTTTTGGGCAGTTTTGCGGAGCACGGGAGGACATGTCCAGTGGTCACGTCCGGCTGCGGGGGACATGTCCAGTCTCCAGGTCCGGGGATGGGCACAACGGGAGTATGTCCACTGGCGCGGGCCAAGGGAGGACATGTCCCGCGGACTCACAGGTGAGCAGGCGCGGCAGGAGCAGCACCAGCAGCATGGGAAGCCGCCGAAGCCGCACGGGCCAGTTCCGCCCCCGCGGCCTGCATGGCTGCCGGATCTCCGGCCACGATGATGCGGGCAAAGCTGTCGGCGTAGTCGCCGAGGTCCGGATCCACCGATCCCACCACCGCGTACACCGGCGTGGTGCCGGCACGGGCCAGGATGGCACCGATGATCTTCCCCTGGCCGGTCTGGGAATCCAGCCGGCCCTCGCCGACCACCACGGCGCTGCTGGCAGCCAGTTGCGCGTCGAAGCCCAGCAAATCCAGCACATAGTCCGCCCCTGACACCAGGCGGGCGCCGTAACGGGCCCACATTCCGCCGGAGAAGCCACCCGCCGCCCCGGTCCGGTCCACCAGCCGGGGATCGCGGCCGTAGTCCCGGGCGAACTCCGCCGCGAGCAGCTCGAGTTTGTGTGTCAGCAGCTCAACAGCGGCGGGCCCGGCTCCCTTCTGCGGCCCGAACACGCGTGCGGCGTCGGAAAAAGGCGTCGTGACATCGCTCAGGATCACCAGCTCGGCGCTGCGGAGCCCGCCGCGTTCCTCGATCGCGGCGATGGCGCCGGCCCCGCCGTCGGTGGTGGCCGAGCCCCCTGCCGCCACCACGATGCGGCGTGCGCCGTGCCGGGCGGCCTCCGCGATCATGACGCCGGTGCCGTACGTGCTCGCCGTCAGCGGGTCCCGGCCGCCGGCGGACGGCAGGTTGAGGCCGCTCGCGACGGCCAGTTCGACGACGGCGGTCCCGGTGGCGGTGAGCCCGACCGCCGCCTCGACGGGTTCGCCCCACGGCCCGACCGTGGTGACAAGGACGGGCCGGGCGTCCAGACCGCGGGCGAGGGCCTCGGTGGTGCCCTCGCCGCCGTCGGCCACGGGCAGCTCGCGGGCCGCCGCGCCGGCCGAGCGGATGCCGGCCGCGATGTGCCCGGCCACCTGGGCCGCCGTGAAGGTGCCCTTGAAACTGTCCGGGGCCACCAGGATGCTCATCGGCTCAGAACCCTACGTTTTCCCGGCCCTTGAGGTGCAGCATCTGCCGCGCCTCGTCGGGGGTGGCGACCTCAAAGTTGAGGGCTTCCAGGATGGTGCGGATCCGGGTGACCTGTTCGGCGTTGGACGCGGCGAGCTGGCCAGGACCGATCCACAGGGAATCCTCCAGGCCCACCCGGACGTGGGAGCCCATGGCGGCGCCGATCGTGGCGAGCGGCATCTGGTTCCTGCCGGCGCCCAGGATGGACCACTCGTAGTCCTCGCCGAGCAGGCGGTCCGCCGTGCGGCGCATGTGCATGAGGTCCTCGGGGTGCGCGCCGATGCCGCCGAGCAGGCCGAAGACCGACTGGACGAACAGCGGGCCCCTGGCCAGCCCGCGGCCGTGGAAGTGCGCGAGGTTGTTCAGGTGCGAGATGTCGTAGCACTCGAACTCGAAGCGGGTGCCGTTCTGGTTGCCGATGCCCAGAATGGTCTCGATGTCCTGGAAGGTGTTCTTGAAGACGAGGTCGCGGCTCTTTTCGAGCCCTTCGCGCTCCCAGTCGTGGCCGAACTCGGTGAAGCGGTCCAGCATCGGGTAAAGCCCGAAATTCATCGAGCCCATGTTGAGGGAGGCAAGCTCCGGCTTGAACAGCGCCGCCGGCTGCATCCGCTCCTCGACGCTCATGTGCGGCGAGCCGCCCGTGGTGATGTTGATGACGGCGTCGGTGTTGCGCTTGAGCTTGTCCAGGATCGGGGCGAAGTGCTCGGGGTCCTGGGAGGGGCGGCCGTCCCTGGGGTCGCGGGCGTGCATGTGGACGATCGCGGCGCCTGCCTCGGCGGCGCCGATCGCGGCGTCGGCGATCTCGTCGGGGGAGACGGGCAGGTGCGGGGACATGGACGGGGTGTGGATGGCGCCGGTGACGGCGCTGGTGATGATGACCTTGCGGGCAGCAGCCATGGGAATGTCTCCTTGGTGGGCAGGGCGGGGCAGTGTGGGTGCGGGGCGGGCGGCGGCCTGGGGCGGACCGGCTCCCCAGGCAGTTCAGTTCAGTTCAGGTCAGTAGAGCTTTTCGGTGTTGCCGTCCACGGCCAGAGCCTGGCCGTGGACGTTGCGGGCCATGTCGCTGGCCACGAAGGCGGCCATGTTGGCGATGTCCTCGGCCTCGATCAGCCGGCCCAGCGAGGACTGGTTGTGGTACAGCGCGGACACCTCGTCCGCCGGCAGCTCGAGCATCCGGGCTTTGGCGGCGATGACGGAGTCGATGCGTGGGCCGTTGACGGCGCCGGGGCAGATGGCGTTGACGCGGATGCCGTCCGGGCCAAGTTCGATCGCGAGGGTTTTGGTCAGCCCGACGACGGCCCACTTCGACGCCGAATAGGCGCTGCGGCCGGCCATGCCCAGCCGCCCGGCGGCCGAGGACAGGTTCACGATAGAGGCGCCGCTGCCCTCGCGCAACAGGGGCAGGGCATGCTTGATGCAGAAGAACTGACCATGGATGTTGACGTCGAAGGTTGCCTTCCACGCCGCGGCGTCGAGGGATTCCAGGGGTCCGGTGGGCCCGGCGATGCCGGCGTTGTTGACGAGGACGTCGAGGCCGCCCATTTCGACCCGGACGGTGTCCATGAGTTCGCGGACCTGGCCCTCGTCCGAGACGTCGCTGACCGCGGCGAGGAGCCCGTTGACGCGGGCCTTGTCGACGGCGTCGGGGTCGATGTCGGTGACGAAGACGGTGGCGCCGAGTTCCCGGAACTTGCTGGCGATGGCCAGGCCGATGCCGTTGGCTCCGGCCGTGACGAGAATGCGCTTGGCAGTGAAATCCATGAGTAGTCCTTGCAGTGAGATGGCTTGCGGACCCGCTCCGAACCCGCGGGTCCGGAACGGGCGGTGGGAGCAGTGCGTCAGTGGGCGGCCGGAACAATCGCGGGCTTCTCCGTGCCGCGCTTGAGCAGCAGGGACAGCAGCGCGCCGATGACGCACATGCCCACGATGAACCACAGGCCGGAGAGCTTGGAGCCGGTGGCGTCCTGCATGAAGCCCATGACATAGGGGCCCAGGAAGCCGCCGCAGAGGCCGATGGTGTTGACGAAGGCGATGCCGCCGGCGAGGGCGGCGCCGCTGAGGCGAGTGGCCGGGTAGGTGAAGAGGATCGGCTGCAGGGCGAAGAAATTGAAGGCGGCGAGGCAGAAGCCGATCATGCCCAGCAGCGGCCCGCCGACGGCGCCGAGGGCGAAGCCTGCGACGATGCCGGTCATGGTGCCGGTGACCAGCATCCGGGAGCGGCGGCCGTCGGTGGCGAAGCGGGGGACCAGCAGGGCGCCCGCCGCGGAGAAGATCCACGGGATGGCCGTCAGCAGGCCGATCTGCAGCGGGCTGAGCTTGCCGTACGTGCCGATGATGGAGGGCAGGAAGTAGGACAGGGCGTAGACGGCGATCTGGTGGGTGAAGTAGACGCCGACGACGAGGAGGATCTGCTTGTCCTTCAGGACATCGCGCAGCAGGTGGTTGCCGGAGGCCGCGGCGCCGGCGGTCTCCTCGGCGGCGATGCGGGCCTCGAGATCGGCGGATTCCTCGGCGGTGAGGAACGTCGCCATGCTGGGGCGGTCCGGGAGCTTCTTCCAGACGACGTAGGCGAGGACGCAGGCCGGGAGTCCTTCGACGAGGAACATCCACTGCCAGCCGTGCAGGCCGCCGAGCCCGTCAAAGGTCAGCAGCAGCCCGCCCAGCGGGGCCCCGACAATGTTGGCGATGGAGACGCCGAGCAGGAACATTCCGTTGGCCTTGGCGCGGTCCTTGACCACGAACCACTGCGTCAGGAAGTACATAACGCCCGGGAAGAGTCCGGCCTCGGCCACGCCGAGCAGCATCCGCATGATGTAGAAGGACCATTCGCCCTGGACGAAGGCCATGCCGGCGGAGATGATGCCCCAGGTGATCATGATCCGCATGATCCAGAACCGGGCGCCGACCTTGTGCATGATCAGGTTGGACGGGATTTCGGACAGGGCATAGGTCAGGAAGAACAGCCCGGCGCCGATGCCGTACGCGGTGGCCGAGATGCCGAGGTCGATCTCCAGCCGGTCCTTGGCCATACCGATGTTGGTGCGGTCCAGGAAGGCCATGATGTAGGCGCCGATCAGCAGCGGCATGACGCGGCGTAAGATCACGCCGTTGATTTCCTGTGGTGTGCGCATCTTCTTTGTTGCGGATACAACTGACATGGGTCGGGGTCCTTGGCTCGTTGGCGGGATAGGTGGTCAGGGAGGGCATGCGGAAAGGGCAAACGGGAGGTAGGCGGCAGTGCGCGCGGCGCGTGGTTCGTCAGGGTCGCGGGAACGGGTGGGGCTGGCCGCGGACGAGTCGGCCCGCGCGTGGCGCGGCCTCAGCTGTCAGGAGGCGTGCAGCCGCACGTCCGCCCGACGTGCAGGCGGTGCCGGCACACTTTCGAGGTGTAGGTGGCGGACGGGGAATCGATGCGTTTGAGCAGCATGGCGAACGCCTCGTTGGCCATTTCCTGCTGCGGTTGGACAATGCTGGTCAGGTTGATCAGCCCGGAGCGGCTGTGCGGCAGCCCGTCACAGCCGACGACGGCGACGTCGTCCGGGATGCGAAGGCCGCGCGACAAGGCGTATTCCATGACGCCGATGGCAAGCTCGTCGCTGCCGCACACCACGGCCTGCGGCGGCGTTTCGGCAGAGAAGAGCCGCTCCGCCGCCAGCCGGCCGCCCTCGTTGTTGACCCTGGTGCTGATCTTCCGGTCGCCGCTGATCGTGATGCCCGCCGCGGCGGCTGTGCGGACAAACGCCTGTTCGCGGGCCAGGGAGGCCGTTGAGAACCGGGGGCCGATCACTGTGGCGATTTCGGTGAAGCCGTGGCTGAGCATGTGCTGCATCAGCGTGGTGGCTGCCGCGTCGTCGTCGATCCCGACGAAATCCGAGTCGAGGAAGTCCGCCCTGCGGGACAGGCACACGTAGGGGATGCGGGCCGCCCTCAGCGTGCGGAGCGCGGTGGCGTCGTCCCGGAGCGAGGCGGCCAGGATGATGCCATCGACGTTGCGGTGCGCGAGTGTCGAGGTGACCTGGGCGAGCACCTCCGGATCGTCCTGGGTAGTGGCGACGAACACTTCGTAGCCGGACTCCGCCGCGGCCGTAATGACGCCCTGCGCCCAGCGTGGAAACATCGGATTGATGATGTTCGGCAGGATCAGCCCGATGACCCGGGTCCGCTGCGGGTCGGTTGACTGCGACGGCTTACGGGGCCTGAAGCCGAGCTCGTTCGCCACGTGGATGATGTGGCGCCGGGTCTCGGGCGAGACGCCGCCTTTGCCGTTGAGGACGTAGGAAACCGCAGCCGAGGAAACCCCTGCGGCGCGGGCCACGGCAGCGGCCGAAACCGGCGGTACGGGGCCGTCGACGGTGGCGCTTATGGCGTGTTCGTGCATGTCCGGCCCTCCTTCGCGTCGGTTCGTTTTGCTGTGACCCCAGTTACAGTAAGGAGCCCGCCGATCGTTAAGCAACGTTAAGTCATTCACGCGGGCCGCGCAGGCTAAGGGCCGCCGGGCATGCTCATTGTTCACGCCCGGCCCGAGGGGACATGCCCAATGTTTGTGGCCGGCCCGAGGGGACATGCCCAATGTTGGCGTCCGGGCCGGGGGGACATGTGCAGCCGTGGACCCGGGCGCTGGGCATAGTGGCACTATGTCCACTCTTCGGGCGCGGGGGAGGGCATGTCCCGCGGCGGGGGTGCGCGGGGGAGGGCATGTCCCGCGGCGGGGGGGGCGTCCGGGTGGCCGCGGGCGGTCGGCCCTAGACAGGCGTTTCGCTGTCGGCAAACATGGAGCCAGCCTCCCTCATTTCAAACTTGAGCGATGTAGACTCAACTTTGATATCAGGACCATTCCGGAAGGAGCCCTCGTTGGACGCCAAATTCACCACCAAGAGCCAGGAGGCCCTCGCTGCGGCCGCCATGAACGCCTCGACCGCGGGCAACCCGCAGCTCGAGCCCGCTCACTTGCTCAAGGCCCTCATGGACCAGCGGGAGGGCGTCGCCGTCGCGCTGCTCCGCGCCACCGGCGCCGACCCGGACGCCGTCAGCGTCCAGGCGAGCACCGCCATCAAGGCCCTTCCGTCGACCTCCGGGAGCAGCGTGCAGCAGGCGCAGTTGTCCCGGGCAGGGCTGCAGGCGATCAAGAATGCCCAGAACGAGGCCGAGCGGCTCGGGGACGCCTTTGTTTCCACCGAACACCTGCTGCTGGGCCTTGCCGCCGGGACCGACGGCGTCGGGAGGCTTCTGCGCGAGGCCGGCGCCTCGCACGAGGCACTGCTGGCCGCCCTGCCGGGCTTCCGAGGCGGCCGCAAGGTGGACAACGCTGACCCCGAAAACTCCTTCCAGGCGCTGGAGAAGTACGGCACCGACCTGACTGCGATTGCCCGCTCGGGCAAGCTGGACCCTGTGATTGGCCGCGATGCCGAAATCCGGCGGATCATCCAGGTCCTGAGCCGCCGCACCAAGAACAACCCCGTCATCATCGGCGAGCCCGGCGTGGGCAAGACCGCCGTCGTCGAAGGACTTGCCCAGCGAATCGTGGCGGGCGACGTCCCCGAAAGCCTGCGCGGCAAGACGCTGATCGCCCTGGACCTCGCCTCGATGGTGGCCGGGGCGAAGTACCGCGGCGAATTCGAGGAGCGGCTCAAGGCTGTCCTGGAAGAGATCAAGAACTCTGAGGGGCAGATCGTCACGTTCATTGACGAGCTCCACACGGTGGTGGGTGCCGGCGCCACCGGGGACAGCTCCATGGATGCCGGCAACATGCTCAAGCCCATGCTGGCCCGCGGCGAGTTGCGCCTCATCGGTGCGACCACGCTGGACGAGTACCGGGAGAACATCGAGAAGGACCCCGCCCTGGAACGCCGGTTCCAGCAGGTCTACGTGGGCGAGCCCAGCGTGGAGGACACCATCGGCATTTTGCGCGGCCTCAAGGAGCGCTACGAGGCGCACCACAAGGTTGCCATCGCCGACTCCGCCCTGGTTGCCGCCGCCACGCTCTCCAACCGGTACATCTCCGGCCGGCAGCTGCCGGACAAGGCGATCGACCTCGTGGACGAGGCCGCGTCCCGGCTGCGCATGGAGATCGATTCCTACCCGGAGGAGATTGACCAGCTGCGCCGCTCCGTGGACCGCCTGACCATGGAGGAGTTAGCCCTCGCAAAAGAGAAGGACCCTGCCTCCGTGGAGCGGCTGGCTACACTCCGCGCGGACAAGGCGGACAAGAATGAAGAACTGGCCGCGCTGAACGCCCGCTGGGAAGCCGAGAAGGCCGGCCTCAACAGAGTGGGAGACCTGAAGGCCAAGCTGGACGAACTCCGCTCGGCAGCGCAAAAGGCCCAGCGCGAAAGCGATTGGGAGACCGCGTCGAGGATCGAGTATGGCGATATTCCTGCCCTTGAGCGGGAACTCAATGTGGCCGCCGAAGCGGAGTCGGCCCGGGTGGCCGGCGGCGGGGCCAAGCAGGATCTCATGGTGGCCGACCAGGTTACCGCCGACGACATCGCCGAGGTGATTTCGGCCTGGACCGGCATCCCCGCGGGGCGCATGCTCCAGGGCGAGAGCCAGAAGCTGCTGAACATGGAGCACGTGCTGGGCGAGCGGCTGATCGGCCAGAAGCAGGCCGTCGCCGCGGTCTCCGACGCCGTGCGCCGCGCCCGCGCCGGGATCAGCGACCCCAACCGGCCCACCGGCTCGTTCCTGTTCCTCGGCCCCACCGGCGTCGGCAAGACCGAACTCGCCAAGTCCCTCGCGGACTTCCTGTTCGACGACGAGCGCGCGATGGTGCGGATCGACATGTCCGAATATTCGGAGAAGCACTCCGTGGCCCGGCTCGTCGGGGCGCCTCCCGGGTACGTCGGCTACGAGGAGGGCGGCCAACTTACCGAGGCCGTGCGGCGGCGCCCGTACTCCGTGCTGCTGCTTGACGAAGTGGAAAAGGCCCATCCGGAGGTCTTTGACATCCTCCTGCAGGTGCTCGACGACGGCCGGCTCACCGACGGGCAGGGCCGCACCGTGGACTTCCGCAACGTGATCCTGGTGCTCACCTCGAACCTGGGCAGCCAGTTCCTCGTGGACCCCAACCTCGACGCCGCGGCCAAGAAGAACGCCGTCATGGCCACGGTCAACGCTTCTTTCAAGCCGGAGTTCCTCAATCGGCTCGACGAAGTGGTGCTGTTCGATCCGCTGAGCGTGGAGGAGCTCTCCCGGATCGTGGAACTGCAGGTCAAGGAGCTGGGCGAGCGGCTCAAGGGCCGCCGGCTGAACCTCGAAGTTACCGAGGGTGCCCGCGCCTGGCTGGCCGTATCCGGCTTCGATCCCGCGTACGGCGCGCGGCCGCTGCGCCGCCTGGTGCAGCGCGAGATCGGCGACCGGCTCGCAAAGGCCATCCTGGCCGGCGAAATCGCCGACGGCGACACCGTCCTGGTGGACACCGCGCCGGACCTGATGGAACTCACCATGGGCGGCCTGGGGGACAGGGAGCTGACCAGCGGCGGCGCGGCCACGGGCACCGGGCTCTCGGTCCGGCGCAAGGAGTAGGCGCCGGCCCGGGTGCGCTCGGTGCCACTGGCAGCCCGGTCCCGTCCCGGCCGCCAGTGGCGCTCAGCACCCTGCCGGCGGGCCAACACCGTGCGCCTTGCCAGCGCACTTGGCCGGGCAAGCCTAGGGCAGCAGGGACTCCTTGATGACGTTTCCACCGTTCGCCGCGGCGTAGCAGTCGACCCGCCGGTCGCCCATCTCCCAGCTGCGCGGGCTCGGGTAGGCCAGCTTGTAGCTCAGGTCGTAGTCGCCGGCCTTTGCCGTGAGCGGAGCCGCCTTGCAGGCATCGCGGGCCTTCTGCTTGAGCTGGTCCCGGCCGGGGTACGAGTCATCTGGCCCGTATTTTTCCACCGCGACCAGCTGCGCCGAGTGGCCGGTGGCGCAATCCACGACGGTGGACTGTTGCGCATCCGGGTCGAAGTCCTTGAAGCAGTCCCGCAGCTGGAAGTCCAGGGGGCTGACGCCTTCCAGCGGCAACGCCCCGCGGCTGGCGGGGGCGGACGCCGACGAAGCGGCGGGGGCCGGGCTGTCGTTGTCCGCGGAGGCCTGGCCGCTGCCGGCAATTGCGGCCACAGCCCACCAGACCAGAAGCGCAAGCACCACGAGGACCGCCGCGGCCACGCCGAGCCGCTTTGGCCCCTGCCGGCGGATCCGGCGGACCAGGGGACGTGCCCGCCGTGAGAGAGCCTTCTTGGTGCGTGAGAGCGCTTTCCTGGCGCCGGCGAACGCGGTGCCGGCAAGGGCCGGGCGCGCGGGCTTCGCCGCTGCGGGTGCCGCCGCAGGATTCGTGGGCCGCGCACGGTCGGCTGTAATGACGGGCAGGGCGGACGTCGGCGGCCTCGAGGGCGGCGGCGGGATAGTCCCGGCGTCGTTCCTTGGATTCTCTTCGGTCACTGAGAAATTCACCACTTCCGTGCGTCTTTGCCGGGGCTGGAGGCCCGGCGTAGCGGCCCTTTTCTGGGCGCACATCACGAAACTCTATCGAAGATGCGCGGCACCGCGCATGCGCCAGCGGCTGCGGCCACCGTTGCGGGAGGCGCCACACTGTCCACAGGGGGCGGGCCGGCGAGCAGTTGGCGCCGAAAGCATGTAATCTAGGTGTACGACAAATTGACCAAACATTCCGGGGCCTCACCGATCGCCAAAAGGTGACCACCTCCGGTCCAAGTACAAAAGGGGGTCACGCCATGGGGCGCGGCCGTCAAAAGGCAAAAGCTACCAAGCAGGCTCGGGACATCAAGTACTACTCCCCGAACACTGACTATTCGGCCCTTCAGCGCGAGCTCACGGGCCCGGGAAGTCGTGCCACGAGCCACTTCGCGGATGACCCGGTTGAACCGGATTATTCAGCGTATGTGGATAAGTACGCGGACGATGTGGAAGACGACGACGACGAGGTTGATTCCCGTCGCATAGGTTAGTCGACGCTTCCTTCCGGCAGTTTTCTCCGGGGGATCCATCCGGCACCGCGGTGCCAGCCAAAGATTTTCGGGCCGCCGGCCACACCTGTAACAGGCGTGGCCGGCGGCCTTTCTTGTGCCCGCAGCCGTCCGTATCCGGGCCGGCCGGCTGGCCCGCGCTGCGCCGCGGATGAGCGCGGATGAGCCGGCGCAGTTGTCACCGGCGGGGCGCCGGGCTAGGTTGTTCGTGCCGGATTTTCCCGGACGCCACACCGATGCCCCGGAAGGACTGCCATGACCATGCGCAAAGGATTCGCCGAGGGCGAGCTCTGCTGGACGGACCTCCAGACCCCCGACGTGGAGACGGCGAAGGTCTTTTACTCGGAGGTTTTCGGCTGGCGGTTTGAAGACCTGCCCACTCCGGACGGACGCAGCTACGCGAAAGCCTTCCTGGGCGACGACCTGGTTACCGTGCTCGCGCCGCAGAACCCACGGCAGGAAGCCGCGGCCGAACCGGGCCGGTGGAACGTGTACTTCGCGGTCGACGACGCGCGGGACCTGGCCACCGAACTGGCCCATTCCCCCGGGCACCTTGAATTCGGCCCCGAGGAGATCGGTGACACCGGCGTCATGGTCTTCTTCGCCCCGCCCGGCGGCGGAACCACCGGGGCCTGGCAGGCCGGCAGCCACATCGGAGCCGGCCGGAGCCAGGAGGCGGGCACCTTGGCCTGGGCCGAACTGCTCACGCCGGAACCGCAGGCCGCCGTCGGCTTCTTCCAACAGCTCTTCGGGCACGACGTCACCGAATACCCCCAGGACGACGGCGGCACCTACTCCACGCTCATGGTGGGCGGCGCCGAGGTGGCCGGCATCGCCCGGGTCCCCGGCGACGCGCAGGACACGCTCGAGCCGGGGTGGCAGGTCTACTTCGGCGTCTCCGACGTCGCAGCGGCGGTGCAGGCTGCGGTGGCCGCGGGCGGAGTCGTGCTGATCGAACCGGACGAGATCGAGGAAGCCGGCACCATCGCCACCCTCAAGGATCCGCAGGGCGGCGTCTTCAGCCTGCTGGAGGTTTAGGGCCGCGGCTTAAACGGATCGAGTGCTCCCCAGCTGCCGTTCTGAGCGTTCAAAACGGCAGCTGGGGAGCACTCGACATGGGTCGGGCCCGTTTAGGCGTAGGCGTTGACCAGCCTGACGGCGCCGCCGTCGACGCCCTTGGCGCCCTGGACGTAATCCGGGCCGGTTTTGAGGACCGCATCCGAGTTCTGCTCGACGGTGCCCATGATCCAGGACGGCAGGCCGCGGTCGTTGAGCCGGTTCACGGCGGCGTCGGCCGCTTCCGGCGAAACAATGGCGACCATGCCCACGCCCAGGTTCAGGGTGCGCTCGAGGTCGGCCAGCGGGACGTTGCCGAGCTCGGAAACCAGCTTGAAGATGGCCGGGAGCTCCCAGGTGGAGCGGTCGACGGTGGCCAGCAGGCCCTGCGGGAGGACGCGGGCGAGGTTGGCTGCGAGGCCGCCGCCGGTCACGTGGCTGAAGCCGTGGACGGCCTTGCCGGCCGCGGAGCCGTTCACCGGGAAGGTGCGGGCGAGGTCCAGGCAGTCCGCGGCGTAGACGCGGGTGGGCTCGAGGAGCTCCTCGCCCAGGGTGCGGCCGAGCTCGGAGACCTGGCGGTCCAGGGCCCAGCCGGCGTGGTTGATGACGCGGCGGACCAAGGAGTAGCCGTTGGAGTGCAGGCCGGAGGAGGCCATGCCGATCACCACGTCGCCGGCGCGGACGCGGTCCGGGCCGAGCAACTGGTCGGCCTCGACGACGCCGGTGGCGGCACCGGCGACGTCGTACTCGTGTTCACCGAGCAGGCCGGGGTGTTCGGCGGTTTCGCCGCCCACCAGGGCGGTGCCGGCGACGGAGCAGGCGGCCGCGATGCCGCGGACGATGTCGGCGATGCGCTCCGGGACCACCTTGCCGCAGGCGATGTAGTCGGTCATGTACAGCGGTTCTGCGCCCACGACGACGATGTCGTCCACCACCATGCCGACGAGGTCGTAGCCGATGGTGTCGTGGATGTCCATGGCCTGGGCGATTGCCACCTTGGTGCCGACTCCGTCCGTGGAGGTGGCCAGCAGCGGGCGCCTGTAGGTCAGCAGCCGGGAGACGTCGTAGAGGCCCGCGAACCCGCCGACGCCGCCGATCACCGAGGCGTTGTGGGTTGCCTTGACGGCGTCCTTCATGAGTTCGACGGCGCGGTCTCCCGCTTCGACGTCGACGCCGGCGGAGGCGTAGGTGATGCCGGCGTTCTGGGCGGCGTTCATGTCAGCGGCCGGGGAGGCGGAAGTCATACTGGCTCTTTCTTGTCGGCTGTGGTGACGCGGTCGGCATCGGTGAGCAGTTCTTCGAATTCTGAGTCCGGCCCCGGATCGCAGCCGGTGGCGCCGGCCTTCTCGGCCGGATCGTCGGAGATCGACGTGCCGGGTTCGGCGTCGGACGCTGCGGAGGCCGCGGGCGCCGCGCCGGAAGCAGCCGTGGCGGGCGGGAGGCCGCCGAGGTCGGTGCGCTCGAGCAGGTTCTTGCCGAGCTTGTCCGCGCCGGGCAGCTCGATCGGGTACTTGCCGGTGAAGCAGGCGGTGCAGAGACGCTCGCGCGGCTGGCGGGTGGCGTCGATCATGCCGTCTTCGGAAATGTAGGCGAGCGAGTCGGCGCCGATGGCCTGGGTGATCTCGTCGATGGTGGCGCCGTTGGCGATCAGTTCCGCCCGGGAGGCGAAGTCGATGCCGTAGAAGCAGGGCCACTTGACCGGCGGGGAGGAAATCTTGATGTGGACGCTTGCGGCGCCCGCCTCCCGGAGCATCCGCACGATGGCGCGCTGGGTGTTGCCGCGGACGATCGAGTCGTCCACCACCACGACACGCTTGCCGCGGATCACGGATTCGAGGGCGTTGAGCTTGAGCCGGATGCCGAGCTGGCGCAGGGTCTGCGAGGGCTGGATGAACGTCCGGCCCACGTAGGAGTTCTTGACGAAGCCGTGCGCGAAGGGGATGCCCGATTCCTCGGCGTAGCCGACCGCAGCGGGGGTGCCGGATTCCGGCACGGGGATGACGATGTCCGCTTCCTGGGTGTTTTCGCGGGCCAGCTGGCGGCCCATTTCGACGCGGGATTCGTACACCGAGCGGCCCGCAATGGAGGCGTCCGGGCGGGCGAGGTAGACGTATTCGAAAACGCAGCCGGCCGGCGTCGCCTCGGCGAAGCGCTGCGAGCGGACGCCGTCCTCGTCGATCGCGATGAATTCGCCGGGTTCGATTTCGCGGATGAAGCTGGCGCCGACGGTGGCGAGGGCGGACTGCTCGGAGGCAACCACCCAGCCGCGTTCAAGCCGGCCCAGGCACAGCGGGCGGATCCCGTAGGTGTCGCGGGCCGCGTAGAGGGTGCCCTCATCCATGAAGACGAAGCAGAAGCCGCCCTTGATCTTGGGCAGCAGCTCCATGGCCGTCTGCTCCAGGGACTTGCCCTCTTCGCCCTCCAGGAGCGCGGTCACCAGGGCGGTGTCCGAGGTGTTGCCCTGCTTCATCTCGCCGCTGAGGTTCCCGCCGTTGCGGTCCTCGATCATCGCCTTGAGCTCGGCCGTGTTGGTCAGGTTGCCGTTGTGGGCCAGGGCCACGGTGCCCGTGGACGTCGCGCCCAGGGTGGGCTGGGCGTTGGCCCAGTGGCTCGCACCGGTAGTGGAATAGCGGCAGTGGCCGACGGCCAGGTGCCCGGTCAGGGTGTTCAGCGTGGTCTCGTCGAAGACCTGGGAAACGAGGCCCATGTCCTTGTAGACGTTGATCCGCTTGCCGTCGCTGGTTGCTATGCCAGCCGACTCCTGACCGCGGTGCTGCAGTGCATACAGCCCGTAGTAGGTGAGTTTTGCTACTTCTTCACCGGGTGCCCAGACCCCAAAGACGCCGCATGCGTCCTGAGGGCCTTTTTCGCCTGGGAGAAGATCATGAGAAAGTTTTCCATCGCCGCGTGCCACTGGTCGATTATCTCACGATGTGCGCTAAGACTTTTCCGGCGGCCGGTTTATGACCTGACGCCCTTCAGCGGAGGTTCCCGCTGCGGCCCTCGTCGTCGGCGTCCGGTGCGGATTCGACGACGGCGTGCTCGGCGCGGCGGACGCTCCGGCGGTCCAGGACCAGGGCGGTCGCGGCACCCACGATGACGCCGCCGGCCGCGCAGAGGACCATGAAGAAGCCGAAGACCGAGGAGCGGTCGAAGCTCGGGTCACCGGGCAGGGCGTAGGCGATGATGGCCGCGACGGCCACGCCCAGGAGCCCGCCCAGGATCAGGAAGGGAACATATTTCGGGGCCCGGCGGACGGTGACCTCACGGCGCTCCGGAACGCCGCCCTGAACGTTGCCCTGTGCCGGTTCCCGCTGGGGGTCGTTGCCTGCTGTGCCGGGGGTTTCGTGGGGAGACATGCCGTTAAGC
This sequence comes from Arthrobacter humicola, assembly GCF_022803015.1. Lineage (GTDB taxonomy): Bacteria > Actinomycetota > Actinomycetes > Actinomycetales > Micrococcaceae > Arthrobacter > Arthrobacter humicola_A. Next base: position 204,781 of record NZ_JAFKON010000005.1, read on the forward strand.
CTACTGCCCTTCGACTCATTGCCGCGGACCGCATCCCAGAGCAGACTAGGGCTAGGTACAGACGAGCTAAGGATCCGCCATGTTAGCCTCAGCCGACCGTGTTCGTGAGGAGCAGCGCTTGCTCTGGGATGAATTCTCGGCGGGCTGGAAGAAATGGGACGCGGAACTGCTCGGCTGGCAGGCCCCGTTCGGCGACGCCCTCCGCCAGGAGCTCCGGCTCCGCCCCGACTCAGCGGTGCTGGACGTCGCGGCAGGCACGGGGGAGCCCGGCCTCAACGTGGCCGCGCAGGTGCCGGAGGGCCGCGTGGTCCTGACTGACATTTCGGCCGGAATGCTCCGGGTGGCAGAAGAGAAGGCATCGGCCCGGCGCCTGAACAACCTGGACTTTCAAGTGTGCGATTCGGCCGCCCTGCCGTTCCGCAACAACACGTTCGACGCCGTGTACAGCCACTTCGGTTTGATGTTCTTCCCCGTGATGTCCGCGGCCATGGCAGAGATGGCGCGCACCGCGAGGCCGGGCGCCCGGGTGGGCGCCGTCGTCTGGGGACGCGCGGCGGCAAACCCCTGGGCCAGCCTGATCCTGGGCACAATTGCCCGGCACCGGGAACTGCCCATTCCGCCCGCCGAGACTCCCGGGCTGTTCCGCTGCGCACCAACCGGTTTCATGACCCGCATGTTCAAGGAGGCCGGGCTGGCCGAGGTGGCCGAGCACCAGGTCAGCACCGACCTGGTGCACGAATCCCCGGAGAGCTACTGGGAGTTCATGACCGACATCGCGACCACCGTGGCGATGGGCCTGGCCAAGGCGGACGCGGAGTCGCGGGCCCTGATCCGCTCGGATGTGTTCGCTCTGCTGGGCCGCTACGAGCACGACGGCGCGATCCGGCTCCGGTCCACCGCCACCGTGGTGGCGGGGACCAAGGTCTAGCCAAGCGGGCGGCCCCGGACTGTTTGCGACGCTGCGGAGCGGTGCGGCGTCAGACGCCCAGCGCTTCCTTTAACGACGCCACGTGGCCCTGGGCCTTGACCTGGTACTGCGCCAGTTTCACGTTGCCCTCGGGGTCCAGCACCACGGTGGAGCGGACGATGCCCTCCGTGACCTCGCCGTGGACCAGCTTCTCGCCCCACGCGCCGTAGGCCAGTGCGACAGCGTGGTCCTCGTCGGCCAGGAGCGGGAAGGTCAGGGCGAAGTCGCCGGTGAAGTGGGCCAGGGCTTCGGGGGCGTCGGGGGAGATGCCCAGGACTTCGTAGCCTGAGCCCTGCAGGGACGCGAGGTTGTCTCGGAAATCGCACGCCTCGGTCGTGCAGCCCGGGGTCGCGGCCTGCGGGTAGAAGTACACAATGACGTTCTTGCCGCGGTAATCGGCCAGGGCCACCGGCTTGCCTTCGGCGTCCGGCAGGGTGAAATCCGGGGCCGGCGTGCCGGGCTGAAGCTTGACGGTCATGTTTGCGCTCATGATGATCCTTCGGGGAGGGGACAATGGGTCTGTGATGCACAACATCGTGGACCCAGGCTGTATTCCGCCGGCTGAGCCTGGCAAGGACCCGTCCGGGGCGGCTTTGGCAGGCTTGGGGCCGACAGCTTTTTCATAGCTCCGGCATAGCGGCCGTAGCTAGATTGAAGTCATTATGGAACAGCAAAATCCACAGCAGCGACGATTTGGATTCGGGCGCACTTCCGGCCGCGGGCGCGTCGAGTGACCGTCCGGCCACGGGCCCTGATGGGTGCGGTCTGTGCAGCAGTGCTCGCGGTCGTCCTGGCCGCAGGTATCTATTCCTTTGCGCAAGCCCGCTTGACGGCGGCGAATCCCACGGCGGCGAATCCCACGGCGGCGAATCCCACGACGGCGAATCCCACGACGACGTCGGCCGCGCAGTCTGCCGCGACGACAGCTGAGGCCGGTGCTTCGCCGTCAGCCAGTCTCAATGCTGCGGTCCAGGCATCCGGCCCGGCGTCGGGCGCGGTGGACGCGGCCCTGGACGCGCGCATCCAGGCCATTCTCGCTGCCAACAGCCAGTACCAGATCGGCGTGGCGCTGGTCGGCCTCTCCCAGGGCGCCGGTTCCGCGGACGTCCACGAATACGGTGTCCGGGAGAAATTCGTGGCCGCGAGCACAGCCAAAGTCCTGGCCGCGGCGGCCTACTACCACTTGGTCGAAACCGGGGCGGCCAGCCTCGATGACCCTTTGGGGAGCTACACCGCCGGCTTCCAGCTCCGGGAGATGATCCAGCAGAGCGACAATGACTCGTGGTCGCTGATCATGGACGCAGTGGGCCACGAGGAACTGACAGAGTACGCGGCGTCGCTGGGTGTGAGCTATGACCCGGAAACCAACACGCTGACACCGGCGGAAATGGCGACCATCGTCTCCCGCCTCTACTCCGGGACGCTCCTGAACGCCGACCACACCGCCGAGCTGTTGTCCTATATGCAGGACACCAACTACGAAACACTCATTCCCGCCGCAGTGCCGGACGGGATCACGGTCTTCCACAAGTACGGGCTCCTGGGCGGTGAACTGCACGACGCCGGCATCCTCGCCCGGGACGGCACCGCATACGCCCTGGTGATCTACACCAAGGGCAAGGACCTGAGCGACGTCCCGGAACGCACTGAAGTGATCCATCAGCTGACGCAGGCGGTGGCGGGCGCCGTCTTCTAGGCTGTTTCCAGCCCGCGCATGTCCGGGTCCGCCCGCATGGCGTCCGAGCCCCTAGATGCCAAGCTCCTCCCGCAGCGCCCGCACGTGGCCCTGCGGACTGACGTGGTATTGCGCCAGGACCACGTTGCCATCGGGACCGACAACCACGGTGGACCGGACCGTGCCTTCGCGGACCTCGCCGTCCATCAGCTTCTCGCCCCAGGCGCCGTACGCGAGGGCCACAGCGTGGTCTTCGTCCGCGAGCAGGGGGAACGTGAGCGCATGTTCCGCGGCAAAGGCGGACAGGGCCTCCCGGGCGTCGGGTGAGATGCCAAGGACCTCGAAGCCTGCGCCGTGGAGGGCAGCGAGGCTGTCGCGGAAGTCGCAAGCCTCGGTGGTGCACCCGGGAGTGGCTGCGCGGGGGTAGAAGTAGATGATGACGTTTTTGCCGCGATAATCGGCCAGGGAGATCCGGCGGCCCGCAGCATCTGGCAGCGTGAACCCGGGTGCTGGATCTTCGCTGTGCAGCTTAGTGATGGCGTGCAGCTTGGTGGTCACGGTGGATTGCATGCAGTTCCTTCGATCGAGGGTCGGGATGGTTGTGGCAGCGGAGCTCAGATGCTGTATTCCGCTGGTCCGCGGACCGTCGCCCGCGGACTGGGGACGAAGCGGTAGCCGCCGCTGCGGACGGTGACGACGGCGTGCCGGCAGCCCTTGAGTTTCCGGCGCAACCGGCCGACGTACACGTCGATGGACCGGGTTGCCGCGCCCGGGGTGTCGAACGCGTCGAGGCAAAGCTGCAGCTCCTGCCGGCTTACCGTGCGGGAGCAGTTCTGCACGAGACATCTCAGAAGCGTGAACTCCAGATCCGTCAGGGGCACCCGCTCTCCATCCAGCCTGGCGTCTCCGGCCGCGAGGTCGACGGCGAGCCGGCTGATGCTGCCGGGGACGGGCTCCAGGCCCGCCCCGCCGGTGTCCCCGGCGGGATCTGCTGTTCCCGCCGGGGTGCCGTCGTCTCCGGGGGACCGGACGACGGCGGATGTTGCGGCTCCGGCGGCGGGCCTAAAGTGGACTTCCGCCTCCGGGGCCCATCTGAGGGCGCGGCCGAGCACGAGTTCGGCCGCGCGGGCCAGGCACACCGGGTCAACCTCGGAGTCGTCCGGCACCGTGACCCAGACCGCCAGTCCCTTCGCGGTGAGGCCGGCCTGCCGTGCCTGCCCGTTATGCCGGGCCCGTCCGTGAACGGCGGGCGGGGTGCCGGCCACGGCCGCCTGGCTCACACGCCGCCGCGGCGGATCAGCTTGCCGGCCGGGGTCCGGCCGTCGATCAGGGTGCCGCGGAGGTAGGTCTGCCGGACGACGCCGGAAAGCGCCTTACCGTCATACGGGGTGATGGGGTTCTTGTGTTTGAGCTTGGAGACATCCACAACGAAAGCCTCGTCCGGGGCAAATACGGCGAGGTCGGCGTCGTATCCCAGCGCCAGTTGGCCTTTATTGCCAAGGCCGGCGAGTTGGGCCGGCTTTGCCGCCATCCACGAGAGAACCTGCTCGAGCGGGATGCCGCGGTGTCGGGCCTCGGTCCAGATCAGTGACAGGCCCAACTGCAGCGAGGAGACGCCGCCCCAGGCCACGGCGAAGTCACCGTTTTCCAAGTCCTTCAGGTCCAGGGTGGACGGGGAGTGGTCCGAGACGATGCAGTCGATGGTGCCGTCCTGCAGGCCGGCCCACAGCAGTTCGCGGTTGGAGGCTTCGCGGATCGGCGGGCAGCACTTGTAGGCGGTGGCGCCGTTCGGGATTTCCTCGGCCGTCAGCGTCAGGTAGTGCGGGCACGTTTCCACGGTGAGGCGAACGCCGTCGCGCTTGGCGGTGGCGATCATGGGGAGCGCGTCGGAGGAGGAAAGGTGCAGGATGTGGGCGCGGGCTCCGGTCCAGCGGGCCCGTTCGATGACCTCGGCGACGGCCTTGTTCTCGGCCCCGCGCGGGCGGGAAGCCAGGAACGTGGAGTAGTGGTCGCCGCCGGGGTGGGGCGCGTGGTCGATCGCGTGGGAGTCCTCGGCGTGGACGATCATGAGCGAGTCGAAGGACTTGAGCTCGGCCATGTCCTGTTCCATTTCGTCCGCTTCCAAGTGCGGGAACTCGTCCACGCCGGAGTGCAGCAGGAAGCATTTGAAGCCGAAAACGCCCTCGTCGTGCAGCGGCCGCAGTTCGTTCTTGTTGCCCGGGACGGCTCCGCCCCAGAAGCCGACGTCCACGAACACCTGGTCCCCGGCCACCTCCCGCTTCAGTTTCAGGGCCTCCACGGTAGTGGTGGGCGGGATGCTGTTCAACGGCATGTCAATGATGGTGGTGACGCCGCCGGCCGCTGCCGCCCGGGTGGCGGACGCGAATCCCTCCCACTCGGTCCGGCCGGGCTCATTGACGTGCACGTGGGTGTCCACGAGGCCCGGCAGGAGGGTCTCGTCGTCGGCAAGCTCAATGACTTCACGGCCGGAGAGGCCGTTGCCCAACGGCTCGATCGCGACAATCACGCCGCCGCGGATGCCGACTTCCCGGGCGGCGATGCCGGCGGTGGTCAGCACCCGCTGCCCGCGGAAGACGACGTCGTAGGTTTCTTCAGACACTGAGGGTCTCCTTTCCGGGAGCACTGTCCAGGGCGCGGGCGCCCTGCGCGGAGTGCGCCACGTTGGCCAATTGCTCGCCGAGTTGCCGTCCGAGGCGCTCCAGCAGCGCCGCTGCGTCGGTTATACATGTGTCTACATTGCTTTCCAGCTCCGTCAAAGCGTGGACTGCGAGGAACCCGGAACTGCTGATCTGCTCCGGAGTCAGGACGGACCGGCCGCACACCGCGACCACCGGAACCTTGGCGCGGCGCGCCGCCCGGGCAACGCCCACCGGAGTCTTGCCCAGAAGGGTCTGTTCGTCGAGGCTGCCTTCGCCGGTGATCACCAGATCCGCGCCGGCCAGCCGCTCGGCCAGCCCGGTGAATTCGAGGACGACGTCGATGCCGGGCCGGCGGGTCGCGGCCAGCACCGCGATGGCTGCGTAGCCCACGCCGCCGGCAGCCCCGGCACCCGGAGCGTCCGCAGCCTTCCGCGCGCGGGGCCCGATTTCGGCGCAGAGCACGTCCACAAAGCGGGCCAGGGCGGCGTCGAGGGCTGCTACGTCCTCGGGGGTGGCGCCCTTCTGCGGGCCGAAGATCGCAGCGGCGCCTTGGGCACCAAGCAACGGGTTGTCGACGTCGCTGGCGAGTACGAAGCGTGCCTCGTCCAGACGGGCATCGAAGCCGGAGAAGTCGATCCAGGCCAGCCGGGCCAGGGCCGCGCCGCCGGGCGGAAGTTCGTTGCCGTCGGCGTCGAGGAGCTTGGCACCGAGTCCCTGGAGGACCCCGGCGCCGCCGTCGGTGTTGGCGCTGCCGCCGACGCCCAGGATGATCTGCCGGCACCCGGCGTCGAGCGCGGCCCGGATCAGTTCGCCGGTTCCCTTGCTGCTGGCGCCATTGGCGGAGTCGGAATCAGGGCGGCCGCCCCCGCCGCCGGGCAGGACGGCGAGGCCGGACGCGGCGGCCATCTCAATGACCGCCTCGCGTCCGCGGACCGCGAACTCCGCCCGGATCGGCGCTCCGGTGGGGCCGCTGACGACGTCGCTGCGGCGGGTGAAGCCGGAGCCGACGGCGGCATCGAGGGTGCCCTCGCCGCCGTCGGCCACGGGAATCCGCAGTACCTCCAGATTGCCCCCGCAAGCCCGCTGCAGCCCTGCTTCGAGGTGCCGGGCGACGTCCGGGGCCGAGAGCGATCCCTTGAACTTGTCCGGCGCTATGACGACGCGCATCTCAGGCCTGCAGGGCCAGAATGGCGGTGGGGGCGTCCTCGGCGGTCTCGGCCAGGGCCTCGAACTCGTTGACGGCGTTGATTTCGGTGCCCATGGAGATGTTCGTGATCTTCTCCAGGATGACTTCCACCACCACCGGAACCCTGAACTCGCCCAGGAGCGCCGTGGCCTTGTCGAACGCGGCAGGCAGGTCTTCCGGGTTTTCCACCCGGATCGCCTTGCAGCCCAGGCCCTCGGCCACCTTAATGTGGTCCACGCCGTAGCCGCTTGCGGTTGCAGAGAGATCCGTGGAGTTGATGTTCTCGAACGCCAGGGACACGTTCTGTTCCATGTTGAAGCCGCGCTGGGACTGGCGGATCAGGCCGAGGTAGGAGTTGTTGACCACAACGTGGATGTACGGCAGGTTGAATTGGGCGCCCACGGCCAGTTCCTCGATCATGAACTGGAAGTCGTAGTCACCGGAGAGGGCAACCACGGTCTGGTCCGGCTTGCCCCGGACCACGCCCAGCGCGGCGGGGGCGGTCCAGCCCAGCGGGCCTGCCTGTCCGGCGTTGATCCATTTGCGCGGGCCGAACACGTGCAGCATCTGGGCGCCGGCGATCTGCGACAGTCCGATGGTGGACACGTACGTGGTGTCCTTGCCGAATGCTTTGTTCATTTCCTCGTACACGCGCTGCGGCTTGATCGGCACGTTGTCGAAGTGGGTCTTGCGGTGCAGTGTGGCTTTGCGCCCGGAACATTCGTCAACCCAGGCGGTGTAGTCCGGCAGGGACCCGGCGTCCCGGCGTTCCCGGGCCAGCTCCAGCAGCCCATCCAGGGCGGCGCCGGCGTCGGAGGCGATGCCGAAGTCCGGGGAGAACACGCGGCCGATCTGGGTCGGCTCGATGTCGATGTGCACGAACGTGCGGCCTGCGGTGTAGGTGTCCAGGCCGCCGGTGTGGCGGTTGGCCCAGCGGTTGCCGATGCCGATCACGAAGTCGCTGCGCAGGAAGTTCTCGTTGCCGTACCGGTGGCTGGTCTGCAGGCCCACCATGCCGGCCATGAGTTCGTGGTCATCCGGGATCGCGCCCCAGCCCATCAGGGTGGGGATCACGGGGACGCCCAGCAGCTCGGCCAGTTCCACGAGCTGGGCCGAGGCTCCGGCATTGATGATGCCGCCGCCGGCCACGATCAGCGGGCGCTCGCCTGCGGTGAGCATGTCCAGTGCCTTTTCCAGCTGCTTCCGGCTGGCCCGGGGCTTCTCCACGGGCAGGGGCTCATAGGTGTCGATATCGAATTCGATCTCGGCCATCTGCACGTCGATCGGCAGGTCCAGCAGGACCGGGCCCGGGCGGCCGGAGCGCATCAGCTGGAAAGCTTTCTGGAAGGCTCCGGGAACCTGGCCGGGTTCAAGGATGGTCATGGCCAACTTGGTGACCGGCTTGGCGATGGACTCGATGTCCACGGCCTGGAAGTCCTCCTTGTGCAGCTTGGCCACGGGTGCCTGGCCGGTGATGCAGAGCATCGGGATGGAATCGGCCCACGCCGCGTACAGGCCGGTGATCATGTCCGTGCCCGCGGGGCCCGAGGTGCCGATGCAGATGCCGATGTTGCCGTCCTTGGCCCGGCTGTAGCCGTCGGCCATGTGGCTGGCGCCTTCAACGTGGCGGGCCAGGGTGTGGCGGATGCCGCCGTGGGCCCTCATGGCCGAATAGAACGGGTTGATCGCCGCGCCTGGCAGGCCGAACGCCTCGGTGGCGCCTTCCTTTTCCAGGATGGCGACGGCTGCGTCTACAGTGCGCATCTTCGTCATGGTGTGCTCCTTGAAAGTCTGTTTTTGGGTGTGGTGAAGGGAGGCCCGGCGAACCGTCGCGGGCACCTCTTGTTGGGGGGAGGGGGGGCCGCCGTCGTAAATCTCGACGCCGGCCGGTGCGTTCGTGTCGAAGTGCCCCTTGCCGGGGCGGCAGCGTCGCTTAGTTGCGGCCGCTGAGCTTCAGGACCTGCTTGAAGAGGCCCGAGTGGTCCAGGCCGCCGTCGCCCTGGTTGACGGTGGCGGCGACGAGCTGCGCGACGATGGCGCCGAGGGGGACGGCGACATTGGCCTCGCGGGCCGCGGAGGTGACGATGCCGAGGTCCTTGTGGTGCAAGGCCAGGCGGAAGCCGGGGTCGAAGTTGCGGTCCAGCATCTTCTGACCCTTCTGCTCCAGGACCTTGGAGCCGGCCAGGCCGCCGCCGAGGACCTTGAGGGCGGCGTCCGTGTCCACGCCGTAGGCCTCGAGGAAGGCGATCGCCTCGCCAAGGACTTCAATGTTGACGGCCACGATCAGCTGGTTGGCTGCCTTGACGGTCTGGCCGGAACCGGAGGGCCCCACGTGGACGATGGTCTTGCCGACGGCGGCCAGGACATCCCGTGCCGCCTCGAAGTCGGCGGCGTCACCGCCCACCATGATGGACAGCGCGGCGTCGATGGCGCCTTGTTCGCCGCCGGAGACCGGGGCGTCGAGGGGCCGGATCCCGGCGGCCCGGGCGTCGTCGGCGAGGCGTTTGGCGACGTCGGGGCGGATGCTGCTGGCATCAACCCACAGGGCGCCCGGCTTGGCGTTGGCGAACACCCCGTCGGGGCCGCTGACCACGCCTTCGACGTCGGGGGAGTCCGGCACCATGGTGATGACCACGTCGGCGTCCCTGACGGCCTCCGCGATGCTCGTGGCACCCTTGCCGCCTTCGGAGGCGAGCTTGTCGGTCTTGTCCTGGCTGCGGTTGAAGCCCGTGACCGTGTGGCCGGCCTTGACGAGGTTGACGGCCATGGGCAGGCCCATGATACCGAGGCCGATGACTGCGATGTTGCTCATTGTGGTTCTCTTTCTGAAGTCTTTGTGTGCGTTTTAGCGCGCGTGTGCTTCTTTGCGCTCGTGCGGACTGAGGGTGCGGGTGGGACTACTGCGGGACGCGCTGGCGGATGGCCCAGCTGAACGCGGTCTGCGCCGGTTCCTTGTATTCGAGGCCGATGTAGCCTTCGTAGCCGAGTGCGCGGCTGCGGGCGATCCATTCGCCGAGGGGAAGCTGCCCGGTTCCGGGAGCCCCGCGGCCGGGGTTGTCGGCGATCTGGATGTGGCCGAAGTCCTTGGCGTGCTTTTCGATGACGGCGGCGACGTCGTCACCGTTCGCGGCCAGGTGGTAGAAGTCCGCGAGGAGTTTGACGTTCCCGGCGCCGGATTCCTGCTTCACCCGGGCGATGACGTCGAGGGCGTCCTGTGCCTTGAGCAGGGGGTACCGGGGGGCGCCGCTGACGGGTTCCAGGAGGACCGTACCGCCGATGCGGGCCACGCCGGCAGCCGCCGCCGCAAGATTTTCGGCGCCAATGGCGTCCTGCTGCTCAGCAGATTCGCCGTCAATACGATTGCCGTAGAGGGCGTTGAAGGCCTTGCAGCCGAGGCGCTCACCGATGCCGGCGACGACGTCGATGTTGTCCTGGAACTCGGTGGAACGTGCCGGCCAGGAGACCAGGCCGCGGTCACCGCCCGGCATATCGCCCGCGTTGAAGTTCAGGCCTGTGAGCTGCACGCCGGCGTCAGTGATGGCGTTCTCAAACCGGGCAACCTCGACGTCGGTGGGGACGGATGTCTCGAAGGGCCACCAGAATTCGACGGCGTCAAAACCAGCGGCCTTCGCGGCGGCCGGGCGTTCCCAGAGGGGGAGCTCCGTCAGGAGGATGGAGCAGTTCACGGTGTACGTCATTGTGGGTTCCTTCCGGTGTGGGCGGGAGCTGGATCCCGGGCACCTTTGCCTTGCAGATCCTCTTGCCTGTTTTCCGCTTTGTGGAATTAAGATTCTGCTTTATGAAAAGTGTAGGGAAGGTTGGGCCGGGGAGTCAAGGGGTGAGCGAATGCGGGGTGTGGCTGCGGGGTGAGGCGCGCGGGACCCCAATATTCTTGGCCCGGCACCTCAGGGCGCGGGAGCCTACGGTAGTTCAGGCTCCGGCAGTTCAGGGCGCGCGGGCAGCAGATGCCGCGAAATTCCCTAGCGCTTCGTAGGGTCCTTCCGGATGCCCAGGCCCACGAGTGCGCCGACCCCGAGGCCGATCAGCAGGCCCGTGAATGGCTTGTCGACGGTGGTGACCCCGATGGCGAAGCCGAGGGCCGCGCCGAGGAGCATTCCGATCCACAGGGATTCGTACTTCACAGCCTCAGGCTAGCAAGCATCGCCCGGGCCGCAAGGGCTCCGGGCTGGATGACCAGATTTGGTGCGGAGGCGCGACCGGCGGAACCACGGAGGAGTCCGCCCCGTCAGACGGGGCGGACTCCACTACGTGGATCGGTATTGGTGGATTGGTAGTGCTGGATCGGTCTTAGGTCAGGCGGATCTGGCGGTTGACGTCCTTGTACAGCAGGTACCGGAAGTTGCCCGGACCGCCGGCGTAGCACGCCTGGGGGCAGAAGGCACGCAGCCACATGAAGTCGCCGGCCTCCACCTCCACCCAGTCGTCATTGAGCCGGTAGACGGCTTTGCCTTCCAGCACGAAGAGGCCGTGCTCCATGACGTGGGTTTCCGCGAAGGGGATGGAGGCGCCGGGCTTGAGGGTGACGATGTTGACGTGCATGTCGTGGGCGAGGTCCTCCGGGTCCACGAAACGCGTGGTGGCCCAGGCCCCGTCGGTGTCCGGCATCGCCCGCGGTGCGACGTCCTGGTCGCGGGTTACAAAGGATTTCGCCGTGTAGCCGTCCAGCGGCTCGTAGGCCTTCCGGATCCACTGGAAACTGGCGATCTCCCCGGACTCGTTCGCCACGGACCATTGGGCCCCCGCGGCGAGGTAGGCGTAGCCGCCCTCGCCCAGCCTGTGGATTTCCCCTTCGAGGGTCAGTGCCAGGGCGCCCTTGGTCAGGAAGATGACGCCTTCGACGCCGGCCTCCGGCTCGGGCTTCTCCGAGCCTCCGCCCGGTCCCACCTCGACGATCAGCTGCGAGAACGTCGTGGCAAAACCGGCGATGGGCCGGGCCAGGATCCAGGAGCGGGTGTTGGTCCAGCCGGGCAGTTTGCTCGTGACGATGTCCCGGAGCACGCCCTTCGGAATGACGGTGTAGGCCTCCTTGACCACGGCCCGGTCGGAGAGGATCTGGGTCTGCGGCGGAAGCCCGCCTTCGGGGTAGAAATAGTTGCTCATGGGTGCGTTCCTTTTGCTGAGGGAGTTGAGGTGTTGGCCAGCCGGGGGTGGGCCAGCGCGGTGAGTTCAGGGAGCCCGACGCCGGCCAGCGCCATGACTTCTTCGGTGCCGACGGCGCCGCACTGGACGCCGCGCAGCACGAAGGCTGCCAGAGCCCGTGCGGTGGCGGGTTCGTCCAGAACGCCGCCGGCGGTTTGGTCCACGTAATTGCGGAGCCGGGCAGCGGCGGCCGGGAGCCCTTGCCGGTAGAAGGCGTAGGTTGCGGCGAACCGGCTGGGCAGCTGGGCGGGGTGGAGGTCCCAGCCCTGGTAGTAGCCGCGTTCCAGCGAGCGGCGGACCAGCCGGCCGTGGAGCTGCCAGGCCTGCTCCACGTTCCCGCCCACCGGGATGATGTTGGTGGAGCCGTCGGAGAGCCGGATCCCGGTGCCGGCCGCGGCAAGCTGCATGACTTCCTTGGCAAAGTCCGCCACGGGATGTTCCATGGACTGGTATTCGGCGGAGATCTGCAGCGATGCCGAGTAGTCGTAGGTGCCGTAGTGCAGCCCGCTGATCCGGCCGGGCACCGCGTGCGGCAGGCGCGCCACCGGCGAGGTTCCGTCCGGGCCCAGGATGAGCTGCGGCGTTTCCACCTGCACCTCAAAGCGGAGCCGGCCCGCGGGGAGCGAGTGGACTTCCTCGAGCCGGGACACGGCGAAGGCCATGGCCTCCACCTGCGCCACCGTGGTGACCTTTGGCAGGGTGAGGACGAGCCCGTCCGGCAGTTCGCCGGCCGTGGCCAGCTGCGAGACGAAGAGATCCAGGGTCCGCAGACCCCGGGCGCGGGTGGCAGCCTCGAAGCACTTGAAGCGGATCCCGATGAACGGCGGCGCGGTACCGGCGGCGACGGCGGCGGCCACGGCGGATGCCGCGGCGGCAGCGGCGGCGTCCTCGGCGTCGTCGCCCCGGTCCCCGAACCCGTCCTCAAAGTCCAGACGGAGGTCCTCGATCGGCTCGCGTGAGAGCTTGGCCCGGACCCGCGGCGCGACGGCGGCGGCCAGTTCGGTTTCCTGGCCCTGCAGCGCGCACAGGCTTTCGACGCCGCCGCGGGCGTCCACCGCGGCGAGGGCCTGGGCGCCCCAGTCCGCGGCGAACTCCGGGCCGAAGCGGTCGGCCGGAACGTAGACGGTGTGCACCGGCTGGCGGGAGCCGTCGTCGCCCGGGTAGCTGCGCTCCAGCAGCCGGTCGGTGTCGGCGAGCTGCGCATCGATCCGGGCGAGGTCGGCCCCGGAGAGGGCCGGCGTCACCGGACCCTGGCTCTGCAGATGGCTGCGTGGTTGCGGCCTGGCACTGGCGGAGGTGGCTGCCATGCCTCAGCCCACCAGCTCGTAAGCCGGCGTGGTGAGGAAGTCCGTGTAGTCCTCGGACAGGCAGATGTCGCCGATGAGCTTGCTGGCGGGCAGGTAGTGCTTCACGAAAGCTTCCTCGCCCACCTCGCCCCGGAGCTTCTCGGTTTCCTCGGCCAGGATCCCGGATACCAGCTCGCGGGTGACGGTCCGGCCAGTGTCGGCGAGCACAGAGTTGTTGCGGATCTGCTGCCAGACCTGGGACCGCGAGATTTCCGCCGTCGCCGCGTCCTCCATCAGGTTGTGGATGGCGACCGCGCCGTTGCCCGAAATCCACACCGCTGTGTAGGCGACGGCAACGTAGAGGTTCAGGCGCATGCCTGCCTCGGTGACCGTGCCACGGGCGGAGGCGACGTCCAGGAGCTGGTCCGCGGTGACCGAGACTTCCGGGCGCTGCCTGTCCAGCTGGTTCGGCCGCTCGCCCAGGACGGCGTCGAAGACGTCCCGGCAGACCGGCACCAGGTCCGGGTGGGCCACCCAGGAACCGTCAAAGCCGTCGTTCGCCTCACGGGTCTTGTCCGCGCGCACTTTCTCGAACGCCTGGGCTGTCACCTCGGGTTCGCGGCGGTTGGGAATGACGGCCGCCATGCCGCCCATGGCGAAGGCGCCGCGGTGGTGGCAGGTCTTGACCAGCAGTTCGGTGTAGGCACGCATGAACGGCGCGGTCATGGCCACGGTGGCGCGGTCCGGCAGCACAAAGCGCGAGCCGGCATCACGGAAGTACTTGATGATGCTGAACAGGTAGTCCCAGCGGCCAGCGTTCAGGCCGGAGGCGTGGTCGCGGAGTTCGTAGAGGATCTCGTCCATTTCGAATGCTGCAGGGATGGTCTCGATCAGGACGGTCGCGCGGATGGTGCCTTGCGGAATGCCGAGGTAGTCCTGGGCGAAGACGAAGACCTCGTTCCACAGCCGGGCCTCGAGGTGGCTCTCCATCTTGGGCAGGTAATAGTACGGGCCATGGCCATTTTTCAGCAGCTGCCTGGCGGTGTGGAAGAAGTGCAGGCCGAAGTCCACCAGGGCGCCCACGGTGTGTTCGCCGTCGATCAGCAGGTGGCGCTCTGCCATGTGCCAGCCGCGCGGGCGGGCGACAACGACGGCCAGCGGGGCATCGGTCCGGAGCGTATATTCCTTGCCCTCGGGGGAGGTGTAGGCCAGGGTTCCCGCCGCGGCGTCGCGGAGGTTCAGGATTGATTCGACCACGTTGGACCAGGTGGGAGTGCTGGCGTCCTCGAGGTCCGCGAGCCAGACCTTGGCCCCGGAGTTCAGGGCATTAATGGCCATCTTGGCCGGTGCGGCCGGACCCGTCATTTCCACCCGGCGGTCCTGCAGGGCTGTCGGGGCCGGGGCCACCGTCCAGTCGCCTTCACGGATATCACGGGTTTCCGGCAGGAAATCGAGCCGGCCGGTGCGGCCCACCTCGTCGCGTTTGACCGCGCGGGCCTTGAGCAAATCCCCGCGGGTGGCGGCGAAACGTTGGTGCAATTGCTCAATGAAGGCCAGCGCCTCGGGTGTGAGGATCTCCTCCGCGCGGTCAACGGGGCGGCGGGCTGAAATGGTGAGGGCCATTGTGGTCCTTCCTGGTCGGTGAAGCAGGCGGCGAATCAGGCGTGGGTCAGCGCGGCGGCCGGGACCGTCGCATGGGCAGCCGCGACAACCGCCGCGGCGACGTCGGCGGCAACGTGGGGGTCGAAGACGCTGGGAATGATGTAGCTGGCATTGAGCTCATCGTCGGCGACCCGGTTGGCGATCGCCGCGGCGGCGGCCACCAGCATCTCGGGGGTGATGTCCGCCGCCCCCGCGTCCAGCAGCCCGCGGAAGAATCCTGGGAAGGCCAGGACGTTGTTGATCTGGTTGGGGAAGTCGCTGCGGCCGGTCGCCACCACAGCGGCGTGCCGTGATGCGACCACCGGGTCGATTTCCGGCGTGGGGTTGGCCATGGCGAACACAATAGCGTCGTTGGCCATGGATGCCACCTGTTCTTCGCCGATCACGTGCGGTGCGCTGACGCCGATGAAGACGTCGGCTCCCTTGAGCGCTTCGTGGAGGGTGCCCGAGAAGCCCCTTTCATTGGTGTTCTCGGCAATCCACGTGCGGTGCTCGTCGTTGTACTGTTCGCCGAAGTGGATCGCTCCCGAGCGGCCGGCGGCGATGATGTTGCGGGCCCCCTGTGCCTTGAGCAGCGCGATGATGGCGGAGCCGGCGGCGCCGACGCCCGAAACGACAATCCGGACCTCGGAGAGTTTCTTGTCCACGACGCGCAGGGCGTTGGTCAGGGCTGCCAGCGTGACGATTGCGGTTCCGTGCTGGTCGTCGTGGAAGACCGGGATGTCGAGTTCCTCGCGGAGCCGGGTTTCGATCTCGAAGCAGCGCGGAGCGGCGATGTCCTCAAGATTGACCCCGCCATAGACCGGGGCGAGCGCCTTGACGATCCGGATGATTTCCTCCGTGTCCTGGGTGTCCAGGCAGACCGGCCAGGCGTCGACGTTGGCGAACTGCTTGAAGAGCGCGGCCTTGCCTTCCATGACCGGCAGTGCGGCGGCCGGGCCGATGTTGCCGAGGCCCAGGACGGCGGAGCCGTCGGTGACGACGGCGATGGTGTTGCGTTTGATGGTCAGGTTCCGGGCGGCCTCGGGGTTTTCCGCGATCGCCAGGCAGACGCGGGCGACGCCGGGGGTGTAGGCCCGCGAGAGGTCGTCGCGGTTGCGCAGCGCGACCTTCGGGACAACTTCCAGCTTGCCGCCGAGGTGCATCAGGAAGGTTCGGTCCGAGACGTTCCGGACCGTGACGCCGTCGAGCGCGTTGAGCGCGTCCTTGACACGTGCGGCGTGCTCGTCGTCCGTGGTGTTGCAGGTGACGTCGACTACCAGGGTCTCGTGGTGGGATTCGGTGACGTCCAGGGCCGTGATCGCGGCGCCGGCCGCACCGACGGCGGCGGCCAGTTCGCTGGTGGCGGTGAAGCTCGAGGGCGCCTCCACGCGCAGGGTGATCGAATTTCCGGGGCTGGGATTCGCCATTGAATTTTCCTCCTAGTCGGCCCGCGGACGGGCTCTTACTGCACTAACTTATTTCGTATGATGGATATTATTATCTACTTTGTGGAAATACAAGCCCCCAGGGGTCCGTCGGCGGCGGGGGCGGTACTGTATCTTGTGTCCACTAGGCACTTTTTTCACGATGTGGATAAAATTTGTCGTAAGCAACCCCTCAGGAGAGCAAAGTTATGGCGGAAAAAGCCCCCGGAGGCGTGCAGTCCGTTGAACGCGTCTTCGAACTTCTGGAACTGATCACCGATGCCGGCGGCGACGTCACCCTCAGCGAACTCTCGTCCTCTACCGATCTGCCGCTTCCCACCATCCACCGGCTGCTGCGCACCCTCGTCACCCTGGGCTACATCAGGCAGCTGCCGAACCGCCGCTATGCCCTGGGCCCGCGCCTGATCCGTCTGGGCGAGGCGGCGAACAAGCAGCTCGGGGCGCTCGCCCGGCCGCAGCTCCAGTCCCTCGTGGAACGGCTCGGGGAAACCGCCAACATGGCTGTGCTGGACTCTGACATGGTGATGTACGTGGCCCAGGTCCCGTCCCTGCACTCCATGCGGATGATCACCGAAGTGGGCCGCCGCGGTTACATGCACGCCACCGGCATGGGCAAGGCGATCCTGGCCCAGCTGGACGATGAGACGGTGCGTGGCATCGTGACCCGGAAGGGCATGCCCACACCCACACCGAAGAGCATCGGCGACGTCGAATCCCTGCTCGCCGACTTGAAGCTGATCCGCAGCCGCGGCTATTCGATCGATGAGGAAGAGCAGGAGATCGGCGTCCGCTGCTTCGCGATTGCCATCCCCAACGCGCCGACCCCCGCGGCGATTTCCGTCTCCGGGCCCGTTTCCCGGGTGGACGAGACTTTCGCGGACCGGGCTGTGCCGTTGCTGCGCGAGGCAGCCCTGGCGATCTCCCAGGACCTCAACAAGAGCTGACATCCAGCGGCCGTGCCGCAGTCCGCCAGGCCAGGTTGCGGCCCCTTTTCCTTCACGGGGAGGGGCCGCAACGCTCATGCCGGTGGTGTCTTAGGGGGCTAGTGTTCGGATGTCGCGGCGGACTCCACCGGGACTTCCTTGCCGTCGCAGTCGATCAGTTTGCCGTTCTCGTAGCGGTCGCCCTCGGCCAGGCACTGGAGGTCTTCCTCGCGGATGACCCGGCCCGTTCCGGCCACGAAGACCGACTGGTTCTCCGAGTTGCCCTTCTTTAGGTGGTTGAAGAGCAGGTTCAGCGCGATGGCCATGACCGCTGCGGAGCTGATGCCGGAATGGAAAATCGTTGCGAACCAGCTGGGGAACTTGTCGTAGAACGTGGGGGCGGCGATCGGGATCATCCCGAAGCCGATGGAGGCGGCGACGATGATCAGGTTCATGTTGTTCCGGTACTCCACCTTGGCCAGGGTCCGGATGCCGCTCGCGGCCACCGTGCCGAAGAGCACGATCCCCGCACCGCCCAGGACGGCTGTGGGGACCGCCGCGACCACGCGGCCGAGCACCGGCAGCAGGCCCAGCAGCACCAGGATGACGCCGCCGGCCGCCACCACATAGCGGCTCTTGATCTTGGTGACGGCGACCAGGCCAACGTTCTGGGCGAACGCGCTCTGCGTGAAGGAACCGAAGACCGGCGCCACGAGGCTGGAAACCATATCTGCCCGCAGGCCCGCGGCGATCCGCTTCGAATCGACCCGGGTGCCCACGATTTCGCCGACGGCCAGGATGTCGGCCATGGTCTCGGTCAGGATGACCAGGACCACGATCAGCATGGAGATGATGGCGGCAGCCTCGAAGGTGGGTGCGCCGAGGTGGAACGGTGCGGGGAAGGCGACGATCGGGCCGTCACCAACCTTTGAGAAGTCCGCCATGCCGGTCACGACGGCCACCCCGGTTCCGGCGACCATGGCCAGCAGGATGGACAGGCGGGAAATGGTGGCGCTGCCGACCTTGCTCAGCAGGAGCACGAGGGCCAGGGTGATGGCCGCCAGCCCGATGTTGGCCACGCTCCCATAGTCCGCCGCCTTCTTGTTCCCGCCCATCGCCCAGTTGGCCGCCACGGGCATCAGCGTGAGGCCGATGGTGGTGATGACTGTGCCGGTGACCACCGGCGGGAAGAACCGGACAATCTTGGAGAACACCGGGGCGATCAGCAGCCCGATGGCTGCAGAGGCAATGACAGCGCCGAAGACGGCCGGGAGGCCGCCTCCGCCGGTGACGATGGCGACCATGGTCGCCACGCTGGCGAAGGAGACGCCTTGGACCAGGGGCAGCTGGGAGCCGAAGAACGGCACGCCCAGGGTCTGGAGCAGCGTTGCCAGGCCGCCCATGAAGAGGGCCGCGGCGATCAGGACCCCGACGTCGGCCGGGGCCAGGCCGGCGGCCTGGCCGACGATCAGGGGGACGGCGATGATGCCGCCGTACATGGTCAGGACGTGCTGGAAGCCGTAGGCGAAGCTACTTCCGACGGAGAGCCGTTGGTCCTCGGGGCGGAGAGTGCCGCCGGTGCCGCCGGTGCCGCCGGTGCCGCGGGTGCCGCGGGTGCGTGGCAGCCGGGCGGTCAATTTTTTGCGTGCGTTCATGGCAGACCTTCTTGGTTCATGGCGGACGTCGTTGTCCGGCTAACAATGTCTGGCTAACGGGTGCCGGAGTGCCGGCGCCGGAGGCCCGGGCCGGCCGGCCCGGGAGTCCTAGCAGAAGCCGGCGATCCCGGACCAGGCGATTTCTGCGGGGCTGGCGTCTTCACGCTGGACAGTGGCCTCGATCAGGCCGTAAGGGCGGTCGGCGGCGAAGAAGACCTCGTTGGGGTTGTCGAGGCCAAAGGGCGAGAGGTCGACGAGGAAGTGGTGCTTGTTGGGCATGGAGAACTTGATCTCGTCGATCTCGGTGTGCGCTTCCAGGACCTTGGCGCCCATGTCGAAGAGGGTCTGCTGCAGGGCGTGGGAGTAGTTTTCGCTGAAGCCCTCCAGCAGCAGGCTCTTGACGTCCTCGTAGCTCTTGTTGAAGTCGAACGTGCCGAAATCGGTGCCGGTCCTGAAGCGCCAGCGGGCCGATACGTCCGTGGCGAGGATGCGGTCGGACGTTTCCGGGAGGGTGGTGTACTTGTCCCGCGGGAAGCCGCTGAACCCGGACTGGGTCGACTTCAACACGGTGAGGTCCTTGAGCCCGGCGATGAGGTGCTCGGTACCGCTGTCGCGGACAAGGACCGCGGTGCGGACTTCCTGGCCGCTGCGGACGAAGGAGTGGTCGTGCCCGGTCCCGTGGGCCTGGATCCGGTCCCATTTGTAGGATTCGGCTGCCCAGCGGCCGCCGGTGACCCAGTCGAAGTTCGAGGTGAAGTGCTTGCCTAGCCGCAGCAGGAAGGCTTCCGGGGAGCCGATGCCGTCCCGGGCGAAGGCATAGATGGTGTTCTTTTGGGTGTCCGTGGCCACCACATGGCTGTTGTCGCCTTCGAGGTGGGCAGCCGCGAAGTCCCCGCGCAACTGCGAGGTGACATTCAGGTCTTCGATTTCATGGCGGTCGGTGTCCCTGGTGATCTTGACGACCCGGACTTCGGCTTTTCCGTACTGGTTGTGGCCGAGGACGATCTTGTTGCTCATGGTCTGATTCCCAACTTCAGGTATGTGGCACCAAAGTCCCACATAGAAATTAAGCGCGTGTTTCCCGCGCGTTTCTCATTCCGTCGGCCCACAAAAAAGAGCCGACATCAGTTGATGCCAGCTCATTACGACCCTGCCTGCTGCTCCCAGGTTACGTGACCTGCGCCACGAATTGGGATTAAGCGTAGCCCGGTCCGGGCGTGGTGTACATCACTTTTCGAAAAAACGGTTTGTGACCGCGGCGGCCAACGCTCTTGACCGCCGGCTCCGCCCGCCCCTACTCTTTTCCACATAACAATAAATTATTTCCAAATTGTGGAACTCCTCCGCGTGCTTCGACTCGGTGCGGAGAAGCGCCCAGCAATGCATGAGGAGGAATCCATGAACTCGCAGGAGACGGACAGTGCCGTTGAATTTCCGGCGCCCGGGGTGGAGCTGTACCTGCCGTTCGCCGCCACGGACTTCGGCGCCACGGACCCAGACTTCTACATTCCGGCCGACTGCGAGCGGAGGGACCGCGGCTTTTCCCGGTGGCTCCGCGCGCTGCCGCTCTTTGGCCGGTAGGCGTTTCTCTTGGGCGGTTGGGCGGCGGCAGGGCCTTGGCGTGAAGACCCGGAAATAGAGATTTCACATAACGAAACTGGGCTTCCCTCAAATAGGGCGCGCCGCGCGGACATCCCGGTGCTACTGTCGATCTTGCCAACGGCGGGCAGCCCGGGATCCGGGAAGCTATCTACCAGGCGCAACCTTCAAGGCACATGCTGAAGACTGGTCACCGTCGCATACGGCCCTTGCGTACCCGTCACGGTGTACAGGCTTCCGCAGGTAGGGAGTGGCGGCATGACTACAACCGATACGGCCCAGAAGTTCCTGGCGAGATCCATCGAGTTGGCCACGGCCAACGTCCTGAACGGCGGTGGCCCGTTCGGCGCAGTGGTGGTCACTGCGGACGGGCTAGCGTTCGAAGGCGTCAACCGCGTCACCGCCACCAACGATCCCACGGCGCACGCCGAGGTCACGGCCATCCGGCAGGCCTGCAGCGAACTTGGCACTTTCGATCTCAGCGGAGCCACGCTCTACTGCAGCTGCGAGCCGTGCCCCATGTGCCTGGCGTCCGCACTGTGGGCGCGGGTGTCACGCGTGATGTTCGCCGCGGACCGGCACGATGCCGCGGCTGCGGGGTTCGATGACGCCGTCTTCTACGAATACTTCGAAAACGACCAGCGCGACACGCTCATGCCGGTGGGCAGGCTGCAACTGACAGACCCGCAAGCGCCCGCGGCACTGGATCCCTTCAAGGCCTGGAACTCGCTCGAGTCCCGGACCGACTACTAGCGCCGGGGACTGCGGCCATGTTGGATCTGCTCCCGCACCTGGGCACATGGCGGCCGGCCGCGTCCGGGCAGCTCTGCGCGGTGGCCACCGTCGTGGGCACTGCCGGATCAGTGCCGAGGCCCGTGGGCACCTCCATGCTGGTCTCGGAGACCGGCGAGGTGCTGGGCAGCCTGTCCGGTGGATGCGTTGAAGGGGCCGTTGTGGAAGCGGCCCTGGAGGCAATGCGCGACGGCGGGACGCGCCGGGAGTTCTTCGGATACAGCGCCGAGGACGCGTTTGCCGCCGGGCTGACCTGCGGCGGCGGGCTGGAAATCCACATCGAACCCCTGGGCGCAGGGCCCGGCCGGCTGCGGCTGGACAGCCTGCAGGCCCTGGCCGGGAGGCATCCGGCCGGGGCCGCGCTGATCCGCAGGATGGACGCCGGCGGACGCGGCGCCGTCGTGGTTCCTGACCCGGCGGCCTTCCGGGTACTGCAGTCGGCCGAACTCGCCGCGCTGCTCGGGGCGGGCGGGTCCGCCGGTGCCGGGCGCATGCTGCCGGCCGCGGCAGCCCAGCTGGAACCGCTGCTGAGGGGAGGCCGTACCGGGCTGATCGGGCTCGCACCCGCGGGGGAGTGCCAGCCGGAACCCGTCAGCCTGCTGGTGGAGAGCCGGCTGCCCGCGGCGCGCCTGCTGATCTTCGGCGCCAATGACTTCGGTGCGGCGCTCGTCCCGGCCGCGAAACTCCTGGGCTTCCATGTCACGGTGTGCGATGCGCGCCCGGCGTTCGCACAGCAGGACAGGTTCGGCGCCGCGGACGAGGTGGCCACGGCCTGGCCGCACCGGTACCTGGCGGACCAGGCACGGGCCGGCCGCACCGACGCACGGACGGCCATCTGCGTCCTCACGCACGATCCGAAATTCGATGTCCCGCTCCTGCAGGCCGCGCTCGGCCTGGACGTGGACTATGTCGGCGCCATGGGGTCCAGACGAAGCCACCGCGGGCGGATCGATGCTCTGCGGCAGGCCGGCGTGGCCGACGGCGACCTGGCCCGGCTGCACTCACCCATCGGCCTGGACCTCGGCGCCGTCACGCCGGAAGAGGTCGCGGTCTCCATCACGGCAGAACTCGTGGCCAACCGGAGCAAGGCCGCCGGGCTGGCCCAGGGCAGCGTGTCCCTGAAGGATGCCAGCGGCCCCATTCACCACTACTCCCGAAATCATCAGGACAGCAGTCATCACGGCCGCAACCATCACGACAGCAGCGCCGGCATGCCGGAACCTGAGGAGGCCCAGTGGACATGAACACCATCGAGGCCGTGGTCCGCACCGCGGATCCGGCGCAGTGGCGCGAAGGGGACGCCTGGCTCGCGGGGGGCACCGTGCTTTTCTCCTCCGGGAGCCCCTCCGCCGGACAGGAACCGCTCCGGCGCCTCCTGGACCTCGGCTCCACGGACTGGACACCCATAGCGGTGTCGGCGGCCGGCATCGAGCTGGCGGCAACCTGCACCATCGCGCAACTGTATGCATTCCCGGATGCGGATGCGGATGCGGATGCGGATGCCGGCTCGGCCGCCGGCCGGGGGCTGGCCGGGAACTGGCCCGGCGTGGAACTCGTCCGCCCCTGCTGCGAGTCCTTTGTGGCCTCCTTCAAGGTCTGGAACATGTCCACGGTGGGCGGCAACCTGTGCACTTCCCTGCCGGCCGGGCCCATGATCTCGCTTTGCGCGGCGCTCGACGCCACGGCCACCATTCTGGGCCCCGGCGGCGCCCGCCGCACGCTCCCGGTGCTGGACTTCGTTACGGGCGACGGGACGAACTGCCTCGCTCCCGGCGAGCTCCTGCGCAGCGTGGGCCTGCCGGCGGTGGCACTGTCCTCCCGGGTGGCCTTCCGCCGGCTGTCGCTGAGCAACCTGGGCAGGTCAGCGGTGCTGCTGATTGGAAGGCTCGACGCCGGCGGCACCCTGGTCCTGACCGTCACCGCAGCCACCAAGCGCCCCGTGCAGCTGCGTCTGGAGTCCTCCGCGGCGGCGCTCGCCGGCGCCCTCACTGATGCTCTCTCCGAGGCCTTGGATACCGCCGTCCCCGATGACCTGTACCACGACGACGTCCACGGCCTGCCCGCCTGGCGCAAGGACATGACGTACCGGCTGGCCCATGAAATCCAGGCCGAACTCACCGCCCCGGCAGACCGCGACCCGTTACGCATATCCGGTGACTTCTGGCCGCCGCGGGGCGGGACCCTTAACGGTGGACCCCGGACGGAAGGTGCCTGAGCATGAGAATCGAGATCAACGGCATCCCGGCGCAGGCCGAACCCCGCCCCGGCCAGTGCCTGCGGACGTACCTTCGCGAGCAGGGGAACCTGGGTGTCAAGAAGGGCTGCGACGCCGGCGATTGCGGCGCCTGCACGGTGCATGTGGACGGGGTGCCGGTGCACAGCTGCATTTATCCCGCCGTCCGCGCGGAAGGCCGCGCGGTCACCACGGTGGAAGGATTGGCTGCCGCCCGCGCCTCCGGCGGGTCTGATGACCCCGACGGCGCCGCACTTCATCCGATGCAGCAGCAGTTCCTGGACCGGCAGGGTTTCCAGTGCGGTTTTTGCACGGCCGGCATGGTGATGACGGCCGCGACGTTCGATGAGGAGCAGAAGGCGGACCTGCCGCGGAACCTGAAGGGCAACCTGTGCCGGTGCACCGGGTACACGGCCATCGAGGACGCCGTCTGCGGGAGGGGGAGCCGCCCGGTCACCTCTGGAACGGACCCCTCTGGCCCGGACACGGCGGCCGCGGGGCCCGGCCGGCCGGAGCCGCGCCCCGGACAACTGGGCGACGACGCTCCTGCCCCCGCCGGCCTCGCCATCGTCACGGGGCAGGCCCGCTACACCCTGGACGTCCCGGCCGAAGAGCTGCCCGGGCTGCTGCACGCGAAACTGCTGCGCTCCCCGCATGCCCACGCCCGGATCCGATCCATCGACGCAGCAGCCGCGCTGGCGATTCCCGGCGTCGCGGCGGTCTTCACCCATGAGGACTCCCCGGCGCAGCTGTTTTCGACCGCGCAGCACGAGCTCTACACGGACGACCCGGACGACACCCGCGTCTTTGACGACGTCGTGCGGTTCACCGGCCAGCGCGTCGCCGCCGTCGTCGCCGGGACGGTGGCGGCGGCGGAGGCAGGCGTGCGGGCCCTGAAGGTCGACTACGAGGTGCTGGATGCGGTCTTTACCCCGGAGAACGCCATGCTCCCCGGCGCCCCCGCCCTCCACGGGGACAAGGACGCAACCACGGCCCGCATCAGCCGGCCGGAGCGGAACGTCGTCGCGGAACTGCATTCCGAGCTCGGCGATATGGCGGCCGGGTTCGCCGCGGCGGACTTCATCCACGAACACACCTACCGGACTCAACGGGTGCAGCACATGGCGCTCGAAACCCATGCCTCCATCGCCTCCATCGGCGGTGACGGGCGGCTGCTGATCCGCACCTCCAGCCAGGTCCCGTTCCTGGTGCGGCGCACCCTGGGGCGGGTGTTCGGCCTGCCGGAAGAGCAGATCCGGGTGGTTGCCGGACGGGTGGGCGGCGGTTTTGGCGGCAAACAAGAGGTGCTCACCGAGGACGTTGTCGCTCTGGCGGCCCTGAAGCTCAACCGCCCCGTGCAGCTTGAATTCACCCGGACCGAACAGTTCACCGCCGCCACCACCAAGCATCCCTTCACCATCCATCTCACGGCCGGCGCCAGCCGCGACGGGAGGCTGACCGCACTGAAGCTGGAGGTGCTCACCAACACCGGCGCCTATGGCAACCACGCCACCGGGGTCATGTTCCACGGCTGCGGCGAGTCGTTGGCGGTGTACAAGTGCGCCAACAAGAAAGTGGACGCCCACGCCGTGTACACCAACACCGTGCCGTCCGGTGCCTTCCGCGGCTACGGGCTCAGCCAGATGATCTTCGCGATCGAATCCGGCATCGACGAGCTCGCGGCAGCGATCGGCATGAACCCCCTGGAGTTCCGCCGCCGGAACATGGTCCGGGAAGGCGACGACATGCTGTCCATCCGCGACGAGCCCCAGGAAGATGTCCGCTACGGAAGCTACGGCCTGGACCAGTGCACGAAGCTGGTAGAGGACGCCCTGGCCCGTGGACGGGAACGCTGCCGCGCGGCCGGCCTCGACAGCCCGGGACCGGACTGGGTGGTCGGGGAGGGGACTGCCCTGTCCATGATCGACACCGTCCCGCCACGCGGCCACTATGCCCACTCCAGGCTCCGGCTCCTGCCCGACGGGACCTACGCCGCCGACGTCGGGACGGCAGAATTTGGCAACGGCACCACCACCGTCCACGCGCAGCTCGCGGCCACCGCGCTGTCCACCTCCGCCGCCCGCGTCACCCTCCGGCAGTCCGACACCGACCTCGTGGACCACGATTCGGGCGCGTTCGGATCTGCCGGCACCGTGGTGGCCGGCAAAGCGACGCTGGCCGCCGCAGAGGACCTCGCCCTCCGCATCCGCGCCTTCGCCGCCGGCCTCCGCCGCGTGCCGCCCTCCGGCTGCGTCCTGGACGGGGACGCCGTGGTCTGCGAGGGAACCCGGGTGCCCCTGACGGATATTTACGACGCCGCTGAGCAGGCCGGCGTCGAGCTCGCCGCCGAGGGGCGTTGCGGCGGGACGCCGCGCTCGGTGGCGTTCAATGTCCAGGGCTTCCGGGTGGCGGTGAACACCGGGACGGGGGAGCTGCGGATCCTGCAGAGCGTGCAGGCGGCCGATGCCGGCGTGGTGGTCAACCCGCGCCAGTGCCGCGGCCAGATCGAAGGCGGGATCGCGCAGGCCCTCGGCTCTGCGCTCTACGAGGAGGTCACAGTGGACGACGCCGGCCGCGTCACCACCGACGTCCTGCGGCAGTACCACGTCCCCTCCTTCGCCGACGTGCCGCGCAGCGAGGTGTACTTCGCCGACACCAGCGACAAGCTGGGCCCGCTGGGCGCGAAGTCGATGAGCGAGAGCCCGTTCAACCCGGTGGCGCCGGCGCTCGCGAACGCCATCCGGAACGCCACCGGCGTGAGGTTTTCCGAGCTGCCCATCTCCCGGGACAAGATTTACCTGGCCCTGAAGGAGGCGGGGCTGGTTCCCCCGCTTTGAGGCCGTTAACGGCCTATAGTCGGACGATGGAACAACGAATCTTGGGCAAAACCGGACGAAACGTCTCCACCGTCGGGCTGGGGACCTGGCAGCTCGGCGCGGACTGGGGCAACGTGGACCCCGCACAGGCGCAGGCCATCCTGGCGGCCTCCGCCGAAGCGGGCGTCACGTTCTTCGACACCGCGGACGTCTATGGCGACGGCCGCAGCGAGCAGGCCATCGGCGCGTTCCTCGCGGACAACCCCGGTCTGGACATCACGGTGGCCACCAAGATGGGCCGGCGGGTGGAGCAGCGGCCGGAGAACTACAACCTCGCCAACTTCCGCGAATGGACGGACCGGTCGCGGCGCAACCTGGGCGTCGAGCAGCTGGATCTGGTCCAGCTGCACTGCCCGCCCACCGCCGTGTACAGCAACGACGAGGTCTACGACGCGCTGGACACGCTCGTGGCCGAGGGCGCCATCCGGAACTACGGCGTCAGTGTGGAGCGGACCGAGGAAGCCCTCGAGGCCATGCGCCACGAAGGCACCGCCACCGTGCAGATCATCCTCAACGCCTTCCGGCTCAAGCCGCTGGACAAGGTGCTGCCCGCGGCTGAGGCCGCCGGCGTGGGCATCATCGCCCGCGTCCCGCTCGCCTCCGGGCTGCTCTCCGGAAAATACACTGCGGACACGACCTTCGCCGAGGACGACCACCGGAACTATAACCGCACCGGCTCAGCGTTCGACGTCGGGGAGACCTTCTCCGGCGTGGACTTCGGCCAGGGCCTCAAAGCGGTGGCCGAGTTCGAGGAACTGGTGCCCGACGGCGTTAGCACCGCCCAGGCGGCCATCGCCTGGATCGCGGCGCAGGACGGCGTCAGCACGGTGATCCCGGGCGCGCGGAACGTGGACCAGGCGCGCGCCAACGCCGCCGCGGCGGATGTCAGCGGCATTGACGCCACCTTCGACGTCGGCGTCCGCGAAATCTATGACCGCTACTTCCGCGAATCGATCCACCCCCGCTGGTAGACCCTCCTCAAACCAATGCAAGGTCAGAAACGGCCCATGGCGGCGTGGTTCAGGGCCGTAGCTGACCTCGCGTTGTGGTTGGCGTAGCCGACGTTAGGCCGGCGGGTACCACACCCGCTTCCCCTCAACGCGGGCGAAGGAAGTCAGGGTGTGGGGTTTCGCGGACTTTTCCGTCATGATGTCCAGCACCCCGACATTCCGGACCAGGAGCGCGTCACCGATCAGCGAGCGGTGGCAGCGCCACGGGACGGCTTCCGCGCACATGATTGCCGAATCGTTGGCCCGCCCGCGGTCCAGCAGCTGGTCGATGGCCGCGGAGAATTCTTCGGTCTGCATGTAGTCCGCATATCCCCGAAACGACGCGTTGCGCCAGGCGCCGTTGGGGCTGTCCTTCCGGGCGTGCCGCAGACCACCGAGGGATTCCATTCGCCGGTAGGTGATTCCGCTGGCCCGCACGCTCGCGGCCAGCGCGTCCCCGTTGAACTGTGGATTGTGGCGCGACTTCGGGACGGTGCGCACGTCGATCAGCTTCTTGACGCCGTGGGCCTGCAGGATGCCGATGAATTCGCCAATGGGATGAGTGGAGTGCCCCACCGTGAAGATGGTCATGTCCGTCATCCCCCCATGCTAAAGCGGCTCGCCTGCGCCGACGGTGTAGCGGCCCGGATATTCTGGAGGACCTACCGGCTGTCAACGAAACGGGTACGGAATGACTTCATCCTCCATCGATGGCTTTGTTGACCGTCTTGCGGCCGTGGCAACAGGACCCGGGTGCAACAACTTCTTCGATCACACCGCGCCGGGAAATGCGCAGCGCCGGCGGAACCTGGCCATCTACCTGCGGGAGATGCAGGACCGCGACCCAAAGGTTCTGCTCGTGGGGGAAGCCCCCGGTTATAGGGGCATGAGGATCACCGGGGTTCCCTTCACGAACCGCACCATGTTCGAGGGCCCAGCCAACGAGTTTGGGCTTTTCGGGCCGGGGAAGGGTTACGTGCTCCCGGCGGAAGCTGCGGGAATCGCTGCGGAGCCGACGGCCACGGTGATGTGGCAGGTGCTGGCCGAGCTGGAATTCCTGCCCCTGCTGTGGAGCGCCTGCCCGTGGCACACCCACGTGCCCGGGCGGCCGCTGTCCAACCGCACGCCAAAGGCTTCCGAGGCTGCGCTGGGAACTCCGTTTTGGCAGGCGCTCGCTGAGACGTTCCGCATCGATACCGTGGTGGCCGTGGGCAACGTGGCCTACCGCAGCCTGCAGCGCAGCGGCATGGACGTGCCGAAAATCAGGCACCCGGCGCACGGCGGCCGGTCCGGGTTCAAGCGTGGACTGCAGGAGTTTTTGGCTCACTCGCGCTAAAACCGGCGCTAGTCGAGGAGGTGGAGCTGTTCGGGGGAGTCGAGGTCCTCGCCGTTGGAGAGGTCGCTGCAATCCACCAGATCAACCAGGTCCGGGTGGGCCCGCAGGAAATGCCGGGCGCCGGCGTCGCCCGTAGCGGTTTCCGCGGCTTCGGTTCGAAGACCGGCATCGAGCAGCAGCGGGTGTCCCCGCTGCAGTTTCCCGTCCGCGTCGCGGTAGGCGGCCGCCGTCACCCGGCCTGGCCGGTGGGACCCCAGCAGCCGGGTGACGGTCTTTTTGGTCAGGCCGGGCTCGTCCACCAGCGCAATGAGCACATGGTCCTCCGGGGCCGCAGCGGTGATACCGGCCCGGAACGAGCTGCCCATCCCGCTGGCCCAGTGCGGGTTGTCGATGACCCGGTGCCGGCCGAGTTCGGTGGCGGCGCGGACCCTTGCCGCATCCGCGCCAAGCACCACCACCACCTCCCGGCAGCCGCCCGATAGCAGCACGTCAGCGAGCACTTCGACCAGCGTGCGGCCGCGGAGGGGGAGCAATGCCTTCGGCCCGAGCCCCAGCCGCGTCCCGGCTCCGGCGGCCAGCAGCACCGCCGTCGTGCCGCCGGATCCGGTGCCGTGCGCTCTGCTGTCGCTCATCTGCCCACCATAACGCGCTTCTCAGGCGTCGCCGCCCGCTCCGCCGGTGGTCCCGGCGGTGACGTCCAGGAGCTTGTAGCGGTCTATCGCGTAGGCGGGCACCCCGCCGTCGACCTCTCCGCGCGAGGCCAGCAGCTGGAGGGTCTTCACTACAATCGAGTGCGTGTCGTTCTTGAAGAAACGGCGGGCCGCGGCGCGGGTGTCGGAGAAGCCGAAGCCGTCCGCGCCGAGCGAGGCGAACTGGTGCGGCAGGAACTGCCGGATCTGGTCCGGCACGGCCTTCATGTAGTCGGTGACCGCCACGACCGGCCCGGTGGCACCGGCGAGCTGCTGGGCCACGAACGGGACGCGGGCGGGCTGGCCGGGGTTGAGGAAGGCCTCTTCCTCGGCGGCCATGGCGTCGCGGCGGAGTTCGGTCCAGGAGGTCACGGACCAGACGTCCGCCGAGACGCCCCAGTCCTCGGCGAGGATCCGCTGGGCTTCGAGGGCCCACGGAACGGACACGCCGGAGGCCAGGATCTGGCTTTTAGGCCCGTCAAAGTCCGACGCCGACACCCGGTAGATGCCTTTCAGGACACCGTTGACGTCGAGGTTTTCGGGTTCGGCCGGCTGCACGATCGGCTCGTTGTACACCGTGAGGTAGTACATCAGGTTCCGCGACGGATCGTTGCCGGCAATTTCTTTCCCGGCTTCGCCACGCCCATACATCCGCTCCAGGCCGTCCCGGATGATGTGGCCCATTTCGTACCCGAACGCCGGGTCGTAGGTGATGACGGCCGGGTTGGTTGCCGCCAGGATCGGGGAGTGCCCGTCGGCATGCTGCAGGCCTTCGCCGGTCAGCGTGGTGCGTCCTGCCGTGGCGCCGATGATGAACCCGCGGGTCATCTGGTCGGCGGCCGCCCAGAAGGAATCGCCGGTGCGCTGGAAGCCGAACATCGAGTAGAAGACGTAGACCGGCACGAGCGGTTCGCCGTGCGTGGCGTAGGACGTTCCGGCGGCGGTGAAGGCCGCCACCGCCCCGGCTTCATTGATGCCCGGGTGGATCAGCTGGCCCTGGGCCGATTCCTTATAGGCAAGGACGAGCTCCCGGTCCACGGAGAGGTAGCCCTGGCCGTCCGGGTTGTAGATCTTCGCCGTCGGGAAGAACGCGTCCATGCCGAATGTGCGGGATTCGTCCGGCACGATCGGGACAATGCGGTGTCCGAACTTTTTGTCCCGGAGCAGGTCCCTGAGCAGGCGCACAAAGGCCATGGTGGTGGCTGAACGCTGCTTGCCGGAGCCTCGCTTGGCGGCCCCATAGGATGCGGGATCGGGCAGTTCCACGGGCGCATGGTCCGGCCGCCGCTCGGGGACGAAGCCGCCGAGTTGCTTGCGGCGGTCCATCAGGTACTGGATCTCGGGGGAGTCCATGCCGGGGTGGTAGTACGGCGGCCGGTAGAGGTCCGCTTCGAGCTGGTCGTCCGTGATCGGGATGCGCAGGTGGTCGCGGAAGGCCTTGAGGTCCGCGAGGGTGAGCTTCTTCATCTGGTGGGTCGCGTTGCGGCCCTCGAAGTGGGTGCCCAGGCCGTAGCCCTTGACCGTGTGCGCCAGGATGACCGTGGGCTTGCCCTTGAACTCGGTCGCGGCCTTGTAGGCGGCGTAGACCTTGTTGTAGTCGTGACCGCCGCGCTTGAGGTTCCAGATCTGGTCGTCGGTCAGGTCCTGGACCATTTCCTTGGTCTGCGGGGTCTTGCCGAAGAAATGCTCGCGGACGAACGCGCCGGACTCGGCCTTGTACGTCTGGTAGTCCCCGTCGACGGTCTCGTTCATGATCTTCACGAGCGAGCCGTCCTCGTCCTTGGCCAGCAGGTCATCCCACTCCCGGCCCCAGACGACCTTGATGACGTTCCAGCCGGCACCGCGGAAGAACGCCTCGAGTTCCTGCATGATCTTGCCGTTGCCGCGGACGGGACCGTCGAGGCGCTGGAGGTTGCAGTTGATCACGAAGTTGAGGTTGTCGAGCTTGTCGTTGGCCGCGAGCTGGAGCAGGCCGCGGGACTCGGGCTCGTCCATTTCGCCGTCGCCCAGGAACGCCCAGACCTGCTGGTCCGAGGTGTCCTTGATGCCGCGGTTGTGCAGGTACCGGTTGGACTGGGCCTGGTAGATGGCGTTCATCGGGCCGATGCCCATCGAGACGGTCGGGAATTCCCAGAACTCCGGCATCAGGCGCGGGTGCGGATAGGAGGACAGGGCGTGCCCTTCCTTGGACTTCTCCTGGCGGAACCCGTCCAGGTCCTCCTCGGAGAGCCGGCCTTCCATGAAGGCACGGGCGTACATGCCGGGCGAGGCGTGGCCCTGGAAGAAAACCTGGTCGCCGCCGCCGGGGTGGTCCTTGCCGCGGAAGAAGTGGTTGAAGCCGACCTCGTACAGGGTCGCGGCACCGGCGTAGGTGGAGATGTGGCCGCCGACGCCGATGTCCGCCCGCTGCGCCCGGTGCACCATCACCGCGGCGTTCCAGCGCAGCCAGGCACGGTATTTGCGTTCGATCTCCTCATCCCCGGGGAATGCCGCTTCCTGGTCGACCGGGATGGTGTTGACGTAGTCCGTGGTGGTGACCATCGGAACACCCACGGACTGCGCGCCGGCCCGCTGGAGCAGGCTTCGCATAATGTACTGGGCACGTTCGGTGCCTTGTTCCTGAATCAGGGTATCCAGGGACTCCAGCCACTCGGCGGTCTCTTCCGGATCACGATCAGGCAGCTGGTTTGTCAACCCGCTGAGGATATGGGAGGTATCTTCTCCTGCAGCCACGTCCACCTCACTCTTCATCGTTGAATGGTGATCAATATTTTTCATTATGTGAAAAAACTTTCTTGCATTTCGAGATTATCGAGAGAGGCTGGGACGCGTCAACATCAGCGGCGCATCACCGCGGCCCGGCAGTCACAATCGGTTGAAAGGTCGGTGCCTTGGCGGTCAGGCTGAGGTGAGCAACCTGCCCCACCGCGGGGAGAGCAGCGGGGCGCCGGCCATTTTGAGGCAGTGCCACAGGGTCACGGCCACCGAATCGAGCACGGGAACGCCCATGGCCGCCTCGATTTCCTCCGCGATGTTGGCACCGTAGAGATTGGTGCAGAGGTACACGAGCGCGTCCGGGTTCTGTGCCGCGAGTTCCAGCGATCCGGGCCGCATCTCGGCGTCGGAGACCCGGGCGAATGATTCGTTGTCGCTCAGGCCGAGGAAACGGTGGTCAAGTGTTTTGATCCCGTCCCGTTCGTAGGACGCCACGATCCGTTCGTTGACGTCCTCCGTGTACGGGGTGAACAGCCCGATCCGCTCGGTGCCGAAGGACCGGAAGGCCTCCATGTAGGCCAGTGTGGAGGTGGTGGCGGGAATGCCGGTGGCGTCCTGTATTCCCCTGACGAGTTCGCGGTCGTGATCGGCGCCGAGCCACGATCCTGAAGTGCCGTTCCACGCGATGACGTCGACGTCGGCGGTCGCCAGGATCCCGGCGGCAGCCCGCATTGCCGGGGCATCAAATTGCCGGTCGGAGGAATCGTCGAGGGCGATCCGCGTGACCTGGATCCTGGCGAAGTGGATTGTCACGTCGTCGCGGTCGCCGAGGATCCGGTAGCTTTGCGGCTCGAGGCAGGTGTTGGAGGACGGCACGATCATGCCGATACGGGTGGGGCGGGTTGCGGAAGGCATGGGTGCTCCTAGCGGGCAGCGGGGTAGACAGCGGCGGGGGCGGGGGTGGCGCTGACGGGGGCGGTGGCCGCGGCCGCCTGGTGCTCGCGGAAACCGTTTCGGGCCACAAACTGGCCCACGGGGCCGGGGTCATGGAAGCCGCCGGCGTCCAGCACGACGCGTCCGGCGGACACCACGACGGCGGGCCAGCCGGTGAGCGTCCTGCCGTCAAAGGGCGAGAAGTCAGTCCCCATGTGCAGGCCCGCGCCGTCAACGGTGAGTTCCTGTGCGGGATCGAAGACGACGAGGTCGGCGTCGTACCCTGCTGCGATCGTTCCCTTGCCCGGCAGGGCGTTGATCCGGGCCGGACCGGCGGCGAACACTTCCACGAAATCCTCCACCCGGGCTGCCCCGCCGGTGGCGTCCATCATGGCGGTGAAGGTGACAGGCATGCGGGTTTCGACTCCCGGCAGGCCGTGCGGCATGGCGCGGATGTCATCGGACCGCTCGCGCTTTTGCGTGAGGTCGTAGCAGGAGTGGTCCGAGGCCACCGTGTGGATGGCTCCGGCGGCAAGCCGGTCCCGCAACGCGGCGACGGTCTCGGGGCTGCGCATCGGCGGGCAGCAGGCGTACCACTCGGGGAAGGACGTGCCGTAGACGGTGTCGTCCAGGGTGAGGTAGTGCGGGCACGTTTCCGAGAAGGCGTCCATTCCGTGGCTGCGGGCCCCGGCGACGAGGTCTACGGCCCCCGGCGTGGACTGGTGCACAAAGTAGACGGGAGCGTTGGTGTACTCGGCCATCGCCAGGGTCTCCTTGACCGAGATCTCCTCCGCGAGTTCGGGCCGGGTCCGGTGCAGGTGTTCGATGCCGATGCGGCCGTCGTCCGCATGCTGCTGGGTGCAGTCGGCAATGATGGGATCGTGTTCGGCGTGGATGTAGGTGAGGCCGTCGAGCCGGACCATCTCGCGCATGACCTTCAGGATGGTGTCCCCGTCGGCCATGGTGGTGCCCCGGTTCGTGGTGTACATCTTGACCGAACGGACACCTTCGGCGGCGAGCTGTTCGAGCTGCCACGGCACAGTCTCGTCCCACTGGACCACCGAGCCGTGCAGGGCGACGTCGCAGCGGGACTCGCGTGCCAGTTCCTTCTTGTGCAACACCGCGGCCAGCGGGGTCTCGCGGGCGTCGCGGGGGATGCCGAAGTCGATAATGGTGGTGGTGCCGCCCCAGAGGGCAGCGGTGGATGTGGTCCGGTAGTCGTCCAGGGTTCGGAACCGTCCGGTTACCTGGGCGACATGGCAGTGGCCGTCCACGCCACCCGGAATCACCAGCTGGCCGGCGGCGTCGATGGTCCTGGCGGCAGCGGGGACCGGCTCAGAAGCGTCCACGAGCTGGACGATCGTCCTGCCGTGCACCACGACGTGCACATTCTGGCGGCCGAAACTGTTGACCACGGTGCCGTTGGCAATGACAAGGTCTGGGGTGTGGGACATCGTTGTCCTCCTTCGAGAAAGAAAATTAGTGGGACGGTGCGGGCAGCCGGGTGGCGTGCTGCGCCGTCGTGAGGGCGGCATCGAGGTTTTTCGAAAGCCCCTTGCGGGCCTTGACCGGTGGCGGCGCGAAGGCGCTGGCCCGGTGCGGACCGGACTGGAGGTTGACTACGGACTGGGCCATCTGGATGCCAGCGGAAATGCCGTCCACCACGGGGACGGGGATCTGGCCTGCAAGCTCGCGGGCAAGTCCGGCGAGCGGCGCGCCGGCGAGGATCACGACGTCGGCCCCGTCCTCGGCGACGGCCTGGCGGCTGAGCGCCAGCAGGGTCTCCTTGAAGTCCTGCTGCACGGAACCGATGCCGTTGAGGCTCTCGTTGATGGAGCGGATCGAGGCCAGCCGGCCGGCGAGCCCGAACCGTTCAACGCAGTCCAGATACCAGGGCCGGATGCGGTCCGAGATGGCGATGATCGAGAACCGGTGCCCCTGCAGGGCGGCGGCGCAAAGTGCCGCCTCGGTAATTCCGATGACGGGGACGTCGGCGAGTTCCTTCAGCGCCGGCATCCCTGGGTCGCCGAATGCGGCGACCACCACGCCGTCGACGCTGGCGCCGTCGCGAGTGTACTCTGCGATGATTTCGGCGACGGCACCGGCGGCGATCAGCGATTCAAAGCGGGTTTCGATGTATTCGACGCCGTGGCCGGCGGTCCGGACTACCAGTTCGGTTCCGGGCGAGGCTGAACGCCGGGCTTCGGATTCGATCAGCGAAGTGACATCGTTGCTGATGTTGGGGTTGATGACAAGGAGTTTCATTACTTCTTCCGATGAAGGTCGGGTTCCGTCCGGCGGAAATTCTCCGGAAACTGTTCCCGGTATTTGTCGATGTGCGACGCCGACTGGGCAGCCGCCCGGTCAGGGTCACCGCTGGCGATCGCGGTGTAGAGCGCCCGATGTTCTTCGATGAGTTCGGGGAGGTCGCTCACATGCCGGAACAGCCAGTGCATCCGGCCCTGGAGGGGTTCGAGCGCCGATTTGAGGAAGCCGTTGTTGGCGATCCGGGTGATGGCATCGTGGAATTCGCTGTTGGCCCGGTGGGCGTCCATAATGGCGCCCTTGGCTAGAGAGAGCTCGGCCGCGTCCAACAAGGCTTCCAGCGCACTGAGGTCCTCCGGTGTGGCGCGGGCCGCGGCCAGTCTGCAGGCCAGCACTTCGAGCGACTGGCGGACGTCGAAGAGATCCTCCACGTCTTTGGGGCTGAGCGAGCTGACTTCGGCCCCGCGAGCGCCGCGGTCGCTGACCAGGCCTTCCTGGCGCAGCATTCGCAGCGCCTCGCGGACCGGGAGGCGGGAGACGTTGAATTCGGCGGCGAGGTCGCGCTCCACCAGCCTGGTGCCGGGAACGTAGTGCCCTTCAAAGATCCTGTTGCGGAGGGTGTCCCGGACAGCCTCCCGGAGGGGGCGTTCCTTGTCCTGGGTTTCTTCTGCGGTAAGCATGGTGCTCCATTTCGGGTTCTTTATGGCACTGCGTTCCCGGCTTCGGGAACTGGTGTTTCGTGGCCTAGCTTAGACAGGGAGCCGCTTGTTGTAGTTCAGGGTCAGCACGGATGCGCCCATGATGATCGCGGATCCCACGAAGTACAGCAGCGCCCAGGTGTATGAGCCGGTGGCACCGACGATCAGGCCGACCGCGATCGGGGTGACGAAGCCGGAGATATTGCCGCTGAAGTTCATCGCGCCGCCCAGGACGCCGGCGTTGGTCCGGCCACCCAGGATCGAGGGGATGCTCCAGAAGAGGCCCACCCAGCGAAGGAAGAACATGACGACGGAGAGCAGGACTACCGCCGTCGTCGGGTCGGCAACGACGGTGACACCGACAAGGCCGCCGATCACTACGACGCTGGAGGTGCCCAGTAGGGTGCGCATGACGCGGTTGGCCGAGGCGCCGGATGCCCGCCATTTGTCGGCGATGGTGCCGCCGAGGATTTCGCCGACGAAACCGGCGCCGAAGATCACGAACGTGGACCAGCCGATGGTCTTCAGGTCAAAGCCCTTGGCCTGGGCCAGGTAGAGCGGGCCCCAGGTGAGCAGGCCGTAGAAGACGCCGTTGAAGCCCAGCCAGCCGAAGCACATGGCCCAGAAGGAACGGAACTTCAGGTAGGGGAGCAGGGCGCGCTTGCCCTTGCTGCCGTCGAGCTCGGCTTCGGCGTCCTCGGCGGCGTGGGAGGCCTCGATGTACTCGGCTTCGGCGTCGTTGACTCCGCGATGCTGGCGGGGGTTGTCCCGGACGTACCACCAGACGGCGAGGCCCATGAGGACGGTGGCGGCGCCGGCGATGATGAAGGAGCTCCGCCAGCTGCCCGTCGAGGCGATCAGGCCTGCGATGAGGATGCCGCCGAGCCCGGCGCCCAAAGGGGCTCCGGCGTCAAGGATGGTGGCGCCGCGGCCGCGTTCCGATTTGTGCATCCAGATGGCGTTCAGCTTTCCGCCGGCCGGCATGACGCCGGCCTCGGTGACGCCGATGCCGAGGCGGGCGATGAACATGCTGACAAAGCCTCCGGCCAGGCCGGAGGCCGCCGTTGCGGCACCCCAGCCGACGCAGGACGCGGTCATCACCTTGCGGGGGCCGAACTTGTCGATCAGCCAGCCGACCGGGATCTGCATGAGGGCGTAGGTCCAGAAGAACGCCGAGAGCAGGAGGCCCACGAGCTCCGGGGCCATGTTGAATTCCTTCTGGATGATGGGCAGGGCGACAGAGATGGATCCCCGGTCGATGTAGTTCACGGACACGAGGACCAACAGGAGGAGGAACATTTTCCATCGGACATTCGTGCGCCGTTGCACGCCGTCCTTGGAGCCTGTGGGTTCAGCAGGCTGTATTGCTGTTTCGGTATTTGGAAGAGACACAACTTCTCCTTGATAGAGAGTAAACATGCCGGCAAGTGATGGGGGATTTGTTTGAGGGGCAGGATGCCGGAGTGTGGGGCGTCCTGTGCGCGGGCCCTGTGTCGATCGCAGCGGTTGATAGGGGGCTGATGTCAGCGCTGACATCAGGTTCGGATCAGGTGCAGAATCTGGGAGGGCGGGGCCCGGCAAAGCTTTCTTGTTTTGGGATCCCGTTTTGGGATCCCAAAATTCAGATTAGGAGTGACGTGGGCCACTGTCAAGGGTCATGGGCCGGCTGGGCCGGTTCGCCGCGAAAATGTCGTTTGTGACTGGCCCGGGGTGCATGGCTGCGCGGGACCATGGCTGCGCCGGCCACCAGGCAGGGAGGCCTGCTCCCGGAGCGGTGCCGGGGGCCGGTAGCGGTGTGACGTGGTGCTGGCAGCCGGTCTTGGCTGCTCCGGGCTTAGCTGCCCCGGTAGGTGGAGTAGGCGAAGGGGCTCAGCAGAAGCGGGACGTGGTAGTGGGCCTGCGCTTCGGACACCGCAAAGGTCAGTGTGACTTCGGGGAAGAAGGTCTCGGTCCCGGCGGCCGCGTAATAGGCTCCGGTGTCGAAGCCCAGGCGGTAGGTGCCGGAGCCCAGGCTGTCGGGGCCGAGCGACTTGACGCGGCCGTCATCGTCCGTGGCGCCGGCCGCGATCCTGACCCAGCGTTCGCCGTCGAGCATGTCCAAGGTGACTGCGACGCCTGCGGCGGGCTTGCCGGAACCCGTGTCCAGAACGTGGGTGGTGACGTGGGAAGTGCTCATGCGCCTATCAGTCCTTCGAGTCGGAGTACCGCGATTTCGCGCAGCTGCTGGCCGATGACCACTTGTTCTTCTTCGGGAGTGTGGGCGAGCCGGGCGTTGAGGGCCGCCAGGATCTCCTCGCGGCTCCGGCCGGCCGCGCGGATCAGGAAGACCTGGCCGAATTTCTCTTCATAGCTCCGGTTCCCTGCGGCGATGGCTGCGGCGACGGCCGGATCCGGAGCGCCCAGGCTCGCCTGCTCCGATTGGGAGAGCCGGGCCTCCGCGCTGTTTCCTGCGGCCCGTTCGCCGATGCGGGGATGGTGGGCCAGCGCGGCTTCCACCTCCGCGTCGGTGAACGGTTCCGCCGCGCGGCCGGCGGTTTGGAGGAGGATTTCCGGACTGTCGAAGGGCCTCGAGCCGACGATCTCCTCAATCCATCGCTCGATGTCCAGGCAGGGGCGCAGGGCGGCGGCGGCCTCCGCGCGTCCGGCGGCATTAAAGTCGTCCAACAGCATGTGCCAGATCCTTTGTGTCAATGCTGGCATCCACGGTGTAGGGCTATACGGACAAAATATTCGTATCGTGGAACTGTTATTTCAGCATATGCAAAAGATTGAACCGTACCCGTCTGAGCTGTGTCAACCAGGGGCGGCTCCGCGACAGCCCCGGCTAACTCGCCAGGAACCGCAGCAGAACCTCGTTGACCTCCGCCGCGTGGGTCCACAGCATGCCGTGCGGGGCGCCGTCGATCTCCACATACTCGGCGCTCGGCAGCGCCTTGGCGAACTGGCGGCCCGCGACATCGATCGGCAGGATGTTGTCCGCAGTGCCGTGCACAATGAGGGCCGGGACATCAATTTTGGGGATGTCGGCACGGAAGTCCGTGTACCAGGTCGGCTGCGCTGCCGCCGACGCCGTGGCCCCACCACTGGTGGCGAGGTTCCAGCCGGCGTTCATGACCTCCTGGCTGAGCCGGGGGGTGCCGAGGAGGGTTTCGCTGTTGTAGAAGTTCTTGAAGAATTCCGTGAAGAAAGCGTACCGGTCCGCCGTCACGGCCTCCATCAGCCCGTCGAACACCGACTGCGGGACCCCGCCCGGGTTGTCCTCGGCCTGAAGGAGGTATGGCTCAAGGGAGCTCAGGAACACGGCTTTCGCCACCCGGGCAGAGCCGTAGGTTCCAAGGTAGCGGCCCACCTCGCCGGTGCCCATGGAGAAGCCCACCAGCACGGCGTCGTTCAGGTCGAGGGTGGTCAGGATGGTGTTGAGGTCCGCCGCGAACGTGTCGTAGTCGTAGCCCTCGGTGGGCTTGCTGGACTGTCCGAAGCCGCGCCGGTCGTAGGTGATCACACGGTAGCCGGCACCGAGCAGCGCTGCGCTCTGCTTTTCCCACGACGAGCCGTCCAGTGGGTAGCCATGGATCAGGACCACGGCCTGGCCGGATCCGTGGTCCTCGTAGTAGAGCTCGACGTCTGTGCTGTTTTCGCTTCCAACCTTGATGTAAGCCATGCCAGCGGTCCTCCCGGTTCGGCGCAATGCGCGGTGGTTCGGTGTGGGCGGTTCGGTGTGGGGCGGTTTCGATCTGGTGTGCAGTCAGTACGTGGGCTCCACTTTAGCGGCCGGAACTCCCGCCGCCAGTGCCTGTTCACCATCCGGAATGAGGAAGTCCTCCGCCAGGTCCGCCCATTGGGGCCGGAAGGAATACAGGCAGCCGAGCCTCAGGCGGGTCGCGGCTGCGTAGGCGTCGAAGCGCGCCGGGGTGACATGCAGTTCCTCGGCGGTGGCAATGACGTGGCGGCGGGCGGTTTGGTACCTTTCGGCGGTCAGGCGTTGTTGGTGCAGGCGCAGCTGGAGGTGCACGGCGATGTTGCCGAGGTCGGCGGCGGCCTCGGCGCGGCAGGCTTCGTCGAAGTCCAGCAGACCCAGGGGAGCGCCCGGATCCACGGTGAAGACCTGCTTGTCGTGAAGGTCCCCGTGGGACCACACCAGCGGATCCGGATCGGTCCGGAGCAGCTTTTGGGCGGCCTGCCCTGCGGCCCCGCGGACGGCCGCGCGCTCGGCTTGCGCCGCCGGAATGTCCCCGGCGTGCACCAGCCACAGGTTCACCGTGTGTTGCAGTCTCGCCAGTTCGACGGCGGCCGTCCGGGGCGGGAGCGCCTCGAGGCTCGGGCGGTGCGCCGGAGTCCGGGCCACGGAATGCTGCCGGACCCAGGCCCGGGACCATTTTTGCCAGGCATTTTCAAAGACCACATCGCTGACCGCGGGGTCGATTCCCAGCTCGAACAGGGAACGGCCGGGCAGCGTCACGAGGGTGAGGCAGCCAGGGGCGGAGGAAACAATTTCCGGGGTGAGGAAGTCCCCTGCGCCGAGGAGCTCGTTCATCCGGGCGTGCCTGCCCACTGCTTCATCGGACTGGCGGGCCCGGAAGAGCTTGAGATGGTGCTCCCCGGCTCTGACCACGGCACGCTTGTGGGCCCGGTGCACCACCACCACCCCCAGCGGCGACGCGCGCTTCAGGGCGGGGAGACGCCGGTCGCGGCCGTCCCGCAGGAGCTCCAGCTGGCCCGCCCGGAGGTGGGCTGCCCGGACCCCTGCCCGGCCGGGAACCCCCAACTCCAGGACGTAGTCCTCCGCGGAGTCGTCGGGCCAGGACCGGATGACCTGCCATTCGGTGTTGTCAGCATCCAGGACGGCGGCCGGGACGGGCGGGTGCCAGCCCATGTGGATCAGCTCCGGGATCCGAGGGACCGGCTGGCGGCCAAGGCGGTGGATCCGAAGGACTCACGATGCTTTACCCGGTCCTCGAGAACGCGGGTCGCCAGCAATGAGCCCGAAGGGAACGAAGAACAGGCCAGTCGCATCCAGCGTGCGTCCGAATAGGCATCGAACCGATCCGGGCTGACCTGCAGTTGCTCGGCGACGGCCAGCACCTCCGTGTGGGCCGTGAGGTATCGCGCCGACGTCAGGTTGTTGCGCCGCATGCGCCGCTCCAGATGGAAATCCAGGTAGGCGAGGTCGCGGGCGGCCTCGGCCCGGGCAGCATCGTCGAAGTCCAGCAGCCCGAACGGGGGCCGGCCATCGCCGGCGATGATCTGCCGGTCGTGCAGGTCTCCGTGGGCCCATACCAGCGGGTCCGGTGCCGTGCCGAGCAGGTTCGCCGTGACGTAATCTGCCATGGCGATCAAGGTGCCGCGTTGGGTGGACAGTTCCGGAACATCCTCTGTGTGGCGCAGCCACAGTTTCAACCAACGGGCCACGGCCTGCACTTCCACCTCCGGTGAACGGACCGGCAGGGCGCCCAGAACGGTTTGCCTGCTGACGTCGGACGCCGCGCTCAGCTGGGCGAGCCACGCGCTGGACCAGTGTTCCCATGCGCCGGCAAACTCCTTCTCGCCGATCGTCGCGTAGTCCTCGCCGATTTCGCCCAGCGTCGGTCCGGAGAGGGCGCTCAAAACGAGGGTGTCCGGGGAGCTCTGAAGCACCTCGGGCGCCGTAAAGGCGCCGGCGTCCAGCAGGAGGTCCATCTGAGCGTACCGTTCGGCCGGGACCGCGGCCCTGCCTGGCCGGAAGACCTTGATGTAGCATCCCTCCGCCCGGATGATCGCCCGCGTGTAGGGCCAGTGGGAAATGATTTCCCCGCGCTGTCTTTCCGTCCGAAGGGCTGGCAGCTCGGGATCGTCCTCCGGCAGGATCTCAAAGTGGCCATGGCTCAGATGTGCTCCCCGAACGCCGGGCCGTTCTGCAGTCCCGACCTCCAACAGGTACTCTCCGGGTTCTTTATCGGGCCACGCGTTGTGGACGCGCCACGCCGTGCCGGCGTCGTCGGTGTATTTCCAAAGCGGCGGGTGCCAGATCATGCGATCAGCTCCAGGGCCCGGCGGATATGCCAGCTCGTGTCGGCCGGCCAGTCGCTGGCCCGGTTCCTGAACGGGTCGACGCTGTTCAGGAACAACCGGAAGGCCGCCCAAGTCTCCACCCTGGCCTGCGATACGTACCCGCCAGCCTCGCGGTAACCGTCGATCAGCTGGGCCGTCTTGCGGCCGCCGGCGACGGGCCCGACGCCGGCGGGGTCTGCGATGTCCTCCACCGCGGCAAAGGACCCAAGGTCCCTGGCCGGGTCGGAGGTCCTGACTCGGTCGAAATCGATGATGCGGACGGCCGGGCCGTCCACCAGGACCTGGTCCGCCGAGAAATCGCCATGGACCAACACCGGCTGTTGCCTTCGGGGGCCGGCGGCGCCGACAGCTGCCAGGAGCCGGCCGGTGAGCGCGTCCACCGAAGCCTCGAGCCCGGGGAGCAGACAGGTGATCATGGACCGCGTGGCCATGAGCTGGCGTACAAGGTCCTCCATGTCCGCCATCGGGTCCGCCCCGGGATCCGTGTCCATGCCATGGATCGCCGCCAGGGCTTGGCCGGCCCGGTAGGCGGCCGGATCGTTGCCGCCGCCGCCCAGGTCTCCCTGGCCCCAGCCCGGGGAGGCACTGATGCCGTGCGCGGCGCATTCCGGGTCCGCGAGTTCGGGCAGGACCGGGATGCCGTGGCTCTGAAGCCGCTGCCGCAGGCGGAGTCCCGCGGCAGCCTCGTCAGCTTGGACGGCGGTCTTGACGACGACGGGGACCGTCTCCGTGGGGACCCTGGCAACGAGCCTGCGCTCCGGGTTGTATCTCAGCACGCTGACCGGGGGGTCCAGGAAGCTCCCTGCCGAGGGGAGCGCTCCGAGCCGTCGGAGTCCGTGGTCCCGGAGCCACCGCAGGTTGGGGCGTAGCGGCCAGTCCTCCTGGACGGGACCGGCCGCCACGGCGACGTCGGGGTGGAGATGATCGGGCTGGATAAGCCGGATGCCGCCGCCGCGCTGTTGCGAACTGTCTGCCCGCTGCTGCAGTTTCCCGACGTGCTCCGGTGTTGTTGTCAGTGCCCAGCCGTAGCTGCCGGCACCGCCGGCATAACTGCCGCTGCCGTAACTGCCGCTGCCGGCCCGGCGGAAGGCAACGAGGGCGGAGGTGTGCGGTTTGTAGCGGGTCCTGAAGATCTGGACACTTTCGCCCAGGAGCTCGGAGAGCAGCTCGTCGTCGAGCACCCAGTTCAGGCCAGGGACCCGGACGTCACGGGCCGCCAGGGCACGGTCAGCGTCGCGCCGCTGCGCCTGCAGCCACTGTCCCTGCAGCCATCGTCCCTGCAGCCGCTGTCCCTGCGGGGTGCTCACGTCGGCACCTTGAACAGTTCACCCG
Organism: Arthrobacter humicola; assembly: GCF_022803015.1. Taxonomy (GTDB): domain Bacteria; phylum Actinomycetota; class Actinomycetes; order Actinomycetales; family Micrococcaceae; genus Arthrobacter; species Arthrobacter humicola_A. Next base: position 247,887 of record NZ_JAFKON010000005.1, read on the forward strand.
GCTCGGGGGTCTGCTGCCGGTGGACCCAGCCGGCAAAGCGGGAATCCGGATCGGCCAGCAATGACTGCGGCGGCCCGTCTTCCAGGATTTGGCCGTCTTCGAGCCAGATCACCCGGTCGCACGATTGGGCCGAGTTGACGTCGTGGGTGATCGTGATGGAGGTCCGGCCCTCGGTGAGTGTGTCCAGGGCGCTGAGGACCGAATCCCGGGATGCCGGATCGAGGCCGGCGGTCGCCTCGTCCAGGATCACGATCGGGGCCTTGCGGAGCATGGCACGGGCGACGGCCAGCCGTTGACGCTGGCCCCCGGAAAGATCGTTGGCCGCCTCGCCAAGGACGGTTTCATAGCCCTGGGGCAGTGCGCGGATGAAACCGTCGGCCTGGGCGAGGGCCGCCACGGCTTCGATCTCCTCATCGGTGGCATCGAGGCGGCCGAACCTGATGTTCTCCCGGACGGAGGTTCCGAACAGCACGGAGTCCTGGAGCAGGATTGAGACATGGGAACGCACGGAAGCGATCTTCAGGGCCCGCAGGTCCTCGCCGCCGAGGCTGACACTTCCCTTCCACGGGTCCACCATCCGGAGGATCATGCTTGCCAGCGTGGACTTCCCGGCCCCGGAAGGCCCCAGCACGGCGCAGTGCTGACCCGCCGGTATGGTCAGAGTGATTCCCTTGAGCACCGCGGTTTCCTCGAAGTGGCCGGCCCAGACGTCCTCGAACACAATGTCCGGGTGCGGGTTCTTGAGGGCGACGGCGTGCGGTGACTCGGGCACGTCACTCTGGGCCTCAAGCAGGTCCGCAACCCGTTCCCCGGAGGCCGTCGCGCGTGCGATACGGCTGGTGTACCTGGCCACGTCCTTGAGTGGCCTCAGCCCGGTTTTCAGGTAAGTCAGGAAAACGACCAGATCTCCGGGTGTCATCGCGTGGTGCATCACCCTCCATCCACCGGCAGCCAGGACCACCGCCGTCGCGATTCCCGTCAGGACGTCGGTCTTCCGTTGCAGGCTGGCGGCCAGCCGCAGCGTGACCACCCCTGAGCCAAGTGCCGACTGGTTGCTCTTGCTGAAGCCCGAGCTGAGGGTGTCTTCGAGTCCGTACGCCTGGACTTCGCGCATTGCGCCCAACGTCTGGGCGGCGGTGGTGGCCAGGGCGCTTTCACCCTTGCGTGACTTGCGGGCCGCCGTAGTAATCGATCCCGAGTTCTTGCGGGACACCAACACGAATATCCCGATGGACACGAACGTCACCAGTGCGATCAAAGGATCGAGCCAGAGCATGATGATCATCATTGCTATCAGCGACACGAAATTGCCGATGAGGGGGAGCCCCGCCGTGACGGCCACATCCTGCAGCCGGGACACGTCTCCGACGAGCCGCTGGACAGTGTCGCCGGTGGAGGCGCGGCTGTGGTGGCGCATCGACAGGCCCTGGAGGTGGCGGAAGGTTCGGGCGCGCAATTCGGAGGAAATCCGGGTACCCACCAGGGCAAACGAAATCGCGGACACGTAGCCGGCCACGGCCCGGATCAGGCAGATGACAACCACCGCACCGGCGCAGAGGAGCAACACCTCCGCGCTCGCCTCCACGCTGAGCGGGGACCTGCGCAGAGTGGCGCCGAGTGAGTGTGAGACGGAGTCGAGGACGATTTTCACCGGCCACGGCTCAAGAAGCCGGAAGAGGATTTCCACGGCCATGGCAATGAATCCCCAAGTGATGAGCAGCCTGTGCCCGCGCAAATGCGGGCGGACGCACCGCAAGGTCCGCCGCAGCGGTGAGAGTTCAGCCGGTGCGCTGGTGCGGGTCCGTCGCCACAAGGTCCGCCAGCTGCGGGGGTGCGAATGTCTGGCAGTGGTGGTCATTGCCTGGCCAGTCTGCGTGCAGGCGGCAGCGCCCCGGTGATCCGGGACAGCACCCCGCTCCAGCTGAACCGCTGCACGGCGTCGTTGCGGGCCTCGAGCCCCAGCCTTTCCCGCAAATTCGGGTCTTGGCCGAGCCGGAGGAGGGCGTCCGCGAGCGCGGCAGGGTCCCCCGGCGGGACGAGGATCCCGGTGCGGCCGTCCTGGATGATGGACGGAATCTGGCCCACGGCGCTCGCGATCACAGGCAACCCGGCCGCCATGTACTCAAAAACCTTCAGTGGCGAGAAGTAATCGTCCTGGCCAGGTCCGTCCGGGGGATAGGGAGCGGCGGCGGCGTCGAATTCTGCCAGGAGGCCGGGCACCGCAGCTGGCGCGACGGCGCCTGAGAATACCGTCGGCACGCCGAGGGATTCGGCGAGGCGTTCGAGGTCCTGCCGGCCGGGGCCGTCACCCACCACATGGAGCTGCCAGCGCAGGCCCGGGTCGGCGGTCTGCTGGTTGGCCAGGGCGACACCGTGCAGCAGGCCGGGGACACCGTGCCAGGGCTTCAAGGTTCCGACGAACCCGACGGTGAGGTGGTCCGGATTCCGTCGGCCGGGGCGGCGGGCCGTGATCCGTTCGACGTTCACTCCGTTCGGCGCCAGCACAGTCCTGGCGGTCGGCACCCGCGCCCGCACCCAGCGGACCACGGGATCCGAGACGCAGGCCACGACGTCGGCCGTCGCGGCGTTGCGGCGGAACACCGTCTCAGCCTTCTTCACATCGAGCAGCTGGCGGTACCGCTGCTGCTCCTCGATCAGCGGAGCATTGACCTCAAGAACGGACGGCACGTCCAGGATGCGGGCCACCACCGACAGTGCCGGGCTAAACAGCGAATACCGCTCGTAGAACAGCCCGCAACCGTTGCGCAGGACCTCGTCCGCCAGGCCCAGCGCGGCGTCCTGGACCGCCCGTTCCCGCGCCGAGGCGGGGACGGATTCCGGCTTGACTTCGACGACGTCGAGATCGGCAAGATCGCTGGGCCGCTCCGTGCCGAGCAGGGTGCAGTAGACGGTGACGACGGCGCCGGTGCCACGCCACGCCCGGACGATTTCCTGGACATGGACGGAGGAGCCCTTGGTGCCGAAGACAGGAACGCCGGGGTCGGCGCAGAGATAGGCCACGCGGGTCATGCGACTCTCCTTTCAGAACGGGAGAGGGACCTCAGGAGCTCGGCCTGGCGGTGGACGTCGTAGTCCTCCTCGATCAGGGCGCGGGCGTTGCGGGACATGGCGAGCCTGTCCGTGGCAGGGGAGCCGAGCGTGCAGATGCCGCGGGCCAGGGCGTGCGGGTTGCCCGGCCGGACCAGGACCCCGGTGGAGCCGTTCCGGACTACTTCGGGGATCCCGGTGACGGACGTGCTGACGCAGGGGACGCCCGTGGCCATGGCCTCGAGCAAGACCGTGGGCATGCCGTCCGCGTTGCCGTCTGCGCCGACCACGCAGGGCGCCACGAAGACATCGGAGGAGTGGAGCAGTTCGTGGACCTGGTCCTGGGTCTGCGGGCCGAGGAGGCGGACATGGCTGCCGAGTCGGAGCTGGCCGATGCCGGTCTCCAGTTCCTCGGCCATGAGCCCGGTACCGGCGATCCGGAGGTCCAGTTTGACCCCCTGGTCCAGCAGTTCGGCGGCCGCGGGCAACAGATACTGGAAGCCTTTTTTCTCCACCAGGCGCCCGACGGCGGCGATCCGGAGGGTGGCTTCGAGCGGCCGGGGTTCCCGGTACGGGAAGCGCTCGAGCTCCAGGCCGTTGCGCACCAGATGGAGCCGGGCGGTCGAGGACGGGAAGCGGCGGCGCAGGTAGCGCATGTTGTACCGGCTGATGGTCACGGCGTGATGGGCCTGCTCGAGCTTGAGCCGCAGGTCCTCGTCCTGGACCGATTCATGGAAGATGTCCACCGCGTGCGCGGTGAACGAGAACGGGATGCCGGTGATGAGGGACGTCAGCCGGGCCACGGTGGTTGATCCCGAGGCGAAGTGGACGTGCATGTGCCGGATGTTGCGGTTCTGCAGCGCGGTGGCCAGGTTGATGGCCTGCACGGCGTCGTCTGCCGAGGCGGCGGCGAGTTCGCCCAAATTCCGGCCGACGGCGGCTGTGAGCCCGGCCGCGTCGGCCATCCGGAGGCTCTCCCACAGGGCCACAGTCTTGATGGGGCGGTCAATGTACGTCACCGGTGCCTGGACCCGGGCGAGCTCGGGGTGGAACCGGGGGTCGTCGGTGGGCCGGAGCGAGAAGATTTCGATCCGGTCCCCGGCGGCCTCGCGGGCCAGGATCTCCGAAACGATGAACGTTTCGGAGAACCGCGGGTACATCTTCAGGACGTACGCCGTCCCCGGTTCAAACGGCGACACGGCTGGCACCTTTCACGCTCACGGCGGCATCGCTTTCGTCCGCGTTGAATTGTTCGGCACTGGCCCGTTCGGCGGTGACCTGATCGGCACTGTCCCGCTCGGTATCGGCCAGCCCGGTGGTGGCCAGCGGCCGCAGCAGCTCGGCGGCCAGCTGCGGAACCCGGATCAGGCCGTCCAGCACGGCACGACGGCGGTCCACGGTGGTGCCGAACCGGGCGGCCAGCCAGGCCGCCAGGATCTCCGGCGTCAGCGTGCCAATCTCGTGTTGCTCCAGGTACCCGGCCGCGGCGAGGGAGGCGGCCCGGATCCGCTGCTCGGCGCGCGACTGCGTGCGGGGCACGATCAGGGCCGGGACAGGCGTGCTCATGATTTCGCACACCGTGTTGTAGCCGCCCATGGCCACGACTGCGCCGGCGTGCCGGATGTGGAACACGATGTCATCGACTGCGGCGACCACTTTGACGCCGGGGCGGGCCCGCTGCCGGAGGTCGTTGAGCTGCTCGGCGGGCATCTGCGGCCCGGCGACCACGAGGTGTCCCAGCCCGTCCGGGATCGGCGTGGCGACGGCGACGCGGGCCAGGGCATAGCCGTCCGAACCGCCGCCGACCGTCGTCATGCAGTACCGCCCGGGCATGCAGCTGGTGCCGGAGGCCGAAGGGCGCCCCTCGGCGAGGTAGCCCGTGTACCGGATGAGCTTTCGGAGGGCGAACGGTATTTCGCCGGCTGCTACGGGATCATGGACCGCGGGATCGCCGTAGACCCAAATGGCGTCGAACAGGTCCTTCACCACGCGGGGACCGCCCACCCTGGCCCATTCGGCGAGGGCCGCGGCGGGCGAGTCAAGGACCTCTCGGAGGCCCAGCACCACGCGCACGGGCCCGGCGGTGCGGGCGTGGCGCAAGGCTGTTTCGAGTTCGCCATGAACGCCCGTGGCGTGCCGGTCCACCACCACGAGGTGGGGGGAGAAACCGGCCAGCGTTGCCTGCAGCAGCCTGGCCCGCAATGGCACGAGCTCCCCCATGGGCAACGTCAGATTCCGCGGCAGGTAGCCCGCGGAACCCTTCGCCACACCGGGAAGGAGTACCCAGTCCCAGCCCTCGGGCAGCCGGAACGCCGGTGCGAGGGCTGTGCCGGTGATGAGGATTCCGGTGACGGGGCGGCCGATCAGGCCGGGAAGCTGATTGTTCAGCGCGTGGGCCAGTGCTAGATTCCGACGCACATGTCCCAGGCCCACTGAATCATGCGAGTACAGCACTATCCGCAATGGCTCCACAACAATCCTCCCCCGCCCCCGGTGCCCCCGGACACGGTCGCGAACGCGACTGTGTACGGGCAGGTGCTGTCTGATGTTATGCACCAGCGTGCGCCCCGAGAGTGAGGATGGGATGAGGGGATGATTAAGGATTCCTCATCCAAGGGCCCGCGTTTGCGGCGCCGCGCTTAGGCACGTACACCGGCAGGTGCGGGCCAGGCCAGACGGCGGGCAAGGTAAGGCGGCGGGCAAGGTAAGACGGCGGGCCAGGTCAGACGCGGACGCCGGAGGACTGCAGGGGGATCCGGATCAGGAAAGTGGCCCCGTGGCCGAATTCGGATTCCACCGTGGCCACGCCCCCATGCGCCTGGGCGATGGCCGCGACAATGGCAAGGCCCAGTCCCGAGCCCTCCACGCCGCGGCCCGTGTGCGCCCGGCCGAACCGTTCGAAGATCCGCCTCTGGTCCTCGGTGGCGATGCCGATCCCGTCATCGCGCACCCACAGCACGAGGGTGTCCTGCGGGGGCAGCGAGGTGCCGTCGTTCGCCGTCGGGCGCTCAATCCGGGAGCCGAGCGCGATGGTGGAGGACGGACCGGTGTACTTGACGGCGTTCGCGGCGAGCTGGACCAGTGCCTGGGTGAGGCGCTGCGGATCCGCCTCCACCACGTAGTCGGCTCTTTCATCGATCTGCCAGTGCCGGTCGGCCAGGACGTGCACTTTCTCCATGACCTGATCCAGGAGTTCCGGGACCCGGACGGGTTCACGCTGGATGAAGCCGATCTCGCCGGAGTTGGCGAGCAGCAGGAGGTCGTCCACCAGGCGCTGCATCCGGTCCACCTCGTCCAGCAGCACGTCCCTGGTGGCAATGACATCGTCCGGATCATCGACCGTCACGAGCTCGAGGTGCCCGCGGAGGATGGTCAGCGGGGTCCGCAGTTCATGGCCGGCGTCGTCCAGGAACTGCTGCTGTTGCTGGGCGCCCTCATCGAGTCTTTCCAGCATGGTGTTGAAGGTCTTGGCAAGCAGGGTGACGTCGTCCTCGCCCTTGCGCACCTGGACCCGCTGCGTGAGGTCCTCCGGACCCACCGCCCGGGAAGTCTCGCGCATGCGGCGGAGCGGATCGAGCAGCCGGCCGGCAACCACGCTGCCAATCACCGCGGCAGCCAGGAGCATGCCGAGGGCCACCAGCGAATACGTCCGGACCGAGCTGGCGTTGTGCTCGCGCTGGTCGCCCGCGTCCCGGCCGACCAGGAAGAATGTCCCGGGGGCGCCTTTCATGGGCACCACCACTGTTCTGAGCGGACGGCCGTCCGAGTTCAGCTCGCCGAAGGACGCGCCGGCCTGGTTACTGAGCTGGGCGGCATCGGCCAACATGCTGTTGTTCAGGAGGTTGCTGTCCCCGTTGCCCTCAACGGTCCATGCCACATGCCCATCCACTATCCCTGCCATGACCTCGTTGCTGCGCGGCTCGATATCCTCCGCGGCCTCGTGAAGTGCGCTGATGTACTTCCTGTTGGCGTAGTCTCCGGACGTTTTTTTGTTGGTCTGGACGAGCTTGACCACGGCGTTGGCCTTGTCCAGAACCGCCTGGTCTGTCCTGGCGTCAGCCTCCTGGAACTGCACCACGAACGTGACCATCCCGGCCGTGACCACTCCGGCGAGCATCATGCCCAGCATGGCGGCCACCACCCGGAAACGCACCGAGTGGAACTTTGCGCCCCAGCCGGACGGGTCCTGGGTTTCCGCCTCAGGGAAGGCAACCGCCGGCGCGGCCTGGCCGACTTCACTGGGATGTTCATCCGAGGTGGCCACTCTGTTCCCTTCCTGCGCGGATCAGCTTGCTGTGCCTAGCTGAGGCGGTACCCGGCGCCGCGGGTGGTGAGGATTCGGTCCGCGCCGAGTTTCATCCGCAACTGACGCACGTAAACATCCACCACGTTGGACGTGCCGTCGAAGTCGTAGCCCCAGACATGGCTGAGCAGTTGCTGCCGGCTCAGAACCTGCCCGGGGTGGAGCAGGAACATTTCCACCAACGCGAATTCGCGGGCGGAGAGTTCCACCATTCTGCCGTCGACGCTGACCGAGTGGGTGAGCAGGTTCAGTTCCAGGGGCCCGTAGCGCATGACGCTTCCCGCCAGCACGTCGCCGGTGTCCGACTTGCGGATCCGGGCCTTGATGCGGGCCACGAGTTCCTCGAAGTGGAAAGGCTTGACGATGTAGTCGTCGGCGCCGCCCTCCAGCGCTGCGACGGTGTCGCTGGATGATCCGCGGGCCGTGAGGAAGATGACCGGGATGCCCACCTGGCCGCGGCGCAGTGCCGCGAGGACGGCGTACCCGTCCAGGCGGGGGAGCCCGATGTCCAAAAGCAGGAGATCGAATTCGCCGCTGGAGGCGTAGTCCACGGCCGTGACGCCGTCGGCGACCACTGTGGGCACGTAGCCAGCCGCGCGCAGGCCCTTTTCGATGAAGCGGGAGATGCGTTCTTCGTCTTCTGCAATAAGGATGCGGGTCAAGGTGACTCCCTGGAAAAGCCCGGATCCGGAAGGCCCCCCTAGCCGCGCATCTGCACGGTCCTCTTCGCGGGATCCTAGGCCTGCTCCAATACTGCGGCGTCTCCTACATGTGACTGGGAGGAATTCCGGGGCCCCAGCAGCCTCGATCAGCCCGGAGTGCGGGCCGGACCCGTGCCCCGCTGTGTGGGGCCGGCGGTTGAGCTGGTGCGGACCCGTCAGGGCGGCGCGGCAGGACGTGCTGGACCGCGCGCTGGACAAGAGGCCCCTGCGTCGGGGCGACTGAACGTTCTTGATTCAGAAGGAATGGACATCTGGTGCTCCTCCAGAGGACGGCCCCACGGCGTGGGGTTCCATCGGGCAGCTGCGGCTGAGACTATTCCCGCTTCTTTCATCCTGCCCCCGTAATGGAGCCTGCGCCACCTTTGATCGGTTGATTTTCAGGCTATTAACAGGGACCTCACCATCACCGCCCAAAAAGCGCGCCGGTGAGCTGGCGGGTCAGGTCGTGGATGAGGTCCAGGCGGTCCGCACTGTCGGCGTCGTCCGGGCCCCACGTATAGATGACCACCGCGTAGGAGCGGTCCCCGGCGCTGAGCAGGGCGGCGTCGTGGACGTAGCCCTGCACCACGCCGTACTTGTGGTGGACCGTGATGCCGGGCGCAACGGCGGCCGGGACGAGGTCCTCGTCATTGGTGTGCTGCATGTAGCCGAGCAGCTCCGCGGTGTGATCGGCGTTGAGCAGCTTGCCCGTGGTGAGCTGCGCCAGGAGCCGCGCCATGTCCGGCGGGGCCACCAGGTTTTGCTCGGGATCGTAGGTGATGCCGAGGGTGGCGGCGTAGGCGGTGAGGTTGGGGTAGCCGATGTCCCGCATCAGCAGGAGCCATGAGTCGTCGCTGCTGGTATTGATCATGGCTTTGAGCTGGAACGCGGCATTAAACGCACCCAGGGGAGCATCGAGTGACTTATCGCCGGTTTCCACGAGGTGGTAGTAGGCGGCGGCCGTCAGGACCTTCGCGGTGCTCGCTGCGGTGTACGGTGCCACGTCGCCGTAGCTCTGCAGCTGGCCGTCGCGGGTGTCCAGCACGGCGACGCCGATCCGGTGATCGGGGTGCGCGCCGATGATCCGCTGCATCTCGGCGGGAAGGTCGACGGCGGCGGCGGGGGCTGCCGGTGCGGTCTCCGCCGGGCCCGGCTCCTGCTGCTGGGCGACGGTCAGGACGTCACCGGTCAGGAAGTCGCGGGTCAGGAAGTCACGGGTGTGGGAATCACTGCCGGGTGCGGTGCGGATCGCGCCGAGGACCACGACGGCGGCCAGCACCAGCACGGCGGCGGCCCAGACGAGCACCACGTTCCTGCGGTGGGTGGGAGCGGCCGGCCGGGGGCCCGGATTCGTCATGTGCGTGGGCCTTTCCGGACTCGACTGGGTGGTGCCTCCGACGTTAGGCCGGGCCGGGGGTGAAGTCCACGGAGCGCGCGGGGCGCGGCCCAAGTGGGACAAAAATCCCAGATGCGGTTCCACTACGCTGGCATTCATGACCCGGAAAATTACTGTCAGCCTGCCGGACGCCGCGTTGCGTGAGTACCTTCAGCCGCACCCGGACGTCACTGTCCTGGAGTGGGACCTCGCCGGTGAGCCGCCCCTGCCGCGGATCGACATCGTGGTCCCGCCGTACATGGGCGGGCCGGCGGTCCTGCGGAGCCTGGCAGCGGTGGACACGGCCCTGGTGCAGAGCCAATCGATCGGGTACGACGGCGTGGCGGAGTTCCTGCCGGCCGGGCGGGTCTTCGCCAACGCGTCCGGCGTGCACGAGACCTCCACCGCGGAGCTGGCGCTCGCCCTGATCCTCGCCAGCCAGCGCGAGCTGCCCCGCCTGATCCAGAACCAGCAGGACGGCCGGTGGGATGCCCGGCCCACGGCCAGCCTGGCCGACCGCCGTGTCCTGATTGTTGGCTACGGCGGGGTGGGCAAGGCGATCGAGGACCGGCTGCTTCCATTCGAGACCACCGTGACCCGGGTGGCCAGCACCGAACGGACGGATGACCGCGGCCGGATCCACGGCATCGCGGAGCTGCACACGCTCCTGCCGGAGCACGACATCGTGGTGGTGGGGGTTCCGCTCAGCGACTCCACCCGGCACCTGATTGATGACGCCTTCCTCGCGGCCATGCCGGACGGCGCCCTGGTGGTGAACGTGGCCCGCGGCCCGGTGGCGGACACGGAGGCACTGGTCCGGCACACCGCCTCCGGCCGGATCCGCGCCGCGCTGGACGTCACTGATCCCGAACCCCTGCCGCAGGACCACCCGCTCTGGCGGACCCCGGGCGTCATCATCAGCCCGCACGTGGGCGGCGCGAGCTCGGCGATGCGCCCGCGGATGGGCCGGCTGCTGCAGCGGCAGATCGAGATCATGCTGGCGGGCGAGCCGCCGGTGAATGTGGTGTTGAACGGCTAGTTGGGCGGCACGGGCCCCGGCCCGGGCGTGTCGCTTTAGCCCTCCTGGGTCACGGCCGACATATCGCCGACGCCAGGTGTGCCGTCGGCGAGCGCGTAGCGCTGCTGCACCGCGCCCTTCTGTGAGGCGACGACCGGCTCGATGAGCCTGAGGTTCGTCGGAACTACCCCGTCCGCGAAGACCTTCTTTCCACCGCCGAGGAGGATCGGATATACCCAGAGCGTAAGTCGGTCGAAGAGCCGCTCGGCAAACAGGGTCTGCACGAAGTCGAGGCTGCCGATCACGTGGATGTGCTCGTGCCGGTCGCGCAGTTCGCGTACGGCGGCGACGGTATCAGGACCGAGGAGCGTGGAGTCGGCCCATTCGAGGGCCGGCGACTGGCGCGAGGCCACATATTTCGGGATGCGGTTGAACAGCCGTGCGATGTCACCGTTGGCGTGCGGCCAGTAGGCGGCGAAAATGTCGTAGGTCCGGCGTCCGAGCAGAAGCGCGTCCATCCCTTCCATCCCGGAGACGACCTGCCCGCCGACGACCTCGTCGATGAGGGGTGCCTGCCAGCCGCCAAACGCGAAGCCGTCGGCAGGGTCCTCGTCGGGCCCGCCGGGCGCCTGCGCAACGCCGTCGAGAGTGGTGAACAGGTCGATATGGATGAGTCCCATGCCGTGCTCCTTCTCCGTCGCCCGTCGTCGCCGCGGCGACGGGATCACTTCGAGGCTGGCACACCGTTCCCCTGCGAAGCAACAGGTTTCAACGGCTCCCGGCGGTGTCCACCACGCAGAACCTGTTGCCCTCCGGATCGGCAAGGATCACGTAGTCGGCGTCCGAGGGCCGCTTGCTCCATTCGACCCGGGTGGCGCCCAGGGCCAGGAGGCGCTGCACCTCGGCATCCTGGGTGTCCGTGTAGAGGTCCAGGTGCAGGCGCGGGGGAATCTGGACGGCCGCGGGGACCCGGTCCAGGGAGACGCAGGTGCCCACGCCGCCCGGCGGCTGCAGGATCACGAAGTCCCCGTCGGGCTCGTACCGGGGCTCGTAGCCCAGGGTTGCCTGCCAGAAACTCATCTGGCGTTCGAGGTTGTCCACCCGGATGACGATTGAGCCGATGCGCAGCATCCGCCTCAAGCTACACCCGGGCCGCAGGCCCGGCAAGCAGTCCAGCCCGGCAAGCAGTCCAGCCCGGCAAGCAAACCGCGCATTTGAACATCGCCGCAGGCCCGCCCCCGATTCGCCCTGAGAGGAACCCAGCTATCTCCCGGCGGCCGGACGTAGACTGACCCACATCAGTGCCTGTGACGCGTGAAGTGGAGACCGGATGCTCTGGAAACTGCTCGTCGAATACCTGAGGCCGCAGCGGCGGCTGTTGCTCGCCGTCGTCGTCTTCCAGCTGGCGGCGTCCATTGCCTCGCTGTACCTGCCCACCTTGAACGCGGACATCATCGATCAGGGCGTGGCGACGGGGGACACGGACTACATCCTGCGCGTCGGCGGCCTGATGCTGGCGGTCACGCTGCTGCAGGTCATCTGCACCGTCGTGGCCGTGTACTTCGGGGCGAAGGCCGCGATGGCGCTGGGCCGGGACGTCCGGGGTGCTATCTTCAGCCGGGTCGCCGCGTTCTCCGAGCAGGAAGTCACCCGGTTCGGCCCGCCCAGCCTCATCACCCGCTCCACCAACGACGTCCAGCAGGTCCAGCAGCTGGTTCTGATGTCCGCCACGCTCATGGTTACGGCGCCCATGCTCTGCATCGGCGGGGTGATCATGGCCATCCGGCAGGACCTGCAGCTGTCCTGGCTGATCGCCGTCAGCGTCCCCGTGCTGCTGGCCGCGGTGGGTTCGATCATTTTGCGGATGGTGCCGCTGTTCCGGGTGATGCAGGCCCGGATCGACACCGTCAACCGGGTGCTGCGCGAACAGCTCACCGGCATCCGCGTGGTGCGGGCCTTCGTCCGGGAGAACGTGGAGACGGCCCGCTTTGCCCGCGCCAACGAGGACGTCACGGACACTGCGCTGCGCGCCGGCAGGCTCATGGCTCTCGCATTCCCCACCGTGATGCTGGTCCTCAACGTCTCCAGCACGGCCGTGATCTGGTTCGGCGCGTTCCGGATCGAGGACGGCTCCATGCAGGTGGGCACCATGATCGCGTTCCTGAGCTACCTGATGCAGATCCTGATGTCCGTAATGATGGCCACGTTCATGGCGATCATGATCCCGCGCGCCGCCGTCTCGGGGGACCGGATCGGCGAGGTCCTCGGGACCGAATCCAGCGTCCGGCCGCCGCTGCGCCCGGTGTCGCGCGCGGCCGGGCGGGCAGCCCGTGGCGAGCTGGAGATGCGCGACGTCGGGTTCGCCTACCCGGGTGCCGAGCAGCCGGTGCTGTCGGACGTGAACTTCACCGCCCGCGCGGGGCAGACGACGGCGATCATCGGCAGCACCGGTTCCGGCAAGACCACCCTGGTGAACCTGATGCCGCGGCTCTTCGACGCGACCTCCGGTTCAGTCCGGATTGACGGCGTGGACGTCCGTGAGCTGCACCCGGACCTGCTGTGGGGGCACATCGGCCTGGTCCCGCAAAAGCCCTACCTGTTCTCCGGCACGGTGCGCAGCAACCTGCTCTACGGCAAGCCGGACGCCACCGAGGACGAGCTCTGGCGGGCCCTGAGGATTGCCCAGGCGCAGGATTTTGTGGAGGATCTGGAGGGCGGGCTGGATGCACCGATCTCGCAGGGCGGCACCAACGTCTCCGGCGGCCAGCGGCAGCGGCTCGCGATCGCCCGGGCGCTGGTGAAACAGCCCGAGCTGTACATCTTTGACGACTCCTTCTCCTCGCTGGACACCGCCACGGACGCCCGGCTGCGGCAGGCACTCAAGCAGCACACCGCCGGCGCCACCATGGTGATCATCGCCCAGCGGGTCTCCAGCATTGTGGACGCGGACCAAATCCTGGTGCTCGAACGCGGCAGGATCGTCGCGCAGGGCACGCACGAGGAGCTGCTGGAGGCGTCGGAGACGTACCAGGAGATTGTGAACTCCCAGCTCGCAGCGGAGGAGGCAGCATGAGCCGCACCGACAAGGCGCCGACGCCGGCCCCCGCCGCCGCTCCTGCCGCCGGGGCCCCCGGGGCCCCCGCGGCTCCCGCGGCGAAAACCCCCATGCGGATTCCCCGTCCGGCGGGCGGTCCGTTTGCCGGGATGAACATCCCGGCCGAGAAGGCCATGAACTTCGGACCGTCTGCCCGGCGGCTGCTGGGGGAGCTGCGGCCCGAATGGCTGTGGCTGACGCTGGTCCTGGTGCTCGCCGTCGTCGGGGTGACGTTCTCGGTGATCGGACCCCGGCTGCTGGGCGAGGGCACCAACCTGATCTTCGCCGGCGTCGTGTCCAAGCAGCTGCCGCCCGGGGAGACCCAGGACCAGGTGATCGCCCAAATGCGCGCCGCCGGGCAGACCCAGCAGGCGGACATGCTCAGCGCCATGACGCTGACCCCCGGCGCCGGGATCGACTTCACCGCGCTGGCCACCGTGCTGCTGTGGGCGCTGGTGCTGTACGTGCTGGCGTCGGTGTTCGGCTGGATGCAGGCGTACATCCTCAACGGCGTCGTGCAGCGCACGGTCTTCCGGCTACGGGAACGGATAGAGGCGAAGATCAACCTGCTGCCGCTGCGCTACTTCGATTCCGTGCAGCGCGGCGAGCTGCTCAGCCGGGTGACCAACGACGTCGACAACATCTCCCAGAGCCTGCAGCAGTCCATCAGCCAGGCCGTGACCTCGGTGCTGACCGTGGCCGGGGTTCTGGTGATGATGGTCCTGCTCTCGCCCACGCTGGCGCTGATTGCGCTGGTGACCATTCCGCTGACGCTGGTGACGACGGCGGTGATCGCCAAGCGCTCCCAGAAGCTGTTCGTGGCGCAGTGGAGGCATACCGGGGAGCTGAACGGGCAGATTGAGGAGACCTACACGGGGCACGCCCTGGTGAAGGTGTTCGGCCGGCAGCGCGAGGTGGAGGAGCGGTTCCGGCAGAAGAACGCGGAGCTGTACCAGGCGAGCTTCGGCGCGCAGTTCATTTCCGGCCTGATCATGCCGGCCATGACGTTCATCGGGAACCTGGTCTACGTGGGGATCGCCGTGGTGGGCGGCCTGCAGGTGGCCTCCGGGGCGATGCAGCTGGGCGATGTGCAGGCGTTCATCCAGTACTCACGGCAGTTCACCCAGCCGCTGGCCCAGTTGGGGTCCATGGCGAACCTGCTGCAGTCCGGCGTGGCCTCGGCCGAGCGGGTGTTCGAGCTGCTGGACACGGACGAGCAGTCGCCCGATCCTTCGCCGTCCGAGGCGCCTACTGGTGGCCGGGGGCGGCTGGTGTTCGAGGACGTGTCCTTCTCCTATTCGCCGGACAAGCCGCTGATTTCCTCCCTCAGCCTGGTGGCGGAGCCGGGGCAGACGGTGGCCATTGTGGGCCCGACGGGTGCGGGCAAGACCACCCTGGTGAACCTGATGATGCGCTTCTACGAGCTCGACGCCGGCCGGATCACGCTGGACGGCGTGGACGTCACCGCGATGACCCGGGATGAGCTGCGCTCGCGGATGGGCATGGTGCTGCAGGACACCTGGCTGTTCGGCGGGACCATCCTGGACAACATCGCCTACGGCCGGCCCGGCGCTTCGGAGGACGAAATCCTGGAGGCCGCGAAGGCGACGTACGTGGACCGGTTCGTCCGGTCCCTACCTGAGGGCTACGACACCGTGCTCGACGACGAGGGTTCCAACGTCTCGGCCGGCGAGAAGCAGCTGCTGACGATCGCCCGGGCGTTCCTGGCTCGGCCGTCGGTGCTGATCCTGGACGAGGCCACCTCTTCCGTGGATACGCGGACCGAGGTGCTGGTGCAGAAGGCGATGAGTGCTTTGAGGAGCGACCGGACTTCGTTTGTCATTGCCCACCGGCTGTCCACCATCCGCGACGCCGACCTCATCCTGGTGATGGAGGCGGGGCAGATCGTGGAGCAGGGCACGCATGCTTCGTTGCTGGAGGCGGGCGGGGCGTATGCCGCGCTGTACGCGGCGCAGTTCGCGGCGCCTGTGGCGGAGGTCTAGAGAAAACAACAATTCGTCTGTCGGTCTCGAGACGGAGACGCTCAGCGTTTTTGCGCGCAATCAACTTTACGTAATATCCGCTATCGGCGGTGGCCCGCGGGACCTCAGGAGACAGTTAGGTGGCCCGACCAGGTCATCGTCTTGACAATCTGGGGATAGTCGGGCGGGACTCAGCGAGTCTTCATTTAGTCCGCAGGTGAGACCTCCTTTGCGGAAGCCGCGGCGGTTGTTGGAAGTTGAGCGAGGATCCGGTTGGCCATTGCCTCGATGCCGTCGTGGGTGGGTACGGTAAGTCCGGCTTCGTCTGCTTGTAGGGGTTCCAGTGTTTCCAGCTGGGATTGGAGGAGGGAAGGCGGCATGAAGTGTCCGGGGCGTTGGGCCACTCGGTTCTGCAGGACGGGCAGCTCGACGCTGAGTTGAATGAACACGGTTCCGGGTGCTTTGGCCCTGATGGCGTCTCGGTAGGCTCGTTTTAGTGCCGAACACGCCACGATGATCCCCTCCGGGTGGATGGACGCCAGTTCGGCGCCTACAAGTCCAAGCCAAGGCCATCGGTCCTGGTCATCCAGGGGGTTGCCGGCGGCCATTTTCTGCACATTTTCCTGCGGGTGCAGGGAGTCGGAATCGACGAAAGTGGCGCCCGTGCGTTGGGCCAGCGCTGCCCCGACGGTGGATTTTCCTGCTCCTGACACGCCCATCACGACAAGGACGGGTTTCATTACAGCGTCCCTTGGTGCTCGGTCCCCGCGGGAATCGGTGAGAGCCGGGTAACTTCGACAGGTTCCTGAAGGAGGCCGTCGAGCGAGGCATTGAGGCGTTTGACGGCCTCTCCCTCACCGTGGGCGTCGAGCAGTTCTGCGGTTTCCCACTTTTCAATCATGACGATCTGGCCGTTAGGCGCTTCGTGGATGGAGTACAGCAGGCATCCAGGTTCCTGGTGCACTTCGGCGATTGCGGGGGAAAGGGCGGCAGCTACCGCGCTCAAGGCCCCTTCTTTGGGTGTGAAAACGGCGGTAACAATGACGGTCATGGGATTTCCTTAGCTGATGGGGGAGAGAGTGAGGGGTGAGCAGCTGCTGCGTGGGACGAAGTCGGCCTTAACTTCAATCGTTCGGGGGGCTGGAGGGAGCCGGCCCTGCATCCTTCCCAGGACCAGCTCCAGGGAGTGCACCGCGAGCATGTCGATCGGCTGACGGATTACGCTCAATGGCGGGCTGGTCAGTTCCGTCCAGGGATTGTCGTCAAAGACTATGACCGAGAGCTCGTCGGGTATCCGCACGCCGATCTGGACGAGGCGTCGAACGGAGCTCTGAACCTGGGCGGTGTTGGCCACAATGAGCCCGGTCGGACGGTCTGGCAGAGCGAGAAGAGACCCGGCTGCATCGCCCCCGCCGTCTCCCCGAAACGGTACATCCCGGATCAGCTGGGGGTCGACACTTATCGAAAAGTTGTTGTGCGCGCTCTTGTAGCCCTCGATCCTGGACCGACCCGTCGAGGTGCTGACGGGCCCAGAGATCAGGCCAATACGCGTGTGTCCGAGACCGAGCATGTGTTCGGTGGCGCGTCGGGCCGAATCTACGTTTTCGATGCTCACTAGGTCGACGTCCGCGAGTTCCGGAATGCTGCGGTCGACGAAGACTACATTCACACCCAGAGACTGGAGGCGCGCCCACTTTTCAATGTTTGATCCGGTGGGCGTGGCAATGACGCCTCCCACGGAACGGTCGAGGAGTGTATCCAGGCTGTCGGCTTCGAGGTGGGGGTCTTCCTGGGTGGTCATCACCATCACTTGCACTCCGTGGCTACGGGCCTCCCAGACGACGCGGTCGGCTAGCTGCGCAAAAAAGGGGTTTGCCAGGTCTGCTACCACCAGGCCAATAGTGGGGGTATGGCCGATGCTGAGTTCACGGGCGGCGGCCCGGGGCCGGTACCCGAGTTCATCGATGACCCTCAACACGGTTTCGCGCTTGGCCGGCGCGACGGGGCCCGAGTCAGGGTTCAGGACCCGGGACACGACAGAGACTGAAACGCCGGCCGCGGACGCGACATCGCGAATAGTTGATGCCTTCTTCACTTCTCCTCCTCGTTGAGGGTCCTGTCTCGGCAGCTGATCACCACGAGCTGTTCGTCTGCCCTGGGATGCGTGCCTGAGGAACCTTCGATTGCGTTCCGGTGTGACCGTTGACACAGCCTAACACCAAATGGTACAAAAGTGGAACCGGTTCCACTCCGGTCCCAAAAACTCCCGTTGTGACGAAGAAGTTGCTCGCCTCTAAGGTGGCGGCCTCTCCGACGCGATATGTCAACCAGAGAGATCCCCATGAACCTGCACAAACTTCTTAGCGACCGCGAGCAAGAAGGCCGCCCCATCCGCGTTGGCCTCATCGGCGCGGGCCGCTACGGCACCATGTACCTGGCCCAGGCCAACAACATCCCCGGCATCCACGTCGTCGCCATCGCGGACATCAACGTCAAACGCGCGGAAGGCGCCTTCGCACTCGTCGGCTGGCCCACGGACCAGATCGCTCCGGACATCGCCACCGCCCTCAGGGAACGCTCCACGACGATCGTGGCCAACGCGGACGAGCTCTTTGATGTCGACATCGACGTCATCGTGGAAGCGACGGGCAACCCCATTGTGGGTGTGAAGCATGCACTGCGTGCCATTGAAACGAAGAAGCACATCATCATGGTCACCGTTGAGGCCGACGCCCTGGCAGGTCCCGCCCTGGCCAAGCGTGCGGAAGCCGCCGGTGTTGTCTACTCGATGGCTTATGGCGACCAGCCGGCCCTCATCATGGAACTCGTGGACTGGGCACGCACCAGTGGTTTCGACGTTGTCTGTGCCGGCAAGGGCGCGAAGTACCTTGAGCACTATCACGAGATGAACCCGGACAACGTCTGGGAGAACTGGGAGTTCTCCAAGGAACTCACCGACTCGGGGCAGCTGAACCCCAACATGCACACCTCGTTCCGTGACGGCACGAAGGCTTCCATCGAGATGGCCGCCGTCGCCAACGGCGCCGGACTGGTACCTTCTGACGCCGGGCTGTCGTTCACACCGGGGGATGTCGAGGAAATCGCCACGATCTGCCGGCCCGCCGACGTCGGGGGAGCCCTCGCCCACGAAGGCACGGTCGACGTCATGTCCAGCGTCAACCGCGACGGTTCCTGGATCCCTCACAACACCCAGGAAGGCGTCTTCGTCGTCGTCAAGGCCACGAACGACTACGTTTCCGGCTGCTTCAACGAGTACCCGTGGCACCCGGACCCCACCGGCCAGTACGCCGCCCTGTACCGCCCGTACCACTACGTGGGCCTGGAGCTGAACGTCTCCATCGCCAACGCCGCCCTCCGGGGGATCTCCACCGGCTCGCCCGTCGGTTTCTTCGGTGACGTCGTCGCGACGGCCAAGAAGGACCTCAAAGCCGGTGAATTCCTCGACGGCGAAGGCGGATACACGGTCTGGGGCAAGCTCGTGTCGGCCAGGCACTCAGTCGCAACCGGGGCCCTCCCGGTGGCGCTGGCCCACCACGTGGAACTGCGCAACGACGTCGCCAAGGGCGAGATCGTCGGCTGGGACGACGTCATTATCGACGACTCCCTGGCCCAGGCCCTTGAACTGCGCCGCGAAACCGAAGCACTCGTGACGGAACCCGCCCTCAGCGCCTAACGCTCCCCGCACTAAACCGGGCGCGGCCATGAACTTCATTCGATGTCGTTCACGCCTCCGGAACCAGACTCCTTCCAACGAAGAAAGGCATCACATGAAATCCAAAACCCGCGCCCTCACCGGTGTGCTGGCCTGCACCCTGGCCGCCACGCTCCTCGCCGGTTGCGCCTCCGGAGCGCCCGGCTCCTCCGGCGGCGCACCGGCGAAAATCCAGCTTTCCATTCCGGATCCGCTCACCTCGTCCGTGGGCGTTTCCGCCCAACACTTCGCCGATGAAGTCAAGAAATCCTCCAACGGGTCGGTGATTGTCACGGTGGTTCCGAACGGAACGAGCTTCAGCGGGGACCAGAACGCCGCCGTCACCCGTCTGCAGGGCGGCTCACTCGATGCCCTCATCCTCTCGACCTCCGTGTACGCCTCCGTGGTGCCGGAAATGAACGGCATCAGCATCCCCTACCTCTTCAAGGACACCACCGAGGAAGCTGCGTTCCTGGCAGGAAAGCCGGGCCAGGTGCTGAAGGAAAAGCTCGCATCCAAGGACACCGTAGCGTTGTCCTTCCTCACCCGGACCGGCCGCGAGATCACCAACTCGGTGCGCCCCATAGAGGAGCCTGCGGACCTCAAGGGCCTCAAGATCCGTGTCCCCGGCAACCCGCTCTGGACCGACTTCTTCGGGAAGCTGGGAGCAAGCCCGACCACCATGGCCTTCTCCGAGGTCTTCACGGGCCTGCAGACCGGAACGATTAACGGCCAGGAAAACCCGATCGAGGTGCCGTGGACCAATAAGTTCTCCGAGGTGCAGAAATATGTGTCACTGACCAACCACATCAACGACGCATGGGTGCTCGCCCTGTCGTCGAAGAAGTGGGAAGGACTTTCCGAGGCCCAGAAGAAAGCCCTCACCGACGCGTCGGCCGAAACGGCAACGTTCAAGACCGGCTACGACGAAGAGCAGT
Organism: Arthrobacter humicola; assembly: GCF_022803015.1. GTDB lineage: Bacteria > Actinomycetota > Actinomycetes > Actinomycetales > Micrococcaceae > Arthrobacter > Arthrobacter humicola_A. The sequence continues at coordinate 268,058 of NZ_JAFKON010000005.1, forward strand.
CCAAGAAGCAGCTGGATGAACTCGCTGCCAAGGGCATGGCGGTCAACGAGCTCAGCGCCGCCGGCCTGGAGGAATTCAAGGCCACGTCCAAGAGCCTCTACCCGCAGTTCTCCCAGCTGATTGGCAAGGAGTTCTTCGACGAGGCCATCGCTTTCACGGCCTCCAAGTAACCCCGCACGGGGCCGGGGCGCCAGCGGCGCCCCGGCCCTCCCACCACGTCCCGCTCTCAACGTCGACAGTCTGGAAGAACATGAAACACACGCTCGCTCCCGAGGAACTCGAGGAGGTCATTCCGTCCGACGCGGAAGAAATCCTGCACCACGGTCACGTCCCGCCAGGCTGGAGCGGCGCCGTCTGGCTCGACAAGGTCCTCGAATGGACCGTGGGCGCGGCGATCCTCGCCGAACTCGTCGTCATCCTGCTGAACATTGCGGTCAGGGTCGCCACGGGTGATTCAGTGCTCTGGACCCAGGAAGTGTCAGAAATCGCGCTCCTGACCATCGCCTTCATCGGCGGAGCCATCGCCTACCCCAAGGGTGCGCACATGTCGGTCCAGGCCCTCATCATGCGCCTGCCCGCAACATGGAAGCCCTACCTGGCCGCCCTGGTCGACTGGCTCGTCTTTGTCATGAGCGCAGGCGCATTTGCTCTCTTCGTGCCGACCCTGGCCCAGCAGATCGAAGAAAAGACGCCCATCCTGCAACTGCCCGTCTTCTGGGTCTCGATGCCATTCTCCGTCGGCATGGTGCTCATCGCATGGTTCGCCCTCGTCAAACTCCGGCGGCAGGAACGCCGGCCCGTCCTGACCGCCGCCGGCATCGCCGCGGCGATGGTCGCCGTCGTCATGCTTGCCCCGCCCCTGTTCTACTACGCGTCCCCTAACGTCCTCCTGGGCGTGGTGCTCGCGGTGCTGTTCCTGTTGCTCTTCCTTGGCCTCCCCATCGCCTTCGTCCTGGCCCTGGCCTCGGGGATCTACCTCTACCTGGGCGGCATTTCCGATGTCAGCGCCATCCCGATCGGCATGGCCTCGGGCGCCAAGGGGTTCGTGCTCCTGGCCATCCCGTTCTTCATCCTCGCCGGCACGGTTATGAACTCTGCCGGCCTCACCCTGCCCCTGGCCAAGCTCGTCGACGCCCTCATCGGCCACCTGCGCGGCGGTCTTCTGCAGGTGGTGGTGGTCACCATGTACATCTTCTCCGGCATTTCCGGATCCAAGGTTGCCGACGTCGCGGCCGTGGGCACCACCATGCGAGGCATGCTCGAAGAGCGCAAATACCCGCGCGGCGAGGTGGTGGCGGTCCTGTCGGCCTCGGCCATCATGGGTGAAACCATCCCGCCGAGCATCGTGCTGCTGATCCTCGGCTCCATCACGACCATCTCGACCACCACCCTGTTCCTGGCCGGCTTCGTTCCGGCGGCGTTCCTAGCCCTTGTCGTCATGGCGCTCGTCTTCCTGAGGGCCCGCAAGCAGGGCGGTGTCGCCAGCCCCAAGGCCACCTGGCGGACCCGCGGTTCGGCAACCTTCTTCGCCCTGCCCACCCTCCTCCTGCCGGTCGGCATGGTGGTGGGCATCATGAGCGGCTTCGCGACCCCGACGGAAGTCTCCTCGGTGGCCGTCGCCTACGCGTTCGTGCTGGCCGCCGCCTACCGGCGGGGCAGCAAGAAACTCCTCGGTGACACCCTGCGCGAAACGACGACGACGGCGGGCATGGTGCTCTTCATCATCGCCGCAGCCTCGCCTCTGGCCCAGACCCTCGCCCTCGCCGGCGTCTCGCAGCAGATCCACGACCTGATGTCCGGACTCGGAGACTCCCCGATCCTGTTCATGCTCTTCACCATCGTCCTGCTCATCATCATGGGCCAGCTGCTCGAGGGCCTGCCCGCCGTGCTCATCTTCGCCCCGCTGCTGCTGCCGATCGCCACCGACTTCGGCGTCAACCCGGTGCAGTACGCCATGGTGCTCATCATCGCCATGGGTATCGGCTCCTTCGCACCCCCGGCCGGCGTCGGCTTCTACGTCGCCTGCGCCACCGCCCGCGAAACCGTGGAAAACAGCCTGAAGCACTTCTGGCCGTACCTGATAGCAGTATTCATCGGGCTCCTCGTCCTGGCCGCGGTTCCCTGGTTCAGCACCTTCCTCCCCGCCCTGGCCGGGCTCATCCCCTTCTAACCAGGAGACAGCGAACAATGGAAGCTTCTTACGACGGACTGCCCGTATCAGTGTCGTTGCTGGGGACAGGTCCCATGGGCGCCCCGATCGCCCGCAACATCATCGCCGGCGGCGTGCCCCTGACCCTGTGGAACCGCACGCCGGAAAAGGCCCACGCGGTTGGCGGCGGCACGGTCGTGGCCTCCGCGGCCGGTGCCGCCAGCGAGGTTGTGCTAACCGTGTTGCCCGACCTGCCTCAGGTTGCGGCCCTGCTTCCCGGTGAGGACGGCCTGCTGGCGGGATGGAAGGCCGCCGGCATAGAGCGTCCGATCCTCGTGATTCACGGGACGGTGTCACCGGTGGCGGTAGCGGAGTTCGCCGACGACTGCTTGCGGACCCACGGGGTGACCGTCATCGACGCGCCGCTCAGCGGCGGCACGATCGGTGCGGAGGAGGGTCGGCTGAGCATCATGGTGGGCGGCCCCCGCGGCGCAGTGGACCGCATCACGCCGGTGTTCGAACTGTACGCCTCGACGCTCGTGTGGTTCGGCGAGACCGGTGCGGGCTCGACCGTGAAGGCATGCAACCAGATCGTTGTGGCTGCCACTGTAACGGCCCTTGCCGAGGCGATGGCCCTAGCAAGCACCACCGGTTTGGACCTCGAGAAAGTGCAGTCCGTGCTTTCCGGCGGTCTCGCAAATTCGGAAGTGCTGGCGCAAAAGGGACAGAGATGGATTGACGCCGACTTTGAGGGAGGTGGATCAGCCAAGAACCAGCTCAAGGACCTCAGATTCATCACCGAGACTGCCGGGCGTAAAGGACTGAAGCTTCCATTAGCCACGTGCCTCGAAGGCGCGTTCGAAAACATGATCGAAGCCGGCGACGGCGACATGGACCATACGGGTATCTACCGGACCATCCTCACTTAGCCTGCAAACCGGGAGCCCAGGCTATTCCCTTGATAAGCCTCTTGTTCAAGGGGCAGGCGGGGGCGTACCCATGGGGACGCTGGAGCCGACCAAATGGGTGTGCCCATGAGGCCAATGGTGCCGCTGAAGGCCATACGAAAGAATGGCAGGGCCAGCCCCCGACATAAAGGGCAGCCGGTACCGGTCTCCCCAGGTGGCCGGGACTTTTGATCGTAGGACTGATTCTGGGCTTTCTCACCCGAGGAACCGAAATGCTTCGCCCCAGCTGTCCTGGAGCAGTTCGGACACACCGCAGCTGCAGCCGCAGCCATTACCGTCCAGCGCCCGGGAGCGAACCCCCCAACCCTGGAAGAATTCAATATGGCAATCGGAGCCCTCCCGGGCGTGTCCGTATAGCGGTGGGTCCGGAGCGGATCTTGACGTGTAGCGGACGATGAAGGCCACCGCAGAGCCCGCAGCCGGTGATGCCACTCGGCCATCCCCCAATGACCTGGGAAGTCCGCTAAATAGTGTCCTTTGATGGCCTGGGCCGAACACCTCAGCGAAGTGCGCCGCGATTTCCCGGCCGTGAGAGCCTTTCGGACTCAGCGACAATTGGGATCTCGCCCGGCCCGATATCAGTCATCACGGTTTTGGAGCGGTCGCGGTTGCCGGATTTTCCCGGCGCGGGCTGACACATCGTGTTTGCCGTAACCGATGTGCTCGTCCGTCACAGCTACCCGCGATGTCATGGGCGGGCCGGGAATGACTCCACTTTTGCGGGGTCACGTTCAATGACCGGGTCCAAGACTTCGTCGACCTGTGCCAGCAGGGCGGGGGCCAGTTTCACTCCGGCTGCGGTTGCGGTGTCTTTGAGCTGGTCCGGGCGTGAGGCTCCGACGATGGCTGCTGAGACGTTGGGGTTTTGCAGTACCCAGGCGACGGCGAGTGCGGGCATGGAAAGGCCGGCGTCAGCGGCGAGCGGTTTGAGCTGCTGGATGCGGCTGAGGATGTCTTCGGTCAGGTAGCGGTTGTCTGACTTGATCTTGCCGTTCTCGCCTGTGAAGCGGGATGCTGCCGGGGCCTCTTGGCCGGGAACGTATTTTCCGGTCAGGACGCCTTGGGCCATGGGTGACCAGCAGATCTGTCCCAGGCCCAGCTCCTCGCAGGTGGGGACGACTTTCTTTTCGATGACCCGCCAGAGCAGGGAGTACTGGGGCTGGTTGGAGATCAGGTGGATGCCCAGTTCCCGGGCGAGGGCGGCGCCGGCGCGGATTTCGTCCACAGTCCATTCGGAGACGCCGATATACAGGGCTTTTCCTTGCCTGACGACGTCGGCGAAGGCCTGCATCGTCTCTTCCAGCGGCGTCTCGTAGTCATAGCGATGGGCCTGGTAGAGGTCCACGTAGTCGGTCTGCAGCCGCTTCAGGGAGCCGTTGATGGATTCCATGATGTGCTTGCGCGACAGCCCGCGGTCGTTCCGGCCCTCGCCGGTGGGGAAGTAGACCTTGGTGAAGATCTCGACGTTTTCGCGCCGCACACCGGCTAGCGCTTCACCGAGGGTGTGTTCCGCGCGGGTGCCGGCGTAGGCATCGGCGGTGTCGAACGTGGTAATGCCCAGGTCCAGCGCCTCCCGGACGCAGGCCGTGGCCTCGTCCTGGTCGATCTGCTCACCGTGGGTGACCCAGTTCCGTAGGCCAGTTCGCTGATGTACATCCCGGATGAACCAAGTTTGCGGTATTCCATGCTGGGGTGCCTTCCATATCTTGTTGCTAAGACCGTATTCCGGCGTGCGGCTGCGTCGTGTGGGATGCCGGCCTATACCAGGGGCGTGATCCTCAGGCTCTCGACTGTGGCCGAGCCGCCGCGGGCGTAAATGGAGACTCGGGTGCTTGTTTCGTCCGGGAAGATCAGGTCCGTAAGCACGAGTTCGCCGTGTTGGGCGAAGACCTCAACGGAGCAGTGGTCGACGTAGATCTTCAGGCCGTATCGGCCGTCCCGGGCGCTGATGGGGGCGGTATCGACGGAGGCGAATCCATCGTGGAAGCCGGTGTCGCCGGAGGCGGTCCGGTCGAGGATGAGTCGGCCCTGGGCGGGGTTGATGCTGATTCGGGTTCCTTCCGTGCCGCTCCCTCGAACGATGAGGCCGAATTCTTCGGCCGTCCCAGGCGTGAACTCGGCTTCGATGAGCTGAACCGTGCCCGTGGCGGCTGGGAGCGGGCGCGTTTCCTCTGCCAGATGGATGGGGCCGTCCTGAACTGCCGGCGCCTGATTGGGGCATACGGCTTCCTCGACGACGTTCTGGATTAGTCTGGTGCGGCCGCCAACGGTGGCCAGGGAGAGTTCCCGGGGCAGAGACATGGGGCTCCGCCAGGGTGAAGTCGGGATCTGATTGGCGTAGTCCCAGTTGTTCATCCAGCCGACCATGATCCGCCTGCCGTCGGGGGCGTCGCTGAAGGAGACGGCGGCATAATAGTCCCGTCCCCAGTCCAGCCAGTTGTACTCCTGTAGGCGGTCGGGGTCCTGCTCCCCGCTGGTGATGGTGGAGTCGGAGATGAATTGGACGCCATCGAAGTCTCCTGTGAAGTATTGCCCGGCTGAACCGCCGTTCGGGCCGCCGGGGTTCAGATTCACCGTCAGAACCCACTTCAGCTCCAGTGGATTGCCGTCCACCGGCAAAGCGAACAGGTCCGGGCACTCCCAGATTCCGCCGGTGGCGTTGGCGGGGCCGAAATCACTGAGGTGTTCCCACGTTTTCAGGTCTTCGGACTTGTAGAGGACTACTTTGTAGTCGTGGGCTTCGACGGCCGCCATTACCCAGTAGGAGCCGGCCCCGCCGTCGTAGCGGAAAACCTTGGGGTCACGGAAGTTGGCCGAGTTGCGGCTGAGTACGGGATTGCCAGCGTATTTTTTCCAGGTGAAGCCGCCGTCCAGACTGTAGGCCAGTGATTGCGCCTGGACGCCGTGCAGCGGAGAAGGCGCCTTGTAGGCGCTGGTGTAAATGGCCACCAGCGGTGGCGCCAATTCGGTGCCGAGTCCGCTGCTGTTTTGGCTGTCGAATACGATGCTGCCGGAGAAGATGTCCTCCCGCTCGTCGCAGGCAATCGCGACAGGCTGTTCGGTCCAGTCGGTGAGGTTCTCCGACGTCGCGTGGCCCCAGGACATGTTTCCCCAGGTGTCTCCAAACGGGTTGTTTTGGTAGTAGAGGTGGTAGAGGCCCTGATGGTAGATCAGTCCGTTGGGATCATTGAGCCAGGTGTTTCGGGCTGTGTAATGCAGGGCGGGCCGGAAGGCTTCCGGGTGTGTGGTGGTCACGGCCGTCATGGGAGGTGCACTCGTTTCAGGTTCGGAATGGGGCAAGGAAAGGGCCAGGATCTGACGGTGATCGTCAGATTGGCCGCGGTGTTGAAGACGGAAAGTGGTGGTCAGCTGACCAGGGCTTGCATTTCAGCCAAGGAGGGCAGGTCCGCCCCTGGACGGCCGACAGTTATGGCGGCTGCCATGGATGCCATGCGGGCGATCTTTTCAAGAACGGGCGGAGCCAGGCCCTCGCCTCCTCGGGTCAGCAGCCCCAGAATGAGGGCCGCCATGTAGGCATCTCCTGCCCCGATGGTGTCCGCGACAACGGTTTCCACGGAGGGGACACTGATTTCTGTGTCTGCGGTGAGCAGGAAGGATCCTTCTGATCCGCGGGTGACCACGACCAGGTCCGTGCCCAGTCCGCGTATGTGGCGGGCAGCCTCCTCCGGCGAATTGCGCGGATACAGCCATGCTGCGTCCTCGTCGCTGAGTTTCACGACGTCCGTGAGGGGAACGAGCTCTTCGAAGATGGTTCTGGCTTCGTGGTGGCTGCCGAGCAGTTCGGGTCGGATGTTCGGGTCATAGGTGACGGTGCTGGTTCCTGCGCAGTCCTGCAGGAGGGATTTCACCCCTGAGGCCCCCGGGGCGAGGAAGCTGGCGATCGACCCGGTGTGCAGGAGCGTGGGGAGGTACGCCGGGGCAACCGGTGGGAGGTCCCAGGCGAGGTCGAAAGTGTAGGTTGCGGACCCGTCGGCGGCCAGTGTTGCCGTGGCGGTCGATGTAGAGGCCGTGGACTGGCAGCCCGGAAGGATATAGACGCCTGCGCCGCTGAGATGGCTGCTGATGGCAACTCCCCGGCTATCGGTACCGATTGAGGTCAGGAACCCGGTTGAAACATCGAGACGGGCGAGTCCGTAGGCCACGTTGGCGGGGGAGCCCCCCGGGTGCTCGGTGGCGCCGTTCCCCGTGTGGACCACATCGATAAGTGCTTCGCCGACAACGATCACCTCGGGTAGGACGGACAGTGTGGCAGGGGGGTTCATCATGGATTCTTTCTGGGTTTTCGACAGCCAATGGAGCTGTGCGGGTCTGATTCCGCGGGGAAAGCGGCCTCTCGGACGGCGGATTTGGGGCCGTCAGTGGGCAGGGTCCGGTACTTTGAGCGCCCAATGGGATTTGCTCAGGGCGATCCGTTCGCCGGTGCCCCGGGGAGCGTTCCGCCCTGTGGCGTCCCTCTTCGGTGGGCGGACGGTCTGGGTTCTGCGGGCGTCGGGTACGGCGGAGAGCAGCAACTGTGTGTACGGGTGATGAGGGGCGGCCATCAGCTCGATGCTCTCGCCACCCTCGACCAGGTCCCCGGCGCACATCACCATGGTTGTGTCCGCGATGTAGCGTGCGGAGGCGAGGTCGTGGGTGATGTAAAGCATGGACACGCCCCGTTCATCACGGAGTTTGCGCATCAGATTGAGAATTCCGATGCGGACCGAGACGTCGAGCATCGAGGTGGGTTCGTCGGCCAGTATGATTTCCGGTTCCACGGCCAGGGCTCTGGCGATGGCGACGCGCTGCCGCTGTCCGCCGGACAGCTGATGGGGGTATCGGTCCAGCATCTGCTCGCCCAGACCGACTGTTGCCATTAGTTCACACAGCTTGAGTTTGAGGGCACGCGGGCTGTCGTTTTCTCCGTGAAGCTGCAGGGGACGCGTCAGGAAGTGCTCGATGCGGTGTGCCGGGTTGAGGGATCCGAAGGGGTCCTGGAAGACCATCTGGACCTTGCTGCGGTATCTCATTGACGCCCGGCGGCGTTCGGTGGCAAATATGTCTTGTCCGTCGAGGATGAGCTGGCCGCCTGTGGGCTGCTCGAGGCGGGCGAGGATCCGGGCGATGGTGCTCTTTCCGCTGCCGGATTCCCCGACGAGTGCCACAATCTCGCCGCGGTTGATGTCGAAGGAGACGTCGTTGACCGCACGTACGGTCGAACGGAACGGGAAACTTCCAAGCTGATAGTCCTTGCTCAGGTTGCGTACCTGAACCAGGGGCGCGGTCGCCGCTCCTGGGAGGGATGAGGTGCTGTATGCGGGGCTCATCGGCGTGACCTTTCGCGGGGGACGACATATCCGGGTACGAGCAGACAGGCTGCCTCGTGGTTTTCGGCTCCTGGAAGGAGCGGGGGTTCGATGGTGCGGCAGGAGTCGATAGCAAGCGGGCACCGGGGGTGGAAGCGGCACCCGGTGGGGGGATGGGCCATGTTCGGCGGGGCGTCCGGGATACCAATCAGCTCCACTCTCGGTCCGGTCAGCGGAGGGAACGCTCCCATCAGTGCGTTCGTGTAAGGGTGAAGCGGGTTGTCCAGCATCGTCTTGGAGGGAGCGACCTCGACCAGCTTTCCTGCATACATCACAGCCATGCGGTGGGAGAGTTCGACCATGAGTGAGATGTCGTGGGTGATGAACAGAATGGAAAAACCCAGCTGCTGCTGAAGTTCTTTGATCTGGTGCATGATTTCCTGCTGGACGACCACGTCCAGGGCAGTGGTGGGTTCGTCCATGATGAGGAGAGAGGGTTTAAGCGCCAGCGCTATCGCGATCACTGCCCGCTGACGCATTCCGCCGGAGAGCTGGTGCGGGTAGGACTTGAGGCGGTCCGGGCTGATGTCGACAAGTTTCAGCAGCTCCACGGCGCGTTCGCGGGCGGCTTGCTTGGACATTTTTTCGTGCGTGGTGAAGACATCGACGATCTGATCTCCGATGGTCATGACGGGGTTCAGGGAGTTCATCGCGCTTTGGAAGACCATGGCCACGTCGCGCCAGCGGGTACGTCGCAGTTCTTCCTCGCCCAGGTCCAGGAGATTCCTTCCGGCGAGCTCGATGGAGCCCCCTGTGATTTTTGCCGGGGTCTGCAGGAGCCGCATGATCGCGTTTGCGATGGTCGACTTGCCGCAGCCTGATTCACCGGCGAGGCCGAACACTTCTCCGGCGCCGATGTCGAAGCTGACACCATCCACGGCGGTGACGTTTCCGCTTTCCGCCGTGTATTGGACCTGCAGGTTCTTCACGCTCAGCACGGGGCCGGCGGCGGCAGGACCGATGTTTCCCCGTTCCAGTTCAGTCAGGGTTTCCATCTGTCAGCCTTTCTTTTCCACGCGCAGGCGAGGGTTGGTGATTTCATCAACGGCGTAGTTGATCATGGCCAAGGCAAATGCGACGACGGCGATGGCGCCGCCGGAGGGCAGGAGCACCCACCAGTCGCCGGTCATGAGCGCGCCGTCGTTGTTTGCCCAATAGAGGTTGGTTCCCCAGCTGACGGACCCCGTGTCGCCGAGCCCCAGGAACTCCAGGCCTGCCTGGGCGCCGATGCCGTAGATGACGCAGCCCAGCAGGGTGCTCATCACGATGGAGGCCATGTTGGGCAGGATCTCCCGGAACATGATGCGCCATGCTTTCTCGCCGGTCACGACGGCCGAAGCGACGAAGTCCTTGCTGCGCAGGGACAGGGCCTGGGAGCGGAGGACCCGGGCGCTGCCTGCCCAGCCCGTGATGATCAGGACGATGACGACGGTGACGGGCCCCGGCGGCAGGAATGCGGCGAGAACCACGAGGAGCGGAAGCCCGGGGATGAGCAGGAATATGTTGGTCAGCAGCGAGAGCAGTTCGTCGATGGCTTTGCCGAAGTACGCGGAGGCTATGCCGACGAGGCAGCCGATGAAGGTCGCCGCCAGACCTACGGTGAATCCGACGGCCAATGAGCTTCGCGATCCCCACAGGGTGAGGGCGAGCACGTCCTGGCCTTTGGAAGTGGTTCCGAGCAGGTGGTCCGCGGATGGTGCCAGGGATGCTTCGGGGCCGAAGTCGGAGGGGTTCCCCGGTGCCAGGAGAGGGGCCAGCAGCGCCAGGAGGGCAAATAGCACCAGGATGGCCAGTCCGAAGAGGGCCTTCTTGTTCGTGAGGATGCCGTGGACGAATCCTCCATGAACCAGGCGTCCGGGGGAAGGAGGTTCAGGTATCTGAACGGTGGGGTTGCCGGCCGCGGTGATTGTGGCGGGTGTTGAGTCTGTAAGTGACATGGGGGACCTGTTTCTAGCTGACCCGGACCCGGGGGTCCAGCCGTACGTAAATGATGTCGACCAGGAAGTTAGCTGCCAGCACGGCGGCGGTAATGGTGAGGAAGATGCCTTGGGTCAGCGGGTAGTCCAGCGCCTGGACGGAGGTCAGAAGCTGGTAGCCGATGCCCGGGTACGCGAATACGGTTTCGGTGAGGAGAGCGCCGCCGACGACGAATCCAAGGGACATGCCGAACGACGTCACGGAGGGCAGCATGGCGTTGCGGGCCGCGTACTGGAACATGATCCGTGCCGGACGGAGTCCCTTGGCCCGGGCCATCGTGATGTAGTCCTCAGCGGTGGTGGCGATCATCGTGTTGCGCATCCCCAGCATCCAGCCGCCGATGGAGACCAGGACGATGGTCAGGGCCGGAAGGATGAGGTGAGTGGCTACGTCGCTGATGTATTCGAGGGAGAACGAGGGGCTGAGGCCTGTGGAGAAGGCATGGCTCAGGGGCAGCCAGCCCAGGGTTATCCCGAACAGATATAGAGCGGCCATGGCCAGCCAAAAATAGGGAAATGATCCGACAAAGATCAGCAACGGGGGAAAGACCGAATCCAGGAACTTTCCGCGACGCCACGCTGCCAGAATGCCGAGGAAATTGCCCAGAATGACGGCAATAACCAGGGAGGTGCCGCCCAGCAGGAGGGTCCACCCGATTTGTGATGCGATCACCTCCGAAACGGGGGAAGGGAACCGGGAGAGCGAGATGCCCATGTCCCCGCGGAAGATGTTGCCGATGTAGGCGAGGTACTGCTCCCACAGGGGCCGGTCGTCCAGGCCGAAGAGCCGCCGGAGCGCATCCACCTGGTCCGGGCGCATCTGAGACTGCACTTGGGAAAACATTCGGCTGACAGGGTCCCCGGGCATCAGCCTGGGGAGGAAGAAATTCAAGGTGATGCAGGCCCAGAAGGCGATGATGTAGAACCCCAGGCGGCGGAGGAGGAATACCATGATTCCGCTTCTTTCTTGATGATTGTTGCGCCGCCCGGGGATCGGTCCGGGTCCGGCAGGTGGTAACGGTGCAGGTGCCGTGTGTGCGGCGGCCATGGTGGCTGTCCGGGGCCGGTTGCCCCGAACAGCCACCAGATGGCTACTGCGCAGGCTTGAGTGAGGTCAGGACCAGCACTGTGGTGGCGGAGCGTGCCGAGAGAGTGGCATACGGGTTGTCGTTGCTCGGCCAGCCCGTGAATCGCTGATCGGTGTAGGCGCCCCACGCCGGGCCGGAGAACAGCGGGATCACCGGGGCTACGTCATTGAAGCGTGCCTCCAGGGAATTGACGAGGGTCTTCTGCGCTGCCGGCTCTGCCGTTGCCGCCAACTTGTCCAGGGTCGCGGTCGCTTCCGCGTCGCCAAAGCGGTGGTAGTTTTCATTGGCCTTTGCACCGACCGGCACAACGACCTTCTGTGACATTACGCCGCGGTAGAATTCGTACGGCGTCGCGCCGGCGTTGCTCCAGACGATGCCGCTGTCGAAGGATCCGTCAGTGTAGCCGGACACGACCTGGGACCAGTCCGGGGAGTTGACCTCGACTTTCACGCCAAGTTTTTCCATGTTTTTAGAGATGATCTGGCCGACGGAAAGCCAGTCCGAAGATGCCGATCCTACAGAGAACTTAAACTGGAACGGTTTGCCGTCCTTGAGGGTGCGAATGCCGTCAGTTCCCTTCTTGTAGCCGGCGTCATCGAGCATCTGGTTGGCTTTGTCGACATTCAGCTTGGTCCAGTCGCAATTCTCAACGATGCCCTGGTCGCGCCAGCTGGCGTAGGTGTCGCTGAGGCCGGTGCAGTCGGCCGGATGCGTGTAGCCTGACATGCCCAGGCTGTCGACCTGGTCGCGGTCCACGGCCATGCTGAGTGCTTTGCGGACGACCGGATCGTTAAAGGGAGCCTTCGTGGTGTTCAGCTGCCAGTTGATCGTGCCACCGGTGGTGGGGTACCAGAAGTGGCGGTGTGCCGGATCCTTGTCGATATAGGTTTTCTGGATGTTGGGGATGAACTGGTCGCTCCAGTCCACGTCGCCGTTCTGCAGGGCGAGGTTGGCCCCGGAGTTGCCGGCGAAGGCCAGCATTCTGATGCCGGTGAGCTGCTGCTTTTCCGGCTGCCAGTAGTTGGGGTTCTTATCCAGTTCAAATGACTGTGTCTGGAAATGGGAGACCTGTGTGTAGGGGCCGGTGCCCACCGGGTTGTCGTTGGTGGCTTTTGCCGGGTCCGCGATCTTGGACCAGACATGCTTAGGGGCGATGACCTGCTGGCCGACTTCGTAAAGTCCGGGGGAGTAGGCCTTGTTGAAATCGAAGCGCACTGTGTGGGCATCTACGGCCGAGACTTTGGCCAGATAGTCGAGTCCTCCCTGGATCTTCTTCTGGAGGTCAAAGGTGTACACGACGTCGTCGGCGGTCAGTGGCTGTCCGTCTGACCACTTAACGCCGTCGCGGAGCGTGAAGGTCACGCCCTTGCCGTCTTCGTCTGCTTTCCACGAAGCCCCGAGCCAGGGGACCGGTTCCCCCTTGACAGGGTTGACGATCAGCAGGGGTTCGAAGACCGACTGCTGCGTCATCGGCAGTGCGTTCGGGGAGAACGGATTGAAGTTGCTGGTGAACGTTGCGGTGTCTTCCCGGGGGATTGTCAGGAGCCCGTTGGAGGCGCTCCCACCCTTTGCTGTGCTTCCAGATGTGTTTCCGGCGCCGCAGCCGGTGAGGGCCAGGGCGCCGATCGCCAGTGTGGCCGCAACAACGGTCAGTGACCTTTTGGGGTGGATTTTGGGCATGAGGGAGCTCGTTTCGTCAGTGAAATGGAGTGGGGAGGTTAGCGGGGAATGGAAGTCAGGACGCCGCGACCGGCAGGCGCACAGATGTACGCTCCACCAGAGGGCACTCGACAATGCGTTGGAGCGGGGCCAGATCACGGTTCGCTGCCAGTTTGGCCAGCATCGCGACGCCGGTTGCCCCCATTTGCTGGAACGGCAGTGCAACTGTCGTCAGGCTGGGCCGCAAATAGTTGGCGATGACTTCCTGGTTGTCGAAGCCAACCACGGAGATATCGTCACCAATACGGAGCCCTCGTTCTTTGATGGCGTCGTAAGCGCCCATGGCCATGCGGTCAGTGGCGCAAAAGATCGCGGTAGGTGGCCGGCTGCCATCCAGGAGGGCGACTGCCGCGCGGTAGCCCTGGTCTGCCTCGCCGTCTTCGTTGATCACCAAGCTCTCATCCAGGCCGATGCCTGCCTGTTCAAGTGCTCGGACATAACCAGCCCGGCGGCCGATGGCGGCCGGAATGACGGGATCAAGGTTGATGAGCCCTATCCGGTCATGTCCGGCCCCGATAAGCCTCATCGTGGCAACATAGCCACCCTGAGCCTCATCCGGAATGACGGAATGCAGTTTTGTTGCTTCGTCAAAGCAGTGAACCAAGACCGTCGGCACCTCCTCCGCAACAGCAGGCAACCGCACACCCCTATGCCAGCTTGTGGCGTAGATCAGACCCTCGACACGGTGCTCGAGCATCGTCTCGATGGCCCGCCGGTCGGCGTCACTGCTGCCGTCGGTGCTGGCTATAAGAAGCGTCTTACCCTCCCGCGCGGCCTGTTCCTCGGCGCCGCGGACAATGTTGGCGGCATAAGGAGCGATCACGATTTCCGTGATCAGCCCGTAGAGCTTGGTCTGCTTGGAAGCCAACGCGCGGGCTCCCGCATTCGGGCGGTAGCCCAGTTCGCTCACAGCCTGGTGGACGCGGTCACGGGTTTCTTCTGGAATTCCGTTCCCCGTTCCACCATTAAGGACAAAGGAAACAGTCGTCCGGGAAACTCCGACATGGTTCGCGACATCCTGCATCGTCACTTTGGCCTGCCGTGGGTTCGTCTCCATTGACCGTCCGATGTCTAGTAATAGGGGTGAATATTGGATGAGAGTCTAGCCGCACCTACTGATGCGCGTTACTAACGCGCGTTAGTGGATGTGAGATAGAACATATCCCGCATTGGGTTGGGGTGTCAAGGAGCGTATGAACGGCCGACTTGTAACGCGTCAGCCTGGAGTGGCTGCAGATAACCGCACCGTGATCGCGCCCGCGAGCCGGCGGGGCGATCCGGCCGCCTGGCTCTGGAACGGGGCTGGAGGGAGGTCTTTGCAGCTCATCCCACGCGCCAGCTTGAGGTAACGTCGATTATCGTAACGATTGGCAAGGGAATTTGGCCGGGCGTGCGGCGTCGTGCGCAGGAACGGCGAAGCAGCCAGCGCCGCGGTTAGCGGGACTCAGTCATCGCCCCAAGCAGTCCGCTCATTCTGATCGTATGTGCGAATGCCGCCGTTTCAGCGGTCCGACGTTTAGCTTGGCGCCGCCCGAGGGAAAGGGACGACGATGTTCACCCTGCAGATTAGCTATCTGGTCCGGGAAAACGAGGCTTTCAAGAAAGTCTTCGACCCGCAGCCCGCGCAGCCTCGGGCCCCCGGTCTGTTCGCTTGTTCGGGGTACCGAGGACCAGGACAGCGTGGCCGTGCTCCTTGACTTCGACACCAAGGACGCCGCGACGGTCTTTATGGAAAAGCTGCGCAGCCAGGTGTGGAACAAACCCGAGGTGATCGGGCAGCTGATGATGGCAGCGCCGACAGCCAGGATTCTGGAGGAGGTGGCCCGCGAGGAACAGGGCGCGGGCTGACCGCTGAGAATCCGGTGGTCCAGGCTGGGATGAGTTTCACGCAGCTTCATGCCGTCCCAGGAAGACGGCGGGACATCCCGCCGTCGTCCGATTCCATGTCCTCGTTCCGCGCCCCGTCCGCTCTTGGGGGTCTTGAACTATATGCGGACAAGGGAATGGACCGGACTGCATAACAGGCGCAAGGAAGGCGGATTTCTGAATGGCTCGAATGCCGCCAGCCACGGTGGACGTGAGTGACAGCGTTGTCCAGCGCCTCGTCCGGGACCAGCGGCCCGACCTTGGCGACTGTCGGATAGCGCGGGTTGCGAACGGCTGGGACAACGCGACCTTCCGGCTCGGTGACGATCTGGCCGTCCGGCTGCCCCGCAGGGCGGAGGCCGTTCCGCTGATACTGCATGAGCAGCGCTACCTTCCCGACATTGCTCGCCGCTCCCCGGTTGCCGTTCCTGTCCCCGTCCATGCCGGCAGGCCGACGTCGGACTTTCCATGGCCGTGGAGCATCGTGCGGTGGGTCCCCGGAGCCGCTGCGGCCGACGTCGGGCCGGCAGGCCGCGGGCCGGCGGCTAAGGGCCTGGCGGATTTCCTGCTGTCCCTTCACGTGCCCGCCGAAACGGGAGTCCCGGTCAACCCTTTCCGAGGCGTGCCGCTGACGGACCGTGACGCTGTGCTGGTGGAACGGCTCGGGGACCGCGAACGCTACCCCCAGGCGGCAGCGCTGAGAGCAGTGTGGGCGCAGGCCTGCGCCGCCAAAGCCTGGGATGGTCCGGCGATGATGCTCCACGGGGACCTCCACCCTGGCAACATCCTGCTGGCGGACAACGGCTCCCTGGCCGGCGTCATCGATTTCGGCGACGTCGGGGCAGGGGACCCGGCTGTCGATCTTGCGGTGGGGTGGCTGATGTTCGACGCCGGCACCCGCCACCGCTTCATGGGCGCCTTCGGCTCCGCAGTAGATGGAGACACCAGGATGAGGGCCCGCGGTTGGGCCCTCATCCTGTCCACCGCCATGCTGAGCAACTCCGACGATAATCCGCGGATGTTCGCCGTAGGAAAGTTTGGGATCAGGCAGATCCTGGATGACGGGCTTCGCCTGCAACTCTGACGCCAGCGTTAAATGTCAGTGGCGCCTCATATGCTGGGAGTGTGGAAGGCAAAGCAGCTGCGGAGACGTTGGAGGCCATGGAGGCCTCCCTTGCCAGGTTGTCTGCATTTGCCGGTCGCGGAGCCGGGAACGCGGCCTCGACTGGCGCCGACCCTGTTCGGGACGAAGCGGACGCGTGCCTGGACGGTATGGCTGAGGTCGCCAGCATGGAAGCCAGGCTGGCCGCCCTGAAAGTGCACTTCGCCGCCGGATATGCCCGCGCTGCCGTCGCCATGGCGGGCCCAGCCGTTTCCCCGCAGGAGCGCACCGCCCAGGAAATGGCCGTGACAGCAGAGGTGGCCTGTGTCCTGACCGTGAGTGAAAGATCGGCGGCGGCGCTCCTGGCAGAGTCGGCCACCCTGACCACTAAGTTGCCCCTGACGCTGTCTGCGCTGCAAGCAGGGAGCATTTCATGGCAACACGCGCGGGTGATGTGTGATGAAACGTCCGGTCTGGACCTCGCCGCGGCGGCTGCTTTGGAGGCGCATTTCCTGGACCCCGAAGCTCCCTTTGCCGCGCGTGGCTGCCCCGCGGGGGAGCTGGCGCCGGGCAGGTTCCGGGCCAAGGCGCGCAGATGGCGTGAGCTGCACCATCCCGTAAGCATCGAAGCCCGCCACCGCAAGGGTGTGGAGGACCGTCGGCTGGAATATGTGCCGGACCGGGACGGCATGGCCTGGCTCTCGGCCTATCTGACTGCGGATGTGGCGGTGGCTGCATGGTCCCGTGCCACGGAAGCGGCCCGTGCCCTGCAGGAGCCGAATGAATCCCGGACCCTGACCCAGCTCCGTGCGGACGTCGCCGCCGACTGGCTGCTGGCGGGGGTGGCGGAAGGAACTCCGTCACCCAAGGCGCAGGTCCTGGTGACCGTGCCGGTGCTGTCTCTTTTGGGCACCGAGTCGGAACCGGCCACGCTGGACGGGTATGGTCCCGTTCCGCCGAGCATGGCCCGCCGGCTTGTAGGGGATGGCGCCGGATCGTTCCTGCGTGTGCTGACCGATCCGCGCAACGGAGCGCCGCTGGAGATCGGACGGACCAGCTACCGGGTTCCGAAGGCGATGCGCCAATGGTTGCGGCTTCGGGACGGCCGGTGCCCTTTTCCGGGCTGCAACAACCATTCCCTGGATAACGAAGCGGATCATCTGTTGGCTTGGTCCGAGGGAGGCGGCACCGGCGTCACCAACCTGGGCCAGCCATGCCGGCGGCACCACCGGCTCAGACACACCACAGCATGGAGGCCGGTTGACGCGACCCGGGACCAGCCACCCGGCTGGATCTCACCTGCGGGACGCTCCTATCCAAGCGAACAACAAGACTGGGAACCACCACACTGGCCGCAGCACCTCGGCCACGCGGGTGAAGGCCGGGAGTTGGAACCGCCCGGCTGGCCGGACGTACTTGCCGGCGCCGTCGGACCCGGAGAGACCGTCGGACCCGGAGAGACCGGGCCGCCATTACCCGTGGATCCCTTTCCTGACTGGGCGCTGTTCATCGCGGCGTAGGATCGGCGCTCCACTTTCCCTCCCCGTCCAATTAAGGGTTCGAAGGATGTTCCGGCTATTGGCCTGCCCCCCTGCCTCCGCCGTGACCCTGAGCCGCGACCCTCCGCCGTGACCCTGAAAGGCCGGACCGGCCAGGACCAGCGCGATTCAGGCCACTGTCCCCATGCCCATCACGGTCCGGGTCAATCTCGACTCACCGGACGAGTTCGTCGGGTCTGCTTGCTACGGCGATCATGCGACGCATGACGCCGAATGGACGGGGAAGAAGGCCTTGATGAAAGTTTCTTCATGACCGTTTCATCCCTGCCTCATTGTTGAAGTTCACGCTGGACACACGAACGGCCTGCGCCGGAAGAGCCTGCGTATGGGGAACGGGGGGAATGGTGGACGGAGCATGGCTGTCTATTGTTAATGGGCACGGGACGCCTGGAACGCGTCACCCTACTGCGTCGCACCACTCGCTGGTATCTCCGCCGGTACATGGAATTGATTCCATGGATTGGCCCTCCGCCATTCCGGCGTCTGCCGACGACGATACCGGCACATCCTGGCTGGTTCAGCGGGCGTGGCCAGAGAAGACACCAGGAGAATTTGTACTGGAGGTCCGGACGCCGGGAGTGCCCGGCGTCCGGGGAGCTTATTTGCGTCGCGGGCAGTTCGAACTAATCCCTTTGGACGATCCGGGACTTCCCGCCTTACGGGGGGAAGCGCAGCAGGGGGAATTGATTTCGTATTGGCCGTACCACCAGGCTGTCGTCCGGGCGGAGGGCCGCTATATAAAGATCTTCGGACCCGGGGGCGCCGTCGTACCGGCCGAGCGCTGCGCGCAAATGGACGTCCTGCTGGACGCCGGCAACTTCACAACGCCCAGAATCCTTCGTCAGAGTTCCCAATCGGACGTCATCGTTTTCAGCGCCATGCCGGGACCGACTCTGAACGAGCTGGGCCGGGTGGAAGCGGCCGTCTGCGATGAAGCGTTCGCCAGGGCATGGGAGAAATGGTCGCGCGCCTGGGTCGCGGAACTGAACGGCTCCCATGGCCCAGCAGCACGAGGCGTTCTCGACAGCCTTCCGCTCCGTTCAGCAGAGTGGGAAGCCGCGAAGGTGTGTCGACGGGTGGACGACTGGTTGCAGCACAATGAAAACGTCCCCGAGTTGTCGTCTCAGCGCGCTGTCTTGCGCGCCGCTGTAGAGCACGTGGCCATGAACCTGATACGGACGGCACCGGATCCGGTGGTATGGGCCCACGGAGACCTCTACGACAAGCAAATCATCGTTCCTGACGGCGACATCCCGCCCGGACTGCTGGACTTCGACAGTACGGCCCGGCACGAGGCCGCCCGGGATCTGGCCGGCTTGGACGTCCATCTGGAGCTTCATCTACGAAATAACCGCATGACGCCCGCGCGATATCTGACCGCTCACACGCAGGTGCTGGCCGTGGCCGAGGAACTGCGCGTCAGTCCAGTCCGGTTCGATGCGTACTCGGACGCCATCTGGCTCCGTCTGGCACTTTCTCCGTTACCTGGCCGCTTCTCTCTGGCCATCGGCGTCCTCGCGGAACGGGCCGAAAGGAGCTGAGGCCCTCGAAGCGGCCAGCCCGGCGAGCCCCTGGCATGTTTTGCCGGTTAGGCGCTCACTTAGGTTCAAAAGCGACGGAATGATTGCTACTCTGGATTCTGCACCTAGAGAGAGTGAGCAATGATGCTTCTCGAAAGAGACCTCATCCAGTCCGTCGGCTTCCGCAACGTAACGGACGGCGGACGTGTAACCGGCTTTCAGTTCCGGGTCCGGATGCCTTCCTACCGGGGCATGGCCGCGTCCCTCATCGATGGCATCGCCGTTCGCGTTGGCGGCATCGTCGACGTCGGACCTGACGTTCCGCTGTGGACCTTCGGCGGGCGGACCTACACCCTGCAGCAGCTCTGGGAAAGTGATGGCGTGCGCTGGCCCCTTGAGGAAGCGGCAGTGGTCACCGTTCCCCTCGACGGCGGCCTGCCGCAGGGCGTCCACGAGCTCTCCATAGAGCTGCGGCTGCGGATGTCCTACATACCAGTCGAGCACCAGCCCACCACTCACCGGACCAGCCGCAAGGTGACGCTCGCGCCGGAAGGCGGCGAAGGTACCTTCCGCTACGGCGTTTCCCTCTACAGCTTTATGGGCGATTACGGCACGGTGATGGACCTTGAGACGGCGCTGGCCGCCGTCGCTGACGTGGGCGCCACCGGCGTCGAGATCCTCGGCGAGGGCCACGTTCCCAACTATCCGGAACCGTCCCCGGCCTGGATCGATAACTGGTTCGGCCTGCTGGAGAAGTATTCGCTGGAGCCGACGAACTACGGTTCCTGGATAGACACCCGTCTTCATTCGGGCCGCACCATGACGGTCGCCGAGGGTGCGGAGGCCCTGCAGCGGGACCTGCGGCTTGCCAACCAATTGGGTTTCGGCTTCGTGCGCCCCAAGATCGGCGTGGTGTCCAGCGATCTGGTCCCAGCCCCCATCTGGACCGAGTCCGTGGAACGCTCGCTTGATCTGGCCCACGAGCTGGGGATCATCATCTGCCCGGAGATTCATTCGCCGACGCCCATCAGGCACCCCGTCGTCGAGGACTACATCGGCCTCATCGAACGGACCGGAACCAAGAACTTCGGCCTGCTCATCGACACCGGAATCTTCCAGGACCGGCCCATTCCGCTGCGCGCAGGTGAGACCCGCGAGACCCGGCCCGCCTTCCTCGACGGCATCGGCGTCGACCCCGCCGACTTCGCCGATATCGCCCAGTATGTGGTGTTCGTCCAGGCGAAGTTCCACGACATCAACGAGCAGCTGGAAGACCAGCAGATTCCCTGGCTGCCCGTGCTCAAGGCCCTCAAGGACTCCGGCTACACCGGTTATCTCTCCAGTGAATACGAAGGCGAACGCACGCCATGGCGTGCCATTGAGCAAGTGCGGCGCCAACACGCCCTGATCCGCCGCATCACCGGCGAACTTACCTGACCCATCCCATTTCCCAGTAAAGAGAGCAACAATGCCAAACGGACTTCTTGACGATGCAAGCCTCCGCACCCATCCCGACGGTCTCGCGCTGGCCTTGACCCTGCCGTGGTACCGGAGTCTGTGGCTCTCCTCGGTCTCCAGCCTGCGGCTCACCGTCGACGGCCAGGATATCCCCGCCGGGAACCTGTCCCTGGAACTGGGTGGTGTCCGCTATGCGCTCCCGGACCTGCCCGCTCAAAGCGAAACTCTCTGGTACCTCCAGGAACATCCCTTGCTTATCGCCACAACGGAGACCCCTGTTGCCCTGGGCGAGCAGCACACCGTCCGGCTCATCGGTGAGCTGCGCCTGCCGTACATGCAGATTGCTCCCGGCCAGGACGGCGGTCCCGGCATGTACGTTCCCAACTTCGTGAACCAGACGATGGAGCTGACCGTCACGGACAGGGCTGCGGGGGCACCGGAACTGACGACGGCGGTCACGCCGCCCCCACCGAAAGCGGAGGATGATCCGTTCTCGCTGGGGCTCACCCTGTACTCGGCAAGCGCCGAATTCCGGGCCGGCTGGTACGACTTCGACGGTCTGCTGAACCGCGTGGCCGAGCTCGGCATCGGCCCCGGGATCGAAATTGTGGCATCGCAGGTCCTGCCTACCTATCCCAACGTGACTGACGACTTCGTGCGCTCGTGGCAGCGCGCCTTCGACAAGCACGGCTTCACCGCCAGCTCCTTCGGCGCCAATCTGGACATGGGACGCCGCCGTGACCGCGACATGACCCCGGACGAGGAGTACGAGTTCACGCAGACACTCTTCCACGGCGCCAAGAAGCTCGGTTTCCCGCTCGTCCGCATCCAGAGCGCGAAGCCGGAGCTGCTTCGCCGGCTGCTGCCGCTCGCCGAGGACCTCGAACTCAAACTTGCCTACGAGATCCATGCACCGCTGGGACCCAACTCGCCCGAGATCATGAAGGTCCGCGACGTCTACGCCGAGCTTGATTCACCGCTGCTGGGCTTCGTGGCTGACTTCTCCTCCACCATGCACAGCATGTCTCCCACGCTCCTGCGCGCGGTTCGCCGTGCCGGGCTGGACGATGACGCTGTGGAAAGGCTGCAGGCTATCTGGGGCACTGAGGCACCGATACGGGTGCGGCAGGAGGAGTTCATTGCGTACCTGCGGGGACGTGACTTCGATCCTGCCCGGCTTGGATCCTTCGCCCACCTGGCGTTCAACATGCACGGCCACGTCAGCCCGAAGGAGTGGGCTGACATCATGCCGCAAATCATGCACGTCCACGCGAAGTTCTACGACATTGATGAGCAGGGCAACGAGCCGGCCATCGACTATCCGGAACTGGTCCGCGTATTCGTCGAAGGCGGCTACCGCGGTTACTGGTCCAGCGAATGGGAAGGTCATGCCTTCGCCGAGCTCGGTGAGGTGGATCCGCTGCTGCTGGTGCGGAAGCAGCATGACCTTATCCGCAAGAGCATGCGGACGGCCCTGGCATCAGCCTGACCTGAAAGACCGACGTCCCATAGCCTCGATGCCCGTCCGTTTAGCCGGCCGGGCATCGAGGCGTTTAAGGGGCTTCCTTGGTTGCGGCGGCTGCCACGATGTCGGCAGCCTCTTTGAAGAGGCCCCGCATCCACTCATGCTCGGAGTCGCGGTTGTGCACGGGGTGCCACCACAAGGCATTAACCAGCGGCGTGGCATCGAAGGGCAGCGGCAGGATCCGAATCCCGCCCACGCGCAGGGCGAACGGCACCAGGGCCGCCTGGATGAGCGCGATCCGGTTGGTCCCAACCACAAAGTGCGGCAAGGACTGGAAACTTTCAACAACCACGTCCACGCGGGGCTCAACGCCCAGCTGCTGGATCTGCCGTTCCGCCGAGGTTGAGGCTGAGCGCGTCTGATAGGTCATCACCCAGGGAAGTTCAGCGATGTTTTCCATGGTGATTTGCTCGCCGACGGCTTCATTGGACGTGGAGACCACGGCCACCCACCCGTCCCTCCACAGGTCCAGGTAGGGCAGCCCGGTGAGGAATCCGTGGGGAATCACCATGCCGTCCACCGACCGAAGGCGGTTGGCTGCATCCTCCACCACCATCGGATTGTGGAGCATAAACCGGAACCGGACAGCTGGGGCGCGCTCGGCTGCAAGCTCGGAAACAACCCGGCCAATGGTCGTGAAGCCGTAATCCGAGCCGTAGATGGAGAACTCGCGCTCGGATTCTGTGGGCTCCCAGGTGGCCTGGCTTTCGAAGACGCGGCGTGCGGCCTCCAGTGCGGTGGTGGTGTGCTCCGCGAGCCGGAGGGCGAAGGGGGTGAGCTCGTAAGCATTGCCGCGGCGGGCCAGGATCGGGTCACCGAAGTGGGATCGGAGCCGGGCGAGCGAGGCGCTGAGCGCCGGCTGGCTGAGGTGGAGCCGCTCGGCCGCCCTGGTAACGCTTCGCTCGGTAATGAGGGCATCCAGCGAGATCAGCAGGTTGAGGTCGAGACGGGAAAGCAGGACATGTTTCGTCACGGCGCAGCGATCCTTTGGAAGTGGAACCGTTTCAAGGGAGTTTATCAGCGGGATCAATAACGTAGGCGAAGCCATCAGGGATCTGGATGGACCTTCCGCGGACCCCCGTTAAACTTATGTCCGTCATAGCAAAGACTTATGTGTCTTTTAGGCACATCTCCTGCATACTTGTGAGTGACCGGGGTCACGACACCCGGATTTTGGACAATGAAGTCAGAAAGGCTGGACATGACACAGCACCGTCGCTATTCAGGCCTGAAGGTCGGCGCCCTCGCCGTCCCCACCGTCGCAGCACTCATTCTTACCGGTTGCTCGGCCTCCACCGGCAGCAGCTCCTCTTCGGGTGGTTCCCAGGAATTTTCACTGTCCTTCGCGACATCCAACACCATCGAGAGCCCCTTCCAGGTGTTGGCAGAAAATTACATGAAGTCACACCCGAACGTGAAAATCACCTTCAATCCTCAGCCGAACGACTCCTACGACCAGACCCTGCGCACACAGCTCCAGGCCGGAAACGCCTCAGACGTCGTAGTGACCTCACCCGGCTCCGGCACCGGCCGCAGCATCCTGCCGCTCGTCCAGGCAGGTTTCCTTGAACCGCTTGACGATGCCGCGAAGCAACTGCTCCCCGAGGGAAGCGCCAGCACCTTTGGAACCGACGGCAAGGTGTACGGCCAGGCCACGGAAATTACGATCTCTGCCTTGGTGAGTAATGAGACGGCTGCAACTGCAGCCGGTGGCTTCCCTGCCGACTTTTCCTCCCTCCAGCAGCAGTGCAAGGCTCTGGAGTCCTCCGGTAAATCCCTCTTTGCCCTTGCCGGATCAGCCCCTCCCAACACAGGGCTGATGGCGATGTCCCTGGCAGCCTCGCGCGTCTACGCGGAAGACCCGAAATGGAACGATAAGCGCGCTGCGAAGGAAGCCACCTTCGCGGGCTCGGACGGTTGGAAGTCAGCCCTCGAAGCAGTTAATACCTTGAAGGACGCGGGCTGCTTCCAGAAGGGTGCTGCCGGCGGCGGCTTCGATGCCATCACCAAGGGGCTTGCCAGCGGAACGTCCGTGAGCGGCTTCATCCCGGCTCCAAGCTGGAAGCAGCTGCAGTCCGCCGCTGGGGGCTCCCAGTTCGCCGTTCGGCCGTTCCCGGCGGAACAGGGCTCAGGTAATAGCTACGTATTTGCCAGCGCAAACTACGCCTTCTCCATCAACGCGGCCTCCAAGAACAAGGACGCTGCCAAGGCCTTCCTCGACTGGGCCGCCCAGCCTGAGCAGACCAAGGCATTCGCAGAAATCGACGGTGCCCTGCCGGTCAGCGGACTCGACAAGTACGATTTCGACGGCGGCGCCTATAAGAACGTCGGCGGCCTGATGAAGGACGGCAAATACGGCCCCCTGCCCAACATCCAGTGGCCGAATTCCGCCGTCTACGACGCACTGGCCACGGGGGTCCAGGGCATCATCACCGGCCAGAAGAGCCCTGACCAGGTCCTGCAGGCCATGGACGCGGCCTGGGATCAGTAGCAGTTCTTGACCATCAACGTTCCGACGACTCAAAGGGACAAGCAAGGAATACCAATGACTGCGACGATGCAACCGAAAAGCGAAGCAGCTGAAGCACCCCGGCGAGGCAAGCGGACGCCGGGGGCGGGTGAGAACACCCGTCCCCGGCGCGGGCCCATGCAGTTCGGACACTGGTGGTGGGCGCTGCCCGGGATCGCCCTGGTGTTTGCCATCCACTACGTGGCAACTGGAATCGGCGGATTCTTCGCCTTTACCAACTGGACGGGCATCGGCTCGTTCAAAATCACGGGCTGGACAAACTTTGAGGCCATCTTCAAGGACCCCACGAAACTCGGAGCCCTCTCCAATACCCTCTTTCTGGCCTTTGGCTCGGTTCTCCTGGGCAACATCGCCGGGTTGGTTATTGCGCTGGGCCTGAACCGCGTCGTCAAGACGCGCTACATCCTCCGGACCCTCTTCTTCATGCCGGTGGTGCTCAGCCCGCTGGCCACGGCCTACATCTGGAAATACATCTTCGACTTCGACGGTCCGCTCAATGCCTTCCTTACGGCAATAGGCGCCGGCGACCAGGCCAAGCCGTGGCTGGCCGACCCGCAGTGGGCCATCTGGACCGTGCTTGTGGTGCTGGTCTGGTCTTCCACCGGCTTTGCCATGGTGATTTTTATGGCCGGCCTGGCCGGTGTCCCCGTGGAAGTGGAGGAGGCGGCGGCCATTGACGGTGCCAATCTGTGGCAGCGGTTCCGCAACGTTACCCTGCCCGCCATCCGCCCCGCCGTCGCCATCGCCACCACGCTGGGAATCGTCCAGGGGCTGCGCGTCTTCGATCCCATCATGGCGCTCACCGGCGGCGGACCGGCCGGAGCGACGGAAACGCTGGCCACGCTGGTTTACAAGCAGGCCTTTGCGCTCGGGAACTTCGGGGGCGGTGCCGCCCTGGCCCTGGTGCTCGCCGCCATCATCCTGATCTTCGCCGTTCTCCAGCAGCGGCTGACGCGTTCGAACCCTGAGGACTAAGCCATGTTCCGCTACACCAAACTCACCCTGCTCCGCGAAGTCGGCCTATGGGCGCTCGCCCTGGTGTTCCTCGCGCCGTTCTACTTCCTGGTGACAACTGCCCTGAAGCCGGACAGCGAGTTGTTCACCACCTCGGCCCTGGCTCCGCCAACAAACCCCGACTTCAGCAACTTTATCGACGTCCTCACTGCCACCGGCAACTCCAACGTGGTGATGGGCCTGGTCAACAGCGCCATCATCACCGCAGGCAGCATCGTGGGGCTGATCGCACTCGGCTCCATCACCGGATATGTCATCACCCGCAGCACCCGACGCTGGAGCAAGGGCGCGTATTACCTCTTCCTGATCGCCATCATCCTCCCCGGCCAGCTCGGCGCCGTCCCTCTCTACATGGGTGCACGGGCCCTTGGACTCACCGGATCCGCTTGGGGCCTGATCATCCTCTACACGGGCATGCTCCTGCCGTTGTCGATCTTCCTCTACGCAAACTTCTTCCGCGGCCTCGGCACGGACTACGAAGAAGCGGCCACCATCGACGGCGCCAGCAAATCCCAGATTTTCTCCAAGGTGGTGTTCCCCATGATGGCCCCAGCCACGGGAACGGTCACCATCTTCGCCGGGCTCATCGTGTGGAACGACTTCTTCACGTCGCTGATCTTCCTGGGCGGCTCCGCCAACCAGACGCTGCCGGTGGCCATGTACTACTACATCGGCTCCCTGGTTTCCCAGTGGAACTCGATCTTCGCGATAGTGATCGTTTCCATGATTCCCATCCTGGCGCTGTTCCTGTTCGCGCAGAAACGGTTCATCCAGGGCTTCTCCGGCGGCCTGAAGGGCTGACCCGCGATGGTTGACAACCGCGCAGCGTTCGAGCGCTTCGTGGAGATCTTCTACACCCAAAAACGGGTGCGTGAAGCCTTCGACTTCCTTGTGGCCGGCGACTACCGGCAGCACAACCCGGCCATTCCTGACGGGCCGGAGGCGGCAGTAAGTATGCTGACGCCGAAGTTCGACGGATCGCCAGACTCCCGGTTCGAGGTTCAGCGCATCCTGGTGGACGGTGACCTGGCGTTGGTGCATGTACGCGCTTCAGGTCCCGGGCGTCCCGACGCCGCCGTCGCAGACATTTACCGCTTTGAAAACGGGCGGATTGTTGAGCATTGGGACGTGCTTCAGACGGTTCCCGAGGACCCGGTCCACGACCACCCCATGTTTTAAACCACTACTTCAATTCTCTAGGAGACATCCATGTTCCAACTTTCGCCCAATATCGACCTTTTGTTCGCCGAAGCAGGCGAAAGTGCTGCTGACCGGGTTCGCGCGGCGGCAGCAGCCGGCTTCGACGCCGTCGAAATGTGGGGCCCGACGGGCAAAGACATTCCGGCCCTGAAGCACGCACTCGAGGAAACCGGAGTCCAGCTCACCTCCCAACTGGCGGAACCGCGTATGCAGTTCATGATCCCGCCCCGCAACCACGATGCTTTCTACACCGGGCTGGACGCCGGCGTCGAAGTGGCACAGCAGCTCGGCTGCCCCCGGTTGGTAGTGGGCAGCGGTACCGGATTCGGCGGGCGCAAGCGGCAGGACCAGCTGGACGAACTGATTGAGATCTTCACCCGAGGCGTCGCGCACATCGAGGGTTCCGGCATCACCCTGGTTCTCGAACCGGTCAACGTCAGGGTTGACCACCCGGGAGCCCTGCTGGACCGGACCTCGGAAGCCGTCTATGTCGCCAAGGGCGTCAACTCGCCCAACTTCGGCGTTCTCTACGACCTCTACCACTCCACGGTCGAGGGCGAGGACGTGGCCGCCGAGCTCGCCAACGCCGGCGACCTCATCAAGTATGTTCAGATCGCAGATGTGCCGGGGCGCGGCGAACCCGGTTCCGGTTCCATCGACTGGCACGCCCGGCTCACGGACCTGGGGAACAGCGGATATGCCGGCCCCATCGGGCTCGAGTACTACCCGACGATCGACTCGGCGAAGTCCGTCCGGCGCATCCAGGAACTGGTGGCGGGATGGTGAGCGGTAACCGGTATCCCGTTGCGGTCGACGTCGCCATCGTCGGCAGCGGCCCCACGGCAGCGGCATACGCACGGATCCTCAGCGAGGAAGCCCCTGGTGCCACCATCGCCATGTTCGAGGTGGGCCCCACGGTCAGCAGTCCACCCGGGGCGCACGTCAAGAACATTGAGGATCCTGAACGCCGCAGCCTCGCGCAGCGGGCATCGGAAGGCCCCGGCGCAGGTGCCGAAACGGTGAACTCACCCGGCGCGGTCAAGAGCGGGGAGCGACGGGCCAGGCCCGGAACCTACCTGCTGCAGGACGGCTACGCCTTCCCCGGCGAGGACGGGATGCCCGTCGCCGCCATGTCCAGCAACGTGGGCGGCATGGCCGCCCACTGGACCGCTGCCTGCCCCCGCCCGGGCGGCAAAGAGCGCATTCCGTTCCTGCCGGACCTTGAAGAGCTTCTTGACGACGCCGACCGACTGCTGGGGGTGACCACCCGCGCCTTCGACGGGGCTCCGTTCTCTGACCTCGTCCGGGAACGACTCGCCGCCGCCGTGGACGCGGGCCGTGACACCGCCTACCGCGTCCAGCCCATGCCTCTTGCTGTGCACCGGCGGGAGGACGGCGGCCTGGTCTGGTCAGGTTCCGACGTCGTGATGGGGGATGCGACCCGGGAAAATCCGCAGTTTGAACTCTATGATGAGTCGCTGGTAACGCGTGTGCTCCTGGAGGATGGCGCTGCTGCCGGCATCGAAGTCCAGGACCGCCGCAGCGGCGAAACCCATCAGGTGGCGGCCCGCTACGTTGTGGTGGGTGCAGATGCCCTGCGCACGCCGCAGCTGCTGTGGGCTTCCGGGATCCGGCCCGACGCCCTGGGCCGCTACCTCAACGACCAGGCGCAGGTAGTGTTCGCGAGCCGGCTGCGCGATGTCACCGCTCCGCAGGGCCGGGCAGCCGCCAGCGGCGCGCTCAGTGAGCAGAGCGGAGTTGCCTGGGTTCCCTACACGGACGGGGCGCCCTTCCACGGCCAGATCATGCAACTGGATGCGTCACCGGTTCCCTTGGCCGACGATGACCCCGTTGTCCCGGGCTCTATCGTGGGGCTTGGGCTGTTCTGCGCCAAGGATCTGCAGCGCGAGGACCGGGTGGCGTTCGACGACGGTGTCCGCGACTCGTACGGGATGCCCGCCATGCGCATCCACTACCGCCTCACGCGGCGGGATCACGAGGTACTGGACCGCGCCAAGCAGGAAATTGTCCGCCTGGGCAAGGCGGTGGGTGAGCCGCTCGACGAGCGTCCGTTCGTCATGCCGCCCGGCGCATCGCTTCACTACCAGGGCACAACCAGGATGGGCGCAAGGGACGACGGCCAGAGCGTGTGTTCGCCCGACAGCCAGGTGTGGCAGGTCCCCGGCCTCTTCGTGGCTGGCAACGGCGTCATTCCCACCGCCACGGCATGCAATCCCACGCTGACCGCTGTAGCGCTCGCAGTGCGCGGGGCCCGGAAACTCAAAGAAGAACTCAACAGCTCTTTACTTATGTCTGAATCAGACAATAGACTGACTAAATAATGAATAAGTGGTGCGATGCCGCTGCTATTTCGTTCAATCACAGGCAACGCATGCCGCAGACAAGGAGGTCTCGATGATCGCCGACCGCATAATCGAGCAGGGAACACTGATCACCCAAGACGGCCGTACCGCCGTCGAAGTCCGCATCCCCTGGTACCGGGCCCTGCCGGGTTCCTGCATCGCTGGAGCTGCATTGACAGTGGACGGCGTCAGCGCCCCCGAGGGCTCACTGCGCTGGACCATGAACAACCGCACTTTCAGCTTCGAGGAACTCGTGGACGAGACCGGCGAATGGTGGTTCCCGCTGGACTCGGCAGTCCTTTCGGGCGACCTTCCCGTCCCGGACAGCCGGACCGAGCACGAGGTCAGGGTGGACCTGAAGCTCTACATCCCCTACATCATCACCGACCACGGCGTGCTGCACATCGAAGAGCACGACACCAAGACCATGAAGGTGGCACAGCGATGACCAGCCTCGGCACGCCGATCCAGGGCGTCACCCTTTACAGCTTCACCCGGGCCGTCCACGCCCGGCAGTACGACCTCGATGGCCTGATCCGCAAAGTGGCGGCCGAAGGCTTCGGCCCGGGGCTCGAAGTCATCGGATTCTCCAGCCTGCGCGGCTTCCCGGACCGGATCGATGACAACTTCGTTGGCCAGTTCCGTGATCTTGTGGCCGAGGTTGACCTGGTCCCCACCTCCCTCGCAGTCAACGTTGACACCGGTATCCGCCGCGACCGGCTCATGAACCATGACGAGCTTGTCGAATACATGCGCAAGCAGATCGACGTAGCCGCCAGGCTCGGCTTCCCGATCGCCCGGGTGCAGATATCGCTGACTCCGGACGCCATGGAAAGCCTGCTGCCCGTGGCCGAGAAGTACGGCGTCACCCTGGCCCTCGAAGTCCACGCGGACCAGCACGGCGCCCACGAACGTGTCCTGGCCCTTCGCGACCGCTACGAGAAACTCGATTCCCCCTTGCTCGGCTTCACCGCGGACTGGGGTGCCACCGTTACCGGCTTTGCGCCCTCCCTGCTGGAGGCCTACCGCCGCCGTGGGGCTTCGGAGGCACTTCTCGGACAGGTGGTTGACCTGTGGAATGGGTTCTACGCCGACGGACCGCCAAACACGCAAAAGGTTCACGGTGAACGCTTCGGCGCCTTCATCGGCCTGGCGGCCCGCAACGGCCGGCCCGACCTTGGCATTGACTTCGCCATCAACGGAACAGGGCTTTTCGGTCCTGCACCGCTGGACACCTGGCTGGAGATCATGCCTTGGGTCCGCCACGTGCACGGCAAGTTCTTCGGCATCGACGAGACCGGCGAAGAGCCCTCGGTGCCGGTCCGGAGCCTTGTCCGGCAACTGGTTGAGAACGGCTACTCCGGCGCAATCTCCAGCGAATACGAAGGCTGGCACTGGAACAACTGGCAGGACCCGTTCGACATCATCCGCGGCGAGCAGGCCGTCCAGCGCTCAGCGGCCGCCAACGCCGGTTCGGCCATGATCACCGACGCTTCAGAAGCCCGCCGCATCCTCAACAGCCATCTCGCCCAGCCCGTCCGCGGCTGACAACGAAGGAACCAGAAATTATGTCAGAAGGCATCGCAGGCTCGGGCATCGAGCTTGGCATCACCCTCTATTCGCTCACCTCCGAGTTCGCCGCCGGGCTCTACACCCCTGAGACGCTGATCAAAGCTGTTGCAGATGAAGGCCTCGGCCCGGGGGTTGAGTTCAACATCGCCCAGATGCTGCGCACCTACCCGGACGTCGACGACGACTTCGTCCGCCTGTGGCGCGACAGCATGGACCGCTACGGCCTGACCCCCAGCGCAGTGGGCACCAACCTGGACATGGGCCGCCGCAAGGACCGGGACATGACACCCGATGAGGAGTACGACTTCTTCGCCGCGCAGCTGCACACGGCCAACAAGCTTGGTTTCCACCGCGTGGTGATCCGCTCCGCGGGCAAGGAATTGCTCCGCCGGCTGCTTCCCCTGGCCGAGAAGTACGACCAGAAGCTCGGCTACGAAATTCACGCGCCGCAGGGCCCGAACGATCCCAAGATCCTGCAGATCCGAGAAATGTACGAGGAACTGGGAAGCGACCGGCTCGGTTTCACCGCAGACTTCAGCTCGACGATGCACAGCCTTTCCCCGACCCTCTTCCGCACGTTGACGCAAATGGGGCTGCCCGAGGAGCACTTCGCCGTCATGCAGGAGATCTGGCGCAAACCGTCGCCCATGCATGAGCGCAACCAGGAGTTCGAGGACTACCTCAGTGCCAACAACTTTGATCCTGCCCGCCTGGGCCCGTTCACCCGGCTGGCATTCAACATGCATGGACTGGTTCCGCCGGAGGAGTGGCTGGATATCATGCCGCAGATCTTCCATGTCCACGCGAAGTTCTACGACATCGACGAACACGGCAATGAACCCGCGATGGACATTCCCCGCATTGTGCGCCAGTTCGTCAAGGGCGGCTACCAGGGCTACCTGTCCAGCGAGTGGGAGGGCCACGCGTTCGCCGACCTGGGCGAATCCGATCCGATCGACCTCGTCAAGAAGCAGCACACGCTGATGCGGCATGCCATCGAAGAGGCCGTTGATCCAAATGCATCCGACTCCCACGCGACCCTGGTCGAGACTGTTAAGTAAGGAAAGCCATGGCAACTCACAATTCCCTGTTCCAGGACACCGACGTCCGCAGGCACCCCGAGGGGATTGCCGTATCGGTGCAGCTGCCCTGGTACCGCAGCCTCTGGCTGTCCGCCGTTGACGACGTCGTTGCAACGGTCAACGGCGTGGAGATTCCCAAGGAGTCTCTCCGCTTCGAACTGCAGGACAAGTCCTACTCCATAGCTGAACTCCCGGAGCAATGGGAAACCCTGTGGTTCGTCGCAGACAAGCCCGACGTGATCATCCCGCTGGACCGCGTCCCCGACGCCGGCGAGGAGATCGACGTCGAGGTCATCCTCACCCTGCGCCTGCTGTATATGCAGATTGCGCCGATGCGTTACGTGGGCAACCGCGTCGCGGTTGACCGGACGGTGGTGCTCGCATGAAAACCCTGCGCGTGGCCATGATCGGTTATGGCTTCATGGGTGCTGCCCACTCCCAAGGCTGGCGGACGGCGCCGCGGGTATTCGACCTGCCTGCCGAGCCGGAAATGGCGGTTATTGTCGGCCGTAACGCTGAAGCGGTCGCCGCCGCTGCCAGCAAGTGGGGCTGGGCCGAGTCAGCAACAGACTGGCGGGACGTGATCGCCCGCGACGATATCGACGTCGTCGATATCGTCACCCCCGGCGACTCCCACGCCGAAATCGCGATCGCCGCGCTGGAGGCCGGGAAGCACGTTTTGTGCGAAAAACCACTCGCCAACACGGTGGCGGAAGCCGAAGCGATGGCCGAAGCCGCCGAACGGGCGGCTGCCCGGGGCATCCAGGCAATGGTCGGTTTCACCTACCGCCGCGTTCCGGCTGTCACCTTCCTCCGCAACCTCATCGCCGAAGGCGCCGTCGGCACGATCAACCAGGTGCGTGCCTCGTACCGGCAGGACTGGCTGGTGGACCCGGAGATGCCGCTGGCCTGGCGCCTGCAGAAGGAACACGCCGGCTCGGGGGCCCTGGGGGACATCGGCGCCCACGCCATCGACCTGGCCCAGTTCGTCACCGGCCTGAACCTGGAGAAGGTGTCCGGCGTTATCGACACCATCGTGAAGGAGCGGCCTCTTTTGAAGGGCTCCACTTCAGGCTCCGGACCTTCCGATACCGGGCTTTCCGGCGCTGCCGGTGTCGGCTCCGGCGTCGGCTCCGGCCAGGTGACGGTGGACGATATCGCCATCTTCACGGGCCGCTTCGAATCCGGCGCGCTGGCGTCGTTCGAGGCCACCCGGTTTGCCACCGGCCGGAAGAACGCGCTCCAGATTGAGGTTTCCGGGGACAAGGGCGCCCTGGCCTTCGACCTCGAGGACCTCAACAGCGTCCAGTTCTACGACCGCACGGCACCTGCGGACCGCCAGGGCTTCCGGAAGGTCCTGGTCACGGAAGCGGAGCATCCCTACGTTTCGGCGTGGTGGCCGGCAGGCCACATGCTCGGTTACGAGCACGGGTTCTCCCACCAGGTCAAGGACCTCGTGGAGGGCATCGTGGGCGGCTCCGCCCCGCATTCGTCGTTCGCCGACGGGCTGAGGGTGCAGCGGGTGCTCGACGCTGTCGAGCGCAGTTCCGAAAATGATTCCGCCTGGACACGTGTCGCTGCCGGCGTTCCCGTGCCGGCCAGTTGAGGAGGGGAAGCACGTGGCACGACCAATTACCTTGTTCACCGGCCAGTGGGCCGACCTGCCGTTCGAGGAGGTGGCCCGGCTCGCCGGCGAATGGGGCTACGACGGGCTGGAGATCGCCTGCTGGGGTGACCACCTGGACCCCTGGCGCTGGGACGACGACGCCTATGTGCAGGGCAAGCTGGACATTCTTGACCGCCACGGCCTCAAAGTGTGGACCATCTCCAACCACCTCAAGGGCCAGGCCGTCTGCGACGACCCGATCGACGAACGGCACCGCGGCATCCTGCCGGACGTCGTATGGGGCGACGGCGATCCTGAAGGGGTCCGCCGTCGTGCCGCCGAGGAACTGAAGAACACTGCACGGCTCGCCGCCAAGCTGGGGGTGAAAACAGTGACCGGCTTTACGGGATCGTCCATCTGGAAGTACGTGGCGATGTTCCCGCCCGCCTCCGAAAAGATGGTCGACGCCGGCTACCAGGACTTTGCCGACCGGTGGAACCCCATCCTCGATGTCTTTGACGAGGTGGGCGTCCGGTTCGCCCATGAGGTGCACCCATCAGAGATCGCCTACGACTACTGGACAACGCAGCGCGCCCTCGAGGCGATCGGGCACCGCGAGGCCTTTGGCCTGAACTGGGACCCGAGCCACATGGTGTGGCAGGACATCGACCCTGTGGGGTTCCTGTGGGACTTCAAGGACCGGATCTACCATGTGCACTGCAAGGACACGAAGAAGCGCCTGTCCAACGGGCGCAACGGCCGGCTCTCCTCCCATTTGCCCTGGGCTGATCCGCGCCGCGGCTGGGACTTCATCTCCACCGGCCACGGCGACGTGCCGTGGGAGGATGCGTTCCGGATGCTGAACGCCATCGACTACCGCGGGCCGCTGTCCGTGGAGTGGGAGGACGCCGGAATGGACCGGCTGGATGGCGCCCCCGAGGCGCTGGCCTTCGTGCGCCGGCTCTCCGCCTATGAACCCTCCGCCGCAGCTTTCGACGCCGCATTCAGCACGAAGTAATTCGCAAACAAGTGAGGCCGGCCCCGCGGGGCCGGCCTCACTTGTTTGTATGCCATTAGCTTCTGTATCCGGTCAGAGGGCAGCCCGGGCCGCTGGTGCCGGCTCCACCGCTGCCGACTCCACCGCTGCTGGCTCCGCGAGGGCTGCCCCCGCCAGGGCCAGGTGACTCCGCGTCATCTCCGTTGGGTCGTCCTGCAGCCACTCGTGGCCGCCCCATTCGCTGGTCAGCGTGCCCGTGAAGCCGGTCCCGCGCAGCAGGCTGCCAAGGTCATGCAGCGGCTGGGAAACCCGGCCGCCGTCGTCGTCCAGATCCCAGAACTTCAGATGGAAGGCGCCCACCAGGGGGAGGATGCCCTGCAGGTCTGCGGCGTCGCTGCGGCCGAAGCGGATGAGCAGGTTCATGAAGAGGGTGTGGATGCGCGGCGGAACCTTCCCTGCGCGGAGCAGGGCGATGACGGCATCGAGGGTGGCGGGATCGCGCCAGTCATTCTCCAGGCGCGCCAGAAGATCGGAAGGAACGCCGCCCTGCCGCAACTCATGAAGGTAGGTGACGGGAAGGGCCGGCATGAGCATGCTGATGTCGACGAGTACCCGCACGTGCTCGTCTGCCAGCCCGGCTATCGCATCCAGTGCTGGTGCCACAGAAGGGTTGTTTGGAGTCTGCTGCCCTTGGATTTCTTCGTACAGCACCAGATCGAGTTCATGCAGCAGCGGCTGCAGCAGCGTGAGCAGTTCCGTTCCCGCCTGTCCGATCGGTAGCCGGATCCCGCGGGCACCCACTCGGCTGGCGGCGCTGAGCTGGGGGACCAGGAAGTCCAAGCGCTCCTGCAACGAGCGGCGGTCGGTTGGGGACGTGAAGTCGTCGAGGCTGGCGCCAACGATGCTGACGCGGCCCCCTCTTGCCGCCAGCGAATCCCGCAGTTCGTCTACCTCGGCGTCCTGCGGAGCGGGGAAGGACCGCCACAGCAGCCCAGGTTCGAGCTCTATTGTCTTCGCCACGGAATCCGCGATGCCAATCACAACGTCAGTGGCTGTCCGCCGGGCTGCCGTGATCTCCGGAATCCAGTTGAACGAGCTGGCGCAGAGGGTCCAGTTGTCAGGAAGTGCGGGGGCCATGTGATGCCTTCCCATTTATGCTTGTTAATGACAAACTTATGTCACTTTTAGGATAAAGGATGGAAGCCATGTTGCAAACCGCTTTGCGCGAAGATGCGCTGACGGCCACGCCGGAAGGCTTTGAACTCCGGCTCGGCCTGTCATGGATCCGCTCCATGCCCCTTTCCACCGTGGCTGAGCTCGCAGTTGAGGTCGACGGCATCCCGGTGGCACCAGGGGAGTTGACGGTGGTGCTGGGGGCCCGGCGCGTGCGTGCGGACGCATTGCAGGCGGAGCCCGGGTGGTGGTTCGTGCAGGACAGGGTGGTCCTGGCCGGCCGGCGCGAGCTTTCCCGCGGGGTGCACGCCATCGCCGTCGACTTCCAGCTGCTGGTGCCCTACCTTCAGGCGCGTCCCGGTTCTCCGCTGGTCCTGCCGTTCCATCTGGAGGCCCGGCTGGAGCTTGACCGGGAACCGGTGCCCAGCGTCTCCCGCGATGTGGCCTGAGCGGCTCTGCCCAGGCCGTGCAGTGGACCCTATGCGGGGACAGCGGCCCGTTCCGGTGAGGGCCTGCCGTCAGCAAACCAGCGCGGGAAGGTGACATCGAACAGCTGCTCGCGCGCCAGCTCAGCTCCTCCGCGCAGGGGTTCGCGCTCATCGTTGACGGACAAGGTGATGGTGAGGTCGCGGGTGGCGAGCGGCAGGGACAGTTCGTAGACCCGCTGGCGCACTTCGGCCAGGAATACTTCGCCGGCCGATCCCATGGCCCCGCCGATGACGATGATTCCGGGGTTGAACATGTTCACCAGGGCTGCAATGGTCTCACCCGCTACCCGGGCCGACTTTTGAATCAGTGTGATGGCCAGCGGGTCCCCGGCCTGGGCCGCGAGGGTGATCTCCTCGAGGGTCAGTGTCCCCTTTTTTGCCAGCGGGGCCAGGGAGCTCCGGGTGCCTCCCTTGACAGCCTCTTCCGCGTCCCTGACCAGGGCCCAACCGCTGGCCACCGCTTCGAGACAGCCGATCTTGCCGCAGCGGCATTGGGCATGGGAGTCGGAAACCCGGACATGGCCGATGTCGCCGGCCGCGCCGTTGGCACCGCGGTGGATCCTGCCCTGGGACAGCAGGCCGGCACCGATTCCCGAACCGATCTTGCAATAGATGAGGTTCGCAAGGGATTCGCGACGCCGGGCGCGCTCACCAAGGGCCAGCAGGTTGACGTCGTTATCCACCCACACCGGTGCGTTGAAGCGGTCCTCGAAGGGCGTACGGACATCGAATCCATTCCACCCGGGCATGATCGGAGGTGCCACCGGTTGTCCCGTGGCGAAGTCAACCGGGCCGGGGAGGCCCACCACCACACCCCAGACGGGCACTTGGTGATCCTTTTTCAGCACGTCGTCAACGAGGGCCATCACGGCGTCAATGGTCTTCTCGGGGCCCTGGGCGATATCCCAGGTGCGGTGCGTGTGTGCCAGGATGTCGCCGTCAAGGGCAGTGACGCCAACCCTTATATGAGCGGCTCCGAGGGCACATATGACAATCCTTCCCTGCTCCGCGCGGAAGCGAAGGGTCCGGGGCGCGCGGCCACCGGAGGAGGCGCCGAATTCTCCATCCCCGAGAAAGCCGATCTCAATGGCCTGGTCCACACGCTGGCTGACAACGCCCCTGCCCAGCCCGGTGACCTTGCCGATTTCAGGGCGCGTTGTTGCCTCGCCCGTTCGCACCAGGTTGACGATCCTCAGCAGGCTCGTCACTTCATCCGTTTGTGCTCCAAAGCGGAGCGTGGACTCTGTCGTCATGATCACAATTCTCACACATAAGAGGGAACTAAGGTGGGGTTGAACGCGACTATAGCCGGATATTTCCGTACTTATGAATAATATGGACAAAAGAGGGAGGCGACGATGCCTTGGAATATAGGAGTTCTTGGGGCCGGGCCGGGCGTCGCGGCCCTGCTTCTGCCGGTGCTGGGGCGCCTGGCGGAGCTGTTCAAGGTGGTGCACATTGCCGATGCGGGAAGTGGGCGCGCCCAGGGCCTGGCCGAAAGGCTTGGTGCCCGGTGGTCAGTGGGGGAGGCGGACCTGCTTGCGGACCCGGCAGTCCACCTGGTGGCCATCTGCAGCCCGCCCGCTGAACATGCCCGCCAAATCCTGGCGGCTGTAGCCGCGGGGAAGCCTGCCATCTTTTGCGAGAAGCCATTGGCCACCAGCAGGGAGGAAGCCGACGAAGTCATCTCTGCCTGCCGGCTCGCGGGAACGGTCCTTCTGGTGGGGACGAACCACCTGTTTGACGCCGCGTGGGGGCGGGCCAGGCATCATCTCGTTGCCCTCGCGGGCCGGGTGCAGGCGATCTCCGTGACGCTGGCGCTTCCGCCGAATGACAGGTACCACCGGCTGGTCGCCGAGGGCGCCCCTTTCCAGGCCGCCCGGCGGGAACGCCTGGACCTCGACAGTCCCGCGGTTGCGGCCGGCGTTCTGCGGCAGCTGCTGACCGGTCTCGCGATCCATGATCTTCCGGCCGTGAGGGACATCGCGCCAGGCATCGACGAGGTTGTTTACGCCAGGGTCGCCCCGCCAGTCGGCTACCTTGTGGGGTATCGGGCCGGCGGAATCCTGGTCCAGTTGGCGCTTACCATGCTTCCGGAAGGACCGGATGCCCTCTGGAGGATGAATATCGCCACCTCCCACGACCGCATCGAGGTGAATTTCCCGCCCGCCTTTGTCCATGCCGGAAGCGCGGCCACCCGAGTGCGAAGCGCGGACGGGCAGTGGACGGAGTACAGGCGGGATCCGGAAGACGGCTATATGGCGCAGTGGCGCCTGCTTGCCTCACTCCTTGAAGGCGGGGTCCCAGTCGAGTACGACGAACTGCTGGCTGACTCGCACTTTGCAATCGACCTGGTCGATGCTGCCGCAGCGAAGGTTCTTGAAGGGGTGCCGCAATGAGTTCAGCAAGTCCAGGGATCGGCATCTTCACCGTGTTGCCTTCCTATCTCGCGGCTGTCGCCGAGCTTGCCGTCAGTGCTGCACTCACCAGAGACGTCAGTGGGGCGGTGGCTGTGGTGCCTGGATCCGGCGATTGGTGGCAGGGCATGCTGGACACCCGGGCCAGGGGAGCGGCAGCGGTGGTGATTGCGGACCCTGCTGCGCTCCCGCAGAAAGGACTCGGAGCCTACCCATGGCCCGGTGACATCCCGGTCATCGTTGAGCGTCCCCGGCTGCGCCCGGATGTGGTTGCCGACGCGGTCCGGGCAGGACGAGGCAGGCCGGCCCGGATCGTCACCGTTGAGTGCGCCGCCCCCGCGACAGGTCTTGAAGCGGTAATCCGCGACGGCTTGGGCTGGGCGCGGTCACTGGTCCGGGGCCCGTTGACGCTCCAGGTGTGCAGTGCGACGGCGCACGCCAGGATTGCTCTGCTGGATTCAGGGGGATCCGCGGGCGGGGCAATACCCGTCACCCTGGGGGCGACGGCGGCAGCGGGCCTTCACGCCGACGGCCTGCTCCAGGTGCTGGCCCTCGGCGAGGTGCGAACCGAAGTCACCGTGGACCAGCAGGCCGGGCTGACGCGGCTGGAGACGTCCACCGAGGACGGGACACTAAGGGCTCCGGAGCGCTATGAATCATCAGCCCGTCTGGCGCTGCGCCGGGCCATCGAGGCGCAGTCTTCGGGTCAGCCCGGAACGGACCTGGATGAGCTGCTCGAGGACATGTCCCTCACGCGCGCCGTGCTTGCTACATAAGGGATGGCCGCCACAGGTGTCTAATTCACGCATTCTTTTGTTGCTTTCAAACTAAAGTGAGGTAGCATGAGTAACGGCGCCGGGGTTCCTTCCGAACCCGTTCTCCGTCGTGATGGTGCGCCGGAGGCACAACACGTCGCGTCGACGGCCCGATCGTTCGGGTAGATCACTATGCCACTTACACCTTTGAGACTCCGTCTCCTTGTTATCTCCCTGCTCACGGTTTCGTTCCTCGGGGCCCTGGACCACACCGTGGTGTCCACATCCCTGGCCACGGTTGCGGGTGAGCTGGGCGCGCTGAAGCTCATGAGCTGGGTTGTTGTGGGATACACCCTCGCGAGCACAGTGCTGCTGCCGGTGCTCGGCAAACTAGGCGATGTCCTGGGAGCCCGCCGGATCTTCCTCAGTTCGCTAGTAATGTTCCTGGCGGCCTCCCTGGCCTGCGGCTTTTCGCAGGACATGGCATGGCTTATCGCCGCGCGCGTCCTGCAGGGGATGAGCTCCGCGGGCCTGCAGCTGATGTCGCAGACCATCATCGCCAGGGTCACCTCGCAGCGGGAACGTCCGCGCCACATGGCCATCATTGGCGCAGCTTTCCCCATCGCGGTCCTGGTTGGCCCCGTTCTCGGCGGCGCCATCACCGATTACTGGGGCTGGCAGTGGGTTTTCTGGATCAACATCCCGGTGGGCGCTGCAGCCCTGGCCCTTGCCCTGGTTGCCGTTCCCCACCTGGGGCCCGGCCCCATGCCCCGCCACTTCGATGTTGCCGGGGCGGCTGTATTTACCGCTGCACTGGTGGCCCTTGTCCTCGCCGCCACCTGGGCCGCAGAACGCAGCGCGGGCCCCGCCACCGCTGCCGCGCTCGCGGTCAGCATGCTGGGCTTCGTTGCCTTCTACTTTGTTGAGCGCCACGCACCCGAACCCATCGTCCCCCTGCATTTCTTCGCCAACCGGACCATCGCGGCAGGCACCGCACTCTCGGCGATTATCGGCGTCGGCCTCTTCTCCATCACCGCCTATTTGCCGACGTACGTCCAAATGGCGTACCAGACCACCGCCACCGTGTCCGGGCTCGTGCCCATCGCAACCGTGTTCGGCATGCTGACCAGCAACCTGCTCACCGGATGGCTGGCCAGCAGGACGGGGCGGTACCGGATCTTCCCCATCCTGGGAACATCATTGGGGGCCGCCGGACTATTTGTGATGGCGGTGCTGCCCGCCGGGCTTCCGCTGTGGGTTCCCATGATCGTTATGGCCGTTGTTGGGATGGGCACCGGCGCGTTCATGAGCCTGATCGTCACTGTGGTCCAGGGAGCTGCTCCGGCCAGCCAGACCGGCACCATCACCGCGACGATCAACCTGGTGCGGCAGGTGGGGTCAACAGTGGCGACGGCGATTATCGGCGGGGTGATCGGCTTCGGCGTGGCGGCCCTTTTGCCGGCGGGCCTGGACGCTTCCACCCTGACCCCGCAACTGGTCAAAGGGGCCGCCCCGGCAGTACAGGCCAGCGTGGCTCAGATCTACGCCTCAGTCTTCACCCCCATCTTTATTGCCTTGGCGGCCACGTACGCAGTGGGAATAGTCGCGGCGGTCCTGCTTCCGCACGGGCGCCTCTCCGACGAACCCGTTCCCGCCCCCCAAACAACTTCCGAATCCCTTTCGGCCTGATTTCAAAGGAGACATCATGTCCAACCCAACCATCGCCATCGTCGGCAGCGGGCCAATCGGCTCCACCTATGCGCGGGTGCTCCTCGAGCAGGTCCCGAACGCGCGGGTGGTGATGTTCGAAGCCGGCCCGCAGGTGACGGAGGTTCCCGGCGCAAGCGTCCGCAACATCGCCGACCCTGGCGAAAAGGCTCGTGCCCGCGAAATGTCGCAGGGGCCGCAGGCCGGCGCCTACCGTGAGTCGCTCGGCATCCCGGCAGCCACAGTCACCGAGGGAATGTTCACCGCCCGCCAGGGCACCCACCTTCTCGACTTCGGCGGCGCGGGCTCCGCCCACGCCTCGAGTTTTCCCGCGGCGGCTGCGGCCACCAAC
The DNA here is from genome assembly GCF_022803015.1 of Arthrobacter humicola. GTDB lineage: Bacteria > Actinomycetota > Actinomycetes > Actinomycetales > Micrococcaceae > Arthrobacter > Arthrobacter humicola_A. Next base: position 309,610 of record NZ_JAFKON010000005.1, read on the forward strand.
ATCGGCGGCCAGGGTGCGCACTGGACCTGCGCGACGCCGTCGCCCGCCTTCAGTGAAAAAATCCCCTTCATAGCGGACGACGAATGGGACGGGCTGATTGAGGACGCGAAGCAGCTGCTGCACGTCCACAGCGCAGCGTTTGCCGACTCCGCCGTTGGTGAGGCCATTCGGACCCTCCTCGATGAAGAGTTCGGCGCGGAGCTGCCGGATGGGTACGGCGTGGGCACCCTTCCGGTTGCCGGGGACCCGCAGCCCGACGGCTCCGTGCGCTGGGCGGGGGCCGACGTCGTCCTCGGCCCGCTCGTCGACAAGGACAGCCCGCTCTCGAAGCAGTTCGAACTCCGTGACCTCACCCTGGTCCGCCGCGTGGAACTGGACGGACACCGGGTCACCGGTGTCACCGTCGAGGACCTCCGCACCGGGGAGAAGTCATTCGTGGCAGCGGACATCGTGGTGGTGGCCGCCGATGCCTTCCGCTCCCCGCAGCTCCTCTGGGCATCCGGTGTGCGGCCGCAGGCCCTCGGCCACTACCTGACCGAGCATCCCGTGGTCATCTCCACGGTGGCGCTGGACGCCGAAAGGATGGGGCGGTACGCCACCGAAGAGGACCTTAAGGCCGAGCTGGCCCGGCGCGCACTGAACCCGGCAGACCCCGTCGCGGCGGTCAACCGCATCCCGTTCTCAGAGCCGGAACACCCCTTCTCCGTCCAGGTGATGTACACCGAGACCACGCCGTTCCCGATGGAGCCGGGAACCCCCTACTCCGAGAACCGCTGGGGCTACGTCAACATGGGCTACGGCATGCGCAAGCACCCGCGCTACGAGGATGCCGTCACGTTCGACGACAATGAGCCGGACTACCGGGGATTCCCCAACATGAGAATCGAGTACGCGCTCACAGAACGGGAAAACGCGGAAATCGCCGAGGCAACCGAGCGGCTGCGGCGTGCCGGCAAGGCCCTTGGCGCCTTCGTGGCCGAGCCCAGGCTCATGCCGAACGGCTCGAGCCTGCACTACCAGGGCACCATGCGCATGGGTGAAACCGACGACGGCACCTCGGTGGCGGATCCGTGGTCACGCGTGTGGGGCTACAACAACCTGGTGGTGGGCGGAAATGCGCTCATTCCGACGGCAACGGCCATGAATCCCACGCTGATGAGCGTGGCCATCGCTGTCCGCGGCGCCCGGAAGGTTGCTGAGGAGCTTAGTTCGCAGAGTGCCTAGGTCAACTGTTCATAGGGGCGCAGACGCCCGCCAGCTGTGGCTGGGCTGACGTCGAGGCACGGATAACCTGTGGGTATGAAGAACCTGGACCTCAACCTGCTGCCCCAGCTGCAGGTCCTGTTGGAACTGCGCAACATCTCCCGGGCAGCCGAGAGGCTCCAGCTCAGCCAGCCGGCCACCAGCGCCGCAATGGCCAGGCTCCGGCGCCATTTCGACGACGAACTCCTGGTGCGGAACGGGCGCACCTATGACCTCACGCCGTTCGCACAGTCCCTGGTCCCGCTGGTTGATGAAGCCATGCTTCACATCCAGCGGGCCACGCGCGTGCGGTCCGGCTTCGACGCCGCCACGAGCGAGCGGGAGTTCATTATCGCCGCCTCGGACTACGCGGCGGCCCTGATCGTGGGGCCGCTACGGGGGATCCTGCGCGAGGAGGCCCCCGGAGTGTCGGTGGATTTCGTTCCCACAGCCAAGTCCGGGATCCAGGGCCAGATGGCCGACTACTCAAAAATCGACCTGCTCGTCGGGCCCACGGGGTACCAGATGCAGGGAGCCAGCAAGCAGCTGTTCCGGGACAGCTTTGTTGCTGTGGCTGACACCGGAAATCCCCTGCTCCAACAGCCCCGGCTCACTGTGGAGGACCTGGCCACTGTTCCCCACGCCGTCGGCTATTTCGGTGAGGGGATCAGCACCCCGGCGGACAAGCTGTTCGAATCGCGAGGTATTCAGCGCCGCGTGGCGGCTGTGGTGGCCGGGTTCCTGTCCCTGCCGCTCCTGGTGGAAGGGACAGACCTCGTGGCGCTCGTCCCCGGGATGCTGGCAGCACGGGCCCAGCGCGGCGCGGATATCGTTGTGCTGGCGTTCTCCGAAGACGCTGAAGCGTCCCTCGTGGAAGCGATGTACTGGCACCCGTCCCAGGCGGAGGACCCCGCCAGCGTCTGGCTGCGTTCCGTGGTCCAGCGGGCCTGTTCGCGGCTGCACGAACTCTTCCCCATCACCGCCCACCCGGTAACTATCCACGCGGCAGATACCACCTAGAACCAAAGCGCCGTTCCCGATCCGGACCATCCCTGCGAAAGTCGAAGAAACGCACTTCGAAAGGGATCCCCCATGCCTGTCTCCAGCCTGCGCCTGGCCGGCAAAACCGCCGTCATCACCGGAACGGCCAGCGGCCAAGGCAGGGCGGCGGCGCTCGCCTTCGCCGAGGCGGGCGCCGTGGTGGTGGGCTGTGACATGGACGACGACGGCGCCGCGGCCACCGTCCGCCAGGTCACCGCAGCCGGGGGCCGGATCAGCAGCAGCCGGGTCGACCTCACGGACGAGGCCGCTGTGGCGGCATGGGCGCAGGACGTAGCCGCAAACCACGGCCAGGTGCACATCCTGTATGCCAACGCGGCGGTCACCCGCTTCGCCCCGGTGGAGCAGCTCACGTTTGCCGACTGGAAGTGGAATGTCGAACACGAGATGGACGTGGTGTTCCTGCCGGTCAAATACTTCTGGCCACAACTGATCCAGGTGCGGGACGCCGCCATCGTGTTGGTGGGATCCACGGCAGGAGTTACCGGTTCCATGACCAACGGCCGGCTGGCCCACACCGCCACGAAAGGGGCCGTGGTGGCAATGACCAGGCAGCTCGCGGCCGAAGGGGCTCCGCATGGACTCCGCGTCAATACTGTCAGCCCCGGAATGATCCGCACCGCAGCGACCGAGGGCAACCTCCTGGCCGCCGACCACCCCATGCGGTCCATCGCCGGCAGCATCCCGTTGGGCCGGATCGGCACGCCGGAAGAAGTGGCCAAATGCGCGCTGTTCCTGGCCTCCGACGAAGCGTCATACGTGACGGGCGCCAACCTGATGGTCGACGGCGGCTGGTCGGCCGTGCTGCCGGGCTAGTTGGAATCGTGCACCGCGTCAGCGCATGGCGTCGGAGACAGACTTTGCTCCGCCGTGGCCCGACTGGCCGCCGTCCACCGGGATCTCGGCACCGGTCACGAAGGACGAGAGCGGGCTGAGGAGGAACAGCACGACGCCGGCCACTTCCTCCACGCTTCCAGTGCGGCCCAGCGGGGTCTCGGCCAGGGTGGCCTGCCTGAATTCGGGCTTAGCGCTCGCCGTCATGGGCGTTTCGATGAAACCCGGATGGACAGTATTAACGCGGATCCCCCGCGGGCCAAGTTCCATGGCTGCCACCTGGGAGAGGCCCCGCAGCGCCCACTTGCTGGCGGTGTAGGCCACCGGATAGTGCGCGGTCAGGCCTGCGACGGAACCGACATTGACGATGGATGCGGCACTGCCCATCAGCGGTGCGAGGGCCTGGATCCCCAGCAGGCTTCCGGCGACATTGACTTCATAGACGCGCTGCAGGTCAGCCACGGAGGCATCCAGCAACCGGCTCCGCTGGGTGATGCCTGCATTATTGACCAACCCGTCCACCTGCCACCCCTTGGTCTGAATCCAGTGCGCGAGATCGGACCAGCCGGAGGCATCGCAGACGTCCAGTTGGCGGTACACCAGCGCACCGGCCGAAGACGATGACACGGCGGCCAGCCCGGCTGGCATGTCCACTGCGAGGTCTGTGGCAATGACGCGGGCCCCGGCCTCCACCAGCATGCGAGCCTCGGCAGCGCCCTGGCCCTGGCCAGCGCCGGTGACCACCACGGTCCGGCCATCGAGCTGAAGGGAGACCACCCTACGTCCCGGAAGGAACCGTAGAGGCCACCCGGTTGCGCGGACGCTGTCGGGCACGCACGCGGGTCCCAGCGTTGCGGCGTTCACCAACCGTATTCACGATTGTCCCGATGCCTTCCACCGTCATGCGGACCACGTCTCCCGTCTTCAGCGGCGGGGGAGTCTTCGCGCCGTTCCGTCCCCAGAGCTCCGCGAGGCAACCGCTGCCGCAGGTGCCGGAGCCCAGCACATCGCCGGGCCGGACCACGGAGTCTTGCGAGGCGTAGGCGACGAGCTCGGCGAACGGCCAGCCCATGTTGGACAGCAGGTCCTGGCCGATGGCTTTCCCGTTGACTTCCACGGCCATGGAGATCGGCAGGAACCCCTCGGCGTCGTGCAGGTCCTCGAACTCATCCGCGGTGACAATCCAGGGCCCCAGGGTATTGGCGAAATCCTTTCCCTTGCACGGGCCGAGACTGACCTTCATCTCCCGGCGCTGCAGGTCCCGCGCCGACCAGTCGTTGAGAACGGTGTAGCCGAGGATGTGCCGGTGCGCCTCCGCTGCAGTCAGGTTCCGGCCGTCGCTTCCGGGGACGCGCCCGACGACGGCGGCGACTTCGGTTTCAAAGTCCAGATCCTCGCAGCCCGCCGGAATACCAATCACCTCACCGGTGCCGGTCACCGTATGCGGGTTGGTGAAGTAAAAGGTGGGCGCCTCGTACCATTCGGGCACCACGCCGGCCACGCCGTCGATGCTCTTCCGTACGCCTTCGACGTGTTCCTCGAACGCGACAAAATCCCGGATGGTGGCGGGCGCCAGTGGGGCGAGCAGCTGCACGTCCGCCAGCGGAACGGCCGGGCCAGACCCGATGATCCGCCGGGCCAAACCCAGCGTCTCTTCGAGCCCGGCATCCAAAAGGGTCTGGACACTCTGGCCTGCGGGCAGGGCGTAGCAGTTAACGCCGTCGACGAAGCCGAACTGCGTCCCGCCGTCGTGGTTCCAGCGAGCAATCTTGACCATGAAAGGGTTCCTTAGGCTGTGCGGCGGGCAGTGAGGATGGAGGCGGGCGTGATGCCCAGGGCAGCGGCGTTGCCGGCCAGCACCCTGGCTTCGTCCTCCACCGGAAGCCGCGCCTCGATGACCTCGGCCACGGGGCGGTCGGAGCCCATGTCGAACGGGTAGTCCGAGCCCAGCAGCACCTGCCCCGGGCCAGCGGCGGCCACGAGCGCCCGCAGTTCAGCCGGGCTGTGGACCAGGGAGTCGAAGAACAGCTTCTTCACATACGACGACGGCGGCTCAGCACAGCCGCGTGCCTCGGGCCGGACCCGCCAGGCGTGATCGGAGCGGCCAAGGCTGGTGGGCAGGTAGCCGCCGCCGTGCGCGGCCAGAACCCTCAGGTCCGGGTGCCGGTCCAGGACACCGCTGAAGATCAGGTGGGACAGGGCCACCGCATTTTCCGCGGGCTGGGAGACGGTGTTGGCGAGGTAGAAGCGGTCCAGCCGCTCGTCCAGCGAGCATCCGAAGGGGTGCAGGAAGACCAGGGCACCAAGCTCCTCGGCCCGGCTCCAGAACGGTTCCAGCCTGGGGTCGGAGAGCTCAACGGTGCTGCGCTCCGGGTCGGTGGGGGTGGCGGCGAACGAGCCGATTTCCACGCCGAGCAACCCGCACTCCAGCATGGCGTGTTCCAGGGCTTCGACCATCAAGGAAGGGTGCTGCAGCGGGACCAGGCCCAGGCCGTTCAGCCGTTCCGGGGCGCGGTCCACGAACTCCCGCACCGCCTGGTTGGCGGCCTTGGCAACCTGCAGGGCCAGTTCTTCCGCGGCGAAATAGTAGAAGTGCGACGGCGACGGCGAGACGAGCTGCACGTCCACGCCTTGGGCGTCCATGTCCGCAAGACGGCGGTCCAGGTCCGTCAGTTGCGGCCAGCGCTCCTTGATCATTTTTCCCGAAGCGGCCATCGACTCTGGTCCGTTGCGCCGGACTTCCAGAGCCTGTTGAGCGCCGAAGCCCTCGGGATCAGCTTCGGCCACCAATTGCTGCAGGGCCGGAAGCAGGATGTGGGCGTGGACGTCCACGGTCGGTTTTTCAGCAGGGCCGGTGCTCATGCGGGCTCACTAACCAAGCTGGAGACTGAATGCATGAGGCCCGGCACGTTGGCGTCCCGGACGCCGTCGAGCATCCACTGGCCCAGCTGGACGGAGGCGTCGACCACTGCTTTTGCCCGGTCCAGTCGGCGGTCGGTGAACTCTTTCCAGAGTGTCTCGGTGATGTCGTCGGCGCCGATCAGGAGATCGGCCAGCACGCCTGCGTCTTCCATTGCCATGGCAGCACCTTGCGCGATGGTTGGCGGGCAGCTGTGGGCGGCGTCGCCGATGATGACGGTGCGGCCGCGGTTCCACGGCCCGTCCACCAGGTGGGTAGTGAACCACGTGTAGTTGATGCGGGCGCTCTGGTCCAGGTTGGCGCGGATCTCGTTCCATGGGCCGCCGTAGGCTGCGGCGAGGTCGGCCATAATGCGGGGGCCGTCCTCGTGCTTGCGCTCCTGGGCCCTTTCCACGAGGTAGGCGTAGATGGTGTCAGGGCCGGTGGGGCAGTAGCCGGCGATGAAGCAGGGGCCGCCGTAGGTCAGGTCGGTGCGGACCACGTCCTGCGGCCGTTCCACGAACGCGCGCCAGATGCCCATGCCCGTGGACCGGGGTTCACTATCGATGCCGATGGCCTTGCGGACAGCTGAGTGCAGGCCGTCGGCGCCGATCAGGAGGTCGTAGCGGGCGGTGCCGCCGTCGGCGGTGCTCACGGTTACGGAACCGCCGTCGTCTGTTATTTCGGTGACCGTCTTGCCGTAGCTGATCCGTGCGCCTGCCTGCCCGGCACGCTCGCGGAGGATGGCGGTGAGGTCGGGGCGGTACATGCCCAGTGTGGCTGGGAGGTCGTCGCCGCCGGTCCGCATGTCATCCAACACGGCGATGACGGTGCCGGCGGGGTCCGGGGCGCGCAGGCCGAGGGTGCTGAACGCGTAGCCCTTCGCCTCGATTTGCTCCCAGACGCCCAGCTGGCGGAGGATCCGCAGGGCGTTCCCCTGCAATGTGATTCCAGAGCCAAGGGTTTGCGGGGCGTCGGCCTTCTCCAGGATTTCAACCTGGATTCCCGCGTCGGCCAGCAGGATGGCGGCGGTCAGTCCCGCGGCTCCCGCCCCGACGATTCCGACGTTCTGTACTGCTGCCATCGCTGACTCCTTTGTATTGACGGCGTGACTGATGATGGTTGTGGTGCTGTTGTACTGAAAGCTACCGGAGGGCGATCGGGTTGACGGGCGATCCGACGGCGCCGGTAATGGGCAGGGGCGCCGCGGTGAGCAGGAAGTCGTACCTGCCGTCTGCCGCGCAAGCCTGCGCGAGGCCGTCCGGGTCCCACATTTCGCCGAGGAACAGCCCGAGGTTGGGGATGGCGATCTGGTGGAGGGGCTGGAAGGCGCCGTCGAACTCGTTGGGCCGGACCTCGAAACCCCAGGTGTCCGTGGCGATCCCCGCGATTTCACTGCGGTGAAGCCAGGGTGCGGTGCTGAAGGACAGCCCCGGGGCCGAGCCGCCGGCGTAGTCGCCCCAGCCGTCGCGGCGCACCCGGGTGTGCTGTCCGGTGCGGATCACCAGGATGTCGCCCCGGCCAACCTTTGAGCTGGTGCCCTGCAGGTCGATGGTCCGCTGGAGGTGTTCGGGGGTGATGGCGAAACCGTCCGGCAGCTCGCCGTCGTTCCTTCCCAGTTCGGGTCCGAGCGCGCGGCCGACGTCCAGCAGGACGCCGCGGGTGACGATCTTGGCCGCGGCGGTTTCGATGCCGGTGACCAGGTCGCCTTCGGAGGTGACCACGTCCCCTGCGGCGCGGCCGTTCCAGGCCTTGCCCTGGTCGAAGATGTGGCCGAGGCCGTCCCACTGGGTGGAGCACTGCAGCGGCATGGCAATGACGTCGTCCGCGCCGCCGAAGCCGTGCGGGAAGCCCTGGTTGCCGCGTTCGGCGTCCACGCCGGTGTCGGTCATGGTGTGGACAGGGTTGGTGCGTCGCCGCCAGCCCTTCTGCGGCCCGTTGGTGTCGAACGGCTGGGACAGCGAGAAGGCCTCGCCCGTCTTTACCAGGGCTGCTGCTTCAATGCGCTTGTCCGCGTCGATGAAGTTCAGGGTCCCAAGGACGTCGTCCTGGCCCCAGCGGCCCCAGTTGTTGTGGGATTCGGCCATGGCGCGGATGCTGCCGAGCGGATCGTCACGCCGGATGACCGGGGAATCGGTGGCTGATTCCCCGGTGCCGGTGGTGACCGGTGCTGTGTCCTGGCTGGTCACTGCTGGCTGCCTTCAGTGACAACTTCGTCCTTGCAGTGGATGAGCTGGGTGCCCAGGCCCGTAATAGTGCCCTCCATGACGTCGCCGTCCTGGAGCAGCCTTCCCCAGTGCTGGCCGTTGCCGGCGGGGCTTCCGCTGAGCACCAGGTCTCCCGGGCGCAGCGGCATGATCTGGGAGGCCTCGCTGATCAGCTTGGCGACACCGAAGATCATGTCTGAGGTGGACTCGTCCTGCATGGCCTTGCCGTTGAGCTTCAGCGTGACCTGGACGTCCTGCGGGTCGCCGAAGAACTTGGCGGGTACCAGCAGCGGTCCGGTGGGCAGGAAGCCGGGGGCGTTCTTGGCGCGGTACCAGTCCGAGCCGATCGCCGGCATGTCCTTGCGGAACACGTACTCACGGGTTGTGATGTCGTTGACCATGGTGTAGCCGAAGACGTAGTCCAGGGCTTCCTCGGGGGTGACCCGGAACGCCGTCCTGCCGATCACCGCGGCCAGTTCAAGTTCCCAGTCGTGGGACTTGGAGTAGGCAGGCAGGGTGAGGTCGTCCGTGGCGGACGCGATCGCCGTCGGGAGCCCGATGAAGAAGTACGGCGTTCCCTGGCCCGCGCGCTTGTCCATCATCGCGGCGGTCCGGTCCCGGACTTCGTCCTCGTCCTCGCCGGGTTCGCGGTGGGCTGCAGCGAGGTCGATGACGTGCTTGCGGTAGTTGGCGCCGGTCTGAAGGACCTGGACAGGCTCTACCGGGGCGAGGACCTCGATGTCGGCCATGGCCAGGCCGGTGTCCTCGCCGGCCGATGCGGCGATGGCGTCCAGCTGGCTCTCGGTGGTGTCCCAGTGCCCGATCAGGGCGTTGATCTCCCCATCCAGCGGCAGGACGCGGTCGCCGACCAGCAGGCCCGCGCGGGCCTTGCTGTCACCGGTCTCCTGGAATCGGATGAGTGCATATTGTGTTTCGGCCATGGTGTCCTAGCCCCGTCCCTGCTTGGCGTAGGGGTTCAGGAGGGCTTCCTTCATTTCGGGGGAGGCGCCTTCTTCGGTGGCGGTGAAGCCTTCGGCGGGAGGGAAGGATTCGGTCATGGAGTGCGGCATGGCGCCGTTCTTGTAGAAGTTGTTGGATCCTTCGGAGGGCTTCCAGGTGTTGGCTTCCCAGTCCGGGACGTAGTTGCGGTAGCCGCCGGAGTTGAGCTCGACGCGCAGGCCTGACGGGTCGCGGAAGTAGAGGAAGTTTTGCTCGCCCACGCCGTGGATGGAGGGGCCGTATTCCATGGCGGTGCCGTTTTCCATCATGACGTCCGCGGTGCGGAGCAGGTCTTCGGTGGCGTCCACCCAGAAGGCGATGTGGTTGACGCGTCCGGCGCGGCTGGAGGTGTCCAGGACCACGCCCAGGTCGTGGGACTTTTCGTTGGTCGTGAGCACAGAGAAGACGGTGATGGGTGCCTCGTCCAGGTCCACGAAGGCCATGACGCGGAAGCCCAGGGCCTCGTTGTACCACTTGGCGAAGCCTCGGACATCGGAGGAGGCCACGGTGACGTGGTCCAGGAAGCGGGGCGCTGCGGCGTGGCTGCTGCGGCGCTCCGGCCGGTCCGGGTAGGTGGATTCAAAACCGGGCTCAGCCACGAACTTCTCAACGTCGAAGAAGAGGCGCATGGGGTGGCCATAGGGGCCGGTGAATTCGTAGGCCTTGCCGTAGCCGTGGCCGCCGGCGGTCCAGCTGCCCTGGACGCCGGTTGCTTCGACGCGCTGGGCTGCGGCTTCCAGGGCGGCCTGGGAGTTGGCGCGCCAGGCCATCCGGCCCAGGGAAGCTTCCGGACCTTCGGTGAGGACCAGGCTGTAGCGGTAGTAGTCACCCCAGCAGCGCAGGTAGACGTTGCCGTCCACCCGGTCGACGATGCGCATGCCGAACTTTTCCTCGTAGAACCGTGCCGAGGCTTCGACGTCGGGGGTGGTGATCTCGAGGTGGGCAAGATGGGAGAGGGGAGTTTCCACGTTGAATTCCTTCTAAGTACTGATTGCCGTGAGTGGGGTCGCTGCAGGTCTAGTAACCAGACTGAGGCAAAAGAAGTATTCGGTGAAGAGGCATTTCCTGATGCCACCTATTTGTATGGCAGATACCTGGCCTGAGTGCAGGCCCAACGTAACGAGCTGTCCGATCAGCGTCCGGCCACCGTGCAGCCGAAGGAAAGGAACGACGATGTTCACCCTGCAAATTAGCTATCCGGTCCGGATTGCCTTTAAGAACGTCTTTGACAGCGATCCCGCAGGCCGCGCTGACAGGTTCCTAGCGGTACCTGATCCCTATCATCGCCATTACGGTGCGGGCTGCTCGGCCGATCCCGAATCCGAGGACACCTCGGGCTGCGGGGTCGGTTCGGTTGCGGGGGCGGGCTCCGGGCTCTGGCCGGTTTCCGGGGCGACGTCCGCTGGGGTGCTGTCGCCTGGTGCGCCGGCTCCCGGCACTGCGGTTCCGGCCGAGCCACTGTCCGCGCCACTGGGGCTACCGTCCGTGGTCAGGCCATCTACTTTGTTGGCGCCTTCCTCGACTTTCGCAGGCACTTGCTCAACTTGCCCAGGTCTTTCCTTCACGTCCTTGGTGGATGCGTCCGTTTTGTCCGGGGCGGTCGGAGTGCCGCTCAGTGCTGTGCCCAGCGTCGTCGTGGGTCCGGTCGCACCGCCCTCGATGCTCGACGCCGACGAGACAAGGCTGGAGATGGGCTTGTTGGTTCCGAATTCGACCGCAGTGACACCGACCATCGCGATAACGAATGCGGCAGCGCTGACTGCCCCGATCTTGATCCAGGTCTTTGGGGTGAACTGCCTCTTCAGCCGTTTGGCTCGAGGTTCGTCGCTCTCGGCCGGAGCGTTGGCGGCCAGTACTTCGCCGTCGTCAGCGGGCAGTCCGCCCCTGCGTCGCTTTGGGATTTTCGTCAATGCCACGTTGGCGGCCGAACTGAGTGTTCGGGCATAGAGAGCGGCGCCCACCGTGGCAACGATAGAACCGAGTGCGGCGCCGATAAGGGTCCCGGCTACGCCTAGAAAGGACCCCACCAAGGCAGAGGTCACCGCGGCCAACGCCGAGCCAATAGTCTGGGCGCCACTTAGCCCCAGGAGCTGTTTCGGCTTGTCTTCGATAGTCGAGTCTGCAGGCATCTTCAAACACATTTCAGTCAGATAATGTTACGAACTGATAACTTTACCTGCCCTGACTGGCTCCCGGCTGTCGCCGTAATAATTTGAGACGCTTCTCACGGTAGATGTTTGGCGCCACCCATGCCTCCGACGGCGGCTGGCCCGCGCTGTCCAGCACCTCACCAAAACGGAAGCGGACGACGGCGGGAAGTCCCCGCCGTCGTCCGGTAAACGATCAGACCTCGGCCGCAGCCCGTCGGGCCCGGGCGGCTCGCACGAGCCCACTGGACACGGCCGCTCCCACGAGGGCGAGCACCGCGAGCACGAGGAACACGATGTGGTAACCGCCGGCTCCCGGATTTGCGTCGAGGATTGTCCCGTAGACGATGAAAGCGAACATCCCTGGTGCATAGCCGACCAGGCATGCGATTCCGAAAGCCGTGCCGCTGGTCTCCTCCGGAATCCCGACCTCGTCCATCGGCGCCCAGAACACACCCCGCATGGTGAAGACGATAAGCGAGAACAGCAGGGTCACGATCATCGCCGGGATCTGGCTGCCCGGATCGGCCGGGAGGATCAGCAGCACCGCCACCACCGGGATCAGGCACAGGAACGCCAGCCGGATGTACCGGCTCGCACCCTTGACCACCTTGTCCGCGAGGACTCCGCCGATCGGGCCACCGATGATTTTCAGGCCGTACTGGTTGATGATGCCGTAGGCGCCGACCAGCGCGACAGGCAGCCCGTACACGTAGGTCAAATACGGGATGAAATAGGTGAGGCCGCAGTACACGACGTACACCATGAACACGGTGAAGCTCACCCACCACAGCTGCGGCTGCTTCGCGGCACGCCAGATTTCGCCGAGGCCGGCCTTCTGCTTCTTCGCCACGGGCTGCTCGCGCGCCGGCTCGCTTGTCTGATTGCTTGGCTGACTGCGAAGCAGCAGGAACAACAGCACGCCGACGACGACGTCAATGATGGCGTAGAAGGCAATGGCCGCACGGAATCCGCCGGTACCCGAACCGAGCAGGACGAAAATTCCCAGCGCGGAGAACGCCACGGCAGTGTCGACGACACCGCGACCGCCCTCGAGGAGGCCGAAGAGCCGCCCCTGTTCCTTCGAGCCGCCAAGCTGACGGATGCTCTTCAGCAACGCGGGCCAGACCAGGCAGTCCGAGCACACGGCGAGCAGCGCGAACAGGAGCAGGAGTGTGCTGAAGCCGGGGAACGTGCTGAGGAACAGGCCCAGCGCTCCCGTGCCCACGAGTCCGAGCGGGATGAGGATCCGCGTGGAGAAGCGATCGGCGAGGTAGCCGCCGACGATGAAGAGCGCCGTCGCGACCATCGAGTTGACGCTCAGGAGGGTGCCGATCTCAGTGTGGCTGAGGCCCATTGCCTCCTGCATGGGGACGTAGAACGCGTCCTTGAGGTTGGCGAGCTTGTAGATGGTGCCGCCCGCCATGACGAGCAGAGCGAAGCGGATCCACTTGCTCCAGTCGACGCGGTTCGTAGACTTCCCGGGGGTCTGAGTCAATGTGGTCATCGTGCACCTGCCAGGGAGTTCGTTGTGTCGAGCTGTGCGACGGCGATGTCGCGCAGCGAGGCGAGCAGCTCCTTCACATGGGCCACCTGGTGGTCGGCCCAGCCGGGTTCTGCAGCGAGCAGTTCATCCCGGGTCCATCCGGGCGGGATGCCGGTAGTGCTCAGATCGCGGTACGGGATGAAAGGGTCCGCGCCTTCGCCGGCGCGGCGGAAGGCGGGAGCGTAGTAAAGATTTTCCTGTTCGAGGGCCAGGGCGATGACCTGGGGCTCGTCCTCGCCGAGCATCAGGAGCTCGAAGAGCATCCGCGCACCGGGCAAGTCGTCCTCAGGGCTTCCCTGCAGCACACCGCGGTGACCGTAGCCGTCCCCCTCGGGAAGAACATGGACCCCTTTCAGGTGCACCTGCAGGATGTGCGGCGCGAGCGCGGAGAGGGCATCCATGGGACGCTCGCAGGCATTGATCATATTCCCGAAATCGAACATGGCGTGCAGGCGCGGATGGGAGACCCGGCGCAGCAACTCAGCGATCTCGGTGGAGCGCAGTTCCTCGTGCTGCTCGAAGGAGAAGTGCAGATCGTGCGCGTCTGCGAGCACGGCGAGCCGGCGCAGGTCCTGCTCGATCAGTGTCATCACCTGCGAGAGCGTGCCCTCGAAGCGCGAGTAGACGCGGATGTGCCGGACGCCGAGGACCCCCGCGATGCGGACTACCTCGTCCACGTCCGCGCGCAGGGTGGTGCTGATTTCGAGGTGGATCCCCAGACCCAGGTGGCGCGCGCGGTCGGCGAACTCGCGAAGCCTGTTCTCGCTCATCCGGCCCAGGCTCCGCTCCTCGCCGTCGAGGAGGTGGATGCAGGCGCCGGCCAGGCCGTGCCGATGCGCGAAGTCGAGCACATCATCGGGCCCGTACCCGCCGTAGGTCAGGTTGCCAAGGAGGGCGTAGGCGTGGGCGAACAGAGGGGCGCGGTCGATCCGTTCGATCAGGGTCCGGGCCAGCTCGTCGGTCAGGCGGGGCAGGGACTCGATCTCCTCTTGGTTGAGGCGGGATCTTAGGAGCGCCTGAAATTGGGCATCGGCAGGGGGCATCGTTGGCTCCTCGGGAGGCGGGTCAGGGGTGGTGGCGAATGTCACTCATCATTTGTACGCCGGTAATGGATCGCAAAAAAGATCCATTAAGGCCACAGTCGTTAAGTCCATTCAGGAACCTGGGGCGATGCGCTCCCATCGGTCCCACGCGGCGGCCATCCTGCCGACAGCCTGCGGCATGTGCTCCTCCGCGGTGCCGGCGAACCCGATCAGCAGCGCCGGGGGGAGCTGCCGGGTGAGCCGGTACTCGCCGAGAGGGTAGGTGTACACCCGGCCCGCGGCCAGTCCCCTGGCTACCTCGATATCGTCGACCGGTTCACGGAGCCAACCCATGACGTGCAGGCCGGCGTCGACCGGGGCGGCTTCAATCCTGTGGCTCAACTGGTGATCGATTGCTTCGAGCAGGGCGTCCTGCCGTGCCGCGTAGAGACGCCGGGTGCGGCGAAGGTGGGCGTGCAGATGCCCTTCCGACAGGAAGTCCGTGAGGGCCATCTGGAGCACCATCGCGGGCGGGCGTCCAATGACCGATGATGCGGATGCGAACGGCTTCACCAGGTCCTCCGGCAGCACGCAGTATCCGAGGCGGATCGACGGCGCGAGCACCTTGCTGAAGGAGCCCACAGTGATCACCTGCCTGCTCAAATCGAGCCCGAACAGGGTTGGGAGGAATTTCCCGCGGTAGCGCAGCTCGCTGTCGCAGTCGTCCTCGACGATCCAGCTCCCGTTTCGTTGCGCCCACGCGATCCACTCCGCCCTTCGCCCCGGGCTCATCGCAATGCCGAGCGGATGCTGCCGCGCGGGGGTCAGGCAGGCCAGGCGTGCCGGAGCCGCGTCGTCGTCCGGGAGGACTGCTCCCTCGTCGTCGACGGGGACGCCTCGGACAGGACAGCCCTGGGACTGGAAGGCGAGCCGTCCGGAGATGTGCCCCGGGTCCTCGACGACGACGGGGTCGCCGGCGTCGAGCAGGAGAACCGCCAGCACGTTGAAGGCCTGCTGCGCACCGGAGGTGACGACCACCTGGTCCGCCGTGCACCCCAGGGCTCTCACATCGTTGACGTATTCCGCGATCGCTTCCCGCAGTGGGCGGTAGCCGTGGGGATCGCTGTACCCGATCGCAAGCGGATCGGTGCGCCCGGCATGGCGCCCCAACAGGCGCTTCCAGGTCGCCGCGGGGAAAGCCGAGGACGCAACCTGGCTGGCAACGAACGATTCGGTCTCTGCCGGCGCCCACGTGTGCGGCGCCTCGCTGAACAGGTCGGTGCCCCGCGAAGAGGTGGCGGCTCCGCGTTCGGACAGCGGCGGCCGGGACATCGGCCTGTGCGGGGCGGCATCGCTCCACAGGGTGTCGACGTACGTGCCGTCACCCGCACGTGAGCGCAGGAAGCCCTCAGCAGTGAGTTGCTCGAACGCAGACACGACAGTAATCCGCGATACTCCCAGCTCGGTGACGAGCGTGCGGGTCGAGGGCAAGCGGGTTCCGCTCGGCATTGAACCCGTCAGGATCTGGGTGCGCAACTGCGCATACAGCTGCTGGTGCAAAGGCTCAGCCGCTGCGCGGTCGAGCTCAAGTCCGGCCAGCAGTCGGCCGCCAGCGCTCTTCATCCCGCGAACCGCGGAGCTGATTTCACCATGGCCCCATTTTACGGGCCCGATTCCAGCGGCCGTCGGTCCGGACGTTGCGCCAGATGGCGGGATCGTTGGACAGGCCGCGGTTCCCGGCGGCATATCCGAGCCACCCGGACGGGCGGGTGCCTAAACCAGCGGCCACGGGTAGCGCATGCCGGTGCGGTCAACCGGCAGGACCCGTGCGTGCAGCAGGCGCTGGACGCGGCGCTGCAGGGCGGTGACCTCGTCGTCGTCGAGGAGCTCGGCCACCTCGGGAGGAGCGGCCTCGGCGAGCGGGGCGATGTCCTCGAGCAGGGCATCGGGGATGGGGTCGCCGGCGAAGTCCCAGATCACGGTGCGGAGTTTGAAACTCGCGGAGAAGCAGAGCCCGTGGTCGATGCCCCAGACCCGTCCGTCGTCGCCGCGCAGCACGTGCCCGCTTTTGCGGTCCGTGTTGTTGGCGACGTAATCGAACAGGGCGATGCGGGCCAGGTCGCGGTGCGTCTCTGGGGCGTCCTCGAACAGCGTGAAGTAGTGCTCTCCGAAGTCGCACTCGATGAACCACTGCAGCGACCCGACCCCCAACGGGGCTTCCTCGCGGATCACGGTCGGCGGCACGAGGCCCCACGACAGGGACTCGCTGAGCAGGTAGGCGGCGCGTTCGCGCTTGTAGAGTCCGGGCTCGAAATCGGACAACGGCCGTTCGCCGGCCTCCGGCTTGTAGACCGCGTACCCCTCGTCTTCGCCGCAGGAGACCTGGACCAGGAACGTCTCGTTGCTGCTGCGCGGGATGCGCCCGAGCAACTCGACGCGGCCCTCGGCGAGCAGGGTCAGCTCCCGGCCGGACACCGGCTGCCCCAATTCATGACGCCCTCAGCCCGCTGAGCGGTTCCGACGTCGAATTCACCATCAACACGGCCGGGTCCTGCCCCTCCACAAACGAGATGGCCGACACCGAGCCCGGGCTGATAACGATCCTTTGGAAAAGGTCCAGCGGCGTCCCCAGAGCGTGGGCGACGGCGGCCTTGATGGGATCGGCGTGGGAGAAGCAGACCACGACACCCCCGGCGTGGGCCGCGCACAGGGGCTCTAGTGCTCCGATGATCCGCGCCTGCATCTCCAGAAAGCTCTCACCGTTCGGGAAACGGAAGGCGGATGGGCTGTGCTGCACGGTCTGCCACTCGGGCAGGGCCGCCAGGTCCGCGATCGCGGCACCGGTCCATTCGCCGAAATCGCACTCCAGCAGCCCGTCGTCGTGCGCCACCGCCAGTCCCGTGCGGGCCGCCGTCGGCTCTGCCGTTTCGCAGGCGCGCTCCAGCGGGGAGGAATAGAGGGCGTCGACGGACAAGCCCGCGAGCCGTTCTGCGACCCGTTCCGCCTGGGCCCGGCCCCGGTCGGACAGATGCAGTCCGGGGGCGTGCCCTGGGAGCACCATGCCCGTGGTCGGCGTTTCCCCGTGGCGCACCAGAAGCAGGAGCGTGCCCTGCCGCTCGGGTGAGGTCGCGGGGGCCGGAGGTGCCGGCGCGGTTGATGCAGCCATCAGCATTAAGCGTAGCGGCAAGGGGTCCCCGCCCGAGCTTGCGAGGGTGGGGGAGCTGCAGAGCGGTATTCCGCACTTCACGCCAACGCGCAGGAATCTGCAAGAATCCCTCGATTCCCCGCACGGGAGAGGTCTACGGTGGAGGAGTGAGTGATCGCCCCGATATCTTCACTGTTGGTGAACTGCGTGCCGCCGGCCACGTCCACAAAGACCTGCGCCGCGAAATCCGCGACAACCTGCTCGCGGCCCTTGCTGCCGGTCGGGATCCCTGGCCCGGGATGTTCGGGTTCAGCCGGACCGTCCTGCCCCAGCTCGAGCGGGCCCTGCTCGCCGGCCACGACGTCGTCCTGCTCGGCGAACGCGGACAGGGCAAGACGCGGCTCCTGCGCACCCTGGCCGGGCTGCTGGACGAGTGGTCGCCGGTGATCGAGGACTCGGAACTGAACGAACACCCGTACGAACCCATCACGGAGCACTCCCGCGCCCTGGCCCTCACCGAGGGGGACCGGCTTCGGGTGGCGTGGCGGCACCGCTCGGAACGGTACGTCGAAAAGCTCGCGACGCCGGACACGTCCGTCGCGGACCTGATCGGCGACGTCGACCCGATGCGGGTGGCCGAGGGACGCCGTCTCGGGGACCCGGAAACCATCCACTACGGCCTGGTCCCGCGCTCCAACCGCGGAATCATCGCCATCAACGAGCTGCCCGACCTGGCCGAGCGGATCCAGGTCTCGATGCTCAACGTGATGGAGGAACGCGACATCCAGATCCGCGGCTACGTACTGCGGCTGCCGCTGGACGT
The DNA here is from genome assembly GCF_022803015.1 of Arthrobacter humicola. Taxonomy (GTDB): domain Bacteria; phylum Actinomycetota; class Actinomycetes; order Actinomycetales; family Micrococcaceae; genus Arthrobacter; species Arthrobacter humicola_A. The sequence continues at coordinate 327,533 of NZ_JAFKON010000005.1, forward strand.
CCTGGTGGTCGCGTCCGCCAACCCGGAGGACTACACGAACCGCGGCCGCATCATCACGCCCCTGCGGGACCGGTTCGGCGCCGAGATCCGCACCCACTACCCGATCGAGCTCGACGACGAGGTCGCCGTCATCCGGCAGGAGGGGCAGCTGGTGGCCGGCGTCCCGCCCGTCATCCTCGAGATTCTGGCCCGCTACACCCGGGCCCTGCGGCAGTCGCCGGCGGTGAACCAGACCTCCGGGGTTTCCGCCAGGTTCGCCATCGCCGGCGCCGAAACCGTCGCCGCGGCGGCCCTGCGCCGGGCCAGCGTGCGCGGCGAGGACGAGGCCGTCGCCCGGATCATCGACCTGGACGCCGCCGTGGACGTCCTCGCCGGAAAGATCGAGTTCGAATCCGGTGAGGAAGGGCGGGAACAGGACGTCCTGGACCACCTCCTGCGCATGGCCACCGCGGAAGCCGTCCGGGCCCACTTCCACGGCCTGGACATGGGCCCGCTCGTGGCCGCGCTCGACGGCCACGCCACGGTTACCACCGGGGAACTGGTCACCGCGCGGGAGTTCCTCCACAACCTCCCGTCCCTCAACGGATCCAGCCTCTATGACGACATCAGTGAGCGCCTGGGCGCGACAAACGACGGGCAGCGCGCCGCCGCCGTCGAACTTGCGCTGGAAGGGCTCTACCTCGCCCGGCGGATCTCCAAGGAGTCCGACGACGAGGAGACGATCTACGGGTAGGCAGCTTTACGGCTAAGGAGGCCTCATGACCGCTCACAACCGGTCCAGGTACGGCCGGTACACGGGAGGACCGGATCCGCTCGCCCCGCCGGTGGACCTGGCGGAGGCGCTGGACGCCGTCGCCGAGGACGTCATGGCCGGCTACTCGCCCCGGCACGCCCTCCGGGAATTCCTGCGCCGCGGCGGCCGGAACCGGGAAGGCCTCGACGACCTCGCCGGTCGTGTCCAGCAGCGGCGCAGTGAACTGCTGGGCCGGCACAACCTGGACGGCACCCTCAGCGAAGTCCAGAAGCTGCTTGAGACTGCGGTGCTGGAGGAGCGCAAACAACTAGCCCGCGACGCCATGATGGACAACACCGACCGCGCCTTCCGGGAGATGCAACTGCAGAACCTGCCGCGCTCCACGGCGGCGGCGGTCAACGAGCTCGCCTCCTATGACTGGCAGTCCAGCACCGCGCGGGAGGCCTACGAGCGGATCAAGGACCTGCTCGGCCGCGAACTCCTGGACCAGCGGTTCGCGGGTATGAAGGAGGCGCTCGAGGGCGCCACCGAGGAGGACCGCGCGGCCGTGGCCGAGATGCTGCAGGACCTCAACGGGCTCCTCGACAAACACCGCCGCAGCGAGGACACCGACGCGGACTTCCAGGCATTCATGGCCAAACACGGCCAGTTCTTCCCGGAGAACCCGCAGTCGGTCGAGGAACTGGTGGACGCGCTCGCCCAGCGCGCGGCCGCCGCGCAGCGGCTCCTGCAATCCATGTCCGCCGAGCAGCGCGAGGAGCTGATGCGACTCTCCGCCCAGGCGTTCGGCTCGCCCGAGCTTATGGCACAGCTGGGCCAACTCGATTCCAACCTGCAGGCTTTGCGCCCCGGCGAGGACTGGTCCGGCTCCGAACGCTTCGAGGGCGAGGAAGGACTCGGACTCGGCGACGGCACCGGCGTGCTCCAGGACATCGCCGAACTGGACGAGCTGGCCGAACAGCTTTCCCAGGCCTACAGCGGGTCACGCCTTGATGACCTGGACCTGGACGCCCTCGCCCGCCAGCTCGGACAGAATGCCGCCGTGTCGGCCAGCACCCTCGCGGAGATCGAGCGGGCCATGCAGGATGGCGGCTTCCTCCAGCGCGGCGCCGACGGTGATCTCCGGCTGTCCCCGCAGGCCATGCGGCGGCTCGGCAGGTCGCTGTTGCGGGACACCGCCAAGCAGCTCTCCGGCCGGCAGGGCCGCCGGGACACGCGGGTTGCCGGGGCGGCCGGGGAGCAGACCGGCTCCAGCCGCCAATGGGAGTTCGGCGACGCCGAGCCGTGGGACGTCACCCGCACCATCACCAACGCGATCCGCCGCACGATCGCCGACGGCGGTGACCCGGGCCGCGGACTGCGGCTCGCCGTGGGCGACATCGAAGTCACGGAGACGGAGGCGCGGACACAGGCCGCCGTCGTCCTGCTTGCGGACGTGTCCTTCTCGATGGCCGCCGAGGGACGCTGGGTGCCTATGAAACGCACCGCACTCGCCCTGCACCACCTCGTCTCAACCCGGTTCCGCGGCGACCGGCTGCAGCTGATCACGTTCGGCCGCTACGCGCAGACCATGGACATTGGCGAGCTCACGGCCCTGCCGGCCCTGCGGGAGCAGGGAACCAACCTGCACCACGGCCTGCTGCTGGCCGGCCGGTTCTTCCGCCAGCACCCGTCGATGCAGCCCGTCCTCCTCGTGGTGACCGACGGCGAACCCACCGCGCACCTGCTGGCCGACGGCGAGTCCTGGTTCTGCTGGCCGCCGGACCCGGAGACCATCCGCGTGACGGTCGCCGAACTGGACCGCCTGGCCCGTGCCGGCACGCAGGCGACGTTCTTCCGGCTCGGCGACGACCCTTCATTGGAACGTTTCGTCCAGCGGATGGCCCGCCGCATCGACGGCCGCGTGGTGGCGCCCGAGGCCGGGGACCTGGGCGCGGCCGTGGTGGGCGAATACCTCCGCGCCCACTTCCGCGGACGCCCCTACGACGACGCCGACTGGGCCCAATAGACGCTGCTCAATAGACGACCGCACCGGGAGTGATGCACGTGACCACCATGCCTGCCGAGGGAGTCGGGTTCCGCTCCAAACGCGGACCCGTCCTCATTGCCCTGATGCTCTCCACCGGCCTGGTGGCGATCGACGCGACCGTGGTGGCGACAGCCGTGCCCGCGATCGTGCACGACATTGGCGGGTTCACGTCGTTCCCCTGGCTGTTCTCCGCCTATCTGCTGGCGCAGGCCGTGTCCGTCCCGGTCTACGCAAAGCTTTCCGACACCATCGGCCGCAAGCCGATCATGCTGATCGGAATCGGCCTGTTCTTGCTCGGCTCGATCCTGTGCGGAGCCGCCTGGAGCATGCCGGCCCTCATCGCCTTCCGCGTCGTGCAGGGCCTGGGCGCCGGCGCGGTCCAGCCGATGGCCATCACCATCGCCGGCGATATCTACACCCTGGCCGAGCGGGCAAAAGTGCAGGGCTACCTGGCGAGCGTGTGGGCTGTCTCCTCAGTGGTGGGCCCGACGCTCGGGGGAGTGTTTGCCTCGCTCGGGATCTGGCGCGGCATTTTCCTCGTGAACATCCCTCTCTGCCTGGTGGCCGGATGGATGCTGGTCCGGTCGTTCCACGAGAACATCGAGCCCGTGAAGCACCGGGTCGACTATCTGGGCTCGGGGCTGCTCACTGTCTCGCTCACGCTGCTTATTCTCGGGGCCCTCGAGGGCGGCCAGGCCTGGGCCTGGGACTCCGGCATCAGCGACGCAGTGTTCGCCGGCGGTGCCCTCCTGTTCGTCGCGTTTATCCTTGTCGAACGGCGGGCGGCGGAGCCGGTCCTGCCTTCGTGGGTGGTGTCCCGGCGGCTGCTGGCGACGACGGCGTTGGTCGCTTTCGGCGTGGGAGCGGTCATGCTGGGCATCACATCGTACGTTCCGACGTTCCTCGTAGGAGCCCTCTCGACCTCCCCGATCGTGGCCGGGCTCGCCCTGGCGGCGCTGACCATCGGCTGGCCGATCAGTGCGTCCCAGTCAGGGCGCCTGTACCTGCGCATCGGGTTCCGGAACACTGCCCTGATCGGCATCACGGTCACCGTCATCGGCACGGGAGTCCTGGCCGTCACCGCCTCCGTCCCCAACGTTGCGCTCGTCGCCGTCAGCTGCTTCATCGTCGGGCTCGGACTCGGGCTGGTCGCGACACCGACCCTGATCGCCGCCCAGACGAGCGTCGAATGGAACGAGCGCGGCGTGGTCACCGGCACCAACCTTTTCGCCCGGTCGATCGGCAGCTCCATCGGCGTCGCCGTCTTCGGCGCGATAGCGAACGCTGTCTACGCCGGCACCCCGCACGGCGACACGGATCCCCACACAATCGTGGCGGCCTCATCCGCCGTGTTCCTGGCCGTTATGATCGCCGCCGTCCTCACCGTCGTCGCCGTCATCGGCATGCCCGCGACGAAACCCGTCAAGCAGACCCAGGCCGCCGCGCGAGGATCATCCAGCAGCGGATGACCGCGGTTCCGCTGTCACTTTTGGGGTCTTGCTGGGGCCTTCATCGCCGGATGCCGAGGGTGGCGATGAGATCTTCGTGCAATTCGAACCAGATGCGGTGGAAGGAGTCGCGGTCTGTGGCGGTGAGCCACGCCGGCTCCGTGGCTGCGTTTTCCACCGCCAGCTCGAGGCGTTCCGCGTATCCGCTGAACCGCGGCAACACAGCGGTCAGGCGGACTTCCAGACCGCTGAAGGACGCCAACGCCTGGGTGAAGGTTTGCTGTGTTGGCTCGTCGATCCCATCGTGCCGCTGACTTCCCTCGGCGAGCCAGCGGAGCTGGAGTTTGCTGCAGGCGGCCACGACTCCTGCGTTCAGTGGTGCAAACTTCGCGTGCACGGCGGCGACTGCTGCCTGGCCGCCCACGCTGTCCAGCTCCTCGGCCAGGAGCCGTTCGTTTTCAGTCCTGCCGGCCACGGTCAGGGACCAGCCCCGGGTTCCGCCGAATGAGGAGCGCGACGCCCACCCGTTCGCCCCGGCGTCAATGAGGAGCCGTTCGACGTCGTGCGGATCCTGGCCAAACCGGGCGGCAACCGACTCAGTGTCAGCGAAGCCGAGCAGCCTCAGGGCGTGGAGGGTGAGGAGCATGGATGGCTGCTGCGGGCTCATGGACCCGCTCCGGGACCGGCCGGTTTCGCGCGGACGGTTCCGTGGGTTCCGTCGACCACGAGCGTCGTTCCGTCCGTGATGCGGGTCAGGGCGCCGGCCACCCCCAGAACAGCGGGGATGCCCTGTTCGCGGGCCACAATGGCGGCGTGCGAGAGCATCCCGCCCGTTTCCGTGATGACGGCGGCGGCGATCCCGAACAGTGGCGTCCAGGCGGGGTCAGTGGTGCGGCAGACCAGGACGTCGCCGGGGGTCAGTGCGGGGAATTCGTCGACGCTGTGAACGGTCCGGGTGGTCCCGCAGGCGGTGCCAGGGCTGGCGCCGATGCCTGTGAGAAACGCGCCAGCGGGATCCCTGCCTTCTGCTCCGGCACTGGCCTCAGGGGTGAATTCCACGTCAGCCCACCAGGCCCGTGTCGGGCCTGCCGGACAGCCGATCCAGTCGCTGCTGCGCGGCCTGCGCCGAGCGGAGGCCCAGGCTCTGGGCAATCTGGGGCCAGGTCAGCCCCTCGGCCCGCGCCAGGAACAGGAGTGCCGTTTCCAGGCCATCCGTCTCTGCCCGCGCGGCAGACACAAGGGTGAGGGCGGCCCGCACGTCCAGACCATCCACCGGCTCTCCGCGGTCTGTCCCGTTGGACCGCCACAGGACGTGCTGGATGAGGTCACTCGCTGAAGGGGGCTGCCGCTCACCCAGCCAGGGCCGGTGCGGAAGTTCGGCGGCGCCCCGGTCCAGCAACATCCGCGTGGCCTCGCTTTGGCGCTGAGCCTCCGCAGCGTCGCCGCCCGGACGGGTCCCGTCGGTCTCGTTCATTCCAGACCCTCTTTCCCGTTGGTTCGGCGCCCCTCGACTCCACCAGCTTCTGGCATCAACATCCTGTTGTCAACAATCTGTTGATGCTTCGGGGGGACGAGTCGTTGAAGCGGCGCGGACAGGAACGCCACCCGGCCAACTGCCGGGTGGCGTTCCAAAGGGGGCTGTTTTGCCGGCGGTCCACGACCGGGCTGTTGCAGGAGGTTACTTTCCGGTGTTGCTGTTGCTGTTGCCGTGCTCGGTGGAGGCGACGGCGCCGGTCTGTTCGTTGAGCAGGACCTGGTCTTTGCGTTGTTTGTCGAAGTTGAACATGGCGTTCACCGATCCGGCGGTGGCGTCGGCGGAGGCGTCGCCGATCCGGCCGGTGTGCCAGTTGTCCTCGATGAAGCGCAGGATCGAGGCCTGGTCGGTCTGGGTGTGGTCCACGTGGTTCTTCTTCGCGTAGGGGGAAATGACTACCAGCGGCTGGCGCGGCCCGGGGCCGCAGCGGTCAGCGTAACTGCCGGCCATTGGGACGCCGCTGGCTGCGGCGTGCTGGCACCAGACGGCGTCGTCGGCGGTGTTGGAGGAGTTCTTTGCCGTGGCGGCGACGTGGTCGTACCAGCCGTCCGAGTCGTCGTAGGCGAGCACCACGGCAGTGTTGTCCCAGTTCCGGGATTTCTGGATCTGGTTCACGGTGCTGGTGATGAAGTTCTGCTCGTCGATCGGGTCAGAGTAGGCGGCGTGGCCGTCCTGGAACATTCCGGCTTTCAGGAAGGACACGGCGGGCATGTTGTCGGTGTTGACCACCTTGTTGAACGCGGTGAGGTCGTACTGGTGGTTCGCCTGTCCGTTGTGGCCGATTTCCGCGTCGGACGCCGGTGCCAGGTGGTGCGGGTTGGCGGTGGAGGCGTAGTACTGGAACGGCTGGTGGTGAGGGGAGTAGTCAACCACGCTGGCGCCGGCGGCGTTCGTGTGGCTGGACAAGCACGACGCCGGGGAGTCCGCGGTCGCGGCGGTGGTCGGCGTGAAACCGCCCTGGAACCAGCCCCAGGACGTGCCCTTGGCGTTGAGCAGGTCGCCGATGTTCCTGCCGCTCATGCCGGCCAGGTTTTCGGTTTTGGCGTGGCTGCTGTTCGAGCAGTCGTCGTGGACCGGGTCCGGGTCGTTGATGACGGTGCCGACGCCGTTCGCATCCGGCAGGCTGACAGCACTGCTGCCGGCCGCCGGGGTGGCCACAGGTTGTCCTGCGGCGGTGTACTCGGTGGCCCCGTGGGTCTGGCCGGATACCAGATTCAGCGCCCCGGGTGTGGAGGGTCCGAAGACAGTGCTGAAGTGGTTGTCGCTCATGGAGTAGTTCTGGGCGTAGTTCCAGATGCCGGTGACGGTGTTGCCGTCGTAGTAGTCCATGGTGAGGCCGGCGCGGCCGTACTGGTTGGTGCCGCACGCGTCGCGGCTGGTGAACTCGACGAACTTGTCCATCGCCCCGCCGTTGTATGCCTTCTGCTCAGCGGTGTATCCGTGGTCCTGGTCGCAGGTGACGGCCTGCGCCGGTGAGAGCCGGGCAGGCTGCGCCGAGTTGGGGTTGTTCGGTGCCAGGAGGCCGGCGGTGGCCAGAGTGTTGATGTCCTTGGGGGTGTTTTTCGCGGCGGTGAAGGCGGCCGTCGCGGTGCCGGTACCCTGCTGGGTTTCACCCGGGAGATTGGCAGCCTTGGGGTAGGTGGCGAAGTAGTGGTCGAAGGAGACGTTCTCCTGGAAGATCACCACCACGTGCTTGATTGGCGTCGCGGTACCGATGTGGTTTTCGCTGGCGGAGGCGGGACCTGCGCCGATACCGAAAATTCCGGCTGTCAGTGCCGAGGCGGCCAGGGCTGCCGCGCCCGTGGCGGCGACCCGCTTCCGGGTGAATCGTTGTGCTGGATGAGGCATGGGGGAGCCAATCGTTGGTGTTCAGGGATGCCGGCGGCTGATGGCAGGCATTCGTATGCTGCTTTGGTGGCCGGCCTGCGTTACTTGGCCGGCGTGACCGTGGCCTCGTAGGTGAGGATTTCGGTGCCGTTGCCTTCCTCGCCGTTGTCGGGGGCCACCTTCATGGTGAGGTGCCCGCCGTCGGCCGTCATTTTGAACGGGTTGCGCGTGGCCACATGGCCTGCGGTGGACCACTGCTGGAAGGGGACATCGCGGATTACGCTGTGGGATTTGAGGTCGATCATCGCCATGCCGCCGAGTTCGTGGATGGCGCCGGTGCCGCCGGCCGCCGGGGTCTGCGGGAGGTTGGTGATCCCGCTGCAGAGCATCCGGGAGTTGGGCACGTACTGGCAGTCCTGGTAGTCGATGAAGTAGTTCGGGTTCTGCCAGGTCGAGAGCTGCTTGCCCTGCAGATCCCATTCGGCGAAGCGGCGCGAGCCCCAGGTGTTGCCGACCAGGTGGCCGGTCTGCTTGTCCATCACGATCCCGCCGAAGTGGTCCTTCACCTCGAACTGCTTGTGCACGTCCAGGGTGGCCGCGTCGACCCGGTAGATGATGGCGCTGCTGTCCGGCCGGTACTGGGCCACGGGGATCCAGACGTTGGTGCCGTCGAAGTCGATGCCGCCGGGGTGGTACATGTCGCCTTCTCCCAGGACGATGTCCTTTTGCAGGGCGCCGGCCTTGTCCATGACGAACAGGTGGCCGACGCCCTTGCCGGGGGTGCGGTCGAAGCCGTTTTGCGGGGTCGGGAACTTCACGGTCGGTTCGATGATCTGAACGGCCGAGAGGAAGATGTGGTCCTGGCTGTAGGCGATTCCCTCCGTGTGATAGGTCGGGAAGTTCAGCTTCAGCTTGGACGTCTGCTGCCAGTTCGTGTTCCGGTCAACGCCGTTGAAGGCGTCGGCCAGGGCCGTGTTCCTGTCACCGTGGTTGCCGGCGCCGGTGGGGTTGTCTGCGGCTTGGGCGGCCGCGGTGATGCTAATTGCGGACGCGGCCAGGACGATTGCTGCGGCGGCCGTGAGGATGCCTCGGGTGTGAGTCGTGCTCATTCGGGAGCCTCTCAAAGGTTGGATCTCAACAAGAGATCGCAACGTTACTTCCCGGTAATTAATCCCCGATACGGGCAGGTGAACGGCAGATGTCCGGCAGCGGTCCGGTGGACCGGCTTCGTTTCAACGCGGATCTGATCCCCCACCACTGCTGGCGTGGACCCCTTCAGCCGCTCAGGCGAGGACGGCGAGGCCCGCCAGGGTGCCGCCCTCGCCTTCGGCCAGCAGCCCGACGGCGGTGCCGGAGTTCGCGGGAAAGACCAGATCGGTGATGGTGGCCAGGCCGTCCTGCGCGAAGACCTCGACCGAGCAGCGGTCCAGGAAGACCCGGAGCCGTAGCCGGCCGTCCTCCAAGGAGACGGCAACGCGCTCCACCGACGGGAACGACTCGTGGAACCCCACATTCCCGGATTCGGTCCGGTCCAGGCTGAGCTCGGCCGTGCGGCAGTCGTAGGCCAGGACAGTGCGCGCCCCGGCTCCGGGCCCGGACGTGGAGCCGGATTCCCCGCCCGTTTCGCTGCCAGTGTCCCCGCCGGCCCGGAGCACCAGACCTACCCTGCCGGCGGCGCCGGGCTCGAAGTCCGCATCGATGCGCAGCACATCACCAAAGACCTCGGCCGGAAGCCAAGTCACCCCGTCCGCCAACGGCTGCCGGTCCAGCGCGAACAACTCAGTACCGTGGCTGTGGAACGGGTCCACCGCCTCCTGCACCAGCACCGGGCGCCCGCCGCGGCACACCAGCCTGACCTCGCGGACCAGGGACATCGCGCTGCGCCAGCCGTCCGAAGGCGTTGAGGCGGCGTACTGCCAGTTGTTCATCCAGCCGATCATGAGCCGCCGTCCGTCCGGGACGTTGCTGAACGACACGGCCGCGTAGTAGTCCCGGCCCCAGTCGAGCCACCCGTAGTCGGCCATCCGGCTGTCGTCGGCCTGCACGCCGTCGGTGACGGTGGTTTCGGAACGGAACGTCACGCCGTCGAAGGTTCCGATGAAGTACTGGCCGCCCGAGCCGCCGGCGATGCCGCCGGGGCTCAGGTTGACCACCAGGACCCACCGGGTGTTGGTGGCGTCGCCGTCCACCGGCAGTTCGAACAGGTCCGGGCATTCCCACACACCTTCCGTGGCGTTCGCCGGGCCGAAGGTGCTCAGGTACTCCCAGGTCAACAGGTCCGCCGACTTGTAGAGGACCACCTCGTGGTGGACCGCCTCGACGGCGACCATCACCCAGTAGCTGCCGGCGGCGCCGTCGTGCCAAAAGACCTTGGGGTCGCGGAAGTCCGCGGAGGCGCGGTCCAGTACCGGGTTCCCGGCGTACTTGGTCCAGGTGGCGCCGTCGTCCGTGCTGAAGGCGAGGGACTGAGCCTGCCGTCCGGCTAGCGGTGAGGCGGGCGAGTACGCGCTGGTGTAGATGGCCACGAGCGGGGGCACGCCTCCAACGCCGAAGCCGCTGGTGTTGTGGACATCGACCACCGCGGAGCCGGAAAAGATGGCCTCCTGCTCATCGCATGCGATGGCCACGGGTTGTTCGTCCCAGTGCTGCAGGTCTGTGGAGGTGGCGTGGCCCCAGGACATGTTGCCCCACTCCTCGCCGTGCGGGTTGTGCTGGTAGAAGAGGTGGTAGGTGCCGTTGGCGTAGACCAGCCCGTTGGGGTCGTTGAGCCAGTTGCGCTCCGCCGAGTAGTGCCACTTTGGCCGGTACTGGCAGTCGAGTTCTGTGAGTGTTTTCATGAGGGTTCTTTGCAGGCTTTCGCGTGAGGAGGCTGGTCAGCCCTTGACGCCGCTGGAGGCGATGCTGTTGATGAAGGATCGCTGGAACGCGATGAAAAGGACCACCACGGGAATGGTGATGAGGGACGCGTAAGCCATCACCTCGCCCCAGGAGACGTTGAGCTGGAAGAAGTACTGGATGCCGATCATCACCGGGCGGAGTTCCTCGGACTGGACCACCATGAGCGGCCACAGGTAGGAGTTCCAGGCGGGCAGGAAGGTCAGGATGGCCACGGTGGCGGTCGCCGGTCCCGCGAGCGGCATCACCACCTTGCGGTAGATGGTGAACCAGCCCGCGCCGTCGATCCGGGCAGCCTCGTCCAGTTCCTTCGGGATGGACTCGAAGTACTGGTGGAACAGGTAGATGGAGAACGCGTTCGCGATGAACGGGATGATCTGGACCTGGTAGGTGTCCAGCCAGCCCTTCGAGATCTCGAGGCTGAACCCGTTGAGCTCAAAGTACGGCAGCTGGTTGACCCACCACACCAGCGGCAGCGCCAGCGTCTGGAAGGGCACGATGAGGGTGGCGAGGATCGCGGTGAACACCACGCGCTTGCCGCGGACCTCCATGCGGGACAGGGCAAACGCGCAGAGGCTGTTGATGAAGATGCCGAGCACCACCGTGACCGCGGAAATGCCTATGGAGTTCATCAGGAAGCGGGCGGCCGGGACCCGGTCGAACACGGCCGCGTAGTTGTCCAGCGAAATGTTGCCGACCGGCAGGAACGCCGCCACCGAGGACATGTCGCCGAAGATCTGCTGGTCCGGCTTGAGCGAGGACACCATCATGAACACGATGGGGAAGGCGGCGACGGCGGCGAACAGGAGGCGGACCGCCGTGGTCGCGGCATTGCCGAGACCCTTGGAAATGAGTGTCTGTTTCACGTCAGTCCTTCTCTCGGGTCAGGTAGCGCTGCACTGCGGAGATCAGCAGGACGAGCACGAAGAACACGAGCGAGATGGCCGAGGCGTAGGAGGTCTCCTGCTGCTTGAAGCCGGAGCGCACCGCCTCGTAGATGATGGTGGTGGTGGAATCGAGGGGCCCGCCCTGGGTCATGACGCTGACCTGGTCGAAGAGCCCGAGCGCCTGGATCGTGATGGTCACCAGGACCAGGGTGCGGGTGTGGGTGAGGCCGGGCCAGGTCACGTAGCGGAACTGGTGCCAGCGGCTGGCCCCGTCGAGTTGGGCGGCCTCGTACAGTTCCCCGGAGATGCTTTGCAGGCCTGCGAGCCAGATGATCATGTGGAATCCTGCGGCCTGCCAGATGGACAGGGCGATGATGGCCGGCATGGCGGTGGCGGGATCGTTGAGCCAGTCCGGGCCGTTGATGAGGCCGAAACTGGCCGCCGACAGCAACTCATTGATCAGGCCGTCCTTGCGGTACATGAACATCCACAGCAGGGACACCACCACCATGGACGTCACCACGGGAAGGAAGTAGATGGTGCGGAAGAAGTTCACGCCGCGGAACTTCTTGTTGATCAGGAGGGCCATCGCCAGGGCGAGTCCGGACTGAACGGGCACCACCACGACGGCGAAGTAGCTGACGTTCAGCAGTGAGCGCCAGAACACGGGATCCGCGAAGAGCCGCGCGAAGTTGTCCGCGCCGACAAACTCGACGGGCCGCGGGGAAACAAGCCTGGCGTTCGTGAATGCCAGGCCGAAGCCCAGGATCGCCGGGAGGAAGACGAAGGCGAGCAGGAGGACCGCGGCCGGGGCGATCATGCCCCACCCGCTGATCTGTTCGCGAATGTGGCGCGGCCGGCGGCGCGGTTTGCTGGGCGGTGCGGCCGGGGCCGGGTCCGCCAGACGGCGGCCGGGGGAGGGGAGTTGGGTGGTTGTCATGGTTTTCTCCGTCGACAGTCAGGGCCTGAGGTACTTTCGACGGCGGTTGCGCACCGCCGTCGAAAGTACCGTTTGGCAGCCGGCTAGTTCTTGTAGCCGCCGTTGGACTTGATGTTGGCGTCGATGGCCTTGACCGACTTGTCCAGCGCCGTCTTGGGGTCGGCGCCGGCCAGGATGTCCTGGACAGCCTTGCCGTATTCGGTGGCGATGAAGGGATAAGCCGGGGTTTCGGGGCGCATCACCGCGTAGTTGCGGGAAAGTTCCATGAAGATCCGGTTTGTGCCGCCTTTGGCGAACGCGGGGATCAGGGCAGCGGCCTCGTCGGTGGCCGGGATGGTGCCCGTTGCCTTCGCCACCGCGGCCAGGTTTTCCGGCTTCAGCGAGTAGGACAGGTAGTCCATGGCTGCCGCGGAGTTGGTGCAGCCGCTGGTCACGCCCCACTGCCAGGAGGCGCCGCCGATCTTGGGGCCGTTCCCGAGGTCCACGGACGGCATGACCACGAGGTCCTTACCTACCGCTGCGCGTGCCTTGTCCGCGGCCCAGGAGCCGGTGTAGAGAAGGCCGCTCTTGTTGTTGAGGAAGTCCTGGGTGGAGTCCTTGCCGCTCTTCTTCGCCATGAAGCCCTGGTCGGCAAGGCCGCGGAACCACTGGGCCCATTCGACGGCCTTGTCGCCATTGAGGACGCCGTCTGCCGACTGGAATCCGTCGCGGTTGATCAGGTCCCCACCGAAGGACTGCAGGAACGGGGAGTAGGCGTAGGGCAGCCATTCGCCGGTTCCGGCGGTACCCATGTCCAGCGGGTATTCCCACTTGCCCAGGGCCTTGAGCTTGGTCAGCGCGTCCTGGAACTCGTCCTTGGTCCACGGCTTCTCGACCGTGGCGACGCGGACACCGGCTGCCTTGAGGTCGGAGGCGCGGGCGAGCATCGCCAGTGCGACGTCATAGGTGCCAACGGCGTAGGTCTCGCCCTCCCATTTGGCCACAGTGCTCGGCAGGTTCTTGGAAACATCCGCGTCGAGTTTCAGGGGTGTCAGGTACTTCGCCCAGGCCCAGTTGGGAACATTGGGGCCATCGATGTCAACAATGCAGGGGAGCTTCCCGGCGGCCGCGGCCGAGACCACGGAGTCGTTGTAGGAGTCCTGCGGGAACGCCTGGACCTTGATCTTGGCCTTGGCGCCGGCGCTCTTGTTGTAGGAATCGACGATGTTTTCAACCGCCTTGAGTTCTTCGGCGTTGCCCGCGTTGTGGGTCCACATGGTGATCTCATTGGAGCCGGCGGACGGGGCAGAGGCGCTGCCCTTGCCGCAGGCGCCCAGGGAGCCGACAAGTGCCACCGCAGCTACACTGGTGGCGAGGATCCGGGTGAATCGCTTGTTCATGATGGTCAATCTTTCTGCTGAATTTGGGCGTGGGAGATTGCCCCGGGTCCTTCGGGACGCGGCCGGTGCAACGGCTGCGTCCCTTCTTATTGCGGTCCCCCGGGCGGCGGAGCAGTGGAACGGTGGAACAGTGTGGTGATGCCGGCTTGGTGCCGGCAATCGGCTAACTTGGCGGCGGGCCGAGCGACCCCCGCTCAATCAGGGGGCAGTCCAGTTGCGTCTGGACTGCGGGTGCGCCGGGATTTTCGATGTCGTCCAGGAGCCGGTGGACCGCCCAACTGCCCATTTCGTAGTGGGGAAGGGCGACGGTGGTGAGCCCCGGCCACAGGGCGTCCGCGATGATTTCGAGATTGTCGATCCCCACAATGGACACGTCTTCCGGAATGCGCAGCCCCAATGCGGTGGCCGCCTGGTAGGCGCCCATGGCAACCCTGTCACTGAAGCAGAACAGGGCTGTGGGGCGGTCGGGCTGACCGAGCAGGCCCAGGGCGGCCTCGCGGCCTCCCGCGGTTTCGGGTTGGCCGATCACGAGCTGGCGGGGGTCGTGCTGCAGGCCGTGCCGCCGGAGAGCATTGAGGAAACCTTCCCTGCGGCCGTGCGTGGCTGGGATGTCGTCGATGTTGTTGAGCATCCCGATCCGGGTGTGGCCCGCTTGGATGATTGCTTCAACGGCCGTCTCGGCGGCGCCCACCTCGTCGGGGGTAACCGAGGAGATGGAACTGTCGCGAGTGACGGAATCCAGCAGCACGGTGGGAAGGCCCTCCAGTTCTGCGGGGACCTGCACGCTCTGGTGGTACATCCTGGCATAGACCACCCCGTCCACCTGATGCTGCCGCAGCATGTTGATTTCACGGGTTTCCAGCTCGCTGTCCAGGCCCGAGTTGACCACCATCACCACGTAGCCGCGGTCATAGGCTGCGTCCTGCGCCCCGCGGATCATGGCCCCTGCAAAGGGGGTGGTGGTGATTTCGTCACTGACCAGGCCAAGGATCTGGGAGCGCTGGTTGCGCAGGCCGCTGGCCATCTTGTTCGGGGCATACCCAAGATCCCTGGCCACGTCCCGGACGAGTTGCTGCGTCGCTGCCTTCACCCGGAAGCTCGTGGCGTCGTTGAGGGCATGCGACACCGTGGTGACGGAGACCCCGGCAGCCTTGGCTACGTCGCGTATTCCCACTCTTGTCGTCATTGACTTCCTTTTGCAAAACGTTTTGTATCTGGTGTGAGACACGTTACACAAAACGTTTTGCACTTGTCAACGGGACGTCCGCCTTTACCTTGATCCCGGTCCCATGGCGAGGACTTCACGTCACGACACGGGCTCTGTCAGCCGGAAGGGGCCCCGGTTTCGTAGACTCGATGGGTTCGACAATGTCTCCGCTCCAGGGACAAGCCGCCACAGGAAGAGCCATCGATGAAGATTATCGTCCTAGTAAAGGAGGTCCCCGACACGTACGGGGACCGAAAACTGAACCTTGAAACCGGCCTCGCCGATCGAGGAGCAAGTGAGGCAGTCATTGATGAGATCGGTGAGCGGGCCCTGGAGTTGGCCCTGACGTACGCAGACTCGAACGAGGGCACTGAGGTCGCAATCCTTTCCCTCGCCCCGGAGAGTGCGACGGCAACCATCCGCAAGGGGCTTGCGATGGGCGCGGGAAGCGCCACCCACGTCGCTGATGAGGCGCTCCGGGGTGCGGATCTTGGACTTACCGCTGAAACCCTCGCCGCAGCGATCCGTCGCATGGGGTTTGACCTGGTGATCACCGGCAACGTCTCCACTGACGGATCCGGCGGCATGATTCCCGCGATGCTTGCAGAATTGCTTGACGTGCCGCATGCCACCGGCCTCAGCTCCGTCGAAATCGGCGACGGTGCGGTGTCTGGCTCCAGGGCCGTTGACTCCGGCGTGCAGAAGGTCTCAGCGAACCTGCCCGCGGTGATCTCCATTACCGAGGCACTTCCCGAGGCGCGCTTCCCGAACTTCAAAGGCATTATGGCCGCGAAGAAGAAGCCCCTTGAGGTCCTGACCCTGGCGGACCTCGGGGTCACGGCCGACAATCCGGAGGCGGCGCGTTCGATCATGCTGACCGTTGCGGAGAGGCCCCCGCGCGCGGCAGGCGTGAAGATCATCGACGAGGGTGATGCCGGCGAGAAGCTCGCTGAGTTCCTGATCGAAAACCGACTGGCCTAAGGATCAACGACATGACTGAATTCCCTCGTGACGCAATCCTCGTTGTCGTGGAAGCCCGGGCATCCGGTGAACTCGAGAAGGCTGCGGCCGGGCTCTTCGGTGCGGCCGCTGCCGTTGGCACCCCGGTTGCATTGGTACTTACCTCACCCGGCGCCGGGAGCGCCGCCGCCGCGGAGGCCGCGGCCCTTGGTGCCGCGCGCGCACTCATCGCGGAGACTCCGGATCCTTCCGTGCTTGGGGTGCCGGGCGTTGACGCGCTTGCCGCTGCCGCGGAGCAGGTGCAGCCGGACGCGATCCTGATTTCGCATTCCCTGAACGGTCGCGACCTCGCCGGCCGTTACGCTGCCCGTTCGCGTGCGGCGATTTCCGCCGATGCGGTCGGTGTGTCCCGTGATGACGAGGGCGTCGTGGCACACCACTCCATCTACGGCGGCGCCTACAACGTGACGTCGACGTCCACGTTTGGGGCGCCGGTGATTACGGTCCGCCAGGGCTCCATCGAGGCGCGCGCGGCGGCCCGGCCGCAAGCGACGGAGACCTTGGCCGTGACGGGCTCCGAGAAACCGGCCGCGCGGATCGACTCCTTCGAGGAGGCAACTGCCGCCACCTCGCGGCCGGAGCTGCGTGGTGCCGCGAAGGTTGTCGCCGGTGGCCGCGGCCTCGGCTCGGAAGAACAGTTCGCACTCGTTGGACAGCTCGCCGATACCCTCGGTGCCGCCGTTGGTGCGTCGCGCGCCGCGGTGGATGCCGGCTACGTCCCGACGTCGCATCAGGTCGGCCAGACCGGGGTTTCCGTGTCACCACAGCTGTATGTCGCGCTGGGCATTTCCGGCGCGATCCAGCACCGGGCCGGCATGCAGACCGCAAAGATGATCGTCGCCATCAACAAGGACGGGGACGCGCCGATCTTCGAGGTCGCGGACTACGGTGTGGTCGGCGACGTCTTCAAGGTTGTACCCCAGCTCATTAGCGCACTTGAGGCCCGGAAGAAGTAGCGATGGCAACTCTGTCTCGGTCCATTCGGCGGGGCCTGCCGCGCGTCGAAGGTGGCGAACCCTGGCCTCCAGCAGGCCAGGCGCCCGCCAGCATTGCCGCGGCGGAAGCGGCAGAAACGGCAGAAGCGGCCGATCTGTCGGCGACCTGTCTCTTATACACATCTCCGAGCCCACGAGACCATTAGAAAAAAAAAAAAAACAAAAGATAATTCTAGACATGCTGGACATACTCCATCGCAATCAATATCGATGAGATTAGGTAGACAGCTAAGTTCAGAATTT
>NZ_JAFKON010000060.1 GCF_022803015.1 Arthrobacter humicola
GTGACAAGGATTGACTTTTGAGAGTGTAGGTGCCGAGACTCCGGCGGGCGGCTTTGTGTGGCAGTTATCGATGTCCCTCGGAGCGTCGGAGACGCCGAAGTCCGGAACCGGTCTCCGATGGGTACTTTGACCGGACGCCGGGAAACGAAAGCCCTGACACGCCTGCGACCCCCCCCCCCCCCCCCCCCCCCCCCCCACCCCCCCCCCCCCCCCCCCCCACCCCCCCCCCCCCCCCCCCCCCCCCCCCCCCCCCCTCCCCGGCCACCCCGACCCCCCGCGGCCTCCCGGCCCCGCCCTCTTCCCCCCACCGCGCCCGCCCGGCCGCCTCGCGCCCGCCCCGCCCCGCCGCCTCCTCCGGCTCGGCGCCCCCGTCGCCCCTCCCCC
>NZ_JAFKON010000061.1 GCF_022803015.1 Arthrobacter humicola
GCGTTATAAACGTCAAGATGCCGTTAGCCATGCCTATGATTATGATGCTGTCGTGATTGGCGCAGGACCCGCGGGTGAAGCAGCAGCGATGAAAATCGCCAAATCTGGGCAAAAAGTTGCCGTGATTGATCCACGCAAACAAGTGGGGGGCAACTGTACGCACGTAGGCACGATTCCAAGTAAAGCATTGCGTCAGTCAGTGTTTAATATTATCGGTAATCGCCGCGATCCTATCTTAAACCAAGGCATTGACTATCACCAAATTCCACTCAATAAAGTATTAACCAAAGCGCGCGAAGTGGTGCGTAATCAGGTAGAAACGCATACCCGTTTTTATGAGCGCAATCAAATTGACTTAATCAATGGTTGGGCAAGTTTTAAAG
>NZ_JAFKON010000062.1 GCF_022803015.1 Arthrobacter humicola
TCAAGCTGTGCGTTAGTAAGGTGCTCATTGTCGATCTCGCTGTCAATGATTTTTTTGTTGATGTGTATAAGAGACAGCGGCAATCCTCACCAGCCCGATGCGGGGGAGGAGCAGCTCGAACCACCAGGTCACCGCGAGATGCCACGCGGCGAAACGTAGGATGCGGGTAACGGGCCCGGTGGTTCCCGGCGCCGGGGCTGTCTCTTATACACATCTCCGAGCCCACGAGACCATTAGAAAAAAAAACCATAAGATCTCTCACATATACACTAACCGGTTTAACAAGTCGAACCTATACAT
>NZ_JAFKON010000063.1 GCF_022803015.1 Arthrobacter humicola
GACCACGCCACGTCGGGGTTCGGCCGTCAGGGTCGACCGGATCATGCCGGTCGAATACTCACCGGTGATGACGATCGCACCGAAGATCCCGGCCACCAGCATCGTGAACTGGATGGGCGCGGTCAGCAGGGTGGCGGGGGCGAATCCGCCGCCGTTGTCATTTGCCGCGAGGGCGAGCAGGAAAGAGATCCCCAGCGATAGCACCGCGGTGATTCCCAGCGACCACCACGTCGAGCGCAGGGTCAGGATCTTGATGGTCTCGCTGCGCAACAGGCGAGCGAAAGTAAGGCGGTGGGCGGGTGCGTGCGTGGCGCGGCGGGGTGCCGCAGCGAGCGAGGTCATGCGATCTCCTTGGTCTTGTATTCGACCGAGTCCTCGGTC
>NZ_JAFKON010000064.1 GCF_022803015.1 Arthrobacter humicola
GAAGAGGTGAGAAAGAAGACGAGAGAGTAGACCGAGGAGAGGGGGATCATTTTTTTTTTTAATGGTCTCGTGGGCTCGGAGATGTGTATAAGAGACAGCGGTACCTTCCAGAAGTTCGGCATCTCCCGTGTTCGCTTCCGCGACATGGCTCACCGCGGTGAGCTCCCGGGCATCACGAAGTCTTCCTGGTATTCAGTACTCCTGAAGCCAGTGGCTTGAAGCTGTCTCTTATACACATCTAAAAGAAATAATCCGCGAATTTACTGTCGGACGTCAGCGTACGTAGTGTGTG
>NZ_JAFKON010000065.1 GCF_022803015.1 Arthrobacter humicola
GCGGCACCGACGTGCACCTGGTCCTCGTGGACCTGCGCGACTGCGAGCTCAACGGTCAGCAGGCCGAGGACCGGCTCGCGGAAATCGACATCACCGTCAACCGCAACGCCGTCCCGTTCGATCCGCGTCCGCCGATGGTCACCTCCGGGCTGCGGATCGGCACCCCGGCGTTGGCGACCCGCGGTTTTGGCGAGGCGGCCTTCGCCGAGGTTGCCGATATCATCGCTGAGGCTTTGATCGCCGACGCCGGCGCGGACCTCTCCGGTCTGCGCACCCGGGTTCAGGCCCTCGCCGCCGCCCACCCGCTCTACCCCTCGGTTGA
>NZ_JAFKON010000066.1 GCF_022803015.1 Arthrobacter humicola
TGTACAGCCGGCCGGAGAAGTTGATCTTCATCCCGTGGGTCAGGTGCCCGCCGTGCGCCAGGTTCAGCCCCATGATGGTGTCCCCGGGCCGGATCAGGGCGTGCATCACCGAAGCGTTCGCCTGCGCGCCGGAGTGCGGCTGCACGTTCGCGTACCCGGCGCCGAACAGGGCCTTGACCCGGTCGATCGCGAGCTGCTCGATCACGTCAACATGCTCGCAGCCGCCGTAGTAACGCTTGCCCGGGTAGCCCTCGGCGTACTTGTTCGTCAGCACCGAACCCTGCGCCT
>NZ_JAFKON010000067.1 GCF_022803015.1 Arthrobacter humicola
CTCTCCCACACCCTCCCGGGTGCAGTACCATCGGCGCTGTGGGTCTTAGCTTCCGGGTTCGGGATGGGACCGGGCGTTTCCCCCACGCTATGACCGCCGTAACCCTTGCTCCGCCACGCACCCGCTGTTGGCGGGGGTGGGGAAATCTGTGGTTACAACATCTGTGGTGTTGTTATTTTGTTGTGGTTTTGTTCCTGTCGCAACGTGCCGTCAAGTAACGGGTTTGTTGTTTGGGAACCACATAGTGGACGCAAGCAGTCTTGTTTCTTTGTA
>NZ_JAFKON010000068.1 GCF_022803015.1 Arthrobacter humicola
GGTTGGCTTAGAAGCAGCCATCCTTAAAAGAGTGCGTAATAGCTCACTGGTCAAGTGATTCCGCGCCGACAATGTAGCGGGGCTCAAGTACACCGCCGAAGTTGTGGATTTCAGACAATAGCCAAGCTGCCCCCTTGTGGGGTTGGTTCAGGCGTCTGGAGTGGTAGGGGAGCGTCGTGTGGGCAGTGAAGTCGCGGTGGAAACCAGCGGTGGAGCCTACACGAGTGAGAATGCAGGCATGAGTAGCGAAAGACGGGTGAGAAACCCGTC
>NZ_JAFKON010000069.1 GCF_022803015.1 Arthrobacter humicola
GACGGGTTTCTCACCCGTCTTTCGCTACTCATGCCTGCATTCTCACTCGTGTAGGCTCCACCGCTGGTTTCCACCGCGACTTCACTGCCCACACGACGCTCCCCTACCACTCCAGACGCCTGAACCACAAGGGCTTGGCTATTGTCTGAAATCCACAACTTCGGCGGTGTACTTGAGCCCCGCTACATTGTCGGCGCGGAATCACTTGACCAGTGAGCTATTACGCACTCTTTTAAGGATGGCTGCTTCTAAGCCAACC
>NZ_JAFKON010000006.1 GCF_022803015.1 Arthrobacter humicola
CTAATGGTCTCGTGGGCTCGGAGATGTGTATAAGAGACAGGTCCCTGGCCGACCCGGCAGGGGGTGTCCCGGCGGTAACCGGTCTGAGGGCCACGGACGATGGCCGGCCCCGGCGGCGTCCGCCGCGCCCGGCCGTTCCGCTGCGTCCAATACTTCCGCTGCGCCGGCCGGTTCGGGGCGTTCCGCCATGGCCCGTTCCGGCGCTGAAGGTGCCGCAGGTGTAGGAGCTGTAGCTGCTGGCGCCGTAGCTGCCGGGGCTGTTTGTTCCCGCTCCGCTTCGGCGGTCCGTTCCGCCGCCGCCCGTTCCGCGGCCAGCTGACCGGTCCGTGCCAGGAGCCGTGCAGTCAGGTCCTCACTGGCCTCGGGCACGGCGGCGCCGCGGAGCTTCTCGAGGTACTGGCGTTCGCGCTGTTGCCGGGCGCGGCATTCGGCACATGCTTCCACGTGGTCGTGGCGGCCGGCGGCCCATTTCCGGGTAGCCCCGGGCCCGCACCAGAACTTGCAGCCTGGTGCTCCCAGTAAACGTCTCAGCAGACCCATTGACCGGTTCAGAGGAGGCCGGCGATGCGCGGCATCTTGAGCCGCGGCTTGAGGGACTGCTTGGCCGGCTGCGCCGGGCGCGGGTCGCGGTGCGCGAGCTTTTCACGGAGTATTGTCCGGCCGCGGTGAATCCGGGACCGGACGGTCCCGAGTTTGATGTCCAGCGCGGCGGCGACTTCGTCGTAGGAGAGCCCTTCGAGGTCGCACAGCACGACGGCGGCGCGGAAGTCGGGCGGAAGTTCCTCGAGCGCTGCCTGGACATCGACGTCGAGGTTGTTGAATTCGAAGCTTTGCTCCGGCCCGGGCTCCCGGCCCGGCAGCCGCGACTCGGCGTCGTCGGCCAAAGCGTCAAAGCGGATCCGGCTCTTGCGACGGGCCTGGTCCAGGAACAGGTTGGTGGTGATCCGGTGCAGCCAGCCATCGAGCGTGCCGGGCTTGAAGTTCTCGAGTGAACGGAACACCCGGACGAACACCTCTTGGGTGAGATCCTCGGCGTCGTACTTGTTTCCGGTCAGCCGGTACGCAAGGCGGTAGACCTTGGCGGAGTGGTTCGTCACCACTTCCTCCCAGGTCGGCCGGACCCATTCGGCTTCCGCCGCGGTCCGGGACTGGCCGGTTGAATCTGTTGCCTCAGTTGCCGGGACAGGTGCCAGAATCGACATCGTCCACTCCCCTCGTGGATGGTACCTACGCCTGAATTGTGCCTGCTTGCACAGGTTCCTGCACCATTCATTCGACGCCGATCACCACGCGGATGAGCGGATACCCATCATTTCAAAATAAGCTGGGAATTTCCTGATCCACCGCGGTCTTCCGCCGAAGGCAGAACGACCCCCTCCGGCCGGGGCCACGGTGCTGCCGCCTCCGCGTCCCGTCCCGCCGGACACAGTACGCTGTAGGGAACACTCCCCTGCCGCCCAGAAAGCGATATCCCATGAGCGCCGATAAGTCCACGAGCTGGTCCTATGCAGAAGATCTGCCTGCCGAGGATGAGGTCCTGTTGCACGCGCGCGAACGGTCCTTCGAGCTTGGCGTGACCCCGATCGGGCCCGGCGTGGGCGCCGTGCTGACGGTGCTGGCGGCGGCGTCCAAGGCACAGACCGCCGTGGAGATCGGCACCGGCGCGGGCGTGTCCGGCGTGTGCATCCTGCGCGGGCTGGGTCCGCAGGCTGTCCTGACCACTATCGACGTCGACGTCGAACACCTCAAGGCAGCGCGCGAAGCGTTCCAGGAGGCCGGCAGCCCCGCCAACCGCACCCGCACCATTTCTGGCCGGGCCGGGGATGTCCTGCCGCGGCTTACGGACGGCGCCTATGATCTCGTCTTCATTGACGCGGACAAACCGAACTACCCCAGCTACGTCGAACAGGCCGTGCGGCTGCTCAAATCCGGCGGGCTGCTGATCGTCAATGATGCCCTCGACAAGGACCGGGTCGCGAACCCGGCCGCCCGGGAAGCCACCACCGTGGTGTTGCGCCAGATCGGCAAGTCCATCCGCGACGACGACCGTCTCGCCTCCGCCATGCTGCCCACCGGAGACGGCCTGCTGATCGCGGTGAAGAAGTAGCAGCCAGGATTCACTAGCCCGGGTCCAAGGGGCGGGTACTGACAGCAAAGGGCGGGGTCCGCAGCCTAGTGGCCGGGACCCCGCCCTGTTGCGAAGCTCTTGGCGTGACGCTATTCGGTGACGCCGACGAGGCATTCCTTGAGGTTCGTCGCCTCAGCGGCATTGAGTTCGACTACAAGCCGCCCCCCGCCTTCGAGCGGAACACGCATGATCAGGCTTCGTCCCTCTTTCGTCACTTCCATAGGGCCGTCGCCGGTGCGTGGTTTCATTGCCGCCATAAGGAATATCCCCTCCATTAGTCCCTGACATACCAGCCCGGCCGGGCTGCGTCCGCTTGGCCAATCAAGCCGTCCGGCAGCGCTCCAGGAGGCTGCCGTGACCGGCAAACTCACAAATAAACCGCTTACAAACTGTGTGCTTCTTGTCCTTGCTTATCCTCTATTATCGCGTAACAATGCGCCCGTAGCTAATCGTTGGACTTTCCAGCGCGTCCCGCCAGGCCGGGCCGGCGCCGCGAAATGGTGCTGTGCGTCACGGCGGGTAGTCCCCTCCGCCCGGCAGTTGCGCCCACGCCCACAGCCACACAATCCAGACGATCTGCAGCAGCACGAACATGACCACCACGGTGCCCCGGTAGGCGCGGGAACGCGAGAGGAGGGCGGCGCTGAGTGCGAGCGGGAACAGCGGCAGCAGCATCCTGAACGTGCTGGTCTGGGGGTGCAGGAAGACCAGCAGGTAGCCCATATAGCAGCAGCACCAGAGCCTCAGCTCGGTGCCCAGGGCGACGACCGGCCGGGACATCATCAGCAGCGTGAACGCGGCAACGAACACGAAGGGAGCCAGCACGCCGAGCGTCGGCCCGAACAGCATGATGCCGGCGTCGAACCATGGCTTGAACGGCACCAGGTCATCGCCGCGCCATGCGGTTTCGGTCTTGGTGTAGGCGCCCGGATCGCCGGTCGCGGCCCAGGCGATGGCCGGCCACAGCAGGGCACCGATGCCGCTGACGGCGGTGAGCCCGCCCAGTGACCACAGCTCGGCGTTGCCGGGGAGGGCGACGCCGTCCCGGCGTTGCACTGTGACGCCCTGTGTCGCGGGGCTCTGATTCGTGGGGTGTTGTGCCGTGGGATGCTGCACAGCGCGGGTCTGCGCAGTATGGGTTTGCGCAGTGCGGGTTTTCGCAGTGAGGCGCTGCCAGAAACGGTAGAGCAGCAACAGGCCCATCATCGCGGCAAACGGCACACCGGTGGGCCGGGAAAGGCACATCAGGACCACAACGGGCATGGCCCACAGGTACCGGCGCTCCATGACGAGCAGCAGCGCGGCGCCGAGGAGCAGCAGGTTGAGGGATTCGGCGTAGGGCACCTGCAGCACCGGCGCCACCGGGAAAGCCGCCAGGAACACGGTCCCCCAGAGCGCCGTGAGGTGCGTGGCCCGGTGCCGGAAAATTCTGTACGCCACGAGGGCTGCACCCATTCCGGAGACCAGGGCGATGGCCGTCAGGGACCACGCCGGGCCCAAGCCTGTCAGCCCGGACAGCACCCGGCCCAGCACGGGAAACAGGGGGTAGAAGGCCCACGTGTTCTCCTGGACGGTGCCGGCGCCGTCGGTCGGCAGAAGCGCTGGGTACCCCGCCTGCAGCGCTTGGGCGTACCAGCGGGCATCCCAGATGTTGATGAAGTTCCAGTAGTCGGGCTTGGCGGGAAACCACGGATTCACGCCCTGGTGCAGGGCGGCGGCCATGAAGATGCAGGCGCTGACCAGCCTCGCGGCGATGTAGAGTCCGGCCACCTGCGCCCACCAGGGCCACCGCGCCATCGCGGCGCCCGCGGCGGCGATGCGGCTCCACAGGGCCGCGTTCAACCCCTGGGGCTTCCGGGCCTCAGGCGCCGCGACGGTCTTCGGGTCTTCCACGCGGCTCACGGACGCTGTTCGGTTGGCGGACGGAGGCGCTCCAGTTCCTCCCCGAGTGCCTCGATCTCCTGGTCCTTGGCGATGATCTGCTCCCGCAGGTCATCCAGGACCTGATCCACCTGGTCCATCCGGTAGCCGCGGAGTCCGACGGCGAAGCGCAGACGGTCAATGTCCGCCGCGGCCGCGCGCTCGGGCAGCAGGACCGGCGGCAGTGATGCGACCGGCTCGTCGAACCCGTCGTCAAAAGAACCGCCCGCACCGCCGTCCCGGCGGCGACGGAAGATTTTCGGTGCCAGGCCGGTGCCCAGGAGGACGGCGACGCCGATCAGCACAATCGCCAGGAAAACCAGGAAGAGACTCACTAGACCATCGTGCCAGAAGCCGGACGCCGGAGCGCTCAGGCGGACGGATCAGCCCCGCGTTCCCTTGATCTCCGCCGTGCCGGTCCCGTTGGTGGAGCCGCCGTTCGGGTTCCGGTGGCGCGCGGCGCCTTCCACGACCAGCTCGACCGCCCGCGCGGGGTCGTCCACCACCTGCACGAGGTCCAGGTCCTCAGCCGAGACCATTCCCTCCGCAACGAGGGTGTCCCGGACCCACTCGAGCATGGGGCTCCAGAAAGCGGTTCCCACCAGGACGATCGGGAAGGAAGTGACCTTGCGGGTTTGGACCAGGACCATGGCTTCGAAGAGCTCATCCAGGGTGCCGAGGCCGCCGGGGAGCACGATGAAGCCCTGGGCGTACTTGACGAACATGGTCTTGCGGGCGAAGAAGTACCGGAAGTTGATGCCCAGGTCCACCCACTGGTTCATGCCCTGCTCGAAGGGCAGTTCGATTCCGAGCCCCACGGAGACGCCGTTGCCCTGCACGGCGCCCATGTTGGCGGCCTCCATCGAGCCGGGGCCGCCGCCCGTAATCACGGCCAGTCCGGCCTCGGCCAGCCGACGTCCGACCTCGACGCCGAGTTCGTAGTACGGGCTCCCCGGCACGGTGCGGGCAGAACCGAAGACGCTGACTGCCGGACCGAGATCGGCCAGCGCGCCGAATCCTTCCACGAACTCGCTCTGGATCCGCAGCACGCGCCAGGGGTCGGTGTGGACGAACTGTCCCGGCCCTTTGGTGTCCAGCAAGGTCTGGTCGGACATCGTGACCTTGGCGGCCTTGCGGCGCAGCTCCAGCGGACCCTTGTGGCGGATTCCGTTGGGCGCCGGTGTGCTCCGGGCCTCCCGGGCCGGCTTTCCGGCGGGGTTCTGTTCCGGGTTCTGCTCGAGGTTTTGCTTGGGGCCGTGCTGCGGATCGGTACTCATGCCCATAGGCTAGCGCGGAACTCGGCCGCCGCCGCGTCGGCGCGTCGGCGCCGCACGGCCGCAAGCGCCTGCCGACGCCGTTCGCCGAGGTCAACGGCGAATGTCCGACGCAGTCCGGCAAAGGGACCTGACGTGCAGGTATCTCTTGAATCACGATCTGCACCAAAATGAGTGATTGCCGTCATATCTGGTCAATCTTCGCTAGATTCGTACTATGACTACTCAAGTGCCCGGCGATGCCCTCGTCTCCCTGAAGGCCGTGAACAAGCATTACGGCCAGCTGCACGTCCTGAAGGACATCAACCTGAACGTCCGCAAGGGTGAAGTTGTTGTTGTCATCGGCCCCTCGGGTTCCGGCAAGTCGACGCTCTGCCGCGCCATCAACCGCCTCGAGACCATCGACGACGGCGACATCAGGATCGATGGCAAGGAACTGCCCGAGGAGGGCAAGGAACTGGCCAAGCTGCGCGCCGACGTCGGCATGGTCTTCCAGTCGTTCAATCTGTTCGCCCACAAGACCATTCTGGAAAACGTCACCCTCGGCCCCATCAAGGTCAAGGGCGTTGCCAAGTCCGAGGCCGACAAGGACGCCATGGCCCTCCTGGAGCGGGTCGGCGTCGGGCATCAGGCCCCCAAACTTCCGGCCCAGCTCTCCGGCGGCCAACAGCAGCGCGTTGCCATCGCCCGCGCCCTGGCCATGAAGCCCAAGGTGATGCTCTTCGATGAGCCCACCTCGGCTCTTGACCCGGAAATGATCAACGAGGTCCTGGACGTCATGGTCCAGCTCGCCAAGGAGGGGATGACCATGATCGTGGTCACCCACGAGATGGGCTTCGCCCGCAAGGCGGCCGACCGCGTCGTGTTCATGGCCGACGGCCAGATCGTTGAGGACGCGACCCCCGAGGAATTCTTCAACAACCCCAAGAGCAGCCGGGCCAAGGATTTCCTGTCCAAGCTGCTGACACACTGACCGACTACGTTTTCGCACCCTGGCTGCCGGACGGCGGCCGCACAATGAAAGGAATGTCATGATGGCATTTTTGACCCGAAGGAAATCCCTTCTGGTTGCCGCTTCCGCAGCACTGGCACTCAGCCTGAGCGCCTGTGGCGGCAGCTCCTCCACTACCACCAACCCGCCCGTGGCCGAGAAGCCGAGCTTTCCTGCCGATTCCACCATGGCCAAGCTTTCATCCGCGGGCAAGATCACCATCGGCACCAAGTTCGACCAGCCGCTCTTCGGCCAGAAGGGCCTCGACGGCAAGCCCGTCGGCTTCGACGTCGAAATCGGCAAGCTGATGGCTGCCAAGCTGGGCATTCCCGCCGACAAGATCGAATGGGTCGAAACTGTCTCCGCCAACCGCGAGCAGTTCCTCAAGCAGGGCAAGGTGGACATGATCGTCGCCACCTACACCATCAACGACAAGCGCAAGGCCGAAGTCGACTTCGCCGGACCGTACTACGAGGCCGGACAGGCGCTCATGGTGAACAAGGACAACAACTCCATCACCAAGCCCGAAGACGTCAAGGGCAAGAACGTCTGCTCCGTGACCGGCTCCACGCCAGCCTCGACGATCGTGGAGAAGTACGGAGCCGTCCTGGTTCCGGCCGCGACCTACTCAGCCTGCCTGGAACCGCTGCGGAACCACCAGGTTGAAGCCGTCACCACCGACAACGTCATCCTGGCCGGTTTCGTGTCCAAGGAACCGGACGCCTTCAAGCTGGCATCGGATCAGACCTTCACCAAGGAGCCCTACGGCATCGGCCTGAAGAAGGACGACACCGCCTTCCGCACGTGGGTCAATGACCAGCTGGAGGCCTCCGACAAGGACGGGTCCTACAAGAAGGCCTGGGAAGACACCGCCGGCACGGTCATCAAGACCACGCCCGCGCTTCCCACGATCGACCGCTACTAGCCGGCTGTGGCGGCTGCCGGACCGCGGATTTTCCGCGGCCCGACGGCCGCCACTCCCGTCTTTCGCCTGGAATCCCCTCAACGCAGCTGAAGGAACTTATGGACGTCATCATTGAAAACCTCCCCCAGTATTGGGACGGTTTTCTCCGAACCCTTTTCCTGTCCCTGATCTCGGGGATTATCGCCTTGGTCTTCGGCACCATCCTGGCTGCCGCCCGTGTCTCGCCCGTCGCCGCGCTGCGTGGCTTCAGCATGACGTACGTCGAGATCGTCCGGAACACCCCGCTGACCATCGCGTTCTTCTTCGCAGCAGTGGTTCTGCCCCGCCTCGGCGTCACGTTCCAGCAGTTCGAGGTCGCCGCCATCATCGCCCTGAGCGCCTACACCTCGGCCTTCATTGCCGAGGCAGTGCGCTCCGGCGTCAACAGTGTCCCGGTGGGCCAGGCGGAGGCCGCCCGCAGCATCGGCATGCAGTTCACCCAGGTGCTCTCGCTGATCATCCTGCCGCAGGCCCTGCGCACCGTGATCCCGCCGTTGATCAACATTCTGATCGCCCTGGTCAAGAACTCTTCTGTGGCCGGCGCGTTCTATGTGTTGGAACTGTTCGGCCAGGGCAAGCAGCTGGCCAATGCCAACGGCGACGCCGTCATGTGGGTTCTGGTCGGCATCGCATTCTTCTACCTGCTGATAACCATCCCGCTTGGCTACCTCGCCAGCGTCGTTGAACGAAAGGTGGCGATCGCACGATGAGCTCCGTTCTCTATGACGTCCCCGGCCCCAAAGCCCGCCGGGTCTCGCTGATCGGCTCCATCATCGGCGTGATCGTGATCGGCGGCCTCCTCGTCCTGGCAGTCGTGACCCTGGCCCAGCAGGGAATCTTCGACCCCAAACGCTGGGCGGTCTTCCAGCTTCCCGAGGTCTGGGCCCTGATCGCCGCCGGCATCGGCGCCACGCTGGCCGCCGCGGCCGTGTCGGCCGTGATTGCCTTCCCGCTGGGCCTGCTCCTGTGCCTGATGCGCATCTCGGACAACGCCTGGATCAGGGTGCCCACCCGGATCGTGCTTGAATTCCTGCGCGGCATGCCCGTTGTGCTCATGATGCTGTTCGTGCTGCTCGTCTTTGCCACCAGCTCGTTCATCGCCGTCGTGGCCGGCCTGGTCCTTTACAACTCGGCGATTTTCGCCGAGATCATCCGCGCCGGCGTCCAGTCGCTGCCCAAGGGCCAGCGTGAGGCCGGCCTGGCGATCGGCCTGACGAGCTTCCAGTGCCGGCTGACCATCGAGCTGCCGCAGGCCATCCGGCGCATGCTGCCGTCCTTGGTCGCGCAGCTCGTGGTGCTGCTGAAGGACACGTCGCTCGGCTACATCGTCGCCTACGGCGAGCTGCTCCGGGCCGTGCAGGTCATGGCGGACTTCCTGGGTCCGCAGTACCTGTTCCCGGTGTTCTTCGTGGCCGCGGCCATCTACATCGCGATCGACCTGGCGGTCTCCCGCCTGGCCATCTGGCTCGAACGCCGCGGCTCCAAGCGCGCCGCCGGCGGCGTGGCGCACGTGCCGGTCGCCGGTATTCCGGCCGCCAAGTAAGCCGTCCCACCCACAAAGGGTCCGGAACCTCACGGAGGTTCCGGACCCTTTGTGCGTTACTTGTGTCCTGGGCGTTGGTTCCTGGGCGTTGCTTCCTAGGCTTTGCTAGGCGCTCAGCCAGGTCCGCAGCGCCCGCAGGCATTCGCGGATGGCGTCCGCTTCGACGTGTTCGTTGTCCTTGTGCGCCAGCAGAGCATCGCCGGGTCCAAAGTTCACCGCGGGGATGCCCAGTTCACTGAAGCGTGCGACGTCGGTCCAGCCGTACTTGGGCTTCGGCTCCGCGCCGACGGCGGCGACGAAGGACGCCGCCGCGGGGTGGTTCAGGCCCGGCCGCGCGCCGGCCGCGCTGTCGGTGCGCACGACGTCGAATCCGTCCAGCAGTTCGCGCACGACGGCTTCGGCTCCGTCCGGGGTCTTGTCCGGCGCGAAGCGGTAGTTGATTTCCACGACGCACTTGTCCGGGATGACGTTTCCGGCCGTGCCGCCGTGGATCTTCACGGCGTTGAGGCTTTCGCGGTAGTCCAGGCCGTCAACCGTCACGGTCTGCGGCTCATACGCCGCCAGCCGGGCCAGGACCGGGGCCGCGGCGTGGATGGCATTGCTGCCCATCCAGGCCCGGGCCGAGTGGGCAGCCTCGCCGTTCGTGGTCACTTCGAAGCGGCTGGTGCCGTTGCAGCCGCCCTCCACCGTCCCGTCGGTCGGCTCGAGCAGGATCGCGAAGTCCCCGCCGAGCAGGGAGCCGTGATTGCGCACCAGACGGCCCAGGCCGCTCTTCACGGCCTCGACCTCCTCGTGGTCGTAGAAGACGAACGTGACGTCCTTGCCTGGTTCCGCCCCGCCGTCGAACATGGTGGCCGCCAGCGCCAGCTGCACGGCGACGCCGCCCTTCATGTCAGTGGCGCCGCGGCCGTAGAGGATCCCCTCTCCCGGGGCCCCGGAGGGCCAATACGCCGGCACGGTCCCCAGCGAGCCCTCGGTGGTGGGCAACGGCACGGTGTCCAGGTGGCCGGCCAGGATGACGCGCTCGGCCCGGCCCAGGTTGGTGCGGGCGATGATCGAATCGCCGTCGCGGACCAGCTCCAGCTGCGGCAGCTGGCGGAGGGCATGCTCCACGGCGTCGGCCAGGACCCCCTCGTTGCCGGAGACGCTGTTGATGTCGATCAGGGCGGCCGTGAGCAGGGCGACGTCCTGGCGGAGGTCCAGATGGACCGGTGTGCGGACAGGGACGCTGGCGGTGGCACTGGCAGGGGTGCGCGGGTTCGTGGGGGTCACCGTTCCACCTTATCTGTTGCCTCCCCGTCCCACCTGAGTCGCTGCCGGGGCCGTTTCCAGGCGTCAAGTGGCCCCTGCAGCGTGCCAATCGGGTTGTCATGAGTTTCAGCGCCCGAGGGGCCTCTCGTTAGACTTGGGCCATGACTGAAACTGCTGCTTCCGCTGTGCCCGCCGACGCCCGCTCCGACGCTCGTTCTGACGCCCGCTCTGCCTATGGCTACGGGGTGGCCACCGTGTCCACCCGCAACGGTGACGCGACCGTGCTGGACGTGTGGTTTCCGGCGCCGGCGCTCGGAGTCGCCGCGAAACACCTGCGTGACGTGGAGAACGCGGACCAGTCGCTGATCGACATCGCCGCCAGCGGCACTGACCCGGACCGGGGCACCGAGCAGATAGTTGTCTACGTCCAGATCAACCTGGATGCGGCACCCGCGGACACGGCGGACGCCTACCTTCGCCTGCACCTGCTCTCCCACCGGCTCGTCCAGCCCAACACCATCAACCTTGACGGCATCTTCGGCAAGCTTCCCAACGTGGTGTGGACCAACTTCGGCCCCGCAGCCGTGGAAGACTTCGAGCTGACACGGGCGCGCCTGCGCAAGCGCGGCGCCGTCACGGTGTTCGGCGTGGACAAGTTCCCGCGCATGGTGGACTACGTCGTTCCCTCCGGCGTCCGGATCGCCGACGCCGACCGGGTCCGGCTCGGTGCGCACCTGGCCGAAGGCACCACGGTCATGCACGAGGGCTTCGTGAACTTCAATGCCGGAACTCTGGGTACCTCCATGGTCGAGGGCCGGATCTCGGCCGGCGTCGTCACCGGCGACGGGTCCGACGTCGGCGGCGGGGCCTCGATCATGGGAACCCTCTCCGGCGGCGGCAAGGAAAAGATCTCCCTCGGCGAGCGGGTCCTCCTCGGCGCCAATTCCGGTGTGGGCATCAGCATCGGTGACGACTCGGTGGTGGAGGCAGGCCTCTACGTCACCGCCGGCACCCGTGTGCGCGTGATCGGCCCCAAGGACGCCGACGGCGAAGACACCAGCCGGATCGTCAAGGCCGTGGACCTTTCCGGCGTTCCGAACCTGCTCTTCCGCCGCAATTCCACCACTGGTGAGGTTGAGGTCCTCCCCCGCAAGGGCCAGACGGTGGAGCTCAACGAGGCCCTGCACGCCAACTGACCGCACCGGCTGGTACGGTATGGCGGGCGGCGAAGACCGCGCCGGCGGGGCCGACCCGCCCCGACGAAAAAGCCGATGACGCAGCCCGCAGGGGCCTGAGGGAGTATTTTCGTGGCACGACGAGGGAGCTGGCGGCGCCGGATCGTCCTTCTGCTGACCCTTGCGATGGTCGCGGGCGGCATCTACACCGCGGTGGCGTTCCTGCAGCGGTCGGAGACGTTGATCACCGAACGCTGCACGGCCACGGGCAGCGGAGGCGAGGACCTCTCCACCGACCAGGCGGCCAACGCTGCCCTCATCACCGCCGTCGCGGTCCGGAGGGGACTTCCGGCCCGGGCCGCCAGCATAGCGCTGGCCACCTCGATGCAGGAATCCAAACTACGCAACATCGGCCATGGCGACCAGGCCGGTCCCGACTCCCGCGGACTGTTCCAGCAGCGGCCGTCCCAGGGCTGGGGCACCACGGCGCAGGTGATGGACCCGTACCACGCCAGCAATGCGTTCTACGATGCGCTCGTCGAGGTTTCCGGGTACGAGTCGCTCGACATCACCGTTGCCGCCCAGCGCGTCCAGCGCTCCGCGTACCCGGAGGCCTACGCCCAGCATGAGGTGATGGCCCGCGCCTTCGCCTCCGCCCTGAGCGGGCAGACGCCCGCGGGCCTGGACTGCTCGCTGCGCTCCCCCGACGCCGCCGGGAATCCTGCCGCCGTCACCGCAGGGCTGACCGCTGCTCTCGGGGACGTGACGGCATCCACCGACGGCCGGACCTTGCTCGTGGAGGCCGAAGGAACCCAGGCCTGGGCTGTGGGCCAGTGGGCCGTGGCCAACGCCAAGGAGCTCGAAATCACCAGCGTGGAGGTCGACGGCCGCGCCTGGAACCGGCAGTCCCGCGACGGCTGGCAGCCTGCCCAAGTCCCGGCCGGCCAGGTCAGGGTAACCGTCGCCGACGCCCCCGGCACCTGACCGCTCCCGGGGGCAGTTGCAACGGGGCAGCCGCTACCGGGGTCAGCCGCGACCGGGCGGGCTCAGACGAGGAGATCGACCACTGGCTGCACGTAGCTGCGGAACAGCTCCGGCTGGGACAACAGCTCGTGGCTCATGATGATTTTATCGGGCTCGAGATACCAGGCCCGCGGCTCCGCAAGCGGGAGCTCGATGATCGTCAGGCCGAAATCCTTTGAAGCCCGTCCCACGTCAAGCAGCCGGTCCTCCACCATGTCGGCCAGCAGCTCGTTGTTGCCGTTGGCTTCGCGCTCCGCCTCAAGGGTCCCGTATTCCGCGAGGCGTTCCCGTGCCCACGTCAAAGCGGCCCCGAAGTGGGCCTGCAGCACGCGCCGGAGGGCCGGCGAATTGCTGAACGCACGGAAGCCCGGAGGGGAGAGCTCGGGGGACATTTCCGGGTGGTCTTTCAGCAGCTGTTCCCACCAGGCCTCCCATTCGGTCTTGAGCGCAGCCGGGCCGCCAACCTCGGCGATCAGGTGGGAGTGGTCCGAGGCGCGGATCTTCGGTGCCGCATGGCAGAGCGCCGGGTGTCCCGCGGTGTCCAAACCGGCGGCGTCACGAACGTAGAGGGCAATGAGCATGGGACCAGAAGTATCCATCGTGATCCGCCAGCCTGGTCCGCCGGTGTGGTGCATCCAATTGCCTCCTTGGCAAGACGTACGATCTCAGTCTATTCCTGTTGTTATGAGGCGTTAACGGCTGGCTGCCCGGCCGCCAGCCGTCGGTTCAGGCCCTCCAGGTGGGCTTCGAGGACATCCCTGCACATCACGGCCGTCATCCACTCGGGCTGCAGGAGGGCGTGCATCGTCAGACCGTCCAGGACTGCCAGCAGCAGTTCCGCTTCGGTGACGAGCACCTGCTGGTCGAGGCCGGCCGCGTGGTCGGCGTCAACGCCTTCAGCCTCGGCCAGGCCCAGGATGAGCCCGCCCACGACGGCGGCCACCGCCCGGTGGCTGCGGTCGGCCTCGGCGGCCAGGAAAGGCCTTGTCCGGGCGGCATTCTTGAAGGCCATCCAGACGCAGGCATCAACCGCCCGTTGCTCGTCCAGCGGAAGAAACTCACCCAGCAGTGCCAGGACGGCCGCATGCTGCTCCCCCGACGCCGCCGGCGCATCGTCCAGCAGGGAGTCCGCGTCGGTGAGGCGGCCGACGATTCGGTCCACCACCACGGCGAACGCGTGGGTCAACAGCTCGTCGCTGCTGGCGAAATAGTGCCGCACCGAGCCGACGGCCAGCTGCGCTTCATCAGCAACCTCCCGCAGCGAGGCCCGCTCGAGGCCATCCGTTGCGATGATCCTGAAGACTGCGTCAACTATTTCCTGGCGCCGGATGACGGCGTCGACAAATTTAGGCACTGGTCTTTTTTAGCACGTACGTGCCGCGGCCGCCCCGGGCCACACCGGTCCCGGCGGGGACGTGGCGCGGGTCACAGCGGCTCGGTGCCCCCGCAAGTACGACGCCGGCCGCGCACCTCAGCAAAAGGTGCGCGGCCGGCGTCGTACTGTCTATCACGCGCGCCGTGGCCGGCGGGCGGGCTACAGCGAGGGGTAGTTGCGTTCCGGTTCGCCGACGTAGAGCTGGCGCGGGCGGCCGATCTTCGTGTTGGGGTCGCTGATCATCTCGCGCCACTGGGCGATCCAGCCCGGCAGGCGCCCGATGGCGAACAGCACGGTGAACATCTTCTCCGGGAAACCCATGGCCTTGTAGATCAGGCCGGTGTAGAAGTCCACGTTGGGGTAGAGCTTGCGCTGGATGAAGTAGTCATCGCCCAGGGCTTTCTCTTCAAGGCGCATGGCGATGTCGAGCAGCTCGTCGTTTCCGCCGAGCTTGCTCAGGACTTCGTGCGCCGTGGCCTTGATGATCTTGGCGCGCGGGTCGTAGTTCTTGTAGACGCGGTGCCCGAAGCCCATGAGGCGGACGCCGTCTTCCTTGTTCTTGACTTTCTCCATGTAGTCCTCGGGCTTGATGCCGTCGGCCTGGATCTGGCGCAGCATCTTCAGGACGGCCTCGTTGGCACCGCCGTGGGCGGGGCCGAAGAGGGCGTTGATGCCGGCGGAGACGGAGGCGAACAGGTTCGCGTTTGAGGAACCGACCAGGCGGACGGTCGACGTCGAACAGTTCTGCTCATGGTCGGCGTGCAGGATCAGGAGCAGGTCCAGGGCCTTGGCGATGACCGGGTCCACCTCGTACTGCTCGGCCGGCAGGCCAAAGCTCAGGCGCAGGAAGTTCTCCACCAGGTTCATCGAGTTGTCCGGGTACAGCATGGGCTGCCCGATCGACTTCTTGTGGGCGTAGGCGGCGATGACCGGCATCTTGGCCATGAGGCGGATGGTGGACACCTCCACCTGCTCGGCGTTGAACGGATCCAGCGAGTCCTGGTAGAACGTCGACAGCGCCGACACGGCCGAGGACAGCACCGGCATCGGGTGGGCGTCACGGGGGAAGCCGCTGAAGAAGCCCTTGAGCTCCTCGTGCAGCAGGGTGTGGTGGCGGATCCGCTGGTCGAAGGACTCCAGCTCGGTGGGGGTCGGCAGGTTGCCGTAGATCAGCAGGTAGGAGACTTCCAGGAAGCTCGAGTGCTGGGCCAGCTGCTCGATCGGGTAGCCGCGGTAGCGCAGGATGCCGGCGTCACCATCGATGTAGGTGATGGCCGAGGTGGTGGCCGCGGTGTTCATGAAACCGGGGTCGAAGGCGACGGCGCCGGTCTGCTTCAGCAGCTTGGAAACGTCGTAGCCTTCGTTCCCTTCTACAACCTTGATGCGCGGGAGTTCGAGTTCGCCGCCGGCATGGCGCAGGGTTGCGCTGGTGGTTTCAGTCATGGAGTCTCCTCATGAGGCATCGGGGCCTCTGTCGAAAGCTGGTCCAACATCTGGTGAAGCTGCCCGCGGATCCTGTGCGGACAGGATTTCCAAAGGCCGCGCTGCCTTCTTGTGGAAAGCCACCATTGATCGTCAGTTAAAAAGTACCTTCACTTCGCGGGTGGCACTAATCCGGGGGGCCCGCAAAAGGCCAAAAACACGCCACATGTGGTACGCGTCACAGCATTGTTACGCTTCCGGGTCCAGCCGCGAGACGGCGGCGTCGATCCTTTCGTCGCTGGCGGTCAGCGCCACCCGGATGAACCCGTTGCCGGCGTCGCCGTAGAAGACCCCGGGGCCGACGACGACTCCGCGGTCCGCGAGCCGGCCCACGGTGTCCCACGTCGCCTCGCCGGCGGTGGCCCAGAGATAAAGCCCCGCCCTCGATTCATGGATTGTCAGGCCGAAACCCTCCAGCGCGGGCACGATCCGTTCCCGCCGGCCCCGGTACAGGTCCTTCTGGGCCTGGACGTGGGCATCGTTGCCGAGGGCCACGCGCATGGCTTCCTGGACCGGATAGGGCACAATCATCCCGGCGTGCTTGCGGCTGTTGACCAGGTTTGCCATGATCACCGGATCACCGGCGACAAATGCCGCCCGGTAGCCGGCCACGTTGGACTGCTTGCTCAGCGAATAGACGGCGAGCAGGCCATCGTGGGAGCCTTCTGCGACCTGCGGATCCAGGACGCTCGGGACCGGGGCGCCGCCACGCTGGACGTCCCACTCCCCCCAGCCGAGCTCGGCGTAGCATTCATCGGACGCGACGACGGCGCCGAGCTCGCGGGTCTGCCGGACGATCCGCCGCAGCGACGCGATGTCCCGGACGCTGCCGGTGGGGTTGGCCGGTGAATTGACCCAGACCAGGCGCACGCGGGCCCGGGTGCCGGCGTCGAGCTCGTCAAGGTCGTCCGCGGCGACCTGCTCCGCGCCGGCGAAGGTGGCCCCGATGTCATAGGTGGGGTACGCAACCGTGGGCCGGACGACGACGTCGCCCGGCTTCAGGCCGAGCAGGAACGGCAGCCACGCGACGAGTTCCTTGGAACCCACCGTTGGCATCACATTCTGCGGGTCGAGCCCGGGTACGCCGCGCCGGCGCGCAAACCAGCCGGCGATGGCTTCCCGCAGGGCCGGCGTCCCGTGCACTGTGGGATAGCCGGGAGCGTCCGCGGCGGCGCGCAGTGCGTCCTGGATGAGGGCCGGCGTCGCGTCCACCGGGGTTCCGATGGAAAGGTTGACGGCTCCTGCCGGGTGCCGGGCTGCCGTGGCGAGATACGGCGCCATGGCCTCCCACGGGTAATCGGGCAGGCTCAGGCCGAAGGTGCGCACCGCAGATGTCACCGTAGCGCCGTCCTAGTTCTCTTGGTTCTGCGGCGGCAGGGCGGCGATCATGGGGTGGTCGGTGTGGGTGTTCCCAACCTTCGCGGCGCCGCCCGGGGACCCGAGTTCGTCGAAGAACTCGACGTTGGCCTTGTAGTAGTCAGCCCATTCTTCGGGGGTGTCGTCCTCGTAGTAGATCGCCTCCACGGGGCAGACCGGCTCACAGGCACCGCAGTCCACGCACTCGTCGGGGTGGATGTACAGGGAACGCTCACCCTCGTAAATGCAATCGACGGGGCACTCCTCAATACATGCCTTGTCTTTGACATCTACACACGGCTGCGCGATTACGTACGTCACGTCCCTGGCCTCTCCACGTTGGTTCCGGCGACCGGCCGGATGATTTCCAGGCCCTGAGCCGGGCTGCTGACTTCTGAGCCTATTATCTCCCAGCCTGTTCCCGCGAACCTAGCCGGACGTCACACATGCTCCGCGTCTTACGATGATCTGATGAGTTCGCCTTTGCCCTTGCCCCAGCAGTTCCTCTCCTCAGCCCCGCTCGGCACCCGCGTTGTGGTCCGGTACAGGATCGAGGGCGGCCTGACGGATGCCCTCGGCGAGCTCGTGGAACGCGCCGACGGCGTATGCACCGTCCGCACCCGCCGCTCCGACGTCGTCATTGCCCTCCCCCTTGTCGTGGCAGCCAAGGAAGTCCCGCCGCCCCCGCCTCGCCGCGCCCCACGGGTGCAGGAGCCCTGACGGGCGGTCCCGGGGTGGGCGCCTCGGTGGTTGTGCCGAGGGGACATGCCCTCCGCACCACCCGACCAGTGGACATGCCCTCCCTTGCTGGCCAACCACGCACATGCCCAGCCCCGCCCACGGCGACCACTGGACATGCCCTCCCCTGCTGGCCAACCACGCAGATGCCCAGCCCCACCCCCGGCCACCAATGGACATTCCCTCTCCTTGCTGCAGGAGATGGACATTTCGGCTCCATGCTCATCGCCGCCACCCAGCGCGGGACATGTCCAGTGGTGAATCGACGGAGCAAGGGACATGTCCAGTGGTAAATCGACGGAGCAAGGGACATGTTCAGTGGTAAACCAGCAGAACAAGGGACATGTCCAGTGGTAAACCAGCAGAACAAGGGACATGTCCAGTGGTAAACCAGCGGAACAAGGGACATGTCCAGTGGTGAATCGAAAGAGCACGGGACAATTTCCGCGGTGGCTGGGCGCGGTGCAGGATCAGAGTGCAGGACCACAGTGCCGAACCGTATCGCAAGGGCGAACGAAGCTGGACGTGGAGTCTGACTCTAGGCGGCCGCAGACAGACGGTTCAGGGCATCGCGGACCATAGTGATGAAATCCTCGGGGTGGTCCCTCAGCAGCGGGTACGTCACAACAAGAGTCGGGATTCCCCGGCGCGTGGTGACGTTCCAACGCCGCCGGTCTTCCTCGAAGCTGGCCCTGTCCATGTGGAATCCCGCCCCGTCGGTCTCGATGCCGAGACGGCCGTCGACCATCAGGTCCAGGTGTCCCATTCCTGGAACGTTGACCTGCGATTCAATATGGAAGCCGGCCCGCCGCAGCAGGAACCGGGCCAGGCACTCAATGAGTGACTGCGACTGCGGGACAATCGCCGACACGATCCGGCGTTCCCGGGTGTCGTTCCGGCCATCGAGCCGCTGACGCAACGCACCCAGCGGGAGTCCCTTCAGCACGACGGCGGATTCGGCGATGATCAGCCCGTAAGGTTCGGGTAGGCAGCGCAAGCATTGGATGACCGTGGCCAGGAGGGTCGGCGGCGCGGGCGCCCTGTGGCAGACGAAGCCCTGGTAGCTCCTGCTGTGGGTGAGGGCAACGTGCGGCTGGGCCGGGGCTTCAAGGACCCACAGCCCGCTGAATTGTGCCGCGGTGATGCACGCCGGTTCCGCCGGAAGCGAGCGTATGGCGATCAGCTGCTCGTCTGCACCGGGCAACGCATAGACGCCGCGGGCCACCCGGGACACGGTTCCCGAGGCCATCGCGGACTTGAGCTGAAAATCGGAGACCCCCGCGGCGGCAATGTATTTGGCGCGGGCGACGCCGTCGTAATTCGAGAGCACCTCGATGATGTTGGCCATTCACCCATGGTGGAGCCGCACTCTGCGCCCTGGAAGCCGGATCCTGCACTATGTGGAAAACTGCACCGGCCGGATGGGGGCGGTGGCGGACAGGTCCGACCCTGGGGGCGGGGCATGTCCCGCGCACCAACCCGGGGCCGGACATAATGCCATTGCGCCCACTCGAGCTATCAAAAAATGGGCATGTCCCGTGGGGAGCCGGGCAGGGCGGTCCGGTCCTGGCCCGTCGTCACCGGTCCTGGCCGCTCGGCCTCCTGTAGCGCCGGCACCAGGCGAGCATGGCCACGGTGATGCCTGCGATGCCGAAGACCCAGATATTGCCCGCGGCGTCGCCGATGACCAGGCGCTTGCCCGCTTCCAGGGTGGACCACCAGCCAATCAGCGCGTAGCAGAGGACTCCGCAAGCCGCCGTCGGGGTGACAGAACGGAATGCCGCTCCCAGCCACAGCTGGACCGAGCCCAGCAGCACGAGCGCAGCGACGGAGCCCCACGGGACGTCCACTCCGCCCAGGACCAGATCGTGGCGGTGCAGGGCGGTGCCGGCCAGGGCAACAAAAAGAGCTGCCGGCACGGCGGCGGCAATGCCGCCTGCCGTACCGGCAGCTCTCTTAATCACGTTGTGGCTGAAGCCCGGAGACCGGGATCAGACCTTGGCGCGGGCGCGGTTGGCCTTGGCACGCTCGTTGGTGTCCAGGATGACCTTGCGGATGCGGATTGAATCCGGGGTAACCTCAACGCACTCGTCTTCGCGGGCAAATTCGAGGGACTCTTCGAGGGTCAGGTCGCGCGGGGGCGTCAGGTTCTCGAAGGTGTCCGAGGAAGCTGCACGCATGTTGGTGAGCTTCTTTTCCTTCGTGATGTTCACGTCCATGTCGTCGGCGCGGGAGTTCTCGCCCACGATCATGCCCTCGTACACCTCGGAGGTGGGCTTGACGAAGAAGGATCCGCGTTCCTGCAGGTTGATCATGGCGAACGGGGTCACAACACCGGCGCGGTCGGCGATCATCGAACCGTTGGTGCGGTATTCGATGGGGCCGGCCCACGGCTCGTAGCCTTCAGATATGGAGGCGGCGATGCCGGCGCCGCGGGTGTCCGTGAGGAACTTGGTGCGGAACCCGATCAGGCCGCGGGCCGGAACGATGAACTCCATGCGGCACCAGCCGGTGCCGTGGTTGGCCATGTTGGTCATGCGGCCCTTGCGGGCGGCCATCAGCTGGGTGACGGCGCCGAGGTACTCTTCGGGCACGTCGATGGTCATGTGTTCCATCGGCTCGTGGACCTTGCCGTCGACGGTCTTGGTAACCACCTGCGGCTTGCCGACGGTCAGCTCAAAGCCTTCGCGACGCATCTGCTCGACCAGGATGGCCAGTGCAAGCTCGCCACGGCCCTGGACTTCCCAGGCGTCGGGACGCTCGGTGGGGAGAACCTTGATGGAGACGTTACCGATCAGTTCCTTGTCGAGGCGGTCCTTGACCTGGCGGGCCGTGACCTTGGCGCCCTTGACCTTGCCGGCCAGCGGCGAGGTGTTGATACCGATGGTCATGGAGATGGCCGGGTCGTCAACAGTGATCAGCGGCAGCGGCTGCGGGTTCTCGGCGTCGGTCAGGGTCTCACCGATGGTGATCTCCTCGATGCCGGCGACGGCGACGATCTCGCCCGGGCCAGCGGACTCAGCGGGGACGCGGTCCAGGGCCTTGGTCGCGAGAAGTTCGGTGATCTTGACGTTCTTGAGCTCGCCATTGGCGCGTGCCCAGGCCACGGTCTGGCCCTTGCGCAGGGTGCCGTTGTAGATGCGCAGCAGCGCCAGGCGGCCCAGGAACGGTGAGGCGTCCAGGTTGGTGACGTGTGCCTGCAGGACACCGTTCGGGTTGTAGGTCGGGGCCGGGATGTGCTCGATGATGGCCCGGAAGAGCGGCTCGAGGTCTTCGTTTTCCGGGGCGCTGCCGTCGGCGGGCTGCTCGAGGGAGGCGCGGCCGACCTTAGCGGCGGCGTAAACAACCGGCACGTTCAGGATCTTGTCCAGGTCGAGGTCCGGGACTTCGTCGGCGAGGTCGGAGGCCAGGCCCAGGAGCAGGTCCATGGATTCGTGGACAACTTCTTCGATCCGCGCGTCGGGGCGGTCGGTCTTGTTGACCAGGAGGATCACGGGCAGGTGCGCGGCGAGGGCCTTGCGCAGCACGAAGCGGGTCTGGGGCAGCGGGCCCTCAGAGGCATCGACGAGGAGGACGACGCCGTCGACCATGGACAGGCCGCGCTCGACCTCGCCACCGAAGTCGGCGTGGCCGGGGGTGTCGATGACGTTGATGGTGATGGTTTCGCCGTTGGAGGACGGTCCGTTGTAGGCCACCGTGGTGTTCTTGGCCAGGATGGTGATGCCCTTTTCGCGCTCCAGGTCACCGGAGTCCATGACGCGGTCTTCGAGGTGGTTGTGCTCGGCAAAGGAGTTGGTCTGCTTGAGCATGGCGTCGACCAGCGTGGTCTTGCCGTGGTCAACGTGGGCCACGATCGCGACGTTGCGCAGGTCACTGCGCGATGCAGTGGCTACCGCGGTGTTGGTGGTGGTTTCAGACATGCGTTATTGCTCGATTCAGTGGTGAAGTCAGCTGTGGTATCGCGACATTTCCAACCGGAACGCACGACAGATAAGTCCCTTTGGCACAGGGCACCTACTACCATTCTAAACGCTAGGTCATTTATTGGCCTAAAATGCGGATCGGCGACCAGCGTCCGCGCTGTCGCCAGAGCAGGACGGGCGCACGGAAGTGGTCTATTACGTGTGAGTAAAGTCACTGGATTTTCCAGCGCCCATGCACCATCATTGCTCTGATAGCAGCAAGCAAGCCCGGAGACATTCATGCGAAACGCCTCGGCCCTGTCCCGCTTCGTCGCAATGATGATCGCCACCGGCGTCGTTCTTGGCGGCTGCGGACAGACCTCTTATTCACCTGCCCCCGACGCGGGCTCTTCCGACGCGGGCTCTTCCGACGCGGGCTCTTCCGACGCGGGATCATCAGAGGCGGGAGCTGTGGGCACGCCGCTGAGCGGCGGCGGGGCCGGAGCGGCCGTCGGCGCGGGAGTGCCGGTCGCGGCCGGGTCCGCGGCGAAGACGCGCATCGGGTCCACCATCGACCCCGCCGCTCTGCCGAGCGGCTCGACCTACCGCAATCCTGCCAACGGCCGCAACGAGATCATCGTCAAGGACACCAGCAATGTCGCCGTGCTGATTGGCGACTCGCAATCGGAACCTTCCTACGGCTGGCCCAGGCAAGGTCTGGCCGCTGCTGGGTACAAAGTCTTCTTCTGTGGCCGGGGCGGCACCGGTTTCGTGGCGTCCAACGGCAGGACCGGCAACTACATCGACGCGCTTCAGCGCGGCGACTGGAAACTCCCGTACGGCACTCCTCCCCTCGTGGTGATCGAAGGCGGCGGGAACGATGCCGCACGCGGCGCCTCCGACGCGCAGATCGTCTCCAACGCGGAACGGCTGATCGCCAGCATCCAGCAGCGTTACCCCGCGGCCCGGATACTCATGGTCGGCACACTCGGGCGCGGCGCCCACTACGGCGGAGGACGCCGGAGCGAGGTGGACGCGCTTCTGGGGCGGGTGGCGGACCAGCACGGGCTGCCGTTCGTCAGCGCAGGCGACTGGCTCACCCGGTACAACCTGACGGGCTCGATGGCGGACCGGGTCCACCTGAACCGGCAGGGCCACGCGGCCCTGGGCGCCGTTTTCGGCCAGCGGCTGCAGTCACTGGGGTTTGACTACGCTGACCCCGCCATGCTCGCCGGTTTGTCCCACTAACGCAGGTTTGTCCCACCGGCGCACGTCCCACCGGTGCAGGCACCGCCAGCGCAGGACGGCCACAGCACAACAAAGGAGCCGGTGTCCGCCTCGAGGGGAGGACACCGGCTCCTGTACTGCCAGCTGCCAAGCGCTGCTGGCGGCGGGCTTATTCAAGCCCTCAGGAAGCGGCCGCTCAGGCCACGTCCATTTCCGGCGGCAGCATGAGGCCGGCGCCGGGGATGGCGTTGAGCAGCGCCCGGGTGTAGTCCTGCTGCGGCGACTCGAAGACGTCGTCCGTCGAGCCCGTTTCCACCAGCTTGCCCTTCTCCATGACGCACACGCGGTCAGCGATCTGCCGGACCACCGCGAGGTCGTGGGTGATGAACAGGTAGGTCAGGCCGAGCCGGGTCTGCAGTTCGGCGAGCAAGTTCAGCACCTGCGCCTGTACCAGCACAT
The DNA here is from genome assembly GCF_022803015.1 of Arthrobacter humicola. GTDB lineage: Bacteria > Actinomycetota > Actinomycetes > Actinomycetales > Micrococcaceae > Arthrobacter > Arthrobacter humicola_A. Next base: position 22,809 of record NZ_JAFKON010000006.1, read on the forward strand.
CCAGTGCCGAGACGGCCTCGTCGCAGATGATCACTTCGGGGTCCAGCGCCAGGGCGCGGGCGATCGCGACCCGCTGGCGCTGGCCGCCGGAGAGCTCGTTGGGGTACCGCTGCATGGTGGACTGCGGCAGCGCCACCTGGTCCAGCAGCTCCCGGACCTTCTTCTCGCGGCTGGCCTTGTCCCCGATCTTGTGGGTCCGCAGCGGTTCCTCGATGGTCCGGAAGATGTTGTACATCGGGTCCAGGGAACCGTACGGGTCCTGGAAGATCGGCTGTACCCGGCGCCTGAAGGCGAAGAGCTCCTTGCTGTTCAGCGTGGAGGTGTCCACGCCGTCGAAGATGATCTTGCCGGAGGTCGGCGTCAGGAGGTTCAGGACCATCTGCGCCACCGTGGACTTGCCGGAACCCGACTCCCCCACGATCGCCGTCGTGGTTCCCCGCTTGACGTTGAAGGAGATGTCGTCGACGGCGGTGAAGTCCGTGGACTTGCCCAGGCCAGAACGCAGCTTGAAGACCTTCCTGAGGTTCTGGATCTGCAGGACGTCGTCGGACTTGGCCGGCTCAACCACGCCGGTCTCGCTCGGGGCGAGCATGTCGTCGGTTTCCACGCCGAGTTCCTTGGCCGCCTGGATGCGCCGGGACGCCAGCGACGGCGCCGAGGCAACCAGCCGCTGGGTGTACGGATGCTGCGGGTTCTGCAGCAGCTCCAGTGAGGGCCCGGACTCGACAACCTGGCCGCGGTACATGACCACCACCTGGTCGGCACGCTCGGCGGCGAGGCCGAGGTCGTGCGTGATCAGCAGCACCGCGGTGCCCAGCTCCGTGGTCATCTTGTCCAGGTGATCGAGGATCTGGCGCTGCACGGTCACGTCGAGCGCCGAGGTCGGCTCGTCCGCGATGAGCAGGCGCGGCTGGCAGGCGAGCCCGATCGCGATCAGCGCGCGCTGGCGCATGCCGCCGGAGAACTCGTGGGGGTACTGCTTGGCGCGGCTGCCGGCGTCGGGCAGCCCTGCCTGGGACAGGACCTTGGCGACGTCGTCGGGGCCGCTCGGGAGTCCGTTGGCCTTCAGCGTCTCGCGGACCTGGTCGCCGATCTTCCACACCGGGTTGAGGTTGGACATCGGGTCCTGCGGGACCATTCCGATGCTGTTGCCGCGCAGTTCGATCATCCGCTTTTCGCTGGCGTTGGAGATGTCCTCGCCATCGAACAGGATCTGGCCTGCCGCGACCCGCCCGTTGCCCGGGAGCAGGCCGATAGCAGCCAGCGCGGTGGTGGACTTGCCGGAGCCCGACTCGCCCACAATCGCGACGGTTTCGCCCGGCATGACGGTGAGATGGGCGTTGCGGACGGCGTTGACCTCGCCGTTGCTGGTGGTGAACCCGATGGCCAGGTCCTTGATTTCAAGCAGCGGGCGCTCAGTGGCGTACTCAGCTTCCTGGAAGTCAACAGAGGCGCTCATGGTGTCCCCTTTCATCGCTTGCGGGCTTTGGGATCGAGGGCATCACGCAGGGCGTCGCCCAGCATGATGAAGCTCAGGACGGTGATGGACAGCGCGATGGCCGGGTAGAGCAGCGGCATCGGGTTGGAGCGGAGCGAGGCCTGAGCCGCCTGGATGTCGTTGCCCCAGGACATGACGCTGGGCGGCAGCCCGATGCCCAGGAAGGACAGCGTCGATTCGGCCACGATGAACGTGCCCAGGGAGATGGTGGCCACGACGATGATCGGGGCCAGCGAGTTCGGCATCACGTGACGCATGAGGGCGCCGAACTTCGAGACGCCCAGCGACCGGGCGGCCGTGACGAAGTCGGCGTTCCGGACCTCGATGACGGCGCCGCGGGTAATGCGGGCAATCTGCGGCCAGCCGAAGATGACCAGGATGAGCACGAGGGTCCACACGGTCTTGTTCGTACGGAACATCGGCAGCTGCATCATCACGATCGCGCCCAGGATCAGGGGCAGGGCGAAGAAGATGTCATTGATGCGGGCCAGGACCGAGTCGATCCAGCCGCCGTAATAGCCGGCGACGGCACCCAGGATGCCGCCGATCAGCAGCACTCCGATGGTGGTGAAGAGGCCCACCGTCACCGAGGACCGCGTACCGAAGATGACACGGGCGTAGACGTCGCAGCCCTGCTGGGTGAAGCCCAGCGGGTGGCCCGCGGCGGGGCCCGCGTCGGAGTTGGCCAACTGGCAGGCCTCCGACGTGGGGTCGATCTGCGAGAACATTCCCGGGAAGACGGAGACCGCGACGACCACCAGGATCAGGAACGCGGAGATGAGGAAGAGCGGCTGCTTGCGCAGGTTCTTCCAGGCCTCGCCCCACAGGCTCAGCGGTGCGGCTTCGTCCTTGACCCGGTCCGTTACCTGGAGCGGGGTCTCGGAGACATCGGCCACGAAGTGCTCGGTCCGGCGGGCCGGGCGGCGGGAATCGGCGTGCCGTGCGGTGGTGGTGTAATCAGGAGTCATAACGGATCCTCGGGTCAAGCCAGCCGTAAAGCAGGTCAACGAGCAGGTTGGACAGGCAGTAGATCAGCACCAGGACGGTGACGATCGAGACCACCGTGGGCCCTTCCCCGGACAGCACGGCCCGGTAGAGCCGGTTGCCTACGCCCGGGACGTTGAAGATGCCCTCAGTGACGATTGCGCCGCCCATCAAGGCACCGAGGTCGGCGCCCAGGAACGTAATGACGGGAATCAGGGAGTTGCGCAGGATGTGCACGCGGACCACCTGGAACCGGGAGAGGCCCTTGGCGGTGGCGGTGCGGACGTAGTCGGCGTTCATGTTTTCGATGACGGACGTGCGGGTCAGGCGCAGGACATAGGCGAACGATCCCAGTCCCAGCACGATCGCCGGCAGGATGAGGTCCGGGATGGTCGCCGCGGAGCTGACGGTCGGCTTGGCCCAGCCGAGCTGGACTCCGATGGTGAACTGCAGCAGGAAGCCCAGGACGAAGATCGGGATGCCGATCACGACCAGGGACGCGACCAGGACCGTGGCGTCAAAGAGCTTGCCCTTGCGCAGGCCGGCGATGAGGCCGAAGACGATGCCGAAAAAGGCCTCGAAGATCAGCGCCATGATGGCCAGCCGCGCCGTGACGGGGAAGACCTCGCCGAGCACAGCGGCGATGGGGCGTCCGGAGAAGTCCTGGCCGAGGTCGAACGTGAAGATGCTCTTGAGGTAAAGCAGGTATTGCATCCAGAACGGCTGGTCCAGGTGGTACTGCATGCGCAGCTTGGCTGCGACCGCCTCGTTCACCGGCTTGTCGCCGAACAGGGCCACGATGGGGTCACCGGGCAGGCTGAAGACCAGGAAATAGACCAGCAGTGTTGCGCCCAGGAAGACGGGAATCAGTTGCAGGAAACGCTTGAGGATGTATGTCGACATCAGCGAGTCACACCCTCGTTGGCAGGCATCCTGTCCAGGGATGCGGCGGAGTTGTTCATCAAAGAACCTTTTCACTATGGATGCAGGCCGGCGCCGGTTTGCTCACGGCGGCAGGGCTGCGAAAAGTTCGCCCGAAAGAGCCGGACATCAAGAAAATAAATGGGGGGGAAACACGACGACGGCGGAGGCCCCAGTATGGGCGGCCCCCGCCGTCGTTTTGTTGTTACTTACCCGTTACGTTGTAGTACAGCGGGACGCCGTCCCAGCCGTAGTCGACGTTGGTGACCTTGTCGCTCCAGCCGCCCTGGGCAACCTGGTACCACAGGGGGATGGCCGGCAGGTCCGTCAGGAGGATCTCCTGGGCCTTGTTCATGGCCTTGTTGCCGTCGCTGACCGACGCGGCGTTCAGGCCGTCGGAGATGGCCTTGTCGAACGTCGGGTTGGCGTAGCTGGCGTCGTTGGAGCCGGCACCGGTCTTGTAGATCGGGCCGAGGAAGTTGTACAGCGACGGGTAGTCTGCCTGCCAGCCCGCACGGATGGAGCCGGTGAGGGTCTTGGCGGTGGCGTCGTTGCGGGCTTCCTTGAAGGTGGCGTACGGCTTGCCTTCAACCTTGATGCCGAGCGTGTTCTTGAGCTGGTTGACTACTGCCTCAACCCAGGCCTTGTGTCCGCCCTTGTCGGCGTTGTAGGCAATGGTGAACGTCTTGTTCGCGTCCCACTTCTGGATGGCGTCGGCCTTGGCCCAGGCTTCCTTGGCCTTGTCGGCGTTGAAAGTCAGGTTCTCGGCTCCGGCGATCGAGTCGCTGTAGCCGTCAAGCACGGGGGCCGTGAAGTCCTTGGCAGGCTGGCGTGCGCCGTTGAAGATCACCTTGGTGATCTCTTCGCGGTTGATCGCCATGGAGATCGCCTGGCGGCGGAGCTTGCCGGCCTCGCCGCTCCATTCCGGCAGGTATTCCGGGATGGCGATGGTCTGGTTGCCGGCGTACGGCTTGTTGATGGTGCGGTCGCCGAGGTCAGTCTTGAAGTTCTTCAGCGCGCTGGTCGGGATGGTCTGCAGGATGTCCAGGTTGTTGGACATCAGGTCCTGGTACGCGGAGTCGTCGTTCTGGTAGATCTTGAACGTCACGCCGGCGTTCTTGGCCTTGCGCGGGCCGTTGTAGTCCGGGTTCGGAACGAGCTGGATCTGCACGTTGTGCTGCCAGCCGCCGTCCGCGAGCTTGTACGGGCCGTTGCCGACCGGCTTCTCGCCGAAGCCCTTCGGGTCCTTCAGGGCACCGGAGGGAACCGGAACAAACGCGGTGTAGCCAAGGCGAAGCGGCCAGTCAGATTCCGGCTGCTTCAGTTCGACGGTGAACGTCTGGTCGTCAACGACCTTCAGGCCGGACATGGTTTCAACCGTGGAGCCTTCTGCGCTGGCTTCGTCGTAGCCCTTGATGCTTTCGAAGAAGCCACCGCTGAGCTGGGCGTTCTTGGCTGCGGCGCCGAAGTTCCAGGAATCGACGAAGGACTTGGCCGTGATGGCCTCGCCGTTCGTGAACTTCTGGCCCTTCTTGACCTTGATGGTGAAGTGCTGGCCGTCCTTGCCCTCGATGGACTCGGCGAGTTCGTTGACCGGCTTGCCGCTGGGGTCGTAGCTGACCAGACCCGCGAAGATCATATCGATGACCTTGCCACCGCCGACTTCGTTGGTGTCGGCGGGCATGAGGGGACGCTGGGGTTCGGAGCCGTCGGCGAGGATCACTTTGCTCGTGTCGCCGCCGGTACTGCCGCTACCGGTTGCGGAGCCGCTGGCACCGCATCCGGTCAGGGCGAGGGCGGCGATAGCCACCATGCCCAGTGCTTTGGAAGTGCGCGAAAAACGCATTCCGCCTCCTATGAGTTGTGGGAGTTCGTGAGGGAAAAACTTATGCTTCCCCGTAAGCAGGCACAGGGGTATCCCCTGTGACGTGGCCTACATATGGAAGTAGCCTAGCCCTAAACCGTCCAAATGTTGGAACTCTGTTGCCAAACCGTGATCCGACAATCTCATGACGACTAACGTCAAGTGGAGGGTATTTCAAGTCACACGCTACTGACTGGTAGTATTCGCCCGCAGTGTGACCTGGGTTACTCGCGCTTAACTGGAATCCGCCGGTTTTCGCCCCCGTTCCAGCCCCCTCCGGGTAAGCCTCAGCTGGCCCCTGACAGCAGCTGCGCGCGCAGTTCGCGCCGCTCGCGCTGCTTGTCCGGATCCGGCAGCGGAACCGCCGCCAAAAGCCGCTGGGTGTAGGGCTCCTGGGGATTGCGGAGGATCTGGTCGCGGGTCCCCTGCTCCACGATCCTGCCGCGCTGCATGACACAGATCCGGTCCGCGAGCACGTCCACCACCGCGAGGTCATGGGTGACGAAGAGGCACGCGAACCCCAGTTCCTTCTGCAGGTTCTGGAACAGATCGAGCACCTTGGCCTGGACTGAGACGTCAAGGGCGGAAGTGGGCTCGTCGGCGACCATCAGCTTGGGCTTGAGCGAGAGGGCACGCGCAATCCCCACGCGCTGCTTTTGCCCGCCAGAGAGCTCGTGCGGGTAGCGGTTGCGGTAATCGCGCGGCAGCTCGACCTGGTCCAGCAGCGCCTCAATCCGCCGCTGCAGGTCGGCGCCCTTTGCGGCCCGTGCCAGGAACATCGGCTCCCCGATGCTTTCCCCGATGGGCAGCCGGGGGTTCAGGGACGACGATGGATCCTGGAACACCATGCCGACATGCCGGCGCATCTCGTGGAGCTGGCGGCCGTTCCTCTTGGCGGCGGAAATGTCCTGCCCGACTACCCGCATGGTGCCTGCTGCCACCGGCAGCAGGCCGACGGCGGCCCGGCCGATGGTGGTCTTTCCGGAGCCCGACTCGCCGACGAGACCGACCACCTGTCCGGGATAGATGACCAGGTTGGCCCCTTCCACGGCACGGAACGCCGGCACCCGGCCCTGCTTCGGGTACTCGATGGCGACATCGGTGAGCTCCAGGACCGGCTCGCCCTTCGGCTTGGCCGCCTCGGCCGCGGCGAGGGCGGCGGCGTTTTCGCGCTCGCGCCGGATCAGCTCGTCTTCAGGAATGGAGAGGATCTCGACGTGGGTCGCGGCGGCGAGGGCGGCGGTGACGTCCACGTCCACCGTGGAATCCGCGCCGCCCTGGCCCAGATGCGGGACCGCAGCCAGCAGCGCCTTGGTGTACTCGTGCTGCGGGTTGTGGAAGATCTGCGCTGCCGTGCCCGTCTCCACGATCAGGCCCTTGCGCATGACGGCGATCCGGTCGGCGAGGTCGGCCACCACTCCCATGTCGTGGGTGATGAGGACAATGGCACTGTCCAGTTTGTTCCGCAGGTTGCGCATGAGGTCAAGGATTTCGGCCTGGACGGTCACGTCGAGGGCCGTGGTCGGCTCATCGGCAATGAGCAGCTTCGGGTCGCAGGAGAGCGACTGAGCGATCATGGCGCGCTGGCGCTGGCCGCCGGAAAGCTGGTGCGGGTAAGACCGGAAGGCCTTCTCCGGATCGGGCAGTTCGACAAGTTCCAGCATGCGCAGGGCACGGAGCCGGGCTTCTTCCGGGGAAACTTCGTTGTGCAGACGCACAGTTTCTACAATCTGCGACCCCACTGTGTACACCGGGTTCAGGGCCGTCATCGGCTCCTGGAAGATCACCGCGACGTCCTTGCCGCGCACCGCGCGGATATTGGCCTCATTGCTCCCCAGCAGCTCACGCCCGGCGAGCTTGACACTTCCTGTCACACGGCTGTTACTCGGCAGCAGGCCCAGCAGCGCCATTGAACTGGCGCTCTTTCCGGAGCCGGACTCCCCCACGATGGCGAGTACTTCGCCGGCCCGGACCTCGTAGTTCAGGCCGATCGCTGCCGGGACCCATTTCTTGTCCACGCCGAAATCCACGCTGAGATCCCGGACCTCCAGGACAGTTTCGCCTTTGCCAGGCACAGGTGACGCCGGCGGATCGAGGGTGATGAAGTCAGTCATGATGGGCTATCCTTCCGCCCGGGCCGCCGGTGCACCGGGGATTAGTGCTGCGGCTCGGAATACTGAATTATTGGGGGCATGAGCTCTACGCCGCACGCCGGAAATGTTGAAGTCTTCAAAGCACGAACCAACAAGTGGTTCGCGTTGCTGTCCTGGGCGGTGGCCGCGTTCGGTGTCGTGGTCACCGTCGTCATGGCGGGTCCGGGGGCGCTGGGCGGCATCGCCCCGCTGGCTTTCATTGCCTTCATGGGCTGGCAACTGTTCTGGATGCCGTCCGTTGTAGTCCACGATGCCGGCGTCACCCTGGAGAATCCGTTCCGCTCGATTGAGGTGCCGTGGGCAGCGCTGGTGCACGTCGATACCCGTTTTGCACTGACGCTGGTCACCGCCCGGAAGAGCTACACCTCCTGGGCCGCGCCCGCCCCCGGTATCTGGGGCGGTCGCCATGCCCGCCCGGAGGACCTCCACGGCCTGCCGGCAACCACCTACGGTCCCGGCAAGTCGGTCCGTCCGGGAGATCTGAAGACCACGGATTCCGGCCAGGCTGCCATGATGGTGCGGGCCCGGTGGCATGACCTCGTGGAAGGAGGGCAGCTCGCCGCAGGCGACGCCGCCAGCACCGCGGCAACGGTGACCGTCCGCTGGGTGGCGATTGGCGCCGTCGTACTGCTCCTGGCGGCAAGCTACCTGGCGATTACCGCCGCTTAGAGCGGTCCTGCAGGGGGCCGGCATCTACTGGCCCCGTGTTCCGTCAGCCGGCCCGTCGTTGCGGGGATCCTCAGGCGCCGGGGCGCCAAGTCCGGTGACGGTACCTGCCTGCACCGCGGCGCCCCCATGATCGGCCGCCTTCTTGGCATTGAACTTCTTCTGCCGTGGGTCAAAGGCGTCCCTCAGGCCGTCGCCGATGAAGTTGATGCTGAGGCAGATGAGCACGATGAACATGCCCGGGAACCAGAAGAGCCAGGGCCGTGTGGCGAAGGCCTGCTGGTTCTGGGAGATGAGCAGGCCCAGTGACGTGTCCGGGGCCTTGACGCCGACGCCGAGGTAGCTCAGCGCCGTCTCGGTGAGGATCGCGGCGGACATGGTCAGGGTCACGTTGACGATCAGCACGCCGACGGCGTTGGGCAGGATGTGCTTGAAGATGATCCTGGCGTTGCTGGCGCCGGAAATCCGGGCCGCATCCACGAACTCGCGTTCGCGCAGGGACAGGAATTCGCCGCGCATCAGGCGCGCCAGGGCGACCCAGCTGATCAGGCCCAGGAAGATCCCGAGGGCCAGGACGCCGTTGGTGCTGGCGAAGGAGGCGAACCAGCTTCCCTGGTCCCGGCGGCCGGCGAGGGCGGCCATGACGGCGGCCAGCAGCAGCGCGGGAATGATGATGATGACGTCGGTCAGGCGCATCAGGATGGCTTCGGACCAGCCGCGGAAGTAGCCGGAGATGGCACCGACCACGACGCCGATCAGGCCGGCGATGAGGCCGATCACGATCATGATGGTGATGGACTGCTGCGCGCCGCGCATGGTCATGGCGAAGAGGTCGCGGCCGATCCGGTCCTGGCCGAACGGATGTTCGCCCCAGGCCAGCGGCCACAGCGAGGAGGTGGGTGCGCCGCCGTTGACCAGTGGCGAGACTTGCGTGTGGTTGTACTTCCACCAGCCGGGGATTCCCAGGTAGCCCACCGAGGTGAAGGCCAGAACGAAAATGAAGGCGAACACCACGAGGCCGATAATGGCGCCGGAGTGTCCGAGGAAACGCTTCCGGACGATCTGGCCCTGGCTGAGGCCCTTGGCCTCAAGGACCGGCTCAACGCCGGCCGCGGCTGATATCCGCGAGGCTTCGTCTTCGGCCATGATTACTTCCTGCTGACTTGGCTGGCTCATGCTTTTACCCTTACGCGCGGATCCAGTGCGGAGTAGGCGAGGTCCGCGATGAGGTTGAAGACCATGGCCGTGATGGCCACGCAGATGAAGACGCCCATGACCGGGTTGGGATCGGTGTGCGCGATCCCGTCCAGGAACAGGAAGCCCATGCCGCGGACCGAGAAGACGGTTTCGGTGATGACGGCACCGCCGATCAGCGCCCCAATGTCGAAGGCCACGATCGTGGCGATCGGGATCAGGGCGTTGCGGAAGGCGTGGCGCATGATGACGGTCCGCTCGCTCAGGCCTTTGGCCCGGGCCGTTCGGATGTAGTCCATGTTCATGATTTCGAGCATCGAAGCCCGGGTGAAGCGGGTGTAGCTGGCCAGTGAAATGAGGATCAGGGCCAGGGTGGGCAGGATCAGGTGGGTAAAGGAGTCAAGGCTCAGGACCCAGAAGTCGCCCTGGATGTTCGGCGTGCTGGCACCGATGGTGGCGATCGGCCGGCCGCGCACACGGCTGTTGTTGAAGTAGCTGGGCCACGCCTGCATGTACCGGTCCAGCAGGATCAGGAATCCGACCAGGAACGAGGTGATGGCTGCCGCCCGCATGGACTGCCCACGGTCGTAGCCGCCCACCAGGTAGCCGATGCCCATGCCGATCAGGACGAAGGCGACCGCCAGGAGCACGATCATCAGGAATGTGGCCTCGTTGAGCAGCGGCTGAAGGAGGAAGTAGAACACGACTCCAACGCCGACGGCGATGAGGGCCGACTGCAGGGCCTTGCGGTTTTTCAGCCCGGCGGAGAGCAGGGTCACGGCGAACGCGATGCCGACACCGGCGATGGCGATGACCACGGGGCCCAGGCCCGGGGTCTTGAACCATTCGGTGGCGGAGAAGTAAATGAGCACCGCGGTGACGAAGCCGAAGGCGACGGCGCCGGCCAGCAGCCGGCGCCGCATGGTCCCGCCCGCCGCGACGGCTGTCACCGCGCCGACGACGACGCCAATCCCGAGGGCCGCGGGCAGCGGCACGTCGGGGTTCCGCAGGAAGTCGTTGAAGCCGATGGCGCCGAATTCCTTGAGCAGGACGGCGACCCAGAAGATCGGCAGGGAGAAGAACAGGAAGGCCATGAACGTCACGCCGTAATCCAAGGTGCTGTACTGCCGCAGGGCGGTGACGATGCCCAGGGTGATGCCGATCAGGATGGCGAGCACCGTTGCCGCGGTGACGAGGGTCAGGGTCTGGACGAGCGCGAAGCCGAGGGCCTCGGTGATGGGCTGACCGGCGATGTTCTTCCCGAGGTCACAGGAGTTGGCGAACGGAACGAGGCACTGGACAGCGCCGCCGAACCATTTGAAGTACCGCAGCGGGGCCGGGGTGTCCAGCTGCAGGAGCTCGGTCCTCGCGTCCATGAGCTGCTGCTTCTGGGGCGTGGGGTTGGCGCGGAATTCCTCGAGGGGATCGCCGGACGCCGCTGTCAGGAGATATACGAGGTAGGACGCACCGAGAAGGATGAGGGCGGCAGTCACGAGCCGCCGGAAGATGTAGGTCACCATTGGAATAGAACCTCGGAATTCGGGCCCAGGGATTGCCCGGACCGGTCGCGGAGTTTGGCCGGTTCCCGCCGATGTGGCGGCGGGACCACGGCATCGTCAGGGATGTCGCCAGAAAGGCGCCGGGACCGAAGAAGCTGTGGTCCCGACGCCTTTCCAGCAGTGTTACTTGGGGTCGCGGGCTACTTCTGCGCCCATTCCCAGAAGTTCCACCAAACGCCGGTCTGGTTCGGCATGTACTTCACACCGGTGATGCGGTCGCTGTACGCGTCCACGCCAACCGACTGGAACAGCGGCAGGCCGTAGGCCGAATCCCAGATCATCTTGTCGATCTGCGCAACGAGGCCGTCCTGCTTGCTCTTGTCGGTGGTGACAATCAGTTCGTCCATCAGCTTGTCGGCTGCGGGGTCGCTGAACTTGTTGAAGTTGGAGTCGTTGCCGGACTTGAAGATCTGCGGAACGCCGGAGACGCCGACACCCGAGTTGCTCCAGCCAAAGATGGTGGCATCGTAGCTGCCGTCACCGAGGGCCTTGCCCCAGTCAGACTTGCCGAGGCCGCCGTCGACGATCTTGAAGCCGGCCTTGGTGGCGGACTCGCTGATCAGGGAGAAAGCGTCAACACGGTTGGGGTTGTCCTTGTTGTACATGATGCGAACTTCGGGGGTGGCGCCGTTGAGGAGCTTCTTGGCACCCTCGATGTCCACACCCTGGTAGGAGGAGGAACCGTTGTTCTTGGCCGAGTCGGCGTACGGGGCCTGGTCCGGAACGAAGAGCTGGGAGTCAAGCGGTGCAGCCTTCGGATCCAGCTTCTTGACGATCTTGTCGACGATGTCCGTACGCGGGACGGCCTTCATGAACGCCTCGCGGACGTTCTTGTCGGCAAACGGGCCCGAGTAGTTCAGGTCGATGTGGTCGTACGCGAGCTGGTTGCCGACGTCGACCGTCACGCCCTGACTTTCGAGTGCCTTGAGCTGCTCCACGGTGTCCGCGGATGCCTGCGGGGCGATGATGTCGGCCTCGCCGTTCTTGAGAGCCTGGACCTGGGCGGGTGCCTCACCGATGTAGCGGACGGTGATTTCGTCCAGATTGGCTTCCGGTCCCCAGTTGTAGTCCTTGTTCTTGACCATGGTCAGGGACTGGTCCTGGTTGATGGTCTTGACGAGGAACGGGCCATTGGAGAGGTACAGGCTCGGATCAGCCGGCAGGGTCTTCGTGTCAAAGCCCGTGTTCCACATGTCCGCCATAGCCTTGAGCTGGGCGTTCGCCGGCTTGGGGGCCTTGGAATCGCCGCGGGGCATGCCCTTCAACAGGTCAATGAACGCCTTGGTGTCCGCCAGGCCTGCCTTCTTGGCCAGGACGTGGGCGGGGATGTCGATGCCGGGGCCGCCGATGGCGATTTCCCAGTCCGCGAAGGGCTTGGAGTACTTCAGCGTCATGCTGCGGCCGTCGTCACCGAGTTCCGGGAAGTCGGTGAGGGCGATACCGGTGGGGTCACCGGCGTAGGAGAAGTAGGACGTTCCGGTCTTACCTTCCGCGTCGGCGTCGTTGTAGTAACCGGAGAAGGCGGCCCACTGCAGCACAAGGTCGGCCGCGGTAACAGGAGTGCCGTCGGACCACTTCACGCCGTCGTTGATGGTGTACTTCACCGTCAGCGGATCGTCAGAGACCTTTTCCATCTTGCCGAACTTCTCATTGCGGACAACGTTGAGCTTGTTGTCGATGTAGAAGAAGCCCGAGTGCGTGGCGTAGCTGACCTTTGAGTTGATGTCAGTGTTTCCATCGGCCGTGTTCGGGTTGAACGTGTTAAACGCGTTGACCTCTACTACGGTTGCCGATCCGCCTTGCTTGCTTGCTGCCGCCGCAGTGGTCGGGGTTGTCCCGCCGCTGTTGCCCGCGCAGGCGCTGAGGGCGATGGCAGCTGCTGCCGCCACGCCCACTGCTTTGGAAATACGACCCAAGCGCATTCCGCCTCCTTGTTTCTGTGGTGTGGGTGAGACCGGCGCCGAAGGCGCCAGACAGACGTCCACACTCCCCCAGCGGCAGTGTGGCCCGTCTCACATGGCATGAAGCGTAACCCCAAAGGCCGTTCGGAGCCACCAAAGTTGACTCACCGTAAAGTTCGTTATGGAGCTGCAACATTGGGCCGGTTCCGCAGGCCCAGCTTTCCCACAAAACGTTGACGGCGGCGTAACAAAAGGATAAAAGCGCCGCACACAGGAAAAGCCCCGATCCGAGAATCGGGGCTCCTCCAGTTAATCCTTAATTACTTGGCAGAATTACCGCGCTGCCGGGCGGCGAAGAGCCTCCTTCTCATCAGTTGACCATCGCGACAGGTCGTTGGCTTGAACTCGGGACGGCGGCGGCTCGTGTCCTCACGTCCCTCAGCTGCCATCAGCCGGTTTCGAGGACAAAGAAGATAAAGGACAGGAATGCTGTCTTCTCACCGGTGAGGATGCGCGGCGGAAGGAGTTCGTGCGGCGTGTCTGGAGATGGCCCTGGTTCGCTCACGGTGGCGACGCGGTATCCCGCCGATGTGAAGGCGTTGATCATCGCGTGAAGTGGTCGGTGCCAGAAAGTCAGAACCGCAGGCTCGCCATCGAACTCGTAATCCTCCGAGTACTGCCGGATGGCGAAGTAGTCCTCGGCTGGTTGGGTGATCACGCTGACCGTGGGGTGGTTGACCGACAAGATCAGACGACCGCCCGGCTTCAGCACGCGCCGCAGTTCGGCAAGCGGCGCTGACCAGTCCTCCAGGTAGTGCAGGACCAAGGACGAGACAACGTCGTCGAAGGAGCCATCCGCGAAAGGGAGCGGCTTGCTGAGGTCGGCCAAGTAGAGATCCGCGGTTGCGCCCAGTCGCTGTCTTGCAAATTCGAGCATCGCAGGACTGGAATCGAAGCCGGTCATGATCGCGCCCTTCGCGCTCAGTGCCGCGGACAGGGGCCCGGAGCCGCACCCTGCATCCAGGACCCGGTGGCCGTCGACGTCGCCGGCGAGGCCAATCATCGCCGGCCGCTCGTAGTAGGCGTTGAGGAGGCTGGACTCGTTTTCCGCCGAGTAGCTCCCGGCAAAACTGTCATAATGGTCGGCTTTCACGGATCCTCGCTCTCGGGTAAACGCTCATGGTCAGTATGGTCGGCCCGATCCTAACAACCTGGCCGTAAAGCCCGTAAGCATCGCCCGTTGATAACAGATTCGGTTTCGTTCGTTGGATCAACGCGGTTGGTCTGTTCTGATGGTCGAAATGATTACCGTGAGCCAGAACGCCTGCGTCGATAGTTTATTGTCGGCGGGTGCAGCAAGACTTAGAACGTGAAGATTGTCCTGGTACCGCCTCTGCTCTGCTCTTCTCTTGCGAGAACGTCGGCGACATTGCTGTTCTCGGAACAAGCATGGGAGGGTACGTCGCCCTTGAAGTCATCCGACAAGCGCCAGATCGCGTCACCGCTCTCGCACTCGTAAGCACGTCCGCGCGAGCCGACTCCGCGGAGCAGCTCCAAGCGCGGGCGCGCCAGTCCGTGCGCGTTGAAGGCGGCCATTTCGACGCTGTTGTCGACGCCGCCTTCCCCGGCGTCGTCGCAGCAGACAACGAATCCGACGATGCACTCCTAGCCGCCTGGCGCGCCATGACCAGCCCAGTCGGTGCACAAGCCTTTCTCCGACAGCAGCAGGCAGTCGTGCAGCGCGCCGATCTCCGCTCGATTCTGCCGTCCAGCGCCTGCCCGACTGCGATCATCCACGGAGCCCAGGACCGCCTCATCCCTCTGAACGCTGCCGAAGAAATGCCAGAAGCGCTGCCCACGTCCCGGTTCACCGTCGTCGAGGGTGCCGGCCACTCCCTGTTCCACGAGCAGCCCGCCGCGCACGGGACGCCGTTAGCTCCTGGCTTGAGTCCGCCTCATAACCAACCGTCCGTGAAGCCCTCACCCGCTCGCAAAAGCGATAGCCGCCAAGAACACGTGTTCTTAGCGGCTATCGCTTTTGGCCTCAAGCAGATCAGAAACTAGACGTTGAAGCGGAACTCCACGACGTTCCGTAACGAATAAACGTCTCCGCCACCAGCGGTGCACGGTCGAGGACCTGTGGATTCAGGCCGCCGTTGGCAACCGCTGGCCCGCGATCTTTCCGCAACCCGCCCGCAGCATAGAACACAAGTCTGCTTTGAACTCCCTGCGCGGCCCTCGTCACACCGCTGCGCAGGTGGTCGGCCAGACGGGTGAACGACTCGGATGTGTTCGGGTGACCCAGCTGGCGCAGCTAGTCCGCGACAACGCCGGCATGCTCAGCGGCGCGGCGATCCTAGCTCGACGGCTTCCTTGGACGGGGCCTGGATGCGTCGGGCCACCACCAGCGATGTCGCGATCGGCGCTCAGCCCTGCGTTGGGCCTCGTCCAGATAGTCCTCGCGCGCCGCATCAAAGACCTCGTGAGGAAGACTCAGCGTTGCACGGCTCAACTGGCGTCCTACCAGCAGATCGCTGATTGCCCCCGGGATCTCCCGCATCCCCCGAGCACCTTTCACGGACCGCCTGAGCTGCACGCCCTGCTCCGTGAGCCGCATCCCCCACGATGAGTCGACCTCAGCAAGGCCGGAACCGACCAGGACCGCTATTGCCGTCTCTACCCGTTCCCGGGAAGGGACGTCGGCCTGCAGCATGTCCCACCCCGGCAGCAGCGCACGGAGCGACGAGGAGCGCCTCCCATCATGCAGCAGGGTCACGAGCGTTGCAGCGTCATCCATGTCTATGCGGTCCACGCCGTTCAGGCTAGCGCACTCCGAGCCGCCACCGCCTCGGGAACAATCACCGTCTCGGAAGAACGTTAAGTTCCCCAACACTTCGGCCGAGGATTCCCGGGAGGTACCGGAGCTGACTCAGACGTTAAAGCGGAACTCCACCACGTTCCGTCGCAGAATAACCTCATCTCCAAGCGGCGGGGAGCCAGCGGGCAGCTGAGCTTGCTGCCTTAGCTGACTCTCCCTCCAGGGGTGCGGGCCCGCAGGGTCGTCCTGTGTCGGTTGGATGCACGGGCAGACTGGACGATCACGACGGTGGCCGCGGCCACAACTCCTACGAACGCCAGGCCCGCAGCGATTCTCGTCGCCCGCCGGGACATGGTGGCCGGGTTGACAGGCTCGGGGGCACCCGCGGGAGCTTCGATGACGGGCACGTCCCAATCGTTCCCGGAGGGGAAGATTCCGGGCGGAAGCTCTTCCGCCCGAAGGTCGCGGCGGGCCGCGAGGCGGTTCCGGACTTCCTGATTCGGAGCGGGCACGACGGCGTCTGCTGCGATCGCAGTGGGGAAATCAAGGAGGTAGGGCTCACCATAGAACGCTGAAGAGGCGACGGATTCTAACCACGTGGCCGGCGGTTCCGCAACGCCGCGCGCGGCGAAGGCGGACCGCAGGCTTTCTAGGATCTCGGCGAGGCTTTTGCCTTCGGAGTCCTTGCTGGCCTCGAAAATAGCAAGTTGAAGCTGCAGCTTCACATCCGCAGCAGGGTCCTTAACGGTGGGGTCCTGCCAGGTGGGGTCCTGCCCGGTAGGGTCCACGGTGAGTGGCTCAGCATTCACGGCGCCGGCCTTGCTTGGGTCAGTGTTCATGGGCTTCCTTCCATCGTGGTTTCCCGTCCCTGGTCCCGGGTGACAGCTACCAGAAATTCTAAAGCGGTGTGGCGCTCAGCGTTATCCGCAGTCGCACTCGTTGCGTCCTCCGAGCGGCATTCTCTGTCTGCATTCCCAATAATCGACATAACAAACGGGAAGAAGCTGGCAGGGGGTCTGTTGCGGAAACCATGACACTCGTTCCTCCACAGTCAGTACCCGCCCCTGTTCCCCGGGGCCCTGATTGGGTAGGCTCCTTTCATGGCACGACGCAGTTTTCTTCAGTGGCCGGTTGTCCGGCAGTTGAGTACGGGCGACCTCTTGGGCCGCGGTCCGGCGGTGACATCCCCGCAGACCAGGGCCATTACTCCACGGACGGTCACCGCTGACCGCGTGGTGCAGAGCGTGTGCCCGTATTGCGCCGTGGGCTGCGGACAGCTGGTCTACGTCAAGGACGAAAAGGTCGTTCAAATCGAGGGCGATCCGGATTCGCCAATATCCCGCGGCCGCTTGTGCCCCAAGGGCTCTGCCAGTGAACAGTTGGTCAACTCGCCAGGCCGTCAAACCGGTGTGCTTTACCGTGCGCCGCGCTCCACCCAGTGGCAGCACCTGGACCTGGTCACCGCCGTCGACATGGTGGCGGACCGCTTCATCGAGACCCGCCGCAGGACGTGGCAGCAAGAAGACGAGGAAGGCAGGCTGCTTCGCCGCACGATGGGGATTGCTTCGCTGGGCGGGGCAACACTCGATAACGAAGAGAACTACCTGATCAAGAAACTCTTCACGGCTGCCGGTGCGGTACAGATCGAGAACCAAGCCCGCATTTGACACTCCTCCACGGTTCCCAGTTTGGGAGCCTCGTTTGGGCGCGGTGGTGCGACGCAATCACTGCAAGACATGGCCAATGCCGACTGCATCGTCATTCAGGGCTCCAACATGGCCGAATGCCACCCGGTGGGATACCAGTGGGTTGCGGAGGCTAAGGCACGCGGAGCTAAGGTCATCCACGTCGATCCCCGCTTCACGCGTACCTCCGCCGTCGCGGACAAGCACATTCCGATCCGGGCCGGCTCTGACGTCGTCCTTCTGGGCGCCCTGATTAACTACGTCATCACCAATGACCTCTGGTTCAAGGAGTACGTCGGCGCGTACACCAATGCGGCGACGCTGGTGCATGCGGACTACCGCGATGCCGAGGACCTGGGCGGCCTGTTCTCCGGTTTCGATCGGGAAAAAAGGGCGTACGACACGTCGTCCTGGGCGTACGCGGAACAAGGTGAGGGCGCGATTCATGAGCCCGGGCCCAGCCGCGAACACGGCGCCGAAGCGTCCGCCCGTGCTGCCGCCGACACCTTCGGCAGTGGCGGGCCGCCGCTGGAGCATGCCGAAGTTCAGCGGGACGACACCCTGCAAGACCCCCGGACGGTCTTCCAGATCGTCAAGCGGCATTATGCCCGGTACACCCCGGAGATGGTCCGGGACATGTGCGGCATCAAAGTGGCGGATTTCGAGTATCTTGCCCGCAGCATCACGGAAAACTCGGGACGCGACCGGACTACCTGCTTTGCCTACGCGGTGGGTTGGACTCAGCACTCCTTGGGAGCGCAGTTCATCCGGGCCGCGGCGATCCTTCAGCTATTGCTGGGAAACGTGGGGCGCCCCGGCGGCGGGATCATGGCCCTTCGCGGCCATGCCAGCATCCAGGGGTCCACCGACATCCCCACATTGTTCAACCTGCTACCCGGCTACCTGCCGATGCCCAGTGCCGGCCGCCACGACAGCCTCAGCGAATATCTGGCAGCCGTCGGGTCAAAACAGCAAAAGGGCTTTTGGGCCGACGCCGACGCCTACACCGTCAGCCTGCTGAAGGCCTGGTGGGGTGAAGCCGCGACCGCGGACAACGACTGGGCCTATGATTACCTTCCGCGGCTGACGGGGGCGCACGGCACATATGAGACCACTATGAGCATGCTCAAGGACGAGGTGGAGGGCTACTTCATCCTTGGACAGAACCCCGCAGTGGGCTCGGCCAACGGCCGGCTGCAACGGCTTGGCATGTCCCATCTGAAGTGGCTGGTGGTGCGTGACCTGAACATGATCGAGTCGGCCACCTGGTGGAAGGACGGCCCGGAGATCGAATCCGGCGAACTGCGCACCGAGGACATCGAGACCGAAGTCTTCTTCCTGCCCGCAGCCACCCATGTGGAGAAAGCCGGCTCGTTCACGCAGACCCAGCGTCTGCTGCAGTGGCGGCACCAGGCGGTGGCACCGCCCGGGGAGTGCCAGAGCGAACTGCAGTTCTTCTTCGAGCTAGGCCAACGGATCCGGGCGAAGCTGGCTGGCTCCGAGGACGAGCGGGACCGTCCGCTGCTCGACCTGACCTGGGACTATCCCACGGATGAGCACGGCGATCCGGATGCCGAGGCTGTGCTTGCGGAGATCAACGGCCGCCAACTGGCTGGACCGGACGCCGGTAAGCCCCTCTCCGCCTACACCGAACTTCGCGCCGACGGTTCCACGGCCGCTGGCTGTTGGATCTACACCGGTGTTTACGCTGGTGGCTCCAACCACGCTGCCAACCGTAAGCCTGGTCAGGAACAAGGGCCCGTGGCTTCGGAATGGGGCTGGGCATGGCCGGCCAACCGCCGGGTCCTCTACAACCGTGCGTCCGCGGATCCCGCCGGTAAGCCGTGGAGCGAGCGGAAGAAATACATCTGGTGGGACCAGGAGCAAGGAAAGTGGGTCGGCGACGACGTTCCCGATTTCCCGGTGGACCGGGCTCCGGGAAGCCAGCCCGACCCGGCCCTCGGCGGCCCTGCAGCCCTTAGCGGAGATGACCCCTTCATCATGCAGGCCGACGGCAAGGGCTGGCTGTTCGCCCCGAAGGGCCTTGTGGATGGGCCCCTTCCCACCCACTACGAGGCTCAGGAATCCCCCGTGGCCAACGCGCTCTACCCGCAGCAGCAGAGTCCGGCGCGGTTGGTGTTCCCGCACGCGGGCAACTTCAGTGCGCCAAGTGCCGGTACTCCCGGCGCCGACGTGTACCCGTACGTCTTCACCACGTACCGGCTTACTGAGCATCACACCGCCGGCGGGATGAGCCGCTGGCTTCCTTACTTGTCCGAATTGCAGCCGGAGATGTTCTGTGAGGTTTCGCCTGAACTGGCTGCCGAGCGGGGGCTTGAGCCCTACGGGTGGGCCACCATTATTTCGCCCCGCTCGGCCATAGAGGCGAAGGTGCTCATCACTGACCGGCTGAAACCCCTGGCCGTGGGCGGTCACACCGTGCACCAGATCGGGCTGCCCTACCACTGGGGCGTGGGCAGTAACGCCGTCGTCAGTGGCGACGCCGCCAATGACCTGCTTGGCGTGACGCTGGACCCCAACGTCCAGATCCAGGAGTCCAAGGTCGCCTCCTGCGATATCCGCCCGGGCCGCCGGCCGCGCGGGCAGGAACTGCGGGCAATGGTCGCCGCCTATCAGGCGCGGGCGGGACTGACCGCCGAGACCGGCAACCGCGCCATTACCAATCCGATGTTGGAGGACTAGATGGGCCAGCTGTCCGGACCGACCGACCCCACCGCCGATGCCCACTGGGAGCACAGCCATCCGCGGAAGGGCTTTTTCACCGACACCTCGATCTGCATCGGGTGCAAGGCCTGCGAGGTTGCCTGCAAGGAGTGGAACCATAACCCGCAGGACGGCAATCTGGAGCTGCTCGGGTCGTCCTACGACAACACCGGGGCGCTGGGCGCCAGCACTTGGCGTCATGTGGCGTTCATCGAGCAAGGTCAGGACCGCATTGTGGAGGCGCGGGAATCAGGCCGCGCCCTGGTGAGCCTGGGCATGCCGCGTATTGGTCCGCCGGCCACGGCATCGCCAGCTGCGACGGACCTGGCCGAGGCCGACACCACGCCCCCGGACACGGCAGACTTCAGGTGGTTGATGTCCTCCGACGTTTGCAAGCACTGCACGCACGCCGGGTGCCTCGATGTGTGCCCGACCGGAGCGCTTTTCCGCACCGAATTCGGCACCGTGGTGGTACAGGATGACGTCTGCAACGGCTGTGGAACCTGCGTCGCCGGATGTCCTTTCGGCGTCATCGAGCGCCGCGCCGATGGCTCGGTCAAGGTGGCCACCAGCAGGAACGACCAGCACGCCAAGCATCCCGCCGTCCCCAATGCGGGCATCGCTCAGAAGTGCACGCTGTGCTACGACCGGCTTGTCGCGGATGAGACCCCCGCGTGCGCCAAAGCGTGCCCTACGACGTCTATCAAGTTCGGCGACCATGACGACATGGTGGAGACGGCCAGGGAACGCGTTTCCAGCCTGCACGCGCAAGGTCTGACGGAGGCAAGGCTCTACGGTGCGAACGAAAACGACGGCGTCGGGGGAACCGGATCAGTCTTCCTGCTCCTCGACGAACCCGAGGTCTACGGACTTCCGCCGGACCCACGGGTACCCACGGCCGACCTTCCGCAGATGTACCGAAGGGCCGGCATGGCAGTAGCGGGCATGGCCGCGGCAGTTGCAGTGGCATTCCTGGGAGGGCGTGCATGACCCTCTCAGAGTTCGACAGCTTCCGGCCATCGGAACCCGCCCGCCGTCGCCGGCGGGAGGGCAAACGAGGACCGGGCCGCCGCCCGGCCAATGGCGACGGCTCCCGGGAAATGCCCATGGTTCCCGAGCCGGAATTCAGCTCGTATTACGGCCGTCCGGTTGTAAAGCCGGCACCCTGGGGTAATGATGTGGCCGCGTACCTGTTCCTGGGCGGCGTTGCCGCCGGCTCGGCTTTGCTCGGACTCGGCGGCCAGTTGAGCGGGCGGCCGACGCTGCGCCGTAACGCGCGTTTGAGCGCTTTGGCAGCGGTAAGTGCCGGGGCTGTTGCGCTTGTGAAGGACCTCGGCAGGCCGGAGCGCTTTCTGCATATGCTGCGGACCTTCAAGGTCACTTCGCCGATGAGTGTGGGCTCGTGGATCCTCAGCGCCTTCAGCGCAGGTGCGGGGGTCTCGGCGGTTGCGGAGATCGACCGGATGAGCGGATCCCGGCTTCCGCTGGGCCCGTTGCGGAGCGTGCTGCGGGCTGTCGAGGGACCGGCCGGCTTCGAGGCCGCCGTCTTTGCCGGACCTCTGGCGGCTTACACGGCAGTGCTGCTCGGAGACACCGCCACACCGACGTGGAACGCTGCCCACGAGGAACTGCCGTTCGTCTTCGTAAGTTCGGCAGCCCTCGCTTCTGCCGGGCTCGCCATGGTCACCACGCCGGTGCGCGAAACGGGGCCGGCCCGGAAGCTCGCCGTGCTCGGCGTCTTAGGTGAGGTGGTTGCCATGAAAGTCATGAAACAACGGATGGACCCGGTGGCGGCGGAACCCCTACACCAGGGCAAGGCGGGCGCCATGCTGAAATGGAGCGAGCGTTTGGCGGTCGCCGGCGGGCTGGGAACACTGCTGGGCGGCCGACACCGCGGAGCGGCTGCGGCCTCCGGACTCGCGTTGCTGACCGCGTCCGCCCTGACGCGTTTTGGTGTATTTGAGGCGGGCCTCGCCTCGGCCAGAGATCCGCGGTACACCATCGAACCGCAGAAGACGCGGCTCGCCGCCCGCCGTGCGGCCGGAATCACCGACGACGCGATCACCACCGGCGGCTGAAGACGAATGGCCGGGTTTCAGCGGATCTCGATGCCCTGGCCCGCGATGGTGTGTCCGATGACTGGATGGCCCGGCAATTCACCGACGACGAGTAGCCCGCCGGAGGTCTGTGCATCGGCGAGCAGGAGAAGATCGTCCTCCGTGACGCCCGCGGCGGCACGCAGGTAGGGCCGCACCCAGTCCAGGTTGCGCCGCGTTCCGCCGGAGACAAACCCATCGCGCAACGCGTCCCGGGCGCCGTCGACGTGCGGCACCGCTTTCCGGTCCACCACTGCCCCGACCCCGGAGGCCCGGCACATCTTGTACAGGTGTCCGAGCAAGCCAAAGCCCGTCACGTCCGTGGCTGCCCGCACACCGGCCGCCACCGCATCCTCGGCGGCGTCGCGGTTCAGGCGCGTCATCGTCTTTACTGCTTCGGTGAACACTTCGCCGGTCTGCTTGTGACGGTTGTTGAGCAGTCCGACGCCGATCGGTTTGGTGAGCGTGATGGGCAGCCCGGGCCGGGCGGCGTCGTTCCGCAGCAATCGGTCGGGGTGGACGACGCCGGTGACCGCCATGCCGTACTTCGGTTCCGGATCGTCGATAGTGTGTCCGCCTATGACCGGGCACCCTGCCTCGGCGGCCACGCTCAGGCCACCGCGGAGTACCTCGGTCATCAATTCCAGCGGCAGTACGCCACGGGGCCAGCCGACGAGGTTAATCGCCATAATCGGGCGCCCGCCCATCGCGTAAATGTCGGAGAGCGCATTGGCGGCGGCGATCCGGCCCCAATCGAAGGCGTCGTCTACCACGGGGGTGAAAAAGTCAGCGGTGGACAATACGGCCAGGTCCCCACGGACCAGAACGGCGGCTGCGTCGTCGCCGCTGTCAAGCCCGACCAGCACATCGGCGCCGGGCTGGCCGGTGAGTCCGCGTACCGCTTCTTCGAGTTCGCCGGGCGGAATCTTGCACGCGCAGCCGCCACCGTGGGCATAGCCGGTGAGCCGGAGAGTTCCGGCAGCACCGGTACCGAGTTGCTGGACTGGCGTCTGGGCCTCGTTCACCCGCCTAGCGTACTCCTTCAGGCAACCCTGCTATATTGAGCCCCGGTGGCGTCCGGGTCCTGGTGGGCCCCCCGGTCTTCAAAACCGGTGCGGCCGAGCATCTCGGCCTGGCGGGTTCGATTCCCGTCCGCCACCGCCAACTTCCGGCCCGAGCGCCGCGAGCAGAGGAGGGCTGTGGACCCGGTCGATCCCCGGCGCCTGATTCCGCGCACCGATGACCTGCTGGCTCTGCCGGCCGTCTCCAAGGCCCGGAGCAGGCTGAACGAGCGCGTCATCCGCAACCTCGTTCGTCAAATCCAGGATCAGGCACGGCGTGGTGAGCTCCCGCCCGGACAAGTGGAAGGAACACTGATCGCCGCCGTAGCCGACCGCACGGCGACGACCCTTCGTCCGGTGCTCAACGCAACCGGCGTCATCGTCCATACCAACCTCGGCCGTGCTCCACTTTCTGAAGACGCGGTGGAAGCTGTTATCGCGGCCAGCGGCTACGTTGACGTGGAGCTCGACTTGGCAACCGGCAGCCGGAGCGGGCGCGGCGCCGGGGCGCGCGCTGCATTACTCGCCGCCTGTCCCGCGGCTGAGGATGCGCTGGTGGTGAACAACGGCGCCGCAGCGCTGGTGTTGGCCACGACTGCCTTGGCCGCCGGCCGGGAGGTGGTGGTGAGCCGCGGGGAACTGGTCGAGATCGGTGCCGGCTTCAGGCTGACCGACTTAATGGAGTCGACGGGGGCGAAGCTACGCGAGGTAGGTACGACCAACCGCACCCACCTACACGACTACGCCGGTGCTCTGGGGTCGAACACCGGGTGCGTACTCAAGGTCCATCCCAGCAACTTCCGGGTCGATGGATTTACCTCCACTGTCCCGTTGCACGAAATCAGCCCGCTGACCGTCGCCCACGGGGTACCTCTGGTGGCCGACCTGGGCAGCGGGCTCTTGTCGCCCGACCCTTTCCTGCCGGAGGAGCCGGACGCCGCCTCCGCCTTGGTGAGCGGAGCCGACGTCGTGATCGCCAGCGGTGACAAGCTACTCGGCGGCCCACAGGCTGGCTTGCTGCTGGGCCGCAAGGAAATCATCACGCGGTTGGCCCGCCACCCGCTCGCCCGTGCGGTCCGGGCTGACAAACTCGCCCTTGCCGCCTTGGAAGCCACGCTGGCGGGCGGCCCGCCGCCGGTTGTCCGGGCCCTGCACGCCGACGCCGGGCACTTGCAGCGCCGCACGGACCGGCTCGCCCGGGAACTCGACGTGCCCGTGGTGTCCCATGACGGTCGGGTAGGTGGCGGCGGCGCCCCGGGAGTGCCTCTGCCGGGATGGGCACTACGGCTCCCAGAGGGACTCGCAGGACTTTTGCGCACCGGTGATCCGGCTGTGCTGCCACGCGTCAACGATGGCTCGTGCCTTATCGATCTGCGCTGCATCGCCCCGGCGGATGACGACAGGATTCTCGACGCGATACGGAAAGCGCTGGCAGCCTTCAAGGCCGCGGACGCAGGCGGGGTGGGCTGAGGAGTGTACGTCGTAGCCACCGCCGGGCACGTCGATTCCGGCAAAAGCACCCTAGTTCGCGCCCTCACCGGCATGGAGCCGGACCGTTGGGAGGAAGAACGGCGCCGCGGGCTGACCATCGACCTAGGTTACGCCTGGACCACGTTCCCGTCCGGACAGAATGTAGCGTTCGTCGACGTACCGGGCCACGAACGCTTCCTGGGAAACATGCTTGCCGGAATCGGACCGGCCCCGGTGGTCTGCTTCGTCGTCGCCGCGGACGAGGGTTGGCAGGCACAGTCAAGTGATCACCGGGATGCCGTCGCTGCGCTTGGAATAGAACACGGCGTGGTCGTGCTAAGCCGTGCGGACCGGGCGTCCAGCCGTCGGATCGCGGACGTGCTCTCGCGGACCCGCACGGAGCTGGCCGGCACGGGCCTGAGGGAAGCCCCCGCAGTTGCCGTATCCGCTATTGACGGGACCGGTCTGGCCGACCTGCGTTCAGCACTCGACGGCGTCCTGGCCAGCGTGCCCGCCCCCGCCACCTCAGGGCGGGTCCGGTTGTGGGTTGACCGCTCGTTCACGATTTCCGGTTCGGGAACGGTAGTGACCGGAACGCTGGCGGCAGGAACACTCGAACGGGGTGACCGGCTCCAGCTGCTCAGCCACGACGGTTCCCGGGCCGTGGTGGTCCGCGGTTTGCAAAGCAGGGACACGGCCTTTGCGTCCGTGCAGCCCGTCAGCCGGGTGGCGTTGAACCTACGGGACGTTGCCGCCACGGACATCCGCCGGGGAGATGCGCTGCTGACCCCGGATGCGTGGCCCACGACCGGCGTCGTCGGTATTCAGCGCACGACAGGGTTGGCCTATACGGCTGTGCCCGAACAGCTCATGGTGCACGTTGGCACCGCGTCCGTGCCTGCCCGTTTACGGCCATTCGGCGCGGATCACGCCCGGCTCGTCCTTGACAGGCAACTGCCCCTCGTTCTCGGCGACCGGCTGGTGCTGCGCGACCCCGGAAGCCGGTCAGTGCTGGGTGGGGCGCGTATCCTCGACGCCGATCCGCCTGCCCTGCGGCGGCGGGGAGACGGCGCCCGCTGGGCGGAGCGGCTTTCCGGCCTCGACCCCGCCGGCGACGTGCTCGGTGAAGTCGCCGCCCGCGGAGCAGTTCGGGCAGAACACCTTCACCGGCTGGGGCTGTTGCCCGGTCCCGAGACGGCCGCGCCCCCGGAGGTCCAGGTCATCGGTGATTGGTGGGTGCATGCGCCTGTCCTCGAGGCATGGCAGGAACGGCTGCGCGCCGCGGTCCAGGCATTGCAGGAACGTGACCCGCTGGCCGCCGGAATGTCCTTGGGCGCGGCGCGGGACCTACTGCAGTTGCCCGAGGAGAGACTGCTGTCCCACGTCATCCGCGGCGCACGGCTGGAAGCGGAGGGCGGCCACGTCCGGCTGCCTGGCAGCCGAGATTCTCTCGGCGCCGCAGAGCCAGCGATCGCCGAGGTGGAGCGCACGCTGACCGCACATCCGTTTCACGCCCCCGAAGCCCAGGAGTTGGCCGCACTGGGCTTGGGCGCCCGCGAGCTCGCGGCGGCGGAGCGCACCGGGCGTCTGCTGCGGTTGCGCGATGGGGTGGTTCTACTGCCGACGGCCCCCGCCCTAGCGATGCGCCTACTGGCCGGTCTGGAGCAGCCCTTCACCACGAGCCAAGCACGCCAGACTCTGGGCACGACCCGTCGAGTCGCAGTCCCGTTGCTTGAACATCTGGACTCTCGCGGCTGGACCCGGCGCCTTGATGCCGGTCACCGGACTGTGGCGCGTTGAGCCGCACTTTCTGGCCCCGCGCCTCTAAGGCCT
The DNA here is from genome assembly GCF_022803015.1 of Arthrobacter humicola. Lineage (GTDB taxonomy): Bacteria > Actinomycetota > Actinomycetes > Actinomycetales > Micrococcaceae > Arthrobacter > Arthrobacter humicola_A. The sequence continues at coordinate 49,236 of NZ_JAFKON010000006.1, forward strand.
CAGAGAGGTCAGGAACTAGACGTTGAAGCGGAATTCAACGACGTCGCCGTCGGCCATGATGTATTCCTTGCCTTCGATCCGGACTTTGCCACGGGCCTTCGCCTCGGCCATGGAACCGGCCTCGATCAGGTCATCGAAGGAGACGACCTCGGCCTTGATGAAACCGCGCTGGAAATCGGAGTGGATCACGCCGGCCGCCTGCGGGGCGGTGTCGCCCTGGCGGATGGTCCACGCGCGGGTTTCCTTGGGGCCGGCCGTCAGGTAGGTCTGCAGTCCGAGGGTGTGGAAGCCGACGCGGGCCAGCTGGTCCAGCCCGGATTCATCCTGGCCGTTCATTTCCAGCATCTCGCGGGCTTCTGCCTCGTCGAGCTCCACCAGGTCGGACTCGAGCTTGGCGTCCAGGAAGATGGCGTCGGCAGGGGCCACGAGGGCACGCAGTTCCGCCTGCTTCTCCGGGCTGCCGAGGATTCCCTCGTCGGAGTTGAAGACATAGATGAAAGGCTTGGCCGTGAGCAGGCCGAGTTCCTTGAGGTGCTCCATCTCCAGCTTGTCGCTCTTGATGGAAGAGAAGATGGTGTCGCCGCGTTCCAGCACTGCCTGCGCCGCCAGGATGGCCGCCAGCTCGGCCGCCTCCCGCTTCTTGATCTTGACTTCTTTTTCGATCCGCGGGATGGCCTTTTCGATGGTCTGCAGATCGGCCAGGATCAGCTCGGTGTTGATCGTCTCCATATCAGAGCTGGGATCGACCTTGCCGTCGACGTGGATGACGTCCGGGTCATCGAACACGCGGACAACCTGTGCGATGGCCTCGGCCTCGCGGATGTTGGCGAGGAACTGGTTGCCGAGGCCCTCGCCCTCGGAGGCGCCCTTGACGATGCCGGCGATGTCCACGAAGGACACGGCTGCGGGCAGCAGGCGCGCGGAGCCGAAGATGCCGGCCAGCTTTTCAAGCCGGGCATCCGGCAGGTTCACGACGCCGATGTTGGGCTCGATCGTGGCGAACGGATAGTTCGCCGCGAGGACCTGGTTTCGGGTCAGTGCGTTGAAAAGGGTTGATTTGCCGACGTTGGGCAGTCCGACGATGCCAATAGTAAGAGCCACGAGCATATATTCTACCCGCACCAGCGGCCAGCCGTTGCTGCGGGCCCGTGGCTACACCTGTGGGGCGGCAGGGTGCCGGCGCGGGCGCGGGGCGGTGTGGGGGCGGTCGCGGGGCGATGTCGGGGTGTTGCGGCGGGTACATCCCACGGTGTCCCGGGATGTTCCGGGTGTTCCGGGCGTCGAAACCAAAACTGTCACAGGGGCATGCCACAGTGAAGGCATGGAAGCTTTTTCACTGATTCTCGCCCTGCTCATGCTGCTTACGGGCGCCGTCACGGGCGCCGCCGTCGTCTATGTCCTGCTGCGCCGGCGCTACCTGGCCGTGGAACAGGACTTCGACGGCGTGTCAGCCCGGCTGTCCGACGTCAGCGCCCAGTTCGCCGCCGCCGACGCCGAGAGGCGCCTGCTCGCGGCCCAGAACCGCGAGCTCGGCGAGTCCCGGAACCATGACGGCAGTGTGCTCCGTGCGCTGGCGCCCGTGGCGGAAAAGCTCACCGCCGTGCAGCAGCAGGTATCCCTGCTCGAACGCGACCGGCTGGAGCAGTACGGCCAGCTGGCCCAGCAACTGCAGGAGGCCCGCCTGTCCGATGAGCAGCTGCTTCGGTCCACGCATGCGCTGGAGTCCGCCCTGCGCTCCAACAGCGCCCGCGGCCAGTGGGGCGAGGTCCAGCTGCGCCGGGTGGTCGAGGCGGCAGGCATGCTGCGGCACGTGGACTTCCACGAACAGCTCCACAGCGGGCAGGCCCACAGCTCCGGCACGGACGGCAGCCTCCGGCCCGACCTCGTGGTGCAGCTGCCCGGCGACAAGCAGCTGGTGGTCGACGCAAAGGTCCCTCTGGCGTCGTACCTTGCCGCCCAGGACCTCGGCGCCGGCCAGGCGGGCCAGCAGTCCTCGCAGCTGCCCGGCGGCCAGCAGGCGCACCTCGCCGCCCATGCCAAGGCCCTAAAGGCCCATGTGGACGCGCTGGGCAGCAAGAAGTACTGGGACATCCCAGGCAACTCTCCGGAACTGGTGGTCTGCTTCCTGCCGGCGGAATCGATCCTGGCCGCCGCCCTCACAGCCGACCCGGCCCTGCTGGACTACGCACTGGCCAAGAACGTCGTCCTGGCCTCCCCCGGGACCCTGCTGGCGGTGCTGAAGTCGGTGGCGTTCACGTGGCGGCAGGACGTGTTGACGGACAGCGCCCGGGAACTCTTCGAGCTCGCCCGGCAGCTCTACGACCGGATGGGCACGCTCGGCGAGAACGTCACCAAGCTGGGGTCCTCGCTGAAGACCTCGGTTGAGCGGTACAACTCCATGGTCGGGACCCTTGAGGCCCGCGTCCTGCCCACCGCGAGGAAACTCAACGCCCTGGAAACCGCCGGACTGGCCACTCCCCCCGCCGTCGAAGTCACACCGCGGGCAGTCGCAGCCCCGGAACTTCAGTCCCGTGACGAGTCAGAAGAGTCCGCGGCCTAGGTGCACTGCGCCTGGGTCTCAGCGCCCAAGGACTGTCCAGTACCAAGGACTGTTCGGTGCCCAGCACTGTTCGGTGCCCAGCACTGTCCAGTGCTTTGGACTGTTCGGGGCCTAGGACTGTTCGGGGCGGGTGCCGCGGCCCCCGAGGGCGCGGGTGACGTCGCCGGCCTGCTTCAGGGTGGCCCGGAGCTCCTTCGGCAGGGAGAACAGGAGGTCTTCCTCGGCCGTGACGACTTCCTCGACCGATCCGTAGCCGTAGTCGGCGAGGAGCCGCAGCACGTCCTTGACGAGGACTTCCGGGACGGAGGCCCCCGACGTCACGCCCACCGTGGCGACGCCCTCGAACCACGTCTCGTCAACCTCATTGGCGAAGTCGACCCGGTAGGAGGCCTTGGCGCCGTATTCCAGTGCCACCTCCACGAGGCGGACGGAGTTTGAGGAGTTGGCGGAGCCCACCACGATCACCAGATCCGCCTGGGGCGAAATCTTCTTGATGGCCACCTGGCGGTTGGTGGTGGCGTAGCAGATGTCGTCGCTGGGCGGGTCCTGCAGGGTGGGGAACCGCTGCTTGAGCAGGCGTACGGTCTCCATGGTTTCGTCCACGCTGAGGGTGGTCTGCGAGAGCCAGATGACCTTTTCCGGGTCGCGGACCGTGACCTTGTCGACCTCGTGCGGGCCGTTGATGATCTGGATGTGTTCGGGGGCCTCGCCGGCGGTGCCTTCGACTTCCTCATGGCCGTCGTGGCCGATCAGCAGGATGTCGAAGTCATCCTTGGCGAACCGGACGGCTTCGCGGTGCACCTTGGTGACCAGCGGGCAGGTCGCGTCAATGGTGCGCAGGCCGCGGTCCTCGGCGGACTGGACGACGGCGGGCGAGACTCCGTGCGCGGAAAAGATCACGAGGGCGCCTTCCGGGACCTCGTCGGTTTCATCGACGAAGATGGCGCCCTTTTCCTCCAGTGAGCTGACCACATGGACGTTGTGCACGATCTGCTTACGGACGTAGACCGGCGGGCCGTAGTGTTCCAGGGCCTTTTCCACCGCGATGACTGCACGGTCCACGCCGGCACAGTAGCCGCGCGGGGCTGCCAGAAGGACCTTTTTGGGACCGGCGACCGGGGCCGCGGCCAGGACGTCTTCCGGTGAACGCCGCCTGCGCGGAACGGATGGCATCGGAACGGAGACAGCGGTGGTGGTCATGCTCCCATGCTACCGGTGTTCAATCCTGCCCCGTTTGCGCGCGCCGGCGACCCGGACAGCCACTCCCGTGGCTACCAGTGCTGCTCCCGCGACGGCAGCAGCGACGATCCACTGGCCGAAGCTGGCAGAGCACGCCGCGACGAACTCGTTCTTGAACAGCTCCGCCACATCGTTGCCGCTCGAGGTCCCGGCGACCGCGGCGCCGGCGGCATCGCTGGCCAGCTTCCATACCCCCGCGAGCACCAGCGTTCCAACGCCCATTCCGACCAGCACGGTCCACCGGCGTCGGGCCGCAACGAACGCCAGAATGAAGGCGATGGCCGAGCCGACGGCAACGGCGTAGCCCATCGGGGCGTAGACGGTAACGCGTTCGATCATCTGGCGCTGGTCGGACTGCCCGATATGGATCAGCACCTGGCCGGGCGCCTCCAGCGGAAGGGTGGTCGCCGCAGTGACCTGCTTGGCCACCAGCCCGGCAAGCGGCGCGACATCCAGGGTGAGCGAGGACGTGCCGTCAACCTCCGGCGGCAGCGTGCTGGGGTCCGCGAGCGTGAGGCGGTGGCTCCTGCGCAGGGTTTCAGCCCAGGCGTCGGGGTAGCCGGGCAGTCCCGTCAGCGAGCGCGCCGCGCTGTCCAGGACCGGCCGGGCCAGCTCCGTGAAGGCTTCGGGAATGCCGGCGCTGGCGGCCAGTCCGTCGACGGCGGCCGCGGCCAGCCGCTGCTGGAACGCCGGGTCCTTGCCCAGCGGCGCGGTCAGGGCGACGAAGCCCTCTTCCTGGACGATGTTCTGGTCCACCCACATGGCTGGAACGGCGACGGCTGCCATCAGGAGCCCGATGAGGACGGCGACGGCAGAGACAAAAGTGCGCAAGGGATTCCTAGGAGGTTGATGGCATCCCTCCCATCCTAGGGCGGGGCCGGGCGCGGCCATAAAGTCGGACCCCGGTGGTAGAGCTATGGATAGAGTTGACAGAGACAACTTCCGGCTGCCGGCCGGCCCACCCGCCGGGAAGCGGGCCGCCGGCAGTCCCGGTGTAAGGACATGCAGTAACCGGCACGCAGCAAAGGAACGCACACATATGCACAAGGCACTCCACCAGGCACTTCCGGCCATGGAGCCCACGCATGCCTGAGGACGCGGCGGCAGCAACCACGCTACCGGCCACCGCGGCCGAAACCAGTCCGGACAACCCCTGGCCGCTGCAGTTGCTGTCCCAGAAGCTCAAGATGCATATCGACCGCGCGCCCTCGGCGTGGGTTGAGGGGCAGGTAATCGAGCTCAACCGGCGTGGCAGCAACGCCTACCTGACACTGCGGGACATCGACGCCGAAATCTCGTTGCCGGCATCGGTCTGGACCACAGTGCTGGACCGCCAGGCCGCCCCGCTCGAACGCGGTTCCCGGGTTGTAGCCCTGATCAAGGCAGAATTTTGGCTCAAGACGGGCCGGCTGAACATGTCCGTGAAGGACATCCGGCCCGTGGGCCTCGGCGACCTCCTGGCCAGGATCGAGCGGCTGCGCCAGGCCCTCGCCGCCGAAGGACTCTTTGCCGATTCCCGCAAAAAGCGGCTTCCCCTGCTCCCGCACCGGATCGGCCTGATCACCGGCCGCGACTCTGACGCCAAGAAGGATGTGCTGCGCAATGCCGCCCTGCGCTGGCCGGCCGTCGAATTCGAGATCCGCGAAGTAGCGGTCCAGGGGAACACCGCCGTAGCCCAGATGATCGCGGCCTTGCGGGAACTCGACGCCCACCCCGTGGTCGACGTCATCGTCATCGCCCGCGGCGGGGGCGCCCTCGAGGACCTGTTGCCGTTCAGCAGCGAGGAGCTCATCCGGGCCGTCGCTGACGCGTCCACCCCTGTGGTGAGCGCGATCGGGCACGAAGCGGACCGGCCTATCCTCGATGACGTCGCAGACCTCAGGGCATCAACGCCCACCGACGCCGCGAAGAGGATAGTTCCCGACGTCGCCGAGGAGCTTGTCAGGGTCCGGCAGGCACGGGACCAGCTCCGTCGCGGAGTCACCCGGCTCGTTGAACGCGAGGGCGACCGGCTGGCCTCCCTGCGTTCGCGCCCCGTGCTGCTCTCCCCCGACGTCATGATCAGCCAGCGCCACGAGGACGTCGAACGGCTCAAGATCCGCTCGCACTCGGCGATCAGCGCCGCCGTCGTGCGGGCAGCGGACCAACTGGTCCACCTCAAGGCGCAGGTGCGTGCACTCTCGCCGCAAAAGACACTGGATCGCGGCTACGCAGTGGTCCAGCTCGCCGGCGCCGGGAACGCCCCCGCAGCGCACCGGGACGTTGTGCGCCATCCGTCCCAGGCGCCCGCCGGCACGGACCTCACGGTTCGGGTGGCCGGCGGCCGGTTCACCGCCCAATCCACCGGCGGCCAGGAACCGGCCGAGGAATAACCCAGGCGGACGGTCGTGGCCACACGGCCACCCGTCAGCGCCAACACGGCCACCCGTCAGCGCCCCAAACAGGCACCACGGTCAGCACCACAGACAGCATCACCGCGGCACAAACCGCGACAACCAAGGAGCACCCACATGGCAGTAGAATCCAGCCCGAACGCCGACGTCGAGGCCCTCAGCTACGAGGACGCCCGCGAGCAGCTGGTCGCAGTGGTGGGCAAGCTGGAGGCCGGCGGCGCCAGCCTGGAGGAATCGCTCGCGCTGTGGGAGCGCGGCGAGGCACTGGCCAAGCGCTGCGAACAGTGGCTGGAAGGCGCCCGCAAGCGTCTCGCCGCCGCCCGGGACCAGGCCGCGGACAAGAACTAGGAACCGGCACGCCGCGGCGCGCCGGTTCCCTCCGTACTAGGAGCGCTCGACCAGATCCCGTTCCATATCGACGTCGAACTCCGGATCCGGCCACTGCAGCTTCAGCCCTTCCAGGGCGTCCAGCATCAGCTGCTGGACAGCGATGCGGGCGTACCACTTCTTGTTGGCCGGCACGACGTACCAGGGCGCGATGTCAGTGGCCGTCTTCTCGAACGCCTCCTGGTACGCATCCATGTAGTCGCTCCAGAAGGCGCGCTCCTTGAGGTCGGTGCTGCTGTACTTCCACACCTTGGACTCGTCATCCAGCCTGGCGAGCAGCCGGTCCTTCTGCTCGTCCCGGCTGATGTTGAGCATGACCTTGACCACCGTGGTCCCGGCTGCCGCCTGCCTTGCCTCGAATTCGTTAATGGCCTTGTAGCGCCGCTCCAGTTCCTCGGGACTTGCCCAGCGGTGGACCCGGTGAATCAGGACGTCCTCGTAATGCGAGCGGTCAAAAACGCCCACCATCCCGGCCGCCGGCACTGCCTTCTCGATCCGCCAGAGGAAATCGTAGGATTTCTCCTCCGGGGTCGGCGCCTTGAAGGACTTGAGCTGGACACCCTGCGGGTCCATCTGGCCCATGACGTGGTTGACGATCCCGCCCTTGCCTGCGGTATCCATCGCCTGCAGGACCAGCAGGACGCGCTTGGTGCCGCCGAACCGGGATTCGGCGAAAAGCTGCTCCTGCAGGGTGGTCAGCTTGCCATCGAGCTCTGCCAGGAGCGCCTCGCCGTCGGATTTCCCGCCCGGGTAGCCCGGGGTGGAGTCCGGGTCGCAGTCCTTCAGCTTGAATTTTTTTCCGACCAGCAGCGTCTCGGCGGGGTGCCGCTCGAACATCACAGCATCTGTCATGGAAAGCCTCTTTCCAGTTTCGTGCAGCCGCTGCGCGGGCGAGTCCCCGAACTCCGCTGCTGACCGAAGCCTAGTTCCCCTTGTACCGGCTCAGGAAGTCCGCCATGCGGTTGATTGCTTCTTCGAGGTCCTTGACGTTAGGCAGCGTCACCATCCGGAAGTGGTCCGGACGGACCCAGTTGAACGCCCTGCCGTGGGACAGAAGAATTTTCTGCTCGCGGAGCAGGTCCAGGACAAATTTCTCGTCGTCGCGGATGTGGTAGACCTCGGGGTCCAGCTTCGGGAACAGATACATGGCCCCGCGGGCCTGCTGGGTGCTGACGCCCGGGATGGCGTTGAGCATGTCATAGGCCTTGTTCCGCTGTTCCAGGAGGCGCCCGCCGGGCAGGATCAGGTCGTTGATGCTCTGGTAACCGCCGAGGGCGGTCTGGATGGCGTGCTGGGCCGGCACATTGGCGCACAGGCGCATGTTGGCCAGCAGGTTGATGCCCTCGAGGTAGTCCGCGGCGGCCTTTTTCGGCCCGGAGATGGCCATCCAGCCGGCCCGGAAGCCGCAGACCCGGTAGGCCTTGGAGAGCCCGCTGAAGGTCAGGCACAGGACATCGTCGCCGGTGAGCGAGGCGAGGTTTACGTGTACCGCGTCTTCGTAGAGGATTTTCTCGTAGATTTCGTCGGCGAAGAGCACCAGGCCGTGTTTTTCCGCGAGGCCGACGATCTTCTTCAGCGTCGCCTTCGGGTACACCGCACCTGTCGGGTTGTTCGGGTTGATGACCACGATGCCCTTGGTGCGCGGGGTGATCTTCGCTTCCATGTCCTCGAGGTCGGGCTGCCAGCCGGATTCCTCGTCGCAGAGGTAGTGCACGGGCTTCCCGCCGGCCAGGGCAACCGAGGCCGTCCACAGCGGGTAGTCCGGGGTGGGGATGAGGACCTCGTCGCCGTCGTCGAGCAGGGCCATGAGCGACATTGTGATCAGTTCGCTGACGCCGTTGCCGAGGTAGATGTCATCCACGTGGATGTTCTGGATCCCGCGGGTCTGGTAGTACTGCGAGACGGCGGTGCGGGCCGAAAAAATGCCGCGCGAGTCGCTGTAGCCCTGGGCATGCGGCAGGTGGCGGATCATGTCCACCAGGATCGCGTCCGGCGCTTCAAACCCGAAGGGGGCCGGGTTTCCGATGTTCAGTTTGAGGATGCGATGACCCTCCGCCTCCATCTGCTGGGCGGCCTGAAGAATCGGTCCACGGATGTCGTAAAGGACATTATGAAGCTTGGTGGACTGCTTGAATTCTGCCATTCATCAAATATGCCATATGGAGGATGTTCTTCCGCTGAGACATGACTCACACGCGGGCGCCGCAGTAACAACAACGACGCCGGTGCCCGGGCTGTAAGCCCGGAGACCGGCGTCGCAGGGTCGCCAGTGGTCTACTGCTGGGCGAGGCCCTTTTCCTTCAGCCACGCGTCGGCGGCATCTTTCGGGTTCTGTTTCTGGCTGCCGCTGACGGCACGGTTGAGGTTGATGAGGTCTTCCGTGGTGAGGACCTTGGACACGTTGTTGAGGGCTTCCTTCGCCTTGTCCGTCATCTTGGCCGTGTTGTAGAGCGGCAGAACCTGCTGGGCGATGAAGTTGTTCTTCGGATCCTCCAGCACCACGAGGTCGTTGTCAGGGATGGACGGGGTGGTGGTGTAAATGTCCGCGACCTGGACCTGGTCCGAGAGCAGGGCCTTGAGCGTGACGGCGCCGCCGCCGTCGCTGAACGGCTCGAGTTTCTTGGGCACGCAGTTGTAGTTCTTCGCCAGGCCCGGCAGGCCGTAGGCGCGCTCGGCGAAGGTCGCCGGGGCGCCGATGACCAGATCGCCGCAGACCTTCGCCATGTCTTCGATGGACTTCAGCTGGTGCTTCTCGGCCGTGGCCTTGGTGACCACCATGGCGTCCTTGTCCTCGGCCTTGGAAGCATCCAGCACGGCCAGGCCCTGCGGGAGCTTGGTCGGGAGCGCCTTCGCGATGTCCTCGGCGGAAACCTCGGTGGCGTCCTTGTTTACGTACAGCAGCAGGTTGCCGCTGTAGTCGGGAACGGCGTCCACCGAGCCGTCCTGGACTGCTTTGATGTAGACCTCGCGCGAGCCGATGTTCGGCTTGGTGCTGGCGGTGACGCCCGCGGCGTTCAGGGCGCCGGCGTAGACCTCGGCGAGGATCTGGCTCTCGGGGAAATCAGCCGACCCGATCACCAGGGCACCGCCGGAACCGGAGGCGGCACCGCTGCTGGCCGGGGCCGAGCTCAGCGGGTTTGATGAGCCTCCGCAGGCGGACAGGGCCATGGCCAGGCCGACGCCGACGGCCAGGCCGCCGAATGCGCGCCGGCCAAGGCCTCGTTGGCGGGATTCCTTCATGACGTACCTCCTTGAACAACAGTCTCCGCGATCACGGGGTCTGTGAGATCAACCGCAGCCTGCTGGCTGCGGTTCGGCTTGGATGAGGCGCCCCGTGACAGGAACAGCCTCTGAATAAGGGCAAGGATCAGGTCGACGCTGATGGCAAGGGCGGCGATCAGCAGCGAGCCTCCCAGCATTTGCGGGAAGTCGGAGAGCACGAGCCCGTCGAACAGGTAACGGCCCAGGCCGCCCAGGTTGATGTAGGCGACCACGGAAACGGTGGCGATCACCTGGAGCACCCCGGTCCGGAACCCGCCGTACATCACCGGCAGCGCGTTCGGGAATTCCGCCCGGAACAGGACCTGCCACTCGGTCATGCCCATGGCGCGGGCGGCATCCACCACGTTGCGGTCGACGCTGGAGATTCCGGCATAGGTGCCGGCGAGCAGCGGCGGCACGGTCAGGATCACGAGCGCCCAGATCGGCGGCATCAGCCCGATACCGGCGAGCAGGACGAACAGGGTGAGCAAGCCGAGGGTGGGCAGGGCGCGCAGCGCGCCCGCGACTGACACGATCGCAACCCGCCCGCGGCCGGTATGCCCGACGAACAGGCCGATCGGGACGGCGATGGCGATGGCGATCACCATCACCAGGCCCGTGTAGAACAGGTGTTCGGCCAGGCGCACCGGGATTCCGGCGCTGCCGGACCAGTTCTCCGGATCGCTGAGCCAGGCAAAGGTGTCCGTGACGACGTTATTCACGCGTTTCCCCCTCCGGTCTTGGGACGCGAAAACCGCATCGCCGCCGCGGCGGGGCCAGTCTTGTCCGGGCCTGCGCCCGAACCGGTGCCGCCACCCGTGGCCGCCGCGGCCCGGGTCCAGGGCGTCAGCAGCCGTTCAAGCAGCACGAGGACGGCGTCCATCAGCAGCGCCAGGAGAAGGATGGCGATGATGCCCACCACCACTTCGGTGACGAAGTCACGCTGGAGGCCGGAGGTGAAGAGCATTCCGAGGTTGCCGATGCCGAGCAGTGCCGCGACGCTGACCAGCGAGATATTGCTGACCGAGACCACGCGCAGCCCGGCGAACAGCACCGGCAAGGACAGCGGCAGGTCGATCTGCATGAAGCGGGCGAAGGGTTTGAACCCCATGGCGACGGCGGCCTGCCGTAGGTCCTCGTCCACCGAGTCGAAGGCATCCAGCGTGGCGCGCACCAGCAGGGCGATGGCGTAGATGGTCAGGGCCACCACCACGTTGACCGGATCCAGGATCCGGGTCCCGAGGATGGTCGGCAGGATGATGAAAAGCGCCAGCGAGGGGATCGTGTACAGCAGCGAGGACCCGGTGAGCACCACGGATCGGAGCCCGCGGCTCTGCCGGGCGAGCTGGGCCAGCGGAACGGCTATGAGGACCCCGAACACCATCGGCAGGATGGCCAGGATGAGGTGCTGGCCGGCGAGGCTGAAGACTTCCGCTCTGTTGGCCAGGAACCACTCCATCAGAGCCCTCCGTGCCGGACGTTGCGGTCTGACTCGATGACGGCGAGGACTTCGGCGGCTCCGATGACTCCGGCCACCCGGCCGTCGTCGTCCACGGCGACGCCAAGGCCCGAGGGTGAGGACAGGGCCGCGTCCAGTGCCCGGCGGAGCGTGTCCCCCTTCCGGAACAGGGAGCCGCCGGGAACCATCGCCGGGGCGGTTCCGGTGGCGCTGCGGGGCCCGGCCCAGCCCAGGGGCCGGAGAGCTTCATCGACCACCAGCTGCCATTCATCGGAGCTGCCCTCAGCCCTGAGCTGATCGGGCGTGAGAGTGGGGACGGGGTGGATGGTGACACCGTCGGAGGGGCTGAACGCAAGGTGCCGGAAGCCGCGGTCACGGCCCACGAAGGAGGCCACGAACTCGTTCGCCGGGGCCCGCAGGATCTCCGCCGGGGCCGCGTACTGCGCCAGCTTGCCGCCGACGGCGAACACGGCCACTTTGTCGCCCAGGACGGTGGCCTCGTCGATGTCGTGGGTGACGAATACGATCGTCTTGGCCAGGTCATGCTGGAGCCGGAGGAGCTCCTTCTGGAGTTCATCGCGGACCACCGGGTCCACGGCGCTGAAGGGCTCGTCCATGAGCAGCACCGGAGGATCGGCCGCGAGTGCCCGGGCCACGCCTACGCGCTGCTGCTGTCCGCCCGAGAGCTGGGACGGGTACCGCTTGCCGAGCGAAGAGGCCAGCCCGACGACGTCGAGCAGTTCCTGGGCGCGCTTGCGGGCGTCGGCTTTGGACACGCCGTTGAGCCGGGGAACGGTGGCGATGTTGTCCAGCACGGAGCGGTGCGGCATCAACCCGGAGGACTGCATGACGTACCCCATGGACCGCCGCAGCTGCGCGGCAGGGATTGAAGTGACATCGGCCCCGTCCACGGTGATGACGCCGGACGTGGGCTCCACCATGCGGTTGATCATCCGGAGGGACGTGGTCTTACCGCAGCCGGAGGGTCCGACGAAGACAGTGATGGCGCCCTTATCGATGGACATGGTCAGCCCGTCAACGGCGGCCTGACCGCCCTGGTACTGCTTGGTGACGTTCTGGAACTCGATCATGGCTTCGGCCATTTCCGGGCTTACCTAACTGTTGGCGGCAACATTGGTCGGGCCAGCGCACTGTTCGTCAGTGTGCTGGCCATAAAGCAGTTAGCTCATAGACTAACCAGCACCCCGGACTATGTCAGCGGCGCGGGGCTCCCATAAGGCTTCGGAAGCACAACGATTTTGGATGGGTGGCGCGCCGGAAATCCTTCCGGCGCACCACCGCCGCCCTTGGCCCACCCGGCGGTGTGCTTCAGCGGGGCCGCCGCGCACCCTTCGCGCCGCTGTTTTTTCTGCCGTGACCGCCCTTTCCGCCGCCGCCGCCGTGCGCGTTCTCGTGGTTGTCCCGTTCGGCCGACCGCTGGCTCTTGCCCGCTACGGCGATCTTCTGGTGCCATTCGCGCTGGTAGGCGCGCCGCGCGGCCGCGTCGTGGCGGCGCGCCAGGGCGGCGAGTTCGCGTTGCAGCTTCAGGTAGCTGGCCCACCGGCGGTCCTCCAGGACGCCGTCGGCGAGCGCCGCCTGCACGGCACAGCCGGGCTCCCGGCCGTGCGCGCAGTCCGAGAAGCGGCAGTGCTCGAAGAGCTCTTCGAGGTCGCCGAACATCTCCTCCATTCCTCCCTCGGCGTCGAAGACCCCGAAGCCGCGCACCCCCGGCGTGTCCATCAGGACGGCGCCGCCGGGCAGGGGAACGAGCGCGCGGGACGTGGTGGTGTGCCTGCCCTTGCCGTCGCCCGCCCGCACTGCCCCCGTCTCCTGGGCCGGGACGCCGGCGAGGGCATTGATGAGCGTGGATTTTCCGGCGCCAGAGGGCCCCAGCAGCACCAGCGTGCCGCCGGGCGGCAGATGGCCCAGCACTTCGTCGAGGCCATCGCCGTTCTCGGCAGAGGTGGTGACGACGTCGACGCCGGCTGCCTGGCGCACGACCGTCGCCACGACGTCGTCCGCGAGGTCCGCGATGTCCGCCTTCGTGATGATCACGAGCGGTGTGGCACCGGAGTCCCACGCCGCAACCAGGGTCCGTTCGAGCCGGTTGTGCGTGAGCGGACGATCCACCGGAACGACGATCCCGACGACGTCCATGTTGGCGCCAAGGACCTGCGCCTCGGACGAGGCCTCGAAGGCACGCTTGCGGCTCAGCTCCGAGTGGCGGGGCAGGATGCCCACAATGGCGGGCTCCCCCGCCGCGTTCGGACCCAGCCAAACCCAGTCCCCGGTGGCGGGAAGCTCCCCGCCGCGCGGGTAGGGCAGGTGGGCGGTTCCGCCGCCCTCAGCCACCAGGACGAGGTTGCGGTCCACCCGGATGACGCGGCCCGGGCGGTCGCCTCCCGGCACCGGCTGGGCCGCGAACCGCTCGGCGACGCCGGCCGTGTAGCCGTAAAGGACAGGACCTTCGGGGCCAGCCTCATCGGAGGGCCCGGACGTATGAGGCACAGATGAATGAGGTTCGGATGAATTAGTAATGATGGCGCTGCCGGCGCCCCGGGATGCAGGATAAATGGTCAACGAAAACCCTTTGGTGGGGCCCCGTGGTGCGGCGCATTGCAGCTGCGGCGGTTTGGATGCCGCGCGCGGAGACTAGCGCTCGATGGCTAGGCTGCGCCGTGGGACGGGGCAGGAATAATGACATGGCGTGTATCGGTGCGCTGCGCGCTCAGAAATATCGCATTCATTGCTTCCACCTCCCCGTCGATTGCCGGCCTGCTGCGGCCGGCGGTTTCTACAGGATAGCCATGGTGCCCGTGCCTGGCCAGCGGTTTAGCCGGAAAGTTTTCCGTTCAGCGGCCGCTCACGGTACAGACGCAGCCCGGCATCCACGAGCGAGACCCGGTTCAGCTGCGCCACCTCATCCAGCGGAATCCAGGCCGCGTGGGTGGTGCTGCCGTTCACTTCGTGACGCAGTTCCCCGCCCGTGATCGTCGCCTCGTAGACCAGCCGGAGCGACTGGAAGTCCCGCACGCCGCCGTCGAGCCGGACTTCGGACGGCCAGTGCCCGACGTCGATCCCCAGCATGGCGCCGACCTCGGCGTCGTAACCGGTTTCCTCGTGGATCTCGCGGCGGCACCCGTCCACCGGGTGTTCGGCCAGGTCCAGGCCGCCGCCGGGCAGCGTCCAGCCCTCGCGGCCGTCCTGCTTCCAGTACGCCAGGAGGATCCCGGCGTCACGGATGATGACGGCGTAGGCCGCGGGCCGGGTGTCGAATTGCATGCTCATCCCCCCAGCGTAGTGGCCGGCGGATCGCCCCCGACTACTCCTGTTCCGCCACCAGCTGCAGCACCCCGAAGACCGGCTCCTGCGCCAGGACCCGGACATCGGTGATCCCCGCGGCGGCCAGGGCCGTGCGGAACGACTCCTGCAGCCCCGGCACGTTCATGCCGAGTCCGCCGCCCAGGATGACGGGGCCCTCGATGCCGAGCTGCCGGACGGTCTGCGCGGCGAGGTCGGCGAGGTCGCGCCCGGCCTGTTCCATGAGGGCCCGGCTTGGCGCATGCCCGGCGTCTGCAGCCTCCACCACGAGCCGCGCCCGCTGGGCCCAGAACCGGCGCCCGGTCTCGGGCGAGTGGAACATGGCGATCAGCTTGTTCGGGTCATCCACCCCGGAGGATGCCAGCAGGGCCGTGCTGAGTTCGTCCGGTTCCAGCCCCTGGTTCATCCGGCGCAGGCTGTGGCGGACGGCCTCCCGGCCCAGCCAGTAGCCGCTGCCTTCGTCGCCGAGCAGGTAGCCCCAGCCACCGGCCCGGGCCTCCTCGCCGCGGCCATTCTTGCCCCACGCGGCCGATCCGGTGCCGGCGATGACGGCGACGCCGGTGCTGGCGCCGCCTGCGGCGAGCAGCAGCCGGGAGTCGTGGACCACCGTGATCCGGGCGCCGGGTACGTGCGGGGCAATCAGTGCCGCGAGCGCCGCGGCGTCATCACCGGTGTCGATGCCGCCGGCTCCGGCGTAGACCTGGGCGACGTCTCCCCCGCCGATCCTGGCGAAGAGTTCCGCCAGGTTCAAGGCGGCTTCCTCGGGGCTGACGTTCTGGACATTGGAGCTGCCCACCGATTCATCGGCCACGGGCGCGCCGCCTTCGAACCTGACGCCCCGGGTTTTGGTGCCGCCGATGTCCAGGCCGATCACGGCACCCGTCGTCGCCGTGGCAGATGGCGTGGTGGAAGATGGAACGGAGTCCGCCGCCGGCGGCGTGTCAGTGTTAGTCACTGGAACAGGTTACTGAATCGCTGCAAGGAGCCCGCAATGCCCCACGATCTTTTCGGCACACCCGTCATCGCGGCGCCCATGGCCGGAGGCACCTCCACAGCGGCCTTCGTCGAGGCCGTGCACCGCGCCGGCGGGCTCGGCTTCCTCGCGGCAGGCTACAAGAGCGTGGCGGCCATGCAGGCGGAAATCAGCACCCTCCGGGAGTCCGGCGCCCGGTTCGGCATGAATGTATTTGTCCCGGATCCGGCCCAACTGCCGCCCTCCGCGGCGATGCTGGCGGAGCTCGAGGAATACCGGCTTCAGCTGCGCACCGACGCCCGGCGCTACGGCGTGGAGCTCCCGCAGTTGCGGCTCGACGACGACGACGAATGGCAGGGAAAGATCGATGCCCTGCTCTCAGACCCGGTGGAGCTGGTCAGTTTCGCTTTCGGGCTGCCCGGCCCGGACGTCGTTCGGGCCCTGCAGCGGGCGGGATCGGCGGTGCTGGCCACTGTCACCACCGCGGCCGAGGCCGTGCAGGCGGCAGGGCAAGGCGTGGACGCCCTCGTCGTGCAGCACACGAGCGCCGGCGGACACAGCGCGGCGTTCCTCCCGGCCCCGGAGCCGCGACCGGCTTACGCGGCGCGGCCGGGCGGCACAACGGCGCAGCTGCTCGCCGGGGTGCGGTCCGCCGTCGACCTCCCGCTGGTGGCTGCGGGCGGCATCATGGATGCGGCCGGGCTGGACGCCGTGCTGCGTGCCGGGGCCGTCGCAGCCCAGCTCGGCACCGCGTTTCTCCGCACTGACCAAAGCGGCGCCAAGCAGTTGCACAAAGATGCCCTGGCCGATCCGCATTTCATCCGGACCCGGCTGACGCGCGCCTTCACCGGCCGGCAGGCACGGGCCCTGGAGAACGAATTCGTCCGCGACCACGCCGAGGCGCCGGAGGCCTACCCTGCCGTCCACCACCTCACGGCGCCCATCCGGGCCGCGGCCACCGCAGCCGGCGACGCGGAACGCCTGAACCTGTGGGCGGGCACGGGCTGGCAGAAGGCACACGCCGGACCCGTGGCCGCCGTCGTGCACGGGCTGCTCGCCGGCCGCTGACCGCAGCCGACCCCCGTCAGGACCCCGAAGTCGCCTGAAACGTGCCAAACCGCCGTCACCTTACGGCGACCTCGGGGCCAACCGGCGACCTGAGCGCACCGGCCCCGGCGCACCAGCTCCAGCCCCGGCGCACCTGCCCCGGCGCTCCGGCACCGGCCCGGCTCAGCCCGCCGAGCGTTCGCGCACGAAGCCTGCCAGGAGCGCCGGACCGTCGCGGAGCACGAATTCGCGGAACAAGCGCACGGGATCGGACTCGGCATCGGCCACGGCATTCCGCGAAACCGGCTCCCGCCACGCGAGGCCGATCTCGCGGAACGCCAGGTCTGAATCCAGGGGAATCTCCACCCAGCCGGGCCCGCCGTCGTCGGCTTCGGCGCCCCGCGACGGATGGTGGCTGTTTTGTGCAACTCTGCCGGGTGCGGAGCCGCCGGGCGGCAGGATGCTGACGCCGAGCCCGGCCGAGACGAGGCCGCGGACGGTGTGCGAGTCCTGGCTCTCGAAGGCAATGCGCGGACGGAACCCCGCCTCGCGGAACAACGCGTCGGTCAGCGAGCGCATGCCGTAGCCGGACCCCATCGCCACGAAGGGCTCCTGCCGGATCTCGGCAACCTTGGCCCTGCGGCGGCCGGCCAGGGCATGCCGGTGGTGGACCACCAGGCGCAACGGTTCGCGGTACAGCGCGGCCGAACCGATTCGCTTGCTGGGTGTGGCAACGGGTGCCGTGAGCGCCACGTCGGCGGAGCCCGCGGCCAGTTCCGCGAGGCAGCCGTCCCGTGCACCCTGGCTGAGGTCAAAGGCAGTCTGCGGGTGCCTGCTCCGGAACGCACTGATGAGCAGCGGCAGCATTGCCTCGCCGAAGGTGTGCTGGAACGACACGGCGATCCGGCCGCGGACCACCTCCGATTCGTGCCTGACGCTGTCCAGCCCCGTCTGGAATTCGGCCAGGGCGGCCTCGATGTGGGGCATGAGCGCCTTCGCCGCTGGCGTCAACCGCACGCCCCGGCCGTCCCGGATCAGCAGCTCCGTCCCCACGATGGCGCTCGCCCGCGCAATGGCACGGCTCACGGTCGACTGCGGCAGGCCCAGGAGCTCGGCCGTCTCGGTGATGTGCTCCGTCCGCCCCAGTTCCGCCAGCAGCGGCAGCAGGGGCAGCAGCTGCACGAGCTGCCTGTGTTCGACGTCCATGTTCCCCTCCGGCACTGATCCATATTTGCTATCTATTCTATGGAAATCATGCATTGGAAGCATCCCTCGGGCAGGCTTTAGCGTAAAGACATGCCACGCATTTCCGCACCCACCGGCACCAGCCCACGCCCCGCGGCCAAGAACGCGGCCAAGGACGCAGCCAATCTCGCAGCTGATCCTGCAGCTGACGCTGCCGGATGGGCGGGCCATCCGAAAGGCTCCACGGCCTACCGCCGGATCCTCGCCGGGCTTGCCTTTGCCGGCGTCGCAACCTTCGCGCAGCTTTACTCCACCCAGGCGGTGCTCCCGCTGCTGGCGGCGGATCTTCGCGTCTCGGCCGCCGAGGCCGCGCTGACCATCTCCCTGGCTACGGTGGGGCTGGCCTTGACGGTGCTCCCGTGGTCCTTCCTGGCCGACCGGATCGGCCGCGTCCGGGCAATGATGTGGGGCATCTCCGCGGCCACCGCCCTGGGCCTGCTGGTCCCCCTGGCCCCCAGCTTCCCAGTACTGCTGTGCCTGCGGATGCTGGAGGGAATGGCCCTCGGCGGCATCCCGGCGATCGCGATCGCGTATCTCAACGAGGAAGTCAACAAGGCCCACGCCGCCGTCGCCGCCGGGAGCTATGTCGCCGGGACCACCCTGGGCGGCCTGGCCGGTCGGCTGGTCGCCGGGCCCGCGGGCGAACTGTGGGGCTGGCGGGCCGCGGCCCTGGCGGTCTCCGTTCTGGCCACCGGAGCGGCAGTCCTGTTCCTGGTTCTGGTGCCCCGGGCCAAGGGCTTCGCCGCCGCGGCCGCGGGCGGCTTCCGCGGGGCCCTTCGCACGCTGGCCGGCCATGGCCGCAATCCCCGGCTCCTGGCCCTGTACGTCCAGGCATTCCTGCTCATGGGCGGTTTCGTGGCCGTCTACAACTACCTCGGATTCCGGCTCTCAGGGGAACCGTTCAGCCTGCCCGCCACCGCGATCAGCCTGATCTTCCTGGCCTACCTCTCCGGAACCGTCTCGGCGCGCTGGGCAGCGGGCCTGACGTCGCGGTTCGGCCGGCGCACCGTCCTGATCGCCGGCACCGCACTGATGGCAGGCGGCCTGGCCCTGACGCTCACGGAACAGCTGGCCGCGATCCTGGCGGGATTGCTGCTGTTCACGGGCGGCTTCTTCGCGGCACACAGCATCGGCTCCGGCTGGACCGGACTGATCGCCACGACGGGCCGGGCGCAGGCCGCCTCGCTGTACAACCTGGCCTATTACCTCGGCTCCAGCGTGCTTGGCTGGGCCGGCGGCCTGGTCTTCCAACGGTTCGGCTGGACAGCCCTTGCGCTGACTGTCATCGGACTGGCCGGCGCGACGGCGGCAATCACCGCCGTCGCGCATCCCGCGCCGGCGCCCGCAACCGGCAGGGTCACGGCATCGGGCTAGGCACCGGACCCCCGGGCTACCGCGTAGCCTCGATCGCCTGCAGGAGGTCGGCGACGATGTCGGCCGGGTCCTCCAGCCCCACCGAGATCCGCAGCAGGTTCGCGTGTGGCTTGGCCGCGGCTTCGACCGGCCGGTGGGTCAGGCCCGCCGGGTGCTGGATGAGGGTATCGATCCCGCCGAGGGACACGGCGTGGGTGATCATGCCGACGGCGGCCGGGATCCGCTCGGCGTGCTCGGCGCTGGCGAGCTCGAAGGCCATGAGCGATCCCGGCCCGGACATCTGTGTGCCCACGAGGCCCTGCGGGTCGCATTCGGCCAGTCCCGGGTAGTAAACCCGCCTCACGAGCCCGTGCCCTGCCAGCGCAACAGCGACTTTTTCGGCGCCGGCCTGCTGGGCGCGGACCCGGACCGGGAGCGTTGCCAGCCCGCGGTGCAGCAGGTACGCCGGCCACGGGGTCAGGATCCCGCCGGTCACGGCCCGGATCTGGCGCAGGCGCACCGCCCATTCAGAGCCTGCGGCCACCACGCCGCCCATGGCGTCCCCGTGGCCGCCCAAGAACTTCGTGGCGCTGTGCAGCACCATGGCCGCGCCGTGCTTGAAGGGTTGCTGCAGTACCGGGCTGGCGAACGTGTTGTCCACCAGGAGCGGCACACCGTCGGCGGCGGCTGCCACGCGGGCGATGTCCACCAGCTCGAGGGTCGGGTTGGCCGGCGTCTCGAGGATCACCAGGCCGGTGTCCGGCCGGAGTGCGGCGCCGACGCCCTCCGGCGTCGTGAAGGTGACCTCGTTGCCTAGGACGCCGGAGGCCAAGAGGTAGTCGCTGCCGCCGTACAGCGGACGCACGGCGACAACGTGCTTCTTGCCCGCGGCCACAACCGCGAGGAGCACCGCGCTCAGCGCCGCCATTCCGGTGGCAAAGGCGACAGACTCGGGCGTGCCTTCCAGGACAGCGACGCCTTCCTCGAAGCGAGCCACCGTGGGGTTCCACAGCCGCTGGTAGACCGTGCTTTGCCCCTCCACATGTGAGCCGCCGGTGGCCATGTGCTCGTAGGCAAGGCCTCCGTCGTGCACGGACGGCAGGGGCGCCGTCGTGGACAGATCGATGGGCACCGCGTGGACGCCCAGTTCCGTGAGCCCGCTCCGGCCTGCGTGGACCGCCAATGAATCTTGAGAAAGCACCCTAGCTCCTTACGAATATTCACCATTGAATTCCGCAAGTATCTGGCAATAATTCGCGCTTTTGTAGGGGTTCTGAATGGAACTGTCGGATAACGCCGTTTATGATGAACGGAGAACACTACTAGGAGGATCCGTGAGCAGCACTGCGAAGAATGTTCGGCCG
Organism: Arthrobacter humicola; assembly: GCF_022803015.1. Taxonomy (GTDB): domain Bacteria; phylum Actinomycetota; class Actinomycetes; order Actinomycetales; family Micrococcaceae; genus Arthrobacter; species Arthrobacter humicola_A. Next base: position 69,838 of record NZ_JAFKON010000006.1, read on the forward strand.
GGAGCCAGCGAACCGCTGGACGCGATCGACGAGCGCCTGCTCGCTGCCCTCGTCGCGGACGCCCGCATCTCGAACAAACAGCTGGCAGAGCTCGTGGGGATCGCGCCGTCGACCGCGCTGATGCGCACCCGCGCGCTGTCCGAGCGCGGCATCATCGAGGGCTTCGAGGCCAATCTGAGCCTGTCCGCGATCGGGCGTTCGGTCCAGGCCCTCATTGCGGTCCGGCTCCGGGCCCATGACCGCGAGCAGATCGACCGTTTCACTGCCCGGGTGCCCAAACTGCCGGCAGTGCTCTCGACGTTCCACACGTCCGGGTCGGTGGACTACCTGCTGCATATCGCCGTCGCCACCACCGAGGACCTCCGGGACTGGGTTCTGGACAACCTGGCCACCGACCCCGTGGTGGGCCACACCGAAACCACGCTGGTCTTCGACCACATCCAGGGCAACCACGGCCCGCTGCCCTAACGGGGCCGGCCGACGCAGTTAGACCCAGCGCAGTTAGACCCGGCGCAGGGCGCTTCGCAGCGTTACGGCCGCCAGCGTCAGTGCGGCGGCGGCGCACACCGTGACGAAACCGGCGACCGCGCTCTGCAGCCCGACGATCCCGGCTGCAAGCCCCAACCCGATCACCGGGAAGGCGCTGCCAAGGTACGTGATCACATAGACGGTGCTGATGATCTGGGCGTGCCGGGCGGCCTCCACCCTGCCGGCAACGTCGTTGAACACGGTCCGGAAGGCCACGCCCTGCCCCACGCCGGCAGTGATGCTGGCCAGAATCAGCAGCCACGGGCTGCTCCAGGCGGCGGCCGCGGCGATCAGCAGGACGGAGACGCCCAGGACGGCCAGGCCGGCGGACACGGCAAACCGTCCCCGGATGGCCAGCAGCTGGCTCAGGGCTGAGGACCCCAGCGTCAGCCCAGCCAGCAGGCCGATCAGCGGCCGCGAATCGGCGTGGACAATCTGGGCGAAATAGCCGGGGGCCAGCGAGAGGCAGAAGCCAAAAACGGTGAAGCTCAGAAAGCCCACGGACGACGCCAGCCAGAAGGCGCCGCGCGCGTCGCTGGAAACCGAAGGCCGCCGCGGTGCCAGGACCCGCAGGGTCTGGGGACCGGCGTGCAGGCTGATGGCGGGCCGCGCCTTGAGCAGGTACAGGGGCACCAGCACGGCGGCGAGGACGATGGAGTGCAGGTAGTACGGCGTCGATGTCGGGCCCGGCAGGAGGGACAGCATCCCGCCGATTGCGGGGCCGGCCGCCACCCCGCCGGCGGAGGCCAGGAGCGTGAACCGTGAGGCCCACTCCGGCCGGCTGGGCAGCAGCTCGCGCAGGGCAGCCGAGCTGGCCCCGGTGGCGAGCGCGACGGCGACGCCCTGCAGGGCGCGCCCGGCGGAGAGCGCCACGAGGTTGCCCGCGGTGGCGAAGACAAAGCCGCCGGCCAGGCCCACCAGCACTGCCAGCACGAGGGCGGCGCGGCGGCCGATGTGGTCGGACCAGTGGCCGGCGAGGACGAGGGTGGCCACGAGCGCCAGGACGTAGGCCGAGAACGCCACCGTGACATCGAGCGCCGTGATTCCGAGTTTTGCCTGCAACAGCGGGTACAGCGGCGTCGCAAGATTTGCGCCGACGAGCAGCGTGAAGATCACAACCCCGGCCATCACGAGCCGTGCGGTGGTGGAGGCGTCCCAGCCCCAGCGGTCAGCTGTGGCCGGGCGCATGCGGAGTTCGCTAAAGACTGTCATGGCCGTGCCCTTGCAAAGTGCAGGCCGGGCTTTCCCTGTTGTGGGGGAACCGCCCGGCCCGGTTGAAAGTTTGGTATGTACAGAATGCAATACCAGTGATCTGCATGGCCAAAATTTGTGTCAAAATTGAGCAAAACAGTCATTCTCTGGCTGTCCAAGTGAACCGGAGTGATGATTTGAACAGTCTGGACCCCACCGACCTGAAGATCCTGCTGGAGCTGATCCGGGATCCGCGGATCCAGATCGGCGAGCTCAGTGACGCCCTGGGCATCGCCCGGAACACTGCCCAGTCGCGCGTGCGGCGTATGCTGCGCTCCGGTGTGCTGCACGACGGCGGCCGTGAAATCGATCTGGAGGCGGTGGGGTACGACGTCGTCGCGTTCGTGACGATCGAGGTCAACCACCGGGAACTCGACGGCGTCGTGGGGGCTTTGCGGCTGATCGCCCAGGTCCTGGAAGTCCACGAGATCTCCGGTCGCGGCGACGTCTGGTGCCGGGTGGTGGCGACGGATACGCACAATCTCCAGGCGGCCCTCCGGTCGATCCTTCGGGTCAAGGGGGTCATCCGCACCGAGACCGTCCTGGCGCTGCACACCCATATCCCGTACCGGACCGAACCGCTGATCAGCCGGCTCGCCCAAGGCAGCGCGCTGGCTCCCGGCCGGTCCGCCTCGCGGCGGGCCGGGTCCGCCGAATTCCAGGTGGACAAAGGATAATGTCCCGGTGACTATCATCGACAACGCCGTCTACGTTGACGGCATCCGCAGCGCCGAGCCGCGGAACCTCGAGCAGACTTTCGAGACCCTGACCGAGCACGGGGGCATGGCCTGGATCGGCCTGTACCGGCCGACCACTGAGGAAATGGCGGCCGTGGCGGCCGAATTCAACCTGCACGGGCTGGCGGTGGAGGACGCGATCTCCGCCCATCAGCGCCCCAAACTGGAACGCTACGACGACAACCTGTTCACTGTGCTCCGGCCCGCCCGGTACCTGGACGAGACCGAAACCGTGGAGTTCGGCGAGCTCCACGTCTTCACGGGGCGCAACTTCGTGGTCACCGTCCGGCACGCCGAGACGAAAGTCGTGGGCCAGGTCCGGCGCCGGATGGAGGGCCGGCCCGATCTGCTGCGCCACGGGCCCGAGGCCGTCCTGTACGCACTCATGGACCAGGTGGTGGATGACTACGGTCCCGTGGTGGCCGGGCTGGAAAACGACATCGACGAGATCGAGGACCAGCTCTTCAGCGGCGACGCCCTGGTGTCCCGGAGGATCTACGAGCTCGCCCGGGAAGTCATCCATTTCCAGCGCGCCATCCATCCGCTCCCGGCTATGATGCAACAGCTCCGCCGGGGCTTCGAGAAGTACCGGGTGGACATTGAACTGCAGCACAGCCTGCGCGACGTCGAGGACCACGTGGAGCGGCTGATTTCCCGCGCCGATTCGTTCCGTGACCTGCTGCAGAATGCGCTCACCCTGGACGGAACCCTGACCGCCAACCGCCAGAACGAGGCCAGCGCGGAACAAAACGAACAGGTCAAGAAGATCTCGTCGTGGGCCGCGATCTTCTTCGCTCCGACATTTGTGGCCGGACTGTATGGCATGAACTTCGACAACATGCCGGAACTGCACTGGACGCTTGGCTACCCGATGGCAATCGCGCTCATGGCCGGCACGGCGGCGCTGATGTACGCCATCTTCAAGAAGAAGGGCTGGCTCTAGCCGGAGGCGCGGCGGTGCCGGACCTGGACCATGAGCCGTCGGAACGCCAGGACGAAGACGACCTCGATGAGCACCATCAGCCCGAGCAGCAGCCACTTCCCGCTGCCGATGAAAACGATGGCCCCGGTGAGGACCAGAATGCTCCCCAGCGCCAGGGAGTAGACGGCAAATCCGAGGGCTACCCTGGCGCTGCGGACGCCGGTGCGGAAGCCGAAGCCCTGCGGTTCCCCACCGGGGTACCCCGCAACCCGGTCCGGACCGGCGGGCTGGAGCTTGTCGAACTCCTCCCACGGGTCGCGGTCCTGCTGCTGATTGGTCATGTTTCCATTATCCCGCGGACCCGAAGCGCCGCACCTCTGAGACCGAACCGTTGGACACTTTCGCGCTGAAACATTTTCGTGCCGAAGCATTTTCGTGCCGTCACGACGACGGGGCCCGGACCAGTGGTCCGGGCCCCGTCATTGCATGCCTTTTGGGCTACTTGCTGTGGCCGTGCCCGCCCGAGTCGCCGCGCTTGCTGGTCTTGGCGGCGTGATCGCTTTCAAGACCGGCCGGCGCGGCACGGTGTTCGGCGGCCTTGGCCTGGCTGGCCGCGCGGTGCTCGGCGGCGTTGGCCTGGCCGGCCGCACGGTGTTCAGCGGCATTCTGGTGTGCCCATCCGCTGTTGCCGTTCGAAGCGTGGGACGCGTCGGCTTCCGGCGCGTCGGCCGAATTCTTCGCATCGTCTTCGGCGGGTGCCGGGGCCGGAGCAGCGGGGGCCGGGGCTGCGGGGGCCGGGGCCGCAGGCTCCTGCGCGTCCGCGACGTCTTCCGCGCCCTGGTCGTCCGCGTCAGACTCTGCGCCCTGATCGTCCGCCTCCTGGTCATCCGACTCAGCCGGATCGGCCGGTTCAGACGATTCAGACGATTCGTGATCGGCGGCTTCCTCGTCGGCGGCTTCCTGGTCGCCCACTACCGGAGTCTCCGAACCGGCCGGCTCGGCCGGGTCAGAGGTTTCGGTGCCGGTCGCCGTCATGGTTGACGTCGGGTCAGCCGGGAGATTGGTGGTCGCGGTGGCCGCCGCTGCGCCGGCGCCGCCAGTGACGACGACGGAGGCCACTACTACTGCCTTGCCTGTGGTGCCCAGAGCACTGAGCCAGCCGATGATTCCTGCCACGGGAGATTTTTTTCAAAGCGGATATGAGACCGCTGCCGTCCCCCCGGTCGGCAGCCTGCGCCACAGTACCGCTCGAAAACGACGAATTGTCGGCCCTTTAGCCGCTCATGCCACATCCTGAGCCAATGCTGAGCAAACACTGAGGCTCGGGGCAATCACCACGCCCTTAGGCCGCGCGTACGTCGACCTCGCCGGGTTCTGCGCCGTCGGTGCCGAAGACCAGCTGACGGGTGGCGATCTTCTCGGTGAAGAAGCGGTCGTGGCTGACCACGACGACCGCGCCGGGGAAGTGGAGCAGTGCCCGCTCCATCACCTGGGTGCTGGACATGTCCAGGTGGTTGGTGGGCTCGTCCAAGAGCAGCACCGAGGCCCCGGACAGCAGGCACTGGGCCATGGCGACGCGGGCTTTCTGTCCGCCGGAGAGGTTCCCGATCTTCTGTTTGAGGTCGGCCTCGGAGAACTGGAACATGGCGAGGAACCTGTTGACGGACTTCTTCGTGGCGCTGAAGGCCAGGCTGTCCGGCAGCGCGTTGACCGCGTGCGAAACGGTGTCGGCGTCGTCGAGCTCTTCCAGCATTTTGTTGTAGGAAACAAAACCCGGCCCCTTCGCCCAGACCACTTCACCGGAATCCGCCGGTTCCTCCCCGGTCAGCACTTTCAGCAGCGTGGACTTGCCGCTGCCGTTGGAGCCCAGGACCACAATCCTGTTGCCGCGGCGGATCTCAAAGCTCAGGTCTTCGAACAAGACCTTGTCGCCATAGGACTTGCCCAGTCCTTCGACCCGGCAGAGGACATCCTTCACGTGCAGGCCGCCGTAGATCTCGGTGACGATCTGGTCCACGGGACGTGGTGTCCGCGCTTTCTTGATCTTGGCCAGCTGGTTCCCCAACCCGCGGCTGGCGGCCTTGGCGGCCTCCCGGCGGTCGGCAATGCCCTCCGCTTCAAAAGCCAGGAGCTCGGACTCATGGACGAACTGCGCCTCGAGCGTCTTGAGCCGGAACTGCTTCTGGACCACGTACTCGGCGAAGTTTCCGGGGTACTCGTGCAGGTGGAAGTTTTCCACCTCGAGGATCCGGGTGACCACCGCATCGAGGAACTTCCTGTCGTGCGAGACGATGATCGCGGCGCCGCGGTAGTCGCGGAACCAGTTTTCGAGCCATTCGACACCGGCCACGTCGAGGTAGTTGGTGGGTTCATCCAGCAGCAGGACGTCCGGGCCCTCCAACAGGATCTTGGCCAGGGCGGCGCGGTTGCGCCACCCGCCGGAGAGTTCGTCAATCGCGCACGTGCGGTGGGCGTCGCTGAACCCCAGCGTGGTCAGGACTGTGTCGATGCGCCGCTGGTAATCCCATCCGTCGAGGCGGTCCATGGCCTCGAACAGCTCGGCCTGGCGCCGGATCAGCCGGTCCAGCTCCGCCTCGGCGGGGTCAGCCGCAATGGCGGCGTCGATGGCTGCCAGCTCGGCCTCGGCAGCCTTGATTTCGACAAACAGTCCGTCAAGGACCGCAAGGATGGTTGCCTCGCCGTCGAGCTCGGAAAACTGGGAGAAGTACCCCACCCTGGTTCCCTGATCCACGGTGACCGTTCCCGTATCCGGGGAGACCTGGTCCAGGACGAGCTTGAGGATGGAGGTCTTCCCGGAGCCGTTCTTGCCGATCAGGCCCACCCGGTCCCCGGGCTCCAGACGGAAGTACGCCTCGCGGAGGATCTGTGTGTTGTCGAAGCGGACGCTGACGTCGTGCAGCCGGACCAGGCTCACTGCTGCGCGAGACGGTTGCGGACGATTTCGCTGACGGTCTTGCCGTCAAAACGCCCGGCCACCGTGGCGGTGACGGGCTTCATCACTGCCCCCAACTGACGCATGGACAGCCCGACGCCGTCGGCCTTGAGCGCCGCGATGGCCTCGTCCACGATCGTCTCGACTTCCGCCGCGGTCAGTGGCTTGGGCAGGTAGGCCTCGATCACCTCGGCCTCGGCGATCTCGGCCGCGGCGCGCTCGGCTTCGCCGGCCTCGGTGTAGATGCGGGCCGTGTCGCGGCGTTTGGCGGCTTCCTTTTGCAGGAGTGCGGTCACCTGTGCGTCGTCCAGCACGATTGGCGTCTTGCCCGATTTCTCCCGGGTTTCGATCTCGCCCAGGACGTTGCGCACAGTGGTCAGGGCAACCTTGTTGCGGTCCTTCATGTGGCTCACGACGTCGGCGTGCAGGCGTTCTTTCAGGGTGGTCATAGTTCTCCTCGTGTTGTTAACAAGGCTAGCGGCAGAACCCGTTGGCCCCGATCGCCGAGATGATCCGCTGGGCGTCGTCGTCCGGGAGGGCGGGGACGTCCCCGCTGAACTCAGTCTTTGCGGCAGCGATGAGTTGGTCCGCGGTCGATTGCCCCAGCAGTCGGCCGCACAGGCGGCGGGCCTTGTCGATTGCCTGGTCGTCTGGCAGGCGGGGGTTGATCTTGGCCAGCGCGGCCAGCAGGGCTTCCTGCTGGGCAGGGTCAGGCTTGGGCAGCGACGCCGGCAGGCCCGCCGCAGGGGTCCCGGCGGACGGTTCGGGGCTCGGGGAGGCGGAACAGGCCGCGGTCAGCAGAACAGACAGCAGGGCCAGGGCGATCGGGGTGGTGTTCTTCATCGGTGGTGGCCTTGTCTGCGCTGGATGTCTATCTTGGATGCCTGCGCTGGATTCGGCTGCTTTGCCGCTGGATTGCACGATGGTCTTGCCGCGCGGATTGCTGCGCCGGCGCGGCCACGGCGCCGTTCACGCAGGTTCACACCATCTCATGAAATCACCGGCGTTCCGTACAGTGACCGGTCGGGAGCGCCGAACCACGCCGCGCCCGCCACGCCGCCTGCCACTGTCCGGGCCGCGGCTTAGGCTGGTCGCATGCCGTCAACACCAGCTCCGTCTCCGGTTCCGGTTGAAGTCCTCCTCCACACCGGGCCGGCCGAGTGGTGGCAGATCGTTGCCGCGCTTGCCCCTGTTGCTGTACTTGTAGCGGCAGCCGTGGGAGCGTTCATGGCCTGGCGGACTCTGCGCCAGAAGGCCGTCGCCGACGACCGGGCCGAGTGGTGGAAACGGACCCAATGGGCGCTGGACCGTGCCCTGGACGAGGACGGGGACAGCAAAGCCCTGGGGCTGGCAGCGCTGGATGTGCTCGCCCGCAGCGAGTTGGCCCGCAACGAGGAGCTTGAGCTTCTGGACATCGCGTGGGAGTCCGTGAGCGGGGCCAGGGAAAGCACAGGCAACGGGCAGCACATCACTGCGCAGGTTACCGGCCCGGCGGCCCTCTCGCATCACCGGGTTCGGGTCGCCGCCGCCAGGCTGCGGGTCAGACTGGACGACCGGCTCGGCCGCACAACCCCTCCCGGCACCGCGGCCCTGGCCAAGGAAGCGCTCTAGCCGCGCCTGGCGCTGCCCTCGAGTGGCAGCACCAGCATGACGGCCGCGCAGACGCACCCGGCGCCGCAGAGGGGGCAGAGGTAGCCGGCTGCCTGCTGGTCGTCCGCCCAGAAGGCGGGGATCGTGGCCACCTGCGCAAAACCGGCCCGCTCCAGCATCCCCAGGGAAGAGTGCTGGGGATCGGCCGAGACCCAGGACGCGGACACGGCATCGTGGCAGCCGCGGGCCTTCAGGAAGTCCAGGCTGGCGGCGAGCATGATCGAGCCGATGCCCGTCCCCCTGGCTGCGGGCGCGACGACGATGGACTTCAACTCCCCAACCCGGCGGCCGTCCAGGCCGGCGTCGACCCCGGTGATGCGCAGGCGGTCCTGCAGTACGGCGTGGGACGCACGGTCCAGGACGTGGGCGGTCGCCGCGCCCAGGAGCCCGCCGTCCCGGCCGCGGGCACGGATAAGGACTCCCCCGCCATCGGCTGTGAGTTGCGCCAGAGCTGATGGCTGAGTGAAACCGGAGCCGAGGGATTCGTTGAGGAGCGCTGCCGCTTCGCTGGCCACGGCGGGTCCCGGTGCGCCGACGTGCAGGATGACGTTCGGCGCCGCCCGGGTGCCCATCGTTGCGGCTCCCATGTTTGCTCCTCATCGGCGGCCATCAGTCGGCGGGCATTAGTACGCACCATCGCAAGTACGCACCATCGCATCGCCCGGAACCGGGCAGGGACGCCGAGGGCGGCCAGCAATGTCATTTCACGCACTCATTCGCGCACTCAACGGTACAAAAACCCTTGAAATCTGTGGAGCTAAGGAGATTCGAACTCCTGACCTCTTCGATGCGAACGAAGCGCTCTACCAACTGAGCTATAGCCCCGAAGCAACGCCGGTCCTGACGGAACGGCGTTGCCGGTGTCCCTAGGCTACAAACTATCTGCGCTGTTTTCCAGCCAGCCCCGGAAAGTCTCGGTGCCGTGTCGCGCCTCCGGCACCAGGTTCAACCCCTCGCGCAGGTAGCGGCCCATCGCGCCGGGCAGTGGGAAGCGCACGAGTTGACCCTTTGCGCGGGTGGCCCGCTGCCACTCCCGGGCAAAGTCGACCATGTCTTTGGATTCCGGGCCGCCGAGGTTCAGTACCCTGTGCCGCGGGCCCGCGGCTGGAACGGGCGCCGGTTCAACGGCGGTCTCCAGCAGCACCGCGGCTGCGTCGTCCGGCGATACCGGCTGAAACCTGGCACCTCTGACCACGGGGATGATCCGCAGCTTCGAGCCGGCGCCGAACATCATCGCGAGCAATGAGTGGAACTGGGTGGCCCGGACCACCACGGTCTCGAGTCCGGACAGCTCGTAGGCGTGTTCTTTGGCAGCCTTCGACCGGTAGAAGGAGGAGTTGCTGCGATCGCAGTTCACGATGGACAGCATGACGGCCCTGGCCGTTCCCGCGTCCTGTGCAGCGGCCAGAAGCCGCGCACCGCCGTCGGCGAAGTTCTTGCGCGCCTTCCCGGCGCGTCCTTCCAGGCAATCGATCACGACGTCGGCGCCGGCCAGGGCCGCCGATATCCCCTCTCCCGTCGTGACGTCCGCGCGGAAGTATTCCGCGCCCCGGATGTTGCCGGCGGCGCCGGCCCCTGGCGGGTTGCGGCTGAGGACGGCCACGGCGTGCCCGGCGTCGACGGCCAAGCGCACCACTTCTTGGCCCACTTGCCCGGTTCCACCGGCAACGCAGATCCTTGTCATGACCCGAGGCTACCGCAGCGAAGCCCGCCCGCGACGCTGCGGGGAAGTTAAAAACCCCGGGCCGCCATCGCTGGCTGCCCGGGGTAATCTCCGGAAGGACGGGTCGGATCAGGCGCGGCGCCGCTGGAGGACGTCATCCAGGTTGCTCAAGGCGCTCTGCGTCTTGCTGAGCTGCTTCGACTCAGAATCGTCGGCAATTTGCGGATCGGACGCTGCCGGTCGCGCCGAGGCCTGTTTGAGAGACGGTTTCCCTACGGCCTTCGGCGCCTCGGGAAGGTCGAGGGGCATTGGGGCTGCACGTTCGGCCTTCGGGGCTTCGACGTAGGTGGGCTTGGGAACCTCGACGGGCTCCCAGCTGGTGCCCTCCGGTACTGCACCCGCGTCGGCTGCCATGGCCGCCGAGGCATCCCCAGAGGCGACGGCTTCAGCGAGGGCGGCCTGGCGGAGTTCCAGTGCGGTCAGCGGCTTCGGCGCGGGCTCGGGCGTGTCGCGGCCCGCTTCGGCGTCGAAGAGCGGGCTTTCCGGCCGGGCAGCGGGACGTCCGTCGGGAAGGGAAGGGGTCTGTTCGGGCGCCGACGGCCGTGCAGGGGTGCGTTCCGGGCTGCCCATGGCTGCACGGAATGCAGCGTTCATCTTCCGCCGGCGATCGCGGACGGCAAGACGGCGAAGCAGCGCCACTGCGGCGAAGGCGCCCAGTAGGGCGGTCACCGGCAGCCAGCCTGAACCGATGCCGAAAAGTCGAAGGGCTCCGGACACCACTGCCGTGAGAAGAGCCAGGAGCCCGGCTACCGCCAGCACCAACCGCCCCCATCGAATCCGGAACGCCGGGGAGCCCGCCGCAGCAATCGGGCTCACCCGAGGGGTTGCCGCTTTGCCCGCCCCAGGCCCAGGTGTGCCGCCGGCCGGGTCTGCGCGCTGTGTGCTGATCATGGGTTTCTCCTGCTGCGCCGCCATTTTCATAACCTTCCCCGCATGTGGATCTGCTGGTTCCATGTCAATGACATCCGCCAGGAATTCGCCTGCAGGCTGCAGCTGGTGGCGTCCGTTCCGGAGAACGTAAGGCGCCACCCACACGATCCAGAGCGCAACAGCAATGACAAGGATCACAGAGCTGCTAAGAGGGAAGTCCACACTCAAAACCGTATGAGGTATATGGGGTGCTGCCCCGCATTGTCAGGGGTGTGTCGCGCGCGCACCGGCGACTGGCCGGCGTCGGGGCGTCGTGGCTGGTCAGGCGGCTCTCACGGGCCTCAGGACCGGCGGGTTCTCAGCCACCGCGCGAGGAGGCCTTCAGGCACTTCCTCAGCCGTGAGCGCGAAGGTCCGGTGGTCTGCCCATTCACCGTTGATGTGCAGGAACCGGGGCCGGAATCCCTCGTCACGAAACCCAAGTTTCTCCACCACGCGCAGGCTCGGGGCGTTCTCCGGCCTGATGTTGATCTCCATGCGGTGCAGTCCAAGGGTGCCGAAGCAATAGTCGGTCGCCATGGCCACGGCGGTCGGGGCGATCCCCCGGCCGGCCCTTTCCTTGTCGACCCAATAGCCAAGCGTCGCCATCATGGCCGATCCCCAGACGATCGAGGACACCGTCAGCTGCCCCACGATCACCGGCGCCTGATGGCCTGGTGTCCACTCCGTGATTACGAACGGCAGGGCCGTGGCCTGCGCGGCCTGGGCCTTGAGCGAGCGCACCATCTGCCGGTAGTCCGGCAGGCCGCCGCCGGGGACCGGGTTCGATGCCTCCCAGGGGGCCAGCCACTCGCAGTTGCGGGACCTGAGCGCTGTCCACTCCTTGCGGTCCCGGTACCGGATCGGGCGCAACACGATGTCGCCGCTCTCCAAGGTCACCGGCCAGGTGAAGCTGCCCCCCACGGGAGTTATTTGGCGAGGCTGGGGGCCAGGCTGGACGCGAAGCCGGGCAGCCATTCGCGCAGGCCCGGGCCGAGGTCCTCACTGTCGCAGGCGAGCTGGACACAGGCCTTGAGGTAGCTGAGCTTGTCGCCGGTGTCGTAGCGGCGGCCGCGGAAGATGACGCCGTACACGCCGTAGCCCTCGCCGGTGCCGGCCGAGAGTTCCTGCAGGGCGTCCGTGAGCTGGATTTCCCCGCCGCGGCCGGGCGCGGTGCGCTCCAGCACTTCAAAGACGGCCGGGTGCAACACGTAGCGGCCAATCACGGCCAGGTTGGACGGGGCGTCCGCCACATCGGGCTTCTCCACGAGCTGGTTGATGCGGACGTAGTCCTCACCGCCGATTGCCTCGACGTCCGCGCAGCCGTAGGCACTGATCTGGGACGGGTCCACCTCGATCAGAGCGACCACCGATCCGCCGGTCTTGGCCTGGACCTCGATCATGGTGCTGAGGAGCTCATCGCGGGCGTCAATGAGGTCATCTCCCAGGAGGACGGCGAACGGCTCCTGCCCGACGTGCTGCTTGGCCCGAAGGACGGCGTGGCCGAGACCCATGGGATCGCCCTGGCGGACGTAGTGGATGTCACCGAGGTTGCTGGCGGCCTGAATGGATTCGAGCTTCGCAGTGTCACCCTTCGCCTCCAGGGTGGACTCCAGCGCGGGGACGCGGTCGAAGTGGTCCTCCAACGCCCGCTTGTTGCGGCCAGTGATCATCAGGATGTCGTTCAAGCCGACATTCACGGCCTCCTCGACGACGTACTGGATGGCTGGCTTGTCAACGACAGGCAGCATTTCCTTGGGCATGGCCTTTGTGGCCGGGAGAAACCTGGTACCAAGGCCCGCGGCGGGGATAACGGCCTTGCGGACGGAAGCGATGGGTGTATTCACACGACTAATCTAACGGAGGGACCAATCATTGCGTAATCATTATGCGAACCGCCTGCCGGGCCCGCCGGTGCAGCGCGGCCGCAAGAGGCAGAGGACGGGCCAAGATGGCGTCAAAAGAGGAAATTCGCTCCAGCCACAGGGCGGCGCGTTCCGCACTCCCGCTGGCCGCACAGGACACCGCCGCGGCGGGCATCGCCAGCCATGGGCTCGAGTGGGCCTCCGGGCTTGCCCGCCGCCAGGGCACCTTCGCGGCGTACCTCGGGGTGGGCGCCGAACCGCCCACGCTGCCACTGCTGACTGCCCTGGTCGAGGCCGGGCACCGGGTGCTGCTGCCCGTTTGCGAACCCGACATCGAGCTCAGCTGGGTGTACTGGACTCCCCAGTCCGGGTTTGTCCGCAGCCGGTACGCGCCCATCCAGGAGCCTGTCGGAGAGCGCCACGGCACCGAAATCATGCGGGACGCCACCGCAATCATCCTGCCGGCCACAGCAGTGGATTTCTCGGGCAACCGAATCGGGCAAGGCGGCGGCTACTACGACAAGTTCCTTGCCGCCCTGGCTGCCATGTCCTCCGCGTCCGGCGGGGCGGACGCCGGGGCGGCCGACGCTGCAGCCGACGCTGTCGCGTTGCCGACTGCCGCCGTCGTCTATGACACGGAGGTGCTGCCCGCAGGCAGCATCCCCGCGGAGTCGTTCGACCGGAAAGTCGACACGGCGCTGACCCCGGGCGGGATCATCCGGCTCGGCCGATCCCGGCCCGCCTGATCCGAGTTCCCGCCGAGGTGATAGAATTGGCACTCAGGCCCTGCGACTGCTAAGGACGGAACAGGTCGATAGACATATCGGCGGTGATCCGGACTCGGCGGCACGGGACCTGCTCGTTTGCCCCTGAGGAGGATTTCCAGTGCCCACGTATGCATACGCCTGCAAGGACTGCAGCCACGCCTTCGAGATCGTGCAGTCGTTCAGCGACAACTCCTTGACGTCCTGCCCCGAGTGCCAGGGCACGCTGCGCAAGAAGTTCAACAGCGTCGGCGTAGTGTTCAAGGGCTCCGGCTTCTACCGGACCGATTCGCGCGACACCAAGGGCAGCACGGTTTCCCCGGCTCGTGCAGCTCCCGCGGCCACCCCCGCGCCCGCCGCCGCGGCCAGCTAAGGCACCTGCCGGGTTGGCGCCGGCCGCCGGCTGGGCCACGGCCGGCTGATCCTGGGCATTGCCCGGCGCTGGCCCCTGCCCGCTGTGCCGTTGTCCACATAGGACGTTCCGCAGCTCCCGCCCCTCTGCGCGGATCCGTAGCGTGGCGGCATGGAACTTTTCCTCACCGCGGTTTCCCCGCCTTCGTTCAACACGGCTGCCCCGGCGGCTCCTGGGCCTTCCGCGCCTTCGTTCAGGCCGTTCCGCGCCGCATTGCCTGAAGCTGGCCCCGGCCGCTGGTCCCGTACCGGGATCCACCCAACGAGCCTTCCTGCCGCCACGTTTTCCGCCGCAGGCCTTCCGTTCCGGAGCCGGATCGGTCCCGCGAAACCCCGCCGGCATCCGCCCCGGGGCCGTCCGTCGTGGCGCCGCCTGCGCGGCTGGCTGAACCGGAACCGGCGGCTTATCGCGGCCCTCCTGTTCTGCATCCCCGCCGGACTGACAGTTCAGCAACTGGCTCCAGCGCCCACTGACACTGTCGCAGCCTTCGCCGCCGCGGCCGATCTACCCGCTGGAAAGTCCCTGGGACCCGGCGATCTCAGCAGGATCAGCGTGCCACCCGGCCTTATTCCTGCGGGCAGCCCCGGCAGCGAGACCGCCTTCGAGGGAAAACAGCTGGCCGCACCGTTGCGCCAGGGCCAGCTCCTCACCGACGCCCAGATCCTGGGACCGGGCCTGCTCGCCGGAAGCCCACGCGGCTCTGCGGCCGTGCCGCTGAGGATGGCAGATCCGGCCTCCATCCAACTCGTCTCCCCCGGGCAGCTCGTCAACGTGGTGCTCACTGCCAGCAACGGCATGGAACAACCCGGCGAAAGCCAAATCCTGGCCGAAGCCGTGCCGGTGCTCTGGACGTCGGCGCAGGGCGGCAAGGCCAGCCCCTGGCCCGCCACTGCGGAGACTGACGGGCTGGTGGTGGTGGCAGCGACCGCCGAGCAGGCCCGAAGGCTGGCGGGCGCGTCTACCCAGGGCAAATTGTTTTTCGTGCTTGTGGCATCACCGCCGGGCTAACTGTCCAGCCAGCAGGGCGTTCCCGCCGGGCCAGGGCCCGGGCAATTTGCACCGACGCGGGTTACGCCCGCAGGCTCTGGGCTGCGGGCAGCCACGTCAGCCCCAGTGCGGCGGCTTCTGTTCCTGGAGCCAGGCGTCGTGATCGTAATTATCAGGCTGGTCACCCCAACGCCGGGGGTCGTCTTCCGCCGCCTTGTTCGGCAACGCACCCTCCGGAACCGTGGCCTGTGCCTCCGAACGGCGGGACGTCTCCTTCGCGGCCTCCTGGTCCGGCCCGTCGCCGGTCGGTTCCCCGGTCGATTCGCCGGTCCTCGGCCCAGCGGTGTTGGCCGCGGCCCCCGCCGCGGCGCCCGCCGCGCCGGCTTCGCGGGCGCCGGTGGCGTGGGTGTCGCCGGTGGCGCCGGTGTTGCCAGTGTCGTTCGTGTTGCCGGTGTTGCTGGTGATGCCGTCCGCACTCATGCCGCCGGCCTCCTTACTGCCTGTATTGCCTGTCATTGCTGATGGTGGTGCCTGCCGGCGGAATTCTTGGCCAGCAGTTTCGTGGCCGCGGAACACCTGTCCCGAGGGTTCGGCCGCCACGTGGTACTCGGCGGCCCGCGCCTCGTCGATCGCCAAATGCTCGATGCCGTCGTCGAAGAACCCGTGCGATGTCCGCAGCCTGCTGGACACGACGGGCTTCTCCAACCCGAGGTAGCCGCCAATCCGGTCGGCGCAGGCCGAGGGGTCGGTGAAGACCTCTATGGTCCATAGGGGCATGTACCGCCAGCCAAGCCGCTCCAGGAGCTGCGGCCGGAGCCTGCTCCGTTCCCGGACGCTCATCCGCCGGTAGTGGCTGGTGCCATCCGACTCGATCGCCACCGGACGGGGAATCTCCGCATCGTCCTGGCCGATCGTGGTCATCGGATCGGCGGCCGCCACCATGTTCAGGACGCCGTCGTACTGGTGCCACACGCGTGCCCCGCGGGCCCGGAGCCGGTCACCCAGGTCCGCCACGAGCGGATCGGCGCCGAGCGCCTGCTCGCTGGCCGCGGCCCGGGAGGCGGGGCTGCCAAGGTCCGTGTTGCCCGCGATCTCACGGTCCAGGAGTTCGTAGAAGTCCACGGCGCCGTGGCTGAGGCGACTGACGTCAAGGTCTTCGGGCCGGAAGCAGCTGAGCACGTGAAGGGACCGGCGGGCACGCGTCATCGCCAGGGCGAATTTTGCTCGGCCGCCTTCGGCGGAAAGCGGCCCGAGGCTGTGGAGGGTGCGCCCATGCGGGGTGCGGCCATAGCCCGGGGAAAAAATGACGTGGTCGCGGACCAGGCCCTGGGCCCGTTCCAGATCCACCACGCGGAAGGACTCGTCCCCCGCACTGAAGAAGCTGCCCAGCATGGGGTAGTTGGGCAGTTGCGCCCTGATGGCCTCGCCGATCCGGGCGGCATGGCGAAGGCTGCCGGTTACCACGGCCAGCGATGTCCGGGGGCGGAGCCGGGCGTGTTCGAAGACGAGCTCCACCGCACGGTTGACCTCGGCAACAACCGATTCGACGCCGTCATGGTCAGCGCTGGGCAGCCCCGTGCCGTCGGGGAGGTACTCCACGCTGAGGGTACGGTCCAGCCCTGTGGCGGATTGGCCCTCCGGGAGGCGGGTGAGTTCCCCGCCGTAAAAACCCTTGCTGAGCTGGCGCACCAGGTCTTCATCGACCGCACGGTACACGGTCCTCAGGTTCCAGACCGGAAGCACGGCAGAGAGTGCCCGGAACGAGCTCTCAACGCTTTGGTAGGAGCTCTCCCCCGCGGCGAGCCGTTCGACGCCCACGGTAAAGGTCCGGGGGCTGGCGGTCTGTTCGTCGCCGAAGGCGATGACCTGCCGGGACCGGGCGATCGCCGGGAGGACGGCCTGCAACGAGGTCGTCTCGGCGTCGAGGATCACGACGGCATCGAAGGTCTGCTCGATCGGCAGCAGGCCCGTCATGAGGTAGGGGCTGACGGACCACACCGGCACCAGTGTGGGCAGCAGCTCCTGCGCCTGGCCGCTCAGGGCTGCCAGGGTCACCCGGCCGTCCTTCAGCAGGCTGCGCAACAGCTCGGCCTGGCGGGGGTACGCCGAGATGGCAGCGCGCCAGCGCTCGGACAGGTTCCAGCGCAGCCGGGCAGCGCCGCTGGCGATATGGGCGTTGTCCGCGAGACGGTACTCCGCCTCAAGCTGGCGCAGGGCGTCGCCGTCGGACATGGCGAGGTAGTCATCGCCGCTGATCATGGCCTCCAGGGCCGACTGCCACCAGGCCAGCTCCAGTTCGGCGGTCACCGAATCCTCCGGGACCTCGCGCTCGGCAAGGTCGGCGAGAAGCTCGCCCAGGCCGTGCTCTCGCATGCTTTCGACGAGCAGCGTTCGCTCCGGAAGGGTTTCAAGGGTCGCGGTGTCGGCGACGAGCCGCCGCACCCGGGGCAGGAGTTCGTCGTAGGGTGCGCGGTCCAGGTCGCCGCCGGCGGCGGTGTGCTTGACAGCCAGGCCCAGTTCAGCCAGTTCCGCGGCGAGCTCCCGGTAAAGGCCGGTGATTTCAGCCAGCCCGGATGGCACGGCCGGGTGCCGCTGCGTGGTCGCGTAGCCGGACCATGCGGCGCGCTGTTCCTGCACGAGGACCAGGGAGCTGTGCAGGTCCGCGATGTGCACGCCGGGCCGGACGTACTCCTTGGCCACGCGGCGCAGGCGTGAGCGCTGCATGGACGGCATTTCGATCCCGCGTTCCCTGCGCCAGGCAGAGGACGCAGTGGCCGAGATCAGGTCGTGGACGGGCCGGTCAAAGATGTCGGGAGTGAACTTGTCCAGGCTTTCGCGGACGGCCACGAGAAGTTCGATCTGCTCGCCCCATTCGGCGAAGGTCCGGCCCAGCCGGATCTCTGCGTGTTCCGCCACGGCAGCCATGCGCCCGCGCAGCAACGGCAGCTTTTCCGAAACGGACTGCGCCACGCCCTGCGCTTCCTGCGTCTCCTTGCGGGTCAGCAGGCGCGCGCCGTGCCAGGGGCTGGTGGTCGACGCGCGGCTGAAGCTGCCGAGCTCGGCGGCGCGGCGGAGCCGGCCCGCGAGCTCCTCGCGGTCCCGGATGTTGTCCAGCACGCTGCGTTTGAGCCGGACGGTCGTCGCCGGTGCCGGCTGGATGGAGGTCAGCTCTGCAAGGGACTGCATGGCCTCATACGGCGAGCAACCCCAGCGCGCCCGTACGTTGTGCAGGGAGGCCACGTGGTCCATGAGGGCGTGACGGTGCCCGGTCAGTGTGGCGTGCAGGTTGCTCAGTTGCGGCTGCAGCGACTTCTCGTTGCGGACGATCGCCCGGACCAGCTGGCCCTTCAGCTGCAGCGGGCTGGCGCTGCCTGTCAGCTGCAAGAGGACCGAATCCAGGCCGAGGCCATCCAGCTGCCCGGAGATCTCGGCGAGGCTGGCCCGCCTGTCACCAACCACCAGGACGGACTTGCCCTCGT
Organism: Arthrobacter humicola; assembly: GCF_022803015.1. Taxonomy (GTDB): domain Bacteria; phylum Actinomycetota; class Actinomycetes; order Actinomycetales; family Micrococcaceae; genus Arthrobacter; species Arthrobacter humicola_A. The sequence goes on from NZ_JAFKON010000006.1 coordinate 88,017, forward strand.
CAACCAGGGCGCCGATGGTGTTGATGACGGTCTGGGTCTGGCCCGTGCCCGGCGGGCTGCTGACCACCAGCGAGTCGCCCGCCCGGACGGCGTCGACCACATACTGCTGGTCCGTGTCGGCGTCGAGCAGCAGAAGCTCGTCGGCGGGGTCACGGTCGTCCGTGCTGGGGAAGCGGCCGGGTTCCAGCGCAGGCACGTCGACCAGCTCGCCGGAACCGGACCGAGCCAGCGCGGTGACCAGGGGGTTGTTCTGGTTGATCCACGGATCATCGAGGTTGCCGGAGAGGTCGGCGAAGGTGGAGACGAGCAGGTTGTGTTCGACCTCCGCGCCGTGAATCGGCTGGACGAGGGTGCCCAGGCGGTCCAGAACGGGCTGCGGGTCGTAACGGGCCGTGCTGTACGCCATCCGCGTCACCGCGTTGACGTCGAAAACGATCCCGTGGACGGTCTTGAGGTGCCGGACCAGCGCCGGGTTGATCTGCGCCTGTTCGGTGAGCTGCAGCTCGTAGTCGTCCTCGCCGGGGCGCACCGTGAGGGAGATGGCGGTGAGCATGACCGGGGCCGAGATCCGTTGCGGTTTGCCGCCGACGGCGGAGGTCCAGACGACCGTGCCGGCGGAGAAATACCCCGCGTCGATGCCGCGGTCATTGGCGAGTTCGAAAATCTTGGAGCGCAGGTTGCGCGATGCCCTGGCCGCGACAACAAATTGCTGGCGGTCGCGGATCAGGGTCGAGAGCCGGGTACGCCGCCCTGCCATCAGCTGGGCGAGCCCGGAGGGATGGGCATGAGTCAGGTCAATTGAGCCTTCGGGCGTCTTGGTGAAGCGCAGCATGGTATCTGCACCGGTGACGGGCTTGAGCCCCGAAAGCCATTTCCTGAACTCCTCGGAGCCCTCGGGGTGGCCCTGACCAACTGACACTGCTGCCTTCTTTTCTGTGCTCGACTTCTCTGTGCCGGACCGCGGCGGGCTCGACTCTGGCGGGTTCGTCGTATCAACGCTCGTCTGTGTTGCGTCCGCGCTTTCCCTGGCCGCATCTTGTGTGCTCGCGGTTGCCAGGCTCGCGCGGGACGCCTTGGACCATACCGGCATGCTTTCGAGGGTAGCCCGAATCCCCCGCAGGTGCGGGGCCGCAACACTGGGCGGTTCGAAATTCAGGCTGAATTGTCAGAAACATTGTCAGGAACAAAATGAAATGGCCGGCCTCGAAAGGCCGGCCACTCAGATTGCTATTCCCACTCGATGGTTCCCGGCGGCTTGCTGGTCACATCCAGCACCACGCGGTTGACGCCGTCCACCTCGTTGGTGATCCGGTTGGAAATCCGGGCCAGGAGATCGTAGGGCAGCCGCGACCAGTCGGCGGTCATGGCGTCCTCGGAGGACACGGGGCGCAGGACAATCGGGTGTCCGTAAGTGCGCCCGTCGCCCTGGACGCCCACGCTGCGGACGTCCGCCAGCAGCACCACGGGCATCTGCCACACTTCGTCATCCAGTCCGGCCGCGGTCAGCTCGGCGCGGGCGATCGCGTCGGCCTTGCGGAGCAGGTCCAGGCGTTCCTTGGTGACATCGCCGACGATCCGAATGCCAAGGCCCGGGCCGGGGAAGGGCTGGCGTCCGACGATTTCCTGCGGCAGGCCGAGCTGGGCACCGACCGCGCGGACCTCGTCCTTGAACAGGGCGCGCAGCGGTTCAACCAGTTCAAACTGCAGGTCCTCGGGGAGCCCGCCCACGTTGTGGTGGCTCTTGATGTTGGCCGCACCTTCGCCGCCGCCGGATTCAACGACGTCGGGGTACAGGGTGCCTTGGACGAGGAACTTGATCTTTTCCCCGTGTGCCGCTGCCTCGGCGATGATCGCCAGTTCGGCTTCCTCGAAGGCGCGGATGAATTCGCGGCCGATGATCTTGCGTTTAGTCTCGGGATCGCTGACGCCGGCAAGGGCGCTCAGGAAGCGCTCCTGCTCGTTGGCGACGTAGAGCTTGACGCCGGTGGCGGCGACGAAGTCGCGTTCGACCTGTTCGGCTTCGCCCTCGCGCAACAGCCCGTGGTCCACGAAGACGCAGGTCAGCTGGTCGCCGACGGCGCGCTGTACCAGGGCTGCGGCCACAGCCGAGTCGACGCCGCCGGAGAGGCCGCAGATGACCCGGGCGTCGCCGATCTGGTCACGGATCCGCTGGACCTGTTCTTCGAGAATGTTGCCGGTGGTCCAGTTCGGTTCCAGCCCGGCGCCCTTGAAGAGGAAGTTTTCCAGGACCTGCTGGCCGTAGGCCGAGTGCTTGACTTCTGGGTGCCACTGGACGCCGTAGAGGCGCTTGTCCTCATTGGCGAACGCCGCGACGTCGGCACCCGCCGTCGTCGCCAGGACCTCAAAGCCCTCGGGGGCTTCGTGGACGGAGTCGCCGTGGCTCATCCAGGTGCTCTGGTGCTGGGGCATGCCGGCCAGGATGGAGCGGCCCTCGCCGAGGGTGGTGGTCTCGGTGGCGCCGTATTCGCGCAGGCCCGTCTGGGCTACCTTGCCGCCGAGGGCGTTGGCCATGGCCTGGAAGCCGTAGCAGATGCCGAAGACCGGGACGCCGGCCTCGAAGAGATCGGCACCGACGCTGGGGGCGCCGTCGGCGTAGACGCTCGAGGGCCCTCCCGAGAGGATGATCGCGGCGGGGTTCTTGGCCAGCAGCTGCTCGGTGCTGTACGTATGCGGAACCACTTCCGAATACACATTCGCTTCCCGGACGCGGCGGGCAATCAGCTGCGCGTACTGGGCACCGTAGTCAACAACCAGAACCGGCCTGTGGGACGTCTGGGATGCAGTGGGAGTAGTCACCCCACTAGCCTACTTTGCGCTGCTGCCCGCCCGCACATTGAGAAGCCGGTGCGGGCCCGAATCGCGGGCCGAGGTAAGCGAACTCACATGCCCGACGGCGGCCGCCGGCGTCGTGTCACTGACCCGGAATGACTGATCAGGACGGATCAGGAAGGGCGCCGGGTCAGAAGGGGTTCAGTACCGCTGGGGCGCCTGCGGGTTTGCTGCGAGTTCGGCCTCGACCTCGGCGTGGAACTTCTTCTCGACGAAGAAGGACAGGAACGGCACGACGCCGCCCAGGGCCATGACCACGAGCTTGGTGAACGGCCAGCGCATGAGCGACCACAGCCGGAAGTTGGAAATCAGGTACACGACGTACATCCAGCCGTGCACGATCAGGATCGTGATGGAGAGGTTGACGCCCCCGATCACCCCTGGCGGCTCGGCGTCGGCGAATCCGAGGCCGAACGGCTGGCCGGTGACGGCGTTGGTGCCGCCGGCGAAGAGGTACTGACCGAAGCCGTACCGGGCGATCAGTTCGGCGCAGAGCAGCAGCAGCATCGTGCCCGTCAGGTAGGCGAGCACCTTGTAGAACTTCAGGGCGGACCGGATTTGGGCCTCGGTGCCGCCGAAGCGGCGCTTCTTCCCGGCTTTCCCCGTGCCGTTGGTGGACTGCGGCTGGATGGCGGGCTGGGGCTCGATCATGATTGCACTCTCGGGTCTGTGGGTTGGGGGGCTGTGGGATGGGAGTCGGCGGGCGCTTGGGCCGTGTTGTGGTGGGCCGCGTGGCGGTCGGTTGGGGGCTCTTCCCCGGCCGTTTCCTCGTCGAGCGCGTCTTCGAGGTCGCGGCGGTAGTCGTCCTTGACGAGCCGCCACCAGATGAACAACGCGAAACCGGCGAAGACCACCCATTCCACGGAATAGAAGAGGTTGAGCCAGTTGACCTGCTGCGCGGGCGGCTGCGGGCCGATCCGGAGGGGTTTGACGTCGCCGCCTGCGGCCGCGGCCCCGACGTCGGTGCCGCCGGCCAGTTCGGTCGTCGCTGCGACAAAGCCCGGGTAGCTGCTGACGTTCCAGTCGTTGATGAGTTCGGCAACCGAGACGGCGCTGGCGCGGCCGGGTCCGGGATCCGTCCGCGGCAGCGGGGACTCGGACGGCAACAGCCGCCCGGTCAGTTCGATGGTGCCCGACGGCGGCGCCACGGCGTCCGCGGGATCCGCCACCCAGCCGCGTGCGACCGGAATCCAGGTCTGGGGTGTGGCCCCGCCGCCTTTCAGGGCCGGGGCATCCTTGACGGCGAAGGCCGATACGATCCAGTAGCCCTTCGCACCGTCATTGAGCCGGCCGGGGACGAGGACCTGCTTCTGGGGGTCGTAGCTGCCGGTGGCGGAGACCATCTGGTCAGCCACGGATCCGGGGAAGAACCCACCCGGCTGCAGGACCGAGGTGAGCTGCCGCGTTTGCTCCGTCGTGGTGGAGACCGGGGCTTCGGCCTGCGTTGAACGGCCGAATTGCCACTGGCTGAGCAGCACAAAGACCCCGGAAATGGCGATCGCGAACACGAGTCCTGCGATCCAGCGGGGTTTGAGGGCAGTTTTCAGCACCCCTTAAAGGTACTTCGTCCCTGTGTAGAACAGCGAAACGGGCCATCGTCAGTGGTCGAAGAACACCAGGCTGGAATTGATCAGTTCGGCGATCACTTCGGCGTCGTAGGCGCGGCGGAGCGATTCGCGGAAGGACTCTTTCGACAGTGAGCGTGCCAGCGTCGCGAGCACTTCGAGGTGATCGGAAAAGGAGCTCGCCGGGGTGGCGATGAGCAGAATCACTGTGGCCGGGCCGTCGGCCGCGCCGAAGTCCAGCGCCCTGCCGTACTTCGTGATGCCGACCGCGATGGATGTCTGTGACACGAGCTCGCTGCGGGCGTGCGGCAGGCCGACACCGCCGGGCAGGCCGGTGGCGAGCTGATGCTCCCGGGCATTGACCTGCTTGAGGAAGCCCACGAGATCGGAGATACGTCCGGCAGCATGCATGCGTTCCGCGAGCTGGGCAGTGGCGTCGAGCTTGTCCGTGGCGTCCATTTCAAGGATCACCATCTCGGGTGTGGTGAGCTCGGCGTCGTACCGGTCCAGTGGTTCCGCCAAGAGATGTCCCTTCGAAGTGGCGTCAGTGACGCCGGCCGGCAGTCCAATGACTAGCGTTGTAATCCTGCACTGCCGGCCGGCACTGAGTTTTAGCGCAGGGGCACAATGTCCTCCACGCCCAGCCGTGCGGCGTCGGCGGATTCGTCGTCCGGCTGCTGTTGGCTCAGGCGCTCGGCATCAACCCGGGCCAGATAGTGCTTGATTTCGCCCTCGCGCTGCGCATCACTCCAGCCGAGAACGTCTCCCATTAGTTTAGCGACTACCGGAGCGGCGGACACACCGCGGTCCCACGCTTCAATCGAAATCCGGGTGCGGCGGGTCAGGACGTCCTGGACATGCCGGGCGCCCTCGTGCGTGGCCGCGTAGACGGCTTCGGCAGCCAGGTAGTCGTCAGCGCCCGGCAACGGTTCGGCCAGTTCCGGGCTGTCAGCGATGAGCGCCAGCACCTCCGGCGTCATGGCGCCGTAGCGGTTGAGGAGGTGTTCGATCCGGGCAACGTGGACGCCGGTCTCCTCCGCCATCCGGTTCCGCTGGTTCCACGCGGCCTTGAAACCGCTCGCCCCCAGCAACGGGACGGATTCCGTGCAGCTGGCCGGGACACGCTCGTCCATGCTGCGCGTCGCCTCGTCGACCGCGTCCTTGGCCATGACCCGGTAGGTGGTCCATTTACCGCCCGCCACCACCACGAGACCCGGCACGGGGTGCGCCACCACGTGTTCGCGGGAGAGCTTCGCGGTGGAATCGCTTTCCCCGGCCAGCAGCGGCCGCAGCCCCGCGTAGACGCCCTCGACGTCCTCTCGGGTCAGCGGGCGCTTGAGGACCTTGTTGACGTGCTCGAGCAGGTAGTCGATGTCCTTGCTGGAGGCCGCGGGGTGGGCCTTGTCGAGGTGCCAGTCGGTGTCAGTGGTCCCGATGATCCAGTGCCTGCCCCAGGGGATCACGAAGAGCACGGATTTCTCGGTCCGCAGGATCAGCCCCACCGTGGACTGGATCCGGTCGCGGGGCACCACGAGGTGGATGCCCTTGGACGCCCGCACCTTGAGCTGCCCGCGGTCTGTCACCATGGCCTGGGTCTCGTCGGTCCAGACCCCGGTGGCGTTGATGACCTGTTTGGCCCGGATTTTAAAGCTGGAGCCGTCCTCATGGTTGACCACCTTGGCGCCGACCACGCGTTCGCCCTCGCGCACGAAGTCCACAACCGACATCTGGTTGACCGCGTGGGCGCCATAGTGCGCCGCGGTCCGCACGAGGTTGGCGACGTACTTGGCGTCGTCGACCTGGCCGTCGTAGTAGCGGATGGATCCGACGAAGGCGTCGTCCTTGAGGCTGGGGGCGGCGCGCAGGGTCCCTCGCCGGGACAGGTGTTTGTGGAAGGGGACGCCGCGGCTGTGCCCGCCGGTGATGGACATCGCGTCGTACAAGGCGATTCCGGCGCCGACGTAGGGCCGCTCCAGGAACGGTTTGTGGAGCGGGTACAGGAACGGGACCGGCCGGGCCAGGTGCGGCGCCAGGACGGAGAGAATGAGGCCGCGCTCGTGCAGTGCCTCTTTGACCAGGCCGAAGTCGAGCATTTCGAGGTACCGGAGGCCACCGTGGATGAGCTTCGAGGACCGCGACGACGTCCCCGCGGCCCAGTCGTTGGCCTCGACGATGCCCACACTGAGCCCTCGGGTCACGGCATCGAGGGCGGCGCCGGCACCCACGATGCCTCCGCCCACGATCAGGATGTCGAGCTCTTTGCCGGGAGCGGTGCTGCCCCTAAGCACAGTGATTGAAGCCTCGCGGGCCGCTGGCCCGAGGGCACCTCCGGCCTCGGCAGAACCGCCGGGAAAACTGTTCATGTCACGCCTCCATCCGGATCAAACCTCGTAGGGCACCAGACTACGTCCAAGTTTCCCGGATGGGCAGGGCCCTCAACGGCCCGCGCGCGGTTTCAGTTGCCGGCGTACGGCGAGACGACGACGTCGACGCGCTGGAATTCCTTCAGGTCCGAGTAGCCGGTGGTCGCCATTGAACGGCGCAGCGCGCCGACGAGGTTGGAGGTGCCGTTGGTGTGGTGGCCGGGCCCGAACAGGACCTCTTCGAGCGGCCCGACCGTTCCCACATTGACCCTGTCGCCGCGGGGCAGTTCGAGGTGGTGGGCTTCCTGGCCCCAGTGCCATCCCTTGCCGGGGGCTTCGTCGGCGCGGGCCAGGGCGCTGCCCAGCATCACGGCGTCGGCGCCCATGGCGATGGCTTTGACGATGTCGCCGGAGGATCCCATGCCGCCGTCGGCGATCACATGGACGTAGCGTCCGCCGGACTCGTCCATGTAGTCCCGGCGGGCCGCCGCGACGTCGGAGATCGCGGAGGCCATGGGCGAGTGGATGCCCAGGGCGCGGCGGGTCGTGGTGGTGGCTCCGCCGCCGAAGCCGACCAGCACGCCGGCGGCGCCGGTGCGCATCAAGTGCAGGGCCGGGGTGTAGCCGGCCGCCCCGCCGACGATCACGGGGACGTCGAGTTCGTAGATGAACTGCTTGAGGTTCAGCGGCTCGTGGTCCTTGGAGACGTGCTCGGCCGAGACAGTGGTCCCGCGGATGACGAAGATGTCGACGCCGGCGGCCACCACGGTCTTGTAGTGTTCCTGCGTGCGCTGCGGGGTCAGGGAGCCGGCCACCGTGACGCCTGCGGCGCGGATCTCGGCGAGGCGGGAGGTGATCAGCTCGGGCTGGATCGGCGCCTGGTAGAGCTCCTGCATGCGCCGGGTGACGGCCGGGCTGTTGGTCTCGTCAGCCAGGCCCGCGATTTCGTCCAGTACGGACTGCGGGTTCTCGTACCGGGTCCACAGGCCTTCGAGGTCGAGCACACCGAGTCCGCCGAGGCGGCCCAGGGCGATGACGGTCTCCGGCGACATGGCCGAATCCATCGGCGCCGCGATGACCGGCATGTCGAACTTGTAGGCATCGATCTGCCAGGAGACGGAGACGTCCTTGGGGTCACGGGTACGCCGGTTGGGGACGATCGCAATGTCATCCAGGGAGTAGGCACGACGCCCACGCTTGCCTCGGCCAATCTCAATCTCGTAAGTCACTGCTCTAGGTTATCCCAGCGGACGCGGGGCGCCGCTTCGGCGTACTGTGGCGTCATGCTTTGGCGTAACGGACAGCGTTGGATCTTCGACGGACACATTGCCGGGCTCGGCACGGGATCGGGCCTGCGCGCGGTGGTGGGCCTGTGGACGCAGTCCCCGTTCGGGTCCTTCACCGACGCGATGGTCCAGCTGCCCTCCGGCCACCGGATCCTGCTGGCACCGAGCGTCGAGGCCGCCGATTTCATCAGCGCGGTCTATAACTTCGACGAGACCTGCATCGTGCCCCTGGCTTCAGAGCATGGGGCGGGGCAGCTCGCCGTCGACGCCGGGCCGCTGCGGATCCGCGCCCGGCTCGGGTCCCGCACGCGGCTGGGCGCCGTGGCGCGGCTGGTCCCCCGGGCTCTGGCGGTGCATCCGCGCTGGCTGCGTGCGGTCAACCCCGTTGCGGGCAGAATCATCCCCGGCGTGCGCACTGCGGGCACGGCCAAGGGCGGCCGGCGGGAATACTACGGGGTCACCGACCTGCGCCGCATCGACTCCGCGACCGTCAGCTGGGACGGCGCCGACGCCGGCCCGCTCACCGCCGTCCGCCCCGCCGTCGGCTTCGGTTTCAGCAGCGTCCCGCCCGAACCCAGCCTGGCCCGGGTGCGGACGACAATCGAGGGCGCTCCGCTTACTCGCCGCTGACGTTCTCGGTGTCGGGGACGGTGAGCTGGGACTCGAACATCCGGAAGTACCGGCCGCGGCGCGCCACAAGTTCCCTGTGGGTGCCTTGTTCCACGATGCGGCCTTCCTCGAGCATGTAGACCACATCGGCCTTCTCGATCGTGGCCAGGCGGTGGCTGATGGCGATGATGGTGCTGCTGCGGTCAGCGAAGAGCCGCGTGAAGATCCGGTGTTCGGCCAGCGCGTCGATGGCCGACGTCGGCTCGTCCATCACCATGAACGATGCGCCGCGGTAGAAGTTCCGGGCCATCGCCAGCCGCTGCCACTGCCCGCCGGAAAGGCCGGAGCCCTTCCGCCCGCGCGGGTCCTCCATCCAGTTGCTGACGTGGTTGTCCAGTCCGTTGGGCAGTTTGTTGATGAATTCGAGGGCCTCGGCATCCGCGGCGGAGCGCCGGACCCGTCCGTCGTCGCGGGGCGAATCGACGTCGCCGAAGAAGATGTTTTCCGCCGCGGTGGCGAATTCATACTTCAGGAACTCCTGGCTGAGCACCGCCAGGTGCCGGTGCCAGGAGGTGACGTCGACGGCGGCGAGGTCCACGCCGTCGAGCATCACCTGCCCGGAGTCGGGACGGTACAGCCCGGCCAGGATACGGATCAGGGTGGACTTGCCGGCCCCGTTCTCCCCCACGATCGCGATGTGCTGGCCCTGCCTGATGGTCATCGAAATGCCGCGGATCACCTCCAGTTCGCTGCCGGTGTACGTGAAGCGGATGTCCCGCAGTTCCACCGTCTTCGGCGCCTGCAGCAGCGGCGGGGCGTGGCCGGACGGCACGGGCAGGGCCATGAAGAGTTCGTAGTCCGTGAGGTTCGCCAGGTCCTCGTCGATCGAGCTCAGTGAGGAGACGAGGCTGTTGGCGGTCGAGAGGGCGCGGCTGACAATCTGCTGGACATAGAGGAACTGCCCCACCGGCTGGGCCCGGGCGATGATCTGGCCCACCACCCAGATCAGCGAGACCACCTCGGCGCCGTACTGCAGGGCATCGGCCGCGAGCTGTTTGGGGATGTAGCGCTTCTGGAAGTCCAGCCGGCGCTTTTCATCGGCGTCCCGCAGCCGGGAGCGCAGGCCCATCAGGTAGCCGACAATCCCGTAAAGCCGCATCTCGGCGATGTGCTGCGGTCGCAGGAGGTTGGTTTCGATCATCCTGCGCTGCCGGCGCGAATCGACCTGGGTGTTCCAGTGCGCGATCTGTTCGCGGGAGAGCTTGAACTGCAGGTAGACGCTGGGGACGATCGCAACCAGGACGATCACGGCGATCCACCAGCTGACCAGCAGCAGCGCGCCGATCGCCAGCAGCACGGAGACGAGCTGGGTGAAAATGGCGGCGATCCGGTCCAGGACGCGGGCGTAGGAGTCGGAGAAACGCTTCGCCCGGTCGTACAGGTCCACGGTTTCTTTGTCGTCGTAGCGCCAGAAGTCCAGGGTCAGGAAGCGCTCGTACATCAGGTCACCGACGATCGCGCCGACCCGGAAACTCATGAGCTGCTGGATGTAGCGGTCCACGCTGCTGAACGATCCCCAGAAGAGCCCGAGTGCCGCGGTGATGATGACGTACACGACGGCCTGCGCGCCGGCGTCGGCGTCGCCCGCGTAGGCGGCGGCCAGCGCCGTGGTGGTCAGGGCGGCGAAGTACGTCGTGACCAGCGGCAGCAGTGCCGAGATCAGCGAGCCCAGGACCTTCATGACGACGGCGGCGGGCGAGGCCCGGAAGCTCACCCGCAGCACTTGTGCCACGGCGCGGGCGTAGGGCTTGAGCGCGAGCTTGCGTTTGGGCGCGCGTGCCGGCAGGAGTTCGGACATGCCTCCAGCCTAGTTCCGGGACCCGGAGCCGGGGCGTGAGCGGCACCGCCGCCGGGAATCGGGGCGCCCTTAAACCGGGTGGGCCCGCCGAAACCATGGTTTCGGCGGGCCCACCCGGCGGGTCTTAGCGGGACCCGTAGTTCGGGGCCTCGACCGTCATCTGGATGTCGTGCGGGTGCGACTCCTTGAGCCCGGCCGCGGTGATGCGGACGAACTTGCCGCGCGCCTTCAGCTCGGCCACGGTCGGGGCGCCGGTGTAGAACATGGTCTGGCGGAGCCCGCCGACCAGCTGGTACGCCACCGACGACAGCGGACCGCGGTACGCGACCCGGCCCTCGATGCCTTCCGGGATGAGCTTGTCATCGCCGGAGACGTCGGCCTGGAAGTAGCGGTCCTTGGAGTAGGAGGTGTTCTTGCCGCGGGTCTGCATGGCGCCTAGGGAGCCCATGCCGCGGTAGCTCTTGAACTGCTTGCCGTTGACGAAAATCAGGTCGCCCGGGGATTCGTCGCAACCGGCCAGGAGCGAACCGAGCATCACGGTGTCGGCGCCGGCGACGAGCGCCTTGCCGATGTCACCGGAGTACTGCAGGCCGCCGTCGGCGATCAGCGGCACGCCGGCCGGGATGGCGGCCTTCGCGGACTCATAAATGGCCGTGATCTGCGGGACGCCGACGCCGGCCACCACACGGGTGGTGCAGATGGACCCGGGACCGACGCCAACCTTGATGCCGTCGGCACCGGCGTCGATCAGGGCCTGGGCGCCTTCGCGGGTGGCGGCCTGGCCGCCGATGATGTCCACGTGCGCGGCAACGGGATCGGACTTGAGCCGGCGGATCATTTCCAGCACACCCTGGGAGTGGCCGTTCGCGGTGTCCACGAAGAGGGCATCCACACCGGCGTCGATCAGCGCCATGGCGCGTTCCCAGCCGTCGCCGAAGAAGCCGATCGCCGCGCCGACGCGCAGGCGGCCTTCGTCGTCCTTGGTGGCGAGCGGGTACTGCTCGGCCTTGGTGAAGTCCTTCGTGGTGATCAGGCCCTTGAGCCGGCCCTGCTCGTCAACGAGCGGGAGCTTCTCGATCTTGTTCGTGGCCAGCTTGTGCGAGGCTTCCTCGCGGCTGATGCCGACGTGTCCGGTCACGAGCGGCATCTTGGTCATGACATCGCTGACCAGCCGCAGCGGGAAGTCGGATTCGGGCACGAAGCGGGTGTCGCGGTTGGTGACGATGCCCAGCAGCCTGTTGCCCTCGTCCACGACCGGCAGGCCGGAGACACGGTAGCGTGCGCAGATTTCGTCCAGCTCGGCCAGCGTGGCCTCGGGGCCGATGGTCAGGGGGTTGGTGATCATGCCGGATTCGCTGCGCTTGACCCGGTCCACCTGGTCGGCCTGGTCGGCGATGGAGAGGTTGCGGTGCACGACGCCAAGACCGCCCTGGCGGGCCATGGCGATGGCCATCCGGGACTCCGTGACTGTGTCCATCGCGGCGGAGAGCAGCGGCGTCTGGACCGTGATGCGCTTGGAGATCCGGGACGACGTGTCCGCTTCCGAAGGGATCACGTCGGTGTGGCCGGGCAGGAGCAGGACGTCGTCGTACGTCAGGCCGATGAAGCCGAAGGGATCGTGTTCGGGCTGGGTCATGAGTGCGCCTCTTACCTTGGGTTACGGGGTCACGGGTAGGGGTTGCAACAGATGACCAGCCCGTCATTACGGGTCTGGCCTGTGCAGAAGGTCATGCAGAAGGTTCGTGCAGATGATTCGTGCAGAAGTCCTCAATAAATAGTAGAACCTTGGCGGCGATAGCCATATTCCGGGCGGTAATGTCCGGTTTCAATGTGAGCCGCCCCATGCCCGCACGGCTCCCCCGGCCGGCCGGGCCTGCTTCCGGGCCGGTGGGCGCCGGACGGTGGGCGCAGGCCTACTTCCAGCCGGTGGCGGCGAGCAGCCGCTGTTCGAACATGGGGATCATGGTCTGGACGTACGTCTTGGTCAGGTGGTTGTCGTCCTTGTACACGTACACGTTGCCGACCACCGCGGGGCATGTTCCGTTGGCGCAGATGAAATCGCTCATGTCCATGAGGTGCAGCCTGGGCACCTGGCCGCGGTACGCGTCCAGCGGCGAGGACCCCGCGAGCGATTCCTGCTCCGGCACGTTGCACTCCGAGGCATCCGGGCCGTACTTCTGGACGCACTCGGGCATATTGATGGTGAAGCGGGGGTTGTCGCGGATGCCCACCACGTCCATGCCGGCGTCGGTGAAGGGCTTGATGCCCGCCAGGTACTCAGGCACTTCGGTCTCGAACGGCGCTTCCTTGTGGGTCAGGGAAGCAACCGTGAAAACGGCGTCGGGGCGGTGGTCCAGGACGTACTGCGCGCTGGCCCGGTTGAAGGCGTTGCAGTCCGCGTCCCGCTCCGGGGACTCCCCGCCGAAGCGGCAGTTGCCCTTCAGGAGCGTGACAACTTCCCAGCCGTGGCTTTTCGCGATGGGGCCCAGCGCCGCCATGTACTGCTGGGCATGGGAGTCACCGAGCACCACGATCCGTTTGGTGACCTTGTCCGGCTTGTTGTTCTGCAGGCACCCCTGAAGCAGGGGGTCGCTGGGGACGTTGGCGTCCGTGCACAGCCCGTCGATGTCCGCCCACTCGTTCTTCATCGCCGCCGGCGCGGGGATGATCTTGGCTTCCGGCGTGGGCTTGCCGGCGTTTTCCGGTGCCAGGGCGGCCGCGCCGGGGGTCAGTTCCTTGGGCTGGGACGCCGCCTCGGCTTCGTCGGCCAGGAGCTGGCTCTGCCACACGGCGACGGGACCCGCCAGCAGGGCACCACAGGCGGCGATCACGACGGCGGTCCGCCAGGCGCGGCGCTTGGGCCAGTGCCATTCGCGCAGCGGCTTCTCGACGAAGCGGGTGGTGAGCACGGCCAGGACGAGGGACGCGGCAACGATGCACAGCCCCTGGAACAGGTTGGGCGCCGTGATGCCCGCCCCGGCGAGGGCCAGGACCAGCAGCGGCCAGTGCCAGAGGTAGAGCGCGTAGGAGTTATCCCCCAGCGCCACCAGGGGTTTCCAGGTCAGGAAGCGGTCAACCCCGAAGCGGCTGCCGCTTTGACCGGCGGTGATGATCGCGGCGGCGGCCAGCGTGGGCCACAGCGCGATGAATCCGGGGAACGAACGGTCCACGGTCAGCAGGAGCCCGCAGGAGAGCATGGCCACGAGGCCGGCCCAGCCGAGCACGACGCGCAGGACCGTGCCCGGTTTCAGGTACGGCAGGGCGAGGGCAAGGAGCGAGCCGAGCGCGAACTCCCAGAGCCGAGCGCCGGTATCGAAGTAGGCGTGGGCCTGGTTCGTTGCGGTCTGCTGGATCGAGTAGGCCAGGGACACGGCGAAGATGGCGCCGAAGGCCGCGGCCAGCAGGGAGCGGTAACGCAGCAGGACGTGGTCCTGGCCGGTCCGGCGGCGGAGCAGGCGGGAAAGAAGTGCGGTGCCGGCAAAAACGAGCGGCCAGAGCACGAACACCTGGCCCTGGATCGAGAGTGACCAGAAGTGCTGGAGCGGGCTCGCGCCCGAATGGTCCTGGGCGTAGTAGTCCACGGCGCTGTCCGCCAGGAGCCAGTTCTGCCGGTACAGCAGGGAGGCCCAGGCCTGTTCAAGGACGTCGGGCCAGCGGCTTTGCGGCAGGACGGCCCAGGTTCCGGCGAGGACGCCGAGAACCACCACGACGACGGCGGGCAGCAGGCGCTTGAGCAGATGCAGCCAGTGGCTGAGCAGCCGCAGCGGCGCGCCGCTTTCGACTTTCCGCGTGAAGCTAAGTGTCATCAGGAAGGCTGAAATGAGGAGGAAGATGTCCACGCCGCCGGAGACCCGGCCCAGCCACACGTGGTACGTGACCACCATGAGGACCGCGAGGGCGCGAAGGCCCTGGACTTCGGGGCGGTAGCTTGTTTTTCGGGTCGCCGGAGAACCTGCATCCGCCCGTGGCGGGGTAACGGTGGTTCGCTCGTTCGACACAAAGATCCCTTCAGGCCGGTTTCCAAAACATCAATGTTACCGAAACGTAATTTTCTTGGCCAATCACACGGGCCCGGCGGTGTCCTTCACCCGCCTGGCCGGCGGCGCCCCCAGGAGGCCGGCGGCGCCGTCGGCCGCGGGGCGGAAGCTAGGCTGGTAGGAGTCTGAGGAGGCCGCCAAGTGATCGTGCAGGTGCGCATTTGTGTTCCGGGTGAATTGTCCGGAGTTGTTCTCGAAAGTTGTACAAACCACGTCGGAGTCTCGGAAGTGGCGCTCGCGAAGGCCTCTTCCGTCACGCCGCCCGGGGACGTCATCGAGGTCTTGCTGGCCCGGGAATCCGTGGAGGGGCTCGTGGAGAAGCTGCACGCCCTCGATGTCCAGCAGCGGGGATCGATTACGGTCATCGCACCGGACCTTGTGCTCTCGGACCGCGCCGACAAGGCGGAGGCCGAGGCTCCAGGTGAGGGCGCGGACGCCGTGATCTGGGACGAGGTCTCGCGGCAGACCGGCGAGGATTCGCGCCTGACGTGGAGTTTCCTGGCGTTCCTGGTCCTGGCGACCCAGCTGGCGGCCATCGGCATCGTGACGGACTCCACCATTGCGATTGTCGGTGCCATGGCCGTGGGCCCGGAGTTCGGCCCGCTGGCTGCCCTGGCCGTGGCCCTGGTCCGGCGCCAGCGGCGGCTTGGCCGTGACGCGGCTCTGGCCCTCGGCGTTGGTTTTCCCGTCGCGATGCTGGCCGCCGCGCTGACCGCGTGGCTCTCCGTGCCACTCGGGCTGTTCCCCGCGGACGCGCTGGACCACGGTTCAGCAGTTGAATTCATCTACCACCCCGGCCCCTATTCCCTGATCGTCGCCGTCCTCGCCGGGACAGCCGGGATGCTGTCGGTCATCAGCCGGCGCTCGGCGGCGCTGATCGGGGTGTTCATCTCCGTCACCACGGTGCCGGCAGCCGGGTTCGTGGCCGTGGCACTGGTCCTGGGCGAGTACCAGAAGGCAGCCGGCTCCGCCCTGCAGCTTTTCCTGAACCTGGTCGGAATCGTCGTGGCCGCCGTCGGCGTCCTGCTGTTCTACCGGCTGGTGACCAGGCGGCTGGCACCGGACACCGCCCGCCAGCTGCGGCGCAGGGCGGACCGCTCCCAGCACTGACCCACGGGCGCCGCAGGTGCCCGCGACGGCCGGCAGTTCCGGGGCCGTCGGGCTTAGGGGCCCCGGGCCGTGGGGCCTAGGGGCCGGGGACCGTCGGGCCTAGGGGCCCCGGGACAGTCAGGCTTAGGGGCCCCATCCGGTCGCGGCGAGGAGCCTCTCGCTGAACATGGGGGCCATGCTGGCCGCATAGCTCCGGCTGAGGTGGTTGTTGTCCAGGTAGACGTAGGTGTTGCCGACCGCGCCCGGGCATTCCGTGCCGGTGCAGATCAGGTCAGTCATGTCAACGAACGCGACGCCCGGCAGCTTGGCCTCCAGCGCGGCCAAGGGATTCGTTGCCGCAAGGAGGCCCTGCTCGCGCGGCCTGCAGTCCGGCGCGTCGGCACCCTTGGTCGCTACGCACTCTGCCATGTTGAAGGTAAAGCGTGGATTGTCCCGGAGGGCCACGACCTTGATGCCCTCGTCCGTCCAAGCCTTCGCAGTGGCTTCGAAGCCCGGGATCACGGTCTCCTGTGGCGACGACGGCGCCGCCTCAGTGCCCACGATGATGATGGCGTCCGGCGGGTTGTTCTTCACTTCCGACGCGACGGCCGCATTGAAATTGTCGCAATCCGCCGAGACGTGCTGCGGCGTTATGTTGGGTTTGCAGGCACCCTTGAGCATGGCGTAGAGCCGCCAGCCCTTCTCATCGCTGAGGGGAGCAATCGAGCCCAGCCATTGCTGTGCGTGGGAATCCCCGATCACGAGGACCTTTTTCGGTCCGGTGTCGGATTGGTTGTTCTGGAAACAGTCCTTCTGAAGGACCGGGTCCTGCGGCTGCAGGTCACCGGAGCAAGAATTCGGGAGGCTGGCCCAGTCCTGCGGCAGCGTCTGCGGGGTGGGGAGCAGGACGGCGTTCGCGTCGGCCTGGTCCACAAAGCCCGGCGTCAGCGCCAAGGCGCCCGGGTTGTTCTTCGGGGCTTGGGCCAGGACTGCTTCGCTTTCAAGGTGCTGCTGGATCTGAATCCCGGTCAGCGGCACGGCGGCGGTGACCACGGCCACGCCGATGGCCACGAGGGCGCGGCGCCGCCGCAGCTCCGGCCACTGCCACTCACGCCAGGGCTTCTCAATGAAGCGGGTGGTGAGGTAGGCGAGCACCAGTGAAACAGTGACGATGACGGCGCCTGTGATCAGACCAGCCTTTTCCCTGTGCATCACGGCAAGGGCGATGACCAGAACCGGCCAGTGCCACAGGTACAGGGCATACGAAATGTCGCCCAGCCGGACCAAGGGCTTGGAACTCAGGATGCGGTCGACGCCCAGCTTGCTGCCCGACTGCCCGGCTGCGATGACACAGGCGGCCGCCAGGGTGGGCCAGAGCGCCACGAACCCGGGGAAGGAAGCCTGGACGTTGAGCAGGAGGCCACAACTGAGCATGGCGACAATGCCCAGCCAGCCAAGCCCGACCCGCCAGGCCCGCGGAAGCCGCAGGGCAGGAAGGGCCAAAGCCACGAGCGTGCCCAGGGCAAACTCCCACAGCCGGGCCCAAGTGTCGAAGTACGCCTCCGTTTGGCTCGCCTGCGTGAAGACGATCGAGTAGAGCAGCGAAACAACGAAGATCACGGCGAAGACGTAGCACAGCAGCACGCGGTAGCGGAGCCTGAAGCGCTTGGCGGCGACCGCGGCCCCCACAAAAATGAGCGGCCACAGGATAAAGACCTGGCCCTGGATCGAAAGGGACCAGAAATGCTGGAAGGGGCTGGCCTGGCTGTGGTCCGCGGCGTAGTAGTTCGTCGCCTGGGTCTGCAGGAGCCAGTTCTCGGCATAGCCCAGCGAGGCCCAGCCCTGGTTGATGATTTCCATCCACCGGGTCCGGGGCAGGAAGAGGACCGTTGCGGCAAGGATGGCCACCAGGACGGTGACGGCGGCCGGGACGAGGCGCCGGAACAGGTGCAGCCAGTGTTTGATGAGGGCCATGGACCGGCCCTGCTCGTAGCGGCCCACGAACTGCAGCGTCATGAGGAAGGCCGAGATCAGCAGGAAAACGTCCACGCCGCCGGACACCCGGCCCAGCCAGATGTGATAGGTCATGACCATCAGCACAGCGAGGGACCGGAGTCCCTGGATTTCGGGCCTGAAGGTGGATTTTCGGCCGGACTTGGCTGCGGGATCGTGCCCCGCCGCGGCATTCTGCCGGGCAGGCCGGGGCAAGGTTCCTTGCTGTGTCATAGAACTACCCCTCAACCAGATAACCAAAGCCTCCATGTTACCAAAACGTAATTTTGATGGCCAATCGCCACGGCGGCCACTGATCCCCATTGAGGCATGCCAACGTGGGAGTTTCCAGTGAACCCGCGACGCTGGAGCGGCACCTGACGGGTTAACTCTGCCAGAATCACGGCAACTTGCGGCCACGAACACGGCAGAACGGCAGCAGTGAATCGACAGAAAAAGGGACGGCCCGGCAGATGCCGGACCGTCCCCTGCGGGCAGAGCCTAGTGCTTGTGCCCTGCGTGCTCGTCTTCGTCAGCCGGCTTCTCCACCACGAGGGTTTCCGTGGTGAGGACCAGCGCCGCGATGGAGGCCGCGTTGCGCAGAGCCGCACGCGTCACCTTCACGGGGTCGATCACGCCGGCGGCGATCAGGTCTTCGTATTCGCCGGACTTGGCGTTGAAGCCCTGGTTCACGGCGGATTCGGCGACCTTGGCAACGACGACATAGCCGTCGAAGCCGGCGTTCTGGGCGATCCAGCGCAGCGGCTGGGTCAGGGCGCGGCGGACAATGCCGACGGCGGCAGCCGCGTCACCTTCGAGGGCCTGAACGGCGGGGTCCTCGTCGAGCGCCTTCAGCGCGTGGATGAGGGCGGAGCCGCCGCCGGCCACAATGCCCTCTTCGAGGGCAGCGCGGGTGGAGGACACGGCGTCCTCGATGCGGTGCTTCTTTTCCTTCAGCTCAACCTCGGTGGCAGCGCCAACCTTGATCACGCCGATGCCGCCGGCCAGCTTGGCCAGGCGTTCCTGCAGCTTTTCCTTGTCCCAGTCCGAATCGGTCCGGGTCAGCTCGGCGCGCAGCTGGGCAACACGGGCGGCGACGTCCTCGGCCGAACCGGCGCCGTCGACAATCGTGGTGTTGTCCTTGGTGACCGTGATGCGGCGTGCGGTGCCGAGCACCTCAAGGCCAACGGTGTCCAGGCTCAGGCCCAGCTCCGCGGAGACAACCTGCGCACCGGTGAGGGTCGCGATGTCCTGCAGCATGGCCTTGCGGCGGTCACCGAAGCCCGGCGCCTTGACGGCGACGACGTTCAGCGTGCCGCGGATGCGGTTGACGATCAGCGTGGACAGGGCCTCGCCCTCGACGTCTTCGGCGATGATAAAGAGCGGCTTGGAGCTCTGCAGCGCCTTTTCCAGCAGCGGCAGGAAGTCCTGCACCGAGGAGATCTTGCCCTGGTTGATCAGGATCAGGGCGTCCTCGAGGACGGCCTCCTGGCGTTCCGCGTCAGTGACGAAGTACGGGGACAGGTAGCCCTTGTCGAACTGCATGCCCTCGGTCAGGACCAGCTCGGTCTGCGTGGTGGAGGACTCCTCGATGGTGATCACACCATCCTTGCCGACCTTGCCGAACGCCTCGGCCAGGAGCTCGCCGACCTCGTCGCTCTGGGCGGAGATTGCGGCCACGTTGGCAACCTGCGTGCCTTCAACCGGGCGCGCGTTCTCCAGCAGGCGGGCGGCAACGGCCTCGACCGAAACCTCGATGCCGCGCTTGATTTCGCCCGGTGCGGCGCCTGCCGCTACGTTGCGCAGGCCTTCCTTGACCAGGGCCTGGGCCAGAACGGTGGCGGTGGTGGTGCCGTCGCCGGCAACATCGTTGGTCTTGGTGGCGACCTCCTTGGCAAGCTGCGCGCCAAGGTTCTCGTAGGGGTCGTCCAGCTCGACTTCACGGGCGATGGTCACACCATCGTTGGTGATCGTGGGGGCGCCCCACTTCTTGTCCAGTACGACGTTGCGGCCGCGCGGGCCCAGCGTGACCTTGACGGTGTTGGCGAGCTTATCGATGCCGGCTTCAAGCGACCGGCGGGCAGCGTCGTTAAACGCAAGCTGCTTTGCCATGGTTTTGTCCTTTCAAGACAGAACCCCGCGCAACTGATCCGTTCATTGCGAAGGATCGGCTGCGCGGGGGTCCAAGAGAGTTACTTTACGACGATCGCCAGAACGTCGCGGGCGGAGAGTACGAGGTACTCGGTGCCGCCGGTCTTGACTTCGGTTCCGCCGTACTTGGAGTAGATGACGACGTCGCCGACGGCAACGTCAACGGGAACGCGGTTGCCGTTGTCATCGAAGCGGCCGGGGCCTACTGCAACAACTTCGCCTTCCTGCGGCTTCTCCTGCGCGGAGTCCGGGATAACCAGGCCGGAAGCCGTGGTCTGCTCGGCTTCGAGCGGGCGGACAACAATACGATCCTCAAGAGGCTTAATAGAGACCGACACTCGGACCTCTCCTTTTCGTCAGCAAATTCGTGGACTATGAAGCGGTGATGCCAAGGCGCACAGACCGTCGTCGCGGTGCCGGCAGCGTGCCTGGCGGAACGCGCTTCATGTGTTAGCACCCTCCTAGGGAGAGTGCTAATGACGACTCTATGTAAATGGTTAGCACTCGGTCAAGGCGAGTGCCAGAAATTCGTTCCGGGTGAACATTTCCCCCCATGGGACATGCCCATTTTTTGCTGCGGCCAGAGGACACTTGGGCCTCATGCTCACTGCCCGCGCTGAGCGATGGACATGCCCAACGGATACGGGCCGCCGGATCGGAAATATCCAACGTGCGTGGGCTGCCCGGGAGGACATGCCCATTCTTCGTTGCGGCCAGAGGACACTTGGGCATCATGCTCTGTGCCCCTGCTGAGCGATGGACATGCCCAACGACGGCGGCCGGGCCAGAGGGCCATGCCCATTCTTCGTTGCGGCCAGAGGACACTTGGGCCTCATGCTCTGTGCCCCTGCTGAGCGATGGACATGCCCAACGAGCGTCGGCTACCCGGGAGGAAATGCCCACTCTTGAAGCTCAGCGGTGGACATACCCAACGGGTGCGGGCTACCGGGGAGGACATGTCCATTCGCGGCGCAGGAGGCTGGGCATGTCCCGTGGCCCGTGGCCGTTGGCACTGCCTGGCGGTGCGGGCGCCTGCCCATTAGCCCGCCCATTCGCGCGCCTACTGGCTGGCTACTGGTCTGCGAGGTCGTCGAAGTCCACGTCCTCGCCGTCGTCTTCGTCCGTGTTCTGGCCCTCGTCATTCCGGTGCCGGAACATCAGCACGGCGCCGGCGGCGGCCAGCAGAATGCCGGCGATGAGGAAGACGATGCCGCCGAGCCGGGCCGCGGCATAGGTCTCGCGGATGGCCCTGGCCTCGTCCGTGGCGTCCTGGACGTTCTTGCCGCCGACGGAATACACGGTGGCGTTGAAGGAATCGAGGAAGAAGATAATCACCAAAAGTGCGACGGACACGACGGCGATCACCGCTCCGGCGATCAGCGCCGGTTTTGCGTAGCGGGCCAGTCCCTGCGGGCGCCGGCGCTCCTGCCCGGCGTCGTCGTTGCCGACCGTGTCCTGCCCGGCCGCGTCCGCTGAGATGCTGTCGCCTGTGCCGCTGTCTTCCATGCCATCAAGCCTAGCCCCCGCCGTCCGGTCACAGCGCGCCCGCGGACCTCAACTACGCTGGATGCCATGACTGACGCACCGCAGGAACATATTGCCCCGATCCTCACCCCCGAGGGCTGGGAGCTGCTGGCGTCGTTGGGCCCGTACCGCGAGGACGAGGCCTTCCGCCTCACGGCGTCGCTGCGCAAGGCCGGCCACTCCCCCGAGCTGGTCTCGGCCGTGCTCACCCAGTCCCGGCTGCGGACCAAGGCCGAGGCCAAATTCGGCGAATTCGCCCGGCAGATGATTTTCACCAAGGCCGGCCTGGAACAGGCCACCCGGCTCACGGTGGCGGCACGGCACGCGCAGCGGTTCGCGGAGGCCGGGATCGGCCACGTCGCGGATCTCGGCTGCGGGCTCGGGGCGGACTCCATGGCCCTGGCATCCCTGGACCTGGTGGTCACCGCCGTGGAAATGGACGAGGCCACAGCCGCCTGCGCCACGATGAACCTGATCCCGTTCCGCAATGCCACGGTGGTCCATTCCGATGCCACGTCGGTGTCGCTCGAGGGGGTCGACGGCGTCTGGCTCGACCCTGCCCGGCGCACGACGTCCACCTCGGGTACCAAACGGATCTGGGATCCGGAGGATTTCTCCCCGCCGCTGTCCTTCGTGGAGTCACTCGCCGGCTCCGGCCGCGCCGTCGGCGTGAAGATGGGACCGGGCATGCCGCACGATTCCGTGCCGGCCGGCTGCGAGGCGCAGTGGGTCTCCGTGGGCGGGGACGTGACCGAGGTGGCCCTGTGGTTCAACGCGGTGCGGCGTCCCGGGGTGCGGCGCGCGGCCCTCGTGCTCGGGCCCCTTGGTTCCGCTGAGCTCACCAGCGGCGAGGACTTCGGTGCCGGCCCGGTGGCGCCAGTGGGACCCGTGGAGGGGTACCTGTACGAGCCCGACGGCGCGGTGATCCGCGCCGGCCTGGTGGCCGACGTCGCCCTCCAGCTGGGCGGGCACCTCGTAGACGAGCACATCGCCTACATCTGCGCCCCGGGGCTGCATGACACCCCGTTCGCCAAGGCCTACAGGGTCCTGGAGGTGATGCCGTTCAACGTCAAGGCACTCAAGGCCTGGGTCAAGGATCAAGGCATCGGAGTCCTGGACATCAAGAAGCGCGGTATGGCTGTCACGCCCGAAGAACTGCGCAAGCAACTCCTGCCCGGCGGCAGCGCAAAGCACAAGGACAAGAAAGCAGCCACCCTGGTCCTCACCAGGATCGGTGAGGACCGGGTGGCCGTCTCGGTGGACCCCGTCTAGCCCGCCAGCGGGATCCCACCGGCGCAGTGCCCCGCCGCCGGATCTCAGCGAAGCGGCCGGGCAACTGGGCTACAGGGCTAGTGGGCCACATGGCTACTGGGCCCGCGTGAAGTCCTCGGCTGCCCGGATTTGCTCGTCGGTCGGCCGGACGCCGGTGTACAGCACGAACTGCTCGAGCGCCTGGATCGTGGCGACCTCGGCTCCGGTGATCACGGTCTTGCCGGCCGCGCGGCCGGCCTTGATCAGCGGTGTCTCGGCCGGGAGCGCGACGACGTCGAACACCACCTTGGCGGCGTCGATGGCCTCCTGCGGGAACGGCAGCGCGGCGGCGTCCGGGCCTCCGGCCATCCCGATGGGGGTGACGTTGATGAGCATGTCCGCCGTGCCGGTACCGGACGCCGCAGAACCAAGGTCCGGGCGCCAGGCGAAGCCGTACTGTTCGGCCAGGGCGCGGCCGGGGCCCTCGTTGCGGGCCACGACGGTCACGTCCTTGAACCCGGCATCCCGCAGCGCGGCCACGGTGGCCTTAGCCATGCCGCCGGCGCCCAGGACCAGCACCGAGTAGTCCGTGGGGACTGCATTGCTCTGCAGGAGCTGCTCAATTGCGGTGTAGTCGGTGTTGTACGCCGTGAGCCGGCCTCCGTCGTTGACGATGGTGTTGACCGAGTCGATGGCCTTCGCCGACGGGTCCATGACGTCAACGAGGGCGATCACGTCCTCCTTGTAAGGCATGGACACGGCGCAGCCGCGGATGCCGAGGCCGCGCACCCCGGCGATCGCCTGGGCGAGGTCGGTGGGG
Source organism: Arthrobacter humicola (assembly GCF_022803015.1). GTDB lineage: Bacteria > Actinomycetota > Actinomycetes > Actinomycetales > Micrococcaceae > Arthrobacter > Arthrobacter humicola_A. The sequence continues at coordinate 111,412 of NZ_JAFKON010000006.1, forward strand.
GCAAAGGCCTTGTAGATCCAGTTCAGGCCCAGCTGTTCGTACAGGTGGTTGTGGAAGCGCGTCCCGTTGTTGCTGGGCCGGGCCGAGAGCGAGATACACAGGGTCATGTCTTTGTTCAGAATGGGCACAGCTCCATTAAACGCCAGGATCGCTCCGGCTACCCGCAGCCCAACGCGCAACCGCGCGCGCCGTCGCTGACCAGCGATGTTGTGAATACACTCACGCACCAGCGGCAACTTTGACACCGTCCCGGGGCCGCCCCTGCACTAGACTTGGACCACCCGTAGCCCTGCCGGCCGCCCGGCCGGCGCACTGGTGTGTGGGAAATTGCACGTGACACCGCCGGTGCCATGTCCAGAGGCATGTCCGAGGATGTTTGCCGGCGCATTTCCCCGCCAGGACCACGGCCAGCGACAGCAGAACAGTGAAGGGACCACATGAAGATCGAGTTCGCTTCATCAAGGCAGTCGACTCTTGGCGTGGAATGGGAGCTGGCGCTCGTCGACGCCGAGACCGGTGAGCTGGCCTCCGTGGCGAACCAGGTGCTGCGCGGCGTCGCGGCCCGGCATCCCGAACTCAATGAGGACGACGAGCACCCGCACATCAAGCAGGAGCTGCTGCTGAACACCGTGGAGCTCGTCACCGGCATCTGCACCACCGTCGCGGAGGCCAAGGCGGACCTGAGCAGCTCGCTCGCGGCTGTCCGGGACGTGACCGATCCGATGGGCGTGGAGATCTTTTGCGCCGGGAGTCACCCCTTCAGCCCGCCCCAGCTGCAGCCCGTCACGGACAAGGCACGCTACGCCAAGCTCATTGACCGGACCCAGTGGTGGGGCCGGCAGATGGTCATTTACGGCGTCCATGTGCACGTCGGACTGGACAGCCGGGACAAGGTCCTTCCGGTGCTGGACGGCCTGGTCAATTACTTCCCGCATTTCCAGGCGCTCTCCGCGTCCAGCCCGTTTTGGGGCGGCGAGGACACCGGATACGCCTCGCACCGCGCCCTCATGTTCCAGCAGCTGCCCACCGCCGGGCTGCCGTTCCAGTTCGCCAGCTGGGAGGACTACGAGTCCTACGTCCAGGACATGTTCACCACCGGCGTGATTGACACGCTCTCCGAGATCCGGTGGGACATCCGCCCCGTTCCGGCGCTTGGCACCATCGAGATGCGCATTTGCGACGGCCTGGCGACCCTCGAGGACGTCGGGGCGATCGCGGCACTAACGCAGTGCCTTGTCGACGAATTTTCCACCACGCTGGAAAACGGCGGCACCATTCCCACGATGCCCCCGTGGCACGTGCAGGAAAACAAGTGGCGCGCGGCCCGGTATGGCCTGGACGCGATCATCATCCTCGACGCCGACGGCAACGAGCAGCTCGTAACGGAGCACCTGCGCGAGACGCTCAAGCGGCTTGAGCCGGTGGCGGCGAAGCTGGGCTGCAGCGCCGAACTGGCCGACGTCGAGAAGATCATCGAGCGCGGCGCCGGCTACCAGCGGCAGCGCCGGATCGCCGCCGAGCACGGCGGGGACCTGCGCGCCGTCGTCCTGGACCTGGTCAAGCAGATGCGCCAGGGTCCGGACGCCTAGCTCCCGCGGCAGCCGCAACGCAGGCCGCCGGAGCCCCAGGCCGTCCTACCTCCACGCGGACGAAGCCCCAGGCTGTGGCCTCAGGCGGAGACGGTCGTGACCGGCATTGAGGAATCCGGGGCAAAGCCGATCCCGCTCGGTTGCACGCCGGCCATCACCAGTTGCGCCCCGAGCGCGGCCACCATGGCGCCGTTGTCCGTGCACAGCGGCAACGGCGGCACCGTCAGCCGGATGCCGGCCGCACTGCAGCGTTGTTCGGTGAGCTGGCGCAGCCGCGAGTTGGCGGCGACCCCGCCACCCAGGAGGACCTCCGTGATGCCGTTTTCGCGGCAGGCGAGCACCGCCTTGGCGGTGATGACATCCACCACGGCTTCCTGGAAGGCCGCGGCGATGTCTGCCACGGGCACCTCCTCGCCACGGGCCTCGAACTGCTCCACGCAGCGGGCGACGGCGGTCTTGAGCCCGCTGAAGGACCAATCGTAGCGGTGCGGTCCGGGTTCCTCGGCGGTCCCCATGTACTTGGGCTGTGTGAGCCCGCGCGGGAACCGGATGGCTTTGGCGTTGCCCGTGCGCGCGAGCTTGTCGATGGCCGGGCCGCCCGGGTAGCCCAGGCCCAGGAGCCGTGCCACCTTGTCATACGCTTCGCCGGCGGCGTCATCGATCGTGGAGCCCAGCAGCTCGACGTCGTCCGTGATGCTCCGGATCCGCAGGATCTCGGTGTGGCCGCCGGAGACCAGGAGCGCGCCCATATTCTCCGGCAAGGCGTGCGGCCTTGTTTGCGGCGACGGCGCGCCGGCGCCCTGCTGCAGGAGCCCGACGCCGACATGCGCCACCAGGTGGTTGATGGCGTAGAGCGGTTTGCCGGTGGCGACGGCGAGCGCCTTGGCCGCGCATACCCCCACCATGAGGGCACCCGCCAGGCCCGGCCCGGAGGTGACGGCGATCGCGTCGATGTCCGCGAGCGTCACTCCCGCCTCCGCGAGGGCCTCCTCGAGGGTGGGGACGAACGCGTCGAGGTGGGCGCGGGAGGCGATCTCGGGGATCACTCCGCCGAAGCGGACGTGTTCGTCCATGGAGGACGAGACGGTGTTCGTCAGCAGGGTGGTCCCCCGGACGATGCCGACACCGGTTTCGTCGCACGAGGACTCAATGCCGAGCACGAGCGGCTGGGTGCGGTTCATGGTCGGCCTGCTTCCGTTGGCTTGGGGCTGAGCGGTTCACGGGGCAGCTGGAGCCGCATGATCAGGGCGTCGACGCCGTCGCGGTAGTAGCGGGGCCGGACGTGGATCTGTTCGAAGCCGAAGCGCAGGTAGAGCTGCTGGGCCCGGGGGTTGTCCGCCCTGACCTCGAGCAGCACGTCCTGGGCGTGCCGGCGCCGGCTTTCCGCGATCAGCTCGGTGAGCAGGGCAGAGCCGATGCCCTTGCCTTCCTGCTCCGGCACCACGGCGATGGTCTGGACGTCCGAGATCGGTTCGATGCACATGAGCCCGGCATAGCCCACGATCCCGCCGTGGACTTCCGCCACGAGGTAGCGGCGGGTATCCACCTGCGCCAGCTCGTCGTGGAACATCTGCAGCGGCCAGGCATCCACGGGAAAGAGCCGGAGTTCCAGGGCGTGGATGGCGGGGACGTCCGCGGCGTCCATGTCCCGCAGGGTGACCCCGCCGGGCAGCCGGACGGCTCGCTCCGCGCTCACAGGGCACGCTTCCGGGGTCCGGGCACCTGGGCGTCGGATTCGCGCAGGTACAGGGGGGTGGAGTCCAGGAGCTGTTCCCCCGCGGAGAGCCGGGCGAGTGCGAACTGGCCGAGCGAGAGGGCCTCCGGCTGGCGGGTGCTGAATTCCGCGACCGCCTTGACGGCGTCGGAGTAGATTCCTGCCCCGGCACCGTAGACGGGCAGATCCGGCAGGTCCGCGGCGAATCCCACGTGCGGGCCGTCCTCCAGATGCGGCAGCTGGGCATCGGAGAGGGTGTACCGGGCCCAGTACACTTCCTTGCGGCGCGCATCGGTGGCGACAATGAACTCCGCTGCCGAGTCGGTGGATTCGGCTACTTCCAGGGCGATCGCGTCCAGGCTCATGACGCCGTACAGCGGCTTGCCCCAGACAAAAGCGAGGGTGCGGGCCGTGACGATCCCGGAGCGCAGCCCCGTGAACGGGCCGGGGCCGACGCCGGTGACGATAGCGTCGACGTCGTGCCCGCTGACTCCGGCCTCAGCCAGGAGCCCGTCGATCCCCGGGGCCAGGACCTCCGCGTGGGTGCGCGTGTCCTCGGTGGCGAAGCTGGCGAGCACGGATTCCGGCGCATCATCGGAGACCAGGGCGGCGCTGGCGACAGCTGAGGTGTCGATGGCGAGGATCAGCATCAGGGATTCCGTTCCGGGGTCTGGGGCGTGGTCCCGGGCAGGGGCCCGGCGCCGGGCATGGTCTCGGCGCCGGGCAGCGTCGGCGCTTCGGCCCAGCGCGGGCCGAAGCCGCGGATCACGACGGTCCGCGGTTCGTCGTCGTCGTCCGTGTCGAAATCCAGAACGGGACTGGCGCCGGTTTCGGCTGGGGTTTCGGGGGTTTCGGGGGTTTCGGGGGTTTCGGCGGAAGCGGCGGCGCCTCCGAGGGTGCGGTGGAGTTCGACCTCCAGCCGGCTGTCGCTGAGGTGCTCAACCCGGCCGCGGCCCCACTCGACCACCGTCACGGCGCTGTCCATGGTGTTTTCAAGATCGATGTCGTCGATTTCAGCGGCCGACTCCAGCCGGTAGGCGTCCACATGCACCAGGTCCGGTCCGCCCGGCCGGGGTCCTCCGGGCAGGTTGGGGTGGATGCGCACCAGGACAAAGGTCGGCGAGATGATGCCGGCCCGCACTCCCAGGCCCTCCCCCAGCCCCTGCGTGAACGTGGTCTTGCCGGCACCCAGTTCGCCGGTCAGGACCAGCAGATCGCCGGTTTCCAGCACGGCGCCGAGGGCCGCGGCGAGCGCATGCGTCTGCGCCGCCGTGTGGACCTCAAGGCTCCGTTCCCACGCGGGCGCGCTCACGGCCGCTCTTCGCCGGTGGAGGGCTCTTCGTTCAGGTAGCGGCGCGGCACGCGGGGGCTGATCCTGGTGACGATCTCGTAGTTGTTGGTACCGGCGGCCTTGGCCCAGTCATCGGCTGTGGGTCCGCCGTCGGCGCCGTCGCCAAACAGCACTGCCTCGGCGCCGAGGATGCTCGGGCCTCCAGCCGCCACGTGGCGGGGTCCGAGGTCGATCACCATCTGGTCCATCGCAATGCGGCCCACTACCGGATAGTTCACGCCCTCGACCCGGACGGGGCCACCCGTGGCGATGCGCGGCACGCCGTCGGCGTAGCCCAGCGGGATGAGCCCGAGGGTGCTGACACCGTCCGTGCGGTAGTTCAGCCCGTAGGAAACGCCCTGCCCGGCGGGCACGTCCTTGCAGTGCGAGACCACCGTGCGGACCGTCATGGCCGGGCGCAGCCCGAGCTCGGCCGGACTTTGCCCTTCGAACGGCGACAGCCCGTACAGGCCCAGCCCCACGCGGACCAGGTCAAAGTGGGTGTCCGGCCGGGAGAGGGTGGCCGGGGTGTTGGCGAGGTGGCGGACCTCGGGGTCCACGCCGGCGTCCTGGGCGACGGCGAGGACCTGGCGGAACGCGGCGAGCTGCTCGTCGGTTTCGGGCCGTTCGGGTTCGTCGGCGACGGCCAGGTGGGAGAAGATCCCCACGACCCGGAGCAGGCCCTGGTCCTGGTGTTCCATGGCTTCGCCGACCAGGCTGTCCCAGGCATCGAGGGTGGCGCCGTTGCGGCCGAGCCCGGTGTCGACCTTCAGGTGGACGCGGGCGGGCCGTTCCTGCTCGCGGGCCGCGGCCACGATCCGGTCCAGTTCCCAGCCCGAGCAGCCGATGTCGATTCCTGCGGCCACTGCGGCGGCGAAGTTGCTGTCCGGGGTGTGCAGCCAGGCCAGCAGCGGCGCCTCAATCCCGGCGGCGCGCAGGGCGAGGGCCTCGGAGATGTGGGCGACGCCAAGCCAACTGGCCCCCGCGCCGAGGGCCGCGCGGGCCACGTGGACGGCGCCGTGCCCGTAGGCGTCGGCCTTGACCACGGCCATTACCTGCGCGGGTGAGGCCACCGCTGCGATACGGCGGACGTTGTGCCGGATGGCGTCGAGATCGATTACGGCTGAGCGCTCCTCAGCGTGGGCCGGCACTGCCGCCGAACCGGGCAGGAGATCGCCTGTTGCTGCTTGGTAAGTCACCTAACGATTCTAGGCGCGGCGCTGCGGGCCGAATAATCGGGCGGGCCCGGCCACCGCTGGACATGCCCATTCCTCCCCGCGGGACATGCGGAATCTTCACACCCAAGGCCGCGCACAACGGGTCCATGCCCACGCCCCGGCCCCACCGGAGGACATGCCCACTGGTGCCAGCCACGAATCCGGCCGGACCCCCACCGCGGGACATGCCCAATCTTCACGCCCAAGCCCGCGCACAACGGGTCCATGCCCACGCCAAGACCCCACCGGAGGACATGCCCACTGGTGCCAGCCACGAATCCGGCCGGACCCCCACCGCGGGACATGCCCAATCTTCACGCCCAAGCCCGCGCACTACGGGTCCATGCCCACGCCAAGACCCCAGCGGAGGACATGCCCACTGGTGCCAGCCACGAAAGCCCAGCCGCGCCCGCCCGTCTACGCGTCGGACTGGTGGGCGATGGTCGCCGTCGCGCGCCGCTGCGCCTCAGGCGGGACGTCGTGCACGATCTCTTCCAGGAAGCGGTAGCGGCGAAGCCATTGGCTGCTTTGCCGTTCCTTCCGGGCGTTGGCCCGCTGCCACCAGTCGGCAATGTCGCCCCAGCCGGGCGCCGCCAGCGAGCCGCCCACCTCCTGGACGGCCAGGGCGGCGCACAGATTGGCGAAGCGGAGACGGTCTCCCAGCGGCCAGCAGGCCAAGGAGCCGACAATGAAGGCCGCACCGAAGCAGTCACCGGCGCCGGTGGGATCGTAGGCCCGGACCGGCAGGGACGGGACCCACTCCTCCTCCCCCGTTTCCGAATCCACGGCCATGGATCCCTGGGCGCCGAGGGTGACCACCGCCACCGGAACCCGGTCCGCAAGCGAGTACAGGGCGGACCAGGGGTCGTCGCAGCCCGTGAAGTTCATGGCCTCGTGCTGGTTCGGCATGAAAGCGTGGAAATACTTCAGGTGGTCCAGCCGGGTCGAGGACCACGCGCCGGTGGGGTCCCAGCCGACATCGCCGAACAGCTGGACGCCGTTCTTGTGCGCGTCGACAGCCCACGGTTCGAGCTCCTCCCCCAGCTCCGCAACGGCTGCGAGCGCCGGCGGCGGGCATCCGACCAGCTCGGTGGAAGTCACCGGCGCCGGGTGCCCGTGCGTCACCATGGACCGGTCCTTCTCCACGCTCAAGGACACGGTGACGGGCGAATGCCAGCCTGGAACACGCCGGGACAGGGACAGGTCCACGTGTTCCTGGGCGGCCAGAATCTTCCAGTTGTAGTCACCGTAGCCGTCATCGCCGAACACGGCGGCAAGACCGGTCCGCAGTCCCAGCCGGGAGGCGGCGATGGCCTGATTGGCGACGCCCCCGGGGCAGCTGCCCATCCCGTCGCTCCAGATTTCCGTGCCGGGCTGCGGCGCGTGGGGCAGCCCGGTGAAGATGATGTCCTGGAACACGGTCCCGGTCAGGAGCAGGTCGAATCCGTCCGCGGCCGGGCTGCGGACGGCAGAGAGCGGATCAAATCTCCGCGCCGGGGTCGCGTCCATATACGGCACATTACGCCGTACCGCCGTCGAGGGATACCAGGGGAAAGCGGGGCCCAAACCGGCGGGGAACAAGACGGGGAATAGACTGTCCGCATGCGGCTCACGATCGCCGGCGGGGGCGGCTTCCGCGTCCCCCTGGTCTACCGGGCGCTCTCTGCCGGGCCTTTCGCAGGGCTGGTGCGGGAGCTGGTGCTCTACGACGTCGACCCCGCCAGGCTGGCGGCCATCGAGGCAGTCCTGGCCTCCCTCGCCCGGCAGGGCCCGCCGGGTTCCGGCCCGCAGATCCGTGCCGTGTCCTCGCTCCCCGAGGCCTTGGACGGCGCCGACATGGTCTTCGCCGCCATCCGGCCCGGCGGCACCGCCGGCCGGACCGCCGACGAGCGGATCGCCCTGGACCTCGGACTCCTGGGCCAGGAAACCACCGGCGCCGGCGGGATCTCCTACGCGCTGCGCTCCATTCCGCCGATGCTGCGGCTCGCAGAGGAAATGCGGAGCCGCTGCCCCGGGGCGTGGCTGCTCAACTTCACCAACCCCGCCGGCATGGTCACGGAGGCCCTGGTCCCCGTGCTCGGCCCCAAGGTGATCGGGATTTGCGACTCCGCCAGCGGCCTGGTGCACCGCGCGGCGCGGGCCGCCGGCGTCGCGCTGCCCGAGGGCACGCTCGACGGCGTGGGCTACTACGGCCTGAACCACCTCGGCTGGCTGTACCGGCTGGAGGCCGGGGGCCGGGACGCCCTCCCGGCACTGCTCGCGAACCCTGCGGCGCTGTCGGAATTCGAGGAAGGCCGGCTGTTCTCCCCCGGGTTGCTGGCCAGCCTTGGCTGCCTGCCGAATGAATATCTTTTCTACTACTACGACACCGTTCGGGCGGTGGCCGGCATGCGCGCCGCAGGTCAGACCCGGGGGGAATCGATCGCCCGGCAGCAGGCCAAGCTCTATCCCCGGCTGGCTGCCGCCGGAGCCGAGGCTTTTGCGCTGTGGGAGGACGCCCGCAGGTCCCGCGAGGAGGGCTACCTCGCGGAGGCCCGCACCTCGGGCGAACGCCGCGACGAGACCGACCTCGCCGGCGGGGGCTACGAGCGGGTGGCGCTGGCGGCCATGCGCGCCCTCTCTGGCGGCGGCGCGGCGGACCTGATCCTCAACACGCGCAACGCCGTCACCACCGTTGGGTCCGCCGGCCCGGAAGCGGGCGGCGCCGGGTCCGGAGCACAGGTGGTGCCGGCTGTCCCGGGGCTGCCGGCCGACGCCGTCGTCGAAGTTCCGTGCCGGGTGACACCCGACGGCGCCGGGCCGGTCCCGCAGGACCGTCCGGGACCGGCGCAACTGGGGCTGCTGCGGCGCGTCAAGGACGTCGAACGGCTCGTCGTGGAGGCAGCGACGACCGGCCGGCGGGAGGCTGCCCTCGCCGCGTTCGCCAGGCATCCGCTCGTGGATTCGGATGACCTCGCCGGAAAACTGCTGGCCGGCTATGAAGCAGCGTTCCCGGAGCTGGGCCGTCTCTGGCACGGCGGGCCGTAGCTGCCCGTGGGCCTTAACGGCCCGCCAACATCAGCGTCCCGCGGTACCGGGGCCGGAAACCCTACAGCTTTCGGTACATCACGTGCAGGCCCACGTAGCCCAGCTCTGGGTGGTTGAACGCCTCGGGAATGGTCGCGAGCACCTCGAAGCCCATGGATTTCCACGCAGCCACGGCCCGGACATTGCTTTCCACGACGGCGTTGAACTGCATGGCCCGGAAACCGGCGTCGCGCGCGGCGTCGAGTGAATAGGCGCAGAGGGCCCGGGCCAGTCCGCGGCCGGCCTGGGCCGGGTGGACCATGTAACCCGCGTTGGCCACATGGCTGCCGCCGCCGCCCTGGTTGGCGTGCAGCTCGCCGGTTCCAAGGATCGCGCCGGTGTCGGAGGCAACCGCGACGAACGTCCGGCCCGGCGCCTGCTTGAACCAGCGTGCGCGGGCCTCGTCCTCGGCCGTGTCCCGGTCCCAGGTAAAAGTCTCCCCGGACCGGACGACGGGTTCCAGGATCGCCCAGATGCCCGGCCAGTCCTCCGGGCCAGCCTCCCGGATGGTCCAGCCGGCTGCAGGTCCTTGTCCTGTCGTTGTGTTCACAGCGGCCACGTTAGCAGCGCGCCCTGGTCTGCGGACCAGGGCGTGCGGTCCCGTGAACCGGCTGGCACTTCAGGAGTAATGTTTTATCGACATGTATTGGGCAGAAAGAAATGGGCAGAGGAAAGGGGAACCGTGTCGCTGATCCGCCGCGTCGCCTTCCTTTCCCTGCACACCTCGCCCATGGAACAGCCCGGCTCAGGTGACGCCGGCGGCATGAACGTGTACGTCCGGGCGCTGGCAGCGGCCCTCGCCGAGACCGGCGTGGAAGTGGAGATCTTCACCCGGTCCACCTCGGCCACGCAGCCCGCCGTCGAACACCCGTCCCCGGGTGTGTGCGTGCACAACGTCCTCGCCGGCCCGCCCCGGAAGCTGCCCAAGGAGGAGCTTCCGGGGCTGCTGCACAGCATGGTCGCCGAGATCAACCGGATCCGCCAGCTCCAGCCGCACGGCCGGTATGACGTCATCCATTCCCACTACTGGGTCTCCGGGGTGGCCGGGCTGGAGCTCGCGGAGCTGTGGCGGCTGCCCCTCGTCCACACCATGCACACGATGGCGAAGGTCAAGAACCAGCTCCTCGAGTCCGGCGAACAGCCCGAGCCGCGGCGGCGTGAGGACGGCGAGCACCGGATTGTCGACGGCGCCACCCGGCTGATCGCCAATACCGGCACCGAAGCGGCCGAGCTGGTCTCGCACTACAACGCCGACATCGACCACATTGACGTCGCGCCGCCCGGCGTGGACCTGGCCGTCTTCACGCCGGCCTTCAGGAACCGGGCCAGGGCCCAGCACGGCATCGCCCCGGGCAAGTTCCATCTGCTGTTCGCGGGCCGGATCCAGCGGCTCAAGGGCCCGCAGATCCTGATCAAGGCGGCGGCGCTCCTGCGCTCCCGGCGCCCGGACATCGACCTGCAGCTGACCATCCTGGGGGCCGTCAGCGGCGCCAAGGACTTCAACCTCAAGACGCTGATCAGCGCCGCCGGAATGGACGACGTCGCCACCCACCACCCGCCGGTGAACGCCCCGGAACTGGCCGGCTGGTACCGCTCCGCCGACGTCGTGGTGATGCCCTCCTACAGCGAGTCCTTCGGCCTGGTGGCGCTGGAGGCGCAGGCCTGCGGGACGCCGGTCCTCGCCACGAAAGTCGGCGGCCTCTCCCGCGCCGTCCAGGACGGACGGACCGGGATGCTGATCGAGGGCCACAAGGCCAGCGACTGGGCGGATGCCCTCGAGTCGCTCTTCGACGACACCCAAACCCGCACCGACATGGGGCGCGCCGCCGCGATCCATGCCCAGGAGTTCGGCTGGCAACGCACCGCCGCGATTACGCTGGAGAGCTACCACACCGCCGTGAGCCAGTATTTTGGAAGCCTGACCATCCCGGTGGGCCACACACCCTGAACCGGATCCACCCACCCCGACCGCTCCAACCCCGCCCGGCAACACCGGACCGGGACAAACCCGCCGACGCCACGAGCCGAAGGACAACGATGTCTGAGACCACCACTGCCGGGAACAACGTCCCCAGCGACCTGGAAATTGCCCAGCGGGCAGTCATGAAGCCGATCGGGGAGATTGCGGCGGCCGCCGGCATCACCCCGGACGCGCTGGAGCTCTACGGACCCTACAAGGCCAAGATCGATCCTGCGAAGCTGACCGTCGCGGCCGGCGCCCCCGTGCGCGCGCCCGGCAAGGTGGTGCTGGTCTCCGCGATGTCGCCCACCCCCGCCGGCGAAGGCAAGTCCACCACGACGGTGGGGCTCGCGGATTCCCTGGCCCGGGCCGGGCACAGCGTGATGATCGCGCTGCGCGAACCCTCGCTCGGCCCCATCCTGGGAATGAAGGGCGGCGCGACCGGCGGCGGCTACTCCCAGGTGCTGCCGATGGACCAGATCAACCTGCACTTCACGGGCGATTTCCACGCCATCACCTCGGCGAACAACGCCCTCATGGCCCTCGTGGACAACCACATCTTCCAGGGCAACGAGCTCAACATCGATCCGCGCCGGATGACGTTCAAGCGCGTCCTGGACATGAACGACCGGTCCCTCCGGGAGGTCGTGATCGGCCTCGGCGGGCCGGCTCAGGGCACGCCGCGGCAGGACGGCTTCGACATCACCGTGGCCTCGGAGATCATGGCCGTGTTCTGCCTCGCCACGGACCTGAACGATCTGCGCGACCGGCTCGGCCGGATCACGTTCGGCTACACCTACGACCGCCGGCCCGTCACCGTGGCCGACCTGGGCGTCCAGGGCGCCCTGACCATGCTGCTCAAGGACGCGATCAAACCCAACCTCGTGCAGACCATCGCCGGCACCCCGGCGCTGGTGCACGGCGGGCCCTTCGCCAACATCGCCCACGGCTGCAACTCCCTCATCGCCACGCAGACTGCCCGCCGCCTTGCGGACATCGTCATCACCGAGGCGGGGTTCGGCGCGGACCTCGGCGCCGAAAAGTACATGGACATCAAGGCGCGGATGGCCGACGTCGCCCCGTCCGCCGTCGTCCTCGTGGCCACCGTCCGGGCGCTCAAGATGCACGGCGGTGTGCCGAAAGACCTGCTCAAGGAGCCCAACGTGGAGGCGCTGGCCGCCGGCGTGGCCAATCTGCGGCGCCACATCCGGAACGTCGAGAAGTTCGGCATCACCCCGGTCGTGGCGGTCAACAAATTCGCCACGGACACCGCGGAGGAGCTGGACTGGCTGCTTCAGTGGTGCGCCGCGGAGGGTGTCCAGGCCGCGGTGGCCGATGTGTGGGGCCGCGGCGGTGGCGGCGACGGCGGCGACGAGCTCGCGGCGAAGGTGGCGGCCGCGATCGACGCCCCGCACGGCTTCCGGCACCTGTACCCGCTGGAGATGTCCGTGGAGGACAAGATCCGGACCATCGTGCAGGAGATCTACGGCGCCGACGGCGTGGACTTCTCCGTGCCCGCGCTCAAACGGCTGGCCGAGATCGAGAAGAACGGCTGGTCCGGGATGCCGGTGTGCATGGCGAAGACCCAGTACTCCTTCACCGACGACGCCACCCGGCTCGGTGCGCCCAAGGGCTTCACCATCCACGTCCGGGACCTCATCCCCAAGACCGGTGCGGGCTTCATCGTGGCGCTCACCGGCGCCGTGATGACCATGCCGGGCCTGCCCAAGGTGCCGGCAGCGATGCGGATGGACGTCGACGACGCCGGTAACCCGGTCGGCCTCTTCTAACGCCCCCGTTGATCTATCACTTTGGGCTGCCATTCCGGCCCTTTGACCGCTCCAAGTGATAGCGTAACGGGGGTCTGTGGATAACCGGAGCGGGGACATGGGGTTCGGACAAGAATGGTCCGCATGCACCCACCAGCACCCCTGCCGGCCCACCTTTCCGCGGCCCCATTCACGGTCTATGAGGCGCGGGCCGCGAGCCTGGGAAGTGCACGGCTCCGTTCCTCCGACATCACCTCGGCGGGCCGGCTGATCCATGTGCCCACAGACTGGGAATTTGAACTCCGAAGCCTGGCCCGTGCCCTGTCGGCCGCGACGCCGGGCGCGTGGATTTCGCACCTCACTGCCGCAGTACTGCTGGGACTGTGGCTCCCATCCTGGTACCGCGGCTGCCGCGAACTGCATCTCAGCAAACGCAGGGCCCTGCCGCCGGTCCGGCGTGAGGGCGTGGTCGGGCACACCGTCCTTGCGTTCGACGACGAGCTGATGATTCTGGACGGCATCCGCATTTCAACACCCGCCCGGACCTGGCTGGACCTTGCCCGCATCCTGCCGCTGGACGACCTCGTTGCAGTGGGCGACCAACTCGTGCGCCGGCCACGCCCTGATCTGGAAGTCCGCACGGAGCCGTGGGCCACACTTCCCCAGCTGACCGCGATGCTGAAACGGCACCCAAAGCTCAAGGGAATCGTGAAAGCACGCCAAGCGACGGCACTCATCCGGCCCGGTGCCGACTCGGCCCCCGAGACGTTCCTGCGCCTGGCGCTGACCGCGGCCGGGTTGCCGGAGCCGGAGTTGCAGCTCCGGATTGCGCCGGGAGACCCCCATTCCCCCGCCGCGGACCTCGGCTACCGCCGGCAGCGGGTGGCCATCCAGTACGACGGCGGGCACCACCTGACGCGCGAACAGCAGTCCCGGGACAATCGACGCGACGAATCGTTCAACGCGGCCGGTTGGCGGTACTTCAAGTTCAACGCCGATGATCTTGCGGATGACTTCCGCGGCGCGGCCCAAAGAGTCCGCTCCGCTCTTCGTCCCCGTTAAACGCCGGTTGCCCTATCACTTGCAGCGGCCAAACCAGAGGTTTAGGAGCCTTAAGTGACAGGGCAACCGGGGAAGGGAAGGCGGTTAGCGCTCCAGGTCGCCGCGGATGAAGGCCTCGACCTTTTCACGGGCGAGGTCGTCGTTGAACTGCTCCGGCGGGGACTTCATGAAGTAGCTCGACGCCGAGACCAGCGGGCCGCCGATGCCGCGGTCCAGGCCGATCTTGGCGGCACGGATGGCGTCGATGATCACGCCGGCGGAGTTGGGCGAGTCCCAGACTTCGAGCTTGTATTCCAGGGACACCGGGGCGTCGCCGAAGTTGCGGCCCTCAAGGCGGACGAAGGCCCACTTGCGGTCATCGAGCCACTGGACGTAGTCGGACGGGCCGATGTGGACGTCCTTGGCGGCGAGCTCGGCCTCGACGTTGGAGGTGACGGCCTGGGTCTTGGAGATCTTCTTGGACTCCAGGCGGTCGCGCTCGAGCATGTTCTTGAAGTCCATGTTGCCGCCGACGTTCAGCTGGTACGTGCGGTCCAGGGTGACGCCGCGGTCCTCGAACAGCTTGGCCATGACGCGGTGCGTGATGGTGGCACCGATCTGGCTCTTGATGTCATCGCCCACGATCGGCACGCCCGCGGCGGTGAACTTGTCCGCCCATTCCTTGGTGCCGGCCAGGAAGACCGGCAGGGCGTTGACGAACGCCACGCCGGCATCGATCGCGCACTGGGCGTAGAACTCGGCGGCCTGCTGGGAACCGACCGGCAGGTAGCACACCATGACGTCAACCTGGGCGTCCTTGAGGGCCTGGACGACGTCGACCGGCTCCTCCGGGGACTGCTCGATGGTCTCGAGGTAGTACTTGCCCAGGCCGTCCAGGGTGTGGCCGCGCTGGACCGTGACGCCGGTCGGCGGGACATCGGCAATCTTGATGGTGTTGTTTTCGCTGGCCAGGATGGCGTCGGACAGGTCCTGCCCCACCTTCTTGCCGTCGACGTCGAACGCGGCAACGAACTGGACGTCGCCGACGTGGTACTGGCCGAACTCCACGTGCATCAGGCCCGGGATCGTGGCCTTGGGGTCGGCATCTTTGTAGTACTGGACGCCCTGGACCAGCGAAGCGGCGCAGTTACCTACGCCGACGATTGCAACACGAATCGGATGTGAAGACACGGAACTCCTTTTGAGAAACAAGGGTGACCGGCGCGGCCGCACTCTGATCTAATGCATCAGTTGTGCGGGCGGCAGGCGGACACGACGCCGTAAGGCGCCCTTAGTAGTCTAGTCAACGCCGCCGGGGCCGCGGTTGTTCCCCGGCGGCCCCGGCGCTTGTGTTAACTGCGGATGCCTACGACTTCTGGGCCCACAGGTTGATGTCTGATTCGACGGCGAACTCATCGATCGCGTCGATCTCATCGGCCGTGAAATCCAGGTTGTTGATCGCAGACAAGGTGTCCTCAAGCTGCCGGACGCTGGACGCGCCCACCAGTGCGGACGTGACCGACGAGCCCTTGCCCTGATCGCGCAGGATCCAGGCGATGGCCAGCTGCGCGAGCGTCTGCCCGCGGCCCTCGGCGATCCGGTTGAGCCCGCGCACCCGGTCCAGCTTCTCCTCGGTGATCATGGATTCGCCCAGGGACTTGTGCTGGGCGGCCCGGGAGTCGGCCGGAATGCCCTTCAGGTAGCGGTCGGTGAGCATACCCTGGGCCAGCGGCGAGAACGCTATGCACCCGGCGCCCACCTGCTCCAGCGCCTCGAAGAGGTTGGGGCTGCCGTTCTCGGTCCAGCGGTTGAGCATGGAGTAGCTGGGCTGGTGGATCAGCAGCGGGGTGCCGAGTTCCTTGAGGATCCCCGCGGCCTCAATGGTCTGTTCCGGGGTATAGGACGAAATGCCTGCGTAGAGCGCCTTGCCGGAGCGCACGGCCTGGTCCAGGGCGCCCATGGTTTCTTCCATCGGCGTTTCGGGGTCCGGGCGGTGGCTGTAGAAGATGTCCACATAGTCCAGGCCCATCCGGCCCAGCGACTGGTCCAGGCTGGCCAGCAGGTACTTGCGGGAGCCAAAGTTGCCGTACGGGCCCGGCCACATGTCGTAGCCGGCCTTGCTGGAGATGATCAGCTCGTCGCGGTACGGCTTGAAGTCGTCCTTGAAGTGGCGGCCGAAGTTGGTCTCGGCGCTGCCATAGGGCGGGCCGTAGTTGTTGGCGAGGTCGAAATGGGTGACGCCCAGGTCGAAGGCGCGGCGCAGGATGGCGCGCTGGATTTCGAACGGCTTGTCGTCGCCGAAGTTGTGCCACAGGCCCAGTGAGATGGCCGGGAGTTTCAGGCCGCTGCGCCCCACGCGACGGTAGGGCATGGAGTCGTAGCGGGTATCAGCTGCCAAATATGTCATACGTCATATCCTGCCTTAGTGGGTGAGTACCGCGGCGCTGTGGCCGGGTAGATGCAGTGGTGTGGCCGGCGCCGCGCCGCCAGCAGCGGATTCCGCGCCGGAAGCCGGGTCCAGCCGGACGCCGTCGTCGGTTGCCAGGGCCAGGGCCGCCCCGCGGACCGGGACCCGCCGCGCCTCGGCGGAAAAGTTCATCGCCACCTCGGTGCGGCCGCGGCGCAGCAGCAGCCAGCCCTCGTCCTCGCTGACGTCGACGGCGGTGTCCTCGAAGCCGGGTTCAGTCAGGTCCGGCGTGGTGCGGCGCAGCGCGATGAGTGCCCGGTACAGCTCCAGGAGGCGGGCGTGGTCCCCTCCCGAGGCCTCGGCCCAGTCCAGCTTGGACCGGGTGAAGGTCTCCGGATCCTGCGGGTCAGGGACGACGGCGGGGTCCCAGCCCATGCGCTCGAACTCCCTGATCCGGCCCTCGGCCGTCGCCTTGCCCAGCTCCGGTTCCGGGTGGGAGGTGAAGAACTGCCACGGGGTGGTGGCCCCGTATTCCTCGCCCATGAACAGCATGGGCGTGAACGGCGAGGTCAGGGTGGCGACGGCGGCGAGGGCGAGCGGCCCGTAGCCCAGGGTCTGGGACAGCCTGTCCCCGGTGGCCCGGTTGCCGATCTGGTCGTGGTTCTGGCTGCACACCACCAGCGCGGCCGGGTGGACCTGAGCCGGGTCGATGGGCCGGCCGTGGTGGCGGGCGCGGAAGCTGGAGTAGCTGCCGTCGTGGAAGAACCCGCACTCCAGGACCTTGGCCAGCGCCCCGAGCGAGTCGAAGTCGGCGTAGTAGCCGGTGGTTTCGCCGCTGACGTTGACGTGGACGGCGTGGTGGAAGTCATCGCTCCACTGCCCGGCCAGCCCGTACCCGTTGGTGTCCCGCGGGTAGAGCAGGCGCGGGTTGTTCAGGTCCGATTCCGCGATCATCGTGGCCGGACGTCCGGTCTCGGCGGCTATTTCGTCGGCGAGGGCGCCGAAGTCCTCCAGCAGGTGCACGGCGCGCTCGTCCTTGAATGCGTGCACGGCGTCCAGCCGCAGACCGTCCACGTGGTAGTCCCGCAGCCACATCGCGGCGTTGTCCAGGATGTAGCGGCGCACCTCGTCCGATTCCGGGCCGTCGAGGTTAACCGAGTCGCCCCAGGTGTTGCCCTCCCCCGATTTCAGGTAGGGCCCGAAACGGGGAAGATAGTTCCCGCTGGGGCCGAGGTGGTTGTAGACAACGTCCTGGATGACGCCCAGGCCGGCGGCGTGGGCGGCGTCCACGAAGCGCTGGTACGCGGCGGGTCCGCCGTAGCCTTCGTGCACGGCGTACCAGAGGACACCGTCGTAGCCCCAGTTGTGGGTGCCGTTGAACCCGTTGACCGGCAGCAGCTCGACGAAGTCGATGCCCAGCTCCGCCAGGTACGCCAGCTTCCCTGCCGCGGCGTCCAGTGTTCCCTCCGGCGTGAAGGTGCCCACGTGGAGTTCGTAGATGACGGCGCCCTTGAGCTCCCGCCCCGCCCACTGGCCGTCAGCCCACTGGTGGCGTCCGGCGTCGAACGTGCGGGAGAGCGCGTGCACGCCCGCGGGCTGGCGGCGGGACCGCGGGTCCGGCAGCGGGGTGGGATCCCCGTCCACCAGGTAGCCGTAGTCCACGTCCCCGTCGGCGGGCGCCCCGGCGGCGGTCCACCAGCCGGGCGCCTCCGCGCCGCGGCGGGTCATGTCGTACTTCCGGCCGTCGGCGAGGAGCGTGACGGCCTGCGCTTCCGGTGCCCAGAGATCGAAGCGGTCGCTTCCGTGTGCAGGCAAGGTCATGGCATTCTTCCGTTCCCCATGTCGGTACTATTCCCCATATCGAAGGTCTGCTTAGTCGGTGGGCACCAGGAGGGCCACGGGGTAGTCCCGCAGGATCTCCCCCACGGCCACGGTGCCCGGACCGTGTGTGGCACCGGTCAGTTCATCGGCCATGGCCGCGGCGAGCTCGACGGTCGTGTCCTGCCATCCGCCGCGCTGCTCCAGGCCGCGGGGCAGCCGGGTGGCGAGCGTCAGCGCGCCCGGGGCTGCGGGAGTCCCGCGGTCAAAGGCGAGCAGGTGCGCTGCGGCGGTGCCCGTGGCGGTGACCGGGGTGTACCCGGTGAAAAGTTCCGGCCTGTCCCGGCGCAGCCGCAGGGCCCGCGAGGTGACGAGGAGTTTCGCTGCCTCGTCCAGGAACGACGCCGGATGCTCACCGGCGTCGAGCGCGGCGAGGGCGCGCCGACGGGCACCGAAGTCGAACGGCCGCCGGTTGTCCGGATCGGTCAGCGAGCGGTCCCAGAATTCGGTGCCCTGGTACACGTCCGGCACCCCGGGCATGGTGAGCTGCACGAGCTTGGAGCCCAGGGAATTGGCGGCCCCGTAGGGCTCCAGCAGGGCCACGAGGGACTCCAGTTCGGCGGCCACCTCCGGGGTGTCGAAGGCGGCGTCGACGGCGGCTGCAAGTTTCGCCTCGAAGGCCTCGTCCGGATCGATCCAGTTGGTCGAGTTTCCGGCCTCCCGGGCGGCTTTTTGCGCGTAGGACTGCAGCCGGTCGCGGTCTGCGGGCCAGACGCCTGCGACGGCCTGCCACAGCAGGTTGGCCAGCGGGCCGTCCGGCAGCGGCGCCAGTGTCTGCAGCCGCTGCAGGGATGCCTGCCATTCCGGTGCGAGTTCGGCCAGGACCGAGATCCGGGCCCGGGTGTCCTCGCTGCGCTTGGTGTCGTGGGTGCTGAGGGTGGTCATGGACAACGGCAGCTCGGCCTGGCGCCGGGCCATCCGGGTGTGGAATTCCTCCGGTGCCACGGCGAACTCGGTGGGGTCGGCGCCGACTTCGGTCAGGGTGCCCAGCCGGGTGTAGCGGAAGAACGCGGTGTCTTCCACGCCCTTGGCCATGACCATCCCGGAGGTCTGCTGGAAGCGCATGCCGAGTTCTGCCTGCGCGTCGAGCAGCAGGGGCAGCAGCACGCCGACGGCGCCTTCCAGTTCGGGGCGGCGGCGGACCGCGAGTTCGCATGCCTCTTTAAGGACGTCCGCACCCTCCGGAAGATAGCTGCGGTAGACCGGGAATGCAGCGATGATCTCGGACAGTGCGTCCGCCGCGGCTTCCTGGCCCAGTCCTGCCGCGGCAGGTACCAGCCGTGCCAGCCGGAGCATTTCCGAGTGCAGGATTCCGTCTGTGATCCGGCGTTTGGTGCCGCGGATCATGTCCTCGTAGTCGGCAGCGCCGCCGCGCAGTTCGGCGTCGAGCGCGTCAAGCGGGCCCTGACCCGCGGCGTCGACGAACACCCGGTCCACGTCCGCGAGGGCGTCGTAGCCGGTGGTGCCCTCGCACTCGAAGCCGGCGGGCAGGGCCTCGCCCGGTTCCAGGATCTTCTCGATCAGCAGGTAGCTGCCGCCGGCGGCCTCCCGCAGCCGGTGCAGGTATCCCTCCGGATCGGCGAGGCCGTCCGGGTGGTCGATCCGCAGCCCGTCGACGAGCCCTTCCCGGAACCAGCGCACAACTTCCGCGTGGGCTTCATCGAAGACCTCGGGGATCTCCACCCGGATCCCGGCCAGGCTGTTGACGGCAAAGAACCGGCGGTAGTTCAGGTCCGTGTCGGCCCGGCGCCAGCCGATCAGTTCGTAGTGCTGACGGTCGTGGACCTCGCGGGGATCGTCGGCAGTGGAGTCACCTGCGGTATACGTGCCCTCTGCGAGCGGAAAGCGGTGGTCGTAGTAGTGCAGTTCCCCGTCCTTGATTTCCAGCGCGTCGAGGTCGGAGTCGTCCCCCAGCACCGGGATCCGCACCCGGCCGCCGCCGAAGTCCCAGTCGACGTCGAATGCCTGCGCGTAGCGGGACTGCTGTCCCTCCTTCAGGAGCGACCACCACCACGGGTTCTGGGCCGGGGTCGCGACGCCGACGTGGTTGGGCACGATGTCGACCAGCACGCCCATGCCGGCCTCCCGCGCGGCGGCCGACGCCGCCAGCAGGCCGTCCGCGCCGCCCCGGTCCGGATCAATGGCGGAGGGATCGGTGACGTCGTAGCCGTGGTCCGAGCCACGCTCTGCCGTGAGGATCGGCGAGAGGTAGATCCAGTCCACGCCCAGCGACTTCAGGTACGGCACGGTCTGCGCGGCGTCCTGCAGCGTAAACCCGGGCCGGATCTGCAGCCGGTACGTCGAGACGGGGGTTCTCATTTAGCCCGGCCCTTCGGCGTCTTCGGCTTGTCGGCCCCCGCCTTTTTCGAGCCGGAGGCTTTCGCGGAGCCCTTGGAGGCCCCGGTTGCCGGGGCCTCCGGAGCCGGAGCCGGCTCGGCCGCGGCCGCCGGAGCTTCCGGTGCCGGGGCCGCCGGAGCTTCCGGTGCCGGGGCCGCAGAACCGGCACCCGTAGAGTCCTCGTGCTCGGCCATCGCGGCGAGGGAGGCTGCCGCGGAGTAGTCCACTTCCACCTCGGGGCCGGAGTGGGCCCGGAGCACCACCATCGACTTTGCCGCCAGCTTCAGCACGGACCCGGCTTTCAGCGGCGCCTCAGTGTCCGCCTGGTCCGCGGTGTCCACCAGCACGTCCCAGAACCGTGAGTACTCCTCGGCCGGCAGGGCGAAGTCCACGTCGTCGTCGTGGGCGTTGAAGCCGAGCAGGAAACTGTCGTCGGTGATCCGGCGTCCGCGGGAGTCCTGTTCCTGGATGCCGTGGCCGTTGTAGAACACACCGATGGTCCGGCCGAAGCCGCTGCCCCAGTCCTCCGGGAGCATTCCGGTGCCGTCGGTCTTCAGCCAGACGATGTCCGGCAGTTTCTCGCCCTCACCGCGGACCACCGGGCGGCCGTCGAAGAAGCGGCTGCGCCGGAACGTCGGGTGGTCGTGCCGGATCTTGTTGACGACGGCGGTGAACTCCACCAGCGGCTGGTCCATCGCGTCCCAGTGGATCCAGCTCAGCTCGGAGTCCTGGCAGTAGGTGTTGTTGTTGCCCTGCTGGGTGCGGCCGAGCTCGTCGCCGTGCAGGAGCATCGGGACGCCCTGCGAGAGCAGCAGGGTGGCGATGAAGTTGCGCTGCTGGCGGGCCCGAAGGGTCAGGACGTGGTCGTTGTCCGTGTCCCCTTCCTCGCCGCAGTTCCAGGAGCGGTTGTGGGATTCGCCGTCGTTGTTGCCTTCGCCGTTGGCGTCGTTGTGCTTCTCGTTGTAGGACACGAGGTCGCGCATGGTAAAGCCGTCGTGCGCCGTGACGAAGTTGATCGAGGCCACCGGGCGCCGGGCGGAGCTTTCGTAGAGGTCCGCGGAACCGGTCAGGCGGGAGGCGAATTCGCCCAGGGTCGAGGGCTCGCCGCGCCAGAAGTCGCGGACCGTGTCGCGGTATTTGCCGTTCCACTCGGTCCACTGGGGCGGGAAGTTGCCCACCTGGTAGCCGCCCGGGCCGATGTCCCACGGCTCGGCGATCAGCTTGACCTGGGAGACGATCGGGTCCTGCTGGATGAGTTCGAAGAAGGTGGACAGCTTGTCCACGTCGTAGAACTCGCGGGCCAGGGTGGAGGCGAGGTCGAAGCGGAAGCCGTCGACGTGCATTTCCGTCACCCAGTAGCGCAGGGAGTCCATCAGTAGCTGAAGGGAGTGCGGGTGCCGGACATTGAGGGAGTTACCGGTGCCGGTGTAGTCCATGTAGTGCTTCAGGTCGCCGTCCACCAGCCGGTAGTAGGCCTGGTTGTCGATGCCCTTGAAGGACAGCGTGGGGCCGAGGTGGTTGCCTTCAGCGGTGTGGTTGTACACCACGTCCAGGATCACCTCGATGCCGGCCTTGTGCAGCTCGCGGACCATGGCCTTGAATTCCTGCACCTGGTGCCCGACGTCGCCGGAGGAACTGTAGGTGTTTTGCGGCGCGAAGAAGCCGATCGTGTTGTAGCCCCAGTAGTTGTTGAGGCCCTTCTCCTCGAGCGTGCCGTCGTTGACGAACTGGTGGACGGGCATGAGCTCGATCGCGGTGACGCCGAGCTTCTTCAGGTGCTCAATCACGGCCGGGTGCGACACGCCGGCGTAGGTGCCGCGCTGCTCTTCGGGAATTTCCGGGTGGAGCTCGGTCAGGCCCTTGACGTGCGCCTCGTAGATGACCGACTGGTGGTAGGGGATCCGCAGCTGGCGGTCGCCGTCCCACTCGAAGAACGGGTTGATGACGACGCCGTGCATGGTGTGCGGGGCCGAGTCGCTGTCATTGCGCGAGTCGGGGTCGCCGAATTCGTAGGTGAAGAGCGCCGGGTCCCAGTCGATCTGGCCCTGGACGGCCTTGGCGTAGGGGTCCATCAGCAGCTTGTTCGGGTTGAAGCGGTTGCCGTGTTCGGGTTCGTACGGGCCGTGGACCCGGTAGCCGTACTTCTGTCCGGGCTGGACCTGCGGCAGGTAGCAGTGCCACACGTAGCCGTCCACTTCGGTCAGTTCGATCCGGGTCTCGGTGAGGTCGTCGGCGAGGAGGCACAGTTCCACCCGCTCGGCGCGCTCGCTGAACAGGGCAAAATTGGTGCCAGTGCCGTCAAAAGTGGCTCCCAGCGGGTAAGCCGATCCGGGCCAGACTTCCATGTGTACTCCTCGTGCGGAACGAATATTCTCTAGACAGACTACTTGTAAGTAGGGTTAGTATTTGCCCGGGCGCCCGGGGCGCCCCCGTTTTGTTACAGCTCCCGCATCACCTCCGGGACGGCATGCGCGATGGCCGTTGCTGTCACCGGCCCCCCGCGGGAAGCCCGGACTCCGGCACGACCGTGGATGCTGGCTGCCATCGCCGCGATCGCCGCCCATCTGGCATCGGGGTCGATGTCATATGCACCGAAGCGCCCGACGTCGGCGCCCAACTGGGCCAGCAGTGCGCCGATGACTCCGGCCAGGACGTCGCCGCTGCCTGCCGTGGCGAGCCAGGGCGTGCCTTCGGACTGGCTGTAGAAGTCCTGGAAGGGGGAGGCCACAAGGGTCGTGGCGCCCTTGAGCAGGACGGTGGCTTCGGTCAGGCCCGCAGCCCGCCGCACTGCGCTGAGGGTGGATGCTTCGACGGCGGAGCGGTCCAACACAGCCCCGAGGCGCTGAAGCAATGCCGACAGTTCGCCCGCGTGGGGTGTCAGGATCACTTGCGGGGCCAGCACATCAGGCAGGGCCGGCAGCGCGCCGGCGTCGGCGATCGTCGGCAGGCCCGAGTCTGCGGCGTCGCGGGCGCGCTGCAGCTGCTCCTCATCGGAGTCATCCAGTCCGGAGCCGACGAGCCAGGCCTGAACGTGCGTGTCGGCCACGGCGCCGGCGCTGCACACCACCTCGGGGCAGGAACGGCGGACCAGGTCGGCGACGTCCGGCGGCCCCAGGTAACGCACCATTCCGACGCCGGCTGCCAGGGCGCCCTGGCAGGCCAGCACCGCGGCGCCGGGATAAGCGCCGGAGCCCGCGACCACCCCCAGCACCCCCCGGGAGTACTTGTGCGCCCGCCGCTGCGGGCGTGGCAGGAGGGCGGACAGGTCTGCGGCCTCAAGCCGTCGCAGGGACGGCCATGGCAGCGCCTGCTCGATTCCGATCGGGACCACCCGGATGGCGCCCGCGAAGTCCGCGCCCGGGTCCGCCAGCAGGCCGGCCTTGGCGGCCCCAAAAGTCACCGTCATGTCGGCCGCCAGCACCGGCGCGTGCGCCTCCCCCGTGTCCGCGTCTACCCCGCTGGGGATATCGCAGGCCACCACCAAGGGGGAACGGGAGCCAGGCCGGGAACGTTCCAGGGCCGCGACCAGTTCGGCGGCCGGTCCGCGCAGCCCGCCCTGGGCTCCGGTCCCGAGGACTGCGTCGATCACGACGTCGGTGCCGCCGGCCAGCGCGGCGAGTTCGGCCGCGTTGTCCCCGGTGAGGGCCACGGCCTGCCCGCCGGCCTTCCGGAACGCCGCCAGCCCGGCGTCGTGGGCCGCACCCGCGGTGAGCACCGCCGTCGTGCGCATGCCGCGGCGGGCGAGCAGCGCGGCGGCGAAGAGCCCGTCTCCGCCGTTGTTGCCCTTGCCCGCCAGCACGGCCACGCTGGAGCCGTACAGCCGCTGCCCGCGGCTCCGCAGTTCGCGGATCACGGCGTTGGCGAGGCCGTACGCGGCCCGCTGCATAAGAACAGCGCCCGCACCGGAGCCCAGGGTGTCGTCGAGAAATGGCTTTTCGGCCTCACGCACTTGGGTTCCGGTGTAGGCGCTGATCATGGTTTCAGTCCATTCGCGGTCGCTGGGGAATGCTCGGCGCTGGGGCCGGTTCTGCCTGGACGGCCGTCTCAGCCTTCGGCGACAACCGTCGCGGTGGCGATCCCGCCGTCGTGGCTCATGGACAAGTGCCAGCGCTTGACGCCCTTGGACTCCGCCACGGCCAGTACGGTGCCTTTGACCTGGACGGTGGGGCCGTTCTGGTCCAGCCCAATCCAGCAGTCCTGCCAGTTCATGCCGGCCGGCGCCCCCAGCACTTTGGCCACGGCCTCCTTCGCGGCAAACCGCGCGGCGAGGGACCGCGTGTTCAGTTCCCGCTCGGCGGGGACGAACAGCCTGTCGCGCAGCCCGGGGGTGCGTTCGAGCTGGCGCCCGAACCGCTCAATGTCTACGACGTCTACGCCTATGCCAACAATCATGGCGTTATTCTACGGTCACGCTCTTGGCCAGGTTGCGTGGCTGGTCCACGTCGTAACCCTTGGCCGAGGCGAGTGCGAGGGCGAAGATCTGCAGCGGCACCGTTGCGAGCAGCGGCGCCAGGAGCGTCGGGGTCTCCGGGATGTAGAAGACGTGTTCGGCGTACGCCTTGACGGCCTCGTCGCCTTCTTCGGCGATCACGATCGTCTTGGCGCCGCGGGCACGGACTTCCTGGATGTTGGAGACCACCTTGGAGTGCAGCGAGTCGCGGCCGCGCGGGGACGGGACCACCACGAAGACGGGCTGGCCTTCCTCGATCAGCGCGATCGGGCCGTGCTTGAGTTCTCCGGCGGCGAAGCCCTCGGCGTGGATGTACGCGAGCTCCTTGAGCTTGAGCGCGCCCTCCATCGCCACCGGGAAACCGACGTGGCGGCCCAGGAACAGCACGGACTTGGCGTCAGCCATGGACTGGCCGAGTTCCTTGATCTGGGCCTCGTTGTCGAGGATGCGCTGGATCTTGGCCGGGATCTTGCCCAGGTCGGCCAGGATGTCCTTGATCTCGCCCTGGAACTTGTTGCCGCGCAGCTGTGCCAAATAAAGGCCCAGCAGGTAGGCGGCCGTGATCTGGGCCAGGAACGCCTTGGTCGAGGCCACGGCGATTTCGGGTCCGGCGTGCGTGTAGAGCACGGCGTCCGATTCGCGCGGGATGGTGGAGCCGTTGGTGTTGCAGATGGAGACGGTCTTGGCGCCCTGTTCCTTGGCGTAGCGGACCGCCATGAGGGTGTCCATGGTCTCGCCGGACTGGGAGATGGAGACAATCAGCGTGTTCTCGTCCACGATCGGATCCCGGTAGCGGAATTCGTGCGAGAGCTCGACCTCGGTGGGAATCCGGCACCAGTGCTCAATGGCGTATTTCGCCACCTGCCCGGCGTAGGCGGAGGTGCCACACGCGAGGACGATGATCTTGTTGACGTTCTTGAGCAGCTGCGGGTCCACGCGGAGCTCGTCAAGCGTCAGCTTGCCGTGGATGTCCGAGCGGCCCAGCAGCGTCTGGAGCACGGCATCCGGCTGGTCGTGGATTTCCTTTTCCATGAAGGACGGGAAGCCGCCCTTTTCCGCCGAGGCCGGGTCCCAGTCGACCTGGTATTCCTTGCCCTCGGCGGGGGCTCCGTAGAAGTCCGTGATTTCCACGGAGTCGGCGGTGATCGTGACGATCTGGTCCTGGCCGAGTTCCACGGCGCGCCGGGTGTAGTCGATGAAGCCGGAGACGTCGGAGCCGAGGAAGTTCTCGCCTTCGCCGAGGCCGACGACGAGCGGGGAGTTCCGGCGGGCGGCGACCACAACGTCGGGCTGGTCGGCGTGGACGGCGAGGAGCGTGAAAGCGCCTTCGAGCCGCTGGCAGGCAAGCTGCATGGCCAGGGTCAGGCCGCCGTTGCTGGCGTCGCCGCCGAGCTGGTTCCGGTACACGTCCCCGAGCAGGGCGGCCGCCACTTCCGTGTCGGTCTCGGATTCGAAGGTGACGCCCTTGCGCTGGAGCTCGAGCTTGAGCTCGGCGAAGTTCTCGATGATGCCGTTGTGGATCAGGGCCAGCTTGCCGCCGTCGGCCAGGTGCGGGTGCGCGTTCTGGTCCGTCGGGCCGCCGTGCGTCGCCCAGCGCGTGTGGCCAATTCCCGTGAGGGATTCCGGCAGCGGGCGGGCGTCCAGCTCCGCAATGAGGTTGCTCAGTTTGCCGGACTTCTTCCTGGAAGAAATCGTGCCGTCGGCCACTACAGCGATACCCGCGGAGTCGTAGCCGCGGTACTCCAGGCGCCGCAATCCTTCAAGGACAACGTCCAAGGCATCGTGTCCCGCATTTACCCGGCCATCTGAGTGGCCCACATATCCAACGATTCCACACATGGTCATAAGCCTAGCGGGTTTCCGGGAGGGAGGACGTGGGACGGCGGGGCGTGACGGCCCCTGCGCGGGGCTCAGGACGGCCGGCCCCGGCTTCCACCGGCCAGTCCATTTCGCTCTCGGCGTTGTGAAGGGCAGAATCTCTAGGGTGACTTTGCAACGCAATGAAGCGAACGGGGAAGGTGTCTCCCCGTTCGTGGAGCTGGACCGGCAGACCTGGTCCCGGCTCGCTGCCCAGATGGAGCAGCCCCTTAATGAAGAGGATGTGTTCCGCCTTCGCGGCCTCGGGGACCCCCTTGACATCAAGGAAGTGCGCGAGGTCTACCTGCCGCTGTCCCGGCTCCTGCACCTTTATGTGGAAGCCGCGGGCCAGCTTCACTCTGCCACCACCACCTTCCTCGGCGAAAGCACCCAGCGCACGCCGTTCGTGATCGGCGTGGCCGGTTCGGTGGCCGTGGGCAAGTCCACCATTGCCCGCGTCCTGCGCGAAATGCTCCGGCGCTGGCCCGGCACCCCCAATGTGGAGCTCATCACCACGGACGGATTCCTCTACCCGCTCGCCGAGCTCAAGCGCCGGCAATTACTAGAGCGCAAGGGTTTTCCGGAGTCCTACGACCGCCGTGCCCTGCTGCGCTTCGTGAGCGAGATCAAGGGCGGCGCCGAGGAGGTCCGGGCCCCCTGGTATTCCCACGTCACCTATGACATCGTCCCCGGCAAGGAAGTGGTGGTGCGCCGCCCGGACGTGCTGATAGTCGAGGGGCTGAATGTCCTGGCTCCGGCCCGGGCGCGGCAGGACGGCAGGCAGGGCCTGGCCCTGAGCGACTTCTTCGATTTCTCCATCTACGTCGACGCGAAGACCTCGTATATCGAGGAGTGGTACGTGGACCGGTTCCGCAAACTGCGGAGCACGGCGTTCGCCCAGCCGGAATCGTACTTCCACCGTTACGCAACCCTCTCCGATGCCGAGGCCGAAGAGACCGCCCGTGAGATCTGGAAGCGCATCAACGAGCCCAACCTCGAGGAAAACGTCCTCCCCACCCGGGGCCGCGCGCAACTGGTCCTGACCAAGGACGCCGACCACTCCATCCGCCGGATGCTGCTGAGGAAGGTCTAGCACAGATGTGCTACGACGACGCTGACGGGACGGCGGGACGGCGGGAGGCCGGCCCGGAATCGCCGAGCCGCCGGGCCTTCAGCCGCCTCCTGCTGGCGGGCACGGGCCTCGCGGCGCTGTCCGCCTGCACCCCGGCCCAGTCCTTCACGCCTTCCGGCACGCCGGGGCCGACGCCGGGCACAGGCACTGGCAGTTCGACGCCGACCGCCGCCGCCGCGGCGTCGACCCCGCCGCCAAGCTCATCGTCGGCGCCCGTTCCGGAAAGCACCACTGCGGCGGCGCAGGCGCCGTCGGCGGCGTCGCCTGTCCCGCCGTCGGCCGCTGCTCGCCCTCCATCGGCCGCGGCGCCGGGGCCGCAACATTCCCTCTCGGACCCCACCAGCCCGTGGGTGATCGTCAACAAGCACCGCCCGCTCTCCCCCGCCACCTTTGTGCCGCCCGATCTGGCCCGCCCGGCCGTCCGTTTGGCGACGTCGGGCGAGGCGGCGCTGGTGAACGGCACGACGGCGGCAGCGGCTGAGAGGATGTTCGCGGCAGCGGCTGCCGACGGCGTCATCATCACCCTGGCCAGCGGGTACCGTTCGTTCGCGACGCAGCGGGCAACCTACGGCAGCTACGTGAATTCCCGCGGTCAGGCGGAGGCTGACACCGCATCGGCCCGGCCCGGCTACTCAGAGCACCAGACGGGCTGGGCGTTCGACATCGGCGACGGCAGCGGGGCGGACTCTTTCACGCCCCAGTTCAAGGACCGCCCGGCGGCGATCTGGGCCAAGGCGAATGCCCACCGCTTCGGCTTCGTGGTCCGCTACCCGTGGATGCTGCACGAAATCACCGGGTATTTCTACGAGCCATGGCATCTGCGCTTCATCGGCAAGGAGGCGGCCGCGGACATGCGCGCCCGCGGCATCGGCACGCTCGAGGAATACTTCGGCGTGGAAGCCGCCCCGGCGTACTTGTAGGCGGCGCCGGGCTACCCGTGGGGCGGCGTCGGTCCGCGCGGATTTTCCCATCTTTGCCACCACGACGCCGGTACACGCCGGCGCAACCGGCCCACACGCCGTCGGACGCGGACATAGGTGGGGAAACCCAGCTTCGCCGGACACAGCGATTCGCGGACGGAACCGGCTTGGCCGACTATTCGGGGACGAGCTCCAAAGCCAGTTCGGTCCGGACCACCTGGGCCAGTCGCTCCGCGACACCCTGGGCGGTTTTGTGGTCTGCGGCCTCCACCATCACGCGCACCACCGGCTCGGTGCCCGAGGGGCGCAGCAGGACGCGTCCGGTGTCGCCGAGTTCGGTTTCGGCGGCGGATACCGCCTGCGCCACCACCGCATCGCCCTTGACCCGGGTACGGTCCACGCCCTTGACGTTGATGAGGACCTGGGGCAGCTTGGTCATCACCGTTGACAGCTCCTTGAGCGGGCGGCCGGTGAGTGCCACCTGGGCGGCAATCTGCAGTCCGGTCAGTACGCCGTCGCCGGTGGTGGCGTGTTCGGCAAAAATTACGTGCCCGGACTGCTCGCCGCCAAGGCTGTAGCCGCCGTTGCGCATTTCCTCGAGGACGTAGCGGTCCCCCACACCGGTTTCGCGCAGGCTGATCCCGGCGTCGCGCAGGGCGATCTTCAGGCCGAGGTTGCTCATGACGGTGGCCACGAGGACATCGTTCCTAAGCTTTCCGGCGCCCTTGAGGGCCACGGCCAGGATGGCCATGATCTGGTCGCCGTCCACCTCGTTGCCTTCGTGGTCCACGGCGAGGCAGCGGTCGGCGTCGCCGTCGTGCGCGATGCCGAGGTCCGCCCCGTGGTCCAGGACGGCCCGCTTGAGCGGGCCGAGGTGCGTGGAGCCGACCCCTTCGTTGATGTTGAGCCCGTCCGGCTCGGCGCCAATGACGATCACGTTGGCGCCGGCGTCCTTGAACACCTGCGGGGAGCAGCCGCTGGCCGCGCCGTGGGCGCAGTCGAGGACGACCTTCAAGCCGTCCAGGCGGTGCGGAAGCGTGCCGAGCAGGTGCACGATGTAGCGGTCCTCGGCGTCGGAGAAGCGCTGGATCCGTCCCACCTCACCGCCGACGGGCCGGAAGGGCTCCTTGCCGAGCTGCACTTCGATGGCATCCTCGACGTCGTCGGGCAGCTTCTGGCCGCCGCGGGCGAAGAACTTGATGCCGTTGTCCGGCGCGGGGTTGTGCGAGGCGGAGATCATCACGCCGAAGTCGGCGTTGAGGTCCGCCACGAGGTAGGCGGCGGCCGGGGTGGGCAGCACGCCGGCGTCGTAGACGTCGATTCCCGAGCTGGAGAGCCCCGCTTCCACGGCAGCCGCGAGGAACTCACCGCTGGCCCGCGGGTCCCGTGCCACCACGGCAATCGGCCGCTTCCCGGTCGTGTTGCGGTCATGGCCAAGTACGACGGCGGCGGCCTGGGCCAGCTGCAAGGCGAGCTCGGCGGTCAGCAACCCGTTCGCCAGGCCCCGGACTCCATCGGTTCCAAATAATCTAGACATCGGACCAAGTTTAGTCGATGGCCGGCCGTACGCGGTGGTGCGCCCGTGGCGATCATTTTTCTCCGCGATCGTCCCGGCCACACGCCATCGTTTGGTCAGCGCCAGGGTGGCGGGTTGTCCGCGATGATCTCCGGGGTGAGGAGCATGCCTCCGAAGTCGGCGCGCGCCTTCGCGAGTGTTGCCGGGTCGGGGTCGATGTTGGCGTAGCAGGGCTCCAGGTCTTTGGCCCGCACGAGTGCTTTCCCCCGCCGAGAGGTTCGATGATCCAGTCGGACAGGTCGTTCGCTTGCGCCAGATGGGCGTCGGTGAGGAGCTGGAGCCCGTGCTCGTCGGCGATGTACTGCGCATCCAGGTGCCTGTTGTAGCGGATCTGGTATTCCTTCACGTACGGCAGTGGCGGTCTGACGACGGCAAGCTCGCTCCAGGTGCTGCTGAGGGGATTGGCGTACTGCGCAAACGCCAGATCGGTGTCCCCGGGGAACGCGACCGTCGCCCGGGTGACTTGCGCAAGCCAGTTCTTCCAGGAGGCCGTGTCATCCATGACCTCATAGCAGGGCCGGCCCAGGGTGCCAAGCGACGCCCAGGCCAACCGGCGCGGCTCCGACCGCAGATACGTCGCGCCAGCCTGTCCGAATTTCGCGGCAGCGGCCGCCATCGCCGGACCCACGTCGGGGTTCTGCGTAGGGTCTGGTGAATGTTGCGCAGCAGGTACACGTCCGCACCGCTGAACCGGCCCCACGCCGTAGCGGCATCTGCCCCCTTCGCCGTCACGGCGGCCGCGACATGCCAGCCACGCTGCTGTTCGTCTGTCTCCGGCAGGGCCAGGTCAATGGTCTGGTAAGACACGGACGCCGTCAGCTGCCGCGGCAGCTCGACTTCGCCGCTCAACCAGTCCGGGAAAAACGCCTCCGGCGCGACCGTGACCCGCCCGGACATCCCGAGTGCCTGCAAATGCCGGGCGAAGGCATCCAGCCAGGCGCGCACGCCCTCCTCCGGTCCGGCCCTGCTCATAAGCGCCACCGGTCCGGCGTCCGAGTCCGAGACGCCCTCGGTGAAGACAGCGTCGCCCCACCCGGCGTCCTCGACTTCCTGGTTCGCGACCTGAACCGCGACGTCGACGGCATCAAAGACGTCCTTGGAACCGCTGGGCCGAAACTGAAGCCACAACTCCTCGTACTGGGCCTTCCGCCAGGTCCTCGATAACGCGCCCCACACAACCTCGACGCCGGGCTCCGGCATACGATCCCCCTCGTTCACGCGGTGCAACTGCTCTTCGGCGAAGATACCCCATTCCTCTGCCAACATTCGGGGGACTCAACCCGGCCCGGGCCGACCCACATTCGACTGAAAGATCGGTCGACTACTTGGTTTTGAGGTTTCTTGTACTCTATTTTCCCCAAACACCTACTGCCTTTTCCAGGATGCGTTTAGGCTTCGTGGCATGACACCTAGCTCTGGGGGCTTGGCGCTTGAAATTGTGGTACCGGTCTTTAATGAACAGGCGGTACTCGAAAAAAGCATCACAAAGCTCGCGAATTACTTATTGCAAGAAATGCCTTCGACATGGCAAATCACCATCGCGGACAATGCCAGCACGGACAATACTTCGAGTATTGCCCAGCGCTTGGCGGAGCAGCTGCCGAATGTGATTCACCGCAGACTCGAGGTCAAGGGACGCGGGTTCGCGCTGAGGGACGCTTGGGGCGCATCCTCAGCCAAGGTCTTGGCCTATCTCGATGTCGATCTGTCAACGGACCTGGCCGCGCTGCCACCACTTGTGGCGCCGCTGTTGTCGGGCCATTCGGATGTTTCCATCGGGACCAGGCTGGGGCAGAGTTCCAGGGTCAGCCGCGGCCCGAAGCGCGAGTTCATTTCACGCTCCTACAATTTTCTGCTCAGACGGACCATGCAGGTGAGATTCTCAGATGCCCAATGCGGTTTCAAAGCCATCCGAGCGGATGTCGCCAAGCGGATCCTTCCCCACATTGAGGACAATGGCTGGTTTTTCGACACGGAGTTGTTGATCATTGCCGAGCGCTCCGGCCTGCGGATCCATGAAATTCCCGTGGACTGGGTTGACGATCCCGACAGCAGAGTTGATATCAGGCAGACGGCCGTGGATGATCTCCGGGGCTTGGTCCGCGTAGCAGGCTCGCTTTTGAAGGGAAGCATTCCTGTCCAGGCAATCTACGCAGAGCTGGGGCGCCGGCCCATCGTGGCTCCGCGGCGGCCGAGCTTCTTCGGGCAGGTGCTGCGGTTCGGATTGGTGGGCGGGGCTTCCACCATCGCCTTTGCCTTGCTCTATCTGACCCTTCAAGCTCCCTTTGGCGCCCAACAGGCGAACTTCATAGCACTGCTTTTGACCGCCGTCGGTAATACTGCAGCCAACCGCCGGTTCACGTTTGGCATCCGTGGTCCGGTGAGGCTCTTCACTCAGCAATTCCAAGGACTTGTGGTCTTCCTCCTTGCTTGGACCATCACTTCCTCCTCGCTGATGATTCTTCATGCCGTCAGTGTCGATGCCGCTCCGAGCCACGAGCTCCTGGTCCTGACTGGTGCCAACATTGTGGCCACCCTCCTCAGGTTTGTCCTGCTTCGGGCTTGGGTTTTCAGGGTCGGTCATATCGCCCAACGCGGCGCTCGTATCTCCCCCCAGCCGGTTGAGGGACCTGCGCTTTGAACTCCGCGCACACCCGCTCACTGAAGCCCGCGCTTGTCCGTAGCGAGCGAACATCAGCTTTAGACAGGGGTCTCCTGGCCGAGTGGCCACGCACGCTGTTCCACAGCGGCCGGTGGCAACGTCCTGCTCTGTTGGCCCTGCTGGCGCTCACAGCGTTGCTCTACACATGGGGCTTGGATCGCAACGGGTGGGCGAACTCCTACTACTCTGCGGCTGCCATGTCTGGATCCCTCGATTGGACGGCACTTCTCTTCGGCGCCTCCGATCCGGGGAATGCGATCACCGTGGACAAACCCCCTCTCAGCATCTGGGTCATGTCGCTATCCGTCCGCGTGTTCGGACTCAACTCCTGGAGCCTTTTGCTTCCGCAGGCGCTCATGGGCGTAGCTGGCGTCTATCTTCTCTACCGAATGGTCCAAAAACGCTTCAATTCAGCTGTGGGCCTGCTGGCCGCTGCATTTATGGCCGTCATGCCCGTCTCTACAGTCATGTTTCGTTACAACAACCCTGATGCGCTCCTGACGCTGCTCATGATTGGAATTGCCTTTCTTGCCCTGGAATCCATCGATGGTGGCCAAGTTAGATGGCTGCTGCTGGCCGGCCTGCTCACTGGCCTGGCTCTTCTCACGAAACAGCTTCAGGTCCTGCTTCTGCTGCCTTCCATTGCGGCAGCATACTTTCTGTTCTCGCGCGCCTCAGTATTCAAGCGGTGCCTGCATCTTCTCGCTGCCCTCGGCGCGGCCGCGGTGGCAGGCGGCTGGTGGTTCCTGTTAGTTCAAATCACGGACCCGGCCCGACGACCGTTCATCGGCGGCTCCAGGAAGAACAGCGTCGTGGAGCTCACCTTGGGCTATAACGGGCTCGACCGCCTGACCGGGGAAGACGCCAGCAGAACCATGGCGGCGGGTATCACGGGCGCGGCCGACCAACTCGATGTCGGCTTCCAGCGCTTCCTCCAGCCACAGTTCTCCGGACAGAGCGGGTGGTTCCTCCCGTTGGCTGCAGCGGGTCTCTGCATTGGACTCTGGTGCATCGTCCGGCGCCGAGTGCCCCGCGCCGCAAGTGCGCTCCTCGTGCTTTGCTGCGTGTGGTTCGCCTGCTCCGCCACCGTTCTCGCCTTCATGTCTGGAATCGTGCACCCGTATTACGTCCTGACCGCTGTCCCGCCCATGTGCTGCCTGGCGGCCGTTGCCCTGGTGTACTTTCTGCATGGGCTCGCCGCCCCCCGCACGCGTTGGGCAGCCATTATCACGCTGACAGCGAGCATGATCTTTGCCTATGTCACCGCGGCCCGTTCGACGGCGGATTTCCCGGGTTTGCCCTACGTCATGCTGCTAATTTGGGGCATCGCGATCGCCGGAGTCCTTATCCCTGCACCAAAACCCGCAGTGGCACGGGCAAGCGCAGTGTTCCTGCTTGCTGCGTTGTTCCTTGGGCCCCTGCTGTGGTCGCTGAACACGGTCCTGGCCCCCCACATCGGGGCCGGAGTGGTTGCTGGGCCCAGTATCCTCGGCATGCGCACCGACGAGCGCAATCGCGCGTCTCCGGACACTCACCCGAGTTACTTGGCCGTCATGTACGGTGATCTGCCGTCGGCCGGCGTACTTGAGCGCTTGAGCAACCAGCCGGCGTCCACGACGTGGGCGGCTGCCATAGTCGGATCCGAGACTTCCGCCAACTATCAGCTCGAATCCGGTCATGCGGTGCTGCCGCTGGGTGGGTTCGACGGGACGGATCCGTTCCCGACCCTGGAACAGTTCGAGGTACTCGTCGCGGAAGGACGAGTGGGATCATTAGTCGTACAGAACCTGCCGCCGCAGACCTTGGAAGGCCGCGGCGAGTCAGCTCGAATCGTCGAATGGGTGAGGCAGCGATTCGTAGCCGAGGATGTCGACGGGGCACAGTACTTTCAACTCGCCAAATAAGAGCTCTTGAAACGGCGAAAGCCCGCCCCGCCGAGTGGCGGAACGGGCTTTCGTGCAAGCGCCAGAAGCGCTTGGAAGCGGGATTAACGCTTCGAGTACTGCTGAGCCTTACGGGCCTTCTTGAGACCGGCCTTCTTACGCTCGATGACGCGGGCGTCACGGCGCAGGTAACCGGCCTTCTTCAGGGTGGCGCGGTTGTTCTCGGTGTCGATCTCGTTCAGTGAACGGGCGATGCCGAGGCGCAGGGCACCGGCCTGGCCGGAAATACCGCCACCATGGATGCGGGCGATGACGTCGTAGGCGCCGTCAAGATCGAGGATCTTGAAGGGCTCGTTGACGTCCTGCTGGTGCAGCTTGTTCGGGAAGTAGTTCGCCAGCTCGCGGCCGTTGATGGTCCACTTGCCGGAGCCGGGCACAACGCGAACGCGTGCAACGGCTTCCTTACGACGGCCAACTGCAGCGCCGGCAACGGTCAGTGCCGGGCGTTCCTTCTTCGGCGCAGCTGCTTCCGCAGCACCGCTCTCCGAGGTGTAGCTGGTCAGGTTTTCCTCAGCCTCAACGGCTTCGGTGGTCAGTTCTTCGTTCTGAGCCACGATTCTCCTTGATAAAAAGTTGGTTGGTGGCCAGGACTACTGGGCGACCTGGGTGATTTCGAAAGTCTTGGGCTGCTGGGCGGCGTGGGGGTGCTCTGCACCGCGGTACACCTTCAGCTTGCCCAGCTGCTGTGCAGCGAGGGAGTTCTTCGGGAGCATGCCCTTGATGGCCTTCTCCACGGCGCGAACCGGGTTGGACTCAAGCAGCTCCGCGTAGTTGACGGAGGTCAGGCCGCCCGGGTAGCCGGAGTGGCGGTATGCGCGCTTCTGCTCCAGCTTGGCGCCGGTGAGGGCAACCTTTTCAGCGTTGATGATGATGACGAAGTCGCCCATGTCCATGTGGGACGCAAAGGTGGCCTTGTGCTTGCCGCGCAGCAGGATTGCGGTCTGGCTGGCAAGACGACCAAGGACAACGTCGGTGGCGTCAATGACGTGCCACTGGCGGTTGATATCGCCGGGCTTCGGGGTGTACGTACGCACGGTGTTTGCCTCGTTCTTGTTCTGGCGTTCTTGTTTTAGGCGTCACTCTTACGGTGCACCTACTATCTATGCGCTACCGGAACAGAGGTGAGGGCTCCATGTAACCAGTCATCCTGAAGTCTCGAATGTGCACGTTGAGTAGCTATCCTGCAACCGGATTCTCAAGCGGGCACGCACCATCGAGATAGGACACGCACAACGACTACCAAGAATAGCCGATCACGGCCTCTTGGGTCAAAATGGGGTGTCCGGATGCATCCTGTTTGCTCTCTGCTTCGCAGAGTGTCCTGTGCCGGCCCGTCGCATCCTTGGAGGAACCGTGTCCGATCCCGCCGCCGCCGGCTCCCTGCTGCTTGCACAGCCCTCCGGATCGTTCACTGGCGTCCTTTTCATGGCGGGTGTTGGCCTCGCCGGCGCATGCCTGTCCCTGCTGGCCGAACTCCTTATCCGGCGCACGCTCCCCCGCCTTGGCGGACCCCTGACTGTACGCATGAGAATTACGACGGCGGCAGCCACGTTCGCGCTGTCCACCATGCTGGCCTGGCGCTTCGGGCTCTCCCCCGAGCTATTTGCGTACATCCTGCTGGCAGTGGCCGGCGTCCAGCTGGCACGGATCGACCTGCAGCACCACCTGCTGCCCAACCGGATGGTCCTGCCCCTGCTGGCGGCCGGAATCGTGCTACTCGGAGCCGCTGCAGGGGTGTCCGGCGAGGTAGGTAGCCTACTGCGCGGGATGGCCGGCGCCTTAATATTGTTCGTTTTGTACCTTTTTCTTGCCCTGACCAGCCGAAACGGCCTCGGAATGGGCGATGTGAAGCTTGCTGCACCACTTGGCCTGTACTTGGGCTACCTAGGCTGGTCCCACTTGTTCTATGGCGGAGCTCTGGGGTTCGTCGCAGGTGGCGTCGCTCCCCTGCTCCTGGTCCTCAAGAACCGCGGAAACAAGCAGAAGGAAGTCCCCTACGGGCCCTCGATGCTGGCTGCCGGCCTGGCAATTATCCTGCTGCTCCCCTAAGTGGTCTACGTCCCCGTGGGACGCGAATTAAGTAAGACGGCTTATCAAACCAAGTAGTCGAGCCCTGCTCCTACTTGAAAACTGAGTACACCTCTCATTTGTGGGCAGGTGGTGCCCCAAATTTCCTTCAAAAAGTCGAGTATCCCGCGCCATTGCAGGGGCCTTAATCGCCATGCAAATGTTGTCTCAGCGGAACTCCAGGGGGTTTAGCAAAAGGGGATTTGCTGGAATTTCGTTTCACATTCGAAACTCTGAAAAGGACAAATAAAATGACTGGTCTCATGGTCTCAATGCTCGCTTTCATCGCCGGCGCCAAGGATCGCCTCTCCTCCGAGAAGGGCGCAACGGCTGTTGAATACGGGCTGCTCGTGGCGCTCATCGCGGCAGTAATCATCGGCGTCGTCGTAACGCTCGGCACTCAGATCAACACCGCGTTCACCACGATCTCGGGCAAGCTCTAGCCGCGCACATGCAGAAAAGCCCAGGGCGGGGGGCGGAGGTAGTTCGGGCGATAGCTCCGCTGCCATCGCCTCCGGCCCTGGGCTTTTCGATTATCACGGTTGTGCCAGGTCTCAAGTGTTGGAGGAGTTGTGAAAGGTCTCAGTAGATATAGCTTGACCCTGCGGCGGGCGGCGGGAGCCGGCCGATGGGGAAAACTTTCAAGCGAAGCGGGAGCGACTGCGGTCGAATACGGCCTTTTGGTGGCACTCATCGCTGCGGTGATCATAGGCATTGTCGGCACTCTTGGAGGTCAGCTAATTCCTGGCTTTCAATCCGTAGTTGACGGTCTCTGATGACTGCCCGGCATCGGGCGGCCGTACGCCCCGGATCCGAAAAGGAAAAGGGCGCGGTCGCAGTCGAGTTCGCGCTGGTTCTGCCGATCTTCCTCGTTCTCGTCTTGGGAATCGTCGAATTCAGCAGGGCATATAACATCCAGGTGTCGCTCTCAGAGGCCGCCCGGGAGACTGCACGGTATACGGCGATTCACTACGCCGACGCCGGCTTCAGCACGGCATCCGCCCAGGATGTAGGCGTCAGCGCTGCACCAACCGCGGCCCTGGCACCTGGGAACATCAACATTTCGTACTCCGGCGGCGGCGCTTGCGCAGCTGGCGACAGCGTTTTTGTCACAGTTAACGTGGCCACGCCCTACATGACTGGATTTCCCGCACTCATCCCGGGCATGCCAGCCAGCCTCAACATCTCCAGTAAAGGTGTAATGCGATGCGGCGGCTGAGGCGCGATGATCCCGAACGAGGTGTCATTGCACCCCTGACCGCGATCCTCATGGTGGCGATGCTTGGAATGGCGGCCTTCGCAGTTGATGTCGCAACGATGTATTCCGAACATGCGCAGCTGCAAAATGGTGCGGACTCCGCCGCCTTGGCCATTGCAGAATCCTGCGCCAAGACACCTACGGATGCGTCCTGTACCGCGCCTATGTCCTACGCAACGGGATTTGCAGATGGCAACGCCCTCGACGGGCACACCAACGTACTCAGTGCCGCGGTTGGTGCCGGCACGGTGAACGTCACAACCCAGGCCCAGGATTCCTCGGGAAACAATCACTTTTCACTCGTTTTCGCACGCGTGCTGGGCATCCAGGTTACCGACATCCAGGCCTCGGCAGAGGCGAAGTTTGGTGGTTACTCGACTGGCAATGTGCTTCCGCTTTCGTTCTCCAAATGTGAGGCGGATCCAGGGTTTACAAAGGGTCTGCAGTTCTTCCCGGAGCACGGCAATTCTTTGGCAGACGATCCCGGTTATGAATGCATAACGACTTCCTCATCGGGGCTTGAAGTTCCCGGAGGGTTCGGCTGGCTAGATCACACCCCAGGGGTATGCAAGGTGACCGTGGACATCCTGAATCCGTGGGTGGGAACCAATACCGGCCAAAACTATGACAGTGATTGTGCCACCGCTCTGAACAATTGGGGGGCCGTTCTGGCTGATCCTTCGAAAACCGTGGACATACTCGTGCCGATCTTTGACGACGTCCGTGGCATTGGAGCCGGCGCAGAATTCCACATCGAGGCCTTCGCCCAAATATCCCTTCGGGGATGGAATTTGAAAGGTGGCAGCTCGCTGCCCGGGGACTTCATGACTGCAGAGGCAACCACACTGTCCAAATCACTGAAGCTCAAGAACAGCGACAACGGAATTTTTGGGCGATTCATCAAAAAAGTCACCCTGGCCGAAGCAGCAGCCATGGGCGGCCCGACAACCTACGGAGCGCTGGGGGTCCAACTCTCCAAGTAGCAACGACCACGCAAAACGAGTTCTATTCGGCAAAAGGAGAAAGTCACAGTGAAAACTCGCCTACTGGGAGGCATCGTCGCACTTGTGCTGGCAATCGTTGGCACTCTGCTATTGGTCTCATATGTTCAAGCATCAGAAGCCAGGGCCCAACAGGACCTGCAGCCCGTCGAGGTACTGGTAGTTCAGGAGCAGATCCCCAGGGGATCCGATGTTGAAAAGATCAAATCCGCCGTCAAGCTGACATCGCTTCCGGCGGCTTCCGTTCCCAATGGAGCACTCAAAAGCCTCGACGGACTAAACGGAAAGGTCGCAGGTGTAGAGCTGCTGCCCGGAGAGCCCCTGCTGGGCGCCCGATTGGCCGACCCTGAGAGCCTCTCAGCGCCAGGCTCCGTCCCTGTCCCCAATGGGATGCAGGAAATCTCAGTGCAGCTGGAAGCTCAGCGGGTGGTGGGCGGACGCATCGCGGCCGGCGACACCGTGGGCATCGTCGTCCTCTTCGACAAGGGCGCGCTGAAGGACTCCCCCGATGTCGAAACCGGCCAGGAGGTCTTCCACAAGGTTCTGGTCACCAGTGTTCAGCGGTCGACGGCGAAGGCGTCAACCGCCAGTGACCCCGCAACGCAGGCGAACACGGAACTGCCTACGGGACAGCTGATCGTCACGTTTGCCCGCAACGACGCCGATTCCGCGAAAATCGCGTTCGGTGCCCACTTTGGGAGCCTATGGCTCACAAAGGAGCCATCCACCGCCACAGAGGGCGCCCCCGTCGTGGTCAAGAAGCCGGGACTGTACCGATGAGCCGCTTCGTACTGATCACCTCAGATCCAGGGTTTGAACGCCGTGTGAGGCAGGCAGCCTCAGGACTGCATGGCACGTTCCACGCGATCGTGGCCGACAGCCTCCCCCAGGGTCCCGATGACCTGCTCCGGGTCCTGAGCGGCGACCCTGCGGAAGTCATTCTGCTTGGCCCCGGTTTGCAGACAGAGGACTCCATCCGTCTGGCCAGTCTCTTCGACCTCCAATACCCGGAAATAAGCGTTGTCCTGGTTACCGAAAGTGAGGAGGGCATCGCCCTTCCCGCAATGCGGGCCGGCATCAGGGATTTGCTCCAGCCGGATTCGGATGTTGACACCATCCGCTCGTTGCTGGAACGGGCAAGTCTCGCAGCAGCCGGCCGGCGCCGTGGACTGGGAAACTCCGTGGAAGGACAGGCCAGGAGCGGCCGGATCATCGCGGTCATGTCGCCCAAAGGCGGGGTCGGCAAGACAACTGTCACCACCAACCTCGCTGTGGGGCTGGGCAAGGAGGCCCCCATGGGCGTCGTGGTGGTCGACCTCGACCTCCAGTTCGGCGACGTTGCTTCAGGGCTCATGCTGGAACCGGAGCGAACACTTGCTGATGCCGTCGTCGGCGCCGCAGTCCTGGACAGCGTCGTGCTGAAGTCCTACTTGACGCTGCATCCCTCAGGCATCTACGCCCTCTGTGCCCCGCTGCGCCCAACCGATGCAGACCAGATATCGGGCGAACAGGTAGGACGACTCCTGAGCCAACTGGCCAACGAATTCAAGTACGTGGTGGTCGATACAGCACCTGGCCTGGGCGAGCATGTCCTGGCCACGCTGGAAATGGCAACTGATGCTGTGTGGGTGTGCGGCATGGACATTCCCAGCATCCGCGGGCTTCGAACTGGATTCGGAATCCTCGCGGAACTCGACCTCGTACCTGACAACCGCCACGTCGTGCTCAATTTCGCGGATCGACGTACGGGGCTGACGCTGCAGGACGTTGAGGCCACGATCGGTTGTCCCGTGGATGTGGTGCTTCCGCGATCCCGCGCTGTGCCATTTTCCACGAACAAAGGCGCGCCGCTGCTCCAGGACGGCACCAGGGATTCGGTGACAAAGGGCCTCCGCCAGCTTGTCGAACGGTTCAGCGCCAACTGGGAGTCTCGCCCCCACAAGAAACTTCACAGAAGGGCAGTAGTCTAATGAACCTCACCAAGCGTTTTGAATCTCTTCGGGGCGGCGGTGTCGACACGGTAGCTTCGACGAATCCGGTGGCTGCAAGCGGACCCTGGTCGAGTGGGCCAGCATTGGCAGCCGAGTCACCGTCCATGGCACCCGAGCCGAAGGTCCTCGGCACAGATGCCAACGAAGCCTTGACCGCCGTCAAGGATCGGGCGGGCACCGCGCTCTACGAACGCATGGGTAGCCGGATCACTGATGCGTCCCTTGACGAGGCCGAGCTGCAAAGCTACGTCAAGGACGAGCTTCGGGCCATCGTGGACGAAGATGAAATTCCGCTTACTGCCCCTGAACGGCACCGTCTCGTTCAGGAGATCATGGACGATGTGCTGGGGCTCGGACCGCTCCAGAAGTTCCTGAATGAGACGGCCGTTACGGAAATCATGGTCAATGGGCCGGACAAGGTCTACGTGGAACGTGGCGGGCGACTGTACCTCACGAACGCCCGCTTCAGTTCGGAAGACCACCTGCGCCGGATCATTGAACGTATCGTCACGAAGGTCGGGCGGCGTATCGATGAGTCGTCGCCCATGGTTGATGCCCGTTTGTCCGACGGCTCGCGCGTCAATGCGATCATTCCCCCCCTTGCAGTTAACGGGGCATCGCTGACAATTCGTAAGTTCGGGCAGACGCCTTTGACCGTCGACAATCTGATCACCTTCGGAACCCTGACGCCGGAGATGGCCGAGCTCCTGCACGCTTGTGTGCAGGCCCGGCTGAACATCCTGGTCTCCGGTGGTACCGGCACCGGAAAGACGACACTGCTGAACGTGCTCTCGTCCTTCCTGCCGGCCGACGAGCGGATTGTCACCATCGAAGACGCCGTGGAACTCCAGCTGCAGCAGGAGCACGTCGTGCGGCTGGAGAGTCGGCCGCGCAACATTGAGGGCAAAGGCGAGATCTCCATCCGCGACCTGGTTCGAAATTCGCTTCGTATGCGGCCCGACCGGATTGTCATTGGCGAAGTCCGCGGCGGCGAATCACTCGATATGTTGCAGGCAATGAACACCGGACATGACGGTTCAATATCCACCGTGCACGCCAACTCCCCCCGAGATGCCATCGCGCGGCTTGAGACCTTGGTGCTCATGGCCGGCATGGACCTGCCCCTGCGTGCAATTCGCGAACAGATTGCATCGGCCGTAAACCTCATCGTGCATATCTCGCGGCTCAGGGACGGGACGCGCCGTGTCACCCACGTGACCGAGGTCCAGGGAATGGAAGGGGATATCGTCACCCTGCAGGACGCATTCACTTTCGACTACAGCGCCGGCCTTGATGCTAACGGACGGTTCCTCGGCCGCCCGACATCCACCGGGGTCCGGCCTCGCTTTGCCGACCATTTTGCGGAGCTGGGCATCCAGCTTTCACCCGCTGTTTTCGGCGGCGTGCACATGGGCGGTGGACACCGGTGACCGCCACAAGCCCCATTTTCTTCGCCTTGGGCATCGGCCTGTGCCTCGTGGCACTCGGCATCCTCCTATTTTCCACTATGGGCATGGGCAAAGCCGGAATTGCTTTGTCCAGGCGGCGGCCCGGAGTCAAGGACGAAACTTCTCTCTTGACCCGGGTGACGGACCACGCCGTAACCTTCGTGGATCGGAACGTCAGCAAGAATGCCCGTTTCGGCACGAGGGAATCGCTGGAGCAGGCAGGACTTAAACTCCGGCAGGCTGACTTCATCCTCTTGGTTTGTTGCATCGGCGTCACGGCAAGCCTTGTCGGGTTCATTCTGGGCGGCGTCCTCATGGGTCTGCTATTCCTCGTGGCCACGCCTCTACTTGCGATGCTCTTCCTGCGGATCCTCGCCGGCCGCAGACGATCGAAATTTGAGGATCAGCTGGGGGATACGTTGCAGATGCTTGCCGGCGGGTTGCGGGCCGGGCACAGCCTTCTGCGATCCGTGGACGCAGTTGCCCAGGAGGCAGAATCCCCGACGTCCGAGGAATTCGCCCGGTTGGTCAATGAAACACGCCTCGGGCGGGATTTGAAGGACTCGATGCTTGATGCCGCCAAACGCCTCAAGAGCGACGACTTCGACTGGACCGGGCAGGCCATAGAGATCCACCGCGAGGTGGGCGGAGACCTGGCAGAAGTTCTGGACCATGTGGGAGAAACCATCCGGGAACGTTCTGAGATCAAAGGGCAGGTTAAGGCTCTTAGCGCCGAGGGGAAGCTCTCTGCCTACATCCTGATCGCCCTGCCGGTTGGCATGTTCTTGTATCTCAGTGCAGCGAGCCCAAGCTACATGGCCGTTCTGTACTCGAATTTCATCGGCTGGGTAATGGTGGGCATGTCCGTCGTGCTGCTGGCCCTCGGCTCCTGGTGGCTCAGCCGCGTCGTTAAGATCAAGTTCTAGGAGGCTCGTTGTGAGTGTAATGGCGTGGTTATTGGTCGGACTCATCATCGTTCCGATTTCGGCAATGATCTTTTCACTGATCGCAGTCGACCGCGGCGGCCTGGCTGCGGTTCGAGGCAACCTCGGCCGCGGCCTTCGCTTGGCGCAGGAAAGCACCTCGACCGCAGAGTCACGCGGACCGGCGGGCCTCGGCATCCGGATGACCCCCAAGGGCTATGCAGGGTGGCTGGACAAACTCCTTGCCAAGGCGGGGAGACCTGCCGGCATGCCCCTCGATCGTCTCCTCGTTGCGAAGCCGGCCCTGGCCTTGGTGGCGGCATTCGTCAGCATGCTGTTCCTGGCAAAGTCTCCGAGCGGCATTCTTCTCCTGCTAGTGCTTCTCCTGCCGGTGCTCGCCTATTTCGTTCCGGACATCCTAATCCATGGTCGCGGAGCGGAGCGCCAGAAGGCCATTGAGATGGAGTTGCCAAACACCCTCGACCAGATGCTGATTTCGGTCGAAGCAGGCTTGGGATTCGAAGCGGCGATGGCACGCGCGGGCCAGAACGGAAAGGGCCCGCTGGCGCAAGAACTCGTTCGCACGCTCCAAGATATGCAGATCGGTCGAAGCCGCAAAGATTCCTATCTGGCCATGGCAGAAAGGTCCGATGTTCCGGACCTCCGGAGCTTCGTTCGGTCCGTGGTGCAGGCAGACACGTACGGAATTGCGCTGGCAGGCGTCCTCCGAACCCAGGCAAAGCAGATGAGAGTCAAGAGGCGGCAACGTGCCGAGGAAAAGGCAATGAAACTGCCCGTCAAGGTTTTGTTCCCCCTCATGTTCTGCATCCTGCCT
The DNA here is from genome assembly GCF_022803015.1 of Arthrobacter humicola. Taxonomy (GTDB): domain Bacteria; phylum Actinomycetota; class Actinomycetes; order Actinomycetales; family Micrococcaceae; genus Arthrobacter; species Arthrobacter humicola_A. Next base: position 155,783 of record NZ_JAFKON010000006.1, read on the forward strand.
GTGCTGTTCATCGTCGTCATAGGTCCCGCAGCAATCAACGTGATGAACAACTACATCGGGGCGTTCTAAGCCCCGCACACCCGGCCCGCCACACGGGCCTCATCCCCATAGACAGGACCCCCTCGGCGCCCAGAGCCGAGGGGGTCCGTCATGTGTCCCGACTTATGCCTCCGCAGTTCAAGCGCAGAATCCGCGCAGAAAATGAACAGAAAACGTGCAGTTTGGGAAGCCTTGGCACAGGATGTGGCAAGCAGCGTAACTTTTGACGAATCGCGTTGCTAGCTTTCTGGCAGAGCTGGCGATTGGCCAGCTTACCTTCGCTCGCTCAGGAGTCTCACATGCTTTCACTCATTGCAACCCTCCAGACCCTCGGTTTCGCCGCCAAGGACCGCCTTCGCAGCGAGAAGGGCGCAACCGCTGTCGAATACGGCATCATGGTCGCCCTCATCGCCGTAGTCATCATCGTTGCCGTCTCTTTGCTGGGTACCCAGATCAACGACGCCTTCAACACCATCACCGGAAAGCTGCCAAAGCCTGCTGCGCCTGCTGCGGGCTAGCTAACTTCGCCACCCAGATACAGTCGGCGGTGCGGTGAAGGGCGGGAGCCCTTCACCGCACCGCCTGCATTTTCTAATCCTGGCGCGTCCTCCATGACTGGCCAAGGATTCCACAAAAAGGAAGGGTCTCGACGTATGCGCGAGCGCTCGGAACGCGGTGCTGTGGCCGTTGAGTTTGCGCTGCTGGCGCCGGTCCTGATTCTGTTGCTGTTTGGCATCACGGAGTTCGGCCGGGCCTATAACGTGCAGATATCTCTTTCCAATGCGGCCCGCGAAGGCGCGCGCGTCATGGCAGTCAGCAACGACCCGGCTGCTGCCCGAAGTGCCGTCCGGGGCGCACTCGGAACGCTCGTACCGGTACTGGCCGACAACAATATCGTCTTCACTGCCTCCACGCCTGCCGGCGCTAAGACCTGCTCGGCAGGAGCTCAAATGTCCGTGACCGTGGCCTACACGCTCAGCACGATGACTGGCATTGCCGGCCCCTTCGCCATGCAGGGCCAAGGAGCCATGCTGTGCGGGGGGTAGGACGTCAAGACACCCGTCAGCGTGGCGCTATCAGCGTGATCGTCGCCATCGTGATGGTATGCCTGCTGGGTTTCGCCGCCCTGGCCGTAGACGTCGGGGTACTCTACGCCGAGCGGGCCCAGCTGCAGAATAGCTCGGACGCGGTGGCACTGATGGTGGCCCAGAAGTGCGCCAGGAGTGTCGCTGATCCGGAATGCTCCGCCACGTGGCCGCGGCCCACCGAGCTTGCCGCCAAATTGGCCAACGGCAACGCCGCGGACGGCCTGACCAACATCAAATCCATCACCCTCGATAAGACCAAGGGTACCGTCTCGGTAAACACCGGGGCGAAAGAGACGGGAAGCCCCGCCAACAGCATTTCGCTGTTCTTCGCCAGGGCCCTGGGCATCACCAGCGCCGAGGTGGGTGCCACGTCTCGGGCCCAGTGGGGTGCCCCGTCAAAGGGAACCGTGATCGTGCCGTTGGCGATCGCTGAATGCAAATTCTCTCCAGACCCCACTTTCGTGCAAGTCCTCACTATGGACGTTAACGGATGCGGCGGGATTCCTGGCGGCTTCGGCTGGATCACCGACGTAAAAGACAGCCAATGCAGCGTCACGATTAGCGCCGGCGCATCAAGTGACCCAGGGATCTGGTTCAACAGCGACACCGGCGCCCCCCGACCCTCCGTATGCTCAGCCGCGGACATCAGTGCCCTACAAGATCAAACGGTTCTGCTTCCGCTCTACGCTGTCGCCACGGGAACGGGCTCCGGCGGCAAGTTTTACGTCAAGGGGTTTGCGGCCTTTCACGTAACCGGCTATCGCCTTTCCAGCGACAGCTGGAATTCTGGTGGACTTGCCAACAAGTCCATCCGCGGATACTTCGTCAAATTTGTCTCCCTGTCTCAAGCCCTCGAACTCGGCGGCACCGCGGACTACGGTGCGTCCGTCGTCCGCCTCAGCATTGGAGCACCCTAAGCATGAAGTCCCGACTACTCGCCGGAGTAGCAGCGGTCGTCCTGGCCGTCGTCGGCGCCATCCTCGTGGTGTCCTACGCCAGCGGCGCGGACGCGCGGGCTGTGAAGAATCTTGAGCCCCTGGACGTCCTCATTGTGGCAAAGCCTGTGCCGGCAGGCACCTCCGTAGAGAGCCTCCTGCCCTTCCTGACCAGTCAGAAGCTCCCGGGCACCGCTGTAGCCAAGAGCGCTCTGGCCAGTCTCGACGGCCAAGCCGGAAAGGTCACCGCCGTTGACCTATTGCCCGGGGAGCAGCTCGTTGCGGAGCGTCTGGCCGCCCCGGAAACCATCAAATCCAGCGGCGGCGCCATACCTGTACCGGAGGGCTTGCAGGAAATCTCCTTCCAACTCGAGCCCCAACGAGTCGTCGGCGGCCAACTGGCGCCCGGCGATCACATCGGCATCTTCATCTCGCTGAAGGGCGGCGGCATCGAGGCCTCGCCGGAGAAGGAGACGACGCAACTGACCCTCCACAAAGTCCTGCTGACCGCGGTGCAGGGCGCCCCAATCCCGACGGCAACTCCCCAGCCCTCGGATAGCGGCTCGGCCGCGGCCCCCGCTGCGGCTCCCCCTGTTCCCGCCGGGCCACTGATCCTCACCGTGGCCGTGAACGATGTGGACGCCAGCAGGATCGTCTATGGCAGCGAATTCGGCACCCTCTGGCTCAGCAAAGAACCGCTTAACGCCGTGGACAGCGGCCGCCCTGGAATTATGACGAAACCGGAGGTATACAAATGAGCCGCTTCGTGATGATCACGCCCAATACCGACTTCGACGCGCGGGTTCGCCGGGCACTGGCAGGCGGTCTGCCCGGCGGCCTGCAGACCTTCGCCTTCGTCGATCCGTCCGACCCTGGGGCACTGTTCATGAACCTTAACCAGGAGCGCCCCGAGGTGCTGATACTTGGGCCGGACCTGCCGTTCGAAGACGCGTTGCGGCTGGCTATGGTCTTTGACGTCCAATTGCCGGAGTTAAGCATCATTCTGGTCAGCGAACCTGATCCAGACATTGTCTTGCTGGCCATGCGCGCCGGCATCCGGGATTTTCTCAGCCCGAACGCCGAAGATGCCCAGATCCGGATTTTGCTGGAGCGCGCCTGCCAGTCCTTTGCCAGCAAGTACAGGACAGAGGCCGGTCAGGAGCCTGGGGGTTCGAGTGGCCAAGTGATCGGCGTCTTCTCGCCCAAGGGCGGAGTAGGCAAGACGACAATCGCCACGAACATCGCCATAGGACTCGGGCAAATCGCGCCCATGAGTGTGGTGATCGTGGACTTGGACCTGCAGTTCGGAGATGTAGCCTCGGGCTTATACCTCCACCCGGAGCACACTGTCACGGACGCCGTCTCCTCCGCGGCGAGCCACGATTCTCTAGTGCTCAAGGCCTTCCTGACCGTGCATTCCGGCAACATCTATGCGCTCTGCGCCCCGCATAGTCCGGTGGAAGCCGACTTCGTCACACCGGAGCAAGTCACCCGAATGTTGCAGCAGCTCGCGGAACAATTCCAGTACGTCATCGTGGACACAGCCCCGGGATTGCCTGAAATAGGTCTGGCTGCGATGGAGCAATGCACGGACATTGTCTGGGTGACCGCCATGGATGTTCCCAGCATCCGAGGACTCCGGTCCGGCCTCGAAATCCTTGGCCGGCTGGACGTCCTGCCTGAGACGCGTCATGTGGTCCTGAACATGGCAGACTCCAAATCCGGCCTCAGCGTCCAGGACGTTGAGGCGACCATAGGTGCGCCCGTTGACATCAGCATTCCCCGTTCGAAGGCCGTAGCCTTCTCCACTAACCGGGGCATACCGGTGCTTCAGGACGGACGCAAAGACCCTGCGGTCAAGGGCCTGCGCCAGCTCGTGGAACGGTTTGATCCGGCGTGGCGGGCCAGAGCGAAAAAGAAACTGCACCGAAGGGTGGTGGTCCAGTGAAACTTTCCGAACGGCTTTCCGCCGCTGAGGGTGGGTTTGCCCCTGAGGTTAAGGCCGCACCCGCCGGCCGCCGCGCCTCTCACGTTGATCCACACTCGGCTGTGGTGCCTTCAACTTTTGAACAACCGGGCCTCATGCAGTCCGCCCCTACATTCGGGGATCAGCCAGACGCCCTTCGTTCCAGCGGCCAACAGCCGGTGGATGCCTTTGCTGCGCTCAAGGAACGCGCCGCCACGGCCCTGTTTGAAAGGATGGGCGCCCGCTTCAACGATTCCGCTGTTAAAGAGGAAGATCTCCGTTCAGCCGCACGGGAAGAGCTCATCCGGATCGTCGATGGTGAGCAAGTCCCGCTCTCTGCAGAGGAGCGCTCACGGCTGGTCCGCGACGTGGCAGACGATGTGCTCGGCTACGGCCCCCTGCAGCGGCTCCTCGACGACCCGGCCGTCACGGAAATCATGGTCAACCGGATGGACCAGATCTATGTCGAGCGGCACGGCAAGCTCACGTTTACGGAGTCAAGATTCAGTTCCGAGGACCACCTTCGCAAGGTCATCGAGCGCATTGTTTCCAAGGTGGGCCGCCGCATCGACGAGTCGTCGCCCCTCGTCGATGCCCGGCTCGAGGACGGGTCCCGCGTCAACGCCGTCATTCCCCCGCTCGCAGTGGGCGGCTCATCCCTGACCATCCGAAAATTCAGCAAGGTGCCACTGACAGTCCGGAACCTCATCGAGTTCGGCACGCTGACGCCCGAAATGGCCGAGCTGCTGGATGCATGCGTGAAGGCCAAGCTCAACATCATCGTGTCGGGCGGTACCGGCACTGGCAAAACAACGCTGCTGAACGTCCTGTCATCATTCCTGCCATCTGACGAGCGCATCGTGACGATCGAGGACGCCGTCGAACTCCAGATCCAGCAGCGGCACGTGGTGCGGTTGGAAAGCCGGCCGCCGAACACCGAAGGCAAGGGCGAGGTCACCATCCGGGAACTGCTGCGGAACTCCCTGCGTATGCGTCCGGACCGCATCGTGGTAGGCGAGGTCCGCGGCGGCGAGTCACTGGACATGCTCCAGGCCATGAACACTGGCCACGACGGCTCGCTCTCCACGGTCCACTCGAATTCACCCCGCGACGCCGTCGCGCGTCTGGAGACTTTGGTGCTGATGGCCGGCATGGACCTGCCGCTGCGCGCCATTCGGGAGCAGATCGCTTCGGCAGTCAATCTCATCGTCCAGATTTCCCGGCTCCGCGACGGCACCCGCCGAATCACCCATGTCACTGAGGTCCAAGGCATGGAAGGGGACATCGTCACGCTCCAGGATGCCTTCGTCTTCGACTACTCGGCCGGTGTGGACGCTCACGGTCGTTTTCTCGGCAAGCCGGTCCCCACCGGGATCCGTCCGCGTTTCATTGATCGCTTCGAGGATCTGGGCATTCGTGTTTCGCCCAGCGTGTTCGCCGCTCCCCCAGCCTCGGCTCTGAGACCGTGAGGAGGACATGACATTGTTGTCCCTTGGAGTTGCCTTTGTCTTCGCCGCGCTTCTGCTCCTTGCCGGTGCGTTGCTTGCCCCGAGGAAGGCCACGGTGCCGCTGGACCGGCGGAGGCCCGTCCAGAACCAGCCCGACTCCCCGTTGACCCGGTTCGCGGGTTCGGCTGTCCAACTCGTGGACCGATTCTCCGCTCAGCGGCGACTCAGGCTCTTCAACCGGGAGACGCTCGAAAACGCAGGACTCAGACTGAGCCAGTCCGATTTCCTGGTACTGGTTCTGGCGGGAGCCTTCGTGGGTGCGCTGACAGGCTTCGCCATCTCGGGACCGCTGCTGGCAATCCTTCTCATTCTGCTGGCGCCCTTGACGGGTCACCTTGTCCTGAGCTTCCTGTCGGGCAAGCGCAGGAGTTTGTTTGATCAACAACTCGGAGACACCCTCCAGCTGCTCTCCGGCGGCCTTCGGGCCGGTCACAGCATTCTGCGCGCCATTGACGCGGCAGCCACGGAATCCCTAAGCCCGACATCGGAAGAGATGCGCCGCGTGGTGACGGAGACGAGTTTGGGGCGCGATCTGCTGGCCTCCCTCAATGACACGGCGCAACGAATGCAGAATGAGGATTTTGTCTGGATCGCGCAGGCAATCCAGATCAACCGGGAGGTGGGCGGAAACCTAGCAGAGGTCCTGGACCAGGTCAGCGAGACGATTCGCGAGCGCAGCGAAATCAAGGGCCACATCAAGTCCCTGGCCGCGGAGGGCAAGTTCTCTGCCTACATCCTGATGGCCATGCCGTTTGGCATCGTAATAATGCTCATGATGGTCAACCCTGGTTACATGAACGTCATGTTTTCGCACCCGCTGGGTTGGGCCATGATCGCGGCCTCTGCTGTCATGATGACTATCGGTGGTCTGTGGATGCGCAAGATCATCGACCTGAAGTTCTGAGACCCCATGGACCCGATTCTTCTGCTCGCGCTACTGCTGGTGTCCCTTCCGCTCGGGTTCCTGGCCTGGTCATGGCTCTCCGTGGACCGGAAGTCCGAACGTGCAGCCCGGGAACTCCTGGCCCTTGGCAGCGACACGACCGGTCCCTCCGGGCAGGAGCAAAGCAAGCTATTGGAGCGCATCGGCTACCGGCTGACGCCGGCCGGCTACATCAGGAAGCTCGACAGGCTTGTGTCCCTGGCGGGACGTCCGGCGTCGCTGCCGCTCGGGCGCGTGCTCGCGGCCAAGCCTTTGCTGGGCCTTGTGGGTGCGCTCGTCGGCCTTTACTTAGGCAACTCAGGATCGATGCCGATCCTCAAGGCCGTGGGAATTTTTGTAGCACTGCTCGGCTATTTCATCCCCGACCTCCTGCTCTACAGCAAGGGACAGGAACGCCAGAAGGTAATGCAACTGGAACTGGCCAACACCCTGGATCAGATGCTCATTTCTGTGGAAGCAGGGCTGGGGTTCGAGGGAGCCATGGCGCGCGCTGGCGAAAACGGGAAGGGACCGCTCGCCGAGGAGCTCGTCAGGACCCTGCAAGACATGCAAGTGGGCAGGAGCCGCCGCGAGTCGTACATGGCGCTCGCGGAACGGACCAGCATCCCGGAATTGCGTAGCTTCGTCCAGGCCGTCGTTCAGGCGGACACGTACGGAATCGCCGTCAGCACAGTGCTTCGAATCCAGGCGAAAGTCATGCGGGTCAAGCGTCGGCAGCGAGCCGAGGAGAAGGCAATGAAGCTCCCTGTCATGATCTTGTTCCCGCTGCTGTTCTTCATCTTCCCCGTGCTCTTCATCGCCATTCTGGGCCCCGCCGTCATCAATGCCGTGGCGACCTTCAGCGGCGGATAGCTGCATGAGGGCACCTGAGGAGTCCGAACCGCAGGGCAGAACCTGGCAATGCACCCGAAAAGCCACAATTTTGCCACAGGAAACACCGGAGTTGGAAACACGGTGCCGACGCAGCAAGTAGCGTGGGCACATGTCTTTCCTAGGTGCGCCAGACGACGGCGATGCAAACACTGGCTCCTCCGCCGACAGCTCCCCGCCTGGTGCGGGCACGGCCCAAACGGCTGCCGAAGAAGTTGCAAGCCCGATCGTGGACCCCTCCGCCCTCCAGGACCTCGGATCACAGCTGAACAGCCCGGCCGTGGCAAAAGGATTCGCCAGGGACTACACAAGGATGTGGGATCAGCGCTATCAGTCCCTCGCGACGTCCCTTGACAGCGGTGACGAGACCGCAGCACTGGACGCCGTCCTGAGCCTGAAGACGTCCTCTGCGATGGTCGGTGGCGTCCGTCTGGCCGAGCTCGCCAGAGAACTTGAGGACGCAATCCGCGTCCACGACGCCCGCCTGGCGCGGTTGCTCCTGCGTGAAGTCGCGGAGAGTGGAAACGACACCGTGGACGAACTGCAGCTCAGGCACAACCTCGGGGATCACTAGTCCACGGCTGGCGTGAGCCGGTACCCAACGCCGCGGATGGTCTGGAGCCAACGCGGTTGCAGTGGATCCTCCCCCAGCTTGCGACGCATGTTGCCAATATGTACTTCGACGGCACGCTCGTCGGATTCACTGATGTAGGCATCCGCGCTGTAATGCTGACCCCGCACTACCCGCACCAGATCAGTCTTCGACCGGACGGCACCTGCCCCTTTCAACAGGGCATGCAGGAGATCGAACTCACTACGCGTGAGGCTGACAGGAATGCCGTCAACAGTGACCGAACGCGTGTGCGGGTTCAGTACCAGGCCGTTGTGCCGGAATTCCGAAGCGTGGGACAGGACAAGGGCCTTTGACGGTGCCGTTCCCGGATCCAAGGACTTGGCCTCAGGGCCGTCCTGCCGAGGCCGGCGCATCATCGCAGACACCCGGGCTCGGAGCTCGCGCGGCCGGAACGGTTTGGTCATGAAATCATCGGCACCGGTATGCAGCGCGGTCAGCGTGTCCAACTCGTCCGTCCTCGCCGTCAGCATGACGACGTAGGCATCGCTGAACTGTCGAATTCGGCGTAGGACTTCAAAGCCGTCAATATCGTTGAGGCCAACGTCCAAGGTGACAACGTTGGCCTTCTGATTCCGCACGACCTCGACCCCCTCGCGACCGCTCGCTGCGCCGTGGACGTCAAATCCCGCCTGGCTCAATACCGCTTCCACGAGATGACGCACATCGTCGTCGTCCTCCACAACTACGGCGACTCCCAAGTCAGTCATGGTCCCCCTCACATCTGATGCGACACCTACCCCCATAGCGGCCGCGTCGGTACTGCTGTGCAATGATGATTCGCCAGCATTGCTAGAATACCCACGCTATAGCGCCAATGAACGTTTAGGCACAGTCGCGGCAATATATTTTCGTAACTTGTCAAGTTAACGTGACGAATGCTGTTAAATTGGAGTAGCGAGGAAGGGGCGCGGCTTCATTGAGTGAACAGCAACTGGTCCGGAACCCGGCAGGTTACTTTGCGGGATTCCCGCGGCGTGTGCAGGTGGCCCTATGCCAGCTTCCGCTCACACTGGCGATGACGGCTGTGGCGCTTGCAGCGCCCGGTGGCTGGCCCGGCCTCTTCGAGAGTGGCGTGTGCCGGGCTGCCTTTGCGCTCCTTCTGGCCCTCCTCATGGCCTGCCTTCTGGTGCCTTGGCAGCGGTTCGGGCCCTATGCTCCGCTCGCAATCCCTGTGCTCGACTTAGCCGCGATCTGCCTCGTCCGCAGTGGCAGCGTCGAAGGCCTGCCCGATCTCGGCATCTTGGCCGTCCTTCCGGTCCTCTGGGTCACGGCCTCCCGTTTGTCCGGTCCGGCGATCCTCTCGATCAGCTTCTTCGGGCCCCTGCTGACCGGCCTGCCGTGGTTGCTCAACGGCGGCTCAACCCCGGACCGAATCGCGGCCGCCGTTCTCCTGCCATTCATCACATTGGCAGTGGCCATTGCTCTGCGGGTTACTCGGCAACAGTTGACTGGGCGCCTGACAACCCAACTCCACGCCGGCTGCGAACGCGAACGACTGCTCAATGACGAAGTGTCCGGCCTGATCGATGCCCTGGCGGCCAAGGACGACGTGCTTTCCACCGTCTCCCACGAGTTCCGGACCCCCTTGACATCGATTATCGGCAATTTGGATCTAGCCCTCAGCGACTCGGAACATTTGTCCGCTCAGGCCCTCCGCCGCCTCGAAGTTGCGCAACGAAACGCCGAACGACTCCTCGCCCTTGTCTCGGATCTGCTGATGTCCGCCAACTCGGCTGTCCATGTCCATCCCCTGCGGACCGACCTGGCGAGCCTCGTGGAGGCGAGCCTGGGTTCGGCTCACGCACACGCCCAGGCTTCCCAGGTCACGCTCTCGATGGAGGTGCCGGCGCCGCTATGGGCGCACGTAGACCCGCTCCGGATCAGCCAGGCGCTGGATAACCTCATTTCCAACGCCATCAAATATTCCCCCAATGGCGGCAATGTGCGCGTCTCCGCCAGCACCGAGGGAGACCGGGTGCTGCTGCACGTGGAAGATGACGGATTGGGGATGACAGCCACCGACGCCGAACGAGTCTTCACACGGTTCTTCCGAAGCCCTGCGGTGCGGGACGGTTCCATCCCCGGGGCCGGGCTCGGGTTGTCGATCACGAAGGCGATCGTGGAGCGCCATGGCGGCTCCATCTCTTGCAACACCCTCCTCGGATCCGGAAGCACCTTCACGCTGGAGCTCCCTGCGAAAGGCACCGCGCCGGCTTACTCCCAGCCGGCGTTCCCATAGCCGCGTTCCAGGTCTGGATTTAGGCCCGCAGTGCCCGCGTCAGTTCGGCCCGGGCCAGCATGCCGCTCTCTGTCGGGTAGGCCACTTCCTCGAGGACCAGCGGGTGCGGGGCTGCGAGCACGGAGCGGGCGTCGCGCTGCCGGGCGAGGAGCCGCTCGTAGAGCCATTCCGGGGCCTCTTCGCCCTCCCCCACGTACAACGCCGAGCCCACCAGGGAGCGGACCATGTTGTGGCAGAACGCGTCAGCCTGAACGGTGACGACAATGACCCCGTCCGTGCCGCGCGCGAATTCAAAGCGCTGCAGTTCACGGATGGTCGTGGCCCCCTCGCGGGGCTTGCAGTACGAGCGGAAGTCCTGCAGGCCCAGCAGCGGCGCGGCGCCCTCGTTGAGGAGACCGACGTCCAGCGGCACCTTGTGCCACAGGGTCGAGGCGCGTCCCAGCGGGTCCCACAGCGCGGGGCCGTCCGCGATCCGGTAGGAATAGCGGCGCCAGAGGGCGGAGAACCGGGCATCGAAGCCAACGGGTGCCACGCTCACCCGGTGCACCTCGATGGCGCCGCTGAGGTCGCCCAGGCCACGGCTCAAGGCACCGCGGATGCGGCGGAGAAGGGCGACGGCGGGATCCAGTTCGGCGCCCCGGTTCAGGCCCAGCCACTCCGCCTCGCTGAGGTCCAGGTGGACTACCTGGCCGCGGGCGTGCACCCCGGCGTCGGTGCGCCCGGCAACCGTGACCCGGACGGGGCGGCGGATCAGCAGCGCGAGGGCCTCCTCCAGGACGCCCTGGACGGTGCGCAGTCCCGGCTGCACGGCCCACCCGCTGAACGGGCCGCCGTCGTACGCCACATCCAGCCGGATACGCAAAAACCCGCCGCCCCCCAAGACGGGGGCAGCGGGTTTGAGCTCGTTCATAGACTTAAGTCTATAAGAAAGACTTAGCGAATTACTTCGCGTCCTTCTCGGACTCAGCGGCTGCTTCCTCAGCGGCCGGAGCCTCTTCGGTAGCGGCTTCGGTCTCAGCGACCGGAGCCTCTTCGGTCTCAGCAGCCTCTTCGGTCTCGGCAACCGGAGCTGCTTCGGCCTTTTCGGCGTCCTTCTTGTCGGCGTCGCGCTTGGCAGCAGAGGTAGCCTCTGCTACCACGGCCTGCTTTGCCGAAACCGGCTCGAGAACCAGTTCGATGACAGCCATGGGAGCGTTGTCGCCCTTGCGGTTGCCGATCTTGGTGATGCGGGTGTAGCCGCCATCGCGGTTTTCCACTGCCTGTGCAATGTCGGTGAACAGCTCGTGGACGACGCCCTTGTTGCTGATCAGGCCGAGTACACGACGGCGGGACGCGAGGTCGCCACGCTTGGCGAAAGTCACCAGGCGCTCGGCGTACGGCTTCAGGCGCTTGGCCTTGGTCACCGTGGTGGTGATCCGCTTGTGCTCGAAAAGTGCGGCGGACAGGTTCGCGAGCATAAGACGCTCGTGAGCCGCTCCGCCTCCGAGGCGCGGACCCTTAGCGGGGGTAGGCATTATAGTTTCTCCTCATTGGAAGCCGTTGGGCTGCGCACACCAGGGTGCATCCAGCCAGCCGGCCAAGATCTGTTGGTTAGAGCTCGTCGTCGCTGAACGCGGCGTCGTCCTCTTCGATGGCTGCGGCACGTGCTGCGAGATCGAAACCGGGAGGGGAGTCCTTGAGGGACAGGCCCAGTTCGACCAGCTTGGCCTTGACCTCATCGATGGACTTCGCGCCGAAGTTGCGGATGTCCATGAGGTCAGCCTCGGAGCGGGCAACGAGTTCACCCACGGTGTGGATGCCCTCACGCTTGAGGCAGTTGTAGGAACGGACCGTCAGGTCCAGATCCTCGATCGGCAGTGCCATGTCGGCTGCCAGGGCAGCGTCCGTCGGCGACGGACCGATCTCGATACCTTCAGCTGCGGTGTTCAGCTCGCGGGCCAGACCGAACAGTTCCACCAGGGTGGTACCTGCCGAAGCAACGGCGTCGCGCGGGGCGATTGCCTGCTTGGTCTCGACGTCGACAATGAGCTTGTCGAAGTCAGTGCGCTGCTCAACACGGGTAGCTTCCACGCGGAAAGTAACCTTCAGGACCGGCGAGTAGATCGAGTCGACCGGGATGCGGCCGATCTCGGAGTCGCCGGACTTGTTCTGAGCTGCCGAAACGTAGCCGCGACCGCGCTCGATGGTCAGTTCGAGTTCGAACTTGCCCTTCGAGTTCAGCGTGGCAATGTGCAGATCCGGGTTGTGGAATTCGACGCCGGCCGGCGGAGCGATGTCCGCGGCGGTGACGACTCCCGGTCCCTGCTTGCGCAGGTAAGCAACAACCGGCTCGTCGTGCTCGGAGGAAACCGACAGGTTCTTGATGTTCAGGATGATCTCAGTGACATCTTCCTTGACACCCGGAACCGTGGTGAACTCGTGCAGCACGCCATCGATCCGGATGCTCGTTACAGAGGCACCGGGGATGGAGGAGAGCAGGGTACGGCGGAGGGAGTTTCCGAGGGTGTAACCAAAGCCCGGCTCCAGCGGTTCGATGATGAACCGTGAGCGGTTTTCGGAGACGACCTCTTCGGAGAGGGTGGGGCGCTGTGCAATGAGCACTTAGGTTTCCTTTCGGCGAGCATCCGCTATATGACGCAACACAGGTGGTGGAAAGATCGGTCTGAAGACTTAACGCGGCCGGGCCTGCCCGGACCGGTGAGGGTCCGGGCAAGCTCCTGGGCGCTGGAAAGCCTTAGACGCGGCGGCGCTTCGGCGGACGGCAGCCGTTGTGGGCGCTGGGGGTGACGTCCTGGATGGAGCCAACCTCGAGGCCAGCGGCCTGCAGCGAGCGGATGGCGGTTTCGCGTCCGGAACCCGGTCCCTTGACGAACACGTCAACCTTGCGCATGCCGTGCTCCTGTGCACGCTTTGCGGCGGCTTCGGCGGCCATCTGGGCAGCGAACGGGGTGGACTTACGCGAGCCCTTGAAGCCAACCTCACCGGACGAAGCCCAGGAGATGACAGCACCGTTCGGGTCCGTGATGGACACGATGGTGTTGTTAAAGGTGCTCTTGATGTGCGCCTGGCCCAGCGCGATATTCTTCTTGTCCTTCTTACGCGGCTTGCGAACCGCGCCACGAGTCTTCGGGGGCATTTTTTCTCCTACAGAAAGTTATTGGGGGAAAGCCTACGCTTGGCCCACACTTGCCGGGTTCCCAGAAATCGCGTAAGCGATCCTAGGGGGCAACTGGGGTTTAGCGGGCCTTCTTCTTGCCTGCGACGGTGCGCTTCGGACCCTTGCGGGTACGCGCGTTCGTCTTCGTACGCTGTCCACGCACTGGCAGGCCCTTGCGGTGGCGAATACCTTCGTAGCTGCCGATTTCAACCTTGCGGCGGATATCAGCGGCCACTTCGCGGCGAAGGTCACCCTCAACCTTGTAGTTGCCTTCAATGTAGTCACGCAGCTCAACCAGCTGTGCGTCGGTCAGGTCCTTGACCCGAACGTCTGCACTGATGCCGGTAGCAGCCAGGGTTTCGTGTGCACGGGTCTTGCCCACGCCGTAGATGTAAGTAAGCGCAATTTCCAACCGCTTTTCGCGGGGAATGTCTACGCCAGCGAGACGAGCCATATTGGCAGTACTCCTTGTATAAACCGGAGGTCGTAGGCAGTACACCCGCACTTACAGTGCGGCCCCAGCCTCCGACCGGGGGTTAGCTGTCCGGGCTCAATACGTCCCAGTTCAGCTTGTGCTGCCTTTATTTACTTGCGTGGGTTAGCAACCCAGGATTTCCTGTGAAGGAAATTAGCCCTGGCGCTGCTTGTGGCGCGGGTTCTCGCAGATCACCATGACCCGGCCATTACGGCGGATCACTTTGCACTTTTCGCAGATCTGCTTGACGCTCGGCTTGACCTTCATGGCGTTCCTTTGCGTGTTGCAGTTGGTCAGCTGGACCGGCCCTCGGCTGTCGCCCTGGCCGCCCAGTGTTTACTTGTAGCGGTAGACGATACGACCACGTGTCAGGTCGTAAGGGCTCAGCTCCACCACTACGCGGTCCTCGGGGAGGATCCTGATGTAGTGCTGGCGCATCTTTCCAGAGATGTGTGCCAGAACGATGTGCTTGTTGGTGAGCTCAACGCGAAACATCGCGTTGGGCAGCGCCTCGGTCACAACGCCCTCGATCTCAATGACCCCGTCCTTCTTGGCCATACCCTCCGCTAACTGTTGTTGCCGCAGCCTCCCGGTTTGCACCGGTCATGACCGCGGACGTTTTTGATTGATTGGTTGGTGCCACCCGACCCCAAAAGGGCACAACGGGGCAGACAACCAACAGACAACACTACGCCATCGCGGCCCGATTGTTAAATCCGAAGTTAAATCCGCCCATCGTAGCGCACTCAGCGTCCGTACGCACCTAGCGTCCCGGCCGCCGTCGTCACTGCCTCCGCCCGCGAGATCCCGTCGAGGATGGCCAGCCGGACGACGTCGGCGGCCGCGCTCTGCAGGGTAATGAGGCTGATCTGCCGGGCTGCCGGGGTGCTGCGGTCAAGCGCGACGGCGCCCGTCGCCAGCGCGAACACGGTATCGCCGTCGGCGAGGGTGTGGCTTGGATTCAAAGCCCTGGCCAGTCCGGCATGGGCCGCGGAGGCGGTGCGTTTGCAGTCCGCCTTGTCCAGGACGGCATCCGTGGCGACGACGACAAGTGTGGTGTTGAGCGGCGGCGCCGGCTCGGGGACCTGCGCGGCTTTCGCCCCAAAAGGTAACCCCAGCGCGTTGACTACCGCTATGGCTCCTACCACCACCGGCCCGTCTTTGGAGATGTTGTTTAGGGTGAGGGAGGCTGTGCCCACTCCCCCCTTGTAGGTGCCCCTGCCGATTGCCGCTCCTGTGCCGGCGCCGACGTTGCCGCGTTCGACGTCGTGCCCTTCCGGCTGCCCGGCGGCGGCGGCCGTCGCCGCGTAGCCCATCGCCTCTCCGGGGCGGGCGGAGAAATCGCCGCCGCGGCCCAGGTCGAAAATCGCGGCCGCCGGCACGATCGGAACAAGCCCGCCGGGGACCGTGAAGCCTCGGCCGTTCTCCTCGCACCAGCGCATGGCGCCGCCCGCGGCTGCAAGGCCAAAGGCGCTGCCCCCGGTCAGGACCACGGCGTCCACGGTCTGGGACAGCGTAGTGGGATCCAGTGAGTCCGTCTCGTGCGTCGCGGGCCCGCCGCCCCGGACGTCGACCGAGCCGACGGTGCCCGGCGGCGGGAGAACCACAGTCACTCCGCTCAGCCAGCCGTCGCCGGACTTTTGGACATGCCCCACCCGGATCCCGGCCACGTCTGTGATGGCTCCCGTTGCTCCCATGGCTCCATTGTGCGCCCCCGCTGACCCGCGACACGCAAAATCCCTGGCGCTATGGGTCTTCCGTCGCCAGGGATTTTGCGCGTCGCCAGAAAACCCGCGAGTCGCCGTGTAGTTCGGGCCTAGGGAATCGGGACGGGCACGACGCCGAGCGGCGCCAGTTTCGCCGCTCCCCCGTCAGGTGCCGAGAGGACCCAGATCCCCTTCTCGTGCACAGCGACCGAGTGCTCCCACTGGCAGGAGCGCTTGCCATCCGTGGTGACGACGGTCCAGTCGTCGTCCAGGATTGCGGTCTCGATGCTGCCCCGGACCAGCATGGGCTCGATTGCGAGGCACAGCCCCGGGCGGATCTTCGGCCCGCGGTGGCCGGTGCGGTAGTTCAGCACGTCCGGAGCCATGTGCATCTCGGAGCCGATTCCGTGCCCTACATAGTCCTCCAGGATGCCCAGCGGTTTGCCCGGCACGGAGGAGACGTAGTCGTCCACGGCGTTGCCGATATCGCCCACGAATTTCCCGGTGGCCAGGGCTGCGATGCCACGCCACATGGCCTCCTCGGTAACCTCGGAGAGGCGTACGTCTTCGGGATCGGCGGTGCCGACAACCACAGTCCGCGCCGAATCGGAGTGCCAGCCGTCCACGATCGCGCCGCCGTCGATCGAGATGATGTCGCCGTCCGCCAGGACCCGGCCGCCGGGGATGCCGTGCACCACCTCTTCGTTCACCGAGGTGCAGATCGTGGCCGGGAACCCGTGGTAGCCGAGGAAGTTGGACTTGGCGCCGGCGTCCTGGAGCACAGCGGCGAAAACCTCGTCCAGCCGGGCCGTGGTGACGCCGGGGGCCGCGGCGGCCACCGCTGCATCCAGTGCCCGGCTCAGGACCAGTCCGGCCTCGTGCATCGTGCGCATCTGGGCGTTGGTCTTGTATTCAATGCGTGCCTGGCCGAATGCCATCGCTACCTCAAAATCTTCTCTCGCGGTCCGGGCGGGCTGGATCCCGGGCCTCCACCATGGGTCATCAACCCAAGTCTTCAAGCTCTATTCTCCCGTACCGGTTCAACGGTTCGGAACGGGCCCGCTGCGGGGCCACCCAACGCCGAAGGGCGCGTCCCGTACCCGATGGTACGGAACGCGCCCTTCTGCACTGCGTCTCTGTTCTGCGTCAGCCGCATTGAGCATGCGTGGATCAGCCGGTGAGGATCAGGCGGCCTGGGCCGACTTGATCGCTTCCATGACGCGCTCGGTGACTTCGTCGATGGCACCGATGCCGTCCACCTGGGTCAGGATGCCGCGTTCGGCATACTTGGCCACCACAGGTTCGGTCTGCTCGTGGTACAGGTCCAGCCGGTGACGGATAACGCCTTCGTTGTCGTCGCTGCGGCCGGTTTCCTTGGCACGGCCCAGGAGGCGGGTAACCAGCTCCTCGTCGTCAGCGGTGAGCTGGAGCACGACGTCGAGCTTCTGGTCAGCGCCGGCGAGGATGTCCTCGAGGTAGTCCACCTGCGCGGTGGTGCGCGGGTACCCGTCGAGCAGGAAGCCTGCCTCGACGTCGTCCTCATTGAGGCGGTCGCGCACCATCTTGTTGGTGACGCTGTCCGGGACGAAGTCGCCGGCGTCCATGTACTTCTTGGCTTCGACACCGAGCGGAGTCTCACCCTTGACGTTGGCGCGGAAGATGTCTCCGGTGGAGATCGCAACGACGCCGAGGCGTTCCGAAATGCGTTCCGCCTGCGTTCCCTTGCCGGACCCGGGAGGTCCGATAATCAACATTCTCGTCATCGCAAAAGCCCTTCGTAGTGACGTTGCTGTAGTTGCGCATCAATCTGCTTCACGGTCTCCAGACCGACGCCCACCATGATCAGGATCGAGGTGCCGCCGAACGGGAAGTTCTGGTTCGCGTTGATCAGGACCAGTGCAACCAGCGGGATCAATGCCACGAAGCCGAGGTAGAAGGCGCCGGGCAGGGTGATCCGGGATAGGACGTACTGAAGATAGTCCGCGGTCGGCTTGCCGGCGCGGATGCCCGGAATGAAGCCGCCGTACTTCTTCATGTTGTCCGAGACCTCTTCGGGGTTGAAAGTAATCGCAACATAGAAGTAGGTGAAAAACACAATCATGGCGAAATACAGTGCCATATAGATCGGGTGATCGCCCTTGGTGAGGTTGTTGTTGATCCACTCAACCCAGGGCTGTACCGGCTCGCCGGCCTTGGGCTGGTTGAACTGTGAGATCAGCCCCGGCAGGTAGAGCATGGACGAGGCGAAGATGACGGGCACGACGCCGGCCATGTTCACCTTGATGGGGATGTAGGTGCTGGTTCCGCCGACCGTGCGGCGGCCGATCATCCGCTTGGCGTACTGCACCGGGATCCGGCGCTGGGACTGCTCCACGAAGACCACAAGCGCCACGGTGAGCAGGCCGATGATCAGGACCAGGAAGAAGGTTCCGGGACCCTGGGCCTTCCAGATCGCACCGAGCGAGCCGGGGAAGCCTGCGGCGATGGACGTGAAGATCAGCAGGGACATGCCGTTGCCGACGCCTTTTTCCGTCACGAGCTCGCCCATCCACATGATCAGGCCGGTGCCGGCCGTGAGCGTGATGATGATCAGGACCGTGGTGACGATCGAGCTGTCCGGGATGATGGGCAGCTGGCAGTTAGGCAGCAGCTGGCCGGAGCGTGCCAGCGACACCAGTGTCGTGGCATTGAGCAGGCCGAGTGCGATCGTGAGGTAACGGGTGTACTGGGTCAGTTTCGACTGCCCTGACGCGCCCTCCTCGTACAGCTGCTGGAAGCGGGGAATGACCACCCGGAGCAGCTGGACGATGATGCTGGCGGTGATGTACGGCATGATGCCGAGGGCAAAGATGGACACCTGCAGCAATGCACCGCCGCTGAACAGGTTGACGAGCTGGTAGATCCCGCCCGAGGTCTGACCGTTCTGCAAGCATTGCTGGACATTCTGGTAGCTCACACCAGGCGAGGGGATGAAGGCACCCAAGCGGAAGATTGTGATGATTCCCAGCGTGAACAACAACTTGCGTCGCAGATCAGGCGTGCGAAAGGCCCGGCCAAATGCGCTAAGCAAGCGTCCTCCTGAGTAATAAGTAAAGTCGTGTGAGACAGGTCAAATAAACCCAACAACCGAGTCTAACGGGTGGATGCGCCCCGCGAACAATCGGCGGGGCCCGGAAAATGAAAAAAACTCCCGGCACCGGGGGCCTGAGCCCCTGGTACCGGGAGTTTCAACAACGGGCAACTGCCCCGCCGCCTCGTTAGAGGGCGGTGGTGCTTCCGCCTGCTGCAGCAATCTTGTCAGCAGCGCTGGCCGAGAATGCGTGGACGGTGACGTCAACCTTGACGGTGATGTCGCCGGTGCCCAGCACCTTGACGGGCTGGTTCTTGCGAACGGCACCCTTTTCGACCAGGTTCTCCACGGTGACAGCGCCACCTTCCGGGAACAGCTCGTTGAGCTTGTCCAGGTTTACAACCTGGTACTCAACCCGGAACGGGTTCTTGAAGCCGCGCAGCTTCGGCAGGCGCATGTGCAGCGGCAGCTGGCCGCCGGCAAAGCCAGCCTTGATCTGGTAGCGGGCCTTCGTACCCTTGGTACCGCGACCAGCGGTCTTACCCTTGGAACCTTCACCACGACCAACACGGGTCTTGGCGGTCTTGGCACCCGGGGCGGGACGCAGGTGGTGAACCTTCAGTGCGTTCTGCTTCTCAGCGGCGCCCTGTGCCTTTTCGGCGGTGTTCTTCTCTGCCATTTACTTCGCCTCCTCTACCTTTACCAGGTGCGGAACCGTGTTGAGCATCCCGACGGTCACGGCGTCGGCGGTGCGGACAACGGTGTGTCCGATCCGCTTCAGGCCGAGGGACCGCAGGGTGTCGCGCTGGTTCTGCTTGCCGCCAATGGCGGACTTGATCTGAGTGATCTCCAACTTTGCGTCGGAGACAAGCACGTTCTTAGCCATGACTCAGACACCTGCCTTCTGGTTCAGGAGAGCCTTGACCATTGCCGGCGGGGCGATCTCGTCGAGCGGGAGGCCGCGGCGTGCTGCCACTGCTGCCGGCTCTTCGAGGCGCTTCAGCGCGTCAACGGTCGCGTGAACGATGTTGATGGCGTTGGAAGAACCGAGCGACTTGGAGAGGATGTCGTGGATGCCCACGCACTCCAGTACTGCACGGACCGGGCCACCGGCGATAACACCGGTACCGGCGGAAGCCGGGCGCAGCATGACGACGCCTGCGGCGGCCTCACCCTGAACGCGGTGCGGGATGGTGCTGCCGATGCGGGGAACGCGGAAGAAGGACTTCTTGGCCTCTTCAACGCCCTTCGCGATAGCGGCAGGAACTTCCTTTGCCTTGCCGTAGCCGACGCCGACCATGCCGTTGCCGTCACCGACGACGACGAGGGCGGTGAAGCTGAAGCGACGACCACCCTTGACGACCTTGGAAACGCGGTTGATGGTTACGACGCGCTCTACGAACTGGCTCTTCTCGGCCTCGCGGCCGCCGTCACGGCCACCACGGCCGCCACGGTCGCCACGGCCCTGGCCGCGGTCGCCACGCTCGCCACGACGAGCGCCACCACGGCGGTCGTCAGTGGTAGCAGGCGCAGCGGTCTCAGTTGCCGGAGCAGCTACAGCTTCAGTCACCTGAATGTCCTTTTCGTTATTTTCGGTCACAGTGCCAGCCCACCTTCACGTGCGCCGTCAGCGACGGCGGCGATCCGGCCGTGGTACTTGTTACCACCGCGGTCGAAGACAACTGCTTCGATACCGGCAGCCTTGGCACGCTCGGCGACCAGTTCGCCAACGCGCTTGGCCTTGGCGGTCTTGTCACCGTCGAATGCACGAAGGTCGGCTTCCAGTGTGGAGGCGCTTGCCACGGTCAGGCCCTTGGTGTCATCGACAACCTGGACGAATACGTGACGTGCGGAGCGGTTGACGACCAGACGCGGGCGTACAGCCGTACCGGAGATGCGCTTGCGGATACGAAGCTGGCGGCGGCTGCGCTGGGCAGACTTGCTCTTGTTCGTACGCTTCTTGTTAATTGCGATCGCCATGGTTACTTACCAGCCTTTCCGACCTTGCGGCGGATGACTTCGCCTGCGTAACGGATGCCCTTGCCCTTGTAGGGGTCCGGCTTCCGCAGCTTGCGAATGTTGGCAGCAACCTCGCCGACCTGCTGCTTGGAGATACCTGAAACAGAGAGCTTGGTCGGGGTCTCAACTGCAAAGGTGATGCCGTTCGGTGCCGAGACGTTGACCGGGTGGCTGTAGCCCAGAGCGAACTCCAGGTCAGAACCCTTGGCCTGGACGCGGTAACCGGTACCGACAATCTCAAGCTTCTTCTCGTAGCCTGCGGTGACACCCTGGATCATGTTGGCGATCAGGGTGCGGGTCAGGCCGTGCAGCGAACGTGAGGCGCGCTCGTCGTTCGGGCGGGCGACAGTCAGGGTGCCATCTTCCAGGGAAACCTCGATCGGGCTGGCCACAGTGTGGCTCAGCTCGCCTTTGGAACCCTTGACGCTGACGACAGAGCCGTCAACCTTGACCTCAACGCCGGCAGGAACGGTGATGGGGAGACGTCCAATACGTGACATTATTCTCTTCCTTTCCCGTTACCAGACGTAAGCGAGGACTTCGCCGCCCACGCCCTTCTTGCCGGCCTGCTTGTCAGTCAAGAGGCCGGAAGAGGTGGACAGGATTGCGACACCCAGGCCACCGAGCACGTGCGGCAGGTTGGTGGACTTTGCGTAAACGCGCAGTCCCGGCTTGGAAATACGACGAACGCCAGCGATTGAACGCTCGCGGTTCGGACCGAACTTGAGCTCGAGGGTCAGCTTCTTGCCAACCTCAGCGTCTTCTTCTTTCCAGGAGGCGATGTAACCTTCAGCCTTCAGGATGTCGGCAACGCGTGCCTTGAGCTTGCTGTACGGCATGGTCACGGAATCGTGGTATGCCGAGTTAGCGTTGCGCAGACGCGTAAGCATGTCTGCGACGGGATCTGTCATTGTCATGTGGGCTCTTGCCCTTCCTCATAACGGTTTCCGCCGTGCTGTTTGTCCCGAACAGAATTCGGAAAGGAGCGCGGGCGGACCTTTTACGTAGCTAGATTAGTCTTCGGTCTTGAACGGGAAGCCAAGCGCCTTCAGCAGCGCGCGGCCTTCGTCGTCGGTCTTGGCAGTGGTCACGACGGTGATGTCCATACCGCGAACGCGGTCAATGGAATCCTGGTCGATCTCGTGGAACATAACCTGCTCGGTCAGACCGAAGGTGTAGTTGCCGTTGCCATCGAACTGCTTGCCGCTGAGGCCACGGAAGTCGCGGATACGCGGCAGGGCCAGCGTGACCAGACGGTCCAGGAATTCCCACATGCGGTCCCCACGCAGAGTTGCGTGTGCACCGATCGGCATGCCTTCGCGCAGCTTGAACTGTGCGATCGACTTGCGGGCCTTGGTTACCTGCGGCTTCTGGCCGGTGATCAGGGTCAGATCGCGGACAGCGCCGTCGATCAGCTTGGAGTCCTTGGCGGCATCTCCAACACCCATGTTCACAACGACCTTCACCAGGCGGGGAACCTGGTTGACGTTCTGGTACTTGAATTCCTCAGTCAGCGTGTTCTTGATGGAATCGGCGTACTTGGTCTTCAGACGAGGAACGATCTTGCTTGCCGGAGTCTCGAGAGTCTCAGTCATTAGATGTCCTTCCCTGAGCTCTTGGCCACGCGGACGCGCACTTCACGCTTCACGCCATCGCGCTCAACGGTCTCGGTGCGGAAACCGACGCGGGTGGGCTTCTTGGTGGACGGGTCAACCAGAGCCACGTTGGAGATGTGGATCGAAGCCTCGACGACCTCGATGCCACCGGTCTTGGTGCCGCGCTGCGACTGACCGACCTTGGTGTGCTTGGTTACGCGGTTAATGCCTTCAACCAACACGCGGTTGGTCTCCGGGTATACGCGCAGAACCTTGCCCTGCTTACCCTTGTCGCCGCCGCGCTCAGCCTTGGCGCCAGTGATGACCTGAACGAGGTCACCCTTTTTGATCTTAGCCATGGACTAGAGCACCTCCGGAGCCAGAGAAACGATCTTCATGAACTTCTTGTCGCGAAGTTCACGACCAACCGGTCCGAAGATACGGGTACCGCGGGGGTCACCGTCGTTCTTCAGGATGACGGCTGCGTTCTCGTCAAACTTGATGTAGGAACCATCCGCACGGCGGCGTTCCTTCTTGGTACGGACGATGACAGCCTTGACGACGTCGCCCTTCTTTACGTTGCCGCCCGGAATTGCGTCCTTGACGGTAGCGACGATTACGTCGCCAATGCCTGCGTAGCGACGGCCAGATCCACCGAGAACGCGAATGGTAAGGATTTCCTTAGCACCCGTGTTGTCGGCGACCTTGAGTCGCGACTCCTGCTGAATCACTATTTACTCCTTGCGTCGCGCTGGTTCTCAGACCGAAAATCTTCCTACGGAATGAGCCTTGCGGAACGGTTGATCGGGGTGTCTCTTGACCTGCCTGGATTTTGCCAGACCAGGCCTAAACGCCCGTGCCAAAAACATTTGCTTCCCAGGCGGTTCCCGACGAGTCGGGGCGCAAGGGGGCACTATGCCGTGGCACGATTGTTTACGAGGTTGATGACGGCGCGCAAAAGGCGCCATACAAACTCAAAATCTTAGCACGTTTTGGGCGTATCCCCATATCACAGCCATGGAACCTGCACACCCCTCCCCCGTAGCCGCGAAGCCGTTACCCCGTTCCGCCGGACAGGCTGTGGGCCCGTCCGCCGCCGCGTATCCCGGGAACCCGGCCCGCCGGCGTCGTAAGCCCCCAAAGGCTGCTCTGCCTGACGAGCAGGGTAAACGGCTGCCGCCGGTCTCAGGCTGCCGGCTGCGGCGGCTGCCGGCAACGCGGAAGCCCCCGCTCCCCAAAGGGGAACGGGGGCTTCTGCTGTATCACCAGGCAAACAGGTGCAGGTGTTACTTGGCCTTCTCGAGGATCTCGACCAGACGCCACCGCTTGGTAGCGGACAGCGGGCGGGTCTCGGCGAGGAGCACGAGGTCGCCGATGCCGGCGCTGTTCTCTTCGTCGTGAGCCTTGATCTTGGCGTTGCGGCGGATGACCTTGCCGTAGAGGGCGTGCTTCACGCGGTCTTCGACCTGGACAGTGATGGTCTTTTCCATCTTGTCCGAGACGACGTAGCCGCGCTTCGTCTTACGGTAACCGCGCTCGTCAGCCTTGGCTGCGTCGGAAACAGTTTCCGTCACGTTCTCGTCCTTTTCACTCACTTGGCATCCTCCTCGGATTCAACCGTTTCAGCCTTCTCAGCCTTCTTGGTTGCAGCCTTCTTGGACTTCTTCTCTTCCTTGGCTTCCACAACCGGTGCGGCAACCTCGGCACGAATGCCGAGCTCGCGCTCACGGAGAACGGTGTAGATGCGGGCGATGTCCTTCTTTACCGCGCGCAGACGACCGTGGTTCTCCAGCTGACCGGTGGCGGACTGGAAACGCAGGTTGAACAGCTCTTCCTTGGCCTTGCGGAGTTCTTCAACGAGACGCTCGTTGTCGAAACCGTCCAGCTGTGCGGATGCAAGTTCCTTGGATCCTACTGCCATTTCTACTCACCACCTTCGCGACGCACAATGCGTGCCTTCAACGGCAGCTTGTGGATTGCCAGGCGCAGGGCCTCGCGAGCTACCTCTTCACTGACACCGGAGAGTTCGAAGAGAACCCGGCCCGGCTTGACGTTTGAGACCCACCATTCCGGAGAACCCTTACCGGAACCCATGCGGGTTTCGGCCGGCTTCTTCGTCAGCGGACGGTCCGGGTAAATGTTGATCCAGACCTTTCCGCCACGCTTGATGTGGCGGGTCATCGCGATACGGGCAGATTCGATCTGACGGTTCGTGACGTAGGCCGGGCTCAGCGCCTGGATGCCCCACTCACCGAAGGAGACCTGGGTGCCGCCCGTAGCAGCGCCGGAACGACCCGGGTGGTGCTGCTTACGGTGCTTGACTCGACGTGGGATAAGCATTTAAGCCTGTCCTCCTTCTACTGACTGTGCCGTGCCTGCGGCACCGGCTTCGACAGCCGGAGCTTCGGCGGCAGGTGCTGCCTCGGCTGCGGGGCGGTCGGGACGACGGCGGCGGTCACCACGGTCGGCGCCACCCGGGCGGCCCGGGCGGTCGCCGGCACGGCCACGGGACGGAGCAGCAGCTGCCTGCTGAGCCAGTTCCTTGGCAGTGACGTCGCCCTTGTAGATCCAGACCTTCACGCCGATGCGGCCGAAGGTGGTCTTGGCCTCGTAGAAGCCGTAGTCGATGTTCGCACGCAGGGTGTGCAGGGGCACACGGCCTTCGCGGTAGAACTCCGAGCGGGACATTTCTGCGCCGCCCAGTCGACCCGAGCAAGCGATCCGGATGCCCTTGGCACCGGCGCGCTGTGCGGACTGCATGGCCTTCTTCATCGCACGGCGGAAAGCCACGCGGGAAGTCAGCTGCTCAGCAACGCCCTGGGCAACAAGCTGGGCTTCCATCTCGGGGTTCTTGACCTCGAGGATGTTCAGCTGAACCTGCTTGCCCGTGAGCTTCTCAAGCTCGCCGCGGATGCGGTCTGCTTCAGCGCCGCGGCGGCCGATGACGATGCCCGGACGTGCCGTGTGGATATCCACGCGGACACGGTCGCGGGTGCGCTCGATTTCGACCTTGGCGATACCGGCGCGCTCCATGCCCGTGGACATGAGCTGGCGGATACGGATGTCTTCGCGAACGAAGTCCTTGTACCGCTGGCCGGCCTTGGTGCTGTCGGCGAACCAGTGCGATACGTGATCGGTGGTGATGCCGAGTCGGAACCCGTGCGGGTTAACTTTCTGTCCCACTTAGCGAGCCTCCTCTTTCTCCGGGGTAGCGACTACCACGGTGATGTGGCTCGTGCGCTTCTTGATCTGAAATGCACGACCCTGGGCTCGCGGCTGGAACCGCTTCATGGTCGGGCCTTCATCAACAAACGCTTCGCTGATGATGAGGTCACCTTCGTCAAACGCCACGCCGTCGCGGTCCGCGAGGACCCGGGCGTTGGAGATTGCCGACTGAACTACCTTGAATACCGGCTCCGAAGCTGCCTGGGGGGCAAACTTCAGAATTGCCAGAGCCTCATTCGCTTGCTTACCACGAACAAGGTTGACGACGCGCCGGGCCTTCATAGGCGTTACGCGGATGTGACGCGCAATTGCCTTGGCTTCCATTGCTTTCCTTCTCTCGTCTTTGACGTAAGTGCAGGCGCCTAGCGGCGCTTGCCCTTACGGTCGTCCTTGACATGGCCGCGGAATGTCCGCGTGGGAGCGAATTCGCCGAGCTTGTGCCCGACCATCGACTCAGTGACAAACACGGGGATGTGCTTGCGTCCGTCGTGTACGGCGATCGTGTGGCCGAGCATGTCGGGGACGATCATCGAACGGCGGGACCAGGTCTTGATGACGTTCTTGGTGCCCTTTTCGTTTTCCCTGGCTACCTTTACAAAGAGGTGCTGGTCAACGAAAGGACCTTTTTTCAGGCTGCGTGGCATGTGTCCAGGCTCCTATCGCTTGTTCTTGCCAGTACGACGGCGACGAACAATAAGCTTGTCGCTCTCTTTGTTGGGACGGCGGGTGCGGCCTTCGCGCTTACCGTTCGGGTTGACGGGGTGACGTCCACCGGACGTCTTACCCTCGCCACCACCGTGGGGGTGGTCAACCGGGTTCATGGCGACACCACGGACGGTCGGGCGAACGCCCTTCCACCGCATACGGCCGGCCTTGCCCCAGTTGATGTTCGACTGCTCGGCGTTGCCGACCTCGCCGACGGTTGCGCGGCAGCGCACGTCAACGTTGCGGATTTCGCCGGAAGGCAGACGCAGCTGGGCGAAACGGCCTTCCTTTGCAACGAGCTGGATCGATGCGCCGGCGGAGCGGCCCATCTTGGCGCCGCCACCCGGACGCAGTTCGACTGCGTGGATTACGGTACCGACCGGGATGTTGCGCAGCGGAAGGTTGTTGCCGGGCTTGATGTCAGCGTCGGCGCCGGCCTCTACGAAGTCGCCCTGGGACAGCTTGTTCGGGGCGATGATGTAACGCTTGGTGCCATCAACGTAGTGCAGGAGGGCGATCCGAGCCGTGCGGTTCGGGTCGTACTCGATTTCGGCAACGCGGGCGTTGACGCCGTCCTTGTCGTGGCGACGGAAGTCGATCAGACGGTACTGGCGCTTGTGTCCACCACCCTTGTGACGGGTCGTGATCTTACCGGAGTTGTTACGGCCACCCTTTTTCGGGAGGGGACGTACCAACGACTTTTCCGGCGTCGACCGCGTGATTTCAGTGAAGTCCGCTACGCTCGAGCCGCGACGGCCCGGGGTAGTCGGCTTGTATTTACGGATTCCCATAATTTATTTCCTCGTTAAAGTGGTCTCCGCTATGAAAGCGGACCGCCGAAGATGTCGATAGTGCCTTCTTTGAGGCTCACAATTGCACGCTTGGTGTTCTTGCGGGTACCCCAGCCGAATTTGGTGCGCTTGCGCTTACCGGCACGGTTGATGGTGTTGATCGATTCGACCTTGACGGAGAAAATCTTCTCCACGGCCAGCTTGATCTCGGTCTTGTTCGAGCGGGGGTCCACCAGGAAGGTGTACTTGCCCTCGTCGATCAGGCCGTAGCTCTTTTCCGAGACAACGGGTGCAAGCACGACGTCGCGCGGGTCTTTGATGGTGGCTGCACTCACTTGGCATCCTCCTCGTTCTTTGCAACCTTGTCAGCAACGAATGCTTCGTAGGCAGCCTTGGTGAAGACTACGTCGTCGGAAACGAGAACGTCGTAGGTGTTCAGCTGGTCTGCGTACAGAACGTGAACTTCCTCGAGGTTGCGCACGGACAGTGCAGCAACATCGTTGGCGCGCTCAATGACAACGAGCAGGTTCTTGCGCTCGGAAACTCCGCGCAGGGTTGCCAGTGCTTCCTTGGAGGACGGCGTGGAGCCGGCAACCAGGTCAGCAACGACGTGAACGCGGCCGTTGCGGGCGCGGTCCGAGAGTGCGCCGCGCAGTGCAGCAGCAATCATCTTCTTGGGGGTGCGCTGGCTGTAGTCACGCGGCGTGGGGCCGTGGACAACGCCACCACCGGTCATGTGAGGAGCACGGATGGAACCCTGACGGGCGCGGCCGGTGCCCTTCTGCTTGAACGGCTTGCGACCTGCACCGGAAACCTCGGCGCGGGTCTTGGTCTTGTGGGTACCCTGGCGAGCAGCAGCGAGCTGGGCAACGACGACCTGGTGCAGCAGCGGCACGTTGGTCTGTACGTCGAAGATCTCTGCAGGCAGGTCAACCTTGACAGTGCTAGTCATTGAACTAGGCTCCCTTCACGGCGGTGCGTACGAGTACGACCTGGCCGCGGGCGCCGGGGACGGCGCCCTTGATCAGGAGCAGCGACTTCTCGACGTCAACCGCGTGGACCGTGAGGTTCAGCGTGGTGTGACGAACGGCGCCCATGCGGCCGGCCATTTTCATGCCCTTGAAGACGCGGCTCGGGGTGGATGCGCCACCGATAGAACCGGGCTTACGGTGGTTCTTGTGGGCACCGTGGGAAGCTCCAACGCCGTGGAAGCCGTGACGCTTCATAACACCGGCGAAGCCCTTACCCTTGGTGGTGCCAACGACGTCGATCTTCTGGCCGGCTTCGAAGAGCTCTACGGAGAGCTCCTGGCCCAGCTCGTAAGAGTCAGCATCTGCAGTGCGCAGTTCTACGACGTGGCGGCGAGGCGTGACGCCTGCCTTTTCAAAGTGACCAGCCAGCGGCTTGGTGACCTTGCGGGGATCGATCTGGCCGTAGCCGATCTGAACGGCGACATAGCCATCAGTTTCTGCGTTGCGCAGCTGCGTGATGACGTTCGAGTCAGCCTGGACCACAGTGACGGGGATGAGCTTGTTGTTCTCGTCCCAGACCTGGGTCATGCCGAGCTTCGTGCCCAGCAGGCCCTTTACGTTACGGGTTGCGGTCATAGTCTCTCAGCACCTCCCTACAGCTTGATTTCGATGTTCACGTCGGCCGGCAGGTCGAGACGCATGAGCGAATCAACAGCCTTGGGCGTGGGGTCGATGATGTCGATAAGACGCTTGTGCGTGCGCATTTCGAAGTGCTCGCGGCTGTCCTTGTACTTGTGCGGAGAGCGAATAACGCAGTAAACGTTCTTCTCCGTCGGCAGCGGCACGGGGCCAACTACAGTTGCGCCTGCGCGCGTGACCGTCTCAACGATCTTCCGTGCTGAAACGTCAATGACCTCGTGGTCATATGACTTCAGCCGGATGCGGATTTTTTGTCCCGCCATGTCGCCTGACTCTCTTTCAGTCTGTGCTTCCCCTGATTAGGGCTGCCCTGTTCACTTACTAGTTGTATGGCTGCCGAAGCATTTGAAGTCGTGACTACCACCCGCCGCACAAGCTGAATCCGGAAGGATCCGGGTTCCTCAACCTGCCGACGCAACCGACCCCCGCGGTCGGGCGTGTCGCATGTTTTCACACGTACGCGTCCGCAATTCCATGGGGAGTGGGTTATGTTTGGTCTCTCACTTGGACCCTGGCATCCGGCATTATCCGGATCGGGACGCGAAAGAGCGCTTGAACAACTCATCTAGTATGCCGGAATTTGCGGGCAGAAGCGAATCAGCCCCTTTGCGCGGCCGTGCAGCCACAGTACTGCAATCGCAGTAGTGCAAGCGCAGCCGTGCAGCCGAACAGGCAACGTACTGCAGTCGCAGTAGTGCAATCACTGCCGGAGGGCCATTGTCCTGAATCGCCGTCGAATGGATGATAGGGGCATGACTGTGCAGGACTCTGTAGCAGTTCAGGCCCTCGCCGCACGCCTGAGCCCCGGATTCACCCTGGGTGTTTCCTCCGCGGCCTTCCAGATCGAGGGCAGCCTTGCCGCCGGCGGCCGCGGGCCCTCCGGCTGGGACGCCTTTGCCGAAAAGCCCGGCAACATCCTGCATGGGCACTCCCCCGCCGTGGCCTGCGACCACTACAACCGCGCCGAGGAAGACATCGAACTGATGCGCGATCTCGGGATCGATTCCTACCGCTTTTCGATCTCGTGGCCGCGGGTCCAGCCCGAGGGCAGCGGCCGCTTCAATGCGGCCGGCCTGGACTTCTACGACCGCCTGATCGACCGGCTCCTCGCCGCCGGCATCTCCCCCATGGCCACTCTCTACCACTGGGATACGCCGCTGCCCCTCGAACACCGGGGCGGCTGGATGAACCGTTCGACGGCGGAACGGTTCGCCGAGTACAGCGCGGCCGCCGGCAAGCGGTTCGGCGACCGCGTGGCGCAGTGGGTGACGCTGAACGAGCCCGCCTCGGTTACCCTGAACGGCTACGCCCTGGGCGTGCACGCGCCCGGCCGCGGCCTGCTCTTCGATGCCCTGCCGTCGGTGCGGCATCAGCTCCTGGGGCACGGGCTGGCGGTTCAGGCGCTGCGCGCGGAGGGCGTCGCCGGCGCCGTCGGGGTCGCGAACCTGCATTCCCCGGTCCGGCCTGCTTCCGGTTCGCCAACAGACAGGATGCTGGCCAGGGTGTTCGACTTCGTGCTGAACCGGCTCTACGCTGACCCGATCCTCCTGGGCCGCTTTCCCCGGCTGCCGCTGATCGCCCGGCCGTGGTTCCGTTCAATGCGGAGCATCAGCGACGCGGACCTGGCCACGATCCACCAGCCGCTGGATTTCTACGGCCTGAACTATTACTACCCCGTGAAGGTGGCCACGGGACGCGGCGTCGACAGCCCCTCGGCAACCGCGGAGGCGATGCTGAAAGTCCCGTTCCATATGGCCGCGTTCCCGGAGTACGAACGCACGGGATTCGGCTGGCCGGTCGCTCCGGACCACCTGGGGATCCTGCTCCGGGAGCTGAAGGACCGGTACGGGTCTTCGCTGCCGCCGCTCTACATCACCGAGAGCGGGGCGAGCTTCCCCGAACCCGACCACGTTACCGGCCCCATTCCCGATGCCGGCCGGATCAGCTACCTCGCTGCACACCTCAGCCACGCGGTCGAGGCCACCTCCCCCGGGGGCGTGGCACACGACGTCGAACTGCTCGGCTATTACGTCTGGACGCTGATGGACAACTTCGAATGGGCGGCAGGCTACTCGCAGCGCTTCGGCCTGGTGCACGTCGATTTCACGAGCCTCAAGCGCACGCCGAAAGACTCGTACTACTGGTACCAGGCCCTCGCGCGGGCACGCCGGGCCTGAGCCCCGCCCGGCCCCGCTACTGGTTGCGGTTGGACCTATTGATGCGCTTGGCGCGCTCGATCTCCTGGCGGAAGTGCCTCTTCGCCCAAAAGAACGCGACGACGACCGCGGCGGCGATCAGTAGAAAAATGAACCAGCCCATGGTGAACTCCCTTCCCTTCCTGCAAAGGTATCAGGAACTTAAAAGGAACAGCCCCGCTGCAAGTGCAGCGGGGCTGTTCCCGATCCTCTGGTCAGCTGCCAGACGGCTGGCTGATCAGGGGCAAAGCATCAGATCGGCAAGTAATTACTTGATGATCTTGGTGACGCGTCCTGAACCAACGGTGCGGCCGCCTTCGCGGATAGCGAAGCCGAGGCCCTCTTCCATTGCGATCGGCTGGATGAGCGCAACGGTCATCTCAGTGTTGTCGCCGGGCATAACCATTTCCGTGCCTTCCGGCAGGGTGATAACGCCGGTTACGTCCGTGGTGCGGAAGTAGAACTGCGGGCGGTAGTTGGAGTAGAACGGGTTGTGACGTCCGCCTTCGTCCTTGGAGAGGATGTAGACGTTAGCCTCGAAGTCGGTGTGCGGGGTGATGGAACCCGGCTTGACGACAACCTGGCCACGCTCGACATCGTCGCGCTTCAGACCGCGGAGCAGGAGGCCACAGTTCTCGCCGGCCCATGCTTCGTCGAGCTGCTTGTGGAACATCTCGATACCGGTAACCGTGGTCTTCTGGACCGGGCGGATGCCGACGATCTCGACCTCGGAGTTGATGGCGAGGGTTCCACGCTCGGCGCGGCCCGTAACAACGGTGCCACGGCCGGTGATCGTGAAGACATCTTCGATCGGCATCAGGAAGGGCTTGTCACGGTCACGTACGGGGTCCGGAACGGACTCGTCGACAGCAGCCATGAGGTCCTCAACGGACTTGACCCAGACGGGGTCGCCTTCGAGGGCCTTCAGGCCGGAAACGCGAACAACCGGAGCCTCGTCGCCATCGAAGCCCTGCGAGCTGAGCAGCTCGCGAACTTCCATTTCAACGAGGTCGAGGAGCTCTTCGTCGTCAACCATGTCAGCCTTGTTCAGCGCGACCAGCAGGTAGGGAACGCCAACCTGGCGGGCGAGCAGAACGTGCTCGCGGGTCTGAGCCATCGGGCCGTCAGTGGCGGCAACCACGAGGATTGCACCGTCCATCTGAGCAGCGCCGGTGATCATGTTCTTGATGTAGTCAGCGTGACCCGGAGCATCTACGTGTGCGTAGTGGCGCTTCTCGGTCTGGTACTCAACGTGGGAGATGTTGATGGTAATGCCGCGCTGACGCTCTTCGGGAGCAGAGTCAATCGACGCGAAGTCACGCTTCTCGTT
This sequence comes from Arthrobacter humicola, assembly GCF_022803015.1. Taxonomy (GTDB): domain Bacteria; phylum Actinomycetota; class Actinomycetes; order Actinomycetales; family Micrococcaceae; genus Arthrobacter; species Arthrobacter humicola_A. The sequence goes on from NZ_JAFKON010000006.1 coordinate 187,943, forward strand.
GAGAGTCGGGTACTTGTCGTACAGCACCTTGGAAATGGCGGCCGTCAGCGTCGTCTTACCGTGGTCAACGTGACCAATGGTACCGATGTTAACGTGCGGCTTAGTCCGCTCGAACTTTGCCTTTGCCACAGGTTCCTCCTAGAACGTTTTCAAATTGACTTACCCTTCGGCCGCGCTTGTCGCGGCAGAAACTCCAGTAAGTCTACTTGGGGGGCTTTGGATTGATGAAATTGCAGATTCAGGTACTAATGCTAGTGCCTAGAGCCTGTTCGTGCAGGCGGCCGAACTCCGGCCTGGCCGGACTACAGCTGACCGGAGTCCGGCCGCTTGCACCAGATGTGTCTCCGCTGGCGGAGACGCACCCGAGTTTCTTGTTGCTGCGAGGCGTCCTGGGGACTACTCGCCGCGGTTCTTCTGGATGATCTCGTCGGCGACTGCCTTCGGGACCTCGGCGTAGCTGTTGAACGTCATGGAGTACACAGCGCGGCCCTGGGTCTTCGAGCGCAGGTCACCGATGTAGCCGAACATGCCGGACAGCGGGACGTGTGCGCGAATAACCTTGACGCCCTGGGCATCTTCCATGGACTGCATCTGGCCACGGCGGGAGTTGAGGTCACCGATAACTTCACCCATGTATTCCTCAGGGGTGCGGACCTCGACATCCATCAGCGGTTCGAGCAGGACAGGGTTCGCCTTGCGTGCGGCTTCCTTGAAAGCCATACGGCCGGCGATCTTGAACGCCATTTCCGAGGAGTCAACATCGTGGTAAGCGCCGTCAATCAGCGTCGCCTTGATGCCGACAACCGGGTAACCGGCCAGGACGCCGTCGTTAAGCGCGTCCTGGATGCCGGCGTCGACCGACGGGATGTACTCGCGCGGAACGCGGCCACCGGTGACCTTGTTCTCGAACTCGTACAGCTCGCCACCTGAGGTGTCCAGCGGCTCGATCGCGATCTGGATCTTTGCGAACTGGCCGGAACCACCGGTCTGCTTCTTGTGCGTATAGTCGTGACGCTCTACAGCACGCTTGATGGTTTCGCGGTAAGCAACCTGCGGCTTGCCAACGTTTGCCTCGACCTTGAATTCGCGGCGCATGCGGTCCACCAGGATGTCCAGGTGGAGCTCGCCCATGCCGGCGATGATGGTCTGGCCGGTGTCCTCGTTGAGGGAGACCTGGAAGGTCGGGTCCTCAGCGGAGAGCTTCTGGATGGCCGTGGAGAGCTTCTCCTGGTCACCCTTCGTGTTCGGCTCGATCGCAACCGAGATCACGGGCTCCGGGAAGCTCATGGACTCGAGGACAATCTGGTTGGCCGGATCGCACAGGGTGTCGCCCGTGGTGGTGTCCTTGAGGCCGATCGCTGCGTAGATGTGGCCGGCGGTAGCGCCGTCGACGGGCATTTCCTTGTTGGCATGCATCTGGAACAGCTTGCCGATGCGCTCCTTCTTGCCCTTGGTGGAGTTGACCACCTGCGAGCCTGCTTCCACGTGACCGGAGTACACGCGGACGAAGGTCAGCTGGCCGAAGAAGGGGTGCGCGGCGATCTTGAACGCCAGTGCGGAGAAGGGCTCTTCAGAGGAGGGCTTACGGGTAAGCTCCTTCTCTTCGTCGCGGGGATCGTGACCGATCATCGGCGGGACGTCGAGCGGGTTCGGCAGGTAGTCCACCACAGCGTCGAGCATGGGCTGGACGCCGCGGTTCTTGAATGCAGAACCACAGAAGACCGGGTAGATCTCAGAGTTGATCGTCATCTTGCGGATGCCGGCCTTGAGCTCATCGATGCTGATCTCTTCGCCCTCAAGGTACTTCTCCATGAGTTCCTCGGAGGACTCGGCAACGGTCTCAATGAGCGTTGCGCGGTACTCTTCGGCCTTCGCCTGGAGGTCAGCAGGGATCTCGCGGATCTCGTACTTGGCACCCATGGTGACGTCACCCTTGGCGTCGCCGGGCCAGACCAGCGAACGCATGTAGAGGAGGTCGACGACGCCGATGAAGTCGTTCTCGGCGCCGATCGGCAGCTGCATGACGAGCGGCTTGGCACCGAGACGGCTGATGATGGTGTCGACGGTGAAGTAGAAGTCAGCGCCGAGCTTGTCCATCTTGTTGACGAAGCAGATGCGCGGAACGTTGTACTTGTCAGCCTGGCGCCAAACAGTCTCGGACTGCGGCTCCACGCCTTCCTTGCCGTCGAACACGGCGACTGCGCCGTCGAGGACGCGCAGGGAGCGCTCAACCTCGACCGTGAAGTCAACGTGGCCGGGGGTGTCGATGATGTTGATCTGGTTGTTTTCCCAGAAGCAGGTCACGGCGGCAGACGTGATGGTGATGCCGCGTTCCTTTTCCTGTTCCATCCAGTCAGTCGTCGAAGCGCCGTCGTGCGTTTCGCCGATCTTGTGGTTCACACCCGTGTAGAACAGGATGCGCTCGGTAGTAGTGGTCTTGCCGGCATCGATGTGGGCCATGATGCCGATATTGCGGACCTTGCTAAGGTCGGTAAGCACGTCCTGTGCCACGGTGTCTCCCTTTCGGATGGACTGCACGTTCGCCGCCGGCTCAGTCGAGCCGGCGGCGTCCGGGAAGTATTACCAGCGGTAGTGTGCGAAGGCCTTGTTGGACTCGGCCATCTTGTGGGTGTCTTCGCGACGCTTCACAGCGGCACCGAGACCGTTCGAGGCATCCAGGATTTCGTTCTGGAGGCGCTCGGTCATGGTCTTTTCGCGGCGGGCCTTGGAGTAGCCAACCAGCCAGCGGAGGGCGAGGGCCGTGGAACGGCCCGGCTTGACCTCAACGGGAACCTGGTAGGTGGCGCCACCAACACGGCGGGAGCGGACCTCAAGCGAAGGCTTGACGTTCTCCATGGCCTTCTTGAGGGCTGCAACGGGGTCGCCGCCGGACTTGGCGCGAGCACCCTCGAGGGCACCGTAAACGATGCGCTCTGCGGTGGACTTCTTGCCGTCAACCAGCACCTTGTTGATGAGCTGGGTGACCAGCGGGGAGCCGTAAACGGGATCTAGAACTAGCGGCCGCTTGGGGGCCGGACCCTTGCGAGGCATATTACTTCTTCTCCATCTTTGCGCCGTAGCGGCTGCGAGCCTGCTTACGGTTCTTGACACCCTGGGTATCGAGGGCGCCACGGACGATCTTGTAGCGGACACCCGGAAGGTCCTTCACGCGGCCGCCGCGGACGAGCACAATGGAGTGCTCCTGCAGGTTGTGGCCCACACCGGGGATGTATGCGGTGACTTCAATGCCGCCGTTGAGGCGCACGCGAGCAACCTTACGCAGAGCCGAGTTCGGCTTCTTCGGGGTCGTCGTGTAAACGCGGGTGCAAACACCGCGGCGCATCGGGCTGCCGTTAAGCGCGGGAGCCTTGGTCTTTTTGACCTTAGGCGTGCGGCCCTTGCGGACCAGCTGGTTAATCGTAGGCACTCTCGTGTTCTCCGTTTTATCCGGAGCGGCCGTTGGCGGCCGCTCTCTTGTCGCTGCGCCTCGCCGCCCGAGCTTTGAAGTTCTCTCCAGAGCAGCTGAGGCGAAGCCTTAATAGTCGGACCGCACGCCGGGGTCCAAGGACTTTCGACCCGAACTGCCCCTAGGCATGCGAAAATGTGGCATACGTTGCACAAGAACCCTGCAAACCGGAAACGTCGTCCTGGTTGAATCTTTCAGCTGCAAGCTGTCTGACTCAAACCGGCGCACTCATCCACTGCCACAATAACAATTAGTCTCAAGTCTAACACGGACGGGTCCCAGCCCTTAATCGGCGGGGCTTACCACTGGAAAGGCCCCGCCCCCACCGAGGTGGGAACGGGGCCTGTCAGTCACTCAGCTCAGCGGAAGTCGCTGCCGAGATCGTAGTCATCCAGCGGGATGGCGTGGAACTCGGGAGCTCCGTCGCCGCCCAGCGAGTCGTAGGAGAAGTCACTGAATGCGCTGGGGCCGGTGAACAGGTTGGCCTTTGCTTCTTCAGTGGGTTCCACGGTGACCTCGGTGTAGCGCGGGAGACCCGTGCCGGCCGGGATGAGCTTACCGATGATGACGTTTTCCTTGAGGCCGAGCAGCGGATCGCTCTTGCCTTCCATGGCCGCCTGCGTCAGGACGCGGGTGGTCTCCTGGAAGGAAGCTGCGGACAGCCAGGACTCGGTCGCCAGGGACGCCTTGGTGATGCCCATGAGCTCGGGACGGCCGGATGCCGGCGTCTTGCCCTCGGACACAACGCGGCGGTTGGCCTCTTCGAAACGGCTGCGTTCGGCGAGCTCGCCGGGCAGCAGATCCGATTCGCCGGACTCGATGACCGTGACGCGGCGCAGCATCTGGCGGACGATAACCTCGACGTGCTTGTCGTGGATACCGATGCCCTGGCTGCGGTACACGCCCTGGACTTCGTCCACCAGGAACTTCTGCGCGGCACGGGGACCCATGATGCGCAGCACCTGCTTGGGGTCGACCGGGCCGTTGATGAGCTTCTGGCCGACGCTGACGTGATCGCCGTCTTCGATGAGAAGACGTGAACGGCGCAGCACCGGGTAAGCGATCTCTTCAGATCCGTCATCCGGGGTGATGACCAGGCGCATCTGGCGCTCGGACTCTTCGATGGTGATGCGGCCGGCTGCTTCAGCAATCGGTGCGACACCCTTCGGAGTACGGGCTTCGAAGAGCTCCTGGATACGGGGCAGACCCTGGGTGATGTCGTCGCCACCGCTGGCGGAAACAGCACCACCGGTGTGGAACGTACGCATGGTCAGCTGGGTACCCGGCTCACCGATGGACTGCGCGGCAATAATGCCCACGGCCTCACCGATGTCGACGGTCTTGCCAGTGGCCAGCGAACGGCCGTAGCACAGGGCGCAGGTGCCGACGCTGGACTCACAGGTGAGTACGGAGCGGACCTTGACCTCGGTGATGCCGGCTGCGAACAGTTCGGCAATGACGACGTCGCCGCAGTCGGTGCCGGCAGCTGCCAGGACCTTGCCCTTGGAGTCGACGACGTCGACTGCCAGGGTGCGGGCGTAGGCGCTGTTCTCGACGTTCTCGTCCAGGACGAGGACGCCGTTGGCGTCGGCCACCGCGATGGCCGTCATCAGGCCGCGCTCGGTACCGCAGTCCTCTTCGCGGACGATGACGTCCTGCGACACGTCCACCAGACGACGGGTCAGGTAACCCGAGTTGGCGGTACGCAGGGCGGTGTCAGCCAGACCCTTACGGGCACCGTGCGTGGCGATGAAGTATTCCAGCACCGAGAGGCCCTCGCGGTAGGAGGACTTGATCGGACGCGGGATGATTTCACCCTTAGGGTTGGCCACCAGGCCACGGATACCCGCGATCTGACGGACCTGCATCCAGTTACCACGTGCGCCCGAGGACACCATGCGGTTGATCGTGTTCATCGGGGACAGGCTGTCACGCATCGCCTGGGCGATCTCGTTCGTTGCCTTGTTCCAGATCTCGATCAGTTCCTGGCGACGCTCGTCGTCGTCGATCAGGCCCTTGTCGTACTGGCCCTGGATCTTGGCGGCCATGGTCTCGTAACCGGCGAGGATCCGCGGCTTGTCCGTGGGCACCTCGATGTCGGAGATGGCAACGGTCACGCCGGAGCGGGTGGCCCAGTAGAAACCGGCATCCTTCAGGTTGTCCAGCGTTGCCGCCGTGATCACCTTCGGGTAGCGCTCGGCGAGGTCGTTGACGATCGTGGACAGCTCGCCCTTGTCGGCAACGTTCTCAACCCACGGGTAGTCCGCGGGCAGCGTCTGGTTGAAGATGACCTGGCCGAGGGAGGTCTCGACCAGTGTGGTCTGACCGGGCTCCCAGCCCTCCGGGGCTTCCCAGCCGGCGTAGGGCACGAAGCCCTCGAGCCGGATCTTGACCTTGGAGTTCAGGTGCAGCTCGTGAAGGTCGTAGGCCATGATGGCTTCCGCGACCGAGGAGAAGATCCGGCCTTCGCCAGCTGAACCGACACGCTTGGTGGTCAGGTGGTAGAGACCGATGATCATATCCTGCGACGGCAGGGTCACCGGGCGGCCGTCAGACGGCTTCAGGATGTTGTTCGAGGAGAGCATCAGGATGCGGGCCTCGGCCTGGGCTTCGGGGCTCAGCGGCAGGTGGACTGCCATCTGGTCGCCGTCGAAGTCGGCGTTGAACGCGCCACAAACCAGCGGGTGCAGCTGGATTGCCTTGCCTTCAACAAGCTGCGGCTCGAACGCCTGGATGCCGAGACGGTGCAGGGTAGGTGCACGGTTCAGCAGCACGGGGTGCTCGGTGATGATCTCTTCGAGGACGTCCCAGACCTGCGGACGGTAACGCTCCACCATGCGCTTGGCCGACTTGATGTTCTGGGCGTGGTTGAGGTCCACCAGGCGCTTCATCACGAACGGCTTGAAGAGCTCCAGGGCCATCTGCTTGGGCAGACCACACTGGTGCAGCTTCAGCTGCGGGCCGACGACGATGACCGAACGGCCGGAGTAGTCGACGCGCTTGCCGAGGAGGTTCTGGCGGAAACGGCCCTGCTTGCCCTTGAGCATGTCGCTCAGGGACTTCAGCGGACGGTTGCCCGGTCCGGTGACCGGACGGCCGCGGCGGCCGTTGTCGAAGAGGCTGTCAACAGCTTCCTGAAGCATGCGCTTCTCGTTGTTGACGATGATCTCCGGAGCACCGAGGTCAAGCAGGCGCTTGAGGCGGTTGTTGCGGTTGATCACGCGGCGGTAGAGGTCGTTGAGGTCGGAGGTCGCGAAGCGGCCACCGTCCAGCTGGACCATCGGGCGCAGTTCCGGCGGGATCACCGGGACGGCGTCCAGCACCATGCCGAGCGGGCTGTTGTTGGTCGTCAGGAACGCGTTGACCACCTTGAGCCGCTTCAGGGCGCGGGTCTTGCGCTGGCCCTTGCCGTTGGCGATGATGTCGCGCAGCATGTCCGACTCGGCCTGCATGTCGAAGTTCTCAAGGCGCTTCTTGATGGCCTCGGCACCCATGGAGCCTTCGAAGTACATGCCGTAGCGGTCGCGCAGTTCGCGGTACAGGCCTTCGTCACCTTCCAGGTCTGCGACCTTGAGGTTCTTGAAGCGGTCCCAGACCTGCTCGAGGCGCTCGATTTCGGCGTCGGCACGCTTGCGGACGTTCGCCATCTGGCGGTCAGCGGAGTCGCGGGCCTTCTTCTTGTCGGCAGCCTTCGCGCCTTCGCCTTCGAGACGGGCAAGCTCGTTCTCAAGGTCGCGGGCGATCGTGGCGATGTCCGAGTCGCGGTTGTCGATCAGCTGCTTCTTCTCGATGTCGTGCTCAACCTGGAGGTTGGGCAGTTCTTCGTGGCGGCTGTCGGCGTCGACGCTCGTGATCATGTAGGCGGCGAAGTAGATGACCTTTTCGAGGTCCTTCGGTGCCAGGTCAAGGAGGTAGCCCAGGCGGGAGGGAACGCCCTTGAAGTACCAGATGTGCGTGACCGGGGCGGCGAGCTCGATGTGGCCCATGCGCTCACGGCGGACCTTGGCGCGGGTGACCTCAACGCCACACCGCTCGCAGATGATGCCCTTGAAGCGCACGCGCTTGTACTTGCCGCAGTAGCATTCCCAGTCGCGGGACGGGCCGAAGATCTTCTCGCAGAAGAGGCCGTCCTTCTCGGGCTTGAGCGTGCGGTAGTTGATGGTTTCCGGCTTCTTAACCTCGCCGTACGACCAGCCACGGATGTCTTCCGCGGTGGCGAGGCCGATCTGCATGAGGCCGAAGGAGGATTCGCTGGACATATGGTCCCTGTTCTCTCTTGTTCTCTAAATTCTGAAGTCTTGGGTTACGGGAAGAGGGAGGTGGCTTACGACGGCGAGTGCGAACCCGCCGTCGTAAACCCCCTGCTAAACCTCTTCTACGGAACTGGGCTCTGCACGAGACAGATCGATGCCCAGTTCTTCCGCAGCCGTGAAGACTGCGTCATCAGAGTCACGCATTTCAATTGTGGTTCCGTCCGTGGAAAGCACTTCCACGTTCAGGCACAGCGACTGCATTTCCTTGATCAAGACCTTGAAGGACTCAGGAACGCCCGGCTCGGGGATGTTCTCGCCCTTGACGATGGCTTCGTAGACCTTCACACGACCGTGGATATCATCCGACTTGATCGTCAGCAGTTCCTGGAGCGTGTACGCGGCGCCGTAAGCCTCGAGCGCCCACACTTCCATTTCACCGAAGCGCTGGCCACCGAACTGTGCCTTACCACCCAGCGGCTGCTGCGTGATCATGGAGTACGGGCCGGTGGAGCGGGCGTGGATCTTGTCGTCCACCAGGTGGTGGAGCTTCAGGATGTACATGTAGCCGACCGAGATCGGATCCGGGAACGGCTCGCCGGAGCGGCCGTCGAACAGACGGGTCTTGCCGGAGGAGTTGATCAGGCGGTCGCCGTCGCGGGTGACGTTGGTGGAATCGAGCAGCCCCGTGATTTCCTCTTCACGCGCACCGTCGAAGACCGGCGTCGCCACAGTGGTCTGGCCACTCTCGCGCGGCAGGTTCGGCAGCTGCTTGACCCACTCGGGCTCGCCCTCGATCTTCCAGCCGGTCTTGGCAACCCAGCCGAGGTGCGTTTCCAGCACCTGGCCGACGTTCATGCGGCCCGGAACACCCAGCGGGTTCAGGACGATATCAACGGGGGTGCCGTCGGCAAGGAAGGGCATGTCCTCGATCGGAAGGATCTTGGAGATAACACCCTTGTTGCCGTGGCGGCCGGCGAGCTTGTCGCCGTCGGTGATCTTGCGCTTGGCAGCGACGTAGACGCGCACCAGCTGGTTGACGCCCGGGGGCAGCTCGTCGTCGTTGTCGCGGTCGAAGACGCGGACACCGATCACGGTGCCGGACTCGCCGTGCGGCACCTTCAGGGAGGTGTCGCGCACTTCGCGGGACTTCTCACCGAAGATGGCGCGCAGCAGGCGCTCTTCCGGGGTCAGCTCGGTCTCGCCCTTGGGGGTGACCTTACCAACCAGGATGTCGCCGGCCTCAACCTCGGCACCGATGTGGATGATGCCGCGCTCGTCCAGGCCTGCCAGGACTTCCTCAGACACGTTCGGGATGTCACGGGTGATTTCCTCGGCACCAAGCTTGGTGTCGCGGGCATCGATCTCGTGCTCCTCGATGTGGATCGAGGACAGGACATCCTCGGCCACGATGCGCTGGGACAGGATGATGGCATCCTCGAAGTTGTGGCCTTCCCATGACATGAATGCCACGAGCAGGTTCTTACCGAGGGCGAGCTCGCCCTGGTCCGTTGCCGGGCCGTCAGCGATGATGCCGCCGACCTCCAGGCGCTGGCCTTCGCTTACCAGGACACGGTGGTTGTAGCAGTTGCCCTGGTTGGAACGGGCGAACTTGTTGATGCGGTAGTTGGTTTCCGTACCGTCGTCGTTGAGCATGATGACCAGCTCAGCGGAGACCTCGGTAACCACACCGGCCTTCTTGGCGATGACAACGTCGCCGGCGTCGACGGCTGCGGCGCGCTCCATGCCGGTACCGACGAACGGTGCCTCGGAACGGACCAGCGGCACGGCCTGGCGCTGCATGTTGGCACCCATGAGTGCACGGTTGGCATCGTCATGCTCGAGGAACGGGATCAGGGCGGTAGCCACGGACACCATCTGGCGCGGGGAAACGTCCATGAACTCGACGTCGGCGGCGGGAACCAGCACAGGCTCGCCTCCACCACCGCGGGCACGGACCAGGACGGTCTCTTCCGCGAAACGCTTGTTCTCGTCGAGCGGTGCGTTGGCCTGTGCGATCAGGACCTCGGCTTCGTCGTCGGCCGTGAGGTACTTGACCTCATCGGAGACGACACCCTCGGCGACAAGGCGGTACGGGGTTTCGATGAAACCGAACGGGTTGATGCGTCCGTAGGAAGCCAGCGAACCGATCAGACCAATGTTCGGGCCTTCAGGAGTTTCGATGGGGCACATACGTCCGTAGTGGGACGGGTGCACGTCACGAACTTCCATGCCGGCACGGTCACGGGACAGACCACCCGGGCCAAGCGCGGACAGGCGGCGCTTGTGGGTCAGACCCGAGAGCGGGTTGTTCTGGTCCATGAACTGGGACAGCTGGGAAGTTCCGAAGAACTCCTTGATGGCTGCCACGACGGGACGGATGTTGATCAGGGTCTGCGGCGTGATGGCCTCGACGTCCTGGGTCGTCATGCGTTCGCGGACGACGCGCTCCATGCGGGACAGGCCGGTGCGGACCTGGTTCTCGATGAGCTCGCCGACGGCGCGGATGCGGCGGTTGCCGAAGTGGTCGATGTCATCGATCTCGACGCGGAGCTCGTGGTCCTGGCCGTCGCGCTTGCCCATGAGGGTCTTCTCACCGGCGTGCAGCGCAACCAGGAACTTGATCATGGCCACGATGTCTTCAACGTGCAGGACCGAAGCTTCCTTGTCGCCAAGGGAGCGGTCGATGCCAAGCTTGCGGTTGATCTTGTAACGGCCGACCTTGGCCAGATCGTAGCGCTTGGAGTTGAAGTACAGGTTGTCCAGCAGGGACTGGGCAGCCTCAACCGTGGGCGGCTCGCCCGGTCGCAGCTTCCGGTAGATGTCCAGCAACGCGTCTTCGCGGGTCTCGGTGGCGTCCTTCTCCAGCGTGGCGCGCATGGAGTCGTACTGGCCGAATTCCTCGAGGATCTGGCCTTCGGTCCAGCCGAGGGCCTTCAGCAGCACGGTGACGGACTGCTTGCGCTTGCGGTCAAGACGGACGCCGACCTGGTCGCGCTTGTCGATTTCAAGCTCGAACCAGGCGCCGCGGGAGGGGATGATCTTCGCGGTGAAGATGTCCTTGTCGCTGGTCTTGTCGGCGGTGCGCTCAAAGTAGGCGCCCGGCGAGCGGACCAGCTGGGAGACGACGACACGCTCGGTGCCGTTGACGACGAAGGTGCCCTTCTCGGTCATCAGCGGGAAGTCACCCATGAACACGGTCTGCTGCTTGATTTCGCCCGTGTTGTTGTTCATGAACTCGGCCTTGACGTACAGCGGAGCCGAGTACGTTGCGTCCCGGTCCTTGCACTCAGCCATGGTGTATTTGGGGTCAGCGAACTCCGGCTCGGAGAAGCTCAGGGACATGGTGCCCTGGAAGTCTTCGATCGGGGAGATCTCTTCGAAGATGTCGGACAGACCCGAGGAGGTGGCGACGCTGAGGTCGCCTTCTTCGACGGCCTTCGCAACGCGCGCCTGCCAGCGTTCGTTCCCGACCAGCCAGTCAAAGCTGTCGGTTTGCAGGGCGAGCAGATTCGGAACATCAAGGGGTTCGTGAATCTTTGCGAATGAGAGCCGGCGGGTTGCACCGTCGGTGCTGTCGGCATTGATAGCGGTAGCGTTGTTTACATTAGAGGTGCTCGAGGCGACCAAGAGGGATCCTTCCACAGACCTTCAGGCGTTGTCAGATCTCCCCCGTTATGCACTCTGCAGAATGACTCCGCAGCGCTACCAGTCCGGTTCCGCTATATGACCCGGGACCCGCGCTGTCCATAGCTGGTGCACGTGGTAGACGGCACATTGATGGAACAGCTGTCAGGCTAAGCCCACCGCTATATGAAGGCTGAAGGTAAACAGGGAAGACGCAAATATCTACGATACGGCAAAGCAACCTACTTGTCTACCCCACTTCCGGCGGGATTGCAAGCACGAAGTTTGGCGGAATTTTCCCTGACTCCTGGCGGAGCCATTCGCAAGCTGCCCCGGGCAGCGCCCGGGGTGAGCGGGTCAGCGGCCGGGACCGTGGCCCGGACCGGGCCGGATCGGGGGCCGAATGGATAGGTGACGGGGCTCACGATAACGTAGACATAAGTCGAAGTAGATCGGAAGAAAACACCATGAGCAATCCTGCAGACAACAACGATGTTGTCATTCTCGCCGCAGCCCGCACCCCCCAGGGGCGCCTGAACGGGCAGCTGGCCAGCTTCACCGCCGTCGAGCTCGGCACCCACGCCATCCGCGCGGCCCTGGCCGCGAGCGGCGTCAAGGCCGACCAGGTGGACAGCGTGATCATCGGCCAGGTCCTGCAGGCCGGAGCGGGCCAGAACCCTGCGCGCCAGAGCGCCATCGGCGCCGGCATCGGCTGGAACGTGCCGACGGTGACCATCAACAAGGTCTGCCTCTCGGGCCTCACCGCCGTGATCGACGCCGCCCGGATGATCCGCAGCGGGGACGCCACGGTGGTGGTCGCCGGCGGCCAGGAGTCCATGACCCGCGCACCTCACGTGCTGCCCGGTTCCCGGCAGGGCTGGGCGTACGGCACGGTCCAGGCCCTGGACGTGGCCGCGCACGACGGCCTGACCGACGCCTTCGACGGACAGTCCATGGGACTGTCGACCGAGAGCAAGAACCTGACCCTCGGCATTGACCGGGCCTCCCAGGACGAGGTGGCGGCCCAGTCGCACCAGCGTGCCGCCCGGGCCGCGAAGGACGGCGTCTTCGACGGCGAGATCGCCCCGATGAGCGTCAAGCAGCGCAAGGGCGATCCGATCGCCGTCACCTCCGACGAGGGCATCCGGCCCGACACGACCGTCGAATCGCTGGCCGGTCTGCGCGCGGCGTTCGTCACGGACGGAACCATCACCGCCGGCAACTCCTCTCCCCTGTCCGACGGCGCTGCCGCCCTGGTGCTGAGCAGCCGGAAGTTCGCCGAGGACAACGGTCTCGAGTACCTGGCGGTGGTCGGCAAGCCGGGCCAGGTCGCGGGGCCGGACAACTCGCTGCATTCCCAGCCGTCGAACGCCATCAAGAACGCCCTGGACAAAGCCGGCTGGTCCGCCGCGGACCTCGACTTCATCGAAATCAACGAGGCTTTCGGTTCTGTCGCGGTGCAGTCCCTGAAGGATCTCAACTATCCGCTGGAGCAGTGCAACATCCACGGCGGGGCCATCGCCCTGGGCCACCCGATCGGGGCCTCGGGGGCCCGGCTGGCCCTGCACGCGGCCCACGAACTCAAGCGCCGGGGTGCCGGTAAGGCGGCCGTGTCCCTGTGCGGCGGCGGCGGCCAGGGCGAAGCGCTGCTGCTGTACCGCGACTAAATCCGGTAACCGGCGGGCGGGGCGGGCCCGGACCACTGGGCGGCCGGGCGGACCGGGCGCCGCCGACAGGAGTCAGGAAGGTTTGACGCGATGCCAGAGCAGAAAACAACCAGCGGCCGCGAACGGTTCCTCGCCGACGCCGCGGCGCGGGGGCTGGACGTGGAGATCGTCGAACGCCTCGCCGCCCGCAGCCTTGAGGAGGCGGCCGGTATCCTCGGGATCCGGCCCGCGGATATCGTGAAGTCGCTCGTGGTCAAGCACAAGGACGGCACTTTCCTGTTCGCACTGGTCCCCGGCGACCGGCAGATTTCCTGGCCCAAGCTGCGGGCGCTGCTGGGCGTCAACAAGCTCTCGCTGCCGGCGGCGGATACGGCTTTCGAGGCCACCGGGTACGAGCGCGGGACCATCACGCCGCTCGGCAGCATCCGCCCCTGGCCCGTCTACGCCGACCAGACCATCACGGGCCGTCGGATCTCCATGGGCGCCGGCGAACATGGCTACAGCGCGTTCGTGGACGCGGATGCCCTGACGGCGGCGCTGGGCGCCGTCGTCGCCGACATCACTGAGCCCAACTAGCCCGCCCGGGTTAACAGCAACGCGGGGTCACTTCCGTCCATCCCGACCGCCGGGATGGGCGCAAAGTGACCCCGCGTTGTTGTTGGAGTTGGGGTTAGGCGGTGACCGTCAGTGGCGTCCCGTTGACGGTGAGCCGCCAGTTGGCCTGGCTGAACACGGCGACGTCCAGGGTGCCGCGGTCCACGACATAGTCGATGATGCGCTGCCGGATCTCCTGCTGGCTGTTCGAGAGCACCGGCGCGTTCTTCACGGCCGGGAAGTTGCCTCCGCCGCTCTGCCGGTAGTTGTTGATGGCCAAAGCAAATTCCTGCTCGGGCGCCAGCGGCTGGCCGCCGTAGCTGAGCTTGGCGATCCGGTCCCCCGCCGGCCGGGCGAGGTCGATCTCATAGTTCAGCGGCGCGTCCAGTCCGTAGACGACGTCGTAGTTGTAGTCGGGCGTGCCGTTCGGGGCCGTAGCCGTCACAGCGTTGGTGACGTCCTGGGCCCTGGCCGTGGTGGCGGTCACCGGTTTGAAGTACTGGGCGGACCACTCCAGGTATGCCTTGACCTGCGCGCCGGTGACCTTGATGGCGAGCAGCGTGTTGTCGAAGATGTACAGTCCTGCGACATCGCGGATGGTCAGCGGCCCGGCCTTGACGTCCACAGCACGGGAGAACGCCGCCGCAATGGACAATACGGGCAGCCCTGCCGCGGGAGTGTTGGCCAGCTCGGCCTTGACTGTGCTGGCCTGGACGTAATTAATGGCGTCGATCGCGGCGGAGTCCTCCCAGCAGGCGTTGGCCGTGCTGAGCGGCGCCGTGGAAGTTCCGATGACCTCGTTGACGTAGTTCACCGTGGCCTCGTGCCCGGCCTGAACGGCCCGGACGACGGCGGGATCGGGGTCGACGGTCCTGGCGTCCAAAAGGAGCGAATGCGCCGCGGTGACGGTCCACTGCCCTTTTTCCTTGACGAGTTCGAGGTCCATGACGGAGACGCGCATGCCCCACTTGAGCGGCTCGGTCAGCAGCACCTGCTTGCCCGTGGCCTTGTTCGTGACGAAGCGCTCGGGGATCTCCAGGTGGGCGTGCCCGACGAGGATGGCGTCGATGCCCGGGACTTCCTCTGCCAGCTGGGTGGACGCGTTCTCGGGAAAGGGCAGGGCGTCACCGTAGGAGGACCCTGGAGTCGCCCCCGAATGGCTCGTGACGATCACGACGTCGGCCCCGGCCGCTTTCACCTGCGGGACGACGGTTCTGGCCTCTTCTACGATGCCGTTGAAATCGAGCTTGCCCTGGACGTTGTCCCGGTCCCAGAGTGCGCAGCCCGGCGTCACCAGGCCGACGAGGCCGACCGTCAGCCAGCCGCTGTCCGTCTTGATCCGCTTCAGGACGTAGGGGGTGAAGGCTCGCCCGCCCGACACGGCGTCGTGCACATTGGCGCCCAACAGCGGGAAGTCCAGCTGCCGCTCCCAGGTGCGCAGAAGTCCAATGCCGTAGTTGAACTCGTGGTTGCCCAGCCCCACGGCGTCGTAGCCGATCGCGTTCATGGCCAGCGCCATGGGGTGTTTCACGGCTGCCGAGATGGGGTTGATCTTGGCGAAGTAGTAGGCCAGGGGCGTGCCCTGGATGGTGTCGCCGGCGTCGATGGTCAGGGTGCTGGCCGCACCGCGCTCGGCACGCATGGCGTTGATCAGGGTCGCGGCCTGGGCAATCCCGATCTTGTTCCCGGCGGCGTCGGCATAGGGGACGTTCTTGAAGTAGTCCCAGTTGAAGACGTTGTTGTGCAGATCCGTGGTGCCGAGCACCGTCAGGGTGAACTGATTCTTGGCAGTTGCCCTGCCACTGGCTTCGCCGGGGACGGCCCGCGCCGCCGGGGCTCCGGCCAGCGCGGCGGCGGCCGCGCCGCCGCCCACGAGGGCTGCCGCGAGCATGGCGCGGCGGGAGGGGGAAGTGTTCGGGTCCGTCATTGTGGGTGAACTCCTGAGCGTTGGGGGCCGGTGGGCACAAATCCAAAGTCTAGGGTCGCGCCATCAAGTGCGACAGGGGTATCAGAAAAACTTTGCCGAATCCTTCGGTATCGTTCACCGGCGCCGGCTTCCGGCCCGGGCGTTTCGGGTTTCCGGTCCGGGAACACAGGAAACCCCGCCCACTGAGTGGACGGGGTTTCCTTTGAGCAGTGCGGACCGCGATTGATCCGGACGGCGGGTATTACTTGAGGGTAACGCGGGCGCCAGCTTCTTCGAGCTGAGCCTTTGCCTTCTCGGCAGCTTCCTTGGTGGCGCCTTCGAGAACAGCCTTGGGAGCGCTGTCAACCAGGTCCTTGGCTTCCTTGAGGCCCAGGGAGGTGATGGCGCGAACTTCCTTGATCACTGCGATCTTCTTGTCGCCAGCAGCTTCGAGGATGACGTCGAAGTCAGTCTTCTCTTCAGCTTCTTCTGCAGCAGCGGCGGGGCCTGCAACGGCAACAGCAGCAGCAGTAACTTCGAAGGTCTCTTCGAAGAGCTTGACGAACTCGGAGAGCTCGATGATGGTCAGTTCCTTGAAAGCTTCAATGAGCTCTTCGTTGGTGAGCTTCGCCATGGTGTGGCGTCCTTCCTATAATGGTGCGCGGCGGCCCTGAGGCTCGCTGTGACACCGGAGTCTTATGGAGAAGAGGACTAGTTCTCTTCGGGGGCTGCGGCTTCGGCCGGTGCTTCGGCCTCGGCTGCTGCATCTGCTGCGGGAGCTTCTTCAGCGGCGGGTGCTTCGGCTGCTGCCGGGGCACCGTTCTCTTCTTCAAGCTTGAGGCGCAGTGCGTCGATGATGCGTACAGCAGCGGCAGCAGGAGCCTTGAGGATCCCTGCAACCTTGGCGAGCTGCAGCTCACGGGACTCGAGTGCTGCCAGGGCAGCAACTTCGCTGGCGTTCAGTGCCTTGCCCTCGAAGTAACCGGTCTTGATGACCAGCTGCTTGTTGGCCTTGGCAAAATCCGTCAGGCTCTTGGCAGCTGCAACTGCGTCACCCTTGATGAACGCGATTGCAGTGGGGCCGGCGAGCTGACCGTCGAATGCTTCGACACCAGCTTCCTTGGCTGCAATGGCGGTCAGGGTGTTCTTGACGACCGAGAACTTGGTTTCCTGGCCGAGAGAGACACGCAGCTGCTTGAGCTGTGCAACGGTGAGCCCGCGGTATTCGGTCAGGACAGCGGCGTTCGATTCCTTGAAATCGTTAGTGATCTCAGCTACTGCTGAAACCTTGCTAGGCGTTGCCATAACCCTCCTTCCGGGGATAGTGCCGGTATGTCCGGGTCCCCGCTCAAAAGAGCTAAAACTAAAAAACGCCCCGCGCAGATGCACGGGGCTTGTCTCGACGCGGTCCATGACCGCGGAGCTTTGCTTCGTTCACCTGCGCCGGCCGCCCTATGTTCAGGGTCCTTCGTCCGGAAATCCACTGCGCTCTCCCGGCGCGACTGCAGAAGTGAGCCTTGCTTGGGAGAGTGGATTTCCAACAACCGACGGTCTTTGGTCCTCCAAGCTTACGGGACACGGCGCGCGTGTTCCAAATCGGGCCCGGCGGGCAGGGGCAGCGCAGGACTTCAGCGAAAGACTTTAGCGCCCGACGTCGGCCCGGGACCTCAGCTGACAGCCGGTCCGAAGTTGGGGAGTTCTTTTTGCCAGAGACCCGTCACTCCCGCCGTCGTGAAGCCGAGCTGCTGGTTGACCTTCAGCAGGTAGCGGTTCTCCGGAGCGTTCCACGTGTACAGGACCCGGGCGTCCGGGAACTGTTCGCTGAGCCGTTCCATATTGGCGACCTTGATCAGCAGCCCGAGCTTGTTGCCGCGGTGTTCCTGCAGCACCACCGTGTCGTCCTGGAAGACGACGTCCGGGCGCAGGGCCAGGACACTGATGGTGGTCAGGCCCACGAGCGTTCCGCTGGCGATGTGCTCGACGGCGGTGACCACCGTCCGGCGGCCCTGGGCTATGGTGACTTCCTCCGCTTCCCGGAGGATGCCGCCGTCGAACACCATTTCCTGGGCATCCGGCCCCGGCACTTCGTCCTCGCCTGCCTGGTTTTCCAGCGCGGCGACGGCCTCGAGCCACTGGTCAGGACACCGGTCCGTCCAGTGGTGCAGACGGTAGCGGCCGGCATTGGCTTCCTCGGCCTCGGCCTCGAGGTCGGCGACGAGCTTGGTGTCCAGCGGCAACGCACAGGAGCTGAACTGCTCTATGTGCTGCAGGGTGTAGCCGGTATGGCGGGCAAATTCCACGTCACGGCTGCCCAACGGGACGAACCCGACGCCGCTGCCGGGCACGAGCTGTTCGGCCTCCGGGTCCGTCAGGGTTGATCCCGGGTGGTTGGTGTCGATCAGGATCGTGTGTCGGCCCTCGTCCCGGGCGAAATGTTCGGCGGCCGCCAGCAGCTGCCTCCCCACGCCCTGGCGCCGGAATTCCGGCAGGATGTCGAGCGTGAATTCGGCGAGATCGAGGTTGTCCACGAGCGGCAGGGCGATGTCCGCCGTCCCGACAATCACGCCGTCGATCTTGGCGACGAGGATCACCTGACGTTCGTAGGGGTCCGCCATCTCAAGCAGCTTTTCCTGCGGCGCGTAGGCGAGGTCGTCGGTGCCCCAGGTCTGCATCCGGACCCTGCGCCCCACCTCGATCGCGGCGAGAAAGTCGGCGGCATCGGGCGCGTCAAGGGAATCGGGGATCCACAGCTGCTCAATCCGTACATCGTTTGCCATAGAGGGCATCTTCCCAGCCGTTGTGCCACCCACCATCGGTACGGCCCGGCTCAAACCGGGCTTTCAACCGCCAGCATATGCTGGTTTGGGCCGCTGTTCCATTGGTGACGCCGGGCAGTTTCCGCTCCAGCCGGCGCCCTGCAGCTTCTGCCCCAGCCGGCGCCCGGTCAGTTCCGGATCTCACTGCCGGTGGCTGCGCCCGCGGCGGCAGCGGTCCGCTGCCACTCGCCGTCGTAGCCCGCCGGCTTGAAGCCCAGCGCGATGTTGATGCCGAGCATGTGGTCGTTTTCGGCGGCGTTGTATGTCAGGACGCGCCGGACCGCGGGGTACGACTCCCGCAGCAGGCGCAGGTTGCGGATCTTGATGAGCATGCCAAGCCGGTGGCCGCGGTGGCCCACCGCGACGAGGGTGTCGTCCTGGTTGGCCAGCCATGGCTTGTCGGCTGTTGTCTGCAGGACGGTATAGGCGGCCAGTTCGCCGCTGGCCCGGTGCTGTGCCGCCACCACGAGGGCGGACTGGCCGGCGCGCCGCCAGGTGTCCTCGACGTGGCGGACGCGGGCGACGTCCCAGATTTCCGCCTCGTAGCTCAGCGCTCCGGAGGGGGCGTCGGTGCTCATGCGGGACATGAGCACCGCGAGCTGGGCGGCATGTTCCTCCGGGCAGGAGTCGGTCCAGTGCAGCAGTTCATAGTCCCCCGCGCGGGCCAGGGCGTCCCGTTCCAGGGCGTCGAGGTCCGCGGCGGTCGGGACGTCGAGCGAACTGAACCGTTCGACCTGCTCCAGGCGGTAGCCGGCTTTTCCGGCGAAACGGACACCCGGCGCGCCGGCGGGCAGCGCTCCGGTCCCCGTGGCGGGCTTGATGAGGTTGGTGCCATCGACGTCGAAATCGGCCGGGTGCTCCGTGAAGGTCTGCAGGATGGGCCGCCCGTCGGCGGCGGCCAGCGCCTCGGCGTGCACCAGCAGTGCCCGGCCGATCCCCCGCCCGGCGAAGGCATCCAGGACGCCCACGTGCAGCAGTGCACTGCCCAGATTCTCCTGCAGTTCACAGCGGACCCAGGAGTTGGCCGCCATGCGCCCGTCGACGCGGACGAAGAAGAGCCGCAGCCGGGTGTACGCCGTGTCCCGCCAGTACTGCAGGCGGGCCGCCGCGGACGATGCCCGGTCCAGGTTGCCCCAGGTCTGCAGGATGAGCTCATCGCAGAGTTCCATGAATTCGAGGAACTCCGCCGTGTCAGCGGCATCGGTGTCAGCGGCATCAAGGCTGGCGGGCAGGGAGAGTTCCTCGATGAGGTACGACGGCGTAGTCACCGGGACAGCCTAACCGGCAAGTCCGGCGGCACCAAGGGTCCCGGATGCCAAGCTTTGCGCACGCCACGGGTCCCGGCGCAGGACGGCAAAAGGCCGCCCCGCAGTTGCGGGACGGCCTTTGGCTGGAACCGGCGACGTCAGCGACGCCGCAGTTCCGTGGATCCGGTGAGGACTAGACCTCGGTCAGGACCTTGGTGACGTTGGGGTCAACCGAGATGCCCGGGCCGAACGTGGTCGCCACGGTGGCCTTCTGGATGTAGCGGCCCTTGGAAGCGGACGGCTTGAGGCGGAGGACCTCTTCCAGTGCGGCTGCGTAGTTCTCGGCCAGCTTGATGGCGTCGAACGAAACCTTGCCGATGATGAAGTGCAGGTTTGAGTGCTTGTCGACGCGGAAGTCGATCTTGCCGCCCTTGATGTCGTTGACGGCCTTGGCGACGTCAGCGGTCACGGTGCCGGTCTTCGGGTTCGGCATCAGGTTACGCGGACCCAGGACCTTACCGAGGCGGCCAACCTTGCCCATGAGGTCAGGGGTGGCGACGGCGGCATCGAAGTCGGTCCAGCCGGCGGCGATCTTTTCGATCAGGTCATCGGAACCAACGAAGTCGGCGCCGGCCGCGATTGCAGCCTCAGCCTTGTCGCCCGTTGCGAAGACGAGGACGCGGGCGACCTTACCGGTGCCGTGCGGCAGGTTGACGGTGCCGCGGACCATCTGGTCGGCCTTACGCGGGTCAACGCCGAGGCGGAAAGCGACCTCAACGGTGGCGTCGAACTTGGACGGGTTGGTGTCCTTGGCGAGCGTCACTGCCTCGAACGGCGCGTAGAACTTCTCCGCGTCGATCTTGGCCGCGGCTGCCTCATATGCTTTGCTGCGCTTTGCCATGCTGCTTATTTCTCCTTGTGCAGTTGTGGTCTGCGGACCGCGCTGGGCCCTGCCACAGGCGGCATTCCGGCTGGTGTATCCGTTCCGGAATTCCGCTGTTCATTGTTTAGGTGGTGCCGGCTGGCCGGCGGTGCTGACGGCGTCGTGACCGGTTTCCCGATCCCGGCGCATCAGCGGTGGGGAATTAACCCTCGACGGTGATACCCATGGAGCGGGCGGTGCCGGCGATGATCTTCGCTGCGCCTTCGAGGCTGGTGGCGTTGAGGTCTTCCATCTTGGTGGTGGCGATCTCGTTGACCTGGGCCTGGGTCAGCTTGGCAACCTTGACGGTGTGCGGGGTAGCCGAACCCTTGGCGACGCCTGCAGCCTTTTTGATGAGCTCTGCAGCCGGCGGGGTCTTGGTGATGAACGTGAAGGAACGGTCCTCGTAGACCGTGATTTCCACGGGGATAACGTTGCCGCGCTGGGCTTCCGTCGCAGCGTTGTACGCCTTGCAGAATTCCATGATGTTGACACCGTGCTGGCCGAGCGCAGGACCGATCGGCGGGGCCGGGTTAGCGGCACCTGCCTGGATCTGCAGCTTGATGAGGCCGGTGACCTTCTTCTTGGGAGCCAATGTAGGTCCTTCTCTCAAATACGTCCTGGGGCACAGGAGCGTGCCTCAGGTTGGTGGCCGCCATGGCAAGGCGGCCGGCCGCTCCGTGGCTGCTAAGCGGGCAGCCCGGGGCGAATTCTTAGGGAACAGCTAGATCTTGCTGACCTGGTTGAACGCCAGGGTGACCGGAGTCTCGCGCTCGAAGATGGACACCAGCACCACGAGGGTCTGGGAATCGATCTTGATCTCGGAGATCGTGGCGGGGAGGGTCTCGAACGGGCCTTCCTTGACGATGACCGACTCGCCAACCTCGAAGTCGACGTCGACCTGTGCGGCGGCGTGCTTGACCGGCTTTCCCTTCTCGGCCTGCTCTTCTTCGAAGACCGGCGCGAGCATGGAGAAGACCTCATCGAGGCGGAGCGGGACCGGGTTGTGGGCGTTGCCCACGAAGCCGGTGACACCGGGGGTGTGGCGGACGGCGCCCCAGGAAGCGTCGGTCAGGTCCATGCGGACCAGGACATAACCGGGGATGCGGACACGGTTGATGACCTTGCGCTGGGCGTTCTTGATCTCAACGACTTCCTCCATCGGAACCTGGATTTCGAAGATGTAATCTTCCATGTCCAGGGTCTGGATGCGGGTCTCAAGGTTGGCCTTGACGCGGTTCTCGTAGCCTGCGTAGGAGTGAATGACGTACCAGTCACCCTCCTGGCGGCGCAGCTTGGCTTTGAACTCGTCCGCGGGGTCGACGTCGGCCTTGGCGGCCGCCGCTGCCAGCGCGTCGGCGTCAGCCTCATCAGTGTCGGTGTCAGCCTCATCAGCGTCGGCTGCATCAGCGTCGGCGTCGTCTGCCGCTTCTTCTTCCGTGGCTACGGCCTCGTCAGTGACGTCGGATTCGGGCGCAGCAGACACAGCCTCGGACTCTTCCGCGGCTTCCACCGCGGCGTCCTGGCTCTTATCCAGCTCAGTCTCAGTTACCTCGAGCTCCTGCTCAGACACTTGGTCTCCTGCTTCCTCATTGCCTAACATGCCTATTTAAATGACTCAATTCCGCACACCCCGCGGAATCTCCGGTTTCCCGGGGCATCCACGCAGTCTGCGGACCGGTCGCCTTAGCTGTCCGTGGGGGCGCTGCCGCCGAAGACCCAGCTGACCGCGGTCCCAAAGGCCAGGTCCAGCAAGGTGACGATCACCATCATGATGGTCACGAACACCAGTACCACGAGCGTGTAGTTGATCAGTTCTTTACGGGTCGGTGCGACGACCTTCTTCAGTTCGCCAATGACCTGGCGGATGAAGATCGCGATACGAGCGAAGAAGCCGGGCTTGGCGGCATTCTTGGCGGGGCGGCCTTTGGAGCTGCTGGCAGCTGTTTCGGTCACCTGGTCCTCACTCATCCTCGCAATGATCGGATACCCGGCTCTGAACTGAACCATGGTTGCTGCGCTGGTTCCGGATAATCCGGAACAGCATGCGCAGGGCAGACAGGACTCGAACCTGCAACCTGCGGTTTTGGAGACCGCTGCGCTACCAATTGCGCCACTACCCTTCGGGGAGAAAAACCGCTCCGGCCGATGCGTCCCACAGGCTTCCCTGAGGCGCAGGCCATCATCGTGTTTTCAACACCGGAGAACCAGTCTACGCAACAACTGCGCCTACGTCGAACCGGCCCTCTTCCGGACCCCTGCGTGCCTGCGAAAACCAACTGACAGCCGTCAGTCACATTCGGGTTCAGGCACCCCGGGGGATCCGCTGAACAGCATAGAGTAGATTTCGTCGAATCCCATATCCAGCCTTCCAGCTGCAAGCGAAGAACGGACCCGCCCATGTCTGCTGCCCGCATTTCCCAGCGCATTTCCGCCATAGCCGAATCCGCCACTCTGGCCGTCGATGCCAAGGCGAAGGCGCTGAAGGCAGCCGGCCGTCCGGTCATTGGCTTCGGTGCCGGGGAACCCGACTTCCCGACCCCCGGCTACATTGTGCAGGCCGCCATCGAGGCCGCCAGCCAACCGAAATACCACCGCTACTCCCCCGCCGGCGGGCTCCCCGAACTGAAGCAGGCCATCGCGGACAAGACCTTCCGGGATTCGGGCTACCAGGCGGCGGCGTCCCAGGTGCTGGTGACCAACGGCGGCAAGCAGGCCGTCTACAACACCTTCGCCACCCTGCTGGATCCGGGCGACGAGGTCATTGTTCCGACCCCGTTTTGGACCACGTACCCGGAGGCCATCCGGCTGGCCGGCGGCGTGCCGGTGGAGGTCTTCGCTGGCCCGGAGCAGGGCTACCTGGTCACCGTGGACCAGCTGGAAGCGTCCCTTACCGAGCGCACCAAGATCCTGCTCTTCGTCTCCCCTTCCAACCCCACCGGCGCCGTGTACTCGCCGGAGCAGGTCAAGGAGATCGGCCAGTGGGCAGCGTCCAAGGGCCTGTGGGTTGTCACCGACGAGATCTACGAACACCTGACCTACGACGGCGTGCCGTTCACCTCAATCGCCACCGCGGTGCCCGAGCTCGGCGACAAGGTGGTCATCCTCAACGGCGTCGCCAAGACCTATGCCATGACCGGCTGGCGCGTGGGCTGGATGATCGGGCCCGCGGACGTCATCAAGGCCGCCACCAACCTGCAGTCGCACGCGACGTCGAACGTCTCCAACATCCCCCAGGTCGCCGCCCTCGCTGCTGTGTCCGGGCCGCTGACCGCCGTCGATGAGATGAAGGTGGCATTCGACCGCCGCCGCAAGGCGATCGTCGCAGGTCTGAACGCGATTGACGGCGTTGACTGCCCGACGCCGAAGGGCGCGTTCTACGTGTACGCGGACGTCCGCGCGCTGCTGGGCAAGGAGTTCCCGTCTGCGAACGGCCCGGTGCGGCCGGCCACCTCCGCCGAACTCGCGGCGCTGATCCTGGACGAGGTCGAGGTGGCTGTGGTTCCCGGCGAGGCGTTCGGCCCGTCCGGCTACCTGCGCCTGTCCTACGCACTCGGCGACGACGACCTGGCCACGGGCGTCGCCCGCCTGCAGGACTTCCTCGGCAAGGCGAAGTAGTAACCTACCAAACGCTCCCGCAGGTCCTGCACCATTCCTACTGACGCTCCCGCAGGTCCTGCAGCATACATTCCCGACGCTCCCGCAGAACGGACGAGCGCCCGCCGCATTACCGCACCACCTGCGGAAGCGTCGGGCCTAAAAGCGCCTGAAGTGCGGGAGCGCCCTGGTTTTAGGCGCCGGACGTGCGGGAGCGTCCGGGTTTTAGGCGCCGGACTTGCGGGAGCGTTTGTCGTTAAAGGAGGCGGCGCTCGGCGGCCCAGCGGGTCAGCTCGTGGCGGCTGGAGAGCTGGAGTTTGCGCAGCACGGCCGAGACGTGGGTTTCAACGGTCTTGATCGAGATGAACAGTCCTTTGGCCACCTCCTTGTAGCTGTAGCCGCGGGCGATAAGGCGCATCACTTCGAGTTCCCGCGCCGAGAGCTTGTCGAGCTCGTCGTCGGCGATGTCCGCGGGGGCCGTGCCGAACGCGTCCAGGACGAAGCCCGCCAGCCGGGGTGAGAAGACGGCGTCGCCGCCGGCCACGCGGCGGACGGCGCCGCTGATCTCCGCGCCGGAGATGGTCTTGGTGACATAGCCGCGCGCGCCGGCCCGGATCACGGACACCACATCTTCTGCCGCGTCGGAGACGCTCAGCGCCAGGAACCGCGTGGTGCCCAGCAGGGGCGCCGAGCCGGCCAGGACCTCGCGTCCGCCGCCACCCCGGCCGCCGGGAAGATGGACGTCAAGGAGCACGACGTCGGGGCGCTGGACTGCGATGACGGCGATTGCCTCCTCCACCGTTCCGGCCTCCCCCGCGACGACGATGTCCGGGTCCAGGTCCGCCTTCAACCCGGAGCGGAAGATGGCGTGGTCGTCCACGATCACCACTCGAATCGGGGCGGGGCTTCCTTGCACAGGGTTTCGTTGCACAGGGTTTCCTGACGTTGGGCTGGTCACGGTTTGGCCTCTCCGTTGGCGTTGTTGGCGGCGGCCGCGGCAGTTCCGGCAGAGGCGGCGGCGATGGGCAGCCGGAGCCGCACTTCGGTGCCGTCCGGGCTGCTGGTGATCGCGGCGGTGCCGCCGTGGCGGTTCATCCGGCCGATGATCGATTCCCTGACGCCGAGCCGGTCCGGGGGAACGGAATCCGGATCGAAGCCCGGGCCCCGGTCCTTGACGAAAACTTCCGCGGCGGCGTCGGTGACTTCCAGGTACACGGACACGGCGCCGCCGCCGTGCCGGGCGGCGTTCAGCATGGCCTCTCGGGATGCCTGGACGAGGGCCTCGTGGCGTTGGGTCATGGCGCAGTCCCCCACGCTGACCACCTCGACGGCGTTTCCCAGGGCGTCCTCGACCTCGGCTGCGGCGGCCTTGATGCCGTCGGACAGCTGGCCGGATTCCTTGTCGGAGTCCCGGTACAGCCAGCCACGCAGCTCGCGCTCCTGCGCGCGGGCCAGCCTGATGACATCGTGCTCGTTGGCGGCCCGGCGTTGGATCAGGGCGAGGGTCTGCAGCACGGAGTCATGGAGGTGGGCGGCGATCTCGGCACGCTCGGTGGCGCGGACCCGCCCCGCGCGCTCGGTTTCCAGGTCGCGCCAGAACTTCAGCCCCCATGGCAGGAGCACCAGGGCCACGCCGCCGAGCACGGCCACCGAGGCCAGGAGGGCGAGCCAGGTCTGTTCCCAGGACCCCGAGCCGGACACCATGACCAGCACCCCGGCCACGACGAGGGCGAGCCCGGCCGCGAGGCGGGCCCAGCCGCCGGCCTGGTCCGCTTTGGTCTTGTCCACGAGCCCCGCCCGGCGGGTCTCGTCCAGTTGCATCCAGGCGATCGCGGCACCGCCCAGGATCGCAGCGACCGGGATCAGGGTTCCCAGCGGCACGTCAACCCCAACGAGCCGGGCGATCAGGATCCCGGCGGCCAGCAACAGGCCCGCGCCCAGCAGGATCTCCTTGCCGAAGGGCATGCCGGAGACTTTGGACCGCCAGGACCCCGGCGCCGCCTTCGTTGGCGTTCCACTGGTTCCGGGAGCTCCCGGCATGCCGGGGGCGTCGGACAGGTCTGCGACGCCCGGGGTGTCCGGGAAGCTCACTGCCGGAGCGATGGGCGACGCCGGGCGGCGGGCGGTGCGCCGGGCGTTTTCATCCGCCGTGGGGACCATGATCCAAAGCCAGGCGTAGAAGGCCACCCCGGCCCCGCCGGCGAGCGCGGCCACTGCCATGCCGATCCTGACCATGCGCACCGGCCAGCCCAGGTGGTTGGCGAGGCCCGCGCACACGCCGGCAATCACGCGGTCGCTGCTGCGGACCAGCGGCGGGCGGGCGGGCGCGGTTGTCATGCCTCAATCCAAGCACGGATCGGGGTTTCCCGGACGCGTTTGAGGGCCCAACCGGGGGCCACTCAGGGACCGTTCAGGGTGTTCCCCAGTAGAGGCCGGCATCGGGAACGGGAAGGATCGAAGTATGAACCCGCACACTCCGCACCCCGATGAAGGCCCGGCCTCCGCAGACCGGCCGGCCACGGATCTATCCCGCCCCGAACTTCCAGAATCGGACCTTCCAGAACCGGAACGTACCGAACCCGAACGCCCCGCCGCAGACCTTCCGCACACGGAACGTTCCGTCCCCGAACTTCCAGGCACGGGCCAGCCCGCTCCGGCCTTCTCCGGGCCGGGCGGCGCGCCGCCGGAGCCGCCGCGGCTTTACCCGCCCGGCGATCCGAATGGGCCGTTGCCCGGCCGGCAAACCCAGAATTTCTTCGACTGGATCCGCAGCCAGGGCATTTACCGCGGACGCGACCGCTGGATCGGCGGCGTGGCCAGCGGCATAGCCCACCGGCTCGGCGTCGACCCGCTGATTATCCGCGGCGTCCTGATCGTCCTGACCGTCTTCGCCGGAATTGGCGTTCTCGCCTACGGCCTGGCCTGGGCCTTGCTGCCCGAACCCGACGGCCGCATTCACGTCCAGGAGGCCGCCGCAGGGCGGTGGACGGCCGGCATGACCGGCGCGCTCATCACCTCGGTCATCGGTTTCCCCAGCCTGGGCACCGGGGTCTGGGGCTGGGACCGCTTCGGCTTTGGCGCCTTCGTCTGGACCGTCTTCTGGGTGGGCGGGGCCATCTACCTCGTCTACTACCTGACCCAACGCAACAAGATCCGGGACGGGGCCACTGCCATGCCGTCGCATTACGACTCCGGCAGCCCGACCGGCGCCGCGGCTTTTGCGGCTAGCCCCCGCACCGCCGCCGGGCCGCCATCGGCAGGCAGCTTCCCGCAGGGCAGCGGCCGGACATATGGCGACCCGGCTGACAGCTCTCGAGTCACCGGCACCGGCCCGGACTGGGGTCCGCCCCCGCCGTCGGGACCCATTGCGTCCGGCCCCGTACCGCCCGGCCCTGTTCCCCCAGACGGCTACGGACCGGGGTCCGGCGCCACACCGCCCGCACCGGCCGCGCGCAACCTTGGCCCGGGCGCTCCGGCGGTCGCCATCACCGTCGGCTCCGCCCTCCTGGTGGGCGGGAGCATCAAGGCCCTCGACGCAGCCAACGTGATCGATCTCGGCGATGCCGGCAACGCGCTGGTCTGGGCCTTCGGCGCGGCCATCCTGGGCCTCGGGATCCTGTTTGCAGGGCTGCGGGGCCGGACCTCCGGGATCCTGGGCTTCTTCTCAGTCGTGGCCCTGCTGATCGGCGCCATTTTCAGCGTGGTCCCCCACGGGGACCGGTTCCGCTTCCAGAACGCCGACTGGGCTCCGGCGAGCATTCAGCAGGCCCAAGGCGGCTTCGAGATCACCGGCGGCGCCGGAACCGTGGACCTGACCAAGCTGGCGCTGAATCCGCCCCTGGGCTCCGATGTCGTAGTTCCGATCGACGCGACGGCCAGCAACCTCACAGTCGTCATCCCCGCCACCGTTCCGGTGCACGTCCAGGCGGACATGACCATGGGCAACCTCCACGACGGCAACCAGGACCGCGGCGGCATGACGACGCAGCAAAGCGACTACAACACCGCAAAACCGGGCGCCCGGCTGGTCCTGGAGATCTCCGGCACCGTCAGCAACGTGACCATCAAGGAAGGCAACTGACATGAGCAGCTATGACGACTCGCCGCTGGCCGACGCCGGGCACGACCCCGAAGCGGGTTCGCCCGCCCGGGTGGGCACAGTGGTCTGGGGACTGACAGTGGTGGCATTGGCCGCACTGATCATCATTTCCCGGCTCGGCCTCGTGGCCCTCAACGGCACCTATGTGCTGATCGGCCTGATGATCGGGGCAGGGGGCGCCCTGGTCGTGGGCGGCCTGGTCTCGGCGCGCAGGCGTGACAATAAGTCAACTACAGGGAAGTCTTGAGCCATGGATAAATTCTTCGACACCATCCGGGGCCTCGGCCTGAAACGTGGTCCGCAGCGCTGGGTTGGCGGCGTTTGCGGCGGGGTTGCCGCCAAACTGAACGTTGATGTGGCCTATGTCCGGATCGCCTACCTGCTCCTGAGCCTGCTCCCTGGCCCGGCGTTCGTGGTCTACGTCGCGGCCTGGCTCCTCCTCCCGGACCAGCGCAACGCAATCGTCCTCCAAAGCTTCCTCTCGAAGCGTTCCTCCCGGCCCTGACATCCGTCACCGGCCGTCCAATCACAGGCCGGCCACTCACAGGCCGGGCCGGCCCGGCGGCAACCTTCCCCGGTAGCTGCCCCGCACCACGAAAAGGTGCCCCCGCCATCATGGCGGGGGCACCTTTTGTAACCGTTTGTGTCCTGCCCCACACCCGCCACTAGACTCTAGGGTGAGCTCAGCGTGGCGCTCTGCCTGTACCCCTTCAAACCAGGATTTGAGCCAAGACATGAAAATTGGAATCCTCACCAGCGGCGGAGACTGCCCCGGCCTGAACGCCGTCATCCGTGGCGCCGTCCTCAAAGGAATCGCGGTCCACGGCCAGCAGTTCGTAGGATTCAAGGATGGCTGGCGCGGCGTTGTCGAGGGCGACATCGTGGAAATTCCCCGCACCATGGTCCGCGGCATCGCCAAGCAGGGCGGCACCATCCTGGGCACGTCCCGAACCAACCCGTTTGAGAACGGCGGCGGTCCCGAGGTCATCAAAGCCAACATGGACCGGCTCGGGATCGACGCCATCATCGCCATCGGCGGCGAAGGCACCCTGGCCGCCGCAAAGCGGCTCACCGACGCCGGCCTCAAAATCGTGGGCGTGCCCAAGACGGTCGACAACGACCTGGACGCCACGGACTACACCTTCGGCTTCGACACGGCCGTGGAAATCGCCACCGAGGCAATCGACCGGCTGCGCACCACCGGAGAGTCCCACCACCGCTGCATGATTGCCGAAGTCATGGGACGGCATGTGGGCTGGATCGCCTTGCACGCCGGAATGGCCTCGGGCGCCCACGCCATCCTGATCCCGGAACAGAAGGCCTCCATGGAACAGATCGCCGAGTGGGTCGTCTCCGCCCACGACCGTGGCCGCGCCCCGCTGCTCGTCGTCGCCGAGGGGTTTGTGCCCGAAGGCCAGGAGTCCCCGCATTCGGAGCGCGGCCTCGACACCTTTGGCCGGCCCCGCCTCGGCGGCATCGCCGAAATGCTTGCCCCCGAACTGGAGGCCCGCACCGGCATCGAGACCCGTGCGACGGTCCTTGGCCACATCCAGCGCGGTGGCGTCCCGACGGCGTTCGACCGGGTCCTGGCCACCCGCCTGGGCATGGCCGCCATCGATTCGGTAGTGGAAAAGCGCTGGGGCACCATGGTGTCGCTGCACGGCACGGATATTGTGCATGTCGGTTTCGACGCCGCACTCGGCAACCTCAAGTCCGTACCGCAGAGCCGCTACGACGAGGCCGCAGTCCTCTTCGGCTAAGCGGGACAACACCGGCGGGGTCCGGCTCGGCGCGGCCCGCTGGGAAGAGCCGGGCGGGCAGCGCCGCAGCCAGGCAGGGGGCAACCGGACGCCCGGCCGCGGTGGGTAGGGTTGATTCATGACTCTTGAGCCCGGTTCCGCAGAAATTGTCCAGCTCGCATGGGCGCGCCGCCTGGGGTTCGACGACGGCGCCTTCGCGGCTGCCGCCGGCGTGAGGCTCACCCGGGCGGATGAGACAGCCCGGTCCCTGCAGTTCGTCCGCCTGTTCGGCAATTCCGCCCTGGTGGGCCCGCAGTGGGCGCTGGACGCCGCCGAGGGTCTCTCGGACGAGGAACTGGCCCAGCACGTGACGCTGCTGACCATCACCCGCGGGCACGGCGGCCACGGGCTCGGCGCCGCGGCACTCTTCTTCGCCGACGACCTCCCCCTGCAGCAGCCTGCCGGGGAGTTGACGGTCTCGCACGGGAACCCGGAAGCGATCGAACTGGAGACGTTCTGCCCGCCCGACGACGTCAACGAGGTGGGCCTCGCCGACCTGGAACACCGCTTCACCGTCCTGCATCTGGAAGACGGGCGGCGGACGCCGGTGGCCTGCGGGGCGTATGCGGAATGGGAAGGGCTGCTGGCCCATATGGGCGTGCTGGTCTCGCCCGAATGGCGGCGCCACGGCCTGGGCAAGCTGGCCGCCTCGGTAGCCGCCCACGAGGCCCTCGCCGCGGGGCTGACGCTGCAGTGGCGTTCAGAAGTTAGCAACAAGGGGTCGCTGGCGCTGGCCCGGAGCCTGGGATTTTCTGCGGGCGGCATCCAGACCAGCGTGCTGCTGGGCTGATCCGGATGCCGCCAGGCTAGCCGCGCTCCGCTGCGGCCCTGTCCGCGTCGGCTTCGTCCGCGTCCGCTTGGTCCGCGGCGGCTGCTGCGGCTGTGGCTGCGGCAGCATCTGGTTCGCCCCAGCCCTGGACCGGCTTGGGCTTGGCGAAGAACAGCGCCACGGCAGCACCGAGCAGAATGACCGCCGCCGGCAGCAGGATGGATTGGCCCATCGCCGTCGAGAACCCCTCATGAAGTTCCGCCGGCAAGGCCCCGCCGAAGCCCATCGGGCTGGCGTCTGCGCCTGCTCCGGGCCGGGCGGGGAGCTCGGCCACAAGCCGCGACTGGATCAGGACGGCGATGGCGGCGCTGCCGAGTACGGCGCCGATCTGGCGGGTCGTGTTGTAGACGCCTGAGCCGGCTCCCGCCTGCCGCGGCGGCAGGTTGCGTGTGACGGTGGAACTCAACGGCGCCCAGATGCCTGCATTGGCGAAGCCCAGCACTGCGCTCGGCAGGAGGAACAGCCAGATGGGGGTGTCCGGGTGCATGAGCAGGGCATTCCAGAACAGCGCCACGGACATCAGGACCAGGCCGGTCGCGGTGATGAATTTCGGGTTGACCTTGTCGATGATCCGGCCGACGACGGGGGCGAGGCCGCCCGAGATCAGCGCCATCGGCACCATCATGAGCGCCGACTGGGTCGGGGTCAGTCCGCGGACGATCTGGTAGTAGAAGATCAGCGGCAGGCTGAACGCGGTGACGGTGAAGCCCACCGTGGTGATCGCAATGTTGGCGAGCGAGAAGTTCCGGTCCTTGAAAAGGGACAGGGGCAGCAGCGGTTCACCCGTGTTGAACTTCTGCCACAGGACGAAGACCACCAGCACGGCGATGCCGCTGATGATCAGGCCCCAGACGGTGATGGGGCCGGCGATGGTGCCCCAGTCGTACGTCGCGCCCTCTTGGATGCCGAAGACCAGGAGGAACAGGCCGAGGGCGCTGAGCAGCACGCCGGGAATATCGAACTTGTGCGGGTGGGTTGTCAGCGAGGGCACGAAACGCTGGGCGAGGATGAAGCCGACAATCCCGACGGGAACGTTGATGAAGAAGATCCATTCCCAGCCGAGGCCGTCCACCAGCACGCCGCCGAGGATCGGGCCAACCAGCGTGGCGACGCCGGCCGTGGCACCCCAGATGCCCATGGCCGCTCCGCGGCGGTCCGGGGGGAAGATCCGGGTAATGACGGCCATGGTCTGCGGCGTCATCATGGCCGCGCCGAGTCCCTGGACCACACGGGCCGCGATGAGGATCTCGACGCTGCCGGAGAGGCCGCACCACAGCGATGCCACAGTGAAGACGACGAGTCCGGAGAGGTAGAGCTTCTTCGGACCGAAACGGTCCCCGAGCCGGCCCGTGATCAGCAGCGGCACGGCATAGGCGAGCAGGTAGGCGCTGGTGACCCAGATCACCGAGTTAATGTCAGTGTTGAGGCCCTCCATAATGCTGGGGTTGGCCACCGAGACGATGGTGGTGTCGATCAGGATCATGAAGAAGCCGATCACCAGGGACCAGAGTGCCGGCCATGGCCGGGCTACGTTTTCCATGCGGTTCCTTAGGGGCTGGTGTGAAACGGTGGATGGGCTGTGTGTGGGGGCGGCCGGGTCCCGGCCGCGGTCCTGCGCGGAGTTCACCACGGCAGTTCGCCGGAGCGGAGCTGGTCCTGAAGGCTGCGGATCCAGGCGATTTCGGCGCGCAGCGTGCTCAGCTGGAACTGGACATCGATCCAGTACTTGCGCTCCACGCCCTTCTTCGCGAGCAGTTCCTCGCCGGAGACCAGGAAGCCGAGCTGTTCCTCCAACGCCTGAAGACGCCGGTCGAGGAGTTCCACGACGACGGCGGCGGGCAGGTTGTAGGCCTCGGAGATGGCCAGCGGGAAGGCCGGGTATTCGTTGACCGGGGCGGCGAGCATGTCCTGCAGCCACGTCGTGAACGCTTCGCGGCCGGCAGCCGAGATCGTGTAGGTGGTGCGCTCCGGACGGTTGCCTCCCCGGTCCGTTCCCGTGGCTGTGACCAGCCCCCGATCCTCGAGCCGCCCGACGGCGTGATAAAGCGTTCCTGGCCGCACCTTGACCAGCCGGTCCTCGTGCCGTGCGATCAGGAGCTGGTACATCTCGTAGGGATGCATCGGCTCTTCCACGAGCAGGGAAAGTGCGGCGACACCTAGGGGTGTCAATGCTGTTGCCCGGGCCATGGTGCAGTCCTTCTCGGTTTAGCAGTGTTCTCTTCGGCCTAAACGGCAGTTACTCCACTAATGATTATTCCACGTGGAGTATTTGGGGGGAATCCTCCCCAACCCGGGCCGGCCGCGCCCCGGCCCGAGGCGCGATTGGTCAGCCGAGGAGGGCCAGGATGTCCGTCCGGGCGAACATCTGCGCGGCGGCCCGCGCGCTGGGGGTGCCGGCGTCCGGGTCGGCCCCGGCGTCCAGCAGTTCCCGGGCCACGTCCGTGTAGCCCTTGAAGACAGCACCGGCCAGCGGGGTCTGGCCGCGGTCGTTCGGCGTGTTGGCGTCGCCGCCGTGGTCCAGGATCAGCCGGACAGTGCCGGCGTGGCCGTGGTACGCCGCCAGCATCACCAGCGAGTCGCCGGAGGAGGTGGTCAGCGTGGCCGGGGCGCCGGCGGCCAGGTAGCTGCCCAGCAGAGCGGAGTTGCCCTCGCGGGCGGCGTCGAAGAGCGCGTGCGCCAGCGCGAGTGTCTCGTCGTCGGGCGCGGCGCCCGGCTCGTTCACTTTGGACTCGCCGCTCATCGGGTGCCCCGCAGGAAGCCGGTCTGGCGGCCTACCACCTGGCCGGCGTCGGGGGCCACAATGACTTCCTGGGCCGCGGAGTACGGCTCGTCCCCGTCCACGACGGTCAGGACCTCGTCCGGGGCGACGGAGCGTTTGATGACGGCCAGGGCGACGGGGCCCATTTCGTAGTGCTGCGCCACGGAGGTCACGGTGCCCACCTTCCGTTCGCCCGCACGCACCTCGCTCCCGGCCGCGGGCAGGGTGTGCTGGGAACCGTCGAGCTGGAGGAACACGAGACGGCGCGGCGGGTGGCCCAGGTTGTGGACTCGCGCGATCGTCTCCTGGCCCTTGTAGCAGCCCTTGGCCAGGTGCACGGCAGTGCGGAGGAGGTCGAGCTCATGCGGGATGGTCTTGTCGTCCGTTTCCGCGCCCCAGCGGGGCCGCCACGCCGCAATCCGCAGCGCTTCGGACGCCATGGTGCCGGCGAGGGCACGGTCGCCCACGGTCGCGACCAGCTCGTCCGCGGGGACCAGGTACTCAAACCAGGGCCGTTCCAGTCCTGGATGGGCGTCCTCGCCCACCACAGCGTAGGAGTAGCCGCCGGCGCCGACGTGCGGCCACGGGTCTTGCCAGGCCTGCAGCGCCTCCCATTCCGGGATGCGGTGTGTGGAGCCGAGTACGGCCCAGTCGGCGGAGACGTCCGCGATTTCGACCCGGAGCATGAACTTCATCTTGTTGAGCCATTCGGCGAGCGGGGCCGCCTCGGCTGCCTCGACGATCAGCCAGGTCGTGGCGCCGTCGTCCACCACCCTGGCGTCGAATTCGATCCGGCCCTGCACGCTCAGCAACAGCAGTTCGGTGGACTGGCCAGGGGCCAGCGAAGTGAGCTGCTGGGAGGACAGCGTGTTGAGCCAGCTCAGGCGGTCCGGCCCGCTGACCGTCACCACACCGCGGTGTGAGAGATCGACGACGGCGGTGCCGACGGCCAGCGCCCGCTGCTCCCGGAGAGGCTCGCCGTAGTGGGCGGCGACGCCGGCATCGGCGCCGCCGGCCTCAACCGCGGCCGGGCGCGACAACAGGGGGCTTTTGATAGTCATATTGAAAGGAACGTCCTTAGCTCTGTGCGTATTCCGGGCCCGGCAGGTTCCGGCCCCGGCAGGGACAATCTGGCTCCGCCGGACTGTGGGGCAGGCCGGTCCTAGCGGTATTCCGGATTTTCAAAGTCGAAACGGGTGCCCGCTTTCCAGGCATCTGGCAGGTTTCCGTAGGCGGGAATGCCGCCCGCATCCTTGAGCATGCGCGCCAGGTGCAGCATGTTCCAGGTCATGAAGGTGGTGTTGCGGTTGGTGAAATCGCTCTCCGGCCCCCCGGACCCCTGGTCAAGGTAGCTCGGTCCCGGCCCGACGGGACCGATCCAGCCGGCGTCGGCCTGCGGCGGGATGGTGAAGCCGATGTGCTGGAGGCTGTACAGGACGTTCATGGCGCAATGCTTGATGCCGTCCTCATTGCCGGTGATGAGGCAGCCGCCCACCTTCGGATAGTAGGCCCACTGGCCCTTCGCGTTCAGCTGCCCGGAGTGGGCGTAGAGGCGCTCGATGAGCTTCTTGGTCTGCGAGGAGTTGTCCCCCAGCCAGATGGGCCCCGCGACGACGACGATGTCCGCTTCCTGGACGGCCGGGTAGAGTTCCGGCCACTCATCGGTGGCCCAGCCGTGTTCGCGCATGTCCGGGTAGACCCCGCTGGCGATGTCGTGGTCCACCGTGCGGATCACGCGGGTGGTGACGCCCTGCTTCTCCATGATCCGGCGGCTGACCTCGATCAGGCCCTGGGTGTTGGACACGTCCGGGGACTTCTTGAGCGTGCCGTTGAAGAACACGGCCTTGAGGTCGGCGTAGCTGGCGCTGCCGGGTGCTGTGCTGCCGGCTGAGCTGGTGACTGTGTCGTTCACGGCATTTCTCCTGGGTCGATGGTGACAACGGAAAAATCAGTGAGACCGCGTAATTAGCCTACTTTGGCGAGGATGGCCGATGCGTGGGCCTCCAGGCCGCCGCCCGCCGTCGAATTCTTGCCGGTGGCCACGTCCCAGCGCCACAGCAGGTTTCCTTCCACCAGCCCGAAGATCCGGGTGGCCGCCGTGTACTCCTTGGAGTGGCTGCCGCGCATCACCATGTCGGTGCTGAGCTGGATCTGGGGGCCCTTGATCTGGCCGTAGTACAGCTCCGAGATCCCGCCGGGGTGGGCGATGGAGACCGAGATGTCGAAGCCGCCGTCGCTGTTGCGCAGGGCCTCCACCTCGTCGGCGCTCTTGAGCACCGGGACGATGTCCGCCGGGATCAGGCCGGGGCCGCCGTCCTCCTCGCGCTGCTTACGCTCCAGCGCCCAGAAGCCGGTCTCGACGGTGAGGGGACGCAGTTTGGTGCCCTCGTCGTCGGTCAGCCAACTCTCGGCACGGTACTGCAGGTACGGCAGGCCGTTGTGCGTAAACGAGACGTGTTGCAGGAAGTGCTCGGAGTCCTCGTCTCCAGCCCCCAGCCGGCCGCTGCCCTCCCACTCACCAATGAGCCAGGACAGCGGAACGATTTCGGGGGTCAGATCAGTAGGGATTTCAATCGGCACAGCATCTACCTCTGGAAGCTACGGGGTCTGGAACGTCTTACTTCTGGCCTTTGAAGAGGCGGTACACGACAAAGCCGGCAAACCACGCCATGGACAGGCTGGCCACGCCAAGCAGGACAAGGAAAAAGATCTCATATGCAAGTACGGACATGATGCCATCCTAACGCTTAGTAGATGAGTAGTTTGTCTATGAAGTAGGCCAGTGAACCGACAGCAGAAACCGGCCCGAGCCCCATGCCCACGGCCGCCAAAACATTTAGGCCCTCACCGTTGAGGATGACGAGGCGGCGGAAACTCACCAGCACCGCCCCCACGACGACGCCGACGAGGGCCGCCGGCAGCACGGCAATGTCGGAGAACACCAGGCCGGCGAGCGGCCCGGCAAGGCCGGCGCTCACGATGCCCAGCGGCGCCACGATCCGGTCCGGCCAGCGGATCAGCCCCGCCAGCAGCGCGATCGCCGAACTGATGGCCGCCACGAGGATCATTTCGCGGACCCCGTTGAAGCGCGAACTCGCAATCCAGCCGGCGCCGAGGCAGGAGAGCAGGACACCCGCGCACGAGCCCAGGGTGGATTCGAGGCGCTGGGCCTGACCGGTGCCCCGGATCAGCTGCATGACGAAGATTGCCATGACCCCGACGGCCAAGAACGACGGCGTCCAGTCCAGGAAGCCCGGAGCCGGGAGATAGGTCGCAGCCACTGCCGACCCGACGCCGGGCAGGCCAATCAAGACCGCGAGCGTCTTCTTGGCGGGGATGCCGAGAAAGTAGGGCCAGCCGATACCGATGCCGGCGGCGGCGAGCGCCGCGACGGCCAGGAGGACCTCAGGCGAGGCATAGGCTCCGGCGACAATCGCCGCGAGACCGGCCAGGCCGATGATCCCGACGCTCCACGGCTTCACTGTCTGCTCGCCATCGGCAGACCCAGCATGGCCAGACCTTCGCTCACTGCGGACCCCAATTCGACTCGGCTCAATTTCGACGGGCCGCGGGCCCTGACGGTTCAATCCTGCCCTATGTGAACGGTATGTGTCGCAAAAGGAGGCGCCGGAGGTGACGGGACCATGGCCGGAATGGGGCCCTTAGGTATACTCAACATCAGCAACAAGACGCCCAACGATGCGCGGACACCCCTTGGAGGAACAATGTCGCACATCCTGCTATTGACGAACAGCACGGGAACATCCGTGGACGTCCTGCCTGCTCTGGAACTGCTGAACCACCGGGTGCATATCCTTCCGGCCGAGCCCACTGCCCTGCTCGAGACCGACCCCTGCGACATCGTCCTGCTCGATGCCCGCAAGGACCTGGTCGGCGCACGTTCCCTCACCCAGCTGCTCAAGGCCACCGGCCTCAGCGCCCCGTTGATGCTGATCCTCACCGAGGGCGGCATGGCCGCGGTCTCCTCGGCGTGGGCCGTGGACGACATCCTCCTGGAATCCGCGGGCCCGGCAGAAGTCGAGGCCAGGATCCGGCTCGGCGTCGCGCGCGCCGTTCCGGAGAAGGAGGACGTGCCGACCGAAATCCGGGCCGCCGGCGTCGTGATTGACGAGGCCAGCTACACCGCACGGGTCAACGGCGCCGCGCTCAACCTGACCTTCAAGGAATTTGAGCTGCTGAAATACCTGGCCCAGCACCCCGGCCGGGTGTTCACCCGCCAGCAGCTGCTGACCGAAGTCTGGGGCTACGACTACTACGGCGGCACGCGCACCGTGGATGTCCACGTCCGGCGGCTGCGGGCCAAGCTGGGCGCCGACCACGAGAACCTGATCAGCACCGTCCGCAACGTCGGCTACCGCCTGACCCTGGTCCGCCAGCCCGAGGACGAACTGACCGAGGCCTGAGCGCCACGGCCGCCACGACGCGGCGGCGCCGGTACGCAGGAACTGTACACAAGCACTGAACGCAGAAGGCCCCGGACTCTGGAATCCAGAGTCCGGGGCCTTCATGGTGCACCAAACCATCGGCACAAACTTCTCAGTATCTAGCAGTACTTCTCAGTGGAGGACATACGGGTCGAACGTATCGAGGCCACCCCAGTGGTGGATCCCCCTCGCATCTGGCTCAACGCCGGACGAGATAACGACTATACGGGGCCGTCCGCAGTTCGACAAAATCGGCCGCTGACCCCCATGCACCCGATAGCCTTGCACCATGAGCCCTGCGCACCCGGAAAACTGGCCCGTACACACTGAAAAAGGAACCATGGACGCCGCGCTGCTGCGGGACGTCGCCGCCCTTGTCGCCGCGGCGGAAGAGTCCGACGGCAATCCGCCGCTGTCCGAACAGACCCTTGTCACGCTGCGCGCCGGCGATACGGGCGAGCACTCGGTGCTTGCCCTGGCCCTCTATGCCCCTGACGACAAGTTGGATCCCGCGACGGCGCAGGACCTGGCCGGCGTCGCCGTCGTCATCGAGGAGCCCGACGGCACCGGCATCCTCGAGGTCGCCGTCCATCCCAGCTACCGCAACCAGGGCGTGGGCGACCGCCTGCTGGGCGAACTGAAGACCGTCCGCGGCTTCGCCGGCCTGAAAGCCTGGTCCCACGGAAACCACGAGGCCGCGGCCGACCTCGCAGCCCGCTACGGCTACGGCGCCGTGCGTGAGCTGTGGAAGATGCGGTTGATGACGGCGGCAGCGGCCCTGCCGGAGGCGCACCTCCCGGACGGCGTACAGCTCCGCACCTTCGTGCCCGGACGGGACGAGGACGGCTGGCTGGCCGCAAACAAGGCCGCTTTCGCCCACCACCCGGAGCAAGGCAACATGACGCGGGCCGATCTGGACGCCCGGATGGCCGAACCGTGGTTTGATCCCGCGGGCTTCCTGCTGGCCGTCGACCCGGCGGACCGGATCCTGGGATTCCATTGGACCAAGGTGCACCCCCGGCACGGCGACCACCCCGCAATGGGCGAGGTCTACGTGGTGGGCGTGACCCCCGACGCCCAGGGGTCCGGGCTCGGCAAGGCCCTCACGGTCGCCGGCATCAGGCATCTCCAGGGCCTGGGGCTCCGCGCCGTCATGCTCTACGTCGATGCCGACAACACCCCCGCCGTCGCCCTCTACCGCCGGCTCGGATTCACCCGCTGGGATGTCGATGTGATGTACGCGCCGCTGCCGCAGCAGCCAGCACAGGCCGCCGCTGCCGCGCCGGACGGCGTTAGTCAAGTCGGCGGATAACCGTCCCGGCCCGGGCCGAAACCTGGGGTCATCCGGCCACGATTGCTTGTAAGGTTGAAGCTACATCGCGCCAGCATTGAGGAGACACCATGCCACGGGATACCGCCCGGACATCCACGTCTGAACCAGCAACGCCGGAAAAGGGGGCGCGTCCGGTACGTGCCCGCTTTGGCTCCTCCGAAGTGCCGGCCTCGCGCGCCACGCAGGACCGGATCGATATTCCGGAGTTCGCGCCGAACCCGGAACCGGAAGGCGACATCCGCCCCGACCGGTTCCTGGACCGGGAACTGAGCTGGCTTGCGTTCAACGCGCGGGTCCTGGAATTGGCCGAGGACCCCAACTTGTACCTGCTGGAGCGGGTCAGCTTCCTGTCCATCTTCGCCTCCAACCTGGACGAGTTCTTCATGGTCCGGGTGGCCGGGCTGAAGCGGCGGATCGCCACGGGGCTCGCCGTCCCCTCCCCTGCCGGGCTGAGCCCCATGCAGGTCCTGGAGCAGATCGGCGAGGAGGCCCACCGGCTGCAGCAGCGCCACGCCCGGGTCTACGCCGAACAGATCCGTCCGGCGCTGGCCTATGAGCACATCCACCTGATGCACTGGGAGGAACTCGACTCGCAGGCCAAGGACCAGCTCAGCGCCATGTTCGCGGAAAAAGTTTTCCCGATCCTGACGCCGCTGGCCGTGGACCCGGCGCACCCGTTCCCCTACATCTCCGGGCTGTCCCTGAACCTCGCCGTAGTGGTCCGCAACCCGGTCAGCGACAAGGAGCTCTTCGCCCGTGTCAAGGTCCCTGACCAGCTCCCGCGCCTGATCTCCATCGACGGCGCCCGCGCCGGCTCCGTCCCGGGACGGGTGGCACGGTTCATCGCGCTCGAAGAAGTGATCGCCGTGCACCTGGACCAGCTGTTCGCCGGCATGGAGGTCCTGGAACACCACATCTTCCGCGTGACCCGCAACGAGGACGTCGAGGTCGAAGAGGACGACGCCGAAAACCTGCTGCAGGCCTTGGAGAAGGAACTCCTGCGCCGCCGGTTCGGCCCGCCCGTCCGCCTTGAGGTCACCAATGACATCAACCCGAACATCCGTGCCCTGCTGATCCGCGAGCTCGGCGTCGAGGAATCCGAGGTCTACTCCGTGCCGGCGCCGCTGGACCTGCGCGGACTCTCGGTGATTGCAGGGATCGACCGGGCGGACCTGCACTACCCCAAGCACGTCCCGCACACCTCGCGCTACCTCAACGAATCGGAAACGTCCAAGGCGGCCAACGTCTTTGCCGCCATGCGGCGACGGGACATCCTCCTGCACCACCCGTATGACTCCTTCTCCACGTCGGTCCAGGCGTTCCTGGAACAGGCAGCCGCGGACCCCAAAGTCCAGGCCATCAAACAGACCCTGTACCGCACGTCCGGTGACTCCCCGATTGTCGATGCCCTGATTGACGCCGCCGAGGCCGGCAAGCAGGTCCTGGCGCTCGTGGAGATCAAGGCGCGCTTTGACGAGCAGGCGAACATCTCCTGGGCCCGGAAACTGGAACAGGCAGGCGTCCATGTGGTGTACGGCATCGTGGGGCTCAAGACCCACTGCAAGCTCTCCCTCGTGGTCCGCCAGGAAGTGGACGGCCTGCGCCGCTACTGCCACATCGGCACTGGCAACTACCACCCCCGCACGGCCCGCTACTACGAGGATCTGGGCCTGCTGACGGCGAACGAACAGGTCGGCGAAGACCTTTCGAAGCTGTTCAACCAGCTCTCCGGCTACGCGCCGAAGTCCACGTTCAAGAGGCTGCTCGTGGCGCCGCGCTCGGTCCGTTCCGGGCTGATCGACAGGATCGAAACCGAGATCAGGAACGCCCGGGCCGGCATCCCCGCCCGCGTCCAGATCAAGGTCAATTCGATGGTGGACGAAGCCATCATCGATTCCCTGTACCGCGCGTCCCAGGCCGGAGTGCAGGTGGATGTCATTGTCCGCGGCATCTGCTCCCTGCGGCCCGGCGTTCCCGGCCTGAGCGAGAACATCACGGTCCGCTCCGTGCTGGGCCGCTTCCTGGAACACTCCCGCGTCTTCGCGTTCGCCAATGCCGGCGACCCGGTGGTTTACATCGGCTCGGCCGACATGATGCACCGCAACCTCGACCGCCGGGTTGAAGCCCTCGTGCAGCTGACGAGCGGCGACGACACGAGCTATGTCCTGGACTTGCTCAACCGCTACATGGTGCCCGAAACGGCGAGTTGGCATTTGGACAAGCAGGGTGAATGGACCCGCCACCACCTGGCGGAAGACGGCCAGGACCTCAAGGACGTGCAGTCCTGGCTGCTCGCCTCCCGCTCGCGCCAGCGCTCGACCAGCCTGCGGTAGGGATCGTGAGTGTGAGCAGCGATGCACTGGTTGCGGACCAGGCTGACCAACCCGGTGAAGAGGTTTCCGTCACGGCGGCGGGCGCCATCCCGTGGCGCCTCAATTCGGTAAACAAGGACCAGCTCGAGGTCCTGCTGATCCACCGTCCGCGGTATGACGACTGGTCCTGGCCGAAGGGCAAAATCGACGCCGGCGAGACCATCCCGGAGTGCGCCGTGCGCGAGGTGGAGGAGGAGATCGGGCTCACCGCCCCCCTGGGGATCCCGCTCCCGCCCATCCACTACCATGTGGCGGCCGGGCTGAAGGTGGTCCACTACTGGGCCGTCGACGTCGACGGCGCCGCCTTGATCCCGGACGGCACGGAAGTCGACAGCGTCATGTGGTGCCCGCCCGAGAAGGCCGCCCGCCTCCTGAGCAACCCGAGCGACATCGAGCCGCTGCAGCACCTGGTGAACGCCCACGACCGCGGGGAGCTGGCGACCTGGCCGCTGCTGATCGTGCGCCACGCGAAGGCCAAGCCCCGCTCGTCCTGGTCCAAGGCCGAGGGCGACCGTCCGCTGGCCGCCACCGGCATGCGGCAGGCGCAGTCGGTGGGGCGGCTCCTGCAGGCGTGGAAGCCCGCGCGGATCGTTTCAAGCCCGTGGCTGCGGTGCGTGGCCACCATCGCACCCTACGCCAAGGCGGCCGACGCCAAGGTCAAGCTCAACGAGGCCCTCACCGAGCACCGGCACAGCCGCAGCCCGCACAAGACGGCAGCCGTCGTCGAGGGATTGTTCGACAAGCAGCGGGCCGTGGCGCTGTGTACGCACCGTCCGGCCCTGCCCACGGTCCTGAAGCAACTCGCGAAGCACATGAACTCCCGGCTGCGGGACCTGCTGCCGTCCTCGGACCCGTTCCTGGCGCCGGGCGAGATCGTGGTCTGCCACGTCGCCCGCGGCAGCAAGAAAAAAGTGGTCGCGGTGGAGCGGTTCAAGCCGTTCGACGACTGAGGTCCTTGACCCCGGGGGCCCCCAAGCCTAGTTTGTATCAATAGCTTGATACATTACTGCTGAATCTTGGGGGATTCCGTGCCGGTCCTGTTGAACGTGCCGCCGATGCTGTTGCTCGGCCCGGCGATCGCCGCCCTGCTGGTGTATGCCGTTCTGCGGTGGGTGATCTGGGCTCCCGGGACCGGAACGTCGCCGCAGACAGTGTCGGAGCACGGGCTGTGGGTAGGTGTGATCGGCTGGCTCGCGAGCTCACTCCAGGGCGCCATGACCCTGGGCATCATCCCGGCCAATCCGTCAGCGTCCGCCGTGGTGGGCGCCGACTCGATCATCCCGGCGCTGGCATGGCCCGTCCTGGGCTGCCTGGGCGTGCATGCCCTGGGACAGGTCAGCTACCCGGGTCCGCGGCGAATGCGGCGGCAGGCCGTGCTGTCCGTGCGGCGCATCAAAGACTTCCTGCCCCGCAGGCTGGCATTGACCACGGCTGCGATCTTCGTCTCGGCTGCCGCGGCCATCGCCCGGACTGCCACGCTGCCCGGGTTCGCGGCCGTGGCTCCCACTACGGTCAGCGACGGCGCGTACGGCTACTACAACAGCGGCGGCGACGGCCGTATCCCCGGACCGGAGGTGGCCGCCTGGCTCGGCGGCGCCCTGCTGGTGCTGGCCGTCGGCACGTGGCTGGTTTTGTGGCTGATCGGCCGCCGCCGACAGCTGGAGTCCCTTGACGCGGCGGACAACGCTGTACTGCGGACCATCGCGATGAACCGGCTGCTGCGCACAGTGTCCACAGTGGCTGCCGGCTTGGCAGTCATCGCGGGGAACTTCGCGGCCCGTCCCGATCCGGCCCAGCAAACGGGATCGTGGACGAACTTCGCCGGCCTCGCGGCGACCGTGGTCCTGCTCGTGATGTGGTGGTGGCGGCCGCCTCGGCTTGCTTCCGCCGGGCTGGGCGTCCGGAACCGGCCGGAATCAGGGATCGCCACCGGCCGCCAGCACCCGGCCGCCAGGCTGGTCTCCTCACTTGGAGCGCTCCTGGGCCTCGCGGCCGCCGTGCCGCTGGTCGCCGGAGCCTTCCTCGCCCCCGTGATCATGGCGGCCGCCGGCTACGGACTTGCGGGACTCGTGGCCCTGATGGGCATCTGCGTCCTACTGGTCATCGCCGGAGGCGAGCTGGTCCTGCAGCGCAACTACGGATCGCCCGAGGCGCCGCGCACCTGGCCCCGGCAGCCGGTCAACGCCGCCCTGCTGACCACGGCGGTCCTGGCGCTGCTGGTCTTCCTGGCAGCCCTCGCCGTCACCACCGCGGGGCGGGCCCTGCTGGCCGAAGATTCCGGCTGGGTTCCGGTTGCGCTACTCACGGCCGGGACCTGCGTTGCCGCCCTGCCGGCGTTCCTCCGGGCCCGGTCCCGCCAGGGCATCCGCGACGCCCCGCGCGGTCTGGACGCCGCGCTGCGCGCCATCACTGTCCACCGCATCGTGCGGACCGTCGCCGCAACCCTCACGGCCCAGGCCGGTGTCCTGCTGCTGACCCAGACCAACGCCTGGGCGGCGGTGTTCGGGTCGGACGCGTTCGGCGACGCCGTCGATCCGGCCGCCGGATCGTGGTGGCCCGCGACCCTGGCCGGCGCTGTCCTGGCCGCCAGTGCCGTGCTCATCGCCGTCGTCCCCGTGGGCGGCCTGGCCCGGAAGACCCCGGCTCCCCTGCCGCGGAAGGAAGTCGCCGCGTGACGGCGGGCATCGCCATCAACCTGCGTTCGCCGGTTCCCCCCTTCGAGCAGATCCGGACGCAGATCGCCTCCCTCATCAGCCTCGGGACGCTTGCAGCGGGAACCCGGCTGCCAACCGTCCGCAGCCTCGCGTCGGACTTGGGCCTCGCTGCCGGGACAGTCGCGCGGGCCTACAAGGAACTCGAACTGGCCGGACTGGTCGAAACCCGGCGGCGCAACGGCACGGTGGTCGCCGGCAGCCAGCCGATCCTGCCCCCGCCCGCACCTCCCCCGGGCACGGTCCCGGTGGAGGTGATCGCCGCCGTCGACCGCTGCATTACGGAAGGCCGCACAGCCGGGCTCGACGACGCGGCACTGCTGGCGATCCTGCGGGCGAGGCAGGGCGGGTCACACAAATAAGGAGAGCCGGCGAGTTCTCAGTAGACTGGAACGGTGAGCATCCCTACGCCCTATGAAGACCTCCTGCGCGACGTCCTCGAGCACGGCACGCACAAATCGGACCGCACCGGCACCG
Source organism: Arthrobacter humicola (assembly GCF_022803015.1). Classification (GTDB taxonomy): domain Bacteria; phylum Actinomycetota; class Actinomycetes; order Actinomycetales; family Micrococcaceae; genus Arthrobacter; species Arthrobacter humicola_A. Next base: position 232,858 of record NZ_JAFKON010000006.1, read on the forward strand.
GCACCCTGAGTGTTTTTGGCCGCCAGCTCCGCTTCGACCTGAGCAAGAGCTTCCCGCTGATCACCACCAAGCGGGTGCATTTCAAGTCCGTGGCGGTGGAGCTGCTCTGGTTCCTCCGCGGCGACACGAACGTCAAATGGATGCAGGACCAGGGCGTCACCATCTGGGACGAATGGGCCGACGCCGACGGCGAACTCGGTCCCGTTTACGGGGTCCAGTGGCGTTCCTGGCCCACGCCCGACGGCGGCCACATCGACCAGATCGCCGAACTCATCAAGAACCTGAAGTCCAACCCGGATTCGCGCCGGCACATCGTCTCGGCCTGGAACGTCTCCGAACTCAAGGACATGGCCCTGCCCCCATGCCACGCGTTCTTCCAGTTCTACGTGGCGGACGGCAAGCTTTCGTGCCAGCTGTACCAGCGGTCGGCGGACACCTTCCTGGGCGTGCCCTTCAACATCGCGTCCTACGCCTTGCTGACACGCATGATCGCGCAGCAGACCGGCCTGGAACCGGGCGAATTCGTCTGGACCGGCGGGGATGTCCACATCTACGACAACCACATGGACCAGGTCCTCAAGCAGCTCGCCCGCGAGCCCTACGACTACCCCCAGCTGAACATCACCCGCAAGCCGGACTCCATCTTCGACTACACCCTCGAGGACTTCGAGGTGGTCGGCTACCAGCACCACCCGACGATTAAGGCCCCGATAGCCGTATGAGCAACGACAACACCGCGGGCGTGCAGCCCGGCGATTTCACGGAGCAACTCCGAGCGTCCACCACTGGCCTCGGGCTCGTCTGGGCCCAGACCAGCACCGGGGTGATCGGCAAGGCCGGCGACATGCCGTGGCACCTGCCCGAAGACATGTCGCACTTCAGCCGCCTCACCACCGGCCACCCGGTCATCATGGGACGCAAGACCTGGGAATCATTCCCGGACAAGTACCGCCCCCTGCCCGACCGGACGAACATCGTCATCACCCGCCAGGCCGCCTGGCGGGACACCCCCGGCGCGGAAGGCGCCGTCGCGGTGGCGTCGCTCGATGACGCCTTGCTTGAATCCCAGTTCGTGGCCGGCCATGAGACCGTGTGGATCATCGGCGGCGGCGAAATCTTTGCCCAGTCTCTGGACCTTGCCGACGTCGCCGTCGTCACCACCATCGACACCAGCGCCGAAGGGGACACCTTCGCTCCGGAACTCGGCTACGACTGGACCGTCTCGGCCAGCCTCCCGGCCAACGGCTGGCTGACCTCCGCCAACGGCACCCGCTACCGGATCACGCTGTGGCGCCGGACGGAGGCCAAGTAATGCTGAGGAAGCCAGAAACACTCTTTGTCCTGGGGTACATGCTCCTGCCCCTGCTCGCACTGCTCTCCGCGGTCGTGGGGCTGACCATGATCCTGGGCGGCAACAAGATCCTCGGGGCGATCGTGCTGGTGGTGGTGACCCAGGTCTTCACGTTCGGGGCGGTTTTCGCGCTGCGCCGGCGCAAGGCGGCACTGCTGGAAGAGCCCCGCGGCGACTATAACGCGTGACGTAACCGACTGCGCCGGGCGGGCCGCGAAGTCTAAACTGGGCCCATGACTACAGCAGCTACCCCGTCCGTCGGCCTGGTTGGTTGGCGTGGCATGGTCGGTTCCGTCCTCATGCAGCGCATGCAGGACGAGGGCGACTTCGCCAACATCAACCCGGTCTTCTTCTCCACCTCGAACGCGGGCGGTGCCGCCCCGGCCCTGGCCGGCGCCGCTGCGGGCGCCGCCGGCAAGCTTGAGGACGCGTTCGACCTCGAGACGCTGGCGAAGCTGCCCATTATTGTCACCGCCCAGGGCGGGGACTACACCAAGCAGGTCCACGGCGAGCTCCGCAGCCGAGGCTGGGACGGCCTCTGGATCGATGCCGCCTCCACGCTGCGCATGAATGAGGATTCCATCATCGTGCTGGACCCCATCAACCGGGACGTCATCGACGCCGGCCTCTCCGGCGGGGTGAAGGACTACGTCGGCGGCAACTGCACCGTGTCCTGCATGCTGATGGGCCTGGGCGGGCTCTTCAAGAACGACCTGGTCGAATGGGGCACCTCCATGACGTACCAGGCGGCCTCCGGCGGCGGGGCACGCCACATGCGTGAACTGCTGAACCAGTTCGGCAGCCTCAACGCCGAGGTCAGCACCGAACTGGACGACCCGGCGTCGGCGATCCTCGAAATCGACCGCAAGGTCCTGGCACACCAGCGCGCCGGCATCGACGCCACACAGTTCGGCGTTCCGCTGGCCGGTTCCCTGATCCCCTGGATCGACGCGGACCTCGGCAACGGCCAGTCCAAGGAGGAATGGAAGGCCGGAGTGGAGACGAACAAGATCCTTGGCACCTCCGCCGCCAACCGCGTCGTCATGGACGGCCTGTGCATCCGGATCGGTGCGATGCGCTCCCACTCCCAGGCCCTGACCCTGAAGCTGCGCGAGGACCTCCCGGTCGCCGAGATCGAGAAGCTCGTGGACGCGGACAACCAGTGGGCCCGCGTGGTGCCAAACACCAAGGAAGCCTCGATGGCCGAGCTCACGCCCGTGGCGGCCTCCGGCACCCTGGACATTCCGGTGGGCCGGATCCGCAAGCTTGAGATGGGTCCGCAGTACATCAGCGCGTTCACGGTGGGCGACCAGCTGCTGTGGGGCGCCGCGGAGCCGCTGCGGCGCATGCTCCGCATCGCCACCGGAAACCTCTAGGAGCCCGTCCGGGACACGCATACAGGCGGACGTTCAGACACCCCTTCAGGCGGAAGTTCAGGCACCTGTTCCGGCACCTGTTCAGGCGCCAAGGAATCTGCGGTATTTCGCGGCCTGCAGCCCAAAAGACTTTTGGGCGGCGGGCCGCAGCCCGTTAACAGGGTCGAAGGGTTCGGGCACGACGCCGGCTCCCCTGCGGCCCGGCGGCCCGGCCCAGGTGCCGATCACGCCGCCGCCGGCCACAATGGTCTTCTTGAACACGCCGTTGCCGCCGGGGACGATCTTGTCGGCATGCTCCGGCGGCAGCACGAGGGACCGGTCCGCGTAGCCGAGCAGGAATTCATCGAACCCCGGCAGCGCCAGCACCGTGCGCTGACCGGGGACGCCGTCGTCGAGCAGCGCGGCTGTCTCTGCAGAGAGCCAGTAGCTGGTCCCCTCAAACTCCAGCTCCGCCAGCTGGTCCGACACCCGGGCCAGGGCCGCCCGGGTTTCCGTCAGCGGAATGCCGGCCCACCAGGCAAAATCACGTTCCGTGGCGGGGCCGTGACTGCGAAAGTAGCGCAGCAGCCACTCGGCGATGCCGTCGGAACGGTCCAGGGTCCGCGACTCGGTGATCCAGTCGCCAAAGGCCACGACCAGCTGCTGGTTGCCGGCCAGCGGCCCCTGCACCAGCAACCCCCGCTGGCACAGGATCCCGAGCAGATGAATGCCGCGCTGGCCCGCCGTGGACTGACCCGCCCGTTCGAAGGCCTGGAACAGCTCCGCCCGGCTGGCAGCTCCTCCAGAGACCAGCTGCAGGGCAGTTGCCGCGGCGGCGTCGATGTCCCCTGCCGTGATCTCGAGCTCCCGGTGGCGCCGGGCCAGGCCCTGGATCAGCCGGTCGGAGGTGATGGCCAGCATCCATTTCAAGTCCTCGGGTGCCAGCACGTGCAAAGTACCGCGCATTGGCCAGGAACGGACGATCTCCGCCCGGTCCAGCGCCCCGCGGACGTCTTCGGCGCGGGAACCCGGCACGCGCTGGCCGACGGCCCAGAGCACGGCCTGCAGGTCCTGGGCCTGCATCGCCGTCATGCCGCGGACGGCGTCGGGGACGGACTGAAACCCCGGTCCCAGCAGTCCCTGGGCGGCCAGCCGCAGCCTGCCGATGATTCCGGGGCCAAGCCGGCGGATGCCCGTCACTGCTGCCATGGAACCATGGTAAGCCGCCTGTGTTGCCTGTCGGGTTGTTGCCCGGCTGTTCCCAGCCGCCATCCAGCAGGCTTCCCTACCCTTGAATCATGACTATGAGTGAGGTGTGGCCGCTGCTGCGGCCCCTGTGCCGGAAGCTGGCCCTGCTGGGCTGGGCGTCCAGCGCCGCCGGCATGGCTGCCGGGCTCGCCGTCGCCATCGCCAGCGGTACCCGGCTCTCGCCCATGATGAGCACCCTGCAGCTGGTGGCCGCCTTGTCCATGGCGGTGTCCGTGGCCAGCTTCGTCACGGCCGCGGCGTTGCAGCCGCGGGCACGGTCACGGTCTCAGTCACGGTCTCAGGCACGGTCTCAGGCACGGGTGCAGGCGGCCATGAAGCACGGAAGCATCGCCCCGCAGGGCCGGGAGCTCCAGCTCGACTATGGCGGCGAATTTCCGGCCACCGTGCAGGCCTTCCTGCTCGGCTCCCTGGCGTTCCTCGCCGGCGCCGTGGCGTTTGCGTGCGCCGGACTGGTGCTGCAAAGCGGGCCCAGCGTCCAGTCCGTGGCGTTCTGCCAGGTCTTCCTGCTCGGGGCCGCGGCCTCGGGTTTCACATTCATGCTTTTCAGCAAGGTGGCACCCCGCCACACGGAACCGTAGCCGGGGCGCGGGACGCCCTGCCGGCGCTGCCCGGCCTTGCCCGGGCGGCGGCCCTTTTCCCGGGGCCGGACCTTCCCTAGAGATCGACGCCAATCAGCAGCGGCTCCGGGTGCAGTTCAATGCCGAAACGTTCGGCGACGCCGTGGCGGACCTCGCGCGCGACGGCCAGCATGTCCGCCGCGCTCGCCCCTCCCCTGTTAGTGATGGCGAGGGTGTGCTTGGTGGACAGCGAGGCCCGGCCGCCCGAGACGCTGTGCGGGTCCAGGCCGAAGCCCTTGGCGAACCCGGCCTGGTCGATGAGCCACGCCGCCGAGAGCTTGGTCAGCCCGTCCGCACCGGCGGGGTACCGCGGGGCCTCCTGCGGCAGCCGTGCCGCGACGTCCTCGGTCACGATCGGGTTCGTGAAAAAGGATCCCGTGGAGTAGGTGTCACGGTCGTCCGCGTCCCAGACCATGCCCTTGGACGCCCGGAGCCGCAGCACCTCGCGCCGGACGTCGGTGGAGTAGGCCCGCTGGCCCTGCTCGACGCCGAGCACCCGGGCGAGTTCGGCGTAGCGGACCGGGGCGCTCTTCCGGCCGAGCGGGAGCTGGAATTCCACGGTGAGCACCACATAGCGCGGTGAGCCGTTGACGGTGGTCTGCTTCAGGATGGAGTCCCGGTAGCCGAACTTGAGTTCGGAATTCGTGAAGGTCTTCACCGCGTTGCGTTCCCGGTCCCAGGTGCGCACGACGGCGATCGTCTGGGAGACGTCGGCCCCGTAGGCGCCGACGTTCTGCACGGGGGTGGCGCCCGTGGCACCGGGGATTCCGGAGAGCGCTTCGACGCCGGACCAGGCATGCTTCACGGCGTGTTCAACGAAGGCGTCCCAGTTGTGGCCGGCCTGGACCACCACCGCCACGCCGCCGCAGGAGTCCTCGGCGTCGACGGTGAACCCCTCGGAGGCGATCTTCAGCACCGTGCCGGGGAACCCGGCGTCGGACACCAACAGGTTGGAGCCGCCGCCGATGATCAGCAGGGACTGGCCGGCGGCGTCCGCGGTGCGCACGGCGTCGATGATCGCGGCCTCGGTGCGGGCCTCGATGTAGCTGCCGGCGGGGCCGCCGACGGCGGAGGTGGTCAGGGCGGAGAGCTGGATCTGGGTCACCTGACCAGCCTAGCCGGGATCATCAGCCCGCCTAAGCCGGTGCCGGCCGCACCTGGCTAGCTGTTCTGTCCCGGCAAGGGCGCGGGCGCGGGGAGTTTGCGGGTCACCGGGGAGAGCAGGAAACTGACGATCAGCATCACCATGACGGCCAGCAGCGAGTGGAGAATGCCGACGTGCTCGGCCAGCAGACCCAGCAGCGGCGGCCCGCACAGGAACGCTCCGTAGCCGATCGTGGACACCACGGACACCCGCGCGGCGGCCTTGACGGGATCGTCGGCCGCGGCGGACATGCCGACCGGGAAGCCCAGGGACGCGCCGAGTCCCCAGATGGCCAGGGCCACGTAGGCCAGCCACGGTGCCGGTGCGAAGACGAACAGGCCGAGGCCCAGAACCGCCAGCGCGGCGCACCAGCGCATCACCGGGACCCGGCCGAAGCGGTCCAGGACCAGGGTGCCGGCGAAGCGGCCGATGGTCATGAAGGTGACGAACAGCCCGTACCCGGCGGCTCCGGCGGCGTCGGTCTGGCCGTGGCCGTCGGCCAGCGCCAGCGCCACCCAGTCCCCCGCCGCTCCTTCGGCCAGGGCCAGCCCGAGGACCAGCACGCCCAGCAGCAGGGTGCGCCTGTCACGCCAGGCCTGGGCGATGAGGCGTTTGTTGTCCAAGGGCGGCTCCGGGACCGCGTCGGTCTGCCGGACGATCGGGATGGGCCCGGTGGAAGGATCCTCGAAGGTATCTGTCCCGGACGCTTTGAAGGGCTGCTCCGCCTCGAGGGGCGTGATGTCCGCCCGGAACCAGGCCGCCGCGGTGGTCACCGAGCCGGCCACCAGCAGGCCCACCACTGCCAGGTGCAGGAAGACCGGGATCCCGGCGGCGGCAGCCCAGGCGCCCAGCCCGGCGCCCGCCACAGTGCCCAGGCTGAAGGAGCCGTGCAGCCGGGGCATGATGTGCCGCCGGACGGCGCGTTCCACCGCCGCCCCTTCGACGTTGGACGCGGTGTTCCAGCTGGCGGTGCCCAGCCCGATGATTGCCAGACCCGCGGCAACCGCCACCGGGCTGGCGAGCACCGAGGTGCCGAAGCCTGCCAGCGCCAGCCCGAATCCGACCATGATGCTGCCGATCCGGATGGTGCGCTTGGAGCCAAGGCGAAGAACAATCAGGCCCGAGGCGGACACGGACAGGAAGGATCCCGCCGTCATGCAGAGCAGGAGCAGTCCGATGGTGCCGGGAGTCAGGTCCAGGCCGTCGCGGATGGCCGGCAGCCGGGACACCCAGGTGGAGAATGCGATTCCGCTCGCGGCGTAGGCCACCACCACGGCGTTTCGCCAGTGCGTGATCTCGGCGGGCGGGACGAAGACTTCCTTGGTCACAGCAGCCAGATTCACAGCAACGCCATGGGCTAGGCCACCCTGACGACGGCCTGGGCCTTGACGAGGACCTTCTGGGCGGCCGAGACGACCGTGAGGTCGACGCGGGCGGTGCCGGCGTCGGCGTCGAGGGCCCCGATGGCCCCGCTGATCTCGATCACGGCGCCGGACTCCGGTGTCCCCGTCGTGTCGGCGACGGGAACCGGCTTGGTAAAGCGGGTCTGGAAGTCGACGACGGCGGCGGGATCGCCGGCCCAGTCGGTCACGAGCTGGACGGCCGCACCCATGGTGAACATGCCGTGCGCGATCACGCCCGGCAGGCCGACGCCGGTGGCGAAGGCCTCGTTCCAGTGGATCGGGTTGAAGTCACCGGATGCGCCGGCGTACTTGACGAGGTCGGTGCGGGTGACGGTAATGCTGCGGCTGCCAATGTCCTGGCCGACCGTGAGTGCTGCGATGTCGATGCTCATGGCTACTGTCCCTCTCCGCGGACCAGGATGGACGAGGTGGTGGTAGCGACCGGCTCCCGGACACCGGTGGCATCGCCGGCGACACCGGTGGCATCGCCGGGGGCCAGGGCGAAGATTTCCGAGCGGGTGGTGATCATGGCTCCGCCGCCCATGGCGCGGACGCCGTCGACGTGCAGTTCGGCGACCAACCGGTCCCCCGCGACGATCGGGCGGTGGTGCGTGAACCGCTGGTCGGCGTGGACCACGCGGGAGAAGTCGATCCCGGATTCCGGATCCTCGATCAGCTGCGCGTCGGCGCGCTGCGCGACGATAATGGCGAAGGTCGGCGGCGCCACGAGGTCCCTGTGACCCAGCGCCTCGGCGGCGGCAACATCGAAGTGGGCAGGGTGGGTGGCCTTGACCGCGCGCGCGAACTCGCGGATCTTCTCGCGGCCGACGTCATACACCTCTGCGGCAGGGTAGCTGCGCCCCTGCAGGTCCGGATTGATAGTCATGGTTCCAGCCTATCGCCACGCCCGGAGCCGTCCGGCTTCGTGACAGGGTGCGCGCCGGGAACCGGACGGGCACAGACGGGCGCTCCGGCGGGTCTTGACCGGCGCTCCGGCGGGTCTTGACCGGCGCGATATGATGAAAACATCAATCCATCAATCCGAATCGCCGAGGGCGCCGCCGCACCGCGCCGCGAACGGATGCGAGAAAGTGTTTCCCCGCCATGATCTCCGCCGCGCAGACCCCCCTGTATGAAATCAAGGCCAACCTGTTCAAAGCCCTGGCGCACCCGGCCCGAATCCGGATCCTCGAGCTTCTGGCGGCCGCGCCGGACAATACGGCGCCGGTCAGTTACCTGCTCGCCGAGACGGGGCTGGAGCCCTCGCACCTGTCCCAGCATCTGGGCACGCTGCGCCGGCACGGTGTGGTGACGTCGGTCCGGACGGCGAATGTCGTGACCTACCGGCTGACTCATCCCAAGATCAAGGAGCTGCTCGCGATTGCCCGGGTCTTCCTGCTGGACACCCTGGCCGGTTCCAGCGAACAGCTCCGGATAGCGCAGGAGCTGCCGGCAGGCCACCTCGACCGCGCGGGCGACGGCGACAGTACCGGCCGCCTCGACGCCACGGCAACGTGAGCGCGGCCCAGGCAGCAGACCCGGCGACGACATCTGCCACGGCACGGGGACGCTTCGCCCGGTTTGTGCCGTCCCGCCGCGACTACGAGCTCTTGAGGTCCGCCTGGAAGACGGACCTGTTCGCCGGCATCACGGTGGGCATTGTGGCGCTCCCCCTGGCCCTGGCCTTCGGGGTCAGTTCCGGGGTCGGGGCGGAGGCCGGACTCATCACCGCAGTGGTGGCAGGACTTGTCGCCGCCGTCATGGGCGGATCCAACGTCCAGGTCTCCGGCCCGACCGGCGCCATGGTGGTGGTCCTGGCCCCGGTGGTCGCCGTCCACGGCGTCGGCAGCATTGCCCTGGTCTCTGTATTGGCCGGGCTGCTGGTCGTGGTCCTGGGCGCCAGCGGGCTGGGCCGGGCCGTCGCGTTCATCCCGTGGCCGGTCGTGGAGGGTTTCACACTCGGCATCGCCGCCATCATTTTCCTCCAGCAGGTTCCCTTGGCCACGGGCACCGAGGGAACGCCGGGCCACAACACCCTCCTGGCCGCCGTCGAGAGCGCGTCGCAGGCCACGATGCCGACCGTGCTGGAAACGCTCGCGGTGGTGGCATGCGTCGCGGCCGTGATGTACCTGCTGCCCAGGCTGAACAAGGCCCTGCCCGCGAGCCTGATCGCAGTGCTGCTCACCACCGCGGCGTCGGAGATGCTGGCGCTGGACATACCGCGGATCGGCGCGCTTCCGCACTCCCTGCCGGCGCCCTCGATGCCCTCTGTCGATCCGGCCGCGCTGGGAGGCCTGCTGATGCCGGCCGTGTCCATCGCGACGCTCGCCGCCATCGAATCCCTGCTCTCGGCCCGGGTGGCCGCCGGCATGGTCGGCCCCGACGGCCGTCCGTCCGGCGCGTACAGCCCGGACCGGGAGCTCACCGGCCAGGGGCTGGCCTCGATCGCTGCCGGATTCTTCGGCGGCATGCCCGCGACGGGCGCGATCGCCCGGACCGCCGTGAACGTCCGTTCCGGGGCCAAGACCCGGCTCTCCGCGGTGGTGCACGCCCTGGTGCTGCTGGCCATCATCTACCTGGCGGCGGGGCTCGTCGGCAGGATCCCGCTGGCGGCGCTGGCCGGCATCCTCATGGTCACGGCCGTCCGCATGGTCTCGCGGCACACCGTCACGGCGATTTTGCGCTCCACCCGGGCCGACGCCGCGGTGTTCGTGGTCACCGCCCTCATTACCGTCGCCTTCGACCTCATTGTGGCCATCCAGATCGGACTCGCCGCGGCCGCCGTGTTCACGCTGCGGACATTCGCTTCGCTGAGCGGGGTCCGGCGCGAGGACATCCCGGGGCCGCCGGTTCCGGGCGACGAGCACATCGCCATCTTCCGGCTCGACGGGGCCATGTTTTTCGGTGCAGCGGAGCGGGTCCTGCAGGAGATCAGCCAGGTCCGGGACATCCAGGTGGCCGTCATCCGGCTCTCCCAGCTGCGGATGCTGGACGCCACGGGCGCCCACATGCTCGTTGAGGTGGTCTCCGCGCTGGAGCTGCGCGGGGTCACGGTCCTGCTGAAGGGGGTCCAGCCGCAGCATCTGGAGCTCGTGACCAATGTGGGGGTCATCCGCTCACTGCGGCATCACAAGCACCTGTTCACATCCCTCCCGGACGCGGTGGAGCATGCCCGGAGCCATGTGGTGCGGAACGCGGCCGCTAGCGCTTGAGGTTTTTCCGGATCGCCTGGCCGCGGACCACAAGCCCGGCAATGTGCAGGATCAGGCCGAGTCCGATCACTGCCAGTGAGGCGAGGGCAAGGGGCTGGTTGCCGGTGCTGTTGCCCACCACGCTGAGGATGATGCCGAGGGCGATCAGGCCCATGGCGCTGAAGACGAGCACCTTGTAGGTGGTTGACGCGGTGGCCCAAAATTCATTCAGCACCGTGCCAGTCTACCGGGGCGGGCGGACGACGCCGCGAGCCGCAAAAATTCCTGGCGACACTCACATTGCCTGCCGGCGCGGGAATACGGGCGCGTCCGGTAATTTGCGCGTCGCGGGGCAAATCCAGCGTCAGAACAAGGCTTCCTGCACGGCCGGGACGTCCGAGCCGTGGTCACCGAGTTCGATCACCCGGGCCTTGAGCTGGCCCAGGTTCACCACGAATTCCAGTCCGCTGCCATCCAGCGCCGCGAGGGCAATGCTGCCGCTCAGCGCGTCGATCCGGAACCCGTGCGCTCCGGCCGCGAGGTCGTGCGGATAGGCGTGCCGGGCAGCCGGGGCGCAGGCCTTCGCGGAGAGCTCCGGCCGGGCCCACCGTTCATCCACCACCGCGAAGCCCTCCCCGCCGGCACCGGCGAGCAGGGTCCGGGCCTCCCCTGCCAGCCGTCCGTTCAGGGCGTCGAGGTCGACGGCGGCTGCCGGGGCGAGCAGCGCAGCGGCCTTGGCGGCAGCGCGGACCTGCTGCGGCAGCCCGGCCTCGCGCGTGATCATGTCCTCAAGGAGGCGGACCACGCGGCCGTCCTCGGCACGGGCGACGTACCGGGCGACGACGGCGCCCTGCTCGGCGAGCCGGTTCCATTTGCGCGGGTGGGACGCGGTGCCGACCTTGCTGGCCCCGTTGGCGAAGGTGGCGACGTAGAGCCAGTGCGGCTGCATCAGGTACGCGCGCAGGCCCGGCGGGACCCGGCCGCCGCGGTGGAAGTCATGGATCAGCCGGGAGTCGTCCAGCACGAAGCACCGCTCGCACTGGCTGCCCCTGGCGGCGGGAGCCCGGTCCGGGCACAGGACGTGGTCCCGGTCCGCAGGTCCGTGCACCTGGTGGTGCCCGAGGCAGTGCTTGCCCGCGGCGGCGAGCCGGAAACCGAGGCGGGTGCCGGCGTCGAGCGTCAGTGCGGTGAAGGCGCCGCCAGGGCCCTGCAGGCGCATCGCCGGTGGCCTGCCGCCGGACGCTGCGGCGGACCCCGGCACCGGACCATCCCAAAAGACCCCGTGCACCAGATAGCGGGTATCGGTCACGGGGTCTCCTGCGGTGGTGATGTGGCTACAGGGCCGGCTGCACGCCAAAGGCCACGGCGAGCTTCATGATCTTCTCGGCCCGGCCCAGGCGCGGCAGGTCGGAGCCGTCCCGGATGACGCGGCCGCTGGCTTCGAAGTCGGCCATGAAGTCCGTGGCCCAGGCGACGTCGGACGGGGTGGGGCTGATGACCTCGTTGATGACCGGGGTCTGGTCGATGGCGAGGCAGAGCTTCCCGGTCATCCCCATCATCACCGTGATGCCGGTCTGTTCGCGCAGAATCGGGTGGTTCGTCCCGACGGTGGGGCCGTCGATGGGGCCGGGCAGGTTGCCCACGCGGCTGGCCACAACGAGCTTGGCGCGGGGGTAGGCCATGGCTTCCGCGGTGGCCGCCATGCCGGTGTCGCGGCGGAAGTCGCCCGAGCCGAAGGCCAGGCGGAAGGCGCCCTGGGCCTTGGCGATGTTGTTGGCTTCCTCGATGCCGACGGCGGACTCGACCAGGGGGATCACCGGGGTCTTGCCGTCCATCCGGTGGAAGCTCTCCGTGACCTGGTCGGCCGATTCGGTTTTGGCCAGCATGATGCCCAGCAGGCCGGGGGTGCCGCGCAGGCCGGCGAGGTCGTCGGCCCAGAACGGGCTGGTGGCGTCGTTGATCCGGACCCATGCGCTGCCGCCGGCGGTCAGCCAGTTCACGACGTTGGCGCGGGCGGCGTCCTTCTGCGAGGGGTCCACCGCGTCTTCGATGTCGAGGATGATCGCATCGGCCCGGGAGACGGCGGACTGGTCGAAGAGGTCGGTCTTCATCGCGTTAACCAGCAGCCAGGAGCGGGCGATGTCGGCCGGGATGTTGCGTTGGGGCCGAAGTGATTCGGCGGTGGTGGTAGAGGTCATGCATCTACGCTAGTCGCCCGGGGGCACTTGCCGCTAAGCGATCCGGCCTTCAGCGGCGACCATTACGACCAAAATCACATCCCTGCCCAGCTGGCCGGCAGCAGAAGCCGTTTCCAGGCTCAAAACGACCAGGCGGCCGGCCAGTTGGGTGGGCGGACCGGCTAGGGGATGTTGCTTCCCCGGGCCGCGACCCAGAGCCCGTACCACTCGGCGCGCGTCATCGCCGCGGCGGCCTCGGGGGCGCCGGCGCAGGCGAGGATCCGGTCCGGGTTCGCGGTGCCGATCACGGGCGCAATCCCGGCAGGGTGCCTCATGAGCCAGCCGAGCACGATCGCTTCCCCCGTGGTTCCCTTCTCGGCGGCCAGGGCGGCCACGAGGGAGGTGGCAGCCTCCTCGGCCGGCGTCCGCGCGGCCGCCGGCGCCCCGGTGTAGAGGCCGCGGGCCAGCGACCCGTACGCCTGCAGCCGGATGCCGTTCCGGACGCAGTGCTCCACGGTTCCGTGCGGGAAGCTGTAGTCCGTGCCCTCGGCATGGTTGACCAGCACCGTGCTTTCCAGCCATGCCCGTTTCAGCAGGCTCATTTCGAGCTGGTTGCCCACCACGGGAACCTCGAGCCGGTCCTGCAGCATCTCGATCTGCGGGCCCGACATGTTGGACACGCCCACGGCCCGCACCTTGCCTTCGGCCATGAGCTGCCCGACGGCGGAGGCCACCTCCGCCGGATCCATCAGGGGATCCGGGCGGTGCAGCATGAGCACGTCGACGTAGTCCGTCCGGAGCCGGGCCAGGCTTTCGTTGACCCGCGCCAGGATGCCGTCCCGGCTGAGGTCGTAGTAGGCCTCCAGGCCCTGCTCGTTGAGCCGGATGCCGCACTTGGTCTGCAGCCGGATTTTCTCCCGCAGCCCGGGGGTGCGGGCCAGGACTTCGCCGAACACGGCTTCGGCCTTGCCGTTGGTGTAGATGTCCGCGTGGTCGAAGAGTGTGATGCCCGCGTTCAGGGCGGCCTCGACGGCCGCGGCCGCCTCGTCCACGTGTGCGGACGAGTACGGCTCGGCCGACCAGTCGCCGCCCAGGCCCATGCAGCCGTAGACGAGTTCCTGGGGGAGGTTGCCGCCGGCGGGCGTGCCGGGCGAAGCCTGCGGTGCGGGACTCACCGCAGCCAGACGGTGGTGTTGGCCGGCAGCTGCCCGCCATCCAGCGGGCCGCTGCTGACCAGCACCTCGCCGGCCGGCAGGTCAACCGGCGCGTCGCCGAAGTTGGTCACCGTCTGCCAGCCGCCGGGACGGCTGAAGCGCAGGACGTCGGCGCTGCCGGATTCCTGCCACTGCAGTTCCTCCGAGGTCTGGAGTTCGCGGCGCAGCTTCAGGGCCTTGCGGTAGAGCTCGAGGGTGGAGCCTTCCACGCCGTCCTGGGCTGCCACCGCGTAGCGGCTGAACCATGCCGGCTGCGGGAGGTGTGCCCCGCCGGCGCCAAAGCCGAACGAAGTGCCCTCCGGGGCCCAGGGCAGGGGCACGCGGCAGCCGTCGCGGCCGATCTCCACGCCCTTGTTCCGGAAGAAGGTGGGGTCCTGGCGCTCTGCGTCGGGGATCCCCGCGACTTCCTGCAGGCCCAGTTCCTCGCCCTGGTACAGGTAGGCCGAACCCGGCAGGGCCAGCATCAGCAAGGTCGCGGCGCGGGCCCGGCGCAGGCCGAGTTCGACGTCGAGCTCCTCGACGGGGGCGCCGGCCAGCAGCCAGCCCTTGCCGTCCTGGCCCTGGGCGTGCTTGCCGCCGCCCTGGGGCAGGCCGTAGCGGGTGGCGTGGCGGACGACGTCGTGGTTGGAGAAAACCCAGGTGGAGGAGGCACCGGACTCGGTGGCCTCGGCGAGGTTCCGGGCGATGATTTCGCGGAACTCGCCGGCGTCGAAGTCGGCCTGCAGGAGGTCGAAGTTGAACGCCTGGCCCAGGCCCTCCGGGCTGGCGTAACGGGCGCGGCGGGTGGCGTGCACCCAGGCCTCGGCCACGGCGGTGCGCGGCGGGTTGTACTCGTTGAACACCTCGCGCCATTCGGCGTAGATCTCGTGGACTTCATCGCGGTCCCAGAACGGGTGCGAGCCGTCCGGGAAGCCGTCCGTTCCGGTGTTGGCGGCGCTGAGCTCCACCTTGGAGATCAGCGGCTCGGTGAGGTCCTTGGTCAGCGCGTGGGCGACGTCGACGCGGAAGCCGTCCACGCCGCGGTCGGACCAGAAGCGGAGCGTCTTGAGGAAGTCGTCGCGGATTTCCCGGTTGGCCCAGTTCAGGTCCGGCTGTTCCCTGGCGAAGATGTGCATGTACCACTGGCCGGGCGTGCCGTCGGGCTCGGTGATGCGCTCCCAGGCGGGGCCGCCGAAGACGGATTCCCAGTCCGACGGCGCGAGCTCGCCGTTTTCGCCGAGACCGTCGCGGAAGATGTAGCGGTCGCGGGCCGCGGAGCCGCGCGGGGAGGCCAGGGCCTCCTGGAACCACTCGTGCCGGTTCGAGGAGTGGTTGGGGACGATGTCGGCGATGAGCTTGATGCCGGCGGCGTGCAGCGCGGCGGACATCTCGTCGAAGTCCGCCAGGGTGCCGAGCTTGGGGTCCACGTCGCGGTAGTCGTCGACGTCGTAGCCTCCGTCGGCGAGGGCCGAGGGGTAGAACGGGGAGAGCCAGACGGCGTCGATCCCGAGGTCCTTCAGGTACGGGACCTTGGCGGTGATGCCCTTGATGTCGCCCAGGCCGTCACCGTTGGAGTCCGAAAAGCTCCGCGGGTAGATCTGGTACACCGATGCCTGGCGCCACCAGTTGGGGTCGGCGGCGAGGTCGGAACCGGACAGGGTTGCCAGCGTGGCGGTGTTGGTCAAAGGAGATTCCTTCGGGTCTGGGAGGGCTTCTGGTAATTTAGATACAAGCTAAATATATTGCCTGAACAATTATGGGTCCGGGGACAGAAGAGGTCAAGAAGTGATGCCGCACGCAGCCGCCGCCACGCCGCAGCTGCTGCGCCGCGTCAACGCCCAGGCCGTGCTGCGCCACATCCGCGGCGCCGATGTTGCCACCGGAACCGAGTTGATGGCCCTGACCGGGCTGACCCGGGCCTCGGTGATTGCCGTCTGCGAGGACCTGATCGGCCGGGGCTGGATCGTGGAGCAGGACCAGCCCGCAGACCCGGCAAGTCCGCGGAAGGGCCGGCCGGCCCGGCGCTTTGCCTTCAACCGGGGAGCGGGCTTCGTGCTGGGCCTGGACATTGGTGCCGCGACCACCACCGCCGCCGTGGCCGACCTCCGCGGCACGGTGATCGGCCGTTCCAGCGGGAGCTTCCGCGCGGCGGACATCCCCGCGCAGGAGCGGATCGGCGTCGTCGATCTCGCCTGCTGCGAGGCGCTGGAAGCCGCGGGAGCGGACCCGGGCAGGGTCCTGGCCGTCGGCGCCGGGATCGCAGCGCCGGTGGACCGCGACGGCAACGTTCTGGTGACGCAGCGTTTTTGGAGCCTGTTCGACGTCGGGCTCCGCTCCGCGCTGAAGGAGCTGCACGGCTGGACCGTGCTCCTGGAGAACGACGCCAACCTGGCTGCGCTCGGTGAGCGCTGGCGCGGGTCCGGCGTGGGTGTGGATGATCTGGTGGTGCTCCTGGCCGGCGAACGCCTGGGCGCCGGCGTGATGGAATCCGGCCGCCTGCTCCACGGCCGCGGCGGGGCCGCCGGCGAGATGGGCTATCTGGACATGGTGGAAGGTGTTGGCTCCAGCGACGGCATCGCGGCCCTGGTGCGGCAGTGGTCGGCGGCCGGCGGCGGACCCTCCGCGGGCGGCCCTGCCAGTGCGCCGCGCGTCTTCGCGGACGCGGCCGCGGGAGACCCCGCGGCCCTGGCCATCCTGGACCGGATTTCGGAGCGCATGGCCCGGGTCATCGCCTCGATCGCGAGCCTGATCAACCCCGAGCAGGTGGTGATTGGCGGCGCCGTCGCCGAGTCCGCCGGGGCGCTGCTGCCGGGCATCACAGCGCTGCTTCCCCGCTTCACCGCGACTCCTCCGCGGGTGACGGTCTCACCCCTGGGCGACGCGATCGTCACGGCGGGCGCGGTCCGGCACGCCCTGGACTACGTTGAGGCGAATGCCTTGGAGCTGGCCCTCCCCGCGCGGGGCTGACCCTGGTCCGTTGCCCTAGTCCGGCATGATCATGGTGCGCAGGTCCAGCTGCCGCAGCACCCGGTCCGCGACTTCCGGGTCCATGCCCGGCTCGTTCCGGGCCGCTACGACTTCCCGGCGGGCCGCATCGAGGGCGATCGTCTGCACCGCAATCGCCAGTTCCCGGCCACGCTTGCGCTGCTCCCCCGCGCTTTCATTCCGCAGGCTCCCGTCCAGCAACTCGGCGTGCAGCCGGGTCATTTTCTCCTTCACGAGCGCCACCTTATCCGCCGGCAGCTCCTTCATGAGCTCATTGTCCTTCAGGGCCGCGATCGCTGCCTGTTGCGCCCGGCTCGCCAACACGCGGGCGGCGTCGCGTTCTTCGGAACCGTCCTCGGACGCCTTCAGGACCCGCATGAGCCACGGCAGCGTCAGCCCGGGCAGCACCAGGGTGGCCAGCAGCACGGCGCAGGCGATCACCAGCAGCTCGCTGCGGGCCGGGAACGGCGTGCCGTCCGCAACGGTCAGCGGAAGAGCCAGGGCCAGCGCCAGGGTGGCCAGGCCGCGCATGCCGCACCACGTGAGTATCAGAACGTCCTTGGCCGAAGTAGGGCGCAGAACATCCTTCCTCGCCCGGGAGAGGCCGGACATCATGGCCAGCCAGGCGAAGCGTGCGGCGAACACCAGGACGCACACCACCGCGGCCGTCCCGACCATGCCGAAAACGCCGCTGCCTTCGTCGTGGATGACCTGCCGTACTTCCAGCCCCACCAGCCCGAACGCCAGGCCGGTGACCAGCAGTTCCACGACGTCCCAGAACGCGGTGCGGGTGACCCTCTCCGCGGCGTCCCCGGGCCGGGAGTGCCGCTGCATTTCCAGCGCGGTGACGACGACGGCGATCACCCCGGAGGCGTGCACCTCCTCGGCCAGGATGTAGGCGGCAAACGGCACCACCAGGGTGACGGCGCTCCGGGCCACCATGGAGGTCACCAGGCGGGTGATCAGGCTCGTGAGCCAGCCCATGCCGATCCCCACAACCACCGCGATCGCAGCTCCCAGGACAAACTGGAGGACGACGTCGGAGGCAATCTTGGTGCCGGCGACGGCGGCGGCCACAGCCGCCTGGAAGATGACGATGGCGGCGGCGTCGTTGAACAGGCCCTCGCTCTGGAGCACGTTGATGAGCCGCCGCGGCATGTGGACCCGGCTGGCGATGGAGTCCACGGCCACGGGATCGGGCGGGGCCACCATGGCGCCCAGGGCGATCGCGGCCGGTATGCCGATGCCCGGGATCATGAGCCAGGCCGCGCCCGCGACCACCGCCGTCGAGACCACCACGAGCGCGACGGCAAGCATCAGCAACGTGCGCCAGCGGACCCGGAAAACAGCCCACGAACTGCGCTGCGCTGTCGCGAAGAGCAGCGGGGGCAGGAAAATGGGCAGGATCAGCTCGGGCGGGATCTGGATCTCCGGGAAGCCGGGGATGAACGTCAGGGCAACGGCCAGGATCAGCATCAGCACCGGGTAGGGCAGCCTCAGCTTCTCTCCGAGACCGACAGCGCCCACCGTAGCCAGCAGAAGTCCAACGATGAGTGCCAACTGATCCATGTGCCCGCTTCCCCCGGAGGCGGCCGGGCCATCCCGGGTGGATGCGCGGACCGCCCCCACCACCCTATCGGGAAGGGTCCTGGGCTAGCCCAACGGTTCCAGCGCTGCCGCGAGCGGGAGCGTGCCGTCCCGGAACTCGATGGTACGCCCGATCGTGGCCGGCAGCCCGAGGACCGCCGCCGCCACCAGGGCGACGTTGGCCCGGGCGGTTTCGGTGCCGTCGGACGTGTCGGCGGGGGCGACGTCGATCATCCCGTTGCCGGGTCCCGCGGTCAGCGTTCCGGGGCCCAGGACGGTCCAGTCAAGGCCTGAACCGCGCAGGTACTCATCCGCCGCGGCCTTGGCTTCGGCGTAGGCGAAGAAGCCGTTGTCCGCGGGGACTCCGTGGTCCGGCCCGGCCCCGAAATAGGACACCATGACGTACCTGCTGACGCCCGCTTCCGCCGCTGCGTCCATGGAACGGATCGCGGCGTCGCGGTCCACGGCGTAGGTCCGTTCGGGGCTGCCGCCGCCGGCTCCGGCCGACCACACCAGGGCGTCGTGTCCGTGGAGGGCTCCGGCGATCTGCGCCGTCGTCGCGTTCTCCACATCCAGCAGCGCCGGCGTGGCGCCGGTGGCCGCGACGTCGGCCGCATGGTCCGGGTTGCGGATAAAGGAGGTGACCCCGTGCCCTTCCGCCGCGAGGATCCTGGACAGTTCCAAAGCCACTTTGCCGTGGCCGCCGATGATTGCGATGCGCGTCATGGTCCCATTCTGTCCCACCGGACAGCGAACTGCTGCCCCATGGTCCACAGGTTGGTGGTGGTCCAGTAGATCAGGACGCCGATGGGGAACACGATCCCGCCCACACCGAAGACGACCGGCAGGCTGTACAGCAGCACCTTTTGCGGGCCCATGAGCGGTGTCGCCACGGCCTCGCCGGACAGGCTCCTGGCCATGATCTGCCGCTGCGTGATGAGCTGCGAGGCCGTCATGGCCAGGATCATCGCAATGGAGAGGATCCACACCGAGAGCTGACTGCCGCCGCCGCCGTGCAGCAGCGAGGCCGAGAGCGGGGCGCCGAAAATCGTGGACTCGTCGAACTGCGCGACCTGTTCGGGGCTCATGGCCCCGACGGCTTCTCCCTGGCCGGCTGATGCCGGACAGCATCTGGAACAGCGCGAAGAAGAAGGGCATCTGGATCAGCAGGGGCAGGCAGGCGGAGAACGGGTTGGTGCCGTGCGCCTTGTAGAGGGCCATCTGTTCCTGCGCCATGGCCTGGCGGGAGACCGGATCGGTCTTGCCCTTGTATTTGTCCTGGAGCTTCTTCAGGTCCGGCTGCAGCCGCCTCATGCGCTGCTGGACGTTGACCTGTTTGAGGAACACCGGGATCAGGGCGGCGCGGATCACCAGCACGAGCCCGATGATGGACAGCGTCCAGGTCCAGCCGCTGGCCGCCGGCATGCCGATGGCGCTGAGTCCGTCATGGAAACCCGCCATCATGGCTGAGACCAGCCATTTGAACGGGGCCATGATGGTGCCAAGAAGGTCCACTGATATCCCCAACCGTCAGTTGCTGCAAAGCTACGGCGAAACAAGCCGCTTGTCACGGGCTCGCGTTGCGGAAGGCACACCGCTGACCAGGAGACGATTCAGCCGGTGTCCGGGCGTGCCCGCACTGCACTGACGCCGTTGATTTTTTAATCCTCCCTGCGCGAAGTGCATTCCCGTAGTCGCCACCTTCCCCACCGACGAGCCGGTGCCGTGGCGGAGCTACAGCCGCCACTTGGGCCGCAAGCTATCCCCTAGCGTGGCCGAAAACAGGATTCCCTGAGCGTGTAGAGGTGGGAGGTACCAACCGCCCCCTCTCTCAGTCCCACTTTGGCCCAAACCCACCTCAGACGGGCCTGTCAGCTTCTATCCCGTACGACGTCGGAGGCGCTATCACTACCGGGGACAGCGGCGGGGCTGTCGCGGGTCCCTCCCCCTCCCCTTTGTGAGGGGGGCATGAGAGGACGGGGGCAACCGGACAGAATGTCAGGTGAAGGACCCGAGGACTGGATCCCCGCCCAGTAGGCTCGGGGCAAGGGCACCCTAGCGGCGGATTGTGGAGGCAAGGCAATCGTGGAAGGCATCGTGTTCATGCTTGTGGCGTCGGCGTGGTTCGTCTTCCGTAGGCGCATAGCCGCGTATCAGGTGTACCTGATCACGGAAAAGTTCAAAGTACTTGCCGTCAGGGACAAGGCTGAGCAAGCCCAGGGCATGGAGGGCATAGGCATCCTGTTCTGCTCGCTACTCTTCGGTGCCGGCGCCCTCATGGTGGTGCTCCACATTTTGTTCGACTAGCGGCTCTATCAAAACGATCGTATTGGGTGCATCTGCCCGCCACGGAAGGTATACGTCTGCCCGTTGGCATGACTGACCTCCAGCCGTACGATGCGGCCATGAGGAAAAACGTCGGGAGAGCCGGAGTAATGGCCCTCATCCTGTTCACTTTGTCGTCGTGTGCGGCGCAACCGGCCTCCACCGGCGCCGTGCCAAGCGGTAGTGCCGCGCCTTGTCACGGCGCCTATGTTGCTGACGTTGACACGAGTGTTCCCGGAGAGCCAACCCCTGAAGCGGCCGCGGTGACGTGGGCTAAGTCGGTAAACGCGCCTTCCGGCGCTCCAACCGATGGATGGAAAGCAATCGATGAACGGACGGCGCGCAGTGGTGACTGGATTGCCGGTGTAAGCCGGACCATTCCTGGCGGCTGGGTAGTTTCTGGTCTCGGGTGCGGCATCACCCGGAGCTAACTTGAGTGGTCCCCTGTGACCGTCAGTTCGGGATTGGCGGTCAAATCGCAGCTCCAAATGGCGACTTTCCGGATCCGCGGGGGAATCTCCGTCGCTCGATCAGATACCGGATATTCGTGTCTGATTTGGAGCTTCAAGTGTTCCTGTTTCAATGCACTTCGGGAAGTTCGAGAGTGCGAAGTCCTTGAGCTTGCTGTCGACGATCAGTTTGGCGACGGCTGCCGGGGATGAGCCAGTGGCCCCGATGGCTTCGATTTCTTTCTTGACTGACTCTTGATGAACGGTGGCCTCGGCGGCCGCCTGGCCCGCGAATATCGTCAGGATGGCGATACCAATGAACGCGCTAAGACTTATCATTTTCTGGCGCTCCATGAGTGGCGACGAAGCAGGATGAAAACGAAGAACGACAGCGAGGTCAGCAAAGGGATTGCAGCAGCAGCCAGCGGGAAATACCGGACCTGGAATGACTTGACCACCGACCCGTCTCGCATTCCGAAGGCACATTCGACTCCCAACGGGGCGAAGCTATAGGCGCCCCCAGGGAACGACGGCGAGCCCTCGGGGCCGTGGATGAGCCCGGCCGGCAATAACTTCCTGTAGCAGAAGTTCGAAAACGTGGAATATCTGTGGGACATGAGAACTGAGTCGATTGTTCCGACAGCGAAGTACCAGAGGACAGACAGCAGCAGGAAGACCCACAAGAACACCGGTGTTTTTCGCACGATTGCCCCTAATGAGTAATGGCATCACTCTCTCACATAGCGTTGAATTGTCTCTGCATTTTTCCTTGTGCTGTTGAAAGGGCGCGCCATCCTGAGTGCCGACCGGCATCTGGGCCAGAACGGTCACCTCGACCAAGGCAGAGTTGTCTGCGGTGAGGTCTTGGACGGCCCGAACAATACCTAATAGCCCGGATCTGCGCAGCCAGCCGAGGCAAGCCGATCAACCCCGGCAAGCACGCCACGGAAGCGGACTAGCCTGATGGCGAACCGACGGCTGACTCCCCCAATCGCCTACAGAAGCTAAAGAAGTGGCGCAAGAGTTGAGTCGTGATCTGGTTCCCCGCCGTTTCGACCAAGGAGGTGGGTGCACGATCAATAGATATATTGCAAAAACGATGGAAAGACGAGGCGGAAGGATCCGGCTATTCCGCGCCGTTGCTCTTCCGCTTGCCGAGCCACTGCTCGCGGTACGCGTCGGTTTCCCTCTTTTGCTTCTGGCCCCGCTCTGCTGCCCAGGCGACAACGAAGTAGATCAGAACCATTCCTAGAGCGAACTGCCAATTAATGAGCACCCCGGCTAGGAGGCCAAGCAGGACACCGGCAGCGACTTTAATCAGCCATCGGGTTACCGTTCGTGGTCGGTCGCTATTGAACATGGCTCACGGTAACACCGACAGGTACGCACTGAACTGGCCGGTCGTTCGCAGAAACGATGGGCTTATGAGGAGAGCTGGTCATGCCTCTGGATGCCTAGGGTCTTTGCCTCGTTCGCGCCAGTAGTCGTCCCGTTGCTTCCGCACGAATCTGACAAGATACACCACCAGGGCCACTGTGAGGATGGCCTGAATGGCCACGACGATCCACTCCCACGGTGCGGTGCGCAGTGCCGGTATCCACGCGGGTATCAGGAAAACGGCGACCATCGCCACCATGGCGACCAGGGCGGGGAGGCCAATGTGTTGCCGTTGCGGGGTGTTCATGGCTCACCCTATCCATTCCGATTCTTAAAAACGATCGTTTGCTGAGTGCCAGCATGGCGGCCAGCCATGGGTGGCTGACCCTCGGAAATTAAAGGGAACTGCTTTATCATTACCCTTCTCATAAACTACTTCTTATAACAAGCTCAAGAGTTGAGTAACTGAGAATGGGGAATGGGAATGGCACTGGTTGGATATATGCGAGTCAGCACGGCAGATCAAAACACAGACGGGCAGCCCGATGCGCTGTTAGCGGCCGGGGTCAAAGCTGACCCCCGCCACCTGTTCCAAGACCACGGCGTCAGCGGGGCGAAGGCCGAGCGTCCAGGCCTCACCCAGTGTCTGGATTCCCTGCGGGAAGGCGACACGCTGGTAGTCGCCAAGCTGGACCGCTTGGGGCGGTCCCTCGGGAATCTCGTGCAGTTGTTCCAAGAACTGGCGGAACAGGGTGTGGGGGTTCGGGTGCTGGACAACCCCATGCTTAGCACGGACGGCAACAGTGCCCAAGCGAAGCTCATGCTGGGTATCTACGGGGCGTTCGCTGAATACGAACGTGACCTACTCCGCGAGCGCACGAACATCGGGCTTGCTGCGGCGCGTGCGCGCGGCCGCAACGGGGGGCGGCCGAAACTGCTGGACAGCGCGAAGGTCAACAGGGCGAAGCAGCTGCACGCCGCTGGGGTCATGAGCCCCCAGGAAATAGCGGACGCTGTGGGCGTCTCGGTTGCCACGCTCTACCGCTACCTCGCCAAGTGAATATTGAGTCGAAGAATGCCCCCGGGTTACCCCTGGGGCTTTCGTGTGACAAATTGCAGATCATGAGGGCCCCGGCAACTTGCGTCTCGCGTTACCGTGGCCTTTGGCTTGTGTGTCGCTTACATCAGCGGAGTAGGTATTCGTGCAAAGGTGGCACACCCGCCATGCTAATAAACCGAGCCGCGTTTGAGTATCCAACTGCCGTACCGGCCGAGGTTCTGATTGGAGGGTAGGGAATCTGGTTCCACCATGCCGCGCATGCGGCCAGTTCGGGACGAGCATCCACGGCTTCGACAAACCGAGGTACCACATCAGGATCGTGTTGATCTATCCCCGTGTCCGATATCGCAATTTCGACGGCCCGCTGTTGCTGTTTCGACGAGAGGGGAGGGCTTTCAAGGTTTGCTTTAAGACTCTCTATGCGGGCGTATGGCAACCTGAGGTATCCCGGCTTGAGGTAGTGCGGCACTAGTTTGAACTCAACGCCGGCCTCGTCCAAGAACTTCTTCTCCACATTCAACGCTTGGTCTTCCGCCACACCTCTGCAGGTGTAGCCGGGGACCGCCGCCGCAAACTTCTCTTGAAAGTTCTTGAGCGTTTGTGAGCCCGTGCGTTCGATTCGAGCGAGGCCGAGTATGTCGATGTGATCCAACCACCCCTCCCCCATCGGGAGTATGTCGAAGCCGATTTTCCCAAGGCCCCGACTGTAGAAATCAAGTCCGGTCTCGATGTCCCCCTGTCCGGGCTGCAGGTCCCACAAGTAAAACAGAAGCGTAAGCCCTTGCAAGGCCGCATCATCAAGGCTGTCAACAACGTCGACCGCTCTCGCGATGCTGGCCCGAGCCCTACGGTCGCCGTCGCGAGTCCGCTCACCAAGTAGGTTGGCTAAGAGATCGTAGTCCGCCTCGCGTTCTGTTGACGCGGCCCCGATCTGTGCCCGCTTAAGAAGCACTTGGAACGCCGGGTCTTTGAGCGCGTCCAAGGTTCCCTCGTGCGCAAGCACGTCTAGTAACTTTTGGTCGAACAGTCCGATTCGGCTCTGTGCCACCACTTGACCCTCAGCTACATACGTCGCCGCCACTTCCTTGCGGATGGTGTCTAAGATGCGGTCACCCTCCTCCCGCAGCGCTACCTCCATTTCCTGTTTCGTCGGGCCCAGTTGAAAAGTTTGGTTGATGACGTCGCCGTGCACTTGAACCTGGGAGGATCCAGATCCCGCCTTCTGGCTCTGAGTCACTTGCCGCGTTCCTGGAGGTAGTCATGTCCAACTTGGTTCTGAGTGGCGTCATTTCCCGCCTTCTGGCTCTGCCGCACCAATTGCTTCTTCGTTGTGATTCTCCACGTGACCGCTGAACCGGCCCCACCCCCAACAAGCAGGCCGATCACGAGCATAACCAGCTCGGTACCGAGCCCATCGAAAAATCCATCCATAGTGTCCCCCCTAGTAAGCCGTTCCGAATAGAGTATCTCCACTGCACGGCCCTCACGGGCGGGCAAGCCACGACCGCAGCCTTGGAAGATACCGCCCACCCTGGGGCACTGGGCGTGTCTGAGTGCCCTTGGGATGCATGAGCGTGACGGCAAGTGCCCCACCAGTTCGGCAAACGGCCACAAAGCCTCGTGTGGGCTCCAGCCGCACGTCGCGATTGCGGACTGTATCCATTTTGTATCCACCATTCGGAGAAAAGGATGGATTTTGGGGGAACGGGAAGGATCAGGCCCTGATCGTCTCTAAGCGAGAAAACAGAAAGACCCCCGGAATCTCAATGATTCCGGGGGTCTTGTCTGTAGCGGTGGGGAGGCTCGATCTCCCGACCTCACGATTATGAGTCGTGCGCTCTAACCAACTGAGCTACACCGCCGTAAATGAGGAAAACCTGCGCTAAGCCGGTCAAAAACCGCCTTGACACAGGCCCTCATTCAGAGCCCCCCACCGGAATCGATCCGGTGACCTCGTTCTTACCAAGAACGCGCTCTACCACTGAGCTAGGGGGGCAACGAGTAAATACTCTACCGGAAGATTCGCCCACCAACAAATCGGCGGCCGTACGACGCCGGACCGGCCGGAAACAGCGGAAATCCGGGCTCCCGGGGCGGTCCTGGGGGCCCGAATCGGCTCCCGGGACCAATCGGCGGCCGCCGCTGTGACGAAGCGAACACGGGGCCGGAAGCTTAAACAAGAACGGACCGGCTCACAGGGAGCCGGCCCGTTCTCAGAGGGTGCTAGTGGTTACCACTTGTTGCGGGGCTTGAAGCCGCCTTCGGTGCGGGGTTTGCGGGTGTCCGCGCCGAAGGTGCGCTGCTCGGAACGCTCGCTGAACGAGCGGCCGCCACGGTCAGCGGAGGACCGCTCGCCGTCGCCCTTGCGGAATTCGCGCTTGAAGCCGCCGTTGCCCTTGAAGTTGCCGCTGCCGCCGGAGTAGCCGCCACGGTCTCCGCCGCGGTCGCCGCCACGGTTGCCCTGGTAGGAACCGCGGTCCCCGGCCGGCTTACGGCCGTTGTCGAGCTCCAGGTGGATCAGCTCGCCGCCGATCCGGGTGCGGGACAGCGCCTTGAGCTGATCGGCGCTCAGGTCCGCCGGGAGCTCCACGAGGGAGTGGTCCGAGCGGATGTCGATGCCGCCGATCTGGGCCGAGGAGATGCCGCCTTCGTTGGCAATGGCGCCAACGATGGAACCCGGCATGACGCGCTGGCGGCGTCCGACGGCGATCCGGTAGGTGGCGTTGCCCTCGGTCAGGGTGCGGGTCGGGCCGCGGGAGCCGAAGCCGTCCTTGGAGCGCTCGCGCTTCTGGAACTCGGGCGCTGCCGGCAGTTCCTTGACCAGCAGCGGCTGTCCGCCCTGGGCCATGACGGCCAGTGCGGCGGCGATTTCCGAGGCCGGCACGTTGTGCTCTTCCTCGTAGGAGGAGATCAGGTCGCGGAACGCTGCAACGTCCTCGGACGCGAGGGTCTCCGTGATGCGCTCGGCGAACTTGCCCAGGCGCAGCGTGTTGACGGTCTCGGCCGTGGGCAGGTGCATCTGCTCCACCGGCTGGCGGGTTGCCTTCTCGATGGAACGCAGCAGGTACTTCTCGCGCGGGGTCATGAACAGGATCGCGTCGCCGGAACGGCCTGCACGGCCGGTGCGGCCGATGCGGTGGACGTAGGACTCGGTGTCGTGCGGGATGTCGTAGTTGACCACATGGCTGACACGCTCGACGTCCAGGCCGCGGGCGGCGACGTCGGTGGCGACCAGGATGTCGATCTTGCCGTCGCGCAGGGCCTCGACCGTGCGCTCACGCTGCTGCTGCGGGATGTCGCCGTTGATGGCGGCAGCCTGGAAGCCGCGCGAGCGCAGCTTGTCGGCGAGGTCCTCGGTAGCCATCTTGGTGCGGACGAAGGCGATGACGCCCTCGAACTCTTCGACCTCGAGGATGCGGGTCAGCGCATCGAGCTTGTGCGGGCCCATGACCTGCAGGTAGCGCTGGCGGGTGTTGGCGCCCGTGGTGGTCTTGGACTTGACCTGCACCTCGGCCGGGTTGTTCAGGTACTGCTTGGAGAGCCGGCGGATCTGGCTCGGCATCGTGGCGGAGAACAGCGCAACCTGGCGGCCCGCGGGGGTCTGCTGGAAGATCTGCTCAACGTCTTCGGCGAAGCCCATGCGGAGCATCTCGTCGGCCTCATCCAGCACGAGGTACTGGAGTTCGGACAGGTCCAGGGAACCCTTGGCGATGTGGTCGATGACGCGGCCGGGGGTACCGACAACAACCTGGGCGCCGCGGCGCAGGCCGGCGAGCTGGGGGCCGTAGGCGGAGCCGCCGTACACCGGCAGGACGGTGAAGTCGTCGATGTGCTTGGCGTAGGAGGTGAAGGCCTCGGCAACCTGGAGCGCGAGCTCACGGGTGGGGGCCAGCACCAGGGCCTGGGTCTTGCGGGACGGGCCGTTGAGGTCGTGGAGCTCGGCCAGGCGGGACAGTGCCGGTACTGCGAATGCTGCAGTCTTACCGGTACCCGTCTGGGCCAGGCCCACGACGTCGCGGCCTTCGAGCAGCAGCGGGATGGTTGCTGCCTGGATCGGGGACGGCTTCTCGTAGCCGACGTCCTGCAGAGCGGCCAGGACACGGCCATCGATGCCGAGGTCTACGAACTTGACGCCTTCTTCTTCGGCGTCCTCGTCCTTGGCCGGGGCGGAAGTGGCCTCGGTCTTGGTCTCTGCCTGCGGGGCAGCTTCGGTAGCTTCGGCGGCCGGTGCTACAACGTTTGCAGGAGCCTCGGTGAATTCCGGGGCGGAGCCGGCTGCGGGGGCAGCCGTTTCAGAAGTCTCGACGTCGGCCTGGGTGTTCTCGGTGGCGAGTTCGGTGTCGACGGAGTTGTTCTGATTTTCGGGCATAGGTGAAATTTCCTCATCCATAGGGGCCAAGCGGCACAACCCGAGGTGAGCGGAGCCGCAGTACGCGTGACACGAATTGCCGGGCGTACGGTTGACCGGCGGGTCACATAGAAGTCCGGCGCTTTCGCAATCCCGTGGCAGGACTTCCCGCTGCATCTCTTGGCTGCTATCCCAGCAGTCTGTACAGCGTTTTCTTTTGCCGGCTCTCCCTATGAAAATGCCCGCATCACATTTGCGGGCCCCAACACTTGCCAGTCCTGCCTCAAGAATTGGGCAGGAATAAGGGATTTCCGGAGTGGGGGATATTTCAAGTGTAGGGCATGGAGCGGAACAGTGGTAATTGAGGGGCCGACGGGGGCTGGTGAGCTTGCGCACACCGGCTCCCCACGCCTAGACCCCGAGACGGCGCTGCAGCTGTTCGAACCTCTGGTGGTACTCGGGCTGCAGGCGGATCTGGCCGTCGGCGTCGGCGTCGCGCAGGGCCTCCATGTCCTCCAGGGTGGGATCGGTGAACCACTTGGCGATTGTCACGCCGTGGGCAGGGACAAAGAGCCGGTGGATGTGGTCTCCGGCCTCGATGCTGCCGGTCCGGACCACGCGGAGGTAGGTGCCCACCCTGCCGGCCTCGGTGAACCGCTGGACCCAGTGCGGCTCGCCCATCCGCCGCTGGAAGGTGGCGCAGGGGATGCGCGGGGAGGTGACTTCCACCTCGACGTCCAGTCCGACCTTCCACCGTTCGCCGATCACGGCGTTGGAGGCGTTGAGGCCCGTGATCCGCAGGTTTTCGCCGAAGATGCCCGCTGGCATGTCCCGGTCGAGTTCGCCGGCCCAGTAGTCGGCGTCGCCCTGCGAGTACGCGTAGAGTGCCTGGTCCTCGCCGCCGTGGTGGATCCTGCTCGCCTGGATATCACCGCGCAGGCCAAGTTTGTGGACTTTCACCGGTCCGTCCACGGGGCGCTTGTCGATCGCGGTGACCCCGACGCTGCCGGGATCATCGAGCAGCTGGTGAACCCTGCAGACAGCAAGCACGGATGCGGTTTCCATGGCACCAGTGTAGGCCTGCGGCGTGCCCGCGGCCCCGGACTCAGCGCCGGCACGCTTCCCACGCGCCCGCCGCAGACACGTCACGCCCTTTCCATCGCCCGGGATCCGGAGGCCGGTTAGGCTGGCGTCGGGAAAAGCACGCAAGCCTTCCGCGGGATACCCTGCGGCCAGACGTGAGGGGACAGATTTGGGCCGAAACGACGAGCACCCGGACAGTCCACGGCAGGACCGGAAGCAGCCTCCGTGGCAGATTCCACAGCCGGAGCTCCGGCCCGAGCTGCAGAACCAGCCCGGCCAGCCCGCGCCGCCGGGACTTCCGGCTGACGCCACTGCCCCCGCCGTGGTTGACCCCTTCGCTCTGGAACGCGAGCGCGGCCTGGCGGCCGCGGCGGCGCGGAAGAAGCGTTCGCAGCGCCGTACCGTCGTCGTCGGGCTGGGCGTCACGGCGCTCCTGGCCGGCACGATCACCGCCATGGTGGCCAGCAACGAGGACGAGGCCGACTACGCCCAGGTGTGCTTCAACGACGACACCGGCGAGCGGGTCGATGATGCCCGGTGCAACAACAGCAGCACGGACGGCCGCAGCTCCGGCATCTACGCCTGGTACTTCTACTCCCGCGGCGCCAGCGTGCCCGGGTTGGGCCAGAACCGGTCGGGCTACCCCAGCTACAGCAGGACAGTTCCCACCGGGGCCAAGGCGTCCACGGGGTACAGCGCCAAGGGCGGCACGGTCAGCAGGGGCGGCTTCGGCGGCAGCGCCAAGGGCGGAAGCACGGGAGGCTAGGGATGAAACGACTGGGATCCGCGCCGCGGCCGGACTGGAAACAGCGGATTGAAGCACAAGGCCTCGTCTTCTCCACCACGGCCCTGCCCGACGGCACGAACGTCGAGTACTGGCACGAAGGCGCCTACTACGAATTCACCATGGACGAAGTGGAGACCCTCGAAAAGGCCGCCGAGGACATGCACCGCATGTGCCTCGAGGCCGCGAAGTTCCTCGCCACCGGGGCCATGGGCAACATCGGGATCGGGCCGCAGGCCATGGAACTGGCGGCTGCATCGCTGCAGGCCGGCGATGTGGACGTCTACGGCCGCTTCGACTTCGTCTACGACGGCCGGGGCGGCCCGGCCAAGATGCTGGAGTACAACGCGGACACCCCTACCGGACTCATTGAGGCCGCCGTCGCCCAGTGGTTCTGGCTGCAGGACGTCCTTCCCGAAAAGGACCAGTGGAACGGCATCCATGAAGCGCTCATCCGACAGTGGAAGAGGCTGCAGTACCGCACCGGCATGAGCACCCTCCACGTCGCCCACTCCGAGGCGGAAGAATCCGGCGAGGACTGGATGACGGCGGCCTACATGCGGGACGTCGCGAGCCAGGCCGGCTGGACCACCATCGGCATCAACATGTCCGACATCGGATGGGATCCGGACCTCAACCGCTTCGTGGACCTCGACAACTTCATGATCAGCACCATGTTCAAGCTCTACCCCTGGGAACTGATGATGAAGGAGCCGTTCGGGCAGCGGCTGCTGCAGCGCGCCCACAATCCGCGCTGGGTGGAGCCGGCCTGGAAGATGCTCCTGTCCAACAAGGCCCTGCTCGCGGCGCTCTGGCACCTCTACCCGGACCACCCCAACCTGCTTCCGGCTTATCTTGACGGTCCCGGGCCGCTCACGGAGTGGGTGGCCAAGCCGCTGCACGGCCGGGAAGGGGACAACATCAGGATCCACGCCGCCGGCATCGATCTCGAACAACCCGGCGACTATGGCCGGGAAGGCTGGTGTTACCAGCAGTTCCATGCCCTTCCCGATTTCGACGGCAACCGCCCCGTGCTCGGCCTCTGGGTGGTCGACGGCGAATCGGTCGGCTGCGGCATCCGCGAGTCGGACGGGCCCATCACCGACTACTTCTGCCGCTTCGTGCCCAACACGATTGACGCGCCCGCCCCGGCCTCGAACCAGGCCCACTCCAGCAAGGCAGGTATTGCCCTATGAGCACCGGAACCACGACGACGACGGCCGGCGGCCCCGGGGGTCCCGCGGCAGTTCCGGCCAAGGGACTGCGCGCCGGGATCCTGGATCTCGGAGACTCCGTCATGTTGGGGCTGGCCTCCACCGCGCCGGTCTATTCGCTTGCGGCGACCCTGGGACTGATCGTGGCGGTGAACGGCAACTACACCCCGTTGATCCTGCTGCTGGGCTTCGTGCCCGTGCTCTTCATCGCCTTCGCTTTCCGTGAGCTCAACAGCGCCATGCCGGACTGCGGGACCACCTTCATCTGGGCCCGCCTGGCGTTCGGTCCCTGGGCCGGCTGGCTGGGCGGGTGGGGCGTGGCCCTGGCCGGCGTCGTGGTCCTGGCCAACCTCGCCCAGGTCGCCGGGCAGTACCTGTGGCTGCTGATCGGCGACGGTTCGCTGGCCGGGAACAGCCTCGTGGTCACCGCCACCGGTGTGCTGTTCATCGTGTTCATGACCTTCGTGAACTACCGCGGCATCCGCCTCGGGGAACATGTCCAGCGGGTCCTGACCTACGTGCAGTACCTCTCGCTGGGCATCTTCGCGATGGCAATCATCTTCCGGATCGCGGGCGCGGTGCCCGGCGCGGCCCCTGGCCAAGCCTTCGACCTTGAGTGGTTCAACCCCGCCGGTGCGTTCGCCGATCCCGGCGCGGTGGTGCATGGAGCCCTGCTGGCCCTGTTCATCTACTGGGGCTGGGACACCTGCCTCGCGGTGAACGAGGAGACCGAAAACCCTGCCACCACGCCCGGCCGAGGCGCCGTCATTTCCGCGCTTGTCCTTGTGGCGATCTACGTCTCTGTGGCCCTGCTGGTGATGATGTATGCCACGGTGGGCACGGAAGGGATTGGGCTGGGCAACGAGGCCAACCAGAACGATGTCTTCCTGGCCATGAAGGACGTGGTGCTGGGCCCCTGGGGCTGGCTGATCGTCGTCGCCGTCCTGGCCTCGGTGCTGTCCTCGACCCAGACCACCATTCTTCCCACGGCCCGCGGCACCTTGTCCATGGGCGTGCACGGAGCCGTGCCGCGCAGGTTCGGCGAGGTCCACCCGCGCAACCAGACGCCGGGGTATTCCACCCAGGTCATGGGTGCCGCGGCCGTCGCCTATTACGTCCTGATGAGTTTCCTGAGCGAGAACCTGCTCGCCGACTCCATCAGTTCGATCAGTTTGTTCATCGCGTTCTACTACACCCTGACCGGCTTCGCGTGCGTCTGGTACTTCCGTGCGACCCTGCGCAGCTCGGCGCGGAACTTCTGGTTCCGCGGCGTCATGCCCCTGCTCGGCGCCCTTATGCTGACTGCGGCATTCTTCGTCTCGGCGGTACAGATGTGGGATCCGGACTACGGCGATACGCAGATCTTCGGCGTCGGCGGGGCCTTCATCAGCGGCGTGCTGCTCCTGGGGCTGGGCGTGGCGCTGGCCGCCGTCTGCCGTTTCGCGCCGTCCACGCGGGGCTACTTCCTGCAGCACCACCCCGCCGCCGGCGCGCCCCTGCAGGTGCGGCCGTAGGATGCTGGCATGAGCAACGAAGCTGGCATGAACTATGAGGCCAACCTTTCCGACGTCTCCGATGTCCTGGCCATCGATTCCCTGCTGAGCGCGGAGGAGCGCACCGTGCGCGAGCGCGTCCGCGATTTCACGAACCAGCGGATCCGGCCGGGCATCGCCGGCTGGTACGAGGACGCCGTGTTCCCCCTCGAGCTCGCCCCGGAACTTGGCGAGCTCGGCGTGCTCGGCATGCACCTGGAGGGCTACGGCTGCCCCGGCCGCTCCGCCGTCGAATATGGCCTCGCGGCGATGGAACTCGAGGCCGGCGACTCGGGCGTCCGCACGTTCGTCTCCGTGCAGGGCTCCCTCGCCATGACGGCCATCCACAAGTGGGGCTCCGAGGACCAAAAGCAGGAGTGGCTCCCCCGGATGGCCGCCGGCGAACTGATCGGCGCGTTTGCCCTGACCGAGCCCACGGCCGGCTCGGACCCTGCCTCGATGAAGACTTTCGCCCGCCGCGACGGCTCCGGCGACGACGCGGGCTGGATCCTGGACGGCGCGAAACGCTGGATCGGGCTCGCCTCCGTGGCAGGCGTGCTGGTGGTGTGGGCCATGACCGACGACGGCGTGCGCGGCTTCCTCGTCCCTGCCGGCACCGCGGGCGTCACCGCGACGCCGATCGGGCAGAAGCTCTCGATGCGCGCCTCCATCCAGTGCGACATCACGTTCGACGCCGTCCGGCTGGGCCCGGAGGCGCTGCTGCCCGCGGCGCGCGGGCTGAGGGGTCCCTTCTCCTGCCTCAACGAGGCCAGGTACGGGATCGCGTGGGGAGCTATGGGCGCCGCGCGGGATTCCTATGAGGCCGCGCTGGCCTACTCGCAGGAGCGGCTGCAGTTCGGCAAGCCGCTGGCCGGGTACCAGCTGACGCAGGAGAAGCTGGTGAACATGGTCCTGGAGATCCAGAAGGGCACGCTCCTGGCCCTGCACCTGGGCCGGCTCAAGGACGCCGGCAGGCTGCGTCCGGAGCAGATCTCGCTCGGCAAGCTGAACAACGTGCGGGAGGCGCTCAGCATTGCCCGGGAGGCGCGCACGATTCTGGGCGGCAACGGCATCACGCTGGACCATTCCCCGCTGCGGCACGCCGCCAACTTGGAATCCGTCCGGACCTACGAGGGCACGGACGAGGTCCACACCCTGATCCTGGGCCAGCACATCACGGGTCTCCCCGCGTTCCGCTGAGAGCCGCGGGGTATTTCGCGGCAGTGCTTCCGTGTCCGCTCCTCACGCGATACGGATGAGGCCAGTGATGCAAGTGGTGACTGCTGGGTTTTCGGGTAGCCAACACTCGTGTTCTCCCGGGGGCGCATTCGTACAGTGGTGCCATCGCCACCGGAGCAGAGGCAGCCAAATAGCCCACGGCACTTCTTCTCTGGCCGGTCGAACCGATGTCGTCCCGCCCGTCCCAGACACAGGAGCTGAGCACCCTGCGTGCCCGACGGGCGGAACGGGCTGCCAAGTAAAGGGGGACATCATGAGTCTCAACGCAAAGCCAGCCGCGTGGACACTTCGTTTCTTTCCGGCACGTCACGCCACTGCCGGCGCGGGCGGCGACGGCCAGGACAGTTCCGCTTCCGACCAGGGACCCCACCGGCACCGGGCCCGCATCAGCGTGGCACTCGTCCTGGACCGCGACCGGCTTCAGGAGAGCATGGGGACGGTCCAATCGTGGAAGTTCCACGACTTCGTCAGCACCTTCCAGCTCATGCTTCCCCACCGGGTCGAAAAGATTCACCAGGCCCTGGCCGGCGGGGACTGGGAGGGCGCGCGCCTGGCCGCCCAAAGCCTGTCCTGGTCCGCGTCCAAGGCCGGTGCGTGCCGGCTCGAACTCATCGCCGACCTCATCGATGCCGACCTCCAGTCCGGACGCAAGACCCGGGCACGGGAGACGGCCTGCCTCCTCCAAGGCGCCGCCACCGAACTGGCAACAGCCCTCGCCCTGCTGACCGCCGGCTGAGCGCCGGCTGACCGGGTCCGGCCACCACCGGACGCTGCCCAAAGACCACACACGCTCCATGAATCAGAGTGTCACCGGGGTCCCGGCGGCTCAGGCGGAGAATCCGCCGTCGGCCTTGACCAGCTGCCCGGACATCCAGCGGCCCTCGGGCGAGAGCAGGAACGCGACGGTGCCGGCCACGTCCGCCGGTGTGCCCAGCCTGCCGCCGGGGTGCCGGCGGGCCAGTTCGTCACGGAGCGGCTCATCCATCCAGCCGGTATCCACCGGCCCCGGGTTCAGTACGTTGGCGCTGATCCCGAGCGGGCCGAGTTCGCGGGCGGCGGCGATCACGATCCGGTCCAGGGCGCCCTTTGATGCCCCGTAGGGCAGGTTGAAAGCGGTATGGTCGCTGGTCAGGGCCACAATGGCGCCGCCGTCGGGACCGGCCTGCCGGGCGAAAGCGGCAATCAACTGCCAGCTGGCCCGGGTGTTGACCGCAAAGTGCCTCTCGAAGCTCTCCAGGGACGTGTCCAGGATGGAGGAGTCCACGGATTCTGCGTGGCTGAGCACCAGGCCCTGCAGGGTTCCGGCCTCCGCCGCGGCGGCGGACATCAGCCGGTCCACGGCGTCCGGGTCCTGGAAATCCGCCGGCAGCGCCACAACGGCAGCGCCGATCGCCTGGAGCTCGGCGGTGAGGCGTTCGACGTCGTCCGGCTGGACTCCCCACGGCATCCGGGCGTCGTAGTCCTGCCAGTACGTCAGCACGAGGTCCCAGCCGTCCGCAGCGAGGCGGCGTGAGATGCCTGCGGCGATTCCGGCGAGCCGGCCGACCCCGGTGACAAGGGCCGTCTTTCGTCCGTCGGGTGAGCTCATGCCGAACAGCCTAGCGGGGGCGGCCGCCGCGGCGCCTAATGAGTGCGCGGCCTGCTACGAGCGGTGCCTACAAGGAGGCTGAGGCAGTGGAGACGGCGGCCCGGACGTCCCGCTCGGCAACCGGCTCGGGGGCAAGGTCCGGCTCCGGCCCCAGCGGATCCCGCCGCAGGGCAACGAGCCAGCACACCAGCAGGGCCAGGGCGCAGAAGACGCCGGCGCTGGAGGCCATGATCCACACCCCGGGCGTCTGGATGTCGAGGTTTTCGGCGCCGAGGGCCGTACCGATGGTCTTGGGCGAGAACAGGAATACGAGGATCGACAGGCCCAGCACGCCGCCCATGGTCCAGCGCATCCCGACATACCGGCGCGGAGCTTCCCGCAGGGTCCAGGCGAAAGCCGGAAAGACCGCCGCGACCCACACCCAGTGGTGGGACCACGAGACCGGGCTGATCAGCAGCATGGTGAGCGCGGTCGCCGATACGGCCACGACGCGGGCACCCTGATCGCTGGCGGCCTTGATCACTGCGGCGCCCACGGCCACAACCGCCAGGCTCAGCAGCAGCCACGGCACGGTGACGTGCGCTTCCGGGACCCCGAAGTGGAGCAGGGCGCCCTTAATGGACAGGTTGTCCACATAGCCTGCTCCCCCCATCCGGGAGGTGTCGGGCAGCATCTGGAGCCAGAACTGCAGGGATTCGGCGGGCCGGAGCAGCCAGCCGGCCGCCACGGTGGCGGTGAAGCCGGCGGCCATGTTGCCCAGTCCGCGCCAGTCCTTGCGGACCAGAAAGTAGAGCCCGAACACCAGGGGCGTCAGCTTGATGCCGGCGGCGACGCCCACCAGGAAGCCGCTGCCGGGGAAACCGCGGGCCCAGCGCCGGTTGCGGGCCAACAGGTCCACGGCGATCAGGCCCATCAGCAGGGCGTTGATTTGGCCGAACACCAGGGTCTCGCGCCAGGGACCCAGGTTCAGCACGGCCAGGACCAGGACGGCGGCGGCCCAGCCGTTGCCGGGTGCCCGGAAGGTGTCGCGCCAGGAGGTTTTCGCGTTCCAGTACCGGACCGTTCGGACCGCGGCCAGGATCGCCACCCCGGCGCCGGCGGCGTTGAACAGGGTCAGCGCCGCCGCCAGGGGCAGCCGGGCCAAGAGGCCGAAGACGATGGCGGCGAACGGCGGGTAGGTAAACATCAGCGCCGGTCCGCCGGCCCAGTCCACGTTGCCCGCATACAGGGCTGAGGGTGCCGCGCCGGCGTCGTTGAGGATTTTGCCGCCGTACCAGTAGACGCTGAAGTCCAGGCCGTGCTTGCCCCAGACTCCGAGCGAGATCCAGATGAAGTAGGCCACCGCGGCGATGGCCGGGATGACGGAGAGCCGGAACAGGTGCGGGACGGGTGAATACCGCGCCGGGCTGCGGTCTGAAACGGGCACTGACATGTACTCCCCCATCGGGCTGCTGATGTAGGCGCTGGCCGTTTGATCGGTTCCGTCCAGGGCGGCGCAAACGCGCCCTCGCTGTCGGGTCAGTCTACAGAACAGCTACGCCGGGACCGGGACGGACTCCGGCTTCCGGGCGTCCCTGCGGATGGTGGCGCTGATGACGGCGGCGATGGTGCACATGGCAGCGGCGGCGAACCAGGCGTAGGTGTACTGGCCGGTGGCGTCCCGGACCGCCCCGGCTGCCAGGGCCGCGGCGGCCGCGCCGAGCTGGTGGGCCGCGAACACCCAGCCGAACACGACGCTCCCGTCGGCACCGAACACCTGGCGGCAGATCGCGGCGGTCGGCGGCACCGTGGCGACCCAGTCCAGGCCGTAGATGACCACGAACACGATCATGCTGGGCTGGACGGTGGCGCTGAGCAGCAGCGGCAGGACCAGCAGCCCGATCCCGCGGAACTGGTAATACACGGCGAGCAGGATCCGGGGGTTGAAGCGGTCCGTGAGCCACCCGGAGGCGATGGTGCCGATGATGTCGAAGAGGCCGACGACGGCGAGCAGGCCCGCCGCGGTGGTTTCGGGCATGCCGTGGTCGTGGGCGGAGGGGATGAAGTGGGTGCCGATCAGCCCGTTGGTGGTCGCGCCGCAGATCGCGAAGCCGGCCACCAGGGCCCAGAAGGTACGCACTTTGCTGGCCCGTTTGAGGACCTCCAGGGCACGGACCGCGGCGTTCCGGCGGGACTCCTGCACTTCCTGCCCGGCGGCCGGTCCTGTCGGTTCGGGTCCGCTGGATTCCGTGCCGGCGTTCGGGCCGGGGGCCGGCGGCGTCGCCCCGTAGGGCAGCACGCCGACGTCGGCCGGTGAGTTCTTCAGGAACATCAGCACGAGCGGCACCACGGCCAGCGCGCCGGCACCGATCAGGAGCGAGGCCTGCCGCCAGCCCGGATCCTGGGCAAGGGCGGCGATGAAGGGCAGGAACACGAGCTGTCCGGCGGCGCTGCCGGCAGTGAGGATGCCGATGACCAGGCCGCGGCTCTTGGCGAACCAGGTGTTGGCGATGGTCGCGGCGAAGACCAGCGCCATGGACCCGGTGCCGAGCCCGATCAGCAGCCCCCACGTCAGCAGGATCTGCCAGGACTGGGTCACGAGGACCGTCAGTGCACTCCCGGCGCCGATCAGCACCAGGGCCACGGCCGTGACTGCGCGGATGCCGAAGCGTTCCATGAGCGCTGCCGCGAACGGCGCCGTGAGCCCGAAAAGCACGAGGTTGATGCTGACCGCGGCGGAGAGCACGGTGGTGGACCAGCCGAACTCGTTCTGCAGCGGCACCATCAGCACACCCGGGGCCGCCCGGAACCCGGCCGCGCCGACCAGCGCGAGGAAAGCCACGGCGGCGACGGTCCACGCCGGGTGGATGCGGCGGCGGACCGGCGCCGGGGTCACGGTGGTTTCGGGGGCATTCATGCGGCGGTTCCGTTCTGGACAGGGGTGCCGGTGCCGGCCGAGGCCAGCGGCACGGGGTCCGCGGTGCGGGAGAGGCTGTGCCAGCTCGTGTTGGCGGCCGTCAGCGGTTCCCCGCAAGCCGTGCACGTGTCAGCCGAGGAGGTCCGCTCCCCGCAGCCGCTGTGGATGACGAACATGTGTGCCTGCCCGGACGGCGCCGGGAGATGCTTTTCGGCCCAGATCACGACGGCGTTGAGCACGGGGAGGGCGTCTTCGCCCATAGCGGTGAGGACGTATTCCTGGCGGGTGCGGCCGCCGTCGTCGTAGGGCCTCCGAGCCAGGAGCCCGGCGGCGACGAGCCCGGCGAGCCGCTTGGTGAGCACGGAATCGGCCGCTCCCAGCCGCTGTTTCATGGCATCGAAGCGGCCGTTGCCGAAGAACACCTCGCGCAGGACGAGCACGCTCCAGGGATCGCCCAGGATGTCGAGGCCGCGGGCCATGCTGCAGGTCCGTTGGGACCAGTCGGATCGAAGTGCCATGCGGCCACCCTAGCTGACTCTCTTAGAGAAAGCTAGGGTGGCCCGACGGAATGGCGCGGGCGCCGGGGTCGGCTGCAGGTGCAGCTACGGTGCAGCTAGCTGCCGGCGGCCAGGGAGGAAATCGCGGCGTCGAGGTCGGCGATCAGGTCCTCCACGTCCTCGATGCCGCACGAGAGCCGGATCAGGTTGACCGGGACCGCCAGTTCCGTGCCCTTGACCGAGGCGTGCGTCATTTCGGACGGGTAGTTCATGAGCGATTCGATCCCGCCCAGGGACTCCGCCAGGGTGAACACGGAGGTCGATTCGGCCACCTTGCGGGCCGCGGCCTCGCCGCCCTTGAACTGCACGGAGATCATGCCGCCGAACTTCTTCATCTGCTTTTTGGCCAGCTCGTGGCCGGGGTGGGTGGGCAGGCCCGGGTAGAGCACGGCCTCCACTTCGGGGCGCTCCAGCAGCCATTCGGCCACGGCCTGGGCATTGTCGCTGTGCCGGTCCATGCGCACCCCGAGGGTCTTGAGCCCGCGGGTGGTGAGGAAGGCGTCCATCGGCCCGGACACGGCGCCGACGGCAAACTGGACGAAGCCGATCTTCTCGGCGAGGTCCGGGTCGTTGACCACGATCGCGCCGCCGACGACGTCGGAGTGCCCGCCGATGTACTTGGTGGTGGAATGCACCACCACATCGGCGCCGAGGGCCAGCGGGGTCTGCAGGTACGGGGAGGCGAAGGTGTTGTCCACCACGAGGAGCGCGCCGGCGTCGTGCGCCACCTTGGCGAGCGCCTCGATGTCGGTGATCTTCATCATCGGGTTCGACGGCGTCTCCACCCACACCAGGCGGGTCTTGCCTCCACCGTCGGCCGTGCCGCCGGCGGCGACGGCGGCAGCGACGGCGTGGAGGTCGGACATGTCCACCGGGGTGTTGCCGATGCCCCACTCCCCCAGGACCCGGCTGATCAGCCGGTACGTGCCGCCGTAGGCGTCGTTGCCAAGCACAATGTGGTCACCGGGGCGGGTGAGGGCGCGGATCATCGAGTCCTCGGCGGCCAGGCCGGAGCCAAAGGAGAAAGCGGCGCTCCCGCCTTCCAGGGCCGCCAGCTGCTCCTGCAGCGAGTCACGCGTCGGGTTGGTGCCCCGGCCGTATTCGTAACCGGCCCGCAGCCCGCCGATGCCGTCCTGGGCATAGGTCGAGGAGAAGTGCACGGGGGGCACCACCGCCCCGGTGCGGGGCTCAAACGCCTGGCCGGCGTGGATGGCGCGGGTGTTGAAACCCTGGTTATTCGAGGACGGGTTTTCAGGCACAGACATGGGACTCCTTGAACTGGTCAGTTGCTGAGGTACGCGAGGAGGTCGTGGCGGGTCAGGATTCCCACCGGGGCGCCGACAAACGTCACCATGAGGGTGTCGGCGTCGGAGAGGAGTTCGCGGGCGGTCGAGATCGATTCGAGCGAGCCGATCACGGGAAGCCGGGCCTCCATGTGTTCGGAGATTTTGTCCGAGAGCTTGGCCTCGCCGCGGAAGAGCTTGGCCGTGAGGGTGCGTTCATCCACGGCGCCCAGCACCTCGCCCATGACGACGGGCGGTTCCTGGGACAGTACGGGGATGTGCGAGACGCCGTACTCGTTCATGATGTTGATGACGTCGCGGACGGACTCGTTCGGGTGGATGTGGACGAGGTCCGGGAGTTCACCGGTCTTGGCCTTGAGGATCTCGCCTACCGACGCCTCGTCCCCGCCGGCCAGGAAGCCGTAGGAGCGCATCCACTGGTCGTTGAAGATCTTGGCCAGGTAGCCGCGGCCGGAGTCCGGCAGGATGACCACGACGACGGCGTCGGCCGGGAGGTCCTTGGCGACTTCCATGGCGGCCACGACGGCCATGCCCGAGGAGCCGCCCACCAGCAGGCCTTCCTCGCGCGCCAGCCGGCGCGTCATCGCGAAGGAGTCGGCGTCGCTGACGGCAATGACGTCGTCCGGGACCGACTTGTCGTAGTTGGCCGGCCACATGTCCTCCCCGACGCCCTCGACAAAGTACGGGCGTCCCGTGCCGCCGGAGTACACCGAGCCGGCGGGATCCGCGCCGATGATCTTCACGACGCCGCCCTCGGCCCCGGGCCGCCCGGCGGAGACTTCCTTGAGGTACCGGCCGGTGCCGGTGATCGTGCCGCCGGTCCCGGCGCCGATCACGCAGTGGGTGATGCGTCCGTCGGTGTCGTGCCAGATCTCAGGGCCCGTGGTCTCATAGTGGCTGGCCGGGGCGGCGGGGTTGGAGAACTGGTCCGGCTTGTAGGCGCCGGGGATTTCGGTGACGAGCCGGTCGGAGACGCCGTAGTAGCTTTGCGGGCTGTCCGGCGGGACGGCGGTGGGCGTGACCACCACTTCCGCGCCGTAGGCCTGGAGCACGGCCCGCTTGTCCTCGCCGACCTTGTCCGGCACGACGAAGATGCAGCGGTAGCCCTTCTGCTGCGCCACGAGCGCCAAACCGACGCCGGTGTTGCCCGAGGTGGGCTCCACGATCGTGCCGCCGGGCAGGAGCTGGCCCGTTCGTTCGGCCTCCTCGATCATCTTGACCGCAATGCGGTCCTTGATCGAACCGCCGGGGTTCAGGTATTCGAGCTTCACCAGGACCGTGGCTGCGATGCCATCGGTCACGTGGTTGAGTTTGACGAGCGGCGTATGGCCAATGAGGTCCAGGACGGACGGGGCGTACTTCATAGGTACAAAGTTACCGTCTCCGGCGCGGCGGGCACGTCGGCGCGGCCACGGCGCTGCCACGGCACTGCCACTGCTCTGAAAGGTGCGAGGATATGGCGGTGAAGAGGATCGCCCGGCTGAAGAAGTTCAGGAGCTACGCGCTGCCCGCGGGCATGCTGCTGGCCGGGTGCGCGGCGCTGGCGTCCGGACTGCTGCCGGTCCCCGCCTTCCAGGCGCTGGCAGCACGCACCGTGCCGATACTGGCGTTTGTGGTGGCGATGTCCCTCGTCACCGAGCTGGTGGATGAGGCCGGGCTCTTCCGCGTCGTCACGGAGCGGCTGGCCGCCCTGGGCCGCGGCCGGGTCCTCTTGCTGTGGTTCCTCGCCATCGCCCTCGCCACCGTTTCCACGGTGTTCCTGTCCCTGGATACGACGGCGGTGCTGGTGACTCCCGTCGTCGTGCTGCTGGCCATTCACGCCCGCATTCCGCCGCTCCCGTTCGCGCTGACCACCGTGTGGCTGGCGAATACGGCCTCGCTGCTGCTGCCGGTCTCCAACCTGACCAACCTGCTCGCGCAGGAGCGGCTCAACCTCAGCCCCGCCGCGTTCGCTTCGCTCGTGTGGGCCCCGGCCCTGGTGGGCATCCTCGTGCCGCTGGTGCTCCTGTGGCTGGCGTTCCGGAAGGACCTGCGCGGCACGTACGGCCCCCAGCCCGTCCATAAGGTCCGGGACCGGGTCCTGCTCTACTCGGCGTCGGGGGTCATGCTGGTCCTCCTCCCGGCGCTTGTCTCCGGGGTTCCGGTGCAGATCCCGGCACTCGCGGCGGCTGCGGCGCTGCTCCTGCTCTTCCTCTGGCGGCGGCGCTCCGTCCTGCGCTGGTCCATGATTCCCTGGCGCCCGCTGATGCTCACGTCCGGACTGTTCATGGTGGTGGAGACCATGCACGCCAACGGGCTCACCCAGTTCCTGACCGGGATCGCCGGCACGGGCGAGGGCCTACCGTCGCTCCTGCAGCTCGCCGGCCTGGGCGCCGGGGCAGCCAACGCGGTCAACAACCTCCCCGCCTATCTTGCCCTGGAACCGGTGGGCGGCTCCCCGGCCCGGCTGGCGGCCCTGCTGATCGGCGTGAACCTGGGGCCTCTGGTGACCCCCTGGGCGTCCCTGGCCACGCTGCTGTGGCACGAGCGGCTCCGCTCCCTGAACGTGGAGATCCGCTGGGGAGGCTTCGCCCTCGCCGGCGTGGCCGCCGTCGTCCTCACCGTCCCGTTGGCGGTCGTGGCGCTGTGGCTCACCACCGGGATGCAGTGAGGTGGATGCACTGCGGGCCGGCGTGCCCGGCGCGTCAGGCGCCGATGTCATTCCCGGCGTTCGCTGCCCCGGCGCCGCCCTCACGCGGGGCGTTCTGCCAGAGGCCGACCACATTGCCCTCAGTGTCCCGGAAGTAGGCGGCCCAGCCCATGGTGCCGATTGCCTCGCGCGGTAAGACGGTGCTGCCGCCCAGGGCATTGATCTTCGCCAACGCCGCGTCGATGTCATCGACATCCACAGTGACCACCGGGGATGTGAGGTCGCCTTCGCGGCGGAACATGCCGCCGTTGATGGAGCCCGGTACGGAGGGCATGCCGTTGGCATCCGTCGGCGTCGTCTTGATCATGGTGTAGCTCATCTCCGGCACCTGGCTTACCTCCCAGCCGAACGCCGAACTGTAGAACTCCCGTGCGCGGC
This sequence comes from Arthrobacter humicola, assembly GCF_022803015.1. GTDB lineage: Bacteria > Actinomycetota > Actinomycetes > Actinomycetales > Micrococcaceae > Arthrobacter > Arthrobacter humicola_A. The sequence continues at coordinate 275,953 of NZ_JAFKON010000006.1, forward strand.
CCTCGTCTTCTGCGGGGATTTCGAAATGAACCACTCCACCAGCCATCACACTCTCCTAAGAACAAGGATTCGGTGCCAAGAAGCGGGCGCGGACACACCACGCCACTAGCCGGATTTTAGCCCCGGCAGCGCGGGAGGTTAAGGGCCGTACGGCCCCTGCACCGTTGCCGCGGATGACGCTGCTGTCAGCGGGCCGTGGGAACATGTTCGAATGAGCCTCGCAGACGCCCCCGCAGGCATTGCCGCCGCGGCGGACGCCTCATTGCGGTGGCACCCGGGCGGCCCGTTCGACTTGATGCAAACCATCGGCACGCTGCTGCGCGGCCACGGCGACCCGTCCATCCGCACCGCCCCGGACGGGATCTGGTTCGCGTTCACGACGCCCCGCGGTCCGGCCACGCTGCGCCTGGCAACGGCCGGGACGCGGGCTGACCCTGCCGTGGACGCGCAGGCCTGGGGTCCCGGAGCGGGGGACGCCGTCGATTCCGTCCCGCGCATGCTCGGGAGCGACGACGACTGGTCCGGCTTCGACGAGCCCGCATTCCACGCCACCCTCCCGCGCATGGTGGTTGAAGCCCGACGCCGGAACCTCGCGATCCGGCTGCCTGCAACCGGCAGGATGATCGATTCACTCGTGCCGACCATCCTGGAGCAGAAGGTCACCGTTATCGAGGCCCGCCGCGGATACCGCTACCTGATGTACCGCTTCGGGACGGCGGCGCCGGGCGCCGGCACCGTCGCGCCCGCCAATCTGCTGGTCCAGCCGACGGCCGCGCAGTGGCTGCACATCCCGTCCTGGGAATGGCACAAGGCCGGCGTGGGCCCGCAGCGGTCGGGAACCGTCATGCGGGCGCTGCGCTCGGCCGCCGCGCTGGAACGGCTCGCCGCCCTCCCCGCCGCGGAGGCGGCGGCCAAGCTGCAGACCCTGCCCGGAATCGGGGTCTGGACGGCGGCGGAGGTGGTGCAGCGCACGCACGGCTGCCCGGATTCAATCTCGGTCGGCGACTACCACCTTGCGGCCTACGTGGGCGCCGCCCTGACCGGCCGCCGGACAGACGACGCCGGCATGCTCAGGCTGCTGGCTCCATGGGCGGGGCACCGGCAGCGGGTGGTCCGGATGATCGGGCTCAGCGGCTTCCGGAAACCGACATTTGGCCCGCGCATGACCATCCAGGACCACCGCGACCACTGACCTCAGGAGCAACGCGTTGCTGTCAGCCGCCGGTCTGGAGGCCCAGCCGGGCCGCGGCCTCCTGGCGCATGTCAACCTTGCGGATCTTGCCGGAGACGGTCATCGGGAAGCTCTCCCGGACATCCACGTAGCGCGGGATCTTGTAATGTGCCAGCTTGCCGCGGCAGAACTCGGCCAGGCTGGCGGCGTCCATCGGCGCGGCCCCCGGCTTCAAAATGACGCAGGCCATCAGTTCCTCGCCGTACTTCGTGTCCGGGACACCGATCACCTGCACGTCCTGGATGTCCGGGTGGGTGTAGAGGAATTCCTCGATTTCGCGCGGATAGACGTTCTCGCCGCCGCGGATCACCATGTCCTTGATCCGGCCCTCGATCACGATGTACCCGTCCGCGTCCATCCGGGCGAGGTCCCCGGTGTGCATCCAGGCGTCGGCGTCGATCGCCTCGGCGGTCTTGTCAGGCTGGTTCCAGTACCCGCGCATCACCGCGTAGCCGCGCGTGCAGAGTTCCCCGATCCCGCCGCGCTCCAGCACCTCTCCCGTGACCGGGTCCACGATCCGGCTCTCCAGGTTCGGCATGGTCCGGCCCACGGTCTCGGTGCGCTGGGCCATGGTGTCCACGCTCCGGGTCATCGTGGACACCGGCGAGGTCTCCGTCATGCCGTAGCAAATGGCGACGTCTTTCATGTTCATTTCCGTGATGACCCGGTTCATCACCTCGATGGGACACAGCGAGCCGGCCATGACGCCCGTGCGCAGTGTGGAGAGGTCGTAGGAGGCGAAGTCCGGCAAGGCGAGCTCGGCGATGAACATGGTCGGCACGCCGTACAGCGAGGTTCCGCCGAAGTCCTGCACAGCTTCCAGCGCCCCGGCCGGCGAGAACGACCGGCCGGGGATGATGGTGGCGGCCCCGTGGCTGAGCGCCGCGAGGTTCCCGATCACCATGCCGAAGCAGTGATAGAAGGGCACCGGGATCACCACGCGGTCGTGTTCCGTGTAGCCCAGCTGCTCGCCGATCGAAAAGCCGTTGTTAAGGATATTGTGGTGCGTCAGCGTGGCGCCCTTCGGGAACCCCGTGGTGCCGGAGGTGTACTGCAGATTGACGGGATCCTGCGCATCCAGTACCGCCATGCGCGCTTTCAGCTCGGAGTGTCCGACGTCGTCGGCCCGCTTGAGCAGCTCGGCATAGGTGCGCTCCGCCTCAGTGCCGGGTTCGCCGGCGGTCAGCCCGTCCAGGCCGGCGTCCGGGAGGAAGACCAGCTCGCGCAGGCCCGGGCACGCCGCCAGCGCCTGCCGCGCCATCGCTGTGTAGTCGCTGTTCCGGTCCGCCGGCGCGCTGACCAGCATGCGCATGCCGTTCTGGGTGACCACAAACTCGAGCTCATGGCTGCGGTAGGCGGGGTTGACGTTGACCAGGATCGCCCCGACCTTCGCGGTGGCGTACTGCAGGATGGTCCACTCGGCGCAGTTGGGGCTCCAGATGCCGATCCGCTCGCCCTTCGCGACGCCCAGGGCGAGGAGCGCACGTGCCAGCCGGTCGACGTCGTCGTTCAACTTGGTGTAACTCCACCGCCGGGCCTCTTCGCCGGGTACCGCGGCCGCCTCGATCAGGGCATCGTGGTACGGGAACCGCGCCGCGATCCGTTCGAAGTTCGCACCAATGGTTTCCTCGAGCAGCGGGACGTCAGTGTCCCCGGCTGTGTAAGCAAGCATGGTGTGACGCTACCAACAGTGCGGAGGCAAAAGAAGAGCAAAGCTTGGAAGTCCTATGAAATCTTGGGTCATGTTCCGGCGCCTGCCCGGCAGCCCGGTAGGGTGATTGCCATGAGTGCACCCGTTGACCTTCAGGCCATTTTCATCCCCAACGACGGCGAATTCTTCCGCGTGAAGCTCGCCCTGGACATCGCGATCGACGAGGTGGTCAACGAGCCCGGCTGCATCCGCTACGAGCTCACCGAGGCCAGCGAGGACAAGCTCGTCCTGACCGAACGGTGGGCCAGCCAGGCGGACCTGGACAAGCACTCCAAGGGCACGGCCGTCCAGGACCTCAACGAATCCCTCAGCGCGCTGCTGGCCGAGCCGGTCAAGCTCGAAAGGCTCTAACCCACGCTTCCAACCACAACGCGGGGCCACTCCGCGCCCATCCCTGAGGGATTTATGGGCGCGGAGTGACCCCGCGTTGGTTAAGCCTGGGATTAAGCCGTGGAGGTTCAGGCCTCCGGGATCTGGGTGCCGTCCTGCTTGGCCGCAGCCGCGGCGGCCTCGGCCTGGGACCGGGCCACGTGGGCGTGGACTTCTTCCATGTCCAGGGCCTTGACGGCGTCGACCACCTGCTCGAGCTGCTGCGCGTTCAGTGCGCCAGGCTGCGAGAACACCAGGACCTTTTCGCGGAAGGCCATCAGCGTGGGAATCGACGTGATGCCGGCCTCGGCGGCGAGCTGCTGCTCGGCTTCGGTGTCGACCTTGGAGAAGACGACATCCGGGTGCTTCTCTGAGATCGCCGAGTACGTGGGGCCGAACTGCTTGCACGGGCCGCACCATTCGGCCCAGAAATCGACGAGGACAATGTCGTTATCCTCGACTGTCGATGCGAACTGTTCACCTGTGATGTCTACGGTAGCCATGAGTCAACGGTACGGGAGCGGGCGCGGATTGTCCCCGGCATTTCGCTGTTGGCACATCCGGGCGGGGCTGTAGGCAGGTCACGCCCAGGCGTGCGGGGCCGGACGCCTGGCGCCGGGCAGGGCGTTGGTTTCGCGCCATTCGTGGATCCACCCGGGCAGCTCCAGATCCGCCGGCGGGGCGCCGAACTCGCGGATGATCTCCTCCTGGCTGACGGGCTTGCCCTTGCTCAGAAGCCGGGTGGCGATATAGGCCCGCGCGTACACTTCGCCGTCCACCACCATCCGCTGCTCGAAGTAGATGGCTTTCGAGTCCAGGCCGATGATCCGGGATTCGATCGTGTACTGCTGCCAGAGCTGCAGCGAACGGCGGAACGCGATGGTCTCCCCCGCCGCGACCGGGGTCCAGCCCCGGCGGCGCATCTTCTTCCAGGTGCCGCTGCGGGCCATGAGATCGAAGCGCCCGAGGTCCATGAGTGAGAAGTACATGCCGTTGTTGACGTGGAGGGCGATGTCGATGTCCGTGGGCAGGACCCGCAGCGGCAGCGAGGAGTTGTCCCAGATGCTCAGCGGTGAGCGGCGTGAGGACGTGAACAGCAGCAGGAGAGTCCGGAACAGGAGATGCATGAGTCATATGTTACCCGCGGGTAACAAGTGTGCCAAGGGGTGGGTGCCGGAACCTAGCTGGCTATAGGTCGTGTCAAGTGCATGCTCCGGGCATGACAGTGCGCGCCGCATGTTTGGCCGGGCGTTCTGACGTGTCTGTGGGGTGGCGGTTTGGTTGGCTGGCCCGGCGTGATTCCAAG
>NZ_JAFKON010000070.1 GCF_022803015.1 Arthrobacter humicola
GCCCGGCGTGATTCCAAGGGCGCCCACGCTGACTTATTCGACCTCGGCGGTGGCCGGGTCATCTGGCGTCGTTCGGGCTGCCCAAGGGCGAAGGGCCGGGCGCCAAGCTAGGTGCGGCGTAACGGGGGAAGCGTCCGCCATAGCTGTATCGGCGTCTGGTCCGGCCCTTCGTCGGTTCCAGCGTCTCACCGCCGGCCTGGGTTGTGAAGGGATCCTGCGGGCACCTCCGTGGGTTTCGTGAGGGGGATTTCCGGCTG
>NZ_JAFKON010000071.1 GCF_022803015.1 Arthrobacter humicola
TGTGATCGGTGCAGCCAGGAAACCAGAAACAAACCAGCCCCACACCCCCCAGGCTCCCCCGTAAGGGAACCCGCAGGCCATGGTCCTGTTGTCTCAGGACCCAACAGTGTGCCAAACACTAAACCGCCCATCCCCTCTCCCGCACCGTTCCAGGACCACCGCGCTTCCAAGGGAAGCACAGGGGACCGTACTGGGTGCCGGCGAAGAACCGGCGGCCGCTATTTGTTGATATTCCACCCGTGAGCACCCGCCGCAG
>NZ_JAFKON010000072.1 GCF_022803015.1 Arthrobacter humicola
CTGACCACGGCGGACGCAGCCGTGGCCCGGCAGGTGCTGGCCGCCGATCTGGACCTGCTGACCGAGCTCACCGCGCAGATCGACGCATCCGAGGCAGAGTTCGCCCGGTTGCTTCCGTTGAGCCCGTTCGCGACGCTCACCACGACCCCGGGCTGGGGTGTGGTCCGCGCCGGCAACTACGGCGGCGCCCTGGGCGACCCGCACCGCTGGCCCGGGCCGTCACAGATCTACCGGGCATCGGGTCTGTCCCCCACC
>NZ_JAFKON010000073.1 GCF_022803015.1 Arthrobacter humicola
AACTCAATAGTGTGCCAAGTTTGTTGATACCAATTTATTGTATTGAATTGGTTGAATTTGCCGGGCCCGCCACCCCGTGGTGTGGTCTGGTGTTTTTGGCTGGTTTCAAATTTTGTGCAGCGTGTGTGTCCCGTTTTCCCGGGGGCGCATGTTGTGTCTGTTTTACTTCAACGGAGAGTTTGATCCTGGCTCAGGATGAACGCTGGCGGCGTGCTTAACACATGCAAGTCGAACGATGATCCGGTGCTTGCACCG
>NZ_JAFKON010000074.1 GCF_022803015.1 Arthrobacter humicola
TGGCGTAGGCGATCCGTGATGCGCGGTGCGCCATCGCGCAGGCGATGACGCCGCCGTGCTTGCCTCTGGTCCTGAGCGCCGCGGCGTAGGTCCGGCTGGGCGCGTCGTTGAACCAGAGCCCCATGCCCAGATCGATCAAGGCCCGGCGTAGGGCCACGTTGCCTTCCCTGCTGATGGATCCGTCGCGTCGTTTGCCTGCCGATTCGTACTGGGTGGGGGACAGACCCGATGCCCGGTAGATCTGTGACGGCCCGG
>NZ_JAFKON010000075.1 GCF_022803015.1 Arthrobacter humicola
GTCTCACCGCCGGCCTGGGTTGTGAAGGGATCCTGCGGGCACCTCCGTGGGTTCCGTGAGGGGGATTTCCGGCTGGCATCATGGTGTGCCGCGGCTTGTCACTTCCAGCGGCCGGGGTCGTAGGTGGCCTGGTCCCGGACCATGGCGTAGGCGATCCGTGATGCGCGGTGCGCCATCGCGCAGGCGATGACGCCGCCGTGTTTGCCTCTGGTCCTGAGCGCCGCGGCGTAGGTCCGGCTGGGCGCGTCGTTGAAC
>NZ_JAFKON010000076.1 GCF_022803015.1 Arthrobacter humicola
GCCTGCTGACCGTTGAGCTCGCAGTCGCGCAGGTCCACGAGGACCAGGTGCACGTCGGTGCCGCCGGAGATCACGTTGATCCCCTGCGCGGTCACGTCGTCCTGGACCAGCCGCTCGGCAAGGATCCGGGCACCGGCCAGGACACGCTCCTGGCGTTCCCTGAACTCTTCGGACGCGGCGATCTTGAAGGCCACGGCCTTGCCGGCGATGACGTGCTCCAGCGGGCCGCCCTGCTGCCCGGGGAACACCGCCGAG
>NZ_JAFKON010000077.1 GCF_022803015.1 Arthrobacter humicola
GTGCAGTACCATCGGCGCTGTGGGTCTTAGCTTCCGGGTTCGGGATGGGACCGGGCGTTTCCCCCACGCTATGACCGCCGTAACCCTTGCTCCGCCACGCACCCGCTGGGCGGGGGTGGGGAAAACTGTGGTTACAACATCTGTGGTGTTGTTATTTTGTTGTGGTTTTGTTCCTGTCGCAACGTGCCGTCAAGTAACGGGTTTGTTGTTTGGGAACCACATAGTGGACGCAAGCAGTCTTGTTTCTTTGTA
>NZ_JAFKON010000078.1 GCF_022803015.1 Arthrobacter humicola
GTTCATGGTGTTGCTCCTTTTTGCCCAAGGATTCGGCGGGTGGGGCGGCTCAGATGACCGGCCAGCGTCCCCTCTCCCCCCGTTGTTTTTTGGTTGCTGGCAAGCTCGCTTGCTCGGCGGCCGACGGAGCCCTGTCTACCGAAGGCAAGGGGGAGGAAATTCCCGGAGGAAATCAGCGACGCAGGAGCGCCGGAGGGAAATTCCTGCACCGCAGGCCCTGGGAGGAACGACCGGGGCTAGACGGGG
>NZ_JAFKON010000079.1 GCF_022803015.1 Arthrobacter humicola
CCGACCCGAAGCGGCTCGCCGCGCTGGGCACCGCCCGGTTCATCCGGTTCGCCGCCGTCCGCGGCCTCCACGTTCGGCAGCCGCTGGCCGAACGGCTCGTCCGTGCCGCCCGCGACGCGCTGACCACGGCGGACGCAGCCGTGGCCCGGCAGGTGCTGGCCGCCGATCTGGACCTGCTGACCGAGCTCACCGCGCAGATCGACGCATCCGAGGCAGAGTTCGCCCGGTTG
>NZ_JAFKON010000007.1 GCF_022803015.1 Arthrobacter humicola
GTCGCATCTCTTTGCACTAGTTATATTGTCGACTGATCGTTGCGTATCTACTGCTTCGCTCGAGCGAATCTTTCCACCCCTCAGCCATTCATGCTGCTCACGATGTACTGTTGATTTTTTTTTTTTAATGGTCTCTTGGGCTCGGAGATGTGTATAAGAGACAGGGTCTGCCCCCACCGGGCAGGCCCCAGAGCGGCCGGCGCCGGGCAGCGCGGCCGCCGACCCGGCCGCCGATCCACAGTCCGGCACCGCGGTGCCGGCCACGAGCAACGGTGCCGGCGCGCAGACGTCGGCCTCGAAGTCGGCCACACCGCAGCCGTCCCCGACGGGTTCAAACACAGCCGGCTGGACCCAGGCACCGGCTCCGGCCAAGGGCCACTCCGGCAACTCCTCCCTCGAGGCAACCTCGACGTTGGAACCGGCCGGCCTGTCCCCGCTGGTCGGCTGGGGCATCGGCCTGGTGGCGCTCTCGCTCGGCGCCGGCGCCGCGGTCCTCCGGATGCGCCGGAGCTGACAGGACCCGCCTCCCACGGACACGCCCCCGCCTCCCGCGCCCCGCATGTGAAATAAAGCACTTCTACGCGTTGTAGAAGTGCTTTTTTTCGACTTAGCTGGGGAGAGGAGGCAGACTGGTATGCATGAGCCACACTTCTGCCGAATCTGTCACTAAAACCGGAATGTCAGCCCCCGGAGAATCAGTCGCCGGGGCATCGGCGCCCGAAGATTCAACTGAGCAGTTCTTCACCCTTTGGACCGTATTCAAGCGGTCAGCGGACATCCTGCGCGGCGCCGATGCCGCTGAGGACTTCGAGGCCCTGATGAATACCCTCGCCGACGCCGGAGTTGTCCACCGCGGCAGCTACGACGTCTCGGCGATGCGGGCCGACGCGGACATCATGGTTTGGCTGCACGGTCCCCGGCCGGAAGCGCTGCAGCGGGCAGTGCGGGACATTCGGCGCAGCAAGCTGTTCGCCGGCACCGAGATCGTCTGGTCCGCCATGGGCGTGCACCGGGAGGCCGAGTTCGCCAAGAACCACACCCCGGCGTTTTCCCGCGGCGTGGAACCGGCGGAATGGCTCTGCGTCTACCCCTTCGTCCGCTCCTACGAGTGGTACCTGCTCCCGGACGCCGAGCGCGGCGCCATGCTCCGCGACCACGGCATGCTGGGCCGCGACTTCCCCCAGGTCATCTCCAACACCGTCTCCTCCTTCGCCCTCGGCGACTGGGAATGGATCCTCGGACTGGAAGCCCCCGAGCTCGTGGACCTCGTGGACCTGATGCGCCACCTGCGCGCCACCGAAGCCCGGCACCACGTCCGCGAGGAAATCCCCTTCTACACCGGCCGCCGCGTCACCGCCGCCGAGATCGCCGAGGTCCTGGCATGAGCCCGATCGATCCGCAGGAATCCGCCGCTTCGGTAACCGCCGTGAACACCGTCACCGAGGCCGGCCGGATGGCCCCCAAGGAGTACGACGCCGTGCTCCTCGCCTCGTTCGGCGGGCCTGAAGGCCAGGAGGACGTCATCCCGTTCCTCCGCAACGTCACCCGCGGCCGCGGCATCCCCGACGAACGGCTCGAAGAGGTCTCGCACCACTACCGCGCCAACGGCGGCATCAGCCCCATCAACGGACAGAACCGTCAGCTCAAGGCCGGCCTCGAGGCCGAACTTGCAGCCCGCGGCATCGCGCTGCCGGTGTTCTGGGGCAACCGCAACTGGGACCCGTACATCCCGCAGACCCTGCAGGAGATCTACGACGCCGGCCACCGCAAGGTGCTCATGCTCACCACGAGTGCCTACTCCTGTTACTCCAGCTGCCGCCAGTACCGCGAGGACATCGGCATGGCGCTGACCGAAACCGGGCTCGACGGCAAGCTCGAGGTCGACAAGGTGCGCCAGTATTTCGACCACCCCGGGTTCGTGGAGCCCTTCATCGAGGGAACCGCCGCCGGCCTCGCCGACGTCCGTGCCCAGCTGGCCGCGGCCGGCACCCCGGACGCCCCCGTGCACATCCTGTTCGCGACGCACTCCATCCCGACCCGCGACGCCGAGGCCGCCGGCCGGTCCGAGGGTGAGCCGCGCACTTTTGAGGAAGACTCCGCCTACGCCGCACAGCACCTGGCCTCCGGCACCGAGATCATCCGCCGGGTGGAAGACGCGACCGGCCTGACCGCACCCTGGTCCCTCGTCTACCAGTCCCGCTCCGGCGCCCCGCACGTGCCGTGGCTCGAGCCGGACATCAACGACGCCATCGAGGAGCTCGCGCGCCAGGGCGTCAAGGGCATCGTGATTGTGCCGCTGGGCTTTGTCAGCGACCACATGGAAGTGGTCTGGGACCTGGACACCGAGGCGCTTGAGACCTGCGCCCGGCTGGAACTGGCCGCAACCCGTGTCCCCACGCCCGGAACGCACCGCAAGTTTGTCGCCGGGCTTGTCGACCTCATCTGCGAGCGGACTGTCGCGAACAACATTGCCGAGCGGCCGCACCTGACCAAGCTCGGCCCCTGGTACGACGTCTGCCGTCCCGGCTGCTGCGCTAACTTCCGCGGCGAAAAGCCCACCATCGCCGGAGCCGACACCACCGTCGGGACCGGACACGATCCCTACCCGGCCGCCCCCGCGGCGGCGGGAAGGGCAGCCGCGGCTGCTGCGGCGGCGGGCGAGGGGACCGCATGAGCGTCCGGATCGGCACGCGCGCCAGCAAACTCGCCCTGACCCAGACCCAGCAGACCGCGGACCAGCTGGCCGCCATCGGCGGGTTCCCCGTGGAGCTGGTCCATATCCGGACCGACGGCGACGTCCTCAAAGGCTCGCTGTCCCAGATGGGCGGTACCGGCGTCTTCGTCGCCGCGCTCCGCGAGGCCTTGCTGCAGGACACCTGCGATATCGCCGTGCATTCGCTCAAAGACCTCCCGACCGGTCCGGCCCTCGGCCTGAGCCTCGCGGCCACACCCCAACGCGTCGACGTCCGGGACGTGCTGTGCGCCCGCGACGGACTGAAGCTCGCGGACCTGCCGAGCGGCGCGAGCGTCGGCACCGGCTCCCCGCGCCGCGCGGCCCAGCTCCGCGCCGTGCGTCCGGACCTGGACATCCGCGACATCCGCGGCAACGTGGACACCCGGCTGGGACGCGTTCCCGGGCTGCCGGGCAACACGAACGATGCCGTCGTTGACGGCAAGTCGAACGACCTCGACGCCGTCGTTCTCGCAGCCGCCGGACTGCACCGGATTGGCCGGCTCGACGCGGTCAGCGAATACCTTGAGACGGACATTATGCTGCCGGCCGCCGGGCAGGGTGCCTTGGCGATCGAATGCCGGACCGCCGACGCTCCCCGCAGGGCCGGGTCCACGGAAGGCTCCCAGGGCGTGCTGGCGCAGGCCCTCGCGGCCCTCGATGATCCGGACACCCGGCTCGCCGTCACGGCCGAACGGGCTTTGCTGGCCCGGCTGGAGGCCGGATGCGCCGCCCCGGTGGGCGCCTACGCCTACCGCAAGGGCAGCATGCTGTACCTCGAAGCGGTGGTCTGCGCCGTCGACGGCACGGCAACCGTCCGCGACAAGAAAGCCACTGACGGCCTCACCGAGGTCGGGGCAACGCTGCTCGGGATCGAGCTGGCGGAAGTGCTGCTGGCCCGAGGCGCCGCGGACATCGCGGACCTGGCAGCTTCCTGAACCGCGGATCCACCACTTCATGGCACCCCACAGCGACCGCAACCACACGGGCGGCCCAACCGGCATGAGGGTGCCGGAGGGCGCCCGCGTGTTGGTTGCCCGCAGCCCGGACCGCGCGGGGGAACTCGTCACGGCCCTCCGCCGTGCCGGCGCCGAGCCGTTGCTGCTCCCGCTGATTGACTTTGAGCAGGCCAACGACCAGCACTCCCTCGACGTCGCCTTCGACGCCCTCGGCGCCGGGGCCTACACGTGGCTCGTGATCAGCAGCGTGACCACGGTCCAGGCACTGGAGGCGAAAGCCGCCGAACGCGGCGCCTCCCTCAGCAACTGGCTGCCCGGCAGCATCCTCGTGGCCACGATCGGCCCGGCGACCCGCCGTGAGCTGGAGTCCCGGGGCATCAGCGTCGACCTTGCACCCACGGGCCAGCAATCCGGCACGGGCCTGCTCGACATCTGGCCCGCGAACCAGGGCAGCGTGCTCCTGCCCCAGGCGGACATAGCGGACCCGCGGCTGCGCAAGGGCCTCGAGGCCCGCGGCGCGGCCGTCCAGACCGTCACCGCGTACAACACCGTCGACTATCCTGCCGATCCGCGGCGGGCGCTGCCCGCATTCCCACCGGCCCCGCCGCAGGCGACCTTGTCGCAGGGGATCAGTCCGGCCGGGCAGGACGCGCCGCCCACCGTGCTCACCACGGCCGAGGCGAAAGCCGAAATCGGGGCCGGTCGGCTGCACGCCGTCGTCGCCGCCTCCCCGAGCGCCGCCCGCCGCATCCACGCGGACCTCGGCCCGCTGGGCACCTGCCGTTTCGTCGCCATCGGACGCTCGACGGCGGCCGAGGCGGCCTCCCTCGGACTCAGCGTCGACGCCGTCGCCGAAGAGCCGACGGCGTCCGGCCTGGTTGCCGCCGTCGTGCGGTCCCTTGACCACCAGCAGCCCCCATCGCATCCGTCAGCCGCAGAGCCCTCAGCAAAGGACACCATATGAGCTTCCCGACCCACCGCCCCCGCCGGCTCCGCACCACCCCGGCCATGCGCCGGCTGACGGCCGAACACCGGCTCTCAGCCTCGGAGCTCATCCTGCCGGCCTTCATCCGCGAAGGCCTGAGTGAGCCCAACCCGATCGCCTCGATGCCCGGCGTGCAGCAGCACACCACCGATTCGCTCAGGCGTGCGGCGGCCGAGGCTGTCCGGCTGGGCGTCGGCGGCATCATGCTGTTCGGCGTCCCCGCCGTCCGGGACGCGCGCGGGACGGCGTCGCTGGACCCCGACGGCGTGCTGAACAAAGCCATCCGGGACGTCCGCGCCGAGGTCGGCGACGACCTCGTGGTCATGAGCGACGTGTGCCTGGACGAATTCACCGACCACGGCCACTGCGGTGTCCTGGACGCCAACGGCTACGTCGACAACGATGCCACCCTGGAAATCTACGGCCAGATGGCGGTTGCCCAGGCCGACGCCGGCGCCCACGTCCTGGGCCCGTCGGGCATGATGGACGGCCAGGTCGCCGTGATCCGGCAGGCCCTCGAGGACGCCGGCCACGCCAACACCGCCATCGTGGCCTACGCCGCGAAATATGCCTCCGCGTTCTACGGCCCGTTCCGCGAGGCCGTCGACTCGCAGCTGACCGGCGACCGCCGCACCTACCAGATGGACGCCGCCAACCGCCGGGAGGCCATCCTCGAGGTGGACCTGGACCTGGCCGAAGGCGCCGACATGGTCATGGTGAAGCCTGCCATGAGCTACCTGGACATCCTCGCCGACGTCGCCGCCATGAGCCCGGTCCCCGTGGCCGCCTACCAGATTTCCGGCGAGTACTCGATGATCGAGGCCGCCGCCGCAAACGGCTGGATCGACCGCCGGGCCGCCATCACTGAGTCCGTCCTGGGCATCAAGCGCGCCGGCGCCAACATGGTGCTGACCTACTGGGCGAGCGAGCTCGCCGGCTGGCTGAAGGAAACCCGATGAACACGGCCCCCGAATCCGCGGACGCCCCGCTCAATTCCATACCCACCGCGCCGGTGGGGCCCAACCGCATCCTCCTAGGCCTGAACACCTTCGGCGACGTCGGGGTCTTCCCGGACGGCCATCCCGTCCCGCACGCCCAGGTGCTGCGCCAGCTCCTGGAACAGGCCGAACTCGCGGACCAGATCGGCCTGCACGCCTTCGCGGTGGGGGAGCACCACCGCCGCGACTTCGCGGTCTCCGCCCCGGAGGTATTCCTGGCCGCGGCGGCCGCCCGCACCAAGAACATCCGGCTCGGCTCGGCTGTGACAGTGCTCAGCTCCGATGACCCGATACGGGTGTTCCAGCGCTTCGCCACCGTGGACGCCATCTCCGGGGGCCGGGCAGAGGTCATGCTGGGCCGCGGGTCCTTCATCGAGTCTTTCCCGCTGTTCGGCCTGGACCTGGCGGACTACGAGGTCCTGTTCGAGGAAAAGCTCGAGCTCTTCGACAAGGTCCGGGCGCAGAAACCGGTCCACTGGGAGGGACGCACCCGGCCGGCCATCAGCGGCCTGAGCGTCTACCCGCCGCTGGAACACCACCTGCTGCCGACCTGGATCGGCGTCGGCGGCACGCCCGAGTCGGTGCTGCGCTGCGCCGAGTACGGCTACCCGATCATTTTCGCGATCATTGGCGGCCAGCCGCGGTCTTTCGCGCCCCTGGCCAACCTCTACCGTGAGGCCATGGCCAAGTACGGGCACCCGATGCAGCAGATGGCCACGCATTCGCCCGGCCACGTTGCCGCCACGGATGAGGACGCCCGCGAGGAGTTCTTCCCGCACTGGCTAGAGCAGCGGAACCGGATCGGGGCCGAACGCGGCTGGGGTCCGGCCAGCCGTGGCGAGTTTGACGCGATGTGTACGCCCGAGGGAGCCCTCTATGTCGGGTCACCGGAAACCGTGGCTGCGAAGATTGCCCTGCTCAAAAAGAACCTGGGGGTGGACCGCTTTGACCTCAAGTACAGCAACGGCACCCTGCCGCACACGGCCATGATGCGCTCCATTGAACTGTTCGGCACCGAAGTGGCGCCCCGCGTGGCCGCCTTGCTTAGCGCCAACTGAACTGGCCGCGAACTGACCTCGCCGCGAACTGAAAGAATAGGAACCATGACTTCCAGCATGCCTCGCAACGAGGAACTCTTTGACCGTGCCCGCCAGCTGATGCCGGGCGGGGTGAACTCGCCCGTGCGCGCCTTCGGCTCTGTGGGCGGGACGCCGCGGTTCATGGTGTCCGCCAAGGGTGCCTACCTGACCGACGCCGACGGTGCCGACTACGTCGACCTCGTCTGCTCCTGGGGCCCGGCGCTGCTGGGGCACGCCCACCCGGAGGTCCTGGCAGCCGTGCACGCAGCCGTCGACCGCGGTCTCTCCTTCGGCGCTTCCACACCGGACGAGGCCAACCTTGCCGCAATCGTCAAGGAGCGCGTCCCGGCTGCCGAGCGCGTCCGGATGGTCTCCACCGGCACCGAGGCGACCATGACGGCCGTCCGGCTCGCCCGCGGCTTCACCGGCCGCAACCTGATCATCAAGTTCGCCGGCTGCTACCACGGCCACCTCGACGGCCTCCTCGCCGCCGCAGGCTCCGGCCTGGCGACCCTCGCGCTGCCCGGCTCAGCCGGGGTCACCGCCGCGACCGCCGCCGAGACGCTCGTGCTGCCCTACAACGACCTCGGCGCCGTCGAAGCCGCCTTCGCCAAGCACGGTGACAGCATTGCCGCCGTCATCACCGAAGCCGCTCCCGCCAACATGGGCGTGGTCACCCCCGGCGACGGCTTCAACGCAGGCCTTTCCCGGATCACCCGCGAACACGGCGCCCTGCTGATCCTCGACGAGGTCCTGACCGGATTCCGCACCGGCTACTCCGGCTACTGGGGCCTCACCGGCGGCGCCGCCGGTGCCGCCCAGCCGTGGACCCCGGACCTGCTGACGTTTGGGAAGGTGATTGGTGGAGGCATGCCGACGGCGGCCCTCGCCGGACGCGCGGAGGTCATGGACTACCTGGCGCCCCTGGGCCCCGTCTACCAGGCCGGGACGCTGAGCGGTAACCCGGTGGCCATGGCCGCCGGGGTCGCGACCCTCACGCACGCCACCCCCGAGGTCTATTCGTTCGTGGATGCCCGCTCGCTGGAACTCTCCGCGGCGCTGTCCTCCGCACTCGATGCGGCCGGTGTGGACCACTCCATCCAGCGCGCAGGCAACCTGTTCTCCGTGGCCTTCGGCACGGGCGCCCGGGGGGTCCACAACTACGAGGACGCCCAGGGCCAGGAAGTGTTCCGCTACGCCCCGTTCTTCCACTCCATGCTGGACTCCGGCGTCTACCTGCCGCCGTCGGTCTTCGAAGCCTGGTTCCTCTCCGCCGCGCACGACGACACCGCGATGAACCGGATCTTCGACGCCCTGCCGGCCGCGGCGAAGGCGGCCGCCGGCGCCAAGCCATAGCCTTAGCCCTTAAATGACTGATGGCACCCGCCGCTGCGGGTGCCATCAGTCATTTAAGCTGCCGGGACTCTGGCGCGAACTACAGAACGTCCGCGAGGAACCCCTGCAGCCGCTCGGTCCGCGGGCTGGTAAAGATCTGTTCCGGGGGACCGGACTCGACGACGACGCCGGCGTCCATGAACGTCACGGTGTCCGAGACATTGCGGGAGAAGCCCATCTCGTGGGTCACCACCACCATGGTCATGCCGCCCTTGGCGAGGTCGGCCATCAGCGCCAGCACACCCTTGACGAGCTCGGGGTCGAGGGCGGAGGTGGCCTCATCAAAGAACATCACCTCCGGCTTCATGGCCAGGGCGCGGGCAATGGCGACACGCTGCTGCTGGCCGCCGGAGAGGTTGGCAGGACGGGCGTCGGCCTTGTGCTTGAGCCCCACCAGGTCGAGCTGCTCGAGTGCCTCGGCCCGGGCCTGCTCGGCCGGCAGCTTGCGCAGCTTCCGCAGCGCCAGCGAGACGTTGTCCACCACGGTCTTGTGCGGGAACAGGTTGAACTGCTGGAACACCATCCCGATCCGCTGGCGCAGCTCGTCCGGGTTGTCCTTCAGGACCGAGCGGCCATCGAGCAGGATGTCGCCCTGGTCCGGTTCGATCAGGCGGTTCATGACACGCAGCAGCGTGGACTTCCCTGAGCCGGAGGGCCCGATCACCGAGGCGGTGGTGCCCTTCTCGACATGAAGGTCGATGCCGCGGAGGACATGGTTCGTGCCGAAGGACAAGTGCAGGTTCTTGCCGGTCAGCGAGCCAGAGGCGAATTCGCTCATGGCTGTGCTCCCTTCCCGATCAAGGCTGCGGCGTCGTCAGGCTGACGCTTCTCCGGACGGCCGGTGCGCAGGCGCTTGTCGATGTAGTTGACCAAGTGGGTGAGCGGAACCGTCAGGATGAGGTACATGAACGCCGCGGCAACCAGAGGCGAGAGGTTTCCCGTATTGGCGGCGGCGTCGTTACCGATCCGGAAGATCTCGCGCTGGCTGGCGATCAGGCCCAGCAGATAGATCAGGGACGAGTCCTTGATCAGCGCGATGAACTGGTTGACCAGGGCCGGGAGCACGCGCCGGACCCCCTGTGGAATCACCACGAGGCGCATAGACGAACCATAGCTGAAGCCCAGGGCCCGGGACGCCTCCAGCTGGCCCTTTTCCACGCTCTGGATGCCCGAGCGGAAAATCTCGCCGATGTAGGCCGCCGCCATGAGCGTCAGGGCGAAGATGGCCAGCGGGAACGGGTTCGTGGATCCGGTCGCTACCCGGACTATGGGTCCGAGCCCGAGGCCGATGAGGAGGATGATGACAATAGCCGGAACGCCGCGGAAGATGTCCGTGTAGATCCGGGAGAGCCACCGCAGCGGCGTCAGGCGGGACGTGCCCATGACGGCCAGGACCATGCCCAGGATGCACCCGAGCACGCCCGAGGAAACCGCCAGGATCAGGGTGTTGGGCAGGCCGAACATAATCATGTTCGGCAGGACGGCTGCCATCGCCTCCCAGTCAAAGAAGGTCTTTACGAGTTGATCGAGTGCATCCATGGACTAGGACTTCGGAACGGTGACGGCCTTGGAGCCCGGGGACCACGTGGCCGGGGTCTCGCGGTCCGGGTACCATTCCTTGGTCAACTTGGACCAGGTGCCGTCAGCAATCACGGCGTCGAGGCCGGAGTTCAGCGCGTCAATGAGCGGCTGGTTTTCCTTGTTCACGGCGTACGCGGTGAAGTTCTGGGTGTTCACAACCGACTCGGCAATGACCGTGCCGTCGCCTTCCTTGACCTGGCCGGTGGCCTGCTGGGACGGAGCGACCCAGGCGTCAACCTGACCGTTCTTCAAGTTGGCGTAGGCGGTGTTGTAGTCCTCGAAGCGGACGGGTTCGATCTGGAGGGTGTTGGTGACGTAGTCATCCTGCACCGTGCCCTGGACCACGGCGATGCGGGTGTCCTTGGTCAGGTCCTTGAACCCCTTGATGTTGGAGTCCTTCTTGGCGACGACGGCCATGTAGCCGAAGTCGTAACCGTTCGTGAAGCCGACGGTCTTACGGCGCGCGTCGGTGGTGGAGATCGAGGAGGACCCGAGGTCGAACTGCTTATTCTGGACCTGGGCGAGCAGCGAGGCGAAGCCGGTCGCCTTGAACTCCACCTTGAGGCCCAGCTTGTCCGCAATGGCGCGCAGGAGCTCGTTGTCGTAGCCGGTGAACTTGCCCGACTTATCGATGTAGATGTTCGGCGGGGCGTCCGAAAGGGTGCCCACAGTCAGGGTTCCCTCGCTGATCAGGCCGAGCTTGGACTTGTCAATCTTGTCCAGGGGAGTGACGTCCTTGGTGGTGTACTTGTCCAAGGACTTCTGGTCGCTGCCCTGGAGGGCATCCGTCGGTGACGCCGTTGACTGGGCCGAACCGCCGCCGCAGGCTGCAAGGGAAACCGCCACGGCGATGGCCACGGGAACGGTGGTCAGCCACTTCAAGGCTTTGCTTTTCATCACGCAATCACTTTCGTCTGAAATTCAGTGGGTCGCGGGAGGCTCATCGGGCCCCCGGCCCCCGGCCGCTGGCTTGGGCGCCGGGTGGAGCAGACACGCCGCGAAAGATAATTGTGTCATCCGACGTGGACGCCCATTCAATCCGAACAGATCAGAGCTGACGTGTGCGTTCTGCGAACTATCTTCAGGTTCATGTGTGATCGGCGGCGATCCTGATAGTGCTGGCGGGGTAGCGCGGAATCATCGGCGCCGGAGCAGGCGGCAAGTGGAAGCCCCGGGCGGTGTGACCTCCGTCGCAATCACTGGATTTGCGCGCAGCGGCGGACTAGTTAAGCCGTTCCGCCGGCGAACGTTTCGTTTTAAGAAGTGTTCCCGCGCCGGCGCCCAGGCGTCCGGAATCCCGCCGTTCCGAAATCCTAGAAGTCGCCCCGGCTGGCATCCTCGGGAGGCAGGACGGGCCAGTCGCCTTCGATCACGGCGGCCGGCTTCGTCTTGCGCAGGTAGCTTTGGAAGTCCGCGGCCTGGGCAGAGGCCCATTCGACCTGGAGCTGGTGCAGGTTGCCCGCCGGCATCCTGAGCTTGGGGAATTTTCCGGCCATGGCATCGAGCATCCGAAGGGTTGCCAGGGCATCGGCAGCCGAGGTGTGCGCGTTGTCCAGATTGACGCCGTACTCCTCGCACAAGGCGGTGAGCGTGCGCTTGCCCTTGCGGTACCGGTCCACCTGTTTGTTCATGACGTACGGATCCAGCACGGGGAAGCGGCTCAACTGCGGGACGCCGTAGCGGGCCGACTCGGCGGCGAGCACCGTGAAGTCGTAGCTGGCGTTGAAGGCGATGACCGGAACACCCGTGTCGAAGAGCTCCTGAAGCACGGCTGCGACCTCCCGCGTCACTTCCGCGGCGGGGCGGCCTTCGCTGCGGGCCTTCTCGGTGGTGACGCCGTGGATGTCGCTGGCCTCGGTGGGAATCTCAACGCCGGGGTCGGCGAGCCACTCGTGTTCCTGGACGATCCCGCCGTCGGAGTCCACCACGGTGATGGATGCTGTGACAATCCGCGCCGCGCGGGAGTTCCGCCCGGTCGTTTCGAGGTCGAAGGCTGCGCGGGGGAGGGTGTTCCAAGTGCTCATGCTTCAACCGTAACTGCTGCCACTGACAGTTCCTGACCGCCGTGCCCGTGTGCCGCCCGGGCACGGTTCCGGAGTCCGGAACGGCTAGGCTGGACCGATGCGGACGGAGTATGTGGAGGCGGTTCTGGAGCTCGTGGCGTTGATCCCGGCCGGCACGGCGGTGGCCTATGGCGACGTTGCGGAACTCCTCGGCGCCGGCGGCCCGCGCCAGGTCGGATCGGTCATGAGCCACTATGGCAGCAGCGTGCCCTGGTGGCGCGTCCTGAAATCCAGCGGGGACGCCCCGCCCGGCCTGGAGCACGAGGCATTGGGCCTTTATCTGCAGGAGGGGACGCCGCTGCTGGGCCGCTACGAGGACTTCCGCCGGACCGGCGAGGGGCGCTGGCGTGTTGACCTGGCCTCCGGCCGGTGGGCGCCCACCGACGCCGATTTCGACCGGATCGATGCCATCGCGGAGCGGCTCGAGCGGGAGTCGCATAAATTGTCGGTACCCGATGATGAAATGACTGTGTGAGTACCCCCAGCCACCTCGAACCAAGCCTGCAGCGGTCCGGGTCCCGTCCCCTTCCCGGGGCGGGGCGCGCAACGGGAGCGGGGCTGCGCCTGTTGCCGCCCCGGACCCAGCACAGCGCGGTGCCGGTGCTGTCACCGGACCAGCTCGCCGCCGTCGAGGTCCCGCCCGGCTCCGGCCCCGTCCTGGTGCCCGGCGCGCCCGGCACCGGCAAGTCGACGGTCCTTGTCGAGGCTGCCGTCCGCCGCACCCTGCGCGATGGCCTGGATCCGGAGCGGATGCTCATCCTGGCTCCCGGGCGGCTCGCCGCGGATACGCTCCGCGACCGGTTCACGGCCCGCCTGGACCGGAGCCTGAGCACGACGCCGGCACGGACCTGGGCGTCATATGCCTTCGATCTGATCCGCCGTGCCAAGGCCGAAGGCCTCCTGCCGCTTCCGCGCCAACCGAAGCTGCTCTCCGGCCCGGAACAGGACCTGATCATCAAGGAACTGCTGGAGGGCCATGCGCTGCCCGGCCTCGAGCTGCCCTGGCCCGAGGACCTGGGCGCCGCCCTGCAGACCCGCGGTTTCCGGCAGGAAGTGCGCCAGCTCTTTGACCGGATCATCGAATCCGGGCGGACCGCCGAGGACCTTGTAGCCTTGGCCAGGCAGTGCAACCGGCCGGACTGGATTCCGGCGGCCGCCCTGTACTCCGAGTACCGTGATGTCCTGGACCTCCGCATGCCCGAGGCCTTCGACCCCGCCGGCATCATCACTGCCGCGCGCCAGATCTTCCAGGACTCACCCGATTTCCTCGCCGCCGAACGCGACCGCCTGCAGCTGATTCTCGTGGATGACATCCAGGAGGCGAACCCGGCGGTCTTCGAATTGCTCGCCGACATCGCCGCCGGCAAGGATGCCATCATCACCGCCTCGCCGGACACCGTGGTTCAGGGCTTCCGCGGGGCACGCCCCGATCTCGTGGCGGAGCTTCCCGGCCTCCTGGCCCCTGACGGGACGATCCTGGAACGACCCCTGTGGACGGCGCATCGGCAGGACCCGGCCGTGGCAGAGGCATGGCTGTCAGTGGCCGGGCGCATCTCCCGCAGGTCCGGAGGGCAGTCCGCCCGCCGGCTTGAACAGCCCGGACCAGTGCCGGCGCCGGACGGGCGACCAGTCCCGACACCGGACAGAGCCGCCGGCGCCCGCGCGGGGACGGTCGAGGCCCACCTGTTGCCGTCCCCGGTCCACGAGCTGCGGTATGTGGCCCAGCGGATCCTCGAAGCCCAGCTGAACGACGCCCGGGAACTCGGGGACATCGCCGTGATCGTGCGCAACGGCGGCCAGCTCAGCCAGTTGCAGCGGTACCTGGCCGGCCAGGGGATCCCGGTCCGGATCCCCGTCGCCGAATCCGCAGTCCGGGACGAGGTCGCGGTCCGTCCGCTGCTCGATGCCTATGCGGTGGCCCTGGACCCTGCCGTGCTCACACCCGAGTCAGCGGTGTCCTTGCTGACGTCCCGGATAGGCGGCGCCACCGCGATTGAACTGCGGAGGCTGCGGCAGTCGCTGCGCCGGGAGGAACTCCTGGGCGGCGGCGGACGCACCAGCGACGCGCTCCTGGTCGAAGCCCTGCTGGAGCCGGGAGCGCTCGCAACGCTGGGCATCGAGGGTCACTCGGCCCGCCGGATTGCCCGGATGATCGCAGCGGGCCGGGACGCCGCCGGTGCCCCCGGAGGCAACGCCGAGACGGTACTCTGGGCGCTCTGGCATTCCACCGGCCTGGCCTCGCGCTGGACCGACGCCGCCCTCGCCGGAGGATCAGCCGGTGCCCGGGCCGACCGTGACCTTGATGCCATGATGGCGCTGTTCCATACCGCGGAACGCTTTGTGGACCAGCTGCCCGGTTCCGGCCCGGAGCAGTTCCTTGAATACCTGCTCAGCCAGGAACTTCCCATGGATACCCTGGCCGCCCGGGCGCAGCTGGAAGACGCGGTGGAGCTCATGACCCCTGCCAGCGCGGCCGGCCGCGAATGGCCGGTGGTAATTGTGCCCGGACTTCAGGAAGGCGTGTGGCCCAACACCCGGTTGCGCGGCGAGCTGCTCGGCAGCACGTTGTTCGCCGACGCCGTCGAGCACGGCGTGGAGTATGCCCTGCGACTGGATCCGCAGAGCCGGCTGCGCGAAATACGCTATGACGAGCTCCGGAGCTTTTCCACGGCAGTGTCCCGCGCCCGGGAGGTGCTGATCTGCACGGCGGTGTCCTCGGAGGACGAGCAGCCGTCCTCGTTCCTGGACTATGTGGCGCCGTTGCGGCCCGGGCAGGACCGCCGGGGCTTTACCCCGGTCGAGCGTCCGCTGACCCTCCGGGCGCTGGTCGCGGAACTGCGGCAGTACGCCCAGCTCGACCCGAGGGCGGCCGAATCGGCGGAAGCCGCTGCCGTGCTGGGGGGCCTGGCCACGGCCCAGCCGCCGGTTCCGGGCGCGCACCCCGCGAGCTGGTGGGGGCTGGCGGAGTTGTCCTCGGAGGAGGCGGTGGTTCCGCCGGGCGGTACCGTGTTCGTGTCGCCCTCGAAGGTCGAAACCGTGCAGAAATCTCCGCTGGACTGGTTTGTCCAAGCCGCCGGCGGTGAAGCCGCAACCGATTTTGCCCGCAGCCTCGGAACGCTGGTCCACGCCATTGCGCAGGACCTCCCGGACGCCTCGGGAAGCGAATATGTCGCCGAACTCGTCCGGCGCTGGCCCACGCTGGGGATGAAGGACAACTGGGAAGGCAAACTGGACTTCCAGCGAGCCGAGTCCATGGTCCGCAAGCTCGCCCAGTATGTCCTCGTGATGCGCAGCGAGGGCCGAAGCCTGATCGGCGTCGAACAGGACTTTGAGGTGAAGCTGCCGGACGTTCCGGCGGAGGCCGCTTCCACACAGGCCGGATCCGATCCCGGCGACGGCGGAAGCACCGGTCCGGCGCGGCCCGCCGTGCTCAGGGGTCAGGTCGACCGGCTCGAGATCGACGCCGAGGGCAGGCTGGTGATCATCGACCTCAAGACCGGCAAACGCCAGCCCGGCAAAGCGGATCTGGACCGGCACCCGCAGCTGGGCGCCTATCAGGCCGCCGTGCTGGCCGGCGGCTTCGCGGGTCCCGACGACGGTCCGCCGCCGCTGCCGGGCGGCGCCGTCCTGGCCCAGCTGGGCACCACCACCAAGAGCCCCGGCATCCAGGCCCAGGCACCGCTGGATCCGCAGGACAACTGGGCACTGGAGATGGTCGGCGACGCCGCCCGCGTAATGTCCGGGAGCGTTTTCCAGGCCCGCCACGATCCGTCCAAGGGAGGCCACGGCGGCCACGGCTGCCGGCTCCCTGAAGTGTGCCCGCTGTGCGTGCGGGGAAAGCAGGTTACTGAATGAGCCCCGAGGCGCCGGCAAGCGGCCCGACCGACCCGCATCCGGCACCGGCTCCCCTTCCCGCGCCCCTTCCCGAGCCACGGTTCAGCCCGGAAGAGCTGTCGGCACTGCTGGGGGAGGGGAACAGCCCCACGGCCGAACAGTCCCTGATCATTTCCTCGCCCCTCACGCCGCGGCTCGTGATCGCCGGGGCGGGGTCGGGGAAGACCGCAACCATGGCGGACCGGGTGGTGTGGCTCGTCGCCAACGGCTGGGTCCGGCCGGAGGAAGTCCTCGGCGTCACCTTCACCCGCAAGGCCGCCGGTGAACTCGCCTCGCGGATCCGGGCCAAGCTGGCCGCCCTGGCGCGCATCGCGGCGGCCGACACCGGGAACACGCTCTTCCCTGCCGGGCTGCTGAGCGCGGATGCGCTTGAACCCAAGGTCTCCACCTACCACTCGTATGCGAGCGGCATTGTGTCCGACTACGGTCTCCGCCTCGGTGTCGAACGCGACGTCGTGCTGCTCGGCGGCGCCCAGTCGTTCCAGCTCGCCAGCGAGGTGGTGGAAGCCTTTGACGGGGACTACGAACACTTCCGGTCCGCCAAATCGACGCTCGTCAAGGCCGTGATCCAGCTGGCGGGAGAGTGCTCCGAGCATTTGCAGGACCCGACCCAGGTCCGTGGCTGGCTCTTGGAGCGGGTCGCCGAGTTCGAGTCGCTCCCGTATGTCGCAGAAGCCAAGAAGAACCCCACCCAGGCTGCGGGCGAGCTCAGCGCGATGCTTCGCACGCGGGCCAGCGTCGCGGACATGGTGGGCCGCTATTCCGAGGCGAAGCGCGCCCGCGGCGCCCTGGACTTCGGTGACCTGGTGGCCCTGGCGGCGCGGGTGGCCAGTGAGATTCCGGTCGCCGCCCAAACGGAGCGCCAGCGTTACAAGGTGGTGCTGCTCGATGAGTTCCAGGACACCTCGCACGCCCAGTTGGTGCTGTTCTCCCGGCTCTTCGGCGACGGCCATGCGGTTACCGCGGTGGGGGACCCGAACCAGTCCATCTACGGATTCCGGGGAGCGTCCGCCGGGCAACTCTTCCATTTCGTCCGCGAATTCCCGATCCTCGTCAGCGGCGAAGGCACCGACACCCCCCACGGCGGCGAGGGGGGCCGGGGCAGCGGGCAGGCCCGGCGCTTTGCCGTGGCGCCCACCTCCTACTTGACTACAGCGTGGCGCAACGGACGCAACATCCTGGCCACGGCCAACCTCATTTCGGCGCCGCTGAGCAAGGCGGCGGCGAACCTCGGGGCCGCCGGGGCCCGGGAAAGCGCCGACGCCGTCGAGGTCCCGCCACTGCAGCCCAGCCCGGCCGCGGTGGACGGCAGGGTGGTGATGGGACGGTTCGCCACGGACGAATCCGAGGCTGCGGCGATCGCCGGCGATGTGCTGAAATTTCGCGTAACGGACTTCGACGCCGCGCACTCCGCCGACCCGGTTCCGCCGGCCATGGCTGTCCTGTGCCGGCGCCGGGCACAGATGGAATGCATTCGCCGCGAGTTCGAAGTCCGGGGCATTCCCTATGAAATCGTTGGGCTCGGCGGGCTGTTGGACACGCCGGAAATCATCGATCTTGTCGCTACGCTCCGGGTTTTGGCCGACCCGGGCCGCTCGGACTCCCTCATGCGCCTGCTGGCCGGCGCGCGGTGGCGGATCGGCCCGGCGGACCTGATGGCCCTGCGGGACTGGTCAAGTTTCCTGGCCCGCCGTCGGGGCCACCCCGGCGGCCTGGACGCCGGCGACGCCGGACAGGGTGCCGGAGACGCCGGGGGTGCCGTAGACGATACTGACGACGCAGTGATTGAAGGCGACATCACGGACGCCGCCAGCCTGGTCGAGGCCCTGGACTGGCTGCCCCGCGACGGCTGGACCTCGGCGCACGGACGCAGACTGAGCCAGGAGGCCCGGGACCGTCTGCAGCGGCTCTCGGACGAGCTCCGGCAGTTGCGCAGCTACATGGGGGACGACCTCACCACTTTGCTCGGCGAGGTCGAACGGGCGATGCTCCTGGACATCGAAGTTGCGGCGCGGCCGGGGATCAGTATCCATCAGGCCCGCCGCAATCTGGACGCCTTCCAGGACGCGGCGGCCGGGTTCCTGCACACCTCGCAGCGGGTCGACGTCCTGGCGTTCCTTGCATGGCTGGAAGCCGCGGCGGCCGAGGAAAACGGTCTGGATGCCGCAGCGCCGGAGGTGAACCACGAGGCCGTCCAGCTGCTGACCGTGCATGCCTCCAAGGGGCTGGAATGGGACGTCGTGTTCGTTCCCGGGCTCAATTCCGGGGCGTTCCCCAGCAGCCGTGACTCGCGGTGGAGCAGCGGCAGTGCGGCACTGCCGTGGCCGTTGCGCGGCGATCGCACCGATTTGCCCCAATGGGACCTGGACCAGCCGGACCAAAAAGGCTGGCTCGACGCCGAGAAGGAGTTCAAGTCTGCCGTCCAGGCGCACGGCGAGGCCGAGGAACGGCGCCTGGCCTACGTGGCGTACACCCGTGCCAAACACGTGCTCTGGCTATCGAGTGCGGCGTGGGTGGGGTCCCGGGCGGGTTTGGCGGAGATGTCTCCCTTCCTTGCCGGGCTCGAGGGCCTCACCGCCAACGGCTCGGCCGAAATCCATCCGCTGTCCGTCACCGAGGACGCGCTGCCGGCCGAAAGCCCCCTGACCTCTGAACTCGAAGTCGCCGCCTGGCCCTATGATCCGCTGGAGGGCCCGCATGACCCCCGGACGGGAAAACGGCTGCGGCTTGTCCCGGGCCGGCGGGCGGCCATGGAATCCGCAGCGGCCCGCGTCCTGCGGGCAATGGACGCCGGCCCGGATGGCGCGGAGGCCGGAAAACGTCCCGTCCTGCGCGGTCCTGCCGCCGGGTGGGCGCAGGAGGCGGCCACTTTGCTGGAACGCCGGTCCCGGCGTTCGGTGGTACAGGATGTGCATCTGCCCGGGCACATCTCGGCGTCGACTCTCGTGGACCTGGAAGATGACCCAGGCTCCGTTGTGGCCCGGCTGCGCCGGCCGATACCGCGCGAACCGGGGATGTCGGCCCGCAAGGGCACGGCCTTCCACGCCTGGGTGGAGGAATACTTCGGCGCCGCCGGGATGCTGGACCTGGGTGAGGCCGCCGGCGCCGACGACCACATCGACGAGGCCTACGGCCTGGATTCCATGGTGGAAACTTTCCGTCAGTCCGAGTGGGCCCACCGCGCCCCCGCCCACGTCGAGGTCCCGGTCGAGACACGGATCGGCGACGTCGTGGTCCGGGGCAGGATCGACGCCGTGTTCCGCGACGCCGACGGCCGCTGGGATCTTGTGGACTGGAAGACCGGCCGCCGCCCCTCGGCGGCCCAATTGAAGGTCAAGGCAGTCCAGCTCGCCGTCTACCGGCTGGCCTGGGCCCGGCTCAAGGGGGTCCCGTTGGAGGACGTCCGGGCCGCTTTCTACTACGTGGCCGACAACCAGGTGGTCCGCCCCCATGACCTCGGATCAGCGGAAAAGCTTGAGGAAATCGTGGCGGCGGCGCTGGGGAGGACGGCGACGCACAGCGGCGCCTAGCGGATGTCATCCGGCCGGAGAAAGCCCGCCGAACGAGCCGGCGGGGCAGTACACCTGAACCGGCCGGCAGCCGGCGCTAGCGGGACGCGGAGTCGACCACCGTGATCGCGGCGGTTGACGTGTTGTCACCGGATCCGGGCTCCGCAGCGGTCTCGGGCTGTACAGGGGAGTCGCGCTGCACAGCGGTCTCGGGATGTACGACAGAGCCGGGCTGGACGACGGCGATCGATTGCGTCGACGTGTCGTTACCGGCGGGAACCGCTGCCCCGGCGTCACTGTCACCGGCCTCACTGACCTTTCCGGCGTCCGTGTCGGGGGCCGCCGCCTGCGGGGCGCCGTCCAGCGCGGCATCAGCGCTGGAGGACTCGGAGGACGTGGAGGACTTGGCGGCACCGGGGATTGCGGTGATGTCGGCGGGCGCACCTGCGGCCTTACCGGCGCCCGGCTCGGCGCTTGCCGGGTCGCCTGCCCCAGCGGCTGTGGCTGTTTCTGCGACGGGCTGGGGGACAGCCGCCGGTTCGTCGGCGCCCGTTTCGCGGGGGATAGGCGTGACGTGCACAGCGGGCATGGCACTGATGCCGGCAGTGGCACCATCAGCCGAAGCGCTGCCCGGGACCGGCTCCATAGGCAGCAGCGTGACCTTGCTGACGGCGGGCGCCGTCCCGTTGGCCGCAGGGGCCGGCGCGGCCGGGACCGTCGGCGCATCGACATGAGCACCGGCGTCGGCAATGGCTTGTTCTGTGCCGGGGTCGGGTGCCGCGACCGGCTGCGGCAGCGGTTCCACGCTGATCGGCTGGCCGCCGTGTTCCGCCACGTCCTCCGCCAGTGTGGCGAGCATGGATTCCGCCTCGTCGACCATTTCCTGGTTGCCGGCGGCCATGCCCTTGACCAGATACTGCGCCAGGGCGAATTCGGCAGAGAGCGCGGCCCGCCGCAACAGGTGCGCATCGGGCGCGTCGCGCCGGCTGGAGGTGTAGTGATCCAGGACCGCGTTCACAAAGTCCTGTTCGTTGGAGGCGACCAGCCAGGCCATGTCGTCCGCCGGGTCACCGATGCGCAAGTCGGTCCAGCCCGTCACTGCGGTCACACGCTCACCCTCGACCAGCAGGTTGTCCTCGTGGAGGTCGCCGTGAACGACGCAGGGATTGAAGCGCCAGAGCGAGACGTCTTCCATGGCGTGTTCCCAGCGCCGCAGCAGCAGCGGCGGGATTTTTCCGGTCGTGGCCGCCTGGTCCAGTTCGTTAAGGCGCCGCTGGCGGAATTCGTTGGGCGTATAGCTGGGCAGATCGGCGTTGCTCACGATTGACCGCGGGAGGTCATGGATCGCTGCCAGGGCCGCCCCGATTTCGCGGGCCAGCGCGGGAGAGCCGTTGCTGAGCTCGTCCAGGGAGCGGGTGGCGCCGGCCAGGTGCGAATAGACAAAAGTGCTGAGCTGGCCTTGGCGGACCGTTCCCGCCACGGTGGGCATGAGGAACGGGAGCTCGGCCCGGATGCCGGGAGCGAAGGCCCGCAGTACCAGGAATTCGGTTTCCAGCCGGGCGCTCGCTTCGGCATGCCGGGGGGAGCGGACGCGCCAACGCTTGCCCTCAGAGTCCAGCAGGAGGGCCGCGTCGAAGTCCGCCGGATCGTCCGGCGCAGAGCTGACGGCGGTCGGGGTCAGGCCGGGTACCGCCGCCGTTGCTACAGCTGCCAGTTCGATTGGTTTCCTTCTCACCCTTCCACGGTAGATTGAGCGGCGCCCAAGTCGGCGATGCACTGCGGCGAGTCTTGAGATCGGGGACAAATCGGAGGGAAATAGGCGCTGAATCCGGGGCAAGCGGCCTGTTCCGCACACGCTGTGGAGCGCCCGGCGGCATGGTCGGCAAATGTCAATTGTCTGCCCGAGTCAGTACGGTGGGTGTATGAGTCTTGCGGAGTCAGCGGCATCTTCATCGGCATCACAGCAAACACCCTCCGAATCCCCGGCACCCGACGGTGCGGCCCCGCCGGTGCATCTCCTGCCGGCAAACCACCTCATGGAGACGGTCCTTCCCGTGCGCCCGGCCCTAATCGACCGCGGATCCGCGGCGCGGGCGAAACCCGGAATGCTCGCGGAGCTGGTCGGTTCAGGCGCGGCGCAAGCCGTGGTGCTCTCCGGCCGGCAGGCCCTCGTCAGCGGCAACAGCCTCGTGCTCCTCAACGCGGCCGAGCTCTCCGGGCACCTGGCCGACACCCCGTACGCTCCCGAACACGTGATTTACCTCGGTTCCGCCCTGGCCGGTTCGGACCTCGACGCCGGCACTGAGCTTGTCCTCTTTGTCCTCCCGCTTCAGTTCGAAGTGCAGGCCGAGGAATTTGAGGCTCACGTGGCCGGCGTTCCCAGCGATGCGCAGTGGGTGGGTTTCCGCGAAGTCGCGGCACGCCTGAACGCCACGGACACGGCGTTGTTCATCGAAGCCAGCGCCATCGCCAACTGGCACTCCACCCACACGCACTGCCCGCGCTGTGGCACTCCCACGCAGCCGGAAGCCGGTGGCTGGGTCCGGCGCTGCCCGGCCGATAACTCCGAGCACTTCCCCCGGACGGATCCGGCCATCATCGTCACCGTGGTGGGCCCCGACGGGAGGCTGCTGTTGGGCGGAGGCGGACCGCTCGACGCCCGGAACTATTCGACCCTCGCCGGCTTCGTCGAACCGGGGGAGTCCCTCGAACAGGCCGTGCAGCGCGAAATCGGCGAGGAAGTCGGGGTCCGCGTCACCGCGTCCCAGTACCTTGGATCGCAGTCCTGGCCGTTTCCCGCCTCCCTGATGCTCGGCTTCACGGCCACCACGCCGGACACCGAAGCCCGGCCCGACGGCGTCGAGGTCACCAGGGCACGGTGGTTCAGCCGGAGCGAACTGCAGGACGCCGTCCTCAGCGGCGAGATCGTCATTTCCAGCAGGCTCTCCATCGCCCGGTCCCTTATTGAACACTGGTACGGCGGCGTCATTCAGGACGCCGCGGACAGCGCCTGACACTGCCGTATACAGGCTGACACCGCCTGCCCCTGTCCGCAGGACACCGACTACCGACTGAGCAGCAAAGTGACCACAGAGAAATTGAACTTCAGCACCATCCCCGGCGGGGAACCGTCGGTCGGCACGACGTCGGGCGATGCCCCCGAACCTGACGGCCGTTCGCTGGAGGAACGGATCCTCGGCGGCCTCGACGCCGAGCAGCGCGAGGTCGCCAGCACCCTCCAGGGGCCCATGTGTGTCCTGGCCGGTGCCGGGACCGGCAAGACCCGCGCCATTACGCACCGGATCGCCTACGGCGTGCACTCAGGGGTGTACAGCCCACAACGGCTCCTCGCTGTCACCTTCACGGCCCGGGCTGCCGCCGAGATGCGCAGCCGGCTCCGTGACCTCGGCGTCGGCAATGTTCAGGCCCGCACCTTCCACGCCGCGGCGCTGCGCCAGTTGCAGTTCTTCTGGCCGCAGGCGGTCGGCGGCACCTTGCCCAACCTGCTGGACCACAAGGCGCAAATGATTGCCGAGGCCGCGCGGCGGCTCCGGCTCAGCACGGACCGCGCCTCCATCCGGGACCTCGCCTCCGAAATCGAGTGGGCCAAGGTATCCATGCTGACCCCGGCGAACTATCTGGAGAACGCCCAGGGCCGTGGCAATCCGGGCGGCTTCGACCTGACGGCCGTGGCACGGGTCTTCCAGTCCTATGAGGACGTCAAGACCGACCGCAACGTCATCGACTTCGAGGACGTGCTGCTGATCACCGTGGGGATCCTGCAGGAGGACCCAAAGGTGGCAGCGACCGTCCGGGAACAGTACCGGCATTTCGTCGTCGACGAGTACCAGGACGTCTCGCCGCTGCAGCAGCGGCTCCTGGAGCTGTGGCTCGGCGGACGCCACGAGCTCTGCGTCGTGGGCGACGCCAGCCAGACCATCTACTCCTTCACCGGCGCCTCCCCGAAGCACCTGCTCGGGTTCAAAGCGATGTATCCCGAGGCCCACGTCGTTAAGCTGATCCGGGACTACCGGTCCACTCCCCAGGTAGTCAGGCTCGCCAACGACCTCCTCGCCGGCCGGCGCAGCGGCGGACCGGTGGCGGACGCCGCCTGGGCCACACCTTTGCAGCTCGTGGCGCAGCGGCCGGCGGGCCCGGTGCCGCGGTTCACCGAATGCTCGGATGACGAGGCGGAGGCCGCCACTGTCGCCGCGCGGATCCGCGAGCTCCTCGATGCCGGAACTCCGGCGAGCCAGGTCGCCGTGCTCTTCCGCACCAACGGGCAGTCCGAAGCCTACGAACAGGCGCTGGCCTCGGCGGGGATCGGCTACCAGCTGCGCGGCGGTGAGCGGTTCTTCGCGCGGAAGGAGGTCCGGGACGCCATCCTGCAGCTCCGGGCCGCGACCCGGGCGGTGGCTGAAACCGCCACGCCCGAGCCGCTCGGGCAGCTGGTCCGGGACATCGTCGCCTCCCTGGGCTACACGGACGCGGCGCCGCACAGCGGCGGCGCTCTCCGGGAGCGCTGGGAATCGCTGGCCGCCCTCGTGGCGCTGGCCGACGAACTCGTGATCAGCAGGGGCCCGCAGTTCTCGCTCCCGGACTTTGTCAACGAGCTCCAGGAACGGTCCCTGGCCCAGCACGCACCGACCGTGCAGGGCGTTACCCTGGCATCGCTGCACGCCGCCAAGGGCCTGGAATGGGACGCCGTGTTCCTGGTCGGGCTGAGTGAGGGCCTCGTGCCGATCTCGTTCGCGGACACTCCGGAAGCGGTGGACGAGGAACGCCGGCTCCTGTACGTCGGGATCACCCGCGCCCGCGAACACCTGTCCCTGTCCTGGTCCACTGCCCGGACACCCGGCGGACGCGCCAACCGCAAGCCCTCGCGCTTCCTGGACGGCCTGCGCCCCGACTCGGTGGCCAGCTCCCACCTGCGGGGCAAGGGCCCGGCGCCGCGCCGGAAGGCGGCCGTTCCGGCGTCGTGCAGGGTCTGCGGCAGCATGCTCTCCAGCGGCGCGGAGCGCAAGGTGGGCCGCTGCAACCAGTGCCCGCCCAGTTACGAGGAACAGACGTTCGACGCGCTCAGGCAGTGGCGGAAGGACGTGGCCCTTGAGGCGGACGTCCCGGCATTCGTCGTGTTCACCGATGCCACCCTGACCGCCATCGCCGAGGCACGCCCCGAGTCGCTGGAGCAGTTGGCCAAACTCGCCGGCGTGGGTCCATCCAAACTGGAGAAGTACGGCGAGGCCGTTCTGACAGTCCTGGCCGAAAGCACGGTTCAGTGAAGCCGGGGAGTTCAGTGACGCCCGGTTCAGTTCCGGCTGCCATTCCGCTGACCACCGCCGACGGCGCCCCGGTCGTGGTCCGCCGCTCTGCGCGCCGACGCCGCACGGTCGCCGCGTTCTGGGAGGACGGCACCGCCGTCGTCGCCATCCCCGCGTCCTTCAGCAGGGCGCAGGAACGGGAGTGGGTCCATCGCATGCTGGAAAAACTCCGGCGCCAAGGGGACCGGGCGGCGCGGGGTTCCGGCCGGCGCCGCCCCCGCAGCGATGCCGACCTTGCCGCCCACGCCGCGGATCTGTCGGCGAAGTACCTGGGCGGCAGGGCGGTGCCCTCCTCGGTCCGCTGGGTCACCAACCAGAATTCGCGCTGGGGTTCCGCGACGCCGTCCGAAGGCACCATCCGGCTCTCGGCGAAGCTGCAGCCCATGCCGCAGTGGGTGATCGACTACGTGCTGCTTCACGAACTGGCCCACCTCCTGGTGGCCGGCCACGATGCCGCCTTCTGGCGGTTGCTGACGGCGTACCCGGAGACTGAGCGCGCCAAGGCCTTCCTGGAAGGGGTCTCGTTCGCGACCTCACGCGGCCTGGCGCCCGACGGCGGATACGACGAAGCCCCGGACGGAACCGAAATCCCGGCCGGGGCCGACTAGCGTTCGGCTAGGCCTTGGGCGTGCCGCCGTCGTCCGGTCCGCCGTCCTGACGGTCGTCGTCCTTGGCCGCCGGTTCGTCCGTGCCCTCTGAATCCGCGGTGCCCTCTGAATCCGCCGGGCCCTCTGAATCCGGAGTGCCCTCGGTGTCCGTTGCGTCGGCGCCGGCCGGCTCGTCGAACCCTCCGCTAAGCAGTTTCTGCAGGGCGTCATCCACTTCGCTGTCGCTGGCTTCGGCGAGTTTGCGGCGTTCGCTGAAGCCTTGCGGATCTTCCAGGTCCTCTGCCGTGGGAAGCAGATCGGGATGCTGCCAAACGGCGTCGCGGCCGTCGACCCCACGCTCTTCCTTGAGCAAGGCCCACAGTGTGGCAGCCTCGCGGAGCCGGCGCGGCCGCAGTTCGAGTCCCACGAGGGAGGAGAACGCGTGCTCCGCGGGGCCCCCGGTGGCCCGGCGCCGCCGGACGGTTTCGCGCAGTGCGGCGGCGGACGGCAACATCTTCTCGGTCGCACCCCAGGTGAGTTCGTCCACCCAGCCCTCCACCAGGGCCAGCGCGGTCTCCAGCTTTTCGAGGGCCTGCTCCTGGGCGGGAGTCCGCTGCGGCATGAAGACACCCTGCGAGAGCGCCTCCTGGATGCCCTCGGGGTTGCTGGGATCGATCTCGCGTGCCAGTTCTTCGATCTTGGACGTGTCGATGTGGATGCCGCGGGCGTAGGCCTCGATAGCGCCGAGCAGGTGCCCGCGCAGCCAGGGGACCTGGACGAAGAGGCGGGCGTGTGCCGCCTCGCGCACGGCCAGGAACAGGCGGATGTCGTTCTCCGGCAGGCTGAGGCCCTCACCGAATTTCTCCACGTTGGCCGGCAGAAGCGCCATTTCAAGGTCTGCGAGGGGCACGCCAATGTCCGTCGAGCTGACCACTTCGGCCGAGAGCGCGCCGATCGCCTGGCCGAGCTGCATGCCGAAGATCGCCCCGCCCATGTTCTGGATCATCGAGGAGGCGCCGCCCATCATGGACTTCATTTCCTCGGGCATCTGCTCGGTCATGGCGGCCGAGAGCGCATTGGCAATGCTGTTGGCCACGGGCTCGGTCAGCCGCTTCCACGTCCCAAGGGTTTCCTCGACCCATTCGGCGCGGGACCACGCCCGGCCGATCAGTCCCGTGGCCGGAAGCCCGGTGACCTGGTCGAGCCACAGTTCGGCCAGCCGAAGGGCCTCGTCGACCTCCCGCGACTGATGCGCCGTGACCGAGGGGTCGGATCCGCTGGCGGCGACGCGCCGGGCGTTGTCATGTGCCAGCTGCCAATTGACGGGCCCCTCCGAGGGGGCGCTCATCATCGCCTGCACCTGGGAGAACATCTGGGCCAGGAGGTTTGGATCGTCCGGGAGGCCTGCCGCCTTGGCGAGCTCGGCGGGGTCGATATTGCCCATGCCCTGCCCGCCCATCAGGTTTTTGAGCATTTCGGCCAAGGGATCCTTGGGTTCCTCGTCGCCATTGGACGGATTGAGTGGGTTGGAGGTCATGATCCCGCCGATCGTCGGTGTGGCTGCTTCTCAACTTCACGGTACCCCTGTGCAAGAGGGGCTGTCTGCCGAAACCGCGCCACGTTCGCTGTAGGCAAAGAGCCGTCCGGGGTCCCGAGCGCGTAGGCTTGGAAGTTGGAATATTTGCACGCGGCAGCCTCGGGTTAGGCTGCGGCCCTGGTGCGTGGTCGCGGTGGCCTCTCGGGCTTGTCCTGGCAGGGCCGCAGCCCCTCGTGCCGGCACGGAGAGGTCGTTCAATGACAATCACCCACGGTGAGCAGCCCGCCAGCGACCCAGCGGCCGGCCCTGCCCGGGGCAGGAGGGCGCGACTGGCTGGCGCCGGCGTGCGGCGCCCGCGCAACAACCGGTCTTCAGCCATGCTTGTCTCGGGGCTGCTTGCCGCCGCGCTGGGCATCACCGCGGTGAGTCTTCCCGTGCCCTACGTGATCGAGTCTCCCGGCCCCACCTTCAACACCATCGGCCAGGATAACGGCAAACCGGTGATCAGCGTCAGCGGCCATGAGTCGTTTCCCGCCAAGGGCAGCCTGGACCTGACCACTGTCTATGTCGACGGCGGTCCCAACGGTTCGGTCAGCGTCTTCGAGGCGTTCTCGGCATGGCTGAACGGGACCAAGGCCGTCTACCCCCAGGAACTGCTGTTCCCCACCGGCGTCACCAAGGAACAGTCCCAGCAGGAGAGCGCCACCGCGATGACCACCTCCCAGGAGAACGCCATCGCCTCGGCACTGAAGGAACTGAAGATTCCGTTCGGGCAGAAAATGCAGGTGGCCGGGCTCCCGGACGACTCCGCCTCGAAGGGACTGCTGCAGGCAGGGGACGAACTTGTCTCCATCAATGACAAGCCCATCACTGCGCTCGGCGTGGTCCAGGCTGAACTGGCCGCCGGCAACGGCAAGCCCGCCAAGGTCATCGTGGAACGCGCCGGCGCCCGGGTGCCAGTCACCATCACGCCGGCCAAAAACAGTGCGGGCCGCTACATCCTCGGTGTCTTGCTGCAGTACAAGTTCACCTTCCCGTTTGATGTCACCATCTCGCTCGACAAGGTCGGTGGCCCCAGTGCGGGCATGATGTTCGCGCTTGGCATCATTGACACCGTCACTCCCGGGGACCTGACCGGCGGCAGGCACATCGCCGGAACCGGAACCATCACCCCGGACGGTGCCGTAGGACCCATCGGCGGGATCGCCCAGAAGATGCAGGGGGCGCGGTCCGGCGGGGCCACGCTGTTCCTGGCCCCGGCGGCCAACTGCGAAGACGTCCTGGGCCACATCCCCGACGGCCTGCAGGTGGTCCGGGTCGAGAACCTCACCGAGGCCCGCAAGGCAGTTGAACTGGCGGCGTCAGGCGGCGACACATCGGGCCTGCCGGTCTGCACCAACAACTAGACTGGCCGCGGAACTAAGCGCCGGCCCCAATCGTGGCACTAATTGACGGCCGCGCCGTCCCGCCGGGACCCTGCTGCAGGGCCCTGACGGAACGGCGGTGACGGCCGTTAGAATGCATCAACCTGCAACACCGGCACTTGGTCGCCAGACTGAGCCACAGCAGCGACTGATAACTAAAAACCAGCAGTAGACGACCAGCTATGAGGTACCGAGTTTGTCCCGTCCCGCCAGCACTGTCCCGCCCGGAAGACCCCAGACACGACGCGGCGCCCTGACGCCGACGCTGATCATCGTGGCCCTGATCGTGGTCGGATTCATCTTCTTCGCCAATGTCTGGACGGATGTCCTCTGGTACCAGCAGCTCGGCTACTTCGAAGTGTTCCTGACCGAGAACCTGGCCAGGATCGTGATCTTCCTGACAGGTTTCGCTGTCATGTTCCTGGCCGTCTTCTTCGCCATCAGGATTGCCTACCATGCGCGGCCGGTGTACGCCCCCGATTCGGAAATCCGGGACAACCTCAACCGCTACCAGGCGCAGCTCGAACCGATCCGCCGCGTCGTGATGGTGGGGCTTCCCATCCTCTTTGGCCTGTTCGCCGGCAGCGCCGCGGCCAGCCAGTGGCAGAAAGTCCTCCTGTTCCTGAACCAGGAGCCATTCGGCCAGAACGATCCGCAGTTCGGGCTCGACATCAGCTTCTACCTCATGACCCTTCCCTTCCTCGGCTTCGTCACCGGGTTCCTCATCAGCGTCACGGTGATCGCTGGCCTTGCCGGCATCCTCACCCACTACCTCTACGGCAGCATCCGGATCATGGAACGCGGGATCTTCACCAGCCGCGCCGCGCAGATCCACCTGGCTGTCACGGGCGCCGCCTTCCTGGTGCTGATGGGCCTCAACTTTTGGCTGGACCGCTACTCCACGGTGCAGAACAACGGCGGGCGCTGGGCCGGTGCGCTGTACACGGACGTGAACGCCGTCATTCCGACCAAGGCCATCCTCGCCGTGGCCGCTGCCATCGTCGCCGTGCTGTTCATCGTCGCCGCGGTCATCGGCAAATGGCGGCTGCCGGTGATCGGCACCGCCATGCTCATCATCACGGCCATCCTGGCCGGCGGCGTCTACCCGTGGGTCATCCAGCAGTTCCAGGTCCGGCCCTCGGAGCAGACGCTGGAGAACGAATACATCAAGAGGAACATCGCGATGACCCGTGCGGCCTACGGCCTGGATAAGGTCCAGGAAAAGCGGTACAACGCCACCACCAACGCCACCACCGGCGCGCTGGCCCCCGATGCGCAGACCACCGCCAACATCCGGCTGCTGGACCCGAACCTGATCTCGGATGCGTTCTCGCAGCTCGAACAGTACCGGCCCTACTACCAGTTCCCCAGCGCCCTGAACGTGGACCGCTACGAGATCGACGGCAAGATCCAGGACACGGTCATCGCCGTCCGCGAACTCAACCCGGACGGGCTCGCCACGAACCAGCAGTCCTGGCTGAACCGGCACGTGGTCTACACCCACGGCTACGGCGTCGTCGCCGCCAAGGGCAACAAGTTCACCGTGGACGGCAAGCCGGACTTCCTGCAGGCGGGCATCCCGTCCACCGGCGCGCTCGGCAACGATTCGACCTATCAGCCCCGCGTCTACTTCGGCCAGGACTCGCCCGACTACTCGATCGTAGGCGCCCCGGATGGTGCACCGCACCGTGAGCAGGACCGGCCCGCGGCCAAGGAAGGCGACGGCGAGACGCAGTACACCTTCACCGGGAACGGCGGCCCGAATGTGGGCAGCTTCTTCAACAAGATCCTTTACGCGATCAAGTTCCAGTCCTCGGACCTGCTGCTTTCCGACGGCGTGAACGCCGAGTCCCAGATCCTCTACGACCGCAACCCGCGGGACCGCGTCGAAAAGGTGGCGCCCTACCTGACTGTTGACGGCAATCCGTACCCCGCCGTCGTC
Source organism: Arthrobacter humicola (assembly GCF_022803015.1). Lineage (GTDB taxonomy): Bacteria > Actinomycetota > Actinomycetes > Actinomycetales > Micrococcaceae > Arthrobacter > Arthrobacter humicola_A. Next base: position 30,006 of record NZ_JAFKON010000007.1, read on the forward strand.
GACGGCAGGGTGAAATGGATCGTGGACGGGTACACCACCAGCCCGTACTTCCCGTACTCCCAGCAGGAGCAGCTCTCGGCCGCCACGGCCGACTCACAGACCGCCGCGAACCGGACAGTAGCCCTGCCCAACAGCTCGGTGAACTACATCCGCAACTCGGTCAAGGCCACCGTGGACGCCTATGACGGTTCCGTGACGCTGTATGCCTGGGACGACCAGGATCCGGTCCTGAAGGCCTGGCAGAAGATCTTCCCGACGTCGGTGAAGCCGTATTCGGAGATGTCCGGTGCGCTCATGAGCCACGTGCGCTACCCGGAGGACCTGTTCAAGGTCCAGCGCGAGCTTCTGGGCCGCTACCACGTGACCAACCCGGACAGCTTCTACACCAACATTGACGCCTGGTCCGTTCCCAACGACCCCACCGTCAAGGACGAAGTCAAACAGCCGCCGTACTATATGTCGCTGAAGATGCCCGACCAGGACAAGCCGGCGTTCCAGCTGACCTCGTCGTTCATCCCGCAGGTGGTCAACGGCAACGCCCGCAACGTGCTCTACGGCTTCCTGGCCGCGGACTCCGACGCCGGCAACCAGAAGGGCGTCAAAGCGGACAGCTACGGCCAGCTGAGGCTCTTGCAGATCCCGCCGGAGACCCAGGTCCCCGGACCTGGCCAGGCGCAGAACAAATTCAACTCCGACCCCACCGTTTCGCAGGCCCTTAACCTGTTGCGCCAGGGTGCGTCGGCGGTGCTCAACGGCAACCTCCTGACCCTGCCGGTCGGTGGCGGCATGGCGTACGTCCAGCCCGTCTATCTTCGCTCCACGGGGGAGACCTCCTACCCGACGCTGCAGCGGGTCCTGGTGGCGTTCGGCGACAAGATCGGGTTCGCGCCCACGCTGGACGAGGCCTTGAACCAGCTCTTCGGCGGAAATTCCGGTGCCGCAGCAGGTGACTCGGCGAACAAGGGACAAACACCGGCCACGCCCGCCACGCCAGGTGGGGCCACTCCGCCGCCTGGGACTACCGATGCGAAGGCAGACCTGAAGGCCGCGCTGGACGAGGCCAATGCGGCGATCAAGGCCGGCCAGGACGCCCTCGCGAAGGGCGACTTCGCGACCTATGGAGAGCAGCAAAAGAAGCTGAACGCTGCCTTGCAGAAGGCGCTCGAGGCCGAAGCGAAGCTGGAAACACCTGCGGCGCCGGCGGGCACCGCCACGCCGTCGCCCTCTCCGTCGGCGACGGCGGGCGGCTAACGCTGCGCAGGCTGTGAACGGTGCGACAGGCCGGGTTTGCCCCTCCGGAGGGGCAAACCCGGCCTGTGGCGTAGACGGACCGGATTCGATCCCTGTGCGGCCTTGGCCGGCCGGGCCCGGGAGGCCCGGGCGGACGCTCTCGCGGACGGCGAGATGCACATCACGTCGCCTCGATTTGGCCTCAAGTTCACCGGCAGGTAGAGTTGATCTTGCGACGCGGGGTGGAGCAGTTCGGTAGCTCGCTGGGCTCATAACCCAGAGGTCACAGGTTCAAATCCTGTCCCCGCAACTGGAGAAAGGGTCCGGAACACTGGAAACAGTGTTCCGGACCTTTTGCTTTAAGCCGCTGGGGACGGTCCGGAAGCCGGAAACCGGGAAACCGGTCATAGGACAAAAGGGGCGCCCCCTCGAGCGGCCCGGCCCGCAGTCCATCGACCTGGATGGGCCGGACTGGACGCCAGCTGGGCCGGACTGGGCACGTGGTCAGGGCGGTCCGGAAACTAGGGTAGAGTTGATCAAGCGACGCGGGGTGGAGCAGTTCGGTAGCTCGCTGGGCTCATAACCCAGAGGTCACAGGTTCAAATCCTGTCCCCGCAACTGGAGAAAAGGTCCGGAACACTGGAAACAGTGTTCCGGACCTTTCGCTTTAAGTCCGCGGTGGCGGGCAACGCCGGCGGCGCCCCTGTGCCGGCTCTCAGCCGTCCTTGAGCCGCTGATAGGTTGCCAGCGCCCGCGCCCGGGACTCTGCAAGGTCCACGATCGGTGCGGGGTAGCCGGGGGCGGCGCTGTCGGCCTTCCAGGGCTCGTGGACGGTTTTGTCGTCCAGCGCGGCGAGCTCGGGAATGTACCCGCGCAGGTAACGACCGGCGGCGTCGAACTTCTTGCTCTGCGTGACCGGGTTGAAGATCCGGAAGTACGGCGACGCGTCGGCACCCGAGCCCGCCACCCACTGCCAGTTGGCCGGATTGCTCGCGGCATCGGCGTCCACCAGCGTGTCCCAGAACCAGGCCTCGCCCAGCCGCCAGTCGGCCAGCAGGTTCTTTACCAGGAAGGACGCGGCCGCCATCCGCACGCGGTTGTGCATCCAGCCCGTCTGCCAGAGCTGGCGCATGCCCGCGTCCACCATCGGGTAGCCCGTACGGCCCTGCTGCCAGGCCTGGAGCTCGTCGCCCGACGCCGGCTGCCATTGAAAGCGGTCGAACTCCGGCCGGTAGTTCCGTGTCGCCAGATCCGGATTCTCGTACAGCAGCTGCCAGCAGAATTCCCGCCAGCCAAGTTCGGAACGGAAGATCCCGACGTCGGCCGGCGCCCCCGCCGCAAAGCTGTGGCGCAGCGTGTGCCAGATCCGGAAAGGGCTGATTTCGCCAAAGCGCAGATGCGGGGAGAGCCGGCTGGTGCCCTCGACGCCCGGGACGTCGCGGCCGGTGCCGTACTCTGCGGCCGGGCCGTCCACGAAGTCCTCGAGGCGGCTGAGGGCGCCGGCTTCTCCTGGCGTCCAGGTGTCGGCCAGCCCCGGGCTCCAGTCCGGGCTCCGGGGGAGCAGGCCCCAGCTTTCGAGCGTTTCGCTCGCCGGCAGGCCGCCGCTGCGGGTGCGTGCAGGGCCCGGCAGCTGGTCCGGAGCCGCCAGCGGCTGCCGGGGCTCGGCACCGGCCAGGCAGGCCTTCCAGAACGGCGTGAAGACCTTGTAGGGGCCCCCGCTGCCGGTGCGCACGGTCCACGGCTCGAACATGAGGTTCGCCTGGAAGCTCGTGGCGTTGAGGCCCTCCCCGCCGGCCCAGCTCTTTAGGCCGGCGTCGACGGCGCGTTCAGGGCCGCCGTAGCGGCGGTTCCACAGCAGGGCGTCTGCCGACGTTTCCACCGCGAGGTCCTGGATGACCCGGGCGGCGGGGCCTCGGCGGAGCACCAGCCGCGAGCCAGTGGCCTCCAGCGCGGCGGCCAGGCCGGCCAGGGAATGGTGGAGCCACCACTTCACCGCGCCGCCCAGCGGCCGGATGCCGGGTGACTCCTCATCCAGGACATAGACGACGGTCAGGGGTTGGTGCAGGGCAGCGGCCTCCGCCAGAGCAGGATTGTCATCCAGCCGGAGGTCATCACGGAGCCACACAAGGGTCGCAGACATGGATCCACGGTACACGCGCGCCCGCCGGAGGCGTCGGTGCGGTGAGACATGGGGCCATGCAGGGCACAACGAAGGCCGGGCCCCGGCGGGCGATCCTGAGGTGTCAGGTTCGGCCGCCGGGGCCCGGACCCGGACGTGAAGCGTGCAGCAGTCCCGCGGAAGCGCCGGACCGGTGCGTCAGAGCTTGTCGAAGTCGGCCTCCTCGACCGTGGAACCGGACTCGGCGCTCTTTTCGCCGGTGCCGATGGCAGCGGGGGAGCCGCCGGACTTCAGCGCTGCCAGCCGGGCTTCGATCTCGGTCTGCTCGCCAAGATCTTCCAGCGAATTGAACTGGGCGTCCAGGCTCGACTCGGCGAGCTCCTGCTGGCCGCGGACCTTGGCTTCCTCGCGGCGGATCTTCTGTTCGAAGCGGCCCACCTCGGAGGTGGGGTCCATAATGTTGATGCTCTTGAGGGCGTCGTGGACCTGGCTCTGGGCCTGCACGGTCTTGGACCGGGCCACCAGCTCATTGCGCTTGCTGGTCAGGTCGTTGAGCTTGCCCTTCATCTGGTCCAGGCCGTGCTTGAGCTTGTCCACCACCTCGGTCTGGGACGCGATGCTCGGCTCCGCGGCCTTGGCCTCGTTCTCGGAACCCATCTGGCGCTGCAGGGCCACCTTGGCCAGGTTGTCGAACTTCTCGGCATCGCCGACGTCACCCTTCGCCCGGTATTCGTCGGCCTTGCGCGAGGCTGCGAGGGCCTTTCTGCCCCAGTCCTGGGCGTTGCGGACGTCCTCGTTGTAGTCGTCCTGGAGCATCCGCAGGTTGCCGATGGTCTGGGCCACGGCGGACTCCGCCTCCGCGATGTTGTTCGTGTAGTCACGGACCATCTGGTCCAGCATTTTCTGCGGATCTTCGGCCTGGTCCAGCAGCGAATTGATGTTTGCCTTCGCCAGCTGCGCCATGCGGCCGAAAATGGACTGCTTAACCATGGTGTTACCTTTCGTCCTGCTCCGTTGTCTCACTGATTCCAGTGATCGATGATGTATCGCATCTATCCGCTGTCCGGGTCCTTGCGGCCGGCGCGTGGTCTGTAAAGTTTCCTGCTGCTGCTTCCCACTTTGTCCCCTGCGGGGGTGGCGAACAGGCTAGAAACTGCCGGAGTCCCCGCCGCCGAAGTCTCCGCCGCCGCCAAAGTCGCCGCCGCCCCAGCCGCCGCCGGAGTCATCCCCGCCTCCGCCGCCCCAGCCGCCTCCGCCGCCGCCCCAGCCTCCGCCGCCTCCGCCGTGGAGGATCGAATTGATGAGGATTCCGCCGAGGATCGCGCCGCCGAGGCCGCCCCCGCCGCTGCCGCCGAACATGCCGCCCCGGCCGTAGCCTTGGCCCTGGTTGGCGTAGCCGCCGAATTGGTCGACGTCGGACTGGGCCAGCTGCGCGGCCTGTGCCGCCAGCGCGTAGGCCTGCTGTGCGTACTGCAAGGCCGTGACGGGGTCGGTGCGGGAAATGGAGAGCGCATAGTCCAGGTTCCGCTGGGCTTCCGCCAGGCGTGTGCGCGCATCGGTGCCTACGCCGCCGCGGCGGGCGGTGATGTAGTCCGACGTCGCGCTGATCTGGGCCTGGGCCGACATGATGCTCTGCTGCAGTGAGGCTTGGGCCCGGCGCGCCTGGTCCTGCTGGTCGCGGATTCCGGCCAGGGACTGGTCGAGTGCCTGGTGGGCCGTGACGACCCGTTCCAGCGTCGCGATCGGATCAATCTTGCCGCCCTGGATTTCCGTTTTGACCTGGGCGAGCGCGGCTTCCGCCGCAGCCACGGGGCCGGCAAGTTCCGGATGGGCGCCGGACTGGATCATCGCCTTCGCCTGGGCCAGGTCCTGCGCGGTATCGACGACGGCGGCTTCCAGGCTGTTGCGTGCCTCGTCGAGGCTGCCGGCCACCTTGGTGATGGCGCCGATCAGCACGTTCGTCTGGTGCAGGCTTTCCTCGGCGGCGCGGACGGCGACCGCGGCGAGGCTGCTTTCACCCGCGGCGAGCTTTTCCTGCGCCGCCGTGGAGGCATTCTGCACGAAGTCGAGACGTTCCTTGGCCTGTTTGATGTTGTCCGCGACCTGGACCAGGGCGCTCTCGGCGTACTTGGCCCGCAGATCGGTCAGCGACTGTTCGGCGGCGGCAAGCTTTGCCTGGGCGTCCGCGGCGCCGGCGCCGACGGCGGCGAGGGCCTGCGGGGCGTTCTTTTCCAGCTCCCGGAGGGAGTCGAAATCGGCTTTCTGTTCCTGCAGCGATGCCAGCGCGGCTTCGGAGCGGCCGATGATTTCAACGAGCCAGCTCCGTTGCTGCTCCTCGGTGTCGGGAATGTGGTCGTCAAGTTGCTGCTGCAGCTTGAACGATTCCGTCATGTGGCCCTTGGCCTCCTGCAAAGCCTTGGTGAAATTGCCCACCGCGGCGTCCCCGTATTGGGCCTGGGCGAATCCCAGCTCCTGCTCGCTGGACTTGATGGCGTCATCGGCCTCGATCAGCAGCGAATCGCTCTTCCGGCGCAGCTCGGCCACGCTGAGCCCTGCCAGCGGGTCCGGCTGCCCGCCCTGGGCCCCGGCTGACGCCCCCGAACTTTGCAGGGCCTTCTTCCGGCGGCTGCGCAGGTACAGGTACGTTCCCGCACCGCCCACGGCCACGACGCCGACTCCGACGAGGACGGCGCTGCCCGCCCCGGCGCCGGAGGGCACCGTTCCGCTGCCGCCGCCGGCCGCGTCGCCCACCGCAGCGGCCGTATCAATGGCGGCCTGGGCGAAGTCGCGCTTTCCGCCGGCCAGGTTCGGCACGATGGCGTTCTGGACGATGCTGTCGGTCTTGGGATAGATCGCGCTGGCCCTGGCAGGGGAGAAGTAGTACTTGCCGTCGTCGGACATGGTCAGGATGACGTCGGCCTTGCCCATACCCTTGTTGGTCGCGACGGCCTGGGCCCACCCCGCGGGGTCGGCAGGATTCTCGAACGTCTTTGCCGTGATGACGTAGAGGTTGTACTTGTGGTCCTTGAGGAGCTTCTGGATGGCGTCCTGGACTTCGGCCTTGCGGCTGCCGAGCACGTTCGCGCTGTCCACGATGTTCTGCCCGGACGGAATGGCCACCGGATCTTCGGCCAGGGCCGGAGCGGCGGGGAGCGCCAGCAATCCAGCGACGCCAAAGACGGCGAGGAAACGATTCAACTTAGACCGCATGTGCAACCCTTCAGCACTTCTGGGACCGGTTCGGTCGAACCAGCCGTCACAGAAAGCAGCAGCGCCCCCACGCAGATGTAAAGCCGCAGGTCGCTGTGGCATTTCCATTTGATTCTATGGTGCACCCAAAAGGCAGTCCACCTAGGGGAATATGCCACCAGCGAAACGGGCTTAAACTGGGAAACACGGGCCCGCAGGCCGCAAACTGTCCGTTCAGGAACCTCCCAGCAAATGTCCGCTCTAGTGTCAGCCTGAGCGTTCATAGTTATAGGCAGACGAGGACGAAAGGAAGTCTCATGACTGAGAACCCAGTGCCGGGTGTGTCACCGGAGCCGACACAACAGAACCAGGAACCGGCGGGAGTGCGGGAGGGCTCGCCGGAGCAGCCGCATGCCGGCCGCGCGCCTGAGGCGGCACCGGGAAATCCGGCATCCGAAAGCACGACGTCCGAAACCTCAGCAGTCGGAAGCCCGGCGCCCGAGAGCCCGACCCTCCGGCTGGACCGCGCCGAGGACGGCGCACCGCGTCCGGTGTACCAGCAGCACCAGCCCTCCGCCGCGGATACCCAGCAGATCGGCGCCCCGGCCCAGCAGACCGGCCCGTACGGCGGGTTCTCCCAGGCCGGCCAGGGCCAGCCCGCCCAGCCCGGCCACCCGCCCTATGGCCAGTCCCAGCAAACCCCGTACGGCCAGTCGCAGCAAACCCAGTACGGCCAGTCCCACTACGGCGCCAACCCTTACGGCGGCCAGCCGCAGCCGGGCCCGTCCTACCCTTCCGGCCCCGGCTTTGCGAACGACCCGGCGCACGCCCCCAAGCGCAAGGCGGCATTCGGCGTCCCCACCCTCGTGGCCAGCATCGTGGCCGCCGGCCTGATCGGCGGCGGCGTGGTGGCCGGCAGCAACGCACTGCTGGGCGACCGCCTTTCCCCGTCCGCCGCGAGCAACACGAGCCAGGCCGGTCCGGTGATCGTCAACAACAGGGAAGATGTCAACGCCATCAGCGCCGCCGCCCTCAAGGCTTCCCCCAGTGTGGTGACCATCAAAGCGACCAGCGGCAGCGACGGCGGCACCGGCAGCGGGATCATCCTCGACACCCAGGGCCATGTGCTGACCAACACCCACGTGGTGACGCTCGACGGCAAGGCCGCGAACGCCACCATGGAGGTTCGGACGAGCGACGGCAAGGTCTACTCCGCGAAGATCGTCGGTACCGACCCGCTTTCCGACCTCGCCGTGATCAAGATCGACAACCCCTCGGGACTGGTCCCGGCAACTCTCGGTGACTCGGGCAAGCTGAACGTCGGTGACACTGCCGTCGCCATTGGATCGCCGCTGGGACTCACCGGCACAGTCACCGACGGCATCGTCTCAACCCTGAACCGGACCATCAGCGTGGCATCCTCGGCTGCGCCGAAGGGCGGTGCGGACAACTCCCAGGGCGGTGACCAGGGCTTCCAGTTCGCGCCCCCCGGCGGCGGCGAGACTCCGAGCACCGCGGATCAGGGATCCATCTCGATCAACGTCATCCAGACGGACGCGGCCATCAACCCGGGTAACTCCGGCGGCGCGCTGGTGAACACCAAGGGCGAAATCATCGGCGTCAACGTCGCGATCGCCTCCGCCGGCGGCGACGCGGCCAGCGGAAGCAGCAGCGGCAACATCGGCGTGGGCTTCAGCATCCCCATCAACAACGCCAAGCGCGTGGCCCAGGAGATCATCAGCGCCGGCAAAGCCACCCACGGGCAGTTCGGCGTCAGCGTGAAGCCCAAGGCCGCAGGCTCGTCCTCCTCCGGGTTCTCGGTGGGCGCGGAGGTCGCGACCGTCGAGTCCGGCTCGGCCGCAGACAAGGCCGGCATCAAGGTCGGCGACGTCGTGACGAAGTTCCAGAACCTGACCATCAGCGATCCCAACCAGCTCACCGCGGCGGTGCGGGAACAGGCCGCCGGGGCCACGGTCAAGGTGACGGTGCTGCGCGGCGGCCAGCTCAAGGACGTCGACGTGACGCTCGGGGCCGCAGCCGAGCAGTAGAGCTGGGCGAAAGCAAACAGCGCAGCTGTAAATCAAGGCAGCAGCAAACAGGCCGGGCGGCACCGCAAAGGTGCGGCCCGGCCTTTGCCGTCCCGGGCCAGTTCACTGACACAGACCTTAACCCTGGCCGCGCTGCCCGGCGGCTATATGGTTAGCTAGGAACAGCCCGGCTGCCGGGCATTCCGTGGCCATGACCCCGTCAGGGGCGGCTGTCCACCCGCATGGAAGGCTGCTGTAGACACAGTGGAAGAAACTCTGAAAATCATTGTGCTGGTCAAGCACGTCCCGGATGCGCAGTTCGACCGCCACCTCACAGGTGAGGCCAACACGGTGGACCGCTCCGAAAGCATCCTGTCCGAACTGGATGAATACGCACTGGAAGCTGCGCTGCAGCTGACCGAGGCCCGCGGCGGAGAGGCGGCCGGCAACAAGGTCATTGCGCTGAGCATGGGTCCGGCCGGGGCAGTAAATGCGGTGAAGAAGTCCCTCCAGATCGGCGCCACGGAAGGCGTGCACCTCAGCGATGAGGCCCTGGCCGGTTCGGATGCCGCGGCCACGTCGCTGGCGCTGTCCGCCGCGATCCGCCACCTGGGCGCGGACGTCCCCGCGGACCTCATCCTCACCGGGATGGCCTCCACGGACGGCGAGACCTCGCTGGTCCCGGCACAGCTCGCCGAGCGGCTGGGCCTCCCACAGGTAACCTTCGCCGCGTCCCTGGAGCTCGACGCCGGCAAGCTCACCGCCCGCCGCGACGGCGACACCCACGCGGACACCATCGAGGCCACACTGCCGGCCGTCGTTTCCGTCACCGACCAGATCAATGATCCGCGGTACCCGAACTTCAAGGGCATCATGGCGGCGAAGAAGAAAACCATCACCACCTTGAGCCTTGCCGACATCGGCGTGGACGCGGCCCAGGTGGGCCAGTCCGGTTCCTGGACCGCCGTCGAGACCGCAGAGGCCCGGCCGCCGCGGACGGCCGGCACCATCATCACCGACGAAGGCGACGCCGGCATCCAGCTGGTCGAGTTCCTGGCCGCCCAGAAGCTGCTCTAAAGGGGATTATCCGAACATGGCAAAAGTACTCGTTTTCATCGACAACCCCGGTGCGGCGCTGAAGAAGTCGAGCCTGGAACTGCTCACCATCGCCCGGTCCCTGGGCGAGACTGTCGCCGCCGTCAACGGCGAACTGCACGACGACGCCGCCTCGACCCTGGCCGCGTACGGCGCCCAGGCACTGTACCGCCCGTCCGCCACGGACCTCGACGACTACCTCGTCGGACCCAAGGCGGCGTTCCTGGCCGCGGCCGCGGCCGCCGCCGGTGCGGGCGTGGTCCTGGCCGAGAACTCGGCCGAGGGCAAGGAAATTGCCGCCCGGCTCGGCATCAGGCTCGGCGCCGGCGTCATCACCGACGTCGTGGCCGTGGACCCCGACGGAACGGCGCACAAGTCGGTCCTGGCCGGGTCCTACACCAGCGCCGCGAAGGCGGTGACACCCGTTTCCGTGCTGACCGTGAAGCCCAACAGCATCACGCCCGAGCCCGCGGTCACCGGCACGGCGCCGGAGAGCATCACTGTCCAGGTCCCTGACGTGACCGCGGCTGCCGCCCGGGTTACGGCGCGCACCGATAAGCCTGCCAGCGGACGCCCCGATCTGTCCGAGGCGCGGATCGTCGTGGCCGGCGGCCGTGGCGTGGACGGCAACTTTGGTCCCCTGGAGGAACTCGCCGACGCCCTCGGCGCGGCCATCGGAGCCTCGCGGGCTGCCACGGACGCCGGCTGGATCGGCCACGACGCGCAGATCGGCCAGACAGGCAAGACCGTCGCCCCGCAGCTCTACATCTCCGCGGGCATTTCCGGCGCCATCCAGCAGAAGGCAGGCATGCAGACCGCGAAGGTGATCGTGGCCGTGAACAAGGACGCCGAATCGCCGGTTTTCGAGATCGCGGACTTCGGCATTGTAGGCGACCTCTTCCAGGTCCTGCCGCAGGCCACCGCCGAAATCAAGAAGCGCAGAGGCTGACCGCATGAGCACCACCGCCGTCCCGGCACAAAGCCCGTTCGACCCGGAGACCACCCGGATTGAACGGGTGCTTTGTTTCACGGCCCACCCGGACGACATCGATTTCGGCGCAGCCGGCACGGTTGCAGCCTGGACCGCCGCCGGAGTTCAGGTCAGCTACTGCATCATGACCGACGGCGACGCCGGCGGCTTTGATCCGGAGCAGCGCGAGGAAATTGTGCGGCTGCGGGTCGCGGAGCAGCAGCGCGCCGCCGCCCTGGTCGGCGTCACGGACATCCATTACCTGCACCAGCGTGACGGCTACCTCGGACCCTCGCATGAGGTGATGCGCGAGGTGGTGCGCCTGATCCGGCAGCTCCGGCCCGACGTCGTGCTCTCCATGCATCCGGAGCGCAACTGGAACCGGATCCAGAAGAGCCATCCGGATCATCTGGCCGTGGGTGAGGCGGTGACCCGTGCCGTGTACCCCGCGCTGGAAAACCCGTTCGCGTACCCGGAACTGGCCGAATCCGGGCTGGAGGCCTACAAATTGCCCTGGCTGTGGCTCTTCGCCGGGCCGGAAGAGCGCGAAAACCACTTCGTGGACGTCACCGGGCATGTGGAGAGCAAGCTGGCCGCCATCCACATCCACGTCAGCCAGCATCCCGACGTCGACGCCATGGAGCGCACGGTCCGCGGCCTCATGCTCGGCACCGGGGCCCGCGCCGGACTTCCCGCCGGCCGCAGCGCCGAGGCCTTCCATGTCGTAACAGTCAACGGCCAGGGGACCATCGCCGGTTTCTAGTGTTGCTGCAGCACAACCTCTGCCATATGCTGGCCTCTGTTTAAATCATATTTATTTGACGGAAGGCAGACTTTGATGGCGAAGACTGCGCAACACCCCGTTCTTGTGATCATGGGCGTCTCCGGATCCGGCAAATCAACTGTCGCGGGACTTCTGGCCGGCAGGCTGGGCTGGGACCTCGCCGAAGGCGACGACCTGCACCCCGAATCAAACGTGGCAAAGATGCACGCAGGACAGCCGCTGACCGACGAGGACCGGTGGCCCTGGCTCGAAAGCATTGCCGACTGGATCCGGGCCCACACCGGCGCCGGGAATCCCGGCGTCGTGACCTGTTCGGCGCTGAAGAAGCGCTACCGGGACGTCCTGCGCGGCGAAGGGGTGGTTTTCGTGTTCCTCGAGGGATCACGGGACAAGATCTCCGACCGGCTGGCCTCCCGCCACGGGCACTTCATGCCCCCGGCCCTGCTGGAGTCCCAGTTCGACGCGCTCGAAGCCCCCACGGCAGACGAAAACTTCATCTCCCTGTCCGTCTCCGCAACGCCGGCGGAAGAAGCACAGGAAATCATCACCCGACTTAATCTCGACGCCGCCGACGCCAGGCCCTGAGCCTTCCCGCGTTTCGCCGCGACCAAGGAATTTTTTGTGAAATCACTGATAGCAATGCAGCTTCCGGCTGCCGTTGAGGCCGGGACCGGCGTCAATACCCAACTACTGATCATCGCGGGTCTGGGCATCGCCCTGCTCGTGGTCCTGATCGCCAAATTCAAGTTCCACCCCTTCCTGGCCCTGATTCTGGGGTCAGGATTCGTCGGCCTCGCCGCCGGTGTGGAACCGGCCAAGGTGATCATCAACTTCGAGGACGGCGTGGGCGGCGTCCTGAAGGAAGTCGGTCTGCTGGTCGCCCTCGGCGCGATGCTGGGCAAGCTGCTCGCGGACTCCGGCGGCGCCAACCGAGTGGTCGACACCCTCCTGGCAAAGGCCACCGGAAACAAGCTGGTCTGGTCCATCACGCTCGTAGCCGTGATCATCGGCCTGCCGATGTTCTTCGAGATCGGGCTCGTCCTGCTGCTGCCGGTGATCGTCCTGGTCACGCAGCGCTCCAAGATGCCCCTGATGCGCATCGCCATCCCGGCGCTGGCCGGCCTGTCCGTGCTGCACGGGCTGGTGCCGCCGCACCCGGGACCGCTGATCGCAATCAGCGCCGTCAAGGCTGAACTGGGCACCACCCTGGCCCTCGGCATCCTCATCGCCGTCCCCACGGTGATTATCTGCGGCCCGCTCTTCTCCCGTTTGGCGGCCCGGTGGGTCCCGGTGGGTGCCCCCGCCGTCGCCGGCGGCGTCGACACCGTGCACGGCGCGGACATGGAGGGCGTCAAGCGCCCGCCGAACTTCACCGTCACGCTGATGACCATCCTCTTCCCGGTGGTCCTCATGCTGCTCAGGGCAGTTGTGGACATCATCTGGCCGGACCCCAAGACGGCCCCCGCGATCCGGATGTTCTTCGACTTCGTCGGGCAGCCGCTGGTGGCGATGACCCTGGCCGTCCTGCTGGCCATGGTGACCTTCGGCTACGCCGTGGGCCTCAACGGCGCCAAGATTACGAGCAAGATCGCTGCCAGCCTGGGCCCGATCGCGGGGATCATCCTGATTGTCGGCGCAGGCGGCGGCTTCAAGCAGACGCTGATTGGTGCCGGCGTGGGAGACTCCGTGAAGGCCTGGGCCGAGGGGACCAACATGTCCGTGCTGGTGCTCGGCTTCATCGTGGCCGTTGCCCTGCGCCTGGCGACAGGCTCGGCCACCGTCGCCACCGTGACGGCCGCCGGCATCGTGGCACCGCTGGCCAGTTCGCTGTCGCCGACGCACGCCGCCCTCCTGGCCCTCGCGATCGGGGCGGGCTCGCTGTTCTTCTCGCACGTGAACGACGCCGGGTTCTGGCTGGTCAAGGAGCTGTTCGGACTCACGGTGGGCCAGACCTTCAAGACCTGGTCCGTCATGGAAACGCTGATCTCCGTGGTGAGCTTCGGCCTGGTCATGCTGCTCTCGCTGGTCATTTAGCCGGGCGGGAAGCCGGCCCGGCGGGACGTCCGCCGGTCGGTCCGTCCGCCGGTCACAACACAAAGCCGCCCGGGCCTTGAGTCCTTCTACGGAAGGAGCCAAGGCCCGGGCGGCTTTGCGCGTGCGGGTGGCCTGCTGTGTCCTGCGGGTGGCTAGGCGTCCAGCGGTGCGGCGGCGACGGTCGGCAGGGTAGGTGACGCGGATCCGCCTTCGGGCTCCACGGTGATGCCCAGCGCGGCCGCGGAACCGATGCCCTTGACCACCGCGGGCTTGGACAGGGCTTCAGCGTCCATGAGGCCCTGCGAGACCGGGGCCGAGCCGTCCTTGGGGATCAGCCACATCTGGTAGACCTTGCCCACGGGCGGGGCCGGGACGCCGTTCATTTTGACGACGGCGGCATCCTTGGACGGGGAAATCGACACGGTGGCGGTGCCGCCGCCGTTGACGTCGACGGTGGCCTGGCGGACGTCGCTGGCCTGCATTACCTGATTTAGGGGATCGTTCTGGTTGGCCACGTAGGCTCCGACGCCCACACCGCCCAGGGCGATCACGGCTGCTGCGGCGACGCCAATAAGCCAGTTCCGCATGCCCTGCGGCCGCCGGCGCTCTTCCCTGCGCTGGCGGGCCGCGCCGAGTTCGTCGGTGGCGGGCAGCGCGGAGCCGTCGCGTACCGGATGCGGCAGCACCGGCGTCGCCTGCGGACCCGTGCCGGGAAGCGGCACTGCGGCGGGGGACTGCGCTGCGGCCTGCGCTGCGGCCTGCGCAGGCAAGGATGACATGATCCGGTCCAGCAGCCCGGGCGGAGGCTCTTCCTCTGCGGTGAAGCTGGTGGCCAGGGTCTCCCGGGCCTGCCGGACCCGCTCGTTGAAGGCAGCCCTGTCTGCTGCCGGTGCGGAGGCGAGGAACTGCTCGATTGAGGCACGTTCGGCGTCGTCCACGGCGTTGAGGGCATAGACCTCGGCAAGGTCCACCACGCGGCCGGACGACAGGTCGGTGGCGATCTCGGCGGTGAAGCCGCCGGGGAGGCGGTTGTTGTTCTCATGTGCGTTCATATCGGTCAATTCAGCTCACCCCCAAGCAGGTCTTCAGTCGGATGAGTCCATCGCGGATGCGGGACTTGATGGTAGGTACCGCGGCATTCAGCCGCTCGGCCACTTCCCGGTAGGTGAGGCCGCCGTAGTACGCCAGCCGGACGGACTCCTGCTGCGTATCGGTCAGCGTCTCCATGCACCGGACCACGGCCTCGGCCTCGAGCCGGCTGCCGACTTCGTCCGAGACGGAATCGTGGTCGATCTCCTGGCTGCTGGCACCGTATCTGGCTTCGCGGTCGGTGGCGGACTGCGAGGACCGTACCTTGTCAACGGCGCGCCGGTGCGAGATCGTCATGAGCCAGGCGAGCGGACTGCCGGCGGCGGGATTGAATTTGGCGGCGTTCTGCCACACCTGGAGGAAGACTTCCTGGGTGGTGTCCTCACTGAGTTCGGTATCGATCAGGACCCGGCGTGCCATGCCGAAGACGCGCCTGGAGGTGAGGCTGTAAAATTCCGCGAACGCCGTCTGGTCGCCCTGGGCAATCAGTGCCAGCAGGCTGCTGAGCCGGCCGTTGATGTCGGCTGAGGTGTCCGCCGGTGCGGCGGCCTCGGGGTTCGGGGCATTCGGAGTTTCCATCACTCCCAAGCATAGGGCGCTTGCAGCCCAACGCGGGCCAATCGGTGCGGCATGCGGCGAGGGGCCGGCCCCTGCTAAGCGGACAGAGGATCTGTCCAGATGTACTGTTTTCACCTGCCGCTCCTCGCTCCCTTCCGTTTCTCCGCACAATGCCCGGTAGACACAATGTGAGTGGGCGGATTGGTGTCCGCCTTCAGAAGTGATTCGGTGCGGCCCGGCACCTGGATGGGCGCGCTGCGCGGGAATTCTTTCCCGCGGGCCGCCCAGGTGGCCAACGCACGTCCTGGCGGGCCTGCGCGGCGGACCGCTACAACTCGGCCCCGGCGAACCCGTTCTGGCGCCACGCCTCGTAGACGGCGATGGATGCCGCGTTGGCCAGGTTCAGTGACCGGAGGGCTGGGAGCATCGGCAGGCGCAACCGGGACGTCACCCGGGGACTGTTTTTGACTTCCTCGGGCAGGCCTACGGATTCAGGCCCAAACAGGAGGACGTCGCCGGCACGGTAGCGGATGTCTGTGTACGTGGTCTCGCCGTCGGAGGTAAAGGCAAATACCCGTTCCGGCTCGAGAGCGGCCCACGCCGCGTCGATGTCCGGGTGGACGGTCACGACGGCGAGGTCGTGGTAGTCAAGGCCCGCCCGCCGGAGTTTGGCGTCGGAAAAGTCAAAGCCCAGGGGCTCCACCAGATGCAGTTCGGCCCCCGTGATGGCAGCCAGCCTGATGGCGTTTCCCGTATTGCCGGGGATTTCTGGGGTGTGGAAGAGGATGCGGAACACCGTCCCATCCTAGCGAGCCGCCGGCGTCGAACGCGCCTCGGGCCTTCCGTCCCCGGGGCGCAGGGGAGCGCCCGGGCGGAATCTAGTGCATTCCGCGCAGCAGGCGGGCCAGTACGGGAACGTTGACGGTGTTGGGCGCCGGTCCCGAGCCGAGGAACAACTTCAGGCCGCGGGCCAGGCCCGCGGCGTTGACCACCTCGACAAGGCCCGAGCCTTCCCCGTACCCGCTTCCCTGGCCGCCGGGGGCGCGGCGGTGCCGGTCGATGACCGGTTGATGCAGATTGCCGTCCGTGCTGTGGACGACAATCCAGCCGGTGACATTGAGCTCGGGAAATATGTCCTGCATCCGGCGCACGATGTGGCCCAGCTGAGGCGGGGCGACGGAGCGTCCGCCGTGGGTCAACGTGCTGCCGTTCCATGCATAGGCACCCGGCGGCAGGAGCATGGATCCGACGATCGCTAGACGGTACCCGGCAAGGACCGCGTGGTCGATGTGGCTGTTGTCCGCCGGGGACTGCAGCCCGTTGACAAGGCGCGCCGCCGGGATGGTGGTCAGGATCTGCCTGCTGATCAGCTGCACGGTGCGCATCTCGCGTTGGATCCGGGCTTCGGCGCCGAAGATGCCGCGCTTGCGGGGCATACCGTGGACCTGCTGCCGGGCCACGCTGGCGGGAATCAGCGGCACCGCCGACCCACCGTCAAACTGCTCGAACGGGGGAACGTAGACGGGTGGATCTGCGGCCGTATTCCGCGGCGTGTTCGGCCGGCGCACGTTGGCGGAGGCCCGGCTGCCCGCGGCGGGCGCGTCGAAGTGGGCGCCCTCATCGCCGGCGGGAGACGAATACACGCCGCCGGATGCACTGCCGTAGGAGCGGTCGTAGTCCGCGCGGCGCTTGGTGTCGATGAGGGTCTCGTAGGCGAGCGTGACGCGCCTAAACGCTGCAGGGTCGCCGCCGTGGTCCGGGTGGGCGGTCCGGGCGGCCTTGCGGTACGCGACTTTGATGTCTTTCTCCGTCGCCGTCACGGGGATCCCGAGGACCTGGTAATGCGAGCTGCTGCCCTGCGTCAAACAGAGATCCTTTTCGTTGATGGTACCGGCGGTGGGAATGCCGGACCGTTCGTGGGCGTCCGGCGTGCCCAGTTTAACCGGCTGGAGGAATAACGAGTGCGTACACAGGGATGGTTCCCGCCGGCTGGCATAATTCAGCGCATGCTGATCGCCGTCGCCGTCGCCGTCAACCCGCGCGCATCCTTTGGCCGGGCGCGGCACGCCGGCAAGGACGCGGCGGCGTACTTCCGCGCAGCCGGGGTGCAGGTGCAGGTCCCGGCGCCCGCCGTCGGGTTCCGCTGGGCATCATTCCCGCCGGGACGATTGACGCCGGCAGGATCACCGCCGGAGGATCCTCCCGCTTGTTTGCGGGCGTGGTCTCGGCCGGGTTCGATGCCGCCGTCAATGAGCGGGCCAATGGCTGGCGCTGGCCGAGCGGCAAGATCCGCTACCAGCTCCCCATGCTTCGGGAACTGGCGTCGTTCTGGGCCATCGATTACACGGTGACGGCCGACGGCGAGCAGTGGCAGCAGGGCGCCATGCTGATTTCCGTCGCCAACGGCCAGTCGATCGGCGGCGGGATGAGGATCGTCCCGGGAGCCGCCCTTGATGACGGCTACCTGGACCTCTTCATTGTCAACCGGCTGTCCCGGACCCGGCTGCTGGCCGTGTTCCCGAAGGTCTTTGCCGGCAAGCACGTGGGCCACCCCGCTGTGCGGCTTCGCCGGGTCCGCACCGTGGAACTGTCCGCCGGCAATATCGTGGCCTACGCCGACGGCGAGCGGATCGGGGCGCTCCCGATGACCATTGAAGTCGTTCCGCGGGCCGTCTGCGTTCTGGCGTAGTGGCGTGGCCTGGCGTCTTCGCCCAGTTGCCGGGACCAGCTGCCGGGACCCGCCGTCTGGCCTAGCTGCCTGGCGTAGCGGCCGGCACGGCCCTGCGCGGGGACAGCCTGTTCAGTGCCAGGGCACCCACGAGCAGCCCGAAGTCACGCAGAGCGACATCGTAGAAGCCGCCGAGGATGATCAGGTTGATGATGATGCCCAGCAGCCAGGCGGCCACGAGCGCCGATCCGAAGCGCGGACGCAGCGCCACCGCCACGCCGGCGACGATTTCCACCACGCCAACGATGTACATGATCGTCTGGGCCGGCAGCGGGACCACCTGGGTCACCACGGGCGCCAGATACATCGTCCAGTCGGTCAAGAGGTTTGTGAACTTGTCCAGGCCGAACAGGATCGGCGCAACGGTAAAGACGGTCCGCAGCAGCAGGAAGGCCTGACGGTCCGCCGTGAGCTGCTGTGCGGGAGTGGCGGGGGCTGGGGAAACTTTCATGGCATCGCTCCTTCTAAAAGTGGATATCTCGATTTTAGAGGGCCCCACGGGGATTAAGCAATGATTCTTGTTTTTAGAGATATTCTTGTGTCATGACCAAGCTTCCGTGGAACCACAGGCTGGCGGCGGTCGCGTCGCTGGGAGACGAGAGCCGCAGGAGGCTGTTTGATTTCGTCGCCTCAGCGGCAGATGCCGTTGGCCGGGACGATGCCGCGCAGGCTGTGGGCCTGGCGCGGAGCACTGCCTCGTTCCATCTGGACCGGCTCGTGAAAGACGGGCTGCTGGCCGTGGAGTTCCGCAAGCTCGGAGGGCGGGAGGGGCCGGGGTCCGGCCGGCCCGCCAAGCTGTACCGGGCCGCCGTGGATGAGGTCGCGGCCTCGGTGCCCGACCGCCACTATGATCTCGCCGCCGAGCTGCTGGTGTCCGCGATCGAGGACGCAACCAGCGGCGGCGGTTCGCCGCGGGAGGCCCTTCTTCGGGCTGCCCGCGCCAGGGGGCAGTCAGCGGGTGAGTCGGCAGCCCGCGCAGCCGGCCGCGAGCCGGCGGGGGCCACCGGGGCGGGGCCTGCGGACTCCGCCGGCAGCCCCGATGGCGCCGGCCCGTTCGCGGACTTCCTGGCGGGGCAGGGCTACTGCCCGGCGGACGACGGCGGCGGGGGACTGGTGCTGCTGAACTGCCCGTTCCATCGCCTCGCCGCCGGGCACGCAGACGTGGTGTGTGCCATGAACGGAGCTTTTCTCGGCGGGGCCTCAATGGCCCTGGGGATCGAACCGGGCCGGATCGAAGCGCTCGCCATTGAAGATCTCAGGGAGCACGGCGGCGCGCGGCCCGGGCAGTGCTGTGCCCGTATTCTTCCATCGTGACCGGGCTGCCTGAGTGACCCTGCCTGCCTGAAGCGGCGGCGGCCGGTCCGGTTTGGGCCCTGCCGCTGGGGTGGCCGGCGTTGCGGGCCTGGCCCTTGATTCCGGTCAGCAGCACGCCGGCGATCACCAGGAGGCCGCCCAGGATCTGCACGAGGGTGAGCGGGGTCCCGAGCAGCACGGTGATGATCGCGGTGAAGACCACCATCAGGTTGAGGTAGTTTCCGGCGGTCCCGGACGGGGTGGTTTTCAGCGCCAGATTCCAGAGGAGATAGGAACCAAGGGACGGGAACAGGGCGATATACGCCATCGACCAGCCTTCGGCCGCGGTGTCGGGAAAACGCACGTTCATGGCGAGTGCAAACGGCGCCAGCGTCACGGTTGCGATCACCACCTGCACCGCTGTGGCCGCGATGGGCGGCACGGCCAGCCGGCGGGCAACGATGGTGTAGAAGCCCCAGACGATGATCGCGCCGATCATCATGAGCTCACCGGTGTTGATGGCGAGGCTGACCACGCGGGCCAGCTCGCCCTGGGTCAGGACCAGCAGCACACCCAGCAGGCCCAGGCAGATGCCGAGCCAGCCCAGCCGTGTGGTCTTCTCACCGAGCAGGACGATCGCCATGACCACAATGAGGGCCGGGTTTGCGGCCGTCACCAGCGAGGCGTTCATCGCGGACGTGAATCCGAGCGCGCCGTAGAGCAGCAGCGTGTAGCCGCTCATGCCCAGGACACTCAGCAGCAGAAGCACGGGCCAGCGGCGCAGCACCGCACCCCAGTCGGGCCGTTCGATGAGGTGGGCCAGGACCAGCAGCGGCACGGCGGCCAGGCTCCAGCGCCAGAAGGTCAGGTCCAACGGGGTCATGGAGGCTCTGGCGGCCTGTCCGACGACGAAATTGCCGGACCAGAACAAGGTGGCCAGCACAAGGCAGAGGGGCGCTTTCACCGCTTGAATGTACACCAGCCCCGTGCCCGTCACCGGGCTCTTCACTGTGCCTCAGGCTGGTGCCTTCGCCCTGACACCGTGCCTTTGCCCTGACACTGTGCCTTCGCCCTGGCGCCGCGGCGGCCCGGGCGCGCGCAGGTAGAATTGGGCTGTGCCTGCCTACCTCGATCACGCCGCCACCACCACCCTCGCCCCGGAAGCGCTGGCCGCACTGACGCGCGAACTGGCCCGGACCGGCAACCCGTCCTCGCTGCATGGATCGGGCCGCCGTGCCCGGCGCTCCGTGGAGGACGCGCGGGAAGTGCTCGCTGCGGCCGCCGGCGCCCATCCCTCGGAGGTCATCTTCACCTCCGGCGGGACCGAGGCGGACAACCTGGCGGTCAAGGGCCTGTACTGGGCCCGCCGTGCCGAGGACCCGGCGCGGACCCGTATCCTCTGTTCCGCCGTCGAACACCACGCGGTGCTGGACACCGTCGAATGGCTCGAACGGCATGAAGGCGCCGAAGTGTGCTGGCTCCCCGTGGATGACGCGGGCGTCGTGGACCTGGCCGTGCTCGAAGCCGAGCTGTCCCGGGATCCGGGCTCGATCGCACTGGTGAGCCTCATGTGGGCCAACAACGAGGTCGGCACCATCCAGCCCGTCGCCCGGGTTGTGGAACTGGCACACGCCGCCGGCGTACCCGTCCACTCCGACGCCGTCCAGGCCTTCGGCTCCCTGCCCGTTGACTTCCGCGGGACGGGCCTGGACGCCATGTCCGTCTCCGGGCACAAGATCGGCGGACCGGTCGGCGTGGGCGCGCTGATCCTGGGCCGGGCGGTGAAGCTGACCCCGGTCCAGCATGGCGGCGGGCAGGAACGCGACGTCCGCTCCGGGACGCTGGACACCGCCTCGATCGCCGCGTTTGCCGCGGCCGCCGACGCCGTTGCCGCGGGACTCCCCAAGGAAGCCGCCAGGATCGCGGCCCTTCGCGACCGGCTGATCGAGGGGGTCCGTGCGGCCGTCCCCGAAGCCGTCCTGCGGGGCGCCCCGGGCCCCGGGCGGTTGCCCGGCAATGCGCATTTCACGTTCCCCGGCTGCGAAGGGGACTCGCTGCTGTTCCTGCTGGACCTCGCCGGCGTCGAATCCTCCACGGGCTCCGCCTGCACCGCAGGTGTTCCGAGGCCCTCCCATGTGCTGCTGGCGATGGGCCTGGACGAGGACACGGCGAGGGGGGCGCAGCGCTTTACGCTCGGGCATTCCTCAACCGACGCCGACGTCGATGCCCTCCTCGCGGCGTTGCCGGGCGCCTACGCCCGGGCCCGACAGGCCGGCATGGCCGGGCACGAGTCCAGCATCCAGACCGCCGGAACGGTCGCGCGCGAGGCCGCCCGTCAAGCCCCCGCAGGGAGCTAATCCAGGAGCTGATCCAGTAGCTAATCCAGGAGCTGATCCAGGGGTACCGAGGAGTCGGCAAGCAGGCCCGGGCTCACGGCGGTGCGGGCATTGATGAGCGCCTTGATCGCCTTCTGCGGCTTGGCGGCCCGGGGCCAGTTGACATTCATTCCGGCGATCACCTGGCCTTCTCGCTGCCAGAAGGCAATGAACTCCTTGTCCGCAAGCGAGCCGCGGATGACCGGCGGGCCGGCAACGAGCGTCGGGAAGCCCGAGTACTCCATGCTGACGTCGTACTGGTCCGTGTAGAAGTACGGGATGCTGTCCAGCGTGGCGTCGAGGCCGAGCATCGCCTTGGCTGCCACCTTGCCGCCATTCAGGGCATTGGACCAATGCTCGCTGCGGTGGTGTTCCCCGGTGAACGGGTGCAGGGCGTTGGCGACGTCGCCGGCGGCGAAGATCCCGGGCGCCGAGGTCCGCAGCGACGCGTCGGTGAGGATGCCGTTGCGGATCCCGAGCCCGGCCGCCTCGGCCAGACCGACCTCCGGCACAACGCCGACGGCGATGACCACGAGGTCGGCGGGCAGGACTTCGCCCGAGTCGGTGACCACCGCCGTCGCCCGTCCAAACCACCCCTGAATCTCGGCAGCGGACGCCGGAAGCCTGAACCGTACCCCGTGGGCCTCGTGCAGCCCGCGGAAGAAGCCGCCCAGGTCCGGGCCAATCGCCGCGCCCAGCGGCACGTCCTCCAGCCCCATCAGGGTGACGGTGTTTCCAAAGGTGCTGGCGGCAGCGGCCAGTTCCATCCCGATCCAGCCGGACCCGACCATGACCACGTGCAAACCGCCGCCGGCGAGGCGGGCGTGCAGACGCCGGCTGTCTTCGACCGTCCGGAACGTGCTGACGCCCTCGAGCCCGCTGCCGGGCAGCGGGATGGTCCTGGGCCGCGCTCCCGTGGCAAGCAGGAGTGAGCCGTACTCCAGCCGCCGCCCGTCATCCAGAACCACGGCGCGGGCAGCCGGGTCCAGCGCCGTGACCTGGACGCCGAGCCGGAGGTCGACGTCGTTCGCGTCGTACCAGTCCTCGGGCACCACCGGCAGGGCGTCGTCGCCGGCCTTGCCCAGCAGGTACTCCTTGGACAGCGGCGGGCGCAGGTACGGCTGGTGGGACTCGGCGGCCACCAGCACCACCGGACCGCTGAAACCCTCCGCCCGCAATGTTTTGGCGGCGGTGGCGCCGGCCAGCCCGCCGCCCACGATCACGATGTTCCCGACAGCCATGTCCGCTCGATTCCCGCGTCGGCGCGCTTCCGTTTTCTAAAACCGCTTGTCCTGACGCTAGAAGGGGGAGGCGGTCCCGTCAAGGCCTTTTGGGGAGGAATCGGCGTGGCGATAGAATGGCGGGGCAGGCATTGTGCTATTTCCAGGGACCAGCAGTAGCACTGCGGTTCAACCCAGCAGTGAAAGCCCGGCAGCACCGCAGCTGCGAACAGCAGCCCTGGAGCCTGTGACCCCCCGAACCCTAGAGAAAGCCAGTATGCGAGTTCTTGCAGCCATGAGTGGCGGCGTCGATTCCGCCGTTGCCGCCGCCCGCGCCGTCGAGGCGGGGCACGACGTCGTCGGCGTCCACCTCGCGCTGTCCCGGATGCCGGGCACCCTGCGAACCGGCAGCCGCGGCTGCTGCACGATCGAGGACTCCCGCGACGCCTGGCGTGCGTGCGACATCCTCGGGATCCCGTACTACGTCTGGGACTTTTCCGAACGGTTCAAGGAAGATGTCGTCCAGGACTTCATCGATGAGTACGCCGCAGGCCGCACCCCCAATCCCTGCATGCGCTGCAACGAGCGGATCAAGTTCGCCGCCCTGCTGGAGAAGGCCATCGCCCTGGGCTTCGATGCCGTGTGCACCGGCCACTACGCGAAGGTCATCACGGACGCGGACGGCAACCCCGAACTGCACCGCGCTGCGGACTGGGCCAAGGACCAGAGCTATGTGCTGGGGGTGCTGACCCACGAACAGCTCAAGCACTCGATGTTCCCGCTGGCCGAGACGCCGTCCAAGGCCGAGGTCCGCGCGGAGGCGGAGCGCCGCGGCCTCTCAGTGGCGAACAAGCCGGACAGCCACGACATCTGTTTCATTCCCGACGGCGACACCGCCGGCTGGCTCGCCGAGAAGATTGAAATGACCACGGGGGACATCGTGGACGAATCCGGCGCGAAGGTCGGCGAGCACCCGGGCGCCAACGCGTTCACCGTGGGCCAGCGCCGCGGGCTGAAGCTCGGCACCCCGGCCGCGGACGGCAAGCCGAGGTTCGTGCTGGAGATCCGGCCCAAGGAGAACAAGGTGGTGGTGGGACCGGAGGCCCTGCTCGCCATCGACGAAATCCGAGGCATCAAGGTCTCCTGGGCGGGGCTGCCCATCGCCGAGGTGGCGACCGGCGAAGAGTTTGACTGCTACGCCCAGGTCCGCGCCCACGGCGACCCCGTCCCTGCCCGCGCACACATGGCGGACAACGAGCTTGTGGTCACCCTCACCGAGCCCCTGCGCGGCGTGGCCCCCGGCCAGACGGTGGTGCTCTACCAGGGCAGCCGCGTGCTCGGCCAGGCCACGATCGATGCCGCGCGCTCGCTGCAGAGGGCCGCGCTCTAGCCGCCCGCCCCACCGACTCCAGCAAAGGGTCCCGCCAGTTGGCGGGGCCCTTCGTCGTCTGTACCCTCCGTCGTCGTCAGACTACCCGGCCGTCCACGGCGCCCGGATGCGCAGGACCCTGCCGAAGATCCGGGCGGAATCCTGCAGAAAATGAGAGAAACCTTCGAATCGTGTAAATTTTGTGTCTCAACTCACAAAATGCAACGTTTCACCGAATGATCGTCTGGTTGAATCTAGGAATCAGCAAAGCGTGCCGCCCGACGAGTCAGTCGTTTCACTTCGGGCTGCGCTAGAACGCATCGAACAGAAAGTTCACAGATGGCAATGAACAAAAAGGCCTGGCACAGCGTCATCGCGCTGGCCGGGGTTTCCGCCTTTGCACTGACGGCCTGCACAGGGCCGACCGGGGGCGCTGGCGGGTCATCAGCCGCAGCGAGCGGTCCGATCGCCTACGGCACCACGGACAAGGTCACTGCCTTGGATCCGGCGGGCGCGTATGACAACGGTTCGTTCATGGTGATGAACCAGATCTACTCCTTCCTCCTCAACTCGAAGCCCGGCAGCGCAGATCCCGTGCCGGACCTGGCCGAGTCCGCGTCCTTCACCTCGCCGAACGAGTACACGGTCAAGCTCAAGCCGGGCCTCAAGTGGGCCAACGGCCACACGCTCGACTCCAAGGACGTCAAGTTCTCCTTCGACCGGCAGACCAAGATCAACGATCCCGCCGGTCCCGCGAGCCTGCTGACCAACATCGAAAGCATCACCGCCCCCGATGCCAACACCGTGGTCTTCAAGCTGAAGCAGGCGAACGACCAGACCTTCGCTCAGATCCTCAGCAGCCCCGCCGCGCCGATCGTAGACGATGAAGTCTTCCCGGCCGACAAACTGCTTGACGACGACTCGATCGTCAAGGCCAAGGCGTTCTACGGCCAGTACGTGATCGACACGTACAAGAAGAACGAGCTGGTCAGCTTCAAGGCATTCCCTGACTACCAGGGGGTTCTCGGCAAGCCGGCCAACGACGCCGCCACGATCAAGTACTACGCCGACCCCACCAACATGAAGCTGGACATCCAGCAGGGCAACATCGACGTCGCGAACCGCAGCCTGAGCGCCACCGACGTCGATGACCTCAAGAAGGACTCCAAGGTCAAGGTCAACGTTGGCCCCGGCGGCGAAATCCGCTACATCACGTTCAACTTCGACACGATGCCGTTCGGTGCCAAGGCTGCCGACGCCGATCCGGCCAAGGCGCTCGCCGTCCGCCAGGCCATCGCGAACCTCGTTGACCGGCGGTCCATCGCGGACCAGGTCTACAAGGGCACCTACCTGCCGCTGTACTCCAACGTTCCCAACGGCTTCCTGGGCGCCAACGAATCGTTCAAGGACGCTTACGGCGACGCCGGCAAGCCGAGCCTGGACAAGGCCAAGAAGGTCCTGGCCGACGCCGGTGTGACGACCCCTGTCTCGATGAACCTTCAGTACAACCCGGACCACTACGGCAAGTCCTCCGGCGATGAGTACGCCATGATCAAGGACCAGCTGGAGAAGTCCGGTTTGTTCAAGGTCAACCTGCAGTCCACGGAATGGGTCACCTACAGCAAGGCCAGCCGCGCCGACGAATACCCGCTGTTCCAGTTTGGCTGGTTCCCCGACTTCAGTGACGCCGACAACTACCTGACCCCGTTCTTCCCGGAGGGCGGCTTCCTGAAGAACCACTACAACAACCCCACCGTCAACGACCTGATCAGCAAGCAGCTCACCACCGTCGATAAGACTGAACGCGAGTCCACGATCAAGGATGCGCAGAATGCCCTCGCCAAGGACATCTCCACGCTTCCGTTGCTCCAGGGCGCGCAGGTTGCCATTTCCGGCAGCGGTGTCAAGGGTGTCGATTCCACCCTCGATGCCTCCTTCAAGTTCCGTTTGGGAACTATTTCCAAGTAAGGCTGCAGCCCTGCTGTCCTGACCAGCCTGCGAGGCGGGGCGCCCTCGAGGCGCCCCGCCTTTGCTGGTCATTGCCGCATCCTGCAGTTCACGCCGGCCCGCCCAAGGCCGCGACAGCACAATCTTAGGTACCAATGACAACATTGACTGAGGCGCCGCTAAACGACGCCGACGGACTTCTTCCGTCCAAGAAAAAATCCTCGGGTGGGGGCTTGGGGACCTACATCCTGATCCGGTTCTTCCTGATCATTCCGACCATTTTCATTCTGGTGACTTTGGTCTTCTTCCTGATGCGGGTCATCGGCGACCCCATCACTGCAGCCCAGGGCGGCAGGCTTCCGCCGGAGGCGCTCGCGCAGCGCATCCACGACGCCGGCTACGACCGCCCGATCCTCGTGCAGTACCTCGAATACGTTGGCCAGGTGGCGACCGGCAACTTCGGCACCACCATCACGGACCGCCGCCCTGTGGTCGAAATGATCATCACGTTTGGCACGGCAACCCTGGAACTGGCCATCAATGCCCTTATCGTGGCGCTGTTGGTCGGCATCCCGCTCGGGCTGATCGCGGCCTACCGGCGCGACAAGGCCCCGGACGCATTCCTGCGGTTCTTCGCCATCCTCTGCTACGCGACCCCGGTGTTCTTCGCCGGCCTGCTGATGAAGCTGGCCTTCTCCGTCTGGCTGGGCTGGCTGCCCGTCGCAGGACGGGCCTCCACCAGGACCGAACTGGCCATGGGAAGCCTGGCCGCACCGACCGGGATCTACTGGCTCGATGCCTTGCGCAGCGGCAACATGGCCGCGTTCGGCGATGTCGCGGCCCATTCGGTTCTCCCCGCACTCACCCTCGGGCTGCTGACGGCAGGGGTCTTCCTGCGGCTGGTCCGCACCAACGTCATCGGCACGCTCGGCAAGGATTACGTCGAGGCCGGCAGGTCCCGTGGCGTCAGTAATTACCGGCTCGTGACCAAGCATGCCTACAAGCCTGCCCTCATCCCGATCATCACTGTCATGGGGCTCCAGATTGCCCTCCTGCTCGGCGGCGCCGTCCTCACGGAGTCCACCTTCGAGTGGAAGGGCCTCGGCTACCAGCTGGTGCAATACCTGAACGCCCGCGACTTCGTCGCCGTCCAGGGAATCGTCGTGATGCTGGCGGTCATCGTTGCCGTCACGAACTTCATCGTGGACGTCGTCGCAGCCCTGATCGACCCGCGAGTGAGGTACTAGCCATGAATGCAACCAAAGTAAGCGGGCGCAAGCAGCCCCTCATTTACCGGCTGCCGGTGATCTCGCATTTCCGCTCGAGCGTCGGGCTGCAACGCGGCATGCTCGTCACGGGCATGGTGCTGGCCGCCCTCTTCCTGCTCGTCGCCGTGTTTGCGCCGTGGATCGCGCCCTACGGGTTTGCCCAGCTCAGCGACGCCGCCGGTCCCTTCCCGACACAGCAGCCCCCCAGCCCGGCCCACATCTGGGGCACCACGGTTGGTGGCTATGACGTCTATTCCCGGGTGCTCTGGGGTGCCCAGACGGCCGCCGTGGTGATCATCGTGGCCGTCGCGATGTCGATCTTCCTCGGCGTAGCCCTCGGCCTCGTCAGCGGCTACTTCGGCGGCTGGCTGGACCGGGTGTTCGTGGTGATCGCCGATGCGATCTACGCTTTCCCGTCACTGCTCCTGGCCATCGTGATGTCAATCGTCATCAGCCACGGGCAGTCCAGTTTCTGGGGAGGCATTGTCGCCTGCTCCATCTCCATCTCGGTGGTGTTCGTCCCGCAGTACTTCCGGGTCATCCGTGCCGAAACCATCCGGCTGAAGGCGGAGCCGTACGTCGAATCAGCCAAGGTGGTGGGTGCCTCCAGCATCCGCATCATGGGCCGGCACATCTTCAAGAACGCAACCCGCACGCTGCCGCTGATTTTCACACTGAACGCGTCCGAGGCCATCCTGACCCTGGCGGGCCTCGGCTTCCTGGGGTTCGGCATCGAACCGACCTCCGCCGCCGAGTGGGGCTATGACCTGAACAAGGCCATTGCAGATGCCTCCTCGGGCATCTGGTGGACCGGTGTCTACCCCGGTACGGCGATCGTCCTGACCGTGCTTGGGCTGACCCTCGTCGGTGAGAGCATCAACGACCTCAACGATCCCCGCCTGCGGGGCCGCAAGAAGGCCGTGGCAGGCAAGGGCGGACCAGACTCCACCGCCGGCACCCAAGCCGCACCCGAAGCAGAAGCAGAAGTGAGACTTCCATGACCACCAACATCGACAAGCCCGGCGCAGGCGCAGGCCCGGTCCTTGACATCGACCGGCTCAAAGTCACCTTCGCCACCGACGCCGGGGATGTGTATGCCGTCAAGGACGTGAGCCTCCAGGTCAACCCCGGCGAAGTCGTCGCCATTGTTGGCGAGTCGGGATCCGGCAAGACCGTGACGGCCAAGACCATCCTGGGACTTCTGCCGGAGACTGCCATCAGCCAAGGCGCTGTCCTGATCAACGGCAACAACGTCATCAGCGTCAGCGAAGCCAAGCTGCGGGAGATCCGGGGCCGCGACGTGGCCATGGTGTTCCAGGAGCCATCCACCGCCCTCAACCCGGTCTTCACCGTGGGGTGGCAGATTGCCGAGGGCATCCGCGCACACGCCGGCAGCGGCGGCCGCAGCAAGGTCTCGGCCAAGGAGGCCAAGGTGCGGGCAATTGACGCCCTCCGCAAAGTTGGCATCCCGGACCCGGAAACGCGGGTCAACTACTATCCGCACCAGTTCTCGGGCGGCCAGAAACAGCGCGTCGTGATTGCCGCGGCGCTGGCCCTGAACCCTGGCCTCATCGTGGCCGACGAGCCCACGACCGCCCTGGATGTCACCGTGCAGGCCGAGATCCTTGAACTGCTGCGGGACTTGCGCGACAACTACGGGACCTCCATCGTGCTGATTACGCACAACATGGGCGTCGTCGCCGACCTCGCCGACCGCGTCGTGGTCATGTACCAGGGCGACGTCGTGGAGGAGGCATCCTCAAGGGTGCTGTTCGCCGAGCCCAGGGAGGACTACACCAAGAAGCTCCTCGCCGCCGTCCCGCACCTGGGCCGCAACTCCGCCTCGGAGGGCATGGTCGAACGCGCCCACCAGGGCGGCAAAGTGCTGGTCGAGGCAAAGAACCTGACCATCGAGTATCCGGGGCGGCTCGGCAGCCCGGCGTTCAAGGCCGTCGACGGCGTCAGCTTCACCGTGTCCGAAGGCGAAGTCTTCGGCCTCGTGGGGGAGTCCGGCTCCGGCAAAACCACCATCGGCCGGGCAATCGCCGGCCTGAACCGCACCACGGGCGGCAGCCTGAATGTGCTGGGCTACGAGATGCTGAACTTCAAGGAGCGCACCTTCAAGCCGCTCCGCAAGGAGATCGGCTTCGTGTTCCAGGACCCGGCGGCCTCGTTCAACCCGCAGCTGACCATCGGCGACTGCGTGGCGGAACCGCTGATCATCCACTCCAACCCGACCGCGGCCGAGGCACGCAAGAAGGTCGGCGAACTGCTCGAGTCCGTGCAGCTGCCGGCGTCGTACGCTGACCGGTTCCCGCACGAACTCTCCGGCGGGCAGCGCCAGCGCGCCTCGCTGGCGCGGGCGCTCATCCTGAACCCGAAGCTGCTCATCGCCGACGAGCCGACCTCGGCCCTGGACGTGTCCGTGCAGGCCGTTGTGCTGGAGCTGTTCAAGGAGATCCAGCAGGAGTTCGGCTTCGCGTGCCTGTTCATCAGCCACGACCTCGCCGTGGTGGACATGCTCGCCCACTGGGTCGGCGTGCTCTACAAGGGCAAGATGGTGGAGCAGGGCCTCGGCAACCAGGTGATGGGCAACCCGCAGCACGACTACACGAAGAAACTCATCGCCTCCCTGCCTGTTCCCGACCCCGACGAACAGGCCAGGCGCCGCGAGGCGTTCAAGGCCGTGCTCCACAGCTAACCGCCGGAACGGGCACCTGCCCGATGCGGCGCGGCCCGATCCTGCGCCGGCCTGGGCTCCGGCAGGGCCACAGCCAATGGGCATGCCCACCGTTCACCACGAACGGTGTGCATGCCCATTGGTGTCTCCGCGGGTGCCTGCAACGGTGCTTAACAGCGGAAGGCATTGGCCGCCGAACCCCTAGACTGGGTCAATGACCGAGCAGAACCCCACTCTTCCCGAAACCGATTCCTACGACCCGGCGGCAAGCTCCCTGGCCGGTTCCGTGGATCCCGCGGTCATGGCGGAGTTGCTGTCAATCCGCTCCAGCATCGACAACATCGATGCCACCTTGGTCTTCCTCCTCGCCGAACGCTTCAAAGCCACCCAGAAGGTCGGCTTCCTCAAGGCCGCGCACCAACTTCCCGCCGGGGACCCGGGCCGCGAAACGGCGCAGATCGCCCGGCTGCGGCACCTCGCCGCCGAAGCCCACTTGGACCCGGCCTTCGCGGAGAAATTCCTGAACTTCATCATCGGCGAGGTCATCCGCCACCACGAGGCCATCGCCGAGGACCACCAGGCCGCCCAGGCCTCCGGCTCCGCGGACGCCGCCCGCGCCGCAGACGCCTAGCCATGGCAGCACCAGACGCGCCCGCACCGGGCCAGGTGACCGCGACCGCCCTTGGCCCCTGGCCGGGCGAGGACCCGGCCGAGGCCGCCCGGATCATCCGCGGTGAACTGGGCAGCCCGCACCTGCCGTTCCTCGCCGAGCTTCCCGATCGCGGCGTCGGCTCCGATTCCCTGGGCCGGACCGCCTCTTTGCTCGTGGAACTAGCTGTCGACGTCCAGCCGCATGGATGGCGGTTCGTGGACCGGCCCGGCAAGGACCTGCAGCGGGCCAAGTCGGCCCTGTCCACCGACATCAACATCCTGGCGGACGTGATCGGCGTCGAGGAAGTACCGTCGGACGATATCAAGATCCAGCTGCGCGGGCCGCTCAGCCTTGCCGCCGGGCTGCACCTGCACAACGGCGAGCGGGCCCTGATCGACTACGGTGCCCGCCGGGACATCGCGGATTCGCTCGCAGCGGGCGTGGAAGGCTACCTCAAGCGGGTGGCGGCGGCTGCCCCCGGTGCCCGGATCGTCGTCCAGATTGATGAACCTGAAATTGCGTCGGTGCTGGCCGGCACCATTCCCACCGCCAGCGGTTACCGGACCCTGCGTTCGGTGCCGGGCCGGGAAGTGACCGAGTCCTGGCAATTGGTGATCGACGCGCTCCGGGCCGCGGGCGCCGTCGAGACCGTTGTGGCCGTCTCCGAGGTCGAGGCGCCGTTCGAGCGGATCCTGGCGGCAGGCGCGGATGGAATCGCCGTGCCGCTTCGGGCCCTGACCTCGCGCCAGTGGGAACAACTCGCCGGCGCGGTGGAGGCCGGCAAGCGGCTCTGGGCCGGCGCGCTGGACGTGGCTGATCCTGCCGCGTCGCTGCCAAGGGTCCGCGACGTCGTGGAAAACGTCTGGCGCCCATGGCGGCAGCTGGGTCTGCCCGCGTCCACGCTGGGGGCGCTCCGGGTCACGCCGTCGGAGGGCCTGGCGCGGCACTCACCCGCGACTGCGGCGGCGGTCCTGACCCGGCTGACCCAGGTGGCGGACGGGCTCAACCAGCTCGCCCTCGGCTAGCGCGGCACCTTCGGCCGCCGGCGGCCGGGGCGCAACCGGGCCCGCGGTGCCCCCGCTGTGCCCCTGCGGGCCCCGGTCAGACCCTGCTTTCCCAGGCGTCCGGTCGGGCGTGCCCTGGCAGGTAGCCCGGCGCCGCAATACCGCCGGGGTAGGGCTCGAGCCGGTAGTCGAAATGGCCGGCGTAGACCAGCACCAGACCAAGCTGGGGCTGGATCACCTTGACCTGGATCCGGTGCCTGCCGCCGTGCTGCGGCTCCCACCACTGCTCGGCGTAGGCCTTGGCGTCGAGGGCCGCCGGCAGCGGAACCCGGAGCGGTCCCAGGAACAGCCGCGACGCCTCGGACACGCCGCGCAGCCGGCCCTCCGGCGTGACGCTGAGATTGAGGTCGGTGACGAGCCGCCGGTGCCGGCCCACGTAATCCACGAGCCCGGGCCCACGCCCGCCGTTATCAGGCCCGCCGTCATCAAAGCTGGTCGTGTCCTGGAACAGCCGGGTGGTGCCCGGGAAGAAGATTTCCCGGCGGGCCGTCAGGCTGGACCTGCCGAACGGGTCCAGGTGGGCGTGGTTCTCGATCCGGAAGCGGACGCCCTCGCCGTACTCGGGGAAGAAGGCCTGCTCGCCGGTGGTGAGCCGCAGCAGGGGACGCAGCCAGGCCTGCCGGCAGCCGACGACGTCGAACACCCCCTCGCCGACGCCGTAGTGGCCGGATCCCGGTGCCAAAGCAAAGTATTCTTGAAGCTCCGGCTGCAGTCGGGCAAAGTCGCTGCCCAGGGCTCGCTGGTAGATCGGGGTGTTCACGGGTTCCTCCTGCGGTCCGGGCCGGTTCACTGGGCCTGTCCACAGCATGCAGGACAACGCGGCAATTGTCACAGCGTCCCATGCATCGGCGCGGTTCCGGGCCGGTTCCGGGCCGGTTCCGGCGGCGGTGGCAGGCCCGGTTCCACCATGCCGGTGGGCCGCCCGATACGACAAAGCCAATTCAATGGGGGAATATATAACTATGAAGGCACGCATTCTGGTAGTGGATGATGACGAGGCTCTGGCCGAGATGATCGGTATTGTGCTGCGCAATGACGGCTTCGAACCCGTCTTCTGCGCGGACGGCGCACAGGCGCTGGACGTGTTCCGCTCCTCCAAGCCCGACCTCGTCCTGCTCGACCTCATGCTTCCGGGGATGGACGGCATTGAGGTCTGCCGCCAGGTCCGTGCCGAGTCCGACGTCCCGATCGTGATGCTCACGGCCAAGGCGGATACTTCGGATGTGGTCCGCGGCCTCGAGTCCGGTGCCGATGACTATGTGCCCAAGCCGTTCAAACCCGCCGAGCTCGTCGCCCGGGTCCGGGCCAGGCTCCGCCCGGGTGACCAAAAGGCACCGGAAACCCTGCGGATCGCCGATGTCACGATCGACGTGGCCGGCCACCTGGTCAGCCGCGGCAACGACCGGATCTCCTTGACGCCGCTGGAATTCGACCTCCTCGTCGCCCTGGCCCGCAAGCCGTGGCAGGTGTTCACGCGCGAACTGCTCCTGGAGCAGGTCTGGGGCTACCGGCACGCCGCCGACACCCGGCTGGTCAATGTCCATGTCCAGCGGTTGAGGTCCAAGATCGAACGCGACCCGGAAGCCCCCGAAGTTGTATTGACGGTCCGTGGTGTCGGCTATAAAGCAGGTTCCTGAGCCTGCGGACCGCAGTGTCCGGCAGTCCATAGCAACGGATACCGCGGCACCGGCCGAGTCAGCCGCACCATCGGCCGAGTCAGCCGCGTCGCCGGCTGAGTCGTCCGTGGCGTCATCGGCCGAGTTATCCGCGTCGCCGGCCGAGTCATCTGCGGCGTCATCGCCAGAGACGTCCGTGCCCCGCGCGCCCGAAACGCCCCGCGGCGGGCCGGGCCCGTGGCGGCGTCTGGCCTTCCGGACCCGCTTGTGGGCCAAACGCGCGAGGATCGTTGGCGTCCGGGTCGCGCGGCTGGTCCGCACGGGGATGCAGCGCCTGTGGCCCGGCATCCTGTACCTGCTCCGGGCTGTACAGCGGAAGTGGCGGCGTTCGCTGCAGTTCCGGACGGTCCTGACCACGCTGATGCTTGCCATGGGCTCGTTCGCGGTGGTGGGCGCCTACCTGTCCAACCAGATCGCCAACAACCTGTTCCAGGAGCGGCTCGCCCAGGCCGAATCGGAGACGCGGTACAACGTCAAGCAGGTCCAGGACACGTTCGACGGTGCCCAGGTCACCGACCAGTCGAGCGTCATCACCCTGGTCTATGACACCCTGAACGCGGTCGAAGGCCGCGGATCCGTGATCCAGCGGCGCTACGTCTTCGAGGCCATGCCGGAGCAGACCAAGCCCCGCAACCGTTGGGTTGAATCCCGGGCCTCGGACCAACTCACCATCGGCGTCATCCCCCCGGACCTGCGCAAGGCTGTGCAGGAGTCGGGCAAGGACCAGTACTGGGCGTCCACCCAGTTCCCGGTAGGGACCGAAGACCGGCCCGGCATCGCCGTCGGCAACAAGGTGACCTTCAACGGCACCGTCTATGAGCTCTACCTCATCTACGACCTCAACACGGCGCAGAAGACCCTCGACGAGATCCAGAATGTCCTGCTGGCCGGCGGCGCGCTGCTGGTGCTCATGATCGGCGGCGTCGCCTGGTATGTGACCCGCAACGTGGTCAGCCCGGTCAGCCATGCCGCCGTCGTCTCCGAGAAGCTCGCCGCCGGCCAGCTGCAGGAGCGCATGGTGGTCAAAGGCGAGGACGAGGTTGCCCGCCTGGGCGCCTCGTTCAACCACATGGCCGCAAGCCTCCAGGAACAAATCACCCAGCTGGCCACGCTGTCCCAGATGCAGCAGCGGTTCGTCTCCGATGTCTCCCACGAGCTCCGCACCCCGCTCACCACGGTGCGCATGGCCGCCGAAGTCCTTTATGACGCCCGCGAGGACTTCGACCCCATCAACAAGCGCTCCGCGGAGCTGCTCTACAACCAGGTGGAACGCTTCCAGTCGCTCCTGGCGGACCTGCTGGAAATCTCCCGCTTTGACGCCGGTGCCGCCACCCTGGACGCCGAGCCCACCGACATCGTCCAGCTTGTCGCGCATGTCATCGAGGGGGTGGCGCCCGTCGCGGCCGAATACGGGTCCGCCGTCACCCTCAACGCCCCGGCCGGCAGCGTCATTGTCGACATGGACGACCGCAGGATCGACCGGATCCTGCGCAACCTGATCCTGAACGCCCTCGAACACGGCGAGGGCCGACCGGTCAACGTTTCCGTGGCCGCCAGCGGCACCGCCGTGGCCGTGGCCGTACGGGATCACGGAATCGGTATGACCCCGGCTGAGGCGGCGCGCGTCTTCGACCGCTTCTGGCGCGCCGATCCGGCCCGGGCCCGCACCACGGGCGGCAGCGGGCTGGGACTGTCCATTGCCGCCGAGGACACCAAGCTCCACGACGGCTGGCTGCAGGCCTGGGGGAGCAAGGGACAAGGGTCGAACTTCCGCCTGACCCTTCCCCTGCGCCGCGACGAGCCGATCACCAGGTCCCCGCTCCAGCTCGAACCGGTCAACGTCGGGCTCCCCGAGGCAGGCCGCCAGCGCACCGTGGTGTTGCTGGACCCGCTCCGGACCGCGGGCCGCGGGACCGGTGTTGAGGGTTCCGCAGACGGATTCTCAGACGGCTTCGATGACGACTTTTCTGACGACGGCGGCAGCGGTGCCGCCGGCGGGGCTATCCCGGACGGCGGCTCGGCCGGCCCCCGGGGGACCGGGACGGAGGGCAGGGCATGAGTGGGGTTTCGGGCCGGTTTACCCGCGTGGGGGCCGCGCTGCTGGCGCTCATCCTGCTTCTGTTGACCTCGTGCGCCCAGATTCCGCGCTCGGGGCCGGTAGGCAAGAGCACGGACGAGAGTGCGGGAAACCCCAACGCCCCGGTCTTCTTTCCGGCCGCGCCGCGTCCCGGCGCCGGACCCGAAGCGGTGATCGAAGACTTCTACCTCGCCGGCAGCGGCTACGAGGACGACTACGCCGTGGCCCGGCAGTACCTCACCCAGGGTTCGTCGGTGACGTGGAAGCCGGACCAGCGGGCGCTCGTGTTCCGCAAGGCCACGGTGGTGGCCACCGGCGTCGAAAATGTCTTCAACTACCAGCTCGACCTCGCCTATTCGGTGGACGCCGACGGCGTGGCCACGCAGCTTCCCGAGGGCACCACCGAAAACATACCCGTCACCGTGACCCAGGTGGACGGCGAGTGGCGAATCTCCGATCTTCCGGACGGCACGGCCATTCCGGAAGAAACGTTCAAGGTCATTTACGGCGCGTTCCCGATCTACTTCTACGACCCCACGTTCACCTACGCGGTGCCCGACGTCCGGTGGTTCATCCGCAAGAAGACCGTCAAAGCCATGACGAGCGCGCTCCTGGGCGGACCCGCCCCCTACCTCAAGGGCGCCGTCGTCAGCGCGTTCCCTTCAGGCATCAAGCTGGCCCGCGAATCAGTGCCCGTGGTATCCGGCGCCGCGCAGGTGGATCTCACCGCCAAGGACCTGGTCGAGGCCTCCAACGAGGACCGGCTGCGGATGCAGACGCAGCTTGCCCTGACGTTCCGCAGCCAGCCGGATGTGATCAACGTTGAGCTCCGGGCCAATCAGGACCTGGTGCGCGTCGAGGACAACGGCACGGTCCTGCCTCCGGTCCAGGACGAAAGCGTCCCCGCCTACCAGATCGCCGTCAGCAACAATGACCTGGTCCGGTACGAAAACAACAGGATTTCACCGCTCCCGGACGTCCGGTCCGTCGCAGCCCTCTCACCCCGGGCGCCTGCGGAGTCCACCGAGTCGCAGGCCGCCGCGTTCCTCAACGCCGCCCGCACCACGCTGTACTCGATCGTTCCGGGCCAGCCCGCCCGGGCGCTGACCACGCGGGCCGCGCTGTCCCGGCCTTCGTTCGGCCGCTATGACTGGGTCTGGACCGCCGGGCCGGGTGCCGGCGGCGCCACCGAGGTGGTGGCCTACCGGCCGGTCGGTGTGGCGGAGACCGCCAGCGTACCCACCGTGACCCTGTCGCCGGGATGGCTCTCGGGCCGGACGGTGAAGGAGTTCCGGATTTCCCGGGACGGCACGCGGGCCCTCGTCATTTCGCAGCAGAACGGCAAGAGCAAGGTCCAGATCACCGGGATCATCCGGAACGCGGACGGCACCCCGAGGGACCTGACCGTGCCCCTGACCCTCCTGACTCCCCAGGATCCGGACCAAGGGGTCTGGGTGGATGACACCACCGTCGCGGTCATGAAGGCCTCCGCCAGCGATGCCGTCACCCCCGAGCTGTTGTCGCTGACCTCGGCGCAGCCGCAGCAGCTGGCGCCGTGGCCCGGGCTGACGGCCCTCAGCGCAGGCAACGGACCGGCCGAGATCTACGGCCAATCCGCCGAAGGGATCTTCCAGCGGCTGGGCAACGGCTGGTCACCGCAGCTCAAGGGCCCCATCGACCCCTCGTTCCCCGGCTGACCGGCGCTCCCTCGGACGACGGCTGACCGGCGCCCCCTCGTTCCCGGGCTGACCGGCGCCCCCTCGGACGACGGCGGTGCCGCCGTCACCCGGGTCCGGTGAAGGTTCCGGCCATGGTGTTGTCCACATAGCGGCACGCCGGGTTACTACCGGGGGCGCACCCGGTCCAGGATCGGAGGATGGGCAGCCACACCACCCCGGTCCCGGCAGCGGACCCTGACCTTGCCCCGGCCACGGCCAGGGCGGCGAGACACCGCGGGAGCTACGCGCGGCCGCTGGCGAGGCTGGGCGACCGGACAGCCGAAGCGGCGGCTGAGGTGCTCGCCCTGGCCATTCCAGTGGACTGCGTCTGCTGCGGGGCGGAGGACTCGGCACTCTGCGGCGCGTGCTCCCGTAAGCTGCGCCTGTTGACGCTCAGGCCGTTCCGGGCAGAGGCCCAGGCTCCGGCCCTGATTGACATGGACGGCTCCGTGCTGCTGCCCGTGGTGGCGGCTGGCGCATACCGGGCCGAGCTGGCGCAGTGCCTGCTGTCCTTCAAAAGCCATGGGCAGGCCCGGCTGGGCGCCGAACTGGCCCGGGGCCTGGCGCGCGCCCTCCACGCCGCGTCCGGGCCCGGGCAGGGACTCGTCCTCGTCCCCGTACCCACGAACGCCGCCGCTTACCGCAGGCGGGGCTTCAGCCCCGTCCATGTCCTGCTCCGTCGGCTCGTCCGCGGCGATGAAATCCCAGGGCTCACCGTCGCGGACGCGCTGCGGAAATCCGTGCCGCCCGCGCGGAACACGAAACCCCCGGCTTTGCCCCTGTGGGGCCGGTTGCGGGACGGCCCCACAGGGGCCGGCTCCCTGTCCGGCGGACAGAAGGGACTGGGCCGGGGTGAGCGCGCCCGGCGCGTGCGCGGATCCATGCGGGCCAGGTCCGGTCCGTGGCCTGCGCGGGTCGAAGGACGTGCCTGCATCATCGTCGATGACGTGCTGACCACCGGCGCCACCCTGGCGGAGGCGGCCCGTGCGCTCCGGGCCGCGGGGGCCATTGTCAGCGGCGCCGTTGTGCTGGCCGCGACACGCCCGCCGGCCGCCACCGATGTCCGCGCCGCCACCCCCGCGGCGGCGCGGATGATCGGTGGGAGCTAAAAAAATAAACCGTAAAAGGATGAATAACAGGTGTCTATGAACTAACGTCGAACATGGGTACCAAGAACAGATGTACCTGTCGATAGCGGCTCGGAAAGGGGCTCGACTGTCAGTCAGATCGGCCCCCGGGAAGTACCGCCGTCGTGTCACCGAAGTCATTTGGAGGGCACCATGGAGTTCATGATCAGCGGACGCAACTTGACGGTCTCAGACCGGTTCCGCGAATATGCCGACGACAAGATCTCAAAGATCGCGTCGTTGGGAGACAAGGTCCAGAGGGTAGACGCGAAGGTCACCAAAGAGACCAAAGCCCGCCAGACCGCCGAATCGCTCACGGTTGAGTTGACAGTCCTGGGACGCGGCCCAGTAATCCGCGCTGAAGCGAGTGCCGCCGACAAGTTCGCCGCGTTCGATCTCGCTTACAACAAGCTTCTTGAACGCCTGCGCAGGGCCAGGGACCGCAGAAAGGTCCACCACGGCCGGCATACCCCGAAGTCCGTCACCGAGGCGACGGCAGCCCTGGAGCCGGCCAGCCCCAGCGAACCCCTCTATGTGGAGGCGGCGCAGCAGCAGGAGACCCAGGCGACGGCGGCAGAGAAGTCGCCGTATGAGGTCGAGAACGACATTCCGGCCGGCGACTCGCCTGTACTGATCCGCCGGAAGGTGTTCGCCGCGTCCCAGCTCACCCTCGATGACGCCGTCGACAACATGGAACTTGTGGGTCACGACTTCTATCTTTTCGTGGACAAGGAGACCAAGGCGCCGTCGGTCGTCTACCGCCGTGACGGCTGGACCTACGGGGTCATCTCCCTGGACCAGACGTGCGAGCCCGGACATTCGAGTCTGGAAGACAAAATCCTGGCCTACCGTTCAGAGGATGAGCCCGCCAGCGCATAAGCTGGTGCAGACTTTTCCGACGAAGGGACTAACGTGCAAGCATCGCTGAGCCTGGCACAGGCACGGCGGATCGCGTTGGCAGCCCAGGGACTGGAGAAGGAACGGCCCACCGGACCCGTGAGTGCACGGGCGGTGGGCCGTACCTTTGCCCGGCTGCACCTGGTTCAGATCGACTCCGTCAATGTGGTGTCCCGCAGCCACTTCCTGCCCTTCTTCTCCCGGCTCGGCAACTACGACCGCACTATCCTGGCGCGCATGGCGGGGACCCACCCGCGCCGGATGATGGAGTACTGGGCCCACGAAGCCTGCTTCATCCGCCCGGACCACTTCCACGATCTCGTGCAGTGGCAGAGCCGCAAATGGGTGGGCGCGCACGCGATGGACCCCGAACTGCGCAACGGGGTGGCGGCCAAAGTCCTGGACACCCTGGCCGTCGGGAAGCCGCTGACCGCCGCCGAACTGACAGCCCGGCTCGGGCACGTGGAAGACCAGCAGCGGGACAACTGGGGCTGGAACTGGAACGCCGTCAAAAGGGTGCTGGAACATCTCTTCGAAGAGGGACTTGTGTCCGCATCCTCGCGGACCGACTCCTTCGAACGGCGCTACGCCCTCACCGCCCGGGTGCTCCCCGGACCGGGCAAGGAGGCGGCGGCACCCGAACCGGATGCGGCCGCGGCCATGGACCGGCTGATCGACGCCGCGGCACAGGCCCACGGTATCGGGACTGTGCGATGCTTCGCCGACTATTTCCGGACACCGCAGAAGGACGCCGCCGTCGCCGTCCGGAACCTCGTGGACAGCGGCCGGCTGCAGCCGGTCACGGTATCCGGCTGGGACCGGCCCCTGTACCGCCACGTGGAGGCGAAACTGCCGCGCTCGG
Source organism: Arthrobacter humicola (assembly GCF_022803015.1). GTDB lineage: Bacteria > Actinomycetota > Actinomycetes > Actinomycetales > Micrococcaceae > Arthrobacter > Arthrobacter humicola_A. The sequence continues at coordinate 70,054 of NZ_JAFKON010000007.1, forward strand.
CCACCGGACGGGCGCTCCTGAGCCCCTTCGACTCCCTCGTGTTCGAACGCCGGAGGCTCGAGGAGCTCTTCGGGTTCCACTACCGGATCGAGATCTACACTCCCGAGCCGAAGCGGAAGTACGGCTACTACGTCCTGCCGTTCCTGCTCCGCGACGCGATCGTCGCACGGGTCGACCTCAAAGCGGACCGGGCCGGCGGGCGGCTCCTGGCCAGGGCCGCCCATGCCGAACCCGGCGCGCCGGAGGACACCGCCGTCGAACTCGCCGCGGAACTGCAGCTCATGGCAGAGTGGCTGGGACTGGACGACGTAGTTGTCTCGCCAATGGGGAACCTTGCACCGGCGCTCGCCGAAGCCGTGGCTGCCCGGTAAACCGCACTATCCGCTGTGAGGGAACAGGCGCCACCGGCCTTGCGTCTCTCCCGTAGACTAAACACGCCAGAATTCGGCAGCTTGAGACTGGGAGCAACTTCACGTGGCATCACTTATCGAAAAACTTCTCCGCACGGGTGACAAAAAAACCCTGCGGCAACTGCGGAACTATGCCGATTCCATCAATGCCCTGGAGAGCTCCTTCCAGACCTTCACGGACGCCGAGCTCCGTGAAGAAACTGACCGGCTGCGCGAACGCCACCAGGCCGGCGAGAAGCTCGACGATCTGCTGCCCGAAGCGTTCGCGGCCGTGCGCGAGGCCTCGTCCCGTACCCTCGGCATGCGCCACTTCGATGTCCAGCTCATGGGCGGCGCCGCCCTGCACCTGGGCAACATCGCGGAAATGAAGACCGGTGAAGGCAAGACCCTGGTGGCCACCGCTCCGGCCTACCTCAACGCCCTCACCGGCAAGGGCGTCCACGTCGTCACCGTGAACGACTACCTCGCCGAATACCAGTCAGACCTCATGGGCCGCGTCTACCGCTTCCTCGGCCTCACCAGCGGCTGCATCCTGTCCAACCAGGACCCTGCGCTGCGCCGCGAACAGTACGCCGCGGACATCACGTACGGAACGAACAACGAATTCGGCTTCGACTACCTGCGCGACAACATGGCGTGGGACAGCTCGGAACTGGTCCAGCGCGGCCACCATTTCGCCATCGTCGACGAAGTGGACTCGATCCTCATCGACGAGGCCCGCACGCCGCTCATCATCTCCGGTCCGGCCCAGGGGGACACCAACCGCTGGTACAGCGAATTCGCCAAGGTGGTCACACGCCTGCAGGCCGAGACCGACTACGAAGTCGATGAGAAGAAGCGCACCGTCGGTGTCCTCGAGGCCGGCATTGAAAAGGTCGAGGACTACCTCGGCATCCACAACCTCTACGAGTCCGCCAACACGCCCCTGATCGGCTTCCTGAACAACGCCATCAAGGCCAAGGAGCTGTTCAAGCGCGACAAGGACTATGTCATCCTCGACGGCGAGGTGCTGATCGTCGATGAGCACACCGGCCGCATTCTCGCCGGCCGCCGCTACAACGAAGGCATGCACCAGGCCATCGAAGCCAAGGAAGGCGTCGAGATCAAGGCCGAGAACCAGACGCTCGCCACCGTGACGCTGCAGAACTACTTCCGCATGTACGACAAGCTTGCGGGCATGACCGGCACGGCCGAGACTGAGGCCGCCGAGTTCATGAGCACCTACAAGCTCGGCGTCGTCGCCATCCCGACCAACCGCGACATGACACGGATCGACCAGGCCGACCTCGTCTACAAGAACGAGACCGTCAAATTCGACGCAGTCGTCAAGGACATCGCCGAACGCCACGAAAACGGCCAGCCTGTCCTCGTCGGCACCACCAGCGTCGAGAAGAGCGAATACCTCTCCCGGCTGCTGGCCAAGGAAGGCGTCCGGCACGAGGTCCTGAACGCCAAGAACCATGCCCGTGAAGCGTCCATCGTGGCCCAGGCAGGCCGCAAGGCCGCCGTCACGGTCGCGACCAACATGGCCGGCCGCGGTACCGACATCATGCTCGGCGGCAACGCGGAATTCACCGCCGTCGCCGAAATGGCCAAGCGCGGCCTGGACCCGGAGGAGAACTCCGAGGAATACGAGGCCGCGTGGCCCGAGGTGTTCGAATCCGCCAAGCAGTCCGTCAAGGACGAACATGAGGAAGTCCTGAACCTGGGCGGACTCTACGTGCTCGGCACCGAACGGCACGAGTCCCGCCGCATCGACAACCAGCTCCGCGGCCGTTCCGGACGCCAGGGCGACCCCGGCGAGTCCCGGTTCTACCTCTCCCTGACCGATGACCTGATGCGCCTGTTCAACTCCGGCGCGGCCGAGCGGCTCATGAACAGCTCGGTGCCCGACGACGTCGCACTCGAATCCAAGCTCGTCTCGCGTGCCATCGCCTCGGCCCAGGGCCAGGTGGAAGGCCGCAACGCCGAACAGCGCAAGAACGTGCTGAAGTACGACGACGTCCTGAACCGCCAGCGCGAGGCGATCTACGGTGACCGGCGCCGCATCCTCGAAGGCGATGACCTCCACGAGAAGGTCCAGTACTTCCTGGAAGACACCATCAACGCCTTCATCGACGAAGCCACAGCCGAGGGCACCGGCGATGACTGGGACTTCAACCTCCTGTGGTCCAACCTCAAGACCCTGTACCCCGTGAGCTTCACCCCGCGCGACGTCATTGACGAGGCCGGCGGCAAGTCCCGGATCACGACCGAGTTCCTCCGGGAAGAGATCCTTTCCGATGCCCGTCTGGTCTACCAGGCCAGGGAGCAGGCGATTGGCTCCGAGAGCATGCGCGAACTCGAGCGCCGGGTGGTCCTTTCCGTCATCGGGCGCAAGTGGCAGGAACACCTCTACGAGATGGACTACCTCAAGGAGGGCATCGGGCTGCGCGCCATGGCCCAGCGTGACCCTCTGGTCGAGTACCAGCGCGAGGGCTTTATCATGTTCCAAGCCATGATGGAGGCCATCCGCGAGGAGAGCGTCGGCTTCCTGTTCAACCTCGACGTCGAAGTGACGCCGGCCGAAGACGTTGTGGTGGCGGACGCCGAGGGCCAGCACACCGAACACCACGAGCCGCAGATCCATGCTGCCGGGCTCGAAGCCCCGGAGAAACCCGCGCAGCTGCAGTACACCGCCCCTGGCGAGGACGGTGCCGCCCAGACCCGGATCGAGGCGAAGGTCTCCGGACGTTCGGGAAACCCGGCCAAGGCCGCGGCGCAGGACATCGGCCGCCGCGCTGCGAAGAAGAAGCGGCGCTAGGCACGAAGCCAACACGGGAGGACCGGAGCATTTGCTCCGGTCCTCCCGTGTTTGCGCCTCCTTTCCCTTACATGCCGGGCATTCCCTTGCAGACCGGGCCCGGTTCCGCAGGTTCCTGCCTTCGGCCGGCTACTGGCTTCTGCCGGTTCTCTGCCTCTCTTTTCTCTTTTGCCGGCTTTCTGCGGACTCCCTGCTTGTTTTGTGCGGACTCTCTGCCTGTTTTGTGCCTGCGGCCGTGCCGTTCAGCCAATCTCCAGCACGGTGACGCGCCAGGCCGCCGTGCCGCGCTCCAGCCGCAGCGCGACCGCGCGAACCCGTGATTCCTCGACCACCACCGCGCTGGCCTCGTAGACGTCATCTGACACGCGGCAGGCCCGGACGGACCTGACGGACGGGTTGCGGTGCAGCCTGCCTGCCGTTGGCGAGCTGCCGGAGGCAACCCGGCGGGTCAATGCGGCTCGGTGCTGCAGGGCCGCCAGGCAGCGCGGGTCCAGGCGCCGGGAGAGCTGCTGTGCGGGCCTCGTCCCGGCCAGCACTTCGATCGCCGCCTGCACGGTGCTCCGGGAAATCGCACAAATCTCGCGGGCCTCGTCAACAACGCGCAGCGGCGGTGGGGCCGCAGTGGCGTGGTTGGCCTGTGGTGTTGCCGTGCCGGACACAACCCGGAGGGCGGGGGCGTGCGGGACGGGGGTCGCCGCGGCTGAGCGGATCCCGGTGACTGCGTTCATGTCGGTTCCTTTGCTGATGGCTGGTGCGGGTGGCTTGCGGCTGATGCGGGTGGCTGGAACCGGGCGAATCTTCCGACCGGCTTGTCCTGTGGCCTTCGGTGGGCCGGGGTGGGGCCGGAGTTGCGGCCCGGCGTGTGGTGCGGCGGCCCCCTAGCGCGGCGGCGGGAGGACCAGGACCTGTCCGGGCCGCAGGAAGTGCGGGTCGGCTCCGATAGCGTCGCGGTTGCCCGCATAGAGCCGGGGCCACTCTCTGGCGATGTCGGCGTCGGAAGCCAACGGCCCCAGCGCCGCCGCGGCGATGCTCCACAGCGAATCGCCGGACCGGACCGTGACCTCCCTGCGGGCGCCGGGGAAGTCCTGTGTGCGCACATGGCGTGCGGCCAGGGGCCCGGCATCCACGATCGGGCTCAGCGGCTTCCACCGCGGATCCAGCGCGGAACCGGCTCCCGGCCCTTGTGGCTCAGGTGCCAAGGCCTCCCCGGGTGACGGAGTCCAGGATGCCGATACCGCTGCCGGACCGGGTCTTTCCGGTCCGGACCCGCCAGGCGCAGTGGCCGCGCTGGCCAGCGGCGCCGTCAGCAGCTGCAGTCCGACGGCGGCGAGCACCAGCCGCCGCATGAACGCCGGGCTGAACCGGGCCGTGGCGGCCGCCGCGCGCGTCCTGCCGAGGCGGTCCAGCAGTGCCGCCGCGACGGCGAAAGCGAGCGACATCACCCACCAGGTGATGACAATCAGCCCGGACGTATTTGCCACGATCCCGAGCTGGTCCTCGAAGGACAGCGACTGCCGGTGTGCCGAGCCGGACTGCCAGCGCTGAATCAGGAAACTTCCCGTAGCTGCGAGGAAGATCCCGAGCAGCAGGATGGCGGCGGCCATGGCGGCGTCGGCCCGAACTGTTTGTCTCGGCAGGGGGACGGGCAGGGGCCGGTCCCCGGGTTGCGGCGTCGCTGTCCGGTCCATGGGTTGTTCCTCCAGTCGAAATTAATATCGTTTGATGGTGTTTGATGTCATTTGATAACTTTGTAGTCTGTTTAACGAAGTCTGATCCTGTTGTGCTCGGTTTGTCTAGACGCAGCCGGAGCCTGTGGATAGGGGAGGCCTCGGATTGACCAGTGCGGGAGGGCCGCCTACGCTGGCGCCATGCGGTGGGACGCGTTGTTTGAGGACATGGAGGCACAGTTGGCCGCCCGCCAGCGGCTGGAATTAGAGGCTGAAATAGCCGAGCGTGCACTCGTGGACTCTGCGGGAGTGCAGCTCGCGGACCGGCTCCGCGGGTCCCTCGGGCTCAGTATCCGCGTGCATTTGTCCTCGGGGCGGGCGTTCGAGGGAGTGCTGAGCCACGCGGGCAGCGAGGCCCTGGTCCTTGATGAGCCCAAACATCAGGTACTCATTCCCTACGCCGCGGCCGCGCACTACGGGGGTCTTTCGCGGGTGGCGGTCTCCGAACCGTCAATCGTCCGCCGGCGGCTCGGTTTGGGCAGCGCCCTCCGGGGACTCGCCAGGAACCGTGCACGGGTGACGATATTTGCCGGTCACGGGAGGGCAGACGCGGGGCTCCACGGCATCATTGACACGGTCGGCAGGGACTTCCTGGACCTGGCCGTGACACGGGACGGCCGGGAACGGCCTCCAGCGAACGCCCGGCAGGTGATTGCCATCCCCTTCGGCGCCCTCGCGGGCATCAGGTCCGTTGCTGCCGCGGGCGGCTAATCAGCCCGCCGGGTTCAGCTTCCGGCGGACTTCGCCTTGGCCTCTTCGATCATGCGGCTGGCCTCGGCATAGCGCTCCTGGATGTACTGCTCGAGCATCTTTTCCTCGACGCGCCACTGGCCGCGTCCGCCCACCTGGATTGCCTTCAGCTCGCCGCTGCGAACGAGCGCGTAGGCGGCCGGAGAGTTGATCTGGAGCTGCTCGGCAACGTCAGCGAGAGTCAGGAATCGGGGCATGAATCCATTTTGCCACCGTTGGGGCCTACTGGTGCCGTTATCCACAGTTTGTGCCTGTTTGGCCCCGGATCTTCCACCCGGGCGGCCCGGGCGCAACAATGGGGGTGCCCGGCATCCGGGAATGGACGGCGACGACAGGGGGAGCGGACGCATGAGTGGAAGCGCGGCAGCCGAAGGGGCCCGTTTGAAAAGGCCGTCCTGGAAAGACCCCCGGCTCCTCGTCGGAATCCTGCTGGTCCTGGCATCCGTGGTCGGCGTGGTCTCGCTGGTCGGTGCCGCGGACCAGACCACGGAAGCGTACGCAGCGCGGGAGCCGATCGCCGTCGGTGAGACGCTGACAACCGACAAGCTGCACCGGGTCAAGGTGCGGCTCGGCGAGGTGGAACAGCGATACCTGACCCCGGAGTCCGGCCTGGATGCCGGACTTGTGGCCGTGCAGCGGATCGGCAAGGACCAGCTGCTGCCGCGTGAGAGTGTCGGGCAGCTCGACGGGCTGGACCGCAAGCCCGTTTCCGTCACCGTCGAGGAGACCCTTCCCGCCCAGGCCGTGGCGGGCTCGCGCGTGGATGTCTGGGTGGCCTTGCCGGATACCCGCAACGGCTTCAGCGAGCCCTCCCTGCTCCTCTCCGGCGCCGAAATTGCCCAGATCACCCCGGGCAGCACAGCCCTGGGCTCCTCCCGTTCCACGGTGGTCATGGTGCTCGTCCCCGACGCCCAGATGCCCAAGTTGCTGGGGGCCCAGGCCAACAAAGCAAAGATCGCGGTCGTGTGGAACCCGGGCGGTACCTCGCGATGAGCATTCCCGTGGTGACTGTGGGGGACTCCCGCGATGACCTGGTCGGCGGACTGGAGCGGCTGCACGGGCCCGTGTCCGTTGTCCGGCGGTGCAGCGAGCTGGCGGAACTGCTGGCCGCCTGCCAGAGCGGGTTGGCCCGCGCCGCCGTCGTAGCGGCCGGCAGCGAAGAGCTGACGGCCTCGCTGGTGGACCGGCTGTCCGCCGTCGGCGTCGTCGTCATCGCCTTGACCGACAATCCGGAGGAAACTGTCCGCCTGCGGACCATTGGCGTGGCAGCGGAAGCCCGGGCCGTTGACGCCGCGGCCCTGGCGGCGCGGATTTCCGCAGCGGTGGCGCAGCTCAGTGGCACCGGAGCGGGGCCGGGGCCGGCCGCGGGTGACAGCGCCGCGTCCGTCGCCGCCGCAGGGCAGGTGCCGCGGTCTTCCGGGGCGCAAACCGTCACCGCAAGCCCAGGCGCGAAGGGCCGGATCATTGCGGTCTGGGGTCCGGCCGGGGCGCCGGGCCGGACCCTGGTGGCCGCCAACATCGCCGGGGAGCTGGCCGCGGAAGGCCATTCCGTGCTGCTGGTCGACGCCGACAGCTATGGTGCCAGCGTGGCCGCCCTCCTGGGTCTGCTTGACGAGGCCGCCGGGCTGGCCCAGGCCTGCCGGCTGGCAGACCAGGGCTTGCTTGACGCCGAGGCCCTGCTCAGGATCGCCACGACCGTGCCGACCAAGGCCGGCGCGCTGCGGGTGCTCACCGGGATTACGCGGGCGGACCGCTGGACGGAACTGCGCGCCGCGGCCCTCACGCTGGTGCTGGAGCGGGCCCGGGAGATTGCGGATGTCACTGTCGTGGACACCGGCTTCTGCCTCGAAGCCGATGACGAGCTTGGCTTTGACAGTGGCGCGCCGCACCGAAACGCCGCGACCCTGCGAAGCCTGGAGCTGGCCGACACGGTCTTTGCCGTCGGGGCGGCGGACTCCATCGGGGTGCCGAGGCTCGTCCGCGGCCTCGCCGAGCTTCAGGCGGCCGTCCCGCAGGCGGCGCCGCAAGTGGTCCTGAACAAGGTCAGGACCTCCGCGGTTGGGCGCTCGCCCGAGCGCCAGCTGCGGGCCGCCTGGGAGCGGTACGGCCCCTCGGCGCCGTTGTCGGCGTTCCTGCCCTCCGACCCCGCGGCGAGCGACGCCGCCCTCCTGTCCGGGGCACTTTTGCTCGAATCCGCCCCTGAATCCGAGTTGAGGCACGCGATCGCCATTTTGGTTTGTGCACCTGCCCAGCGAAATAAGAAATCCTTTGTCTTTTCTTCTACAGCACGACGCCGGGCAAAGGGTTAGGGTCAACGTAAGGGCCGCAAAGAGGCGGCTGTGAACTTCTTTTATGGAGGCGTTTCGATGTCGTCTGGGTCCAGCGTGGAGGATCAGCCCGTCTCGATCGGTAGCAGCGAAAGCTACCTCGGGGATTACTACGAGCACCTCGCGGAGGAGGATTTCCGGGCCTATCCCCAGGAAGTCCTGACGGCAAGGACCGAAACCCACCGCCAAATCGCGGCGACGCGGAAGCCAGGCATCGCAAACATCGCCCTTCGTGACGAGGCAGACTGCAGCGTCCTGTACATCGTCACCGACGATATGCCCTTCCTCGTGGACTCCGTCAACGCCGAACTGGTCCGGCAGAACGCGCCCATCCACCTCGTGCTGCACCCACTTTTCGTAGTGACCCGCAACCGGGAGACCGGCAACCTCGTCAAGGTGGCCCGCGTCCCCTCCCACCTGGGCATCTCCAGCGGTGACACGGCGGCCATGCCGAACCTCTCCCACCTGATCGCCGAGGGCGACAACGCCTCGCACATGGAATCCTGGATCGCCGTCGAGATCGACCTCGTCGACGAGGAGAAGCGCGCGGAGCTGGTCAAGGGAATCTCCCGCGTGCTTGGCGACGTCCGCGCCGCCGTCGAAGACTGGCCGAAGATGCGCACGAAAGCCCTTGAAATTTCCGCGGATCTGGACCGGGTGGCCAACCGAGCGCAGATTGCCGAGCTGCGCCAGGCCCAGGACCTGCTCCGCTGGCTCGATGACGGGAACTTCACCTTCCTCGGTTACCGCGAATACGACCTCGTCAACGAATCCGGCGAGGATGTCCTGGAACTGCGCGAGGAAAGCGGCCTCGGCCTGCTCCGCGCCGGTGCGGACACCCGCCAGGTCCAGCACCTCACCGAGGCCGGCAGGAAGAAGGCCCGCGAGAAGCGCGCGCTCGTGATCACGAAGGCGAACTCCCGCTCTACCGTGCACCGCCCGGCGTACCTGGATTACATCGGCGTTAAAAGCTTCGACGCCGCCGGCAACGTCAACGGCGAACGCCGCTTCATCGGCCTGTTCGCCACGACCGCCTACGCCGGTTCCGTCCGCGATATCCCCGTAGTCCGGGAGAAAGTCGCCGCTGTTCTCAGCGACGCCGGCTTCCCGCCGGACTCGCACTCGGGCAAGGACCTCCTCGGCATCCTTGAAACCTATCCGCGCGATGAGCTCTTCCAGATCGAAATCCCGGACCTCGCCGCCATCGCCACCGGCATCCAGCGGCTGCAGGAACGCCGCCGGACGCGGCTCTTCCTCCGCCCCGACATCTACGGCCGCTTCATGTCCGCCGTCGTCTACCTGCCCCGCGACCGCTACACCACCAACGTCCGCCTGCGCATTGAGCAGGAACTGCGGGAGACCTTCAACGCCGTCTCCATCGACTACGAGGCGCGCATGACAGAGTCCGCTCTGGCCCGCCTCTTCTTCCGGATCCGGCTGCCCAAGGACGCCGACGTCAGCAACGTCAACAGCGACGAACTGGAGAAGCGCCTGGTCCGGGCCGCCCGTTCCTGGGGCGAAGGCATTTCCGAAGTTCTGCGCGCCCGCGGCGACGGCGCCAAGGAACTGGCAGCGGTCTGGGCCGAGGCGTTCCCGGCCGGGTACCGGGTGGACTACGAGATCGAAGACGCGCTGCAGGACATCGACCGCTTCGAAAAGTACGGTGCCGCGGCCGAACGGGCCGGCGAAGCCGTCAAGGAGCACCCCGGCGTCCACGTGTACCTCCCCGACGGCGCCGGAGCCACACTGGAAGAGGACGCCCGGGTCAAGCTCTACATGCTGGAGCCGAAGAGCCTGAGCCAGATCCTGCCGTACTTCCACAACCTCGGGCTCGAGGTCCTGGACGAGCGCCCGTTCGAGATCGAGACCGCGGATCACCGGGACTTCTTCCTCTACGACCTCGGCCTCAAGTACCCCGCCGGCGTGGATCCCCAGGCCACCGGACAGTTGCTGGGCGAGTTCTTCGGCGCCGCCGTGACCGGCGCCGTGGAATCCGACAGCTTCGACCGGCTGGTACTGCGGGAGGGCATGCACTGGCGCCAGGTTGTCGTACTGCGCGCTTACGCCAAGTACATGCGGCAAATGGGCAACACCAACTCCTTCGGGTTCCTGGCTGACACCCTGCTGGCGAACCCGGACGTCACCCGGGGACTCAGCGCCCTGTTCACTGCCCGGTTCGACCCGGCGCTCAGTGACTCCGGCCGCGTGCTCAGGGAGGTAGAGGTCCTCGCCGGACTGGATGCAGCGATCGAGCAGGTCGCGACCCTCGATGCCGACCGCCTGCTGCGCACGTTCAAGAACCTGATCCAGGCCACGCTCCGCACGAACTACTTCCAGAACAAGCCCCACATGAGCTTCAAACTGGATCCGTCCCTGATCGAGGGCCTGCCCTTCCCGCGGCCGATGTTCGAGATCTGGGTCTACTCTCCCCGGGTCGAGGGCGTGCACCTGCGCTTCGGCAAGGTGGCCCGCGGCGGCCTGCGCTGGTCGGACCGGCGCGAGGACTTCCGCACGGAAATCCTGGGCCTGGTGAAGGCGCAGACCGTCAAGAACGCCGTCATTGTTCCGACGGGCGCCAAGGGCGGCTTCTACGCCAAGCAGCTCCCGGACCCCGCGGCAGACCGCAGCGCCTGGATGGCCGAAGGTGTTGAGAGCTACAAAACGTTCATCCGCGGACTCCTGGACATCACGGACAACCTGATCGTGACGCCCGAGGGCGAAACCGTCCGGCCCCCGGCCGACGTCGTGCGCCATGACGACGACGATTCCTACCTTGTGGTCGCGGCCGACAAGGGGACGGCGTCCTTCTCCGACATCGCCAACGGTCTGGCCGGCGAATACGGCTTCTGGCTCGGGGACGCCTTCGCCTCCGGCGGCTCCGTCGGCTACGACCACAAGGCCATGGGCATCACCGCCCGCGGCGCGTGGGAGTCGGTCAAGCGCCACTTCAGCGAACTGGACCTCGACACCCAGGCCGAGCCCTTCACCGTGGTGGGCGTCGGTGACATGTCCGGCGACGTGTTCGGCAACGGCATGCTGCTCTCCAAGCACATCCGCCTGCTGGCTGCCTTCGACCACCGGCACATCTTCCTCGACCCCACCCCTAACGAGGCAACGTCCTACGCGGAACGCCAGAGGCTCTTTGAACTGCCCCGGTCCTCCTGGGATGACTACGACAAGTCGCTCATCAGCGAAGGCGGCGGCGTCTTTGCCCGGCAGGCCAAGTCGATCCCCGTGTCCGCGCAGGTCCGTACCGCCCTCGGCCTCCCGGAGGGCACCACGGAACTGAGCCCGCCGGAGCTCCTGCGCGCCATCCTCCTAGCCCCGGCCGATCTGCTTTACAACGGCGGCATCGGCACCTACGTCAAGGCCAGCACCGAAACGAATGCCGAGGTCGGCGACAAGGCCAATGACTCCATCCGCGTTGACGGCCGCGAACTGCGGGTCAAGGTGGTTGGGGAGGGCGGAAACCTGGGGATGACCCAGCGCGGACGCATCGAGGCCGCGCTGCAGGGCGTCATCCTCAACACGGACGCGATCGACAACTCGGCCGGCGTCGACTGCTCGGACCACGAGGTCAACATCAAGATCTTCGTGGACCGGATGGTAGCGGCAGGCAAGCTTGAGCCCGCCGAGCGTGCGGACTTCCTGGCCTCGATGACCGACGAGGTCGGCCGGCTGGTGCTTGAGGACAACATCGACCAGAACATCCTGCTCCTCAACGACCGGATGCGTGTCTCCGAATGGAGCCCGAGCTACGAACGGCTCATGGACTGGCTGGAAAAGTCGGCGGACCTCAAGCGGGACCTCGAGGCCCTGCCCACCACGGACACGCTGCGCGAGCGCCTGGAACAGGGCCAGGGGCTGACCTCTCCGGAGCTGTCGGTCCTGGCCGCCTACGCCAAGATCGAACTTGCCACGGCTTTGCGCGACAGCGACCTCGCCGATGACCCGTGGTTCCGCATGACGCTGCGGGCCTACTTCCCGGAGCAGCTGCGGGAGAGGTTCGACGCCGAACTGGACACCCACCCGCTGCGTCGGGAGATCATCGCGACCGTGGTTGCCAACGACATGATCAACCTCGGCGGCATCACCTTCGCCTTCCGTGCCATCGAGGAAACCTCGGCCACGGAGGCCGCCGTCGCCAAGGCGTTCGTGGCCCTCCGCGAGGTCTACGAGCTGGACATCATGGTCAAGGAACTCAACGAACTGCCGGCGTCGTTCCCGACTGAACACTGGAGCACCGTCCACCTGGACATCCGGCGGCTGCTGGACCGCGCCGTCCGGTGGCTCCTCGGCCAAGGCTCGGCGTCCCGTCCGATCGCCGAGATCGTGGCCGAATTCAAGCCGCTGATGGATCCCATGCGGGCCCGGCTGCTCGACTACCTCCGGGGCGACGACCGCGCCCGCGTGGCCGAATGGCTGGAGAAGGCGCGCAGCTGGGACCTTCCGGAAGACCTGGCCCACCGCTGGGCGGAACTGTTCGAGAGCTTCGTGCTCCTGGACATCGCCAAGATCGTCCACGGCAGCAAGGAATCCGTGGCCGATATTGCCCACGTGTACTACACGGTCTTCAACCGCTTCCATGCAGATTCCCTGCTCGAACGCATCACCAAGCTGCCGAGGGAGGACCGCTGGCAGGCCCTGGCCCGCGCAGCCCTTCGCGATGACCTCTACTCCACCGTCTCGGACATGACGACGGCCGTGCTGGAGTGCACCCCGGCCGGGACTCCCGCCGAGGAGCGTCTTGCTGTCTGGGAGGGCCAGAACGCGGAGCAGCTGGGCCGGGCGAAGTCAATGTTTGACGAGGTCAATGCGCTCGAGGCGGACGACATGGCCTCACTGTCGGTAGCATTGAGGCTCTTGAGGTCAATCGTCCGACGCTAAGGGGCAGCCGTCCCTGGCGTCGCAAATGGAGGTGCTGTGGCAATCTTTACGGACCCAATCAGGGAACATGCTGATTTTGGCCCGGGGGATGCCGAATGGCTGCATCTCCTGGTCGGCGACTGGCAGATGGTCGCCGACCTCGCGTTCGCCGACCTGGCCCTGTGGTTTCCGCACCCGGAGTTCGGCTATGTGGCACTGGCCCACGTCCGCCCCTCCACCACGCACACGGTGTTCCACGCCGACTTCGTGGGGGAGGGGATCCGGTCGGACCTGCAGCCGCTGGTCGACAAGGCGTGGGAGAGCCGCGCGATCGAACGCTCCAACGAGACCAACTGGAGCAGCGACATGGCCCTGCGGGTCGAGGCGGTCCCGATGGTCCGCAACGGCCGCACCCTGGCGATCGTGACCTCCCATATGGACCTGTCGAGTTCGCGGATGCCGTCCCGGCTCGAGCTCACCTACCGGCAATGCGCCTACGATTTGCTGCGCATGGGCACCCTGGGCCTGTGGCCGGACTTCGCGTCGCCCACAGGCTCGCGCCGCGGCGCGCCCCGTGTGGGTGACGGTTTGATCAGGCTCGACGCCGAGGGGATCGTGCAGTATGCCAGCCCCAACGGGGTCTCCGCGTTCCGCCGCCTCGGCGACGGCGAGTCCCTCGAGGGCCGGTCCCTCGCCGAGGTCACCGCCGGGCTTCTGCGGGACCGGCGCATGGTCGATGAAACCCTGCCGCTCGTCGTCACGGGCCGGATGCCGTGGCGCAGTGAAATCGAGTCACGCGGCGTGAGTCTTTCGCTGCGCGCGATCCCGCTGCGCGACGAGCAGCAGCGGTTCGGCGCCCTGGTCTTGTGCCGGGACGTCTCGGAGCTGCGCCGCCGGGAGATGGAGCTGGTCACCAAGGACGCCACGATCCGCGAAATCCATCACCGGGTGAAGAACAATCTGCAGACTGTCGCCGCCCTCTTGCGGATGCAGTCGCGGCGCATGGTCAGCGACGAGGCCAAACAGGGGCTCGAGCAGGCCATGCGACGGGTGGCGACCATTGCCCTCGTGCATGAGACGCTCTCGCAGGGCCTGACCCAGAGCGTCGATTTTGACGAACTCATCGGCCGCCAGTTCAGGCTCTCTGCCGAGGTCGCCTCGCCCTCGCAGCAGGTCAAGACACAGCGTTCCGGCCTCTTCGGCGAACTGCCGAGCGACTTCGCCACCCCGTTGGCCCTGGTCATCAACGAGCTGGTCACGAACGCCGTCGAGCACGGGCTGGAGGGGCGCACCGGTACCGTCTGGCTCGTCGCCGACCGGTCGGAGAGCGAGGACGGGGATGAACTTCTTACCGTGACGGTGGAGGACGACGGCGTCGGACTGCCGGACACGCCGTATGTCGAGGGCCTGGGCCTGCAGATTGTCCGCACGCTGGTCATGAGTGAACTTGGTGGCACCATCCACTGGCAGGGAAGGGACGGCGGGGGAACCGCCGTCCAGATTGTCCTGAGCCTGACGCCGCGCTGACAGCCTGACGCCGGGGGCACTGATGCCGGGCGCACCGGCTTAAACGGGCAATGGCCGCGGACCTGTGGGTCCGCGGCCATTGCTGCAGGGTCGTGCGATCGTTGCCGGCACCGTAGCTATCGGTGCTTGGGCAGCAGAATCAGGAGGCGCGCCGTGCCCTTGCTGCGCGGCGCTTGAGGGCGCGGCGCTCGTCCTCGCTCATGCCGCCCCACACTCCGGCATCCTGGCCGGACTCCAACGCCCACTGCAGGCAGGTGTCCACGACCGGGCAGCGCCGGCAAACACTTTTCGCTTCCTCGATCTGCAGGAGGGCAGGGCCGGTGTTTCCTACGGGGAAGAACAGCTCCGGGTCCTTGTCAAGGCAGGCTGCGCGGTTACGCCAATCCATGCTGATCAGTCACTCCATTCCTGGGAACTCGTTAAATGCCTTTGTGAAATTATTCACTAGAGGCTTCATAAGAAAAGGGCCCATTGGGGCCCCCTCGGTCATCTGGATTAAGCGTGTCATGTTAACGCTGTGTAAACAAGGGGTAATAGAGGCCAAGATGCCTCGAGACCGTGAGCGATGCATCACATTCAGTGGCGGCGTCCTCACATCTAGTCGACTATGTCCGGTAGTGTGCCAGTGTGTCAAGGCCCCCTGTGAACCCTGAAGATCCCCGTGAAAATGCCGGCGAATACCCCGGTGAGAATCCCCGCGAAACCCCCGGTGAGAGTCTCCCTGAAAATGCCGGCGGGCCTCCTGAAGCAAATTCGCTGCCGAATCCGGGCGTAGCCCCTGGCGGTGGCCCTGTGCGGCCCCGGGGAATTGTTGTCATCGCCGTGGTCGTGGCACTGGAAGCCACGGCGCTGCTCGTGGCGGCCGTCTGGTACGGGACACAGCTTCTGACCGGGGCGCCGGTACTCTCTTTTTGGGGTGCCCTCTTTACGCTCTGCCTGCTGCTGGCCTTCTCCGTGTGGCTCTTTGCCGTCGCCCGCTTCCTGCTGCGGGGGTTCCGCTGGCCGCGGGCCGGTGCCCTCGTGGCCCAAATCTTCGTGCTGACCATTGGCTTCCCCACCCTGACCGGCGGCTATCCGTTGGCCGGACTGACCATGCTGGTCCCCGCTGTGACGGCGATCGTGCTTCTGTTCGACAAGCGGGTCATAGCGTTCGCCTCACGGGCAGCCGGAGCCCCTCCCGCCCTGTAGAGGTCCGTCCCGTGCGGCGTGCCGCCCGGGGGAGATGTGGTCCGGGCCGCCGTCGGCGCGGAGGAGTTCCGGGCGGACGGCCGGGCGGAGCGCGGCCAGCTGGACCGGCGTCGCGCGGCCGTCGGAAATGACGACGGCGCGTCCCGGCGGAGGACTGTGCTCCGGTTCGAACCGGACCCCGAACGGCTCACTGTCCATGAACCCCCGCGGACGTATCAGGACCGCCCGCCCCTGGCCGCGCGCGATGGCAGCGAGATCCACCCGTTGCCCAAAGCCCGGGCCAAATCCCGCGGTGAGGATCACCCTCCAGCCCAGGCTGTTCAGGGACGTCAAGGCCCTGTTGGCCTCGGGTGAGAGCAGATCGGCGTCGTCTGCGAGCGCAATCGCTGTCCGGTCCAAGGTGCCCGCGAGTGCGCTGGCGTGGAGCCCGGACCAGTACTGGCCGGATGCGGTTCCCGGCCGTGGCGCGAGCCAGGCGCAAGCAGGATTCATCCCCGGCAGTGCAGCCAGCAGCGTGCTTTTTCCCGAGCCGGGGCCGCCGAGGACCGCGAGAACGCCGCCGGAGGGCAACTGAATCCCCTGCGGCCGCAGTTCGTCGCCGCCGACCCCGAGGACCAAAGCAACCGCCGGGACCGGGACATCCGCCGGGCCGGGCATGGCGCCGGGCCCGGCAGCAGGCCCACGAGTCCTCCGCCCTGGACCGGAGCCGCACCGGGCCAGCACCTCGTCCACGGTCACCGACCCGGGCAGCGCGTCCACCCGGAAGGGCCTCGTCGACACGGCCCCACTCGTGGGACGCGGCCCGCCAGCGGCCGCTGGTTCGAACAGCTGGGCGGCGTGCCCGGTCGCAAGAGGCGTGGGAACGAAGGCGCCGAACACGGCCACGCGGCCGGGGACCGGTTCCAGCGCCGGAAGCCGCGGCCATGCGAGGCGGCCTTCGTCGGTAGAGCCTAAAGGGAAGAAAATCCGGTTGGGCAGGCCAGCGAAGAACCTCGCGGTCACCAGCTCACGCCCGCCGGAGACGAGGACAGTGATCCCTGCCAGGGAACCGTCCCGCACGATGTCGTGAACGAGGTCTTCTGCCCAGGCCAGCGGCCCGGACCGGAATGCCGAAACCCAGGCGCCCCAGCCGCTGACCACCAGAACCAGCCCGGGCCGCGGCCGGCCCGCAGGGGCACCCAGCCGTGACGTGGCTTCTTCGGCGACCCGCCGCAGCACCCTGGCAGCCCGGCGCACTTCGTGCAGGCCGGCTACGGCGCCGACCCGGGATTCCGCTGCGGTGCCGCTGAAGGCGCCGGCGGCGTCAAGTATGTACAGGTGCGACTCCACCCTGCCGGCCAGAAGCTGCTCAACTGCGAGGGCCAATATTCGGTCCCCGGCGCGGGTTTCAGCGCCGACAAGGCCCAGATGCCCATGGCCGGCGGGACTCCAGCCCAGCTCCGTGACGCGTTGGAGTTCCGGCAGGTCCACCCGCCCCAGCCGGACTATGTACCGCCCAGCGGGCCCGGAACCTGGGTGCGGCAGCAGGGCGGGCAGCGGATCTGCCACCGGCCGACGGGGCCTTCGTGTGCCGAGACCCTGCCACACGGCCGCAGCGGCGTCGATCAGCGCCGCCGCACCCTGCGCCGGAGCCAAGGCCGGAGTCAGGGCCGGAGCCGGAAGCGGTGCCAGGACCGCGCCGTCGTCTGCTTCGCGTCCGGTGGAGCCGTCGGCCCGGAAACCGGCGGCTGCCGGTGGCCGGGTCAGCTCGTCCGTGGCCGTGCGAACCGTGACCGTCCCGGGTGACCGCGGGTCGGCCCGGGGCGTCAGGGTGGCCGTCTGGAATTCCTCCGGAGCTTGCGCACCGCGGATCAGGAATGCCCGCCCGGGGCGTGCGATGGGAATCGCGGCCGCGAGCCCGGAGCCCATCACGTCATAGGATTCGGGGCCGGACTGGACCCGGAGCGCGATGCATGTGGTGACGTTGGCCCTGATGTCGGCGTTCAGGGCTCCCTGCGGGCGCTGGGTGGCCATGATGAGGTGTATCCCCAGTGACCGGCCGATGGCGGCAATTCTCATAAGCTCGGCGAGGGCGCCGGGCGCTTCGTCCACCAGGATCCTGAACTCGTCAACGATGATGACCAGAGAGGGGACTGGCGGTCCGGCGGCCGGTGACGCCTCGTAGGCCGCGAGATCCGGGGCATTGGCCCGGGCGAGCAGTTCCTCCCTCCTGCGGACCTCGGCCCGCAGGGAAACCAATGTGCGCTCTACCTGCGCAGCGCCCAGATCGGTCAGCATGCCGACGCAGTGCGGGAGGCCGGTGAGTGGGCCCAAGCCGGAGCCGCCCTTGAAATCTATGAAGAGCAGGTTGACCCGGTCCGGCGGATGGCTGGCCGCGAGGCCGGCGGCAAGAGTCCGCAAGAACTCCGACTTTCCGGAACCCGTGGTCCCCGCGACCAGGAAGTGCGGACCGTCAGCCTTCAGGTCGATCCGCACGGCACCCCGGACCGCTGCGCCGACGGGCGTACCCAGCCCGGCCTCCGCGCCGCTCCGGGACCAGCGCCGGGAAATGTCCTGTGCAGCGAGGGGAAGGACGTCTGACAGGCTGCAATGATGCGGGATGACCGGCGGGGGAGTCGCCGGCGTACGCCGTGCGGCACTGAACCCACGGCAAAAGCGGTCAAAGACCTCGGCCGGGACCAGATCCGGCACGAAGTCCACGGGCGGGGACCCAGGCCTGATCAGGGCGCCGCGCCGGCCGAGGACAATGCCAGGGTGTACGCCGGAACCGGGCTCCGGCGAGCACTCGATCACCCTCCATCCGTGCGCCGCCGCCATTGCCCTGAATGGCGGGCCGGCTCCAGCAGCGCCCGGACCGGGCGCGGCACCTGACTGCGCCGGAGTGTTCCAAAGAATGAGGACACCGCGGTCGAATCCTTCGCCATGAACCGGAGGACCGCCTGGTCCGCCTGGATCGCCTGGTCCGCCTGGATCGCCGGGACCGCCAGGGCCGCCGGGGCCGCCGGGACTGCCGGGACTGCCGGGGCCGCCTGAACCGCCGGGGCCGCCGGGATCGCCGGCCAGCACGGCCGCAGTGGTGGCGTCGTTCGCGGACAGTGTGACGCCGGGCAGGAAGCGCGCCGGCAACGGCACCGTGTCCGCCGGGCCATGCAACAGCAGTCGGGTGCTCTCCGCCAGGGGATAGGCGGCCAGTTGCAGGATGAACGAGCGCATCAGTCCGGCCGTCGCGGGCGCGGGGCCGTGGACGGTCAACACCGCCGGGACCGGGTCCAAGGTCAGGGGCACCTGGCCGAGCGGCGGTGGCCGAAAGCCGGCGTCGGGTGGTTCGGGCCGGATGTTCGCGCTCTGTTCCGCCAGCCCGAGCCGCAGGCAGATGTCCGGCGGCTCCCCGCCAGGCGCACGGGCTGTGGGGGGCACCGCAGCCGCGCAACCAATGGTCAGGTCAGCCGCGGAGGGTGCGGCGTGCCGGCGTCGTTCCCTGTCCTGCAGGGCGGCCCCCGCCACAGCGGCCTGGAACTCGCGGCGCTGGCGGCGGCCCGAAAGAAACGGGACCAGGACGGACACGCCAGAGACTGCGGTGAAGGCCAAGAACATCCACATGCCGGTGAGAAATGCCAGGCCGACGCCGACCAGGAGCGGCAACACCGCGGCCAGCGCCATGGCGGCCCGGTGGCCTGGGGCGGCGGTGCCGCGGACGACCAGCGGCGCGGCCACGCTGGAGCCTGCCAGCGACGTCACGGCGTCCGGGGCAGCACGGGGCACACCCGATGGCCAGAGCCGGAGCGAGATAGTGGAGTCGCCGCAGCGGATCGAGGACGCCGTGGTCACCGGGGCCTTTCGCACGCTCCGGCCATCGACGCTGGTGCCGTTCGCACTGCCGAGGTCCATGATCGTGACGTCCGAGTCCGCCACGTCCAGGCGCGCGTGCTCCCGGGAGAGCGCGGCATCAGGGATCACGACCTCGGTGCCGGCGCGTCCGATCCGGAACCTTCCCCGCCGCAGGGCGACAAGCGTGCCCGCGCCGGGACCGCTGTCCACGGCGAGCAGCAACGTGGCAGCGTGCCGTTGGCCCGGCCCGGAGCGGAATGCCGCGCCCGATCCCGTCACGAGCCCAGCACCCTCAACCAGCACAGCACCCTGGACCAGGGGAGGCACGCCAACGGTCATGACGGCGACCGGAGCTCCCCGGACCGACAGCTCACCGGTCCCGTAGCGCCGGGCGACGGCAGCCTCCAGGTCCGCGCCCGGGCACGGGTCGGGGACCTCGACGGAGAGCTCAATGAGCTGCCCGTCCGGCGTCGTACCGGCTGCGGGGGCGCGCTGCATCAGGCTGCTGGGCGCGAGAGTGCAGTGGTAAATCATCCGCGGCATCCTTTCCGAGCGGCCGTCCGGTTCCACGGGTCCTGTTCCACGGGTCCGGTTCCACAGTAGGGAGACTCCGGCCCGGCAGTGCCGGGGAAAATGATCCATGTGGAAAACGCTTCGGAGCGGCGCCGCTGCCCCCGCCATGCGGGGCTCCCGGACCCGTGACGGGGGTGGCATCTGATCGCTGGGCCAGCCGCGATTCGCCGGTACCCACAGGGTCTCAGGTAGGCTAGACCAGCAGACAATGCACAACATTGCGCTGCCCGCATTCGAACCAGGAGAGTTTGTGACCGCTGACCTCGTCATCGTAGGGTCGGGCTTTTTCGGCCTGACAATCGCAGAACAGGCCGCCACTGAGCTGGGCTTGAAGGTAGTCGTCATCGACCGCCGGCACCACATTGGCGGCAACGCCTACAGCGAAAAGGAAGAGCAGACCGGCATTGAGGTGCACCGCTACGGTGCCCACCTCTTCCACACGTCCAACGACCGCGTGTGGGAGTACGTGAACCGCTTCACGACGTTCACGAACTACGTCCACAAGGTCTACGGCGTGCACAAGGGCGAGGTCTACTCCCTGCCCATCAACCTGGCCACGATCAACCAGTTCTTCCGGGCCAACCTCACCCCCGGGCAGGCCCAGGAACTGATCAAGGAGCAGGCCGGCGAACTGGCCGGCACCGATCCGCAGAACCTGAACGACAAGGGCATCCAGCTGATCGGCCGCCCGCTCTACGAGGCGTTCATCAAGCACTACACCGGCAAGCAGTGGCAGACGGATCCGAAGGACCTGCCCGCGGGCATCATCTCCCGCCTTCCGGTGCGCTACAACTACGACAACCGGTACTTCAACGACAAGTACGAGGGCCTTCCGACCAACGGCTACACGGCGTGGATCGAGAAGATGGCCGAACACCCCAACATCGAGGTGCGGCTCAACACGGACTTCTTCGATGAGTCCCACGAGTACAGCAAGGGCAAGGTGGTCGGCAACGTCCCGGTCGTCTACACCGGGCCTGTTGACCGCTACTTCGACTACGCCGAAGGCGATCTGTCCTGGCGCACCATCGACTTCGAAGAAGAAGTGCTCGACGTCGGGGACTTCCAGGGCACGTCGGTAGTGAACTACAACGACGAAGACGTTGCGTACACCCGCATTATCGAGCCGCGCCATTTCCACCCGGAGCGCGACTACCAGACGGAGAAGACCGTCATTATGCGCGAGTTCTCCCGTGCCGCGGAGAAGGGCGACGAGCCCTACTACCCGATCAACACGCCTACGGACCGCGATCGGCTCCTGAAGTACCGCGACCTGGCCGCGGCCGAGCAGGATGTCCTCTTCGGCGGCCGCCTTGGTACCTATAAGTACCTGGACATGCACATGGCGATCGGCTCGGCCCTGACCATGTTCGACAACAAGATCCGCCCGCATTTCGAAGGCGGCGCAAAGATTGAAAGCGGAGGAGTGGACGCATGAGCGCCGCAACCGACAACCAGGTAGATTCCGCCCAGCAGTGGGACACCCTGCAGCGGGTCATCCTGCCCAACGCCAGCCAGATGGACACGGTTCCCCTGTACATGGACATGGGTACCGCGACCGGCATCCAGCTTCCTACGGTCGGCAGCGGCGACGGCAAGAAGGCCCGGGCACAGTCCTTCAGCAGCTCCACCAAGGAAGCCCACGTTGAAGACTTCCTGTCCCGCAGCTCCACCAAGGTCCGTTCGGGGGAGCGGGTATCGTTCGGCAGCTACTTCAACGCCTTCCCGGCGAGCTACTGGCGGCGCTGGACGTCGGTGGACAAGGTCCGGCTTCAGGTCCGCACCCAGGGCGCCGGATCCGTCATCGTCTACAAGTCCAACGCCCGCGGGTCCCTGCAGCGCGTCGACACGCGGCGCGTCGAGGGCTCGGCGGAGAACACCTTTGAGCTGTCCCTTGCGCCCTTCGGCGACGGCGGCTGGTACTGGTTCGACCTCGTGGCGGGCTCCGAACCGCTTGTCATGGTCGACGCCGAATGGCAGGGCCCCGCTGTTGAGAGCACGCCCGGGTCTGTCACCTTGCAGATCACGACGCTGAACAAGACCGACTTCTGCCTCAACAATCTTCGGCTGCTGGCCGAGAACCCCGATGCCCTCAAGCATGTCCAGGAGATCCTGCTGGTTGACCAGGGCACGCAGAAGGTTGAGGACGCGGACGGTTTCGCCGAAGTCCGTGAATCTCTTGGCGGCAAGCTGCGGATCATCAACCAGTCGAACCTCGGCGGCTCCGGCGGCTTTGCCCGGGGCATGTTCGAGGCCGTCGAAAACGGCAGTGACTACGTCCTGCTCATGGACGACGACATCGTGGTTGAGCCTGAAAGCATCATCCGCCTGCTCACGTTCGCGGACCGCTGCAAGACGCCGACGATCGTCGGCGGCCACATGTTCGACCTCTACAACCGGACGGTTCTCCACACGTTCGGCGAGGTGGTCAACCCCTACCGCTTCCAGCCGTCATTGCCGAGCGAGGACATGGTCCTTGGGCATGATTTCCTGTCCTCGAACCTGCGCCAGACCTCCTGGCTGCATCGCCGCTGCGATGTGGACTACAACGGCTGGTGGATGTGTCTGATCCCGACCTCGGTTATCCGGGAAATCGGCCTCTCGCTTCCGCTCTTCATCAAGTGGGACGACTCGGAATACGGGCTGCGCGCCAAGGCGCACGGCTTCCCGACAGTTTCCCTGCCGGGTTCGGCCGTATGGCATGTTTCCTGGATCGACAAGGACGACCTCGTGGGCTGGCAGGCCTACTTCCACGCCCGCAACCGGATCGTGGCGGCGTTGCTGCACAGCCCCTACGAGCACGGCGGCCGCGTGGTGCGCGAATCGCAGTATGCGGACATCAAGCACCTCGTGTCGATGCAGTACGCGACCGCGCACGGCCGCGGCTGGGCGCTTGAGGATGTCCTCAAGGGCCCGACCGACCTGCCGGACCTGCTGCCCTCGAAGCTGCCCGAGATCCGGAAGATGATGGCCGGCTACTCGGACTCGATTTTCCAGGCCGACGCGGACGATTTCCCGACGCCCAAGATGGACAAGCCGCCGCGCCGCGGGCACGGCGTGTCGCAGCCGTCCAGGGTCACCCTCCTTCCCTGGGCCGCCAAGACGGTCGCACGCCAGTTGTTCCGCCCGGTCACCAAGACGAGTGCGGAACGCCCGCAGACCAACATTGCGCACCAGGACAACCGCTGGTGGCGGATCGCGCAGTTCGACAGCGCCATCGTCTCCAACGCCGAGGGAACCGGCGCTTCCTGGTACAAGCGGGACCCCAAGCGCGTGAGGGAAATGCTCACCGAGAGCAGCCGCCTGCACGCTGCCCTGCTCAAGGACTGGCAGTCGCTGAGCAAGCAGTACAAGGCGGCGATGCCGGAGCTCACGTCCCTGGATTCCTGGAAGAAGATCTTCGAAGAACACACCCAGAGCGAAGTGAAATAGCGTGACAACCACGATTTCCGGGGAATTGACCCGCCCGGGGCTCGGTGGTGGATTTCGGGATCTTCGCCAGTCCAGTTTTCTGCTGAAACTGCTGGTCCGCAAGGAACTGAAAGTCCGCTACCGCGGCTCCGTTCTGGGACTCCTCTGGTCCTATGTGAAGCCCGCTGTGCAGTTCCTCGTGTTCTATGTGGCCCTGGGCGTCTTCCTGGGCCTGGAACGCAGTGCACGGAACCCGGACGGCCTCTCGAACTATGCCGTGTATCTCTTCTCCGGAATCGTGCTGATCAACTTCTTCTCTGAAGCCCTCGGGAACTCCGCGCGATCGATCGTGAACAACGGCAACCTGATTAAGAAGATCTATCTTCCCCGGGAGCTGTTTCCGGTGGCGTCGGTCTGGGTCTCGGCCGTGCATTTCTTCCCCCAGCTCGTTGTCCTGGTGATCGGATGCGTCGTCGCCGGGTGGCACCCGGACGCCTTCCAGCTCCTGGCGGCGGTAGGCGGATTCGCCATTGTTGGCTTCCTGGCCACCGGGCTCGGGCTGTTGTTCGGGGCCGCCAACGTGTACTTCCGTGATTCGGAAAACCTCGTTGACATGCTCCTGATGGTGGCGACCTGGGCATCGCCCGTCATGTACTCCTGGACCATGGTGGAAGCAAAGCTGGGACCCGGGCTCTTCGCCCTCTACCAGGCAAACCCCATCACGGTCGGCGTCGAGTTGTTCCACTATGCCTTCTGGTACCCCACAACTGACGGTTCCGCCGCGATGCCGCCGAACCTGTTCAGCCTGTGGCTGCCGGTCGGCATGATCATCTCGCTGGTGGTCCTGGCACTGGGACAGCTAACTTTTCGGCGGCTTGAAGGCCGCTTTGCCCAGGAGCTCTAAATGGCCAACGCGATTGAAGTGTCCAATGTCAGCAAGGAGTTCGTGCTCCGCCACACCCGTTCCATCAAGGAGGCGGTTGTCTGGCTCGTGAAGGGCCGCAAGGGTGATCTTTCCAAGAAGTTCCACGCCCTGAAGGACGTCTCCCTGATGGTGGAGACGGGGGAGACCGTGGCGCTGCTCGGCCTCAACGGCTCCGGCAAGTCCACCCTGCTCAAGCACATCTCCGGCGTGATGCTCCCGGATTCCGGCAGCGTCTATACACGCGGCCGCGTGGCCGGGCTGATCGAGGTCGGGGCGGGTTTCCATCCTGACCTGTCCGGCCGCGACAATGTGTACCTCAATGGAGCGATCCTGGGGATGACGGAGAAGCAGATCAACGAACGCTTCGACGCGATCATCGAATTCTCCGAGATCGGCGAATTCATCGACACGGAAGTCAAGTTCTATTCGTCCGGCATGTACCTGCGCCTGGCGTTTTCCGTGGCAGTCCACACTGATCCCGAGGTCTTCCTGATCGACGAAATCCTCGCCGTCGGTGATGAGCCGTTCCAGCGCAAGTGCATAGCCAAGATTCAGGAACTGGCCCAGCAGGGCAAGACGCTGGTGGTTGTCAGCCACGACCTTGACCTGGTGTCGCGCATCTGTTCCCGGGGTGTCTATCTCGAGCATGGCAACGTATTATTCGACGGACCTATTCATGAGGCCGTTGCCCGCCTCCGGGCGTAGGCGGTACCGCAACCGGTAACGGCAGCGCATCTGTTGGGACCATGTCCACTGGACATGGTCCCAACAGGTTCCGGGCAAGCGCACCCAGTGCAAATTAACGATGACGTTGTTTGAAAACCGAAAGAGAACCGTGACCTCTGAGCCGTCGGCGGCTGTCCTGCCCCAGCCCCAGGGCTCCCCCGAGCGGCCCAGACCCGCCAGCAACAAGGGTGTTACCAGCGCGGGAAGGAACGGCCGGCGACTGGACATCCAGGGGCTGCGCACCCTGGCGGTGGGCATGGTGATCATCTATCACGTCTGGCCCGGTATTCTCCCCGGCGGTTTTGTCGGGGTCGACGTCTTTTTCGTCATCTCCGGCTTCCTGATCGTGGGATCGCTCGTCCAGGAACTGGCGCGTACCGGACACATCCGGCTCTCTAATTTCTACGCGAAACGGATCAGGCGCCTGTTGCCGGCTGCCACCACGGTTCTGCTGGCGACCATGCTGGGCGCCGTGGTCCTGCTGCCGCAGAACCGTTGGCAGTCCATTTCCCTGGACGTCATCATGTCCGCCCTGCAAGTGCAGAACTGGAACCAGGCCTTCAGCGTGGACAGTTACGCCGCGGCGACCGCCCTGGTGTCTCCGGTGCAGCACTTCTGGTCCCTGGCCGTGGAAGAGCAGTTCTACCTGATCATTCCCGTCATCCTGCTGGCGGGAGTGGCCGTCACTGTGAAACGGCGCTTACGGATCGAAACCGTCTCCTTGTGGATCCTGGCGGTGGTGTCGCTGGCGTCCTTCGTCCACAGCGTCGCCTTCTCGTCCTCCCAGCACGACATGGCGTACTTTGCGACCACCACGCGGATCTGGGAGCTGGGCGCCGGGGGCATCGGCGCCTTGCTGATTCCCAAATTGTGCCTGGGCCCGGTGCGGGCGTGGCTTTCGGGTTGGATCGGCCTTGGTGTGATCGTCTTTTCCGCGATGGCACTCTCCGTTGCGATGGACTTCCCGGGCAGCATCGCCCTCCTGCCCGTCGCGGGGACATTGCTGCTGCTCGCCGCCGGTTCGCCGGCGGCCGAACCGGCCACTCCGGGCAGCCCTGCCGGTTACTCGGCAAGCCGGGTCCTCAGCCTGCGGCCAGTGACCTACATCGGCGATCTCTCATATTCCCTGTACCTGTGGCATTGGCCCGTCGTCGTGATCTACGTCTTCCACCTCGGGCGGGTTCCGGGCGTCATCCAGGGAACCGCCATGGTGGCCATCAGCCTGGCCCTGGCGGTCGCCTCCTACCACCTCGTCGAGCAGAAGTTCCGGCACGGAACCCCATCCGCCCAAGGATCGCCGCCTGGACGGTGGGGATTGCTGCGCCGGAATGCCTTCGTCCTGGCAGCAGGACTGATCGTGGCGTCGACGCTGGCAGCGGCGGTGCCGTGGGGCGTCGTGGAAGCCAAGTCGCAGCAGCTGAACGCGGCCATGAACCTGCGCGACTATCCCGGCGCGACGGCGTTTGATCCCGTCCGGCCCGCCGCCGTCCCCGACGGCCTGCCCGTCCGGCCCGATCCCGCCGTCGCCGTGAAGGATGTGCCACTGACCTGGACGGAGACGTGCGGAAAGTTCAACCCGGCCGTCACCGGGGTTGACCAATGCGTTTTCGGCGCGCCGGACGCCACCCAGACGGTGGTCGTCGTCGGGGACTCACACGCCGCGCAGTATGTGGATCCGCTCGTGATTGCCGGCGCAGGCGGGGGCTGGACAGTACAGGCCATGGTCCGGAACGGATGCCCCTTCACGGCAGCGCCGGCCGCCAATGGCACCACTGTGTACCGCGGTTGCTCCGAACAGAACAAAGCCACGTTGCAGCGCATCCTGACGCTGCGTCCACAGTTGGTGGTGGTATCGGGAATGGCGCCGGCCGGCTACCGCGAAGCCCTCAAATGGACGTGGGCCAGCCCGGAAGAACTCGTCAACGGCTATGTCCAGCTCCTGAAGCCGCTCCGGGAAGCCGGGATCCGTGTGGCCGTCGTGCCCGACACGCCGTATCCGGAATTTTCGGTACCGGACTGCGTCCAGGCCAATGGACCGGGCTCGCCCGCGTGCCAGTTCACCGTATCCGACGCCGGCACCGCCGCAGACCCCCTGCAGCTGGCCGGAGCGCGGGTGCCCGGCGTCGAGGTTCTGGATATGTCCGCCTATTTTTGCCGGCAGGGGATCTGCCCGGCCGTGATCGGCAACGTGCTCGTATACCGGGACAACCATATGACCAACACCTTCGCCAAGACGCTGGCACCGGCGCTGGCCCGGCAGCTCAGCTTTTAGGCAGCGGCTGCGGAACCTGTCCCGCGGGCCGCGGGCCCACGGCCCAGGGACCGGAGCAGCCTTCGGGCAAGGTGCCGCTGCAGGCTGCGGCACCTTGCCCCGCAGCCTGCGGCACGCCGGGGGTTCAGTTCCCGCAGGCGGTGACCTTGTAGAGCTTCGCCTCGCCCTGGCTGTCAATGAGCTGCACGCCGGGGTTCGCTGCGAGGTTGCGCAGCCCGGGGGGAGTGTGGTCTCCGCCGTGGACTTCGACCGGACCGAAGTCCAGGATGTAGAAGGCATTCGCCGCGCGGACTGCCTGGCAGACGCTGGCGTCCGTCGTCACGTTGCCCATCGAATCGTAGATCCGCTTCACATCCGGGGAGACGTAGCTCATGACATGCAGCTGGGCCGACTTCCGCTCACCCAGCGCGTAGGACAGCGCCGCACCGGTATAGGGATTGTCGATCAGCAGGGCATTATCGGGGACAGTCTGGGGCAGGCGCTTCATGAGCTGGAGCTCGTCGGTGGAGACCAGCGGCGAATCGGCGGCGAGCCTGTAGTTCCTCGAGCCCTGCTCAACCTCCAACTCCAGGCCGCCCTGCTGTCCCAGGGCGATAGCGGCCAGCACGACGGCGGCGATGCCTACGGTCCGGTAGGCCGCGGTTCCGGCGCGCCCCCAGCGCGGAGAGCCGTCAAGGGCCACCGCGAGGGCCTTGGACCGGCCGCGCATCGCCAGGACGCGGCGCCCTGCCCAGTCAATGCCGACGGCGACCAGCAGGACCGCAACCAGCGGCAGCAGGGCGGCAATCCGGTAGCTGTCGTTGTACCAGACGCCGGTGAGGACGTCCCGGGTTTCTGACTTGGTAAAGCCGGAGACCACAACGAACAGATAGGTGAACAAGGCGAAGACGGCAGCGATCCACACGCGCTGCCAGCGGTCCTGGAAGCACGCCCAGAGGCCGAGGAATACCAGGGGGGCGACGAGCCAGGCCAGTGCCAGGCCATCGGGGGAGATGGTGACGGCTTCGCCAATGGCCTTAGGAATGCTCTGGTACGGGCCCCAGAACGAAGCCTCGGGGGGTGGGCGCAGATTGGTCCACAGCAGGTCGAATGCGACGGCGTACCCGGCGACCGGCAACGCCAGCCTCAAGACGTACGAGCGGGCGCGGGCCTGCTTCCGCCGAAGGGCGGCGGCAGAGCGCCACACCAGCGTCACCACCATGGGCAGCGTCCACGTCAGCCAGGCCATGAACGTCGTGGGATGGGCGACAATCAGGCCGGTGAGCGCCAGCAGCAGGGCAAGTATCGAGGCGAGATCGCGGCGGACAAGTCCGGGCGTCAACCCGGCACACGCCGCTGCCAGGGCGACGCTGGAGGGCAACACGCTAATGGCCAGCAGGTTGGGATACAGGACCCCAAAGTCCATCATGAGCAGGGGGAAGGCACCCAGCGACGCCGCCGCAATGCCTGCGGCGACCAGCGCGGCCGGGCGTCCTCCCACCACTGACCGCGCCAACAGGAGGCATCCCAACGGCCAGAACACGGCCGCAAGGACGATGCTGGTGATATTGACGGCGAGCGGGACGCTCGCGCCCGTTGCCATGGCGACGAGGGTGGCTACAGCGTTCCAGCCGGCCGGGTAGGCCCCGCCGCCGGTCATCGCACCCAGGGTCAATGACGACGCCTGGCCGGTATCCAGGGCAAACCTGACCGAATTCAGGTGGAAGACGGCGTCATAAGTCTGGGAAATTGCCTGCGGGCTGCCGATCAGATGGACGGTGTGGACGGCGAGGAGCCCGCCGGCGATGACGGCTCCGGCCAGCGCCGCGAGGTCGCCGCGGACGTCCGGCACCCGCAACGGATTCAGACCGGTTGCGGCCGGGCCGGAGGGACGGAACCGCGCCGCCCACAAACCGAGCAGGGACAGAGCCACCGCCACCACGGCCACGGGGAGCAGCCCGAACCTCACCTTCAGGAACGGGGCCAACGTGGAGGTGATGACCACAACACCCACGCTCAAAGCGGGGGCAAGCGCCAGGGCGCTGAAGCCCCTGAATCGCAGTGCAACGGAGATGATCAGCCCGGGCAGGACCAGGACAGCGCAGGCGATCAGGACCTGCGGTAAGACGGACATCCACATGAAGGGTTACGGCTCCAGGAGTTCGAGGAGGTACGCGCCGTACCCGCTCTTGACCAGCGGCTCGGCGCGCTGGCGGAGTTCATCGTCGCTCAGGAAGCCCTGGCGCCAGGCGATCTCCTCCGGGGCGCCGATCTTCAGGCCCTGCCGGTTCTCGACCGTCCGGATGAAGTTCGACGCGTCGTTGAGGTCATCGAAGGTTCCGGTGTCCAGCCAGGCCGTGCCGCGGGGCAGGATTTCGACGCGGAGCTTGCCCCTCTCGAGGTAGGTCCGGTTGACGTCGGTGATTTCCAGCTCGCCGCGGGGCGAGGGCTTCAGGTCCTTGGCGATCCCGACGACGTCGTTGTCGTAGAAGTACAGGCCGGGCACGGCGTAGTGGGACTTGGGCCGCTCCGGCTTTTCCTCCAGCGAGACGGCCTGGCCGGCGTCGTCGAACTCCACGACACCGTAGGCTTTGGGGTTCTTGACCCAGTAGCCGAAGACGGCGCCGCCGTCGATGTTTTCATGCTTGCGCAGCTGGGTGCCCATCCCCTGGCCGTAGAAGATGTTGTCACCCAGCACCAGGGCAACGGTCTCGTTGCCGATGTGCTCCTCGCCGAGGATGAAGGCCTGCGCCAGGCCGTCGGGGGAGGCCTGCTGGACGTAGCTGAGGTTGACGCCGAACTGCGAACCGTCGCCGAGGAGGCGCTTGAACTGCTCGGCGTCATGCGGGGTGGTGATGATCAGGATGTCCCGGATGCCGGCCAGGATCAGCGTCGACAGCGGGTAGTAGATCATCGGCTTGTCGTATACCGGGACGAGCTGCTTGCTGATGCCGTGGGTGATGGGATGGAGACGAGAGCCGGTCCCACCGGCAAGAATTATTCCGCGCATGGTATACATCCTCTCCTACCGGTCTGCACTCGGCCAAACCCGTGGACGGCCTGCTGGCCCGCGTGCCCGGTGGTGTCAGGCCGAGTGCCGGCGCCCGGTCCGGCCGCGGAGGCCGTCGGCGGTGCCGCGGAGCGCCGAGCCGAGCCGGGCGGTGCGGCCGGGCGCCAGCAGGGTCACGATCAGCAGGTGCCGCAGATCGCCCCATATCCCGCCAGCCACCCAGGCGGGATACCGGACCGCGTACCGGCGGCCCGTGACGAGGCGGTTCCTGAAGATGTAGTAGTAGCGCCAGGTCGCGGCGGTGCGAACCTGCAGCGGGCGGCCGCCCGCCGGGACTGGCCGGCCAAACACCTTGGCCTCCACCATCGTTCCCAGGGAGTGGTCGAACTCCGCCGCCGCGAGGACGGTGGGCAGGCCCGCGGCGAGTGCGCGGTAATAGTACTCGGTGTCGACCAGGTCGATGAAGAGCTCTTCCCAGAACCCGCCAAGGACGTCCAGCGTGCCGGCCGGGATCAGGAGGCCCGACTGGATCGGCTCCCGGCCCAGGGCGACGCCGTTCCGGGTCCCGGCGCGCAGCACCGGGTTTCCGTGGATCCTGGACGGGGAGATGAGGCCGGGTTCGACGCCGGCGGCCCGCGCGTCCGCGGCGGCACGGCGCAGCGCCTGCACATAACCGGCGGGCAGCAGGGAGTCCTGGTCCACGGTCAGGACGTATTCCGGGTTGCCGTGCCGGCGTGCCGTGCGGATGCCGGCGTTCAGGGCGGCGCCGATACCGGCGTTCTCCGGGAGGCGCACCACTTCTGCGCCGGCCGCGGCCAGCGCGGCGAAGATCGGCTCGAAGCCGGGGCCGCCGCCGTCGTCAACCACCACGACGGCGTCCACCTGCTCCCGCAGCGATTCGACGTTGCCGATCAGCGCAGCCGTCGGCCGGAACGCGGTGACGACGCCGGTGACGCCGGTGGCGCCCGTGGCAGGGACGGGGGATTCGCCGGTCACGTGGGGTTCGCTCACTTTCCGAAGGAATGCCGCAGGAGGATGCCGAGCGTTCCGGAGGCACTTTGCCGGAGCGTGCCGGCGAGGATCAGGAGTGCGTGCGCCCGGGACGTGAGCCGCAGCCGGGCGGCCCGGGCCGCCTTGCGCCAGCCCTTCGCCGTGCACAGCGCCGCGGCCAGGTCGAAGAAGTCGCGTTCACCGACGAACCGGGACCCGTCGACGAGTTTCGCGGACGACGCGCTGTGAGTGTGCCGGCGGTATTCGAAGCAGATATCCGGGACGATCAGCAGCTCGGCCCCGCCAAGCACCATGTCCATGACGAGGGCGAGATCCTGGATGACGGGGAAACCGTCACGGAAGTCGTAGTCCCGGATCCGGTCGCGGCGGAAGGCCAGGGAGGGCCAGTAGAGCCAGTCGCCGTGCAGGAGGCTGACCGCCAGCCGCTCGCCGCCCACGAGCCGGGACCCGGTGCCGCGCGGTTTGACCAGCCGCTGCTTGACGATGTCCACCAGGGGAACGGAGGGTTTGCCGTCCTCGTCGATGATCTGGACGCCGGGCTGGATAATCCAGGCGTCGGGGAATTCGGCGTGGGCGCGCAGCACGACGTCCACGAAGTTCGGCAGCAGAAGGTCGTCGCATCCCATGACCACCAGGACGTCCTGGCTGGCCAGCGAGACGCAGGTCCTGAAGTTCTCGGTGATGCCCTCGTTCTTATCCTTGCGGATATACGTGATCCGGGGATCGTCCGCGGCCTCGACGTAGCGTCTGACGTCGTCGCCCGGGTAGGCGTCGTCAACCACCGTCAGGCGCCAGTCCGGGCTGGTCTGGGCCAGGACGCTGTCGACGGCCAGTTTCATGTAGTTAACGTCGCCCCAATAGGGGATAAAGATGTCCAGTGCCACCGGGGCCTCCTACTTCGTCGTCGGCGTCGCCGGAGCGTCGCCGTCCCGGGAGGACATGTCCTCGACCATGGTCCGGAGGATGGCCACTTCCTCCGCGAGGGTGCGGGTCTCGTCCTCGACCACGGACAGCTCCCAGGACAAGTGCAGGCAGACACCGAGCAGCAGCAGGATGCTGATGATGAACAGCAGATTGGACGGCAGCTGGACGCCGACGCGTTCGGCCACGATCGTCAGCAGGCTCGGAAACGCGGCCAGAACCAGCGTGCCGATGCCCACGAAGAGCCAGAGTGCTGCGTATTTCTCGCGAAGCTTCTTTCGGCGGAGCATCTCGAAGACGACGCCGACGATCGCCAGGGCAAGGAAAAAGGCGGGCCAGTTGCCCATTAGACGGCTCCTTTGGGGGCCAGCGCGGGGTCGGAAATGGTGGACCGCTTACGGGTCAGCGCGAACATGAGGGCGAAGACGGACCGGCCCAGGTAGACGGCGGACTTGACGGGGTTGTGGCTGGGAGTCCCGCCTTGGCGCGGGCGCATTTCCACCGGGACCTGGGTCACCCGGCAGCCGGAGCGGATCGCCACCACCAGGGAGTCGATGGTGTCACCCAGATACTCCGCAGGGTAGTGGTCCAGATACTGGTTGATGGCGCGCCCGTTCGCGGCCCGGAAGCCGCTGGTCACGTCCGTGAGCCGGGTCTTGGCCAGTCCTGAGATGACCTTGGCGAGGAGCTGCATGGCCCACTTGCGCGGGCCGCTGACCGAATAATCGCCGCGGTCGGCAAAGCGGGCACCGATGGAGATGTCCGCGTGCTCCAGGCCTGCCAGGACCTCGTGGATATTGCGGGGATCGTGCTGTCCGTCGGCGTCCACCTGGATCACGCGCTGGTAACCGAGGCGCTGGGCGTACTTGAAGCCTGCCCTCATGGCACCGCCGACCCCCAGGTTGAACGGCAGTGTCAGGACGGTGGCGCCAGCGTCTTTCGCGACCGCGGCGGTGGCATCCGCAGAGCCATCATTGACCACCAGGACATCGTAGGGCCGGCCGACGCTCAGCACTTCCCGGACGGTATTCCCCACGGACTCGGCTTCGTTCCACGCCGGCATTATGACCAGCACACGGGTCGAGTCAAGAATTTTCATAGTTCTCCAATATATCAACGGCGCGGAGGCGGCTGACGGAGTGGGCGGCGTCCAGTTCGGGATTCGTGATCATCCGGGGGAATGCGGTGATGACGGCGGCGACCGGCCGTGGGCATCTGGCGATCACGCTGCTGATCCTACCTTCCGGCCCCGGCCGCGGGCGCCCGCGGGCAGGATCCGGAGGGAAGGGCGCAGCAGGCCCAGGAACAGGAGGGCCTCGCTCACGGCCATGCCCAGGGCGATGCCGGGAACGTTGGCCGCCAGCCCGGCCGCCACCATGAGCAGCACGCCGACGACGGCGGAAACCGCGGTCCACATCAGCACCGACTTCTGGCGCTGGGCGGGGATCAGCACATTCCGGATCAGGGGCGTTGATGAAGAGATGAAGAAGAAGGACACCCCGTAGAACAGGCAGGTCAGGGTGTCCGCGCGGACAGCTTCGCCGAACATCACGCCGGAGACCCACGGGCCGAACAGTGTGAGGAAGATCCCGCCCGCGAGCCCCAGGGCCGCGTGGGCAGCCATGGCCGCGAAGTGGCGGCGGCGCGGGTTGGCGGCATCGTGTTCCAGGGTCCAGCCCTGGAACGTGTTGCCGAGCGCCACAATCGTGAAGAGCCCCAGGCGGTAGATGGCGTCCGCCGAGGCGAAACCGGCCGTGGCAGCGGCCGATGGCACCGTCGCGGTGGCGATCGGAACCGGGGACGAGCCGTAGGCGCTTCCCGTGAAGTTGATGCCGGCCGTGCCCGCGGTGGGCACGATCTCCCGCACGACGGTCCGCGGGCTCCGGGGCAGCCAGGTCCGGGGTTCGCCGAACCGGCGGTGGAATGCGATCAATGCCACGAGCGTCGTAAGGACCGAGACCAGCCCGTACGTCCAGACTTGTCCGGTGAGCAGGATGACCGGGGCGCTGATGATGGCCGCAAAGAAGCGGGGGAGGGTGTCGTAGACGGCGAGGATCCGGGGCTGGCCGGTGCCGATGCCGTACCACGCGGGCGAGAAACCGGTCAGCGCCGTGGCCCAGGCCATGGTGATGGCATCGAGGCGGAAACCCTCCCGGGCCACGAGCGCGACGATCACGCTCATGACGGGCAGGACGAGGACCGCGAGCAGGATCCGGGAACGGACGCTCCTGGAATAAAGTGCCGCCCGCAGCGGGAAGGCGCCGGCACGGGCAATCTCGACCGGGCCCGAGATGTTCCAGCTCCAGAGAATGATGGTCGACGCAAAGATGCCAATGGCTTGGCCGGAGGTGATGCTGGACCAGCCGGCGGCCCCCACCACCCGCGAAACGACCGGGAGGAGCAGGAACGGCAGGACCAGCGCCAGCAGCGGCAACAGGGTGAAGCCTGCAAGCCTGAACAGAACGGGTCTCATGCGGTACGGTCCTCGTGCTGGGGGGGCTTGACCTAACGATGATACGCGATTGCCCCGCACCGGCCCCTGGCCCGGGAGTCGCCTAGAGTGGTTCGCATGAACGACGAGAATGGCCCCGGCGTGCCGAAGATCAGGGCCAGCGTGTGCATGGCCACCTACAAGGGTGCGGCCTTTGTCCGGGAGCAGATAGCGTCCATCCTCGCCGAGTTGGGTCCCGACGACGAGCTCGTCGTGGTCGATGATGCGTCCCCCGACGAGACTGCCGCGATCGTGGAGGGGATCGAGGATCCGCGGATCCGGCTCGTCCGCTCGCCTGTCAACCGGGGGTACGTGCGCAGCTTCGAGGAAGCGATCCGGCTGAGCCGGGGGGAGTACGTGTTCCTGTCCGACCAGGACGATGTCTGGATTCCGGGCCGGCTGGAGCTGATGCTCGCTGCCTTGTCCGGTTCTATGGTGGTCGCCAGCAATTTCGACATGCTGGGCGGCGGAAACCGGCCCTGGATTCCGCGGCTGAAGTCCGCGGACTCGCGGCGGCACGTGGCAAACTTGTTCGCCATCCTGATCGGGTACCGGGCGTACTACGGCTGCGGCATGGCCTTCCGCCGGGAGGCTGCCCGCTGCTTCACCCCGATTCCTGCTTACGTCCGGGAATCACACGATCTCTGGCTGGCCATCTGCGGCAATGTCGCCGGATCGATAACCCACCTTGACGAGTCGACCATTTACCGCCGGATCCACGAATCGAACCAGACGCCGGCCGGCCTGCGGTCGCTGCCGAAGATCGTCGCGGCCCGCGTGATGCTGGTCCGGCTCATGGTCGAAGCCCTCCGGAGGACCCGCCGGCGGGTCTGAGCAGGCAACGGCCTTTCGGTAAGCTGGCCTCATGCAGAAACTCCTCGTCACCGGCGGCGCCGGCTTCATCGGCTCCAATTTCGTCCACTACGTACTGGAGAACACCGACCACCACGTCACGGTCCTCGACAAGCTCACCTACGCGGGCAATGTGGAGTCGCTGGCGGGCCTGCCTGCAGACCGGTTCACGCTGGTGCAGGGCGACATCTGCGACGCCGCCGTGGTGGAGCGCCTGGTTGCCGGGTCCGACGTCGTGGTGCACTACGCCGCGGAATCCCACAACGACAACTCGCTGCACGATCCGCGCCCGTTCCTGGACACCAACATCATCGGGACCTACACCCTGATCGAGGCCGCACGGAAGCACAACAAGCGCTTCCACCACATCTCCACCGACGAGGTCTACGGCGATCTCGAACTCGATGACCCGGAGCGGTTCACCGAGAGCACGCCCTACAACCCCTCCAGCCCGTATTCCTCCACCAAAGCGGGCTCGGATCTGCTGGTCCGCGCCTGGGTGCGGTCCTTCGGCCTGCAGGCAACCATCAGCAACTGCTCCAACAACTACGGTCCGTACCAGCATGTGGAGAAGTTCATCCCGCGCCAGATCACCAACGTGATCGACGGCATCCGTCCCAAGCTGTACGGCAAGGGCGAGAACGTCCGTGACTGGATCCACGCCAACGACCACTCGTCCGCTGTCCTGGCGATCATCGCCGGGGGCCGGATCGGGGAGACCTACCTGATCGGCGCCGACGGCGAGAAGAACAACAAGGACGTCGTCGAACTGATCCTCAAGCACATGGGCCAGGCGCCGGACGCGTACGAGCACGTGGTGGACCGGCCCGGCCACGACATGCGGTACGCCATCGACTCCTCCAAGCTGCGCGAGGAACTCGGCTGGAAGCCGCAGTTCTCCAACTTCGAGGCCGGCATCGAAGACACCATCGCCTGGTACCGGAACAACGAGGACTGGTGGCGGCCCCAGAAGGCCGCCACGGAAGCGAAGTACAAGGAACAAGGCCAGTAGATTATGTCGATCGAGTTCTCGAAGAAGCTCACAGCGCACGAAACCCCGATCCCCGGCGTCGTCCTCTACGACCTTCCGGTCCACGGTGACAACCGGGGCTGGTTCAAGGAGAACTGGCAGCGGGAAAAGATGGTGGCGCTTGGCCTGCCCGACTTCCGTCCGGTGCAGAACAACATCTCGTTCAACGAATCCGCCGGCACCACCCGCGGCATCCATGCCGAGCCGTGGGACAAGTTCATCTCCGTGGCCACCGGCAGGATTTTCGGCGCCTGGGTGGACCTGCGCGAAGGCCCGACCTTCGGCGCCGTGTTCACCGCCGAGATGGACCCCAGCCAGGCCATCTTCATTCCCCGCGGGGTGGGGAACGCCTTCCAGACGCTGGAGGACAACACCGCCTACACGTACCTCGTCAACGACCACTGGTCCGCCGACGCCCAGGGCCAGTACACGTTCCTGAACCTCGCCGACGAGACCGCGGCCATCAGCTGGCCGGTGCCGCTGGGCCAGGCCGAGCTCTCGGACAAGGACAAGGCGCACCCGCGCCTGGCGGACGTCACGCCGATGCCGCCGAAGAAGGTCCTCGTGGTCGGCGCCAACGGCCAGCTCGGCAAGGCGCTGCGCCGGCAGTACGACGGCGACCCGTCCGTTGAGTTTGCCGGCCGGGACGAGTTTGACCTCGGCAGCGAGGAGGCCTTCGCCGGACGGAACTGGAAGAACTACTCCACGATCATCAACACCGCGGCCTACACCGCCGTGGATGCTGCCGAGTCGGCCGAGGGCCGCGCGGCCGCCTGGGCGGTCAACGTCACGGCCGTGACGCGGCTGGCCCGCACCGCCGTCGAACACGACCTCACCCTGGTGCACGTGTCCTCGGACTATGTCTTCGACGGCACGCGCGCCACGCACGACGAATCGGAGCCGGTGGCGCCGCTGGGCGTCTACGGCCAGACCAAAGCCGCGGGCGACGCCGTCGTCAGTGTGGTGCCCCGGCACTACATTGTGCGCACGAGCTGGGTGATCGGCGAGGGCAACAACTTTGTCCGCACCATGGCCTCGCTGGCCGAGCGCGGCATCGAACCGTCGGTGGTTGATGACCAGATCGGGCGGCTGAGCTTCACCGAAGACATCGCCGCCGGCATCCGGCACCTGCTGGAATCGGGCGCCGAGTACGGCGTCTACAACCTCAGCAACGACGGCGAGCAGCAGTCCTGGGCGGACATCGCCGCGGACGTCTACGAACTCTCCGGAAAGCCGCGGGAGGCCGTGACCGGTGTGAGCACCGAGGAGTACTTCAAGGGCAAGGCCGTCTCGCCGCGGCCGCTGAACAGCGCCCTTAACCTGGACAAGATCAAGGCGACCGGGTTCACCGTTCCTTCCGCGGCGGAGCGGCTGAGCGACTACCTCGGTTCCTGATTTAACGGTCCTTAACGGTCAGCCCCAGGCACCACAACGCAGACCGGCCCCCGCATGTGCGGGGGCCGGTCTGCGTTGTGCGTGGTCCGGCGTCAGCCAGGGCCGCTAATAGGTGAGCGTTTGGCACCCCAGCAGGGAATTGTTCAGGCTCAGCATCGAGACCGCGACGCCGTAGGCGCACACCCGGTACTGGCCGCGCTGGGTGATGGGGACCGATGACGTGAAGCCGTGGTTTCCGACCGTGTCGAGGGCCCGGTTGACGTCCGGGCGCTTCTGGTCGGCCATGAAGGCGTACCCCTTCCGGATCCCGTCAGGCGAGGTCACGTAGACGTGGTCCGGGATCGATGAGGCGGGGAAGGACGGATCCAGGGTCCAGCCGGAGGCCTTGATGGAGGCTTTGCCGCTGGCGACCTGGATCGAGGCCGCATCCAGGTAACCCATGGTGGCGGGGGTCGGGGCCGCGCTGATGGACTTGCAGCCCAGCAGGGTGTTGCCGGCCGTGACCGGGGCGATGCCGATGGCATAGGCGCACACGGTGTACTTCCCGGCCCGGGTCAGCGGGACCGAGACCTGGAATCCGTGGTCACCGACCGTCTGCAGCGCGGCGTTGACGTCCGGACGCGGGCGGTTCGCGGTGAAGGCGTAGCCGGGGTTGGTTCCGTTCGGCGACTGGACGTAGACGTGCACGGGCACGCTCTTGCCTGGCTGCACCGGATCCAGTGCCCACCCGCTCACCTGGAAGTTCGCGGCGTTGGGCGCCTGGGTGAGGGACACCGAATCGTAGGAGCCGAAGGGTGCGGGGTTGGCCTCGACGTTTGTGGTCTTGCAGGACAGCAGCACGTTGGCGTTTCGCCCGATCCCGTAGACGCACGCACGGTACGATCCCGGAACGGTGGCTTTGACCTGGTAGTCGAAGCCGTGGGCCAGCCCCAGGCCCGTCGCGTCCGCGACATCCTTCCGTGCGACGTTGGCCGTCATCCGGTACCCGGTGGTTTTCCCGGCCGGGTCGGTGACGTAGGCGTCGGCATAGCTGGAGGCCGAGGGGTTGGCGAGGTCGGCTGCCCAGCCCTTGAGCTGCAGGGTGACCTTGTCTGCCGTGCGGACCTGGCCGAAGCTGTCGAAGGACCCCGTCGGTGCCTCCACCCCGGTGGCCCGGATGGACTTGCAGTCCAGGAGTGTGTTGCCGAAGGACCCGATGGCGTAGGCACAGACCTTGTACGTGCCCGAAGCCGTGATCCGGACCGTGCCGTCGAAGCCGTGCAACGGACCGTAGCCGAGGGCCTGGTCAACATCGGGCCGGGGCTGGTTGGCCTGCCAGGCGTAGCCCTTCGTGGTCCCGGACGGATCAGTCACGTAAATGTGGGTCTGGATCGAGGACGACGTCCTCGCCAGGTCTGCCGACCAGCCCCGGGCGCGCAGGGAGACCGCGGCGCCGTCGCGGGTTACGGAGAGGTCGTCGAAGGACCCGGTGGGCAGCGGCGTCCCGGCGAAGCGCTGGAGTGAGGCATAGTCGCCGTTCCAGATATTGGAGTCACCCACGAACGGCCCGGTGCTGCTGTATTGCCACATGCTGAAAACGCTCCAGCTGGAGGGGACGGGCCCGGCGTTGTCCGTGGCGGAGAGCGGGTAGGACGCGACCCACAGCGGGTAGTCGCCGAAGCCCGCCGCGTTGGCCGTGCACTGGTTCCACCACGACGTGTTGGTGTAGATGACGGGAAGGCGGCCCGTGAGGGCCCGCATGGTGTTCCCGAAGTCGCGCACCCAGGACGTCAGCTGCGAAGGGGACATGCCGTAGCAGGTGTTGCCGAAGTAGAAGCCGTTGATGGTTCGGCCGGCGTAAGGGTTGAATTCGAAGTCGAGGACCGGGGGCATGGTCCGGCCGTCGGCACTCCAGCCGCCGCCGTTCTG
This sequence comes from Arthrobacter humicola, assembly GCF_022803015.1. Lineage (GTDB taxonomy): Bacteria > Actinomycetota > Actinomycetes > Actinomycetales > Micrococcaceae > Arthrobacter > Arthrobacter humicola_A. The sequence continues at coordinate 109,984 of NZ_JAFKON010000007.1, forward strand.
GACGAAGAAGCGTGCCTGGTCGGCTCCCGATGACCAGTTCGGGATCGCGAAGTGGTAGGCGCCCCGGATCATCCCGACGCTGCGGGCGCCGTCGTACTGGGCGCCGAAGGAATCATTGGTGAAGTAGTTTCCTTCGCTGGCCTTGACGTAGGCGAAGCGGGCCCCCATGTTCCACTGGCTTTGCCAGTTGACGCTGGTCTGGTGGCCGCTGACGTCCAGGCCTTTGACCCCGTACGACGGCGACCACGTGCCCTGCGTGGTGAGCGATTCAATGGCGGCGGACTCGGTGGTCGCCTTCAGAAGTGGCGACGGAACGCTGACCCGGGCGGAGCGCTGGCCCATCTCGGCGCCACCGGGGCCGACCGCCGCGGCCATGGCCGCCCGGTCCTTGACGCCGCCTGCCGGCGCCGCGGACTGTGCCGCCGCCTGGGTTGCGGTCGCTGCCTGCGTTGCGGTCGGTGCCGGCGCCGGGGCGGCCGGTGCAGGTGCCGTGGGGGCCGGGCGGGCCGTTGCGGATGCCGCCGGCACGGTGCTCGTGGCCGTCGGCGACGGGCTGGCAGAAGGGGTGGCAGACGCCGGGGGCGTGGCCGGCTGCTCGACGGCGGTTGCCGGCGACGGAACGCCGGTGATGGCCAGCAGGGTGGCGGCGAGGAGAATGGCCCCTGCCCGGCGGCATCGGTGGCTGGTGGGGGGATAAAGGGTGCGCTTCATGTTCCGCTCCGGGGCAATGGCACGCTGTGGGAGCCGCGCCACACGGTCTCGCGCCCGAGGGGCTACGAAGAGAGCTGGCCGGGCTGAGAGAATGTCTGACTTAACGCGCTCACCCTAACATCGGCCGACATCTGAGACCAGTGATTCAAGAGTTACCAAAGTGAAAGTTGTCATGTTGAAACCAAGCGGTTATCCACATGCACCCACGGCACCCCTTGCCGGACCGGTTGCCCGCCCCTAGTTTTAACCCCATCGCGCCGGCACCGGGGCGGCAGTCATATGGGGGTCCAGGTGGAGGCTGTACGCATTGTTGAGGACGAGGTCCGTGAGCTGATCCGCCGGCGGGGCCTTGACCCCCTGCGGGAGTCCGGCGAAGTCCGGCGCCTGGTCGAGGCGGCTGTCAGCGACTACGACGAACGGGCCCTCCTGGCGCCGCTGCCCCCGCTGGGCCCGTTGGAGTCGGCCCGGAGATTCGTCTTCGACGCTGTGGCGGGCTTTGGTGCGCTCCAGCCTCTCCTCGACGATCCGGGCATCGAGGAAATCTGGCTCAATGCGCCGAATGAAATCTATGTGGCGCGCAACGGCGAATCGGAACTGACCTCCGTTTCGCTGACGGACCAGCAAGTCCGGGACCTTGTGGAACGGATGTTGAAGAGCTCAGGCCGGCGCCTGGACATGTCCTCGCCGTTCGTGGACGCGGCGCTCCCGGACGGCTCCAGGCTGCACGTCGTGATCCCGGACGTCACCCGGCGTCACTGGGCAATCAACATCCGCAAGTTCGTCGTCAAAGCCAGCCGGCTCGAGCACCTGGTGGAGCTGGGAACGCTCACCCCGCAGGCGGCCAGGTTCCTCGGCGCGGCCGTCGCCAGCGGCCTCAACATCCTGGTCTCGGGCGCCACCCAGGCGGGCAAAACCACCATGCTCAACTGCCTCGCCGCCAGCATCGGCACCCGCGAACGGGTCATCACGGTGGAGGAAATCTTTGAACTGCAGTTGCCGCTCCGCGACGTCGTCGGTCTTCAGTGCCGTCAGCCGAACCTGGAGGGGCAGGGGGAGATTCCGCTGCGCCGCCTGGTCAAGGAGGCCCTGCGCATGCGGCCGGACCGGATGGTGGTCGGGGAAGTCCGGGAGGCCGAGAGCCTGGACATGCTCATCGCTTTGAATTCCGGCCTTCCCGGAATGTGCACCGTGCATGCGAACTCCGCCCATGATGCCGTGACGAAAATCTGCACGCTGCCGCTGCTCGCCGGCGACAACATCTCCAGCGCGTTCGTAGTGCCCACCGTCGCGTCCTGCATCGATCTGGTGGTCCATTGCAGCAGGCACACCAGCGGGCGGCGACAGGTCACCGAGATCCTGTCCCTGGGCCGCCGGGTGGAAAACGGGATCATCGAGTCATCCATGGTGTTCACGATGTCGGACGGGCAGCTTCTGCCCAAGGCCAACTCCATGCCCGCCGCGGAAAAGTTTGCCCGATCCGGGTACGACGTCGCTGCGCTGCTGGAGCAGCGGTGATGGCGCCGCTGGTCGGGATGCTGGGCGGCGCCGGCCTCCTGCTGATCTGGTGGTCCGCGTGGGAGACGCCTGAGAGCGGGCGGCGCAGGCCCCGGACCAGCCGGCTTGAGGACCTCCTGCGGTCGGCGGGCATCGAAAAGGTCAGCGCGGCAGGGCTGCTCGCCTCGTGCCTTGGACTCGGGGCCTTCACAACGCTCGCGTTCTTCGCAGTTACCGGGTCATGGCCGATCTCGGGATGCTTTGGCCTCTTTGGCGGCTGGCTGCCGATGGCGATGGTCCGGTGGCGTGCCAGAAAGCGCACGGCTGTCCTCCGCCAGCTCTGGCCCGACGTCGTTGATCATTTGCGCTCAGCCATCAGGGCCGGCCTGTCGCTGCCAGAGGCTCTTATCCAGCTGGGCGACAAGGGCCCCGTGGAGCTTCGCCACGTGTTTGTGGACTTTGGCTCCGACTACCGGTCGGGAGGCCAGTTCGATCCCTCACTCACCCGGCTCAAGGACCGTCTGGCCGATCCCGTGGCGGACCGGATCGTCGAGGCCCTCCGGCTCACCCGGGAGGTGGGCGGTTCGGACCTCGGGAGGCTGCTGGGCACCCTCGCGGAGTTCCTGCGGGAAAGCGCCAGGACCCGGAGTGAGCTGGAGGCAAGGCAATCCTGGACCGTCAACGCCGCACGCCTCGCCGTCGCTGCGCCCTGGATTGTCCTGGTGTTGCTGGCCAGCCGTCCTGAGGCTGTGATGGCGTATAACACCCCGCTCGGCGCTGCCGTCCTTTTGGGCGGCCTTGCCGTCTCCCTGCTGTCCTACGCCATCATGCTGCGTATCGGGGCGCTGCCGGAAGAACAGCGGGTCCTCCGATGACCGGCCTGATGGCCGGCGCCACGGTGTGCGGGGCCGTGCTCGGGGCGGGCCTGTGGCTGTTCCTCGTCCGGCTCCCCTTTATGCGCCCAACGACGTTCGTCGAACGTATCGAACCGCAGCTGAGAACCCACAACCTCGAATCCCGGCTTTTGCGCACCGTCCCGCGGAATGTCACACCGTTTGGGCCGCTCGAACGGATCCTCCGCCCGGCGTTCCGAGACGGTGCCAGGTCCCTGGGCCGGATCAACCTTGGCGCGACGGCGTTAAACCGCAGGCTCGCCCGCGCCGGCAGCGCCAAAACAGCCTTGGACTTCCGGGCTGAGCAACTCCTCTGGGCGGCCGGCGGCTTCGTCCTCGCCGTCGGCGTTGTGGCGCTCGCCTGCTCGATCGGCCGCTTCAGCCCGTTCGTCGCCGTCGTGGCCGTCGTGGGCAGCGCCGTCGGCGGGTTCCTGCTCCGGGACTACCTGTTGGGCGCGCACATCAAGAAACGGGAGGCGCGGATGATGGCGGAGTTTCCGAGCATCGCCGAACTCATGGCCCTGGCCGTCAGCGCCGGCGAAAGTGCCACCGGTGCCCTGGACAGGGTCTGCCGCAGCGCGCGGGGTGAGCTCTCGCAGGAATTCGGCCGTGTCCTCGCCGAGACCAGGTCCGGCAAGCCCCTCGTGGAGGCCCTCCACGAGTTCTCGTCCAGGACTGATCAAGGACCGTTGCTCCGTTTCGTGGACGGGATGATCGTGGCCGTCGAACGTGGAACACCCCTCGCCGACGTCCTCCGGGCGCAGGCACAGGATGTCCGGGACACAGCCAAGAGGGAGCTCATGGAGTCCGCCGGCAAGAAGGAAATCGGCATGATGGTGCCGCTGGTCTTTGGCGTCCTTCCGCTCACGGTCATCTTCGCCGTCTTCCCCGGTCTGGCCGCCATCAGTCTCGGACTCTAGGTACCTGGCGAACGACGACGACGGACAGCCGGCGGCTGCCCACCGGCCGGCACGGGCAGGACTCAAGAAAAGTCGTACGAGGAGGGAACAGGATACGAAGGACGCCCTGCAGCCGGCCGGCCAGCCAGGGGCACACGGTGCACGATCTGCCGGCGACACGTCACGAACCATCAGATCCAAAAACAGGACTCCGGAACAACAGAAAACCAGCAAACAGAGAACCAGAGAACCAGGAAAGAGGACACGATGAAGAACTTCGGAACCCGGGCTGCAGTGGCGGCCTGCGCGCTCAGCATGTTGACTTGGTGGTCTGCTCCGTCGCAAGCGCGGGCGGGGGACCACTCTGACGTGGGTACCGCCCATCCCCAGCGCGGGGACGTCCCCGGCTGGGTCATGATCACCCTCATGTCGGCAGTCCTCGTGGCCGCCCTTCTCGCCCTCGCCGGTCCTGCGCTTGAGGGACTCTTCAACCAGGCCATGGACAAGGTCGGACAGTAGGCAATGGCAGCCCAGGGCGGGGGGACCGGGCGCCAGATCGATAGCGGGGAAAACCGCAAAGGCGTAGAGCGGGGCGCTGCAGTGGTGGACTTCGTGCTGATCGGTGCGTTGCTCACCTTGCTCTTCCTCGCGATCGTGCAGCTCACCCTGGTACTTCACGTCCGGAATACGCTGATCGACGCCGCCGCCTCGGGCGCCAGATACGGCACGTTGGCCGACCGCAACGACGGGGACGCCAAGGAACGGACTGTCCAGCTGATCACGGCGGCGCTCAACGCGGATTTCGCGCGGGATGTGGGGACAAGCGAATCGACGTTCCAGGGCATCCGCACACTCGAGGTGACCGTCCGGGCACCCCTGCCGGTCATCGGCTTCATCGGTCCCCGGGCGCTCTTGGAGGTGAAGGGCCATGCGGCAATCCAGCGTTGAATGGCCGGAGCACGCCGCCTCACCGGAACAGGGGAGTGCCGTGGTCGAGTTCGTCTTCTTGTCCGCGCTGCTGATGGTGCCGCTGGTGTACTTCATCATCACCGTGGGCCAGATCCAGGGCGGGTCGTTCGCAGTCGTGGGCGCCGCCGACCAGGCCGCCAAGGTCTACGTGGCCCAGCCGGACGCGGCAAGCGGCCGGGCAGCGGCAGAGCAAGCCGTGCTGCTGGCGCTCGCCGATTACGGCCAGCCGGCGGGAAACGCCACCGTCGACACCCGCTGCGAGCCTGCCGATTGCCTGGCTCCCGGCTCGGCGGTGACAGTCACCGTCCGCCTCACCGTTCCCCTGCCGTTTGTGCCGTTCAGCGGCGCACTGCATCTGAACGCGAGCCAGCTCAGCGCGTCGGCAACCCAACTGGTGGGCAGGTTCCGGTGAGGGGCCGGCCCGGGCCCCGCCGGCAGGAGGGACAGGTGCTGGTGCTGAGCATCGGCTTCATGCTGATTGCCCTGCTGGTCGCCACCGTCGTAATGGCGGCCTCCAGCGTCTACCTCGAACACAAGAAACTGCTCTCCCTCGCTGACGGCGCCTCGGTGGCCGCCGCGGACAGCTTCACGCTCGGCCAGCTGGGCAACTCCGGCGGCACACCGTCCGCCGTCCTCAGCGGGGCGAGGGTTCGCAGCGCCGCCGTCGACTATCTGGGCCGCAACGGCGCGTTCGAGCGCTTCAGCGCCCTAAGCGTGGCGCCGGGGACCGGCAGCCCGGACGGCGCCACCGCCGTCGTCGTCCTGAGTGCAGCCGTCCACCCGCCGGTGGTGAACTTCCTGGTGCCGGACGGCATCCGGATCGAGGCGACGTCCACGGCGCGCTCCCGCCTCAGCCGGTGAGCTGCTGGCCCGCCACTCCGGTTGCCCTATCTGTAGATGCTGCCAACCAGGCCGTCAGGCAACCCAAGTGACAGGTCACCCGGATACAGGGCAACCGGCAGGGTCAGGGGGCTAGGACACATAGCGTAGGCTTAAAAAACCATGGCAAACATTGATTTTCCCGCTGAAATCCGCGCGCTGCGGGCCACCTACACGTCCATCGAGAACGTCTCGAACGTCGAGGCGCTCAAGGAAGACATCGCCGAGCTCAGCGAGCGGGCCGGTGAACCCAATCTGTGGGACGACCCCGCCGCGGCGCAGGTCATCACCTCGAAGCTCTCGCACAAGCAGACCGAACTCGAGCGGCTCAACAAGCTCGTGGCCAGGATCGACGACCTCGAGGTCCTCGTGGAACTCGGCCAGGACGAGGACGACGCCGACTCCATGGGTGAGGCCGCCGCGGAACTCGAATCCGTCCGCAAGGCGCTGGCCGACCTTGAAGTCGTCACCCTGCTCTCCGGCGAGTTCGACGAGCGCGAAGCCGTGGTGACCATCCGCGCCGGCGCCGGTGGCGTGGACGCGGCGGACTTCGCAGAAATGCTGCTGCGCATGTACCTGCGCTGGGCCGAACGCCACGGCTACCCGACCACCATCATGGATACCTCCTATGCCGAAGAAGCTGGGCTGAAGTCCGCCACCTTCGAGGTCAAAGCGCCCTACGCCTTCGGCACGCTCAGCGTCGAGGCCGGCACCCACCGCCTGGTCCGGATCAGCCCGTTCGACAACCAGGGCCGCCGCCAGACCTCGTTCGCGGCCGTGGAAGTGATCCCGCTGATCGAGCAGACGGACTCCATCGACATCCCGGACAACGAGATCCGCGTGGACGTCTTCCGCTCCTCCGGCCCCGGCGGGCAGTCGGTCAACACCACGGACTCCGCGGTGCGCCTCACCCACATCCCCACCGGCACCGTGGTGTCGATGCAGAACGAGAAATCGCAGCTGCAGAACCGCGCCGCCGCCCTGCGCGTGCTGCAGTCCCGCCTCCTGCTGCTGAAGAAGGAACAGGAGGACGCCGAGAAGAAGGCGTTCGCCGGCGACGTCAAAGCCTCGTGGGGCGACCAGATGCGCTCCTACGTCCTGAACCCGTACCAGATGGTCAAGGACCTCCGCACCGAGCATGAGGTCGGCAACACCTCGGCCGTGTTCGACGGCGAAATCGACGACTTCATCGACGCCGGCATCCGCTGGCGGACGGACAACCGCAACGCCGAGAAGTAGGCCCGGCGCCCGGCCGGGCGCCTCCACTGGGAGGTCCCTGACAATCGCGCGACACGCCCCGCCGTTCCGGCGGTTCCGCCGTTACCCGTGCGTATAGTCGAGGGGCCGGAGCTCTACTTCCCCCAAACGAAAGCCCTTGCGCCGGCAGCAGAACCGGGCCCTCGCGGCCATGTCCTGCAGGGTACTAAGGGCCATGATCCGTTTCGAAAATGTCACCAAGGTCTATGACCAGAAGGCGCGGCCGGCGCTGGATTCGATCAACCTTGAGATCGACCGTGGCGAATTCGCCTTCCTCGTCGGCGCCTCCGGCTCCGGCAAATCGACCTTCCTGCGCCTGGTCCTCAAAGAGGACCGTGCCTCCTCCGGCGCCGTCTACGTGGCCGGCCAGAACGTCGCAAACATCTCCAGCTGGCGCGTGCCGCGCCTGCGCCGCGGAATCGGCGTCGTCTTCCAGGACTTCCGCCTGCTGCCGCAGAAAACCGTCTTCGCCAACGTCGCCTTCGCCATGCAGGTCATCGGCAAGAGCCGCAGCGTCATCCGCGACACCGTCCCCGAGGTCCTGAAGACCGTCGGCCTGGAAGGCAAAGAAAACCGTCTCCCGCACGAACTCTCAGGCGGCGAGCAGCAGCGCGTGGCGATCGCCCGCGCCGTCGTGAACCGCCCCGGCATCCTGCTGGCCGACGAGCCGACCGGAAACCTGGACCCCACCACCTCGATGGGCATCATGGGCGTGCTGGACAAGATCAACCAGAACGGCACCACCGTGGTGATGGCCACTCACGACGACGACATCGTCAACGAAATGCGCAAACGGGTGGTGGAACTGAAGAACGGGGTCGTGATCCGCGACGAGGCCAAGGCCCTCTACACCTCCATGATTCCCGTCGTGGGCCAGTCGCGCCGCCTGCGCGACGCCAGCGGACGGGACGAACAGCCGCAAGTTATCCCGCCCCGGGCCGGCTCGCGCGCCGAAGCCCGCACCGAGTTCCGCACCGCAGGGGAGGGCCAAGCGTGAGGCTTGCATTCGTCCTGGGCGAGATCGGCAGCGGCCTGCGCCGCAACCTGTCCATGGTGATCTCCGTGATCCTGGTGACCTTCGTGTCGCTGACCTTCGTCGGCGCCGCCGGCATGCTGCAGCTGCAGATCAACCAGATGAAGGGCTACTGGTACGACAAAGTCCAGGTGGCCATCTTCCTCTGCAGTGACGGTTCGACGGCGCCCGGCTGCGCCACCGGTCCGGCGACGCCGGAGCAGGAGGACAACCTGCGCACGCTGCTGAAGTCGCCCGCAGTGGCGCAGTACGTCAACGACTTCCAATACGAGTCCAAGGACGACGCCTACAAGCACTTCAAGGAACAGTTCTCCAATTCCCCGATCGTTGACTCCGTGACCCCGGACCAGTTGCCGGCGTCCTTCCGGATCAACATGAAGGACCCGGAGAAGTACGAGATCATCAGCGAGACCTTCTCCTCCCAGGCCGGGGTAGAGACCGTGATCGACCAGCGGCAGCTGCTGGAGCGGCTGTTCTCGGCCATGAACGCCGCGTCCCTGGTGGCCGTGAGCATTGCCGGAGTCATGATCATCTGCGCCATTTTGCTGATCGCAACCACCATCCGGCTCTCCGCGTTCAGCCGCCGCCGGGAAACAGGCATCATGCGACTGGTGGGCGCGTCCAAGATGGTCATCCAGCTCCCGTTCATCCTCGAAGGCGTCATCGCCGCGGTCATCGGTGCCGCCCTGGCCTCCGGCACCCTGTGGGCCGTGGCCCGCTTCTTCCTCGAAGGCGTCCTGTCCAAGCAGTATCCGGACACCGCGTTTATCTCACCCGGGCAGACCCTGATCCTGGTACCTGCCCTGATTGGCCTGGGCGTTGTCCTGGCCGGAATTTCCTCCCTGCTGACCCTCCGCCGGTACTTGCGGGTCTAGCTTTGCGCAACGAAAAGGGAATGCTTATGACACCGATGGCCCGCCGCCCCCTCCGGCAATCCCTCCGGCTCCGCCTGGTGGGGCGCCGCAGCCGGATGATCAGCGCCACCCTGGCGCTGGTCCTGGCCGGGACCATGGGGGCCTCGAGTCCGGCGGCATTCGCCGACGACCTTGAGGACCAGCAGGCCGCGCTGCGCGAGGAGGCGGCCCGGGTCCAGCACTCCCTCGAATTCGTGGACGGCAAGATCGCCCAGGCTGCGGCAGACCTGGTCCTGTACCAGGGCCAGCTCCCCGGCGCCCAGCAGGCGCTCACGGACGCCCAGGGCCGGGTGGCCGGAGCGGTCCAGGAAGTGCAGGCCCTCGCGGCCCGTGTGGACCTGGCGCAGCAGAACAAGGCAAAAATCACGCAGCAGCTGGAAGCGGACAAGCAAAAGATCGCGGACACCCGGAAGCTGATCGGGCAGATCGCCACGCAGGCCTACAAGTCCGGTGGCGTCCCATCCAACCTGTCCCTGTTCTTCGGGTCGAACCAGGGCAGCAGCCTGACGGACACCATCGACCTCGCGGACCAGGCCCTGCGCAGCCAGAACTCCGCGATGGACAAGCTCACCCAGCAGAGCGCCACCAACGTCAACGCGCAGGCCCGGCTGGCCGCCGTCGAGGCTGAAATCACCGACCTCAAGGCCAAAGCCGACGCCGCACTGGCCCGGGAAAAGGCCGCCCGGGACGAGGCCGCAGCCAAGAAGGCCGCCGTCGACAAGCTGATTGCCGACACCACCCGGCTCGACGCCCAACTCCAGGCCGCCAAGCCCGGCATCCAGAACCAGCTCGCGCAGGTCAAGGCCCAGCAGGACGCCGTCGCCGCCGAGATCGCCGAACGCGACCGGAAGCTGCGTGAGGCCTGGCTGGCCGAGCAGCGGCGCATTGCCGAGGCCGCGGCGGCAGCTGCCCGGGCGCAGGGACAGGCGGTCCAGCCGTATGTCCCGCCGGCCCAGGGCTCGCCGTCGGCCTTCGGGCTGCAGCACCCGTTCCCAGGCAATATTCCGATCACCTCCGGGTTTGGCTGGCGGGCGACGCCGCCGGGCACCATCGACTTCTACGGCCAGGGCGGCTACATGCACACCGGCATCGACTTCGGTGCCGCCTGCGGCACGCCCGTCTACGCCGCGGCTGCCGGCACCGTCTTCTCGGCCGGCTGGGCCAACGACGGCGGCGGCAACAACGTGAAGATTTCCCACGGGGTGGTCCAGGGCAACTCGCTGACCACGATTTACTACCACAACACTTCCGTGGCGGTCTCGGTCGGCCAGCACGTCAACCAGGGGCAGCTGATCGCCTATTCAGGCACCACCGGCAACTCCACCGGCTGCCACTCGCACTTTGAGACCTGGCTCAACGGCCGGGCCGTGGACCCCATGAACCTGCTGTAGTCCGGCCCGGGCCATCCGGCAGGCCATCCGGCGGGCCATCCGCTGAGGCGGGCGCCCTGCCGTAAACTGGAAAGACTCCGCACCACCTGGCCGGAGTGAACCACCAACAAACCGAGGAGTCCTACCGTGCCCAAAGAAAGTGGCCGTAAGGTAGTGGCCACCAACCGCAAGGCCCGGCACGACTATCACGTCCTTGACACCTATGAGGCCGGCATCGCGCTGATGGGCACGGAAGTGAAGTCCCTGCGCGAGGGCCATGCCTCGATGGTGGACGGCTTCTGCACGTTCTACAACGACGAGCTGTGGATGGAGGGCATCCACATCCCCGAGTATCACCAGGGGAGCTGGACGAACCACGCCGCACGCCGCCGTCGCAAGCTGCTGCTGCACCGCGAAGAGCTCACGAAGATCTCGCACAAGATCCGCGAGTCGGGCTTCACGATCGTGCCGCTGCAGCTGTACTTCGTGGACGGCCGTGCGAAGGTCGAAATCGGCGTCGCCCGCGGCAAGAAGGAATATGACAAGCGCCAGACACTGCGCGAACAGCAGGACAAGCGCGAGGCCCAGCGCGTCATGCGCGAACGCAACCGCCGCTAGCGCGCCGCAGGCTGTCACGGTGCCAGGGAATGTTTCCCGGAGGCGGTGCGTTATGATTGGTAGTCCGGGAAGGATCCGAAAGTGTCCGGTCCGGGTTTGATAAAAAAATACGGGGATGATCGGTTTCGACGATGTTAGTCGCGACAGGTGAAGCGGGCCGAGGATGCAGAATTATCTCGTAAACGCTGTCTGCAAACCAATAAGTGCCGAATCAAAACGCACTGACTTCGCTCTCGCTGCCTAAGCAGTAAGACAGTCCGTCAGCCCGAGGTTGCTATTGCCCCGGATCCTGGCGTCATTTAGATAGCCACTGCTGTTTACCTCCGTCATCGGGGTAAACGGGACTCTTAGATGACTGGGCCCGGATCAGCCAGCTGTTTGCAGCATGGCTGGGGCCGAGAAATTCCAACGCAAACTGCGCCCGGAGAAGCCCTGACAACACGACATCGGACGGGGGTTCAATTCCCCCCATCTCCACATAGGGGCCCGGCAACGGCGCTCCACCCCGTATTGGGTTCACAAAACTCCCCGCCGGCTTCTGCCGGCGGGGAGTCTTGTGCTTAAAGCCAAAGAGGAGGGAAGCGTCTTCCGACACTTCCCTCCTCTTTGCAGTTTCTTGTCACTACATGCCGAGGATCTTCGCCTTCTGGACGCCAAACTCTTGTTCCGTGAGAATCCCTTGATCCTTCAGCGCCCCGAGCTGCTTGAGCTGTTCGAGGGCTTCGTTTGAGATGCCGCCGGCAGCCGGGGGAGGGGGTGGTGGCTGCTGGTAGACCGGCTGCTGGTAGGCCTGCGGCGGTGGCTCCTGCTGGGCCATCTGCGAATCGTAGGCCTCCTGCTGCTTGGCCGCGGTCGCGGCGTCCTTCTCGGCAAACTTGTTGGCCTGGCGGCGCTGGACCCGGCCGCTGACTGCACTGGCTGTCCCGGCAACCACCGCCGTCCGCCCTATACCTCTGAGAAGTCCCATAATTTTCTCCTGTCGGATTGCTTCCTGTGTGTCTTACGCGTCGGGTGCCTGCGACACGGCGGGTGCCGTCGTCTCGGCGTCGAGGGCCTCGAGGGCATCGAGTGCTTCCATCACGTCCGGAGCAGGGATCCGCGTGCTCGCGATGAGTTCGCCCCCGCTGTCCCGAACGGCCGCCACGAACGGTGCCGCCCAGATGTTCTCGTAGACGATCAGCGCGGCCACAGTCCCGGGGAGCAGCGCGGCCGAGGCCTCGGCGATGTCGTCATCGCCCAAGAGCCCGGTCCGGGCTCCCTCGAAGTAGGAGAACCCCGCCGCCGGACCGCCTGGGTCGGTGAGTTCGAGCACCTCGACAGATCCGTCGTCATTCTTCATGACGACGAGGAGATCGAAGAGGCGGATCACGCCCTGCTCGACGAGCTTAACGAGTTCCTCACTCGCCTGTCCCGTCAGTCCCGATACGGGGAACTCCAGGAGTACGAAGTCGACCGGCCCGTGGGCCTCAGTCTCCGGTGTGATTGTCACTGGTATTCCTCCGGTCTGTGTCGAGCACGCTGTCTGGCGCACTGGTCTTAGTGTGGGCGGTCCCCGCCGGGCCGTCACCACCCGCGTCGAATGATTCCGATGGGGGCCGCGCCGCTCAACGGTTGGAACTGCCCCGCGGACATGGCCCCGGAATGGGACCTCTCGGTCGGATTCCAAGACCACTAAACCGCCAACGGGAGATTGTCACATCATCCATTTCGGGTGAGCCCCCAGCCCGCCGCGACGTGTCAGGCCAATACGACAAGAGGCCGGAAGCAACGGCTTCCGGCCTCTCGATATTTCAGCGCTTCTTGATGTGTGCCACTGGGTCGGTGTGGGCATCGACGATGTGTTTCGCCTTCTTCTCTGCCCGTTTTTCCTTGATGGTTTTAACCGACTTCTTCGACACGCTCTGGTGCGGCGTCTTGTCAGGCATGGTGCTCTCCCTCACGGCAGGGGCCAGGGGTAGCCCCGTCTTTTAAGCTACGCCTCGGGAACGGCGGCGTCCACGATCCCTGCGAAACGGCTGCCGACGCCGTCGTACACACTGCGCACGAGCCCGGGCCCGAGCACGGGGATCTCGCGTGCCTCGTGGTGCACGCAGCAGACGTACGTGAATTCCGGCCACCATTTTTTGGGCCGGGCCGCTTCGGAGAATCCGCAGACGGCACAGGTGAGCTGGACCCAGACGGGCCGCTTGCCGGTGCGGTTTGCCTTGGACTGGACCAGCCACGCCGGCGGGTTGTCCAGCAGCTCGCCCAGCTCGGCCTCGGACAGCCGGGGCGGGATGCCGTGACGGTGCGCCATTTCCAGGGGAATGTCGAGGATCTGGGCTGCTTCACGTCGGGTAACCATCCTTCAACGATACGGGAACGACGGCGGCCCGAAGCCACCACGGCGCCCCGGTGTTACCCTCGCCACACCGGCGGAGGCCTGAGGTTTTCAGCCGGCGAGGGCAAGCCCAAGCGCCGCGGCCGCGAGCCCCGCGAGAAGGTTCGCGCCGATGTTGAGCGCCGCCGCCCGGTACCGCTCTTCGCTGACCAGGCGGACCGTCGCGGTGGTCCATGAGCTGAAGGTGGTCAGGCCGCCGGCGAGACCGGTTGCGATCGCGGCGTGCCAGTCGGCGCCCAGCTCCAGGTGGCCGGTCAAGCCGATGGACCAACCGATGATGAAAGATCCGGCGACGTTGACCGTGAGCGTCGCCCAGGGCCAGTGCGGTCGGGAGCCCTGATGGTGCGCGAACCAAGAGTCGACGGCGAACCGCAGGAGTGCTCCCGCCACCCCGCAGGCCCCGACCACCAGCGCGGTCATCATTGGGCACCGCCGCGGAGGTCGGCGATCGCCTTGCCGGTTTTCCAGCCGGCCGCCGCGGCCCCGAGGCCCAGGACGAGCGAGAGCCCGAGGTAGGCCAGCCACGTGGCGTGGTAGCCGCCGCGGATCTGCTGGTCAATGGCGATCACCAGCGCCGAAAAGGTGGTGAAGGAACCCAGGAGGCCGGGGCCGATGCCGGCCCGCAGCCAGAAAGCCGTCTGTGGCCGCGCGATCCAGAGGGTGGTCAGGGTGGCCAGAACGAAACTCCCGGAGACATTGATCGCCAACGTGGTCCACGGCACCGCGCCGGCGCTTTCGGGAAAAATCAGGCCGGCGCCGAAACGCAGCTCGGTTCCGATCAGCCCGCCGACGGCGACGGCGGACCAGGCCTTCCAGCCCGGCACGCCGGGGCGCGGCACGGCCCGGCGCTCGTCCAGCGCACCCTTCACTCAGCTCTCCGTGACGCTGCAGCCGGCGTGCCCGGCATCGCTGTGGACCCAGAGGGCCGAGGCGACCTCGTCGGCGAAATCGAATTCGCGCGGTGCCGGGGCGGAACCGATCCGCACTACCATGGGGCCACCGAAGGGACGCCGGCCCACCACCTCCACTTCGGCGTCGAGGTCGATGTCCTCTGCGGCGAGATAGCGCAGGAGCTCCGGGTTGTCGTCGCTGATCCGGGTGATCCGGCCGGTGTGGCCGTCGTCGAGTTCGCTCAGGCGGTGGGCGGCGGGCATCAGCACCGAGCCGTCGGCTGCCGGGATGGGATCGCCGTGCGGGTCCCGGGTGGGGTTCCCCAGCTTGGCCGCCATGCGTTCAATAAAGGTGTCCGAGACGGCGTGCTCCAGGAGTTCGGCTTCGTCGTGGACCTCGTCCCAGCGGTATCCCAGCTCGCGGACGAGGAAAGTCTCGATCAGCCGGTGCCGCCGGACCATGGACAGGGCGAGCCGGACTCCATCGCTGGTGAGCGTGACGGCGCTGTAGGGCTTGTGGTCTACGAGGCCCTGGTCTTTGAGTTTGCGGACCATTTCCGACACCGAGGAGTTGGCGACGCCCAGGCGCTGCGCCAGCTGCGTGGAGGTGATGGGCTTGCGCTGCCACTCGGTGAACGAATAGATGACCTTGACGTAGTCCTCGATCGAGGAGGAGGGCGTACTGGTCTTCACAGACCTAAGCCTACCGTCAGCTGCCTCCGGAGAAAGTGAGCCACAGCAGGACCAGGTTAAGGGCCACGACGAGCACCACGCTGATGATGGCGGCGACTCGGAGGGCCGGGCCGTCGGCGAACCGGCCCATCAGGGCTTTGTTGCTGGTCAGCACCACCAGCGGGACCAGGACAAAGGGAATCCCGAAGCTGAGGACCACCTGGCTCAGGACGAGCGCCCAGGTGGGGTCGAAGCCCACCGCCAGCAGCACGACGGCGGGGATGAGGGTCACGACGCGCCGGGCCATGACGGGGATCCGGATCTTGAGCAGGCCCTGCATGATGGTGCCGCCGGCATAGCAGCCCACTGAGGTCGATGCCAGGCCGGAGGCGAGCAGCCCGACCGCGAAGATCACGCCGACGATCGGACCGAGATTGGCGGTGATGGCGGCGTGCGCGCCCTCGATCGTGTCCGTGCCTTCTTCGCCGCCGAGGGTGGAGGCGGCCAGGAGCAGCATGCCGATGTTGACCAGTCCGGCGATCGCGAGGGCGGCCACGACGTCGAACCGGGTGGCCCGGACCAGGCGCGCGATGGCCGCCGGGGGAACATGCAGGTGTTCGTCCGGCCGGTGCCGGTCCCGGGACAGGGCCGAGTGGACGTAGATGGCGTGCGGCATGACGGTGGCCCCGAGCATGCTGGCGGCCAACAGGACGGTGTCCGGTCCCTGGAAGCCGGGCATGAGCCCGGCCAGGGCGGCTCCCGGATCGGGCGGGCTGATGAAAAGCCCGGCCAGGAAGCCGACTGTGATGATGCCGAGCAGGAACATGATGATGAATTCAAACGGCCGCTGTTTCTGCCGGGCCTGGACCGCGAGCAGGAGCATCGACACGGCGCCGACAATCAGGGCGCCAAGGGGGAGGGGCAGGCCGAAAAGCAGGTACAGGGCGATTGCGCCGCCCACCACCTCCGCGAGATCGGTGGCGGCGGCGACAACTTCGGCCTGCACCCAGAAGGCGCGGCGCCAGAACGGCTTGAGCCGTTCACCAAGGATCTCCGGAAGGCTCTTGCCCGTGACGATCCCGAGCTTGGCGGACTGGTACTGGACGAGGACGGCCATGACGTTGGCGGCCACGAGGACCCACACCAGCAGGTAGCCGTACTGCGCTCCGGCGGTCAGGTTGGCGGCCACGTTTCCGGGGTCCACGTAGGCGATCGACGCCACGAAGGCCGGTCCCAACAGGCCGATCAGCGCCCTCCGGGCACCCGGGTGTTTGTAAGTGGGGGCGTCCTGCGCCGGTTGCCCGTGTCCCGTTAGCTCCAGCACTGCCAGCTCCTGTGATTGGCGCGTCGGCGTTGACGCGATGATCGGCGCCGGCCGGAAAACAGCCGGTGTCAAAGTTTCGTGTGCCTATAAGAAATTATTAGGCATACCGAAACAATAGGCCTGGCGGGCGCTGCGTGCAATCCGGGGGAATCCGGGGTGAGCGTGCATCAGGCCCGGAAGGCCCGCCACGTCTGGGTCAGGTAGGGCAGCCGGAGCACCTCGCCTGGGGTGTGCCCCAGGTGCTCGTGCAGGTACCAGGCGAGGTTGGCTGTGACCTTGGCCCGGGTGGAGTCCGATGCCGCGAGATAGTAGCTGCGGGACTTGGCCAGCTCCTGGATGTCCTCCGCCGTGACGGAATCCTCCCAGCGCGTCAGGTGGCTCTCCAGTCCGGTGAACTCGGGGCCCACGGCCGGACGGAAGTGTGGCTTGTGGACGTCCCCGGCGTGCATGATCCGGGAGAGCCGGTGCACCCAGGGCACGCTGGTGTCCAGCTGGTTCCAGATCAGGCCCAGCACGCCGTGCGGCCGCAGGATCCGGGCAATCTCGGCGCAGGCCAAGCCTGGGTCGCACCAGTGCCACGCCTGGGCAACCGTGACCAGGTCAAAGGACTCCGGCTCGAGACCGGTGTCCTCGGCGCTGCCCTCGATGGCGGTGACGTCCGGCAGGGTCCGGCGCAACTGCTCAAGCATGTCGGCAGAGGGGTCCACGGCCACCGTGGCCAGTCCGCGTTCTGCCAAAAGGGAAGTGAACTTCCCGGTGCCCGCGCCAATGTCCGCGGCGTCCCTGGCTCCCGCCCGGACCAGCCAGTCGGCCGACTCCTGCGGATAGCCGGGGCGGACGCGTTCATAGTGCTCGCCGCCGTCCTGGAAGCTTTGTCCGAGTTCCTGGCGCCGCTCGCTGTGCAGCTTCGGTCCGCTGTGGAGCCTGGGTCCGGCGCTTGCCACGTGCGATCTCCTTCGGGAAGGTCCTGCTTGTTACAGATACCTTTCGAATTTACCGCACCCGCGCCGGGCCCCGGTCCTGCGCTAGTCGAGGGTGCAGGGCGCAGCGCCGGCCGTGCCCGGGGTGTTCGGCGCCCAGTGGGGGTAGCTGCGGGTATCGTTGGCCGGCACCCAGCGCCCGGCGTCCACCACGTAATCCCAGCCGAGTCCGTTTTGCCGCAGCTGCTGCAGGCCGGCCAGCAGGCGTTCGGCGTCCTCCAGTCGTGAGCCGAGGCCGAAGCTGGCCCGCAGGGAGCCGGCGGGCAGGCCGAGCCGCTTGAGCAGCGGGTGGGCGCAGAAGCGGCCGTCGCGCAGGCCAATGCCGTGTTCGGCCGACAGGTAGGCGGCCACCAGTCCGGCGTCGTAGCCTGCCACGGAAAAGTTCACGACGCCGATCGTGCCGGTGTCCGGCTGATCGCCTCCAGTGGAAGAAGCGGAGGAAGAATCGGAAGCAGAATCGGCAAAGATCCGGTGCACGGTTACCCCTTCGATGCCCTGGAGGCCCTCGACGAGGAAGGACCGGATGGCGTCCTCGTGGGCCTGCCACTGCTCCGGGTCCAGGGCTGCAATGACCTGGGTGGCGCGGGCGAGGGCCGCCGCACCGAGGACGTTCGGCGAGCCGCCCTCGTGCCGGGCGGGTCCTGTGGTCCAGCTGACGGAGTCGAGCCGGGCATCGCGGACCGCGCCGCCGCCGGCCAGGTGCGGGGTGCCGGCGTCGAGCCAGTCCGTCCGTCCCACCAGCACGCCGGCGCCGAACGGGGCGTACAGCTTGTGCCCCGAGAAGGCGAGGTAATCGACGTCGTCCGCGGCGATATTGATCCGCCGGTGCGGGGCGAGCTGCGCGGCGTCGACAACGATCCTGGCGCCGTATTCGTGCGCCAGTGCGGCCAGGGTCCGGATGGGGAGGATCTCCCCGGTGACGTTGGAGGCGCCGGTGACGGCCAGCAGGCTGACGCCGCCGCGGGCGAGTTCGTCGCGCAGGCGGTCCACGGTGGCCGCGAGGGTGGCGGCGGCCACGACGCTGCGGTGCGGGACATTCTGCCAGGGCAGGAGGTTGGCGTGGTGTTCGATGTCGAGGTAGAGGACCTCGCCCGCGGGCCGCCCGTCGCGCAGCGGCAGGCAGCCGGCCAGCAGGTTCAGGGAATCGGTGGTGTTGCGCGTGAAGATCACGGAATCGCCGGGCCGGCCGCCCACGAAGTCCCGCACGATGTCCCGGGCGTTCTCGTAGACGGAGGTGCTGATCTGCGATGCGTAGCCGGCCCCGCGGTGCACGCTTGCGTAGTACGGCAGGATTTCGTTCAGGTATGCCGAGACCACGGACAGGGCCGGGGCGGAGGCGCCGTAGTCGAGGTTGGCGTAGCGCGCGTGGCCGCCGGTGATCAGCGGGGCCTGGATTTCGGCCCCGGTGACGGCTGCCAGCGGGCGGGCCGCGAGGGCAAGCCGTGCATGGAATTCAGGGGCAACGGGGAAAATGGCAGTTGTCATGGGACCTCACTCGAACAGGACCCCACACCGTGGGAATCCGCGCTTGCCGGGTCCGTTCCGGACCGGCCAGGTCGTCACCCGGGGCACCCCACCGCGACTGGAGGGTTGCCGGCCAGCAAACCGGGGTTTAGCGCTGGCACTCGTGACCTGCATCGAGCGTAGGACATTGGCGCAGCCGGGGAAAAGGCGGCCGCCGATTGTGAAGCGGAATATTACGGGCGCGGATCAGTTGTTCGGGTGGGCCTGGAAGAGGTCGTCGAGTCCGGGGTTGAGCCGCTTGAGCACTTCCGAGTGCAGGATCGAATTGGTGGCCAGGGCGTTGCCCCCGAAGGGGCCGTCCTCGCCTTCGAGCGAGGTGAAGCGGCCGCCGGCCTCGGTCACGATCGGCACCAGGGCGGCCATGTCGTAGAGATTCAGCTCGGGTTCGCAGGCGATGTCCACGGCGCCCTCGGCCACGAGGCAGTACGACCAGAAGTCACCGTAGGCGCGGGTCCGCCACACTTCCTCGGTCAGGCCCAGGAACTCATCCAGGTTCCCGCGTTCCTTCCAGCCGCCAAGGCTGGAGTAGGACAGCGACGCGTCCTCGAGATTGGAGACGTTGGATACCTTCAACCGTGTGGCGGCGGCGAGCGAGCGGCCGGTGTAGGCGCCTGCACCCTTGGCGGCCCACCAGCGCTTGCCCAGTGCCGGCGCGCTGACGACGCCGACCACCGGCTCGCCCTCATCGACGAGGGCGATCAGGGTGGCCCAGACCGGGACGCCGCGGACAAAGTTCTTCGTGCCGTCGATCGGGTCGATGATCCACCGGCGGGAACCGTGGCCCGAGCTGCCGAACTCTTCGCCCAGGACCGCGTCACGCGGACGTGACCGGGAGAGCTGGCCGCGGATGGCCTCTTCCGCGGACTTGTCGGCATCGGTGACGGGTGTGAGGTCGGGCTTCGTCTCGATCCGAAGGTCGAGCGCCTTGAAGCGGCTCATGGTCTGGGAATCGACCGAATCTGCCAGTACATGGGCAAGGCGCAGGTCATCGTTGTAGCTCGAAGCGGGTTGGCTCATGGTTCCAAACTACCGTCAAACCGGGCTGCCGGGCGGGAGGCCGCGGCTCGGCGCCGCCGCCCCGTTGCCGGTCCGGCTAGGAGACGGTGCCCAGTTCCTTGGTTTCCTGCGCTTCCATCCGCGGGTCAGTGCCCAGCAGCCGGCGCAGGGACGCGAGCCTGGCCGGTCCCGAGGGCCCCGCGTGCCCGGCCGCAACCCACTTGTCGACCCCGCAGTTGACGGCGGTGGAGTCATGCTTGCAGCCGCGTTCGCAATCATCGGTGCCCGGTTCCAGGTCCGGGAAGGAACGCAGGATCCGGTCCGGGTCCACGTGGGCCAGGCCGAAGGACCGGATGCCGGGGGTGTCGATGATCCAGCTCCCGGCCGGGGCATCGTTGACTTTGAGCGCCAGTGCCGACGAGGACGTGTGGCGGCCGCGGCCGGTGACCGCGTTCACGCCTCCCGTGGCCCGCTCGGCCCCGGTCAGGGCGTTGACCATGGTTGACTTGCCGACGCCGGAGTGGCCCAGCATCACGGTGACCTTGCCGTCGAGGTAGTCGCGCAGCTGGGATACCGCGTCCTTGTCGAGCCGGGCGGAGAGCCCGTCGTCGGAGCGGGCGTCGATGCCGGAAGCGGCGGAGTCGGCGGTCTTGGAGATGATGACGGGGAAGTCGAGGTGCTGGTAGTTGGACAGCAGCTCGGCGGGATCCTTGACGTCGGCCTTGGTGACGAGCAGCAGCGGTTCGATGCCGGCGTCGTACGCGGCGACCAGTGCGCGGTCGATGAAACCGGTCCGCGGCTCGGGGTTGGCGGCGGCGACCACCACCACCAGCTGGTCGGCGTTGGCCACGACGGCACGTTCGATCGGGTCCGTGTCGTCGGCGCTGCGGCGCAGCAGCGTCTTGCGGTCCTGGATCTTGACCAGCCGCGCCAGGGTGTCGGGCTCGCCGGTGACGTCCCCGACCAGGGAGACGAAATCGCCGGCAACCACCGGGTTGCGGCGCAGCTCCCGGGCACGGGCCGCGATGATCTTGCGTTCGTCCGCGGTCCCCTCGCCGACGACGGCGGTGTAGCGGCCGCGGTCAACGGTGATGATGCGTCCGGTGACGGCGTCGTCGTAGCTGGGCCGGTCCTTGGTGCGGGGCCGGGTGCCCTTCTTGTTCGGCCGGATCCGGACGTCGGACTCGTCCCAGGAATCAGTGCTGCGTGCCACCGGCGGTGTCCTCATCTGCGGCGGGTCCCTGGGCCAGCATCGCTTCCCAGAGTTGCGGGAAATCGGGCATGGTCTTGGCCGTGGTTGCGATGTCCTCGACTTCCACGCCGGCTACGGCAAGGCCGAGGATGGCGCCGGCGGTTGCCATGCGGTGGTCGGCGTAGCTGTGCACCACACCGCCGTGCAGCGCGGCCGGGCGGATGATGAGGCCGTCGGGGGTTTCTTCGGCGTCGCCGCCGAGGCGGTTGATTTCGGCGACGAGGGCGGCGAGCCGGTCCGTTTCATGGCCGCGGAGGTGGGCGATGCCGCCCAGCCGTGAGGGGCCGGTGGCGAGGGCGCACAGCGCGGCTACGGTGGGGGCGAGTTCGCTGGTCTCGTCGAAGTCGCCGCCCTTGATCTCCGGCCCTCCGCTGACGGTCAGGGTGCCGCCGTCAACCGTCACCGTGGCGCCCATAGCGGTCAGGATTCCGCGCCAGAGATCACCCACCTGGGTGGTTTCCGCGGGCCAGTTCGGGATCCGCACGGTGCCGCCGGTGGCCAGGGCCGCCGCGAGGAAGGGTCCGGCGTTCGAGAGGTCCTGCTCGATCCGGACGTCGAAGGCGCGGATCGGGCCGGGGGAGACAACCCAGTGGTTCGGCACCGAGTCGTCGACCGCCACGCCCACGCCGCGCAGCACGGCCACGGTCATGTTGATGTGGTCCAGGCTCGGCACGGGCTTGCCGACGTGTTCGAGGTGGAGTCCCTCGGTGAAGCGCGCCCCGGCCAGCAGCAGGGCGGAGACGAACTGGGACGAAGCGCTGGCATCAATGACCAGGTGGCCGCCGCGCACCTCGCCCGAGCCGTGCACCGTGAACGGCAACGACGACGCCGGACCGCCGTCGGGCGCGGTCACCGCCACACCCAGGCCGGCGAGAGCCTCGATAATGGTGCCCATGGGGCGTTTGCGGGCATGCGGGTCGCCGTCGAAACGGGACTCACCGCGGCGCAGCGCGGCCACCGGCGGCACAAAGCGCATGACCGTGCCGGCCAGGCCGCAGTCGATCGCCGTGTCCGCCGCCGCGGCATCCATGCTGATCGGGACGATTTCCAGGTCGGGGCCGAAGGCGCCGTCGCCGGGCACTTCCGTGACGGTGGCCCCCAACTGCCGCAGGGCCTCAATCATCAGCGCGGAATCCCGGGAGTGCAGGGGAGCCCGCAGCCGGGAAGGTCCGTCCGCGAGGGCGGCGAGCACGAGGTACCGGTTGGTCAGGGACTTGGATCCGGGAACGGTGACAGTGGCATCGACCGGCCGTGCGGCGAAGGGGGCGGGCCAGTGCGTACCGGCGTCGGCTGCATGGGGACCGGCTGCATGGGCGCCGGCAGGGTGGGACGGGGCAGCTGCAGAGGGGGTGGTGCCAGTCATTACCGTCTTAGGCCCCGGCAGAGTGGTCTACGGCCTTGCGGACGACTTTGTCGGCCTTCTTCAGCTGCTTGTTGGTGGTCTTGCGGGCATCGGCGGCGAGGTGTCCGGCGCTCTTCTTGGCATCGGCGGCCAGGTGCCCGGCGCGCCAGGCCAGGCTGGGCTTGCCGGCGGTATCGACCGCGGCGAGGAGCACGCCGCCGGTGAGGGAGACGTTTTTCAGGAGCTGTTTGCGGCGGGCGTCGCGGGCTTCCTTCGAGGAGATGTCCGCGCTGCGCCATTCGACGTAGCCGTTCAGGAGCGAAATGACGGCGAGCAGGGTGGCCGCCAGCCGGGCGGACTTGCCGAGGGCGAAGCAGACGCCGGCACCGATCTGGGTGCCGCCGATCACGCGTGCCACGACTTTCTCATTTGGCTGGAACGGCAAGGCGTCGGCCGCACGCCGCAACAGGGGGGACAGCTGGGCCGCAGTGTCATCCGCGTTCTTGAGCTTGTCCATGCCGGCGAGGACGAAACTGGAGGCGAGCATGGGCCGGGCGAGAAAGCGGACAAACGACATGAATTTCCTCCTGGATGGACGAACAGCGGCTTCACTGCGGGAGAACCGGTTCTAGTCTTGCACTTTTGCGGAATATTTGCCCGCAGGACGTGGTTGTGAAAGGCAGATCCCAGCAGGCTAACGAAGGCGGAGATTTGACTCTGGTCAAAGACAGGGCGGAACCGGAAGCCGGTTCCGGGCAATCATGGACCCTCGCGCTTCCGTCGGTTCCGGGTGCCCGGCGGAAGGTGACAGTAGACTTGAACGCAATGAGCACCATGGACCCGGCCGTTGCGGCCATGCACGAGGTTGCCGGAAACGACGCCACGCCCACCAAGACACCTGATGCCGGCACGCCCGCCGCTTTGGAGACCGAGGTGGACGGGAAGCCCCTTGATGTCTCCACCGAGTCCGCGGAAGAGCGCCGGGTGCGCTTTGAGCGTGACGCCATGCAGTACGTGGACCAGCTGTATTCGGCGGCCATGAGGATGGCCCGGAACCCCTCCGACGCCGAGGACCTGGTCCAGGAGGCGTATACGAAGGCGTTTTCCGCGTTCCACCAGTACAAGCCCGGAACCAATCTGAAGGCCTGGCTGTACCGCATCCTCACCAACACGTACATCAACCTGTACCGGAAGCGTCAGCGCGAGCCGCTGCAGTCGAATTCGGACACCATCGAGGACTGGCAGCTGGCCCGCGCCGAGTCGCATACGTCCTCGGGACTGCGTTCGGCGGAGGCTGAGGCCCTGGACCACCTGCCCGACTCGGATGTGAAGCGCGCCCTCCAGTCGATTCCGGAGGAATTCCGGCTGGCCGTGTACTTCGCCGACGTCGAGGGTTTCGCGTACAAGGAAATTTCGGACATCATGAACACCCCCATCGGGACCGTCATGTCGCGGCTGCACCGCGGCCGGAAGATGCTGCGGGACATGCTGGCGGACTATGCCGCCGAACGAGGATTCAGGGCCGCCACCGAGTCAAGCGCCGCGGCCGACAGCAACAAACAGGAGAACAGGAAATGAGCGACTGCCAGGGACTGGGCGATTGCGATGACGCCCGGATGCAACGTATCTATGAATATCTGGATGGTGCGCTCACGCGTGCAGACATCGCAGAGATCAAGGACCACCTGGACAGTTGCCCGGAGTGCCTGGAGCAGTACGACCTCGAATGTGTCATCCGCGTGATGGTCAAGCGTTCGTGCACGGAAGCAGCTCCGGAAAACCTCAAGAACTCCATCCTGGACCGGATTCACTCGATCCGGACAGTGGAAGCGTGAGCCGGACCAGGGAAGCCTGAGCCGACATAAACGAATGACCCCGGAATCCGTGAGGATTCCGGGGTCATTCGTTTAAAGCTGTCATTCCAAGCTTTGCTTAGGCGTTGGGGCGCTTACCGTGGTTCGCGCCGCCACGCTTACGGTCACGACGTTTACGTGCACGTTTGCTCATAGCTGGCCTCCTTAATCTTGGTACTCAAAAGAGCTGCCCTCAAGTCTCCCACATCGCGGCACCCGCCGCGAACCGGAGGCCCGTGCTACGGGCCGCGGCCGGTCCGGCCCGGCCTCAGCCCTCCAACGAATTTCGGATCGAGATCCGGGCCTGGTCCAGCACGGTCCTGACCGTTTCGAGCGTGACGGCGGTAACCGGACGGCTCCCGGCATGACGGCGCAGTTCCACCCGCATGTCGTCCCGGAACGCCTGCACCAGCATTTCCGCCTCCTTCAGCCGCCGTTCGCCCTCCGGGGAGTACCGCGGGCTTCCCGCGCCGCCGGCAGTGCCCGTCCCGCCGGCAGAACCGGCGGCGCGGGCCGAGGTCCGGGCCGCCTCCGCCGTGGCCGCAAGGTCGGCCCGGAGGCCGCGCATGTTGACGCGGATGTCCTGGCGCAGGTTGTCGGCAAGCCGGCGGACCGACGCCGAGATGTCGTTCTCGACGCCGGCGAGTTCGTCCCGCCGGCGGTTCAGTTCCGTGAGGCCGGCCGGAGTGATGCTGTAGTTGGTGCGGCGGCCTTCCGTGCGGGTGGCGACGAGCCCTTCCTCTTCGAGCTTGCCCAGGCGCGGGTAGATGGTTCCGGCACTGGGGGAGTACGTGCCGCCGAAACGCTCGCTGAGCGCCTTGATCAGCTCGTAGCCGTGCTTGGGGCCCGATTCGAGCAGGGCGAGCAGGTACAGCCGCAGCGCCCCGTGGGCGAAGACGGGAGGCATCAGAGGGCCGTTTCGGTGTCCGGGCTGGGCTGGCCGTGGAAGAGCGACGTTTTTCCGGAGACCGAGTTGGTCCGGACCAGCATCAGCTTGGCGTCCGGTCCCGCAATGGTCTGCACCGTGCCGCCGGGCTGGACGTACCTCGTGTCATCGATGACCACCGCGCCGCTGGCGGACTTGGCCACGATGTCCACACCGACGTCGTGCGGCAGCCGGATGGTGACGTCGCCGGAGACCGAATTGGCGCCAAAGTCATGGGTGAAGCCGTGCAGGTCGAAGTTCAGGTCGCCGCTGACGGTGTTCGCCCGGATGTTGCTGAATTCGCCCGAGGCCGTCACTTCACCGGAGACGCTCTTGGCGGTCAGGACGCCGCGGTGGTTGCGGGCAATCACCTCGCCGCTGACAGTGTTGACGGACAGGTTGCCGGCGGTGCCGTCGGCCAGCACGGATCCCGAGACGGTGTTGAGCCGGGTGTGGCCGCTGAGCCCGGAAACCATGCCGTCGCCACTCACCGTCCCGGCCTCGACCTCGACGCCGGCCGGCAGGGCGATGCTGATGACCACCGAGTTGCTGCTGCCGTTGTTGACGGTGCTCATCAGGTTCTTGAACCAGCCCTGCGGGCCGTGCAGCTGGTGGCGGACTTCCAGGCGGCCGTTGACGATCGAAACCGACAGGGGATCGCCTTCGATTTCGGAGACCTCGATCCTGGCAACGTCCTCGTCATGGGTGACGACGTCGAAGCGGCCGCGGACAATCCCGAGTTTGAGGGAGTGGACGCCGTCGACGTCGATGGTCTGCGGGCCGGTCACGGTCCACGTGTTCTCTGACATGGTTCCTCCGGAAAGGCGAAAGGGGCTGGGCAACTAACGATATATCGCGACTATGAAGTCACGATATATCGCGCTTGCCGGCAGGTCAAGATATATCGCGAAATCCCCTGGAGGGTGGGACCCGGCGCGACCGGTTGCCTGCTTACCCGCCTATTCCGGAGTGTCCAGGCCCAGCCACTGGAACCAGCCGCGGTGCAGCACGAGCCAGGCCATGAGGCCATAGCCGGCCTGGCCGGGCGTGCCGCCGTTGGCCGCGAGGTCCTGGCGCCACTGCTCGTGGTTCAGCAGCGGCGAGAACGTGTCGACATAGAGGTGCTTCCGGCGCGTCGTGACGTCGGCGAAGGCGGTGTTGAGCTCGCCGAGCCTGCGGTTCTGTGCGGGGTCGAGCGTGGGCGGCGGGCCCACGACGAAGACCTCGATCTTGTTCTGGGAGGCGGAGTCCAGGATGTTGGCCAGGTTCAGGCGGCTTCGGGCAGTGGACAGGCCGAACTCAATGTCGCGTCCTGACAGGCCGATCACCAGGCGGTTTTCGTGGTGGTTGCCGAATCGTCGGCCCGACTCCTCGAGCCAGCGGGCTGCAAGGCCCTCGGTGCCCTCTTCGGGGCATGGCAGGGAGTAGCACTCCAGGGCCACGCTGTCCTGCGGCGTGCGGGCCAGGACCCGGCCCAGCCAGCCCAAGGCGCGCGGATCACCAAGCCCGGCCAACAGCTCGTCCCCAACGGCTGCGATCCGCAGCTTCCGATCTTCCACGACTACCTCTTCACTTCAACGCTGTCCATCAAGCTGACCACTAATAGTCCATTAAACAGAACCGCCCGGCCGGAGTGTTGTTGTTTCAGTCTCCGGCCGGGCAGTAATGCCGCTATTTACGAGCGAATGCCTGCTTGAGCAGGGAGTCCTGTTCTGCCGCGTGGCGCTTCATCGACCCTGCCGCGGTGGAGGCCGAGGCGGGGCGGGAGATGAGGCGGACCCGGCGGTCCAGGGCGTCCGGCAGGTTCAGGCCGATGAACGGCCACGGACCCTGGTTGGCCGGTTCATCCTGCGCCCAGACCACTTCGGCGTTCGGGTACTTGGCCAGCTCCGCGGCGATCTCGTCGGCCGGCAGCGGGTACAGCTGCTCGACGCGGACGATCGCCGTGGTCTTGTTCTCGGTCTTCTGCCGGGTGGACAGCAGATCGTAGTACAGGCGTCCGGAGACCAGCAGCACGCGTTCGACGGCGTCGGCCTGCAGCTGCGCGTGTTCCGGAATGACCGGGCGGAACGAGCCGGTGGTGAAGTCCTCCACGGAGGACGCGGCGGCCTTGAGGCGGAGCAGCTGCTTGGGCGTGAAGATGATGAGCGGCTTGCGCGGCCTGCTGTACGCCTGGCGGCGCAGCAGGTGGAAGTGCGAGGCCGACGTCGTGGGGTTGGCCACGATCATGTTCTCTTCGGCGCACATCTGCAGGAAGCGCTCGATGCGGGCGGAGGAGTGGTCCGGGCCCTGGCCCTCGTAGCCGTGCGGCAGCATGAGAACCAGCGAGGACCGCTGGCCCCATTTCTGCTCGGCCGAGGAGATGAACTCATCGATGATGGTCTGCGCGCCGTTGACGAAGTCACCGAACTGCGCTTCCCAGAGCACCAACGCATCCGGGCGTTCCACCGAGTATCCGTATTCGAAGCCCATGGCGGCGTATTCGGAGAGCAGCGAATCGTAGATCCACAGCTTCGCCTGGTCATCCGAGAGGTGGGACAGCGGAAGCCACTCGTCGCCGTTGGCGCGGTCGTGGAAGACGGCGTGGCGCTGCACGAAGGTGCCGCGGCGCGAGTCTTGGCCTGCGAGCCGGACGGGGACGCCTTCCATGATGAGCGAACCGAACGCGGCCAGTTCACCGAAGCCCCAGTCGATGCCGCCTTCGCGGGACATCGCCTCACGCTTCTCCAGCAGCTGCTTGAGCTTGGCGTGGACGGTGAAGCCGTCCGGGATATCGGTGTGGGCCTTGCCGATGCGGGCCAGGGTCTCCGCGGAGATCGCGGTGGATACCGGCGCGCTGACGCCGGAATCGGACTGCTGGGCCATCGGGCGTTCCAGGTCCGACACCGCGGCCGAATCGGCCGTGATGATCGGGATCGGGGACGTCTGGGCCGCGTGGGTTTCCGCGAAGACGCGTTCCAGGCGTTCCTGGTAGTCCCGCAGCAGCTGCTCGGCTTCTTCCTCGGTGATGTCACCGCGGCCGATCAGTGATTCGGTGTACAGCTTGCGGACCGAGCGCTTGGCCTCGATCAGGTTGTACATCAGCGGCTGGGTCATCGAGGGGTCATCGCCCTCGTTGTGGCCGCGGCGGCGGTAGCAGACCATGTCGATGACAACGTCCTTGTGGAACCGCTGACGGAACTCGTAGGCAAGCTGCCCGATGCGGACCACGGCCTCCGGGTCGTCGCCGTTCACGTGGAACACCGGTGCCTGGATCATCTTGGCGACGTCAGTGGAGTACGTGGAGGAACGCGAGGACGACGGTGCAGTGGTGAAGCCGACCTGGTTGTTGACCACGATGTGGATGGTGCCGCCGGTGCGGTACCCGCGCAGCTGGGAGAGGTTGAGCGTTTCCGCGACCACGCCCTGGCCCGCGAAGGCGGCGTCGCCGTGCACCATGATCGGCAGCACGGGGAACGCCTCGCCCTGGTCCAGGCGGTCCTGCTTGGCACGGACGATTCCTTCGAGGACGGAATCGACGGCCTCAAGGTGGGACGGGTTCGCGGCGAGGTAGACCTTGGTCTCCTTGCCGTTGTCCGAGGTGAAGGTGCCCTCGGTGCCCAGGTGGTACTTGACGTCACCGGAGCCCTGCACGGAGCGCGGGTCCTGGGTGCCTTCGAATTCGCGGAAGACCTGCGCGTAGGTCTTGCCCGCGATGTTGGTCAGCACGTTGAGCCGGCCGCGGTGGGCCATGCCGATCGCCACTTCGTCGAGTTCGTCGTCGGCGGCGTCGGAGATGATCGCGTCCAGCAGCGGGATCAGGGACTCGCCGCCCTCGAGTGAGAAGCGCTTCTGGCCGACGAACTTCGTCTGCAGGAAGGTCTCGAAGGCCTCGGCGGCGTTGAGCTTGGAGACGATGCGCAGCTGCTCGTCGCGGCTCGGCTTCGAGTACGGGTGCTCCAGCTGGTCCTGGAACCACTTGCGCTCGGCCGGGTCCTGGATGTGCATGTATTCGATGCCGGCGGTGCGGCAGTAGGCATCACGGAGGACGCCGAGGATGTCGCGGAACTTGAGCATCGGCCTGCCGCCGAAGCCGCCGGTGGGCCACTCGCGGTCCAGGTCCCACAGGGTCAGGCCGTAGGTCAGGACATCGAGGTCCGGGTGCTTGCGCTGGACGTACTCGAGCGGATCGGTGTCCGCCATGAGGTGGCCGCGCACGCGGTAGGCGTGGATCAGCTGCTGGATCCGGGCGACCTTGTTGATCTCGTCGGCCGGGTCCACCTGCAGGTCGGGGCTCCAGCGCACGGGCTCGTAGGGGATGCGCAGGGACTCGAAGATCTCGTCGTAGAAGTTCTGTGCGCCCAGCAGCAGCTGGTGCACGAGCTTGAGGAACTCGCCGCTGCCGGCACCCTGGATGACGCGGTGGTCATAGGTGGACGTCAGCGTGAGGACCTTGCTGATCGCGTTCTGCGCGATGATCTTCTCGCTGGCACCCTGGAACTCGGCCGGGTAGTCCAGTGCGCCGACGCCGATGATGGCGGCCTGGCCCTTGGACAGGCGCGGGACCGAGTGGACGGTGCCGATGCCGCCGGGGTTGGTCAGGGACACGGTGGTGCCGGAGTGGTCGTCCGCGGTCAGCTTGCCGTTGCGGGCACGCTTGATCAGGTCCTCGTAGGTGTGCCAGAACTCGGAGAAGTTGAGGGTCTCCGCCTTCTTGATGTTCGGGACCATGAGCAGGCGGGTGCCGTCGGGCTTGGGCATGTCGATCGCGATGCCGAAGTTCACGTGCGCCGGCTGGACAGCCACCGGCTTGCCGTCGATCTCGTCGTAGTAGACGTTCATCGACGGGAACTGGGACAGGGCGCGGATGACGGCGTAGCCGATCAGGTGCGTGAAGGAGACCTTGCCGCCGCGGGCGCGGGCCAGGTTGGAGTTAATGACCACGCGGTTGTCGATCAGGAGCTTCGCCGGGATGGCGCGCACGCTCGTGGCGGTCGGCACTTCCAGGCTGGTGACCATGTTCGAGGCGATCGCCTTGGCCGGGCCGCGCAGGACCGAGACGACGTCTTCTTCGGGAGCCGTCGGGGCCTTGAGGTTCTTGGGCAGCTGCGCCGGGATCGGCGCGGTGCCGGGGCCGGCGTCGGAAGTCTTGGAGCCGTCCCGGGCGACGGTGGCCGGGGCTTTCTTGGCGGCGGGCGCAGCCGGGGCGGCGGGGGCTGCGGGCGCAGCCGTGGCGGCGGGGGCGGCGGGCGCAGGTGCAGCCGGAGCGGCGGCGGGCGCTACAACGGGAAGTTCACGGGTGGCAGGATGCACAGCTGTCGCGGTGCCGGACGTTCCGTTGGCGGGAGAGGCGTCACTAGCTTCAAAGGATTCGAACAGGGGCCACCACTTGGAGTCGACCGTGTTCTTGTCCTGCTGGTAACGCTCATACAGTTCGTCAACGAGCCACTCGTTTCCGCCAAATTCCTCTGGTAGACGGTGGCTAGGCTGCTCTGGCACTTGAAATACGCCTCTTCCGTGAGTTTGATTCCCTCTGGCTTCCACGGTGCCTCGGCACAACGATTGAGCCAGTCTCTGCGTCCAGTGAACCCAGACCCATGCCAGTCTAGTGAGGATTCTTGCCAAACCGCCAATAAGCGTGACCCAAATCATGATCCGCCCCGGCAGCCGCCGAATTGCGGTGAAGAAGAGTTGCAGAATCGGCCCCGGATGCGGCCCTCATGCGGTGCCCTGCGCGAGGCCGGACGCGGTGCTGGCCCCGGCGCCGGAGGCGGTGCCGGCCCCGCCGGAAACCCACCTAGAATGCAGTGAGAACCCGTTTGTCGCCGACGGTGCCAGCTGCGGGTGCCAGCAAAGGAGCAGCAGTGCGTTTCCTGAATGAGCCCACCGCCGATCTGACCTACTCGGACCTCTTCCTGGTCCCGTCCCGGTCCGATGTCACCTCCCGCCTGGACGTCGACCTCGCGGCCGACGACAGGACCGGCTCCGCGATCCCGCTGGTGGCGGCGAACATGACGGCGGTCACGGGGAAGCGGATGGCCGAGACCATGGCCCGCCGCGGCGGCCTTGGCGTCCTGCCGCAGGACGTCCCGCTCGACGTCATCCGTGACGTCACGGCCTGGATCAAGGGACGCCACCCGGTCCTGGAAACCCCCGTCACGCTCGCGCCCACGGACACCGTCATTGATGCCCTCCACCTGATGGGCAAGCGGCCGCACGGGGCCGTTGTGGTGGTGGACGACTCCGGCGCGGTCACCGGTGTTGTCCGGGCCACCGACTGCGAGGGCCAGGACCGTTTCGCGTCCCTGGCCTCCGTCATCCGCCACCAGCCGCTGGTGCTCGACGCCGGACCGCTCGCCGGCGGATTGTTTGGGGGCGGGTCGGCGGCCGATGCTGCGCAGGCCCTCCGCGGCGCCTTTGAGGCGATGGACGCCGCCGGAACCGACTACGCACCGGTGCAGCAGGACGGGGTCCTGGCCGGCGTGCTCACCCGTAAGGGCGCCCTGCGCGCCACGCTCTACCGGCCGTCCCTGGACGACGAGGGCAGGCTGAAGGTCGCCGCCGCCGTCGGAATCAACGGGGACGTGGCCGGGCGGGCCGCCGAATTGCTGGCGGCCGGCGTCAACGTGCTGGTCCTCGACACCGCGCACGGGCACCAGCAGAAAATGTTCGACGCCCTCGCCGCCGTGAAGGGTCTCAACCCCGGCGTGCCGGTAGTCGCCGGCAACGTCGTCACCGGCGAGGCAACGCGTGAGCTCATCGAGGCCGGGGCGGACATCGTCAAGGTCGGCGTGGGTCCGGGCGCCATGTGCACCACGCGCATGATGACGGCCGTGGGCCGCCCGCAGTTCAGCGCCGTCCTGGAATGTTCCGCCGCGGCCCGGGAAGCGGGCGGCCGGGTGTGGGCCGACGGCGGGGTCCGCTACCCGCGCGACGTCGCGCTGGCCCTGGCCGCCGGGGCCAGCCAGGTCATGATCGGCTCCTGGTTCGCCGGTACGCACGAGAGCCCCGGGGACCTGCAGCTCGACGCCTCGGGCCGGCAGTACAAGGAGAGCTTCGGCATGGCGTCCGCCCGGGCGGTGCAGAACCGCAACCAACGCGAGGGCGCCTTCGAAAAGGACCGCAAGGCCCTCTTCGAGGAAGGCATCTCCACCTCCCGCATGTACGTCGACGCGGCCCGGCCCGGCGTCGAGGACCTGCTGGACATGATCACCGCGGGCTTGCGCAGTTCCATGAGCTACGCCGGCGCTGCCGATCTCGCCGCTTTCCGGGAACGCGCCGTGGCAGGCATCCAGTCCGCGGCCGGGTACGAGGAGGGCCGGCCCGTCCCGCAGAGCTGGTGAATCCGGCGCGGCCGGGGACGCGGGCGGTCGGGGGCTGGCGGCGGTTGCTCCTGTAGACTGAACTTCTTATGGACAGTAAATCTAGGTGCCGGCCTGGGGGCTGTCAGCGGAGTACGGAAACCGTGCCCGCCCAGTCCACCCGCAGAGCCGGCAAACCCCGTTCACGTGCCCATCATTCTCCGGCCGCACGCCATTCCGGAGCTTTCCAGGAAACAGGGTCCGCCGCCGCCGACCATCCTCCGCCAGACCGGGCCTTCCCGCATTTGCGTCCCCTGACGCGTCACGTGCCATGCGCTGCTGCGGAAGCAGGCCGCTGACATGGAATGGCTACTCCTCGCAGCAGGCCTCCTGCTCATCCTCGGCACCGGCTTCTTTGTCGCCGTGGAATTTTCCCTGGTCGCCCTGGACCAGGCCACTGTGCAGCGCGCCGTTGACACCGGCGACACCGCCGCCGAGCCGTTGCTCAGATGTCTCAAGTCACTCTCCACCCAGCTTTCCAGCTGCCAGCTGGGCATCACCATGACCACGCTGCTGACCGGCTATGTCATGGAACCGTCCGTGGGCAAGCTGCTCGAAGGCCCCCTCACCGCGCTCGGTGTCCCGCCGGCGGCGGCTGCCTCGCTGTCCCTGGTCCTGGCAATGGCGGTGGCCACCCTGCTCTCCATGGTGATCGGCGAACTGGTGCCCAAGAACATGGCCATCGCGCTGTCCTTCCCGATCGGCAAGGCCGTCGCCCGGCCCCAGCTGGTGTTCACCGCTATCTTCAAGCCCGCCATCGTGGTGCTCAACGGCTTCTCCAACAAGGTCCTCAACGTCTTCGGCCTGGAGGCCAAGGAGGAAATCTCCGGCGCCCGCACCCCGGCCGAGCTGGCCTCGCTGGTGCGCCGCTCCGCGGCCATGGGCACCCTCGACGCCGGAACGGCCAACTTCATCGCCCGAACCCTGAAGTTCTCCGGGCGGACCGCCGCGGACGTCATGACCCCCCGCATCCGCGTGGAGACCATCGACGCCGACCAGCCCGTCTCGGATATCGTCGAGGCCGCCAAGCGCACCGGATATTCCCGGTTCCCCGTGATCGGCGAGTCCTCCGATGACATCCGCGGCGTGGTCCACATCAAGAAGGCCATTGCCGTGCCCGCGGACCGCCGCGCCAAGCTGCAGGCGGGGGCCATCATGACCGACGTGCTCCGGGTCCCCGAAACCATCCACCTTGACGCCCTCCTCGCCGAACTGCGCGAGGGCAACCTGCAACTGGCCGTAGTCCTGGATGAATACGGTGGAACCGCTGGCATCACCACGCTGGAGGACCTCGTGGAGGAAATCGTCGGGGAAGTGGCCGATGAGCATGACAAGGTCCGGCCCGGCCTGCTCCAAAGCGCCTCCGGGGACTGGTACTTCCCGGGCCTGCTCCGGCCCGATGAACTCTCCGAACAGATCCCGGGTCTGACCGTGCCCGACGAGGCTGCCTACGAAACGGTGGGAGGCTACGTCATGAGCCAGCTCGGCCGCATCGCGGCAGTCGGCGACACGGTCGACGTCGTCGGCGGGACACTCAGCGTGACACGCATGGACGGCCGCCGGATCGACCGGATCTGTTTCCGGCCCATCCGCGTGTCCGGCGACGGCCAGCCCGCCAGCCAGGCAGGTGCCGCATGAGCGACTGGGCAGGAATCCTCTGGCTTGCGTTCCTCCTGGTGGGCAACGCCTTCTTCGTGGCCGCCGAATTCGCCGTCATGTCGGCCCGCCGCAGCCAGATCGAGCCGCTGGCCGAGGCAGGTTCCAAGCGCGCCCAGACCACACTGCGGGCGATGGAAAACGTTTCCCTCATGCTCGCCTGCGCCCAGCTCGGCATCACCGTCTGCTCGCTGCTGATCCTGCAGGTGGCCGAGCCCGCGATCCACCACCTCCTGGCCGTGCCGCTGGAAGCGGTGGGCGTCCCCGAGGAGGTCGCGAACATTGTGGCCTTCGCCGTCGCCCTGCTGTTGGTGACGTTCCTGCACGTCACGTTCGGGGAAATGGTGCCCAAGAACATCTCCGTGTCCGTCGCGGACAAGGCGGCGCTGCTGCTGGCGCCGCCGCTGATGTTCATCGGGCGGCTCGTCAAGCCCGTCATTGCGGCGCTTAACTGGTCCGCGAACCACATCCTGAAGCTGATGCGGATTGAGCCGAAGGACGAGGTGACCTCCACCTTCACCCTTGAAGAAGTGCAGTCGATCGTGCAGGAATCCACCCGCCACGGACTCGTGGACGACGACGCCGGACTCATCACCGGAGCGCTCGAGTTCTCCGAACACACCGCGTCCCGTGTGATGGTTCCGCTGGGCAAGCTCGTCATGCTCAAGGCGGCCACCACTCCGGTCGAATTCGAAAAGGCAGTGAGCCGGACCGGGTTCTCGCGCTTCCCGATGCTCGACGACGACGGCATGCTGGCCGGCTACCTCCACATCAAGGACGTGCTGTCCATCCCGGACGCCGGGTACCACCAGCCCATTGCGGAAAGCCGCATCCGGTCGCTGGCGAACCTCGCCATGGACGACGAAATCGAGCAGGCCATGTCCGTCATGCAGCGCACGGGTTCGCACCTGGCCCGCGTGATCGGACCCGACGGGCTGACCCAGGGCGTGTTGTTCCTCGAAGACGTGATCGAGCAGCTCGTCGGCGAAATCCGGGACGCGACGCAGGCCACCGGCTACCGCAGGCTGGGCCAGGACCAGTAAGGGACAGCCCAATAACGGGCAGCCCAGCAGCGGATGGGGCAGCTGCGGCCGGGCATTGGCGGGGCACGCCGTGTATCCCTAAATAGGAATGATTCCTATTTAGGGATACACTCGGGCTGTTGCTATTGCTCCTGATTCTCAATAACAGATCCGAGGTTTTCCGTGCGTCGTCCCGCTGCCCGAGTCCTGCTGGCTGGTCTTGCCGGCCTGGGCCTCCTGCTCACCGCGTGCAGTCCGACGTCCGGCAGCCTGCGGGGGACCGCGGGGGACGGCATGGTCAACGTCGTCGCATCCACCAGCGTGTACGGCGACATCGTCTCCAGCATCGGCGGCGACAAGGTCCGGGTCAGCTCGATCATCAACCGCACCAGCCAGGACCCGCACTCGTACGAGGCGACCACGCAGGACAAGCTGGCCGTCTCCAAGGCCGAGCTGGTGGTGGAGAACGGCGGGGGATACGACGCCTTCATGGACACGCTGGCGACCGACACCGGACTGGACCGCGGCAGCGTCATCAGCGCCGTGGACGTTTCAGGCCTTGTCTCCGAAAGCGCTGCCAGCGAAAGCCCGGCAGCGGCGAGCCCCGACTCCGCCGGCCACACCCACGGGTCCACGGGGCTGAACGAACACGTCTGGTACAGCCTGCCTGCCATGTCCCGCCTCGCGGACGCCGTCGCCGAGAAGCTGGGCTCGCTGGAACCGGCCTCGGCGCAGACGTTCCGGAGCAACGCGGCGGCCTTCAAGGACTCGCTCGGAGGCCTGGAAGCGAAGCTCGCCGCCATCAAGTCCTCGGCGGGCCACGCGCCCGTGGCCGTCACCGAGCCCGTACCGCTTTACCTGCTCGAGGACGCCGGACTGGAGAACGAGACCCCGGCCGAGTACACGGCGGCGATCGAGGAGGACGCCGACGTCCCACCCGCAGTGCTCAAGACCACCGTCGATCTCGTGGCATCCCGGGGCGTAAGGCTGCTGGCCTACAATACTCAGACCGAGGGACCGCAGACGGCGGCGGTGAAAAAGGCCGCCGAGAACGCCGGCGTCCCGGTCGTGAACTTCAGCGAGACCCTCCCGGACGGCCAGTCCTATCTGCAATGGATGACCGGAAACGTGGAGAGCATCGGCAAGGCCCTAGGATGATCGCAACAGCGGGAGCAGCCATCTCCGCGGAAAATCGAGGAAACCCCTTTTGACACCGGTAGTGAGCCTGCGCGGCGCCTCCCTGGCGTTCGGCCAACGGACTCTCTGGGAGGGCCTGGACCTGGACATCAACCCGGGTGAATTCTTTGCCGTGCTCGGGCCCAACGGCAGCGGCAAGACCACCTTCCTGAAGGTCCTGCTGGGACTGCAGGAACTGAGCACGGGAACGGCCGTGCTCGACGGCCACCCCGTTGAGCGGGGAAGCCGCCGGATCGGCTACGTGCCCCAGCAGAAATCATTCGACCCCGATACGCCCCTGCGCGCCCGCGACCTCGTGGCCCTCGGCGTAGACGGCCACCGCTGGGGCATCCGCCTCGGCAGCGCCAAGGTGAACCGTAAAGTCGATGAACTCCTGGAGCTTGTGGGCGCCACCGATTACGCCAAGGTGCCGGTGGGGCAGCTTTCCGGCGGTGAGCAGCAGCGCCTCCGCGTGGCGCAAGCCCTCGCGACCGATCCCAAGGTGCTGCTGTGCGACGAGCCGCTGCTCTCCCTTGACCTTCAGCACCAGCAGGGCGTCAGCGCGCTGATCAACAGGCAATGCCGCGACGCGGACAGCGCCGTGGTGTTCGTGACCCACGAGATCAACCCGATCATGGACTACGTGGACCGGGTCCTGTACCTGGCCGGCGGAAAGTTCCGGGTGGGCACACCCGCGGAGGTCATGACCACCGAGGTGCTCTCCGATTTGTATGACAGCCGTGTTGAAGTCATCCAGGCCAACGGCCGGCTGATCGTCGTCGGGCTGCCGGATGCCGCGACGCACCACCATCTGGACGCGCACTCAGTCGCGGGCGAGGTGGGCTAAATGGATCTGGGCGACCTGCTGCACTCAATCTTCAACTTCGAAAACTACGGCGAGCTGCTGGTCCTGGTGCAGAACTCCATCTGGGCCGGCGCCGTCCTCGGGCTGCTCGGCGGAATCATGGGCACCTTCGTGATGAAACGCGACCTCGCCTTCGCCGTCCACGGAATCTCGGAACTCTCCTTTGCCGGCGCGGCGTTCGCACTGCTGATCGGCGCCGACATCATCCTCGGCTCGCTGGCGGGATCCGTGCTGGCAGCCCTGGTGCTCGGCGTGATGGGGGTCCGCGCACGGGACAAGAACTCGATCATCGGCGTCATCATGCCCTTCGGGCTTGGCCTGGGCATCCTCTTCCTGTCCCTGTACGAGGGCCGGGCGGCCAACAAGTTCGGCCTGCTCACCGGGCAGATCGTGTCGGTCGGGACCGTCCAGCTGCAGGTCCTGGCGGTCGCCGCCGTCGTGGTGATGCTGGCGTTGGCCGCCATCTGGCGGCCGTTGACCTTTGCCAGTGTCGACCCCGACGTCGCCACCGCCCGCGGCGTCCCGGTGCGGGCCCTGGCCCTTGGGTTCATGGTGCTGCTGGGCATCAGCGTGGCGCTGTCCATCCAGATTGTCGGCGCCCTGCTGGTGCTGGCCCTCCTGATCACGCCCGCGGCGGCGGCGATGCGCGTCACGTCCTCGCCCCGGCTGGTGGTCACGCTGAGCATCGTTTTCGCGATGACGGCGACCGTCGGAGGCATCCTGCTGGCCCTCGGCGGCCGGCTGCCGATCAGCCCCTATGTGACCACGCTGTCGTTCCTGATCTACGTGGCCTGCCGGATGATCGGCAGTGCCCGGGCCAGGCGGGGGCTCAACGGGCGGGTGGTGCGGAGCGCGGGAGCTGTGGCTTAAACGCTCTCACGCCTTTGCGGCGGAATTTCCCCAGGTTAGCCGCCGGCAGCCGGCGGGTCCCTGCGCCCCGCCGGTGATTTCCGGGGTCACGAGGTCAAAGGTGGGGAATTTCAGCAGCTCCGGCTACTGGCCGGGCTGACTGGCTGTGCATTCGGGGCACAGTCCGAAGATTTCCACGGTGTGCTCCACTGCGGTGAAGCCGTGCTCATTCGCGATCCGCGCGGCCCAGGCCTCGACCGCCGGTGCTTCCACTTCCACGGCCTTGCCGCAGTTCCGGCACAGCAGGTGATGGTGGTGCCCGGTGACGGCGCACCGCCGGTACACCGCCTCGCCGTCGGCGTTGCGCAGGACATCCACCAGCCCGTCGTCGGCGAGGGACTGCAGGATCCGGTAGGAGGTCGCGAGGGACACCGCGGTGCCGCGCTCCTGGAGGATGCGGTGCAGTTCCTGGGTGCTGACGAAGTCCGCCAGGTCGTCCAAGGCGGCACTGACGGCGAGGCGTTGCTTGGTGACGCGCTGTTCCTTGCCCTGCACGGGTGCCGAGGCCGGAGTCCGGCTGCTGCCGGTGGTAGCGCCTTGGGACATCGTGGAACTCGCTTCGTCATAAGAATTTGCGGGTGGGACTCGCTAAGGGTGGCAATGTCCAAGATTACCAGCGCCCAAGATTGCCAGCACCGCTCCGTGGACACTGTGACGGCTGGTGCCTAGGCTGGCCGGATGAAGCTGACGAAATTTACTCACGCCTGTGTCCGCCTCGAACAGGACGGCCGGGTGCTGGTGTTTGACCCGGGCACCTTTTCGGAGACGGACCAGGCCTTGGCCGGAGCACATGCTGTGCTCATTACCCACGAGCACGCGGACCATGTGGACGTCGACGCCGTCGCCGCGGCGTTGCAGTCGAACACCACCCTTGAGCTTTTCGCCCCGGAGACCGTGGCCGCGACGCTCCGCGGCAAGGCGCCCGACGCCGCGAGCCGCATCCATGCGGCGGGCGCGGGCGAGGAATTTGAAACGTCGGGCTTCGCCATCAGGACCTTTGGCGGCCAGCACGCCCTCATCCATCCGCAGATCCCCGTGGTGGCCAACGTCGGCTACCTCGTCGACGGCAATGTCTACCATCCGGGGGACTCCTTCGCGATCCCCGACGGCGTCGACGTCAAGACGCTGCTGGTACCCATCCACGCTCCGTGGAACAAGGTGGGCGAAGTGGTGGATTTTGTCATCGGTGTCCGCGCACCGCAGGCCTTCCCGATCCACGACGCGCTGCTGAACGAGCTGGGCCGCGGCCTGGTGGAGGGGCACGTGACCCGGATCGGCGCCAAGTACGGCACCGAGTACCGGCACCTCTCAAGCGGCGATACAGCGGAGGTTTAGCCGCCGCGGGCGCCTTGGCGGGCTTAGGCCGGCGTACTGGCGGGCGTGCTGGCCGGCTGGCTTAGGCCGGCCAGGCGCCGGTCCGGAAGAACTCGCGCAGCACGGCCTCA
The DNA here is from genome assembly GCF_022803015.1 of Arthrobacter humicola. Classification (GTDB taxonomy): domain Bacteria; phylum Actinomycetota; class Actinomycetes; order Actinomycetales; family Micrococcaceae; genus Arthrobacter; species Arthrobacter humicola_A. The sequence goes on from NZ_JAFKON010000007.1 coordinate 149,572, forward strand.
TGGGGTTCGGGATCCAGGCCGTGGGCCTCCAGCCACTCCGGGTTGTAGTAATTCCCGGCATAGCGGTCCCCGGCGTCGCACATCAGGGTCACAACACTGCCCCGGCGGCCCTCCGCGATCATCCCGGCGATAAGCTGCCACGCGCCCCAGAGGTTGGTCCCGGTGGACGGACCCGCGTGCAGACCGGCGTGGTCCCTCAGATGCCGCATGGCCGCCACCGAGGCGGCGTCGGGAACCTGGATCATGTGGTCGATCACGGCGGGCACAAAACTCGGCTCCATCCGCGGCCGGCCGATGCCCTCGATGCGGGAGGGCAATCCCGCCGCGGGTACGGCAGCTGTCCCGCCGTCGGGCCGGCTGTTCCGCCAGCCCGGATAGAACGCGGAATTTTCCGGGTCGACGACGGCGAGGCCCGTCTCGTAGCGGTGGTAGCGCAGGTACCGGCCAATCGTGGCGCTGGTCCCGCCGGTGCCGGCCCCGACCACCACCCAGCGGGGGACCGGGTGCTCCTCCAGCGCCAGCTGGCCGAAGATCGATTCGGCGATGTTGTTGTTCCCGCGCCAGTCCGTGGCCCGTTCGGCATACGTGAATTGGTCCATGTAGTGTCCGCCTGTGCTGCTGGCCAGATCCGCGGCGGCCTCGTAGACCTCGGAGGCGTGGTCCACCAGATGGCAGGAGCCGCCGAACTGTTCGATCAGGGCGATTTTCTCGCGGCTGGTGGTCCGGGTCATCACGGCGATGAAGGGCAGTCCCAGCAGCTGCGCAAAATAGGCTTCGGAGACGGCGGTGCTGCCGCTGGATGCCTCCACGATTGTGGTGCCTTCCCGGATCCAGCCGTTGACGAGGCCGAAGAGGAACAGGGACCGCGCCAGACGGTGCTTGAGGCTGCCGGTGCGGTGGGTGGACTCGTCTTTCAGGTAAAGCTGCACGCCCCAGTGCTCCGGGAGCGGCACCGAATACAGGTGGGTGTCGGCAGAGCGGTTGTTTTCGGCGTTGATCCGGCGGACGGCCTCGTCGGCCCAGGCCCGGTCCTGCAGGTGCGCGGTGTTCACCGCTACAGCCTACCGGGGGCGGTGGGACGCCAAAGATAGAGTGGGGAAATGGACACAATTCTCGATGCTGCCGCCCTCAAGGACCGGATGGACGACGCCGGCGCAGCCGGCCAGCGCACAGTACTCCTCGACGTTCGCTGGGCGCTGGGAGATCCCCACGGTCACGATCACTACCTGCGCGGACACATCCCCGGGGCCGTCTTCGTGGATCTCGCCACTGAACTTGCCGGACCGGCGGAACCGGCACGCGGCAGGCATCCGTTGCCGCCGTCGGAGCAGTTCCAGGAGTCTGCGCGCCGCTGGGGCATCAACGACGGCGATGCGGTCGTAGCGTACGACGACAGCGGCAACATGGCTGCGGCCCGGCTGTGGTGGATGCTGCGCAACGCCGGCTTTAGTTCTGTGTACCTGCTCGACGGCGGCCTGGCCGCGTGGCGGGCTGCCGGGTTCGAGCTGGTTGCCGGACCCGAACAGCCCGCACCCGGAAACGTCACCCTGTCCGACGGCGCCATGCCCGCGATCGACGCCGGACAAGCCGCCACTTGGGGCCGGCAGGGGCTGCTGTTGGACGCCCGGGCGGGGGAGCGGTACCGCGGTGAAATCGAGCCCGTGGATCCCCGCGCCGGCCATATTCCGGGGGCCGTCAGTGCCCCCACTACCGGGAACCTGCGCGCTGACGGGCGCTTCCTGGCCCCGGCGGAGCTGCGGGAGCGTTTCGAACGGCTCGGTTACCGGGACGGCGTCCCCACTGCCGTGTACTGCGGATCCGGAGTGACGGCGGCCCATGAAATCGCCGCCCTCGAGATTGCCGGCTTTTCCGCTGCCCTCTATCCGGGGTCCTTTTCGGAGTGGTGCCACGGTGCCGCGAACGATGTTGTCACCGGGCCGGAACCGTACGGTGAGGATGCGGCTTCACACTGAGGGCCAGCACGAGCACCGGACGGCCCGCGCAGGTTGCCCAGAGCGCCTCCAGTTCCTCCTGGGGCAGTCAATGATTCCTAGGCGGCTGCCCCTTTGGGCCTTTCGCGCCTGAGCGTTTTGGCTTGGTGCCGGAGCTGGCGCCGGTGGCGGGAGCCCGGCTGGGACCCCGGCTGGTCTCTGGCCGATGGCCGAAGCGGTGTCCCCGGCAGGGGCGGCGCGGTGGAACGGTACGTGTGGCCGGTGGGGGTGGTGAGTTCGATGGTGTGCCTCGCGCCGATGCTCGAGGCGGATCCGGGTGCGGCTTCAGGGCCGGGGCGTGCTTTCCAGCCGGGGGTTTCTTTGGTGTGGTTGCAGGCTTCGCAGCGGCCGGCGGCGTTGTCCGTGGTGGTCGGGCCGCCGGTGTGCCAGGGGACGATGTGGTCCAGGTGGCGGATGGGCGCGTCGCAGTAGGGGGTGCGGCAGGTGTCGTCGCGGGCCAGGATGAATCGGCGGTGCCCGGCGGGGAAGAGCCGGGCGCGGGAGTCCATGGCGATGAGCTCGCCGGTGCCGGGGTGGGTGTAGAGGCGGCGGAGCCAGAGGGTGAACGCGGGGTCATCGGCCCTCCCGGCGGTGCCGCCCGGTTGAGGGGGACCGCCGGACTGGCCGTCACCGTTTCTGTCCGTGTTTGGGGCCGCGGCGCCGGGTCCAGGGGGACCACTGTGTCCCGGGGAACCGCCGCCGTCACCGCTGTGGGCGCCGGCCGTGCCGTTGATGAGGCTGCGGGCCCAGCCGGCGGGGACGGTGCCGTAGCCGGGAAGCCGGGCCGGTTCGGCGCCGGCCTGGAAGAGGGCGCGGTCGGTGATGACGAGCTGGATTTCGACGCCGCTGATCCCGCCGGGAATGCCGGTGGTGCGTTCGACCAGGGCATCGGCCATCAGCTGCCCGCGGCCCCTCGGGTCCCCGGCGGCGCGGAGGGTGTCGGCGTGCCCGGTGAGGGCCTTGTAGACTGCGACGCCGGCGGTCACGGGGAGCAGGGCGGTGAGGTGGCACATGGTGTCGGGGGCGGGGCGGAGGCTGACGTGCCGCTCGGTGGCGGCGTGCGCGGCGCGTTCGGTGACGGAGCGGGGGTCCAGCCGGTAGGCGGCGGCCCGGGCCGCGGCGACCAGGGACCGGTCACCGGCGCCGGCGAACGTCCCGGTGTCGGGCGCGAGTTCCTCGTCGACGGCGGCCCGGTCGGCGGCGGTCAGGGAGGCGGTTTCGCGCACGAGCAGGGTGGCGCGCCATTCGTTCAGCTGCCCGGTTTCCAGGGCGGTGAGGGTGTGGGGCATTTCGGTCACGAGGGCTTTGGCCAGGCCCAGGAGCCGGCCGCCCTTGGCGGGTGATTCGCGGCGGGCGAGGGCGATCTGCGCGCCGACACCGGTCCCGAGTTCCTTGGCCGGAACCCCGGCGGCGGCTTGTTCGCGGCGTTGGAGCAGGTCGAACGCCACGGCGTGCCGGGCCTGCCGGGCTGCCATGGCGGATTTCAGGTCTTCCAGGTCCCGGATCTCGTCGATCAGGGCGGCGGCGCTGTCCGGGGCCGGGAGGAAAGCCAGGATCCGGGCCAGTTCAGCGACGGTCACCGCAGTTGCCGATGCCGGGTCTGCCGGAACCACTTCGGGCCCTTGGTTGCCGTCCATGAGTTAAGTGTCCCTGCGGGCTATGACATTAATGGCCCTCCGGAACCGTTCCACCGCTTCGGAAGCCATCGGGGAGCTTCCGGGCGTAACTCCAGGAACGCTGCCCAGGAAAACGTCGAGCCGAAAACGCATCAGCAATGCGTCGATAGCGGAGTGAAGCTCGTCAAGCCGCCGGTACTGTTCGAGGATCCCGGCGCGGTCCTCGGGCTGACGCTGGTCCCGGAGCACGCGGGAGCAGAATGCGAGCAACTCCTGGAGGTCCTCGTCACCGTGCCCTGCCACTGATGAAGCCTCGTCGGGCCCCTGCTTGCCGTCCATGAACCCAGTCTCCGTCGGGGTCCGACATTAATAGGAACAGCCGAGGCGGGCGGACGCGCGAGGCCATATCGGACCGCAACCGTGGCCTCATTGTTGACATGTCTCCCGCGGCGGCGCGGTCTCCGGTGCGCAGACCGCCCACACGTGACCCGCAGCGTGGCCCCGCACCCCAAAGTGGAATACATCCCGGGACCGGGGGTAGCGTCAACGTATGACACCTGGACGTCCCGTACCCCCGCCCCTTGCCAAGCCGCTGCCGGATTTGGACACCACAGACACCAAATCCGCTACCGCGGACAGCGCCGCTCAGAAGGCCGGCCCCACTCTCGCTGCTGCGTACGGTGCCACCTCACCGGATAGCGGGCTTGTGCCCTTGACTGTGTCCCGACGGGCGCCGAAGGCCGACGACGTCGAGATCGCCGTCGAATTCTGCGGACTGTGCCACTCGGACGTGCACGCCACCCGGGGCGAATGGGGCGGCGACACCTACCCTTTGATCCCGGGCCACGAGATCGTCGGCCGGGTCACCCGGCTCGGTTCCGCCGTCGACGACTTCACAGTGGGTGAGCGCGTGGGCGTGGGCTGCATCGTGGACTCCTGCCGAGAGTGCGAGAGCTGCCTGGACGGCCTCGAGCAGTACTGCGAAAACGCCGCCGTGGGAACCTACGGGGCGAAGGATGCCCGCAACGACGGCGCCATCACCCAGGGCGGGTACGCGACGTCGATCGTGGTGGACCGGCACTATGTCCTGCGGGTGCCGGAAGCTCTGGACCCCGCCGCCGCGGCGCCCCTGCTGTGCGCCGGCATCACCACATATTCGCCCCTGAACCACTTCGAGGTCGAGGAAGGCGACGTCGTCGGCGTCGTCGGACTGGGCGGCCTCGGCCATATGGCCGTCAAGATCGCCAAGGCCATGGGCGCCGAGGTCAAGGTCTTCACGACGTCGGAGAACAAGTTCGACGCAGCGCGCGAGCTCGGCGCCGACGACGTCATCCTCTCCACCGACCTGGCCGCGATGGAAGCCGCGAACCGCAGTATCGACGTCATCATCGACACCGTCGCCGCACCGCACGACCTCAACCCCTACTTCCGCACCCTGGGCCTGGACGGCGTGCTGTTCCAGCTGGGCCTGCCCGCCGAAGCGATGCCGCCAGTCAACCCCGGGGTGCTGATCCGGCGCAGGATCGCCTATGCGGGTTCGCTCATCGGCGGCATCGCCGAGACGCAGGAGATGCTGGACTTCTGCGCCGAGCACGGCGTGGTGTCCGACGTTGAGGTGGTCGGCGCGGACCAGCTCAACGAAGCCTACGACCGCATGGTGGCAGGCGACGTCAAGTACCGTTTTGTCCTGGACGTCAGTACCCTGGGGTCCCCGGCAGAAAAGGCGGACGCATGAGCACTCTCTTCACCAAAATCATCAACGGCGAGATCCCGGGCCGCTTCGTCTGGCGCGAGGACGACGTCGTGGCGTTCCTGACCATGGGCCCGCTGGCCGACGGGCACACGCTCGTGGTGCCCACCGAGGAAGTGGACCGCTGGACGGATGCCTCGCCCGAGGTCCTCGGCCGGGTCATGGAGGTTGCCCGCAAGATCGGCGCCGTCCAGGTGGAGGTGTTCGACGCCGCCAGGGCCGGGCTGATCGTGGCCGGCTACGAAATCAACCACATGCACGTCCATGTGTGGCCATCGAACTCAATGGCGGACTTTGATTTCGGCTCCGTGGACCAGCACCCGGATCCGGCCACGCTGGACGCCAACGCGGAGAAGCTCCGCGAGGGCCTGCGCACGGCCGGCCACGCGGAGCACGTCCCGGCCGCCTAGGTCCCGCCCGGACATTCCCGGCCGCCAATGCTGGCGCCGGCGCAGCACCCTCAGGGGTCTACGCCGGCGCCAGCACTTTGTTAAGCGCGGCCCGGATACGCTTTTCGGACACCGAATAGGCGGTCCCGAGTTCGACGGCGAAGAGGCTCACTCGCAGTTCCTCGATCATCCAGCGCACGTGGGTTAACTCCGCGCCCGCCCGCCGCCCGGGCAGCAGCGCGGACACGGCGTCGTCGTAGTCGTCCTCCAAGGCCTGGACAGCGGCCATGTGTTGGGCGTCCCGCTGGACGTTGCCCGGCAGCTTCTCGAGGCGCTTTTCGATCGCCGCGAGGTAGCGGGGCAGCTGGCTGAGCTGGGCGTAGCCCGTGCGTGCCACGAAGCCCGGATACACCAGCTGCTCGAGCTGGCTCTTGACGTCGTTGAGCGCGCTGATCAGGGCCAGGCTCGTGGTGCCCTTGAGCTGCTTTTCGATCCGGCGGGTGCTGGCCAGGATGCGTTCGACGACGGCAGTGACGGTGAAGACGGTGTCGATCAGCTCCGCCCGGACGCTCTCGTAGAGCGCCTTGAACGAGGCCTCGTCCCACGGCAGCGGGGCCGGCGTGAGTTTGTCGATGGCGGCCAGGGCGCAGTCGGCGATCAGGGCGGCCACGGAACCGTGCGGGTTCTGGCTGAAGGTCAGTTTCTCGGTGTTGTTCAGGTGCTCCAGGACATAGCGGTCCGGCGGTGGCACTTTCAGGGCCAGGAGCCGGATGACCCCGCCGCGCATGGCTTCCTGCTGTTCCGACGGCGTCTGGAACAGCCGCAGCGCCACGGACGTTCCCTCGTCCACCAGAGCCGGATAGCCGGTGACGGTGTGCCCGCCAACGGTTCCCTGGACCTGGCGTTGGACGGTTCCAAAGGTCCAGTCCTTGAGCCCGGACATTTCGGTGAACCCGCCCGGCGCCGCGGCAGCGGCCAGGGCGGCCGACGGGGACGCGCCGGCCTGTGATGAACGCGCGCCATCCCTGCCGTTCGCGCCGGCTTTCGCCTTTGCCGCGGCATTTCCCTTGGATTGGGGTGCCGTGGTGCCCGGGGTGGCACCGAGGGATTCCGCGATGGCCCGCCGGGTGGCCGGGGCCAGCCGCTCCTGCAGCGCGTTCAGGTCCTTGCCCTCATCCAGCAGCTTGCCGCGGGAATCCACCACGCGGAAGCTGACCCGCAAATGCGATGGCACGGCGTCCCAGTTCCAGGAGCCCGGCGGAATGACCTGTCCGCGGATCCGGCGCAGCACCAGTTCCAGCGAGGGTTCGAGCTCGTCCGTGGCGGGATCGAAGTCCGCTTCCAGCGCCGCGACGGCCTGGCGGGCCACGTCCGGGGCAGGAACGAAGTTCTTGCGGATCTGCTTGGGCAGCGACTTGATGAGCGCCGTGACGAGTTCCACGCGCTGCCCGGGGATCAGCCAGCGGAACGCGGCGTCGTCGAGCTGGTTCAGGAACAGCACCGGCACCTCTGCGGTGACGCCGTCGGATGGATTTGGCGGCGAACCGGGCGCGACTGGATGGAACTCGTAGCTCAGCGGCAGCTCGAAGCCCTTGTGCAACAAGGTCTTGGGATAGGCCGAATCGTCCAGGGCCGCGGCGTCCTCGCTGATCAGCAGGGACTGGTCGAAGTCGAGCAGCGTGGGATCCTGCTGCCGTGCGTCCTTCCACCACTTGTCGAAGTGCCGCTCCGAGACGACCTCCGCGCCGATCCTGGCGTCGTAGAACTCGAACAGTGTCTCGTCGTCCACCAGGATGTCGCGGCGCCGCATCCGGGCCTCGAGCTCCTCGATTTCGTGCAGCAGCGCGCGGTTGCGGTGGAAGAACTTGTGGTGGGTCTGCCAGTCGCCTTCTACCAGGGCATGGCGGATGAAGAGCTCGCGGCAGAGCTCCGGATCCACCTTGCCGTAGTTGATCCGCCGGCTCGGGATGATGGGCACGCCGTAAAGCGTGACCTTTTCGTGGGCCATCACCGCGCCCATCTTCTTGGACCAGTGCGGCTCGCTGTAGCTGCGCTTGACCAGGTCGGGGGCCACCTGTTCGGCCCAGAGCGGATCGAACTTCGCCGCGACGCGGGCCCAGAGCCGGCTCGTCTCCACGAGTTCGGCGGCCATCACGAACGTGGGTGATTTCTTGAACAGTGCCGAACCCGGGAAGATCGCGAAGCGGCTGCCGCGGGCGCCGGCGTACTCGCGCTTGCGCTCGTCGAGGATGCCGACGTGGCTCAGGAGCCCCGAGAGCAAGCTGATGTGGATGCCGTCGTGGTTGCCCACCGGATCGGCAAGGCGCTTGTTGTCCAGGCTGATGCCCAGCGGCCGGGCCAGCTGGCGGAGCTGGGCGAACAGGTCCTGCCACTCCCTGACCCGCAGGTAGTTGATGAATTCGTTGCGGCAGAGCCGGCGGAACGCCGTGGAGGACAGTTCCTGCTGCTTCTCCTGCAGGTAGTTCCACAGGTTCAGGTAACCGGTGAAATCCGAGTTTTCGTCCCGGAAGCGGGCGTGCTTCTCCGTGGCGAGCTGCTGCTTGTCTGTTGGACGCTCGCGCGGGTCCTGGATGGTGAGCGCTGCCGCGAGGATCATGACCTCCCGGACGCAGCCCCGCTTTCCGGACTCCACGATCATCCGGCCGAGCCTGGGGTCCACCGGCAGCTGGGCCAGCTGCTGTCCGACGGCGGTGAGCCCGCTGCCGGGACGGCCGGAACCGCGGCGCTGCCCGCCGTCGCGCTGCCCGCCGTCGTCCGTTGGCTCCTGCCGCGCGGCGGTCAGGGCGCCGAGCTCGCGCAGGAGGCTGACGCCGTCGTTGATGGCGCGCGAATCCGGCGGCTCGACGAAGGGGAAGTTCTCCACGTCCTTCGGTCCGCGGGCCACGCCCATGGCGGTCATCTGCAGGATGACGGCCGCGAGGTTGGTGCGCAGGATCTCCGGATCCGTGAACAGCGGCCGCGACTCGAAGTCCTCTTCGGAGTACAGCCGGATCGCGATACCGTCGGAAACGCGGCCGCAGCGGCCCGAGCGCTGGTTGGCCGAAGCCTGGGAGACGCGCTCAATCGGCAGGCGCTGGACTTTGGTCCGGTGTGAGTAGCGCGAGATCCGGGCCGTGCCGGTGTCGATCACGTACTTGATGCCGGGGACCGTCAGCGAGGTTTCGGCGACGTTGGTGGCAAGTACGATCCGGCGCTTGCTGCCGGGGTGGAAAACTTTGTGCTGCTCCTGCAGGCTCAACCGGGCGAAGAGGGGAAGGACCTCGGTGCCCGCGAGGCGCCGGTTGGACTGGATGCGGGCGTTGAGGGCCTCCGCCGCGTCGCGGATTTCGCGCTCGCCGGAGAAGAAAATCAGGATGTCGCCGTGGGCTTCCAAGGCGAGCTCGTCGACGGCGTCGCACACCGCGTCGAGCGGGTCGCGGTCCTCCTCGAGTTCGTCGTCCGCGGCGGCACCTTCTCCGTCACCATCTTCGGCGCCGGTGCCGCCGGCCGGCTGGGAAAGCGGCCGGTAGCGGATTTCCACCGGGAAGGTCCGGCCCGACACCTCGATGATGGGGGAGGGCTCCTCGTCGCTGCCGAAGTGCTTGGCGAAGCGCTCCGGATCGATGGTGGCCGAGGTGATGATGATCTTCAGGTCCGGGCGCTGCGGCAGGATGCGCTTGAGGTAGCCGAGGATGAAGTCGATGTTGAGGCTGCGCTCGTGCGCCTCGTCAATGATGATGGCGTTGTACTTGCGCAGCAGCCTGTCGCGCTGGATTTCCGCCAGCAGGATGCCGTCGGTCATGAGCTTGACCTTGGTGGACCGGCTGACCTCACCGGTGAAGCGGACCTGGAAACCGACTTCCTGGCCGATTTCGACGCCGAGTTCCTCCGCGATGCGCTCGGCCACGGTGCGGGCCGCGAGCCGGCGGGGCTGGGTGTGGCCGATCAGCCCGTTCTCACCCAGGCCGAGCTCAAGGCACATCTTGGGGATCTGGGTGGTCTTACCCGAGCCGGTCTCGCCGGCGATGATGGTCACCTGGTTGGCCGCGATGGCGGCCATAAGATCTTCGCGGCGCTCGGAGACCGGCAGCTCGGCGGGGTAGGAAATATGCAATGTCATGGCTGGAGACAGTCTACTGGGGTGGACTGTCCGCTGGGGTGGCGGAGGCGGATATCGGGTCCGGCTGTCCGGCCGCGTTGTTCAATTCGCGTTGTTCCGCTGTTCAGCCTCGGCGCATGTTGAGGGCCCGGCTGGATGACCGGGCCCGATGGGCGTGTGGACTAAGCGTGCGCGGACTTAGATGTTCCGCATCGTGTAGTTGATGCTCGGCAGGTCCCGGGCCATCCAGTATTCTTCCGAGCGGACGGGCGGAGTGTGGCCGAGGCCATCCTTGCGGAGGGCGGAGATCGTGGCGGTGACGCCGGCAAGAACCAGGATGATGAGGGCGATTCCGAGGAGTTCCATACCTCTATGGTTCTCCGGTCCGGGCCCTTAAAAAAGTGGCAGAAATGCCCAAAAAGCTATAATTTCTGCCACTGTTCTGTCAGGATGGAATCATGATCAAATCAGTGGCAATGATCGTGGTTCCCAACTTCTCGATCTTCGAGTTCGCGACGGCTTTCGAGGTCTTCGGCATCGACCGCTCGGACCGCGGAAACGGCGTGCCCGCGTTCGATTTCCGCGTCTGCGCGCCCGAGCCGGGCGACGTCCCGCTCAAGTCCGGCCTATCCATGCACGTGGGTCTCGGGCTGGAAGCAACTGCGGACGCCGACCTGGTGGTGATGGCGCCGTACGGCCGGGACGAAGACGTTCCCGACTCCGTCCTGGAGGCGCTGCGGGCCGCCCACGCGCGCGGTGCGTGGGTGATGTCCATTTGTTCCGGGGCCTTCGCCCTGGCTCGGGCGGGCCTGCTCGATGGCCGCCGCTGCACCACGCACTGGCATTACTCCCAGGAACTGGCCACCCGGTACCCCGCTGTCCTGGTGGATGAAAACGTCCTCTACGTCGAAGACGGCCGGATCATTACCAGTGCCGGCACGGCCGCAGGGATCGATGCCTGCCTGCACCTCGTCCGCGTTGAGTTCGGCGCCAAGGTGGCCGCCGCCATCGCCCGGGACATGGTGGTCCCTCCGCACCGGGACGGCGGCCAGGCCCAATACATCGACCGGCCCATTCCGACGTGCGGCTCGGAGCCCATGGAGCAGCTGCTGCAGTGGATGGTCCGGCACCTGGACGAGGAACACGCGGTCAACGAACTGGCGGCCCGGGTCCATATGTCGCCGCGGACGTTTGCGCGGCGCTTCCGCGCGGAAACGGGAGCCACTCCCGCGGCCTGGCTTAATTCCCAGCGGGTGCTGCGCGCCCAGGAGCTGCTGGAGAGCACGGAGCTCAATATCGACGAAATCGCAAGGGAGTCCGGGTTCGGGCATTCGGTCCTGTTGCGGCACCACTTTGCCAAGGCGCTGGACACCAGCCCGCAGTCCTACCGGCGCACGTTCCGCGGGCACCTGGCCACGGCATAGCGGGCCTCGGCCCGGCAGCAGCGGCTAGCCAAAGCCCGGCGACGCCGGCCCCTCAGCGGCGGCCCGGGCGCATTCGACGAGGTCGCGCCACGGACCCGTCAGCGCACGCTCCGGCAGGACCGCCCGGCGCTGATCGGCCCGGATGCTGTACATGAACCGGTCCGGCTGGCCGGTTGTCCCGTTGATTCCGGCGACGTCGTCCCACGGGCAGGCCTCGATCAGCGGCTGCCACCGGTCGGTGTCTTCCGGCGGCTCGGGCCGGACGGTCCACGTCCTCTTCATTCCGGCCACGCCGCCACTGCGCTGGACAGTTATCTTCATCGGACTCGGATCTCAATTGGACTCGATTTGCGGGGCTTGGCTTATCGCCGGGCCCCCGGGAACTTTACTTTCACAGTTTCCCACGCGGAGCGCACGGCGTCATGTTCCTTGGAATCGTCCCCGAACAGCTCCTTGGCAGAGGCTGCAGTGGCCTTGGCGAAGGCGCCGAACGTGGCGGTGGGGGACAGCGTGCCGCCCGTCAGCGTCTCGTACCAGATCTGTGCCGGCGCGTCCCAGGCATTGCCACCCAGGGCAGTGGCCACCAGACAGAACGCACGGTTGGGGATACCGGAGTTGATGTGCACGCCACCGTTGTCCGCGCTGGTGCGCACGTAGCCGTCCATCGAGTCCGGCTGCGGGTCCTTGCCGAGCACGTCGTCGTCGTATGCCGTTCCCGGAGCCTTCATGGAACGCAAGGCGGCCCCCTGCACCTGGTCGGTGAAGAGGCCTTCGCCGATCAGCCAACTGGCCTCCGCCGTCGACTGCTTCCGGACATACTGCTCAACGAGGGCCCCGAAGACGTCGGACATCGATTCGTTCAGGGCGCCGGCCTGGTTGCGGTAGACCAGCCCAGCGGAGTACTGGGTCACGCCGTGGGTGAGCTCGTGCCCGATGACGCTCAAGGATTTCGTGAACCGCTCGAAGACCTGGCCGTCACCGTCGCCGAAGACCATTTGCTGGCCGTCCCAGAAAGCGTTGTCGTACAGGCGGCCATAGTGGACCGTGGCATCAAGGTGCAGGCCTTTGCCGTCGATCGAATTGCGTCCGAAGGCTTCGGCGTAGAGGCGGTGGGTGTGCCCCAGCCCGTCATAGGCCTCATCGGCGGCGGGGTCGCCGGTGGGCGGTTCGCCTTCTTTGCGGACCACGCTGCCGGGCAGCTTCTCGGTGGACTTAGCGTCATAGACCGTCCGTTCCGGCGGGGACGGCTTGAGTTCCCGCAGGCCCGGACGGCTGCCGGGCCCTGGCACTGTGCGGGAGGCCTGGAAGCTCGGGACGTGTTGCAGGGCCTGCTTTGCCCCGTGGGCGGCCCTGGAGAGCTCCGGCTTTTGCTGTGCGGCCAGCCTGCGGAGCAAATAGGGCGGAACGATAGAACAGGACGGAGTTGGATAGAACATGTGAGACCCCCTTCACGCTTCGGAGCGGGCAGGGTAGCCCGCCACCGATGAAAACAGCCTACGAGGGAGCACCGACAATCGGCAGGGGCAATGCCGCTGGTTTTCCGCGGTCTTTTGGCGGGATTCAGGGCACAAAAAACCCCGCCGTTTCAAACGGCGGGGTTTTGTTCGTGCCCTCGATTGGAATCGAACCAACGACCTTCTGCTCCGGAGGCAGACGCTCTATCCCCTGAGCTACGAGGGCATCCAGGGATCCTGCCGTTGCGGGCGGGACGTCCTAGAGCTTAGCAGGAAGTTGGCCTCCAACGGAAAACCATGGAAAACGGTCGCTCATTTATAGCGTCAAGTGGAGTCAAGCGGCAGTCAAACGTGTCCTGGGTGCGTGGCAAGTCCAGCGAATTGGCCGGCGGTTCCGTAGCCGGCTCAGTAGCCAGTGAACGTATCCACATGGACCCGCCGGGCGCCCGCGCCACGTGCCGCGGCCCGCAGCGATCGCACACTGGCGGGCGAGCCGGAGACGAAGACCACCCGGCCGCTGATGTCGGGGACCAGCTCCTTGAGGGCCGCCGCATCGATCCTTCTTGAACCTGCGTCCTGCATGAACGCCGGCGGCGCCGAACCGTCCGCAAGCCGCGCCAGGACGCGCGCCCCGGAGCGCTGCAGCTCCTCGGCGTAGCCCAGCTCGGCGGCATTCTTGGCCAGGTACAGGAGGACAACGTCGCGGTTCCCGGACGGGGTTCCGGCGGACACCGCGGCCAGTTGGGCCATGTAGGGGGTGATGCCGATTCCGGCCGCGATGAGCAGCACGGGGGTGGCCGGGTTCCGCGGCAGGAGGAAGTCGCCGTTCACCGTGGTTGCGGTGAGCCCGTCGCCCGCTTCAAGGGCCAGCAGCGAGCGCTTGGCTGACGACACCGGCTCCGCCGTCCCCACCCCGATCGTCAGCAGGGAGGCGTCGGGCGCGCTGGTCAGGCTGAACACGCGCCGGATTCCCTTCCCGTCACCCTTGCCGGCCGACTTCCCGTCACGTTTGCCGGGGGCCTTGCCGTCACCCTTCCCATCGCCCCTGCCGTCATCCTTCCCGCCGGTCGTGTCCGGGGGCAGGTGCAGCTCCAGGGCCTGTCCGGGAGCGAAGCGCACCGGACGTTCCGGGCGGAAGCTGAATTCCGTCGTCGTCGGCGTCAGCGGACGGCTCGCGACGAACGCCAGCCGGACCCCGCCCCGCTGTCCGACGGCGAAGGCAAGCGCGTTGCCCGCGAGCAGCGCCAGCTCGGGGGAGTTGGCCACAAACCCCAGGTTGTAGGGGACGGCAAACAGGGCCCCGACGACGGCGGCCAGCGCCAGTTGCTGCCAGCGCCGCGGGGGCAGGGTGAGCGGCTCGGTGAGCATGAACCCGACGAAGAACAGCACCGGCCGCTGCGCGAGCGTCTGCCACAGGGCCTCGGGGAGATCCATCCCGGCCTGGAGCAGATCCGCGGCCACGATGGACACGGCAACCACGGTGAAGACGGCGGCCATGGCGGACTTCCGGGTCCGGTAGAGCACCAGCAGCACCCCTGGCAGCACCAGCCAGAGCATGGCCGGCGTCGCGGCCCACCAGGTGGCAATGTTGAGCCCGGTCAGCCCGGCCAGGAACGCGCCGGCCGCGGCCGGATTGAAGATGTGCCGGCCGCGCCAGGCCAGCGCATACTTCGAGGCCGAGGCCAGGACGCAGGCCAGGGCGACGCCGGCGATCTCTGCCAGCTGGAGGCCCTGGGTCGGCTGGCTGGGCCAGAAAAGCTCGCTGGGCCAGAAAAGGAAGTACAGCAGCAGGCCGGTGATGAGGGAGGATTCCGTGTGCGGCCGCACACGGAACAGGGCGGCCAGCCCCTGGCTGGAGGCGTACGTCAGGCCAAGGCACAGGGCAAGGTGGGTCAGCATTTCCGGCAGCCCGAACGTCAACCAGCCCAGCACATTGAGCAGCAGGCTGTAGCCGGCCAGGACGGCCAGGACCCACAGCACCAGCCGGTACATCGTGAGCCGGCCCAAGGCGGTGTCCAGCCTCGAGCCAAGGGCGGTGGTGGTGATGGCAGTCATGAGAACAGGGCCCCTTCGAAGTCGGCTGAATATTCCGCGTGCCCGTCCGCATACACCGTGAGCCAGGCGCAATCAAACTCCTGCTCCAGCCGCGGACCGTCGACAAAGAACAACGCAGTGGCCAGCGCATCGGCCACCATCGCGGTCCCGGCCATGGCCCAGCAGGCGACAACGGTACGCACCGGAGCTCCCGTGGTGCCGTCCAGGACATGATGGAACCCGTCGCCCCAGGCGCGCCGGTTGGCGGCGGAAGCGCACAGGGCGCCGGCCCCCAGCTGGACGGTGCCGATTGCCCGGGTGGGATCGTAGGGGTGCTCGAGGGCAACCACCACCGGATCCGGCCCCGGATTCAGCAGGTCCCCGCTGGCATCGATGAAATGCCCGGCGCAGCCGCCGTCCCGGAGCCGGGCGGAGAGCAGATCCGCCAGCTGGCCCTTTCCGGCCGCGCCGACGTCGATCACCGCCGGAACCGTGGTGGTCAGCGCGGTGCCCTGCCAGTCCAGCGCATCCTCCCACCGGGGCGCGGGAAGCGGCGCGCCGCCCGGGCGCAGGGTGTAGGTGGCGTCGTAGCCCAGTCGCTCCAGGCTCCCGCCGATGAGCGGGGTCATCGCACCCTCGGTGAGCCGGTACAGGGTGCCGTACAGCTCGCCCAGGGCGGCCCCTTCGGCGGGCAGCTCAATGCGGCCAGGCGTCCGGGCTGCGTCGGCAATGAGCGAATCGGGGCGGAACCGGGACCACGCGGCGTCGTACTCCTCCACCGTGGCGAGCAGGCCACGGCGGAGCTCGCCGGAGAGCCGGGACGGGGTGGAAATCTCCCAGCGGGTCCCGATCCCGTCAAAGCTGAAGTGCGTCCAGCCCGGATGCGCCACGATTCCTCTGTCCCTCGCTGCGCTATTGGGCCTGTGACTTGATCTTCGCCACGGCCTGGTTGAAGCCGCCGCTGGTCAGCGAGGATCCGGCCACTTTGGAAACCTTGATCTCGTCAAGCTTCTTGCCAACAACCTGGGACTGGATGCCGCCGGCGAACTCGCCCTGGAACTTTCGGGTGTTCGGATTCGAGGGGTGCTGCGTGATCTTCACGGCGGACACGGCACCGCCGGCCAGCGTCAGTTCCACGCCCACGGTCTCAGTGCCGTTGGGGGAGGTGTAGTTCCCGTCGGCGCTGTACGTGCCGTCCTTGTAAGAACCGGTACCTGCAGCGGACTCGGATGCCGGGGGCGCGCCCTGTGCGGCCGGGGCCTGGGCCGACGGGGCGCAGCCAGCCGCTGTTCCGGCCACGGAGAGGCCAGCAATGCCGACGAGGACGCTTTTGCGGAAGGCGGTATTCATGCGGGACTCGATTCTTTGCGGGGATCGGACAGCGAACAAGGTGGAGGCATGACAGGTTGCAGACGTTGAATTCAGGGTAACGGTTCACCCTGGGCGCGAGGCCTTGATGACCTCGGGCCTTCCCGTAACCGGCCCCGACGTCATGCCGGGACGGCAGATTCCGCCGCACTCCGGGCCCACCGGTAGGCTAGAAGTGTGACCCCAGAAGAACTCTCCCTCGCCATATCCGCCTGCCTGAAGGACGCCGTCGCCGCCGGTGACATAGCCCTCTCCGCGGCCGACATCCCGGATGAGGTGCGCGTGGAGCGCCCCAAGAACAGGGACCACGGGGACTGGGCCACCAACGTCGCCCTCCAGCTGGCCAAAACGGCGGGCACCAACCCGCGGGAGTTCGCGTCCGTCCTGAGCGCCCGGCTCAAGACGATCGACGGCGTGTCCGCGGTGGACATCGCCGGCCCCGGCTTCCTGAACATCACCGTGGACGCCGCTGCCGCCGGTGCCCTCGCTAAGGCGATCGTCGAGGCCGGTGCGGCCTACGGCACCAACACCGCGCTCGCCGGGCACACGGTCAACATGGAATTCGTCTCGGCCAACCCCACCGGCCCGCTGCACATCGGCCACACCCGCTGGGCCGCCCTCGGCGACGCGATCGCCCGCGTCCTCCGGGCCTCCGGTGCCGACGTCACTGCCGAGTACTACATCAACGACGCCGGTTCCCAGATGAACGTGTTCGCGAACTCCGTGTTCGCCAGGCTGCACGGCCGGGACGTGCCCCAGGGCGGCTACCCGGGCCAGTACATCGCGGACCTCGGCCACGAAGTGCTCACCGAACACCCGGACATCCGCGAACTCACCGAAGTGGCGGCCCTGCCGGTGATCCGGGGCGCCGCCTACAAGGCGCAGATGCATGACATCAAGCAGACGCTGGCCGAGTTTGGCGTCGACTTCGATGTCTACTTCTCCGAGCAGGAGCTCCACGACGCCGGCGCGATCGAGGACGCCGTCGCCCGCCTGCGCGAACAGGGCCACGTGTTCGACGACGGCGGCGCGGTCTGGCTGCGCACCACCGACTTCGGCGATGACAAGGACCGCGTGATGGTCCGCGCAAACGGTGAGCCCACGTACTTCGCCGCCGACGCCGCCTACTACCTGTCCAAGAAGGACCGCGGCTACACCGAGAAGATCTACCTCCTCGGCGCCGACCACCACGGCTACATCAACCGGCTCAAGGCCATCGCGGCAGCCGCCGGGGACGACCCCGAGGTCAACATCGAGGTCCTGATCGGCCAGCTGGTCTCCGTCAACGGCGCCAAACTGTCCAAGCGAGCCGGCAACATCATCGAGCTCAAGGACCTCATCTCCTGGCTCGGCAAGGATGCCGTCCGGTACTCGCTGGCCCGGTTCCCCGCCGATTCGCCGCTGACGCTGGACCCGGAGCTGCTGAAGAAACACAGCAACGAAAACCCGGTGTTCTACGTCCAGTACGCCCACGCCCGCTCCCGCGGCGCCGCCCGCAATGCCGTGGCCGCCGGCGTGGAGCGCCGTGTGGACGGCCTAGACAGCTTCAACGCTGCCCTGCTGGAGCACCCCACCGAAAACGAGCTGCTCTCGCACCTGGGCAGCTATCCCTCGATCGTGGCCAAGGCCGCCGAGCTGCGCGAGCCGCACCGCGTGGCCCGCCACCTCGAAGTGATCGCCGGCGCCTACCACCGCTGGTATGACGCCTGCCGCGTGGCGCCGCAGGGCGAGGAACCCATCACCGACACCAACCGCACCAGGCTGTGGCTCAACGACGCCACCAGCCAGGTGCTGGCCAACGGACTGGAACTGCTGGGCGTCTCGGCGCCGGAACGGATGTAACCGCCATGACCGCGAATTCAGGACAGTCCCCGCTCGCCCCGGACTGGCTCGAGGTCCCCGCCGACCTCAATGCCCTCCACGAACCGCTGTGGGCGGGCGGTGTTGCGCGCAACGACGACGGCGAGCTCACCATCGAGGGGCTGACGGTCAGTGAGCTGCAGCGCCAGTACGGCACGCCGCTGTTCGTGCTGAGCGAGACAGACTTCCGGGCCCGGGCCCGGGCGTTCAGCGACGCCTTCAACGACGCCTTCGCCGATATTTGCGGGGGAGTGGACGTCTACTACGCCGGCAAGTCCTTCCTGTGCACCTCCGTGGTCCGCTGGGTCGAGGAAGAGGGGCTGCGCCTGGACACGGCGTCCGGCGGCGAACTCGCCGTGGCCTTCCGCGCCGGCATCCCCGGCGCCGACGTCGCCCTGCATGGGAACAACAAGTCCGACGGCGAAATCCACCGGGCGCTGGACATGCAGCTGGGACGGATCGTGGTGGACAGCCTCGACGAGCTCGAACGCGTCGCGGCGATCGCCGCCAACCGGGGCGACACCGCCAGGGTGATGCTGCGGCTGACCCCCGGAGTACACGCCCACACCCACGAATTCATCGCCACGGCCCACGAGGACCAGAAATTCGGCCTGTCCATGGCCGGGGACTCCACGGACCAGGCCGGCCTGTCCGCCGCAGAGGAAGCCGTGGCCGCGGCCACCGGGCACGCCAGCATCGAACTGCTGGGCCTGCACTGCCACATCGGCTCGCAGATCTTCGAACCGGACGGCTTCGCCCTCGCCGCCGAGAGGCTGCTGGACTTCCTGGCAGCGATGCAGTCGAAGTACTCCATCGTGCTGCCCGAGCTTGACCTCGGCGGCGGCTACGGCATCGCCTACACCCCCGTGGACACCCCGCGCCCGGCCGCCGAAATCGCGCAGGCGATGGCCGCCGTCGTCCGTTCCAAATGCGCTGCCCTCGGCATAACCGCCCCCCGGATTTCGATCGAACCGGGCCGCGCGATCGTCGGAAGCACCACCTTTACGCTGTATGAGGTCGGCACGCTCAAGACCGTCCGGGTGGATTCCCCGGCCTCTGCTGGTGCCGCGGCCGGCCACGACGGAGCCGGGGACGTTACGCACCCCCGCCGCTATGTGTCGGTGGACGGCGGGATGAGCGACAACCCCCGGCCGGTGCTGTACGACGCGGATTATTCGGCGATTCTCGCCTCGCGGAGCTCCGACGCGGCGCCGCAGCTGTCCCGAGTGGTGGGCAAACATTGCGAGAGCGGCGACATAGTTGTTAGAGATGTATATCTGCCCGAGGACGTGGCAGCCGGTGATCTGCTTGCTGTACCGGGGACCGGCGCCTACTGCTGGGCCCTGTCAAGCAACTACAACTATCTGGCCCGGCCGGGCGTTATCGCTGTCAGCGACGGATCTGCCCGGCTCATTGTCCGCGGGGAAACCGAAGAAGATTTGCTCAACCGCGACATGGGAGTCTGAATGTCTGAATTGCGAACCCTGAAAGTGGCCCTGCTGGGCTGTGGCAACGTTGGGGCCCAGGTTGCGCGGATTCTCATTAACGACGCCGACGCCCTCGCCGCGCGCACCGGCGCCCGGCTGGAACTGCAGGGCATCGCGGTGCGCAACCTCGATGCCAAGCGCGACGTCGAGCTGCCGCGGGAGCTGTTCACCACTGACGCCGAAGTCCTCGTCAAGGACGCCGACGTCGTCATTGAACTCATGGGCGGCATTGAGCCGGCCCGGACCCTGATCCTTACCGCCATGCGGCACGGTGCCTGTGTTGTCAGCGGCAACAAGGCGCTCCTGGCCCAGGACGGCCCCACCCTGTATGAGGAAGCGGACAAGGCCGGGGTGCAGCTGTCCTACGAGGCCGCCGTGGCCGGCGCCATCCCCATCCTGCGACCCATCCGCGACAGCTTGTCCGGCGACCGGATCACCCGGGTGCTCGGGATTGTCAACGGCACCACCAACTTCATCCTCGACCAGATGGACTCGACCGGCGCGCAGTTCGCCGACGCGCTGGCCGAGGCCCAGCGCCTGGGCTACGCGGAAGCCGACCCCACGGCCGACATCGAAGGCTACGACGCCGCCGCCAAGGCCGCAATCCTCGCTTCGCTGTCCTTCCACACGCGGTTTGCCCTGGAAGATGTCTCCTGCGAGGGCATCACGTCGGTCACCGCGGCGGACATCGCCGCCGCCAAGGAAGCCGGCTTTGTCATCAAGCTGCTGGCCATTGCCGAGAAACTTGTTGACGAGGACGGCAAAACCGGCGTCTCAGTCCGTGTCCACCCCACGCTCCTGCCCCGCGAGCACCCCCTCGCTGCTGTCCGCGGTGCATTCAACGCCGTCTTCATCGAAGCCGAGAACGCCGGCGAGCTCATGTTCTACGGCCAGGGTGCCGGCGGCACCCCGACGGCGTCCGCCGTGCTGGGCGACCTCGTCTCCGCGGCCCGCCGCATTGTCCTGGGCGGCCCCGGCCGCACCGAAACCACCACGGGGCACGTGCCATCGCTGCCCATCGACGCGGCCGTCACCAGCTACTACATCGGACTCGACGTCGCGGACCAGCCCGGCGTCCTGGCCAGGATCGCGCAGCTCTTCGCCGAGCACGGCGTGTCCATCGAAATCATGCGGCAGACCATTCACCGCGACGCCGACTCCAACGTGGAATCGGCCGAGCTGCGGATCGTGACACACCGTGCACGCGAAGCCGCACTTGCAGCAACCGTCGAGGCCGTCAGGCGCCTGGACGTCATCAATTCCGTCACATCCGTACTCCGGGTAGAAGGAGTCTAAGTGGCTCACCAATGGCGCGGTGTCATCCGCGAATACGCCGACCGTCTTCCTGTCACGGAAGCGACCAAGGTCATCAGCCTGGGCGAGGGCGGCACCCCGCTCGTGCATGCCCGCCACCTCTCCGAGCTGACCGGCAGCACCGTCTACCTCAAGGTCGAAGGCATGAACCCGACCGGTTCTTTCAAGGACCGCGGCATGACCATGGCCATGACGGCAGCGGTGGCCGCCGGCGCCAAGGCCGTGGTCTGCGCCTCCACCGGCAACACCTCCGCCTCCGCCGCGGCCTATGCGACGGCTGCCGGGCTGCAGTGCGCGGTGCTGGTCCCGGAGGGCAAGATCTCCATGGGCAAGCTCAGCCAGGCAGTCGCGCACGGAGCCACGCTGCTGCAGGTGGACGGCAACTTCGACGACTGCCTTGACATCGCCCGCAAGCTCGGCGAGTCCTACCCGGTGTTCCTGGTCAACTCCGTCAACCCGGCCCGGATCGAAGGCCAGAAGACCGGTGCCTTCGAAGTGGTGGATTCGCTCGGCGACGCCCCCGACTTCCATGTGCTCCCGGTGGGCAACGCCGGCAACATCAGCGCGTACTGGAAGGGCTACAAGGAATACGCTGCGGCGTTTGAGTCGCCCACCGCCGGGTCGCTGCCCGCCGTGTCCACCAGGACACCCGTCATGTGGGGCTTCCAGGCCGCAGGGGCGGCACCCTTCGTGGCCGGCCACCCCATCACCGAGCCCGACACCATTGCCACCGCCATCCGGATCGGCAACCCGGCCTCCTGGGACACCGCCGTGGCGGCCCGGGATGAATCCGGCGGCGTGATCGAGGCCGTCACGGACGAGGAAATCCTGTCCGCGCACCGGTGGCTCTCCGCCCGGGAAGGCGTTTTCGTGGAGCCCGGCTCCGCTGCCGGCGTCGCCGGGCTGATCAAGAAGCACGCGGCCGGGGAAGTGCCGGCAGGCAAGACGATCGTGATCACGGTGACCGGTCACGGCCTCAAGGACCCGCAGTGGGCCCTGCGCACCGAGGACGGCAGCGACGTGCAGCCGGTCAAGGTCTCCAACGACGTCGTCACCGTCGCCGCAGCATTGGGACTGGAAGAAAAATAACGTTGGAAACAACCCTCACCGTCCCGGCCGAATCAGCTGCCGGCTCCCCGGCCGTTCCGGCGGGCCAGCTGGTCACCGTGCGTGTCCCGGCCACGAGCGCCAACCTGGGCCCCGGGTACGACAGCCTCGGCCTGGCCCTCTCGCTGCATGACACGCTGACCGTGGAAACCCTGGCCAGCGGTGAACTCGAATTCGAGCTCAGCGGCGAGGGTGCCGAGTCCCTGCCCCGCGATGCGACGCACCTCGTGGTCAAGGCCTTGACCGAGGCCCTGCACCGCCTGGGGTTCCGGCACGAAGGCCTGCGGATCACGGCGGACAACGTCAACCCGCACGGACGGGGCCTGGGCTCCTCGGCCTCGGCCGTGGTGGCGGCCGTCAGCGCCGCCAATGCCCTGGTTCCGGAGGCCTCCCGGCGTGGCAGCGACTGGATCCTGCAGCTCACCAGCGAAATGGAAGGCCACCCGGACAACGTTGCACCCGCCATTTTCGGCGGACTGGCGCTGTCATGGCAGGACAGTGACCAGTACAGCAGCACGTGCGCGTCCGTGGCCGCCTCGGTGATCCCTGTGGTCGCCGTGCCCGACTACGAGCTCTCCACTGAGGCCGCCCGGGCCCTTTTGCCCGCTTCGGTGGGCCACCATGCCGCGGCCATGAACTCCGGCCGCGCCGCCCTGCTGATCCATGCCCTGACCACGAACCCGGAATTCCTGCTGCCCGGCACCGAGGACTACCTGCACCAGAGCTACCGAGCCGAGGCCATGCGGCCCAGCGCGGAACTGATCGGCGCGCTGCGCCGGGCAGGGCACGCCGCCGTCGTATCCGGCGCCGGACCCACCGTGCTGGTCCTGGCCAACGGCGAAGCGGAAGCCCGTGAGGTTGTGGACTTCATCGGCGCCCACACCGCGGGCAACACGCCGGAAGTGGGCTGGCGCGTGATGAAGCTGGCCGTGGACGTTGAAGGTGCTAAAGTGGAAGTGCACCGGCGGTAAATACGCAGGCGGTAAATTTGTAACCGTTGTAAGACCGCGATGTTGGCCACGTAGCCTCTCTCATCTTTCACTGCGCAATATTTTCCGGTGCCACCTGCTTTCGGTCTGACGCAGGAATCAGCAGAATTGATCTGCCCCCTGAAACTCAGCCCGCCGTTCCTCATTTCTCGGATCGTGCATGGTGAAGCAATATCCGGCCCTGCTGGCCGATATCCATCCGGCAAGGCCGAAATCCCGGCTGCAGATCTGAACTGCAGCCCAGATCAAATCACCGCGTCCAGCTCTTAGCCTGGACGCCGTCGAGGGGGAAGGATCCTTCGTGACCGAAACCACTGAGCTGTCTCCGGCTGTGGATACATCTTCTGCTGCCGAATCAACGGCAGCACCCGCCAAGAGCAGCGGCCTTGCAGGCCTTAAGCTCGCCCAGCTCCAGGCCCTCGCCAGCCAGCTGGGCATTTCCGGCGGTTCCCGCATGCGCAAGGGTGATCTGGTCACGGCCATTTCCGCCCACCGCGCAGGCACTCCGGTAAGCAAGGCTCCGGCCCGCGCTGCCGAAAAGGCGAGCGACAACGGCACTGTGTCCCACGCAGCGGCCCCGGCAGCTGCGCCCGCAACGGTGCCCGCCGCCGAGGACGAGTCCCTGGCAAGGGAAAACACCGCCCAGGAAAGCCCCCGCGCCCGCCGTGGCCGCAGCCGCCGTGCAGGCAGCGACGGAGTCGTCACGGCTCCCGCCGTTGAGGCACCCGCCGCCGCCCCGGCTGAAGCCCCCGCGGGTTCCACCGAGTCCGGCGCCCGGGAATCCGCCACTGCAGAATCCGCCGCCGCCGTTTCCGGAACGGAATCCGGCGACCGCGCGAGGCAGCCGCGCACCCGCAACCGCCGCCGCGGCGAAGCCGCAGCCCAGGCCACGGATGCCGGCCAGAACGCCGTCGAGGCCCCGGCCGAGCAGCCCGTCGCTGAACAGCGCACCGAGCAGCGCGATCAGCGCACCGAACAGCGTGAACAGCGCACCGAACAGCGTGAACAGCGCACCGAACAGCGCGAGCCCGGCAGCGAAGACGGCCAGCGCCGTGACACCCGCACCCGTGGCGGCCGCGACGACTCGGCCGGCCCCCGCGAGAACACCCGCGACAGCGATGATTCTGACGGCGGAAGCCGCCGGAACCGCCGCAACCGTCGTGACCGCAACGACCGCGGTGACCGCCAGGGCCAGCAGGACAGCCGCGACAACTCCTCGCGCAACGATCGCTTCCGCGACCGCAACGACCGCCGCCGCGGACGTCAGCAGGGACCCGACGTCGACGACGTCGAGGTCACCGAGGACGATGTCCTGCTGCCGGTCGCCGGTATCCTCGACGTGCTCGAGAACTATGCGTTCATCCGCACGTCCGGTTACCTGCCGGGCCCGAACGACGTCTACGTCTCGCTCGCCCAGGTCAAGAAGTACAACCTGCGCAAGGGCGACGCCGTCGTCGGCGCCATCCGTGCACCGCGCGAAGGCGAAGCCCAGCAGGGGAGCCAGCAGCAGTCCGCCCGCCAGAAGTTCAACGCCCTGGTCCGCGTCACCTCGGTGAACGGCAAGACGCCGGAAGAGCTCAAGGACCGCGTCGAATTCGCGAAGCTCGTCCCGCTGTACCCCTCCGAGCGCCTGCGCCTCGAGACGGACCCGAAGAAGATCGGCCCGCGCGTCATCGACCTCGTGGCCCCGATCGGCAAGGGCCAGCGCGGTCTGATCGTTTCGCCGCCGAAGGCCGGCAAGACGCTCATCCTGCAGTCCATCGCCAACGCCATCACCACCAACAATCCTGAGGTCCACCTCATGATGGTGCTCGTTGACGAACGTCCCGAAGAAGTCACGGACATGCAGCGCACCGTCAAGGGTGAGGTCATTGCCTCCACCTTCGACCGTCCCGCCGACGACCACACCACCGTGGCCGAGCTTTCCATCGAGCGTGCCAAGCGCCTCGTGGAAATGGGCATGGACGTTGTGGTGCTCCTGGACTCCATGACCCGCCTGGGCCGCGCCTACAACCTGGCAGCACCGGCCTCCGGCCGCATCCTGTCCGGTGGTGTGGACTCCGCAGCGCTGTACCCGCCGAAGCGCTTCTTCGGTGCAGCCCGCAACATCGAAAACGGCGGCTCGCTGACCATCCTGGCCACCGCGCTCGTCGAGACCGGCTCCAAGATGGACGAGGTCATCTTCGAAGAGTTCAAGGGCACCGGCAACATGGAACTGCGCCTGTCCCGCCAGCTCGCGGACAAGCGCATCTTCCCGGCCGTGGACGTCAACGCGTCCGGTACCCGCCGCGAGGAAAACCTGCTTTCCCCCGAGGAAGTCAAGATCATGTGGAAGCTGCGCCGCGTCCTGTCCGGACTCGAAACGCAGCAGAGCCTTGAGCTGCTGACCAACAAGATCCGGGAGACCCAGAGCAACGTCGAGTTCCTCATGCAGGTGCAGAAGACGACGCTTGGTGCGAAGTCCGATAACGACAAATAGCTGCTCCAACCGCTAGATTCTGGCGGTCCCGCGCGCTAACGCCGCACGGATTTTCCGCCCCCGCCCCTCCGCCGGGTGGCTTACGATCTACGATCGCAAGCCACCCGGCGTCGGCAGGCCCGAAGCCACTCCCGGGGCGGAAAAATCCGTGCGGCTTCGTCGTTAAGTCGCCAGCCGCGGTCCAGTTTTTGTTGTCGTAACTAGACTTGGTTTCAAGTCGAAAGAGGTTTGAAAATGTTTGAGTCCGTACAGGGCCTGTTGGATGAGCATGACTCTATCCAGGCTCAGCTGGGGGATCCTGCTGTCTACGCTGACCAGCGCCTGGCCCGGAAGCTGGGGCGGCGTTCTGCCCAGTTGAACGGCATTGTGGAGGCCTACCACCGCTGGGAAGGCATCCGCGATGACCTGGCCGCTGCCAAGGAAATGGCGGACGAGGACCCCGAGTTTGCGGCCGAGGTGCCCGAGCTGGAGGCCGCGCTGGAGCTGGCGGCGGCCAAGCTGCGCCGGCTGCTGATCCCGCGCGACCCGGACGACTCCCGCAACGTGATCCTCGAGGTCAAGGGCGGCGAAGGCGGCGACGAGGCAGCCCTGTTCGCCGCGGACCTGCTGCGGATGTACAGCCGTTACGCGGAATCCCGCGGCTGGAAGACCGAGATCATCTCTGCCACCGAATCGGACCTCGGCGGGTACAAGGACGTCCAGATGGCCGTCAAGGGCAGCTCGAACGATCCGGCCGAAGGCGTGTACGCCCGGCTCAAGTTCGAAGGCGGCGTGCACCGGGTCCAGCGTGTCCCCGTCACCGAATCGCAGGGCCGCATCCACACCTCGGCCGCCGGCGTGCTGGTGCTGCCCGAAGTGGACGAGCCCGAGGAGCTCGAGATCAACCAGAACGATCTCAAGATCGACGTCTACCGCTCCTCCGGTCCCGGCGGGCAGTCGGTCAACACCACCGACTCCGCGGTGCGCATCACGCACCTTCCCACCGGAATCGTCGTCGCCATGCAGAACGAGAAGTCGCAGCTGCAGAACCGTGAGGCCGGCATGCGCGTGCTGCGTGCCCGCATCCTGGCGCACCAGCAGGAGCTGATCGACGCCGAAAACTCGGCGCAGCGCAAGTCGCAGATCCGCACCATGGACCGCTCCGAGCGCATCCGTACCTATAACTACCCGGAAAACCGGATTGCGGACCACCGCACCGGTTACAAGGCCTACAACCTGGACCAGGTCATGAACGGCGACCTGGAACCGGTGATCCAGTCGGCCATTGAATTGGACGAGCAGTCCCGGCTCGACGCCATCGGCGAATAGGCGCGGGTCACTGGTGATGACTGCAGGTGATGGTCCGAGCCTCGCGGAGGCCGTCAGCGAGGCGACGGCGGTCCTCGCGGAGGCCGGCGTGCCCAGCCCGCGCGTGGACGCCGAGCTCCTGGCCGAGCACCTGCTCGGCGTCGGACTGGGCCGGCTGCGCGCGCTGATGCTCGGGGACTCGCCGGCGCCGGAAGGCTACGCTGACCTCGTCGCCGAACGGGCGCAGCGGATCCCTCTGCAGCACATAACGGGCGTGGCGCACTTCCGCTACCTCGAACTCGCCGTCGGTCCCGGTGTGTTCATCCCGCGGCCGGAGACCGAATCCGTGGTGCAGCTGGTCCTGGACTGGCTTAGCGACAGGAAACGGCTGCACGGCCTGGCACACCCCAAGGTCGTGGACCTGGGCACCGGGTCCGGTGCCATTGCAGGCTCGATCGCCCATGAGGTTCCCGGCGCGGAAGTCCACGCGGTCGAGTTCAGCGAATTCGCGCACGCGTGGGCGGAGAAAAACTTGGCTCCCCTGGGCGTCCACCTCATCCGTGGCGACCTGCGCGATGCGCTGGCCGAACACAACGGCACGTTCGACGTCGTCGTCTCCAACCCGCCCTACATCCCCGCCGAAGCGATCCCGAACGAACCCGAAGTGGCGCTGCACGACCCGCCTGAGGCGCTCTACGGCGGGGGAGCGGACGGGATGGAACTTCCGACGGCGGCGGCCGCCTCGGCCGCCCGCCTGCTGGTCCCCGGCGGCTACTTCGTGATGGAGCACGCCGAGGTCCAGTCGGAATGGATCGCCGCGATGCTCAACCGCACCGGCGTGTTCGCCGAGGTGACAACGCACCGTGACCTCAACGGCAAGGACCGCGCCACCAGCGCCGTCCTGGCACCGTCAGGGCCGACGCCTGCGAATAATCGTGTGACAAGTGATGAAAGAATAGGCCAGTGACGACTAGCTACGATTGCACGGCGGCCGAGCAGCGCGCTGCTGGACTTGAGCACGCCCAGCGGGCCATCCGGGAGAACAAGTGCGTGGTCTTTCCCACGGACACGGTCTACGGGATTGCCGCCGACGCCTTTTCACCCCTTGCCGTGACCCTGCTGCTCGCCTCCAAGGGCCGGAGCCGGAAGATGCCGCCGCCCGTGCTGATCCCGAGGCTGAACGCCCTCGATGGCCTGGCCACGGACGTTCCGGCCGAGGCGCGGCGGCTGGCCGAGGCGTTCTGGCCCGGCGGCCTGACCCTGATCCTGCATGCCCAGCCGTCGTTGGACTGGGATCTCGGCGAGACCAAAGGCACGGTCGCCCTGCGGATCCCGGCCGACGAGATCGCCCAGGACCTGCTGACGCTTACCGGACCCCTCGCGGTGTCCTCCGCGAACCGCACCGGGCAGGCCGCAGCGCAGACCGCCGCGGACGCCGAAGCCCAGCTGGCGGAATCCGTGGAGGTCTACCTGGAGGGCGGACCCCGGCCCGCAGACGGCGCCGACGCCCTCGCCTCGACCATCGTCGACGCGACGGCGCTGCCCTTGCGCGTCGTCCGGCAGGGAGCCATCAGCCTCGACCGCCTGCGCGGCGTGGTGCCCGGCGTCCTGGACATCGACGGCAACGCCGCCGATGCTCCGGATGCTCCGGATGCTCCGGAGCCCGCTGCGGAGCCCGCTGCGGAGTCCGCCGCTGCGCCGGAGCCCGGTTCCGCATGACGCTGGAGCGTCAGCGCGTCCCTTTCCTCGACGTCGAAGCGACCCCCGTGACGGTGTCCGAGCTGACCGCGGTCCTCAGCACCTTCATGGCCGAGGGCGTGACCAGGATCGTGGTGGGGCACAACCTGCACAGCGTGACGCTGCTGCACTCCGATCCTGCCTTCCGTTCGTTCTACGAGCGCAGCGACGTGGTCCTGATCGACGGCGCACCGGTGCTCTGGCTCTGGGCGAAGACCGGCGAAGAAGACGACGGCAGGGAACCGGTGATGGACTACCGGCTGGGGTCGACCGACTGGATTCCCGCGCTCGGCAATGTCGCGGGACTGGAGCGCATTGCGGTCATCGGTGCAGGTGCCGTGGCCAACGCCGGCGCCGTGGCCAAGCTGCGGGAGATCGTCCCCGGGGGGCGGGTCGACGGCATGCCTGGCGAAGGCTGGAACAAGGAAGTTGAGGAAGCCGCGGTCGAATGGCTGAACCGGCTGCGCCCCCAACTTGTGCTGCTGGGCCTCGGGATGCCGCTGCAGGAGCAGGTCATGGCCCGCCGGCTTGCCGCGCTTCCGCCTGCGGTCTACTGCACCGTCGGCGGCGCCATCGAACAGATTGCCGGTGTGCAGAAACTGGCGCCGCGCTGGATCGGCCGGCTCGGACTCGAATGGGCCTGGCGGCTCATGCTCCACCCGCAGCGGGTGGCCTACCGGGTGTTCGGCGAACCCTGGGTGCTGCTGGGCCTGCTGCTCCGACGGCGCCTGCGCCGGCAGCCCTAGGCTGCCGGCGGGGCTGCCAGCGGGGGAGCACGTCAGAACTTCTGGTCCTCCAGCGGGCCGAAGCCCTTGCCGCGGAGCCCGGCGGAAAAGGCGCGGAACCAGTCAGCGAGCCCGCGGAAATCGCCGCTGCGCAGGAAGTAGCCGAGGTAGCCGCCCACATCCGCGATGAAGGACTTGACCCGGAAGTGGCGGCGGATCATGTACCCGCGGTTCCGGTAGTAGAAGTAGCGCTTGAAGGCGGAATCCGGAACGATCACGTGCCACCGCGCACCGAAGACGTGCTTGGTTTCAGCGAAGGCGTGCGGGTGCGTGATGGCGGCGGTGGTCACCGTGCCGAAGCGGATCCCGGCCTTCCTGAGCCTGAGCGTGAAGTCCACCTCGTCGCCACGGATGAAAAGGCGCATGTCCGGCAGGCCGACTTTGAAGAAGACATCGGAACGGATCAGGGCGCCGTTGAAGAAGTGCCCGTCGTCGGGCAGGAATCCGACCTTTTCCACCTCCGCGCGCTCATGCGTGACCTTGCCGCCCAGCCGGAAGAAAAAGGACAGCTGGTCCGGGTGGCCGGGGGCCACCACGAGGGGCACGACGGCGTCCAGATCACGTTCCTGGGCCTCACGGAGCAACGTGGCAAGGCAGTCGGGATCTGCCGGTTCGGCGTCGTCGTCCATCATCCAGATCCAGTCAGCCCCGCTGGCCACGGCCTTGAGGATGGCCAACGAGAATCCGCCGGCGCCGCCAAGGTTTGCCTCGGACCGGACATAGTCCACGTTGGCGTGCTGGCCGGCAACGTCCGTCGACGGCACGGTGCCACTGTCGACGAGGCAAATGGACTGCACTGGAGCGGTCTGGTTGTTGATGGCGTCCATCAGGACCGCCAGCTCCCTGGGACGGTCAAACGTCACGGCAGCGACTGCAACCGAGGGGGTCATCGCGGGGTCCTTTCAGCACGACCGTCAGTGGTTTTCCCGCCGGCAGAGGGCCGTGTGACGCGAAGACAGGTGGCCGTTGGCATTAGTATCTTGACTAGAGTCCACTGTAATACAGCCCTGTCAGGCACTACGCACTGCCTGCCCTGCGCACGGCGACGGAGAAGTTTCATTTTTCGAAAGACAGTTCCACCGCAATCGAATCCACCCCATTTCCGCAGCTCACCGGCGCGTCCGGTGCTGCCGGACGTGCCGGCGTGCGGTGCCTGTGCTGACGGTACTGACGGCGTTTGGCTGGTGGTCGTCCCGTGATCATGTACCTGCTCATGATGCTGACGGCAGCGATTGTGACCTACGCGGCGACATGGGGTGCCCGGCTCGCGGGCAACAAGCTGGAGCTGTATTCCCCGATCCGCAGCCGCGACATGCATTCCACCCCGATCTCCCGGCTCGGCGGCCTCGGCATCTTCGCGGGCGTGCTGGTTGCCCTGGTCACGGCGAGCAATTCGTTTTTCGTCAAGGACATCTTCCGGAACAACACGGCGCCATGGGGAATCCTGGCCGGGGCCGCCGTGATCGTCGTTGTCGGCGTGGCGGACGACCTGCTGGATCTGCGGTGGTGGGTCAAGCTGATCGGCCAAAGCGCCGCGGCACTGGTCGTGGCCACCTGGGGGGTCCGGATGACGATCATCCCGTTCATTCCCGAGCCGATCGTGATCCAGAACGAGGCCGTGAGCATTGTGCTGACGGCCGGGCTGATCGTCACCACCATGAATGCGTTCAATTTCATCGACGGACTGGACGGGCTCGCCGCGGGCGTGGCGATCATCGGCGGGGCGGCGTTCTTCCTCACGGCCTACTGGGTCCACCGCACGGCCGTCCTGCTGGACCGTTCGGACCTCGCCACCCTGCTGACCGCCGTCGTGGTCGGCAGTTGCGTCGGCTTCCTGCCGCATAACTGGTTCCCCTCCAAAATCTTTATGGGCGATTCCGGGGCCATGCTGATTGGCCTGCTGATGGCCTCGGCCGGCGTCGTCTCGACCGGCCAGATCAGCTCGGGCCTCTACGACCGGGCCAACGGCATCCCCACGATCATCCCGATCCTGTTGCCGTTCGCGGTGCTGTTCCTGCCGCTGCTGGACCTGTGCCTGGCCGTGGTGCGGCGGACAGCGCTGGGCCGGTCGCCGTGGTCGGCGGACCGCGGACACCTGCACCACAAACTCCTGGACATCGGATACTCGCACCGCGGCGCCGTCGTGCTGATGTACTTGTGGACCTGCATCCTTGCCTTCGGCGGCCTCGCTTTCGCGATCTTCCCCTGGCACATAGTCCTCGCCATCGATCTGGCCGCCGCGGCAATCATGGCCGTGGCGACTGCCTGGCCGTACCTGCGCCAGCGCGGGCCGCGGCAGATGGCCCGCACTCCCGAATAGCCTGACCGGCATGCCCGGGAACCGGCTCCGACGCGCTTTTCCGAATAATTTCTATCTAATGTAGAATTCAGGGGCGGTACTTCGCCGCCTGCCTTGACCAGCAATACGCCAGCGACGATTGGGATCTGATGACCTCCAACGCCGAACCGGAACCCGCTTCCGGCAACGGACCCGTTGGCGTCTCCGGCCCCACAAAATCCCTTTGGCTCAGGCTGCTGGCAATCAGTTCCGCGGCCTCCGCCGCAGCACTGGTGTTGACCGGCACAGCCGCCTACATCTTTAACGGCGCCGTGGGGTTCTGGTCCGCACTGTTCGGGGGCGCGCTGGTGATGGCCTTCTTTGCCATCAGCCTCGCGGTGGGCCACTTCGTCGGCCGCAACAACCCCTCCGGAGCGATCGGAGTGTTCGTCGCGACGTACTTCGTCAAGGTTGTCGGCTTCGCCGTGGTCCTCTTCGTCATCGGCGCCCCGGCCTGGCTGCACGACCGCTGGTTCCTGATCGGCGCCGTCGTCACCGTCGTGTTGTGGCAGGCAGCCGAAATTTACGGTTTCAGCAAGGCCAGGCTTCAGATTTACAACGATCCCGAAACGCGAAAAGGCGGCACCGATGTTTAGCCGCAAATCCGGCCGCAGGCCAGTTGGCGGACCACGTACCGGACCAGAAAACCAGCCAGCCAAATCACCCAAAACTACGCCCGGTGCCCCCGGTGTATCGACCGACGGAAGCGACGGCGGATACAACGCCGGAATCGCCGTCTTCAGCTACATTGTTGGCGGAATCATCGTCTGGAGTTTGATAGGGTGGGGACTGGATAATCTGTGGGGAACCCGCTGGATTGTGCTCGCAGGCGCTCTGCTTGGAGCTGCGGGAGGGTTCTATCTTTCTCATATGCACGGCCTCACCAGTAACAGAATTTCTGCTGGTGACGGCAATGCTGCACGTGGCCCGTCCCAGGACGAGGAACAGTAATGCCAAATAATTTTACAGGGGGAGAGGCGGGCACCAATGTCGCCGGTCCCCGCCCAACGCCCAATGATGGACACTGCAGAGAGGAAACGCGTTGATCGCGCTTGCGCTCCCGGCCCAAGATTCAGGAACCTTCACGCCTCCTGGAATTGAAGAACTTCACCTGCCGGCTATCATCCCCTGGGGTGCGGCCGAAGGATTTTCCAAGCAGATGCTGCTGGTAATCCTGTCGGTTGTCATTATCGCTACATTTTTTGTGATCGCTGCGCGGAAGCAGCAGCTGGTTCCCGGCAAGTTGCAGTTCGCAGGCGAGGCTGCCTACAGCTTCGTCCGCAACGGCATCGCCAAGGACATTATCGGCGGCCGGGACTTCATGAAGTATGTCCCGCTGCTGTTCAGCCTGTTCTTCTTCATCCTCGTGAACAACATCTACGGTGCAATCCCGCTGATCCAGCTTCCGACCTTCTCCCATGTCGGCGGAGCCTACGTGATGGCGGCGATCGTGTATGTCACCTGGATCGCCATCGGTATCAAGAGGAACGGCCTGAAGTACTTCAAGCTGGCAACAGTTCCTTCCGGTGTGCCGTTCTACATTCTCCCGATCGTCGTCCCGATCGAGATCATCTCCAACTTCCTGGTCCGCCCGGTCACGCACAGCCTCCGTCTGTTCGCCACCATGCTGGCCGGCCACTTGATCGTGATGATCTCCGGTGCGGGCATCGAATTCCTCGTGATGCAGGAAAACGTCCTCCTCAAGGGCGCGTCCGTACTCGTCCTTGGCGGTGCGATCGCCATGTACATGCTCGAAGCGCTGATCATGGTGCTGCAGGCCTACGTTTTCACGCTGCTGACCGCGATCTACATCGAAGGCGCGCTCCACGCCGACAGCCACTAGGCCCAGCGCCAGACGGCAGAAGGCCAGACGGCACAACATAGTCTTCCCCTCTAGGGGATGAAGCAAACCAAACAACCTGCCACATGGGTGGCATCTTGAAAGGAACAAAAAAATGGAAGGCTCCATCAACGGCTCCCTCAACCTCGTCGGCTACGGCCTCTCCGCCATCGGCGGTGGTATCGGTGTGGGTCTCGTGTTCGCTGCCTACATCAACGGCGTGGCACGTCAGCCGGAAGCCCAGCGCGTCCTGCAGCCGATCGCATTCCTCGGCCTCGCGCTGACTGAAGCCCTCGCCATCCTCGGCCTGGTCTTCGCGTTCGTTCTCAAGTAAACAGAACAACCGAACATCCAGAACCGAGTAGATAAGGACGGGTGAAATATGAATCAAGCGATCATCTCAGCCGCCACCGAAGGCGGTACTAACCCCCTCGTTCCCAATCCTTGGGAAATGCTTGTCGTCTTCGCCGGCTTTGCGCTCCTCATGTTCATCGTGGTCAAGTACGTTGTCCCGATGTTCGAGAAGACCTTCGCAGAGCGGGCCGAAGCCATCGAGGGTGGCATCGCCAAGGCCGAAAAGGCCCAGGCCGAGGCCTCCGCAGCACTCGAAGAGTACAAGCAGCAGCTCACGGAAGCCCGCACCGAAGCCAACCGCATCCGCGAGGAAGCACGCGCCGAAGGTGCCCAGATCCTTGCAGAGCTGAAGGAGAAGGCGGCTGCCGAGTCTGCCCGCATCACCGCGCAGGCCCACACGCAGATCGAATCCGAGCGCCAGGCGGCCGTTGTGTCGCTCCGCGCGGAGGTCGGCACGCTGGCCACGACTCTGGCGAGCCGCATCGTCGGCGAGGCACTGAGCGACGATGCACGGTCGGCCCGAGTGGTGGACCGCTTCCTGGCAGATCTGGAGAACCAGAACGCGGGTGTAGCTAAGTAATGGCAGGTGTATCGAGCGAATCGCTGGCCGCTGCGCTGGCGGCACTGGAGGCCAAGCTTCCCACCGCGTCGCTGCAGTTGGCAAAGGAACTCTTCGGAATCCTGGGAACCGTGGACAGCTCAGCCGGCTTGCGCCGTGCTTTGACTGACCCGTCCCGCAGCGGTGACGAAAAGTCGGCGCTGGTCAAGCAGCTCTTCGGCGGGAAAGTATCCGCTGACGCTGTTGAAATCGCAGCCGGACTGGCCAGCTCCCGCTGGGCATCGGCACGGGATATCGGCGATGCACTCGAGACTCTTGCCGCTTCGGTGGTCATCGCTGTTGCCGAGAACAAGTCGGCCGTCTCTGCCTCCGGGCTCAGCGGACTGGAATCGCTGGAGAACGATCTGTTCTCCTTCAACCAGGCCGTCGAGTCCAGCCACGAGGTCCAGCGTGCTCTGTCCGAGCCGCAGGCCAGCCCGGCCGCCAAGGTGTCCCTCGCCGACAAGCTCGTACCCGGTGCGAGCGAGGAAGCGAAAGTCCTGATCGGGCAGGCCGTCACGGCTCCGCGCGGTCTTAAGGTCACCAGGCTGGTCCGCCGTTTCGCCGAGCTTGCCGCCAAGCGCCAGCAGCGCTGGATTGCAACGGTCGACGTCACCCGTCCGCTGACGGAAACGCAGATCAGCCGCCTGCAGGCGGGGCTGAACGCCCTTTACGGGCGCGAGCTCAAGATCAACATGAACGTTGACCCGGCACTGATCGGTGGCATCCGGATCCAGGTAGGTGACGAAGTGGTTGACGCTTCGGTCGCCGGCCGCCTGGGCCAGCTCCAGCGTCAGCTTGCCGGCTAGCCGGACAAGCACAACCTAACGACAAGAAACCCCGGTCATCGTGAGCAACGATGATCACGAAAACAGGAGAGCAGGGACTGCAGATGGCCGAATTGACCATCAACGCCGACGACGTCCGTAATGCGTTGAACGAGTTCGCGGCGTCCTACGAACCCGGAAACGCAGAGCGCGTAGAGGTCGGCCGTGTAACAACCGCAGGTGACGGCATCGCCCGTGTTGAGGGCCTTCCCTCGGTCATGGCGAACGAGCTGCTTCGCTTCGAAGACGGCACGCTGGGCCTGGCCCAGAACCTCGACGTCCGCGAGATCGGCGTCATCATCCTCGGTGACTTCACCGGAATCGAAGAAGGCCAGGAAGTCCACCGCACCGGGCAGGTTCTGTCCGTGCCGGTTGGCGACGCCTTCCTCGGCCGCGTGGTTGACCCGCTGGGCCAGCCCATCGATGACCTCGGCGAGATCAAGGCCGAGACCACCCGTGCTCTGGAACTCCAGGCACCCGGCGTGACCCAGCGTAAGTCGGTCCACGAGCCGATGCAGACCGGGCTCAAGGCTATCGACGCCATGATCCCGATCGGCCGCGGCCAGCGCCAGCTGATCATCGGTGACCGCCAGACCGGCAAGTCCGCCATTGCCATCGACACGATCATCAACCAGAAGGCCAACTGGGCTTCCGGCGACGTGACGAAGCAGGTGCGCTGCATCTACGTGGCGATCGGCCAGAAGGCATCCACGATCGCAGCCGTCCGCCAGACCCTCGAGGACAACGGCGCCCTGGAATACACCACTATCGTGGCTTCCCCGGCGTCCGACCCCGCAGGCTTCAAGTACCTGGCACCGTACGCCGGCTCGGCCATCGGCCAGCACTGGATGTACGGCGGCAAGCACGTCCTCATCGTGTTCGATGACCTGTCCAAGCAGGCCGAGGCCTACCGTGCAGTGTCGCTGCTGCTCCGCCGCCCGCCGGGACGCGAAGCCTACCCGGGCGACGTCTTCTACTTGCACTCCCGTCTGCTGGAGCGTTGTGCCAAGCTCTCCGACGAGCTCGGTGCAGGCTCGATGACCGGTCTGCCGCTGATTGAGACCAAGGCGAACGACGTTTCCGCCTACATCCCGACCAACGTGATCTCCATCACCGATGGCCAGATCTTCCTGCAGTCGGACCTCTTCAACGCCAACCAGCGCCCCGCTGTCGACGTCGGTGTGTCCGTCTCCCGTGTTGGTGGCGCCGCCCAGGTCAAGTCCATGAAGAAGGTCTCCGGCACCTTGAAGCTGGAACTGGCCCAGTACCGCGACATGCAGGCCTTCGCCATGTTTGCCTCGGACCTGGACGCCGCGTCGCGCCAGCAGCTGACCCGCGGTGCACGCCTGATGGAACTGCTCAAGCAGGGCCAGTACTCGCCGTTCCCGGTCGAGAACCAGGTCGTCTCCATCTGGGCCGGCACCAACGGCCACCTGGACGAGGTTCCGGTTGAAGACATCAACCGCTTCGAGACCGAGTTCCTGGAGCACCTCAAGCACAAGTCCTCCATCCTGACGACGCTGGCCCAGACCAACGCCATGGACGATGACACCGCTGAAGCACTGAAGACCGCAATCGTGGACTTCAAGAAGGGCTTCTTCGGCGAGGGAGACAACCTCCTGGTCGGTGCGGGGCACGAGGAGCACGCCCCCATCGGCGAGGATCAGGTCGACCAGGAAAAAATCGTCAAGCAGAAGCGCTAGTTTCGCTGGCAGGGACTGCCGGGACCCGCACGGGTTCCGGCAGTCCCGGCCATCGGGATCTTAGGAAAGGATAAGTATGGGAGCCCAGATCCGGGTCTACCGCCAGAAGATCAGCTCGACGACGTCGATGCGCAAGATCTTCAAGGCGATGGAACTGATCGCTACCTCGCGCATCGGCAAGGCCCGCGCACGCGTAGCAGCTTCACTGCCTTACGCGAACGCGATCACGCGTGCCGTTTCTGCTGTCGCAAGCCAGAGCGAAATCGACCACCCGCTGGTCACCGAGCCGGCGCAGATCCGCCGGGCCGCCGTCCTGGTCATCACCTCGGACCGTGGCCTCGCGGGATCTTACTCGGCGAGTGTCCTCAAGCAGGCCGAAGGCCTCAACGAGCTGCTCCACGGGGAAGGCAAGGAAGTCAAGACGTTCCTGGTCGGCCGCAAGGCGCAGGCGTACTTCGACTTCCGGAACCGTGAATACGCTCGCGTATGGACCGGCAACACGGATGCACCGGAGTTTGCGACCGCGCGCGAAGTCAGTGAAGCACTGCTGGCCGAATTCGCTAACGCCTACGAAGAGGGCGGCGTCGACGAAATCCACGTCGTCTACACCCGCTTCAAGTCGATGGTGACCCAGGAGCCGACGGTCGTCCGTCTGCTGCCGCTCGAGGTTGTCGAAGAGAAAGCCGCGTCCGAATCGGACCTGCTGCCCCTCTACGAATTCGAGCCGGAAACGGAGCAGGTTCTCGATGCCCTGCTGCCGCGCTACATCGAATCACGTATCTTCGCCGCCATGTTGCAGGCAGCAGCTTCCGAGCTCGCAGCCCGCCAGCGTGCGATGAAGTCCGCCGGCGACAACGCGACGGATCTCATCAAGAAGTACACGCGTCTGCGCAACACTGCCCGTCAGGCTGAAATTACGCAGGAGCTTTCCGAAATCGTTGCCGGTGCCGACGCGTTGTCCGCGTCCTAGCCAGCACGAGCCCGGATCCAGCTGTACCTGCACCAAAAGATAAACTTAACCCCACGCCATCTACTGAGTGAAGTGAGAGAGATGACTGCCACTGCTACCGATCACGTAGCCGCAACGTCCGGTGCTACCGGTCGTATTGCACGTGTTATTGGCCCGGTTGTCGACGTCGAATTCCCGGCTGACGCAATCCCCTCGATTTACAACGCACTCACCACCGAGATCACTCTCAACGGTGAGACCCGAACCATCACGTTCGAGGTTGCCCTGCACCTGGGTGACAACCTGATCCGTGCCATCTCCCTCCAGGCCACCGACGGACTTGTCCGCGGTTCCAACGTGGTGGACACCGGTGCCCCGATCTCCGTGCCCGTGGGCGACGGCGTCAAGGGCCACATCTTCAACGTGCTGGGCCAGCCCCTCGACGTTGCCGAGTCCGAACTCCAGATCAGCGAACGCTGGCCTATCCACCGCAAGGCTCCGGCCTTCGCGACCCTGGAAGGCTCCACCGAGATGCTGGAAACCGGCATCAAGGTGATCG
The DNA here is from genome assembly GCF_022803015.1 of Arthrobacter humicola. Lineage (GTDB taxonomy): Bacteria > Actinomycetota > Actinomycetes > Actinomycetales > Micrococcaceae > Arthrobacter > Arthrobacter humicola_A. The sequence goes on from NZ_JAFKON010000007.1 coordinate 187,910, forward strand.
ACCTCCTCACCCCGTACATCAAGGGTGGCAAGATCGGCCTGTTCGGTGGTGCCGGCGTCGGCAAGACCGTGCTGATCCAGGAAATGATCACCCGTGTTGCCCGCAACTTCGGCGGCACCTCGGTGTTCGCCGGTGTCGGCGAGCGTACCCGTGAAGGTAACGACCTCTGGGTCGAAATGGAAGAGGCCGGCGTCCTCAAGGACACCGCCCTTGTGTTCGGCCAGATGGACGAGCCGCCGGGAACGCGTCTGCGCGTTGCACTGTCCGCCCTGACCATGGCGGAGTACTTCCGCGATGTGCAGAACCAGGACGTGCTGCTCTTCATCGACAACATCTTCCGCTTCACCCAGGCAGGCTCCGAGGTTTCCACCCTCCTCGGCCGCATGCCGTCGGCCGTGGGCTACCAGCCCAACCTGGCTGACGAGATGGGCCTCCTCCAGGAGCGCATCACGTCCACCAAGGGCCACTCCATCACCTCGATGCAGGCCATCTACGTTCCCGCAGATGACTACACCGACCCGGCTCCGGCCACGACCTTCGCACACCTCGACGCGACCACGGAACTTTCCCGTGAAATCGCTTCCCGTGGTCTGTACCCGGCCGTTGACCCGCTGACGTCGACCTCCCGCATCCTGGATCCGCAGTACATCGGCCACGACCACTACAACACGGCCGTCCGCGTCAAGCAGATCCTGCAGAAGAACAAGGAACTTCAGGACATCATCGCCATCCTCGGCGTTGACGAACTCTCTGAAGAAGACAAGATCGTCGTGTCGCGTGCACGGCGCATCCAGCAGTTCCTCTCGCAGAACACCTACACCGCCAAGCAGTTCACCGGCGTCGAGGGCTCCACCGTGTCCATCAAGGACACTGTTGAAGGCTTCACCGCTATCTGCGACGGCGACCTTGACCACGTTGCAGAGCAGGCGTTCTTCAACGTCGGCGGCCTGGACGACGTCGAGCGCCAGTGGGCCAAGATCCAGGAACAGACCAAGTAATATGGCTGAGCTTGAGGTTGAGATTGTCGCAGCGGACCACTTTGTGTGGTCCGGAGCGGCCAAGATGGTCAAGGCCCGCACCAGCGATGGTGAAATCGGAATCCTGCCCGGCCACTCGCCCCTGCTGGCGATTCTGGCCGAAGGTGAGCTGGCAATCGAGCCGGTATCCGGTGACCGCATCGCTGTAGTCGTTGACGGGGGATTCTTCTCTGTCGACAACAACAGGGTGGTCATTGTTGCTGACAACGCCCAAATGGGCGAAGCGGCTACTGCGGGGATCCGCTAGCACGACCTTGATGAACGATATTGGTTTGCCGTTCATCGTCCTGGCAACTGCGTTTGCGTTGCTGGTATTTGCACTGTGCCTTTCGGGGGTGCGCCGCTTCAATCTGCGGCGCGCCCTGGGCACGGTGGACGCCTCCATCTGCACGGCTGGAAACAGCTGGCAGATGGGGGTTTGTCGTTATCAGGACAACGACCTCGAATGGTTCCGCCTGGTCTCACTCAGCGTCCGCCCCAAGCACACCTTCCGGCGTAGCTCACTGGAGCTGCTTGGCCGGCGGAAGCCGACCGAATCCGAGCTCCTCAAGGTCCAGCCCGACGCCGTTATCGTGGAGCTCCGCTACGAGGGCCAGCAGGTCCTGCTGGCCATGCGATTTGATGCCTACACAGGGTTGTCATCCTGGCTTGAGGCCGGACCCGTCATCGGCGTCGGCACCTGGCGCTAGCCCCGGTGGACTACCTCGATGGCCTGAGCCTGGTCGACGGGCCGGTGGTGTGGCTCGTGTGGGCCGCCGCCGCGGCGGGCCTGGCCTACCTCCTGACCCACGTTGCCCTCCGGCACACGGGTTTTGCGCGCACGGGTTTTGGGCGCACCGGCCGCCGCGAGCCCGGCGCGGCCGTGGCCGTCGCGGCTGCCATGACCCTGCTCGCCGCGGCGCTCGTCGCTGCCGTGCACTGGTTCCTGCTCTACGCCGTCAATGTCTTCCCTGCCGAACTGCCGGGGGAAACCCTCGCCTGGTCCGTTGCCGGCGTCTTCGCCCTGCTGCTGTGGTTCATGCGCCTGCTTGGGCTCTGGGGCCGCGGACGGCCCGGCACTAATCCGACCGGCACTAATCCGACCGGCACTAATCCGAGCCGTAGCCGTCGCTGGCGTTCAAGCGCAGCAGCCACGGCGGCTTTCCTGGCCGTCGTCGCTCTGTCCGCCGTCCAGATCAACATTTACTTCGGCCTGAACCACACTGTCGGCGACCTCACCGGAGCGGCCGCAGCCCGGATCCAGCCGCTCGAGGCCGGCCTGACGCGCGCCGCCGGCGCCCCTGCCGCCACCGGGCTCGCCCACTGGCAGGCGCCCGCCCACCTTCCCGACGGCGTCATCCGCAAGGCGGTCATCCCGGGCACCGTCTCCGGCTTCCAGAGCCGGGACGCCTACGTCTATCTCCCTCCGGCCTACCTGGGTTCCCCACGGCCCGCGCTGCCGGTGCTGGTCCTCTTTTCCGGCCAGCCGGGAGGTCCTGCCGACTGGCTGACCGGCGGCGCACTCCGGAGCCGGCTCGACCGGTTCGCCGCGGAGCACGCCGGGGTGACGCCGGTAACGGTGGTGGTCGATCCCAACGGCTCGGCCGCGGGAAACACGCTGTGCATGGACAGCCGGATTGCCCAGGCGGACACCTTCCTGGCGCGGGACGTGCCGGACTGGATCAAGCGCACGCTCGACGTCGACCCGGATCCCCGCCAGTGGGCCGCGGGCGGCTTCTCCTTTGGCGGCACGTGCGCCATGCAGATGGTCACGAGGCATCCGGACGTCTACAGCGCCGCGCTGGCCTTCTCCAGCGAGGAGGAGCCTGCCCTCGCGAAGGTGCGGGCCGAGACCATTGAGGCCTCCTTCGGCGCCGACGCCGCGGCCTTCGACCAGCTGACCCCGCTGCGCGTCATGGCGGAACACCGCTTCGACGGCCACGGCGTGTATTTCGCCGCCGGAGACCGCGACCCGCAGTTCACCGGCCACATGGACGCGCTCTCCGAGGCGGCACGCCGGGCCGGGTTCAGCGTCGAAACACACCGGATCGCCAACGCGGGGCACTCCTGGGACGTGGCATCCGGCGGCCTTCCCGGCGGCCTGGACTTCCTGGCCCGACGCTGGGGGATCGAGCCATGAGCCAGGCCAAGACCGGCAGTAACCGGACCGCGGCGGGCCCGGGCCCGGAGATCCCGCCGCTGCAGGGTGTCTGGCGCCAGGGCCTGCGCCGGACGCTGGCGCACTTCCGTGCCGTACCCTTCACGCTGGCGGTCCTCGCGGCCTTCCTCGGTGTCGGGGCCGTCACGGGCAGCTTCCTGTCTGGCCCGCCCGGCGCCCTCTTGCCCGTAGCGTCCGTCAACGCTTCGGGGCTGAAGGCGGGGCACTGGTGGTCCTTGTTCACCTCGCTGTTCTTCGCCACCAACCTGCTGGCCTACCTGACCGCATCACTGATGATCCTCCTGCTGCTGGGACTCGCTGAACGGCATCTGGGGACCCTGCGGACGGCCGTATTCTTCTTTGTAGGCCAGTTCGCTGCGGTGACGGTGTTCCTGCTGGTCACCCAGCTGGCCCGGTACATTGGCGACGGCTGGCTGGGGCTCATGGTCAACGCCCGGCTGATCGGCCCCTACGCCGCCGTCCTGGCCGTGGCCCTGGCCGCCAGCGGCCTGCTACCCACGCTGTGGCAACGCAGGCTGCGGACCGCCGGCCTGTCCGCGTCCCTGCTGCTGGTGCTCTACGTCGGGCATCCGGAGACAGTGGTTGGGCTCGCCGGTGCCCTTGCCGGCCTGGCCGCGGGCTGGTGGATCCAGGGCGACCGGGGGACCCTGCACCGGCACCGTTCAACCGGACGCGAGACACGCAACCTGCTGGCGCTCACGGTCGCGATCTTCGCGGTGGGGCCGATCCTCACGGCCGCCGTCAGCAGCCCCACCGGGCCCCTGGCCCTGTTGCGCGACGTCGTGCTGAACCCGCTGCCCACACTGGGCCAGCTGGAGGAAAACTGCGGCGGCACGGTGGACGTCAGCTGCCTGGAGGCCGGCCGCGCCGGACTCGCCGGTCCGCTGGGCCTCGCGCTGGCGGTTGTCCCGGTGATCCTGCTGCTGATCTGTGCGGACGGCATGCGGCAGGGCCGCCGCCTGGCCCTGCGGATCGCGATCATCGTCCAGCTCGGCGTGACAGCCCTGGCCGCCGTGTACCTGGCCCTGTTCGCCCGGATTCCGCACTACGCCAGCCAGCCGCACACGGCCGTGATGGGCTCAGGCTTCGTCCGCGTCCTGCCGCTCGTCGCCGTTCCGTTGCTGCTCGTTGTGCTGCTGTGGCTTAACCGCCGGCAGTTCAGGGTGGAGACTGCTCCGCGGGCCAGGCGGACCCTGGGCATCGTGGTCGGGGGCACGTGGCTGGTGCTCGCCGGGGCGTATTCGGTGGCCTGGCTCGCCGCCGGCGGGATGGACCGCGACGGGGGAGTGCTGGGCCTCGCGGCGGAACTCGCCCGGCAGTACCTGCCGCTGCCCATTCCGGGCGCCTACAGCCGGTTGTTCCAGAACCGCAACGCCGTCGAGTCATTTCTGTTCGCCTATGCCGGCATCATCTTCTGGGGGGTGGCCCTGGCGGCGGTCTGGCTGGTGCTGCGGCGGCGGCTGCACGGTACCGGACACAGCACCGACGTCGGCTCCGGGGACCGGGACACGGCGCGTGACCTGATCCGCCAAGGCGGGGACTCACTGTCCTGGATGGCGCTCTGGGAACCGAACAAATACTGGTTTACGCCGGACCGGCGCGGCGGCGTGGCCTATCAGCAGCACGGCAACGTGGCCCTGACGCTGGCGGGCCCGTTCGGATCCGCTGCCCTCCGCGAGGAGACCGCAGCGGGTTTCATGCGCTACTGCGCCGAACACGCCCTGATCCCGTGTTTCTACTCCTGCACCGCCGAACTCTGGCCGATGCTCCGGGCCCGCGGATTCCGCCGCGTGGCCGTGGCCCAGGAAACCAGGCTCGCCGTGCGCGAACTCGAGTTCAAGGGCAAGGAATGGCAAAACGTCCGCACCGCCCTGAACCGTGCCGCGAAGACCGGTGTCCAGGCCGTATGGGGGCGCTACAGCGAATTCCCGGCCCCGCTGCGGACCCAGCTCAGCGAGGTCTCCGAAGAATGGGCGGCGCAAAAGCACGTGCCGGAGATGGGCTTCACGCTCGGCAGCATCGACGAGCTCGACGACGACGAGGTGCTGTGCTGCCTGGCGGTGGACGCCTCCGGACGCGTGCAGGGCGTTACGAGCTGGCTGCCGGTGTACGAGCACGGACAGCTCGTGAGCTGGACCCTGGACTTCATGCGCCGGCGCGGCGACGCGTTCCCTGGTGTCATGGAGTTCCTCATTGCTTCCGCCGTGCTGGAACTCAAGCGCACGGTTGAGGTGATCTCCTTGTCCGGATCGCCGCTGGCGAAGGACCGTGACGGAGACATTGCCGGCGCCAGCGACTCGGGCAGCGACTCCGGCAGCGATTCCGGCGGCAGCGACGCCGGGCCGGAGGGGCTGGCCGGGATCCTGGACGTGGTGGGCAGGGCCCTGGAACCCGTCTACGGCTTCCGCTCGTTGGCGACCTTCAAGTCGCGTTTCAAACCGGACTACCGCACGCTGTACCTCTACTACCAGGATCCGTTGCAATTGCCGGCGATGGGCCGGGCCCTGAGCCGCGCGTACCTTCCCGGGTTGTCCGTCCGGCAAAGTGCCCGGCTGCTGCGCACTTTGGTGCGTTAGGCAGGGCCCTGCGGGTTAGTGCCCGGCGTTAGTGCGGAATTCGGCCGAAGAATGCACCGGGCCAATGCGGACGACCTGAAACACCGCGCCGAAGAATGCACAAAAAAATGATCCCCGGCACTAATGCCGGGGATCATTCCTGGTGCCGGAAATGCCCTAAAGCACTTCCCGGCGGCAGACTAGACCAGCGTTACGCCGGTGGCCTGGGGGCCCTTGGCGCCCTGGCCGATCTCGAACTGAACACGCTGGTTCTCGTCGAGGGTCTTGAAGCCACCGGTCTGGATCTCGGAGTAGTGAACGAAGACATCGCCATCGGAGTCATCCGGGGTGATGAAGCCGAAGCCCTTTTCTGCGTTGAACCACTTGACGGTTCCCTGAGCCATTTGTTTCTCCTCATTGTGGATCTTGAATAAATCCGGCGCACTTCGCACCGGACTTGGTCACTCTGCGAGAAGAACCTTTGGCAACGGAACCGGATTCACGGACCGTGGCGGCAGGAGCTTCACGCTCGCAACATGTCTTGCGAGCATGAAAAACACCTACACAAAGACTCGTATAAGAATTTCATGACACTTGCGTCAGGTCAACGGGCGAACGGAAGAATTGCATAAAAATTGTGCAAAGAACGTCTTAACGCGAATCGCCGCCACGGAAAGCCTGCCGCAGGGTGCTTAAAAGAGCCGGGATTCGCTGTCGTCAACGCCGCGCATGGCGTCGTAGTCCAGGGTCACGCAGTCGATTCCGCGGTCCTTGGCGAGGACCTTGGCCTGCGGCTTGATCTGCTGGGCTGCGAAGATTCCCCGGACAGGGGCCAGCAGCGGGTCCCGGTTCAGCAGTTCCAGGTACCGGGTGAGCTGCTCGACGCCGTCGATGTCCCCCCGGCGCTTGAGCTCAATGGCCACGGTGGCGCCATCCGCGTCCCGGGCAAGGATGTCCACGGGGCCGATCGCGGTGAAGTACTCGCGGCGGATCAGCGAGAACCCGGTGCCCAGCAGTTCGATCTGGGCGGCCAGGAGCCGCTGGAGGTCCGCTTCGACGCCGTCCTTGATCAGGCCGGGGTCCTGGCCCAGTTCGTGGGAGGTATCGTGCAGCTGCTCGTGGATGTTGATGATGAGCCGGTCATCGGTCTTGGCCGACTGGACCGTCCACTGTTCGACGACGCCGACCTCGACGTCGACCTCATCGGGTGTGGAGACCCGCAGGGACGCAGGAGGGCTCATCCAGTTCAGCGGCTTGTAGGACCCGCCGTCGGAATGGACCAGGACCGAACCGTCGGCCTTGACCAGCAGCAGCCTGGTGGCCAGCGGCAGGTGGGCTTTGAGGCGGCCGACGTAATCAACGGAGCAGCGGGCTATGACTAAACGCACCCGGTCAACTCTACCGCCTGCGCGGGCGGCGGCTTGGCGGCCCGGCAACGGGCGGCAGCCGGACTGGGGCAGAATGGAGGCATGCCCCGTTCCAACCGACCCCGCCGCGCCGGTTCTGCGAAGACAGGCTCCGGCAAGGGCACAGCGCCCGGAAAGAGCAAAGCCGCCGGAGCCAAGCACGGACCGGCACCGGAACTTGACCTGGAGCGCGCCCGCTCGGGTTTCGCCCGCCGGGAGAGCGCACCGGACGGCGAATGGATGGTCCGCCCCATCACCGCGGGCCGCGCCGAGAAGACCTACATCTGCCCGGGCTGCTCCACCGCCGTGCTGCCGGGAATCGCCCACCTGGTGGTCTGGTCCGAGGACCATCTCTTTGGCGCCGCCGCGGGTCTCGCCGAGCGGCGCCACTGGCACAGCAACTGCTGGACTTCGCGGAGCTACCGGTATCGCTAAGCTGGTCAGCATGAGCTTTGATCCCGCGTCCTACGTCTTCACCCAGCCCTCTGCTCCCACTGCCATCCGCGCCTCCACGGTCCTGCCGGCCCGCCGCGAGAACGTCGAACTCCGCACGTCGGACGGGCACCGGCTGGTGGGCGAGCTCGCCGTCCCGGAAACCGGCGGAATCAAGGCAACACTCATCACGCTGCACCCGCTGCCGACGCACGGCGGCTTCATGGATTCGCACGTCTACCGCAAGGCCTCCTACCGGCTGCCAGCCCTCGCGGGAATCGCCGTCCTGCGCTTTAACACACGCGGCACCTCATCGCCGCGGGGAACCAGCGGGGGAGCCTTCGAGGAAGGCGTCGGCGAGCGTCTCGACGTCGAGGCCGCGGTGCAGTTCGCCGTGGACCGCGGCCTGCCAAACCGGTGGCTGGTCGGCTGGTCCTTCGGCACCGAGCTGGCCCTGATGTACGGCGCTACCGAGCCCGTCGCCTCGGAAATCGAGGGGGCTGTGCTGCTCTCGCCCCCGCTGCACCGGGCCACGGACGTGCACCTGAAGGAATGGGCCGAGGCCGGCAAGCCGTTGAAGGTCCTGGTCCCCGAGCACGACGACTACCTGCAGCCGGCGGCTGCGGCCGCGAGATTCGCGCTGGTGCCGCAGGCGCAGGTGCTGGGGGTCGACGGCGCCAAGCACCTGTGGGTGGGGGAGAAGTACGCCGGGCGGGTTCTCAACGAAATCGTGGATGAGGTCATCCCCGGCGGCGCCACAGGGCGTGCCGGCACTGTGCTTCCGCAGGAATGGGACGGGCCGGTCGCCACGGCACACGCCTGAGCCGCCAACGGCGCAAAGGAAAAAACCGCACCGAAACAGGACAGCCGCACCGTGGACCACGGTGCGGCTGTCCTGTTTCAGTGCGAAAATCCGCCAGGCGGAACTGTCAGCGGCTGTCCTGGCGCGCGATGAGGATTTCTTTGACCAACAGCATGATGGCCGCCGCGGTGGGAATGGCGATCAGGGCTCCGAGGACGCCCAGCAGGCTGCCGCCGGCGATGACCGAGATGACGGCGACGGCGCCCGGCACCGCCACGGCTTTCTGCATGATGCGCGGTGAGATGAAGTAAGCCTCGAACTGGAGGTAGGCGAAATAGCAGATGGCGAAGACGAGCGCGGTCTGCCAGCCGGCGGTCAGTGCCACGATTGTCACCAGGAACCCGGCAATCATGCCGCCCACCAGCGGGATGAACGCCAGCAGGGCCACCACGAACGCCAGCAGCGTGGCGAACGGTACGCCGATGATCGACATCACAATGAACGCGAACGTGGCGTTCAGCACTGCGACGGCGGCCTGGCCGATCACGTAGTTGCCCACCGAACCGGTGATTTCCTCGGACAGGGCTTCAACCCGGGCCCGGCGCGAGCGCGGCGCGAGCCGGTAGCCCCACTTCTTCATGGCAGGCAGGGCACCGAGGAAGTACAGGCTCAGGACCAGCACGATCAGTGCGCCGAACAGTCCGTTTGCCACGGTGGAGCCGAAGCCCACAACACCGCCGAAGATGCCGCCCATGGCGTCCGGGTTGTTCACGAACTTCTCCAGCTCCTGGCTGATCCGGTCCCGGATGCCGAACTGGCTGTCGACGCTCCGGAAGAATTCCGAGTCAATAAACTCCTGGACCCACTTGGGCGCCTGCTGCACGATTTGCGTCACCTGCTGCACGATCGTGGGGATCAGGGTGGCAAAAAATGCGGCGACTCCGAGTGCCAGGGTGGACACGGACAGGAGGATGCCGGCGGCCCGGGGGACATTCCGGCGTTCGAGCCAGCGCACCACCGGGTCCAGCCCCAGGGTGATGAAGAGCGCCGTGATGATCCACAAGAGCAACTGCGTCGTATTTGACCCGATCCAGTAGACCAAGAGGGCGAAGCCGACGCCGACCGTGCCCATGAAGCCCATATACAGGGGGTGCTGGGCCGACATGCGCGGACCGGGACTGCCGAAGCGGGCATCGGCCGCTGACGTCTCCTCGGCCCCGGCCTCGTGCTCCGGGGGCATCTCGAAGCGGATTCTCGGCTGGGCTCCGGGCAGGGGCTGGCGCAGGCGCCGGGCCGCGGACAGCAGGACATTTGCCGCGGCAATCCGGGGGCGCGAGGTTGTGGGCCGGGGACTGGAAACGGGTTGTTCGGGGCCGGGTTCCTGGCTGTCGGATTCCTGCGCTTCTTCTGGTCCGGCGGAGGACGAATCCGTATGTTCAGTCACTGCGTTAAATGCCCTTAATTACTTGCTGCGCCACACTGGCGGCACTGGTGTGATGATCACCGCAAACACTATCAGCAGGCTTGTCACCAGAGGGGAAAAACGCCCCCGCGGGCACCGCCGCTGGGGGCCGTCCGGGTCCCCGATCTGACTCGCGGGTAACAAAATGGTTACTATTGAAGCTAACTGTCCGCTGATGATAGGTAGTATTTTGCGTTTCAAGACTGCAGTCGCCCTGGTGCTGCTTGGCCTCCTGACACTCCTGGCCGGGATTGGCCAGAAGACGTTCTGGGCTCCCCCGGAGACGATTACGGCCACCGCTCCGACCGGCACCGCCGCGCCGCTGACCGTCTTCGACGAGAAGCTGAAGACTCTGCACCCCGGGACCGTGAAGATTACGGTCAAGGGTGAAGGGGCCTTCCTGCTGGCCGCGGGCCGGCCGGACGACGTCGACGCCTGGGTGGGCAAGACGGCCCACAACACCGTCGCCGGCGTCTCCGAGGACGGCAAGGCGCTGCAGCTGACGCATACCGACGGCGAAGCTACCGCGCCGTCGCCCGCCGGATCGGATCTTTGGGTCACTACCGAGAACGCCACCGGCGAAATGGACTACTCGTGGAACGCGCCGGCCGACGGCGACTGGTCGCTGCTCCTCGCCGCGGACGGCACCAAGCCCGCCCCGGGCTCCATCACGATGACTTTCCCGAACGACACCTCCACGCCGTGGGCCATTCCGTTCATGGTGCTCGGCGGCCTGCTGATCATCGCCGGCGGGGCGCTGCTGGTCCTCAAGCCGAAGTCAGGCAACCGCGACGGCGGCGGCACCGGCGGCGGCACGTTCGCCCGCCGCGCGCAGGCCAAGGCCGCGGCACGCCGCGGGGACGACGGCTCGACGGCAAGCACCCAGGATCCTGCCGCACCCGGCACCCCCGCACCCGGCACCCCCGCACCCGAGACTGCGCCGCAGCCGGCCACGCCGGAGAAAACAGGCCCGGAGAAAGCAGCGGCCGGCCAGAAGAAGGGCTCCGGCACGGTGCGCCGTTCCGGCATCGTGGTGGCGGTGCTGACCGCCGCAGCCGTCGCCGGAACGTCAGTGGCCGCCCAGGCCAGCCAGACGCCCGCGCCGTCGCCCAGTGCCCCGGCCTCCAGTGCTCCCGTCTCCGGCGCCCCGGGCTCCGACGCCGCGACCCCGGGCAGCGAGGGCCAGACCGGCGATGCGCCGGTGCTGCTGGACGCGCAGTTCCGCCGCGTCCTGGAACAGGTTGCCGGTGCCGTCGATGCAGGAGACGCTGCCAAGGACGCCGCCAAGCTGGCGCCGCGGGTGGCCAAGTCCGAACTCCAGGTGCGCACACAGAACTACAAGATCCGCTCGCAGGTCGGTTCCTACGAGGCCCGCATGCCTGTCCGCTCCACCAAGCTGCTGACCACGGTGGTCACCAACAAGCGCAGCTGGCCGCGCTCGGTCATGGCCGTGACGCAGGGCGAGGGCAACGTTGTCCCGCAGCTGCTGACCCTGACCCAGGAGTCCCCGCGGGATAACTACAAGCTGGTCAGCAGCACCCCGCTGCAGCCGGGTGCCACATTCCCGGGAATCGGCCGGGCCGGTACGGAGACGCTGGCGCCCGCGGACAAGACCGGGCTCTCGTACAGCGGCGACGAAGCCCTCGCCGGGCTCGGTGACCGCCTGACCAAGGCCGACTCCACCTTCAAGGACAAGCTCGTCGAAGGCCAGTCCTCCCCTTACATCGCGGACACCCTCGCCTACCAGGCCGACGTCGTCAAATCAGGCGTCAACGGCACCTTCGCCTTCACGCACAAGGCGGCCGCGGACAACACTGTCGTGTTCCGAACCGCTGACGGCGGGGCCTTGGTCCTGGGACGGCTGAACTTCTCGTTCGACGGCACTCCGAAGGCCGACGGGGACAAGCTCACCATCGGCGACGACGCGGCCGCCCTGGCCGGCGGCAAGGAGACCAGCACCGGCATGGTGCTGGACTTCGCAGAGTCCGTGGCTGTCTATGTTCCGCCGGCCGGTTCCAAGGATCCGATGAAGCTCGTGGCCGCCACCCGCGGCCTGGTCGGGGCGTCCTTCAAGTAGCCTTCGCCGGCGGGCATGGTGGCGCCGGGCGGGACTTCAATGGTTAGAGTGGAGCTATGACTACGCCAGCTTCCCGCCCGGTCCCGCCAGTTGCCGCCAGCCCGCTGAACCTGCGCGGCGCCGTCGATCTCTCCGCCCTAAAACAGCGGCCGGCGCCGAGTTCTCCGGAACCTGCCCGTCCCGGCGCCGCAGCCCCCGGCCCGGCGGCCTCCGCCGGTTCTGCCGGTGCCCCGGTGGCCCCGGCATCCGGCCCGGCCGACCACGCAGGCCGGCCGTTGCGCGTGGATGTGACCGAGGGCAACTTCCAGGAGCTCGTGGACCTCTCGGCCCAGGTGCCGGTGGTGATCGCGCTCTGGGCCTCCTATTCGCCAGGCTCCGGCCAGCTGGTGGACGTCCTTGAAGGCATCGTCGAGAGCTACGACGGCCGGCTGGTCCTCGGGGCCGCGGACATCGACGTGTTCCCGGAACTTGCCCAGGCGTTCCAGGTGCAGGCCGTGCCGACCGCCGTCGCGGTGGTCAAGGGCCAGCCCGTGCCGCTCTTCCAGGGCGGCGCGGACGAACAGCAGGTACGCAGCCTGTTCGATGAACTTCTCAAGGTCGCGGCCGCCAACGGCGTGACCGGGCGGATCGGCGCCGGCGGCCCGGGTGGCGCGGAACCGGAGGCGCCGCCACTGCCGCCGCTGCACCAGGCGGCGTTCGATGCGATCGAGGCCGGCGACTACGCGGCCGCGGCCGCCGCCTACCGGCAGGCCCTGAACGAGATGCCCGCCGACGCGGAGGCCAAGGCCGGCCTGGCACAGGTGGAACTGATGGATCGCCTGCAGGCCCTCTCCGGGCCCGAGGCAGATGCCCTGCGCCGGCTCGCGGCCGACGAGCCGGACGACCTCGAGGCCCAGCTCGGGGTTGCGGACCTGGATATCGCCGGCGGCCACATCGAGGACGGCCTTGGCCGGATCGTGACGTTCATTGGCCGCAACTTCGGCCCGGAACGGGAGACCGCCCGGGTGAGGCTGCTTGAACTCTTCGACGTCGTCGGCACCGGCGACGACCGCGTCGCCAAGGCCCGCCAGGGGCTGGCCCGGGTGCTGTTCTAGTGGGATCGGCACTTTTCGCGCCGCTGGATCTGAGGTCCCTGCGGCTGCAGCACCGTGGCTGGGTGTCCCCGATGTGCCAGTACAGCTGCGACCCGGAAACGGGGGAGGGCGTGCCCACAGACTGGCACCTGATGCATCTGGGCTCCTTTGCCACCGGGGGAGCGGCCCTGGTCCTCACCGAGGCCAACGCCGTGAACGCCGCGGGCAGGATCAGCCCCCGCGACGCCGGCCTCTACAACGACGACCAGGCCGCAGCCTGGGAACGCATCACCGCCTTCGTGCACCGCCACGGCACCGCGGAGACCAAGATCGGCACCCAGCTGGCGCACGCAGGCCGAAAAGCGTCCTCCTACTGGCCGTTCTCGGGCAAGTTGGGCAGCGTGCCGGCGTCCGAGGGCGGCTGGGACACCGTGGGTCCTGGCACCGGCGCATTCGACGGCTACGCGCCGCCGTCGGCCATGACGGAAGCGCAGATCGACGGTGTGATCGCCGATTTCGCCGCGTCCGCCGTGCGGGCCGTCGACGCAGGGTTCGACACGATCGAAATCCATGGCGCGCACGGCTACCTGCTGCACCAGTTCCAGAGCCCGCTGGTCAACGACCGCACGGACCGCTGGGGCGGGGACGAGGCGGGCCGGAACCGATTGACGCTTGCCGTGGTGGACGCGGTCCGCGCGGTCATCCCGGACTCCATGCCCCTGCTGCTGCGGATCTCGGCCTCGGACTGGGCGCCGGGCGGGATCGAGGCCGACGCCTCGGTCCGGATGGCCGCTGCCGCCGCCGAGCGCGGGGTGGACCTGGTGGACGTTTCCAGCGGCGGGGCCGTGGCGCACCAGCAGATTCCCGTGGGCCCCGGCTACCAGACCGGGTTCTCCGCCCGGATCCGGCGCGAAACCGGGGTCAGGACCGGCACGGTGGGACTCCTGACGTCCGCCGGGCAGGCCGAGCACGCGGTGGCCACCGGCCAGGCGGACGGCGTGTTCATCGCCCGTGCCGCCCTGCGGGATCCGCACTGGTGGCTGCGGGCCGCGTTTGAGCTCGGCCATGACCTCGCGTGGCCGCCGCAGTACGAGCGCGCCCTGCCCCGGCATTCGTTCTAGAACCGGCATCCATTCCAGAACCGCATTCATTCCAGAAACAGCTGTGCCGGTTCCCGCGAGTGAAAACGTACGCCTTGCGGACTATCCTTTTCGCGCCGTCCGGCGGTTAGTCTGGCGTCATGACATTCCAACCCCCTGGCCAGCAGGGACAGCCAGCCCCGGCCGGTCCGTCGTCGCCGCCGGTTCCTGCCCTGTCCCTGCTTGGCCTCGCCAAGCGCTTCGGCGACAAAATCGCCGTCGATGGCATCAGCCTGGACGTTCCGGCCGGCTCCTTCTACGGAGTGGTCGGGCCCAACGGCGCCGGCAAGACCACCACCTTGTCCATGGCGACCGGCCTGCTGCGCCCGGACTTCGGCACCGCGCTGGTCCACGGCGTCGACGTCTGGCAGCATCCGCTGGAGGCCAAGAAGCTGATGGGGATCCTGCCCGACGGCGTCCGGCTGTTCGACCGCCTCAGCGGCGAGCAGCTGGTCACCTATGCCGGCCTGCTGCGCGGGATGGACCGGGAAATGGTGGCGTCGCGGGTGGCGGAACTGCTCGCTGCCCTGGACCTGGCCAATGACGCCGGCACGCTGGTGGTGGACTATTCCGCCGGCATGACCAAGAAGATCGCGCTGGCCTCGGCGCTGATCCACGCCCCGCGGCTGCTGGTCCTCGACGAGCCGTTCGAATCGGTGGACCCGATCTCCGCGGCGAACATCCGCGACATCCTGGACCGCTACGTTTCCTCGGGCGGAACGGTCATCGTCTCCAGCCACGTCATGGACCTGGTCCAGCGCATGTGCGACCACGTCGCAGTCGTCGCGGGCGGCCGGGTCCTCGCCGCCGGGACTGTGGAGGAAGTCCGCGCCGGCGCCACCCTTGAGGACCGCTTCGTGCAGCTCGTGGGCGGCCGGAACCACACGGAAGGGCTGGAATGGTTGCGCACCTTCTGAGGCTCAAGCTGACCCTGCTGCGCAACAGCGTCCGGCGCAGCCCGTGGCAGCTGGTGGGCCTCGGGATCGGCGCCCTGTATGCCCTGGGAATCGTGGCTGTTTGCGTGGCCGGGCTGTTCGTCCTGCGCGGGGTGGAGATTGAACTCGCCCAGACCGTGGTGGTCCTGGGCGGCGCCACGGCGCTGCTGGGCTGGGCCGTCATTCCCGTCGCTGTCTCCGCCGCGGACATGACGCTGGACCCTGCCCGGTTCACCACCTTTGCCGTGCCCATGCCGCAGCTGCTGGCCGGGCTGGCGCTCGGCGGCCTGATCGGCATACCAGGTCTCGCCACCTCACTCGTTGCGCTCGCCACGGTGGGCACCTGGTCCCGCAGCCTGCCGGCCGCAGCCGGCGCCCTCCTCGGTGCCGTGCTGGGCGTGCTGAGCTGCATCGTTCTCTCCAAGGTCGTGACCACGGCCACGGCCGGACTGGCAAGCTCCCGGCGCTTCAAGGACATCAGCTCAGTCGCCTTCCTCATCCCGCTCGTGCTCACGGGGCCCATCGTGGCGGGCATCGCGAGGGGAATCGCCGGTTCCGGCGATTTCCTGACCGGCCTGGCCAGGGCCCTGTCCTGGACGCCGGCCGGGGCGGCGTTCTCGCTCGGCGGCGAGCTGGCTGCCGGCAGCTACGCGGCCGCGACCGTGAAATTCCTCATCGCCGCGGCCACCCTGGCGGGGCTGGCCCTGGCGTGGAAGGTCCTGCTGCAGCGCGCCCTGGTGACCCCGCCCTACGCCGGGACATCCAAGCGGCGGACTGGCGGCACGGGCCTGTTCGGGTTGCTCCCGGCGACACCGGCCGCCGCCGTCGCCGCGAGGTCCCTGTACTACTGGCTGCGCGATCCCCGCTACGCCGGCGCGCTCGTGGTCGTTCCGCTCCTGCCGGTGCTGTTCCTCTTCCAGGGCAGCCAGAGCGGGTTCTACGGCCCGTTCCAGTTCGTCGGGCCGCTGACGGCCTTCCTCCTGGCGTGGTCGATCTCCACGGACGTCTCCTATGACAGCACCGCCTTCGCCCTGCACGTGGCAACGGGGGTGCGCGGCGCCGACGACAGGCTCGGCCGTGCGCTGGCATGCCTGAGCTTTGCGCTGCCGGTGGCGGTCCTGTTCAGCGTCGGGCCGTTCTTCTTCACCGGCGACTGGGACAAGCTGCCCGCGGTCCTGGGCCTCTGCCTCGGCGTCCTCTTCACCGGCCTGGGCCTGGCCTCGGTGATCTCGGCGCGCTACACCGTGAGCGTCCCGCTTCCGGGGGACAGCCCGTTCAAGAAGCCGCCGGGCAACGTGGCCCAGACCCTCGCCGTGCAGTTCGGCGGCATGGCCGTGCTTCTGGTCCTCGTGGCTCCCGAGGCGGCGCTCGTGGCCGCGCAGTTCATCACTGGGAGCTCCGTGCCGGGCTGGATCGCGCTGGCCCTCGGACCCGTGCTTGGTCTCACACTCTTCGCCGTCGGTGTCCGGACCGGCGGAGCGTGGCTGGACCGGCGGGCGCCGGAGCTGCTGGCACAACTGGCTGTCAACCGCTGACGGGTGCATGCTGGGAGTGCGCAGACTCGGAAACCAGGTAGGCCAGTAAGGCAGGATCATGGAAGTTGTCATCCTTCCCGGCAGCAAACAGATCGCGTCGCTTGCCGCGGATGCGGTGGAGGCCCTTCTCCGCCGCAAGCCCGACGCCGTCCTGGGCCTGGCGACCGGTTCCACGCCCCTGCCGGTGTATGTCGAACTGGCGGCGCGGCACGAGCGCGCCGGCCTGGATTTCAGCCGGGTCCGCGCCTTCGCCCTGGACGAGTACGTGGGGCTGCCGGCCGGCCACCCGGAGTCCTACCGCGAGGTGATCGCCCGCGAATTCACCGCACGGGTGAACATCAGTCCGGCCAACGTCCACGTGCCCGACGGCGCGGCGGCGGACATCCCCGCAGCCTGCCGGGCCTACGAAGATGCCATCCGCGATGCCGGGGGCGTGGACCTTCAGCTCCTCGGCGTCGGAACGGACGGCCACATCGGGTTCAACGAACCGGGATCGTCGCTGGCGTCCCGGACGCGGATCAAGACCCTGATCGAGCAGACACGCCGGGACAACGCACGGTTTTTCGGCAGCCTGGCCGACGTGCCGCACCACGTCCTGACCCAAGGCCTGGGCACCATCCTGGATGCCCGCCACGTGATCCTGATCGCCACCGGTGCGCAAAAAGCCCAGGCCGTCCGGGACCTCGCGGAGGGCCCCGTCGCCGCCATCTGTGCGGCCTCCGTCCTGCAGTTGCACCCGCACGCCACCATCCTCCTGGACGAGGCGGCGGCGTCGTCGCTGCGGCTGGCGGATTACTACCGCCACAGCTACGACCACAAACCCGCCTGGCAGGGCCTCTAGGCCCCGCCGCCGGCACCCCGCAGGTCCGGCAGCGCCCTTCCAACGGCTAAGATGGGTGTCATGACTAGCATGACCGATCCTCTCGAAAACGATCCGATGCGCGAGCTCTCCGGAGCCGGGACGTCAACGGCCACGATCGAGCGCGAGGAACTGCGCCAGGAAGTTGAGCCCGGTGACCGGGAGCGCTTCTCGCACTACGTGCGCAAGGAAAAGATCATGGAATCCGCGCTGACCGGTGAACCGGTGATCGCGCTCTGCGGCAAGGTCTGGACTCCGGGCCGGGATCCGCAGAAGTTCCCCGTCTGCCCCGAATGCAAGGAAGTCTACGAGGGCCTGCGCCCCGGAAACGACGGCGGCAAGGGCTCCGGCGACAAGTAAGGGCAATCAACGGAACCAACAGGTTCCGTTAGCCGTCGTCTGACGGCGCTTCCCTATGGCGGCGCGCCGTCGCGCCCCTGATTTTCTGCTTTCCTGATTGCCGGTCCATGCTGTCCGGGTACTGCCTTACGGTCCATCCAAAAAGATTGGTGTTTTTGTGCTTAATTGGGTTTCTCCGTCGGCTGCAGCCATGCGCGGATGGAGGGCGCCTTAATGACGGAGACACTTTTCGGCGGACCCACGCTTCCCCCCGCCTATCCCGAGCGGGCCGCCTGGGGCACCGCCCCCAAGCTGCGCGCCTGGCAGCAGGAGGCGCTGGACAGCTACTTCAGCACCCATCCCAAGGATTTCCTTGCGGTCGCAACCCCCGGCGCGGGTAAGACCACCTTCGCCCTGCGCGTGGCGTCCATGCTCATCGATTCCGGAGTGGTCAACCGCGTGACCATCGTGGCACCCACCGACCACCTCAAGCGCCAGTGGGCCGACGCCGCGGCCCGGGTGGGCATCGCGATCGACCCGAACTTCAAGAATGCCGACGGCCAGCACGGCCGCGGATTCATCGGCGTCGCCGTGACCTACGCCCAGGTGGCCAGCAAGCCCATGCTGCACCGGGCCAAGACCGAAGCCGCCCGCACGCTGGTGATCCTGGACGAAATCCACCACGGCGGCGAGGCCCTGTCCTGGGGTGACGGCCTCCGTGAGGCGTTCGACCCGGCGGCCCGGCGGCTCTCCCTGACGGGCACCCCGTTCCGCTCGGACACCTCGCCCATCCCGTTCGTGGAGTACTCCGAGGACCGGGACGGGATCCGGCGGTCCAAGGCCGACTACACCTACGGCTACGGCAAGGCCCTGCGCGACCACGTGGTCCGCCCGGTGATGTTCATGGCCTACTCCGGCCAAATGCGCTGGCGCACCAGCGCGGGGGACGAGATGGCCGCCTCGCTCGGGGAGTCGGCCGTCACGAAGGACATCACATCCCAGGCCTGGCGCACCGCGCTGAACCCGGCCGGCGAATGGATCCCCGCCGTCCTGGCCGGCGCGGACAAGCGTCTCAGCGAGGTCCGGCGCAGCGTCCCGGATGCCGGCGGCCTGGTCATTGCCACGGACCACGAGGACGCCCGCGCGTATGCCGGCCAGCTGAAGAAGATCACCGGCGAATCGCCCACCGTCATCCTCTCCGACGACGCGAAGGCCTCCAGCAAGATCGAGGAATTCACCGCCAGCGAGAAGCGCTGGATGGTGGCCGTCCGGATGGTCTCCGAAGGCGTCGACGTTCCGCGGCTGTCCGTCGGCGTCTACGCCACCTCGACCTCCACCCCGCTGTTCTTCGCCCAGGCCGTGGGGCGCTTCGTGCGTGCCCGCAAGCGCGGCGAGACGGCGTCGGTCTTCCTGCCCTCCGTGCCGCAGCTGATGGCCCTGGCCAACTCGATGGAGGCCGAGCGCGACCACGCCCTGGACCGCCCGGAGAAGGAAGACAGCGACGGCCTCTTCAATCCCGAGGATTCGCTCATGGACGAGGCGAACCGCGAGGAGAAGGCCTCCGATTCCCTGATGAAGGGCAAGTTCGAGGCCCTCGACTCCCAGGCGTCCTTTGACCGGGTGCTCTTCGACGGCGGCGAATTCGGCACCGGCGGCGAGGTGGGCTCGGAGGACGAGCTCGACTTCCTCGGGATCCCGGGACTGCTGGACGCTGAACAGGTCGGCACGCTGTTGCGCCAGCGCCAGCACGAGCAGCTGAACCGGAAGAACAGGCGCTCCCCGCAGACTGAGGCAGCCGCGGCTGCGGCCCCGGCCGTGCCGGACCACCGGATGCTTATGGACCTGCGCACCGAGCTGGCCAAAAACGTCGCGGCCTGGTCTGCCCGCACCGGGACCCCGCACGGCGTCATCCATACCAAGCTCCGGACCGTCTGCGGCGGCCCGGCCGTCGCCCAGGCCAACGAGGAACAGCTGCAGACCCGCCTGCGCAAGCTCCAGGACTGGTTCATCGGCCGGAAGTAGCCCCGCGCAGGCGGTTATGGCACGGGGTTAAGGGCACAGGGTTATGGGCTCAGGCCAATAGGCGCCGGGCAACAGCAGAGGGACCAGTTCACTGTGAACTGGTCCCTCTGCTGTTTACTCTGCTTTGAACTTTGCTTCGGCTACTGGCCGGCGCCGCAGACCTGGCCGTAGGTCTGGCCTGCCGCGGTGTAGTCGGCCTTCATGTCCTCGAGCTTGGCGGTGTCCGGGGAGGGCTTGGCTGACTCGTCGAAGTATTCGATGATGGTCTGCAGCGGGGCCCGCAGGTCCTCGGATGCCGCCGCCTTGATGGGCCGCAGCTGGTTGGCGACCCGGGTCATGCCGGTCTTGTCTGATGTGGCCGACTGGGCGGAGACCACGGTCTTGACCCGGGCGCAGGTTTCCTCGTTGGTCAGCTGCGGCGTGGCAGAGCAGCCGGCCGCGCCGAGCAGCGCTCCGGCGGCAATCAGGACGGTCAGGGTCTTCTTCATGGTGTACTCCGGGGTTCTACGGGTCTGTCGATATGGCAAGACTGGCGATGGGGGCAAGGATTTCGAGTCTACTGGCTCAGAGGACATCGACGCCGCCGAGCTCCATCTCGGCCACGGCATCGTCCAGGTCTTCGGCAATGCCGACCGTCAGGCCGCGCAGCACCGTGACGGAGTAGCCGGCCTGGACGGCATCCAGGGCGGTCGCTTTGACGCAGTAGTCCGTGGCGATGCCCACCACCACGATGTCCTCGACGTCGTGGCTCTGCAGCCAGTCGTCCAGCCCGATCGCGTCCTCGCCAGCGGCGAAATCACTGCCCGCGAAGGGACTCACTGTGTCGTCGGAGTCGTCGGAGTCGTCGGAGTCTCCGGAGTCTCCGGAGCCTCCGGCGCCGGTAACGGGCATGGCGCCGGGCTGGCGGTCACCGGTGGGGACGTCGTCCTCGGGGGCCAGCAGCCCTTCGAAGCCGGAGTACGCCGCGGCGAACTGGCCCTTGCGGAAGTACGCCTGGATGTGTTCGGGATCAAGATCGGGATGCAGTTCGGCCCCGCGGGTGCCCGCCACGCAGTGCCGCGGCCAGCTGTCCACGAGATCGGGTTTCTCCGAGAAGTGCTCACCCGGATCGATGTGCCAGTCCTGGGTGGCCACGACGTGGTCGAACTGGCCGTGGTGGGCATCAACGTACTCGCTGATTTCCCCGGCCAGGCTTGCCCCGCCTGGGACAGCCAGGGCACCTCCCTCACAGAAATCGTTTTGGACGTCAACGATGATCAAGGCGCGGGACATTCAGTCCTCCTCGTAGATGGTGGGGATGGCCGCCTCGCCGCGCTGGAGCCGGTTGACCACCGCGGGAAGCTCCCGCATGGTTTCCGCGTGGCGCCGGCGCGCGCGCTGGACCCCCTCCGGGCCCGTCCACCCGGGGAGGAGCTCGCCGTTCTTGACGAACTGCTGCAGCAGCGGACGGTCGTTGCCGTCGTCCTCCGGGTGATGGCCGACGCCGACGATTTCGGCCGTGGCGGTCCCGCGCTCATTGAGCTTGCGCAGCGCGTACTTCCGGCCGCCCTTGCTGGCCTTGTTCTTGGCGGCCTTGGCGACGGAGATGAAATCGCCGGCGTCGTCGGTACGGCTGACGAGCTTGTAGACCATGCTCGCCGTCGGGGCCCCGGACCCGGTCACGAGCGAGGTGCCCACGCCGTAGGAGTCCACCGGCGCGGACGCCAGCGCCGCGATGGCGAATTCGTCGAGGTCTGAGGTCACCACGATCTTGGTGTGGTCGTTGCCGAGCTCGTCGAGCAGCCGGCGCACCCACTGGGCCTGGGCCACGAGGTCGCCCGAGTCCAGCCGGACAGCGCCCAGCTTGTCCCCGGCGAGATCGACGGCGGTGCGGACGGCCGTTTCGACGTCGTACGTGTCCACCAGCAGGGAGGTGTCCGGCCCAAAGGCGGCAATCTGCGCCTCGAAGGCCTCCCGCTCGGTGTCATGGAGGAGGGTGAAGGAATGGGCGGCCGTGCCCACCGTCTTCAGCCCGTAGCGCAATCCGGCCTCCAGGTTCGAGGTGCTGTCGAACCCGGCGATGACCGCGGCCCGGGCAGCGGCGGCCGCCGATTCCTCGTGGGTCCGGCGCGATCCCATTTCGATGCATGGGCGGGTCCCGGCCGCGGAGATCATCCGGGAGGCGGCGGAGGCGATGGCGCAGTCGTGGTTGAGCACGGAGAGCAGGTAGGTCTCCAGGATGCAGGCCTCGGCGAACGTGGACTCAACGATCAGCGCGGGGGAGTTCGGGAAGTAAGCCTCACCCTCCGGATAGCCCCAGATGTCGCCGGAAAAGCTGTAGCCGGCCAGGTACTCCAGTGTCTGGTCGTTGACCACCTTGGTCCGGCGCAGGTAGTCCAGTTCCGGCTCGCCGAAGCGGAAGTTCGCGATCCCTTCCAGGAGGCGGCCGGTGCCTGCCACGATGCCGTAGCGGCGCCCGTCCGGGAGCCGCCGGGCGAAGGCCTCGAAGACCGATTTGCGGTGCGCCGCGCCGGACTGCAGGGCACCCTGCAGCATGGTCAGCTCGTAGTGGTCTGTGTACAGGGACGTGCGGGGACGGTCCCAGCCAGCGGAGGTACTCACAAATTCACTCTAGTGTGCATCCCCATAGAATGGACAGATGACCCTCAGCGTTGCGCTCGGCCCCGACACACGGGAGAGTACCCAGACCGGAACAGTGACGTCCGGCGACGTCCTGACCGCCCCGGACGTCCCCTGGAACCTCGTGATCTGGAACGATCCCGTGAACCTGATGAGCTATGTGAGCTATGTGTTCCGCAGCTATTTCGGCTACTCGGAGGCGAAAGCGAACAAGCTGATGATGGAGGTCCACAAGAAGGGCCGCTCGATCGTGGCGCACGGCAGCAAGGAACAGGTGGAGCAGCACGCCGTCGCGATGCATGGCTACGGCCTCTGGGCGACGGTGGAAAAGGCCACCGGCGGCACCGCGGGCGGTTCCGGCAAAGGCAAGGGAAAACGTGGCTAAGGCATTCAAGTACGGGCTCAAGGGCATCAAGGGCCATCTGGAGCCGGCCGAGCGGGAGCTGCTGCGCAGCCTTTTCGATGACGTCATCTCCATGCTGGAGCCGGAGCAGCGCGCCAACGAGGACCCGCTGGCGGCCCTGGTGGGCCTTGACACCGAAGCCCGCGAACCCTCTGACCGCGCCATGCGGCGGCTGTTGCCGAACGTGATGAAGAACGACGACGCCGCCTCCCTGGAGTTCCGCCGTTACACCGAGCGGTCGCTGCGCGAAAGCAAGATCGGCGCGCTGAAGGCGGCCGCACTGAGCCTGGACCGGGACAACCTCGTCCTGACCCCGGACGACGCCCGGCACTGGGCCACCGCGCTCAACGATGTCCGGCTGGTGCTGGCCGAACGCCTCGACATCCGTGACGACGCCGACGCCGACAACATCCACCTCATGCAGGACTGGGCCCAGGCCGAGGACGTCGAAAGCTACCTGGCCCTGGTGTACAACTTCACCACCTGGCTGCAGGAGTCGCTGGTCCAGGCCATGGCGCACTCGCTCGATAGGTAGGGCCGCTAAGCGACAGCGGTGGCGTCAGAAACAGGCACGGACTGTATCTGAGGAAGCTCCTCGAAGGCCGGCTTTGCGAACCAATATCCCTGAAACAAGCGGATGCCGGCCTCCTTCAGAATCCGGAACTCCGCCTCCGTCTCGGTGCCCTCTGCGAGCACCGTGATGTCGAGCTCCTTGGCGATGCCGACGATGCCAGCAACGACAGCCTGGAAGGCCGGGCTGGTGTCGATTCCCCGGATGAGCTTCATGTCGATCTTGACCAGGTCCGGCTGGAAATCGGCCAGCAGCCCCAGCCCTGCATGACCGGCACCAAAGTCGTCGATGGCGGTGGTGAAACCATGCTTGCGGTATTCGGTGATGATGTTCGTGAGGTGGGCGGTGTCGGAAACCTCCTCATTCTCCGTGAACTCGAACATGATCGACGACGTCGGAAAGCTGCAACGCCTGGCTGCAAGCAGCGTCGCACGAAGGCACGCGGCCGGTTCGTACACCGCGTTCGGCATGAAGTTGATGGAGAGAATCAAGTCCTCACCGGCAGGAAACAGCCGCGATGCCAGCTCGATTGCCTTGACGCGGCAGTCCTGGTCGAAACGGTACTTTTGCTCAGGTGCGACTCTGGACAGGACGTGAAAAGCCCCCTCTCCCGTCAAGCCTCTGACCAGTGCCTCGGAGCCCCATACGCGACCAGCAACGGCGTCATAGATCGGTTGGAAGGCAGGGTCTTCCGCGCCTTGCCCATCCGCCGGAAACCTGTGTGACCCATCAGACACGAGTTGCAGGACACAATGTGATGGCCGTGCCTGTAGTGAAGCCCTATCCTCGAATAATCATGACTTCAGCATCAAATACGGATCCGGCAGCGCCAGCTGCGGCGGAGACCGCAGCGGGCAGCGCCGGAAATGCCGGGCTGGCGTCGCGCCCCATCGGCGTCTTCGACTCCGGAGTCGGCGGCCTCACGGTGGCCCGCTCGATCATTGACCAGCTGCCCAACGAATCCATCCTGTATGTCGGTGACACTGCGCACGGCCCCTACGGCCCCCTTCCCATCGCCGAAGTCCGGGCCAACGCCCTCGGCGTCATGGACGAGCTCGTGGATTCCGGCGTG
Source organism: Arthrobacter humicola (assembly GCF_022803015.1). Taxonomy (GTDB): domain Bacteria; phylum Actinomycetota; class Actinomycetes; order Actinomycetales; family Micrococcaceae; genus Arthrobacter; species Arthrobacter humicola_A. The sequence continues at coordinate 212,406 of NZ_JAFKON010000007.1, forward strand.
AAGCTGCTGACCATCGCCTGCAACTCCGCGTCCGCCGCCGTGCTGCGTGACGCCCGCGAACGGTACACGGCCCGGTACGGGATCCCCGTGATCGAAGTGATCCAGCCGGCCGTGCGGCGCGCCGTCGCGGCGACCCGGACGGGCCGGGTGGGTGTGATCGGGACCTCGGCCACGGTGGGCTCACGCGCCTACGAGGACACCTTCGCCGCGGCCCCGGACCTGGAGATCACGTCCGTGGCCTGCCCGGCGTTCGTGCCGTACGTGGAGGCCGGGATTACCACCGGACCGGAACTGCTCGCCGTCGCCCGCGACTACCTGGCACCGCTCATTGCCGCCGGGGTGGACACGGTGGTGCTCGGCTGCACCCACTACCCGCTGCTCACCGGCGTGATCTCCTTCGTTATGGGTGAGGACGTCACGCTGGTTTCCAGCGCTGAGGAAACCGCCAAGGACGTCTACCGGGCTTTGGCCTCCCGGGGCCTGGAGCGCACGGACGCCGCGGCGCCGGAGCACAATTTCATCGCCACCGGCGACGCCGCCCAGTTTGAGCACCTCGCCCGGCGCTTCCTGGGCCCCGAGGTCCTCAGTGTCCGCCACGTGGACCACGTCGCGGCGCAGTACCCCACCGGCAGCCTCGCCCGGATCACCCCGGAGATGATCGCCGCCGCCCGGGCCGGCGCGGGCCGGCCGCGGATCTCCAACTTCGTGGGCGGATCCGCGGGCGGGGGACCACTGCTGTGAAGCTGACCATCGTGGGCTGTACCGGCTCCTTCCCGGGGCCGGGCTCGCCGGCGTCGTGCTATTTGCTGACCGCCAACGACGGCGAGCGGAACTGGAAGATCGTCCTGGACCTCGGCAGCGGGGCGCTCGGCGCCATCCAGCGCTACACGGACCTGGAGGACATTGACGCGATCTTCCTCACCCACCTGCACCCGGACCATTGCATGGACCTGTGCGGGCTCCATGTTGCCGTGCGCTGGAAGCCGGGCGGCTGGGGACGGGGCAGGATTCCGGTGTGGGGGCCTGCCGCGACGGCCGACCGGATGGCCACGGCCTACGGGCTGGACCTGGATCCGGGCATGCACGAGGAATTCGATTTCAGCAACTGGTCCGAGCGCAAGCCGGTCAGCGTCGGCCCGTTCACGGTGACGCCCTTTGCGGTGAACCATCCGGTCGAGGAGGCCTACGCCCTCCGCGTGGAGGTCACCGAGCCCGCCAAGGACGGCACGCCCGTGACCCGCGTCCTGAGCTACTCCGGGGACACGGACTCCTGCGCGGGCCTGGAGGACGCCGCGCGCGACGCCGACCTTTTCCTGTGCGAGGCGGCGTTCGAGGAAGGCCGCGACGACGGGATCAAGGACGTGCACCTGACGGGCAAGCGGGCGGGGGAGGCCGCCGTCGCCGCCGGCGCGCGCCGGCTGCTGCTGACGCACATTCCCGTCTGGACGTCGCCGACCACCGTCATGGCCGAGGCCAAGGAGATCTTCGGCAAGGACGTGGCGGTCGCCGTCGCGGGCGTGCACTACACCGTCTAGCGCGCGCAGGCGGCCCGCGCGGTCGGGACCGGGTGAGTCGATAAGCTAAAGGCATGACTTCCCAAGCTCCCAGTGTCCCCGTCATCCGCGCCGACGGCCGTACCCCCGACCAGCTTCGCCCCATCAGCATCACGCGCGGCTGGTCCAAGCAGGCCGAGGGTTCGGCCCTGATCGAGTTCGGCAACACCCGGGTCCTGTGCACGGCTTCCCTGACCGAGGGCGTGCCTCGCTGGCTCAAGGGCGAGGGCCGCGGCTGGGTCACGGCCGAGTACGCCATGCTGCCCAGGGCCACGAACACCCGGTCCGACCGCGAGTCGGTCAAGGGCAAAATCGGCGGCCGCACCCATGAGATCTCCCGGCTGATCGGCCGCTCGCTGCGCTCCATCATCGACACCAAGGCCCTCGGCGAGATCACAATCGTGCTGGACTGCGATGTCCTGCAGGCCGACGGCGGCACGCGCACCGCGGCGATCACCGGCGCCTACGTGGCACTGGCCGACGCCATCCGGTTCGCCCGCGAGAAGAAGATGATCGCCCGCAACGCCCAGCCCCTGATCGACACGATCGCCGCGGTGTCCGTGGGCATCATCGACGGCGTCCCGATGCTCGACCTGCCCTACGTCGAAGACGTGCGCGCCGAGACCGACATGAACGTCGTGGTGACAGGCTCCGGTAAGTTCGTCGAAGTCCAGGGCACCGCCGAGGGCGCACCGTTCGACCGTGACGAACTGAACAAGCTGCTGGACCTCGCGCTGCTGGGCACGGAGCAGCTCGCCGCGATCCAGCGCGACACCCTGGCGGAGGCCCCGTGACGGAGACGCCCCTCGCGGACCGGCCGGAAGCCGACGGCCCGGGCCCGCGGCTTGTCCTGGCCACCCACAACAAAGGCAAGCTCCGGGAACTCCGTGAGCTGCTCCGCGGCCAGGTTCCCGGGCTCGACGTCGACACGCAGGTGGTGGACGCCGGCGCCGTCGGTGCCCCCGACGTCGCCGAGACCGGCGTAACCTTCGCCGAAAACTCGCTGCTCAAGGCCCGGGCGGTGGCCGAGGCCACGGGGCTCGTGGCGATCGCCGACGACTCCGGACTGGCCGTGGACGTCCTCGGCGGCGCGCCCGGGATATTCTCGGCGCGCTGGTCCGGCCGGCACGGCGACGACGCCGCGAACCTGCAGCTGCTGCTCGCCCAGCTGGCCGACGTGCCGGACGGGTACCGCGGGGCCGCGTTCGTCTGCGCGGCAGCGCTGGCGGTGCCCGGGTCCTCGCCCGACGGCAGCCGGGAAGTCGTGGAATACGGGCAGCTGGAAGGGACACTCCTGCGGGAGCCGCGCGGGGAGGGCGGCTTCGGCTATGACCCCGTCCTGCAGCCGAACGGGCTGGAACGCAGCTGCGCCGAGCTCAGTTCCGAGGAGAAGAACGCCATCAGCCACCGGGGCCATGCGTTCCGGGCGCTCCTGCCGGCCATCGTCGAGGCCCTGGCCGGGAAGTAGCCTGCCCGGCCAGGCTCAGGACGAAGGAAGGCGCCCCACACGGTGGGGCGCCTTCCTTGTTATCTGCTGCGTTTACTGCGGCAGTGCGCTACGGGGTCCGGCGCTCTTCTTCGGGCTCATGCTCTTCGATGAATTCGTCCACGGCGTCCGTGCCGTACTTCTCGGCCTGGCGCCTGGCGATGGCGCCCCGTATGACCTCGATGGCGATCGGGATCACGGAGACCAGCACGATGGCGATGAAGATGATGTCCAGGTTGTCCTTGACCCACGGCACTTTGTCCCCGAGCAGGTAACCCAGGAGCGTGACGCCGCCGCCCCACAGCACCGCGCCGATCACGTTGTAGGTGAAGAATTTGCGTTTGCTCATCTGCGCAACGCCCACGATCACCGGGACGAAGGTGCGGATGATCGGAACGAACCGGGCCAGGATCAGGGCCTTGCCGCCGTGCTTTTCGAAGAACGCATGCGCACTATCCACGTTTTCACGCTTGAACAGCTTGGAGTTGGGCCTGTTGAACAGGGCAGGTCCCGCCTTGGACCCAATCAGGTAGCCCACCTGGTTGCCGATGATCGCGGCGACGATGATGAGCGCGGTCAGGACCCAGATGTTGACCTGGATGGTGCCGGTGGCCACGAGCAGCCCGGCAGTGAACAGCATGGAGTCCCCAGGCAGGAAGAATCCGATCAGCAGCCCGGTCTCGGCAAAGATGATGCCGCAGACCAGCAGGACCACCCACGGCGCAAAGGCCGGATTCGCCAGGAAAACCTGGGGGTTGAGCCAGTCCGGCAGGAAGGAGGCCAGGTGCGGCTGGACGGGGCCGGCGCCGCCAAGGGCGGACACGGCGAGGTCGCTCATTGCTAGTACGTTCACCTGTTAAGGGTACTTGACGGCAGGCTGCAGGCCCGGGGGCCCAGCCCCGGGGACCGTTCCCGGTGCGGGAGGATCCGTCCGCGGGCGGTAAAGTTGGGCCGTGACTTTGGACTTTACGGCGATCGACTTTGAGACCGCGAACGGCTTCCGCGGTTCACCGTGCGCTGTTGGCCTGAGCAAGGTCCGCGGCGGCGTCGTCGTTGAGGAAGCCTCCTGGCTCATGCGGCCACCGGAAAACCATGACACCTTCGACCACCACAACGTCCGGATCCACGGCATCCGGCCGGACCAGGTGGCGGGACTGCCGCGGTTCGGGGAGCTGTTCCCGGAGATCGGCGCGTTCATCGGCGGCGACGTGCTGGCGGCCCACAATGCAGGGTTCGATCTCGGTGTGATCCGCTCCGGCCTGGAGGTCTCCGGGATGGCCGGACCCGCGTACGACTACGTCTGCACAGTGATACTGTCCCGGCGCTGCTACTCCCTGGTGTCCAATTCGCTGCCGTACGCCGCCGAAGAGGCCGGGGTCCCGCTGATCAACCACCACGATGCCGCCGAGGACGCCCGGGCCTGTGCCGGCATCCTGATCGACATCGCCGCCCGCAACGGGGCAGCTAGCATCGCGGAACTCTACCTGTCCCTCGGCCTGACGGTGTCCCACCAGCCGGCGTTCGACCCCCGGCGCGACCCGCTGTCCAAGGCCACCCTGGCCGCAATGGAGGCGCTCGCCGGGGGAACCGCCGGTTCGGCCCCGGGCCGGCGCTTCGTGGCCGGGTGGCCGGAGGAAGGCCCCAACCCGACACCCAACGCCGCCGCCAGCCCCGACCACCCACTGTTCGGCCAGACCGTGGTGTTCACCGGCGAACTGGCAATTCCCCGCCCCGAAGCAAAGGTCCGTTCCGCAGAGCTTGGCGCCAGGCCTGAAAGCCGGGTGACAGCCCGTACTACCGTTCTGGTGGTGGGCGACGGGTTTGTGGCCGCGGACCTGCGCTCCGGCCGGTTGACCGGCAAGGCGCGCCGCGTCCTGGAACTGCACGAACGCGGGCAGCGGATCGAGGTCCTGTCCGAGGGCGAATTCCTCCAGATGGTCGGCGGACATCTGGCTGCCGCACCTGCCTGACCCGGCCCTGCCTGACCCGGCCCTGACTGTCCGGGTTCTGCCTGACCCTGCGGTCACACGGCGCAACAATCATTCCTCCCACGGCGCGCCCGCTCGTAGCCTTGGCGGATGAGCAAACCCACGGATGCACAGGTCCCCACAGCGCCGGCCAAGTCAGCGCCGTCGGCGTCAATGCCAGCGGACTCGGCGTCGTCGGCGCCCGCGAAGTCAGCACCGGCGACGCGCGGAATTGACTGGCATCGGGTGTTCGCGTTTCCGAACCCGGTGAATGAGTACGCCGCCCGCATCACCGCGGCCCTGGTGGTGGCGCTGTCCGCCGTGACCCTGCTGACCGGTTTCGGGTGGGGGCTCGCCGTCATCGCGGCCGGTTTCTGGCTGCGCGTGCTGTTCGGTCCCCGGATCTCGCCCCTGGCCCAGCTCTCGGTCAAGGTCCTGACGCCCTGGCTCGGGCGGACCCGTCTTGTCCCCGGTCCGCCCAAGCGGTTCGCCCAGGGCATCGGCGCTGCCGTGTCGACGGCGTCGGCGGTGCTGCTGGCCGCCGGCCTCGCGCCGGCGGCGTGGGTGCTGCTCGCCGTGCTGATCACCGCCGCGTCCCTTGAGGCGTTCGCCGGGTTCTGCCTCGGCTGCACCATTTTCGGCTTCCTGCAGCGCCGCGGGCTCATCCCCGAGGACGTCTGCGAAGCCTGCAACAACATATCGCTCCGCGGCGCCTAGGATCCGGGACGCTTAGGTCCGCGGCGCCTGGGTTCCGCCGAAGCGGCCGCCAGGGCTGGGCATGTCCTTGGGTGCGCTGCCGCCAGGGGACACGTCCTCCGGAGGCTCTGACGGGTGGACATAGTGGCAATATGTCCAGTCCCCGCCGCCGGAAATGGGCATGTCCTGAGGATGCCGCGGCCTGGGGATGGACATGTCCTTCGAGCCATGGGGCGACCGGACATGTCCCTGGGTGCGCTGCCGTCAGGGGCGGAAATGTCCTCCGGAGGCTCTGACGGGTGAACATGGTGGCAATATGTCCAGTCCCCGCCGCCGGAGATGGGCATGTCCTGAGGATGCCGCGGCCAGGGCTGGGCATGTCCTCTGGAGGCTCTGACGGGTGGACATAGTGGCACTATGCCCATTCCCCGCCGCCGGAAATGGGCATGTCCTGAGGATGCCGCGGCCAGGGATGGGCATGTCCTTCGCGGCGGGGCGGTACGGGGCATGTCCCGCGGACAAGCCGGGCCGCGGCTTCCGGACGCAGCTGGCTGCGTTGCGCAAATGCCGGAGACTCGAGACCTGGCGTTCACTGGCCCGGCCGAGTGTTGGCCGCCGAAGCTATGAGCCAGTGACGGCGGTCAGCTTCGAGGCCATGCCCCGGATGACCTCCGGCGCCTGCAGCGCCGCCAGCCAGTCTGCCGGCAGGCACCGCTCGCCGTAGAACGCGCCCAGGATGTTCCCGGCGATCGACGCCGTCGAATCGCTGTCCCCGCTGTGGTTCACCGCCACCGCGATCGCGGCACGGAAATGCGTCTGGGCGGGGTCGGTCCCGGCAGCGTCCGCAGTCCCGGTGTCCGCCGTCCCCGTTCCTGTCCCGGTTCCCGGGGCTGTGGCCAGCACGGCGTACAGCGCGACGGCGAGGGCTTCCTCGGCCACCCACCCCTCGCCGAGTTCGCCAACCAGGTCCTCGGGGCTGAGCACGTCTCCGCCGCCGGGCAGGTTTCCGGCCAACCGCAGGGCCGCCTGCAGCCGCGCCACCACCTCCGGATCCGGATTTTCGCCCTTGCGCAGGATGCCGCCGAGCAGCTGCCCGAGGGCGGATTCCGCCGCTTCGCGCAGCCCGTGGCCGGAGGACAGGGCATGGATGAGAAGGCTGAAAACTCCGGCGCTCTGCCGTGCCGCGGGGTGGCCATGCGTCAGGGACGCGGCATCGGCGCTGAGCTTATAGACCGTTTCCGCTTCGAGGTGGGGGATCAGGCCGAAAGGCGCCGACCGCATCACGGTGCCGCAGCCCTTCGAATCCGGATTGACCGGGCGCTTCACGGTACCCATCTCGCCCGTGGCCAGTCCGCTCAGGCACGCGTTGCCGGGCGAGCGCCGGCTCTTCAGGACATCCTGGGCATCGATCCAGCGCGGCGGCTGGAACGGGGCCGACGCCGGCACGGCGACGCCCTGGGTGCCCAGCCAGCGCAGGTACGCGAGCCACAAGCACGCGTTGATGTCCGCCGCCACGCCGTCGTTGGCCCATTCCAGCGCCTCGAGGAGGCCGTCGGCGGTGTACAGCGTCATTTGCGTGTCGTCCGAAAACGGGCTGCCGGCGTCGAGCGCGGAAAAATCCTGCAGGCCCGCGGGGCCGAACCGGGCGCGGATGGCGGAAATGCTGTCGAACTCGACGGCGTAGCCCAGCGAATCTCCGAGCGCGCCGCCCAGCAGGCAGCCGTGGATGCGCGAGCCGTGGGCAGGGGAGTGTGGCTGGCCGGGTGATGGGGCGGGTGCGGGGCTGGTCCCGGGCTCGGTGCTCATGCCCTCAAATTTACCCGGCGCTGCACCGCACCCCGCAATGCCGGCGCCCGCCGGGGACTTAGCGCCGCCGCCTGGGTGCCGGGCGGCGGCGGATGCGGAAGGCCGGTAGGGTGCTGGTAGGACCCGTCCAGCGGTCAGACGAGGCAACCGCCGGCGCCGTACCGCCGGGCAGCGGAGGAAACGAATGCGCGAACCAGCGTGGCGGAAGACCGGGACCACCCCCGACTACAGGTTCTCCCTGGCCAACGAGCGGACGTTCCTGGCCTGGATCCGCACGTCCCTGGCCCTGATTGCCGGAGCCCTGGCGATCGACCAGCTGGCCCCGGAGATCGCGCCCGGCCCCGTGCGGATCGTGTTGTGCGTCATCCTCGCGTTCCTGGGCGCGGGCCTGGCCGCCCTGTCCTACCACCGGTGGGGTCTCATGGAGGCTGCCATGCGGAACAACAGGGAGTTGCCGTTCTCCGCAGTGATGCTGGTGATGACCATCGGCGTTGCGGCTGCGGCCCTGGTGTTCGCGGTCCTGATCCTGGTGGCGAGGTGAAACCGGCTGCGGTCAGGGACCCTGGGCTGCAGCCCGAGCGGACCTCCCTGGCCTGGCGCCGGACGTTGCTGGCCCTCATCGTGGCGGACCTGCTGGTCTGGCGCAGCTGGGCGCTCGCAGGGTCCCGGGGCGGCGCTGCGGGTCCTGTTGATTTCCTTGGCCTCTGCGCGCTGGCCGCTATGGCCGCGACGCTGGTCCTGGGTGTGTGCGTGCTGGTCCGCGGGCGCGAGCTCCGGCGGTCCAACGCTGCACCGCCGGCGCCGCTGCTGCGCTGGGCCGCCGCCGCCGTCGTGGTCCTGGCCGCCAGCGCCGTGGCCGCGGTCGCCCTGGGGCACTGAGCGGCGGGCCGGAACGGGCACCCAGCCGGTATCCAGCCAACATCCAGATTGCGCTGGCAGACTGCTGGCGGACCCATTCTCCAGGCGGCCGTGGCCGCCCCGGATCACGAACCCGGCGGCGGTCCAGCGACGCCGCAACTGCAGCCCTGGGCGCGCCGCCAGCAAAGGAATCCTGACCATGACCCTGCTTGTGCCAGCCCCCGACGCCGTTGACGTCCAGCCGCCGGCCGCCAGCGACGTTCCGCCCCGGCCCGGGCTCGTGGCCCGGCTGTCCGCCGAGGCCCTGGGGACCCTGATCGTCGTGGTTGCGGGCCTGGGTGTGCCGCTCTTCACCATTCCGCAGTCGAGCCCGCTGCCCGCCGCCCTGGCCGCCGGCCTGGCCCTGACGGCGGCGATGCTCGCCGTCGGTTACGTCTCCGGCGGCCACTTCAACCCCGCCGTCACCGTGGGCAACGCCATCGCCGGCCGGATCCGGCTTGCCGACGCCGCCGCCTACATCGGCGCGCAGCTGGTGGGCGCCGTGCTCGGGGCCGTCGCCCTGTACGGCGTGCTGCGCACCGTGCCGACCATCAACGACTCCCAAGGCGCATTCGCCACCGTGGCCGCGGGATTCGGCGAGCACTCGATCATCCAGGTGCCCATGGCAGGCGTCCTGCTCGTGGAGGTCCTCGGCACGGCACTGCTCGTGGCCATCTTCCTTGCCACGACCGCCCGCCGGAATCCGTCCAGGGCGGCTGCGCCCTTCGCGGTCGGCCTGACGACGGCGATGCTCCTGCAGTTGGGCCAGGCCCTGGGCAATGTGCCGTTCAACCCGGCCCGGGCAACGGCGTCGGCCATCTTCAGCGGCCCGGACGCGCTCGGGCAGCTGTGGCTGTTCTGGGTGGCACCGGTGGTCGGTGCGGCCATCGCCGGGCTGGTATGCCGCGGCTTCGTCCAGTCGGCCCGGACCAGTGACCCGGCCACTGCCGCGGTCACCGGCCAGCCCACCGCCCAGACCGCCGGCCAGTCCGACGGAAGGCCCGCCGCCCAGTCCGACGGAGAGCTCACGGAAGCCGATGCGGATGGCGCCGATTTCGATGACGCTGGGCTGGCCGGCGTCACCGCCGCCACCGCTTCTGCTTCGGCCGCCCCCGCCGGCAACGACGAGGCCCGCAGCTTCTTCGACCGCAAGGGCGGGAAGTAGCCACTGCTGACCACTTTTAACCTCCGTCACACCTCCGGGGTGGTGGCGCAAGAGTGTCGGTGGCAGCCGATACCGTAGGAATATGCGGTTATTGCACACCTCCGACTGGCACTTGGGCCGGTCCTTCCACGGCATCGGTATGCTGGATGCCCAGCGCGCCTTCATCGACCAGCTTGTGGCCTTTGTCCGGGATGAGAGCGTCGACGTCGTCCTCATCGCCGGGGACGTCTATGACCGCGCACTGCCGGGCGTCGACGTCGTCGGCCTGCTGGATGACGCCCTGGTGCGCCTCACCGGGGCCGGCGCCGAAGTTGTGTTGACCAGCGGCAACCACGACTCCGCTATCAGGCTGGGGTTCGCGTCGCGGCTGCTCGAGCGCGGGGGAGTGCATTTGCGCACACGGCTGAATGAACTGGACGTTCCCGTTCTCTTTCCGCTCGGGGACGATGCCGGGAATGAGGCAGCGCCGGTGCTCGCCATCTACGGGATCCCCTGGCTGGAGCCCCGGCTGGTCGCCGAGCAGCTGGGCGTCGAGACCGCGAGCCACTTCGAGGTCACCCGCGCCGCCACCGAACGGATCCGTGCCGACGTGCGGCAGCGGAGTCAGACCCGGACCGTCCATTCGGTGGTGCTGGCGCACACCTTCGCCAGCGGCGGCATCAGCTCCGACAGCGAACGGGATCTGAGCATCGGCGGCGTCGGCGCGGTCCCGCTGGATCTCTTCGACGGCTTTGGCTACACCGCGTTGGGCCACCTGCACGGCAGGCAGGAGCTCTCGCCGGCAGTGCGCTACTCCGGCTCGCCGCTCGCGTATTCGTTCTCGGAGGCGAAGCACAGGAAGGGCAGCTGGCTCGTGGAGGTCGACGCCGAGGGGATCGGCGGCGTGCGCGAGGTGCTGTGGGATGCGCCCCGGACCCTCGCCGTGCTCCGCGGGAAGCTGGATGAGCTTCTGGAGTCGGAGGACTTCGCGTGGGCCGAGACTGCGTATTGCCAGATCACGCTGACTGACGAGGCCCGCCCGGCCCAGGCGATGGACCGCCTGCGGGCACGGTTCCCCGACACCCTGGTGCTCGGCTTCGATCCCGATGGTCCCGGCGCGGCGCCCAAAGCCAGCTACAGCAGCCGGCTGGCCGAAGCCGAGGACGACCTCTCCGTCTGCTGCGGATTCCTCGAGCACGTCCGGGGCAGGCCGGCTTCCGACGCCGAAGCCGCAGTCCTCGCCGAGGCGCTCGACGTCGTGCGCCTGGAAGGAGCGTCCCTGTGAGGATCCACCGCCTGGAGATTTCCGCGTTCGGCCCGTTTGCGGGCACGGAGCGGATCGACTTCGACCGCCTGAGCGCACACGGGCTCTTCCTGCTGAACGGCGCCACCGGCGCGGGCAAGACCAGCGTCCTGGACGCCATCTGCTTCGCCCTCTACGGATCGGTTCCCGGGGCCCGCCAGGACGGAAAGCGGCTGCGCAGCGACCACGCGGAGGCCGCCGCCGAGCCGCGCGTCACCTGCGAATTCTCGGCCAAGGGCCGGCACTTCGAAGTCTCCCGCTCGCCCGCGTGGGACAAGCCGAGCGCCCGGGGCCGGAACGGCTTCACGGTCCAGCAGGCCAACACGCTGCTGCGCGAACGCATCGACGGCGCGTGGGTGGAGAAATCGGGCAGGAATGATGAGGCCGGCGCCGAGATCACCGACGTCCTGGGCATGAACCGGGACCAGTTCACGCGCGTCGTCATGTTGCCGCAGGGGGACTTCGCCGCGTTCCTGCGCTCCAAGGCGTCCGACCGTCTGGAGCTGCTGCAGAGCCTGTTCGGTACGCAGCGCTTTGAAGCCGTGGAACAGGAACTGTCCCGGCAGGCGCAGACCGCCAAGGCCGAGGTCGCCAACCTCAACGCGAAGCTGGACCTGCTGCTGGCACAGGCGGAGTCCGAAACAGCGGCGCTCGAACTCGACCCCGACGGCGCCCCCGGCCGGGATGAACCCGATGCCCTGTTGGCCTGGCTCGACGCCGCAGCGGCAGCCGCCGTGGAGGGCCGGCGCAGCGCTGCCGGGGGAGCCGAGAAGCAGGCCGCCGACCAGGCGTCCCTGTTGGAGGCGGCGAACGCGCGGGCCAACCGCCACGCCAAACTCGCCGCCGCGGAACAGCGGCGGATCGACGCCGACGCCGCCGCCCCCGTCCTGGCGGGCAAGGCCGTCACACTGGGCCTGCACCGCCAGGCCGAAATGCTCGGCGGCCAGTTGCAGGCGGTCGAAAGCGCCGCGGCAGCCGAGGACCTGGCAGGAACGGCCCTGCTGGATGCGGCGCGGCAGCTGCGGTCCGCGGCCGCCACAGACCCGGAGCTCGCCGGGCAGGACGTCCTCGACGCCGGCGTCCCCACCGCCGACGACGACGATGCCGACCCTGTCCGGGCGGGTAAATCCGTCATGTTGGACAGCGCGGCCGTCCGCGGAACCCTCGCCCGGCTGCGGTCCCTGAACGCCGTGCTCACCGAACGCCTGCCCGACGAAGCCCGGCTCCTCGGGCTCACACAGCGCGGCGGCCGGCTGCGCCTGCAACTGCAGGAGCTGGAAAAAGGACGGCTGGCCGGTGCCGCCGCACTGGACACCCTGCGCACTGAGTCGGCGGCCCTGTCCGCCGGCATCCGCCCCCTCGAGGAGCTGGCCGCGGAAGTCCAGTTGCGCACCAAGGAAGCCACGGCAGCGGACGAACTCGTGACCATCGTTGGCCGCTTCCTCGCCGCCGAGGCCGAGTGCGCGGCAACCGCCGGACAGCACGCCGCTGCCCTCAGCACGCACCAGGACCGGAGACAGCACTGGCTGGACCTCCGTGAGCAACGGCTCACCAACGCCGCCGCCGAGCTCGCCACCCAGCTCCTGGCCGGGGTCCCATGTCCTGTCTGCGGCAGCCCTGAACACCCGGCGCCTGCCCCCGCAGCAGCCTCCGCCCTGGCCGTCGCCGAGGCCGAGAAAGCCGCGCAACAGGCCAGCGACACGGCAGAAGAAACCGTCGCCGCCCTAGGTCGTGAGCTCGCCGAGGCCCAACAGAACGTCGCCGTCCTGGCCGCCCAAGGCGGCAACACACCTGCCGGGGAAGCCCGTGAGGAGGCAGCCTTGGCCCGGGAACGGGCTGATGACGCGGTCCGCGCTGCCACGGACCTTGCTGCCAGCCGGGCCCGGATGGCAGAACTCGAAGCGGAGATCGCCGACGCAGAGCGGGCGCAGGCCGACGCCGTCTCCGGCATCGCGCAGACGCAATCGACGATCGCCGAAATCGACGAACAGGCACAGGCCCTCGAAGCCACCCTGGACAAGCTGCGTGCCGGCCACGCGACCCTCGAACAGCGGATCGCCGCCCTGACGGCAACCACGGCGGTCCTGGAGCACGCCGACGCCGCACACTCGGCCCACGAACAGGCCGCCGCCCGCACCGCGGAGGCACGCCGGAACCTTGAAGAGGCCCTTCCCGGAGCCGGTTTCAGCACCGAAGCCGCGGCGCGGGAAGCGCTGTTGCCAGCGCCGGTGGCGACAAGCCTCGAAACGGCCATCCGGGCCGGACAGGACGAGGCCGCCAGGATCCAGGAACTGTTCGCCGGAGAGGACCTGGCCCTGGCGGCAGCCGAGCGGGCCGCCGGGGACATCGTCAGCGACGCCGCCCTCGAGGAGCTCAGGACGGAATCGGCGGCGGCTGAACGCAAAGCCCGGGAAGCCATGCTTGCTGCCGGGCTGGCGGAAAACTCGCTCCGGATACTCGGGCGCATCGCCGGCGACTACGCGGACCTCGCCGCCGCCGGCAGGGAACCGCGGGACCGGGCCGCGATGCTCACCGCGGTCGCGGACGCGGCCAAGGGCGGCGGAGACAACACCTACCGCATGAGCCTGAACAGCTACGTCCTCGCGGCCCGGCTCGAGCAGGTGGCCGTCGCTGCCTCCGAACGCCTGATCGGTATGAGCGATGGCCGCTACACGCTGCAGCACACCGACGCCAAGGCAGCACGCGGCGCGAAGTCCGGCCTTGGCCTGGAGGTCGTGGACGAGTGGACCGGCCAGCGCCGGGACACCGCCACCCTCTCCGGCGGCGAGTCCTTCATGGCCTCACTGGCGCTGGCCCTTGGGCTGGCGGACGTCGTGCAGCATGAGTCCGGCGGCGTGGACATCGAGACCCTTTTCGTGGACGAGGGCTTCGGCAGCCTCGACGAACAGGCGCTGGAACAGGTCATGGACGCCCTCGAAAGCCTCCGCGACGGCGGCCGGGTGGTGGGGCTCGTGAGCCACGTCGCCGAAATGAAGCAGCGCATCGGCACCCAGCTCCAGGTGGTCAAGGGCCGCAGCGGCTCCACCCTGCACATCAGCGACGACACCCGGGCCTGAGCCGGTCCCCGGGCCGGCGCCCCGGGATCGGGTATCATTGCTCTGTTACCGGGTCGCGCGCATCGGGAGGAGGGACGATGCGCAGTATTTAGCGAACCCGGAAACCATGAACCCTTCACCGACGTCTTTGGTGTCTACTCTTGACGCCCCACTGCCGCCGACCTACGCGCAGCAGGCCCCCGCAATTTCGACCGACGCTCTGCCTGCCCCGGCGCCCGCAAAGGGCGGCCGCTACGCGCAGCTGCCGTTGCTCGCCGGCCGCAGCTTCATCCCCCTCGGGCTCTTCGCCCGCCTGCCGCTTGCCATGCTGACAGTCGGCGCCCTGACACTCGTCACCGCCGTCACAGGCTCGTACGCCGTGGGCGGCGCCGCGGCCGGCGCCGTCGGCATCGGTTCCGCACTCGGTGCCCCCGTCCTCGGCGTCCTCGCTGACCGGCTCGGCCAGCGCGGCGTCCTGCTCGTATCCGCCATCGCCAACACCGTGGCCATCGTTGCCCTGATCCTCACGGCCTACCTCATCCCCGGGGTCCACGACCTTGCCGCCGCGGTGCCCGTGCTGGCCGCGGCCTTCGTGGCCGGGGTGAGCTGCCCGCAGGTCGGTCCGCTGGCCCGCGTCCGCTGGATGGCGCTGACGTCCCAGACGTCCGGCTCCGGAACCCGTGCGGCCGGAAACTCCGCGGACCTGGACACCGCCCTTTCCTATGAGAGCACCGCGGACGAGCTCACCTTCGTGCTCGGCCCCGCACTCGTCGGAATCCTCGCCAGCCTGCTCGCGCCGTGGCTTCCGCTGGCCCTCGCCGCAGCACTGACAGTGGTCCTCGTACCCGTCTTCGCCGTCCACCCCACGCACCTTGCGGTGGTCCGCACAACGAAGCGCCGGCCCGCCGGTCCGGCCGCAGGACACGCGGCCGGCCCGGCGGCCACTACGGCTGGGGACAACCACAGGGAAACCCGCACGGCAGCCCAGCGCGTCAAAACCTTCGCCGCCGTCGCCCTCCCCGTGCTGGCGATGGTGTGCATGGGCACGTTCTTCGGCTCCACCCAGACAGCACTGAGCTCTTTCTCCGCCAGCTTCGCCACCTCCGAACTCGCGGGCCTGCTCTACGCCGTCATGGGACTGAGCTCCGCCGCGGCCGCCCTCTCGGTCGCGTACTGGCCCCGGCGCTTCACGGTGAACACCCGCTGGATTGCCTGCGCGGCCCTCATGGCCGGCTTCGCATCACTGTTGTTGCTGCCCTCGACGGCGCTGCCCATGGTCCTTGTACTGCTGGTCCTGGGCCTGCCCGTTGGTCCGCTCATGGTCACTGTCTTCGCGATCGGCGGCCTCGTGGCCCCGGCCGGAAAGCTCGGCACGGTCATGACGGCCCTGGCCAGCGGCATTGTGGCCGGCACCGCGCTTGGATCCTCCATCGCCGGACAGCTGGCGCAGAACTTCGGGTATTCGACGGCCTTCCTGGTTCCGGTGTGCGCCGCCACGGCGCTGTTCCTGCTCGGAACGGCAGCCGCCGTCGTACTGCGGCAGCGCGGGAAGAAGACGGCCGCGGCCGCATAAACCCCGACGGGACAGCGCCCTGCGGGACGGGGCGCGGGCTCAGCCCAGCTGCGCCTCGATGCGACGCGCCGCCTCGGTCAGGGCCGCGGCGACCTCGTCCGGATCCTGCGCGGCGCGGATATAGACGACGGCGAGGGCGGCCGGACGCCCGCCCGGAACACGCAGCGGCACCGCAATCGAGGACACACCGGGGATCACTTCATCATGGCTGGCGGCATAGCCGCGGTGCCGGGCCTCGGCCGCCTCGGACCGGTACGGGATGCCCGGGACCAGGGCCCGCCACTCCTGCTCCGGGAAGGCTGACTGGATCGCAATTCCCGGCGCTCCTGCGCTGATGGGGTGCCGCGACCCCGGGTGCTGCACCACCGCGGCGCCGCTGTGCCGCGGATCCACGGTCACCAGCGTCACGCACTCCTCCCGGTCCCAGACCGCCACGAAAGCGCTCATGGTCAGGGTGTTGGCCAGCAGGGTCAGTTCCGGCAGCGCCGCCGTCTGCAGGTTCCGGGAGACCCCGCGGGCCAGGACCGCGAGGCCCGGGCCGGGCTGGACACGGCCGCCGTCGTCACGCACCAGCAGCGAGTGGTCCTCGAGCGTGCGCAGGATCCGGTAGGCCACGGAGCGGTGGACGCCCATGGCGTCGGCGAGTTCGGCAATGGTCAGCGGCTGCTGGGCCTCGGCGAGGATCTCCAGCGCCCTGATACCGCGGGACAGCGTCTGGGACGGGGAAGCCTGGGCGGTGCCGGCATTCGGGGTCATGGGGTCCATCCTAGGTGCGGGGTTACTGGACGCCGGGCTCGCCGGGCTACCCTTGTGTTCCGGCTCATGGTCAGCTAGCGTTCTATATGGGAACTGTTTGTTCGATTATAGAACACAATTGCAGAACCCGACTAGAGAACACGGCTGATCCAAAGCACACCCACACCACGGTCGGGAAACGCAACGAACGCAAGGGATCAATGATGATTGCCACGCCGCGCGGCCACGCCGGGGGCGCCCAGGGCCCCCTGTCAGCCCCGCGGGCCAACCACTTCCGGGGCAGCCTCGGCAGGTTTGCCACCGGCGTCGCGATCGTGACCTTCGACGGGGCCACAAAGCGCCACGGCATCACCGTGAACTCCTTCACCTCGGTCTCGATGGACCCACCGCTGGTCCTGGTGAGCATCGCCCGTACCGCCAGGGCCCACGACGAACTCGCCGGCCGGCCCTTCACCGTGAACATCCTCGGCGCCGAGCAGCGGTACCTGGCCATGCACTTCGCCGGCCGGCCCGGCCCCGAGCCGCTGTGGGTGGAGGGGGGCACCGCGCCGCGGCTGTCCAACGTCCTCGCCTATTTCGAATGCAGGCCCTGGGCGGCGTACGACGGCGGCGACCACACCCTGTACATCGGCGAGGTAGTGGACTTCAACTACCGCAACGGCGATGCGCTGGCGTTCGCCAACGGCACCTTCACTACCATTCCGGAAAGCCTGCTGGGCATGGAGGACCTGCTCTAGCGCCGCGCCACATCCATTCACACAGCTCAGCTCAACGACGACTGGAGGACGACCAATGGGTATCCGCACCGGACGGCAGTACCTGGACAAGCTCAATGCCATGACGCCGCATGTGGTGATCGACGGCGAGGTGGTCAGCGAGAAGATCGCCGAGCACCCGGCCTTCCGCAATGTGGCCCGCTCCTACGCCAGGCTCTTCGACATGCAGCATGATCCGCAGTACCAGGATGCGCTCACTTACGCCTCACCCAGCACGGGGGACCTGGTCAGTGCCTCCTTCCTGGTGCCAAAGACCATCGAGGACCTCCAGCGGCGGCGCCGCGCCATCTCCACCTGGGCCGAGTCCTCCAACGGCTTCCTTGGCCGCTCCGGGGACTATATGAACTCCGCGCTGACCGCGCTGGGCACGGCGGGGAAGTGGTTCGCGCAGGCGGATCCGAAGTTCGGCGAGAACATCCGCAACTACTACGAGTGGGCCCGGGAAAACGACGTGCTCGCCACCCACACCCTCATCCCGCCGCAGGTCAACCGGTCCGTTTCCGGTTCGGAACAGCTCGGCGGCCAGCTCTCGGCCCGGATCGTGGAGGAGCGCGGGGACGGGATCGTCATCCAGGGCGCGCGCATGCTCGCCACCATCGCCCCGATCGCCGACGAACTGCTCGTGTTTCCGTCCACGGTCCTGCGGGGCACCCCGGAGGACGCCCCCTACTCGTACGCGTTCGCCATCCCCAACGACGCCCCTGGCCTGCGCTACCTCTGCCGCACCTCGCTGTACAACGGCGGCAGCACCCACGACGAGCCGCTGGCCTCGCGCTATGAGGAAATGGACGCCGTCGCGGTTTTTGACCACGTCTTCGTGCCCAACGAGCGCATCTTCATGCTGGGCCACCCGCAGCTGTGCAACAGTTTCTACACCGAGACCGGGGCCGGCGCGCTCATGACCCACCAGGTGGTCACCCGCACGATCGCCAAGAGCGAGTTCTACCTGGGCCTGGCATCGGAACTGGCCGAATCGATCGGCATCGACGGATTCCAGCACATCCAGGAGGACATCGCAGAGCTGATTATCGACGTCGAAATCGGCAAGGCTCTGGTCCGCGCGTCCGAGGCCGACGCCGGACTCAACGACGCCGGCGTCATGCTGCCGAAGTGGTCCACCCTGAACGCCGCCCGCAACTGGTACCCGAAGATCGCCCAGCGCTTCCCGCAGATCATCCGGAAGTTCTCGGCGTCGGGCCTCATGGCCCTGCCGGGGGAGGCGGACGTCAACAGCGAGGCCCGGGAGGACATCGAACTGTACCTGCAGGGCAAGACCCTGACCGGCCCCGAGCGGGTCCGGCTGTTCAAACTGGCCTTCGATGCCTCGATCTCCGGGTTCTCCGGGCGCCAGTCGCTCTACGAGTACTTCTTCTTCGGAGACCCCGTCCGCATGGCCGGCGCCCTGGTCAACACCTACGACCGCGGGCCGGTCCGGGCCAGGGTCCGCGAGCTGCTCAACCGCACCGACTGACCCGCGGAAGACACTTTCCGGGAATATGTGTGCCTTATCACATCTTTCATAGTAGTATTCAGGATACTAACTGACCGTTCGATCAGTAATTCACGAGGCATCAGTTATCCACTTCGCACCCACCCCGGGCAGTACCTCTGCCCCCAGCAACGGAGTTCCAATGACCGTAACTTCATCCGTAGATTCTGAGGCGGGTCCCAGCAGCAAACACGAGGAACGCAAGGTCCTCGCCGGGACCCTGGTCGGCACCACCATCGAGTGGTACGACTTCTTCATTTTTGCCCAGCTGACAGCAACGCTGCTCTCGCCGTTGTTCCTGGCCCCGCTGAACGACTCCAACCCGGGCCTGGCGCAGATCCTGTCCTTCGCCCTGATCGGCATCAGCTTCCTCTTCCGCCCGCTCGGCGCGATCGTCGCCGGCCACCTCGGCGACCGCCTCGGCCGCAAGGCCATGCTGGTCTTCACCCTGATCATGATGGGCGCTGCCACGGCCCTGATCGGCATGCTGCCCACCTACGCGCAGATCGGCGTCTGGGCCCCGATCCTCCTGATCCTGCTCCGCGTCATCCAGGGCTTCTCCGCCGGTGGCGAATGGGGCGGCGCTGCCCTGATGGCCGTGGAGCACGCTCCGAAGAGCAAGCGCGGCCTGTTCGGCGCCTACCCGCAGATCGGCGTTCCGGTCGGCATGATCCTCGCCACCGGCCTGCTGTACTTCCTCAACACCTCCATGTCCAAGGAAGACTTCGCGTCCTGGGGCTGGCGTGTGCCGTTCCTGCTCTCCATCGTGCTGATCATCGTCGGCTACCTGATCCGCCGGGCGGTCGCCGAGAGCCCCGTCTTCAAGGAGATGCAGGACCGCAAGGAAGAAAGCAAGGCGCCCCTGGGCGAGCTGCTCCGCAAGCACAAGAAGGCCGTCCTCTACTCGACGATGATCTTCATCGGCAACAACGCCGCAGGCTACCTGCTGATTGCCTTCTTCATCTCCTACGCCACCAAGACGCTGAAGATGCCCACCCCGCAGATCCTGCTCGCCACGACGCTGGCCTCCTTCGGCTGGCTGATCTTCACCCTGGTCGGCGGCTGGCTCTCGGACAAGATCGGCCGCGTCAAGACCTTCCTGATCGGCTACGGCATTGTCTTTGCCTGGATGATCCCGATGTTCGCCCTGATCGACACCAAGAACATCCTGCTCTACGGCGTCGCGCTGTTCGTCCTCACGGTCGGCCTGGGCCTGTCCTACGGCCCCATGTCCGCCATGTACGCCGAGATGTTCCCGCCGGAGGTGCGCTACTCGGGCATCTCGATCGGCTACGCCTTCGGTGCGATCCTCGGCGGCGCGTTCGCGGCCACCATCGCGGAAGTCCTCCTGCAGGGCACCCACTGGACCGGCTCCATCGGCATCTACATCATGATCCTCTGCGTCATCTCCGCCGTCGGCGTCCTGCTGACCGGGGAAACGAGGGGCCGCCCGCTCGGCGTCGCGCACCACGCGCCGGCCGAAGCCGCAAAGCACTAGCAACCAGGCAAGCACGAGGGGCGCGGACCGCAAGGTCCGTGCCCCTCTGGGTTAAAGAGCAACGCGGGGTCACTGCGCGCCCATCCAGATCATTCGGATGGGCCGTAAGTGACCCCGCGTTGCTTTTTGTACGGTGGGTTTAGACGCCCAGGAAGCTGATGGCGCCCTGCTTGAAGGCGCGGCTGGTGATGGCGTTGGTGTGGTTGCGGCCCGGCAGCACGAGCTGTTCGACCAGGCCGCCGGCCTTGGCGCCCAGGGCGGCGAGCTCCGGCATGGTGGCGGCCCGGTCGTCGTTTTCCCCCGCCACGAGGAGCATCGGCATGTGGGGGACCGCTTCGGCGGGGTCGTACGGCTCGGTCTTGATTGCCTCGACCAGGGACAGCAGCGCGAAGATGTTGTTGCTGGGCAGCAGCATGGCCATCTTCAGCAGCCCAGCGGTCGACTCGTCCGCGATCGGCGTGCCGTCGGCCAGGTACCGCTGCGCGGCGATCAGGTCGAAGTCCGCCAGGGGATCGGCGACGTTCGGGCCGCCCAGGACCAGCCGGTGCACCAGCTCGTGCTGTGTGGCCCCGAACTCCCAGGCGAGGCGGGACCCCAGCGAATAGCCGATCACGTCGAGCCCGCTGGACGGGTCCCCGTCGCGCAGCGGCCGCGCGCCGGCGTCGAACACTATCTGCAGCAGGTCCGCACGGATCCGGCTGGGGGAGTAGGAGTCCATGTCCTCCGGGGCGCCGCTGCGGCCGTGGCCGGGCAGATCCACGGTGATGACGCGCCGGCCGGCTTCCAGGAGCGCAGTGAGCCAGCCGCTGTCTTCCCAGTTGAGCTTGGAGGAGGAGGAGAAGCCGTGCAGCAGCAGGACGGGACGGAGCCCGGCGTCGTTCTGGGGCTCATGCACCTGCACGTACAGCTGGGGGTCGGTGCCCTCAACGGTGTGCGAATGCTGTTCACCGGTGTGTCTGCCGCTCATGCTCTCAGTCCTCATCAAGTACGGCGCTCAGGCGGACCCGGCGCTTAGGTGCCTCTTCCTTCGGGACCGTGCCCACGATGCCGGCGGTGTTGTCCGGCACCTCAAACACAATCAGGGGCTCGCCGACATTGATCTTGTCGCCGGGCCCGCCGTAGATACGCACTACCTTACCTGCCTGCGGGCTGGGCAATTCAACGGCCGACTTGGTGGTTTCGACCTCCACGAGCGGCTGGTTGCGCTCCACCTGCTCGCCCGGGGAAACCAGCCATTCCAGCACGGTGGCCTCGATCAGGCCCTCGCCGAGATCCGGGAGCGGGAAAGAAATTTCAGCCACGTTTGTACTCCAATACTCGCTGGATGCCGAAGAGGATCCGGTCAATGTTCGGGATGTATTCATCTTCCAGGTCGCCCGAAGGGTACGGGACGTCGAAGCCGGTGATGCGCTCCACCGGCGCCCTGAGGGTGTCGAAACAGCTTTGCGTGATCAGCTGCGCCACTTCGGCGCCGAGGCCGGAGGTCAGCGGCGCCTCGTGGACGACGACGGCGCGGCGCGTCTTGCGCACGGAGGCGGCGAGGGCCTCGGCGTCGATCGGCTTGAGCCAGCGCAGGTCCAGGACCTCGATGTCGATCCCGTCCTCGGCCGCGAGCTCCGCCACCTGCAGGCAGCGGGCCACCATGGCGCCCCAGGCGATCAGCGTGAGGTGGCGGCCTTCGCGCATCACCTTGGCACCGGTGGTGGAGCCGCCGCCTGCATCGTGCCGGGCGGCGTCCACCTCACCCTTCTGCCAGTACCGCGACTTGGGCTCCATGAAGATCACCGGGTCCGGCCGCGTGGCGGCGTACTTGAGCAGGTGGTAGGCCTCATGCGGGTTCGACGGCGAGACCACCTTCAGGCCCGGTACGTGGGCGAAGAGCGCCTCCAGGCTTTCGCCGTGGTGTTCGGGGGCGCGGATGCCGCCGAAGCTGGGCACCCGCAGGGTGATGGGCATCGGCATGGTGCCCCGGCTGCGGTAGTTCATCCGGGCGATCTGGCAGACCATCTGGTTGATGGCCGGGTAGGCGAAGCCGTCGAACTGGACCTCGGGAATGGGGTGGAACCCGGCCATCGCCAGGCCCACGGACATGCCCAGGATGCCGGATTCCGCCAGCGGGGTGTCAAAGACGCGCTGCGCACCGTGCCTGGCCTGCAGCCCGTCGGTGATGCGGAAGACGCCGCCGAGCCGGCCGCAGTCCTCGCCGAAGATGACGGCTTTGGGGTTCTCCGCGAGGACCTCGTCGAGGGCGCGGTTGAGTGCTTGCTGCATCGACATCACCGTGGTGGCGGGCTCGCTTCCGGCCGGGTTGGTGATCGTGTCGCCGGCAGTGTTGTCGGCAGTGTTGTTGCCGCTGGCACTTTCGCTTTCGAGAATCGAGTTAGACATGTTCGGACTCCTCGCGCCAGTTGGCGGCCTGGGCCTGCAGGGCAGGGGTGGTTTCCTGGAAGACCAGGTCAAACATTTCGGTCCCGGGCCGGGAGCCCAGGGCCTGGATGCCGGTACGGATCTGCTCCTCTTCGACCTTGGCCGCGGCCAGCGCCTCGGCGAAGAACGCCTCGTCGGCAATTCCATCGGCCAGCAGCCGCTGCCGGAGCCGCTCGAGCGGGTCGGTGCCTGCGCCGTCGCGTTCCTCGTCGAGGGAGCGGTAGCGGCCCGGATCATCGGACGTGGAGTGCGGGCCGCGGCGGTAGGTCATGGCCTCGATGAGCACCGGGCCGTTGCCGGAACGGGCATGCGCAAAGGCGCGGCGGGTCGCTTCGAGGACCGCGACGACGTCATCGCCGTCGATCTTCAGCGCCGGCATGCCGTAACCCGCGGCGCGGGCCGCGACGGAGCCGCCGGCCACCTGCCGTTCGGTGGGGACCGAGATGGCCCAGCCGTTGTTCTGGACGAAGAACACCACGGGCGCCTTCATCACGGCGGCGAAGTTCATCGCCTCGTGCACGTCGCCCTGCGAGGAGGCGCCGTCGCCGAAGTAGGTCAGGGCGACGCCGTCCTTTTTGTCCAGCGTCTGGCCGTGGGCCCAGCCGACGGCGTGCAGGACGGAGCCGGCGACGACCGCCTGGATCGGGGCCAGCCGGGATTCCATCGGGTTGTAGAGGCCGCCGTGCCACGTGGCCTTGTGGGTGGACATGTAGGCCACCATGTCCACGCCCATGGTCCGGGCAACGCCCATTTCGCGGTAGGTGGGGAAGGCGAAGTCCCGGGTGGTGTCCACGGCGTAGCCGCTGCCCACCTGGGCAGCTTCCTGGCCGAGTTCGGGGGCGTAGCCGGGGATGATGCCCTGCCGCTGCCAGGCGATGGCCGAGGTGTCGAGGTGCCGGACGGCCACCATGAGCGAATAGAGCTCGCGGAGTTCATCGGCTGTGAGCGGCCCGGCAGCGCTGCCGGAAGCCACGGGGAGAAGTGTGTCCATGCCTGTGACCCTAGTCACCGGCGGCGGGGTGGGCAATCAGCCTAGGCTGGGGTGCCCAGACTGCACACTTATGCCGCCCCCCGCGCCGGTGAGCTTGGCAATTTGTCTAGCGGCTGGGCTGTTCCGCCTGGTCGGCTTTCGCGCCGGCGGCGGCGGCGTTGCGGTTCCGGGTGATCCGGGCGCCGGTCCAGCACGCCACGGCGATGCCGGCCACCAGTACCAGGGTGCTGACCAGCTGCTTGCTGCTCTCCGGGCTGCTGAAGCCGACGGCGAAGATCAGAGCCAGGAGCACGAGCCCGAAGATCGTCAGCCCCGGGAAGCCCTTCATCCGCAGCGGCAGCGCAGTGCCGTCGCGGTCAGCCCGGCGGCGCAGGATCAGCTGGGACACCAGGGCCGAGCCCCACACCACGAGGCAGGTGGAACCGACCAGCTGGAACAGCGCCGGCAGGATCTGGTCCGGGAAGAGCAGTTCCAGGACGGCGGCCAGGAAGCCGAAGGCCACGGAGACGCTCACCGCCACGACCGGGACCCGGGCCGTGTTGAGCTTGGAGAGGAACTTGGGGGCTTCGCCGCGCTCAGAGAGCGAGTACACCATGCGGGACGCGCCGTAGAGGTTGGCGTTCAGGGCGGAGAGCAGCGCGATGACGGCGACCAGGGTGATCGCGGCGCCGGCGCCGGGGATCCGGGCGACGTCGAGGACGGCGGCGAAGGGGGACTTCAGGGCCGCGGAAGTCGAGGGAAGGACGGCCGCGATGACGAATACCGAGCCGATGTAGAACACGAGGATCCGCCAGACGACGGTGCGGATCGCCTGGGCGACGCTGCGCTCCGGGTTTTCCGTTTCGGCCGCGGCCACGCTGACAATCTCGGTGCCGCCGAAGGCGAAGATGACGACGAAGAGTGCGGTTGCGATGCCGCCCAGGCCGGCCGGGGCGAAGCCGGACGTGAAGTTGCTGAGGCCGGGGGACGGGACGTCCGGCAGCAAGCCCAGCAGCAGGGCCCCGCCGGTGGCCAGGAATATCACGATGGCAGCCACTTTGAGGATGGCGAACCAGAATTCGAACTCGCCGAAGTTCTTCACGCCCGCCAGGTTGATGGCGGTGAACAGGGCCATGAAGATCAGGGACAGTGCCCAGACGGGGATCACCGGCCACACCGTGAACAGGAGCCCGGCCGCACCGAGGGCCTCGGCGGCGATGACCACCACGAGCTGCAGCCACCAGAGCCAGCCGACGGTGGCGCCCGCGGTCTTGCCCATGGCCTTTTGCGTGTACACGGAGAAGGCGCCGCTGTTGGGATTGGCCGCGGCCATCTCCCCGAGCGCCCACATCACCAGGATGATCAGGGTTCCGGCGACGAGGTAGGAGATCAGCACGGCCGGTCCCGCCGCCTGGATTCCGGCTCCCGAGCCGAGGAACAGGCCGGCGCCGATCGCGCTGCCCAGTCCCATCATTGTCAGCTGGCGTGGTTTCATGCTGTGCCCCAGGCTCGGGGCGGGAACCGCGGTGGGTAGCGTCGCGGTGGACTTCATCGTCATGGCGAACCTTCGTGTGGTTTGGATCTTTTCGTCCTTATGGGACCTATTGAATTTACCGGATTTGGGGCCGGCCCCCGGCCGCCGGGGCGCCTCCGCCGTGAGAGCATGGTGGCAGTTTGCTAACTGAATCGGGGCATCGGTGGCTGTTTGTCCGGCCCGGTCCCGCTTGGGAAGGAAGAATCAGTGGACGTTGATCCGCTTGATGCAAAGATTGTCCGATTTTTCACGGATTCCCCCCGGGCCTCGGTCCTGGAGGCCTCCCGGGTACTGAAGGTTGCCCGCGCCACGGTGCAGTCGCGCCTGGACCGGATGCAGGACGCCGGCGTGATTGGCTCATGGGTGCCCCAGCCCGATCCGGCGCATTTCGGCTACCCCGTCGTGGCTTTCTGCTCCCTCACGATCAACCAGGACCTCGGGCACGACGCCGTCGTGGAGGCCCTGGCGCGGATTCCCGAGCTGATCGAGATCCATACCGTCTCCGGGAGCTCGGACCTCATGGCCCGGATAGCCGCCCGCTCCAATTCGGACCTCCAGCGCGTCCTCGATGCCATGATCGCCACCCGATCGGTCCTGCGCTCGTCCTCCGTGATCGTGCTCAATACGCACTTCCAGGGCCGCACCCTGCCGCTGCTGGAAACCGCGGCCGCCGGCACGGGCTAGAGGACACTCAGGTTTTCGGGCAGGCCGGTCCGGCCGGTGAGCAAGAGCAGCAAATCACCGGCGGACGGCAGTCGGGAGCCGATGGCTCCGGCGAGCTCCAGGGAGGCCGCGACCGCCGGGGCCAAGGTGGCGGGCGGCGGCAGGCCCAGGGCGCGCGCCAGATCCAGGGTGTGCACGGCCAGCTCGAAGGTCCGGGTCGGCAGGTAGTCGATGAGCGTCATTGCTCCGGCAGGGGTGGCCACCAGGGCATCGTCCTGCGTGTTCCTGACGAGGGCCGTGACGCGTTGGACAAGCTCCCGCACGGCAGCGGCAGGGTCCTCGCCCAGCGCCTCCCCGGTTTCCCTGCCCCGCTGCGCAATCGCGGCGGGCGAGGTGGCGCCCCGGACGGCCAGGAAGTATTCCACTGGACCCGGCACGCGTGCCCCGGCGGCCGGGGTCGCGAGGTAGGTTTCCACGGTTGTCAGGGCACGGCTCGTGTGGCCGGTCAGCGACAGGACATCCCATTCGCCCAGTGCCGGCCGCGACCACGCCTGGTGCGGTACCTGCCCGGCGAGCTCCATGAATGCCTGGGCCGCCCCCGCGTATCGGGCCCTGACGGCCTCTGCGTCCGTACCCTCCGGGTCCATATCTTCTGAGTCCATAGCCTCGATTAATACCGGTGCCGGCACCCGCGGACAAGCCCCGTCCGTGCGCCGGCGACAACCCGGTCCGGCCCGTGTGACCTGAAACATTTTGCGCCCGGGCGGCGCGGCCGTATCATTAGTTCTAGTCAATGTGACTATAACTAATCCGGCGGTCGGGCCGGATCCAGCCGGGCAGTCCATCGCGGACCCGCCCGGAACCTCAGAGGGCGGGTAGATCACCGTTTACACCACAGCAGCCAACGTCTCGGAGCGCCAGACCGCGCCGCCGTCGCTGGCCATCTCCACGGTGATCTTTGCGCTGCGTCCCAGCGAGCGGTCCGGCCGGCCCACGCTGTGGATTCCGCTGGTGCGCCGGATCCGCGAACCGTTCAAGGGCCTCTGGGCGCTGCCGGGCGGCCCGCTCACGCACTCCGAGTCACTCCAGGACGCCGCCTCGCGGAACCTGCGCGAGACCACCGGGCTGGCCCCGAACTACCTCGAACAGCTCTACGCCTTTGGCGGGCTGCACCGCTCGCCCACCCAGCGCGTCGTCTCGATCGTGTACTGGGCACTCGTCCAGCCCACGGAGGCCGCGCTGGCCGACGAATCGGAGAACGTGCGCTGGTTCCGCGCCGACAGGCTGGACGAGCTGGCCTTCGACCACAACTCGATCGTCGACTACGCGCTGTGGCGGCTGCGCAACAAGATGGCCTACGGATCCATCGCCTACCACCTGCTGGGCGAGTACTTCACCCTCGCCCAGGTCCGGGAGGTCTACGAGGCCGTCCTGGACCGCGAACTCGATCCCGCCAACTTCCGCCGGCAGGTCAAGGCCACACCGGAAATCGAAGAAACCGACCATTATCTGCAGGGCGGCAAGCACCGCCCGCCCCGCCTCTACCGCTTCACCGGCCGCCCAGGCCTCGACCCAGACAACAGGAGCACACCATGAGCAGCGTCAACACGGCTATCCAGCTGATCACGCGCGAGCAGGCCACCACCATGGCACAGGGCGCGGCCGCCTCCACCTGCAGCCCCGCGCTGGCCCGCGGGCCCTGGGACTACGACCTCGCCGAGGCCCTCGCCGGCGTGCCCGCCTACGGGCCGGGTGCCTCCTCCACCGACGTCGCACCGGCCTCCACTCCCCGGCAGGGCCAGCTCCCGGAAGAATACAAGCTCGCTTCCGACGCCGAACTCGACGCCCGGATCCGCGCCGCCAAAGCGGCACTGGGGGACCGCGCCGTCGTGCTGGGGCACTTCTACCAGCGCGACGAAGTGATCGAATACGCCGACTTCGTGGGCGACTCGTTCCAGCTCGCCAACGCCGCCCTGACCCGGCCCGACGCGGAGGCCATCGTCTTCTGCGGCGTGCACTTCATGGCCGAGACGGCGGACATCCTGTCCCGCCCCGACCAGGCCGTGATCCTGCCCAACCTGGCCGCAGGCTGCTCCATGGCCGACATGGCGGACATCGACTCGGTCACCGAGTGCTGGGAACAGCTTGAGGAGGTCTTCGGCACCGAGCCCGACGCCGAGGGCCGGGTCCCGGTCATCCCGGTCACCTACATGAACTCCTCCGCGGCCCTCAAGGGCTTCTGCGGCGAGCGCGGCGGGATCGTCTGCACCTCCTCGAACGCCGCGACGGTGCTGGAATGGGCCTTCGAACGCGGCCAGCGCGTGCTGTTCTTCCCCGACCAGCACCTGGGCCGCAACACCGCCAAGGCCATGGGGGTGCCGCTGGAGCAGATGCCGATGTGGAACCCGCGCAAGGACCTCGGCGGCAACGACGAACAGGCCCTGCTCGATTCCCGGGTAATCCTCTGGCACGGCTTCTGCTCGGTCCACAAACGCTTCAACGTGGGCCAGATCGAAAAGGCCCGCGCCGAGTTCCCCGGCGTGCAGGTGATCGTGCACCCGGAATGCCCCATGGAGGTGGTGGATGCCGCCGATTCCGCCGGGTCCACCGACTTCATCAAGAAGGCCATCGCCGCGGCCACGGAACCCACCACGTTCGCGATCGGCACCGAAATCAACATGGTGAACCGGCTCGCCGCGGAATACCCGCAGCACACCATCTTCTGCCTGGACCCGGTGATCTGCCCCTGCTCCACGATGTACCGCATCCACCCCGGCTACCTCGCCTGGGTCCTGGAAGCGCTCGTCCGCGGCGAGGTGCTGAACCGCATCACCGTGGACGAGGACGTGGCCGCCCCGGCCAAGGTGGCCCTGGAGCGCATGCTGGCGGCGCGGCCGTGACCAGGCGGCTCGTGATCGTCGGCAGCGGGATTGCGGGGCTCTACGCCGCGCTGCTCGCCACCGACGACGCCGCCACCGGCGGCCGTGACATCGAGGTGGTCCTCCTGAGCAAGGGGACGCTGGAGCAAAGCAACACGTTCTACGCCCAGGGCGGCATCTCGGCCGTGCTGGCCCCGGAGGATGCCGCCCCCGGTGACTCCGTGGCAGCGCACATCGCGGACACGCTCGCCGCCGGGGCCGGGCTCAACGACCCCGAGGCAGTCCGGGTCCTGTGTACAGAGGCCGTCCGGGACATCGCCGGACTGGGCCGCTACGGCGTGCATTTCGACACAGCTCCCGACGGCGGACCGGCCCTGGGCCTTGAAGCGGCACACTCGGCGCCCCGCATCCTGCACGCCGGCGGGGACGCGACGGGCGCCTGCATCGCCCGCGGGCTCGTCGCCGCCGTCCTCGAACGCGCCGTCCTGGACCGCGCCGGCCACGGCCGGCTCCGGGTGGAGACCAGCGCGTTCGTCACCGGACTCCTGACCGGACCGGACGACCTGGCCGAAGCGCTGCCGGACGAACTGTCACAGCGCGGCAGCATGCCCCCGACGCCGGCCCGGGTCACCGGAGTGGCCTACCTGGCCGGCGGACGGCCCCAGGAACTGGCGGCCGACGCCGTCCTGCTCACTACCGGCGGGGCGGGCCGGCTCTTTGCCCGCACCAGCAACCCCGGCGTCGCCACCGCCGACGGCCTGGCCCTGGCCTGGCGTGCCGGCGCCTCGGTGCGGGACCTCGAGTTCTTCCAGTTCCACCCCACCACCCTTGCCGCCGAGGAGATTCCAGGCGGGCCGCCGGCCCTGCTCATCTCCGAAGCGGTCCGCGGCGAGGGCGCGGTGCTGCTGGACTCCGCGGGATACCGCTTCATGCCCGACTACCACCCCGACGCCGAACTGGCCCCCCGCGACGTCGTCTCCCGCAGCATCGCCCTGCACCTGGCCGCCACCGGGGCCGCGCCGGACAGCCCGGTCTACCTGGACGCCCGCGGCATCGAGGCAGCGCGGGGCGCGGGCTTCCTGGCCCGGCGGTTCCCGACCATCACGGCGGCCACCCTCGCCGCCGGCTACGACTGGACCACAGAAACGGTCCCCGTCTCCCCGGCCGCGCACTACTGGATGGGCGGCGTGTGCACCGACCTGCGGGGCCGCACGTCCGTTCCCGGCCTGTACGCCGCCGGCGAGGTCGCCCGCACCGGGGCGCAGGGGGCCAACCGGCTGGCGAGCAACTCGCTGCTGGAGGGCCTGGTGTTCGGCCGCCGCGCCGTCGAGGACTTCCTGCGCGCCGACCCGTCGCACGACACCACTGCTCCGCGTGCTCCCCACGATCCCCCTAGCCTCGCAAGCTCGGTCAGGGAACCCGGATCGTGTGGGCCCACGGCCGCGGGCGGCCTCCCCTTGACGCACGCTTCCGCAGCGCCGTCGCACGACTTCACGTCAGGGGAGGACACTTTAGCGAGCGTGTCCGAAGATTTTGTGAAGTCGGTATCCGCGTACGGGGTTTTCTCGCGCGACGCTCTTCGGCGGTTGATGACGGCGGACGCCGGGGTAATGCGCAGCGGGGAGCAACTGCGGGAGGCGGAGACCGTGCTTGCGGCCTGGGACGACGTTGTCCATTCTGAGACCGCTCCCGATGCCGGCCACAGTGACTGGCTCTGCCAGGATGCCCATGAGGACCGGAACCTGCTCCTCGCGGGCCGCCTCCTTGTGGCGGCTGCCCTGAACCGCACGCAGTCCGTCGGAGCCCACTACCGGGCGGACACGGACGACGCCTCAGCCCTCACCCATTCCATGCAAAGGATTTCCTCGTGACCACCACTGCCCACGCCACCGCTGCCCCGGAAACCCTGCCCTCCCGCGCCGCGGCCCTCGCCGGGAGCCTGCCCGAGGCCGCCGTCCTCGCCGTCCTCCGCACGGCGCTGCAGGAGGACGCCCCGTCCGGGGACATCACCTCGCAGGTGCTCATCCCCGCGCAGGCGCGGGCGACGGCGGTTCTCAACGCCCGGGTTCCCGGCGTGCTGAGCGGCGGGGAGGTCTTCGCCGCGGCGATGCGGCTGACCGACCCGGGCGCCGTCGTCGAACTGCTGGTCAACGACGGCGAGGCCTTCGCTGCCGGAACCGCCCTGGCCCGCGTGACCGGGAACGCCCGCGCCGTGCTGCTGGCCGAACGCGTCGCACTGAACCTGGTCCAGCGGATGAGCGCCATCGCCACCAAAACGGCCGAGTTCGTGGCGCTCGTGGCCGGCACCCGGGCCCGGATCACCGATACCCGCAAGACGACGCCGGGGCTGCGGGTGCTCGAACGCTACGCCGTCCGCTGCGGCGGCGGCGCCAACCACCGCTTCAGCCTCTCCGACGCCGTCCTGGCCAAGGACAACCACCTGGCCGTCCTCACCGGCGGCGACCCGGCGAAGCTGACCGCAGTGCTCCTTGGCGCCAAGGCGCAGCTCGGCCACACAACACACTTCGAAGTGGAGGTGGACACCATGGAGCAGATCAAGCCCGTCCTTGCCGCCGGGGTGGACACCATCATGCTGGACAACTTCTCCCTGGCCGAGCTCGCGGCCGGCGTCGGACTGGTGGGCGGCCGGGCCCGCGTCGAGGCCAGCGGCAACGTCAACCTCTCCACCGTGGCGGACATCGCGGCCACCGGGGTTGACGTCATCTCGATCGGCGCCCTGACGCACAGTGTCACGGCCCTGGACCTCGGCCTGGACATTGAGCTTGACGTCGAGCCGGCCGTCGACTCCGGCGCCGGTCCGGCGGCCGGCTGAGGCGCACCATGATCTTCCTCGACGCCGCGGCCACCACCCCGGTCCGCCGCGAGGTGCTGGAGGCCATGTGGCCCTACCTCACGGGCGAATTTGGCAACCCGGCAAGCCATCACTCCCTGGGAGAGGCGGCTGCCGCGGCGCTCGCGGGGGCCCGCGCCGCAACCGCCAAGGCCCTCGGCTGCCGCCCCGGGGAAGTCGTCTTCACCTCCGGCGGCACGGAAGCGGACAACCTCGCCGTCAAGGGCATCGCCCTGGCCCGGCGCGCCGCCGATCCGCGCCTGGACCGGGTGGCAATCAGCGCCGTCGAGCATCCCGCGGTGGAAGAATCCGCCCGGTACCTCGAACGGGTCCACGGCTTCGCCGTCGACGTGATCCCCGTGGACCGCTTCGGGCAGGTAAGCGAAGAGGCCCTCGCCGCCGTGCTGCAGCCCGGCACGGCCCTGGTCAGCATCATGTACGCCAACAACGAGGTCGGTACGGTCCAGCCCATCGCCCGGCTCGCGGCGCTGGCCCGTGCCCACGGAGTCCCGTTCCACACCGACGCCGTCCAGGCCGCCGGCTGGCTGCCGCTGGACACCGGCGCACTGGGCGTGGACGCGCTGAGCATTTCCGGCCACAAGCTGGGCGCGCCCAAAGGCAGCGGCGCGCTGTTTGTGCGCGGCCGGGTCCGGCTTGAACCGCTGGTCCACGGTGGCGGGCAGGAGCGCGGCCGCCGGTCGGGCACGGAAAACGTCGCCGGCGCCGTGGCGCTGGCGACGGCCCTGGCGCTGCCGCGGGAACCGGCCGGGCACGTCGCTGCCCTCCGCGACGGGTTCTTTGACGCCGTGCTGGCCGGTGTTCCCGGCGCACTGCTCACCGGCCACCCCACCGAGCGGCTGCCCTCGGTGGCATCCTTCTGCTTCCCGGGCACCAGCGGCGAGTCCGTGCTGCTGGAGCTCGAACGCCAGGGCATCATCTGCTCCAGCGGTTCCGCGTGTGCCGCCGGCTCGGATGCGCCCTCACCCGTGCTGCTGGCCCTGGGCATCGAGCCCGAGATCGCCCAGACGGCGGTGCGGTTCAGCTTCGACTCGACCGTGACGGCAGCGCAGTTGCAGGAGGCGGCGGCCGCGGTCCGCACCGCCGTCGCCGGCGTCCGCTCCCTCGGCACCCCCTCCACCGGTTGAGCCGTCACTACATGTCCCTATCGGGCCGCCTCCATAGCGGCTTGAACTGCTAGCTCAACCCGGGGTGGGGGCCGTGGGCGACGTCAGCGGTGGCGGGCGCGGCGGAAGATCCAGTGCCGCAGCATCGTGAACCGCACGGCGGTGGCGGCGAAACCGGAGAGGGTGGTGGTCCACAGCTCCTCCGCCACGGTGGCGTCCGGGTTGACCCAGTGCAGGACGGCGAGGCTGCCGCCGGTGATCAGCAGCGCGACGAGGATTACGATCAGGCCGTTGAGGTGGTCGCGCTTCATCCGGCGGCTTTCGGTGATCTTGAACGTCAGGCGCCGGTTGAGGGCGGTATTCATGAACGACGTCAGGATCAGGGCCGCCGCGTTGGCCGGCTGTGCCCCAAGCCAGGGCCGGGAGAGGGCGTACAGGGCCAGGGAGGTCAGGGTGCAGACAATGCCGACGCCGGTGAACCGGATGAGCTGCCGGACCACGGGGTAACGCAGGACTCCACGGTACCGGCGGGTCTTCGGCCCGAGGACGACGGCGGGGGCAGGGTCAAGCTGTTCGAGCTGGGACTCCATCCGCTCAGTACAGCTCGCCCACGGGGATGTCCACGGCCAGCCGGTTTGCCGGGCCGGCCAGCGGACATGCCCAGGCCTCGTTGTAGGCGCACGAGGGGTTGTAGGCGAAATTGAAGTCCAGGATGAATTCGGCCTGGGGCCCGGAGCCCCGCACGCCGTGGAAAGCTCCCTTAATGGTGTCCAGGAGGTAGCGTCCGGCGCCGTAGCTGCCGCCGGGCTGGCCGGCGGTGGCGTCACGGAACGGCACGAAGATACCGCCGCCGTAACCCCTGAGCTTCCAGACCGCGAGCTGTCCCATCTCGGGCAGGTCGAAGGTGCCCAGCCGCACAAACCGGACCAGGCCGTCGGTCCCGGTCTCTACGTTCATCTCCCGCCCGGCGCCCTCGGGGGTCAGCGGGACGTGGAAACGGTAGATCGGATCGTAGTCCGCCGTCTTCAGGCCGCCGAAGGTGGCCTTGGCCTCGGCCGTCAGCGCGGACGCCGGGTGGGTGCCGAACATGCGGTCCCGCTCCTGGCGCCAGTAGGAATGCGCCTCGGCCGGGCTGTCCGCGGCAATCTTCCGCGTGGTGGCGTAGAGGGCAAAGGTCCGCAGCCGCCAGTCCGCGATATCGAGGGCCGACATGCCTGCCACGTCGCCCAGATCCCCAAAGTGCGTTCCGTCAATGCTCTGTTCGGCCATGCCCCCAGCGTATCCGCTTTCCCGAGGCCGAAATTTGTGCGCCGAATTGTGCCCGGGATTCCGGGGCCGGACCCGCGCGCGGAATAGCCCGTTCCGGCGGACCCTCCGGCCGTAGACTTTCGCGCATGCGCAACCCCCTGCAGAACGCGGCCGCCGGCAATACCCTCAAGAGCCCCGGCGGAACACCGGGCGGCCCCGGGCACCCGCCGGGCGCCGGGCGCGCGGCGGCGTCGCTGGCGGAGCTCGTGACGTACCGGACCGTGTCCAGCCGGGCCGAGGGGTCCTCCGCGGCCGGGGCCGGGGTGGAAACAGCCGAGTTCGAGGCCTTCATCGCGGCGCTGCCCCGGTTGTATCCGGCGGTCCATGCTGCCCTGGAACTGGAGCGGGTCAACGGCCACGCCCTCCTGTACCGCTGGCCCGGCGCCGCACCAGCGGAGGACCCGGCGGCCGCGCACCGGGCATCGGTGCTGATGGCGCACTACGACGTCGTCCCGGCAGACGACCCGGGGGAGTGGACACACCCGCCGTTCTCCGGCCACAACGACGGCACGTTCCTCTGGGGCCGCGGGACGCTCGATGACAAAGGCCAGCTCGTGGCCATCCTGGAAGCGGCCGAGAGCCTGCTGCTGGCGGGGTATTCGCCCGCGCACGACCTCTACTTCTCGTTCGGCAACAACGAGGAGACAGCCGGCAACAGCGCGGCGGCCGCCGCCGACCTGCTGGCCGGCCGCGGCGTGGTGCCCTGGCTCGTCCTGGACGAGGGCGGTGCCGTCGCGGGCGGCGCCTTCCCGGGGGTGAGCCGGCCGGCCGCCGTCGTCGGCGTGGCCGAAAAGGGAATCCTGGACGTGGAGCTGCTGACCCGGGACCCGGGCGGACACGCCTCCACGCCGCCGCGGATGGGGGCGACAGCGCGGCTGGCCCGCGCCATCACCCGGATCGAGCGCAGCCCGTTCCCGCAGTCGCTGCCGGAGGTGACCGCCGAGATGCTGCGCCGCTTCGGCCCGCACACCCCGCCACCGCTGCGGGCCGTGTTCGCGAACGTGGCACTGCTCCGGGCGCCCATCACCTGGCTCTTCGGCCGGCTCGGCAGCGAGACCAACGCCATGACCCGGACCACCGTCGCCATCACCACGCTCGAAGGCAGCGCCGGGGCCAACGTCCTCGCCGCCACGGCGAAGGCCAACGCCAACATCAGGGTGGCGGTGGGGGAGACGGTCGAGGGCACCATGGCACTGCTGCGGAAAATCATCCGCGACCCGAAAGTCGGACTGCGCGTCGTGGAGGGCAACGACCCGTCTCCGGTGTCGCCGTCCTCGGGGGCCCAGTGGGACCTGCTGGCGGACTGCATCGGGCAGGTCTTCCCCGAGGCGATCATCACCCCCTACATCATGATGGGCGGCACCGACTCGCGCCGTTTCACCGGGATCTGCGGTGCCGTGTACCGCTTCGCGCCCTTCTTCATGGACGTCCGGGCCCGCGGCTCGATCCACACCGTTGACGAAAAGATCGGGCTGGAGACGCTGGAGCAGGGGGTCCGGTTCTACGAAACACTGATGCGGGAGCTCTGAGTCATGCGGCGCCCCGGCTACGCTGGCACCATGACTGGGACGGCCCCTTCTTCAACAGGCACCGCAGGAATCCGGGGCGCTGTGCTGCGCACCGGCGCGGCGCTCGCAGTCGCGGTGGCAGCCCTTTCGGGCTGCAGCAGCGACGGCAAGGGGACGCCGGTCTGGACCGCGGGCAGCAGCCCGGCCGACAGTGCGGGTCCCGGTGCGAGTGAGAGTGCGACGCCGTCTGCCACCACTGATGCCGCCGCCTCGGCCAGCGCTTCCCCCACCCCGGGCTCGAGCGCAGCGGCTTGGAAGGTCTTTACCGACCCGGCAAAGTCCGTCAGTTTTGAGGTGCCGCAGGACTGGATTGTCCAGTCCGTAGCTCCCGACGCCGGTGCTCTGCCCGGGGCGCTGAAGATCACCGTCAAGGACGCCGGCGGCGCCTACCTGGCCACCTTGCAGACCGGCCTGCCCCCGCAGCCTGCCGCGGCCTGCCCGGACGACGCCGCCCGCAACTACGTCGTGGTCAGCAGCGTGCCGGTTGACCTGCCGCACGCCGGCGGCGGGGGCACCATTGACCCGCACGTGGTGTTCCGGGTGGTCCAGGGCTACAAGTACTTCGGCTCCTACGGCATCACCAACGTGGTGGGCGGCGCGGGCGGCAAGAGCTGCGCGTTGCAGAACGTGGTCCGTGGCCCGGCCGGCAAGGGGGACTATTCGTTCGGGGACCTGACAGTGCTCAAGGCGTTGGCGCCGGACCAAAAGGTTGCCCCCGCCAAGGCGTTCGACACTCTCGACCAGGCGGCCAAGTACGTCAACGAGGGGTCCGAATTCGCGAACGTCCAGCGGATGCTAATGTCTCTGAAGATCAAAAACTAGTCCCGCCCGCCCCGCACATCCCCGGGCCGTTGACGGCGGCTTCCCCTGCACCCACCTCAATCCCACATCCCGGAGACAGAGATACATGGAACGCGCCGTAGCCGCCCGCCTGGCCTTCAAGACCGTTGCCGAAACCAAGGTGGCTCTCGCCGTGGCCGTGGCCCGGAACGCCGGCTACGACTCGATTGACGAATCGCTCAGGGTGACCGCGGGAGGCGGGGACGTGCCGCTGACCGAGCTCTCGGACCATCACGGCGGCCGCTTCCACTACATGGAATTCGCCGAACCCACCGACGTCCTGGTTGAGTATTCGGCCACCGTCACCGGCTTCGCGCTGCCCGAGGAACCCGGGCTCATGGAACTGATCCGCTATGTCCGGCCCAGCCGCTACGCGGAATCGGACCGGCTGTTGCCCACCGCCTACGCCGAATTCGGCGGGCTCCAGGGCGAGGAGCTGCTCCACGCGGTCCGGGACTGGGTTTTCAACGAGCTGCGCTACGTCAGCGGATCCTCGCGGGGGACCGACGGCGCGGTCGAAACACTGCTGCACCGCCGCGGCGTCTGCCGGGACTTTGCCCACCTCGCCATTGCCCTGCTGCGTTCCAAGAACGTCCCGGCCCGGCTGGCCGCCGTCTACGCCCCGGGACTGACCCCGATGGACTTCCACGCCGTGGCCGAGGCGCACATCAACGGCACCTGGCACGTCATCGACCCCACGGGGCTGGCGCCACGGGAGAGCATGCTGCGGATCACGGCAGGACGCGATTCCTCGGACACCGCCTTCCTGTCCACCGTGGGCGGCAGCCTGTCCCTGAAGGAACTCAGCGTCACCGCCGTCGTCGATAACCTGCCACAGGAAGACCCGGCGCAGCTCGTCGCGATCCACTAGGCAGCGCACGGCCGGGCTGTCAAGGGCACGGCCTTAGCGCACGGAGACCGCGGCGCGGAGCTTCTCGGTCAGCCGCAGCAGCTCCTGCTGTTCGGCGGCGGAGAGGGCCGGGCCCACGAGCGCGGCGATGTCGCGCACGTGTTCCCGGCCGATCTGCTTCTGCAGGTCCCGTCCGGCATCGGTGAGCCGGATGAGGATCCCGCGGCCGTCCTCCGGGGCTGGAGTCCGTTCAACGAGCCCACGCTTTTCGAGCCGCTCCACCAGCCGGCTCAGGCTGGACTGGCTCAGCAGCACGTTGTCGTTGAGCTCGTTCAGGCGCAGCCACCCGGAGGGGCAGCGGGAGAGCGTAAACAGGACGTCGTACTCATTGAGCGCCAGGGCTTTGAATGCCGGCGCCGCCTGCAGCTTGCGCATCACCGCCACCTGGGCCCGGAACAGGGATTCCCAGGTTTCCGCGGCCAGGCGTACCGGCGATTCGGTAGTCTTGGCGGGCATCATGAGCCCTGAATGGTGGTCTCCGCGGCGGCGTCGACGGTGCCCGCTGCCAGCGCGGCGGCAACACGGCCGGCGTGCGTCGGCGGTTCGGGAACGTGCGCCGGCTTGAGCGCGGCATATTCCTTGCGCAGCACCGGCAGCACTTCCTCCCCGAACAGGTCCAGCTGTTCCAGGACGGTCTTCAGCGGCAGGCCGGCGTGGTCGATCAGGAAGAGCTGGCGCTGGTAGTCGCCGAAGTACTCCCTGAACGACAGGGTCTTTTCGATCACTTCCTGCGGGCTGCCGACGGTCAACGGGGTCTGGGACGTGAAGTCCTCCAGCGAGGGGCCGTGGCCGTAGACCGGGGCGTTGTCGAAGTAGGGACGGAACTCCTTGACGGCGTCCTGGGAGTTCTTCCGCATGAAGAACTGGCCGCCGAGGCCCACAATCGCCTGGTCCGCCTTGCCGTGGCCGTAGTGCTCATAGCGTTCGCGGTAGAGGCCGATCAGCTGCTGGTAGTGCTCCTTGGGCCAGAAGATGTTGTTGGCGAAGAAACCGTCACCGTAGTACGCCGCCACTTCGGCGATCTGCGGCGTGCGGATCGAGCCGTGCCACACGAAGGGGGCGACGCCGTCGAGCGGGCGGGGGGTGGAGGTGAAGTTCTGCAACGGGGTGCGGTGCTTGCCGGACCAGTTGACGGTGTCCTCGTCCCAGAGGCGGCGCAGCAGGGAGTAGTTCTCGATCGCGAGTTCGATCCCGTCCTGGATGTTCTTGCCGAACCAGGGGTAGACGGGGGCGGTGTTGCCGCGGCCCAGGACCAGGTCCACGCGTCCGTCCGCGAGGTGCTGGAGCATCGCGAAGTCCTCTGCGATCTTCACGGGGTCGTTCGTGGTGATCAGGGTCGTGGCCGTGGACAGGATGATGCGCTCGGTCTGGGCCGCGATGTACGCCAGCGTGGTGGTGGGGGAGGACGAGAAGAACGGCCGGTTATGGTGCTCGCCGAGGGCGTAGACATCCATGCCGATCTCTTCGACCTTCTTGGCGATCGCCACGGACGCCTTGATGCGCTCGTGCTCAGTCGGGGTGCGGCCCGTGGTGGGGTCGGTAGTGATGTCGCTGACGCTGAATACGCCGATCTGCATGGTGTGCCTTTCCGTGGCCGGGGTGGATCCGGGATCTGGTTCTACTATAGCCGATTTAGATGCATTTGCATCTATCGACCGGTATAACGCCCGTCGCGGACGAATATTCCCGCGCCGTTCCGCCGGGGTTTCCCGCCCCATCTTCCCGGCCGCGTTGCCGGCCGCGTTCCCGCCTTCGGCGACGGCGCGGGCCTAGGATGCAATCAGTCGGCTGGCCGCGAGGTGCCCGCCCTCCCGGAAGGCCGCCATGCGCCGTGTTGTAGCTTTTCTGTGTCTGGTGGAGCTCACCAGTGGAATCCTGCAGGGCTATTACACGCCCATCCTCACCGATATCGCCCGGCACCTGGGAATCCACGACGCCGACGTCAACTGGTTCGAGGCCGCGCAGCTCATGGTCAGCGCCCTCGCCGTGCCGGTGCTGGCCAAG
This sequence comes from Arthrobacter humicola, assembly GCF_022803015.1. Classification (GTDB taxonomy): domain Bacteria; phylum Actinomycetota; class Actinomycetes; order Actinomycetales; family Micrococcaceae; genus Arthrobacter; species Arthrobacter humicola_A. The sequence goes on from NZ_JAFKON010000007.1 coordinate 251,484, forward strand.
CTGGGGGACATGTACGGGCACAAGAGGATCCTGCTGGTTTCCACGCTGGTCACCGCCATGGCCTCCTGGGTCGTCGCGCTCGCCCCGGACTTCTGGACCTTCCTGGCCGCGTGGTCGTTCCAGGGTTTCTACGTGGTCTGGCTGCCCCTGGAAATTGCCCTGATCTTCAGCCGCGTCCATCAGCTGCCCGACGGCGCCGCCCGCACGCGGCGCGCGGCCGGCGTCCTCGTCGGGGCGCTGGAAGCCGGTGTCATCGCCGGGGCGCTCGCCGCCGGTGCGCTCGTGGAAGTGTTCGCGGGCCAGCTGCAGCTGGTGCTCCTGGTCCCCGCGGTGGCCGTCTCCGCATGCTGGTTCGCCGTCAGGTTTGGCGTGCCGGAGTCGCGGGAGCGCAGCGGCGGACGCGTGGACACCCGTGGCTTCACGCTCCTCGCCCTCGGGCTGCTGCTCATCACGTCCGGGCTGACCTTCATGCGCCTCAACGGGGCCGGCGCGTGGTGGCCGTGGGCGCTGGTGGGAGCCGGAATTCTGGTGTTCGTTCCGTTCGCGCGGTTCGAGCTGCGCGCGGCCGATCCGCTCGTCGACATCCGAATGCTGCGGGGTAAGTCCATGTGGCCCGTCCAGCTGACCGCCGGGCTCTTTGGTGTCTCGGTGCTCGGCGCGCAGGCCCCGCTGTCCACCTTCGCCCGGACAGATCCCGCGCTGCACGGCTACGGCCTCGGGCTGCGCGCCGGGCACGTCTCCATCATCATCGGCGTCTATGTGCTGGCGCTGCTGGTGGGCGCGCTGCTGTACCCGGTGGTGACCCGCCGGCTCACTCCGCGCTGGACCCTCGTGGGCGCCGCCACGCTCGTGGGCCTGGGCTACCTGCTGTTCCTGCCGTTCCACGGCAGTCTGATCCAGGCGCTGGCCAACATGGCGATCGCCGGTGTCGGCTCCGGGGCCCTCGTGGCGGCGCTGCCTTCGGCGGCCGCCGCGGCCGCCCCCCTCAACCGGACCGCGATGGCCACGGGTTTGACCAACACCACCAAGACCATCGGCGGAGCCTTCGCGTCCGCGGTGTTCGGCATCGCCCTGGTCAGCCACGTCCTGGCCGAGGCCGGGGCCGGCGCGGGGGACGCCGGTCAGACCGCGGCGCCGCTCGCCGGCTACCTCACGGTATGGACCATCTGCGGGGTCACCGGGCTTGCTGCGGCTGCCGCGCTGGTGATGGTGCCCCGTCTGGCCTTCTCCGATCCGGCGGCCGTGGCCGCCGCACCGCTTAGGGCCGGCTCGCACTAGGGGTGGCCTTCCTCCCCGGCGACTGAGGAAGTATGTTCTTAGCGTGACGGGTAGGCGGAGGTACCAGCGGGGGCGGACGGCGGCCGCGGCTGTCCTGGTGGCAATCGGCTTTTTGGTTTCGGGATGTTCGGCACCTACCGTACTGGCCCCGGCGAGTCCGGTGGATGCGCGTGCCGTGCTGGAGGATTTCAAGTCCCGGGACATGGTGGGGCATTTGCAGGCGCTGCAGCGGGTGGCCGACGCCAACGGCGGGAACCGGGCCGCGGGGACCTCGGGGTATGAGGAGTCGGCCCGCTACGTCGAGGAACAGCTGCGGGCGGCCGGATACTCACCGGTGCGGCAGAGCTTCTCTTTTCGGCGTGATGGCCGGGGCAAGGCGCGGGTAGAGTCCTTCAACATCCTCGCCGACACGGTTGGCGATGCCGGGCACACCGTGGTGGTGGGCGCGCACCTGGATTCCGTGCAGGAGGGCCCGGGCATCAACGACAACGGCAGCGGGGTTGCGGCGGTCCTGGAGACCGCGCGGTGGATGAAGGAGGCCGGGGTGACCCCGGCCAACCGGGTCCGGTTCGCGTTCTGGGGCGGCGAGGAGGACGGCCTGTACGGGTCCCAGCACTACGTCGATGAACTCAGTGCGGCCGAGATCGGCCAGACCGCGGCGAACCTGAACGTGGACATGGCGGCCTCGCCGAACGGTGTGCGGTCCGTTCATGACGGGGACGGATCGGATTTCGGCGACGCCGGCCCGGCCGGGTCCAAGGCGATCGAGGACGTCTTCTTCCGCTACTTCCAGGAGAACGCGCTGCCGGCCGAGACCACGCCCTTTGACGGCGGCTCGGACTACGACGCCTTCCTCTCGGCCGGCATTCCCGGCGGCGGGCTGTTCACCGGCGATGTCGAGAAGAAGACCCAGGCCCAGGCACAGTCCTTTGGCGGGGCGGCCGGCAAGGACCTCGATCCCTGCTACCACGAGGCCTGTGACACGATCGCCAACACCAACCCGGAACTGCTCACCGAAATGTCCGGCGCCCTGGCCTACGGCACCGTGGCCTACGCGATGGCCAAGACCGGCTAAACACCAGCTTCGCCTTTCAAACGACTATCAAATCAAACGACTCTCAAAACGGTGTCCCGTCCCTCGCCGCGTTCGCCGTCCCCGTTGGCCGAGGAAGTCGGATGTCCATGGCGCCGGCGCCCATGTCCGCCGGATGCCCGGCGGCCCGCATTTTTCCGAGTAGCCCGGGGTTGCCGAAGGTGAGAAACGCTGCCGAATCGGGTAGTTAATCAGCCGTTTGAGGGGAAAAGACAGGTACCCGCTACTCAGGTGCTGTGAGTTTCCTGAGTTTACGATAAGAAACGGAAAAGCATTTGGGCAGGCGTCTAGGATCTGCCCAGTTCCCGCCTAGAGCACCTCTATACGGGAGTACATACGGGCCCCGTGAAAGCAACGGTCAGTGCGCCGCAGGCGCTGCACTGTCCCCTTCCCGCGCCCGTCATCCGGAAAACCCGGGTTGTGTTTGCGCTCGGGCATCTTCGCCAGTCGGAAGTACGGGGGACATCGACAGATGGATATCTTCGAAAGCTTGGAGTCCGAGGTCCGCAGCTACTGCCGCAGCTGGGACACCGTGTTTGAACGTGCCTCCGGCAGCAGCCTCTACAGTGAAGACGGCAGAGAATATTTGGACTTCTTTTCCGGCGCCGGAGCACTGAACTACGGGCACAACAACCCGGTGCTGCTGCAGCCGCTGGTGGACTATCTTCTCTCCGGCGCAATCGTTCATTCACTCGACATGAAAACACCGGCCAAGCGGCAATTCCTGGAAACCTTCCGGGAGTTGATCCTCGAGCCCAGGAATTTGGACTACAAAGTCATGTTCCCCGGACCGACGGGAACAAACTCGGTGGAGGCAGCCCTGAAGCTTGCCCGGAAGGTTACCGGCAGGCAGCATGTCCTGAGCTTCACCAACGCGTTTCACGGGATGACCCTGGGATCGTTGTCGGTCACGGGCAATTCAATGAAACGGCAGGGAGCCGGCGTCCCGCTGACGAACACATCGAGCATGCCCTATGACGGGTTCTTCAATGGTCAGATGCCGGACTTTCTGTGGCTCCGGCAAGCCCTGGAGGACAGGGGATCGGGCATCGATAAGCCCGCAGCGGTGATCGTGGAAACCGTCCAGGGCGAGGGTGGGCTCAGGGCTGCCCGGGCGTCCTGGCTGCGAGGCCTTGCCGAGCTGTGCCGGGAACACGACATCCTGCTCATCGTGGATGATGTGCAGGCCGGCTGCGGACGGACCGGGAACTTCTTCAGCTTCGAGGAAGCGGGGATCACTCCGGATATCGTCTGCCTGTCGAAATCCATCTCGGGCTTTGGACTGCCTTTGGCACTGACACTGTTCAAACCCGGACTGGATATTTGGAAGCCTGGCGAGCACAACGGAACTTTCCGGGGGCACAACCCGGCTTTCGTCACCGGCGCCGCTGCCCTGGAGCACTACTGGCGGGACGGCAGCTTCCAGTCAAGCGTCGCGGGGCTCAGTTCCCAGCTCCACGAGGGGCTTACCCAGATCGCAGCGGGCGTCGAAGGCGCCACGGTCCGTGGCCGGGGACTGCTCGCGGGTGTTTACTACCCCAACCCCGAAACTGCGGAGAAGATTGCGGCCGAATCCTTCGCCCGTGGTCTGCTCGTGGAAACGTCCGGACCCGAAGGTGAAGTGGTCAAGACGATGCCCGCGCTGACTATCAGCCCCGAGGATCTTCAGAAGGGACTCGATATTCTCGCTGCAGCCGCGGTGACTGTGACCGGGGAGCCGGTGGCCTTGGGATCAACCATTTGAGCATCCGAACAGGGCAAAACGGCTCAAAGGGGCCAGTGCCCCTTGCAAGAATCGAAGTAGATTTCGGGGAGCAAAATGGGTACCCGCAAGGCAACAGCTTTCAACGACAGTGATCTAGCGGAGACCGACCGGGCGATTCCCCCGGGTAGTGTCATTGTTCAAAAGTTTGGCGGTTCGTCTCTGGCGGATGCCGCGGGTATCCTCCGGGCAGCCGAGCGGATCGCCAAAACACGGACCAACGGCTATCGGGTCGTGGCGGTGGTGTCCGCCATGGGGGACACCACCGATGAACTCTGCGATCTTGCCGCGGAAGTTTCCGCCCGGCCGCTGCCTGTGGACCTTGACGCCCTGCTGAGCATCGGCGAGCTTGTGTCCTCGGCCCTTTTGGCGATTGCCCTGGCGGACCTCGGCCAGCTGCCCCGCACATTTACCGGCAGTGCGGCCGGCCTCATCACCGACAACATCCACGGCAAGGCACACATCACTGATGTCAGGCCGGACCGCGTCCGCAGCAGTCTGGCCCGTGGCGAGGTCCCCATCGTCGCAGGATTCCAGGGCAGGACGCAGAAACGGAACAGGGTGACCACGCTCGGCCGGGGCGGCTCGGATCTCACCGCGGTCGCCCTGGCCGCTGCGCTCGAAGCCGATATTTGCGAGATATACACGGACGTCGACGGCGTCTACACCGCGGATCCCCGGGTTGTCCCGACGGCGCGGAAGATCGAGATCCTCTCTAGCGAGGAAATGCTTGAGTTCGCCGCCTCCGGCTGCAAGGTACTGCACCTGCGGTGTGTTGAATACGCCCGCCGGTTCGGTATTCCGATCCATGTGAGGTCCTCCTTCGTGCCGGAGCCCGGGACGTTGATCCTGCCCGGCCTTGACCGTCATCCACTGCTCCAGCCCGCCAGGGAACAACCCGAGGTGACCGCAGTAGCCGGGGTCAACTCGGCGTCGAAAATCACTGTGGTGGGAATTCCGGACCAGCCGGACAGCATGGCGCGCATCTTGCATGTCCTCTCTCGTTCCGGGGCGCATGTCCAGGCAATTGTCCAAAATACGGCCGGCCCCGGCCCGAGGCGTTCCGACGTTGCCCTGATCGTGCCTGCTGCCCATGCGGGCAACGCCCTTGCCGTGCTGGATGCCGAAAAGGGAAGCATTGGATTTGAAGGTTTGCAGCACGAGGACCGGGTAGGCCGGGTGTCCATTACTGGACTGGGCATGCGGTCGTCCCCGGAAATCTTCTGCACCTTCCTCAAGGCCCTGTCCGACGCCGACGTGGAGCTCGATCTCGTCGACATCTCCGAGACGTCCGTGGGGGCTGTCACGCACGCCGACCGGCTCGCGGATGCCGAGCGCGCTGTCCGGCGGGCCTTCGGCATGACCCCGGCGGACGAGGCAACGGCGGCCGGTCATGAAGGCCATCTCACACCCGCTGTTGGCCCCCCGCTCCAGACGTGGGTCCCGATTTCCGGCCAGGATATGACCCCTGTTCCGGCGGGCGACAGAACTGTGGCACGTCACTTCTAGCGAAGGAGCTAAAGGATGGGCAAGACCGCGAGGACCGGCAACGGCCTCACCAGACCTCCCGAGTTGCGGGGAATCATGTCGATGATCGGCGGCTCGGAAGGCGGAACTGTCCTCACGTCGGCTGCGCCCGATCAGGCCGCTCGCTGGCAGCGGGGCGAGCGGTTGGACCGGCTGTTTGAGGATAGTTGCGACCGCTTGCGGGAACAGGGGCGCGGCGACCAGGTTGCAGTCGATGCGGGGGACGTTGGCCTGACGTACACGGAGCTGGATGAACGGGCGAACCAGCTGGCGCGGCATCTCCTGGTGTGCGGTGCCCGGCCGGGTGACCGCATCGCCCTGCTGTTTGACCAGCCATGGCGGGCCTACGTGGCAATGCTGGCCGTTCTGAAGATCCACGCGGCCTATGTTCCCCTGGACCCTGGGTTTCCCCCTGACCGTCTTCAGTACATTGTCGAGGACGCCAACGTGGCCATGGTCCTGTCTCTGTCCCATCTGAGGGATCTGCTGCCTGAGGTAGCCGCCGTCACGGTGTGCGTCGATGATGTGCAGGCCCAGATCGACGCCGAGGAATCCTCCCGTTTGGGAACCGCGGACCATGGCGGAACCAAGGATGAGCTGGCATACATTATCTACACCTCCGGCTCGACCGGCCGGCCCAAGGGCGTGGCAGTGGAGCAGGCCAGCATCTGCAATTTTGTCCGGGTGGCCTCTGACATCTACGGGATTGAGTCCACTGACCGCGTGTACCAAGGCATGACGATCGCCTTCGATTTCTCGGTGGAGGAAATCTGGGTTGCCTGGATGGTCGGAGCCACGCTGGTGCCCAAACCGGGCCGGTCCAGCATGCTGGGTGCCGAACTCGCTGAGTACCTGCAGGAAAAACGGATCACCGCCCTTTGCTGCGTTCCAACGCTGCTGGCCACGCTTGACGAGGACCTGCCCGATTTGCGGTTCCTGCTGGTCTCCGGAGAGGCGTGCCCGAAGGATCTCGTGATGCGCTGGCACCGCCCCGGCCGGCGCTTCCTGAACGTCTACGGCCCCACCGAAGCGACCGTGACTGCCACCTGGTCGGTCCTGGACCCGGACCTGCCCGTGTCCCTCGGAGTGCCCTTGCCCACCTACACCGCGGTCATTGTGGATCCCGCCGGGCTTCGGGCCCTGCCGCGCGGTGAAATGGGAGAAATCGGCCTCGCAGGGGTGGGGCTGGCGCGCGGGTACGTGAACCGTCAGGACCTGACAGAGCGGGCCTTTGTCCCGGATTTCCTCGGAATTGAGAACAACCCCTCCGGCCGGATTTATCGCACCGGGGACCTCGGACGGGTGAACGACGACGGGCAGCTCGAATATTTCGGCCGGATCGATACCCAAGTCAAAATACGTGGCTACCGCATCGAACTGAGCGAAATAGAATCCGTCCTCCTGCAGCTCCCCGGCATTGCACAGGCAGTCGTACAGACGTATGAGCCGGAACAAGGAACCGTGGAGCTGGCCGCCTACTACACCCTGCGCCAGGACGTGGAGGGCGTGGATGCTCATGACCTCCACCGGATGCTGCGCACCAGGCTCCCCGGATACATGGTTCCTGCCTATTTTGAACAGCTGGACTCCATTCCCATGATGGCCAGTGACAAAGTGGACAGGAAGCGGCTACCCCGTCCCGAGCACAGGATCAGCCGGGCGGCTGCGGGGTCCTTCACTGCCCCCACAACCGCCGCCGAAGAGGCCCTGGCCGCGCAGCTTGGCACCGTCCTGAGCCTTGAGAAGGTTTCCACCGATGCCCACTTCTTCAACGACCTTGGCGCCGACTCGCTGTTGATGGCCCGCTATTGCGCCCGCATCAGGAAAGAAACCGCCCTGCCCGCAGCCGCGATGCAGGATATCTATGAGAACCCGACGGTCCGGCAGCTCGCCGCCTGCCTCGAAGCCCGGCACAGTGAATCCGTCCTCGTTGCGGCCGTAGCAGAGACCGACGCTGTACCCCCGGTTCCGATGCCACCACCCAGCACCTTCCAGTTCGTCATGTGCGGGGCAATTCAGTTGCTGATTTTCCTGGCTTACACTTCGTACGCTGCTTCCCTGCTGATTATCGGCTTCCAGTGGACATCCGGGGGCAGCAATCCATTTGACATGTGGCTGCGGTCCATTGGTTTCGGCGCCGCCATGTTCCTGATCCTTTCCGTGACCCCGATCCTCGCCAAGTGGATTCTGGTTGGGCGGTGGAAGCCGGGCAACATCCGAATATGGAGTCTGGCTTATCTCCGTTTTTGGGCAGTCAAGACACTTACCAGGGCAAATCCACTGGTCTTGTTCGCCGGCTCTCCGCTGTATGTGGTGTACCTGCGGCTCCTGGGTGCAAAGATCGGCAAGGGGGTGGTGATCTTCTCCCGGAAGGTGCCCGCGTGCCCGGACCTGCTCAGCGTCGGTGACAACACAGTCATCCACAAGAACTCCTCGTTCCAATGCTATCGGGCACGCTCGGGCATGATTGAAACCGGTCCCGTGATGCTGGGCAGAAATGTCCTTGTGTCGGAGAAAACCACGTTGGACATCGCTACGTCGATGGGAGACGACACTCAGCTGGGACATGCTTCATCGTTGCAGACCGGGCAGGTTGTACCTGGTGGACAAATCTGGCACGGTTCGCCTGCTGCGCGCACCAACACCAATTACCTGCGTGTCCCGCCCACTAATTGCGGCACGCGACGCAGGGTCATTTTCAGCCTTCTCCAGTTGTTCAACCGTTTGGTCCTGGTGGTTCCGGCGGGCCTTCTCGGGCTGGCCGTGCTCCTGCCCCCCTACCTGAGCACGGGACACCTGCAGCCGGGCTCCCCAAACTTTTTCATAGACGTACTCGCCGTAACAGTGGTTCTGTTCGTTGTCGGGCTGATCACCGGCCTGATCATCATCTTCAGCATCCCGCGTTTGCTCAACCGCTTCATCAAGCCGGAAAAGGTCTATCCGCTGTACGGCGTGCACTTCACCATCCAGCGCATGATCGCCCGCGTGTCCAACGTCAAACTGTACAAAGATGTCTTCGGCGATAGTTCGTACATAGTGCACTATCTGAAGGCCTTGGGTTATAACCTCGGCAGGGTGGAGCAAACCGGGTCAAACTTCGGCCCCACACTGGCCCACGAGTCGCCGTTCCTGAGCTCAGTGGGAACAGGAACCATGGTCGCGGACGGCCTCAACATGATGAACGCCGACTTCTCAAGCACGTCGTTCCGTCTCTCGCGGGTCCACCTGGCTGGCCACAACTTTCTCGGTAATGCCATCAGTGTTCCGATCGGATCCAGGGTCGGGGAGAACTGTCTCTTGGCCACGAAGGTGATGATTCCGATCGACGGTCCGATCCGTGCGGATGTGGGCCTGCTGGGGTCACCGCCGTTCGAGATTCCCCGGTCTGTTCAGCGTGACGCCCAATTTGATGAACAGACGATTGCAGAGGCGCGGAACAGCGCTCTCCCGGCAAAGAACCGGCACAACATCCTGAGCATGGTGCTGTTCCTGGCCGTGCGCTGGTTCCTGTTGTTTGTTGCCACGTTTAGCGCCGCCGTTGCCGTGTCGGCATTCAGCTTCCTCGGTGTGCTGGCGATCGCAGCCATGATGCTCACCTTGCTGCTGTTCCGCGTACTGATTGCCGTGCTTGTTGAGCGCTCGGTCATGGGCTTCCGCCACCTGAAGCCGCAATACTGCTCCATCTACGACCCCTACTTCTGGCGGCACGAACGTCTATGGAAGCTGCTGGCCATGCCGGGCTTCAACGGAACCCCGTTCAAGCCCGTGATCTGGCGAATGCTGGGCGTCAAGGTCGGCAAGCGGCTCTACGATGCCGGCGCCAACATACCGGAGAAAACTCTTGTGGCTATCGGTGATGATTGTGCGTTCAATGAAGGAGCCACCATTCAGGGCCACTCCATGGAAGACGGGGCCTTCAAGTCCGACTACATCGTTCTCGGCAACCGCTGCTCCCTTGGCGTGGATTCGTGGGTCAACTACGGGGTGACGATGCAGGATGGTTCGTCACTCGGTGCCGACGCCCTCTTGATGAAGGGCGAAGACGTCCCGGAAGATGCAACCTATACCGGCAACCCGGCGCGCGAGGTGACGGTCCCCGCAGCACCGTCAACCCTCGCGGCCTTGGTGTCCAGCGGGCCCCGTCACAGGGACGGCGTCGCGGCGGCTGGTGGCCGCCCGAAGCCCTCTAGGGGATCCCACGGAACCCATGCAGCACATGGCGCCCGTGGCACCCACGGGACGCTCCCGGCATCGCGGGACAAGGCAGGGACGCCGGGTTCTGGTTCCTAGTGCGAACTGGTTGGCAGGGGAGCGTCTTCGGGGAAGTCGTCGGGGAAGTCCTCGGTCACGGCCGGCCCGGAATGGCGTCCACGGCGCAGCGACTTCTGCAGTGCCCTGCGCTCGCGCCGGCCTTCCACGAGCCGGTACAGCACCGGGACCAGGATGAGTGTGAGGGCGGTGGAGGAGATCAGGCCGCCGATCACCACGATCGCCAGGGGCTGGGAGATGAATCCGCCGCCGCCAGTCAGTCCCAGCGCCATCGGTGTCAGGGCGCATACCGTGGCGAGCGCCGTCATGAGGATGGGGCGGAGGCGCTGGCGGGCGCCGTGCGTGATCGCGTCCGCCACGTTCATCCCGGGTTCGCCGTTGCGCGGCTGGCGGTACTGGTTGATGAGGTCGATCAGCACAATCGCATTGGTCACCACGATGCCCACGAGCATCAACATGCCGATCAGCGACGGCAGGCCCAACGGCACGCCGGTCACCACGAGCAGGGCGATTGCGCCTGTCGCGGCGAACGGGACGGAGACCAGCAGGATCAGCGGCTGCACGAGCGACTTGAACGCAGCCACCATGATCACGTAGACGATCGCGATGGCGGCCAGCAGCGCGAGCCCGAGCTGGCGGAACGAATCGGCCTGCTGCGTCGTGGCACCGCCGATCGTGGCGGTCACCCCGGGCGGCAGCTGGACTGACTTGAGCCGGTTCTGCACCTCGGTGCTGACCGCGCCGAGGTTGGAGCCCGACGGCGTCACCGAGACCCGCGCGGTGCGCTGGCCGTTGCTGGCGGTGATGGAGACGGGGACGTCCACCTGCTCTACCGAGGCGATGCTGCCCAGCGCAACGGCGCCGGCCGCCGTCGGGAGCGGCATGTCCCGGACGGCCTCGATGCTCGTGAAGCGGGTGCCCTCGCCAATCCGGACCGGGAAGTCGTTGGTGTCGATGCGGATCGTCCCGGCCGGAATCGGGCTGATCGTGGCGGCCAGGACCCCGGCCACGCGCTCCTCGTTCAGGCCGGCCGCGACGGCCTTGGCGCGGTCCACCTTGACCTGGACCACCGGCTGGCTGGCGGCCAGGTTGGTGGCCACTTCGCTGCTGCCCGGGACACCGTCCATGGCCTTGACCATCGCGTCACTGGTCGTCTGGAGGTCGGCGGTGGTGGCGGCCTTGAGGGTGATGTCCACGGTTGACGAAGTGCCGAAGCCGCCCTGCTGGGAACCGACCGTGATCTTTCCGGCGTCGCCGAGCTTGGAGAGTTCGCTGCGGACGGTCTCCTGGAGCTTGCCCTGGTTGGCCTTCTCGTCCGTCACCACGGTGAACGTCGAATTGGACGCGCCGGAGGAGAGCAGGGCCGAGAAGCCGGTTTGGGCGTTGCCGGTGGTGGCCTGGACGTCCTTGATTCCGTCGATGCCCCGCAGGGTGTCCTCGACGCGGATCGCCGAAGCGCTGGCCTCGTCAAGGCTGGTCCCTGCCGGCAAGGCCTGCTTGACGGTCATGCTGTTCTCGCCGGAGCGCCCCAGGAGGTCGGTGGCGAGCAGCGGGGACATCGCCACGGTGCCGGCAAGCACCAGGGCCGCGGCGACCAGGGTGAGGACCGGGTGCATCTGCGTACCGGACAGGACAGGCAGGTAGCCGCGCTGCAGGAGCGTGCTCTGCTCGGCCTCGTGCGCCTTGGTGGCAATGCCAGCGGCAGACGCCGGAGAGCCGGTGACGGCGGGCGCGCGCAGGAACCAGTAGGCCAGCACCGGCACGATGGTCAGCGAGACCAGCAGCGAGGAGAGCAGGGCGATGGTCACTGTCAGGGCGAACGGCCGGAACAGCGCACCGGCCAGGTCGCCGACGAAGGCGATGGGCAGGAACACGGCCACGGTGGTCAGGGTGGACGCCGTGATGGCGCCGGCAACTTCGCGGATGGCCGTCCCGATCGCGGTGATCTTGTCCTCGCCGTAGCTCAGGTGCCGTTTAATGTTTTCGATGACCACGATCGAGTCGTCCACGACGCGGCCGATCGCGATGGTGAGCGCGCCAAGGGTGAGGATGTTGAGCGAGTAGCCGGTGCCCGAGAGGCCGATGAACGTGATCAGCAGGGACAGCGGGATGGACACTGCCGTCACCAGGGTGGCGCGTACGGACATCAGGAACACCAGGATCACCAGGACGGCGAAGCCCAGACCCAGCAGGCCCTCGGTGGTGAGGTCCTTGATGGACTTCTCGATGAACGGCGCCTGGTCGAAGACCGGGGTGAATTTGGCGTTGGAGCCAAGCTCGGCCTCAAGCTGCGGGATGGCGTCCTTGACCGCGTGGGAGATCGCGACGGTGTCGCCCTCGGGCTTCTTGGTCACGGACAGGGCGAGGGTTTCCTTGCCGTTGGTCCGCGTGATTGACGTGCGCGCGTCCTCGACCAGGCTGACGTCCGCCACGCTGCCGATCGTCGCCGCATCGCGGGCCGCCCCCAGGGGGAGGGCCTTGATGGCGTCGAGGGAGTCCACCGGGCTGCCGATCTGCAGCGAGAGGGTTTTGCCCTGTTCCTCGATGGTGCCCGCCGGGACCAATGCACCGTTGTTCTTCAGCGCGTCGCTGATGGCCTGGAGGCTCGCGCCCGATGCCGCCAGGTCCCGGGGCCGCGGCAGGATCTGGATGTGCTGTGTGGCGCCGCCGGTCACGTCGGCGCCGCGCACGCCGTCGAGCTTCTGCAGCCTGGGGACGCTGAGCCGGGCGAGATCGGCGTTGAGTTCACTGAGCGGTTTGTCCGAGGACACGGCCAGGAAGACGATCGGGAAGTCGCTGATGCTCCCGGCGATCGCCTGCGGCTGCACGTCCTTCGGCAGGGCCTGCTTGGCGTTGGAGATGGCGCGGTCGATCTGGTTCCGGGCACGGTCCAGGTTGGAGCCGTAGGTGAACGCCAGGGAAATCTGCGAGACGCCGTTCCGGGACGTTGATGACGTCGATTCCAGCCCCTCGACGTTGTTCAGCGCCTTTTCCAACGGGGCACTGATCTGCTTGTCCACGACTTCCGGCGACGCACCGGGCATCGAGGAGATCACGGTGATCTGCGGGAACTCGATGGAGGGGATGAGCTCCTGCTTCAGCGAGGACATCGTGATCACGCCGAAAACGCAAGCGAACACCGTGATCAGCGCGATCAGGGCCCGGTTGGCGAGAGACAGCTTTGCGAGCCGGAACATCTCATGGTCTCCTGGTGGGTCGGGGGCGTCCTGCACAACGGGACATCAAAAAACGGGGACGTCACGGGTTGCAGCGGTCCCAAACCAGCAGTGTAAACCAGCCGCGGCCGGGCGCCGGCTTAGTTGCTGGCGGTGACCTGTTCGAGTTGCAGCGTCTTGGCCGTCTCGGCCTCCAGCTTGGCGGCGAGCTCAGGGTTGTCGTTGAGCTTGACGCCGTAGCCGGGCATCATGTCCTTGAGCTTGGACTGCCAGCCCTTGAAGTTCTTCGGGAAGGACTTCTGGAGCAGCTCGATCATGATCGGCACGGCGGTGGACGCGCCCGGGGATGCGCCAAGCAGGGCGCCGATGGTGCCGTCGCGTCCGGCGATGACCTCGGTGCCGAACTGCAGCACGCCGCCCTTCTTCGGGTCCTTCTTGATGATCTGGACCCGCTGGCCGGCGGTGATGAGCTCCCAGTCGCCGTCCTTGGCCTCGGGGTAGTACTCCCGCAGGGCCTCGACCTTGTCGCCGTGACGCTTGGCGACTTCCTTGATCAGGTAGGCGGTGAGGTCCATGTTGTCCTTGGCCACGGCCAGCATCGGGATGATGTTGGAGGGGCGGATGGACAGCGGCAGGTCCAGGTAGGAGCCGCTCTTGAGGAAGTTCGTAGAGAAGCCGGCGTATGGACCGAACAGCAGGGAGCGCTTGCCGTTGACGTAGCGGGTGTCCAGGTGCGGCACGGACATGGGCGGAGCGCCGACAGACGCCTGGCCGTAGACCTTCGCGCTGTGCCGGGCAGCGATGCTCTCGTCGGTGCAGCGGAAGAACTGGCCGGAGACCGGGAAACCGCCAAACCCCTTGCCTTCCGGGATGCCGGAGGCCTGCAGCAGGTGCAGGGCCCCGCCGCCGGCGCCGACAAACACGAACTTAGCGTGGATGGAGCCGTGCTCGCCGCTCCTGGCGTGCTTCAGCGACAGGTCCCAGCCGCCGCCGGACGCGCGCTTGATGTCGCTGACGTTGTGGCCGTAGTTGATCTCCACGCCGTTGTTGCCCAGGTATGTGGTCAGCTCGCGGGTCAGGGCGCCGAAGTCGACGTCGGTGCCCTCGGCGGCACGGGTTGCCGCGACGCGCTGCTTGGGGTCGCGGCCCTTGACGATAAGCGGGGCCCACTTGGCGATCTGCGCGTGGTCCTCGGAATACTCCATCGAACGGAACAGCGGGTTCGGCTTGAGTGCCTCGTAGCGGGTGCGGAGGAACTTGGTGTGGTCCTCGCCGATCACGAAGCTCATGTGCGGAACGGTGTTGATGAACCCCTTGGGGGAGCCGATCAGCGAGTTCGAGACGAGGTGGGACCAGAACTGGCGGGACAGCTGGAACTGCTCGTTGATGTTCAGGGCCTTGCCGGGGTCCACCGAGCCGTCTTTGGCTGCGGGGGAGTAATTAAGCTCACACAGGGCAGCGTGTCCGGTGCCGGCGTTGTTCCACGGGTCGGAGCTTTCCAGTCCGGGCTCGTCCAGACGCTCAAAGAGCGAGATGGTCCAGTTCGGCTCAAGCTGCTTGATGAAGGCGCCGAGCGTGGCGCTCATGATGCCGCCGCCAATCAGGACGACGTCGGCGTGTTGGGTCTTGGAAATGAAAGTCACAATCAGTCTCCGATAGCAGCGGCTCTGGCTGTCACAGAATATCCCGCACCGCCCACTAACTGAAATTGGCCCCGGGCGTCAAGGCCTTAGCTCGACCTTTGTGAAAACTTCATTCAGTACCGGCGACGCCGGGTACTTCAGCACCCGGTCCGAGAGCGCCAGGGCCGAGATCGGGAAGGCAATGGGAACCGCGGGCACCGTTGCCGCGATCTGCCCGTTGATGGTCTGGTACTCCTCGGTGCGGTCCTTGCCGTCCGGCAGGCCCCGGGCCCGGGCGATCTTGGAGAAGACCTGGGGATCCTGGTAACCGAATTCGCCGGTGTTCTCGCCGAAGAGCGGGCCCACGAAATTGTCGGGGTCCGAATACGAGCCGTTCCAGCCGAGCAGGTGCAGGG
The DNA here is from genome assembly GCF_022803015.1 of Arthrobacter humicola. Lineage (GTDB taxonomy): Bacteria > Actinomycetota > Actinomycetes > Actinomycetales > Micrococcaceae > Arthrobacter > Arthrobacter humicola_A. The sequence continues at coordinate 266,627 of NZ_JAFKON010000007.1, forward strand.
CGTGGTCGCCCGGGGACGTGACCTTCTGCAGGTAGCCGTCAGCCCAGTCCACCGGTACGGGCTTGACATTGAGCCCGACGGCGGTCAGTTGACGGCTGATTTCGGCGTACACCTTTTCCGGCGTCGGCAGGTAGGGCCGGGTGACGTTGAGCGGATAGTAGAACCTCAGCTCCTCGCCCTTGTAGCCGGCCTCGGCCAGGAGTTCCTTGGCCTTGCCCGGGTTGTAGCCGAGCGCCGCGGCGTTGTTGTTGAAGCCGCTGAGCTTGGGTGGAACGAACTGGGATGCCTGGGCCGTGTTGTCGATGAAGAACCGGCGGATCAGCGTGTCCTTGTCCAGCGCCATTTCGATCGCCTGGCGGACCTTGAGGTTCTGCAGGATGGGGACTTGCTGGTTCATGCCCAGGTACATCACGGAGAACGGGTCCCGCTGGATGATCTGCTTTCCGCTCTTGACCAGTTGGTCAAAGTTTCCCACGGTGACGGCGTCGTAGGCGTCGATCTTGCCGTCCAGGAGCGCCTGCATCCGGGTCTGCGGGTGATCGTAGGTCACGAACTTGATGGTGCCGATCTGCCCCTTGTCCCCCCAGTAGTCCTTGTTGCTGGCCAGGGTGACGCTGCCCGAATCCCAGGAGCCGAAAACGTACGGTCCTGTGCCTACCGGGTGGAGGCCGTAAGCGGATACCGGCTGCCCGCCCCGGCTCTGGTTCAGGACGTCAGCGTTCTCCGCGGCGAGGGCCTTGGGCGAAGAGATCGCGAAGGCCGGCAGGGTGAGGGCCTGGAGAAAACCCGTGAAGGGCTGGGTGAGGCCGATCCGCACATTGTCCGGCGCGACGGCGGTGCAGTTCTTGTATATGGACAGCGGCGCCTGGTCCGAATGGGCCTTGAAGACGCCCTTGAAGGTGGTACCGGTGGCCTGTTCGCGGAGGGCCGGTGAGAAGTTGAACCAGCGGTTGAAGTTGGTGCAGACCGCGGCGGCATCGAACGGTGTTCCGTCCTGGAATTTGACGTTCCCGCGCAGCTTGAACTCGTAGGTCCGGCCTTCATCGCTCTGGGACCATTCGGTGGCCAGCAGCGGCGTGGGCTGGCCGGTGGTCTGGTCTACGCCCACGAGGCCTTCCAGTACCTGCCGGGTGACGCGGTAGGACTCGACGTCGGAGACCAGGGCAGGATCGAGCCCGAGCGGCTCCGAGCCAGTGCCGAAGGTGAAAAGCGCGGTAGGTGCCGCGCTGGCGGTGGCAGAGGCGGTGGGGGAGCTGGGTGCCGGGCCGAGGCTGCCCGTGCAGGACGCGAGCGGCAGGACAAGGAGGGCGGCCCCGATGCTGGCGGCAATCCGCCGCACTGTCCTGCTGGGCACTGTACTGCTGGGCACTCGAGAATCACCTCTGGGAACTGGATGGCCCGCCGGCTGCGGACCAGCCCCAGTCTAGTTGACGGCCGGGTCCGCCAGCTCTTGTGGCACACCGCCGCAAGGCGCACGGCAGCGCAAAAAGCGGAGGCCCGCACCTGGTGGTGCGGGCCTCCGCTTCTCCTAGTGGTCCAGGGAGTCAGGCTGGAGCCGGGCAGGAGTGCAAAAGGGCTGACTACTTGGGCATCAGGACTGAGTCGACCATGTAGACAGTGGCGTTGGCGGTCTGGACGCCGCCGCAGACAACGTTGGCGCCGTCAACCTTGAGGGCATCCTTGGTGCCGGTGACCGTCACCGAACCGCCTTCAACCGTCTTGTGGGTGCCGACGATCTGGTCCGGGGTGATCTTGCCGGGGACAACGTGGTAGGTCAGGATCTTGCTCAGCGTGGCGTCGTCCGTCTTCAGGGCCTCGATCGTGGCCGGATCGATCTTCTTGAAGGCGTCATCCGTCGGGGCGAAGACGGTGAATTCGCTGCCGTTGAGCGTATCCACCAGGTTGACTTTGGGGTTGAGCTTGCCGGACACGGCGGCGGTCAGGGTGGTGAGGACCGGGTTGTTGGACGCCGCGGTGGCTACCGGGTCAAGCGCCATGCCGGAGACGGAGCCGGCACCGCTGGGAACCTGGGCGGCGTAGGCGGCGCAGCCGGAGCCGACGAGGTTGGCGGCCGGATCCATGGCCGCAGCGGAGGCGCTCGTGGAGGGGGAGGCCATGCTGGATTCCGCCGGTGCGGAGGACGGGGCCGAGGAGGCGGGGGCCGACGAGGCGCTGGATCCGCCACAGGCAGTGAGGCTGAGCATGGCGGCAGCTGCGATACCTGCAACGGCGAACGTGGTGCGCTTGATGTTCTGCATTTCGGTTTCTCCTTTGTTGTGCCGATGTTTGCCGGCGGCGAATTTTTGCCGCTGCGGCCTTTTCCCGACTGTTGGGCACCGACCCTTGGTTGGTGTCTCAATGGGTATTCGGTCGCTCGGAGGAAACGGATGGGTGCGGATGTGAAATTCTTTTTGGCGGCGTCAAAACTCCTGAAAAATCCCGGAACAGCGCCGGAAACCACAAGAACCCCGGTCCGAAGACCGGGGTTCTCTCTGTGCGCAAGGGGGGACTTGAACCCCCACGCCCGAAGGCACAGGAACCTAAATCCTGCGTGTCTGCCAATTTCACCACTCGCGCGCGGCGCCGTCGTCCCGGGGAAGAACCCCGGAGGCGGGCGCCAGGCTCTATTGTACCTATTGCCGGTTTGCTGGTTGCAACGGCTGCCGCGGGCGGACGGACCGGAGACCGGGGACTAGGCGTCGAGGTTCAGGTCCCGGCGAAGTTTGGCGACATGCCCGGTGGCCCGGACGTTGTACTGTGCGACGGCAACCCGGCCGTCGGCGTCGACGACGATGGTCGAGCGGATCAGGCCCTGGTAGGTCTTGCCGTAGTTTTTCTTTTCGCCCCAGGCCGCGTAGGCCTCGGCGACGGAGTGGTCTTCGTCAGAGAGCAGCGGGAAGTTCAGCCCTTCGGCGGCCGCGAACGCGGCAAGCTTCCCGACGGGGTCGGGGGAGATGCCCACGACGTCATAACCGGCGGCCTGAAGCGCGCCGAGGGAATCCCGGAAATCGCAGGCCTCCTTGGTGCATCCCGGCGTGGCGGCTGCCGGGTAGAAGTAGAGCACGGTCTTCCGGCCCCGGAAATCACGCAGGCTGACGTCCTGTCCTTCGGCGTTCTTGAGGGTGAAATCCGGTGCTGTGGCACCGGCGGTGAGTCGCTCGGACACGGGTGTCTCCTTGGTGAGGTTGGTCATGAAGCGGGGTGATAATCCAGCGTAGTGACGCGATCGGCGCCGGACGAATCCGCTGCTGGCTATACTCTTGGGTATGCCTGATATGGATCGCTGGCCCACGGGCCGCCTATTGTCCACGGCAGCACGTCTTGTAGAACACTCCTGGAACGAAAAATTGGGGGCCATTGGCCTGACCCATGCCGGGGTGATCGCCATGGAGGTGCTCTCGGCGAATGGGCCGATGACGCAAGCCCAATTGGCCCAGCTCGTCCGGGTCCAGGCCCAGACAATGGGCAAGACACTGAGCCGGCTGGAAGCGCACGGCCACATTTCGCGGCACCGCAGCACCTCCGACCGGCGCAGCCATGTGGTGTCGCTGACTGACCAGGGGCGCGAGGCGGTTGCCGCGGCCGCCGACATGGAACGTTCCGTGCTCGCCGCCACGCCCATTGACCCCGACGTGCTGCGGCAGGAGCTCCAGGCCGTGGTCAGGGTGCTGGCAACCAAGTCTTCCTCGCCGGAGGCCAACGCCATCGTCACGGCTGCCGAGCCGGGCGCCATTGCCGGGGCCACCCCGCTGAATTAGCCACACTGCTGTGGGGGAACGGGAACGGGACGGCAGGGTTTCCCGCCGTCCCAATCAGTTCCGTTCTCGAGGCCTTCAGTGGTGAGAGGTCACCAGGTGTTCCTGTGGTGGTTGTGGTGCCTATTGTCGTGCCGGTTTCCGTGATGGTCCCAGAACCCGTCCTTGTCATGCCGGCAGCCGTCCCGGCCCGTCCACGAGCCGCGGTGGTCGTTGTCGTCCCGCCAATTGCCATGATCGTCGCGCCACCCCCATCCGTCGGCGTTGTCATGCCACCGGTTCTCCCCGTCCCACCAGCCATTGCGCGTGTCGTGCCGGTTGTTGTCCCGCATGTGGTGCCGGTTCACAAATGAGGACTGACTCCAGGAGCTGGCGGAGGCGGTCGAAGTGGTAGCGGCGGCGCTGGCAGGCAGGGCGCTGGCGCCCAGGCCCAGTGCGGCGGTCACCGCGGTTGTTCCAATGATGCGAATAGCCTTGTTCATGAAACTTGGTCCTAACGGAGATCGATTTCCCTGGCCCCGGGGCGGGCCGGACAGGCATGCTGCCGGGGGCCCATGATTTGCGTGTCTGCTGACGCGATCCTCAGTGAGGGCACCGGGAGATCTGAATATCATCTTTGGTGGTCGCGTCGGGCTCTCTGGCCGGCGTTGTTGTCGGTCCGGGTCTGCAGGACCGGTCGCTCCAGAACTGTTGCCCGGAGCACCTTTCCAGTCAACGCCCCTGCATTGACTCTCAAAAGGGACTAAAGACCCTGTTTCTGCAGCAATCGGACGGATCGCTTCAGGAGCCGGGATGCTGGCGGTCGGAGCAGCCCCGGCACGTTGGCCACTGCCTGGATTGACGCTGCCTACACCGTTACGGCCTGGTTCGCCAGGGTGGCGACGATGGCTGACATTTTGAGGCCGGTGAGCACCGCCGTGAGCAAGACGACGCTGATCGTGACCCACACCGGGGCGAGCCCCCGCCGCGGTGCTACCTCGTGGACGATCACGGAGCGGCCAATCACGTAGACCTCCCTGCTGAGGAACACCCACGCCCAGTGGAAGGGCCGGACAACGCCGTCCTTGCGCAGCCGGTCCCAGTCCAGGTACGCCAGGAGGGCGGACACGCCGTAGGCCACGAAACTGATTGCTATGAAGAGGAAGTAAGGCGCCGTGAAAATCGACGCCGGATCAATTGTCTGGATCTGCCGCGGGCCCACGGTGCGCAGCCGGAGCACAGGGTTCCAGAACATCAGCAGGATGAGCGGTACGAGCGGCAGGGCCACAATTGTCCAGATGTACGCGTTGTAGACCGGTGTTCGGTCGCTGATGCGCCTGCGCGGCGCCACCGGCTGGCGGGGCGCTGTCGCCTGGAACTGCGGTGCGTTGAACTGGCCGGTCCAGGCCGAACCGTTCCACCACTGAAGCCGGCCCGAGCCTGCCGGGTCCGGATACCAGCCAGGGCCAGGGGCGGAGGCGTTGGGCGGGACGGTCATGGCTGTTCATCCTTTGCGTGGCGTGGCGCGCGTTGGCTTTCTTCTGTTCCGTGAGAGAGCGTACAGGGGGATGGGCAACTCCATGATTCCCCCATTGGCCGCAGTGGTGCATTGGATGGAGTCTAACCGCGGCCCGTGCCGGCGGGAAGGCCGGCCGACGGCGCAGACCCGTCCGCTGGAACCCTTGGGCCAGCCTGCCGCCCAGGCGCAAAAGGGCAGTCCGGAAGTCTCGACGCGCCAGCCGATCGGGAGGACGATTAATAGGCAATCACCACGAAGGAGGTCAGTGATGTGCTATTCGTACAACAGGGATTCCTGGCGGGATACCAGGAAGGATGCCGCAAAGGATTCTGAGGATCGCCCGGAGACCCGGGCGGAGGCGCCGGAATTCAGGTTCTGGGCCTTCCCCCGCCGCAGCAAGGAGTTCACGGTCGAAGAGCCGGAGAAGGTGCGCGACCGGTCCCGCGAGAAAGTCTGATAAATCGATGTGCATGAGGCGGCCGCTGAGCCACACAGTTCACTGTGACGGTTCGGCGGCCGTTTCATGGCCCGGCGGGCCGGCGGAGGCCAATGGCCGCGGAGAGGCCTATAAGCAGACCGCTGAGCGCCAGCAGGAATCCGCCGGCAAGACTGCCTTGCCCGTCCGGTCCGGGACCAACCCTGCCGGCCGCCGCTGCGGAAGGAATCGCCGTTGCGGACTCTGGGCCCTGGCCAGCGTCTGGCGACTGAGGGGCGGACGTTCCCGCCGTGGCTGGGACCGGAACAGCACCCGTGGCCGGTGGGGTGGGGGCTCCTTGGCTGACGGAGGGGGCGGGGCCCGGCGTCGGCGGAGCCGCGTCCTGTCCGGGGACCTGGCTTTGAGACGGCGACTGAGACGGTGGTTGGGGCGGCGGGGGGTCCGACGGCGGCGCTGTGCTGCCCGGGGGAGTCACACTGGGCGCCGGGGAAGCGGACGGTGGGACCGGCGTCGGTGAGGCGGGGCAGATCTTCACGGGAAGAAGGCCGGCAGACTTGCAGGGCGCAGCCGCCGCGGGCAGCGCAACGACCAACGGCGAGACCGCGAGCAGCAGGGCCACAGCGGCTGCGTACGAGGCCTTCCGGGTGGAGTTCATCCCTACCATCGTAGGGTTCCACCGCCGGCAGCCGGGGAATCCTGGCCTTTGCGTGTCTCCTTAGCCCGGGCAAGGTCTGCGCTCAGCAAACCATCGCCACTGTGGACCAAGAATGGGTAGGGTGAGCCATGAGCCATGAGCCATGAGCCATGAGCCATGAGCCATGAGCCATGAGCCATGAGCCATGAGCACCGGGCAGCGACAGCGAACCCCGCTCCCCGCCAAAGACCCCAAGCATCCGGAGATCTGACTCATGCCGACCACTGAGGGCCGCAAGCGAATGGAACCGCGGATGACTCGCAGCTCCTGGAAGTTCAGCGCCTGGTCCGCTGCCGGCCGCACAGCTGACCTGGCATTCACCGCGGCAAGGATCTCCAGCGGCGGCCCTGGAGGGCAAGCACAATTGTCCAGGCGATCGGAACCAACGGGGAGGCGGACTCACCCAGGAATGCGAGGACGGCAAAGACGATCCAGAGCCCACCGGCGATGACGGAGAGGACGACAAGCGCCTTGCGGGTCATCACGAAGGCGGGCATGTCGACACCTTCGGATCGCAGGGCACGGGTTTCAGCGGCTGCTCCCCGGAGCAGGGGGACGAAGCTCGCATGGGCCAGCGGCCGGTCGCAGGCCCTTCCACTCCGGGCGCTCAGGTCGAGGTCAGGAGCTCTCCCAGTATTTATCGCCCACAGCTTCGAGATACAGGGTCAGGAACTCGGACAGCGTCGACGCCGCCAGTGGCCAGTCACTGCGCGGGTCCAGGGGCTGTGCGACCAAGACGCCGCCGTTGGCTTCCAGTACCAAGAGGTCCGTGTCGCCAAGGAACTCGCCGATGACTGCGTCGCTCGGCACAAAGTCTTTCGGTCGGCTCGCTCGCTCGGCGTCGGTGCGCGCTGCCGCCGTCGCGGGTTCCAGAATGTGGAGGCCCCATTGGCCGTAGTCGATGTCTTGGAACAGCCACGCCTCGCGACTTGATAGCCAGAGTGCCTCCAGCCCGGGCAAAAGTGCGTGGGCGGCCCAAGCCCCTGAGACTTCGTCGAGGGAGGCTCCTGACTCCACCTTGCTGGCGAGCCGGAATGGGTTCGACCCGACTCCGACTCCGTCGCGAGGCTCGGTCCAGTTACGATACGGATCGAGGGCAGCATCTACGGTTGGCATCAGTAGTCCCTCCACCACACGTTGGGCTGGGTCCAATGCACGTCCAGCGGCGTCCGCACCAGGCTCGTCAGCCTCACTGGGCCGTGACTTTGATTCCGGCGACCGCCCCGGTCCAGGCGCCGGTCGGGTCCGGGCGGGTCAACTGGGCGCTGACGTAGCCCTTCTGCAGTTGTACGACCTGCGATTGGGTTCGCGAGCAATCGACCTCGAACACCGTGTGCTCTGTTCCGCCCAGCGAGTTCTGGGAGAGGAAGATCTGGGCATGGGGGATGCCCACGCAGGCCGCGGTGACTGTGTGCGGACCGGCGACCGTCACCATTGCGGCTTTGGTGAAGCCAACCCCTGGCCCGTCCGCCGGACCGGCGTCGGAGAGGAGCGCGGCCCCTGGCGCCTCGGCCAGACGCTTGTGCAGCTCGGCGTAGTTGCTCGCTTCCACCCCCAGCACCCCCGGATCTCTGGTCGGGGGGGCGGGCGCCGGGCGGTGGCTTTGCCCGGCCGCCGTCGGCCGCGGATCGCCCTCGTCCTCGTAGGCGCAGGAGGCCAAACTACCGGCGAGCAGCAGGCCAACAACGGATGCCGCAGCGCAGCGGACTGTTTTCGTTCCCCCAGGACCAGACATGGGCCGAGTCTACGGTCAGTGCCCTAAAAGGCAAGTCATTCCGGCCCCGCCGGTCGGGGAGGCCTTCGCCAACCTGATTGCGAGTCTGGTCTGCGCACCAGCCCGGATCCGGCCCGCCACGGCGTCGTCGCCGGCTCCTTTTCGCCAACAAAAAAGAAACCCCGTCCCGCAGGCCGCTAAGCCTGCGTGACGGGGTTTCTCGCTGGTGCACCCCCCGGGACTCGAACCCGGAACCCATTGATTAAGAGTCAATTGCTCTGCCAGTTGAGCTAGAGGTGCATCTGTTGTTTTCGTTCCTCGGGGCTTTTTATTTCCCGCGTTGTTCTCCGCAACGACATGAAACTCTACACGAGATTGGCTGTCGTGTGAAATCGAGGGGCGCGGGATGGTCCAGGTTAGCCGGGGAGGTTCAAAATCAGCGCGAAATCAGGGTTTTGCCCGTTGCTGAGGAGCCACAGGCGCCCGTCAGGAGCGAGTGAAACATTGCGCACCCGGCCATACTTTCCTGTGAAATAGCTCACAGGATCTCCGGCGAATTCGCCGTTGAGGGGAACGACCCAGAGCCTTTGGCCGCGCAGGGCGCCCAGGTAGGCGGTGCTGCCGGCAATTTCGAGTCCGCTGGGGGAAGACTCCGCCGTCGACGGCCACACCACCTTGGCGTCCAGGAAGCCGGGGCGGTGCGGGGCGCCCGTCACCTCGGGCCAGCCGTAGTTGCCGCCCGGCACGATCAGGTTGAGCTCGTCGTTGACGTCCGGGCCGAATTCGCTGGCCCACAGCCGGCCCGCGCTGTCCCAGGCCAGTCCCTGGACGTTCCTGTGGCCGAAGCTGTAGACGGGGTTATCGCCGAACGGGTTTCCCGGTGCCGGCCTGCCATTCGGAGTGAGTCGGAGGATCTTTCCGCCGAGCGCCGCGCGGTCCTGCGGCTGCTCCCGGCGCTGCGAATCGCCCGTCCCCACATACAGGAAACCATCGGGCCCAAAGCGGATCCGGCCGCCGTTGTGCGTGCCGGCCTTGGAAATGCCGGTGAAAACCGGTTCCAAGGCACCGAGCTCCAGCCGGCCGCCACGTTCCTCCAGCCGCATGCGGGCGATTCTGTTGTCCGCCTCCGCGGTGAAGTAGGCGTAGAGGTAACGGTCCGACGCGAAGTTGGGCGAAAGGGCAAGGCCCAGGAGGCCGCCTTCGCCGCCGGGCACGACGCCGGGCACCTTGCCGACCGTACCGAGCTGTCCGTCTTTGATGGTCCTGAGCAGTGCTGTGTCGCGCTCGGAGATGACCGCGGTGCCGTCGGGTAGATGGACCGTGGACCACGGCAGTTGCAGCCCATTAACCCGGCTTGCAACCGTGGGCTCACCCGCTGCCCCGGCCGTGCCCGGTGCGCCGGTGGCAGTGCGGTCTCCCGGCTGAACCACGGGCGAGGTTGAGCCGCCGGTACAGGCACTCAGGAAAAACACGGCAACGGCCAGCGCGGTGGCCCGGGCCACCGCACTGAAGAAGAAGCGCCTGCCACCGAAGCGCCTGCCGGTAATGCGGACGAGCATCAACGGACGCGATGAGAACGGATGGGTCGGCCGACCGGACCGCCGGCTACTGCCGTGTCCGGCGCGGCGGCCGAAACCCGGCTGCTTCGGCGTGGGCCGGGGAGGCAAACCACACCTCAGCCCGGGTTTCTTCATACGCCGGGCTGGTCTCGTCGTGGTAGATCATCGACGAGGCATTGCCCTTGACTGTGAAACCCTCAGGGCCGCTTCCGTCGGCGGCCGGAGCCGCTGACCCCTCGCCGTAGGGCTGCTCAGTGGCCAAATGGCCGGTGGGCTCGGCCGTTTGGCTGGCGGAGGCCCCGGCCCCTGCCGGCGAGGCTGCCATCTGCGTCGTTTCCGTGTCGCCGGGACCCGTGGGCTGTGTCCCGGCGTCGGGTTGTCCGGGCATCGCCGTGCCGGTGCCGGTATCAACGCCAGTGCTGGTTGAAGTGGCCGTGCCGGTAACGGTGTTCTCGTCGTCGACTGGTTCCGCGGCTGCCGATTCGGCCCCGGGCAGAGTCGGAGCGTGGGGCTCAGTGTATTCCGGGTGGTGGACGGGCAGGCCCGCCGCGCCAGTCTCCGCAGCACCGCCAAGCTCGGCGGCCGTCACAGCGTGCGCACCGCGGGCCGGCTCAGCGTGGGCCGCGGCGGTGTGTGTCTCCGCCGGCGGGGCGGTCTCGGACCACTGGGTCTCCCACTCGGCATTGCCCGGGGCGCCTGTTGCTTCCGGGGCGGCCTCGGCGCCCGGCTTGATGGTCGGGGCGGCGGTGGCCGCTGCGGGCCCGGTCGCCTCGGGGGCAACCTGGCTCTTATACACCTCTCCGAGCCCACGAGACCATTAGTGCGATCTCGTATG
>NZ_JAFKON010000080.1 GCF_022803015.1 Arthrobacter humicola
ACGAGCCGTTCGGCCAGCGGCTGCCGAACGTGGAGGCCGCGGACGGCGGCGAACCGGATGAACCGGGCGGTGCCCAGCGCGGCGAGCCGCTTCGGGTCGGTGAATTCAGCAGCGATGAGCCTTCCCACTTTGGTGCCGAGCACGTCCGGCAGGACCAGCGTCAGCCCGGGGAAGGCCCGGTCCAGCTGGCCCAGCAGCTGGTTCTTCGTCGCGGTCCGCGCCTGGACC
>NZ_JAFKON010000081.1 GCF_022803015.1 Arthrobacter humicola
TTGCCTCTGGTCCTGAGCGCCGCGGCGTAGGTCCGGCTGGGCGCGTCGTTGAACCAGAGCCCCATGCCGAGATCGATCAGGGCCCGGCGTAGGGCCACGTTGCCTTCCCTGCTGATGGATCCGTCGCGTCGTTTGCCTGCCGATTCGTACTGGGTGGGGGACAGACCCGATGCCCGGTAGATCTGTGACGGCCCGGGCCAGCGGTGC
>NZ_JAFKON010000082.1 GCF_022803015.1 Arthrobacter humicola
GCGACGGATCCATCAGCAGGGAAGGCAACGTGGCCCTACGCCGGGCCCTGATCGATCTCGGCATGGGGCTCTGGTTCAACGACGCGCCCAGCCGGACCTACGCCGCGGCGCTCAGGACCAGAGGCAAACACGGCGGCGTCATCGCCTGCGCGATGGCGCACCGCGCATCACGGATCGCCTACGCCATGGTCCGGGACCAG
>NZ_JAFKON010000008.1 GCF_022803015.1 Arthrobacter humicola
GTGGACTAGAATTTGTTGGACATGGAGGAGTTGTTCGAGCGAGGTGCTGGTATGTTTTTTTTTTTTTTTTTTTTTAATGGTCTCGTGGGCTCGGAGATGTGTATAAGAGACAGGCTTGAGGCCAAGGCCGCCGCGATGGCGGCACATGTGTCCCAGGTCCGCCCGCTCTCCGGGCTGCCGGGCGACGAGGTGCTCCTGCCACCGGCCTTCCTGGCACACTTTGAGCGGGCCTGGGAGACGTTTGCCTGGCACCCCGCGGTCGCCCCGGCCGACGCCCCGGCCGACGGCCCGGGCGACGGCCCTGCGGACGGCCCGGGCGATGGCGGGTCCCGGCGGCCCTTCGTCGCGGGCGACGCGGAGCGCGTGTTCGATGCGGTCCACGCCCGGGAGGAGGACCCCTGGCAGTACACCTCGAGCTGGTACGAGCAGCGCAAACGCACCCTCACGCTCGCCGCGCTGCCCGGCAGCAGCTACACGTCCGGGTTGGAGATCGGCTGCTCCATCGGGACCCTGAGCGTGGAACTCGCGCCGCGGTGCGGAAGCTTCCTCGCCGTCGATGCCAGCGGCACCGCGCTGGACCGTGCCGCCAGGCGGCTCGTGCACCTGCCCGCGGCGACGACGCGACACCTGACCGTCCCAAACGAGTGGCCGGAAGGATCGTTCGACCTGATCGTGGTTTCAGAGGTGGGCTACTACCTCTCACCGGCAGAGCTCGCCGGACTGTTCGACCGGATTCAAGGCTCGATCATGCCCGGCGGGACCCTCGCGCTGTGCCACTGGCGGCACCCCATTTCCGGCTGGGAACTCGACGGCGACGCGGTCCACGCCGCGGCCCGGCGGCACCTGGGCTGGGCGGGCGGCGGGAGCTACCAGGAGCGCGACTTTGTGCTCGAGGTGTTTCTTGCCCCGGACGCTGTACCGGGTGCCGCGCCGGGCCTGGGCGGCCCGGAACGGATGCGGTGACCCCGATGACGGCGTTGCCATTGCCGCGCGGGCACCGCATCGACCGGGTCGCCGTCGTCATGCCCGCAAACAACGAGGAAGACCACCTGGAACTGGCGTTGGAGGCCGTCCAGCGGTCCGCGGACGCCCTCCGCAGGGTCCGGTCCGACGTCGACACCCGGGTGACGGTGGTACTGGACAGCTGCACGGACGGCTCCGCCGCCGTCATGGCCGGCTTCGCAGCCTCGGACCCGCGTTTCAGCGCACTGGAGGTCAGCTACCGCAGCGCCGGCGCCAGCCGGGCCGCTGGCGTCCGGGCCTCCGGCATCGGCGTGACCCGGCGGCGGCCGCCCGGCCAGCGCTGGACGCCGCCGCCCTGGGCCGGCCGGACCTGGCTGGCCAACACCGACGCGGATTCCCGGGTGCCCGAGAACTGGCTGGTGCGCCAGCTGGAGTTCGCCGAGGCCGGGGCCGACGCCGTGCTGGGTTCCGTGGAACCGGACCCCGCCGGGATGGACCCTGAACTGCTCCGGTGCTGGCACGAACGCCACCCCTTCCGCGAGGACCACCCGCATATCTATGGCGCGAATTTCGGGGTCCGGGCTTCCGCCTATCTTGCCGCCGGAGGGTTCGCCAGGGTCACGTCCGAAGAAGACCGGACCCTGGTGCACAGCCTCCGCAGCCGCGCCTTCACGGTCACCGCAACGGACAGCATCAGGGTCATGACCTCCGGCCGGACCCATGCCCGGGCGCCCCACGGCTTTGCCACCTACCTGCGGAGCCTGGGCCACCTGCTGCCGCCTGCCAGCTGAAGATTCATTGACGCCGGGACCTGGCCGCTCCACACTGAAGAAGTGACGGACGATGCGAAAGAACCCAGCATTGATCAGGTTGTCGAGCGTCTGGCTGCCAGGTTTCCGCACGTGCCGCGGATGCACATCGCCGGGATCGTCGGCGAGGAATTCGATGCCCTGAACGCAGGCCGGATCCGGACCTACATACCCACACTGGTTGAGCGCGGCGCCCGCGTGCGGCTCAAGAGCGAGTTCGGGATCAGCGCCGCCGAAGACTAACGCACGTGACGCCGCCCCCTAGCCGCGAGTTCGCCGGATGCGCGCGACCCGGCACCCCCGAGTTCGCCGGATCCGTGCGACCCCGCACCCTCGAGTTCGCCGGATCCGCGCGACATCGCCGTATAGTTCCGGCGATCCCGCAGGTGTCCGGCGATTTCGACGGCGGCGGCCCGGGGCAGGCGGCACAGTAGCCGGAGGGGGCGCGCGGGTCCAAAGCCCCTGACCCCGGGACACCGGCCCCGCGCAGTATGGGTCCACCGACAATCCACAGGAGTGCTGACATGGCTGAATCGCCCGTGATGTGGTTTGACGAGACCGGCATGGCCGACGTCCCACGGGTCGGCGGGAAGAACGCCTCGCTCGGCGAGCTCATCCGGACCCTCCAAAGCGAGGGGATACGGGTCCCCGACGGGTTCGCCACCACAGCCGCCGCCTACCGCTCGTTCGTCGCGGCCAACGGGATCGACGCCGCCATGCGATCGCGCATTGCCGCCTACCGGGCCGGGGACGCCACACTGCGCGCCACCGGCGAGGCCATCCGGGACCTGTTCCTGGCAGCGAGTTCCCCGGCGACATCGCCGACGCCATCCGCGCCCACTACCGGACCCTGGGGGACCGGGCCGGCATGGACCGGCTCGCCGTGGCCGTGCGCAGCAGCGCGACGGCGGAGGATCTCCCGGACGCGAGCTTCGCCGGGCAGCAGGAGACCTTCCTGAACATCGCGGGTGAGCGGGAACTGCTGGACGCCTGCCGCCGCTGTTACGCCTCACTCTTCACGGACCGGGCCATCAGCTACCGCGAGGTCAAGGGCTTCGACCACATGGACATCGCCCTCTCGATCGGCGTCCAGCGGATGGTGCGCTCCGACGTCGGCGCCTCCGGGGTGATGTTCTCCATCGATACCGACTCGGGCTTTCCCCGCGCCGCCGTCATCAGCGCGGCCTGGGGCCTTGGCGAAACCGTCGTCCAGGGCACCATCAATCCGGACAAGTACCTGGTCTTCAAGCCGCTCCTGACAGAGTCCGCGGCCGCGGAGGGCATCACCCCGATCATCGAGAAATCCCTCGGCTCCAAGGCCCGGAAAATGGTCTACAGCCGCGGCGGGAGCGCCCGCACCCGGATGGTGGACACCTCGGAGGCCGAGCGCCGGGCCTTCGTGCTGGGCGACGCCGAGATCCTCGCCCTCGCCCGCTGGGCCGTCACGGTCGAAAACCACTACGGCCGGCCCATGGACATGGAATGGGCCCGGGACGGCGAGACCGGGGAACTCTTCATGGTCCAGGCCCGGCCCGAGACGGTCCAGTCACGCCGGACCGGGCCGCAGTTCACCATCCACCACCTGCTGGAACGGGGGCCCGTGCTCGCCACCGGATCGGCCATCGGCGACTCGATTGCGCACGGCACGGCCTGCGTCATCCGGACCGCGGCGGACATCGCGGGGTTCCGCGACGGCGCCATCCTCGTGACCGAAATGACCGACCCGGACTGGGTGCCCATCATGAAACGGGCAGCCGGCATCGTCACGGACCACGGCGGCCCCACGAGCCACGCGGCGATCGTCAGCCGCGAGCTGGGTGTCCCCGCCGTCGTCGGAAGCGGCAACGCCACGGCCGTCCTGGCCGAGGGCCGGCCCGTGACGATCTCCTGCGCCGAAGGTGATCTGGGCCGGGTCTACGACGGCACCCTGGCGTTCGAAACCGAAGAGGTGGACCTCGGCGCGCTGCCTGCGACGCGCACGGCCGTCATGGTCAACATCGCCAGCCCAGCCGCGGCCTTCCAGTGGTGGCGGCTGCCGGCGGACGGCGTCGGGCTTGCCCGGATGGAATTCATCATCAGCAGCCTGATCCGCGTCCATCCCATGGCGCTTGTCCACCCGGAACGGGTCACGGATCCGGCCGAGGCGCACCAGATCCGGGAGCTGGCGCAGGCCTATGCGGACCCGGCCGAGTACTTCGTGGACGCCCTGTCGCTGGGGATCGCCAAGATCGCCGCGCCGTATTATCCGCGCCCCGTGATTGTCCGGCTCAGCGACTTCAAGACCAACGAATACGCCCACCTGCTCGGCGGTGGCGCCTTCGAGGAACCGGAAGAGAATCCCATGCTCGGGTTCCGCGGCGCCTCGCGCTACTACGACCCCCGTTACCGCGAGGGGTTCGCGCTCGAATGCGCCGCGCTCAAACGTGTCCGCGAGAAGCTCGGGTTCACCAACGTGATTGTCATGGTGCCGTTTTGCCGCACGCCGCAGGAGGCGGACAAGGTCCTGGCCGTGATGGCCGAGCATGGTTTGGTCCGCGGCAGCAACGGGCTGCAGGTCTACATGATGTGCGAAATCCCGTCCAACGTGGTCCTGGCCGAGAAGTTCGCCACGCGGTTCGACGGGTTCTCGATCGGCTCCAACGACCTCACCCAGCTGGTCCTGGGCGTGGACCGTGACTCCGGCCAGCTCGCGGCGCTCTTCGATGAGCGGGACGAGGCCGTGATGGCGATGATCAGCGAGGCCATCCGCAAGGCCCACGCCGCCGGCATCAAGATCGGCATTTGCGGGCAGGGACCGAGCAACCACCCGGAGTTCGCCGCGTTCCTGGTGCGCGAAGGGATCGACTCGATCTCCCTGAACCCGGACAGCTACCTCAAGACCGTGCCGCGGATCGCGGAAGCGGAGACTGAGTCAGCCGTCGCGGCGGCAGAGACAGAGTCAGCCAGACAATAGTCATCCCGGTAGCGGGGCCTGCCGCTCGCTTTCCCGGGACCGCACCGGGCTGGCTGCGCCGCGGCGGCCGGGGCCGAGTGAACGCAGGGCATTGAGGATCGTGGCGAGGTCCACCAGTTCCTGGGACAGGGCGCCGGCGATGGCCGGCACGTAGCCCGCGGCGGCGGCCAGCATGAGGGCCACGCTCAGGCCGATGCCGATCCAGATGCTCTGCAGGGCCACCTGCACGGTGCGTTGCCCGATCCGGACGGCGGTCCCCACCTTGGAGAGGTCATCGAGGATGATCACGACGTCGGCCGACTCGCCGGCCGCCGTCGAACCGCGGGCGCCCATGGCGATTCCGACGTCGGCGACCGCCAGGACGGGGGCATCGTTGACGCCGTCGCCGACCATCATGACCGGACGGTCCGGCAGCGACCTGACGGCCTCGACCTTGTCCCGCGGCAGGCACTCGGCGCGGACGTCGGTGAGCCCTGCCTCGTCCGCGATGTGCCGGGCCGTGGCGAGCGCGTCACCGGTCAGCATGACCGTTCGGCGTACGCCCAGGGCCTTGAGGTCGGCGAGGGTGCGGCGGGTCTCTTTGCGGATGGGATCGCTCATCACCAGGGCGCCCACGAATTTTCCGCCGGCACCGACGTAGATGGCGAGCTCGCCGCTGGCCAGCCCAGCCTCCACCACGCCGGACGCCCACTCTGCGACGAACGCGGGCTTGCCCACCACCACGTCCTGGCCGTCGAACCTGGCACGGACCCCGTGGGTGGCGAATTCGGTGGCTTCGGTGGCGGCCGCGAAGGGCAGGGCCCGGTTCCGGGCGGCCTCCACCACTGAGGCGGCCAGGACATGCGAGGAATACTGTTCCGCGGACGCCGCCAACTGCAGGACCTCGTCCTCTGCGAGGGGCCCGGCGGTCCGGATACGCAGCAGGGACGGGCGGCCGTACGTGAGGGTCCCTGTCTTGTCGAAGGCGGCCGTCTTGATCCGGCTCAGCTGTTCCAGCACCCCGGCGTACTTGACGATGACGCCGGAGTGAGCGGCGCGGCTCATGCCGCCGAGGAACGCCACCGGCGCTGCGATCAGCAGGGGGCACGGCGTGGCCACCACGAGGACCTCGGCGAAGCGTTCCGGGCTGCCGCTGATGATCCAGCCCACGGCGCCGAGCACGTACGCGAGGGCCGTGAATGGCACGGCATAGCGGTCAGCGAGCCGGACCATGGGCGCCTTGCTGTCCGCTGCCTCCTGCACGAGGGCGACGATCCGGCTGTACTGCGAATCCTCCATGCGCGCCGTGACCCGCATCCGGACGGCGGCCTCACCGTTCAGCGAACCGCTCATGAGGCCGTCCCCGGCGGACCGCTCCACCGGCAGGCTCTCCCCGGTGAGTGAGGACTCATCGAAAGAGCCGGACTCGGAGAGCAGGACGCCGTCCAGCGGGACCACCTCGCCGGGCCTGACCAGCAGGATGTCCCCGATCTCGACGTCGGCGGCCGCCACGTCCTCGTGTTGGCTCTCCGTTGGGGTTCCGGCGGCGGGGGTTCCGGCTGTGTGGGTTCCGGCGGCGGGGGAGCCGTTGCGCTCCCGGTGGGCCGTCTGCGGGACGCGTTCGAGCAATGCGGTGAGTTCGCCCTTGGCCCGGCCGGCGGCGTAGTCCTCAAGGGCAGTGCCGCCCGCGAGCATGAGTACGACGATCATCGAGGCGACGTACTCGCCCACCAGCACGGTGCTGACGATTGCGGTGACGGCCAGGATGTCGATGCCGAACTGCCCGCGTGCGAGCCGGCGCGCCATCCCGACGGCGAGGTAGGCCGCCACGGCCAGGGCATAGACGCTCGCAGCGGCCCGGGCTATGCCTTCCTGCCCGGAGAACAGCAAGACCAGCACCGCCAGCAGGACGACGAGGGTCCCGGCCACGAGCGGATACCGGAGTACGAATTTCACGGATGTTCCGCCTTAGCTTCGTATCAGTTTTGGCGTCTCCCTGAATCCTACTGCGCGGCCGCGACCGGCTTGCCGGGACGGCCTCCCGGACCGTCCCCGGACCCCGGCATGAGAGGCTGGACGAGCAGCCGTCCCGATCAAGCGGGCCGGCGCGCAGGGACCCGACATAGGCGATGGGCGCGGCGCAGCACAAGCGATGCCAGGAGGAATGACGTGCGAAGCAGTTCAGAGACCGTCGACACCCGGACCGCCCTGGTGGTGGGGGCAAGCGGAATTGCCGGATCCGCCCTGGTGGACAGGCTCGTCGAGGAGGGCTGGGACGTGGTGGGGCTCTCCCGCAATCCCCTCCGTCGCCGTGACGTACGCCATGTGAGCGCGGACCTGACATCCGTGGAGAACCTGCGCCAGGCCCTTGCAGGTGTTTCACCCACCCATGTGTTCTACACCGCCTGGTCCAGGCGGAAGACCGAACAAGAGAACATCGACACAAACGCGGGCATGCTGCGGAACGTCCTCGCCAGCCTCAACGGCAAACCTGTGAAGCACGTCGCCCTCATGACCGGGCTGAAGCACTATCTGGGCCCGTTTGAGGCGTATGCGGCCGGGGAAATGCCGGACACCCCCTTTCGGGAGAGCGAGCCGAGGCTGCCGACGCCGAACTTCTACTACGCCCAGGAAGACGAGTTGTGGGCTGCGGCCGCGAAGCAGGGCTTTGGCTGGTCCGTGCACCGGGCGCATACGGTGATCGGGCATGCGGTCGGGAACGCCATGAACATGGGGCTCACCCTCGCCGTTCAGGCATCCATCTGTAAGGAACTGGGCCAGCCGTTCATCTTCCCGGGCTCGGAGACGCAGTGGAACAGCCTCACGGACATGACCGACAGCGGACTGCTGGCGGACCACATGATCTGGGCGGCCACAGCGGACAACGTTGGCGACCAGGCCTACAACATCGTCAACGGCGATGTCTTCCGCTGGCGGCGCATGTGGCCTGCGCTGGCCGGCTACTTCGGGGTCGAGCCGGTAGGTTACAGCAACGAACCGCAGCCGTTGGAGCAGCAAATGCGCGGCATGGAAGGCGTCTGGTCGGGCATCGCCGCCCGCCATGGGCTGGCCGAACCCGACCTCGCGCAGGTCGCCTCCTGGTGGCACACGGACGGCGACCTGGGCCGGAACCTCGAGGTGGTCACGGACATGAGCAAGAGCCGGCTCGCCGGTTTCACCGGGTACCGTCGCACGGAAGACGCATTCCTGCAGCTGTTCGACCGGTACCGTGCGGACGGCTTGATTCCGGCGGCCTCCTAGGCTGCGGCACGGGCGGGGCCTTTGAGCCCTAGCCTGCCGTAGCGCGTGATGCCAAGGTGAAGCATGGGGTCCATGACCGCGGGCCGCCGCCGGCTGTTGGTGATCGCGGCCGTGGTGGTTGCGCTGTTTCTGGCCGCCGGTGCCGCGGTCGTGCTGCTTCAGGGGGCGCCGACTGCGTCACCGCCCCCATCTGCGCCCGTCACCGCACCGGTATCCGGACCCGTCAGCGCAAGTGCCTCCGGGACCGCGCCCCCTGCCTCCCCGTCCCCTGAACCGACCTCGGCATCGCCGGCTCCGAATACCAGCGGACCAGTTCCGGCCGAGCCGGGTCCCGTCCCCCCGCCGACCCGGGCACCGACGGCTCCCGCTACCGTGCCCCCCGCGGCGCGGTTCCCCGCCGCGCTCGCCGGCCACGACGTCGAGAGCATCCCGGGCGCCGGAACCGTAGTGGCCCTGACCTTCGACGCCGGCGCCAACGCTGCCGGACTGCCGAGCATCCTGCAGAGTCTTGCCGCCGCGGACGTGCGGGCCACGTTCTTCCTTACCGGCAGCTGGGCTGCCGCGAACCCCGGAGGAGTGGCGGCGATCGTTGCCGGTGGGCACCGGGTGGGCAACCATTCCATGACGCATCCGGCATTCACCGGGCTGCCCGACGTCGGCATCAGGGACCAGGTCCGGTCGGCCGAAGAGGCCATCCGGGCGGCCGGGGCTGACCCGCGGCCGCTCTTCCGGTTTCCCTTCGGCGACCGCGACGCCAGGACCATCGCCACCGTCAACAACCTCGGCTACCTTCCGGTGCGCTGGAGCGTCGACACCCTGGGCTGGAAAGGCACCAGCAGCGGAGTGACGGCGCAGGTCGTGGCGGACCGCGTCCTGGCGGGCCTGCAGCCGGGGGAAATTGTCCTGATGCACATCGGCTCCAACCCCGACGACGGCACCACCCTGGACGCCGCTGCCCTGCCCCAGGTCATCAGCCGCATCCGCCAGGCCGGCTATGGCTTCACCACCCTCGATGCGCTCCTGGGCTGAGCGCAGCCGGGCCCAACGCCACTGTCGCGCGGCTCCGGTGCTGGTGCGGGTGGGCGTCGAGAAGGTGCTGCTCCGGGCGGGCCAGGAGCACGAGTTCCGCCGGGACGCCCGGCTGACGCGCCGAAGCGTTTCCCCGGCGTCGGTGCGGTGACTTGCTTGCGGTGGTTCCGGGCTATGTCGCGTCCATGTGCAGCACGGCTGCTCCGGTGATCCGGTCCTCCGCCAGGTCCCGCAGGGCCCGGTCCGCGGCCTCGAACGGGTACGCCACAGTGGTCGGGCGGAGCGGGATCTCGGCGGCAATCCGGAAGAACTCCTCGCCGTCGGCCCTGGTGTTGGCTGTGACGCTGCGCAACTGGCGCTCTTCGAAGAGCTCGTCGGCGTAGTGCAGCGACGGTATATCGCTCAGGTGGATGCCCGCGACGGCGAGCGTCCCGCCGCGGTCCAGGGCCCGGAGCGCAACCGGAACCAGCCCGCCCGCGGGGGCGAAGAGGATCGCGGCATCCAGGGGATCGGGCGGTTGTTCCTCGGCCCCGCCCGCGAATGTCGCGCCCAGGTCCAGGGCCAGCGCGCGAGCCTGCGCGGACCGGGTCATGACGTACACGCGCGCACCCCGGTAAAGGGCGATTTGGGCCGCCAGATGCGCGGAGCCGCCGAACCCATAGATGCCCAGCCGTCCGCCGATCGGCAGTTCGGCCCGGGTCAGGGCCCGGTAGCCGATGATGCCTGCACACAGGAGCGGCGCAGCCTCCTCGTCGCTGAACGTCTCCGGGATCCGGTAGGCGAAGTTCTCCGCCGCGGTGATGAGTTCGGCGTACCCGCCGTCGCGGTCCCAGCCGGTAAACGTGGGGGACAGGCAGAGGTTTTCCTGGCCGCGCAGGCAGAACCGGCAGGCGCCACAGGTGCCGCCCAGCCAGGCCACGCCCACCCGTTCGCCGATGCCGAACCTGGCTGCCCCCGGTCCCTGCCCGATCACCTCACCCACTACCTCATGGCCCGGGATGACCCCGGCGTGCCGCGGCGTGAGGTCGCCCTCGGCCAGGTGCAAGTCCGTGCGGCACACACCGCAGACCCGCACTTTCAGCAGGACTTCGCCGC
The DNA here is from genome assembly GCF_022803015.1 of Arthrobacter humicola. Taxonomy (GTDB): domain Bacteria; phylum Actinomycetota; class Actinomycetes; order Actinomycetales; family Micrococcaceae; genus Arthrobacter; species Arthrobacter humicola_A. The sequence goes on from NZ_JAFKON010000008.1 coordinate 10,090, forward strand.
GTCCCGGCACAGGATCCGGGCGGTCGGCGGCAACGAGGGGGCCGCTGGACATGGGCCCGGGAAGTCCAACTTGCCATGCTCGCACCGCGGCCTCCTTCTTGCAGCGTCTGCAGGTCCGAATCGGTTGCGCTCGCGGCGGCTAGCGGGTGACCAGCACGTTGCAGCGCGCCTTGTGCAGCACGGCGGAGACCGTGTTGCCGGCTCCGGCCGCAGGGTTGTGGGTCCCGAGCACCAGCACGTCGGCGTCGTCCGCGGCGTCGAGGAGCTCCCGGGCCGCATGGCCCTCACGCAGGGCGCCGGCAACCTCCAGCCCGGGCGCCATCCCGCGGGCCTCGTCGATGGCGCGCTCGAGCAGCTCCTGGCCGTGGAGCAGGGCATGGCGGCCGTGCTCTTCCCGTGCCCCGCCGCGCAATGGATCGACGTGGACGAGGTGCAGCGGGGCGCCGAGGACTTTGGCCAACCGGATGGCCTCGGCCACCGTGGCGGGGCTGCGGGGCGAGGCGTCGACTCCCACCACGACGGGGTGGGCCCGGCGGCGCGGGCGCCGGATTATCATCACCGGGCAGGGTGCCGAGCCGGCCAGATCGATGCAGACCGAGCCGGCCACCTGGCCCAGGACGGCGCCGAGGCCCCGGCTGCCCACTACCAGCAGGCGTGCGTCCCGGGAGGCGTCGCGCAGCACGGGCGCCGGGAGCCCGGCCTCCATGACGCCGTCGACGGCGGGGCCGGGACGTTCCGGCTGTTGCCCGGTGACGGCGCGCTCGGCCCCCAGCGGTGCGCCAGCGGCCGCATCGCGGGCGGCGCGGCGTGCCAGCTCGATGCCCTCGGCGAGGACGGCTTCCGCGGAATGCCGCAGCCCGCTGCCGGCCACGCCCTTGACAGGGCCCAGGTTCTTGGTGAAAACCGGCCACACCCAGGCATGGATCACCAGGAGGTCCAGCCCGGCCGCGGCCGCGTATTCGGCCGCCCAGCGAACGGCGAGTTGAGCGGCCCCGGACCCGCCGTAGCCGACCGCCACGGTGCCGCCCTGCTGCCCTGTGGGTGCCGACATTTTTCCTCCCGGCTCGTCGGACGCACCCCTTCGCCCGGCACTATGTGCAGCCCCAGTAGAACCCTGCGGCCCGGGAATGGGTAGGGGCTTTGGTCCCGCGGGCTGGCCGCGTACGGGGCCGCGTCCGGGGCCGCCGGTGAACTAGGGTTGAAACATGCACAATGCGGGGGATAGCTGATGGCCAAGCGGGGCAAAGGGCGGGGCGCCCAAACCGCCGGGCCGGGTGTGGTGGAAGTGCCCAAGGGTTCCCGCCCGGCCGGTCCTTTGGCCGGGGTGTACTACATCGATACCGGGGACTGCGAGCTGATCCCGGACCAGGACAATTCCACCGGCTGGCTCCTGCGCATCAACGGCGTCATGAGCTCGCACATTGACCTCGCGGACCCGTTGTTCCTCGACTTCGAGTACATGCGCTGGATGGCAGCCCTGGTGGAGTCGCGCTGGCCGCGGGAGCCTGGGCCCAAGCTGCGCGCCCTGCACCTTGGCGGGGGAGCATGCTCACTGGCGCGCTATTTCCACGCCGCCTACCCGGACGCCCGCCAGGTGGTGGTGGAGCTGGACGGCAAGCTCGCCGACTACGTCCGGGGCTGGTTCGACCTGCCCAAAGCGCCGTTGCTGCGCCTGCGCGTGGGAGAGGCCCGCGAGGTCACCGAGAGCCTGACCCCGCAGACCCGGGACCTGATCATCCGCGACGTCTTCGCCGGCTCGCTGACCCCGCGGCCGCTGACCACCCGGGAATTCATCGAGCACGCCAAGCGCGTCCTGGCCCCCGGCGGGATATATGTAGTCAACTCCGGCGACGCCCCGGACCTCAAGAATGCCCGCGAGGACGCCGCGACCATCGCCGACGCCTTTGCCTACACCGTGATCATCGCGGATCCGGCCATGCTGAAGGGCCGGCGCTTCGGCAACATGGTCATGGCCGGCAGCGATGTCCCGTTCGACGACGACCCCGGCCTCGCGCGGCGCCTGCTCGGCGGTGCGGTGCCGGCCCACATCTGGAACGACGAAAAGGTGCGGGCGTTCGCGGCCGGCGCCGCCGTCCGGCATGACCCGAAGTCGCCCGTGCTCGCTGAGCCGGCCGCGGAACCGCCCGTTCCCGCTCAGCCGCCCGCCGAGCCCCCGGCTGGGCCCCGCGCAGGGACGCCGACTGCTCCGTAGCGGCCCTTTTGCGGCACGATAGAGGCGGCTACGGAGCAATCGATGGGGCTGCTCCCCGGCCCAGCAGGGCATCGCGGTGCGCCGCGGTCTGCTCCCGCAGCGCCTGCACGAGCGCGGCCACTGCCGGCCGGCGCATCGAATCGGGCCGGAGCACCATCCAGTAGGGCAGCAGCTCCGCGAATTCTTCCGGCAGGAGCCGGACGAGGTCCGGGTGCAGGTCGGCCGCGAAACAGGGCAGGAACCCAATCCCGGCGCCGGCCCGGGTGGCCTCCACGTGGACGAAGACGTTGGTGGAGCTCAGCCCGTCCCGCATGGTGGGCACCAGCCGCCGCGGGGCGTCCAGATCGTCCACCTGCAGCATCGAATCGACGAAGTAGACCAGTGAGTGGGCCGTCAGCTCCTCCACGGTGGCCGGGGTGCCGTACTCGGCGAGGTAGCCGCGGGAGGCGTACATTCCCAGCATGTACTCGCCGAGCCGCGCGGCCTCTGCCCGGTGCACCTGCGGCTCGCCGACCACCACCTCGATGTCCAGGCCGGACCGCTGCTGGAGCGCCCGGCGCGTCACGGTGATGATCTCGACGCTGAGGCCGGGATGGTTGCGGCGGAGCCGGGCCACGGCCGGGGCGGCGATGTAGGCGCTGAATCCATCCGTCGCGGTCATCCGTACGACGCCGGTGATGGGGTCCGGGGTGTGCCCGGGCTGCTCCAGGGTGCGCACGGCACTCTCGACCTGCTCGGCCACCCGAACGGCCTCGGTACCGAGTTCGGTGAGCTCCCAGCCTCCCGAGGCGCGCGAGAGCACGCGGCCACCCAGCGCCTTCTCCAGCGCCGCGATCCGGCGGGAAACGGTGGTGTGGTTCAGTCCGAGCGTTTGTGCCGCCGTCGTGAATTTAGCCGAACGGGAGACCGCGAGCAGGACCAGCAGGTCATCGGGATTGGCGTTCATATCTGCAATTCTGCACATAGCGGGTGCTGGTTTGGCCATTGAATCGCCGTGGATGTGCGGCAATACTCAATGAAGCCATTTCAGTGCTGTGCGTCACAGCGCGTGTCACCGTGGACACTAAGGAGAATCAGATGAGCGTAAACGAACGCTCTGCAACAACCGCCGCCGCACCCGCATCCAAGGGTTCCGGGCTCAAGAAAATCGTCGCCGCATCGATGGTGGGAACCGTCGTCGAGTGGTACGAATTCTTCCTCTACGCCACCGCCGCCACCCTGGTGTTCGGCAAGTACTTCTTCCCCGCCACGGGCAACGAACTGGACGGCATCATCCAGGCGTTCCTGACCTACGCCGTCGGTTTCGTGGCCCGACCCCTGGGCGGCATTGTCTTCGGCCAGATCGGCGACAAGCTCGGCCGCAAGCCCACCCTGCAGCTCACCATCATCATCATCGGTGTCTCCACCTTCCTGATGGGCTGCCTCCCGGGCTTCGCCACCCTCGGCTACCTGGCGCCGGCGCTGCTGGTCCTCCTGCGCTTCATCCAGGGCTTCGCTCTCGGCGGCGAATGGGGCGGCGCAGTCCTGCTCGTCGCCGAGCACAGCCCCAACAAGTCCCGTGGCTTCTGGTCCAGCTGGCCCCAGGCCGCCGTTCCCGTGGGCAACCTGCTGGCCACCCTGGTCCTGTTCATCATGTCCAACGTGCTCAGCTCCGCCGACTTCCTCAGCTGGGGCTGGCGGGTGGCGTTCTGGCTTTCCGCCGTGATCGTGTTCGTCGGTTACTACATCCGCACCCACGTCTCCGAATCGCCCATCTTCCTCGAGGCCAAGGCCCAGCTGGAAGAGGATCAGTCCGCCAGCTACGGCGTCCGCGAAGTCATCCGCAAATACCCCAAGGGCATCCTGCAGGCCATGGGGCTCCGGTTCGCGGAAAACATCATGTACTACCTCGTGGTCAGCTTCGCGATCGTCTACCTGAAGTCCGTGCACAAGTACGACACCTCCTCGCTGCTGTTGGCCCTGCTGATCGCCCACGTCGTCCACTTCCTGGTCATCCCGCAGGTCGGGCGCCTCGTGGACAGCTGGGGCCGGAAGCCGGTCTACCTCATCGGTGCCGTCACAGGTGCCACCTGGCCGTTCTTCGCCTTCCCGATGTTCGATACCCGCAACCCGGTGGTCATCGTCCTGGCCGTCACGATCGGCCTGTGCCTGCACGCCTTCATGTATGCCGGCCAGCCGGCCCTCATGTCGGAGCTGTTCCCGACCCGGATGCGCTACGCCGGGGTTTCCCTTGGCTCGCAGGTCACCTCGATCTTCGCCGGTTCGCTGGCGCCGCTCCTGGCCACCCAGTGGCTCAAGGACACCGGCTCCTGGCTGCCTACCGCGATCTACCTGCTGGTCGCCTGCGCCATCACCACCGTCGCAGTGCTGACCCTGAAGGAAACCAAGGGCATCGCGTTGGAGGACGTGGACCGGGCCGACGCCGAACGCGAAGGCCTGCCCGTAGCAGCCACCCGCTGAGCTGCTTGAGTTTTGGGCCGGCTCCAGCCACGCTGGAGCCGGCCGCCTCATCGAATTTTTGACACGGAAGGCTGAGTTATGGAAAACACGCTGAACGGACGCAAGGCCCTGGTCACCGGCGGCGCCGGCGGGATCGGCGCGGCGAGCGTCCGGGCCCTGGCTGCACGCGGGGCCAAAGTGGTGATCGCGGATATGGACGAGGCCGCAGCCGCCGCGCTCGCCGACGAGGTCGGCGGCAGCGCGTGGGCCGTCAACCTGCTCGACGTGGAATCCCTCCAGACGCTCAGCCTGGACTGCGACATCCTGGTGAACAACGCCGGAATCCAGCGCATCAGCCCCATCGAGGAGTTCGATCCGGCCGACTTCCGCCGCATCATCACCCTCATGCTGGAGGCCCCGTTCCTGCTGATCCGGGCCGCGTTGCCGCACATGTACGCCAACAACTTCGGCCGCATCATCAACCTGTCCTCCGTGCACGGGCTCCGGGCTTCGCCGTTCAAGAGCGCCTACGTCTCGGCCAAGCACGGGCTCGAGGGCCTGAGCAAGGTAACGGCCCTCGAAGGCGGGGCGCACGGGGTCACCTCCAACTGCATCAACCCCGGCTACGTCCGCACGCCCCTGGTTGAATCGCAGATCGCGGACCAGGCCAAGGTTCACGGCATCCCGGAGTCCGAGGTGCTCGCCAAGATCATGCTGACCGAATCAGCGGTCAAGCGGCTCGTGGAGCCCGAGGAAGTGGCGTCCCTGGTGGCGTGGCTGGCATCCGACGACGCCGGCATGGTCACCGGCGCCAGCTACACGATGGACGGCGGCTGGTCCGCGCGGTAGCCCGGGCCGGGCTGCCGTGCGGGCGGCACGGACGTGTTCCGCGTGCTCGCTCGTTCCTCCCCGCCGTCTCCCTGGCCTCGCAAGCTCGGCCAAGGAACCCGGACGGCGTGGGCCCTGCTTGGACGCACATGCCCGCCGCCGCCCGCTTCCATCTGCTGGGCGACAGGAATCCGCTAGTTCTTGTTGCCCACGAGCGCCAGGGTGCCGCCCAGCCCGATCATCATCACGCCACCGGTGGTGCTGAGAGCGGCGATCCGCCGGGGGGAGCGCGCAAACCAGTGCCGGGCCGTCCCGGCCGCGAGGGACCACGTGCTGTCCGAGACCAGGGAAATGAGCAGGAAGACCGCACCCAAGGCGGCGAGCTGCACGGGAATCGCTCCGGCCGAGTAGTCCACGAACTGGGGAAGCACGGCCACGAAAAATACAATCGACTTGGGGTTGGTCGCGCCGACGATGAAGCCCTCCCGGAGCACGCGGGCGGTCGAGGCCGGGTTCGAGGACGACGCCGTCGCCGCGCCGCCGCCGCGGTGCCGGATCGCCTGGATCCCGAGGTAGACCAGATAGGCGGCGCCGGCGAATTTCACCACGCTGAACAGCAGCAGGGATTGGGCCAGCACCACGCCGACGCCCAGGGCCACGGCGGCGATCTGCACCACCTCTCCGGCCGCGTTTCCCAGGACGCTCAACAGCCCGCCCCTGCGTCCCAGGGCCAGCGTCCGTCCGATCACGAACAGCACGCTGGGCCCCGGGATGGCGATGAGCACGAGGGCGGCAAGGGCAAAGGCCAAGAGGTTGGTGGCAGGGACCATGCCTGATCTTAACCCCGTGGGGGCACCCCCGGGAGCGTCTTAATCCCTTGGGGGCGAGGCACTATCACCGCCCGGCGGGAACTTGCGGGAGCTGGGCGGTTTCGTCGACCAGTTCCGCCCGCGCCCGGCCGTGGCCGCGGACCCAGAGGCGGTAAGCGAGTACCAGGACGCCCAGCCAGGCGGCGCCCACGTACAGCGCCACCCGGGTGTCCTCGAAGGCGCCGAGAATCACGATCACCAGGGCCATGAACGCGATGGTCAGTATGGAGGCGGCGGGCCACCACGGTGACGGGAACTCCGACGCCGGCAGGGACTTGCGGGCGATCTCGCGTTTCATGGCGACATGGGAGGCCAGGATCATGGCCCAGACCCACACGGTCGCGAAGGTGGCGATCGAGGCGATCAGCAGGAAGACGTCTTCCGGGATCACGGCGTTCAGCACCACCCCCACCAGCAGGATGCCGGTCATCATCACCACCGTCATCCACGGCACCCCGTGACGGGAAACCTTGCCGAAGCTCGCCGGTGCGTGGCCCTGCCGGGCCAGGCCGAAGAGGATCCGGCCGGCGCCGAAGATGTCGCTGTTGACTGCCGAGAGCGCCGCCGTGATCACCACGGCGTTGAGGATGTGGGGTGCGGCCGGGATGCCCAGGCCGCTGAAGATCTGCACGAAGGGGCTGCCGTTGCTGCCAATTTCGTCCCACGGGAACAGGCTCATCAGCACGCCGAGGGTCAGCACATAGAACAGCAGGACCCGGACGGGCACGGTGTTGACGGCCTTGGGGATGACCTTTTTCGGATCGGCGGCCTCACCTGCGGTGATGCCGAGGGTCTCCACGCCGCCAAACGCGAACATCACCACGGCGAAGGAGGCAAGGAGTCCTTCGAACCCGTTGGGGAACAGGCCTCCGTGGTCCACGAGGTTGCCGAGCCCTGGTGCCACGGTGGCGCCGCCGGCCTGGAAGCCGAAGACGATGATCGCAGCCCCGCCCGCGATCATGGCGATGATGGCCGCCACCTTGATCAGGGAGAACCAGAATTCCAGCTCGCCGAACACCTTGACGCTGAGCAGGTTCAGGGCGGCCAGGAAGAAGATGATGGCCAGGATCCAGACCCAGCGCTCCACGCCGGGGAACCAGAATCCCATGTAGATGCTGAACGCCGTGACATCCGCGATGGCCACGATCGCCATCTCAAAGACATAGGTCCAGCCCGTCACAAACCCGGCCAGCGGTCCCAGGTAGCGGCTCGCGTACTGGCCGAAGGACCCGGACACCGGATGCCGCACCGCCATTTCGCCGAGGGCACGCATCACCATGAAGACCGCGGCGCCGCCGATCATGTAGGCCAGCAGGACGGCGGGCCCGGCCTTCTGGATGGCGGAGGCGGAGCCGTAGAACAGCCCCGTGCCGATCGCCGAGCCCAGCGCCATGAAGCGGATGTGGCGGACGTTGAGTCCCCGGCTGAGTACGGAGTCGACGGCTGCGCCGACGGCGGTGGCAGCGCTGCCGGTGCCGGCCTCGGCAGGAGCCGCCTTCGTGGCGGTTTGGGCTTGTTGCATGCGAATACCTTCTCGTCATTGGGAGGGGGATCGCCATCCAGCAGACCACGTCCGGCCTTGCTGTGAGGAGTCTCACGGGAACTTCGTGTCTTTGATTTCAGACTGTGCGGCGCTCCCTCTGCCGGGATTCCCCACCTATGGCAGCGCCCGACGGCGTGTGGTCCCGCGAAGGCGGCGCGTCCCGGCGTCGTGGTTGCAAAGGTGGGGAAACTCCGCGCGGGGACCATGTGCGGAGCCGCGGCATGAGCGGCGCCCGCGCACGCCGCCGTCGAACTCAAACCCCAGGCGAGTCGAAAACTCTTGACACCTTGTCAGGTTTTCTTTACTTTTGGGATGTCAGGTTTGTTTTACATTGCCTTGGTTGCGCTGGAGCGGCAGATGTCATTTGAAGAAAAGAGCGCCTGGATCATGGGGGTGCTCGCGGCCGCAACCTACGCCGTGTACCTCGCCGTCGTTTTTGGCCTGGCCGGCACCATGCCGCTCACGGAAGTGCCGTATGTGGCGCCGCTGCTGTGGACAGTCGGCGCCTCGATCGGCCTTTCGATCGTGCTTCACCTGGTGATCCGGGCCCTGTCCGCCAAGGACGCCGGCATGAAGGATCAGCGGGACAAGGAGATTTACCGCTTCGGCGAATACATCGGCCAGTCCTTCCTCGTCGTCGGGGCCGTGGCGGCGCTCCTCCTGGCCATGGCCGAGCTCGACCACTTCTGGATCGCCAACGTCATCTACCTGGCCTTCGTCCTGTCCGCGATCCTCGGATCCGTGGCCAAGGTGGTCGCCTATCGCAAAGGCTTCCAGCCGTGGTGAAGCCGACCCGGGTCACGAACTCCATCCGTCGCCTGCGTTTCGAAAACGGAGAGCTGACCCAGGCGGAGCTCGCCGACCGTATCGGCGTGACCCGCCAGACGGTCATCGCGATCGAACAGGGCCGGTACTCGCCGTCGCTTGAGCTGGCGTTCCACATTGCCCACGTCCTCAAAGTTCCCCTCGATGACGTCTTCCAATACCCCGACTTTGAAGGAGAAGCACCATGAAAGCGATCGTCCAGGATGTTTACGGTTCCGTTGAAGTGCTGGAACTGCGCGAGGTCGACGCCCCCGTGCCCGGCGACGACGATGTGCTGATCCGGGTCCGGGCAGCCGGTGTCGACCAGGGTGTCTGGCACCTCATGACGGGCCTCCCGTACCTGACCCGCGTGGTCGGCTACGGGCTCAGGAAACCGAAGACCCGCATCCGGGGCCGGGCCGTGGCCGGCCGGGTGGAGGCTGTCGGCCGGAATATTGTCGGCTTCCGGACCGGGGATGAGGTGTACGGCACCTGTGAGGGATCCTTCGCCGAATACGCGTGCGCGAAGGAAGGCCGGCTCGCGCTGAAGCCGAAAAACCTCAGCTTCGAACAGGCCGCCGCCGTCCCGATCTCGGCCGTCACTGCCCTGCAGGCGCTCCGGAACGCCGGCAGGATCCAGGCCGGGCAGGAGGTCCTCGTCATCGGCGCGGCCGGCGGTGTCGGCGCGTACGCGGTGCAGCTCGCCAAGGCGTTCGGGGCGCAGGTGACGGGGGTGTGCAGCACCGCGAAAACCGATCTGGTCCGCTCGATCGGCGCGGACCACGTCATCGACTACACACATGACGATTTCGCAGACGGATCCCGGCAATTCGACCTCATTGTGGACACCGCCGGCAACCGCCCGCTCACCGTCCTGCGGCGGGCGCTCAAGCCGAAGGGCACGCTCGCGATCGTCGGCGGGGAAGGCGGAGGGCGGCTGACGGGCGGATTTCAACGCTCGCTCGGCGCCGGGCTGCTCTCCGTGTTTGTCGGCCAGCGGCTCAGGGGCGTCATGGCCGCAGAGCGGGCGGAGGACCTCCGGTTCCTGACCGGGCTCATCGAGGCGGGCGCGGTGACCCCGGTCATCGGCAAGAGCTACGCCCTGGCGGACGCGCCGGCGGCAATCCGGGACCTGCGTGATGGACACCTCCGCGGGCAGGCCGTCGTCACCGTTTGAGCCGGAGCGGTCAGGCCTTAGCCGCCGCCTACGGTGTGCCGGCCGGGAAGCGGGCGACGTACTGCCGCTGCCACGGGGTTTCCACTGTCCGGCGCCGGTACTGGCGGCGGACGTAGGACACAGCCTGGCCGGGCGGGACTCCGTCCAGGATCGCGATGCAGGCCAGCGCAGTGCCGGTCCTGCCGATCCCGCGCCAGCAGGCCACTTCAACCCGTTCGGCCTCGGCCCGGCGCCAGGCCTCCCGGAACGCCTCCAGGGCGTCCGGCTGGTCGACAGGCAGCCGAAGGTCGGGCCAGGGCACCCATCGGGACTCCCACCCCACGGGCGGCGGCTGCTTGCCCAGCAAATACACGCCGAACTCGGGAAACGGCCCGGCCGGAAGGGGGTAGTGCAGGCCGCGGCCACGAACGAGCCGGCCGGACGGAAGAGCCATGATGCCGTCCGCGGAAGCTTCCCACGTGTGCTTCATGAACCGATCGTAGTCCGTCCTGCCGCCGGTTGTCCGTGACCAGGAAGGGGCGGATGTCAGCGGTATCCGGCGGCATCGGCGTCGAGTCCTGCTTCCTGGACCTCAACGAGGTACCTCCAACAGTCCGGCTGCGAGCCGTCGGTGTCGGTGAAGCCGTACTCGCGGGCCAGCGCGCCGGACGAATACGAGCCGCCCGTGCGGCCGAGCACGTTGGGGTCCGCCGCCAGGGCCGCGACCGCACGCCCGACGAACAGCGGGCTTTCCGAGATCGCGGCGAAGTGCGGTTGCGTCCCGGCGGCCTCCCGCCAGTTTGCCTCGGTGACGCCAAAGTGTTCGAGCATCATCTCCGAACGCATCCAGCCGGGCGTCAGCGCCACCGCCGCGCAGCCGGAGGATCTCAGCTCCTCCGCCTGGCTGAACGCCAGGCGGAGCACCGCGGTCTTGACGAGGTCGTAAAACACGGAGACCCGGTAGTGCTCTGCGTTGTACTCGCGCGTGCCGTCGGTCATCTCCACCACCAGGCCGCCGGGGCGGCGGGTGAGCAGCGGCAGCGCGAAGTGGCTCGTAATGAGGTGGGTGTCCAGGCCGAGGCGGAGCATCTGCAGCCCGGCATTCAGATCGTGGGCCCAGAGCGGAGTGTTCCATTCGATGAAGTCCTCGCCGCCCCAGATGTCGTTGACAAGGATGTCCAGCCGGCCCTGCTCGGCGTCGATCCGCTGCACGAGGGCTTCCACCTCGGCGGCCTGGCGGTGATCGACCTCGACGGCGATTCCAGTGCCGCCCGCGGCGTCGACGAGAGCGGACGTCTCCTCGATCGTCTCGGCCCGGTTGTAGTCGGAACGGTGGCCGGAGGTGGTGCGCCCGGTGCAGTACACCACCGCTCCGGCCTCGCCGAGTGCGACGGCGGTGCCGCGCCCCGCGCCCCGGGTGGCCCCGGCAACCAGGGCGACCCTGCCCGACAGCGCTGCATTCACGTCTGTGCCTTTCCCTCCGGGACCTTACGGGCTGGGCTCAGCCGGCGACGGGCTCGCTCCTATGGCGGGGTCCGATGGCGGGGCACGCACCGGAAAGCCGGCGCCCACGTTCATCGGAACACCGGGCGTCGGTCCGGGCTAGGGGCGGAAGGCCCGCCATCGGAACGTGGCACTTGTCCGGCATTCCAGACAGCCGTTCCTGTGGGAGGCTGTCGGTTGACCGCCGCCGGGCGCATGCTTAAGTACGGGATACCGGACACCGCCCGACCGTGAAGAGGATCAATGCCACCCACCAGCACCGCAGTGAGCTCCGCCGCCGCCACGTTGTCCGCAGCGCCTGACACGGCCGCCCCCAAGGCCGTCCACCGGGCCGCCGGAACCAAGGCGGCGTCGAAGGTGCCGGCCGCCGAGAACACGCTGCGCATCCTCAAGCTGCTGGCCTCCCGGCGCGGGCCGATGGCGGCGTCGAACATTGCCACCGCGCTGGGACTGCCGCGCTCCAGCGTCTACCACCTGCTCGGCGTGATGGAGGCGAACGGCTTCGTGCTGCACCTGCACGAGGAGCAGCGCTACGGCCTGGGCATCAGCGCATTCGAGCTCAGCTCGGCCTATTCCCGGCAGGAGCCGCTGTCCCGGCTGGGCCGGCCAATGCTCGCCTCGCTCGTGGACGTGATCGGCGAAAGCGCGCACCTGGCGGTGCTGCACGGCCGCGACGTGCTCTACATCGTGGAGGAGCGGGCCAAGAACCGGCCGTCCCTGGTGACCGACGTCGGCGTCCGGCTGCCCAGCCATCTCACGGCCAGCGGGCGGGCCATCCTCGCCGCGCTGCCGAAGTCGCAGGTGCGGGCGCTGTACCCGAACGCTGCCGCCTTCACGGCCCGCCACGAAACCGAATCGCCCATCATGAAGTACTCCGCGCTGTCTTCGCATCTGGACCAGGTCCGCCAGCGCGGCTACGCCACCGAACACGGCGAGGTCACGCCCGGATTCGGTTCGATCGCCGCCGCCGTGACCGACCACGTAGGGTGGCCCACCGCCGCCGTCGCCGTGACGTTCCTGGAGGACAAGCTGCCCGCGGATCAGTGGCCGGTCCTGGCCGCCCGGGTCCAGAAGGTCGCCAACGAGCTCTCGGTCCGGATCCACGGCCGCCCCGCCTGACCGGTTGCCCCGTCCCACCCCAGCCCACCCCCGGTTGCGCTGTCACTTAGGGCTCCCATTCGCCCTTTTTAGCAACCGGAAGTGACAGCGCAACGGGGGAGGGGAAGGGTCTGGAATCCCGGACAGCACCCCTCCGGCAGGCCTGTTTCCGCGGCCGCGAAGGGGCTTTAGTTGATACAGAACCTCATTCCTCCGGATACACCAGGACACCAGTCCGAACAGACATCATCCGGCCACATATCCAGCGACAAAGGAGACCCTCATGGCACCCGCCGATTTCACTACCGGTGCCCGCCCGGTCAAAGCAGCCCGCGGCACCGAGCTCACCGCCAAGAGCTGGCAGACGGAAGCCCCGCTGCGCATGCTCATGAACAACCTCGACCCCGAGGTCGCCGAGCGCCCCGATGACCTGGTGGTCTACGGCGGCACCGGCCGCGCCGTCCGGTCCTGGGCCGCGTTCGACGCCATCACCCGCACCCTGGAAACCATGGAAAAGGACGAGACCCTGCTGGTCCAGTCCGGCAAGCCGGTCGGCGTCTTCCGCACCAACGAATGGGCACCGCGCGTGCTGCTGGCCAACTCCAACCTCGTCGGCGACTGGGCGAACTGGCCCGAGTTCCGCCGGCTCGAGGCCGAGGGCCTGATGATGTACGGCCAGATGACCGCCGGGTCCTGGATCTATATCGGCACGCAGGGCATCCTGCAGGGCACGTTCGAGACCTTCGCCGCGATCGCCCGTAAGCTCACCGGGGACGAGAACGGCACGCTCGCCGGCACCCTGACCCTCACCGGCGGCTGCGGCGGTATGGGCGGCGCCCAGCCGCTCGCCGTCACCCTGAACGACGGCGCCTGCCTGATTGTCGACGTCGACGAGACCCGCCTGCGCCGCCGGGCCGGGAAGCGTTACCTCGACGAGGTTGAAACTGATCTCGACGCCGCGATCGCCAAGGTCCTGAAGGCCAAGGAAGAGCGCCGCGGCTGGTCCGTGGGCTACGTCGGCAACGCCGCCGAGGTCTTCCCCGAGATCCTGCGCCGCCACAACGCCGGCGAGCTCACCGTCGACATCGTCACTGACCAGACTTCCGCGCACGACCCCCTGAGCTACCTGCCCGAGGGCATCACGGTCGAGGAATGGCACAGCGAGGCCGCGGCCGATCCCGAAGGCTTCACCAAGAAGGCCCAGGCCTCGATGGCCAAGCACGTCCAGGCGATGGTCGAGTTCCAGGACGCCGGCGCCGAGGTCTTCGACTACGGCAACTCCATCCGTGACGAGGCCCGCAAGGGCGGCTACAACCGCGCCTTCGAATTCCCCGGCTTCGTCCCGGCCTACATCCGGCCGCTGTTCTGCGAGGGCCTCGGCCCGTTCCGCTGGGTGGCCCTCTCCGGTGACCCCGAGGACATCGCAGTCACAGACAAGGCCATCAAAGAGCTCTTCCCCGAGAACAAGCACCTGCACCGCTGGCTCGATGCCGCCGCCGAACGGGTCGAGTTCGAAGGCCTGCCGGCCCGCATCTGCTGGCTCGGCTATGGCGAACGCGCCAAGGCCGGCCTGCTGTTCAACCAGCTCGTCAAGGAGGGCAAGGTCAAGGCGCCCATCGTGATCGGCCGCGACCACCTCGACTCCGGCTCCGTCGCCTCCCCATACCGCGAGACCGAGGCCATGGCCGACGGCTCCGACGCGATCGCCGACTGGCCGCTGCTCAACGCCCTTCTCAACACGGCCTCCGGCGCCACCTGGGTTTCCATCCACCACGGCGGCGGGGTCGGCATCGGCCGCTCCATCCACGCCGGCCAGGTCTCCGTTGCCGACGGCACCGACCTCGCCGCGGAAAAGCTCGCGCGCCTCCTGACCAACGATCCCGGCATGGGCGTCATCCGCCACGCCGACGCCGGCTACGACCGCGCCGTCGAAGTCGCCAAGGAACGCGGCGTCCGCATCCCCATGAACGAAAAGAAGTAGGACTTCACAATGACTGTTACAACCCACGAACCGCTCACCGTCACCCTCGGCTCCAGCGGTGTCACCCCCGAGGACGTCGTCGCCGTCGCCCGCCACGACGCCCACGTCACCATCGCCCAGGACGCCCTGGACGCCGTCGCCAAGGTCCGCGCCCACATCGACGACCTCGCCCACAGCGAGGTCCCGGCCTACGGGATCTCCACCGGCTTCGGGGCGCTGGCCAACCGGCACATCCCCAACGAGCTGCGCACCCAGCTGCAGAAATCCCTGATCCGCAGCCACGCCGCCGGCATGGGCCCGGCCGTGGAACGCGAAGTGGTCCGCGGCATCATGTTCCTGCGCGCCAAGACCCTGGCCTCCGGCCGCACCGGCGTCCGCCCGGTGGTGCTGCAGACCATGGTGGACGTGCTCAACGCCGGCATCACCCCGGTGGTCCGCGAATTCGGCTCCCTCGGCTGCTCGGGCGACCTCGCGCCGCTGTCCCACTGCGCCCTGGTCCTGATGGGCGAAGGCGAGGCGACCGGCCCCGACGGCACGCTGTACGGGAGCAAGGATGCCCGCCCGGTCGCCGAGCTCCTCGCCGCGCACGGCATCGAACCGGTCACGCTGGCCGAAAAGGAGGGCCTGGCCCTCGTCAACGGCACCGAGGGCATGCTCGGCATGCTGCTGATGGCCATCGCGGACATCCGCCAGCTGCTTACGACGGCGGACATCACCGCCGCCCTCAGCGTCGAGGCGCTGCTCGGCACCGACCAGGTGTTCCTGCCGGAGCTGCACGCGGCGCTGCGCCCGCACCCGGGCCAGGCCGCCGCCGCGGACAACATGCTCCGTGTGCTGTCCAACTCCCCGATCGTGGCCTCGCACCGGATCAACGACACGAAGGTCCAGGACGCCTACTCGCTGCGCTGCGCACCCCAGGTGGCCGGCGCCGTCCGCGACACCGTGGACCATGCCGCTCTGGTCGCCTCCCGCGAACTGGCCGCCGCGATCGACAACCCGGTGGTCCTGCCCGACGGCCGGGTCAGCTCCAACGGCAACTTCCACGGCGCCCCGGTGGCCTACGTGCTGGACTTCCTGGCGATCGCCGTCGCGGACCTGAGCTCCATCGCCGAGCGCCGGACCGACCGGATGCTGGACCCGGCCCGCTCGCACGGGCTGCCCGCCTTCCTGGCCTCGGACCCCGGCGTCGACTCCGGCCTCATGATCGCCCAGTACACGCAGGCCGGCCTGGTTTCGGACAACAAGCGGCTGGCCGTCCCGGCGTCGGTGGACTCGATCCCGAGCTCGGCGATGCAGGAGGACCACGTCTCCATGGGCTGGCACGCGGCCCGCAAGCTCCGCCGCGCGGTGGAGAACCTGCGCCGGGTCCTGGCGATCGAACTGGTGACGTCGGCCCGGGCGCTGGACATCCGCACCCAGCTCTCCGGCGGCGAACTCACGCCGGGACCTGCGGGCGCGGCCGTGATCGCCGCGCTGCGCGACGTCGTCGACGGTCCGGGCACCGACAGGTTCCTGTCACCGGAGCTCGAAGCGGCGGATGTCCTCGTGGCCTCGGGCAAGGTCCGGGCGGCGGCCGAATCCGCCGTCGGAAATCTCGCCTGAGAAGAAACAAAATGCAGGGCAGCTGAACAATTCCCGGCGCCCCCGAAATCTTTGGCGACACGGACGGCGGGGGCCCGGGAACTGTAGTACAAATGGAGAGTCCACACCAACGAAGTTGTGGCAAAGAACACATACAAAGGGGTAAAAGTTCTATGAAAGCACGCGGCACGGTACTGTCCAGGCGCCTTGCATCCGCAGCTACGGTTTCCGACTGGAGCGGCCTCCGGGTCGGCGAACGCGTCGAAATTGTCAAGCACGCACAGGTCATTGCGGCCGGTGAGGTCGAAGAGGTCTCGGTAAGCGGGAATGTGCTCTGGCTGGTCCCCGAGGGGCCGTCCGAAACGCAGCTTTTCCTGCAGTCCGACGGCGTGCAGGTCCGCCGCAGCTAGGCTGGCCGGGTTTTACGCGTTCACGCGTATCGTTGGGTGAGGGGCGCCGTTCCACAGGGACGGGGCCCCGACTCATCCCCCGGGCATCCGGGCCCGGGCAGGAGGACCACGCAGTGTTTGAGGCTCCCAGCATCGTTTTTGCCGCGGCAGGCATGGCCGTTTTCGCCGCCGCACTCCTGCCCAAGCTGCTGCGAAACGCGCCGCTGTCCATGCCGATGGTCTTCCTGGCCGCCGGCATACTCGCCTTCACATTCATCCCCGGCCTGCCGGCCCCAGATCCCCTGCAATATGGGGAGTTCACCACCCACGTGACGGAAGTCTGCGTCATCATTTCCCTGATGGGCGCGGGCCTCGCACTCGACCGTCCCGTGGGACGACGCGAATGGTCCACCACCTGGCGGATGCTGGGGATCGCCATGCCGGTCTGCATTGTTGCACTGACCCTGCTGGGGCTCTGGGCGCTGGGGCTGGGGCTCGGCGCGGCACTGCTGGTCGCAGCCGCGCTCGCCCCAACCGACCCGGTGCTGGCCTCTGAAGTGCAGGTGGGCGAGCCTGCCGACGACGAGCACGAAACCGAGCGTGGCGAAGACGAGATCCGTTTCGGCCTCACCTCCGAGGCAGGCCTGAATGACGGGCTGGCCTTTCCGTTTGTCTACCTGGCCATCGCCATCAGCCTGTCCGGGTCGGCGCCGTCCGAGTGGTTTTGGCCCTGGTTCCTCACCGATGTCCTGTGGCGGATCGGCATGGGGCTACTCGTCGGCTGGCTGGCCGGGAAAGCGTTGAGCCAGCTGTTCTTCTCCGCCCGCGACAGCATCCGGCTGTCCAACCACTCGGAGGGCTTCGTGGCGCTGGCGGCGACGTTCCTCGCTTACGGGGTGACGGAAATGCTGGAAGGCTACGGGTTCATCGCCGTCTTTGTATGCGCCGTGACCATTCGGGCCGCTGAACGCACGCATGGGTTTCACCGTGTCATGCACGCCTATGTGGAGCAGCTCGAACGTCTCATGACGGTGGTCATCCTGGTGCTGCTGGGCGGCGCGATTGCACGAGGCCTGCTGGCCGGCATTGGCTGGCCGGAGGTTCTGGTGGCGCTGGCGTTCCTGCTGCTCGTCCGTCCGCTGGCCGGCTGGACCGGCCTCGCCCGGGGTAAGACCGGCCCGCGGGAACGGATCGCCATCGCCTTTTTCGGCATCCGCGGCATCGGCTCGCTCTACTATCTCGCATACGCGCTCAGCAAGGGCGACTTTGGAGCCCAGGCCGAGGAATTGTGGGCGTTCATCGGCCTGGTGGTGGGGATGTCCATCGTGTTGCATGGGGCGACAACGGCTCCCGTCATGAACCGGCTGGACCGGCTACGCGAACGGAAGGCTGTGCAGCAACATGGCGACGAGGGCAAGGCGCCGAAAACGCCTATCTGAGGCGGCGGCTGACCGTTCCCGCCGCCCCGCCTATCCCAGCAGCGTATTAACCAGCCGGGCGGCCACTTTGGCGGTGCGGCCGTCGATGTCGAACTCCGGGTTCAGCTCGGCGATATCCAGATGCAGGAGCTTCCCGCTCGCGGCCACCTGGCGGCACACGGCGCTGATCACCGGCAGCGGCACACCAAAGGCCGCGGGAGCGCTCACCCCGGGGGCCGCGGAGGCCGGCAGCACGTCCAGGTCGATGGTCAGGTACACCGCGTCCACCTGTGCCAGGAAGGCTGCCACAAACGCGTGCGCGGCGTCCGCCGAGCAGTCCTCGTCCAGCAGGTAGTCCACGCCGAGCTCGTCTGCCGTCCGGAACAGCGTACGGGTGTTGTTCGGCTCGGAAATCCCGACGACGGCGTAGCGCAGTTCGCGGCCGGCGGCTGCTTCGGCGCGGGCCATCTGGAGGAACGGCGTGCCGGAGCTGGGCACCGGCTCATCGCGGAGGTCGAAGTGGGCATCGAGGTTCAGCACGCCGACGCTCAGGCCCTCGCGCACGGCCGCCGACCCGGCCACGCCGAGATAGCTGGCAAAGGCGGTCTCGTGCCCGCCGCCGAGCACCACGGGAAGCCCGCCGGCGTCGAGCAGACTGGTGATCGCGAGCCCGGCGCGGGCCTGTCCTGCCTCGAGCGCGTCCCCGGCCACGGTGACGTCGCCGGCGTCGTGCACGGCGCGCGTCAGGTGGAACGCGAGCGGGCCGAGCGCGGCCCGGATGGCCGCGGGGGCGGCCGCGGCGCCGGTCCGTCCCTTGTTGCGACGCACCCCGGCGTCGCTGCCGAAGCCGAGGAGGACTGCGGGGCGCCCAGCAGGGACACCCGCCGGAACCGTGCCGGGAGCGTAGGGGGTCACCGCCTGCCACCAGCGCCGGTGTTCGTCGCCGTCGCCGTCGAACCTGCCGGTCCAGGGGTGGGGCGGGACATCAACGGGGAGCGCGGGAGAAACCATGCCCCTAGCTCACCGCAGCCCGGGCCGGAAAACCAGCCGGGCCGCCGTCGGACTGTCCGGAATCCCGGAAACTGAGCTTAAACGCCGCCGGGTGGGCCACGCCGGGTGGGCGTGGCCCACCCGGCGGGCGTGACCGCGGGCGGGGCTGCGTTAGTGGATCCCCAGGGCGGCCTCGATCGGGCCGATCGCGAAGAAGAGCAGGAACGCGGACGCCACGGCCCACATGAGCGGGTGCACCTCGCGGGCCCGGCCCTCGAAAAGGCGGATCAGCACGAAGCTGATGAAGCCAGCGCCCAGGCCGTTGGCGATCGAGTACGTGAACGGCATGAGGGTGAAGGTCAGGAAGGCCGGAATCGCGATGCCCCAGTCCTGCCAGTCGATCTTGCCCACCTGGGAGACCATCATGAAGCCGACGACCACGAGGGCGGGGGCCACGGCCTCGAACGGCACGAGGTTGATCAGCGGGGTGAAGAACATCGCCACGAGGAACAGCAGGCCGGTGACGACGGAGGCCAGGCCGGTGCGTGCGCCTTCGCCGATGCCGGCACCGGACTCGACGTAGATCTGGTTCGAGGAGACGGAGGCGCCGCCGCCGATGATCGCGCCCAGGGCGTCCACCTGCAGCACGCGGTCGACGTCGGGGATGTTGCCGTCCTTGTCGATGGTGCCGGCCTCGGTGGCCAGTCCCACCATCGTGCCCATGGCGTCGAAGAAGATACTGAGCAGGATCACGAACGCCAGCAGGGTCGCCGCGACGAAGCCGAGGTGTTCAAAGGCGCCGAAGGGGTTGGCCTTGCCGATCAGGGACAGGTCCGGGGCCGTCCACTCGGAGAACTGCGGAGCCACGAGGGACCAGCCCTGCGGGTTGTGGGTCTTGCCGTCAAAGCTGGGCCCGATGTGCAGGATGGATTCCAGGATCACGGACAGGATGGTCGAGGCCACGATGCCGATCAGGATGGCGCCCTTGACCTTGCGGACCACCAGCGCGATGGTCAGGATCAGGCCGAAGACGAACACGAAGGTCGGCCAGCCCAGGAGCTTGCCGTCGAAGCCCAGGCCGACCGGGACGGTGGTGCCGGCGACATCGGGGACGCGGCGCACGAAGCCCGCGTTGACGAGACCGATCAGGGCGATGAACAGGCCGATGCCCACCACGATCGCGGTCTTCAGCCCCTCGGGTACGGCCTTGAACACGGCCGTCCGGAAGCCGGTGAGGACCAGGATCAGCATGGTGATGCCCGAGAGCATCACCAGGCCCATCATGTCCGGCCAGGTCAGGCCGGGGTTCGTGGCCACCGTGACGGCGACGAACGCGTTCACGCCGAGCCCGGTGGCCAGGGCGAAGGGATGCTTGGCCCACGCGCCCATGAGGATGGTCAGGATGCCGGCCACGAACGCGGTGACGGCGGCGACGGCGGGGAAGCCCAGCGTGGCGCCCGAGGAGTCCGGCCCGGAGAGGATCAGCGGATTCAGCACCACGATGTAGCTCATGGCGAAGAACGTGGCGAACCCTCCGCGGATCTCGCGCGAGACGTTCGACCCCCGCTCGGATATCTTGAAATACCGGTCGAGTGCCGAGCCCTGCTTGAGCATTAGGTCTTGCATTAGTCCTCCGGGAGTGATGGGTGTTGCATATATCTTATTTGGCGCCCGAGGGCCAACCCTGCGTTTTCGCCTAGTCTGTAAGGAAGCCAACACTAGGAGTAGCCTGCCCATGCGCCGTATCCGCCAGCTTCGCAGTGCCCTCCTGGGCGCCGTCGTCCTTGTGGCCGTCCTGCTGGGAGCAGTGAGCCCGGCGTCGGCGCACGATACCGCGGAGTCCACCAGCCCGGCTGCCGGAGCAACCGTCGCGGCACCGCCGGAGCAGGTCTCGGTCACGTTCAACCACAATCCGCTTGCCCTGGGGTCGCAGATCGTGGTCAATGACGCCGCCGGCGCCAACTGGTCGGACGGTCCCGTGGAAATCGTGGACAACGTCGCTGCGCAGAAGCTGAAGTCCGGCGCCCCCGCGGGGCCGTACACCGTGCACTGGCGGGTGGCCAGTTCCGACGGCCACCCGATCGAGGGCAGCTTCACCTTCACCGCGACGGCGGCTGCGGCAGGCACGACGGCGGCTGCGGCGGTCCCCACGATGGGCACCGCCCAGCCGGGGACCACGCCCGCGCCAGCCCCTGCGCCGGCCGGGTCGCAGCAGTTTCCCTGGAGCGTCATGGTCTTCGTCGCCGTCGGGGTCGGCATCCTGGTGGCCCTGGGCCTGATGGCGAAACGCCGCCTCACCCCGGACGAGGGCGGCGACACCGAAGGCTGAAATAAGCCAACCTGACTCCGGCAACGCGGCCAAAGCGGTGCTAGGCGGGGGCGGCCAGGGCAAAGCCGCCGGGCAGCAGCGCGGGGATCCCGTTCGGGTGGACCTTGGCGGAAATTGCCTGTCCCACCACCTTGGCCTGGCGCAGGACTTCCTTGGGCGTCGGGGTAATGAGCTCGCCCACCCCCACGAGGTACATTCCCAGAGCATGCATTGCCGCCATGAGGTTCTGCCCGGCTGCCATGCCAAGTTCCGAGAGCATGCGGCGCAGCTGGCTGTGGGCGCAGCGGGTCAGGACAAGGTGGTCGGCCAGCAGGACGCCGCCCGGGGTCTGGACGGCCCACTTCTCGGTGGGTGAGCCGTCCGTGCCGGCCTCCAGGAGGTCCAGCTGCAGGGCCCGGATGTTGTTCCGCACGTCAAGCTTGTGGCTTGCGGCGTAGTTGCGCAGGTGCCGCAGGATTTCATTGCGCTCCCTCAGGCTTGCGGCGTCCGCCGCGTCGCAGCGCTGAAGCGAGGAGGTGTTGGCCGGATGGCCGGCACCCAGGAGGTCGAGCCCGTCCACAATGATGGACGCAACGCCCCGGCGCTGGAGCTCGCTGGCCACAGCCAAGCCGGAGAGCCCCGTCCCGATGACTACGGCGGTGGTCCGCTCAATCCCGCCGTACAAAGGCATGCTCGACACTGCAGGGTACCTCCTTGAAATGGTGCGAGTCGCGGGGGAAACCCCGGACGCCAACCCGTGCCTGGTTCCACAGCCCCAGCGGCTGCTTTCTGGAACACCAGTCTCGGTTCAGCAATGCCTCGAAGGATACCTAAGATTCCCGCCCGTGGATAGGGGAGGTAGGACATTGGCTGTGGTCCCGGATTCCGGCGGTTTCCTTGCCCCCGCTCCAGCGGAAACCGGCTCAAAAGCCTGAATTTCGGGGCCGGGAAACGGCGTGTTAACTCTGCGTAAATCCTTCCGCCGCGGGCGGCCGGGGACGCCTTGCCGCCGTCTTGAATGTTCGCAATTAACCGAGAATAGTGAGGAAAATCAGGGGTTCCTGCACGCAGATTCCGGGTCGCCTCGCCGGTGGACGCCGGGCGGCAGTACTTCTGGCAGAATAGCCGCAACATCAGGCAAGAATCGCGAGGAGGCGGACCCTATGGGCCGTGAACAGGTGCATCCGGACCCGGCATGGGAGACCGGTGGCGAGCCGGCGCCGCCCCGCGGAATCGTCGTGGGAGTGGACGGCTCGGACCACAGCCACTGCGCCCTGGTGTGGGCGGCCCGTGAGGCGGAACGCCGTCGCCGCCCGCTGCACATCGTGACCGCCTATTCCGTTCCGATCTTCGCCGCTTCCGGGCTCGACGGCGGCTACGCCACGGTGGACGACTCCGTGATCCGCGAGGGCGCCGAAGCCATCCTCAAGCACGCCATGGACAAGATCGCGTTCTACAACATCGACGTCGACGCGTCCGTCGAAAACGGGGACGCGTCCGGCGTGCTGCTGGAAATCAGCGAAACCGCGGAGCTTCTGGTCTTCGGCACCCGCGGCCGCGGTGGCTTCGTGGGCCGGCTGCTCGGCTCCGTCAGCAGCGCGCTGCCCGCCCACTCGAAGTGCCCCACCGTGACCGTGCCGCTGATCTGCGCGGACCGCCTGGGCGAAACCACAGACGACAAGCATGTCCTCGCCGAACGTGCCAAGTCGGGCAGCCAGCCGGTGGAGAACGTCGTGGTCGTCGGTGTCGACGGTTCCGAGCAGGCCCGCGTCGCCGTGCTGGAGGCCGCAGCGCAGGCCGAGCGGCTCTCCGCCCGGCTCCGCGTGGTGTGCGCGGTGCCGCAGTACACCGGCTCGCTGGCATGGGTGCCCACCCCGATGGACCGCGACGCACTGTTCGCCGACATCAAGGTACAGCTCGACGCCGGCGTGGCCTGGCTGCGGAGCTACTTCCCCGCCCTGCAGGTGGAGACGCAGCTCGTCGACGGCTCGCCCGTCGACATCCTCGTCGACGCCAGCCGGCACGTGGAGCTCGTGGTGGTCGGCACCCGAGGGCGCGGCGGATTCACCGGGATGCTGCTGGGCTCCACGTCTGACGGCGTCCTCCACCACGCCAAGGGCCCGGTCATGGTGGTGCCGGACCGCGACGACCCGCGGCTGGCGGACAGAGCCAGCTTCGGCCCGATGCTCGGCGACTCCTAGAAGGCGACGGGCCCGGCGTCGGAAGGACGGTTAACGGATGGAGCACCCCGGGACGCCGGACCCTGCCGAGGACGGGCCGGTCCTGGCCCTTGAACGCTTTGGCCCGGACATGCTGGCCACCGTCGGCGGGAAGGCGGCGAACCTGGGCGAACTGGCACGCGCCGGCCTGCCGGTGCCCGCCGGCTTCTGCCTGACCACCAGTGCGTATCTGGACGCCACGGCATCCCCGGCGCTGGCGGACGTGCACCGCGCCCTCGCCGCAACAGCCCCCGACGACCTGGCGGGGCTGGCGGCGCTCGCGGCGAAGGCCCGCGCGCTGGTGCTCGACGCCGATGTCCCCGCCGCCATCGACGCCGCCGTGCGCGCCGCCTATGCGGCGCTGGGCTCCGACACGGCGGTCGCTGTGCGGTCCTCCGCGACCGCCGAAGACCTGCCGTTTGCCAGCTTCGCCGGCCAGCAGGACACTTTCCTGAACGTGGTGGGGGCGGATGCCGTGCTGGCTGCCGTCCGCCGGTGCTGGGCCTCGCTGTGGACAGACCGCGCGGTGACCTACCGCGCGGTGCAGGGGATTGAGCCCTCGGCGGTGGCCCTCGCCGTGGTGGTCCAGCGCATGGTGGACGCGGCCGTGGCCGGGGTGCTGTTCACTGCCA
This sequence comes from Arthrobacter humicola, assembly GCF_022803015.1. Taxonomy (GTDB): domain Bacteria; phylum Actinomycetota; class Actinomycetes; order Actinomycetales; family Micrococcaceae; genus Arthrobacter; species Arthrobacter humicola_A. The sequence continues at coordinate 34,060 of NZ_JAFKON010000008.1, forward strand.
ATCCCGTGACCGGCCGGCGGCACGAGGCCGTCATCGACGCCAGCCCGGGGCTGGGGGAGGCCGTGGTGTCCGGGGCGGTCAACCCTGACCACTTCGTGCTCGACGGCACCACGGGACGGATACTTGAGCGGCGAATTGGGGACAAGGGCATCATTATTCGTCCCCTGCCCGGCGGCGGCACCGAGCGGGTGGCGCAACCTGACGCCGGGCTGGCGCCCAGCCTGGACGACGCCCAACTGGCGGCACTGGAGCTCCTGGGCCGCCGTGCGGAGGTGCACTTCGGCTCGCCGCAGGACCTCGAATGGGCCATCGGCCGGGACGGTGCCGTGTGGCTGACGCAGTCCAGGCCCATCACCACCCTCTATCCGATGCCGGACCGGCCTCCCTCCGGGCCGACGCCGCGCGTGTATTTATGTTTCAGCCTGGCCCAGGGGCTGACCCGGCCCCTCACCCCGATGGGACTCGCCGGCATCCGGCTGATTGCGTCTTCGGTTGCGGGGGCGGCGCATTTCCCGGTGCCGGTGCCCCGTGACGGGCCCGCGCCGTACGCGGAGGCAGGCCAGCGGATTTTCTTCGATCTCACGCCGGTTCTCCGGAGCCAGACCGGGCGCGCCATTGTCCCCCGCGTGTTTGACGTCATGGAGGCGCGTTCGGCCACCGTGCTGCGCAACCTTTTCGCCGATCCGCGGTTCTCCGTGACCACAACAATGCCGTGGGGGCTCCTGCGCCACGTCGCCCCGGTGGCGGCGCGGGCGAAGGTCCCGGAGACCTTGATCCGCGGCCTCATCCGGCCCGAGGCGGCACTGCGCCGGGCAGACCGTGTGGGAGAACAGCTCCGCGCGGCACTCGCTGTGCCCGCCGGCGCCACCGCCACGGAGCGCCTGGACCACATCGAGCGGATCCTTGGCCAGCATGTCTTTCCCGTGGTTCCCGCGATCCTGCCGCTGCCCGCCCTGGGGTTCGCCTTGCTGGCCGTGGCCGGAAAACTCGCCGGGAAACCGGGGAACGGGGCGCTGCAGGAAGTCCTGCGGGGGCTGCCCAACAACGTGACCACCGAAATGGACCTGGACCTGTGGTCGCTGGCTACTGCCATCCGCAACGACCCGGCGTCGGCGGCGGTGTTCGGGGAAGCCGCATTGCCCGAGATAGCCCGGCGTTACCGGGCGGGGGACCTGCCCGGCGTCGTGCAGTCGGGGCTGCGGGACTTCCTGGGCCGGTACGGCCACCGCGCCGTGGCGGAGATCGACGTCGGCATGCCCCGCTGGTCTGATGACCCGACCCACATCCTCGGGGTCCTGGCCAACTATCTGCGCATGGATGATCCCGCGCTCGCCCCGGACCGGCAGTTCGGCAAGGCGGCCCGAGAGGCGGAGGCACAGGTGGCCCGGCTGGTGGCAGCGGCGGCGCAGCGCAGCCGCCTTCGCGGTGCACTCGCCCGGGCCGCGCTGCGGCGGACCCGGATGTTCGCCGGGCTGCGGGAGCTGCCCAAGTACCACCTCGTGGAAGCGCTCGGCGCCGTCCGGGAGCAGCTCGCAGCCGTCGGGGCCGAACTCGCCGCGGCCGGGGCCCTCGATGCGGCCGACGATATCTTCTTCCTCGACCTGGCTGACGCGCACCGGGGGCTCGGCGGCGCCGCGCTGCAGGGGCTCGTGGCACGGCGTCGGGAGGCGTACGCGGCTGAACTGGGCCGCCGGCACATTCCCCGCGTGCTGCTCTCGGACGGCACCGAGCCGGAGGCGGTGCAGACCACAGCCGGCGGAAGGGGGCCGGCGGGTTCTGACGGCGGCGCGGGGCGGCTCTCCGGCACACCGGCCTCGGCCGGCACCATCACGGCCCGGGCCCGGGTGATCCTGGACCCCCAGGGCGCGCACCTGGAACCGGGCGAGATCCTCGTGGCGCCGTCCACCGATCCGGGCTGGACGCCGTTGTTTCTGACGGCCGGCGGCCTCGTGATGGAAATGGGCGGGCCCAACTCCCACGGCGCCGTCGTCGCCCGGGAATACGGGATCCCCGCAGTGGTGGGGGTCCCCGACGCGACGTCGAGGATCGCCACGGGCCACAGCATTACGGTCGACGGCGCCGCCGGCACCGTGACGCCGTCAACGCCGCCGGCACCCTGACGCCGTCACCCTGACGCCGGCCACTTCGCGCCGGACCGCCGACGGCGGCGGGCTCCGCACCATGGTGTCGGCCGGCTCGCTACAGTGGGGCCATGAGCGAAGTGCGCGGCTCCGAGGGCCGGGAGCCCGGGAGCGCCGGAGTTCCCGCGACGGGCATACCGGCGCCTGACACCCGGCCGCCCGGCAGCCCCGCGCCTGCGACTGACGCGACCCCCGCGCCCGCGGACCCGGACGCGTGGCTGCCGGAGTGGTTCGTGGGGCGTCCGCTCACCGCCGGCTGGGCGTGGGCCGGGTTCTGGGCGGCGCTGATCGTGGCCGACGAGTTCCTGGATCTGGCCGGCTGGTCCTGGTATGTGCTGGTTGGCCTCGCCGCCCTGCCGACGCTGCTGGCAAGCATCGCCCTTCTGCACGCCACCCCGCGCCGCTACCTGAAGCCGCGCCGGGACTCGGTCCTGGGCCACTTCTTCGTCCGCTTCCTGGCCCTGATCGCCGCCTTCCTCGTGTGGGGCGTGTCCGTGGTCATGAGCGCCTCGATCTCAACGACCCTTCAGTCACTCGTCGGGGCGTCCGAACGCGAGGTCACCGCGGTGGGCTTCAACCTCCTGCTGGCCGCGATCCCGCTGGTGGTCTCCGTACTGTGGCTGGCCTTCATCATTCGCTGCGCCTGGTTCCTGCGGCGGCTCCGGGGCTGGAAACAAACGCCGGAACCGGGCGCCGTGCCCAAGAAGTTCCTGCGGGACAGGCCGCGGCTGAGGCGGGTGGTGGTGGGTCTGGCCCATCCCGGCCTGCTGCTCGTGGCGGGCCTGGGCACCTCTGTGCTCGCGTTCCTGCTGGGCGCCGTGGAACTGACCATTAATGTGCTGAAGTAGGATAACCGGGCTGCCGGGGCCAGGCGTACTGTTGACCTATGAGCTGCACTGAAGCGCGCATTCCCCAGGCGCGGATAGTTGGAACATCTCTTTCCGGAGCGCGGTCGCGATGACGCGCACGTGGCTGCGCTGGCTGCCTGCTGCCGCCGTTCCTGCCGTTATTGCCGCCGGCGCGCTGGCCGGATCCCTGCCCGCCAGCGCCGGGGATCCCCTGCCGCCCAAGACGCCGGAGCAGGTGCTGCAGTTGATTGCCCAGCACCGCGAGCCCGCCCTCTCCGGAACCCTGGAACAGTCTTCTGCGCTCGGGCTTCCCGAGTTGCCCAAGACCGGTGCCGGCTCGGCCCCGTCAGGTACGGCATGGCTCGAACTGCTGACGGGGCCGCACACCGCGCGGGTTTATCGCGACGGCCCGGACAACGCCCGCGTCCAGGTGATGGACCGGCTGGCCGAACGCAACGCGATCCGCCACGGCAACGACGTGTGGTTCTACAACTCCAAGGACAACACGGCCGCCCATGCCCAGCTCCCGGCCGACGACGCCGGTGACACAGGCCGTCACAGCGCCGGCAGCGACGTCACCGCCACCCCCGACCAGCTCGCCGCGATGCTACTGGCCAAGATCGAACCGGGCACCGACGTGGCGGTGGGAGCCGATGTCCAGGTAGCCGGCCGGCCCGCCTACAACCTGGTGCTGACACCAAAGTCCGATGCGACGCTGGTCGGGTCCATCGCAGTAGCCGTTGACGGCCAGACCGGTCTGCCGCTGGGCGTCGAGATCAAGGCTCGCGGACAGTCGGATCCCGCCTTCCGCGTCGCCTACACCAGCCTGACCCTCGGGGCCCCCGACGCGTCGGTCTTCACATTCACCCCGCCGCCGGGTGCCACGGTCGAGGAGATTCCGGTAAAGGAGCACAAGCACGGAAACGACGCCGGGAACGCGACGGCGCCGGCGGCCAAGGACCGCGCCGGCAAGCCGGCCGTCACTGGCTCCGGCTGGGACTCGGTTGTTGAGTTCCCGGCGGGAACGGCCGGCCCGGCGTCGGACGCCACGGCCCTGCTCGAACAGGCCACCGTCCCGGTCCAGGGCGGCCGGCTTTTGTCCACCGCGCTGGTGAACGTGTTGGTGCTCGACGACGGCCGGGTCGTCGCCGGCTCCGTGCCACCGGAGCGGCTCCAGGCCGCTGCCGCACAGAAGTGATGTCCGGCGCGGTATCCGGTGGCCGACGGTTGCTCCCTGACCATCCGGTGACGGCCGCGTGAGCGCCGCCGGGCCGGCGGCCGAGCTGAGCATTGAGACCACGGGCCTGACCAAACGGTTCGGCCGGCAGATGGCTGTCGACGGCGTCGACCTGGCCGTGCCGAAAGGCGCGGTCTTTGGTTTCCTGGGCCCGAACGGTTCGGGGAAGACCACCACCATCAGGCTCCTGCTCGGCCTGGCCACGGCCACCGGAGGCTCCATGCGCGTGCTGGGCGAGGAGATGCCCGGCAAACTCAATGACGTGCTGCCCCGGGTCGGGGCGCTGGTGGAAGGACCGGCGTTCTACCCCTTCCTCTCCGGCGCCGCCAATCTGCGCCGCATGGACGCCGCGGACCCCTGTGGTTCGGGCGCGACGCGGCGTGCCCGCGTCCACTCGGCCCTGGAACGGGTGGGTTTGACGCACGCCGCGGACAAGCTGGTCCGGGCCTACTCGCTGGGGATGAAGCAGCGGCTGGGGATCGCCAACGCCCTGCTCGCCCCGCGGGAACTGCTGGTGCTGGACGAGCCCACCAACGGGCTGGATCCGCAGGGCACCCGTGAGGTGCGGAGCCTGGTGCGATCGCTCGCGGCCGACGGCGCCACGGTGTTCGTCTCCAGCCACCTGCTGGCCGAGGTCGAGCAGATCTGCACCCATGCGGCCATCATGAGCGCTGGCCGGCTGGTGGCGCAGGGAACCCTGACGGAACTGCGCGGGGCCGGCCAGGCAAGGATCCGCGTGTTGACCCCGGATCCGGGTACCGCGGCGCAGGTGCTGGCCGGCCTCGGCCTGACCGCGACCCTGGGCACCGACGGCCGTACTCCCGGTGGCGCTGGTTCCGGTGCCGCCGGCTCCGGGACCGACGCGGCCCTGTTCGCGTCACTGCCTGGGGCTCCGGCAGCCCAGGAAGACGGAGGATCATCCCGGTCCGTGGAGCGGGCGGCCGTGCAGCCGGAAGCCGTGGTGGCGGCCCTCGTGGCGGCGGGGGTCCGGGTCCGCGGCTTCGCGACCGAACAGGCCAGCCTTGAGGACCGGTTTGTGGCATTGACGGGGGAGGGGTTCGACGTTGTCCAGTAACAGCTCATCCGCGGGCGATCCGGCAGCCGGCCCGTCAGTTGCCCCGGCGCCGGGCCGTAGCGGCGCGGCCGCAGGCGCTGGCGGGGACGGCGGGGCCTACGCTGCGCCGGTCCGGCGCGGGTCCCTGACCGGTGACCTGCTGGCGTCCGAGCTCGGGGTGCTGTTCCGCCGCCGCAGGACGTGGGCCATGTTGTGCGCGCTGGCGGCCATCCCGATCCTGATCGCGGTGGCGGTGCGGGTCTCCTCGGCCGTGCCGGCAGGCCGCGGGCCGGCCTTCCTGGACCGGATCGCCCAGAACGGCCTGTTCGTGGGCGTCACGGCAATGGTGGTCTCCGTTCCGCTGTTCCTGCCCCTTACCGTCGGCGTCGTGGCCGGAGACACGATCGCCGGGGAGGCCGGACAGGGGACCCTGAGGTACCTGCTGGTGGCTCCCGCCGGGCGGATCCGCCTGCTGATCGTCAAATATGCCGGGGCGGCCGTGTTCGTGATCGTTGCCCCGCTCGTGGTGGCCCTGACCGGGGCCGGAATCGGCGCGGCGCTCTTCCCCGTGGGGCCGGTGACCCTGCTCTCCGGCGATACGATCGGCACCGGCGAGGCCATGGTCCGGCTCTTGCTGATCGCCGCGTATCTGGCGGTTTCACTGCTGGGGTTGTCGGCGATCGGGCTGTTCATCTCCACCCTGACCGATGTTCCGGTGGGGGCCATGGCGGCCACCGTGGTGCTCTCGGTCGTCGCGCAGGTCCTGGACGCGCTGCCGCAACTCGAGTGGCTGCATCCCTGGCTTTTCAGCCACTACTGGTTGGACTTTGGCGATCTGCTCCGGCAGCCGGTTTCCTGGGATTCCTTTGCCGCCAATGCCCTCCTCCAGGGCGGCTACGTCGCCGTCTTCGGCGCGCTGGCCTACGGCAGGTTCATCACCAAGGACGTGCTCTCCTAGCCGCCAGACAGGCCGGAACGGAACCCCGGAACGGGTCTCAGCAGTCGGACCCGGGAGCGGGTCAGTAACGGGCCGCGTAGCCGTACAGCTGCATCCCGGACATGGCGGCAACATCGGTCACGGTAATGCCGGCGTCGGGGTTCAGCGCCTGGACCACGCGGCCGCCGCCGAGGTAGATGGCCACGTGGTAGAAGCCCGGGGCCGAACCCCAGACGAACAGATCGCCCGGACGCGCCTGGGAGAGCGGGACATGGACAGGGGCCTGGGCGAACTGCTGGGAGGCAGTGCGGGGCAGGTACTTCCCTGCCGCGGCGAACGCATTCTGCACCAGGCCCGAGCAGTCAAACCCATAGCTCCCGGTTCCGCCGTACTGGTAGAAGAATGGCGATCCGGTCTTGCCGAGCGCCACCGAAATCGCGGTCTGGTTTGACCCGCCAGAAATCGGCGCCGGAACCGGAACAGGTACTGGCGCCGGAACAGGTACTGGCGCCGGAACCGGGGCAGGAATCGGTGCGGGGACCGGAGCAGGTACTGGCGCGGGATCCGGCGCGGATGCCGGAGCCGGCGCGGGTGCGGGTGCGGGTGCGGGCGCTGCAGCGGGGGCCGGCACGTCGGCGGGAGCCGGAGCGGCTGGCTGTCCTGCTGCCGAATCGTCCCGTCCCGGAGCTGTTGGTGCCGGCTGTGAACCCGTGCCAGGCTGCGGCGCGGGGCCCGCCGCCGCGGTCAGTGCTGCGAGCCGAGCCTGCTGGCGCTGGCGGTCGAGGGCGTCCACCCGGGCCGATTCCAGCGCCGCGGTGGTGTTTCTCAGGCTTGCCAACTGGTCCACGAGCGCGCTGCGCTGCGCTTTGGCATCGGCCACGACCTGGCGCTGGGCGGCGTCGGCGCGGTCGGCGTCGGCCTTGCGGTCCGCGGCAGTCGCGGCGGCCTCGTCGGCGGCGCGGTTGGCGTCGGCTGCGGCTTCGGTCAGGGACTGCGCGGCCGTGGCCGCGTTTTCCGCGGACTCGAAGGCCCGCGCGCGTCCGGCCGTTACGGCCTCCAGCGTGGCGGCATCCTCCAGGGCCCGCCCGGAGCCGCTGACAAAGCTGCTGAGGGCCGGGTTCAGGCCGCCGTTGCGGTACAGGTCACCGGCCAGCTGGCCGAGCTGTTTGCGGGTTTTGGCCTGTTCTGCCCCGGCCGCGGCAGCCCTGGCGGCCGCCACAGCCGCCGCGTCACGGCGTGTGGCCAGCTCCACGAGGGCCTCGCCGTACGCGTTGTTTGCTTGCAGGGATGCGGCGAGGCTGGTTTCCTGGCCGGCCGACGCGTCGGCCAGAAGCCCGTCGATCCTGGTGACCTCTGCCGCCGTCGAGCTCGCACTGGACTTGGCGGCAGCGATCTCTTCCGGTGAGGGGATCTCCGGCGACGCCGGAACCCGGCCGGCAGTCTCCAGCGGCGGGCGCCCCTGCGCAGAAAGCTGCGAAGAAATCAGCGCGGTGGTCAGCGGCGCGGCCTGGGCCGGGAGCGCGAGGGTTCCGAGGAGGACGACGGCGGTGCAGAGCACAGCCGTCTTGCGGCCGGATCGGATCCAACTCATGGGCAACCTCGCTGAAGTCTCAGGCTGGAGTGAGCGAGGTCGGATTTGGCGCGTGAAAGCCCTCTGCGGATCACCCAGCAGGCATGAGGCTACGTGCCAAAGGCTACTTTGGCAACACGAGTCACATGAATAACATAAACAACACCAGTGTCATTTGGCCACGTCCGTGACGGGCGTGTCCTGCCGACGGTCAGGCGTGCTGGTGGGCCTCGTGCTCTGAATGCGTGGTGGGCTCGAGCTGGAATGTGCAGTGTTCGGTGTCGAAATGGGAGCCAAGGCAGCTGGTGAGTTTGTCCAGGACCCGGTCGGCGCCCTTGGCGCCGAGCGCTGCGTCCTCCACCACCACGTGGGCGGAGAAGACGGGGACACCAGAGGTAATGGTCCAGATATGGATGTCGTGGACGGATACCACGCCGTCCACCGCCAGGATGTGGTCGCGGATCATCTGAACGTCCACGCCCTTGGGCGTGGCCTCGAGGAGCACGTCCACGACGTCGCGCAGCAGGTGCCAGGCACGGGGCAGGATCATGAGGGCGATGAGGATCGAGGCAATAGTGTCGGCCGCCTGAAACCCGGTGACCATGATGACCACCGCCGCCGCGATGACGGCAAAGGACCCCAGCAGATCCCCCAGGACTTCGAGGTAGGCGCCGCGGACGTTCAGGCTTTCCTTCTGGGCGCCGCGCAGGATCAGCAGGGAGACCAGGTTGGCGACGGCGCCGAGGACCGCCGCGGCGAGCATGACGTCGGTGTGGACCTCGGGGGTGGTGCCGAGCCTGCGGATGGCCTCGATGAAGATGACCACCGAGATGACGATCAGGACCAGTGCGTTGGCCAGCGCCGCCAGAACTTCGGCGCGCTGGTAACCGTAGGTGCGCAGATCGCTGGCTGGCCGGGTGGCGATCCATGCGGCCAGCAGGGCGATGAAGACGCCGGCTGCGTCCGAGAGCATGTGTCCGGCGTCGGCGAGCAGGGCCAGGGAGCCGGAGACCACCGCACCGATCGTCTGCACGAGCACCACGGCGAGCGTGATGGCCAGGACGGCGACCAGGCGCTTGCGGTGCTTGCCGGTGGCGGTCAGGCCGTGCGAGTGGCTGTGGTCGTGTCCCATGCCTACAAGGCTATCCCCAGCCGAGCTCGTGCAGGCGCGCATCGCTGATGCCGAAGTGGTGGGCGATCTCGTGCACCACGGTGACGGTGACTTCCTCGATCACGTCCTCCCGGGAGGTGCAGATGTCCAGGATGGGTTGGCGGAAAATGGTGATCCGGTCCGGCAGCGAGCCGGCGTCCCACCAGGAGTCCCGCTCGGTCAGGGGCACCCCCTCATAGAGCCCCAGCAGCACGGTGTCCGGATCCTCCCCGGGCTGCGGGGTGTAGTCGTCCTCGATGAAGATCGCGACATTGCTCATGGTCTTTGCCAGATCCGGCGGGATCCGGTCGAGGGCATCACTCACGGCAGCCTCGAAATCGGCCTCGGACATCGGGAAGGGGCCGCCGTCCGGGCCGTCACCACCGTCCCCGCCGTTCGGAACGATCGGCAGGCCGGGCGGGAGGGAGGAGGGCATAGGCAAACTCTAGCGGGACCGGCGCCGGGTCAGCCCCACGCCCGCAAGGCAGATCACGCCGCCCACCAGGCCCCAGATGGTCGGAATCTCGCCCAGAACCAGCCAAGAGATCAGGATCGTGGTGCCCGGGACCAGGTAGGTGGTGGCCGCGAGGCGTCCCGCATCAATCATTGAGAGCGCATAGGCCCACGTGGTGAATGCGATCGCAGTGGGGAAGATGCCCAGATAGACCAGGCCCAGGGTGGCCGGCAGGGGAGCGGCCTGCAGCTCGGTGACCAACTGGCCGCTAAAGGGCAGGCAGCACAGGGCGCCCACCATGATGCCGAACCAGGTGGCCTGGGCGGCCGGGAACTTGCGGAGCACCGGTTTTTGGACGATCACGCTCACGGCGGCCAGCCCGGCCGCGAGCAGGCAGAGCAGCACGCCGGCCACGTCCGCCGTCGACCGCTGGCCGGAACCAAGCGCAATCACGGCCACGCCGCCGAACGCGATCAGGCTGCCGATGATGAGCCAGCGCGGGAACCCTTCCTTCAGGATCACACCGGCCATGACGGCGACCAGGATGGGGTTGACGTTGATCAGCAGGGCGGCCGTGCCGGCGTCGAGCATGTGTTCGGCGGCGTTCAGGGCCACGTTGTAGCCTCCGAACCACATGACGCCATAGGCCAGGATGGGCCACCACTCGCGGCCCCGGGGCAGGCCCCTGAGCTTGGGCACCACCAGCAGGCCCAGCACGACGGCGGCAACGGCCAGCCGGCCGAGGGTCAGGGAGCCAGGGGAGAAGCTCGGGCCCACGGCCCGGATGCCCACGAAGGCGGAGGCCCACAGGACCACGGTGACGACGACGGCGGCGATGCCGAGCCTGCTGATCGTGGCCGGCTGCCCGGGAGGGGGCGGCGCGGGTTGCGGGGCGGGTGCGGGGGCAGCGTGCGGAGACCCTTCGTGGGGGCCTGCGGACGGAGTGGGGCCGGATGCGGCGGTTGTTGCCATGCTGCCAATGTAGCCGTTCCCGCCTCCTCCCGGCTGGCGGGAATCGGTCACGTCTAGTCGAGATCCTGCCAATCCCGAATGGCCTCAGCGCAGGACGCGTGCCGCCGTCCGGACGGCGGCCGCGACGTCGTTCAGCGCCGCCGAGCCGCGCCGCCACTGCTGCCAGTAGAGGGCAACGTCCACGTGCGCTCGCGGGGCGAGGGCCTCGAGCCTGCCGGCCAATAGGTCCTCGCCGATTTCGATCTCGGGCATCATGCCCCAGCCCATGCCCCAGCGGATGGCATCGCCAAACTCCTGGGCGGCCGGCACATAGTGGCGCGGCGGCTGCAGGGAAGCCCGGCTGACCCGGCGCAGCCAGCGGTCCTGCAGGTCGTCCTTGCGGTCGAAGACCACAACGGGAGCCGCGGCGAGCGTCGCGCCGGTCGCGCCCTCCCCAAACCAGTGGCGGGCGAAGTCCGGAGCGCACACCGGCAAATAGCGCATCGTGCCCAGCTTGCTCGAGGAGCAGCCGGGCACGGGCTGGGCTGTTTCCGTGATGGCGGCCGCGGCGGCTCCGGCGCGCAGCAGATCCAACGAGTGCTCCTGGTCTTCTCGCAGGATCTCGAGCTGGACGTTGTGACTGGCCCCCGCGAGGCCGGCCAACGCCCAGGTGTGCAAGGAATCGCTGTTGATCACCAGCGTCAGGCGCGTCCCTCCGCGGGGGTGTTCCGGCTGCAGCTCCTCGGCCAGGTCCGCGGAGAGCATTTCCAGCTGCCGGGCGAAGCGCACCACGGCCTCGCCGGACTCCGTGAGTCCGGGCGGCCGCGCCCGGGTCAGGACCGGCCGGCCGACGGCGGTCTCGAGTGCCCGGACCCGCTGGCTGATCGCCGACGGCGTCACGGACAGGTGCGCGGCCGCGGCGTCGAAGCTCCCGTGCGTCAGAATCGCGGCCAGCGTCCGGGCCTGTTCGGGGGTGATCTCCATCATTAGCCCATCTTACGTATCAGCAGAATCTTTAACTGGTTTCATCTCTGGCGGGCGCCTACCGTGGAGTGGTGATCCTTCCCCTGTTTTCCGGTCTTTCCGCCGGACTGTCCCTCATCGTTGCCATCGGCGCGCAGAACGCTTTTGTCCTCCGGCAGGGCATCCAGCGCTCGCACGTCGTCATGGTGGTGGCAGTCTGCGCGGTCTCGGACCTCGTGCTGATCCTGCTGGGCGTCGCGGGCATCGGCATCCTCCTGGACCGGGCGCCGGCTGCCCTCGTCGTGATCCGGTGGGCAGGGGCGGCGTTCCTCCTTGCCTACGGGGCGCTCGCGGCCCGGCGCGCGGTCCGCGGGGAGCAGATGGAGAATCCCGGCAACAAGCCCGCCGCCGGCCGGGCCGCCGTCCTTGGCACCTGCCTGGCCTTCACCTGGCTGAACCCGCACGTCTACCTGGACACGGTGCTGCTGCTCGGGTCCCTCGCTGCCGCCCAGGGCGAAGCCGGGCGCTGGTGGTTCGCCGCCGGGGCCGGCCTGGGAAGCATTGCCTGGTTCACCGCCCTCGGCGCGGGAGCGCGGTTCCTGACGTCCCTGTTCCGGCGCCGGACGGCCTGGCGCGTGCTCGACGCCGGAATCGCCGTCGTCATGGTCACCCTTGCCGTGCTGCTGCTCACCTGAACCTCGACCACCCACCGCTCCTCCCCGCCGCGCTCCTCCCGCAGCGCGCCGCCCATCGCGCGCCCACGCAAAGTGTCGGGAAAGTTCAGGCTGATCCCCCGTCCCCGGGTTAGGCCGGTGGGCCCTTGTCCGTTCAACGTGGCGGGGTCACGATGGCTGGTATGACAGCATCCGCAGCCTCGGCCAGCGAACGACGGCGTGCAGCCATCGGCACAGCCGTCTTCGCCATCGCCCCCGCAACCGCCGCCGGCGTGGTGCCGTGGCTGCTGACCCGCTGGAAAGTGGAGTCGCCGGTCCCCGGCGGGGTGCCCGCGCAGATCGCGGGCGCCATGATGATCGGTGCGGGCGCCGCCGTCATCGCGAACTCCTTTGTGCATTTCGCCGTCGAGGGCATCGGGACCCCCGCGCCATTTGCCCCGCCCAGGCAATTGGTGGTTGGCGGCCTTTACCGGTACGTGCGGAATCCGATGTACGTGTCCATTGCCGCGGCCGTCGCGGGGCAGGGGCTTCTGCTGGGGCAGCCGAAGCTCTTCCTGGCCCTGGGCATCGGCGCCATCCCGGTGGTGGCTTTCGTCCGGCAGTACGAGGAGCCCACACTGGCCCGGAAGTTCGGTGCGGCGTACGAGGAATACCGCAGCAACGTCCCGCGCTGGCTGCCCAGGTCCACGCCGTGGCGGCCCGACGGGCCGGAGCCGTCCCGGCCCTAGGCGTTGGCGGTCTGGGCCTCGGCGGGCAGGCATTGGCGGGCTGGGCATCCCCGGGCTGGGGTAGCCCTGGGGCCTGGCCCAGGACAGCTGTCCGGCCGCTATTTGCCGCTTCCGGCCCACTCCAGCAGCCGATCCAGCGGCCAGGTGGTGACGATCCGCTCGGCGGGAACCCCGTTCGAGGCCGCGCGCTCGGCACCGTACTGCAGGAAATCCAGCTGGCCCGGCGCATGGGCGTCGCTGTCGATGCTGAACAGACAGCCGGCATCGAGGGCCAGCCGGATCAGATCGTCCGGCGGATCCTGCCGTTCGGGGCGGGAATTGATTTCGACGGCCACATTATTGCCGGCGCACGCCGCGAACACGCGCGCGGCGTCGAACTCGGACTGCGGGCGGGTTCCTCTCGACCCCTGCAGCAGCCGGCCGGTGCAGTGGCCGAGGACGTTCGTGTGCGGATCGTTGATGGCGCCCAGCATCCGCTCGGTCATGGTGCTCCGGTCGGAGCGGAGCTTCGAGTGGACGCTCGCCACCACGATGTCCAGCCGGTCCAGCATCTCCGGGGACTGGTCCAGGGTGCCGTCCTCCAGGATGTCCACCTCGATCCCGGCCAGGAGGCGGAAGTCGCCGCCGTCCGCGTTGATGTCCGCAACAACGTCCAGCTGTTCCCGAAGGCGTTCGGCGCTCAGGCCGTTGGCGATCTTGAGGTTGGGGGAGTGGTCCGTCAGGGCGAGGTAGTCCCGGCCCAGTGTCCGGGCGGCGTCAGCCATCAGTCCGATCGGCGACCCGCCGTCGGACCAGTCGCTGTGGCTGTGCAGGTCCCCGCGGAGGGCCGAGCGCAGTTCGGCCCCGCCGGTCGCCAGGGGTTGCTGCCCGCGTTGGCGCAGATCCTCAAGATAGTCGGGCACGCCGCCGTCGACCGCCTGCCGGATGACGTCGAACGTTCTGTCGCCGATCCCCTTCATGCTCTTGAGCCGGCCGTTGCGTGCCCGCGCTGCGACCTCCTCCGGGTCCAGGGCGCCGATAATCCCGGCTGCCTTGCGGAACGCCTGGATCTTGAAGGTGGGGGCGAACCCGCGTTCGAGCCAGAACGCAATCTCATTGAGGGCATCAACGGCATCCATCAGTCCATCTTGCACCCACTCTGCCCGGCTCCGCCCCCATCCTGGCCCGGCTTTTGTATCGGCGGGAGGGGCCGATTTTGGATAATCCGGGGGTCTGCCCTTATAGTTTTATAGTCCAGTTCGGAGGAACCCGAAAGGACAAAAACGACAGGCTTCGGCCCTTAATTTTTGCCCTGATATGTTTCACCGGATGGCGTCCTGGCCCCCATCGTCTAGCGGCCTAGGACACCGCCCTTTCACGGCGGCGGCACGGGTTCGAATCCCGTTGGGGGTACGCAAGGAACTGGTCAAACCGGGTAAAAAAGTCTGGTAGGCTAAAGGCCTTGAAAATCTGCGGTAGCGATATCGCAGGCAGCAAGAACAAGCAGTAAACAAGCAAGGCCCTGTAGCGCAGTTGGTTAGCGCGCCGCCCTGTCACGGCGGAGGTCGCGGGTTCAAGTCCCGTCAGGGTCGCTCTGATTGCCGGAAGAAATTCCGGCCTTCAAGGTGACATGTCACCTAGGCTCTGTAGCTCAGTTGGTAGAGCGTTCGACTGAAAATCGAAAGGTCACCGGATCGACGCCGGTCGGAGCCACCACTGGGAAGCATCAGTTCTTTGAGAACTGGTGCTTTTCTTCTTTAACACCATCTCCTGCTCCGCTTTATCGACGGGGGAGACGGGCGGCGAGGGGCGGCCGGCGGCGGCGACCGTTTGGGGGCCGTCCAGCCGGCCGGGCTAGACTCGCACGCTGGGGAAAGAACACCAAAGCCGCCGGCAGCCCGGTCCGGGCGGGCGGCGCAATCTCAACCGAAAAGTGATTCTGCAACGTGACTTCGAAGAATATTGCCCGTCCTCTCGCCGCAACCGCCCTCCTCGCAGCCCTGGCGCTAACCGGGTGCTCGGCCCCGCAGGCCGGCAGCGCGCCTTCGTCCGCCGCGGGCACGTCCGCCGGGGGCGAGTCCACTGCTTCGGCGTCCGCCACGCCGAGCCCCAGCGGAACCTCGGGACCGTTCGGCGGCTTCACCAGCGCCGCCGAGGCTTGCTCCAAGATCTCGGAGCAGGCAACCGGCGCCACGCTCCTTCCGTTGTCGGCCGCCCAAGGCAAGACGGCGGAACTGGAACAGTTCAAAACGGAGCTGGCCGAGACGGCCGAACGCGTCCCGGACAGCCTCAAGGCCGACTTCGCCAACCTCAAGGAGGTGGCCGTTGCCGGCGTCACCGACCAGACGGTCTTCTCCAGCGGAAAGCTCCAGGCCGCCATGGCGCCGGTCACGACCTGGATCGCCACCAACTGCAAGTAGGGGGTTCGGCCAGGCCAACGCCCGCGTCGGCTCCCGGCTGACATCCCGCAGCCGACAAACGGCCGGCCTTGTCCCCAACGCGGGCCGCCCGTTCCCGCCCCACCTGCGTGGACTGTGGGAACGGGCGCCGCAAGATTCCCCCACGGGCCCCCAGGCAGGGACTAGGGTTGTGTCAAAGAGAAGGGGGAGTGCGTTATGGAATACCAGAATTCTCAACCCGTCGCCGGTCCCGCGGCCGGTCAACACGTTGCCGGCCTCGCAGCAGGTCAGCCCGGTCCCGGCGCCCTGGTCAGTCCTGCGGACGGTCTGTCCGCGCCGGCCGGCACCGGCCGCACGGTCATAGCGGAAACCGCCGTCGCCAAGGTCGCGGGCATCGCCGCCCGATCGGTGCCCGGCGTCTATTCGTTGGGCTCAGGACCCTCACGCGCCCTCGGGGCCATCCGCGACGCCGTCGGCAACGCCGATCACGCAGCGGGCGTCCGCGTGGAAGTCGGCGAAACGCAGGCCGCCGTCGACATCGATCTTGTTGCGGTGTATGGCACCCCCCTGCAGGCCCTAGCGGACCAGGTCCGCGCCGTCGTCTACGCCGCCGTCGGGGAACTGGTGGGTCTCGAAGTGATCGAGGTCAATATCGAGATCAACGACGTTTATGTGCCCGGCCCGGCCAAACCGGCCGCGTCCGCCGAGGCCCGGCCAGTCAGGGAGGCAATCTAATGAGTCTGACGGTAGTGGGAATCGCCATGGGCGCCTTCGTGGCCTTCATGTCCTTCCAGTTCGGTGCCTGGGGCTTCCTCGGCGCCCTGTTCTTCATGGCCATCGGCGCCCTCCTGGGCCGGGCCGCAGAGGGGAAGCTGGACCTGCGCAGCGTGTTTGACGCCCTCACAGGCCGGCGTTCCTCCTCATGAGCATCACGGCTGAAGCGCCGATCCCCGGCACCGCGATGGCCGGGCACAACCGCATTAGCACCCAGGCCCTGACGAGCGTGGCCCGGGCGGCCGCGGGGGAGGCCCTCGGTGTCCCGGCGCACGACGTCCGCGCCGACTGGTCGGACGATGACGGGCTGCTCGCGCTGTCGCTTGTCATGCCCGTCGCGGTCCCGAACCTCACCGCTGTGGTCCGGGACCCCGGCCGCGTCGCCGGATTCGGTGGTTCCATCTGGGAGCGTGCCGTCGCCGCCAAGGCCGAGATTCTGCACCGCGTGACGGAACTGACCGGAGCGCAGCTGAGCCGGGTGGACATCCGCATCAGCGGGGCCGCCGTGCGCGGGGGAGGCCGGGTACATTGAGCCAGGACACCCAGAACGCCGGAATCGACTCCGCCGGGCACGACACCGATGCGGTGCCGGGGAGCGCGCCGCTGGGTTCCGGCGCCGCGGGCATGGGCCGGATAGTGAAACGGGAGACGCACACATCGCGCGCTGTTGTATCCGTGATCGCGGCCGGCCTGGTCATGGCCTTGTTCGGCTATGCGCTGCTTGAGACGGGGGTCCGTGCCATCGGGCAGCCGCCGTGGCTCGTGGATCCGCAGACCGCGGCCGAGCGGGTAGTAGCGCTCCCGGCGGGAATCCCGCCGCTTCTGCTCGGCGTCACGGGCGCTGTGATCGCGATGGCCGGATTGTTCTTCTTCCTCAATGCCGTGCTGCCCGGCCGGCGGGCACGCCACCTGCTCCCGGACCGCCGGGCCGCCGTCGTGGTGGACGATGAGGTGATCGCCGCTGCCCTGGCGCGCCGGGCCCGGCTGGCCGCCAACGTGGCCAAGGAACAGGTGATGGTGGTCGTGTCGCGGAACCGGATCACGGTCAACGTCCGGCCGACCTCCGGTGTGCCGCTGCGCCCGGACGCCGTCCTGGAGGCTGTGCGCCGGGAAGTGGAGGAAATGGGCCCCTGGCCGATGCCGGAAGTGCGGATCCAGGTATCCACAGCCGGGGTGGTGGGGGCATGAACAACACCCCCCGGGCGCTGAACCGCGTACTGATCGGCACCCTTGGCATCCTCCTCCTCGCCATCGGCGTCCTCCTGATACTGCTTGCGAGCGTCCCGGCTGTCGGCGTGTGGTGGCATGAGTGGGCCGGCGGTGTCCTGAGCTTCTGGCTCGATTTGTTCGAACGGACGCAATTCCCCCGCCGCCAGGGGAGCTGGCTGTGGCTTGTCATCTGCCTGGCGCTGCTGGTGGTGATGGGCCTGATGATCGCCTGGATTGCCCAACAGGGTACGGGCCGGACCAGCCTGCTCGTGGCAGAGGAGGACCCGGGTGAAGTGCCCGGCAACGTCGGAATCAGCGGCGGCGTGGCGGAGCAGACGCTCCGCGCAGCGCTCGCGGACCGGCCCGACCTGGCCGGCGTTACGGTAGCCGCCTACAAAATCAGCGGGGAGCCGGCCCTCAAGATCCGGGTGGAACCGCGCCAGGGTGTTGCCCCGCACCGGCTCGCCGCCGAAGTTTCCGCCCTGGTAGAGGCGCTCGACGCGGTAATCGGCAAACGCACGCCGGTGCTGATCCACATCGGATCCGGCGCGCGGTCGCGGTTCGGCCGTTCCGAGCGGGTCCGCTGAGCCGGCCGTGAGGCTGAGGCAGCCTTCCCGGCAGGCGCGCCGCGGGCCGGCCGGCCGGCCGACGGGCCACGGGATCTCCTTTGCATAAAGCTTTCATGTAAACGCTTGCATTCGGGGTACCTGTTGATTACTGTGATGGTCGGCACACGATCAGTACGGCCGTTTTTCACCGGTACTCAGCGAGGAGCACTCCAGTATGAAAACCCGCAATTTCCTACTTCCCGTCGCAACGGCAGGCATTTTGGCTATTACCCTTTCGGCGTGTGGCGGCGGAGGGGGCGGCACTACCAGCGGCAGCGACGCCGCCTCGCAGGGCCTGGACGGGCGCGGCCCCATCACTTACGTTCAGGGCAAGGACAACAGCAACGTGGTCCGCCCGCTGATCGACAAGTGGAACGCCGCCCACCCGAACGAAAAGGTCACCTTCAAGGAGCAGACCGACCAGGCCGACCAGCAGCACGACGACCTCGTCCAGCACTTCCAGGCCAAGGACCCCGGCTACGACGTCGCGAGCGTTGACGTCGTCTGGACCGCCGAATTCGCCGCCAAGGGCTGGCTGCAGCCGCTCAAGGACAAGATGGCGCTGGACACTTCGGCCATGCTGAAGCCGACGGTTGATGCCGCTTCCTACAAGGGCACGCTGTACGCGGCACCGGAATCATCCGACGGCGGCATCCTGTACTACCGCAAGGACCTGGTCCCCACGCCCCCGAAGACCTGGGACGAGATGATGAGCATGTGCTCCATCGCCAAGACCAACAACATCGGCTGCTACTCCGGCCAGTTCAAGAAGTATGAGGGGCTCACCGTCAACGCCTCTGAGGCCATCAACTCCGCCGGCGGAGCCGTGCTGGACGAGAACGGCAAGCCCAACCTGCTCACCGCGGAGGCAAAGGCCGGCATGGCCAACCTGACCAAGGCCTACGCAGACGGCTCGATCCCGAAGGAAGCCATCACGTTCCAGGAAGAGGAAAGCCGCCAGGCCTTCCAGGACGGCAAGCTGCTGTTCCTGCGCAACTGGCCCTACGTCTACAACCTGGCCACCACTGAAGGCTCCTCCAAGGTCAAGGACGTCCTGGGCATGACCGCACTCCCCGGCAAGACCGGTCCGGGCGCTTCGTCCCTCGGCGGCCACAGCGCCGCGATCAGCGTCTACTCCAAGAACAAGGCCACCGCAGTGGACTTCCTGAAGTTCCTCACCACCGAAGAAACCCAGAAGTTCTTCGCCACGCAGGGTTCGCTCGCACCGGTGCTCGGCAAGCTCTACGACGACAAGGAGCTCGTCGCCAAGCTGCCGTACCTGCCGGTCCTGAAGACCTCGATCGAGAACGCCGTGCCGCGCCCGGTCACCCCGTTCTACCCGGCCGTCACCAAGGCCATCCAGGAAAACGCGTACTCGGCCATCAAGGGCGAGAAGACTGTAGACGCGGCCCTGTCCGACATGCAGAAGTCCATCGAGTCCGCTAGCGCGGGACAGTAGGTCCATCATGGCAACTGAAGTAGGCCCGACGTCGGTCAAGGCACCGGCGTCGGGCGGGGCACCGATCCACCACGCACCCAAGGGTGTTGGGGAGGACAACCGCATCGCGACGCAGGGGCGCTGGGCAGCTTGGCTGCTGGCGCCGACCATCCTCGCATTGTCGGTAGTGATCGTGTATCCGATCATCACCGCCATTGTGATGTCATTCCAAAAAGATGCCGGTCTGGACCCCGCTACGGGTCTCTTCGTTGAGGGCGGCCCGGCCGGCTTCTCCAACTACTACAACTGGATCTTCCAGCAGTGCCCGGCTCCGTCCGGCGGAACCGTGGACTGCCCGCCGGGAACCCTGGGCGCGCAGTTCTGGTCCGCCACCGGCACCACGTTCTTCTTCACCATCGTGACGGTGGCCCTGGAGACGGTGCTCGGCTTCTGGATGGCCGTCATCATGGCCCGTGCCTTCCGGGGCCGCAGCCTGGTCCGCGCAGCCGTCCTGGTGCCGTGGGCCATCCCCACCGCCGTGACGGCCAAGCTGTGGCTGTTCATCTTCGCCTTCGAAGGCATCGGCAACAAACTCTTCAACACCACCGTCCTGTGGACCGGCAGCGAATGGCCGGCCAGGTGGGCAGTGATCATCGCGGACGTCTGGAAGACCACGCCGTTCATGGCGCTGCTGATTCTTGCCGGCCTGCAGATGATTCCCGCGGAAGTGTACGAGGCGGCCAAGGTCGACGGCGCCTCAGCCTGGCAGCGGTTCCGGATGATCACCCTGCCGCTGGTGAAACCGGCGCTCATGGTGGCCATCCTGTTCCGCACCCTGGACGCGCTGCGCATGTTCGACCTCCCGTACATCCTGACCGGCGGGGCCAACAACACCACCACGCTGTCCATCCTGGTGATCAACCAGATCAGGCAGGGCTTCAACGCGGCGGCGGCTTTGTCCACCATCACGTTCATCATCATCTTTCTGGTGGCTTTCATCTTCGTGCGCTTCCTCGGAGCGAACGTCGTGGAGCAGCAGACCGGCGCAGGTAAGGGGAAGAAATGACCGCCGCGACGAGCGCCGCAACCGAGCTGCGCGCAGAGCAGGACCGGGGGCGGAAGGCCGCGCAGAACCGCGAGAAGTGGGCCCAGAGCCGGACCTACATCAGCGCGGTCGTGATCCTCTTCTGGTGCCTGGCTCCGGCCTACTGGATGGTGGTGACGGCGTTCCGCGACGTCGGCTACACCTACGACACCTCGATCCTGCCGACCCACATCACGCTGGACAACTTCAGGACGGCATTCGACACCTCCTTCGGCAACCACTTTGGCCAGGCACTGCTGAACAGCTTGTTCATCGGTTCCGTCGTCACCGTGGTGTCGCTGGTGATCGGCGTGTTTGCCGCCTACGCACTGGCCCGCTTGAACTTCAAGTTCAAGTACCTCGTGCTGGGCTTCATCCTGGGAGCTTCCATGTTCCCCGGCGTCGCCCTCATCACCCCGCTGTTCCAGCTCTTCACGAACATCGGCTGGATGGGCACGTACCAGGCCCTGATCATCCCGAACATCTCGTTCGTGCTGCCGCTGACGGTCTACACCATGACGTCCTTCTTCCGGGAGATGCCGTGGGAGCTGGAGGAATCGGCGCGGGTGGACGGCTGCACGCAGGGACAGGCCTTCCGGAAGGTCATTATGCCGCTGGCCGCTCCGGCCATCTTCACGACCGCCATCCTGGCGTTCATCTCCTCGTGGAATGAATTCCTGATCGCCAGCCAGCTCTCGTCCGACGCGACGCAGCCGGTCACAGTGGCCATTGCCAGCTTCGCCGGTGCGCAGCCGAACCAGATTCCGTACACCGCGATCATGGCTGCGGGCACTATTGTGACCATTCCCTTGGTCATCCTGGTGCTGGTGTTCCAGCGTAAGATTGTCGCGGGCCTCACGGCCGGCGCGGTTAAGTGACTGAGGCGTGATGACTGACGAGCAGAACCAGGGCCACGTGCCGGCGACGCGTCGAAAGGTGCGCTCCGGCGAGGACTTCGACATCATCATCGGGTTCCTCGGCTTTTGGGCCGTGGTGCTGCTGGTGGTCACTGTCTGGATGGAAGTGACCGCCCAGCCGGCCCTCTTCTGGGCCCTGGGCCTGCTCGCCATGCTGCTGGCCCTCTACGGGATGATCCGGCTGCGCCGGCGTTTGCCGCGCCGGACGGCCAGCCGGCGCGGCTAGGCAGCCGGGCAGCAGCGGGGCCGGATTATTCAGCCGCCGGGGGGAGGCGGGCGAAACACGTCTGCGGGCAACCGCCAGGCTTCCACGGACCGTTAATTAGGGGGCACAGGTGGCACGGACGGAACGGGCGCAGCGCGGCGGCCACTCGGGCGTCAGCATTGAGGATGTCGCCGCCGCTGCGGGCGTGTCAACGGCCACCGTATCCCGGGCCGTCCGGGGACTGCCCCGCGTTTCCCCGGCAACCCGCGAGAAGATCCTCGGCATCGCCGAATCGTTGGGCTACGTCGCGTCGTCCTCGGCGTCCGGCCTGGCGACGGGCCGGACCAAAACCATCGGCGTGCTGGCCCCGTTCGTCAGCCGCTGGTTCTTCTCCAAGGCCATCGAGGGCGCCGACCGGGAACTGCACTCACGGCAGTACAACCTTTCCCTCTTCAACCTCGGCGGCCACGGCAGCCACCGTGAGCGGCTCTTCAGCAAGACCATGGTCTACAAGCAGATCGACGCCCTGCTGGTCCTCTGCATGGCGCTCACCCACGAGGAAATCGAGCATCTGCAGAAAATCGACATCCCGCTGGTGGTGGTGGGAGGCCACGTCGAGGAGTGCCCCTACATCGGCATCGACGACTACGCCGCGGCCGCCACCGCAGTGCGCCACCTGATCGGGCTGGGCCACACGGACATCGCGCTCCTGCACGGCGACGACGAAACCGACCTCAACTTCGACGTCCCCCGGGTCCGGATCCAGGCTTTCCACGACATCATGGGCGAGGCGCGGCTGCCCGTCCGGGCCGAATGGGACCTCTGGGGGGACTTCACCGTGCGCAGCGGTCAGGAGGCATTCCGCCGCCTTTGGGCCGCCGACGGTCCCAAGCCCACAGCAATCTTCTGCGCCTCCGATGAGATGGCCATGGGCATCATCTTCGAGGCCAACAAAGCCGGTGTGCGCGTCCCGGAGGACCTCTCGGTCATCGGCATCGACGACCACGACTTCGCCGAGGCCATGGGCCTGACCACAGTCGGGCAGCGCCCGGACCAGCAGGCCGAACTCGGCACCAAAATGCTGCTGGACGAGCTCGACGGCATTTCCGGCTCCGTGCAGTCCGCTGTGGCGCCGCACCGGCTGATTATCCGGACGACGACGACGCCGCCGCTGCGCCAGTCCGCGCGGCTCCGCTAGCGGCGTTCGGGCCGGGCTAGGACGCGCGGGCCAGCTGGCGGATCGGCACCCAACGGGAGGCCAGCCGGCGGTAGGCCGCGGCGGCGCCGGTCATGTCCCCCTCCGCCAGGCACTCGATGCCGAGGCGTACGTCCAGCGGCGAATCATCCGGATAGACCTTGTCAGCCACCCCGCCGTAGTCGAGTTCCACTGCCGAGTCGGGGTGGAAGAGCTCAAGCCATTCCGTGAGCTGGGTCAAATCCTCAAGCATGTCGAGATCGGGCGCGGCGAGGGCCAGGTGCGCCACCGCGTAGCTCACCCGCTCCAGCGCGTTGCCGATGCCGGCGCGGATGCGGACCGTCACAATGTGGCCGTCGGCTTCGACGACGTCGGTGGGATCCGATTCCTGGAAAAGGCAGAACCAGCTGAACGGAATGCCCCACGTGGACGCCCTGGTGTGGACCCGGCTCAGGCCATCGTGGGCGCGCACCTCATCAATGCGTTCCTGGTGTTTGTCCCGCTGTTCTTCCGGGATCAGCAGCTGGGCCAGGGGCCCGTGGATGCCTTCCATCAGGGCATTGGCGGCCAGCCCGGCGCGGAGGACCAGCTGGCTGGGGCAGTACAGCAACCGGTCGGGCTGCGGGGCGGCCGCTGTCCCGGACTTGACGGCGTCGAGCGTTGCGCCGGACGGGGCCCGCCTGGCCGGGACTGCGACAACGCGCACCAGATCGGTCCGGCCGGTGGGAAACGGATCCCCGTCGGGCCGGGTGATGCGGCCCAGGGACGCCAGGAGCTCGGCGTTCTCCACAGCCGCGCGGGACGCCTGGCCGGCGCCGGCGGCCTCCAGGGTCTTCCGTTGCTGTTCGGGGAACGCCTCGAGGGGCTCGTAGATCCGGAGCGCGGAAGAGAACGGCAGCCCGGACTGTCCGTGGTAGATGCTCCCCGTCATTGGATCACGACGCTTCCCTGGCCGGCAGCCATTAGTCCGCCAGTTCCGCAATCACCGGGGCATGGTCCGAGGCGCCCTTGCCCTTGCGTTCCTCGCGGTCGATCATCGCACCGGTGACCCGTGCCGCCAGGGCCGGGGAGCCGAGGATGAAGTCGATCCGCATACCCTCCTTTTTCGGGAAGCGGAGCTGCGTGTAATCCCAGTAGGTGTAGACGCCGGGCCCCGGGGTGTGCGGGCGGACGACATCCTGGAAGCCGGCCTCCTCGAAGGCGTGGAAGGCGGCCCGCTCAGGTTCACTGACGTGGGTCATGGCGTTGGCGCGGAAGAAGTCGATGTCCCAGACGTCATCGTCCTGCGGCGCGATATTGAAATCGCCCATCAGCGCGATCTGCGCCTCGGGGTCCTCCTTGACCCAGGTGCCGGCGTGGGTTTTCAGGATGTCCAGCCAGTTGAGCTTGTAGGGCATGTGCTCATCGTCGAGGGCGCGGCCGTTCGGCACATAGAGGCTCCAGACCCGGACGCCGCCGCACGTGGCGCCGATGGCACGGGCCTCCTGCACGGCGTCCTTGCCGCTCTTGCCGAACACGGGCTGGTCCAGGAAGGTGCGTTCGACGTCGTCGAGTCCCACCCGGGAGGCGATCGCGACGCCGTTCCACTGGCTCAGGCCGAAGTGCGCCACCTCGTAGCCCATGTTCTCGAAGAGCTCCCAGGGGAAGTTCGCGTCCTTGCATTTGGTTTCCTGGATGGCCAGGACGTCGCAGTCCGTGCGCTGAAGCCAGGACTCTACACGGTCGGCGCGGGCACGGAGCGAGTTCACATTCCAGGTAGCAATCTTCACAGTCCCTAACTTACCGAACTTGGCCCCCGGACGAAGCCGCCGGTCGGCTCCGTCCTCTGGAAATTAGTAGGAAGTCCGAGTATATTCGGCTGAAGAGATGATCTAGGTCACATGCAAAGGAGCATTCGGTCATGGTTCGAGAACTATCCCATTACATTGACGGGCAGCGGGTTGAGGGTACCTCCGGCCGGTTCAGCGACGTCTATGATCCCTGCACCGGCGAGGTCCAGGCCCGGCTGCCGCTGGCCAGCACGGAGGAAGTGCGCAACGTGATCGCCAGCGCCGAAAAGGGGCAGGTGGAATGGGCCGCGATGAATCCGCAGCGCCGCGGCCGGATCCTGCTCAAATTCGTCGACCTGGTCAACCAGAACATGGACGAGCTCGCCACCCTCCTGTCCTCCGAGCACGGCAAGACCTTCCCGGACGCCAAGGGCGACATCCAGCGCGGCATCGAAGTCGTCGAATTCGCCGCCGGCGCCCCGCACCTGCTCAAGGGCGAGTTCTCGGACAACGCCGGAACCGGCGTCGACGTGCACTCGATGCGCCAGCCCCTCGGCGTCGTTGCCGGCATCACGCCGTTCAACTTCCCGGCCATGATCCCGCTCTGGAAGTCCGGGCCGGCTCTCGCCGCCGGCAACGCTTTTATCCTCAAGCCCTCCGAACGTGACCCCTCCGTGCCGCTGCGCCTCGCCGAGCTCTTCACCGAGGCGGGCCTCCCCGACGGCGTCTTCAACGTCGTCAACGGGGACAAGGAAGCGGTGGACGCGCTGCTGGAGGATCCCCGGGTCCAGGCCATCGGGTTCGTCGGCTCCACGCCCATTGCCCAGTACATCTACGCCACCGCCGCGGCGAACGGCAAGCGCGCGCAGTGCTTCGGCGGCGCCAAGAACCACATGGTGATCATGCCCGACGCGGACCTGGACATGGCCGCGGACGCCCTGATCGGGGCAGGCTTCGGCTCCGCGGGCGAGCGCTGCATGGCGATCTCGGTGGCCGTTCCGGTGGGCCGGAAGACCGCGGACGTCCTCGTGGAGAAACTGCAGGAGCGGATCGCCGGCCTCAAGGTCGGCCACAGCCTCGCCAAGGATTCCGATTTCGGCCCGGTGGTGGCGGCCTCCGCAAAGGACCGGATCGAAGGCTACATCGCCTCCGGCGTCGAGGAAGGCGCCAGCCTGGTGACCGATGGCCGCGGCCTGAAGGTGGAAGGCTACGACGGCGGCTTCTGGGTCGGACCCACGCTGTTCGACAACGTCACGAAGGACATGAAGATCTACAAGGAGGAAATCTTCGGCCCGGTCCTCAGCGTGCTCCGCGCCGAAGACTACGACGAGGCCCTGCGGCTCTGCAGCGAACACGAGTTCGGCAACGGCGTGGCCATTTTCACCCGCGACGGCGACGCCGCCCGCGACTTCGCCAGCCGGGTCCAGGTGGGCATGGTGGGCATCAACGTCCCCATCCCCGTGCCGATTGCGTACTACACCTTCGGCGGCTGGAAGGCGTCCGGATTCGGCGACCTCAACCAGCACGGGGCCGACGCCTTCCGCTTCTACACGAAGACCAAGACGGTCACCAGCCGCTGGCCGTCCGGTATCCGCCAGGGCGCCAGCTTCATCATGCCGGAAGGCAGCTGATGGGGGCGGACGTTGCGCGGGTGGCGGACAGTGGAGAAGCGGCCGGCGAACTCTTGGCCGGGGAAGTGACGTTTGAACGGCGCGGCCGCCTCGGCGTCGTGACGCTCAACCGGCCCGCGGCCGTCAACGCCCTGACGGCCGGCATGGCCGCCGCGATGCTCGAACAGCTCACGCTCTGGGCCGACGACGACGCCGTGGCCGCGGTACTGGTCCGCGGCGCCGGGGACCGGGGCCTCTGCGCCGGCGGGGACATCGTGGCCATCTACCGGGACATGCTCGACGGCGGGGACGCCACCGCGGACTTCTGGGCGGTCGAGTACCGGCTGAACCTGCTCATCTCCGAATACCCCAAGCCGTACGTCGCGTTCATGGACGGGCTGGTGCTGGGCGGCGGCGTGGGGATCTCGGCCCACGGCTCCGTGCGGATCGTCACCGAACGCACCCGCACGGGCATGCCCGAAACGACGATCGGGTTTGTTCCCGACGTCGGCGGCACCCTGCTGCTCTCCGGCTCACCGGGGGAGACCGGCACCCATGCGGCCCTGACCGGAGCCCATCTGAGCGGCGCGGACGCGCTGTTCCTGGGCCTCGCCGACTGCTTCGTGCCCTCCGGCCGTTTGCCGGACCTGGCGGCAGCGCTCGAAACCGAGGAGGCGGAGGCCGCCGTCGCCCGATTTGCCGAACCGGCACCGGCTTCAGCCCTGGCCGCACAGCAGGAATGGATCGACGCCTGCTACTCCAGCGACGACGCCGGGGAAATCCTGCGCCGGCTGCGGGCCTTTGGTGGAGAGGCGGCCGGGGAGGCCGCCGCAGCCGCGGACACCATCGAGGCCAAGTCGCCGACGGCGGTCAAGGTGGCGCTGGAATCCCTGCGCCGGGTCCGCGGCCTGAACCTGCAGCAGGCGCTGGAGCAGGAGTACCGCGTCGGCCTGCGCTTCCTCGACGGCCCGGACTTCCGCGAAGGCATTCGCGCCCAGGTGGTGGACAAAGACCGCAATCCCCGCTGGAAACCCGCCACCCTCGCCGAGGTCACCGGGACGGACGTCGCGGCCTACTTCGCCCCGCTGGGCGGGCGCGAACTAAAACTCTCTCCGAAGGAGAAGAACGCGGAGAAGAACAAGGAGAAGAACAAGGAGAAGAACCATGTCTGACGCAGGAGCCCCGGTTACCGGCACCATCGCCTTCCTCGGCCTGGGCCACATGGGCGGCCCCATGGCCGTCAACCTGGTCAAGGCCGGCTACCGGGTGACCGGCTTCGACGTCGTGCCGGCGGCCCTGGACGCCGCCCGGGAGCATGGCATTCCCACTGCCGGGACGGCTGTCGAGGCGGTGGCGGGCGCCGCCGTCGTGCTGACCATGCTGCCCAGCGGCAAGCACCTCCTTGACGCCTACCGCGGTGCCGGCGGTGCGCCCGGACTGCTCGAAGTCGCCGCCCCGGGCACCATGTTCCTGGATTGCTCCACCATCAACGTGGACGAGGCCCGCGAGGCCGCAGAACTCGCGGTCGCGGCTGGCCACCGCGCCGTCGACGCCCCCGTGTCCGGAGGCGTGGTGGGCGCCGAAGCCGGCACGCTCACTTTCATGGTCGGTGCCCTTCCCGAGGACTTCGAGGCCGTCAAACCCCTGCTGGAAGTTATGGGCAAGCGGGTCGTCCACTGCGGCGCGCACGGTGCCGGCCAGGCGGCCAAGATCTGCAACAACATGATCCTGGGCGTCTCGATGATCGCCGTCAGTGAGGCCTTTGTGCTGGGCGAGAAGCTCGGCCTGACCCACCAGGCGCTGTTCGACGTCGCTTCCGCCGCCTCGGGACAGTGCTGGGCGCTGACCACCAATTGCCCGGTGCCCGGTCCGGTCCCGACGAGCCCCGCCAACCGGGACTACCAGCCGGGCTTCGCCGGGGCGCTCATGGCAAAGGACCTCAACCTGGCCCTCAACGCGTTGCAGAGCACCGGCGTCGCGGCCCGGCTCGGGCCGCTCGCGGCCGAAATTTACGATACGTTTGCCGCGGAAGGCGGTGCCGGCCGGGACTTCTCCGGCATCATCACCGACATCCGGGAAAAGTCGGAAGCAGGCAAATCCGAGGCAGGCACGGCCGGGCACTAGTTTTCGGACCGAAGCCAACGCGCAACATCAGAACCAGAACCAGACCAGCACCACCTAAGGGGACCACCCATGACGGAACAGTACGCAAACATCCTGGTGGAGCGCCGCGGCCGCGTGGGCCTCGTGACGCTCAACCGGCCCGAGGCCCTGAATGCCCTGAACAAGGCCACGATGGACGAGCTGGTGAAGGCAGTCGCCGGGATGGATGCGGACCCGGGGGTCGGTGCCGTGGTGGTGACCGGTTCGGCGAAGGCCTTTGCGGCCGGCGCGGACATCAAGGAAATGCAGTCCAAGGGCTACATGGACATGTACGCGGCGGACTGGTTCCGCGGCTGGGAAGACTTCACCCGGCTCCGCATCCCCGTCGTGGCAGCCGTGTCCGGCTTTGCGCTCGGCGGCGGCTGCGAGCTGGCGATGATGTGCGACTTCATCATCGCCGGGGACAACGCCAAGTTCGGCCAGCCGGAAATCAACCTTGGCGTGCTCCCCGGCATGGGCGGCTCGCAGCGCCTGACCCGGGCAGTGGGCAAGTCCAAGGCGATGGACATGATCCTGACCGGCCGCTTCATGGACGCCGAGGAGGCCGAACGCGCGGGCCTCGTGTCCCGGGTGGTCCCCGCCGCGGACGTCGTCGAGGAGGCGCTGAAGGCCGCCGAGGTGATCGCGTCCAAATCCAAGCCGGTGGCGATGGTGGCCAAGGAAGCGGTGAACGCCGCGTTTGAGACCGGGCTTGCTCAGGGCGTGCTGTTTGAACGGCGCGTGTTCCACTCGCTGTTCGCCACGGAGGACCAGAAGGAAGGCATGGCCGCCTTCACCGAGAAGCGGCAGCCGGAGTTCAACCACCGCTAGGCGGCACCGGCCGGCCGCGGGAGCAGCCGGCCGGCCTCAGGTGAAGATGTCGGCCACGTACCTGCCGTGGGTGCGCTCCACTTCATCCATCCAGGCCTCGGCATCCGCCTTGGAGGCGCCGGTCGCTTCCTGGTAAATGAGGGCGCACGTGTCCCTTACCTGCGGCGCCATGTGCTTGCCGTCGCCGCAGACATAGACCGTGGCGCCCTGCCGGACCAGCTCGACGACGTCGGCCCGGTCTGCCCAGAGCCTGTCCTGGACGTATTTCAGGCCGTCCTCGGGTGCGGTGGAAAAGGCCGGCCGCAGATCGAGGTTGGCTTGGTCCGCCCACGACGCGAGTTCCGAGCGGTAGAGGAAGTCGGTGTCCGGGGCGCGGCAGCCGAAGAACAGGAGGGCAGGTGCCGGCGTCGTCTCCTCGGCCTCGGCCCGCAGCGCCCGGTCCTGGACGAACCCGCGGAAGGGGGCTAGCCCCGTCCCCGCGCAGACCATGATGAGCGGGACCGCCAGGGAGGGCGGCGGGTGGAAGGCCGCGTTCGAGGGGCGGACAGTAACCGCGACCCTTGACCCGGGCCTGGCCTGGGCGAGGTAGGTGGACGAGGCCCCTTCGAAGACCCCGCGGCCGGACCACGCCGGAGCCTGGATGACGGCGAAGGTCAGGGTCACGTGGTCGGGGCTCCAGAGCGGGGACGAGGAGATGGAGTACCGCCGGGGGGTCAGCTGGGTCAGCAGTTGCAGGAACGAGGTGAACGACAGCTGGCATGACGGATACGTCTCCAGCAGGTCAAGGAGGGAAACGCGCTTGTCGAGGACCTCGGCCGCGTACCGCCCGCGGTCCTGGGCCAGGGCCTCAAGTTCGGCGCGGTGGGCAGGATCGGCCGCGACATCCGCCAGGTCCTCGAGCTGGGTGCGGGTGGCGGGGACTGCGAGCTCCACGTAGCTGCTCAGCAGTTCGCCCACGGCCACCGGCGCGCCCGTGGGCAGGAAGGTGTCCCCGCGTTCCATGGTCAGCTGGACGTGCGAGTCGTAATCGAGGTTGAAACGGGCCAGGGCCCGCTGCACGAGTTCGCTGGGATTCAGGGGCAGCACGGCCAGATAATCCCCGGTCCGGTAGCTCATCCCCTCGGGCAGGGCGATCTCGACATGCCGCTTGGACCGGGCGCCGGGCTTGGCCAGATCGACCAGTTCCCGGTTCGCGACGACGGTGCCCAGCGCCAGCCCGTTCTGGCGCAGCATCGGGTCCCGGACGTTCCCGACGAACTGCAGTTCCAGCTCGGGCTGCGCTGTCGGCGGGCTGGTTCGCTGCCCCAGGGCGGCGTCCACCGCGGGCCAGAATCCCGCGTACCACTCGTCGAAATCGCCGAAGAAGTCGCCGCGGGCGTTGGCCTCGCCCCGGGCATAGATCCGCGTGGCACCAGCAGCCTCGAGCCGGGCGTCGATGGCCTTGGGGACCTCCTGGTACGTCCTCGCCCAGTCCTTATTGCCGTTGCCGAAGACCGTGTACCGGACCCCGGCGAGGGTGCCCGGCCGCAGGCCCTCGGTCCAGGCCACGAATTTTCGGGCGTTGTCCGGCGGCTGCCCCTCGTAGGAGGACGTCACGATCGCGACGAGCCCCTCCGTGGGCAGCCCGCCGGCCGCCTCGTCGAGCGGACCGATGGTGGGGCTGTAGCCGCGCCGTCCGGCCTCGTTGGCGAGGCGCTGGGCGAAGTCCTTGGACGTACCTGCATTGGAACCGTAGAGCACCCGGATCGGGACGCCGTTGGGCGCGGCGGCCGCCGCTGCGGCTTCGGCCTCCCGGGCCCGTTCGACCTCGGCCCGGGGGCCGGCCGCGATGGTGACGTCCCGCCTGCGCACGTGGATGAACAGCCCTTCAGGCTTCATGGTCAGCGTGTGTTTGATCTGCAGCTCATAGCCCGGGTCCGCCGCCGTGACCTCGAAGCGCTGCAGGAGCTTGGCCAGGAAGAGCATGGCCTCCTGCAGGGCAAATCCCCGGCCGATGCAGGAGCGCTGCCCGTTGCCGAACGGCTTCCAGGCATTGGCGGGGATTTCGGCGGCCCGTTCCGGGGAGAACCGCTCCGGGTCAAAGATGCCGGCGTCCTCGCCCCAGGCCGCCTTGTCCCGATGCAGTTGCGGGATCAGGACCATGATGGGCTGGCCCGCGGGGACTTCGTAGCGGCCGCCGAGCGTCGTGTCCTCGTAAGGAGTCACGTTGAACGCCGGGGCGGTGGGCCACAGCCGAAGCGTTTCCTTAAGGATCTGGTCCAGGTACCCCAGCCGGGGCAGGTGCTCGAACCTGGCGCTTTCGGTGCCAAGGACCTCGTCCACTTGTGCGCGCGCCTTGGCCAGGACGCCCGGATGGCGCAGCAGTTCGTAGAGTGTAAAGGACAGCAAGCCGCTGGTAGTCTCGTGCCCGGCAATCAGGAATGTGACCATCTGATAGCGGATGTTTTCATCGGATAAACGCTCACCGGTCACCGGGTCCGCCGCGCTGAGCATGGTGTCCAGGATGTCTTCGCTGCCCGGCGGGCTGGGGTTGCGCCGCCGGTCGCTGATGATCTGTTCGGCGACCTCGAACATCAGGGCATGGTCTTCCTCGAGCTGGTGCCGCCTGCGCAGCATGATCTTGTTCTGCACTGGGAGCCTGCGCGCCCGGTCCCCGGATTCAACCAGGGCGCGGACCATGGCGCCGACGAACGGGTGCATCTCCTCCCGGTAGAGGCTGTTGAACCGGTAGTTGAACGAGCACAGGGCGATGGTGTCCAGCGTCAGGCGGGTGGTGCTGTCCGGAATGTCGATCCGCGCCGTGGGGCCCAGCCTCTCCCACTTGAGCAGCAGTTGCTCGACGATGTCGTCCATGCCGGCGAACATCCGCTTCAGCGCTGCGGGCCCGAACGCCGGCATCAGGATCCGGTGTGCCTTTTGCCAGTTGGGTTCCTGTGTATCTGCGGTGAACAGGCCGTCGCCGGCGAACTGCCTCACCTGCCGCAGGGCAACGCCCAGCACTTTGCCGAACCGGGACTCATCGCACACCTCGTTGACGAGCTGCTGGGAAGAGATGGCGACGATACTGCGGTTGAAGAACTGGATGCGGACTATGGGGCCGTACCGCTCCGCCAGCTCGACTATTCCCAGGATTCCCTTGCTGGAGTCGATGTCCGGCAAATTGCCGACCACCGGCCTCGTGGGGGGCTGCGGTATAGGGACGCTGGGCGAAGTCATGGCCACTCCTAGGCGATCGCCAATGGACGCGCTGTGAGCACTGCTTGCTGCCTGGCCGGACGGGACCGGCCCGGCCAGCTCCGCACCACGATACTCCGGCCACCTGCCGGGCAAAATAGGTACGGCAACCAAACGGGGTCAGCCCGCTGGGAGGCCTGCGCAACGGGGGACCTGCCTGGCGCGACACGCCGGTTGGGATCTTGGCGTTCCTGCTGCCGGCGGGGTGGGAATGTCAATCAGATTTGAGCCCACTTAGCACAGCAATCGCAGCTTGAACGGGAACCACATTTTGCCGTGGAAACGACTGAAAGGCGCTTCGCGTTGCATGGTTGTCACCGAGGCAAGGGCCGCATCACGCTCGGAGTTAGGGGACAGGATCATCTCGTTCTTCACGGCTTCCAACAATTCGACCACCGTTGCCGACGATACATGCTCGGGATTGCCCAACGTCCGGTCCATGAGGCTACGCTCAGCTTCAGTCGAATAGCGAAGCAGCATTAGATCCGCTCTGGGTCCTGGATGACTTCCGGTCCGGCCGCAGGGTTACCACCACCAACCGCGGTGCCTTGGATCCGCGGGCGCCTGAGCGGTGATGAGCCGGCAGGCTGGAGCCGCTATGACACTCCCGGCTCCACGGTCTACATTTCCGACAATGACGAGATCGCCTTCGCGGAGGTGCTGTCCGGCTACACCTTGAAGCTTGGCGCCAAGCACCCGATGCAAAAGGAGCCGACTTCATGGGGATGACCCTGGAGGACTGCGTCAAGGGCGTCAAAGACGACTGGGGCAACCAGGTCAAGATGGGTTGCCTGCCGCGGCACTGGCGCGACCGGCGCAGCACCTACCAGCTCAGCCTGGATAACGCAGGTTGGTGGGTTGATGTCGAGCACCCTGACTCCATCGCAGCCCTAGGTGTACTGAGCCGGGACGTTGTTGACATGTGGGGCTTGAAAACGAGGAGGACCTCCGGGCTAAGTGGAGCTGTCTAGTTCACACACTTGGCGCTCGGAGGTCCTCGTGTCCCACGTTAATGCCCGGTTGACGGTTCATGGAAGACTCCTGATGGACCGGGTGGCCGCCGGCCGCCCGGTCGCCCATATCGCTGCGGAGCTGGGCGTGTCCCGGCAGACCGCGTACCGGTGGGTCAGACGTTTCCGGGCCGAGGGCGCAGCCGGGCTGCCGAACCGCTCAAGCCGGCCGAGGTCATCACCGGCCCGGACGAGTTCCGACCGTGAGCAAGCCGTCCTGGACGCCCGGCGGTCGTTACGGTTCGGTCCGCTGCGGATCGCCGCGTTCACCGGCGTCCCGGCCCGGACCGTGTCCCGGATCCTGCACCGGCACGGGGTCCCGCGGCTGGCGGACTGCGATCCGCTGACCGGCGCCCCGATCCGCGCCGCCCGGACCACGGCGAACCGGTACGAGCGGGCACGGCCCGGGGAACTGGTCCATCTGGACGTCAAGAAGCTCGGACGCATCCCGGACGGCGGCGGCTGGCGGGCCCACGGCCGCTCGGAGCAGGTCAAGGGACGCGGAATCGGTTACGACTACGTCCACGTCGCGATCGATGACCACTCCCGCACCGGCTACGCCGAGGTCCTTCCCGATGAGAAGGGCGCCACCGCGGCCGGGTTCCTCACCCGCGCCGCGGGCTACTTCGCCGGCCACGGCATCCAACGGATCGAACGCGTCATCACCGACAACGCCTTCGCCTACCGCAACTCCACAATGTTCCGTCAGGCAGTCGCAGATCTCGGAGCAGTTCAGCGCTTCATCAAGCCCCACTGCCCCTGGACCAACGGCAAAGCCGAACGCTTCAACCGGACCCTGCAAACCGAATGGGCCTACCGGCAGGTCTTCACCAGCAGCAACGACCGCCAATCCGCACTTGCGCCCTGGCTCCAGCACTACAACACTGAACGAATCCACACCGGCATCGGAACCACACCCATCACCCGGGTGTCACCAACCTGATGGCTCAGTACACCTAGGGGGCGGTATCGGCGAGAAGATCAGCGATGAACTCGGCATATCTCAGCTCACCCTCGGCGTCCTCCACGGTGAGAACCGGGCGGCGACGACCATTATCGCCACGTGGATCCGCGACCAGGAGCTGGACGACGGGAGCTTGCCTCTGGGCATTCGTTTCAAGAGCAAGCATGGCGGGGGAGATTGTTGGGCGTACTGGCTGCGCCGCAGGGATGACGGACTGGACGGCGACGATATGTCCTCCGATTCGGGCGCTGCGATCCATGCCCACAATCCGGCGCTGCTGACCGTGGCGGAACGCTTGGCATCAGGATCTGGTGAGCGGGAAAATCGCCCACTCAGCCGCCGTGGCCGCCGTCAAACGTCTCTGCACCAAACGGCAACCACTGCAGCGTCGAAGCCCAATCGGTTTCGGTCGTCTCTCCAGCATCTCAAATACGATCGTATTTGAGATGCTGGAGATAGCGCCGAAATCGACTTCAGTGGGCCTCAGCGCTGTAGTAGCTGCCGTTTGATGCAGACGGCCGTTGACAAAATGCAGGACGGTGCACGATTTGCTGACCGCACTCCCGGCTCGAAGCGGTTTAGTCGTGAAGGGCGCCAGTGGTCATGCGGTAGGAGGAGATTCCTTCGAGTTGTCTGGGTTCAACCCAGACCTGGAAGCCTTGAGCGGCTTCGAAGAGTGTCCTGGTGGACTTTTCGTCGGATGCTATCCAGATCATGGAGGAGTCGGGCATCGCGTCGTCGACGATCCCTGTGCGGATGACGTCACCATGTTTCTGGATTTCGACCGGGGCGCCGATGAGGCGTGCCCATTCGTGATGGCGGTATCTGGTCATCTCTCGTTTTCCTCGGTCTTGGTGGGCGATGCGGAAGTGGACCTGATGCGGCGTGGCCGGGGGTGGCCTCTGGGCTTATGCCACAGAGGCCACCGGTGTTTCTGTCGATGACATCCCGGCCGGGAGTCGGGGAGGTGGTGATGGCGGCGGGTTAGACGATGAGCGCCGCTGGGGTTCTTAGTTGGTGCTTGCCATGGCCGGCGCTGCTGCATGTACGGCGGAGTTCCGTATTCTCACCCGGAGATCTTCCTCGAATTTGTCGATGTCTGCGAGCCTGGTGAGGATGCCCTGGGCGCGTTCGACGGGTATGACGGCGACCCCGTCATCGTCGGCTGTGATGAGGTCGCCGGGGTTGACGACGGTGCCGCCGCAGGCCACCGGCACGGAGACGGCTCCGGGCCCGTATTTGGCGGGTCCTGCCGGTGAGGCCCCGCGGGCCCAGACGGGCAGGCCAAGTTCCCTTATTGCCGCGCGGTCGCGGGTCAGTCCGTCGATGATGACACCGGCGATGCCTTTGGCGAGGCAGATTTCGGCCAGGAGATCGCCGAATACGGCCCGTGTTGTTCCTCCGAGGGCGTTGATGACCAGCACGTCACCGGGTTCGGCGTCGTCGAGGGCGCGGTGAATGGCCAGGTTGTCGCCCTCCCGGGTCAGCACGGTCAGTGCCGGACCCACACACCGGGCGTTGGCCCATTGTGATGCGATGCCGGTGTCCATGAGGTTGAGCCGGTCCATGGCGTCACCGACATTGGCTGTGGGGTACCTCTTCAGGCTTTTGATGAGCCCTGAGGGAGCGTTGGTTGGACGGGGGCTGACGGTGAGTGATTTGGTTGATGCGTCGATAAACATGGTGTCTCTCGCTAGCTCGATCGGTGCGAATTTGGGCCGCTGCGTCACGCAATGAAGCGGTTCTAGGGATTGGTTCGGGCCGGGCATGCGCGCCGGCTGGTGGGACGGCACGACGTTCTTCCCTCTGTTAGGCGTGGGCGGGGGCAGCGATGGTGTTCACTGCGTGTGCTGGCCGCTGGCCGGCGAGGGCCTGCCGGATGGCCTGCAGCGCGCCGCTTCCGGCGGCAACAAAGGCCTCTTCGCTTTGGCCGGCGACATGCGGGGTCACGATCAGGTTCGGCACCCCTGCGATCTGGATCTTGGAGTGTGCGATGGGGTCCTTCATGTCCACGGACTCCCCTTCAAGGACATCGAGCCCGGCCCCGCCCAGATGGCCGTCCTGCAACGCCCGGGCCAGGGCTTGTTCATCAATGAGGCCGCCGCGGGAGGTGTTGATCAACACCGATCCTGGCTTCATTCGTGCCAGGGCCTCGGCATCAATGATTTGGGCGGTCTGTTCGGTCAGCGGCATGTGCAGGCTGAGAACGTCAGAGCCGGCGAGAACCTCATCGATAGTCGCCGGAGAGGCACCTGCGGCCTGGATGGCGGATTCTTCTACGAAGGGATCGTGGACCAGGACATGCATGCCGAATCCCTGCCCAATTCCGGCGACCATGCGGGCGATGTTGCCGAATCCGAGCAGTCCGAGGGTGCGGCCGTGCAGTTCGAAGCCGTTCATCTGGGGTTTGGCGGACGCCCATTGCCCGGAAGTGGTTTGGGCGGCCCCGTAGGGGACCTTCCTTGCCAGGGAGAGCAGGAGGGCGAAGACGTGCTCGGCGACGGCGCGGCTGTTGCTGCCCGGAGTGGTGGTCACCCAGATGCCTGCGTCGGTGGCCGCCTCGATATCGACGTTGTCCGTTCCTACTCCGTGGCGGGCGATGATGCGCAGCCGGGGGGAACTGTCGATCTTTTCCCGGTCGAAGAGTTCGGCGCGCAGCAGGACGGCGTCAATACCGTCGCGGACGTCTTGGTAGCGGACGGCGTCCGGGCCGTAGCCCAGATGGACCTGGCCCAGCGCGCTGAGTTCTGCCAGCACATCGGTGTGGATCTCGTCAGAGACGTAAAAGGTCGGCACGGTGTTCCTAGCGGTAGAGATGGGAGGCAGGGGTCAGGGTGTTCTTGCGTACCGTGCCGAGCAGCACGGCCAGGCCCAGGGCGCCGAAGGCGATGAGCATGTAGGCCGGGATCATGCTGTTGCCCGTGCTGTCGATCAGCCAGGTAGCCACGTACGGGGCGCCGGCACCGCCGAGCACGGCCCCGACACTGTGGCCAAAGGCGACGCCGGTGTGGCGGACCTCGACGGGGAAGAACTCCGGCATGGCCGCGTAGGTGCCGGCCTGGCAGAGGGCGTAGGGCACCATGCCGAGGAGCAGTCCGAAGATCGCCAGCGACACCGAGCCGGCATTCATGAGCATGAAGGAGGGGAACGTGAGCGCGATGTAGGCGATGTAGGAGGCCGTCAGCAGGCGTTTGCTGCCGATGCGGCTGCCGAGTTGGCCGGCGAGGGGGATAAGAAGCGCCGCGGCGGTGACGGCGATCAGGACTATGGTCGCTGCCTCGGCTTTGGAGAAGTGCAGGACGGTGCTGAAGTAGACGGCCACGTAGACGGTGCCGAGGTAGGTGCCGATGTTCTGCACAAGGGAGATGAAGAAGACCTTCGTCAGGCGCGAGCGGTGGTTCCGGAACAATTCAGCGACGGGGGTCCGGGTCGTCTGGCCCTTGCCCGCGCTCTGGGTAAATTCAGGACTGTCCTCGATCTTGAGCCGCATGATCAGGCAGAGGATGCCCAGCGGGATCGCGAGCAGGAACGGGATCCGCCATCCCCACGACTCCATCTCCGCCGCGGGCACGAACGTGGCCGCCAGGGCGGCCAGTCCCGCAGCGCCGGCCTTGCCGAGGACACCAACACTGGGAATGAAGGAGATATAGAGGTTGCGGCGCTCGACCGGGGCCCACTCGCGGATATAGGTGGCCGCGCCGCCGATCTCACCGCCTGCGGACATACCCTGCAGCATCCGCAGCAGGCCCAGCAGGATCGGTGCCCAGATACCGATCTGCGCGTACGTCGGCAGCAGCGCAGTGAACCCGGCAGCTGCGCTCATCAAGATGACCGAGCCGATGAGGCTGGCACGCCGGCCGTAGCGGTCCCCGATGCGTCCGAAGAAGATCGCGCCCAGCGGCCGGACCAGAAAGGCCGTGCCAAAGACCAGGAAGGTATTGAGCAGGCCCGCCACCGGATCGCCGCTGGGGAAGAACACCACGGCGAGCGTCGCGGCGACATAGCCGAAGACACTGAAGTCGTAGTACTCGATGAAGGTGCCGAACGCCGCGACAGCGGTGGCCTTCTTCGCTTTTTTCAGATGAACGGCGTCCGCTACCGGGGGAACGGACTGACTAACCTGGGGCATCTTTGCTCCTATAAAAAATGGGACAGTGTCCTAATATGTATTTCAAGTGTGATGTGCGCCATGGTGTGCTGTCAAGCGCCCATGGCGGGGACGAATGCGTCTGTCCCTCCACCGCTGCCGCCTTCGCTGACGGTAGCGTGGTGAAAGCAGATCCGGCCCCGAGGGGGACCCGGAGTATCAAGAGAGTGGTGGAACCGTGGTCAGCGAGAGTGGCGTAGCAGGGAACGAGCGCATTGTTGAGGTCCTGCACGCCTTGGTGACCCGCCCAGATGCGACCGGCGTACGTGAACTCGCACTGGCCTTGGGCGCGAGCCGCAGCACCGTTAACCGTGTCCTGCTCGGCCTGGAAGAACACGGGCTGGCGGCCGTCAGCGGCAACGGAAACTATCAGGTCGGACCGCGGCTGCGTGTCCTAGGTGCCGCACTGCACGCACGCCACCCGCTGCTGCGCAGCGCTGAAGCGATCATTGAACGCCTGGGCGAACAATCCGATGCGACTGTCCTTATCGCTGTTCACGACGCACCACGACCCAGCGCCGTTGTTGTCGCTTGCCGGCGGCGGCCCGGACCCATCAAGTATCTGCTCGAGCCCGGGACGGTCTTGCCCCTCCACGCCGGCGCAACCGGCCGCTCGATCCTGGGCCGACTGGGAATCGGCGCCCTGGGTGAACGGCAGCTGGAGGCGCACACTCCCGATACCGTCACCGAGCGCGCCGAACTGGAACGACTCCTCACCGAGGACCGCCGCGCCGGATACACGATCAGCGTCGGGCAGCAATTTCCCCTGGCCGCGGGTGCTGCAGCGTCATTTCAATGTCACGGACTGACCGGATCCGTCTCGATCACCCGTCCACGCTTTCTCACCGGCGACGAGGACCTTGCCCGCTTCGGCCCGATGGCGCGGCAAGCGGCCCGCGACATCGAAGCCGCATGTGCCGGAAATCAAGCATCGGGGAATCTGACACCCATCACGTACCCTCCCGGTTCCACTGCCGTGGAACGCCTTGCCCGTCTGGTCACCGCGCTGGTTGCCGAACCCGACGGGCTGCACACCGGCTACGAGCTCGCGCGCGGAATTGGAGCCAACATAGCCACCACCAACCGCCTGGTCTCCACCGCCCTGACCACAGGACTGGCTCTGCAGCACCACGACACACTGCACCCCGGCCCCCGCCTGTTTCACTGGGCAGCCCATCTGGGTCCTTCGGTGGACACAGCTGTTGTCGCACATCCCATTCTCCGCGGACTTGCCAAGGAATCCGGTGAAACCATCGGACTCATCCAATTCCATGCCGACACCAGACAGGCCGTGATGACGACAGTGGTGGACGGCGTCCGGCCTCTGCACTACGGTCTTGCTTCAGGTGTGGCTATTCCCCTCTACGCCGGCGCAGGCGGGAAAGCCATTCTCGCCCACTGTCCCCCCGGTGATCTTGACGCGCTCACGCTCGAACCCCTCACCGAACGCACCCAAACAGACCGGCGAGCCCTCGAAAACGATCTCCAAACCATACGGGAGCGCGGATGGGCGACCGGCGAGGGTGAGCGCATTCCCGACGCCTTCGGCGTCAGTGCCCCCTACTTCGTCGACGGCACCATCGCTGGATCCATCACCGCCACCGTCACCAGACTCCGCCTGCCCGAACTCGACGTAGAGGCCCTCGCTCACATGGTCCAGCGTTCAGCCCAGCAGCTCACACGCACCCTTTCAGTCCCCTAAAACAGCGCCGGTCAGACGTCACGCCGGACCCCTCTGCTCGATGGCCGGCAGCCGACGCAGAACATCCTCGCCAGATGTTCGAGGTGTGCCGGGACCACGAAGTCCGGGTGACGCCACAGGAGCTCTCAGGCGACTTGCACTTCCGCACGACGACACAACAAATCTTCGGGAACCTCGTCAGGAGTGAAGCTCTGAAATGGCACTCGAAGTCCTCAGTCATGCATGCCACCGCCGGGCTGGCCGTACCGTCTTGAAAAGGATCCAATACTGAGACGCTCGGATTGCTTTTGAGGTGGCGTGAGG
This sequence comes from Arthrobacter humicola, assembly GCF_022803015.1. Classification (GTDB taxonomy): domain Bacteria; phylum Actinomycetota; class Actinomycetes; order Actinomycetales; family Micrococcaceae; genus Arthrobacter; species Arthrobacter humicola_A. The sequence goes on from NZ_JAFKON010000008.1 coordinate 74,287, forward strand.
AATGGCGAGGAATTGGCGGTTCGACACGCCCTTCCACAGTCTCAGAATGCCGTCCAACAACAGATTGCCTCATAAAGGCAATTTGATCGGGATTAAGAGAATGGTGGGTCGGCCGTGGCCGTTATCGGGTACGCGAGGGTTTCCACCGCGGAACAGAACCTCGATCTGCAGCTCACTGCACTCCAGGCCGCCGGCGCAGCCCGGACCTTCGCCGATAACGGCGTCAGCGGTTCCACGGTGGAACGCCCTCAGCTGTCCAGAGCTCTGGACCGGCTGGAGGCCGGCGACGTACTCACCCTGTGGAAACTGGACCGCCTGGGCCGCAACACTAGGCACGTCCTGGACATCATCGAGAACATCCGGGAGAGGGGAGCAGGCTTCCGGGCCCTGACCGAAGGACTCGACACTACCGGGCCCATGGGCACCGCAATGCTGACGATCATGGCCGCGTTCGCGCAACTGGAGCGTGACACGATGATCGAACGCACAAGAGCCGGCCTCGCAGCGGCCGCGGCCAACAACCGCCACGGCGGAAGGCCCCGCAAAGTCGATGACGCGGCCGCTGCCCGGGTCAGACAACTCAAGGGCAAAGGGGTCAGTGCCTCCGACATCGGCAAGATGCTCGGAGTCTCCCGCGCCACGGTTTACCGGTACCTCCTCTAGGCCCAGCAGCTACAGCTTGAGGTCCAGTTGAATCTCGCGAAGAGTTTGCGGTTTCGGGCATTAGCCCTGGTTCTCAGGGGGTGATTTTCATATTTGGGTTTTGAGGGCTTCTTCGTAGAACGCAAGACGGGTGGCCGCGCGTGCCATGTCGTGCTGGTCCTGGATGAACGAGTAGGCGATCCAGCAGCCGGCGAGAAGGATTATCAGGGCTATGCACAGAGATGAGGCGAAAGGTCCTACCCATGATGCTGTTGCCGGGCCGAGCAATGGGAGGGCAACCAGGATGACGCCAACGTAAAGCGCGGTGTAGGCGCCCAGGCTGCCGCCGCTCAGGTGCGCTGCACGGGTGCGGAGAGTGCGCAAGTCTTCGAATTGTTTGTTCTCGTCCAGAGCGAGGAAGGCAGCGATGTCCTGGCGGGTTACTTCCGGAAAGCGGTGTGACCGCAGTCCGCGGCGGGTGAAAGAGTGCATGCTGGAGAGCATAGTTGCAGCCTCTGTCAGCCCCTGTGAGCCGTAGCGAAAGTCTTTGTTGTGACACCGATCGTGATGAAAGTTGTGGGCTGGGATGCGCCGGTTCAGCTTTGCTTGGCGGCCCAGTCGGCAACGCGCTGTGTGCTTTCCTCTTCGGAGAGGTCCTCGACCCGAGTCATGATGGACCAGCGCACACCGTAGGGGTCGCGGATGCTGGCGAATCGGTCTCCTGACACAAAGGTGGACAGCGGCTCCCGGATGGTAGCTCCTGCCCGCTCGGCGCGCGCGACGAGGGCGTCCGCATCCGCGCAGTAGAAGCCGACGGAGTAGCAATCATCCTCGCCGTTCGGCGCCGGGACGAGGTGGTAGTCCGGGTTGGGCTCACCGATTTGGAGCCGTCCCTGACCGAAGTCCAGCTCGGCGTGGACCACCATTCCGCCGATCTCGGTCGCATTGACGGTGCGGGCGCCGAAAACGTCCTGGTAGAACGTGATCGCCTCCTTCGCCGAGGGAATCGCAAGGAATGGCGTGAGGCTCGTGAAGCCGTGCGGGATGCCGGATGTTGTGTGCTTGCCGTCGGCGGCTGCGGTCAGTTCGGGGCTTGTAGTATCACTCATAGATCTCACGGTACGCACGCGTCCGCCCAGCGGCTTGGTGAATTGCGACAGCCTGGATAAGGAGTATCCGCCCATGGTGGTTTCGTTCAAGGGAATCCTCTACCCTGCCCGGCTTCCCACGTTTCACCGTGTGCCCGCGCCGGAGTCCGTGTCGGACCTGGTGCAGTGGTTTTGGATCCCCGAATGGGACATTGAGCCGGGGCACACGTCACGCCAGCATCTGATCGCATTCCCTGCATCCAACCTTGTTGTCCAGAAGGATCGTGTTGAGTTCGCAGGCCCGACAACACGTGGATCACATCGCGACCTCACAGGCCGGGGCTGGGCGGTGGGGGCTCTCCTGCGTCCCGCGCTGGTTCCGCGTTTCACGCACGATCCAGGGAGCCTGCGGGATTCCCAGCTGCCACTGCCGCTTGCGGATCTGCATGCCTCAGTGTCGGAGCCCATGGGCGGACCCGATCCACAGGAGCGTCGGCAACACGCTGTGGAGGCTTTCGCTGGTTGGCTGGTAGCGCAGCGTCCGGAGGTGTCAGAGGAGGGCATTCTTGCCAACGCGATGATGGACATTATCGGAACGTGCAGCGACGTGCTCCGCATTGAGGACGTTGCGGCGCGTCTGTTTGTGTCGCCGAGAACCCTTCAACGGGTGGCGGGGAAGTACATCGGCCTGAGCCCGTCCGCGCTCATTCGACGGCGCCGCCTGCAGGAGGCCGCTGATCGGTCACGGACCGACCAGGCTGCAGACCTCGCGGGGATAGCTGCCGAATTCGGCTACACCGACCATGCCCATATGACGAACGACTTCCAAAAGACCCTGGGATTCACGCCAAGCACGTACCGGCGGTCAGTCCTCCAGGATCGTGCCGGGAATCAGGGCGGGGATTAGGTCCACGCGCGCTGCTGCCCTTAGGCGAGAAGTTTCCACTAGACGTTCCCTCTGAGCCGACTCGTTCTCTTAACCCGATTCGGTGTATCGAAACCTTTGTGCCTCAAAACCCCAGGGATACGAGACGGAGGGATTAGGCCAGGCCCTCGCGCCGTGCTCTGGGCGCCATTTAGCGATCACAAAACGACGCCAAATAGCGCCGAAAGTCACGGTTTCGCCGAGTCCGGGCCGTTCCTTGTTTCTGCCGGTCAGTCCGTGGTCGACGTAGATCCGCTCAACGGGGACGCCAAGGGCGGCTAGGCCGTGGCGCTGCGCGGTCAGATCCTGGTCATTGGTGGACGCCCGGCCGTAGCCGAGGATGTGCGCAGTTGTGGGTGCAACTGCAGCTGTTGAGTCACCTAAGCGGGACAGTTTTGCGGGCGGGGTATACGCGAATCCTGGATCCCAGCATCTGTATGGGATTTTCACGGCGGGGGAGCGGGTCGAGGGTGTCGCGGTGGGGGACCGGCTTACGGGCATGTGCTGGTGTCGCACCCGGTGCCCATCCACGCCCAGCTGAAAGTGGTCTTGACAGGCTAACTACTTAGATAGAAGATCTAGTCATGAATGTTCCTGCCTCTGATCCGCAACCCACAGGAAGCGCGGACTGGCCAAGTGATTGGCTCCGGGCCACGCTTGGCTTCCTTGCGCTCCGTGCACTATCCGCCGGGCCCTCTTATGGATACGCGATCATCAGCGAACTAGAGCACCATGGGTTCGGCACCATAAAGGGCGGGACCCTGTACCCACTCCTCACCCGATACGAGACTGCCGGCCTGGTAACCACGGAATGGCGGGCCGGCGACGGCGGTCCCGGCCGCAAGTATTTCGCGCTGACAGATCAGGGCCGCGCCGAACTCACCCGCCTGAGCGCTGACTGGCTCCGCTTCGCCGTCACCAGCACCCATTACCTCGACCCCGAGCGGCTCACGAAGGAGATCCCCGCATGACGCAGCAGACCAACGATAAGAAATGGTTCGACCAGCTCGTCATGGAGCTACGTCTACGCCAGGTGCACGGGAGCGCCATCGGAGACACCATCGCAAGCACAAGGGAGCTCCTCGGCGACACCGGCCAACGGGCCGAGGAAGCGTTCGGGCCAGCCCGAGACTACGCTGCCGCGCTTGAACTCCCGTCCGAGCCGAAGCACGACTGGGTGCGAAAAGCACTCTGGCCGTCACTGCTCGGACTCCTGGCCTTCCTGCTCTTCAATCAGGCAATGGTGTCCTGGACACGGTCGGAACCGCTGCTGGTTTCACCGGCGCAGCTAGCCCTCCTCGCTACACCAGTCGTTTTCCTGGCCTTCCTGCCGCTCTACCTCGACGCCTTCATACGGCGCATCTGGGTCTGTATCGGAATCACCGCTATTTGCGTCCTGTCAGGTCTCCTCTCAGCCTTCGCGACCCCTTCGAGCCGGGCCGAAGCATGGCTGGCGATCGACCCGCTGCCCTGGCTCATAGGCAGCGCTCTCGTGATGGTGGCACTTTCAACCATGAACACCATCCGGTCAGCCCACTCCGAGGACGACAACGACATCACCGATCCGCTCTCCGGGACGACGGACATCACCGGAAGAGGCGCGCGGGCAATCGTTCAGATAACTAACTGGTTGTTCCCAATACTCGCCATCGCCATGCTCGGCCTAGCGCTGTCATTCCGCTAGATCAGCGGGATGCCTGCAAGCATCCTGTCGCGGTGGGGGATCGGCTTACGTGCAGCAAAGGCCACAAATAGCGCTGTGAAAACGCGGCCATTTAGCGCTGCGACTCACAGGCCAAAGCAGAGCGAAGGGGAGGAATGCCGTTCCAGCAGGGCAGGCTCAGAGCGGGAGCCAGCAGTGACTGCTCAAACTCGCCAGTCCTGGTACCGCACGGGAAAGGTGCGTCCTAGGGCTGGTAGTACTCCTCTGTCGGAGTAAAGCCCACACGGTCCACTTTCCGGTGGTAGTGAACCCCGGTGAGTCCGCCCAGCACGGCGCCTATCAGGGCTATGGCGGCCACCGCGATGGCCGCAATGACGCCATCTAGACTCAGCGGCCCCTCGACCAGTGGTAGGCGAAGGAAACTGTTGATCGTGGTCAGGACATTGAATTGTCCCATTAACGCCAGCAGGGCCCCCGCACCGGATCCGATGACGCCCCACAGCCAGACCATGAGCCCCTGGCCGACGCCGTTGAAACGCGCCATCCGTCCTGCCACGTATCCACCCGAAAAATAGGCGAGGAACTGGAGCGACAGAAGTATGAACATACCGGTCATGTCATCTGACGATTTCTGGCCAGCTCGGGCGAGCGGGTCCGTGACGGGCAAAATACCGGCCCTGCCGGCCGCCGTAACCAGAGCAACTAGCAAAACAGCCATTGCGGTCGAGACCAGCCAGCCGAAGAAGGCCGAGCCGATCTTGATGCCGCCGAACCGCTCCTCTTCTCGGGCGACCACGGTTTCACGGACAGCGGTGGCCGGGTCTTCCGGCAACATGCCGTCGACCGGACTGCCTGTTTCATCGAAGTACCCGTCGTTCTCCCCATCGGGGAAAACACGGTCCGTCTCTTCGTAGAGGGCGTCAGTACTGTGGTCAGAAGCGCGACTTTCCGTTTGATCCAGGGGTTCAGGAGTGCCGTCCCAGTCTGCGTCGAACCGTCGCGCATCATCAGGACCGCTTGCGCTGCCCATCACGCATCCTCCCTTAAGTGATCTGCCGGGCCCACTTCTACTAGGCTCACTCCCCGGGTGAACCGTGCCGGACGCTATTAAAACTACGCGCACTCAGCCCGGTTCACGAGGGGCTTTTGGGCCCGACCTAGTGTCTGGTGGTCGAGCCGAGTCGGTGTGAAGGCCGCGGACCGGGCGTTTAGGCCGAAACACGCAAGACGGACTAAGCCGGTCTCGGGCCCCCTGCTTCCCCTCCCGCCAGTTGGTTATTGCGGCCGCGCGGCCTGAGGCTCCGCTGCTTCGAGTTCATATGTGTGCAGACGAAACGGCGTCAACCGGGGGTGAAGAAGGCACCGGGCCATGGGTCTAGCACTACGGCTGGACAGCATGGATCAGCGGGGGTGTCCTATTAAAAGGTGCGGTGGAGTTTTGCAGGACATCGACGTGGCGGGGGGAACTCTCCCGAAGCGACGTCAGAATCGATTTTCTTCCGCCCGGTGAGCAGACTGAGCACGGATCACCCGTTCCTCGCAGGGCGCGTCGAGGCAGGGTCCTTGGCCATCCGCGTCAGCGCCGAATTGGCCATCCAGTTCGGTGAGCTGGCACGGGGGCTGCAGCAGGAAGGGCTGGGTGCCGTAGATGAATTCCTTCGCCGTGGCTGACGGCTTTCCTGAACGCGTTGTTGCGCAGAATAATCTGTTTTCCGTGTCTGTCGTACCGGTTCGTCGTAGGCCGTGAGGCCGGGTGCAGCACCCAGATGTGCCCCGCGGGCGGGAGGTAGATCCGTAGGCCTCCGGCTCCGTTCCTGGACCCCGAAGCCCACGAACAAGCCCTGCCCCGGGCCCCATGGATCAATCGGGAAATCGGAGGAGCGGGCGCCGTGGTTTCTCCCGGCATGGACCCGTGAGGGCGTCCCACCTGACAGTGTGTCGTGTCAGTTGCGGGGCGGACCCTGCGCTTGTCGGGGATCTTGGAAGGTGTTCACGAACCGGGAGAGTTGTTCGAGAAGGTTTTCCCATCCGTCGAAGTCTGGCGAGACGGCGGCGCTTTCAGCCTCGAGGGCTGCTTTGAGTGCCGCTTCCCCGGCGTCAGTTATCTCTACCTGGAATTGCCGCCGGTCATGGGGGTTTCGTGTCCTCGTGATCAGGCCTCCCGCCTCCAGACGGGCAAGCACGCGGCCCAGGGTCTGGCTTTGAACCTGGACCTTCGCGGCGAGCTGTTCTTGGTTCATGGGGTGGGGTGATACGGCTTGGAGGGCGATGACTGCGGCCCGGGTCAGGCCCAGCGGGGCAAGTGCCTCATCGAGGCGGCGCTGAACCAGGCGCGCCGCCGTAGAGAGGAGCAGGTAGCCGTCCCGGGCGTTGACCTGGGGGTCGAGGGGCATCGATTACGGCCTTCCGTGAGCGGGACGAGGATCAACCAGAAGGGGCAGGCCAGGGGTCCGGCGTTAGCCGTACCCCTGGCCCGCCCACGACCGCTATCGGCGCGTGCCGTCGTCGCCGTCGGTTTCGATCCGTTCCTTGCGGATGTCCTCATCGACGGTTACTTCGTCGGTCACGGTTTCCGTATTGAGACGGACCCGTTCGACCGGGACGGTTTCCTTCTCAACAACGGGGCGTTCCTCGTGGAGGACGACCTCGTGTTCTTCCTCGCTGATGTCCGGGCCGGACAGCGCCGACCCGCGGTTGGCGTCCGTGATGGGCTCACGTTCGAGGCGGACCTCTTCACGCTCCACGGGAACGGTCTGGGTGACATTTTCAGTGGTGACGTACTTGCGCAGCCGCACCCGTCCGGCAGCCTGCCGTTCGGTGCCGACGTTCAGGCGTTCCTCCGAACGGGTCATGGCATCGTCGGTGGTGGGTCCCGAGGTGTCGCGCCCCACGGCGCCCCCGCGGGTGTCCGCGTAGTCTGCGTCGCGGTAGTCCCCGTCCCGACCGGCTGCCGCATCGGTGTACGTCCGGTTCCCGTCGCCGATGCCGTAGTGGGCATAGAGCCGGTCCTCTTCGGCGCGTTCAAGGTGCCCGTCGGTGTCCACCCGGGGCGCATCCTTGACCTGGTCCTTGGTGTACGGGACGACGAGGTCGCCGCCTTCGGTACGGGCTCCTTCCAGCGGGACGAAGGATTCGGACGTGCCAAACAATCCGGTCTTGGCCGTGACCCACGTGGGCTGGCCGTTGTCGTCGTCCGCGTAAACCTGGCCGATGGACCCGATCTTGTCCCCGTCAGTGGACAGGACGCTTCCGTTGCGCCGAAGCAGGTCATCGATATGTTCCTTGGCGAGCATGAATGTCTCCTTGGATCTGTGATGCGGTTTGGGACTGCAGCACCTTCGGGTGGAACGCTGCAGGACCCCACCATAAGCATGCTTAGTAACCGTTTGGCAAGCCTACTTACTATTTTTTCTTGTTCCGACCGGCACCTCTTGCGCAACAAACGGAAAGTATGCTTACTATCTAATTGGTAGCCGTGCTTACTAATTCATCTGGCCTAATTCATCCGGTGCCGCGCGTTCCACATTCGCCGGCGGGCCCTTCCTGAAAGAGAGCAACGATGACAGAGAATCAATGGACCCAGGCCACTCCAGAGCCGCCCACGGGCGAGTATGCGCATACCGTGGCAGCGCCCTCCGGTGGAGTGGAAAGCTCTCCCTCCACGAAAGAAGCAGCAAAGGATGAAGCCGCCGCAGTGGCGGGACACGCTGCAGGGAGAGCGAAGAACGTGGCCGAAACCGCCCAGGCCGAGGCTGCCAATGTCGCGGCAGAGGCGAAGACAAACGCCAAGGATCTCCTTTACCAGGCAAAGGCAGACCTGACGGATCAGGCAGGCGCGCAGCAACAGAAAGCCGCCAAGGGAATCCGCACCCTCTCTTCGCAGCTGCACACCATGGCAGACGCATCCGAGGAGCCCGGCGTCGCGGCTGACCTCATCCGTCAGGCCGCCGAACGGTCACAGTCCGTGGCTTCCTGGCTTGAAAACCGGGATCCCGGATCCCTGCTGGAGGAAGTGAAGTCGTTCGCACGGCAGCGGCCGGGGACATTCCTCCTGGTCGCAGCCGGCGCCGGATTGCTCGCCGGCCGGCTGGGACGAAACCTGCAAGCCGGAGCCCCGGACACGCAGCAGGCGGCGTCGAAACCCGCTCGTCTCTCGACCCCGGCAACGCCCCCCGCCCACCAGGAAACCGTCATAGCCGCCGGCTCCGGTGACCGCTTCTTCGACGAACCGGCCCTCCCCGGCACAGCGGGTCCCGTTTCGGCCCACACCCTGCCGCCGGGTACAGCAGCCGACGGATCCATTCGGGACAACGTTCCCTTTCCGGACCGGGAGGGTGGTCAGCTGTGAGCAGCCAGATGCCGGAGCCACCTCCCACAGCCGCACAGGCGAAAGCGGAATCCGCCTCCCTCGGCGATCTCCTGGGTGATGTCACACGGGACATGTCCACGCTGATGCGGCAGGAAGTCGAGCTGGCCAAGGTCGAGCTCAAGCAGTCGGCCGAGCGGGCCGGTAAGGGTGCGGGGATGCTGGCGGGCGCCGCCGTCGCTGGACATTTCGTGCTCCTGTTCCTGTCCCTGGCGCTCTGGTGGGCTCTGGGCTACGTCATTGGGCCTGCCTGGTCCGCCGTGGTTCTCGCCGTGATCTGGGGCGCCGTTGCCGCGATCCTGTCCTCGACCGGACGCAAGGAACTCAAGGCGGTCAAGGGGATGCCCCAGACCACTGAGACGTTGCAGGAAATCCCGCCCACGCTCAAACCCAACACCTAGATTCAGCGAGGAAACACGATGAGTGAAAACCCGGATGTCATCCGAGCAGATATCGAAGCAACCCGTGCCCGGCTGGGTACCAACGTCGATGCCGTAGCGGACAAGGTCACACCGTCGCACATCGTCCAGCGGCAAACTGACAAAGTCAAAGAGAACGTCAAGGACGCCGTCTTTGGAGTAAAGGAGAAAGTCATGGGCGCAGCGGACCACACTGCCGGCAACGTGCACTCGGCCACGGCCAGTACCGGTACGCACGTCGGCGACGCCCCTGCGCAGGTCAAGGCCAGGACGCAGGGCAACCCGCTGGCGGCAGGTCTGATCGCGTTCGGCGCCGGGCTGCTGGTCTCTGCCCTGATCCCGGCCAGCCAGAAGGAGCGCGAGGCCGCGGATGCTCTTAAGACGGCCGCGGAGCCGCTCACCACGGAACTGACCGAGGCGGCGAAGCACGTGGCCGAAGGGCTGAAGGAACCGGCCCAGGAGGCCGTGGAGAACGTCAAAGCCACCGCCGTCGACGCCACCGATCATGTCAAGGCCGAAGGCCAGGGTGCCGTGGCGGACGTCAAGGACCGGGCCACCGAGGCCAAGGACAACGTGCAGCAGGCCTAAGGGCTCTGATCAGGATCCGGCCGGCTGCCCCCGCTGATGCGCTGGGCGGCCGGCCTCTGCACTTAACTTCACGAAGGAAAATTTCCATGGCCAAGAACCTTTCCAATGCAGAAGATGGCACCGCCACCGACGCCGAGACAGGGGAGAGCAGCACGGCCAAAGCCCGCACGGCGCCCGCCCCCGACGATCCCCGCAAGCCCGACAGCCCCGCCGATGTCACCAAACACTCGTGGCGGTACATCGCCAAGAAGACCCTGCGGGAGTTCACCAAGGACCAGTGCCCCGACCTCGCCGCGGCCCTGACCTACTACGCGGTACTCTCGTTTTTTCCTGCCCTGTTGGCCTTCGTGTCCCTGCTTGGCATCTTCGGGCAAGCCGAGAAGACCACTGCAACGCTGCTCGAGATCGTTCAGCGCTTCGCCCCTGCCGAGTCGGTGAACGCCGTCCGGGCGCCCCTCGAGCAGCTCACCAGTTCCTCCTCGGCCGGATTTACGCTGCTCATTGGCATTCTCGTCGCGCTCTGGTCCGCCTCGGGCTACGTGGGCGCGTTTGGCCGGGCAATGAACCGGATCTACGAAGTTGACGAAGGCAGGCCCTTCATCAAACTCCGGAGCACCATGCTCGGTGTCACCGTCGTCACCGTGCTGATTGTCGCCCTCCTCGCCCTCATGCTGGTCCTGACCGGCCCCGTGGCAGAATCCGTCGGGAACGCGGTCGGCCTCGGCGGGGCCTTCGTGACCGTCTGGGACATTGCGAAATGGCCCGTGGTGCTGCTCCTGGTTATCGTCGTGATCGCCATCCTTTACTACGCCACGCCTAACGTGAAGCAGCCCAAGTTCCGCTGGATGAGCATCGGGTCCCTGATGGCCTTAGTGATCTTCCTGCTCGCCTCCGTGGCCTTCGGGTTCTACGTAGGCAACTTCAGCAGTTACAACCAGACCTACGGCACTATCGGCGGCGTGATCATCTCGCTGCTGTGGCTCTGGATACTGAACATGTCCCTGTTGTTCGGTGCCGAGTTCGACGCCGAAACGGAACGCGGCCGCCAGCTCCAGTCCGGCATCGAAGCCGAAAAGACCATCCAGCTGCCGCCCCGCGACACCAAACAAAGCGACAAGATTCAAGCCCGCGAAGAAGAGGATATCCGCCGCGGCCGCGAACTCCGCGAACAGCACGCCGACGCCGCCGGGAGGGAACAGCAGAACCACGACGACCGGAGCGCTCCACACCGAGGCTCGAGCAGAATGGACCGCACCTGACACGGAAAGTTGCCCCGACCAGAGCGAATGGATTGGCTCCCCCTTACGGACAACATCAGCCGCAGGGTTACAGCCGGCGGCGGCACAAAATGCCCGGGTATTAGGGGTCCTCGCCCCCGGTCCTAAGCTGACGCGCTGGGCCATCGGAGCGCACAAGGGCTGCTTACTTGGACTCACGAAGCCAGCACGCGTCCTAGGTACAGACTCGGGCGGCGCGCGGATACAATCAGTCCGCGTAGCTTGCGCGCGCCGGACGTCTGCAAAGTCACAGCAGGCGTGGCGGTGAGTAGGTCAGCAGCCGAATCCTCGCTGGAGCCTGGGGGATACCTTTTGTGGGCCTCTCCGGGAGACAAACGTCCTACTTCGCTGCATGTGCGGACCCAATTCAGCACCTTCATTGAGAGCCCGTGCTGCCGTTGAGCGAAGTCGATCGCTATCTGCAGGGCATCGCTCCGCGCGTTTCTCGGTGGGCCGCTCAGGCCGGCTCCATCTTTAAGGAAGGTGGAGCCGGTCTCTGGGGTGCGCTTCGTCATTCTGAGGTTGAATGACGTTGTGGCGTGCCCCTGACTGGGCTGCTGTGCCACAACGCAACAGTAGGTTCTGAAGCTGCGGTTTTTCTTGCCGTGTGGGAGCCCCGGGTCGGGGGAGCGGCGATGCTTGGAGATTCGGTGCCACGGGCGATTACAGGGCGTTGAAGACGTCCGGGCCGAAGCTGTTCAGCCCCGGCGCGCCTGCGTAGCCGAGCCTGGGTACTGAAAAGATGTCCTCGATGCTGGCAAGCAGGCTGTAGTGGTTGTACATCCTGTCCGACGTCGTGCCCCCCTTGGTGAACGGCGAGATCACCAGCGCCCCGACCCGGCCGCCGGCCGTGCCCCCGGGGATGCCCGACGGGCCGGAGGTCTTGGCTTCGGTTTCGTCGAAGGTGATCACCAGCATCCCGTCCTGTTTGTAGGCCGGGGAGTCGAGGATGGCCGGAACCTGCTGCTGCAGCCAGCCGTCGGCGCTTTCGAGACCGCCCGGGTTCCCGTCGACGCAGGGGCTGTCGTGCCCGTCATTGCACAGGTTGGGTGTGATGAAGGAAAGGTTCGGTGTCGCGTCCGTGGACTTCAGGTCATCGGCGAAGTGGGTGTAATCCACCACGTTTTTCTGGCAGTCCGGGGACGATGTTATTTCCTCAAAATACACGAACGGGTTGTGGCGCGTTGCGTATTGGTCGCCCTCCTTCGCCTTGTGGTGATCGTCCTTAGAGCCGGGCTCGGGATGCTGGCAGGGAGTGCCCATGTCCTCCATGTAGCCTTTCCAGGTCTTGCCGGCGGAACTGAGCTGGCCTGCAAGCGTCGGAACCGAGGCCGGGTACACACAGCCGGTACCCTGCACCTGGCTAAGTTCGGATGTTCCGGTTTGTTTGAACCCGGCATACACCGGGCAATCGGCGCGCGTCATGGCGTTCGAGCCCTGCCCCGAAATCTGGGCCAGGTAGTCCGGGAGGGAATTGTGGTCTATCCCGTAGTAACGGGAGAGCAGCACACCCTCGGCGCGCAGGGTCTTCGACAAGTAAGGGGCCGCCGAACCAGCACCCCAGACATCGTTGTAATCGTGGTTCTCCAGGTTGATCACGAAGACGTGGCCGGGCTTCCCCTGGGCCTGTGTGGGTTCTGCAGAGGGGGTTGTCGCAGGAGTTCCGGGGGCGGCCGTTGTCTTGTCCTGCCCCGGCGATGGCCCGCCTCCTGGCGGGGTGGGCTCACAGGCCGTGGCGGCGACCGCGAGGGTCGCAGCGAGAATCAGCGCCGCGGGTCGCGCCGCGCTGTCCAGCCCCAGAATTTTGAAGGTATTTCGGCTCATCCGTTCCGGCTTCTCTCTGGCCCAGCCCCCGGCGGACCGATTACCAAGTGGCGTTTGATGCCCAGCTAGAATCAACCTTTTGTCTGTACGCGCTGAGTAATACCTGTGGAACCCTGCGGGCCCACGTTGCATAGGTGTAAATGATGTCGAAGAAGACTGGTCGACTCTCGTTCGTGAACGTCACGCATGTGACTACCGTCCACCCCGTCTCGGTGGGCTCCGTTCAGAACGACATCTTCAGCTCCCGCTGGCCTAGACGATATGAACTGTGGTGCTCGCTGACGTAGGACTGGAACCCCGGGTTCATATCGTCCAGGACCAGGAATCCGGAACGATCTCGCCGGGAATCACCCCCAGGCCGTCCCGGATCCCATCAAGGGCAAAACGGGCCTCGCTGCGCTCGGACAGCACAAGCATTTTCATTCTTTTTGCTGCTGTCCGTTGGATCATACGTGCCCGCTACACGGGCGCAACCGTCCTGCGGACGACCGCGCACCGGATGCGTTGTGGTCGGCGCTGCGCTTATTTCCTCCCCGCAATCCATCAGGTGCTTGCCCTTCGGGTTGCGCGGGCTCCGTCGGGCACAGCTCCGCGATGCTCCGCCAGCAGGCAAAAGAACATGGTGGGGGAGAAGGAGCTGCTGATGGAATACCCGGGAACGTCGTGCGCAAGGCCGAAATCGTGAACCACGTCTGGCCCGGAAAACCCCGACCGGCGCGGCAACAACGTCGAGCTCTACATCTCCTATCTCCGGCGGAAGACCAACGCCGCCGGCCCCCCAAGTTCCACACCCTGCGTGGCATCGGCTAGCTGATCAAACCGGCCCCAACTGGGCCGGATTTCGTCGCATCAAGCAACTAGAACACCGCTGGCACCGCCTCCTCCACCCAAATTCCCCCATCCTGACGGCCCGCACCCTCCGCGCCGCGTGCGATGCAAGGTCCGATCGTAGAAGCGGACGCGGGCAGGGTGCCCCCGCGTGGTAAATCAGCGGTTACGCTGTGGACCGCGGAACCATACCCCTGCGCCAGGCAGCCGGTCCGTTAAAAAACTTCCATGCGGGTGCATCCGGGTACGGGCTTTGGCCGGTAGTAAGGGTGTAAGCACAACCACCGCCCCCATGCGGGCACCTTATGAGGAGTTGGAAATGCGCAAGACACTTACTGCAGCCGCCGGAGCGATGACGCTGCTGGCAGCACTGACCCTGGCTGCCCCCGCCCAGGCCGGCACCTGGCACCACCACGACGAAGGCACAGCGAAACTGTCCGTCCTCCATGGCGTCCCGGGCCTGACCGTGGACGTCTGGGTCGACGGCAAGCGCGCCCTGGACAACTTCACGCCGGGGAAGGTGGCCGGGCCGTTGAACGTCCCCGACGGAGACCACAAGATTGCCATCACCGGGGCGAACGCCACCAGCGCGGCCAACCCCGTCATTGGCCCCGTCACGGTCGACCTGGAAGCAGGCCAGGACTACACCGCGGTCGCGCACCTGGCCGCCAACGGCAAACCGACGGCCACACTTTTCACCAATGACACCTCGACCAGCCCGGATGGAAAGGGCAAGCTGACCGTCCGGCACGTTGCCGCCGCCCCGGCCGTCGACGTCCTCGCCGGAAGGACCGCCGTCGTCAAAGAACTCACCAACCCGCATCAAAAGACCCTCACCCTTAAGGCCGGTACTGTCTCCGCGTCGGTCGCAGCGGCCGGAACCACGTCCCCGCTGATCGGCCCGGCCAACGTCCGGATCACCGAGGGGAAAAACACTATCGTCTACGCCTGGGGCAGCCTCGCCGCCAAGAACCTCAAAGTCGCCGTACAGGTTGTGGACTCCGCCTCGCAAGGAGACGAGTGCGACGACGAGTAGGCTCCTAGGGCTCGTGCCGCCATCACGTCCTCTTGCCCGGCGGGACCGCTTCGACTGCGGCCCCACCGGCAGGCGTGCGAAATGACGTCCCGGACCACCGCCGCCATTCGACCGTGGCGGAGCTCCCGCGTTAGCGGCATAATGTGGGTCAACAGGGCCGCTTATCGCTCAAAGGAGCGCCCGATGGAGGCTGCCGCAACGCATGACTGGGACCCCGGTCTCGATCGCGCATTTGTCGGCGGCGACGAACGCGCCCTCGCGGAGGCATACCGACGGTTTGGTCCGCTGGTCTACACGCTGGCGCTGAGATCCCTAGGAGAGCGTGCCGCTGCCGACGACGTCACCCAGGAGGTCTTCATCCGCGCTTGGAAATCACGGACCACTTACCGGCCTGAGGCGGCACGGCTGCCAGCCTGGCTGATCGGGATCACGCGCAATGCCATCTCCGACGCGTTGTCCGCCCGCGCCCGCCAGCGTCATCTCGAACAAGCGGCCACGCTCCTGGTCGTTGACCCCGCCGCCCAGCCAGATGCGGGGGACGTCGACGAGGTCGCCGACCGCCTAACCCTGGACGAAGAACTGGAAAAATTAGGGGACCCACAGCAAGCAATAATGCGGCTGGCATTCTATGAAGACCTGACCCACGACCAAATCTCATCGCGCCTCAACCTGCCGCTCGGCACCGTCAAAAGCCACATCCGGCGCAGCCTCGCCCGTTTGCGCACCCGCCTGGAGGTGGAACATGGAACACCTTGACGCGGACCTTCTCAGTCTGCTGGCCCTGGGCGAGCCCGTAGGCACAGACGCCGACGCCGCCCACCTCGCCGGCTGCCCCACGTGCAGCGATACCCTGCGAGGGCTGCGGCACGCCGTGCACATTGCCACCCTCGACCCGGGAGGCGTTGAACTCGAAAAACCCGGCAGCCAGAACTGGACCGCCATCCATCAGGCCCTCGGGCTCTCCCCGGCGCTGGCGACGGATCCCCTGAACCAGCACTCCGTACCGCGCGGTGCACCTCCGGAGCGGTCGGCCATCGACCCGGCCACGGCGCAAGCGCCCCTGAACCATGGCAGCAAGACAGCGTCGGCACCGGCTCCCATTCGGCCCAGCGCCAAAAACCGGGCCGCCCGTCCCGGACTCTGGATGATGGCGGCCGCGGCCGGCATCATTCTCGGCACGGCTGCCGGATGGGTCGCCGCCGGAGTCATCGGACACACCGGCACGCCGTCCCCTTCCTCCACCCAGACGGCTCCAGCATCCATTGTCCTCGCCCAAACGTCCCTGTCCCCCCTGCCCGCGCACACCGGCAGCGGAGACGCGCGGGTGGAGCAACTCCCGGATGGAACCCGCCAACTGATGATCCGGCTCTCCAACGACCACATCACCGGATTCCGGGGAGTGTGGGTCGGTTCCGCCGACCTGACCAAAATGGTCAGCCTCGGCGTCCTCGCCAACGAATCCGGCAACTTCACCATCCCTGCCGGCATCGACCTGGCCCAGTACCCCATCGTCGACATCTCCAATCAGCCGTACAACGGGGATCCCGCCCACTCCGCCGACAGCATCGCCCGCGGAAAGCTCAACCTGAAAAACTGACCCTGCGGGGGCCGGACCGTCCGCCCCGGAGGAATCTTTACCCTGGGCTTCTCGCCGTCCCAGCGTTCAGAACCGTTGTCGGCCACTTGTAGTCTGGCCTCAGTATCTTCGAAGAGGATTCCATGCACGAACCCCTGCTGGTCCTGTCCGGCGCATCGCTCTTGGCATTGGCTGTGGCAGGCGGGTTCTAGCGGAGCGCTCCTCCTTGCGGTGGGGCCACACCAATTGGCGTCCCCGGCACCGGCAGCTAAGTCTCGCAGTGTGCGCGCTCCTGGGTTCCGTTGGCCTATACATCGTATTGGTACCCGGGACAGGGATCGATTCAACGGGAACGGGAAACAGTGTGGACCTTGGAGTTGGGATGCTGCTGTTGGCGGGGATCTGGTTCATCTTCCGGCGGGAGGTAGTCCGCTACCAGCTCTGGGTGACGCCGAGGACCGCTAACCGGGCGAATTCGGAGGCTATTCGTTGAGAAGCTACTCAACGGATTACCGATACTTCTCAGCCGCTGGATTCAGTATGGGGGAGGGCTCCGACAATCAACGGGTTGCACGCCAATGGGGACAGCCTGAGCTGCGCGGAGGGCTCCACCTGACCCCAGTGGGCACAACCCCTGCGGGCCTTGCTGCGGCTCTCCTTCAGGGTTGTGGACTGCCCCACGGCTCCGTGCGGGCAGGCCTGGCTCGCTCCGGAAAATCTGGTTGACAGTGGGGATTGGTGCTTCTAGATTTTTTAGTGTTTCTGGGTTGGTCATGCTTCACATTCATGCTGTTGCTGTTTCATTTGAGCGGCTTTGCCGCCAGGATGCAGGAGGCCACGATGACGAAGACACCACTGGAAGATTTCCTCACTGAGTGCGTCGCACCGGATCCGGACGGCGGTCTCAGCGTGGAGGAACTGTATGGCTTGTATCTGAGCTGGTGCGGGCTTGGAGGGTTTGCACCAGTTAGTGGCAGGGCGTTCAGAGCAGGTTTGCGCGCAGCCGATGTCCACATTGAATACCGTGGACGCAGGTGCCCGGGCCTGAGGATGACCGGCCCGGCCGCGTGCGATTACCTGGTCCACCGCGAACTCCCGCTCGCCGTGCTCGAGGCACCTGCCGGTCCTCAACTCATCTCACACCAGGGCCCGGAAAAGGTCACGCCGCTTCCCGGCCGGCCGGCCGCGGGAGTCCGCGGCGCCGTGCCGGCCGCCTGACGTGCGCCGGCCCGGCCCTTGATGGCACTTTGAGCGCGGTCTTGGTCGGGAGTATGAGGAAAGCCTCCGCGCGAATCCAGGGACTCAAGCGCGGAGGCTCCCGGTTCTCCAAGCTGGGGGGACTGGAGAACCACTCTAAGGGTACTAGCCGGCGTGACGTCCTGGCCGCTCGCCTCCCGGGAAGCGCGGCCTTCCAGATCACCGCCGGCGCGGGCGGCCCCCGGTCCTCCCGGCCTGCCAACCGGGAGCGGCAGCGTCCAGGAGTTTGACCTTCACGGGGTCCAGTTCATTGCGGCGGTTTTTGTACCGCTGGGTGTGGATCCACACCCCGAGGGTGTGCTCACGCTCTGAGTCACAGTCCTCATGGCGGGGCCAGTCGTATGCCGTTCTGGCGTTATTCGACGAGGCTGTCGCCTGGCTGGCGGATGACGAGACCAAGCGCTTGGGTGTGCCGCTCCTGCGGGTTGACTGCTATGGGGGAGGCCAGGGCGACCTGGTCCGCTTCTACGAATCCGCCGGCTACCGGCGCACCGAAACGATCAAGGTCAAGGAATGGCCCGGGCAGATCCTCGAACGCCGGTTCGTCTCAAGCTGACGCCGGGCAGGCAGAAGGAATACCGCCGAAGGAACGCTCCCGATCGCCCGGCACCCGGGCGTCAGCCGCTGAAATCACCGGCGTTCCGGCGGAATGTGCCCAGGATCCGGATCAGCTGGTCCACGTCCTGGTCCGCGAAGCCGGACTGGCCAAAGACCTCGGAGTTCAGCACCGCCGTCGCCCGTTTGGCCAGGGTGCGGCCTTCCGGGGTGAGCTCGATCAGGGTGGTGCGGCCGTCCGTGGGGTGCGGCGAGCGGATCACCAGCCCGGCCTCCTGGAGCCGGTCCACAGCGTTGGTCACGGAGGTGGGATGGACCTGCAGCAGCGCGCTCGCCTTGTTCATGGGCAGCGCCCCGCTGCGGGCGAAGCTGAGCAACGCGAGCAGCTCGTACCGGGCAAACGTGAGCCCGAACGGCTTGAGCACCGCCTCGATCCGGCCGAGCAGGATCTGCTGGGTCCGCATGATGGCGGTGATGGCGGCCATCGGGGCGGCGACGTCGGACCAGCCGTGGCGCTCCCAGTTCAGCCGGGCGTCGGCAATCGGATCTCGCGGCAGCGGTGTTCCCATGTTCAGCCCTGCCCCTTGAGCCCGGGGAAATCGGAGTCGGAGTACTCGATGCCGAGGCCTTCCGGGACGGGGCCGCCGCCGTGGCGCACTTCCTCGCTGTGCCGCAGCTCCACGCGCCTGATCTTGCCGGAGATCGTCTTGGGGAGCTCGGCAAACTCCAGCCGGCGGATCCTTTTGAACGGCGCCAGGTGCTCCCGGCAGTACCGCAGGATGTCTTCGGCCAGCTCGGGGCCCGGCTGGTGGCCAGCGGCCAGGACCACAAACGCCTTCGGCACTGACAGCTTGAGCGGGTCAGGGGAGGGGACGACGGCGGCCTCCGCCACTGCGGGGTGCTCAATCAGCACGCTCTCCAGTTCGAACGGGGACAGCCGGTAGTCGGAGGACTTGAAGACGTCGTCGCCGCGGCCCACATACGTGATGATGCCGCGCTCGTCCCGGCTCGCCATGTCCCCCGTGTGGTAGTAGCCGTCACGGAAAGCCTCCGCCGTCTTGTCCGGGTCGCCGTAGTACGCCTTCATGAGCCCCACGGGGCGGGGGTCGAGGCGCAGGCAGAGCTCGCCGTCGTCGGCCTCCTCACCCGTGGCGGGGTCCACAAGCACGACGTCGTAGCCGGGCAGCGGCTTGCCCATGGCGCCGATCTTGATCGGCTGGCCCGGCGTGTTCGCGATCTGCACGGTGGATTCGGTTTGGCCGAAGCCGTCCCGGATGGTTTGCCCCCATGCGCGGTGGACCTGGTCGATCACCTCGGCGTTGAGCGGTTCGCCGGCGGACACCACCTTGGTGGGCGGATTCTTGAGCAGTGTGAGATCGGCCTGGATCAGCATCCGCCAGACCGTCGGCGGGGCGCAGAAGCTGGTCACGGATTCGCGGTCCATCTGCTCCATGAGCGCCCTGGCGTCGAAGCGTTCGTAGTTATAAATGAACACGCACGCCTCGGCGATCCAGGGGGTGAACACATTGGACCAAGCATGCTTGGCCCAGCCCGGCGAGGCCACGTTGAGGTGCACGTCGCCCGGTTCCATACCGATCCAGAACATCGTGGACAGATGTCCCACCGGGTAGGAGGTGTGCGTGTGTTCGACGAGTTTGGCCTTGGACGTGGTGCCCGAGGTGAAGTACAGCAGGAGCGTCTCGTCGGCCGGGGTGGGGGCGTCCGGGGCGAAATCCGCACCGGCCGCGGCAGCATCTGCCCCGTAGTACTGCAGGGCATTGGCCTGGGCAGCGGCGGGGTCCCCGGCGCTGGCGCCAACTTCAATCAGCGTGTACTGGCCGGCGACGTCGGCGAACTTCGCGATGTTGGCACTGCCGACGGCGGCCCAGGCCGCACCGCCGCGTTCCACCCGGTCCTGAAGGTCGGCCGGTCCCATCAGTGTGGTGGTGGGAATCATGACGATCCCCAGCTTGATGCCGGCCAGCATCAGTTCCCAGAGCTCCACCTGGTTGCCGAGCATGATGATCATCCGGTCCCCGCGCCGCACACCTGCCCCGCGCAGCCAGTTGGCCACCTGGGACGAGCGCCGGGAGAGGTCAGCGAAGCTGCGCCGGGTCGCGGACCCGTCCTGTTCAACGATCACCAGCGCAGGCTTGTCCGCCTTGGCCGGGTCCGCGGCGAGCTGGTCGAACCAGTCCAGTGCGAAGTTGAACTCCTCAAAGCGGGGCCACTGGAATTCGTTGCGGGCGCCGTCGTAGTCCCCGCGCAGGGCAAGCAGCCGGTCTCGCGCGGCCCGGAATTCCTCAGTCACGGTCATGTTGCACCTTTCGAAGTCCTCTGGCGCTGCCGTTCCGGGCGGTCGGTGGCACGGCGCCGTTGCCTGGGATCCACCGGCCCGGCACGGTGCCTGCCTAGTGATCCCCGTCACTGTGCAATATACTAGGACATCCAAGGGTTTGGAAGGGCGACGCTGCTCTGCAGGCGTTGCATGACGAAGGGATACGTGCCCGTGCAGCCACAAGGACGTGCCAGCGGACCGTCGGCGCCAGCCGAAAACAGAGCGGAAGACAGAGCCGAAAACAGAGCCGAAGACAGAGCGGGATCAGACACAGCCGAATCCGCTACTGCGGGCGCCGCCCCCGAAGCCGCGGCGGAGCCGCCGTTTCCCGACGCCGACCTCATGTACATCGTGGACCTGCTGCCGCCGGACGAACAGCTCCGCTACCAGGAGGTCCGGGAATTCCTGCAGTCCCGGATCCGGGCCGCATCAATCGACTACTGGAACCGCGAGGAGTTTCCCTTCGGGCTGCTCGCCGAACTCGGCAAATACGGTTTGGGCGGGCTGCAGACGGACGGCACGTCCAAGCTCTTCAAGGGGCTCATGTATGTCGAGGTGGCGCGCGCCGACGTGTCCCTCTCGGCGCTCGTCGGGATCCACAACGAGCTGATCGTCGGCATGATCGACGAGCTCGGCTCGGAGGAACAGAAGGCGCGCTGGCTCCCTGGCCTCACCGCGTTCACCCAGCTCGGGGCGTTCGCCCTGACAGAGCCGGACCACGGCTCGGACATCGCCGGCGGCCTGGAAACCACCGCGCGGCTGGACGGCGATGAGTGGGTCCTCAACGGCGCCAAGCGTTGGATCGGCGCCGGCACCATCGCGGACTTCGCCCTTGTTTGGGCCCGGGACGTCGCTGACCAGCACATCAAGGGCTTCATCGTGGAGACGGACCGTCCGGGCTACACCGCAACGAAGATCGCCAACAAAATCGGCCTGCGCATCATGCAGAACGCGGACATCGTCCTCGACGAGGTCCGGATCCCGGCGGCCAACCTGCTGCCCGGCGCCACCAGCTTCTCCAAGGCCAACGAGCTCCTGCGCGATTCGCGGGCCTGGGTGGGCTGGCAGGGTGCCGGCATCCAGCTGGCCGCGTTCGACGTCGCGCGCGCCTATTCGCTGAAGCGCCGCCAGTTCGGCAAGGAACTCGCCCGCTTTCAGCTCATCCAGCAGCAGCTCGCCGAGATCCTGGGCAACGCGACCGCCTCCCTGGCCCTGATGGCCCAGCTCGCGCGCATCCAGGAAGAGGGCAAGCTCGAGATGGTCCAGGCCGCCATGGCCAAAGCGACCACCACGCGGCTGGCGCGTGCCTCGGTGGCGATGGGACGGTCCCTCATGGGCGGCAACGGCATCAGCAGCGACTATGAGATGGGCAAGCTCTTCGGCGACGCCGAGATTCTCTATACCTATGAGGGCAGCTACGAAATCAATTCACTGATCGTGGCGCGGGCCGTGACGGGAAAGTCCGCTTTCGTCTAGGCTCCGAGTGTGCCAGCGCCGTCCCGCGCCTGGCCGTTCCGTGCCTGCCCGTTCTGTGCCGGGCTGTTCCGTGCCTGCCCGGCCGGGGCAGGCTGAACCGCCGGGCTGGCGTGGCCGTAGCGGGACGTGCGGTTGCGGCCGCCGTTCTTGGCCTCGTACAGGGCCCGGTCCGCGCAGTCCAGGAGCGAGCCGGCCGCGGCGTCACTGTGCTCGCAGACTCCGGCAGAGATCGTCAGGAAACCCACTTCCCCGAACGGTTCGGACGCGATGGCCTTGCGGGCGCGTTCGGCGGCGCGCAGGGCCTCGGCGCCGTCCGTCGCCGGGAGCAGCCACACGAACTCCTCGCCGCCGAACCGGGCCACGATCTCCTCGGCGCGGGCGACCGCCCGGAGCCTGGCCGCGACCTCCGCCAGGACCACGTCGCCCGTCAGGTGGCCGTGGGTGTCGTTGACCCTCTTGAAGTGGTCGATATCCAGGACGACGGCACTCAGGCTTGTCCCGCGGCTCAGGGCCAGCTCAACATGCTCGGCGAGGTGCCGTTCCAGGGCCCGCCGGTTGGGCAAGCCACTGAGGGCATCGGTAGTGGCCTGCTGTTCGAGGTCGGTCCGGGCCTCCGTGTTGCCGATGGCGATCTCGACGAGCTCCGCGAACTGGGCCAGCCGCTCCATCATCGCCTCCGTAACCCCGGTGCGCGACTTCGACGTCAGGCTCACGGCGCCCCACAGGCTGCCGCCGACCCGGATCGGCGCCGCCGCCGCGGACTGGAAGCCGCCGGCGCGCATCTGCTCCGCTGCCGGTCCACCTTCCGCCCGGTAGCGAACCAGGGCCGGCTTGCCGGTCACGGCCACCCGGACAGTGGCCGACTCGTCCGTCGGGGCGAAGATCTGCCGCCGGCTCAGCGTCGGCGGCAGCGTCGGCGCCATGGCGACGATTTCCGCCGACGACGCGCCCGTGAAACGGACGACGGCGGCGGAATCGACGTTGAACAGGTCGCGGACAATCGCGGCGACCCGCTCAGAGATGGCAGCGGGGGCCGCGTTGCGGGCAACTTCGGTGGCTATCTCGTGCAAAGCCTCCCAAACCTTTTGTTGCTGCAGGCGCTCGGTGATATCAACCGCCACCACCATGCCGGCCGCGGCCTCGTCGTCGGAGTAGACCGGCCCGGCGTTCAGCCGGTAGGTGCGGTGGCCGATCTGCCGGCTCCAGGACACCTCGCGGCCGGCGAGGGCCGCGAGATAGCGCGGCTCGAGCTCGCTGGCGAGATTGCCCTTGAGCACGTCCTGGATGCGCTGGCCTTCGAGCTCTTCCCTGCGGTAGCCGAAGGTCTCCAGCTCCTGGCCTTCGGCGATCAGGTAGCGCAGCTCGGCGTCGAAGAGGAGGACGAAGACGCCGGGGACGCTCCGCGCCAGGGCGCGGTACCGGTCCATGTCCCGCTGCCGGCGCCGGTCGGCCAGGACACGCTCGGTGATGTCCGTGACCAGGACGAAGAAGCCCTGCACCGCGCCGTCCTGGGTATCGGGGGTGTAGGTCACCTCGGTGAAGCGGGACTGGCCCGCGGCATCCACCAGGGTCCGGTCGAACTGCTGCCGCTTCCCGGCGAGCGCCCCCTCGATGTGCGGCAGGTTGGCCTTCAGGACGGTCTCGCCGAGCACGTCCCGGACATGCATGCCGTGAAGCTGCTGGGGTGCGAAACCGAACCACTCGCAGTAGGCGTCGTTGGCCAGGCGGTTGCGGAGTCCCGTGTCCCAATAGCCCACGAGTGCCGGGATTCCGTTCAGGACAGCCCGCAGCTGCGCCGGAATCTCAGGCAGTGGCGACGGACCGGCATCGTCCCTGTTCAGCGGGCTGCGATTAGTCATTGCCCCAGTATCCATTGCAGGCGGCGGCATCGGAAAACCATCAGGGCATGAACCTGTAGCCGATGCCGGCCTCGGTGAGCAGATGGCGCGGGCTGGCGGTATCCGGCTCCAGCTTGCGCCGCAGCTGCGCCATGTAAACCCGGAGGTAGTTGGTCTCCTTGGCGTAGGCCGGACCCCAGACCCTGGAGAGCAGCTGCTGCTGGGTGATGAGCTTTTCCGGATTGCGGACCAGAACCTCCAGAATCTTCCATTCCGTGGGGGTCAGTCGGACGTCCGCGCCGTCCCTGGTCACCCGGTGCTTGGCCAAGTCCACGGTGAAGGCATCGGTCCTGACCACTGTTTCGCGCTCCGGTTCGACGCTGCGGCGCAGCAGCGCCCGGAGCCGGGCCAGGAGCTCGTCGAGGCCGAACGGTTTGGTGATGTAGTCATCCGCGCCGGCGTCGAGAGCCTCGACTTTGTCTTCGGAGCCGTGCCTGGCGGAGAGCACCAGGACCGGCGCGCTGCTGAACCCGCGCAGCTCCTTGAGGACACGGGTCCCGTCAATGTCAGGCAGGCCGAGGTCCAGGATGATGAGTGAGAGCGGGTTCTGGGTGGCGGCCAGCAGCGCCGAGGTCCCGTCCACGGCGGTGGTGACGGTGTAGCCGTGGGCCTGCAGGGTAATGCGCAGGGCCCGCAACAGGTGCGGGTCGTCGTCGACGACCAGGACGGCCGTCATGCGGTGTCCGGTCCGGACGTAAGGGGCAGCGCATGACCGCGGCGCGCCACCAGCGACCGGGGCTCGAACGGGGCCTGGGCGCGGTGCCCGTCATATGGGGTTCCCGTGGACAACGGAAGCCGGATAATCATCGTCAGCCCTCCGCCCGGTGTGGCTTCTGCGGTCAGGCTGCCACCCATGGCATCCGTGAACCCCTTCGCCACCGCAAGCCCGAGCCCGATCCCGGTGGTTTGCGGGGTGTCGTCGAGCCGCTGGAAGGGCCGGAACATTTCCAGGACGCTCTCCGCCGGGATTCCCCGGCCGTGATCGATGACCCGAAGCTCCCCGGCAGGGCGCCCTTCGAGAGTCGCAGGGCTGAGGCCGCCAGCCGCCCCAACAAGGACGATGTCCGAATCTGGAGCGTATTTCACGGCATTCTCGACGATGTTCGCAATCACCCGTTCCAGCATGCCGGGGTCGGCATCGACCTCCGGCATGTTCGGAGGCAGGTCCACGCGCACCCGGCCCGCGGTGACGGCGCTCAGGGAACCCGGTATGACCTCGTACCACCGCACGGGTTTGAGCAGGGGATTGACGGCATCCGAGGTGATCCGGGACATGTCCAGCAGATTGCCCACCAGCGCGTCCAACCGGTCCGAACACTCCTCGATCGTTGCCAGCAGTTCGTGTTCCTCTTCCTTGGTGTAATGGACGTCGTCGTGGCGCAGCCCGCCGACGGCAAGCTTGATCCCGGCCAAGGGGGTGCGCAAGTCGTGGGAGACTGCGCGGAGGATGGAGGTCCGCATCGTGTTGCTTTCGGCCAATCGCAGCATCTCCCGCCGGCTGGTCACCAACTGCTGGCGTTCCAGCTGGGCCGCCAGATGAACACCGAACGCGCCGAGGAGACGTCGGTCGCTGGCCGGCAGAATCCGTCCGAAGAGCACCAGGCGCGTGGAAGCGTCGATTTCTTCGACGTTGTCGCCGGTGGCATCGTCCCCTGGCGCGCCGGCGGGCAGGGCCGGAATTTCTCCCACGGCGGCCTGAAGTTGCCATCGCCGGTCTGGTCCTGCGCCGCTGTCGCCGTCCGCGAGGCCGTAGCCAAGGCTGAAAACAGCAGCACCGCGCACCTGGAAGACGCTCAGGGCTTGCTCCAGCAATGCCTGAACCGTGTCATCCGAGCCGACGGCACTGCGCGTCAGGTCACCGAGCGTCGTGGCTTCGGCGCGGGCCCGCGCGGCCTCTTTGGAGCGGCGGGCCGATAGGTCCACCACAACGGCAACGGCGGCTGAGACGCCCACAAACACCAGCAGGGCCAGGAAGTTCTGGGGATCGCTGATGGTGAGGTTGCCCAACGGCGGGGTTGAAAAGTAGTTCACCAGAAGGCTGCTCCACAGTGCGGCCAGGATGGCCGGCCACAATCCGCCGATCAGCGCCACCGCCACTGAACCGGTGAGCTGGACCAGCATGGCCGCGGCCACGTTCCGCTCCGGGTTCAGGAGCGACAGCAAGAGTTGCAGGACCACCGGGAGCAGCACCGCAAAGCCGAACCCGACGGCGACCCGGACCCGGCCCAAGTCGCGCTGCCGTGACGGGCGGGTTCCGCGGCCGCCGAGGGGGTGGGAGACCATATGGACATCGATGTCGCCTGAATCGCGGACTACCCGGGTGCCTACTCCGCCGCCGAGGAGGTTTCCGATCAGCCCGGCGATCTTCTTGTGCCGGGAGATGCCAACGACGATTTGGGTCGCGTTGACGCTGCGGGCGAAGTCCAGCAGGGCGGCGGCCGGATCCTCCCCGGTCACGATGTGGTAGCTGCCGCCCAGGTCCAGGATGAGATGGCGCTGGGCCTCAAGCGCCTGGGGGGATTCGCCGGCAACGCCGTCAGCGGCACGGACGTGGACCGCCAGCAGGTCCCCGCCGTTGACCCGGTTGAGGATGCGGGCCCCCCGGCGGATCAGGACTTCCCCTTCCGGGCCGCCGGTCAGCCCGACGACGATCCGCTCCCGGGCTGGCCAGCTTTCATCGATGCCCTGTTCGGCCCGGTACTTGGCGAGGCCCTCGTCCACCCGGTCGGCCAGCCACAGCAAGGCAAGTTCGCGCAGCGCCGTGAGGTTGCCCAGCCGGAAGTAGTTCGAGAGGGCCGCGTCGATCTTGTCGGCCGCGTAGATCTTGCCGTCGCCCAGGCGCTGGCGGAGCAGCTCGGGGGAGATGTCCACGAGGTGGATCTGATCCGCTCGGCGGACAACGTCGTCCGGCACCGTCTCCGCCTGGCGGACGTCGGTGATGGCGCTGACGACGTCCCCCAAGGACGCCAGATGCTGGATGTTGACCGTGGAGAGAACATTGATGCCGGCGTCGAGGAGCACGGCAACGTCCTGCCAACGCTTGGGATTCCGGCTGCCCGGGACATTGGAATGGGCGTATTCGTCCACAACCGCGGCCCCTGGCGCCCGGACCAGGACCGCGTCAAGATCCATCTCCTCAAACTCCGTGTCCCGGTAGGGCAGCCTCCTGGGCGGGATGACTTCGAGTCCCTCCAGCAGCGCCCGCGTCTCGCTGCGGCCGTGGTCCATGGCGAACGCGACGACGACGTCCTCGCCGCGCTTGCCGAGCCGGTGGGCTTCTTCGAGCATCTCGTAGGTCTTGCCCACACCCGGCGCGGCGCCCAGGAAGATCCGCAGCGTTCCACGTGCCATGCCGTCATTCTCTCACTTGGATTGTGCCGGCTGCGACGGCCGTGCGGCCGCCGCCACGGCGAGGTTGAGGGCAGTCACGTTGACCGACGGCCGGCCGAGAAACGCGACTAACCCACTGCTGGTGTGCTGCTCCACCAGGGAGGCAACGGCGTCGGCGCCCAGGCCGTTCGCTGCCGCCACCCGCGCCGTCTGAACCCTGGCGTACTCGGGTGAAATGTCCGGGTCCAGTCCGGAACCGCTGGCGGTCACGGCGTCGGCGGGCACCGTTGCCGGATCCACGCCTTCAGCCGCGGCGACGGCGGACCGGTTGGCGGTCACGGCCTCG
Organism: Arthrobacter humicola; assembly: GCF_022803015.1. GTDB lineage: Bacteria > Actinomycetota > Actinomycetes > Actinomycetales > Micrococcaceae > Arthrobacter > Arthrobacter humicola_A. Next base: position 101,719 of record NZ_JAFKON010000008.1, read on the forward strand.
AGCAGTTTCGAATCGTTGGGGCCCAGGTTGGACGGCGAGGACGACGCCGGATCCCACTTCGCAGCCGAAGGGCGGGCGTGGAACCAGCGGGGGTCCTGGACACCGGAATCGTTGGCCGCGGCCTGGACAATCAGGGCGGACGCGGCCGGGGCGCCGGCGCTGTCTTTGAGGATGGAGCCGTTGGCCTGGTAAGGGGCGATCAGTTGTCCGGTTCCGAAGACGGCGAGCGGGTACGCAAGGCCGAGGACCAGGGTGGCGAAGAGCAAGAACCGAAGGGCCGTGCCTGCCTGCCGGAGGTAGCCAGCGAGAGTGTTCATAGGGATTTTCCTAGCCGATTCCTGGGATGAGGGAGATCAACAGGTCGATGATCTTGATGCCGATGAAGGGTGCAATCAGGCCGCCGAGCCCGTAGATCAGCAGGTTCCGGGCCAGTGCCTGGTTGGCGGAGACGGCACGGTATTTGACCCCCCGAAGCGCGAGCGGAACCAACGCGATGATGATCAGGGCGTTGAAGATCACCGCGGACAGGATGGCTGAAGACGGGGTGGCCAGGCCCATGATGTTCAGCAGCCCTAGCCCCGGGAAGGCGGCGGCAAAAAGGGCCGGGACGATCGCGAAGTACTTGGCGACGTCGTTGGCGACCGAGAAGGTGGTCAGGGCGCCGCGGGTGATGAGCAGTTGCTTGCCGATGCCGACGATGTTGATGAGTTTGGTGGGGTCGGAGTCGAGGTCCACCATGTTGGCAGCGTCCTTCGCGGCGGGGGTTCCGGAGTTCATGGCGACGCCCACGTCCGCGGCGGCCAGCGCCGGGGCGTCGTTGGTGCCGTCCCCGGTCATGGCCACGAGCCGGCCTGCGGCCTGCTCCTTCTTGATGACCGCGAGCTTGTCCTCCGGGGTTGCTTCGGCCAGAAAGTCATCGACGCCGGCCTCGGCGGCGATCGCCTTGGCGGTGATGGGGTTGTCGCCGGTGATCATGACGGTCCGGATGCCCATTTGCCGCAGTTCGGCGAAGCGGGCATGCATGCCGGGTTTGACGACGTCGGCGAGGTGGATGGTTCCAAGGACGTCGGCGCTGCCGTCCTTGCCCACCTGGGCGACCAGGAGAGGTGTGCCGCCCTGGGCCGAGATTTCCGTGACCCGGTGCTCGACCTCCGCCGGGGAGTGCCCGCCGTACTCGGCAACGAAGGCCGCAACCGTGGAGGCGGCGCCCTTGCGGATCTGCCGGCCGTCAAGGTCCAACCCGCTCATGCGCGTGCTGGCGCTGAAGGGGACGACGGCAAAATCGCTGGCGCTGTGTTCAAGGGTGGTCAGATCGGCCCCGGTCACGCCCTTGTCCGCGGCGAGGTCCACGATGGAGCGCCCCTCGGGGGTTTCGTCGGCCAGGCTGCAGACCCGGGCCGCTTCGATGAGTTGGGTCCGGTCCACATGATCGGCGGGGAAGAAATTGACGGCGCGGCGGTTGCCGTAGGTGATGGTTCCGGTCTTGTCCAGCAGCAGGGTGGTGATGTCTCCGGCGGTTTCCACGGCACGGCCGGAGGTGGCGAGCACGTTGTGCTGGACCAGCCGGTCCATGCCGGCGATGCCAATGGCCGGGACAAGGGCCCCGATGGTGGTGGGGATCAGACAGACCAGCAGTGCGACCAGCACGATCGGGGACGGCGTGGCGCCGGCGAGGGCGGCGAACGGTGCCAGTGACATGGTGACGGCCAGGAAGACGATGGTCAGGGACACCAGCAGTACGTGGAGCGCGATTTCGTTGGGAGTCTTCTGCCGCACGGCGCCCTCGACAAGCCTGATCATCCGGTCGATGAAGGTTTGGCCCGGCTCTGCGGTGATGCGGATGACGATCCGGTCCGAGAGGACCTTCGTGCCGCCGGTGACGGAGGACCGGTCTCCGCCGGATTCGCGGATGACCGGGGCTGATTCGCCCGTGATGGTGGATTCGTCGACGCTGGCCAGGCCTTCGATGATTTCGCCGTCCGAGGGAATGACGTCCCCGGCCTCGCAAACCACGACGTCTCCGCGCCGCAACTCCGTCCCCGGCAGGTCCCGGGTGGCGCCGCCGGGCTGCCGGAGCCGGGCCTGGACGCCCTTGCGGCTGGCGCGCAGGCTGTCGGCCTGGGCCTTGCCCCGGCCCTCGGCGATGGATTCGGACAGGGTGCCGAAGAGGACGGTGAGCCACAGCCAGGCCGTCACGGCGATGCCGAACACGGACGGCCGGTACACCGAGATCGCGGTGCACAGGCCGGCCCCGACCAGCACGATGAACATGACCGGGGAATGGATCATCTGCCGCGGGGAGAGTTTCCTGACCGCGAGGGGCAGGGCGGCTATGACGGACGTGAGTGTCAGTTTTGCCGGGGCTTTGGTGTGGTGCTTGTGCTCGCCGGGGGTGCCAAGGGGGTTTCCGTCGGCGTAGGTCAGGGCTTCGGTGTCCGTGGCTAACGCCGTGTGGGACCGGGTCATTTGAGGAGTCCTTCTGCGAGGGGGCCCAGGGCAAGGGCCGGGAAGTAGCTCAGGGCGGTCAGGATTACTGTCACGCCGAGCAGCAGCGAGCCGAACAGCGGGCCGTGGGTGGGGACGGTGCCGGCGGACGTGGGAACCTTGCCCTGACGGGCGAGGAAGCCGGCCAGGGCGATCACCAGGACGATCGGGAGAAAGCGGCCCAGCAGCATGGCCAGGCCCATCATGACCGAAAGGTATGGGCCCGACGTGGTGATGCCGCCGAACGCGGAGCCGTTGTTGTTGGCCCCGGAGGTGAAGGCGTAAAGCGCTTCGCTGAACTGGTGCGGGCCGGTGGCTGGGGCGTTGGCCATGGCGTCCGGCAGCAGGACGGTGATGCCGGCGAGGGCCAGCACCAGGCTCGGGGTGACGAGGATGTACATGGCGGCGAGTTTCATTTCCGTCGGTCCGATCTTCTTGCCCAGGTACTCCGGGGTGCGCCCGACCATGAGGCCGGCGATGAAGACGGAAATGATGGACAGGATCAGCAGGCCGTAGAGCCCGGACCCGGTTCCGCCGGGGGCGACTTCGCCGAGCATCATGTTCACCATGGCCACTCCGCCGGCCAGCGGCGGCAGGGAATCGTGGGCGGTGTTGACGGCGCCGGTGGAGGTCAGGGTGGTGGACGTCGCGAAGATCGCGCTGGGCACGGGGCCGAAGCGCTGTTCGAAGCCTTCGCCGAGGCCACCGGCGGCGGCCGTCGCGGTTCCCTGGCCGGCAGCGACGGCCCAGCCCATCAGCGAAATCGAAGCCAGCCACAGGGTGCCCATCACGGCGACGACCGTGTAGCCCTGCCGCTGGTCGCCCACCATCCGGCCGAAGGCATACGGGAGGGCGGAGGGGATGAGCAGGAGCAGGAACACCTCAAAGAGGCTGATGAAGGCGTTGGGGTTTTCAAACGGGTGGGCGGAGTTCGCGTTAAAGTAGCCGCCGCCGTTGGTCCCGAGCTCCTTGATGGCTTCCTGGGAGGCGACGGGGCCGCCGGGAATGCTCTGCGAAAGGCCCGTGGCCTGGTTGGTGACCTCGGTGGACCAGAAATTCTGCACCACTCCGCCGAGGACCATCACCACTGCCGCGACGAACGCCAGCGGCAGCAGGACCCGGAACGTCGTCCGGGTCAGGTCCACCCAGAAGTTGCCCAGCCGCTGTGTCCGTGTGCGGGCAATGCCCCGGATCAGGGCGACGGCGACCACGATGCCGACGGCGGCGGAGAGGAAGTTCTGCACCGCCAGCAGACACATCTGCACGAAGATGCCTACCGTGGTCTCGGGGACGTAGGTCTGCCAGTTCGTGTTGGTCACAAAGGAAATAGCGGTGTTCATGGCCACCCACGGGTCGACGCCGGGCAGCGAACCGCTGCCGGGCAGGACGCCCTGCAGCCGTTGGAGGCCGAACACGGCCAGGATCGAGACGGCCGAGAACGCTAGAACGCTGCGCAGGTAGACCGGCCAGGTCTGCTCGGTGCCGGCGTCGACCCCGGCCAGCCGGTAGAAGAGGCGCTCGGCCCGGGCTGACGTCGTGCCCTCGAAAACCCGGGCCAGGTAGATGCCCAGAGGCTTGTGCATGGCCGCCAGGACAATGAGTAGCGCCGCCACCTGGACAGCAAAGGACGCAGGGTTGAAGGTCATGATCCGTTCACCACTTTTCCGGATGGATCAGGACGGCCAGCAGGTAGCCGAAGAGGCACAGCCCTGCCAGCAACAGAACGAGCCACATCACCGCATCGGCGCTCACTTGCCACCCTCCGGCCGGTCATCGGCACTGCCGACCATCCCGGCCAGGACGTGGCCGATCCACATTACGAATCCCATCGACAGCATCAGGATTCCGATCACAGCCAAATCAGCCATGGGGCATTCCTTTCCTCGGTGTCCCCGTTGGGAGACAGCTCCAGTCAAACCCCGTCGCCGGCCCGAACCGGCGGTTTTAACGCTTCCTTGATGGTTGCGGCCTGGATCTTGATGCCGCATTAGCGGTGGCGGGTCCGGCGAGGCCGGCGACGCGCGGGAACCCGGACGGGCACCCGAAGCGCCGGTTTGAGGGCCGCGTTAAGGAACCATCAGGATTGTTCGCCGGACGGTAGCGGCGGCCTCCGGGGCTGGTAGCGTCTCGGACGGAAGCGGCGCGGTGTGCCGCGTGGAAAGGACATCATGACCACCCTCAGCCGGCCCCCGGCAGACCCCTCCGCGCCGCGGCCCGGCGCCGGGGAACACTTCAGGAACTGGCTGCTGTTCGGCCTCCAAGACGCCAAGGGAATCCACCAGGGGCCCGGGGCCGTGAGCGACAGCCACCTGAAAAAGCACTCGTGGTGGCAGGTCATGTGCCTGACCGGCGTGGACTACTTCTCCACCCTGGGCTACCAGCCCGCCATCGCCGCGCTCGCGGCCGGCGTGATTTCGCCGCTGGCCACCCTGGTCCTGGTGGCCGTGACCTTGCTGGGCGCACTGCCCGTGTACCGCCGGGTGGCCGGTGAAAGTCCGCGCGGTGAAGGGTCCATCGCCATGCTGGAGCGGCTGCTGCCACGTTGGGGCGGGAAACTCCTGGTCCTGGTGTTGCTGGGGTTCGCGGCTACCGATTTCATGATCACCATGACGCTTTCTGCCGCGGACGCGACCGCGCACGCGCTCGAGAACCCGTTCGCCCCCGCCTGGATGCAGGGCCAGAACGTCGCGGTCACGCTGTTCCTGCTGGCTCTGCTCGCCGCGGTGTTCCTGCGCGGTTTCAAGGAGGCGATCGGCGTCGCCGTCGTCCTGGTGGGCATTTACCTCGGGCTGAACGTCGTCGTGGTCATCACAACGATCATCGAGGTCCTGCAGCACCCGGTGGCGGTCGATAACTGGTGGCTGGCCCTGACCACCCAGCACGGGAGCCCGCTGATGGTGGTGGGCATCGCGCTGCTCGTGTTCCCCAAGCTGGCCCTGGGCCTGTCCGGCTTCGAGACCGGCGTCGCCGTGATGCCGCAGATCCGCGGCCACGCCACGGACACCGAGGAGAACCCTCAGGGCCGGATCAAGGGTGCGCGCCGGCTGCTGACGACGGCGGCCCTGATCATGAGCGCGTTCCTCGTCACCACGAGCTTCACCACAGTGGTCCTGATCCCGGCGCAGGAGTTCCAGCCCGGCGGGCAGGCGAACGGCCGCGCCCTGGCTTATCTGGCGCACGAATACCTGGGAAACGGATTCGGCACCGTCTACGATCTAAGCACCATCGCCATCCTGTGGTTCGCCGGCGCCTCCGCCATGGCCGGGCTGCTGAACCTCGTGCCGCGCTATCTGCCCCGGTACGGCATGGCTCCGGAATGGGCCCGGGCGGTCAGGCCGCTGGTTTTGGTGTTCACCCTTGTGGGGTTCCTGATCACCTGGCTGTTCGACGCCGACGTCGACGCCCAGGGCGGCGCTTACGCCACCGGTGTCCTGGTTTTGATGACGTCGGCGGCGATTGCCGTGACGCTGTCCGCACGAAGCCACCGGCAGCGCAAGCGCAGCATCGGCTTCGGCATCATCGCCGTCGTGTTCATCTACACCACGGTGGCCAACATCTTCGAGCGGCCCGAAGGCATCCGGATCGCCGCGTTCTTTATCATCGGGATCATCGTGATCTCCCTGCTCTCGCGCATCCGGCGCTCGTTCGAGCTCCATGCCACGCATGTGCGGATGGACACCCCGGCCCTGGAATTCCTGGCCGCCAATGAATCCGGACCCATCGCGATCATCGCCCATGAGCCGCTGCGGCTCACTGCCCAGGCGTACCTGGACAAGCTCACGTCCGCGATCGAGGTCAGCCACCTCCCGCTGGACTCCCAGGCGCTGTTCCTCGAAGTCGTGGTGGACGACTCCTCGGACTTCGAGACCGCGCTCGAGGTCCGCGGGGTCAGCCGGCACGGGTACCAGATCCTGGAGGTCCACGGGCCTGTTGTTCCGAACACGATCGCCTCCGTGCTGCTGCACATCCGCGACGTCACCGGGCTGATGCCGCACATCTACTTCCGCTGGACGGAGGGAAACCCGTTCACCAACCTCCTGCGGTTCCTGGCTTTCGGCGAAGGCGAGATCGCCCCGGTGACGCGCGAAGTGTTGCGCGAGGCCGAGCCGGACGTCACCCGGCGTCCGTGGGTCCACGTCGGCTGACACCACGCCCGGCGGCAGGGGGGGCGGCCACCAACGCCTCGAACACCAACGCCTCGAACACAAGCGCCTCGGCCACCAACGCCTCGAACACAAGCGCCTCGAACACAAGCGCCTCGAACACAAGCGCCCCTCCGGAGGAATCCTCCGGAGGGGCGTTTGTGGTCTTCGGGGAAAGTGTCCCGGCCAGGCGGCCGGGGCTTTTTCCGGAGTACTTAGAGCGGGCGGATGTTCTCAGCCTGCGGGCCCTTCGGGCCCTGCGTGACGTCGAATTCAACCTTCTGGTTCTCGTCCAGCGAGCGGTAGCCGCTGGTAGCGATTGCCGAGTAGTGGGCGAAAACGTCGGCCGACCCGTCATCCGGGGCAATGAAGCCAAAACCCTTTTCGGCGTTGAACCATTTAACTGTGCCTGTAGCCATGCCTTTATCCTTCTGAAATGCTGCTGATCTCCGGCGGCCAAAAGGCCAACGGCTGCGGAGACATTCGTCCGCTGTCCCCAACGTACGGTGCGACGGGCCGCGGTGCAAGGGTCTGACGGGGGTCTTCGTCTCGGCCGGCCGCTTTCGTCAGGCCGAGACGGTGGCGTCGAAGAGCGCAATCAGGTCCCGGCTGATCTGGTACGGCGAGGTCTCGGACGGGCTGTGGCCCGCGCGGTAGACCGAAATCCGCGCACCGATCGACTGCGCGAAGCTCCGGTGCAACGCCAGCGGCCAGAGGTCGTGTTCGCCGACTGCGACGAGCTTTGGCAGCGTCGCGGCCGCCAGCACCCGCCGCAGATCCGGGGTGTGCTTCATAAGGCCGATGATGTCGACCACCGAGGCGCGGCGCGTGAACGCGAACCGGCTCCTGACGAACCGCAGCCGCTGCGGCGCCACCCGGGCAATATTGCTGCGGATGCCCCAAATCATTATTGCGGTGCCGACCTTGGAGGTGACCCAACAGCTGACCCAGCCTGCCAGGCGCACGTAGCGGAGGCTCTGTCCCGGCTCCGGCGGGCAGCTGATGAGGGTCAGGCTGCGGAACTTTTCTGGCCGCTGGACGAACGCCAGTTGGGCAACCACCGCCGCGAAGGAATACCCCACGACGTGCACGGCGCCTTGATCGGTGTCCAGCATGGCCAGGAGGTCGTCGCGGAACAGCTCGTAGTCGTAGCAGTTCCGGGGCGGAACGAGGTTTTCGGGCCCGGCCTGGGCGGATTCATACTGCCCGGCGATGTCGCAGCTGAGGACGAAGTAGCCGGCCGCGGCGAGCTCGGGCAGCATGAGGATGAAGTCTTCCTTGGAGCCGGTTGCGCCCGGGATTAGCAGGACGCGCGGCTTCCCGGGGTCTCCGGCAGCGATCGTCGCCAAGGTCCCGCTCGGTGCCTCGAACTGACCGCGCATCACGCCTGCCGGAAGGACGGCCCAGTCGAAGTCGGGCAACGCGGCGTCCCGGCGGGCGGCATCGTCCACCAGCCCCGAACCAAAGCCCTCGGGAACCGGGCCGCCCTGTGCGTTACTGCCGGCAGACGCCATCTATCTAACATAGCCCCCTGCCGGCGGCGTGGCGGAGGTCCCGTTGCAATTCGACGGCCCGGCGCCGGCCGGTCCGGAGGTCCACGCTCAGCCAGCCAGGCTGCCGGCGGCCGTGGCGGGGGAGAGCGGGGAATCCACCTGCCGCACCGTTCCGGCCGATCCGTCCACGGTCACGGTCTCACCGGTCCGCAAGCGGGTGGTCGCGTCCGGCACGCCCACCACCGCCGGGATGCCGTATTCGCGGGCCACCACGGCGCCGTGCGAGATCACCCCGCCCATTTCCATCACCAGGGCGCCGGCCGTCATGAACAGCGGCGTCCAGCCGGGGTCAGTGGAGGGCGCCACGAGGATTTCCCCGGGCTCGAGGTGCGCGCCCACCGGATCCAGGATGACCCGGACCATTCCGGTGGCGGTGCCCGCCGACGCCGGTGTCCCGGCGAGGGCGCCGGAAGCGGGGGACTTGGCCATCACGGCCGCCTCCACATCCGTGCCGTCGGAGAGCAGGAGCCGGGGAATCCGGCGCCGGCGCAGTTCGACGTCGTAGATCCGGTGGCGGCCCGCGACGATGCCCTTGAGGTCGGCACCCCGCAAACCCACACGGACTTCATCGAATTCCAGGAAATACACGTCGTCCGCGGCGGCGATCGCACCGGACCGGGCCAGCTCGATGCCGATCGCGTTGAGCTGGCGGTGCATTTCCGCGAGGGCGAGGATGATGTAGAACTTGGGCAGTTCGCGCAGTCCGGACAGCTGGCGGGTCCGGCGCAGGCAGAATTCCACCAGCTGGGCACGGATCCGGCTCCGGACCCTGGTCCGCTCCACCAGGCTGCGGATCCTGGCCTCGGCATGTTCCTCGGCGCGGGCGAACTGCCGGTCGGGCGCTTGCTCGGGGTCGGCCACATGAAGGTAGTTCGAGATCATCCCGAGGATATGGTCCGGCTTCTCCGACCACCGCGGCATGCCAAGGTCGATCTCCGCCACGGCGCGGTGGCCGTAGCGGTCCAGGAACCCGTGCAGGCCGGTCTGTGCCACTGCGGGCAGCGAGCCGGCCTTGTACAGGGCGGCCAGTTCCCTTGGCCCGTGGGCCAGGAACACCTCCCGGGACGCGGCGTTCGCGCCGACGGTGACGGCCAGTTGCCAGAGTTCGAGGTCCATCTCAGTGGTGACATTGTTGGGCAGACCCCGCAACACGGCCTCGAGTTCCCGCGGTGCCGCGATGCCGCGCAGCAGCCTGCGCGCCCCGGCCAGCATGAGGTAACCAACGGACGGTCCGGGCAGCGTCGCCAGGATCAGTCCGTCCACGGTGTTCTCCAGGATGCGCTGGGCGTGATCGAGCCGGCCAAAAGTGGTGGCCGGTTCCGGCAGGACAAGTTCGGATTGAAGGCGATCTCCGTAATCGAAGGCGCGGCGCAGTTCGGCGGACGGCCGCACCGCGGCCCGCAGAAGGGACGGAAGCAGCCGGACCGTCAGGCCCAGGCCGGCCATGGTTCCGGGATCGCGCCCTGCGCTATTGCCCGCTGCGCCGCTGCCGGTCCGCGGCCGCCGGGGGGCCAGCCTGCCCGCCGCGCCCTGCCGTGGCCGCCGGGACGGCCGTTTGCGCACGCCGAACCGCGGGTCATCCAGGAGTGCCGGAAAAACCGCGCCGGACCTGCCGTCCGCCAGCGGAAGCATCCGCAGCAGGTAGCGGCGGCCGTACCTGTTGCGCACCATGGGCGTCACGTCCACATACATCCGCAATCCCGGGTTGACGTACCGCCACGGCCCGTTGCGGTTCCGCATTGAGCCCAGCACGGAGAGCCCCATGGGGGTCAGGGGCCTGGTCAGGCCCTGGAGCAAGGTGCCGCACAGGTAGACGTGGGGGTCGACGTCGGCCCCTGCCTCCGCGCCCAGCGGTTCGGCGGCCGCAGGCTCCGGCAGCGGATACAACGTGGTGATGGGCCGCGACTGGGTCACCCAGATCCTGCCCGCGGCGTCGATCACCCATTCCACATCCTGGGGTGCCCCGAACAGCCCCTGGACGGTATCGCCGAGGGCCGTGAGTTCGCGGATCCGGGCGTCGTCCAGGCTCGGCCGCCGCCGGACTGACGTCCCCTTCGGTGAACGGAGGAGGATGCGTCCCGTGGCCGTATCCACGACGAAATGGTCCGGGTTGACGCTGCCGGAGACCACCGCCTGGCCGGGCCCGGCGCTCGCATCGATGACCGTTTCGGTCCGGGTGCCCGTCACGGGATTGGCGGTGAAGAGCACGCCGGCGCTGGTGGCGGTGATGAGGTCCTGGACGACGACGGCGAGGCCCACCTCACGGTGGCTGATGCCGTTGGCGGCGCGGTAGGCCACGGCCCGTTCGGTCCAGAGTGAGGCCCAGCAGCGCCGGACCGACTCGACCACGGCGTCGGCTCCGGAGATGTTCAGGAAGGAATCCTGCTGGCCGGCGAAGCTGGCGAAGGGCAGGTCCTCGGCGGTGGCGGAGGATCTGACCGCCACTGTGGCCCGGCTGCCGAGCGCGGCGTACGCGCCGCGAAGCGCGGCATCGACGTCGGCGGGAATCGGCGCGGTCACGATCATTTCCCGCGCCTGCCGGGCCAGTTCACCCAGATCCGGTCCGGGCCGGGCCAACCCGGGGCGGCCTGGCTGGCGGGAGTCGCCGTCGCCTATGTCGCCTATTTCGCCGTTGTCGCCGTTGTTCGACGGGTGGGGCTGCGCGGCGTCCAGCCGGGCCGCCAGCGCGTCCAGTTCGGCCGGGGCCGCCTTTCGGTAGGCAACCGTGGTGAGGCAGAATCCGCGGGGTACACGGAACCCGGCGGCCGTGAGCTTGCCGAGGTTCAGGGCCTTTCCGCCCACGAGCGGCAGGGGAGCGGAACCCAGTGCGCTGAGATCCATGACGAGACTTTCCGGTGCCCTGCCATCTGCAGAACCCATTTCCTGCTCCCACGTCCTGTCCGCGTCTTCAAGCCACGTGTTCACGCCACGTATTCAAGCCGCGGGCGGCCTCCGGGTCCTGAGTCCGGCGGCGCGGCGGCCCCTCTGCCAAGCGAGCCTGCCGGCCTACTGGCCGGCGTCGGCCTCGCCGGTGTCTTCCCACATAAGATCCAGGTTGCGGAAGACCGGAGGGCCGTCGCACAGGGCGGCCATCTGCGCGGCGAATTCGGAGGTCTCGGGCCGGTTGGAGTTCTCCATGGCCGACTCGTAGGAGTCGAACTCCACGATCGTGAGATAGGTTCCGGGGCGGTCGCGGTCTGCGGTGGCCATGATGCGGCGGAAGGTCGGGGCAGTGGTTCCCTCCGTTCTGGAGGGCCGGCCGAGTTGCTCGATCTCCTCAATGCGGGAGGTCTGAAATTCGATGATCTGCACGAACCTGGCCATGACGGCTCCCTTGACGGCGGCGGATGCTGATGCGCTTCACGCTAGACCCTCGTCCTTGCCCGTGCAAGGGCGGGAGCTAGCAGTACAGCCAGGCCGGCGCGGGCGGCCGCGCGGGTGTCAGCGCGGCCGCCGTCGAGAGCCCGGCTACGGGGTCAGGAGGACCTTGATGGCGCGCCGTTCGTCCATCGCGCGGTAGGCCTCGGGTGCCTCTTCCAGCGGCATGACCGAGTCGAACACGCGGCCCGGATTGATGGTGCCGTTCAGCACGTCCGCCAGCAGTTCCGGGATGTACGTCCGGGCCGGGGCCATGCCGCCGCCGATCGAGATGTTGGTGTCGAACAGAAAGCGCAACGGGGCTTCGGCGCCGCCGGTGGGGACGCCGACAAAGCCGAGGGCGCCGCCCGGGCGGACGCTGTGCAGGGCCTGTTCCATGGATTCCTTGGTCCCCACGCACTCCAGCACGGAGTCGGCCAGGACGCCGCCGAGCAGTTCGCGGACCTTGGCGACGCCCTCGTCCCCGCGTTCGGCGACGATGTCCGTGGCCCCGAATTCGCGGGCGATCGCCTGGCGGTCGGCGTGCCGCGACATGGCGATGATCCGCTCCGCGCCGAGGCGCTTGGCGGCCAGGACGCCGCAGAGCCCGACGGCGCCGTCGCCGACCACCACGACCGTCCGGCCGGGACCGGCCTTGGCCGCGAGTGCTGCGTGGTGGCCTGTGGCCATAACGTCGGAGAGCGTGAGCAGGCTGGCGCGGAGGGCGTCGTCCGGGTCGGTGACGCCCGGGACCTTGACCAGCGTGGACTCGGCGAGCGGTACTCGCACGGCCTGGCCCTGGCCGCCGTCGATCCCGTGGCCGGTGTCATCCTTGCCGCCCCAGCCGGCGAGGTGGTCGCAGGCCACCGTGACGCCGTCGAGGCACTGCGGGCACGCGCCGCAGCTGACCACGAATGGAGCGATCACGAAGTCGCCCACGGCGAGGTCTTTGATGTCGTCGCCGACGCTTTCGACCGTCCCGATGAACTCGTGCCCGATCGCGGACGGCTTGTGGGTGGGCTTGACCCCGCGGTACGGCCAGAGGTCCGAGCCGCAGACGCAGGAGGCGGTGACCTTCACGATGACGTCGGTGGGCAGCTGGAGGGTGGGGTAGCCGCGGTCTTCGACTCGGATGTCGCCGGGACCGTGGATGATGGTGGCGCGCATGGGTGCTCCTCGCATTGTGGTGGATGGGCTGGGAACGAGTTTAGTCCCGTGGCATCCCGGCCACGCAGGCGAGGACAAACAACGCGGGGTCAGATCCGGCCCATTAAGGGCCGTTTCTGACCCCGCGTTGCTTTAGAGGGCTTCGAGCACGCTGACGTAGTTGGCGATGCCCACGCCGCCCATGTTCTGCACCGCGGCCCGGCGCGGGTTGGCCAGCTGCATGTCGCCGGCGGTCCCGGTGAGCTGCATGGCGGCGATGACGTGCTGGGAGACGCCGGTGGCGCCGACGGGGTGGCCCTTGGCCTTGAGCCCGCCCGAGACGTTGACCGGCAGCTTGCCGTCCTTGAAGACCCAGCCTTCCTCGAGCGCCCGGGCGCCCTGGCCGCGTTCGGTCAGCCCCATGGCCTCGTACATGAGCAGTTCGGCGATGGTGAAGCAGTCGTGGACTTCCGCGAAGTCGAGCTCCTCCAGCCCGACGCCGGCCATCCCCAGGGCCCGCTGCCAGGAGGCCCGTGTGGCGGCGAATTCGGTCGGGTCCCGGCGCTCGGCGGGGAAGAAGTCGTTCGCCTGGCCGAAGCCGGCGAGCCGCACCGGGGCCGTGGCGCCGCCGGTAGGGGCGACGGAGAGAACGACGGCGGCGGCGCCGTCGGAGACGGGGGAGCAGTCGGTGCGGCGCAGCGGGTCGGCCACCATCGGGTTCTTGTCCGAGACGGTGCGGCAGAAGTCCTCGCCGAGGTCCTTGCGGAGCTGGGCATAGGGGTTGTCGAGGCCGTTGCGGTGGTTCTTCGCGGCGATGGTGCCCAGGACGTCGCCGAGCTTTCCGTTGCCGTCCCCGTAGCGCTTGCCGTAGTGCTTCGCGACCTCCGCGAAGAGGCCGGTGAACCCGGTGGTGGAGGCCTTGCCGGCCATGTCGTAGTCCGCGCCGAGCAGGGCCGCGCCCACGACGTCGGCCCCGGCCTGCGTCATCTTCTCGGCACCGATCACCAGGACGGTCTTCGCGGTGCCGGCAAGCAGGGACTTGGTGCCCTGCTGGAACGCGGCCGAGCCGGAGGCGCAGGCGTTCTCCACCCTGGTGGAGGGCACGTTGGCCAGCTGGTCCGAGACCTGCAGTGCGAGGGAGGACGGGAAGGCCAGCGGCATCATGCCGGAGTTGAACTGGCCGAGGTAAATCTCATCGATCTGGCCGGGCTCGATCCCGGCGTTGCCGATCGCCTCGGTGGCGACCTGCACGATCAGGGACTCCAGGGTTTCTTCGCTCAGCTTGCCGAACCGGCTGTGGCCCCAGCCGGTGAGCAGGACGTCCTTGCCGAACTGGTCTTTGAGGCTCATGCCGTCGCTCCTTCAAATTCGAGCGCGACATCGAAGTCGGCTTCGGTTTTTTCGCGGATATCCTCCACGGTGACGCCGGGCGCGAGGCGCGTGAGCGTGAGCTTCCGCCCGCCGTCTGCTTTGTGTTCATTCTTCACAAGGTCGAAGACCGCGAGGTCGCTGATGATGCGGTCCACGCAGCTGAGCCCGGTGAGGGGCAGCGTGCATTCCTTGACGATCTTGGCGGTGCCGTCCTTGGCGTTGTGCTCGGTGAGGACCAAGACGCGCGGGGTGCCGGCCACGAGGTCCATGGCGCCGCCCATGCCCTTGACCATCTTGCCGGGGATGGTCCAGTTGGCGAGGTCTCCGTTCCCGGAGACCTGCATGGCGCCCAGGATCGCGACCTTCACGTGGCCGCCGCGGATCATGCCGAAGGACGTCGCGGAGTCGAAGATGCTGCCGCCGGGCAGGACCGTGACGGTCTGCTTGCCGGCGTTGATCAGGTCCGCGTCTTCCTCGCCCTCGAAGGGGAACGGGCCCATGCCGAGGAGGCCGTTCTCGCTCTGCAGGACAACGCGGACGCCGTCGGGCAGGTTGTTGGCCACCAGCGTGGGGATGCCGATGCCAAGGTTGACGTAGTCGCCGTCGTTCAGTTCTTCGGCCGCGATTGCGGCCATTTCATCTCGGGTCCAGGCCATGGTGGTTCTCCTTGGAAAGTCAGGGTGCTGAGGGTGGGGCGCCAATGCCGGCGCGCCCGGGGTGGCCGGCGCTCGGGCCGGATTAGACGGTGACGGCGGGGGCGGCCTGCGCCGGCTCTGCTTCCGCTGCGGGCCGCGGGCGGACGGTGCGCTGTTCGATGTCCTTGACGCGGCCGCTGGCCTGGACCAGGCGCTGGACGAACACGCCGGGGGTGATGATGTGGTTCGGGTCCAGCTGGCCGGGCTCGACGATCACTTCGGCCTCGGCGACGGTCACGGCGCCGGCCGTGGCGACCACGGGGTTGAAGTTCTGCGCGGTGTACCGGTAGATCAGGTTGCCGTCGGTGTCGGCCGTGTGGGCGTGAACCAGGGCGACGTCGGCCTTGATGGCGCGTTCCTGGACATAGGTCTCGCCGTCGAACTCTGCCAGCGGCTTGCCTTCGGCGACGAGGGTGCCCACGCCGGTCTTCGTGTAGAACGCCGGGATGCCGGCGCCGCCGGCGCGCAGCCGCTCAGCAAGGGTGCCCTGTGGGGTGAACTCCACCTCCAACTGGCCGGCGAGGTACTGCTCGGCGAAGAGCTTGTTTTCCCCAACGTAGGACGCGATGACCTTGCGGACCTGGCCACCTTCGATCAGGACCCCGAGGCCCTTGCCGTCCACGCCCATGTTGTTGGAGACGACCGTCAGGTCCTTCACCCCGGAATCCCGCACCGCCTCGATCAGGTCAGCGGGGATCCCGCTGAGCCCGAAACCGCCGACGGCGAGCGTCATGCCGTCGCGCAGCACGTCCTGCAGAGCGGCCGCTGCCCCGGATTTCACCTTTGACATTGCATCTCCTCATTGAGCTCGTCTTGCTATCCACTCCGGCAATCCACTTTGTGGACTCCATGCCTGAAGAAGGAGCCTATGGTGTGTCACAGACCACTGTCAACGTGGAGTTTCCCCGCAAATTGGCGGAGTTTATAGTGTGGACGCTACCCTTGGCACTATCCATTATGTGGATACCTGATGGTAAAATCGGGTAAAAGCAACGGGGGTGACAGCATCACCCAGTTCCGGGCCGACGTGAGGCAAGCAATGAATACAACCCCCGTCCAGGGCGCCCAGGTGGTCAGCCGGGCAGCCGGCCTGCTGCGCCTGGTCGGCCGGAAGCCGGAGGGCTGCCCCCTGGTGGAGCTCGTGCGCGAATCCGGCCTGACGCGGCCCACCGTGCACCGGCTGCTGAGCTCACTCGCGGCCGAGGGGCTGCTGGACCAGGACCCGGGCAGCGGCAACTGGGTCCTGGGTCCTGAGATCCTGCTGCTGGGGTCCGTGGCCTCGGCGCGCTTCCCCCTGGAGGACATCGCGAGGCCGAGCCTGCGCCGCCTGGCCGAAGAGACCGGCGAAAGCGCTTTCTTCTCCATCCGCCGCGGCAACGAGACCGTGTGCCTGCTCCGGGAAGAAGGCAGCTTCCCGGTCCGTTCCTTCGTGCTGCACGAGGGGGTGCGGTTCCCGCTGGGCGTCGCCTCCGCAGGCACCGCCATCATGGCCTTCCTGCCGGCACAAGAGCAGGAAGAGCTGCTCGCCAACTGGGCAGCCCACGCCGGCAGCTTTGCGGCCGCGCACACCGCAGCACTGGTCAGGGAGAACCTGGAAGCGACGCGGCAGGCCGGCTATTCGGTCAATCCGGGGCTGGTCCTGGAAGGCAGCTGGGGGATGGGTGCGGCGGTCTTCGACCAGCGGGGCCGCCCCGCCTGGGCGCTGTCCCTGACCGGCATCGAACCGCGCTTCCGGGAGGACCGGCGTCCGCAACTGGGGCGGCTGCTCCTGGAAGAAGCGCACCGGATCTCCACGCTGCTGACCCGCTCGCCAGGCGCCTGACCCTCGTCAAGGGCCCCGGTTCGGCTCAGGCCGCCTCGGACAATTCAACTTGCCGGGCGACTCTTGCGCAGCCGCCGCTTGTGCCAGAAGCTGGCAGCACAGGCCGCATCGCGTCGAGCCGAAGGAGCAAAGCCTCATGAAAGACATCAAGATCTCTTTCGATCACTATGGCAGCCCGGACGTCGTCACCGTTGGCGAGGAGGAACCGCCGGTTCCGGGGGAGAACGAGGTCCAGGTGGGGATCCGCGCCGTCGGCGTCAACCCGGTGGACTGGAAAGTCGTTGCCGGCTACCTGGAGCCCTACCTTGCCCTGGACTTCCCTGCAGTTCCCGGCTGTGAGGCGGCAGGAATCGTGACCGCCGTTGGCCCCGGCGTGACCGGCCATGAGGTGGGCGACGACGTGATCTGGAATGGCATTTCCGGGGCCTACCGTGCCGCGGCCAATTTTCCGGCCAGCCAGCTGACGCCAAAGCCCGCGGGCATCGATTTTGAGCAGGCGGCGTGCGTCGCGATAGCTGGCGGCACAGCGTATTCGGCGCTGCTTCAGCTTGGCATTGGCGTGGGGGACACGGTCCTCATCCACGGTGCGGCGGGCGGGGTTGGCTCGGCGGCAGTCCAGATCGCGCGGCACCTCGGCGCCCGGATCATCGGCACCGCTTCAGAGCAGAACCACGACTATTTGCGCGGCCTCGGCGCCGTGCCGGTGGCCTACGGCGAAGGGCTCGTGGAACGCGTCCGCGCACTGGGCACCATCACCGCCGTCCTGGACACCTTTGGCGGGGAGGAGACGACGACGGCGACGGTCCATTTGCTCGGCGGCCACGGCGCCGCGGTGACCACAGTGCCTGGAAAGGCGGCCAACGCGGCCGGATTTGCACCGGTCAGGCTGCTGGACGGACGGGTCGCGGAGGCGGCGCGGCTGTCGGCCGGGGGAAAGCTCCGCTTCAGCATCCAGGAGCGGATTCCCCTCACCGATGCTGCCAGGGCACTGGGCATCAGCCGCGCAGGCCATGTCCGGGGCAAACTCGTGCTGATCCCGTAAGTGGAACCCCGCGTGGCCGCCCGGCAGCCCCGCCCGGGGCTCTCTGCTCAGGCTATTTCCACCAGGTGTCGAAAATCGTCACCGGGACCGTGCGCTTGTGGCGGGTCCGCAGGTACATCGCCTCGATCCGTTCGGACGCGGCATCGGGTACGTCACGGCCCTCGAGGTAGTCATCGATCAGGTCGTAGCCCAGGCCGAGTTCGTCCTCGTCGGTGCGGCCCGGCTTGCCATCCAGCAGATCCGCCGTCGGAACCTTTTCCCAGATCCGGGCCGGTGCGCCGAGTTCCGCCAGCAGGGCGCGGTTCTGGCGCTTGTTAAGGCCGAACAGCGGCAGGATGTCCGCGCCGCCGTCGCCGAACTTGGTGAAGAATCCCGTGACGGACTCGGCGCCGTGATCCGTGCCGATCACCAGGTAGTTGTGCTCGCCGGCCAGGGCGTACTGGGCAATCATCCGGGTCCGGGCCTTGGTGTTGCCCTTGTGGAAATCGGAGATCTCGGTTCCTACGGTCTTCTCGAACTCGTCCTCGAAGCCATCTACTGCGGCCGAGATGTTGAACGTCCATTCGGTCTTGGCGCGCACGAAGTCCAGGGCCGCCTGGGCGTCGTCCTCGTCATGCTGGACGCCGTAGGGCAGGCGCACGGCCACAAAGTTCGCCTCGGTGCCCTCGGCCTCGAGTTCCTCGACCGCCAGCTGGGCCAGCCGCCCGGCCAGGGAGGAGTCCAGGCCGCCCGAGATGCCCAGGACGAAGCCCTTGGTGTGGGTGGCCGTCAAGTATTCCTTCAGGAACGTCACGCGTTTGCGCACCTCCCCGGCAGGGTCGATCCGGGGCTGCACGCCCATTTCCTCGATGATCTTCGCCTGGAGTTCACGCATGCCTCACAGCCTAGTCAGCGGTGTC
Organism: Arthrobacter humicola; assembly: GCF_022803015.1. GTDB lineage: Bacteria > Actinomycetota > Actinomycetes > Actinomycetales > Micrococcaceae > Arthrobacter > Arthrobacter humicola_A. Next base: position 120,230 of record NZ_JAFKON010000008.1, read on the forward strand.
AACAACGCTCAACTGTTGCAGCCGGACCGGCGGCTGGCGCGCGGATCCGGCGTCGAAATGGCTTCGGTTCCGGACGGCGGCTACGGTTTCGGACCGTTGCGACTTAGATGAGATGGGTGGGCATCACGGACCGGCTTCGTGTGCCACCGCCGGCGAGCGGGTTCAGCTGGGCCAGCAGCATGGACACCGCCATGCGACCGGCCTGCTCGATCGGGGAGGCCATGGTGGACAGCGGCGGATTGCAGAAGTCGGCGCCAAAGATGTCGTCGCAGCCCAGGGCAGGTCGGAGTTCCAGGGCACGTTCAACGAGAACGTCTTCTGCGACTCCTTCGACACCCGGCTCTAAACTGGCGCGGCGGGGCTGCGGGCGCCTAGGTTTCGGCTCGCCGCTACGGTTTCGGGCCGGTGCTGCGCGGATCCCCGCCGCGCCGGTCCGAAGCCGCGGCGCGGGTCCGAAACGTGCGCGAAAAACCCTCCCGCGGCACCCCGCGCAGGCGTAGCGTGGGGCCATGGAGAAGACCGGATGCGCGGTGGTGGGCGGTGGACCTGCGGGGATGATGCTGGGCTTGCTCCTGGCACGCGCCGGGGTGCGGGTGACGGTGTTGGAGAAGCACGCCGATTTTCTGCGCGACTTCCGCGGCGACACCGTGCACCCGTCCACCATCCGGCTCATTGACGAACTTGGGCTCGGCCAGGAGTTCCGCCGGCTGCCGCAGAGCCGCCTGAAGAACGTCGTTTTCCCGGTCCCGGGCGGGCCGTCCGTGACCATGGGTGACTTTGACGCCCTGCCGCCGCCGTACAACTACATCGCCATGATGCCGCAGTGGGATTTCCTGAGCTTCCTCGCCGACGCCGCCGCACAGGAACCGGGGTTTACGCTGCTCATGAGCCACACCGCCACCGGCCTGGTCCGCAACGGGGGCCGCGTCCGCGGAGTCCGCTTCAGGACTCCCGACGGCACGCAGGACGAGCTGCTGGCGGATCTGGTGGTTGCCACGGACGGCCGCCATTCCGCGCTGCGCACTGCGGCCGGGCTGGCGCCAAAGGAGTTCCCGGTGCCCTTCGACACCTGGTGGTTCCGGTTGCCCCGCTATCCCTCCGAAACGGGTGAGGTGGCCGGGCTTGTGCCGGCGTTCGGGCCCGGCGAGGCGCTGCTGGCCCTGTTCCGCAACGACTACTACCAAATGGGCTACCTCGCCGCCAAGGGCGCCGACGCCCGGATCCGTGCGGAAGGCGTTGAGGGCTTCCGACGGCGGGTCGCAGGGCTCCGCCCCGATCTCGCGGACCGGGTGGACGCCATCAAATCCCTCGATGACCTTCACTGGCTGGACGTGCGCCTGAACCGGCTGCGCTCGTGGCACATCAACGGGCTGCTGTTCATCGGGGACGCCGCGCATGCGATGTCCCCGGCCGGCGGCGTCGGAATCAACCTCGCCATCCAGGACGCGGCCGCCGCCGCCGAGTACCTTGCCCCCGCACTGCTCCGGGGCCGGGTAACCACGGCGGACCTTGAGAAAGTGGAACGACGGCGCCGGCTGCCGACCGTCATTGTGCAGACCGTCCAACGGATCATGCAACGCGCGATCTTCGTCCCGGTCATGACCGGGAAGCGGACAAAATTTCCGGCCGCGGCACTCTTCTTCGCCCGGCACGTTCCGGCGTTCCGCAAGATCATTCCCCGCTTCATCGCCTTTGGTCCGCGGCCCGAGCACGCACCGGCCTTCGCGCGGCGTGCCGAACCCCAGCCGCAGCCCTAGCCCTGACCCGGGACCGACATACAGCTCACCGGCTGGGAATCTGCGGCGGACCAGCCACTAAACTGGGAGCCATGACTGCCACCCGTGACTTCGCAGCCAACGCTGCCGCTGCCCGTGCCCGACTCCTGGACCTGATCAAGGAACTGGCCGTAGTCCGCGGCAAGGTCATCCTCTCCAGCGGCGCCGAAGCCGACTACTACATCGACCTGCGCCGCATCACCCTGCACCACGAGGCGTCCAAACTCGTCGGACAGGTCATGCTCTCGCTGATGGAGGACGCCGGGATCGATTTCGAGTGCGCCGGGGGACTCACCATGGGGGCGGACCCGGTGGGCACCGCCGTCATGCATGCCGCCGTCGACGCCGGCCGCCCGGTGGACGCTTTCGTGGTCCGCAAGGCGCAGAAGTCCTACGGCATGGGCCGCCAGGTGGAAGGCCCCTCGGTCGAGGGCCGCAAGGTCCTGGTCCTGGAGGACACCTCAACCACCGGCGGGTCCGCGCTGACCGCCGTCGAGGGCGTCCGCAAGGCCGGCGGCAACGTGGTGGCCGTCGCCGTGATCGTGGACCGCGACACCGGGGCCAAGGAAAAGATCGAGGCCGAAGCCGGTGTTCCGTATCTCTTCGCCTTCGGCAAGGACGAACTCGGCCTTAGCTAGGGGTTCGACGCCGGACGGCAGAGGTGGACGGGGTATGGGCCGTGACCTATCATTTGTCCCATACCCGTCCATCCTTTATCTGGAGAACACGCGCCATGCTCCCGTCCGAAAAGTCCCTGAACAGCGGTGTGAACCGCGGCCCTGAGGGGCAGGGCGCCGACATCTCGGTGGGAACGGTCGACCAGATCCAGAACCTGATCCTGGACAGCGCGGACTTCGAAGAGTTCCTGAACGAACTCGCGCGTTTTTCCGCGCACCAGGTGGCCGGCTCCGGCGACGACGCGCTGTGCGGAATCACCCTGCTCCGGGACCGTAAGGCCGCCACGATCGGGTGGAGCAGCGACTCCGCCCGCGAAGTGGACGAGATCCAGTACTCACTGTCCCAGGGCCCCTGCCTGACCGCCGCCAAGGAGGAACGGGAGGTCTACGTCCCGGACCTCTTCGACGAGGACCGCTGGGGTCCTGACTACGCCTCCGCCGTCGCCTCGCACGGCCTGCGCTCGGTGTTGTCGGTGCCTTTCCACCTCCAGGGCGAAGCCCAGGCGGCCCTGAACCTCTACTCCGATGTCCCGCACAAGTTCGACGGCGACGTCGCGGTCCGGGCCCGCGGCTACACCCGCGAAATCTCCCAGGCGCTGCGGCTGGCAGTCCGGTTCTCGCTGCACACGGACAGTGCCACAAACCTGCGCGCCACGCTTGAATCCCGGACCGTGATCGACATGGCCATCGGGATCGTTATGGCGCAGAACCGTTGCGACCAGGAAACCGCCGTCCGGATCCTCACCGACGCCTCCAGCAACGGCAACGTCAAGCTGCGCGACATCGCCAAATCCCTGGTGCAGTCTGTCGGCGGAACGGCAACCCGGACGCACTACGAGGAGCCGGATAGGCGGCAGGCCGGCTGAACCGGCAGCCGCCTATGACTTGTGTGCGACCACAAGCGCGGATACGCTGAATGCGGTTGAGCCGTCGGCCATAGACATCCTTATTTGGAGTACCTATGGACCAAACACTGCAAGCCCACGTCAAACTCGATGTCGTTTCCGACGTCGTCCGGATTAGTGTCCGGGGGAGCCTCACACAGGCCTCCCGCCCCTCCCTGATGCACATTATCCAGCGCGTCCGCCGCATGGGAATCATCTCGCACATCCGCGTTGACCTCGGCCTGGCCGCATTCGTGGAATCAGTGGCGCTGGCCGGCCTGCGCAACGACCTCAACGCGATCGACGGCGGGGCCTCCGGTTCGGAGGTCGCCGGCATGCCGGCTCCCGGCGGAGTCTCCCTGGAACTGACCGCGCACCGCGACGATTCCGCCGCCTTGCCACCCCTGGACATGGCCGGGGAATTTACGGCCTCGATCGATCCCTCAGGCACCCGGAAGCTGCACCGATTCTCCGACGACGAACTCTTCGCCGCGAGCGACTCTGTGTTCGGCCTTCTCGATGATCCCGCTGACATGGCCCGGTCGGAACTCCTGGCGACCTATGACGAGATCGGCATGGAAATCAGCCGCCGCGAGGTCGGCCGCGAGCCCGAACCCGCGTAACCGGCAACGGCGCTCCAACGGCGCTCCAACGGCGCCAACCGCGCTCCAGCGGCCCGCCAACGGCGTGCCAGCGGCGCTTCCACGCTGGGCTTCGTGACCGCTGTATGGTCCGGTTTCTCATCCCCGCCGAAGCGTGGATACGGTAGAGATGTGCCGGCCGAGGTGGATCCGAACCATCCGCGAGGCCCCGGTGCTTCCGAGGCCCGCATGCTCCGCCGCGCCGTCGAGCTTAAACGGGTTTCCCGCCGATCGTTCCTGATCGGCGCCGGGTCCGCGTCGCTGCTGGCGGCGGACATGCTGTTCACTCAGCGTGTGCAGGCCGAGCGGCGTGTCAGCCGGATCCTCGAAGTACCTGATGACGTTGCCGAACGGTATTACCCCCACGCCAGCTGGATCCTGTTCCCCGGCTACAAAACGAGCTGGGAAGAAGCCCTGTGGATCCTGAACGCGCTGCGCGGCTCCCTGAACAAGAGGGGCCAGCTCGCCGCCGTCGGGTATTCCAACGAAGGCCTGGACATCGACGAGGTGGTCATCGCCGTGATCGAGCACGTCCGCGCCCACAATCTCACCAGCCTCTACTTCTACGGCCATAGTTTTGGCGGCATGGTGGCTACCCAGGTGGCGGCCCGGCTGCGCGAACTGCACGGCGTCGAAGTGGCGTTCATCCTCCTCGACTCCAGCCCGGCGAGCCGGCACGACGTGCTGGACCAGAGCTGGTTCGAGGGCGTGGTGCTGCTCTACGAAAGCGGGTTCCGCTTCCCCACAGTGCTGCGCGGCGGCTACGAGCTCGGCGAGAGGATGCTGCACAAGAATGAACGCAGTTGGGGCCAGGTGGTGGACCAGACACTGGAACAGCTGTCCCCGATCGCGCCGTCCAGCGTGCTGATCCAGTCCGAATCCGCGTACATCTTCCACTTTGAGGCCAGCCGTTTCGTCGGGAAGCTGGGCGAAACGAAGATGGCGTTCATCGGCAACCCCCGGGACAAGACGGTTGATTACGAGACCGCCCGGGACACCTGGTCACTGTCCTTCAAAACCAACATGGTCTCGGATGACCTGCGCACCGACGGGGCGAGGCCGGAGCACGCGAGCCCTGGCTGGAGTCCGTTCATCTACCGGCCCATCATCGAGAAACTCCAGGACGATCTCTTCCCGCTGCCCGGCGGCGGCGGGAAGAAGACCGCGTTCTGAGGTATCGCGTTCCGGGGTGTTGCTCAGATCTGGTTCTTGAGGTCCGCCACGGAATTCAGGATCTGGTTCGGCCGGAACGGATACGCGGCGATATCGTCCCGGTGGGTGATGCCGCTGAGCACCAGCACCGTGTGCAGGCCCGCCTCCATGCCGGCGATGATGTCGGTGTCCATGCGGTCACCGATCATCGCCGTGGTTTCCGAGTGCGCGTCGATCTGGTTCATTGCAGACCGGAACATCATCGGGTTGGGCTTGCCCACAATGTACGGTTCGCGGCCCGTGGCCTTGGTGATGAGGGCGGCGATGGCCCCGGTGGCAGGCATGGGGCCGTCCTTCGAGGGCCCGGTGGCGTCCGGGTTGGTGGCGATGAAACGCGCGCCGGCGAGGATCAGGCGGATGGCCATGGTGATGGCTTCAAACGAATACGTGCGGGTCTCGCCGAGCACCACGAAGTCGGGGTTCTGGTCGGTGAGGATGAAGCCGGCCTCGTGGAGCGCCGTCGTGAGTCCTGCTTCGCCGATCGTGTAGGCGCGGTTTCCCGACTCCGAGCCGCGGACCTGGTCCTTGAGGAACTGGGCCGTGGCCAGGGCCGAGGTCCAGATGTTCTCCTCCGGGATTTCCAGCCCGGAAGAGCTCAGCCGGGCCGCGAGGTCCCGGGGCGTGAAGATTGAGTTGTTGGTCAGCACGAGGAACCGCTTGGAGGTGTCCACCCAGCGCTGGATCAGCTCCGCCGCGCCCGGGATGGGCTGGTTCTCGTGGACCAGCACACCATCCATGTCCGTGAGCCAGCACTCGATTTCCTGGCCGCTGCGGTATACCGACGCCGATGAACGTACTTCGTCTGACTCTGCCATGGGGGACCTCCGCCGCTGGTGATGTGCTGCTTACTGGCTCCCAGTCTAATGTTGAGGAGTGACTGAACAGCCCGATAGCCCCGCCCCGTCCCTTCCCGCCGCAGAGGAAGGGCCGGAACCGAAGGCGGAGGTCGGCGTCGGCCCCTGGGAAGGCGAACTTCCACAGGGCGGGCACTGGGATCCTGACCTCCTGGCGGACGGCGACCGGCGCAACGTGGTGGACAAATACCGCTACTGGAAGCACGAGGCGATCGTGGCCGACCTGGACTCCAAACGCCACAATTTCCACATCGCGATCGAGAACTGGCAGCACGACCTCAACATCGGCACCGTGGTCCGGACCGCCAACGCGTTCCTGGCCAAGGAAGTCCACATCATCGGACGACGCCGGTGGAACCGCCGCGGGGCCATGGTCACCGACCGCTACCAGCACGTCCGCCACCACCCCACCGTTGAGGACTTCGTGGCCTGGGCGCAGGGGGAGGGGCTGGCGATCATCGGGATCGACATCTTCCCGGACTCGGTGCCGCTGGAGACCTACGAACTGCCCAAGGACTGCGTCCTGGTCTTCGGCCAGGAAGGCCCGGGCCTGACCCCTGAAGTCCACGAAGCGGCGCTGGACACCCTGTCGGTCGAACAGTTCGGCTCCACCCGTTCCATCAACGCAGCCTCCGCCGCCGCGATCGCGATGCACGCCTGGATCCGCCGCCACGTGTTCGGCCAGCTCCCGGGCTAAAGCCACCGCCAGCGGCCGGCGCACCGCCAGCGCCCGGCGCACCGCCAGCGCCCGGCGCAATGCCGGCGGCGAGGCCGGCGCCGGCCAGTCCGCTGGCAGGCCGGAACCATGACCGAAGCGCCCGGCCGCGAGTGTTACAGGGGCCACGTGACCGGAGACACGGACCCGGCGCAGGAATGGCTAGGATGGTTCCTAGCCGACGAGGTTCCCTCCAGGATCACCAGCCCGTAGACGAAATTCACATTAGGAGTCAGCATGCCCATTGCAACCCCAGAGATCTACTCCGAGATGATCGACCGTGCAAAGACGGGCGGCTTCGCCTTCCCGGCGGTCAACGTCACGTCCTCCCAGACCCTGAACGCCGCCCTGCGCGGCTTCGCCGAGGCCGAGTCCGACGGCATCGTCCAGGTCTCCACCGGCGGTGCAGCTTACTGGTCCGGCGCCTCCACCAAGGACATGGTTGCCGGCTCCCTCGGCTTTGCCGCGTTCGCCCGCGAAGTCGCGAAAAACTACGGCGTGAACATCGCCCTGCACACGGACCACTGCCCCAAGGACAAGCTGGACGGCTTTGTGCTCCCGCTGCTCGCCGCCTCCGAGGCCGAGGTCAAGGCAGGCCGCAACCCCCTCTTCAACTCGCACATGTGGGACGGCTCCGCCGAGACCCTGCAGGAAAACCTGCGGATCGCCCGTGAACTGCTCGAGCGCACCGCCGCCGCCAAGATGATCCTCGAGGTCGAGATCGGCACCGTGGGCGGCGAGGAAGACGGCGTCGAGAACGCCATCAACGACAAGCTCTACACCACGGTCGAGGACGCCCTGGCCACCATCGACGCGCTCGGTTCCGGCGAAAACGGCCGCTACATCACGGCGCTGACCTTCGGCAACGTGCACGGCGTCTACAAGCCGGGCGGCGTCAAGCTCCGCCCCGAGATCCTCAAGGACATCCAGGAGCAGGTCGGCGCCAAGATCGGCAAGGCCAACCCGTTCGACCTCGTGTTCCACGGCGGCTCCGGATCCTCGGACAAGGAAATCGCGGACGCCGTCTCCTACGGCGTCATCAAGATGAACATCGACACCGACACCCAGTACGCCTACACCCGCCCCGTGGTGGACCACATGTTCCGCAACTACGACGGCGTGCTGAAGGTCGACGGCGAGGTCGGCAACAAGAAGCTCTACGATCCCCGCGTCTGGGGCGCTTCGGCGGAGGCCGGTCTGGCCGCCCGCGTGGTCGAGGCCGCCCAGCAGCTGGGTTCCACCGGCAAGACCTTCTAGCCATGTCCGACGAGTTCCGGAAAAACCTGATGGGTCCCGAGCCCACGCTCCTGCCTGCCGAGAGCGAGATCTACCAGCATCTCGCGCTCGGCCAGGAAGCCGTGGACCTCGTGGCGAAGCACCCCACCTCCTCGCTCCTGTGGGCCATCCTCGCCGAGGAGGCCTGGGACGAGGGCCGCACCATCGATTCCTACGCGTACTCGCGGGTCGGCTACCACCGCGGCCTGGACTCGCTGCGCCGCAACGGCTGGCGCGGCGTCGGGCCGATCCCGTGGGAGCACGAACCCAACCGCGGCTTCCTGCGCTCCCTCTACTCGCTTGGCCGTGCGTCCGCGGCGATCGGCGAGGCTGAGGAGCCGGAGCGGATTGAAAAGTTCCTGAAGGATTCCGATCCCGGCGCGAAGGCGGCCATCGAAGCCGAGGGCTGAGGCGGCACCAGGCAACGCGTTGCGGTTTAACAGACGACGGCGGGCTCCCACCTTGAGGTGGGAGCCCGCCGTCGTTTGTGCGTGCGTGGGTCAGCTGGCCTTGGCCAGGCCCGTGCGGGCCATGGCGTCCGCGTACGCGGTGTGCATCTCCGCCAGGTACTCTTCCTGCCGGGCCGGGGTGCCGGCGAACGCCCGGCCGCTGAGCGAGCGGACCTTGTAGGTCTTCAGGCCGCGGCGCCAGATCATGGGCACTTCGGTCTTGAGCAGCAGGTTGGCCAGGCGGTTGGCCTCGGTGCCGTGGGCGACGATCACGGAGGCGCGGGGAACGAGGGCCAGGAACTTCAGCAGCGGCTTCAGGCCCGCGGAAATCTGGTCCGGCGTGAACTTGCCGTTCGGCTCGCCGGGGACGTGCCACGGGTGGACGTTCCAGGGCATGACGAATTCGGGGCGCAGGCCGAGTTTCCACTGGATGCCCAGCATGCGGGTGGCGGCCTCGTCGTCGCCGGCGGTGATGAAGCCTGACGCGTCAGCGGTGCCGATGTTGGAGTACAGGCTGATGATCCGGCACTCGTCGACGTCGTGCATGGGGTCCACGTAGGGGACAGCGGTGCCAGCTTTGGTTGCCTGGAGGACGTCAAGGAGCTCGTTGACGGGGGCGACGTTAGGTTCGTACCGGCGGCTCAGAAGCTCTTCGCGGAAATTTTCGGTGGCCAGGGCTGTCATATGTTGCTGGGTCTCCTGCGGGATTGGCAAAGCTGCCACACCGGATGCAGGCACGCCGAATACGGGCATGCGGAGCAATGGTGTGGTTTGAAAATGTGGTGTGGACCGATTCCTGGTCGATCCTTATCAGTCTATCAAGCCCCGCGAAATGCGGCACCGGGCCGGACCCCGCCGGCCCGGTGCTGCTACCAGAGCCGCTGGGTGGCGCGGCGTGCGCCTTCGCCGAGGGCCTCCAGCTTGGCGTACGCGATTTGGGGATGCACCCTGCCGCCCAGCCCGCAATCGGTGGACGCAATCACGTTTTCCCGTCCCACGAGCTCGGCGAAGCGCACGATCCGGTCGGCCACGAGGTCCGGATGCTCCACGACGTTGGTGGCGTGCGAGACGACGCCGGGGATGATGACCTTCCCCTCGGGGAGCTTCGCATCCTCCCAGACGCGCCATTCGTGCTCGTGCCGGACGTTGGCCGCCTCGAAGGAGTAGCCGCCGGCATTGACCTGCAGGACTGAGTCGACGATGTCCGCGAAGGGGATGTCCGTGGTGTGCGGGCCGTGCCAGGAACCCCAACAGACATGCAGCCGGATCTGCTCCGGGGGAAGACCGCGCAGCGCCCAGTTCGTTGCTTCGACCCGGAGTTGGATGAACTTCAGGTAGTCCGCCAGGCTCGGCTCGGGGTTGATCTGGTCCCAGCTCTCGGCCAGGGAGGGGTCGTCGAGCTGGACTGTCAGGCCGGCGTCGATGATGGCCTTGTATTCCTCTCGCATCGCGTCGGCGCAGGCGTAGAGGAGTTCCTCGTCGCTGCCGTAGTACTCGTTGGCCACCCGGGCGCACGAACCGGGCGAGAGGGAGGCGATGAACCCCTCGGCGAGTCCGGCCGCGGCCAGGCCGGTCTTGAGGTTGGCAACGTCCGAGGCCACGAGCTCCTGGCCCGTGTACGTCAGCGGCCCGGCGATCTTGGGCTGCGTGACGGCCCTGCGGTGGGCCAGGATCCCGGAGGAGGGGTCGTTGTAGGCGTCATCGAACGTCTGCCGGTCCCGGCGGTCCGGGAAGGAGGTCAGGACGATGTGGCCGGGCGAGGAACGGTGCACCGTGGCGTCGGCCCAGCGGTCCACGTCGGTCGGTTCCAGGCCGCCGAGCCGTGAGAAGGAGTAATTCCACCAGGCGCCGTAGTCCACGGAGCTGGACATCGTGTGCCCGTACTCGCCGTCATTGGGGATGTCGATGCCCAGCTCCTTCTGGCGCTGGACGACGTCCACCACCGAGGTTTCGAGCAGGTCCAGGAATTCGGGCGTGATGCCGTCCGTTTCCTTGGCCTCGTTCGCGGCGATCAGCTCCGGCGTGCGGGGCAACGAGCCGGCATGGGTCACACGGATGTGGTCAGTGGTCCGGGGCATAGCGCGGTTTCCTTTCGGCCGCTCGGGATTCTCACTCCCACTCAATTCCACCCTGCGCCGTCCCGCAAGTGGTGCCCGCTATGTGTCGGGCCTGAGCCGGCGGATGATGCAGCAATGGCGAACGCCATGAAAAAAGAACGGCTCGTCCGCCGCGGCGGACGCGTGGCCCTCCCTCGCGGAAGCCGCCCCGGCGTTCACCACCGTCGGGACGGCGCGTCCAAGCAAGGACCCAAAGCGATGCCGGGCACCGATTTCGGCTAAACTTGGGTGGTAAGAGCCCCGGAACTCTGGCGTTGGATACGAACACAGCGATAGATTCGGGGCATTCTCATGAACGGCGCTGAGCTGCGGTGACCGCCTGGTCATTAAACGCAGTTCGGCCCGAACGAATGGGGGAGGATCCCATGCCAGCAATCGTGATCGTCGGAGCCCAATGGGGCGACGAAGGCAAAGGTAAGGCCACTGACCTGCTTGGCGGCCGCGTCGACTATGTCGTCAAGCCCAACGGCGGCAACAACGCCGGGCACACCGTCGTCGTAGGCGGTGAGAAGTATGAGCTCAAGCTCCTTCCGGCCGGCATCCTGAGCCCGAACGCGGTTCCGATCATCGGCAACGGCTGCGTGGTGAACCTGGAAGCCCTGTTCCAGGAGATCGACGGACTGGAGGCCCGCGGTGCGGACACCTCCAAGCTGCGCGTCTCCGCCAACGCGCACCTCGTGGCGCCCTACCACCAGGTCCTGGACAAGGTCACCGAGCGGTTCCTCGGCAGCCGCGCCATCGGCACCACCGGCCGCGGCATCGGCCCGGCCTACATGGACAAGGTGGCCCGCCTTGGCATCCGCGTCCAGGACGTCTTTGACGCCTCGATCCTGCGCCAGAAGGTAGAGGGTTCGCTGCGCCAGAAGAACGAGCTCCTGGTCAAGGTCTACAACCGCCGGGACATCGAGGTGGACGAGATCGTGGAGTACTTCCTGTCCTTCGCCGAGCGCCTCCGTCCGCTGGTCATCGACAGCACCTACGTCCTGAACACCGCCCTGGACGAGGGCAAGGTGGTCCTCATGGAGGGCGGCCAGGCCACCTTCCTGGACGTTGACCACGGCACCTACCCCTTCGTGACGTCCTCGAACCCGACCGCGGGCGGCGCCTCCGTGGGCTCCGGCATCGGCCCCACCCGGATCTCGCGTTCCATCGGCATCATCAAGGCCTACACCACCCGCGTGGGCGCAGGGCCGTTCCCGACGGAGCTGTTCGATGAGATGGGCATGTACCTGCAGAAGACCGGCGGCGAGTTCGGCGTCAACACCGGCCGTCCCCGCCGCTGCGGCTGGTACGACGCCGTGCTGGCACGCCACGCCTCCCGGGTCAACGGCTTTACGGACTACTTCGTCACCAAGCTGGACGTGCTGACGGGCATCGAACAGATCCCGGTCTGCGTGGCCTACGACGTCGACGGCGTGCGGCACGACGAAATGCCCATGACCCAGACCGAGTTCCACCACGCCAAGCCGATCTTCGAATACTTCGAAGGCTGGACCGAGGACATCACCGGCGCCCGCACCCTGGAGGACCTGCCGGAGAACGCCCGGAACTACGTCCTGGCCCTGGAAAAGCTCTCCGGTACCCGGTTCTCCGCGATCGGCGTCGGCCCGGACCGCGACCAGACGATCGTGGTCAACGACCTCATCAACGATTAGCACCCGTTGACGCAACACTGACCGGCGTACGACGGCGGCGGGTCGCCCTTGCAGGGGCGGGCCGCCGCCGTCGCGGTTAAGGCCGCAGCCAAGGCCGTAGCCACGTCTGGGTCCCGCCTAGGCCTAGGCGGGACCACAACGTTCCTAGGCGGGGTCTTCCGCGGACGTGAACCGCAGCGAGAGCCAGTTCTCCCGGCACGCTCTGGCGGCGGCCTCGGCGTCGCCACGGCGGGCGAGCCGGATGATTTCAGCGTGCTGCGCCACCGATTCCCGGGCGGCAAAGGAGCCGAAGCGCATCCGCTCCACCCGGCGCAGGACGGGGGTGGTTTGTTCCAGGAGTTCCCGGAGCACCGGGTTGCCGCTGACCGTGACAAAGACGGCGTGGAAATCGTCATCGGCCCGCAGTGCCGACTCGACCTCCGCCGCCTGCAGGGCCTGTTCGAAGCGTACATTGGCCCCGGCCATGGCGGCGAGGTGCTCCTCCGCCAGGAGCGGGACGGCCAGGCGTGCGGCCAGTTCGTGCAGTCCCGCCACCACCTGCTGCGTGCTGAGGGTCGACGCCGGGTCGCACGGGGCCACGATGGTCGCCTTGCCCGGCAGCGCAACCACCAGGCCGGCGCGTTCCAGCCGCAGCAGCGCCTCGCGGATGGGTGTCCGGCTCACGCCGAGCCACGCTTCCAGTTCGGCGTCCTTCAGCCGTTCGCCGGGCTCGAAGGTGCCGTCGACGATCGCGTTACGGATCGATTCAAAGACGTTGTCCCGCAGCAGCGGCCTCTTGTGGACTCCGGCGAGCGAGGGTACGGGCATGCAACATATCGTATATCCCTCTTGCCCTTCCGGAGCCTGTATCCGACAATGCAATATATTGCATATTTGCTGTGTCCGTTTCCCACCGCGAGCGAAGGACCGACGATGGCCATCACCGATTTCGAACGCTACCCCCTGATGTTTGGCCCGAGCCCCATCCATCCGCTGCCGCGGCTCAGCGCACACCTGGGCGGGGCGCAGATCTGGGCGAAACGCGAGGACGTCAACAGCGGCCTCGCGTTTGGCGGCAACAAGACGCGCAAGCTGGAGTACTTCGTCCCGGAGGCCCTGGCACAGGGCGCGGACACCCTCGTCTCGATTGGCGGCTACCAGTCCAACCACACCCGCCAGGTCGCGGCGGTGGCGGCGAAACTCGGCCTCAAAGCACGCCTGGTTCAGGAAAACTGGGTCGACTGGCCCGATCCGTTGTCCGACCGGGTAGGCAACATCCTGCTCTCGCGGATCATGGGCGCCGACGTGCGGCTGGACAGTGCGGGCTTCGACATCGGCATCCGCAGCAGCTGGGAGACCGCCATCGAAGAGGTCAGGGCCGCCGGCGGCACGCCCTACGCGATCCCGGCCGGCGGGTCCGACCACAGGCTGGGCGGTCTGGGCTTCGCCAACTGGGCCTACGAGGTGGAAGAGCAGGAGCGCGAGCTCGGCATCTTTTTCGAGACGATTGTCGTCTGCACCGTCACGGGCTCCACCCACGCCGGGATGATCGCGGGTTTTGCCGGCCAGGACAAACCGCGCCGCGTGATCGGCATCGACGCGTCGGCAACTCTGGCGAAGTCCCGTGACCAGGTGGAACGCATCGCCCGGAACACCGCCGAGCTGATCGGCCTGGGCAGGGAACTCCGGGACGAGGAAATCAACGTCATGGAGGGCTGGGCCGGGGACCTTTATGGGATTCCCGTCGATTCCACCCTGGAGGCCATTCGGCTGGGCGCCTCGCTCGAGGCCATGATCACCGATCCCGTCTACGAGGGAAAGTCCCTCGCCGGGCTGATCGACCTCGTGAAAAGCCGGGAAATTCCGGCCGGCAGCAATGTCCTCTACGCCCACCTCGGCGGCCAGATCGCCCTGAACGCCTACAGCGGACTCTTCCGCTCCTGACCCGGCGCACCACGGCGGCGGGTTCCCTGGCGGGGTCCGCCGCCGTCGTCGTTAATCCCGGCAACGCCGGCTCAAAAAAGAAATCAAGAAAATTTCCGATTGGTGCGTAACCTTTCGGGCCCGCCCAGCGATTACTCCTTTGTAAGCGCCTCCGGAGTCTTGGACCCCCCACCAGACACCGGCTGGCCTTCCACCGTAAGTGCCGGCCGGCGCCTGCCCCCATGGGCGCCGGCCAGCCTTTTCTGGCGAGAGTGGGCTGTCAACTGCCCCCGTGAGGCCTCAGCCCGCCTTCAAACCAAAAAACAAAGGATGTACGTCTGTAATGAAGAGTGTTAGCAAGACCACCAAGATCGCTGTCGGCGCCGCCATTCTGGCAGTCGGAGGTTTCTCCGGCATCGGACTGGCCAATGCCGCTCAGATGTCCAGCACCGAGCAGGCTGAAGTGAGCCACGCTACGCCCGCCACACCGGCTGTCCCGGCCACGCCTACGCTCCCGGCAAAGCCGGCCGTCCCCGCAGTTCCGGCCGCGCCGTCGACTGACGGCAAGGCCAAGGGCGACGCCGAAGCCGACGTCGACGGCACCGAAGGTGCCGTCGACGGCTCCGCCGACGAAAAGGACGGAGCCACCGTCAAGGGCGACGCCAGCGTCAAGGGTGCTGCCGGTGAGGCACGCGCCAACGCCAACATCCACGCCGCAGTTCCGGCGACCCCGGCGACACCGGCCGTCCCCGGTGCCAAGGGCGTTCCGGCAACCCCTGCTATTCCGGCAACCCCGGCTGTTCCGGCCCAGCCGTCCGTCGAGCTGCCCCAGCACGACAAGTAAATTCCGGCTGTTCGGCCTGGACCCGGCATGGGTCTGAAAGCAAGGAGGGAGCCCTTACTTTGGAGGGCTCAGGGGTGCGGCCGCTAGACTTGCGGGGGCCGCACCCCAGCAGTAACGGAAGGACAGCCTCTTGGCACAGCAGCTAAGCGATGACGAATTGTCAGCCGCCTTAGCTGGTGACCCTTCAGGTTTCAGCGCGGTGTACACGGTTATTTCCCCGGCCGTGTTGGGCTACTTCCGGGCCCGGGGCGTGGACGACGCCGAGGCCCTGACCCAGGATGTGTTCGTGGACGTCCTGCCAAAGCTGGCCGGCGTCTGCGGCGGCCACGCAGGTCTAAGGACCTTCATTTTCTCCGTCGCCCACGCGCGGCTGGTCGACTACAGGCGGCGGGCAGAACGCACTCCGCATTTGGCCGAATACGATCCCCTGAACGACGCCAGGTACTCGGCATCCGCCGAGGACGAAGTGCTCGGATCTCTGGGCGGTATCTCGGACACTCTCGCGAGGCTCAATGAGGAGCAGCGCGAAGTTCTGGTCCTGCGGATCGTCGCGGACCTTTCCATCGAACAGGTGGCCGGCATCATGGACAAGACGCCGGGTGCCATCAAGCAGCTTCAGCGCCGCGGGCTCAGTGCCCTGCGCGAGCTCGTAACCGAAAAGGACCACGCAGCATCATGACCGGCACCCGCGACCCCCAGCAGGATGGCACCATCCAGGCGATGCTGGGCGACTCCGGCCTCGAATCCGCGGCCGAGCTTCGGACCGCGCTGGAACAGCTCCGCGCTGTGGTCCCGGATGCGGCTCCCGCGCCCCGCGCCGACCTCGCGGCCCTGCTCGCGGCCGGGACAGCCGGGGCAGCCGGTCTTGCCGCCGCCCCTGACGCAGCCACGACGACGGCGCTGCCCACCGTCGCGTCCGCGAAGAATGACGCCGATGAATCGCTGCCGGCCGGGGTCACCAGCCTGGCCGAGCGCCGCGGCCGGAAGCGCCGGCTGGCAATCGTCGGTGGCGCCGTCGTGGGTGCCATGACCCTTGGTGCCGGCGCCGTGGCGGCATCCAGCGAGGACTTCCGGCACAGCGTCAGCCACACCGTCGGGGTCATCTTCCAGACTCCGGGCCACGGTACACCGGCCCCCGAGCATGTCCAGCCGTCGCCGTCCTCAGTCCCGGCCCTTCCCGCGCCCGCCGCGACGCCGGGTCACGGCACGCCCGGAACACCGGGTGCTGACCCGTCCGGAGCATCGACGCCCACCACCTCCAGCACCCCGGGCGCCCCAGCGGCCGGACACGCGCCCCCCGCCACGCCTCCCGCTGTCGGCCGCGACGGCATCCTGCCGACCCCCGGGCAGCGGCCCGGGGCGCCTGGGCTGCCCGGATCACCCGACCTTCCGGGCGGCGGCGGAAACGCAGGCAAGGATCTGCCGCGCGTTCCGGGCCACATCACGCCAACCCTGCCGGGCGTCGTTCCGACCAAGGCCCCCGGCCAGCCATAAGCCGCCCTTAAATTCCTTTGTTAACCCGGTTGCGCTATCACTTAGGGCGGTTCTGAACGCTCAGAATGACCCAAAGTGATAGCGCAACGGGTTGAGTGGCAGGTGGGTTGGCGGCGGCTGGAGTTAGGCCAGGACCTGCCGCTTCGAAGAGATGACGCCGGTGTTGAATCCGGCCAGGTGCAGGCCGCCGTGGAACCGGGCATGCTCGATCTTCACGCAGCGGTCCATCACGACGTCGAGTCCGGCGGCCTCGGCCTCCTTGGCAACGTCCTCGTGCCAGGAGCCCAGCTGCAGCCAGAGGGTCTTGGCGCCGGCGGCGATGGCCTCGTCCAGGACGCCGGGCAAGTCGCCGTGCTTGCGGAACACGTCCACAATGTCCGGGCTTTCCGGGAGGTCCGCGAGCGACGCATACGTCGGCTGACCCAGGATTTCCTTCACCACCGGGTTCACGAAATAGACCTTGTACCGGGTGGAGGACTGCAGATAGGTGGCCACGAAATAGCTCGCGCGCGAAGGCTTGTCGGAAGCGCCCACAATCGCGATCGACTTCGCCTGCCGCAGCAGGTTCAGGCGCTCCGGCGCCGAGGGGCCGGTCCAGGTCCGTTCTTCAACACTCATCAGTTCGCTCCGATCGTGCAGGCTTCAGCCTCTGGGGATGCATCCGGGGCTGCTGCTTCCGAGGCGGCGTCCAGCGCCTGGTCCAGGTCCCAGAGGATGTCATCGATGTCCTCGAGGCCCACGGAGATGCGGACAAGGTCCTCGGGGACACCTGCCGACTCGAGCTGTTCGGGGCTCAGTTGCTGGTGGGTGGTGGACCCGGGGTGGATGACCAGGGTCCGGGAGTCGCCCACATTGGCCAGGTGCGAGGCCAGCTGCAGGGACTCGATGAACTTCTGCCCCGCGGCCCGGCCGCCCTTGACGCCGAAGGAGAACACCGAGCCCGGACCCAGCGGCAGGTATTTCTGCGCCCGCTCGAAGTGCGGGTGCGAGGGCAGGCCGGAGAAGTTCACGTAGGCCACGCGCTCGTCCGCTTCCAGCCATTCGGCCACAGCCTGGGCGTTCTTCAGGTGCTCGTCGAGGCGCTGGGGGAGCGTTTCCACGCCCTGCAGCAGCTGGAACGCCGACTGCGGGGACAGTGCGGGTCCGATGTCGCGCAGCTGTTCGCAGCGCAGCTTGGTGAGGAACCCGTACTCGCCGAAGTTCCCCCACCAGGAGACGTTGCCGTAGGAGGCCACGGGCTCGGTCATGGTCGGGAAGTTGCCGTTGCCCCAGTCGAAGCGGCCGCTTTCGACGATCACGCCGCCGAGGGTGGTGCCGTGGCCGCCGAGGAACTTGGTGGCGGAGTGGATCACGATGTCCGCCCCGTGCTCGATCGGCCGCACGAGGTAGGGCGTGCTCAAGGTGGCGTCGACGACGAGCGGGACGCCGGCGTCGTGCGCCACCTTCGCGAGTGCCGCAAGGTCCTGGACTTCCGAGGACGGGTTGGCCACCACTTCCACGAAGATCGCCTTCGTGTTTTCCCGGACTGCGGCGGCGTAGACCGCCGGGTCGGTGCCGGCGACGAATGTGGTGTCCACGCCGAAGCGGCGCAGCGTGACGTCCAGCTGGGTCACCGTGCCGCCGTAGAGCTGGGAGGCGGCCACGATGTGGTCCCCGGCCTGGGTCAGCGCGGCAAAGGTGATGAACTCCGCCGCCATGCCCGACGACGTCGCCACGGCGCCGATTCCGCCCTCCAGGGAGGCGATGCGCTCCTCGAACGCGGCCACGGTGGGGTTGCCGATCCGGGAATAGATGTTGCCGTATTTCTGCAGCGCGAAGAGGTTCGCGGCGTCCTGGGTGTCCTTGAACACGAAGGAGGTGGTCTGGTAGATCGGCACGGCGCGGGCGCCGTGCTCGGCGTCGGGGGTGCCGCCGGCGTGCAGCGCACGGGTGCGGAATCCGAACTTGCGGTCAGCCATTACGCGTTCACCAGCTTGCTGGTAGTGCCGGCGTTTGCCGCCGGGGTCCGGGACAGGTCCAGTTCGGTGCCGTTCTTCCGGGCGAGGTCGGCCTCGAGTTCGCGGACGATGGGCAGGATGTCCTGGCCGAACGCGGCGGCTTCCTCCTGGAAGTGCAGGTAGCCGGTCAGGAACAGGTTCACGCCGATCTTCTTGTACGCCACGATCCGCTCGGCGATCTGCTCCGGGGTGCCGATCAGCTGCGTCTTGAAGCCGTCGTTGTACTGGACCAGGTCCTCGAAGCTCGAGTCGGCCCACATGCCCTTGCCGTCCTTGGTGGACGCCCCGGCTTCCTGGACGGCGGCGCGGAACCCCTCCACGGCGGGCTTGTGCGCCTTCTCGACGATCTCGCGGAGGGTGTCGCGGGCTTCTTTCTCGGAATCCCGGGCGATCACGAAGCCGTTCAGGCCAAACTTGGGGGAGGGGAGGGCACCTTCCGGGCCGCGACCGGCGGCACCTGACGCCGCCACCACACCGGCGATGTTCTCCTTGAACCCGTCGAGGTCCTTGCCGTTGGAGAAGTACCAGTCAGCCACCCGTCCGGCGGTGGCCTGCGCGGCCGTGGAGTTGCCGCCGAAGAAGATCTCCGGGTGCGCCCGGCCCGGCACGTCCACCGGTGCCGGGTTCAGGGTGAAGTCGGTGATGTTGTAGTACTTGCCGGACTGGCTGTAGTCCTGCTCGGTCCAGAGCCCGCGGAGGACCTTGATGAATTCCTCGGTGCGGACGTAGCGCTCGTCGTGTTCGAGCCATTCGAGGCCGAAGTTGGTGAATTCGTCCTTGAGCCAGCCGGAGACGATGTTTACGGCGGCGCGGCCGTTGGAGATGTGGTCCGCGGTGATGATGTACTTCGCCAGCACGCCGGGGTGCCACATGCCCGGATGGACGGCGGAGATCACCTTGAGGCGCTCGGTGGCGGCCAGCAGCGCCAGGCTGAACGAGGTGGCCTCGTGCTGCTTGTCCGCGCCGTAGGAGGCGGCGTACCGGGTCTGGGTCAGGGCGTATTCGAAGCCGGAGTTCTCCGCGATCCTGGCCAGCTTCTTGTTGTATTCGAAGTCCCAGCCGGTGCGCTGTTCGATGGTGGACACCACCAGGCCGCCGGAGACGTTGGGGACCCAGTAGGCGAACTTGAGCGGTTCGGAAAGACGGGCGACGTTGCTGATCTCAGTCATGGGTGTTCCTTTACTTCCGGGTGGGGCTTGCTGTTGCCAGGAATTCCGCGGCGCGGTCGCGCAGCACATCCTGGATGCCCGCGATGGATGGTTCGTTCTGCAGCGAGGTGGTGTCGCCGAGCGTTGTGCCTTCGAACAGCTGGGTCAGCAGCCGGCGCATGATCTTGCCGCTGCGGGTTTTCGGCACGTCGGGAACGACGACGACGTCCCGCGGCTTGGCGATCGGCCCGATCTGCTTCGCGACGTGCGCCTTCAGCACACCCTGGATGTCGGGGGTGGCCGCCGAATCCTTCAGCACCACGAACGCGACGATCGCGTGGCCGGTCTTTGGGTCCGCGACCGGGCAGACGCCGGCCTCCACCACGTCCGGGTGGGTGACGAGCGCCGATTCGACCTCGATGGTGGAGAGCAGGTGTCCGGAGACGTTGAGGGTGTCGTCCACCCGCCCGAGGATCCAGATGTCGCCGTCGTCGTCATACTTGGCGCCGTCACCGGCGAGGAACCAGCCCTGCTCGGCGTATTGGCGCCAGTACGAATCGAAGTAGCGGCGCGGGTTGCCCCAGACCGTCCGGGCGATCGCCGGGCCGGGGGAGTCCACCACGATGAAACCCTGGACGCCGGGCGGCACCGTATTGCCGGCGTCGTCCACGATGCGCGTGCTGACGCCGGGCAGCGGGCGGGCCGCGCAGCCGGGCTTGAACGCGGCGTCCGTCGGTGCCGGGGAGAGGATGGTGGCGCCGGTTTCGGACTGCCACCACGTGTCCACCACGGGGGCGGTGCTGGCGCCGATATTGGTCCGGAACCAGCGCCAGGCCTCGGGGTTGATGGCCTCGCCCACCGTGCCGAGGAGACGGATGGAGGAGAGGTCGTACGTGTCCGGGACGCCGTCCGGGAACCAGCCCATGAGGGAGCGGACCAGGGTGGGCGCGGTGTAATACTGCGTGACCCCGTACCGTTCGATGATCTCAAAGTGCCGGCCCGGGTGCGGGGTGTTGGGCGTGCCCTCGAAGATGACCTGCGTGGCGCCGTTGGAGAGCGGGCCGTAGAGCTCGTAGGTGTGCGCGGTGACCCAGGCGAGGTCGGCCGTGCACCAGTGCACGTCCTTCTCCCGCAGCGCAGGGTCGGGGTTGCTGAACAGGTGCTCGAAGCTCCATGACGCCTGTGTGAGGTACCCGCCGGAGGTGTGGACCAGGCCCTTGGGCTTGCCGGTGGTGCCGGAGGTGTACATGATGAACAGCGGCGTCTCGGCGTCGAACGCCTCGGCTTCGTGAGTCTCGGAGGCCCGCCCGACGGCGTCGTGCCACCACACGTCGCGGCCGGCGGTCATCGGGACGGTGTCCAGCTCGTCCGCGAGAGTGGTCCGGTTGACCACCAGGACGTGTTCGATGGCGTTGTCGCCGGCGACGGCGGCGTCCGCGTTGTCCTTGACCGGCACGGCGGTGCCGCGGCGGAACTGGCCGTCGGTGGTGACCAGGAGCTTGGCGCCGGTGTCCTCCACCCGGAACTTCAGGGCCTCGGCGGAGAACCCGCCGAAGACCAGGGAATGGATCGCGCCGATCCGGGCCACTGCGAGGGTGATGATCACGGTTTCGGGGATGACGGGGAGGTAGATGACCACCCGGTCGCCCTTGGTGATACCGAGATCCAGGAGGGCATTGGCGGCTTTGGAAACCTCGCGCTGGAGTTCGGCGTAGGTGACGGCGCGGCGGTCGCCGGGCTCGCCCTCAAAGTGCAGGGCCACCTTGTCTCCACGCCCCGCCGCTACGTGGCGGTCGACGCAGTTGTAGGCGACATTGAGCCTGCCCCCTTCGAACCAGGTGATCTGCGGTCCGGTGCCGGCCACGACGTCGGCAGGGACCCGGCGGTGCGCGGTGTGCCAGGGCTTGGTTTGCTCCGTTGCGCCGCCAGGCAGGTCCGCCCAGTCGAGGCGGAGAGCCTGGGTTTCCCAGAACGCAACCGTCTCTGCCTGGACAGTACCCGCGGTCGCGGCGGCGCCGTGCCGGGGAGGGTGGTCTCCGGAGGTGGTGCTGCGGTGACGCGCCGGCCCGTCGGCGGGGACGCCGTGCACTGCGCCGTCCGTGGGCTCGTTCAGGGACCATCCCGAAGAGCCGCGAGAGGAGCCGGGCGCGTCACGCAGCCCTGCTTCGTTCGCCGTCGCGTCCGAAGTGGTTTGTGGGAATGCCTCGGACGCAGTCCGGGCAAAGGTGGGCAGAGCGGAAGAATTCTCAGGGGTCATTGCTGCACTCCATCGGTCCTGGCAGTAGCACCCCTTGGTTGCTCCGGCGCCCTCGAATATCACCGAAGGAGGGCGGAGCGGTTGCGTGGGAATGGTCGTCTCACGTCACCGGGGGGTTGCTGCGGCGTCATCGATCCAGGTCTCTCGGCCGCTCGGGATGGTCACTACCTACTAGAACTTCAGATGCACGATTCCGCAAAATCGGCGTGCGGGAGCGCCGTAATATTCGTTCACCCGGCATGCGTCCGGCCCAAATCATTCATTTATTCGACAATTGTCCGGAAAGGTCGCAGGAGTATGGTTGATGCATGGCCCATGTTAACGATCCGGCAGTCATTGACCGCCTCATGCGAACCAAAGGCACGTGGGCGGTGGTCGGCCTCACCACCAACGAATGGCGCTCGGCGTATGAGGTCTCCCTCTATGTCCGGGACCGGATGGGCATGGAAATCATCCCGGTCAACCTGCCCGGCGACGACGTCCACGGCGAGAAGGGGTACCGTTCCCTGACGGACATCCCGGCGGAGAAGCACCCGATCGACGTCGTGGACTGCTTCGTCAACTCCCACAGGGTGGGCGCAGTCATAGACGAGGCCATCGCGGTAGGTGCCAAGGCCGTCTGGCTGCAGCTGGGCGTCTTCGATGACGCCGCGACGGACCGCGCGAAGGCCGCCGGGCTGGACGTCGTCGTGAACGCGTGCCCCGCCCGCGAAGGCTGGCGCGTGGGCATCTGACGGCCCGGGAATGACGATCAACAGATCGGGAAGAGTCGGTTACAAAATGTGACCGGCTTTTTCCGTATCCGGCCTCATGCCGTGTGAGATGGACTCGTAACCATCCCGAGCGGCTGAGAGATCTGGCTCCGTGACGCCGCAGCAACCCCCTCCTTTGAGGACGGTGCTACCGCCAGGACCGATGGAGAACCACTGTGTTCTGAGGCTCCCCGGCTTCGCTCAGCGCTGCCCGGAAGCCAGGACCCAGGGCTTTCCTCGGGCGAGCCCGGAGGAAATCATGAACACGCAGACAGCGGCAGCGCCGCGGCCCCGAGCAGGTGGGGGCCTGTGATCGAGATCCAGAACGTCAGCACGTCATTCGCCTCGGCCGCGGGACCTTTCACGGCCGTCGATGACGTCAGCCTGCACATCAGGCGGGGCACCATCCAGGGCATCATCGGGTTCTCCGGCGCCGGCAAATCCACGCTGCTGCGCAACATCAACCTCCTCGAGCGCCCGACGTCGGGCCGCGTCCTGGTGGACGGCGTGGACCTGGTGACCCTGTCCGACGCCGAGCTGCGGACCAAGCGGCACGACATCGGCATGATTTTCCAGCACTTCAATCTCCTCAACAACCTCACAGCCCAGGAAAATGTGGAGCTGTCCCTGAAGTTCGCCGGCGTGGGGAAGGCGGAACGCCGGCGGCGGGCCGCCGAAACCCTGGAAATCGTGGACCTCGCCGACAAAGCGGGAACGTATCCGGCCAAACTCTCCGGGGGCCAGAAACAGCGGGTGGCGATCGCCCGCGCCCTCGCCACCGGGCCCAAAGTGCTGCTCTGCGACGAGCCGACGTCGGCCGTGGATCCCCGGACGACGTCATCGGTCCTGCAGTACCTGGCCGACGTCAACGCCGAATTCGGCATCACAATCGTGGTGGTCACCCACGAGATGAATGTCATCAAGGCCATCGCGGACAACGTCGCGGTCATGGAAGAAGGCCGGGTCGTGGAGCAGTTCGACCTCGCCGAACTCCAACGCCCCGGCTTCCACCCGGCGACGTCGATCGGCCGCTACCTGGTCTCCGATGAGATCCAGCTGGACCGCTCCGGGAGGGGCGCCCACACCACAGCCGCGTCGGAGGGCCTGATCAATGTTTGACCGCATCCTGGAAGTCCTGCCCGAAATCGGCGTCGCCATGGGGCAGACCCTCACCATGCTGCTGGTGGCCATCCCGCTGGCGGTGCTGCTCGGGACACCGCTGGGTGTCCTGCTCTACACCATCGGTCCCAACGGGCTCAAGCACAGGCCAAAGCTGCACCGGGTCCTGGACGGGCTGGTCAACCTGCTCCGCTCGTTCCCGTTCCTGATCCTGCTGATCGCAATCATTCCCGTGACTAGGTTCATTGTCGGCACGACCATCGGCACGGCCGCCGTCATTGTCCCGCTGACCCTCAACGCCATTCCGTATTTCGCCCGCTTCGTGGAACAGAACCTGAGCCAGCTCGGCGGCGGAGTGGTCGAAGCGGCACGGTCCATGGGCGCCAGCCGGTCCCAGATCGTCCGGGACGTCCTGATTGTGGAGGCGAAGCCCGGACTCGTCAGCTCCATCACCATCATGACCGTCAGCTTCATCTCCTACTCGGCGATGGCCGGCCTGGTGGGCGGCGGCGGAATCGGCGACTTCGCCATCCGGTACGGCTATTACCGCTACGAGACACCGCTCATGATCACCGCCATAGTCCTGATGATCCTGCTGGTCACCATCGTTCAGCTGGGCGGATCCTATGTTGCCCGGCGCCTGGACAAGCGCCTCTGAGCGCCGGCAGCACCATCGTCCCACCTCCCACAGCGGAAAGCACCCCATGACTTCAACACCCAGTACCCGTTTCGACGGACCCCGCCCCCGCCTGCTGATCAGCGCCTTCGTGATGAACACGTCCAGCCACATCATGGGCGGCCAGTGGCGGCGCCCGGAAGCCCAGCAGCACCGGTTCAACGAACTCCAGCTCTGGATCGACCTGGCCCGCCAGCTCGAAGACGCCAAGTTTGACGCGATCTTCTTCGCCGACGTCGTCGGTCTCTACGGCGACTACGACGGCGGGTGGGCATCGCTGCTGAAAAAGGGCCTGCAGGTGCCGTCCAACGACCCCCTTATCCTGCTCTCCGCGCTCGCGACCGGAACGCGGGAGATCGGACTGGCCGCGACGTCGTCGGTGATTCAGAGCCACCCGTTCCAGTTCGCCCGGCAGATGTCCACCCTGGATCACATCAGCGACGGCCGGGTGGCCTGGAACATCGTCACCAGCGTGCTGGAAAACGCGCACCGGAACTTCAACGCCACCGAGCTGACCAGGCATGACGAACGCTACGACTGGGCGGACGAATACGTCGAGGCCGCCTACAAATTGTGGGAAGGATCCTGGGAGGACGACGCGCTGCTCCGGGACCAGGCGACCGGAGTCCACGCGGACCCGGAGAAAGTCAGCAAGATCTACCACCGCGGACCCCGGTACTCGATCGACGGACCCCACCTCGCGGCCCCTTCGCCGCAACGCACCCCGGTGCTTTTCCAGGCCGGGAGCTCCGGCCGCGGCCAGCAGTTCTGCGCCGCCAACGCCGAGGCCACCTTCACCCTCGCGCCGAGCACCGAGGTGGCCGCGAAGTACACCGCGGCAGTCCGGGAACAGGCCGTTGCCGCCGGCCGCCATCCGGATGACGTGAAGTTCCTCCAGGGCATGCACTTCGTGGTGGGCGGCACCGAAGCCGAGGCGCACCGCAAGGCCGATGAGCTCGAGGACAGCCTGGACATTGAGGCCCTGCTGGCCCACGTGGGCGGCGGGTTCGGCGTCGACCTCGGCGGCCTGCCGCTGGACACCCCGCTCGGGGACCTTGAAACGGAAGGCAGCCAGGGACATCTCACGGCCATCCGCGCCTCCGTCCGCGGCGGCAACCCCACCCTCCGCGACATTGCGCTCTACCGCAGCCGGGCCAACCGGGTGGTGGGAACGCCGGACCAGATTGCCGACCGTCTCGAGCAGTGGCAGGACGCCGGAATCGACGGCATCAACATCATCAACCAGACCATCCCCGGCTCCTACACCGACTTCATCGACGGGGTGCTGCCGGAACTGCGCAGCCGCGGCCTCGCCCAGACCGGCTACGCGCCGGGAACCCTGCGCGAGAAGCTCTTCGGCGCCGGGCCGCGGCTCAACGGACGCCACCCCGCCGCGGCCTTCCGGGGAGCCTTCACCGAATTCTCCGCGGCGGCCGAAAACCAGCCCGCCAGCGTTACCGCCCAGTCATAGCTCAGCGCGAACCACCACAAAGGACCAAGACCATGCAGCGTAGAAATTTCCTCAAATATGCCCTCGCCGGCGCCGGTGCGGTCTCCGCCGCGGCACTGACCGGCTGCGGCCTCACCAACCCCGGCGGTGCCGGCGCCAGCGGCGGCAAGACGATCAAGATTATCGTCACCGAGTCCGCCCCGTACCAGGAACCGACCAAGCTGGCCCAGAAGCTGCTCGCGGCCCAGGGCTGGGCCCTGGAGCCCACGTACGTCACGGACATCATCCAGCCCAACCTGGCCGTGGCCAACGGCGAATTCGACGCCAACTTCTTCCAGCACAACGCCTACCTGAAACAGTTCAACCAGGACAAGGGCCTGGAGAACGTGGGACTGTTCTACGTCTACAGCGCCCCGGGCGGCATCTGGTCTGACAAGTACAAGTCCCTGAACGAGCTCCCGGACGGCGCCAAGATCGGCATTCCCGTGGACCCGGCGAACAACGGCCGTGCCCTGTTCATGCTGCGCGACGCCGGGCTGCTGGAGCTCTCCGACGCCACCGTGATCCACACCTCGCAAAAGAACATCACGGCCAACCCGAAGAAGCTGCAGTTCGTGGAAGTGGACCAGCAGTCGCTCGCCAAGACCCTTCCCGATGTCGATGCAGGCTTCCTGGTCGCCCGGATGGCCGCCGATGCCGGGCACAGCAAGGACGACGCACTGGCCTTCGAAACGGATGCGGATCAGGTCCCGTTCCGGATCGTGGTTGCCGGGCGGAAGGATTTTGCCGGGTCGGAGAAGGCCGCGGCCCTCAAGGCCGCCTTCCAGTCCCCGGAGGTCAAGGCCTGGTTTGCCAGCTACCAGAAGGGCATCCTGCCCACCCCCTGGGACCAGGACCCCGCCGCCGACGCCGCCAAGCTCTAGCCCGGCCACCAGCAACCAAGGGAACGCATGTCCTACTCAGCAGAGACCACAGCCCCCGCAGCACACTCAGCACCACCAGCACCGTCGGCCGAAGCCGCCTACATCGAGGCGCCGTCGGCCGAAGCCGCCTACGAGAGGTTGGCGCGGCGTTTCCGGCCCGTCTTTGCCCGGATCGCGGAGGGCGCGCTGGCCCGCGAACAGGACCGGGTCCTGCCCTTCGAACAGGTCCGCTGGCTGAACGAGGAAGGCTTCGGCCGGCTGCGGGTGCCCACGGAACACGGCGGCGACGGCATCGGCTTCGAGCCCTTCTTCCGGCTGCTCATCGAACTCGCCGAGGCGGATTCCTCCGTGGCCCACCTCTACCGCTCGCACTTCGCGTTCGTGGAAACCGTCGGCCTGGAATCCGAGGGCTTCCGGAACCGCTGGTACCCGAAAGTGGTGGCCGGCGAGATCTTTGGAAACGCCGCCACGGAGAAATCCGGCAATGTCCTCGGCACCACCGGAACCAAGCTGACGCGCCACGGCGGGGACTGGCTCCTGAACGGCAGGAAGTACTACACCACCGGCACCATCTTCGCCGAGTGGATTGCCGTCATGGCCAGCACCGAAGGCGTGGAGGGCCGCCAGTACGCCGTGGTCAGCACCACCCAGCCCGGAGTGGAAATAATCGACGACTGGGACGGGTTCGGCCAGCAGCTGACCGGCACCGGCACCACGATTTTCCGGGACGCCGTGGTGCCGGACACCAACATCATCCGGCGTTCGGAATCCACCACGCACGAGCCGGCCTTCTTCCAGCTGGTCCTGCTCGCCGTCCTGGCGGGCATCGGCCGGGCGGCGCTGGCCGACGCGAGGGCGCTGGTCCGCGACCGCAAGCGCACCTTCAACACCGGCTCCGGCGAACTGTTCCGCCACGACCCGCTGATCCTGCAGCTCGTCGGCCAGCTCTCGGCCAAGGTCTTCGCGGCGGAATCCGTGGTGCTGGCCGCCGCCCGGGAGCTCGACGCCGGCGCGGACCAGAACCTGGACCTCACCCCGGAACAACGCTACGTCCGCGGCGAGATCGCGGTGGAAAAGGCGCAGCTGCTGGTGCCGGAACTCGTCCAGTCCGCGGCCCAGCAGCTCTTCGACATCACCGGGGCATCCGCCACGTCGAAGTCGAAATCGCTGGACCGGCACTGGCGCAACGCCCGGACCGTTTCCACCCACAACCCCGCCGTGTTCAAGGCCCGCACCGTGGGCGACTACGAAGTCAACGGCACGACTCCGGAAGGACTGCACAGCATCGGCGACGCCCGCACCGCCGCGCAGGCAGGGTGAGGCAGGCCGCAGCCGGATAGCCCGCGCAGCCGGGCAGGCCGCAGCCGGATAGGCTCGTGCCATGGACGTTGCCACCCTCCGCGAGATCTGCCTGAGCTTCCCCGGTGCGTTTGAGGACTTTCCCTTCGGGCCGGAGACATCGGTTTTCAAGGTGCGGGCACGGATAGCCGGCGGCACGAGGCAGGACGCCAAGATGTTCGCGGCGTCGGCCATGGACCCGGCCGACTGGTCCGTCAGCCTCAAATGCGAGCCGGCCCTGGCCGAACAGCTGCGGGCCATCCATCCGGAAATCACCGGCGCCTGGCATATGAACAAGACGCACTGGAACGGGGTCCGGCTGGACGGATCGTTGCCGGACGACATGATCCGGGACATGGTGGAGGATTCGTACGACCTGGTGGTCGCCTCGTTCAGCCGGAAGCAGCGGGAACAGCTGGGCTGGGCGGGACTCGCCAGGGGCGAGGACGCATGAGCGGTGATCCCGGTGCCGGCGCGCGGGACGGGCTGAACTATCCGGGCATTGGCTCCACTGAGCACGGCCAGGCGCCGGCGGGCTTTCCCTGCCTGGTGTCCCGGGCATACCTCGGCGACGGCCCGGCTTTGTACCGGAGGGTGGCGCAGGGGATTCTGACCTGGCAGCTGCAGAAACGCTCCGGGCTGCGCGTCCACACCGACTCCGACGCCGTCGTGCCCGGCGCGCGCGTGGTGAGCGGATTCGGCGTCGGACCCTTCCGGATCAACGTGCCCTGCGAGGTGGTGTGGGTGCGCCGGCCCGTGCCCGGCGACGGGCCGCAACGAGCCGGGTTCGGGTACGGCACACTGCCCGGTCATCCCGTGCGGGGCGAGGAGGCCTTCGAAGTGGAGATCGACGCCGCCGGGCGGGTGTTCCTGAAAATCACGGCCTTCAGCCGGCCGTCCAACTGGTTCTACGCGACCGGCCGCGCCCTCACGGGACGGGCACAACGGCATGTCACTTCCCGCTACATTGGGAGTGCACACGAACTGGCCGCAGGTGAAAGCTGATCAGGAGCCGAAGGATGCTGGAACAGAAAACCCTTGACCAATTGTGGAACTTCGACGACCCCGCCGGGTCCGAAGCCCGGTTCCGGGCGGCGGCCGCAGATGAACGCTACGACGCCGACGAACGTGCCGAGCTCACCACGCAGCTGGGACGGGCCATCGGGCTACAGGGCCGCTACGAGGAAGCCGACGCCCTGCTGGATGCGGTCGATGCCGACGAGCCCACCGTGGCCGTCAGGGTGCTGCTGGAACGCGGCCGGGTGCTCAATTCCAGCGGCCACCCCGAGATGGCCGTGCCGCTGTTTGAACAGGCGGCCGAACTTGCTGACTACCTGGTCGAGGAATTCCTGGCCGTTGACGCGCTGCACATGCTCGCCATCGCCGACTCCGCCCACGCCGAGACCTGGACCAGAAGCGCGCTGGAGTACGCCTCCACGGTCCACGATGAGCGGACCAAACGGTGGGTGGTTTCGCTGCACAACAACCTCGGCTGGACGCTGCATGACGCCGGCCGGTGCACCGAGGCGATGGTGGAGTTCCAGCTCGCCGAACAGTGGGCCGACCGGATCGGCACGCCGCGGCAGCAGGAACTGGCCCGCGAGGCCATCAAGGCCTGTTGACGCGGCAAATGCCATGTGGCCCGGCGTTGTCATTCTGGAAGAATGGAACCTCCGGAAAACCAATGAAAGGCTTCAACAAATGATCTTCATCGTCGTCAAATTCAAGGTCAAGCCGGATTGGTCGGAGCGCTGGCTGGGACTCGTGAACGATTTCACCCAGGCCACCCGCCAGGAGCCCGGCAACCTGTGGTTCGACTGGTCCCGCAGTGTGGAGGACCCCAACGAATTCGTCCTGGTTGAGGCCTTCAAGGATGACGCCGCCGGGGCCCACGTGAACAGCGCCCACTTCAAGCAGGCTATGGCGGACATGCCTCAGGCCCTGGCCGAGACGCCCCGGATCATCAGCCGGCAGCTCGACGGTGACGGCTGGGACCGGATGGGCGAGCTCACCATCTAACCCCGTCTCACCCCGTCGATTGCTCCGTAACGGCCCTTTTGAGGCCTCAAAAAGGCCGTTACGGAGCAATCGACGGCAGGGTTCCCTGGCCGAGCTTGCGAGGCGAGGGGGCCGGTGGCGAGCAATGGATAGGCTTATGACATGTGGATCGGCTGGATTGAGTTCGACATCCTTCTGGGCGACGTTCACAGCCTGAAGGAGAAGCGCTCTGTGGTGCGCCCGCTCCTGGCGGAGCTGAAGCGCCGCTTTGATGTCTCCGTGGCCGAGGTCGGCGATCATGAGCAGCACCGGCGCACGCAGTTGGGCGCCGGCCTGGTGGCAGCAGACCGGGCACACGTCGTGGAGGTGCTGACCGGCGTCGAACGCTTCGTGGCGGCCCGGCCCGAACTCGAACTCCTCAGCGCACGGCAACGGGAGCTCCGCAGCGACGACTGACCCCGCGGATTGCTCCGCCAACCCCCGTCGATTGCTCCGTAGTCGCCCTTTTGAGGCTCCATAACGGCACTTATGGAGCAGTCGATGGGCGTTGTGGATAACTTCTGCAGCGTCGACGCCGAACTGGTCTGATGAAGCCATGAAGACCGCGCGTCCGCTGCCGGACGATTTCCAGCGACGACCCTTTACCGTCGTCGAAGCGGCAGCGGCTGGTGTGTCACTAAAAAGGCTCCGCCACCAGTCCCTGGCCGCGCTGGGCCGGGGAATCCGTGTGCAAAGCCCGACGCCGGGGCTTCCCTTGTGCGTGCGAGTGCGGCCTTTCATTGAGGTCAATGAGCGATGCGCCGCGTCGCACCTCACCGCGGCGGAGCTTGGTTCGCTTCCGGTGCGGCAGCAGAAGGAGGCACCACCGATGTACCACGTGATCAGGCCCGAGGGCGCGGCCCATCTCAACCGGCCACACGTCATCGTCCACCGCATGAAGCTCTACGACGACGAAATCACGCTGCTGGACGGGATCCCCATCACCACCCCGGAGCGGACTTGGCTGGATCTAGCCGAAATGTTGACCGTAGACCAACTCGTTGTGGCCGGCGACAGCTGCGTTCGGATGCCCAGACCTGAGCTCGAGGGCAGGGAGGCGCCGCTCTGCAGCCTTCAGGACTTGCAGCGGATGATCGACCGCCACAAGGGAAAACGCGGAATCCGCAAGGCGAAGGAAGCCATCGCCCTCATTCGCGTGGGCTCCGATTCGCCGCAGGAGTCGTTGCTGAGGCTGGCCATAGTCCGGGCCGGCCTTCCGGAACCAGAGCTGAACGTTCCGATCATCGACGATGCAGGAACCCGGCACCACGAACCCGACCTGTCCTATCGGAAATACAGAATCGGCGTCGAGTACGAGGGCGAACTCCACGGTGAGGAGGGCCAGATCGTCCGGGACATCGCCCGTTCGGAGAAGTACACGGCCCTCGGTTGGACCGAGGTCCGGATCTCCAAGCGGCATATGCACGATGATGCCAAGGCCGCGGTGGCCAAGGTCCGTACCGCACTCCTGCAGGCGGGCTGGCGGCCCGGCCGTTAACGAACGATTGCTCCGCAACTGCAGTTTTGAGGGTTCAAAAGGGCAGCTGCGGAGCAATCGATGGAACTAGGGCGGCGGTGGGTGGGCCCACGCCGCCAGGGTTCCCTGGCCGAGCTTGCGAGGCTAGGGTGGCGGTGGGGCCTAGCCGAAGTACTTCGGCAGGGTCGCCTCGTGGGCTTCGCGGAGCGCGTCGAGGCTCATGGTCTCGACGCCGTTGATCTCCAGCGTGCCGCCCTCGGCGTCCACCACACCGATCCGGACGTGCGCGAAGCCGCGGGCGGTGCACATGTCCGTGAAGCGGATTTCCTCCGAGCGGGGCACAGCGACGACGGCGCGGCCCTGGGTTTCGGAGAACAGCGCCGTGAACAGGTCCACGCCGTCGCGGTCCAGGACGTCCTGCAGGGCGATCCGGGCGCCCACGCCGTAGCGCAGGGACGACTCCACGAGGGCCGCGGCGAGGCCGCCTTCGGAGAGGTCGTGGGCGGAATCCACCATGCCGTCGCGGGAGGCGTTGATCAGGATCTGGCCCAGTTCGCGCTCGGCGTCGAGGTCAACCTTCGGCGGCAGGCCGCCCAGGTGTCCGCGCATGTTCGACCATTCCGAACCGTCCAGCTCTGCCGCCGTCGTGCCCAGCAGGTAGATGGCCTGGCCGTCTTCCTTCCAGCCCGACGGCGTGCGGCGGGCGACGTCGTCGAACTTGCCCAGCACAGCCACCACGGGGGAGGGGTGGATGGGGGTGGTCCCGGTCTGGTTGTACAGCGAGACGTTGCCGCCGGTGACCGGGATGCCGAGGACCATGCAGGCGTCGGACAGGCCGCGGATGGCTTCGGCCAGCTGCCACATGACGTCGGGGTCCTCGGGGGAGCCGAAGTTCAGGCAGTCGCTGACGGCCATCGGCACGGCGCCTGAGGTGGCGACGTTGCGGTAGGCCTCGGCCAGGGCCAGCTGAGCGCCGTGGTACGGGTCCAGGTAGGTGTAGCGGCCGTTGGCGTCGGTGGCCAGGGCCACGCCGAGGCCGGTTTCCTCGTCCACCCGGACCACGCCGGCGTCGTCCGGGAACGCCATGGCGGTGTTGCCGCCGACGTAGCGGTCGTACTGCTTGGTGATCCAGGACTTGTCGCACATGTTCGGGGAGGCGACGAGTTCGGTGATGGCGGCGGCCAGGTCCGCCGGGGCGGAGGGACGGCCAGCGTCCTGCACGGACCCGGTGAAGGAGTCGGCCTGGACGGCGTCCTGCCATTCGGGGCGGGCATAGGGTCGGTCGTAGACCGGGCCGTCGTGGGCCACGGTGCGCGGGTCGACGTCGACAATGACCTCGCCTTCCCACGTGATGATGAGGCGGCCGGTGTCGGTCACCTCGCCCAGCCAGGAGTACTCCACCGCCCACTTGTCCATGACCGCTTCAAACGCGGCGATGTTCTCGGGGGTAACCACGGCCATCATGCGTTCCTGCGACTCGGACATCAGGATTTCGCCCGGGGTCAGGGTGGGGTCGCGGAGCAGGACGGAGGTCAGCTCGACTTCCATGCCGCCGTCGCCGTTGGAGGCGAGCTCGGAGGTGGCGCAGGAAATGCCGGCGGCGCCGAGGTCCTGGATGCCCTCCACCAGGGATCCCTTGAACAGCTCCAGGCAGCACTCGATCAGGACCTTCTCGGCGAACGGGTCGCCCACCTGGACCGCGGGGCGCTTGGACGGCTTGGTGTCATCGAAGGACTCCGAGGCCAGCACGGAGGCGCCGCCGATGCCGTCGCCGCCGGTGCGGGCACCGAACAGCACCACCTTGTTGCCCTTGCCGGAGGCGTTGGCGAGGCGGATGTCCTCGTGGCGCATCACGCCGACCGCCAGCGCGTTCACCAGCGGGTTGCCCTGGTAGACGGAGTCGAAGACCATTTCGCCGCCGATGTTGGGCAGGCCCAGCGAGTTGCCGTAGCCGCCGATCCCTGCCACGGCGCCGTGCATGACGCGGGCGGTGTCCGGGTGGTCAATGGCGCCGAAGCGCAGCGGATCCATCACCGCTACCGGGCGGGCGCCCATGGAGATGATGTCGCGGACAATGCCGCCGATGCCGGTTGCGGCGCCCTGGTAGGGCTCCACGAACGACGGCGAGTTGTGGGACTCGATCTTGAACGTCACGGCCCAGCCGTCGCCCAGGTTGGTGACACCGGCGTTTTCGCCGATACCCACGAGCATGTCCTTCTTCATTTCCTCGGTCACCTTGTCGCCGAACTGGCGCAGGTGGTTCTTCGAGGACTTGTAGGAGCAGTGTTCGCTCCACATCACCGAGTACATGGCGAGTTCCGCGCCGGTGGGGCGGCGGCCCAGGACCTTGACGACCTCGTCGAACTCGTTCTGCTTCAGGCCCAGTTCGGCCCAGGGGAGTTCGGTGTCCGGGGTCTTGGCCGCGTTCTCGACGGTGTCGATGTTGAACTTCCGGGCGGTCTCCGCGGGTGCCGCTACTGCGGGTGTCTCCGTCATTTGTTGTCTCCCACGATCTTGTTCAGGACAGAGGTGAAGAACCCGAGGCCCTCGGTGCCGGAGCCGAGCTCGGGACCGAAGCCGGCCTCCACGGCGTGCTCGGGGTGCGGCATGAGGCCCACCACGTTGCCCGCGGCGTTGGAAATGCCGGCGATGTCGCGGCGGGAGCCGTTCGGGTTGAAGCCGACGTAACGGAACACAACGCGGCCTTCGGCCTCGAGCGCGTCCAGGGTCTTCTCGTCGGCGATGTACTGGCCGTCCTGGTTCTTCAGCGGCACGGTGATTTCCTGGCCGGCGGCGTAGTCCCCGGTCCAGGCGGTGGTGTTGTTCTCCACGCGCAGGACCTGGTCGCGGCACATGAACTTCAGGTGGTCGTTCTTGATCATGGAGCCGGGCAGCAGGTGCGACTCGGTCAGGATCTGGAAGCCGTTGCAGATGCCCAGCACGGGCAGCTTGGCCTCGGAATTGGCGGCGTCGATGATCTTGGACATCAGCGGCGCGAAACGGGCGATCGCGCCGGCGCGGAGGTAATCGCCGTACGAGAACCCGCCGGGAATCACGACGGCGTCAACGTCACCCAAGGTGGTGCCGGCGTGCCAGAGCTCCACCGGGGTGGCGCCGGCCAGACGGACCGCACGGGCGGCGTCGCGGTCGTCGAGGGTGCCGGGGAAGGTGACGACGCCGATCCTCGCACCAGCGAGCCTGGGGTTGGCGGCGACGGCGACGGCCTCGCCGATCAGGGGGAGTTCAGTCATTTCAGGCCTCAACGACCTCGACGTTGACGACGTCCTCGATGACCGGGTTGGACAGCAGGGTCTCCGCGGCGTCGCGGGCCTGGGCCAGGATCTCCTCGGTCACCTCGCCGTCGACCGTGAGTTCAAAGCGCTTGCCCTGGCGGACAGAGCTGAAAGCGGTGAAGCCCAGCCGGGGCAGAGCACCGACGATGGCCTTCCCCTGCGGGTCCAGAATCTCGGGCTTGGGCATGACGTCGACAACGATCCGGGGCATCCGGCAACTCCTGTGCGTGAGCGTTGGGTAAGGGCGCAGCGGAGTGGTGCCGTCTCACGCCGATCCGCTGTGTGTTGGACTGCCTGGTGAATGCAGCGTGAAAGGGCGCTCCGCGAGCTTGCATGCCCATTCTACCGGCCACCGCGCGTCCGGCCGTATTCGCAGCCGGGAGTGTGGACGCGGCCTCCCCGGCGGGTCCTTGAGCTGGAGAAATGGCGTCGCGGGGGCGGCTGCGCCCTATGGCCGGGGCTGCCGCGGGTCAGTAGGATGTGCGCATGGCTGAGAAACCGAAATCCGTGGTGTTGTCTGTTGTGGCCGTCGCAGTGTTCGCCGGGCTGGGCCGGATGGTCCTGCAGAAGATCAAGGCCGACCGCGCGGCGAAGGCGACCAAGGTGGCCGGGCCCCTGGATGAGAAGACCCGCGCATGGATCAGCGACGTGGTCCGGACTCCGCGAAAGTAGGCCGCCAGTAAGCCAGTGTTGGGCCCGCGGTGGGCCCGCGGACCATGACGGGCAGGGTCCCCCCGCGCTGAGGTACCGCAGGGGTGCGGCCGCGCGGGCCGGAAGTACCAATTGACGCAGTTCAGCGACGTCCCCATCGCGTCGTGTCGTATTGCGTGACAAATTTTAAATACCCCTCAGTGACCTATGTCATATCTCGCTCTCAGTCTGTACTGTATGAATCGGCTGGTATCCGTGGGGGCTGGCCGGGCGACCGCCCGGTGAGTTCCCGCCAGTCCGTTGGGCCCGGCCTTGAAGCCGGGCCGTTCCTTTACGAAAGGTTCGAACACTCGTGACATCACCAGGAAAGAGCTTCCTTCGAAGCGGGGGACTCCGGAGGGCCGCGGCACTGACCCTGGGCTTGCCGGTTCTTCTGTCCAGCATCGCGATCGCCCCCGCCAATGCGGCCCCGGGGCAAGGCCTGGCCGTAGCCGGCGTCGCACAGAAGAATGTTGATCCGAATAACTACAAGGACGGCCGCTACATCGTTGTCCTGACCGAGAAAGCGGCAGCCACGTATGACGGCGGGACGGCCGGCATGCCAGCCACCAAGCCTGCGCCCGGCAAGAAGCTGGATGCCAACAAAGCTGAAGTGAAGAAGTACCAGGCACACCTGCAGCAGAAGCAGTCCCAGGTGGCCGGCAAGCAGGGCGTCAAGATCAATCGGCAATTCACCGCTGCCCTCAACGGATTCAGCGCACACCTCACCGCGGATCAGGCCATCAAACTGGCCAAGGACCCCGGCGTGCTGACGGTTGCCCCTGACACGGAAAACGCTCCGGACTACTCCAGCACCGATTTCCTGAAGCTCAGCGGGGCCAACGGAACCTGGAACACGAAGTTCGGCGGCCAGAACGGCGCCGGCAAGGGCGTCGTCGTCGGCGTCATCGACACCGGCTATACCCCGTCCAGTGCGTTTTTCGCCGGGGAAGAGGTCAAGCCCCTCGTCGGCCAGCCTGTCGTCGGTGTGCCGTACAGGACGGCGGACGGCAAGATCGCAATGCTCAAGTCCGACGGCGACACTTTTATCGGTGAGTGCCAGAAGGGCCAGGACTTCGACGGTTCTGCCTGTAACTCCAAGGTCCTGAGCGCGCACTACTTCGCCGAGGACTTCCTGCAGTTCGTGCCCCCGGCCGAGCGTGCTCCGGAAGAACTTCTGTCCCCGGTCGACGTCGCCAGCCACGGCACCCACACGGCCAGCACCTCGGCGGGCAACGCCAACGTCGAGACCTTCGTCGACGGGCGCAGCTTCGGCCTGACCAGCGGCATCGCGCCGGCCGCCAAGCTCTCCGTTTACAAGGTCTGCTGGGAAGACACCGACCCCAACACGGGCGGCTGCTACAGCTCCTCGTCCGTTGCCGCCGTCGAACAGGCCATCAAAGACGGCGTCGACGTGCTGAACTACTCGATCTCCGGTTCTGCGACGTCAGTTATCGACCCGGTCTCGATTGCCTTCCTGAACGCTGCCTCCGCAGGCATCTTCGTCGCAGCATCGGCCGGAAACTCCGGTCCGACGGCGAGCACCGTCAACCACGGCGGCCCTTGGGTCACCACGGTTGCTGCCAGCAGCTTCTCCCAGGAGCTTCAGGGCACTGTTGAGTTCGCAGACGGCACCAAGTTCCGCGGCGCCAGCATCATGAACAAGGAAGTCAAGGACGCCGGCGTGGTGCTGGCTGCCAACGCTGCCGCGGCGACCCCGCCGTCGAACCCCGCACTGTGCGGGCCCGGCACCCTGGACCCGGCGAAGATCGCCGGCAAGGTCGTCGTCTGCGACCGCGGCGTTGTCGACCGCGTCGCCAAGAGCGCCGAGGTTGCCCGCGGTGGCGGCGTCGGCATGATCCTGGTGAACCTGAGCAATTCCTCGCTGGACACCGATCAGCACGCTGTCCCGACCGTCCACGTGAACCCGCCGGCCACCGCGGCCATCAAGGCCAAGGTAACCGCCGCCCCGGACATCAAGGTGTCCCTTGTTAACAAGGACACGACCGGACTGCCGCTGGAGGCGCAGCCGCAGATTGCCGGCTTCTCCTCCCGGGGCCCGCTGCTGGCCACCGACTCGGACCTGCTGAAGCCGGACGTCACTGCGCCGGGTGTTGCAGTCCTGGCCGGTGTGTCGCCGATTGGCGCTGACGGCGCAAAGTTCGGCTTCCTGTCCGGCACCTCCATGGCGGCACCGCACGTTGCCGGTTTCGGCGCGTTGCTCCTGGGCAAGAACCCGAACTGGTCCCCTGCAATGGTCAAGTCCGCCATGATGACCACGGCAGGCAATGTGGTGAACGCCGACGGCTCCAAGAACACCGACGTCCTCGCCACCGGTGCCGGCCAGGTGGATCCGGCACGCATGGTCGATCCGGGTCTTGCCTACGACGCCAACGAAGAGGACTACTGGAAATTCATACAGGGTACGGGGATCAACCTCGGCCTGCCGTCCAGCATCCTGCCGCGGGACATGAACGTCCCGTCCTTCTCGCTGGGCAACCTCACCGGCAAGATCACCGTGACCCGGACCCTGACCGCTCTGACTCCGGGCGTCTACAAAGTCAAAGCCAATGTGCCCGGAATTCAGGTCAATGTGGCTCCGGCGGCCCTGAACTTCAAGGCCGCTGGCGAGAAGAAGACCGTCAAGGTCAGCTTTGAGAACAAGAGCGCTGCCCTGGGCAAGTTCGCCATGGGCTCACTGAGCTGGGAGGGTGCAGGCAAGACCGTCACCTCGCCGATCGCAGTCCGGCCGCAGTCTGTCGTCGCCGCGAAGGATGTCTTCCTCAGCACCGAATCCGGCACGGGCTCGGGCGACATCAGCGTTGTGTCGGGCACCAACTCGCCCGTCAACATGACGCTGGACGGCCTGTCCAAGGCGGATTCTTCTGCCGTGGAGCTGGTTCCCGGCCCGTTCGCGGGCCGTGCCGATGCCTCGACGTTCGTCAAGACTGTGAACGTCCCGGCGGGTGCTCCGCTGGCCAAGTTCTCGGTCATCTCCTCTGACCCGGCCTCGGACTTCGACATGTGGGTGGTCACGCCACAGGGCGTCGAGCAGGTGGCGACGTCGTCGTCCAGCGAGACGCTCTCGATTGCGAATCCCGTTGCAGGCTCGTACACGATCTACGCGAACCTGTACTCCAGCCCGGGCGGCAAGGCCACGAAGGCAAGCGTTGATGCCGCGGTTCTCGGTGCCAACGAGAACAATGCGACCATCACGCCGAACCCTCTGGTGCTGCCGAACGGTGAAACAGGCAAGATCACGCTGAACTGGACCGGCCTGAAGCCCGGCTCCTACATTGGACGGATCACCTTTGCCGGTGCCAGCGAGCCGACGTTCGTCACCGTCGTCGTGAACGCTGCAGGAGCTGCCTCGGTGGCGCCGACCTCCGAAGGCGCGGCCGCGCAGTCCAAGTTCCAGCACCCGGAGCTTGAGCGCCCCAACAACGCCATCTAGGCGCGGCTCAACCCGATAGCAGAGGCAATGGCCGGCGGTTCGCACCGCCGGCCATTGCTGTCTCGTGACGCCTGCGAGGTTCCGCGTGGCTCAGATTGCTCCGGTGGAGCCTGCAACCCCGCCCAGCAGCGGCGCCATGGCACGCCAGCGGGCGATCTCGCAGCCATCGGTGCGGCTGAACGTGCTGTGGACTTCCCGGCCCATGAACCAGCCGGTCACCACGGCGACCTGCGGACCCCCGTACTGCTGCGTGCACATCTTCGGCGGTCCCGGCTTGGGAAAGAAGATGTCCTCGCCGTGCTGCGTAACCGCCGCGAGGGCGGCCGCCGAATCCGGCAGCGTGGACGCGGGGGCGACGCTGCCGCCGTCGGCCGCCAGGCGGAAGGTGTACTCCGGCGCTTCCGGGGCCTCCGTCAGCCGGACGGTGAGATCGATGTCGTGGTGGCTGTGACGCTCGTGAGTGGCGGTCATTGCTGTCCTTCCGTGCGTTCGGGGGCAGGGCCGGAACCAATCGACTGGAACAGGGGAGCGAGCTCCTGCAACAGCCGCTGCCGCAGTACTTGTGATTCGGCTGAAAAAG
The DNA here is from genome assembly GCF_022803015.1 of Arthrobacter humicola. Lineage (GTDB taxonomy): Bacteria > Actinomycetota > Actinomycetes > Actinomycetales > Micrococcaceae > Arthrobacter > Arthrobacter humicola_A. Next base: position 159,915 of record NZ_JAFKON010000008.1, read on the forward strand.
CCCGCTGGTGCTCAACATACGCCGCTTTGCCCTCGGGCGTTTCGATCCTGATGGCGGGATAACCCCACTCTTGCAAGTCGTACGGCGACGCCCGCATGTCCATGGCCCGGATCCGCCACGATAGTTCGAAACAGTCCATGACGAGCTCGCTGGGCAGCAACGGGGACAGCTTGTAGGCCCACTTGTAAAGGTCCATGTTGGCGTGCAGGCAACCCGGCTGCTCCATGGCGCGCTGGTTCTCCCGGCTGGGAACCATACTGTTCAGCGGAACGGCGTCCGGGGTGTAGAAGCGGAAGGCGTCGAAGTGCGAGCACCGGATCCGGTTCTCCTCCACCACCTCGTCGGTGCGCCCGGACCCCAGCCGCAGCTGCAGGTACTCGTGCCGGAGATCGAACTTGTCCTGCCGGTAGACCATTGCCCACTCGTGCAGCCCGAAGCAGCCGAACTGGGCCGGCCGCGCGGCAGTCCCGGCCAGGATGACCCCTGCGAACTGCAGTGCCTCCCGGCGCTCCCTCAGGAAGGCGTCGGCGTCGACCGTCACAGCCGGCGACTCCGCCGGCAGCCCGGCGGCCGCGAGTTCTGCGGCGTCGGCCGCGCGGTAATACTTCCACCCGGTCCGCGCCTCAGCCTCGGGGCCGGAGAGCACGACGCCGGCGCCCGGGTGCCAGCGCAGCAGCTGTCCGGGCTTCTGGGTGTAGTAGGTGAAGAGGAAGTCCTCCACCGGGTGCTTCCGGCCGGCGGAGCGCCGCTCAAGGTAGGGGTCCGCGTAGCGGCGGACACGTTGGACGTGGGCCGCCTGGCGCGGCAGCCACTCTTCCTGCTGGAGGTGCAAGGGCTTAGCTCGCCCCGCCGGATGAGCCCAGAACATCTTTGGCGGCGTTCCAGGCGGCGATTTCACAGCCGTTTGTCAGGCTGAAGCTCGCCTGAACCGCCCTGCCATCCACGACGCCGGTGACGGTGGCCACCTGCGGGCCGCCGTACTGCTGGGTGCAGGTCTGGTTCTTGGCGGGCGGGGCGGGGCTGAGGATGGCCGGGTTGTTCTTGATGGCGATGCATGCGGCGGCGGCGTTGGGGTGCTGGCTTTCGGCCGCAGGAACCCCGTTTTGGCAGACCAGCGTGAAGTTGGCCGCGGTGCCGGTTTCGTTCGGCTTGACCATGATGGCGAGTTCGGCGTTGCCCTTGCCCGGTCCGGACGGCAGCGGGACCGCGGAGGGCGACGGGGCCGGTGACGTCGTCTCCGTCTCCGGCGACGGCGAGCCCGACGGCGCTGTGGGTGACGGGCTGGAGGGGGTGCCCGACGTCGTGCTGGGGGAGGGGGAAGGTGTGGGCCCGCCATTCGGCGTGCAGGCGGCCAATCCGGCCACGGCCATCAGGACGGCCGCCAGGACAAGTGCCGGGCGGCCCGATTGCGTGCGCATCAGCAGTCCTCCTCTGTTTTGCCCAGTCTACCGCCGGGGCACGTCGTCCGGGCCGGGCCGTGTGGCGGCGATCAGGTCCATCATGGTGGCGTGCAGCTGGCCGACCTGTTCACGCGTCAGGCCCAGCCGGGCCATCATAATGCCCGGGACTTCTGTGGCCTGCTCCCGAAGGGCGGCCCCGCGCGGCGTCAGCCGGACATCCAGGGTGCGCTCGTTGCCTTCCATCCGCTGGCGGGTGATGAAGCCTGCCGTCTCGAGCCGGCGCAGCAGCGGCGAGATGGTTGCCGGCTCCTGGGCCAGGGCGTCGCTGATGTCGCGGACCGACCGCGGGCTCGCTTCCCACAGGCACAACATGACGAGGTACTGCGGGTGGGTCAGGCCGAGCCTGTCGAGGACGGGCTTGTAAGCGCCCACGACGCTTCGGGAGGCCACCGTCAGGGCGAAGCAGAGCTGCTGTTCCAGCAGGAGGTCGTCCTGTGCTGCCTGGGAGTCCTGGGCTCCATGCGCTCCCGGCATGACGTGCCTGTCCTGGATTGCTGGGGTTCCTTCGGTCACACCGACTCCTTCGAATGATTAGTGCACTAATGATTAGCGTACACTGGGAGCATTGTCTTGCTCCCACGAAAGGATAGCCATGGCCAAGGAAAATGCCGTCGAGCGGTTCATGCGGGCCACCGGGAAGTTCCGGGCCGTGTTCGGGCCGGCCAACCGCAGTTCACTCGGCCACGAGATGACCGACCAGAACAGGCGGCTGCTGGCGGCGCGGCAGGCTGAAACTGAACAGTGGGAGACCTTGCACCGGCCCGACGGCAGCACTTATGTGGTGCCTCGAAACCCTGACGACAAATCCCTGCGCTAGGTCCCTTTTAGCGCCACCCCACCCGGGCCATTTCCCGCTGCCGGGCGTAAAATGAGGGCACTGACACACCGCTGTGCAGCATCCTGAACCATCCGGGACGAGGAAAGGGGGTGGGACTAGTGACACGTGCTGTCAGAGCTTTCATGGAAAAGACCGACAAGCTGAGGCTGCTGTTCGGGCCCGCAAATCGAGGCGACACCGCGGCGCCTGTAGTTCACAAGCACGACGACTTCGAGCACGCCTCGGAAGACGACCTGGCAGGTTTCGAAGTCGAGACGGACGACCACGGACACCACTACGCTGTCCGGAAAACGGATCTCGGGAAAGAAGAGGTCTGACGAGGCCCGCTTCGCCGGTTCCGACGGTTCCGGGGGACCCCGGATGCCGGGGGCATCCTGGGCGGCCGCGTGGTACGCGGCCGGAAACGTGGGAATGCGGCCGGAGCTGTGGGGAAGCGGCCGACGACGGGCGGAGACGGGGAAGGGAGCGGCAGGTGCCGCTCCCTTCCCCGTCTTTATGCGCATCCGGGGTCCGCCCGGATGCGCAGGTGCGGCTAGCGGCCCGTGCCGCCGTAGACCGTGGCCTCATCCTCGCTGTCGAGGTCAAACGCCCTGTGGATGGCGCGGACGGCGTCGTCGAGCAGATCCGCGTGGGTCACCACGGAGATCCGGATCTCCGAGGTGGAGATCATGTTGATGTTGATGCCGGCCTCGGAGAGGGCCGCGAAGAAGCGGGCGGACACACCCGGGTGCGAGCGCATGCCGGCGCCAATCAGCGAAAGCTTGCCGATCTTCTCGTTATATTCGATGCTCTCAAAGCCGATCCGGTCCTGCGCGGCGTGCAGGGCGGCCAGGGCCTCGGCGCCCTCGACGATCGGGAGCGTGAAGGAGATATCGGTCCGGCCCGTACCGTGGGTGGAGACGTTCTGGACGATCATGTCGATGTTCGAGTGGGCGTCCGCAATGACCTGGAAGATCGCCGCTGCCTTGCCGGGGATGTCAGGTACACCGACAACCGTGACCTTGGCTTCGGACCGATCGTGTGCAACACCGGAGATGATTGGCTGCTCCAAGGCAACTCCCTCTTGAGTCGTGATCTTGTCGTCGGCGCCGGGCAGAACCCAGGTGCCTTCGTTCTGGCTGAATGAGGAACGGACGTGCAGGGGTACCCCAAAGCGGCGGGCGTATTCAACACAGCGCAGGTGCAGAATCTTAGCGCCGGACGCGGCCAGTTCCAGCATTTCCTCGCTGGAGATGCGGTCGATCTTCCGGGCCGAGGCGACCACCCGCGGATCGGCCGTGTAGACGCCGTCGACGTCGGTGAAGATCTCGCAGACATCGGCGTCGAGCGCCGCGGCGAGGGCCACAGCCGTCGTGTCCGACCCGCCGCGCCCGAGCGTCGTGATCTCGTTCGTCGTGTGGCTCATACCCTGGAACCCGGCCACGATCGCGATGTGCCCCTTGTCCAGGGCGGTGCGGATGCGGTGCGGGTCAACGTCGATGATCCGGGCCTTGCCGTGGATGCCGTCGGTGATCATGCCGGCCTGGGACCCGGTGAAGGACTGGGCCGAGGCGCCGAACTTGTTGATGGCCATGGCCAGCAGCGCCATGGAGATTCGTTCGCCGGCGGAGAGGAGCATGTCCATCTCGCGGGCGGGCGCGGAATCGGTGACCTGGCCGGCGAGGTCAAGGAGCTCATCGGTGGTGTCGCCCATGGCGGAAACCACCACGACGACCTCGTCGCCGGCGTTTTGGGCGTCCACGACCCGCCGGGCGACGCGCTTGATGCCTTCTGCGTCAGCCACCGAGGAACCGCCAAATTTCTTCACGACAAGGTGCTTGGTGGCGGCGGCCGAGACGGGCAACGTCTGCGATCCGGGCTGGACTTCGGTAGTGGGCAAACTCATTCGCGCACCCTCACTGGATCATCGGGGTTCTGGGCCAGGCAACCAAACGGCGCGACGGCGTAACTTCTTACCCCAGTTTATCGCCGTGCCGCCCGCGCCGTTGAATTGTGACCGAATGGCAGACACCCCGGGTTTGTCTCCACCGGACATGCCCAGTGCTGCGGGCCGGGAGTGGACATGGTCTCCCGTTCCGTGGACATGCTCAGTGCTTCCGCGGGACATGCTCATTTTTGGCGGCCTGGAGTGGGCATGAGGGCATTGTGTCCATTCCTGGGTGTGGGCGCTGGACATGTCCATCGGACCGGGTGGGGGAGCTCGGGTTAGGAGTGGACATGCTCAGTGCTTCCGCGGGACATGCTCATTCTTGTTGGCCTGGAGTGGGCATGAGGGCATTGTGTCCATTCCTGGGCGTGGGCCCTGGACATGTCCGCCGGGCCGGATGGTGGGCCAGGTGCGGGCATGCTCAGTGCTGCCGTGGGACATGCTCATTCTTGGCGGGCTGGAGTGGGCGTGAGGGCATTGTGTCCATTCCCGGGCGTGGGCGCTGGACATGTCCGCCGGGCCGGATGGTGGGCCGGGGTGTCGCTGCCGCGGCGGCCACTAGTGCGTCAGCTCAGGGCGTTGCGGCGGCCCTCGAAGGCCCTGCCGAGCGTGACTTCGTCGGCGTATTCCAGGTCCCCGCCCACGGGCAGGCCGGACGCCAGCCGGGTGACGGCGATGCCAATCGACTTGAGCATCCGGGCCAGATACGTCGCCGTGGCCTCGCCCTCGAGGTTGGGGTCGGTGGCGATGATGATTTCCTGGATGGCGCCGTCGTTGAGCCGGGTCAGCAGCTCACGGATCCGGAGCTGTTCCGGACCGATCCCGGCGATCGGATTAATCGCGCCGCCCAGCACGTGGTACCTGCCGCGGAAGGACCGCGTGCGTTCCACCGCCAGGACGTCCTTGGATTCTTCGACGACGCAGATAACCGTGGGGTCCCGGCGCGGGTCGCGGCAGATGTTGCACAGTTCCTGCTCGGTCACGTTCCCGCAAACCGTGCAGAACTTGACCCGTTCCTTCACGGTGGTGATGGCATCGACAAGCCGCTTCATGTCCTGCGGATCGGCCTCGAGGATGTGGAAGGCCAGCCGCTGGGCTGACTTGGGCCCCACTCCGGGAAGGCGTCCGAGCTCGTCGATCAGCTCTTGAACTGCGCCTTCGTACACAATGTCCTCGTTCGTTTGGAGTGGGGCCGGGGCCAGCCGGCAGGGGGTCTGCTAGAAGCGGGGCGGCAGCGGGCTTCCATCCAGGGAGCGCTCTTCCACCAGTTTCCCGCCCAGAATACGCTCGACGGCGGCCCGGCCGAAGACGCCCGATTCCTCGATCGTTTCGTCGTCGGCGCTGGGGATGTCCTGTACGTAGACGGTGGTCCCGGCGGCGGCTCGGGCGGGGGCCTTCGCCCGCCCGGCCTCGGCCTCGGGACTGTTCGACAGCCGCTGGTACAGGCTTTGCCGGCCTGCCGGAGCGGCAGCGTCGGGAACGGCAGTGACCGCAACAGCCTCCGCGACGGCAGCTACGGCAGCGGCGGCCACACGCGGCGCAACAGACTCCGCAACCGCCGGCGCCGGAGCCGCTTCGGCCCGGGCCTGGTGGTCCGAGGCCAGTCCGGACGGCGCGGACACGACACCCGCGTACTCCGGGATCTGTGCCGCCGCCGGCTCGTAGTGCACAGGCTTCGGCTCGGGCTCGGACGCAGCGGGCTCGACATCCGGGCTCGTGTACCGGCCGAGGTTCGAATCTGTGCCGACCGTCCAGACGCCGGGTGACTGCTCGACGGCGCGGGCCCACGCGTCATCCGACGCGTCCGGGTCTGCGCCCGGTGTCCCGGCCGGGGAACCGGCGGTTTTGGATGCCGGCGCGGCAGGGGACTTGCGGGCCGGAGCGGTAGCGACAGCCGCGGGCTCGGGGCGGCGCAGCGTGGCTACGGGCGAGGGGTCCCAATCCAGGGGTGGTTCCTCGTCCAGCGGAGGGGCGTCCTCGTCCCGGGGCGGTCCCCAGTCGTCATCGGCGTAGGACCCGGAAGGCTCCGAAGGGCCATCCGAGCCGGCTGCTGGCTCGGCTGCGCTGACCTGAGATTGGATCGCGGGGGCAGGCGCCTGCGGTTCCGCTGCCGGCTCGGCTGCAGGCGCGGCTGCGCGGACCTGAGCCTGGGCCGCGGGGGCCGGAGTGGGTTGCGTCGAAGGCATTGAGGCGGCGGGAACGTGCGCCGCGGCCGCCCGCGAGGGGACGGCTTCAGCGGCATCGTTGGCCGGAGATGGGGCCTGCTGGGGAGCCGGGCTCAGGCCCCAGGCGACGTCGGCCGATGTCGCCTGGCTTGCGGACGATGCCGGGGTCTCCGGGCTAGCCGGCGGCGCTTTTGGGTTTGGCTCAGAGCTCGCTGGGCTGTTGCCGCTGCCGGCCACGGCCCGGATCTGGCAATCGATGCCGATGGTCTTGTGGATCGCCTGCCGGAGGTTCTCGGCGTGGTCGGCCCGGCCGAAGGCGCCCGCCAGCCCCGTGGTGGTGAACGCGAGGGTCAGGACGTGGTCCTCGAAGTGGCCGACCTGGGCGTTGGGTTCCACCAGTGCCCAGGTGCTGCGTTTGATCTTGGTGAGCGTTTGCAGGATTTCGGGCCAGGCGCGGCGCAAAACCTCCACGTCGGCTCCGGGGCCGGCGGCAGACCCGGGAGCAGCGGCAGGCGCCCTGCCGGGCTCGGCCGGCTCGGGGCGCGCAGGGACGGAAGGTGCTGGGGTAGATGCCGCGGGGGCGGACGGTGCGGGGGCGGATGGGGCAGCCGCTGAGGCAGTCTCTGACGCGGGCAGGGACGGAGGCGCGGCGGCGGGACCTGCGGCCGGGGCGGGCCGGCTGGCCGCCGCGGATTCGTCCACAGGCCAGTCGCTGGTGCTGACCCGTGGCGCCGTCAGCGGTTCTCGGACGGGCTCGTCCTGCCTGGCGGGCGCGGAGACTGTGGCCGGCGGCTGCTCGCCCTGACGCGGGGCGGAGGGGGCGGTGGTTGTGGCAGCCGGCGCGGCGTGCGAGGGTGCGGCGGGCACGTCCGCTGCCGGCAACTGTGGCGCGGCTGCCTGCTCCGTGCGTGCAGGCGAAACGGCAACAGGTGCGGGAGCGGCGGCGAGGGGGGCTCCGACGTCGTTCCCGGCGTAGTTCAAACGCCGCTCGACGCGGTCGATCCGGGCTGCGATGCCGCGCTCGGTCTGCTCGGAGCTGGGCAGCAGGATGCGGGCGCACAGCAGTTCCAGGTGCAGGCGCGGCGAGGTGGCCCCGGTCATGTCGGTGAGAGCGGTATTGGTGACGTCAGCGGCGCGGGAGAGCTCGGCCGCCCCGAGGTTGTGCGCCTGGTTCTGCAGGCGGGCGATCTGGTCCGCCGGCATGCCGCGGAGGATGGACTGGGCCCTTTCGGGCATCGCCTGGACGATGATGAGGTCGCGGAAGCGTTCGAGCAGGTCCTCGACGAAGCGCCTAGGATCGTGCCCGGTCTGGATGACGCGGTCCACAGCGCGGAACACTGTGGCGGCATCCGACGCCGCGACGGCTTCGACGACGTCATCGAGCAGGGAGGCGTGCGTGTAGCCCAGGAGGGCGACCGCGAGTTCGTAGTCCAGGCCGTTTGGTCCGGCGCCGGCCATGAGCTGGTCGAGCACGGAGAGGGAGTCGCGGACCGAACCGCCGCCCGCGCGGATGACGAGCGAGAGCACCCCGGGCGCCACGGGGACGTTCTCCTGGGTGCAGAGCAGCTCCAGATACGCCATGAGAGGCTCCGGCGGCACCAGCCGGAAAGGGTAGTGGTGCGTGCGGGAACGGATGGTGCCGATGACTTTGTCCGGCTCCGTGGTGGCGAAGATGAACTTGATGTGTTCCGGCGGTTCTTCGACGATCTTGAGCAGGGCGTTGAACCCGGCCGACGTGACCATGTGGGCTTCGTCGATGATGAAGATCTTGTAGCGGTCCCGGACGGGGGCGTAGGTGGCCCGTTCCCGGAGGTCGCGGGCGTCGTCCACACCGCCGTGGCTGGCGGCGTCGATCTCGATGACGTCCAGGGAGCCGGAGCCGCCGCGGGCGAGTTCCACGCAGCTGGGGCACTTGCCGCAGGGGGTGTCCGTGGGGCCCTCGGCGCAGTTCAGGCAGCGGGCCAGGATGCGGGCGGAGGTGGTTTTGCCACAGCCGCGGGGGCCCGAAAAGAGATAGGCGTGGTTGACGCGGTTCTTGCGCAGGGCCGTCATGAGAGGCTCGGTGACGTGCTCCTGCCCGATAACGTCCGCGAACGAATCGGGGCGGTATCGACGGTAGAGGGCGGTAGTAACAGTCACAGATAAACCCTACCAATCGGCACAGACATAAAAGACCCCTCATGCACCCGCCAGAGCCCGTTTACCCTTGCTACCTTCCGGTCCTGGGGGAGTTCAACAGGATGACGCCACATGAGGGGCCGTCAGCAAGTTTACCTGACGATTGGGTGTGCCCCGAATTGGCCCGGTTTGGCCCTTAATCCTCGACGGGAGATGCCCATTCTTGGCGAGAAGGAGTGGGCTGCAGGAGTGGGCGCGGTGGGACTATGTCCAGCGGTCGGGCGGACCGCTGGGCATGTCCAAGTGGCGGGAGTGGGCAGTGTGTGGCATGCCCATTCTTGGCGGGAAGGAGTGGGCTGGTCGAGATTATGTCCAGCGCTCCGGCGGGCTGGGGGACATGTCCGGTCCCTGGAGGGGGCAGTGTGGGGCATGCCCATTCTTGGCGGGAAGGAGTGGGCATTTTGGGGCTATGTCCAGCCCTCAAGTGGGCCGCGGGGCGTGTCCCGCGGAGGAGCCGCAGGCCGGGGCGGGGAGGCCCAATTGGGCGAAGCTGGAAAGTTCAGGTATTCTAGTATCTGCTTTTGATTCAGAAGCAACTGGAGAATTCGCCTAGCGGCCTATGGCGCACGCCTGGAACGCGTGTTGGGTTAACGCCCTCGGGGGTTCAAATCCCCCATTCTCCGCGGCTGGCCCCGGTCCTCGGACCGGGGCCTTTTTGCGTCTCCGGGCCGTTCGTGTCCCCGGCATTTCTATCCTCGTGAGGTTCTCGTGAGGTTCTGGCCAAGGTTGCGTCCTCCGGCAGTACCGGCACCGATTCATCCGCCAAGTCGGCTTGGAGGCCGGGCCGCCTCGTGCCCCAGCCGCACTGCGCGCCCCCGGGGCCGCCCCGTGCCTTAGCCGCCCCCGTGCCCCAGCCGGCCCGCCACAAACCAGCAAAACCACCGCAGCCGCCCGCCGGCCCAGACTCAGGCCCGGTAGCCCAGCCGGCGCAGCCTGGCGCGGGCAGCTTGCTCGCTCGGGCCCATCCGGCCGAGGGCCACATGCACCACGCCGAGCGTGACCCGGGTGGCCAGGGTTACCGGCAGCGGTATCGGGCCCAGCCGCGCGGTCCGCAGGCCCAGAAGCTCCCGGTACTTGGGCTCGAGGCTTGCCACGGCGGCCGCGAACAGCACCCGGTAGCCAGGCCTGAGCGCGGGGTGCAGGGGCGGGTCGCGAATGAACGCCACCGTTTCGGTGACCCGTTCGTCACAGCGGAGCTCGCCGTCGTCGTACCAGCGGTCCAACTGCTGGCGCATTTCCGCTTCGCTCAGCGGTGGTGCCTCGACGCCCATCAGCCGGCCGGCCTGGGCCCACTCACGGACGTAGGCATCAGGTCCGCCAGGAATCGGCCGCCCCCACAGTTTGTGGGCAGAGAGGAAAGCGTCTGTGAAGGCAATGTGAACCCACCGGAGCAGCTCGGGATCATTGGCCGCGTAACTGCGCCTGATGCCGTGGCCGTCCACAAATTCTCCCCGCACCGTCCGGTGCAGCCGAAGAACCCAGTCCGATGCCGCCTTCGCCGTATCCGTGGAGCCATACGTCACGGTGAAGATCCAGCGGATCGTGCCAGCCAGCCGGCCCAGCGGGTCTTCGCGGAAACGGGAGTGATCGTGGACTCCGGCCAACGCGCCGGGATGGAGCGCCTGCATCAGCAGTGCCCGGATTCCCGCCACGATGGTTGGCATGTCCCCGTGCACGGCCCAGACGGCCGAGCCGGGCAAGTGGTACCCGGCGTCGTCCCCCTCGGCCAGACCCGGCACCCACTCGGGCACCGAATCGCGCGTCCCCGTGAACGTCTGTTTGAGTTCCGCCTGCCATTCCCTGAGGACATTTCGCATCCTTCATTCTTACCCGTCCCGGCGGCGTGCGGCACCTGCAATTGTGCGCAGAACTACTGGGGCGCCGCCGGCAAGCTACTGGGGACATCCGCGGATCTCCGATTGGTCCCGCAAAAGGAGCGCGCTGACGGTTCACAGACCCGGCCGTCTGTGGTCACATAGGGAGGTAAGTCCGTGAAGATTGGGGTCTGGCGGACATATAGCGGGAGTCATTTCGTGGGAAAACACTGGGGAAACTCATCGAGTGAGCAGTCAGCGAGGGCACGGACCATTGCCGTGCGCTGCGTGTCCGGAGGCCTGTGCCTGTCCCTGGCCGTGCTGGCATTCAGCGGCTTTCAGGGACTGAGCGCCTTTGCGACCTACGGCGCGCCCACCGCCGTCCCGACGGCCGCCATGCCTCCCTCCGGCGACGTGGGACCGGAAGCCCTGGACCCGCTGGCCCACTCCGCCGCGACCGCGCCCGCGGGGACTCCCGGCACCGGCGCTGTCACCGCCGATGCCCAGGCGCTCGTGGCCTTCAGCCGGAGCACGGTGGACACGGCCACCCGGGCAGGGGTGCGTGGCGAGCTCAATGTGGCCTCGGCGGCCCTGCACCGGCCCGCACCGGGTTTCCTCATGGCCCCGCTGGAATCACTGGTGCCCTCGTCCCCGTTCGGGCTGCGCACCAGCCCCCTGACGGGATTCGCGGGCGAATTCCACTGGGGCCAGGACTTCGCGGCCCCCTGCGGCACCCGGGTCTACGCCGCCGACGCCGGTGTGGTGCGGGCCGTCGGGTGGCACCCGTGGGGCGGCGGAAACCGGGTGGAAATCGACCACGGCAACGGTCTCATCACCACGTACAACCATCTGGAGGCGATCGCGGTCAAGAAGGGCGACTCCGTGCGGGTGGGGGAAATTATTGCCCGGGTTGGTACCACCGGATCCTCCACCGGCTGCCACCTTCACTTCGAAACCATCCTCAACGGCTCCCACACTGATCCGCGCGACTGGACATTTCTGCCCATCAAGCAGGTGGATCAACTCGGCCCGATCGACATGACCAGTTACGCACCCGACGCCGGTAAGGCAACCAATGCGGGGATTGGCTGGGCGATTCCTGTCCGGGAAGACCTGACCCATGTGGTGGCCGGCGGCGTTCAGGAGCAGCCTGCCGCGGTGGCCGCCAAGCCGTCGGCGAGTGCCTCGCCTGCGGCTACTGAAGCCGCCGCCGACAAACCGTCCCCAACGCCTTCCGCCACCTCTAAGCCGTCGCCCACGGGCACTGCCTCCGCGACGCCGACGCCGACGCCGACCGGCACTGCCTCCGCGACCCCGACGCCGACTGGGACTGCCACGACGACCACGCCTGCCGCGCCCACCCCGACCCCGTCGGCAACTGCGACCCCGACCCCGTCGGCGACCCCCACCCCGACGCCGACGGCGACCCCCACCCCGACGCCGGCGCCAACCCAGACGGGAACAGCCTCCGCCAAGCCATCAGCACCGGTATCGGTCCCGCCGCCGGTGGCACCGCCGTCCTCCGCGCCTGCGCCGTCCTCCGCAACCGCGACGGAGGCTGCCGCCAAGACGGCCACCCCCGTGCCGGCCCCGCTCACTGTGGAGCCGGACCCAATCACCGCGCCGGCCGATACGCCGAAGCCACGGGCGGCCACGCAGTCGGCCACGACGGCAGTGACAACAGAACCCTCAGCGACGCCTTCAGCGACGCCCGGCGGCTAGCCCCGCCGCGCCCCATGGCATTGTTCCGGCGTCATGTCCGGGAGGCACACCCATACCCGCAGCCCCCGGTGCCGAATAATGGAGTGACCAGTTCAGATTCCCTGCTCCGGACCATCGACAACGCAAGGACGCGCCCCATGACAGCTCTGCACTCCATTCCCCTGACCCTCATCGACGGGACCGAGACCGATTTTGGCCGATTCAAGGGCGAGGTGGTTCTGGTGGTCAACGTGGCGTCCCAGTGCGGTTTCACGCCCCAGTACGCTGGACTCGAGGCGCTGCACAACAAGTTCCGGGGCCAGGGCTTCCAGGTCCTCGGCGTCCCCTGCAACCAGTTCGCCGGGCAGGAGCCCGGCGGCGAGGCCGAGATCGCCGAGTTCTGCCAGCGCAATTTCGGGGTGACCTTCCCGCTGACAGTCAAGGCCAACGTCCGGGGAAAGAACCAGCACCCGCTCTACGCCGAGCTCACCAAATTCAAAACGGGAATCCTGCCCGGCCTGGTGAAGTGGAACTTCGAGAAGTTCCTCGTGAACCGCGACGGCGAGGTCATCGCCCGCTTTGCGCCCACCGTTGAGCCTGACGCGCCGGAGATCATCGAGGCTGTTCAGTCCGCCCTCGACTGACCCGACCGGCCCGGGGTCCAGAGGAACTCAGCCCTATCCCTAAGCATGCTTAGCGCCTAGACTGGCCGGACCCTCCAACATTCCGGACTTCCCCGCGGCGCAAGCAACTCTGGCAGCCGTCGGCAGTGTGGCCGGGTGTTCCTGTGGAGGGCGCATCAAAGAACTTCGTGAATCACACCAGGGCGCCCACCACGGGGCCCGTGAAAGCAGGAGGAAATAGATGACAGGGAACAAAGCCGTTGCCTACAAGGGGCCTGGCAAGGTCGAACTGATCGACATTGACTACCCCACCTTCGAACTCAAGGACGGCCCGGGGGTCAACCCCGCCAACGTGGGCCGGCAGGTGCGCCACGGCGTAATCCTCAAAACCGTGGCCACGAATATTTGCGGCTCGGACCAGCACATGGTCCGGGGGCGCACCACGGCACCCGCCGACCTGGTGCTCGGCCACGAGATCACCGGCGAGGTGGTCGAAGTGGGCCCGGATGTTGAATTCATCAAAGTGGGGGACATCTGTTCCGTCCCCTTCAATATCGCCTGCGGGCGCTGCCGGAACTGCAAGGAGCGCAAGACCGGCATCTGCCTGAACGTCAACCCCGACCGGCCGGGCAGCGCCTACGGCTATGTGGACATGGGCGGCTGGGTAGGCGGCCAGGCCAACTACGTCCTGGTGCCGTATGCCGATTGGAACCTGTTGAAGTTCCCGGACAAAGACCAGGCCCTCGAAAAGATGATGGACCTGACGATGCTCTCGGACATCTTCCCGACCGGATTCCATGGTGCGGTCACCGCAGGCGTCGGCGTCGGGTCCACCGTCTACGTGGCAGGCGCAGGGCCCGTGGGCCTGGCCGCGGCGACCAGTGCCCAGCTCCTGGGTGCCGCCGTCGTGATTGTGGGTGACATGAACGCGGACCGCCTGGCGCAGGCGCGCAGCTTCGGCTGCGAGACCATCGACCTGAGTAAGGGCGGCCCGGCCGAACAGATCGAGCAACTCCTGGGCGTCCCGGAAGTCGATTGCGGCGTGGATGCCGTGGGATTTGAGGCCAAGGGGCACGGGGCCGGAGCCCACGAGGCCCCCGCCACCGTCCTGAACTCGCTGATGGAGGTAACGGCCGCCGGCGGTGCCCTGGGCATCCCCGGGCTCTACGTCACCGGGGACCCGGGTGGCGTGGACGAGGCCGCGAAGAAAGGCTCGCTCTCACTCAGCCTCGGAACGGGTTGGGCAAAGTCGCTCAGCTTCACCACGGGACAGTGTCCGGTCATGAAGTACAACCGGCAGCTGATGATGGCGATCCTGCATGACAGGGTGCATATCGCCAAGAACGTCAACGCGAAGGCGATTACCCTGGAGGACGCGCCGAAGGGCTACGCGGAATTCGACGCCGGCGCGGCGACGAAGTTCGTGCTTAACCCGAACGGCTACCTGAGCTAGCGGAAACCGTAAACCCGGCGGCACTGTCCGTCCCGCCCCGAAGCCCCGGGGTTTCGGGAGTGCCGCCGGGCCTCCCCGCCCCGTATATGCCGGAAAGGGCATGTGAGGGCACGCCACCTGTTAACGCCCATTTTTCCAATATGCCTGTCCCAGTTTTTACATTGTTTGCCCAATGTCTGGTTGGATAGTTCTTACTGAGAGGGACCCTGGAAGCACCGCTTCCACCCAACCAAGAAGGCAGCAATGGAGCGCATCGAGGCCGAACACCCCCGGCCACGTCATTTCCTACTTCACCTGAGCGACCCCCACCTGCTGGGGGGTCCGCAACCCCTGCACGGCGTCGTGGACAGCGAAGCCCTGCTCAGGCAACTCTTCGAGGAGGTCCACGCCTCCGGAGCCCGCCCCGAAGCCGTAATCTTCACGGGCGACCTGGCTGACCTGGGCGAACCCGAGGCGTATGCCAAGCTCCGCGCCATCGTGGACCCGGCGTGCGAGGCCTTGGGGGCCAAGGTCATCTGGGCGATGGGCAACCACGACAACCGGGCCAATTTCCGGGCCGGGCTCCTGGACCAGGCCGACAATGACGCGCCCGTGGACCACAGCTACTTCGTCAACGGGCTGCGCATCATCACTTTGGACACCTCCGTGCCCGGCTTCCACCACGGTGAATTGAGCCACGACCAGCTGGACTGGCTCGCTGCTGAACTGGCCACCCCGGCCCCGGACGGGACCATCCTTGCCCTGCACCACCCGCCGGTACCGTCCGTGCTGGACCTTGCCGTGCTCGTGGAGCTCCGGGGCCAGCCGGCGCTTGCCGGCGTCCTGCGCAACTCCGATGTCCGCGCCATCCTGGGCGGCCACCTGCACTACTCGACCACCGCAACGTTCGCGGGCATCCCTGTGTCCGTGGCTTCGGCCACCTGCTACACGCAGGATCTGAACGTTCCGGTCGGCGGCACCCGAGGCCGCGACGGAGGGCAGGCGTTCAACCTGGTCCACGTCTACGAACACACGATCGTGCACTCCGTGGTGCTGCTCGGCGACTCGCCGGCGGTGGGGGAGCTGGTCTCCCCGGAGGAAGTCCAGCGCCGGCTCGCGGCCGCAGGGATCCATGTCCCTGAGAAGGCCAAGCTCGAGGCCCCGTCCCGGACGCCGGCGAACCGCAGGTACACCACCCTGAACTGATTCACTCCCCGGCCGACGCGGCGCCCGTTTTGGTCACGGTCCGTTACTTCTCCCAGGGCGCCTTGATGGGGTAGTACTTCTCCAGGAAGTCCGTGACCAGTTCGGCCCGCTCTTCCGCCGGGACCTCGGGGAAGCTGCCGTCGTTGAGGCAGAAGAAGTCCATGTTCCGCTTGGCCAGGAGTTTGGGCAGGTAGTTCAGGCCGGCCCGCGCCGTGGTGTCCACATACCTCACCTTGGCAGCTGTCTGGGTTACGGCCCGGCCCGTGAGCAGCGCGTAGTAGTGGTAGAACGAGTTGGTCACGGAGATGTTGTCCGCTGCCCGGAAGGTACTCGCGGCGGTCTTGGCAAACTCGGCCGGGAACTCCTGCTCCATCTGCTCGACCACGCTGCGCCGCAACGGGGCCGCCGTGTGCTCAAGGTGCCGGGTGGTGATGCGGCCGAAGCGGTTCCGGAGCAGCTTGCGGTTCACCCGGGCGGCGTTCTCAAAGCCGCTGCGTTCGGCGTCGTTGTCGCCCAGGCCGATCCGGGTTTCGGCCTCGATGAACTTCGTGATGCCGCCCGGAGTGAAGAACATGTCCGGGCCCACGGCGCGGCCGAAGAACATGTCGTCGTTCGAATACAGGAAGTGCTCGGAGAGCCCCTCGATGTGGTGCAGTTGACACTCCACGGCCTGCGAATTGTGCGTGGGCAGAACCGACGTGTCGGCGAAAAACTCTTCGCTCCGGACGATCGTCACACTCGGGTGGTCGGCCAGCCATGACGGCGCGGGGGAGTCCGTGGCGATGAAGATCCGGCGGATCCACGGCGCAAACATGTACACCGAGCGAAGGGCGTACTTGAGCTCATCGATCTGGCGGAAGCGGGCCTCGTGGTCATCGCCCTCGCCCACCACCACGCCGGCCATGCGGGCGCGGCGGGCCGCGATGTACTCGGGGGAGCTGCCGTCAACCCATGAGAAGACCAGGTCGACGTCGAAGCTGATGTCGCTGGCGTGGTCCGCGAACATGTTCTCGATGGTGGGCCACGTGTGGCCGTAGCGTTCCACCGTGCCGCGCACTGCGTCCTGGGCCAGCATGGTGCGGCGCGTCAGGGAGTTCTCGATCGGCAGGATCAGCTGATCGCCTTCGAAGCTCCACAGCTCCAGCTGGACGCCGGCGGAAGCCCCGAATTCAAAACCGCCCTCGGGTTCGACCCTGGGCCGGTAAAGCCGGAAGATCCGGGCCTGGCGGTTCGGCGACAGCTCGCCGTCGGCCACCAGCACGGACGACTTCTTCTTTGCGTCCACGCTCATGGAATACATCGGCTCGTCGCGGCACGCCTCCACGAGGGCGTCGCGGAGTTCCTTGCGGTCCTTCCAGTCGACGGCGACCACAGGGCGATGGTTGTTGCCGCGGACCAGCAGGTAGCCGATACCGGCGCCGGCCAGGACGGAACGCAGGAACATCAGGTCCTCGACCATGGCCTGGTACGGCGTGCGGTTTTCGTTGATCAGCGCATAGCGGCCGCGGTGGCGGACAACATCGGAGCGGGTCCGGAATCTGGCGACTGCGGCCGCCGACGTGACCTCGGCGTGGGCGTCCACAGATGCCTGGCTGCCATAGTAAATCTCGTCTTGGATCGCTGCTTCTGTAATGTCTGAGCTCCCGCTTCTTTGAGTGCGTTGGTGTCTACTTGCATGATAACGCGGGCCTCAAAATTGCCGCGGAAAACCGGCCGCCGCGCGGCGTGCGTGACGACGAAATGTGACCGACCGTAACGGCGGAGCGGGGGCTCAGCCGGTGACGATGGCCAGCCAGTGGTGCAGGAAGGCGGCGCCGGCGTCGTCGTGGATCACGTCTTCGCCGAGCCCCAGATCGGCGGCGGTGAGAACCTCGTAGGGTTTGACGGGGATACCGTCCGCGGGCCGGACGTCGACGTGCTTCACGGCGTGGTCGTTGTGGTGCAGCCAGTCGGCCATGGCGTAGTCCGTGCGGGAATCGCCCACCGTGCGCCAAGCCTGCGGCGTGATCCCCTGCGCGGCCAGGAACTCCACCGCCCGGCTCGCGCCCAGGTCCTTGCCCAGCCGGACCGATTCGATATCGGTGGAGATGATGGTCGGATCGACGCGGAAGTCGACCTGGTCATCCGAATCGGGGACGTGGTGGTCCAGCCGCACCACACCGAGCCCGTGCCGGGCCATGATGCCCATGGCGTCGGCGTCGAAGAGTTCCTGCTCGGCCCGGTAGTCGGGGTTGGGGACGGCAATGTGCTGCTCCACGGAGACCATGGCCCGCTTGGTTTCGTCGTAGAACATGTGGGCGGAGTAGTCCTCAGCCACCAGGCGGCGCACGTCATCGCCGAAGGCCTGCGGAATGGCGAGCTCGTGGTCCACGTGGACCGGGCCGGGGCCCTCCGCCGTGTAGCTGAACCAGACGGCGCCCTTCTCGCAAATGGCGTGGATGAGGGTGCCGGCGGGCATCCCGGCGGCGATCATCGGTTCCATGACCTGCTCGCGGATGAACGCGTCCGACCGGCCGGTGTTGAAGATGACCGGCACGCCGGCGGCGGCCAGGGCCACCAAGTCGGCGATGATGCCGGGCTGCACCTCGCGGGTGACCGGGCTCGCGACCGGACCGTCGACGTCGAGCAGCAGCGCCAGCACGGGGGCCGACGACGACGGAACAGGGGCAGTCTCGGGTGAAGTCATACGGCCATTCTGTCAGCCGCACGGGACGTTTGGGTGAGCCGCGCAGCAGATCGACGGCCCTGCGCTGGATGTGACAGGCGGCAGGCGCTGGTCGTGTCAACGCGTCGTGTGACAAATGGTTACCGTTTGGCCACAACCTCACGCCGCCGGGGGACATTCGTTCCTTCGGGCGTCGAAGTTCCCTAGGCTGGCAAGGTGATATTCAAAGCTGTGGGCGAGGGCCGCCCGTACCCCGACCATGGTTACACCACGCCCAAGGACTGGGCGGCCCTGCCCCCGCGTCCTGTCCGGCTTGATGAGCTGGTGACCACGAAGCGCACACTGGACCTTGAAGCCCTGCTGGCCGAGGACTCCACGTTTTTCGGCGACCTCTTTCCGCACGTCGTGGAATACCGCGGCGTCCTCTACCTTGAAGACGGCCTGCACCGGGCAGTCCGCACCGCGCTGCACCAGCGCACCGCAATTCATGCGCGGGTCCTCGTGATAAATGGCTAGGAAGCCGCCAGACGTCAGAGTCCTGCACGGGCACCGCGTCATCAGTGGCTCCGAGCTGAGGGCCACGTTCGTGGAGCAGGACGATACGGCAAAGAACCCCCACCGGCTGCGGCGCAGGATCCTGCACGGCGTTGTCCTGGTGATGCTTGTCGGCCTCATCGTGGCCGCGATCGTGGTGGCCCTCGCCATCATGAACGGCCAGATCAAGATCCCCGGGGCGGAGCGGAGCAGGGCGGCAGTGTCGGTGTGCCCGGCGGCCACCTACGACTACGCGCCGCCGCAGAAGGTCCACGTCAACATCTACAACTCCACGAGCCGGCCGGGCCTGGCCCGGAGCGTGGCCGACCAGCTCGCCGCCCGGAAGTTCCTGGTGGGTACCGTGGGGAATACGACGTCGAGCTACCGCGGCGTGGCGCTGGTGGTCTCCGGTGCCGCGGGCCAGTCGGCCGCCTTCAGCGTCCAGCGCCACGTGCCCGGCTCGGACTATGTCCAGGACGGCCGCGCGGACGCGAGCGTGGACGTGATCATTACCGGCGACTTCAAGGAACTGGCCAAGCCGGAACTCGTGGACCAGACGCCGGGCCAGCTCAGCTGCCCCCGCGAGAACCGGCGCATCGTGGATGAGGCCACGTTGCCCGCCGTACCCACGGCGACGCCCGGCACGGGCTAAAGGCACAGCTTTCCGGCCTTCCCGGCGCGGGACCTAGCGGATGGTGCGGACCGGCCGGCCGGCGTCGTCAAACCTGGCCCCGGCCCCCAGCTGGACAAACCGCACCGTCCGGGCGAGCCGTGCCTCGGCCTCGGCGTCCTGGCCCGCCCCGTCGCCCCGCGCAGCGCTTGAGGAGAGCGTGCCGTGGATGAGCTGGGCCAGCTGGGCAATGTCCGACTCGGGCAGGTACCCCTGGGCCATGCCGTCGCGCAGGATGCCCCGCAGGAGCACGCTGAGCTCACCCACGTGGTCGGCCAGTTTGGCGAACGACGACGGCGAGAGCACCGCCGCCATGGCCGGGCCCGGCGGCAGGTGGCGCCGGCTCAGGTCCTCCACCTGGGCGCGGACGTAGACGGCCAGGCGCTCCACCGGGTTCTCCAGTGCATCGAGGGATTCGCGCAGATCGAGCAGGAACCGCTCGGTCTCATCCAGCGCGTAGGCGATGAGGAGCTCTTCGATATCCGCGTAGTAGTTGTAGACGGCGGTCCGGCCGATCTGGGCATGGCGCGCGACGTCCGTCATCGTCAGGCCGGGGAGCCCGTGGGTGAAGAGGAGTTCCCCGAACGCGGTCAGGATGCGGCGCTGGGTCTCGGCACGTTGGGCGGCGTTGCTCGCGGCCGAAATCCTAGGCATACGCACACTTTAGCGCGATCTGTCACCAAAGCAGCCGGGCGGCGGACTGTGACACGGCCAGGCTATGAACATCGACCGGTTCTGAGGGGCCACACCTGTATCCACCGCCTCAACTGGGGGTGTCTGATAGACACTGCCACCGCCCGTCCGGCCTGCGTAGCGTGGTGGATGTGGACAGAAAAGATGAAATCCGAGACTTCCTGATCTCGCGCCGGGCGAAGATCACCCCGGATCGGGCCGGCCTCCCCAACTATGGCGGGCTGCGCCGCGTGCCGGGGCTGCGTCGGGAGGAAGTCGCCCAGCTCGCCGGGGTAAGCACGGACTACTACACGCGGCTGGAACGCGGCAGCATCCGCGGCGTCTCGGACTCGGTCCTCGACGCTGTGGCCTCCGCCCTTCAGCTGGATGAGGCAGAGCGGACGCATCTGATGGACTTGGCCAGGACGGCCGACACGCCGTCCTCCCGGCGGCCGGTGCGCCGGCCACCGCAGCAGAGGGTCCGTCCCGGAGTAGTGCGTTTGCTGGACAGGATGACCGGAGCGGTGGCCCTGGTGCAGAACGGACGCTCGGACGTGCTGGCCGCCAACTCCTTGGGGCGCGCGCTGTACGGGCCGATGTTCGAGTCCACAGCAGCCGCTGGCCCGGAGGCTCCGGGCCAGCTGCCGAACCAGGCACGGTACCTCTTCCTCGATCCGGGGGCAGGGGACTTCTACCCCGATTGGTCCGCAATCGCCGCCACCACGGTGGCGATGCTCCGATCGGAAGCGGGACGGAATCCCCATGACCGCGCATTGAACGAACTAGTCGGCGAGCTGACCACACGCAGCGGGCACTTCGCCGCATTGTGGGCCGGCCATGACGTACGGATCCACACCACGGGAACCAAGCGCTTCCACCATCCGGTCGCAGGCGACGTGTCGCTGCAGTTCGAGACGCTCTACCTTCCCGGCGATGAGGGACAAACTCTGTACACCTTCACTGCGGAGCCGGGGTCCGCGTCCGAAAACGCGCTGGCGTTCCTTGCCAGCTGGGCGGCAACGCCTCCGGCGAAAACCACACCCGGCGACTCTTCCATCCCGGATCTGCGCTCCCACGCGCGGCCCGGAACACTTAACCCAGGAAAGACAGAACATGACTGAGCAAAACGACGCCAAGACCGGGCAGAAAGTCTGGTTTATCACCGGGGCAGGCCGCGGTTTGGGCATTGACATCGCCAAGGCCGCCCTGGCCGCCGGCCACGCAGTCGTCGCCACCGGCCGCAACCCCGACAAGGCCGCCCTGGCAGTCGGCGAGAACGAGAACCTGCTGGCCGTAAAACTCGACGTCACCAACCCCGCCGACGCCACCGCCGCCATCGCCGCCGCCGTGGACCGGTTCGGCCGGATCGACGTGCTCGTAAACAATGCCGGCAACTTCTACGCCGGGTTCTTCGAGGAAATCTCCCCGGAGGACTTCCGGGCCCAGATCGAAACCACCATGTTCGGACCCATAAACGTCACCCGTGCGGCCCTGCCCGTCCTGCGGGCCCAGCGCTCTGGCCTGCTGGTCACAATCTCCTCGACCGCCGGCATCGCCGGCGGGGAGTTCCTTTCCGCATATGCCGCCTCGAAGTTCGGTGTCGAGGGCTGGGCCGAATCCCTGGCCCCCGAAGTCGACCCGTTCGGCATCCGCACCATGATCGTTGAGCCGGGATTCTTCCGCACCGAGCTCCTCACCCCGGAATCCACCAGCTACGCGGCATCCACTATCGGGGACTATTCCGAGCGGACCGAGCAGACAGTCACCGCGTGGAAAGGGATGAACGGCCTTCAGGGCGGGGACCCGGCCAAGCTCGCCGTCGCCCTCGTCCAACTGGCGGAGCTGGATGAACCGCCGCTGCGCTTCGCCGCCGGAGCGGACGCCGTTGGAGTCTTTGAGGCCCGGGCCAAGGAACTCCAGGTCCAGGCCGACGCCCACCGCGAGCTCTCCAGCAACCTGGCCCACGACGACGCCTGACACCGACGCAAACTGACGACGTCGGGAGCGTCCCGTCGTCGTCCACCCAGTCTCGACATATCCGCTGGACGCCAATGGCTACCGGCCGCCCAAAACCCTTGCCACGCTGTGGGCAGTGCCCGCATTCCAGGCCGGGGAACCACACCCAAAGGAAATACACCATGAAGAACGCACTCCTCGGAAGCCTGGAAGTCTCCCGCGTCGGACTCGGCGCCATGACCATGGCCGGCACCTACACCAGTGAGGGCGCCCTGGATAACGCGGAGTCGATCCGGACGATCCACCGCGCCCTTGACCTCGGGGTCACCCACATCGACACCGCGGAGATCTACGGGCCGTTCCTGAGCGAGGAGATCGTCGGCCAAGCCGTCAAGGGACGCCGCGATCAGGTCAGGATTGCAACGAAGTTCGGCCTGGTCTCCCATTCCGGGGGCGGCCCCGGCGTGGTCGACAGCAGCGCGGCGAACGTGAGGGCCGCCGTCGAGGGCTCCCTCAAGCGCCTGGGCACCGACCACATCGACCTGTACTACCAGCACCGGATCGACCGGAACACCCCGATCGAGGAGACGGCCGGCGCGGTTGCTGACCTGATCACCGAGGGCAAGGTGCTGCACTTCGGGCTGTCCGAGGCCGCCCCGGAAACCATCCGCCGGGCACACGCCGTGCAGCCGGTCTCGGCATTGCAGACGGAGTACTCGCTGTGGACCCGGGACGTGGAGGCGGAGATCCTGCCGCTGCTGCGCGGCCTCGGAATTGGGTTCGTTCCGTATTCGCCGCTCGGACACGGGCTGCTGACGGGCCAGATCCGCTCCGTCGATGACTTAGCCGACGACGACTGGCGCAAGACCAACCCCCGGTTCACGGGTGGGAACTTCCGCCGCAACCTCGCGATCGTCGACGAGGTGAAGGCCATCGGCGCCGAGATCGGCGCGACCCCCGCGCAGACCGCCCTCGCGTGGCTGCTGACCCGCGGGATCGACATCGCCCCGATCCCCGGCACCCGCCGGGTCTCCCGGGTCGAGGAAAACACCGCGGCCGACGGGATCGCACTCACCCGTGACCAGCTGGAGCGGCTGAACGCGCTCCGGCCCGCCGCGGGGGAACGCCACGACGAAGCCAACATGGCCTCGATCGACAGCTGACAGCCATCCGGCACCAAACAAGGGGCGCGGATGCCCGATCCGCGCCCCTGGCAGCAACTTAGGATTCGACGTCGGCCGCGGCCATTGCCTTGTTTGTGAGGACGGGCATCATCCCCAGTAGCGCGAGCGTCAGCACTCCCATGATGCCGAACATGACCTGCAGCCCCAGCCATTGGGCCAGCAGACCGCCGGCTGCTGCACCAAGCGGCATGGTGCCCCACGCCAGCAGGCGGTAGGCGCTGTTGACTCTGCCCAGCAGGCGGTTGGGAGTAATGCGCTGGCGCAGGGATACGGTGATGACATTCCAAAGCACGATCAGCATGCCGCCCACAAAGAAGATTGGGCCAAGAACATAGGGGTTGTCGGTCAGGGCGGGCGCGCCCACGAACAGCGCGGCCCCGAAGATCGTCAGCATCAGGGACGTCGACCGGCCGAGCCTGGCCTCCACCCGCTCGGACATGAACGAGCCAACGAAGGCGCCGAGAGCGGAGGTGGTCAACAGCTGGCCGAACCCCACTTCGGACAGCCCCATCTGTGAAGCCGGGCCCACGGCAAAGAGCACCAAGACCGCGAAGGCCGCGCTGGATGCGAAGTTGAACACCCCGGTCATCACCGCGAGTGTGCGCAGGATCTTCTGGTTCCAGAGGAACCGCAGCCCCTCAGCAATGTCGAATCGCAGTGTCGTCTTCTGCTCACGTTCTGTGCGAAATGCCCCCGGGACCAGGAGCAGGCCGCCAACGGCCGCAAGCCACAGGGCCGCCGGCACGGCAACGCCCGCAACCAGACCCATGGCCACCAGCAGCCCGCCCAGCGGGGGACCAATGAACTGGTTGGTGGTGAGCTCGACGGCGTAGAGCCGGCCGTTGGCGCGCGAGAGCTGGTCCCTGCGCACCAGCTGGGGCATGATCGACTGCGCGGAGGTGTCGTAGAGCGTCTCAGCCACACCCACCATCAGTGCGACAACGTACAGCGCCCAAATGGAGCCCACATCCAGCAACACGACGGCGGCCAGCAGGGCAGGCAGCACCGCCCGGCTGAGGTTGGCCCACAACATGAGCTTGCGCCGGTCCAGCCGGTCGGTCAGCGCGCCGGCAGTGAGGGCGAAGAGGAGCCAGGGAAGCGTCGCTGCGACGCTCAGCCCGGCAACCAGGGTGGGTGACTGGGTGAACTGAATGGCCAGCAGCGGCAGCGCGATCTTGAAGACGCCGTCCGCGAGGTTGGAGAGCCCGGAGGAGGTCCACAGCTTCCAGTAGGACGCACCCAGCGGCGCACGATGCCGTTCCTTCACCTGCGCAGCGTGACTAGTCATAGGTGGACCATTCCACAGTGATTGAGAAAATTCAAGGTGATTGAATCCAGTACATCGGATTGTAGGATTGGGACATGACGGACCCAGAGCAGTCGAGGGCGGACCAAAAAAGACCCGTCGCGAGCGCCCGGGAAATTAAGGCGCTGGCCCATCCGCTGCGCCTGAGGATCCTGCGCCTGTGCGGGCTCCACGAACTGACCAACAAACAACTCGCCGACCGGCTGGGCCAGGATCCCGGAACGGTGCTTTATCACGTGCGGCAGTTGCTCTCAACGGGGTTCCTTGAACCTGCCGGGGTCCGCACGGGCGAGAGTGGCGCGCTGGAGAAGCCGTATCGTTCCACGGGGCGGTCCTGGAAGCTCGACACCGCACTGAGTGAAGCCGGTCCCGCCGGTCCGCTGGCCCCGCTCGAGGCGTTCCGGGAAGAGCTGACAGAAGCAGGACCGGAAGCGCTCGCCAGCCTCTCACGCTTCGTTCTGCACCTCTCCGAGGAAGATGCTGAGGACCTCACCACCCGCATCCACGCTGTGCTGAGTGAATACACCGACAGCGACAGGCAGCGCTTGGACCAGCCCGCCTACGGCGGCATCTTTGTCCTGCACCGGACGTCAGACTAGGTCGCCGTCCTCCCAGAACGAACTTTGGGTCTTGCGTCGCCTTAGCGGGCTTTATTCGTAGATAGTGGGGATGGCCGGCTCGCCGGGCTGCAGCCTGTCCACCACCCGGGGCAGCTCCGCCATGGAAGCCGTGTGCCGGTCCCGGGCCCGCCCCACCGCGTCCGGGCCCGTCCAGCCGGGCTGGATTTCGCCGTCTTTCATGAACTGCTGCAGGAGGGGGCGTCCGTTTCTTCCGGCGGCCGGTGGGTGGTCCACGCCGAGGACCTCGTGGGTGGCGGTGCCGCGGTCGTCGAGGCGGCGCACGGCGAATTTGCGCCCGCCCATGTTGATCTTGTCCTTCGAGGTCTTCGCCACAGCAGCCAGCTCACCGGAGTCACCAGCCCGGCTCACCAGCTTGTAGACCATCCCGGCCGTTGGCGCCCCGGATCCGGTTACCAGGGACGTGCCGATGCCATAGGAATCGGCCGGGGCGGAGCGGAGCGCGGCGACGGCGAATTCGTCCAGGTCCGAGGTCACCACGATCCTGGTGTGCACGTTGCCGAGGCTGTCCAGGAGTTCGCGGACCCACCGTGCCTGGGCCACGAGGTCTCCGGAGTCCAGCCGGATGGCCCCAAGTTTGTCTCCGGCGAGGTCGACGGCGGTGCGGACGGCCGCTTCGACGTCGTACGTGTCCACGAGCAGCGTGGTGCCGGACCCGAGCGAGGCAAGCTGCGCCGCGAAGGCGTCGCGCTCGGAGTCGTGGAGCAGGGTGAAGGAGTGGGCCGCGGTGCCGATGGTCCGCAGGCCGTAACGCCGTCCGGCGGCCAGGTTGGACGTGCCGGAAAAGCCCGCGATGACAGCCGCGCGGGCCGCCGCGGCGGCCGCTTCCTCGTGCGTGCGGCGGGAGCCCATCTCAATGCAGGGCCTGCCGCCGGCGGCGCTGGTCATCCGGGATGCGGCCGAGGCGATAGCGCTGTCATGGTTCAGCACTGACAGGACGTAGGTCTCCAGGACGCAGGCCTCGGCGAACGTCGATTCGACGATCAGGACGGGGGAGTGCGGGAAGTAGGCCTCGCCCTCCGGATAACCCCAGATGTCGCCGGAGAACCGGAAGGCGGCCAGGTGCTCCAGGGTGTCCTCGTGGACCACGCCGGTGGCGGCCAGGAAGGCGAGGTCGTCCTCGTCGAAGCGGAAGTTCGCGATCCCCTCGAGGAGCCGGCCGGTGCCGGCCACGATGCCGTACCGGCGCCCGGCCGGCAGTCCCCGGGCGAAGGCCTGGAAGACGGACCGGCGGTGCGCGGCCCCGGAGTGGAGGGCCGCCTGGAACATGGTCAGCTCATAGTGGTCGGTAAAAAGGGAGGTCCGGGGTCCGTCCGGTCCGGCCGAAGTGTCCATGATCAACTCTAGGCCGGGCCGCCCGAAGCCGCAGGATGCCGCCAGTGCCGGGAGTTCGCCGGAAACGCCCCGAGTCGCCGGAAACTTCCGGCGAGTCCGGGAGTCTCCGGCGACTTCGACGATGCCGGGCTCAGACGGGGCAGCCGTCCGGGCCGCAGGCGCCGGATTCCGCGTGGGAATCGGTGGTGGCATCCGCAGCTTCCGCGCCGGCGCCCACCATGACCAGCGGGTGGCTGTCCTGCCACGCCTGCTCGAGGGCGGCGGTGAAGGTTTCGGCGGGCTGGGCGCCGGAGAGTCCGAACTTCCGGTCGATCACGAAGAACGGGACGCCGCTGATGCCCAGGGCGCGGGCCTCGGCGATGTCGTTGCGGACGGCGTCGGCGTAGGTGTCCGTGCTGAACAGTTCGGCCAGGTCGCCGGCGTCGAGTCCGAGGTCAAGGCCCAGAGCGGTCAGGTACTCCTGGCTGCCGATGTCTTTGCCGTGCTCGAAGTGGTCGCTGAGCAGGCGTTCCTTCGCAGCGTCCTGCTTGCCATAGGCGGCCGCGAGGTGGATCAGCCGGTGGGCCGTGAAGCTGTTGGCGACCACGACGGCGTCGAACCGGTAGTTCAGCCCTTCGCCCTTGGCCTGGGCCGCAACGTGCTCGAACATCTGCGATACCTGCGCCGGAGCCATGCCCTTGCGCGTGCTGAGATAGTCCAGTTCGGTGCCGTCGTAGTGCTCCGGGAGCGTGGGGTCCAGCTGGTAGCTGCGCCACTGCACCTCCACGGAATCACGGTGCGGGAAGGCCGCGAGGGCGGTTTCGAAACGGCGTTTGCCGATGTAGCACCAGGGGCAGGCGACGTCGGACCAGATCTCAATCTTCATGCCCGCAACAACCGCGCCGCCGCCGGGTCCATTCCCCGGCGGCCTGTCGGCTTCGTCACGACGCAACCGGGCGCTCCATCACGAAGTCGTGTTCCACGGTGGTGCCCAGCTGGAAGGACTTGGTGCCGACCTTGCGGAAGCCGGACTTTTCGTAGAACCGGATGGCCCGGGCATTCTGGCTGTTGACGCCGAGCCAGAGCCCGCGGGCGCCGGCCGCCGCGGCCGCGCCGATGCTTGCATGCATCAGTTCGGCCGCGGCGCCGAGCCCGTGGTGCTCCGGGTGGACGTAGCACTTGCTGAGCTCGGTGCACGGCAGTTCACTCAGGACCGCGGCCACCTCCGGGTCCCGGGCGGGGCGGGCCACCAGCAGGCTGTAGCCGCGGAGGTCGCCGTCGGCGTCGATCACCAGCACCGTGACCGCCGGATCTGCCAGATAAGCCCGGAAGTTGGCCTCGCTCAGGGTATTGGCGAGGTGCGCCGCGATGTCCTCCGGCCGGGATTCCGGCGGGCACGCCAGCGGGAAGGTGACGGCCGCAAGCGCTGCCAGCCTCCCGGCGTCGTCCGCGGTGGCTGTTCGGAGTATGTGGGTCATGGGGGATCTCCCGGCAGATGGTGAATTTCTCTCCGGCCAACGCCGTCAAACGGCGCATCCAGCGGCGTTGGCTGTCCCTAGAAGACTCTAGCGGTGGTAGTCGCCATGCCCTGCAGCGCACTCACAGGCTGCGCAGGAAAGCCAGGCCACTTTCAGCCAACTCGTCCTGGCTTGGAGCCAGGGGACGCCAGATCGACGCCGCGACGGCAATGGCGGCATTGTCGACCGTGAAACTTTCAATGTTGAGGGGCCCCGTGTAGCCCACTTCATTCAGGACCTGCAGGAAGCCTTTCCAATCGGTCTGGTCCCCACCGGGCGCGCCGCGGTCGTTGCCGCAGACTTGCACGTGCACCAGATGCTCTCCGGCGGTCCGGACCGCCGCGGCCACCGAACGCTCCTCGATGTGAAGGTGGTAGCTGTCCAACGCGAGGCCGACTCCGTTCCCGAGCAGCGGTCCAAGGGCCTCAAGTGCCTGGTCCACCGTGTTAATCAGCGATGTTTCATACCTGTTCAAGGGTTCGATGCCAAGCACCACGCCCGCCTCCTGAGCCCGGGCCGCGACCGGCTGGAGGTTTCGGCGCAGCTCCGCGTAGGCGTCCCGTCGCTGCTCCCGCGACATTCGCCAGACCCGGCCAGTTCGGGAGTAGAACGGCCCACAGACAGTAGGCGAACCGATGCTGCTGGCCATGGTGATGCAGGCTGACAGGTAGGCCTGGGTCCTTTCCACGGCAGCCTGATCCGCCGCCACCAGGTCTCGCCCCGGTGCCATGGCCCCCACCACGAACGGTTTCAGCCCGTTTCTCTCGAGGGATTCCACCACTGCTGCGGACGTGAAATCGCCCTCGTTTTCCAGCGGCAGTTCGACGGCGTCAAACCCTATGGTGGCGATTTTCGCCAACAGCCCGGGAAGGTTGGAGTCGGTCAAGGGGGATTCCCAGACCCAGGTGCTGATTCCGGTCAGACGCTCCAAGCTGTCTCCTTCCATCTGTTTGTCCTGCCGACTGTTCCAGACGCGGCGGTCCCGCGGGGAGGGGGTATTTCGCGGGACCGCGGGGGCTGCGTCAGGGAATCTGCCGTTTCTGCCAGACCTCCGGGTAGCCGGCCAGGTCCTCGCCGCCGAACTTGGCGTAGTGCCCGCTGGGCATGCCCTGGTTACGCTGTAGCCACTGGTCCAGTTCGTCCTTGAGGATGGGCTTCTGCGGCAGGACCCATTCGGCCGGAATCGGCTCGCCCTTGAAGACCTTTTCCAAGGCCAGCAGCGGGGTCCGCCATTGGAAGTTGGAATAGACCGGGGCCATGGCGTCGATCCCGGTTTGCTTCCACTTGGTCAGGAAGCTCATCTCATCTTCGCCGGTCATCACGGGCAGCTTCTTGCCGGCATCCTCAAAGGCCTCGAGGGCAGCCACCGCACCGTCTCCGGCGTCCATCCACACGCCCTTGACGTCACCTGTGGCCAATTCATCGGAGATGATGTTCTTGATCTTCGTGGGGTCGGCGCCGGTGAAGTAGTCCTTGGCCTGGATTCCCTTTTCCTCGAAGATCTTCTTGGCCGCCGCCCAGCGGTGCTCCAGGACATCCACACCCGGGAGGATGCGAAGGGCAACCACCTTGTCCCCGGACTGAAGCCTTTCACTCAGGAAAGTGGCGGTGTCGATGCCCCAGGCGAACCCACCGATCGGGTGGATGAACGTGGTGGCGCAGTCAGTCTCTACACCGCGGTCAAACACCACCACGGGTTTGCCTGTCTCGCAGGCACGTTCAACGGCTTGGGTGAGGGCGGCCGTGGAATTAGGTGAAATGACGAACGCATCGCATTTGCCCTCGGCGATGAAATAGTCAATGTCGGCAATTTGGGTGTTGTCATTGTCCTTGGCGTCCCGGGTCTCCATTTCAGAAATGACGCCGGTGCCCTGGAGTGCCTTGAGCTGCTGGTTCATGGTGATCCACCCGGTTTGCCGCCAGGGGTTGGAGATGGAGGCGTTGGCGAAGCAGACCTTGTGCGCTCCCGGGGCCTTGAACTTGGACGTGTCCCTCATCGGGCCCGCGATGTACTGCAGATAGGGCTGCTCCGGGTTCCCTTCAAAGGTTGCCGACCGCTGCTGGTTCTGTGTGTCGTAGAGCGACTGGTCAAACCAGTCTTTGCTTGCCGGACTGGATGCCGCCGCAGAGCCGGTGCCAGTCCCTGTCGTTTGGGTGGCGGATGGTTCGGTGGTACATCCGGTCAGGGCCACCAGCGGCAATGCTGCGGCAAGGGCGATCGCGCGGACAGAGTTATTGCGCATCAGACTCTTCCTCCTTGTTCGGTGCCCTCGGCGGGCGTGGGTGCTGCGGCCAATTGGTGCTGTTCGTCATGGGCAGCGGAACTGGCCCCCTTGCGCTTGCGCTGCCACGACCTGGATGCTGCGGCCACGGCGATGATGATGATTGCTCCTTGGACCGTGTCCCGCCACGTCGCCTGGAGACCCATGAAGTTCAGAAGGGTAAACAAGGACTCGAGGGCGAACGCCCCCGCCGCGGCGGACAGGACCCAGCCGCGCCCCCCGCCCAGCACAACGCCCCCGAGGACGACGGCGGTAATCGCCGTGAACTCGTACCCGCGCCCAACCGACGGATGCACGCCCGCGTAACCCACGAGCAGGATGCCGGCCACGGTGGCCGACAGCGAAGACATCATGAAGGCCCGCGTCCGCACCCACCAGACGCGCGAGCCGGCGAGTGCGGCCGCCGAAGGATTGTCCCCGACCGCGATAAGCATGCGGCCGTAGGGGCGGCGCATCAGGACGAACCCCGCGACCGCCGCCGCTGTCAGGATAATGACCGGGTACGGAATGATGTCCAGAACCGGAACGTCCTGGATGCCGCCGCGCCCGATCTGCCGGAAGCTGTCCGCAGGGTTCCCCTGGGCCGCGCCGCCGGTCCAGTAGAGGACCAGCCCGAGAAGCGCCAGCATCATGCCCAGCGTGACAATGAAACTCGGGACTTTTAGCAAGGTTGTGATCAATCCGTTCACCAGTCCGATGAAGGCGCCCAGCACCAGCATCAGGACCAGCACGGGGATCACCTTGGAATCGTCCTGCCGTATCAGGTTGCCGGCAACGATGACCTGCATCGTCACGACCGATCCCATCGACAGGTCGAATTCCCCGGCGACAATGACGAAGTACTGGCCGATGGCGGCAATGGCAATGGGGGCAGTCCTGCCGACGAACCGGATGAAGGAACCCGGCTCCCCGAAGGACGGGTTTAGGACGATGATCGTCGCCAGGAGGCCGGTCAGCAGGACGAAGACGGCGCCGCCGGGGGTGCGCACGGCGCGCAGGAGCCGCTCGGAACGGCTGGCACGGTTCTGCTTGAGAATGGCGCTGCGCTCGGAGTTCAAAGCCGTACTCATGGCCCCTCCACGGGCACAGGCTGGGCCGCGGGCGTTTCCACGGACCCTTTTGCGGGGAACCGTTCCGGTCTGCTGACGATCCGGCGACGGGCATAGACGGCGACGGCGACGACGATGACTACGCCCCTGACCACATCCTTCAGGAACGGGTTGACCTGCATGACGGACATGATGTTGTCCAACATGGCAAAGATCAGCACGCCGCCGAGGGTGCCGGTGATAGTCCCCTTGCCGCCGGAGAGCAACGTGCCCCCGAGCACAACTGCTGCGATGGAGAGCAGGTCGTAGCCGCCCTGGGAACCCACAGTGGGACTGCCCACGCCCAGCCTGCTGGCAAGGAGCAGCCCTGCCATTCCCGCCAGTACTGAACAGATGACATGCGCCGTAATGACCGGCACGTCAACGCGGATTCCGGATGTACGGGCGACGGCAATGTCGCCGCCGACAGCGTACAGGTGGTGGCCGACGCGGGTGCGGTGCAGGAGCAGGCCGGCCAGGCCCGCGCAGGCCAGCATGATGATCGTGGAGATCGGGACCGGGCCGATCCCCGTGGCTCCGACGAGGCGGAACGCAAGCGGTGTCTCGCCGAAGCTGCCCTTAAAATTGGTGGCGAGGAAGCCACTGATGATCAGGCCCACACCAAGCGTGGCGATGAATCCATGCACATTCAGGCGGGCGACGATCAGCCCGTTCGCGAGTCCAATGACCGCTGCGGTGCCCAGCGTCAGCAGGACTCCGGACAAGACGTTGTTTGGATTGTTGGCCATCACCCCGGCAGCGATGAGGCTGGCCAGGCTGGTGACGTAGGGAACTGACAGATCCAGGCTGCCTGCCAGGATGACCAGTGTCTGGCCGATCGCGATGAAGCCCAGAACACTGGTTCCTGTCAGGATGCTCGAGATATTTCCTGGGCTGAAGAAACTCCGCCCGATGGAGTTCACCAGCAACACTCCCAGGATGAGTGTCACCAGCGCCACCAGGTAGACGATCTGCGTGGAGGACAGTCTCTGGAAGAAGCTTGCTCGTTGTTTCATGCCTCTCCTTCGGGTGCTGTCCTGGCGCCGGTTCCCAGCTGGAGGATGGCTTCTTCCGACGTACCGGCAGGCAGTTCGCCGACGAGCCGGCCATCACGCATGACAAGGATCCGGTCCGACATTCCAATAACCTCCGGAAGCTCGCTGGAGGCCATCAAAATGGCCTTGCCCTCCGCCGCGAGCTGGCGCATCAGCCGGTACACCGCCACCTTGGCTCCCACGTCAATGCCACGGGTGGGTTCATCCAGCAGGACGAGCAGGGGGCGGATAGCCAGCCACTTGGCGAGGACCACTTTTTGCTGGTTGCCGCCCGACAGGTACTGCACCTCCTGGTCCAGGTCCCGGGCGATAACTTCGAGGGAGGAGAATACGCCCGGGATTTCTGTCCTGACGGCTCCCGTGCGGCGCGGAAAGACCGACCTGATGACACTGAGTGCGTTGTCCAGGATGGACTGGTTCAGGCTCAGGCCCTCAGCCTTGCGGTCCTCTGTGATCAGGGCCATCCGGGCCCGCACGCCTTGGCGGGGCGACTTGGGCAGCAGCTCCCCACCGGCCATTTTCATCGTTCCGCGGGTGAACGGTGCTGCGCCAAAAATGCCATGAAGCAATTCCGTGCGCCCGGACCCTTGAAGTCCTGCCAGGCCGACAATCTCGCCGGGCTGGATACTGAGGCTGATCCCGTCCAGCTGGCCGTTTCCGGCGCCTTGCAACTCGAGGATCGGCTTCTCCTCGGGACCGTCCGGCGTCAGATCCTCCCGGGGTAACTTGTCCGGGAAGAACGCCGAGATGGGCCGGCCCACCATTAGCCGGACCAGCTGGGCGTCGTCGAGTTTGGAGGCGGGTAGGGTGCTGACCACCTTGCCGTCTTTCAGGACGGTGATGACGTCACAAAGGTCGAACACTTCGCGGAGCCGGTGGGAGACGTAGAGGATGGCCGTGCCACGTTCACGGAGGCGTGCCACTATCTCGTAGAGAAGTCCGACCTCGGCGCCGGCCAGGGCCGCAGTGGGTTCGTCCATGGAGATGATCCGGGCGTCGTAGCTTACCGCCTTCGCGATCTCCACTACCTGCTGCTCAGCCACCGTCAGGCTCCGCACCTGCGTGCTGGGCCGGATGGCGGCGATCCCCAGGGAGTCAAGCAACTCCGCCGTTTGCGAATTCATCAGGGTCTTGTTCACGAGCAGTCCGCGGCGCGGCTCCCGGCCAAGGTAGATGTTCTCGGCCACCGTCCGGTCGGGGAGGAGGTTGAACTCCTGGAACACCGATGACAGCCCCGCTTCGTGTGCCTTCGTGGGATGGCTGAAAGTCACTTCCTGGCCGTCCAGGAGTACGGTTCCGGCGTCGGGTTGGTACACCCCGGCCAGCACCTTCATCAGGGTGGACTTGCCCGCGCCGTTTTCCCCCACGAGCCCGTGTACCTGGCCCCGGTGAAGGCTGAGATGGGCATCCTCCAGTACGGGTACGCCGAAAAAACTCTTGGTCAGTCCGCGGACTTCCAGGATTGGCGGGGGAGCCGGAGAGCCGGAATGGAGCGCCTCGGAAGCATTCACGGCATCAGTTTCGTTGTGGTTCTCCATCGATGCGCCCTCCACGAGCTAACTGTTACAGCACCGGTTCTGATCCGTCAAGAAGTGAACGAGCGTTCACTATTGCCGCTTTCCGGCCGGTCTCTTACTGCTTGAAGGCGGCGTCGAAGGAGGTGTTCGAGGCCGGGAAGTCGAACTTCTTGAGCGCGGCGAGGGCTTCGGGGGCGCCGTGGAGCCGGTCCATGCCCGCGTCCTCCCATTCGATCGAGATGGGGCCGTCGTAGCCGATCGCTGCCAGTGCCCGGAACGAGGATTCCCAGGGCACGTCCCCGCGGCCGGCCGAGACGAAGTCCCAGCCGCGGCGCGGGTCCCCCCAGGGCAGGTGCGAGCCCAGAACGGTGTTCCGGCCGGTGGGCCGCAGCTTGGTGTCCTTGCAGTCCACATGGTAGATCCGGTCCTTGAAGTCCCAGATGAAGGAGACCGGGTCGATGCCCTGCCACATGAAGTGCGACGGGTCCCAGTTCAGGCCGAAGGCCGCACGGTGCCTGATCGCCTCGAGGGTCCTGACGGTGGTCCAGTAGTCGTAGGCGATCTCGGAGGGGTGGACCTCGTGCGCGAAGCGGACACCGCAGTCGTCGAAGACGTCCAGGATGGGGTTCCAGCGGTCCGCGAAGTCCTGGTAGCCGGCCTCGATCACTTTCTCCGGCACGGGCGGGAACATCGCGACGTACTGCCAGATCGAGGATCCGGTGAACCCGACCACGGTGTCGACGCCGAGGGCCTTGGCGAGCCGGGCGGTGTGTTGCATTTCCTCAGCCGCGCGCTGCCGGACGCCCTCGGGGTCGCCGTCGCCCCAGACCCTGGCCCCGACGATCGCCTCGTGCCGGAAGTCGATCGGGTCATCGCACACGGCCTGGCCCTTGAGGTGGTTGGAGATGGCCCAGACCTTGAGGTTGTACTTCTGAAGCACAGCCAGCTTGGACTCGACGTAGCCGGGCTCGTCCCAGCGCCAGGCGTCCAGGTGGTCGCCGGAGACGGCGATTTCCAGGCCATCGTAGCCCCAGCCGGAGGCCAGGCGGGCGACTTCCTCGAAGGGCAGGTCGGCCCACTGGCCGGTAAACAGGGTGTACGGGCGGGGCATGTCAGGCTCCTTCGGTAGTGGTCTGGGTGGTCCGTGCGGACGGGGTGAGCTGGATGAGTGAACCTTTGGCGGCGGCGCTTTCCTCCACGGCCGCGAGGATCCGCTGGACGCTCAGGCCGTCCTCGAACGACGGCGACGGCTGGGTTCCGGTGCCCACCGCGACGAGGAAGTCGCGGATCTCGTGCGTGAACGTGTGTTCCCAGCCGATCACGTGGCCCTGCGGCCACCATGCTTCAAGGTACGGGTGCTCGGGTTCGCTGACCAGGATGCGGCGGAAGCCCTGTTCGCGGACCGGCAGTGTGGCGTCCAGGAAGCCGAGCTCGTTTAGGTCCTCCAAGTCGAACAGCAAGGCACCCTTGTCACCATAGATCTCCAGCTTCAGCGAGTTTTTCTGTCCGGTGGCCACCCGGGAGACCTCCACGGAGGCGATGGCCCCGGAGGCGAGGGTCAGCATGACCCAGGCGGCGTCGTCGACCGTCACCTCCTCGAGCCCGGCGGCGCCCGGGCGCTGCCGGGTGAAGGTGTGCAGCCGGCCGGAGACCTCGGTGACCGGCTCGCTTAGGAGGAACAGCACCTGGTCGATCGCGTGCGAGGCGATGTCGCCCAGCGCGCCGGAGCCGGCGGTGTCCTTGTTCAGCCGCCAGGTCATGGGCACGTCCGGGTCCACGAGCCAGTCCTGCAGGTAGGCGGCGCGGACGTGCCGGACGGCGCCGAGCCGGCCCTCGACGATCAGCTCCCGGGCCAGCGCCAGGGCCGGGACCCGGCGGTAGTTGAAGCCGATCATGGACTGCACGCCTTCCTCCTGCGCGGCCCGGGCCGCCTCCGCCATGGCCTCGGCCTCGGCGAGGGTGTTGGCCAGCGGCTTCTCGACCAGGACGTGCTTGCCGGCGGCCAGCGCGGCGATGGCGATTTCCGCGTGCATGAACCCCGGCGTGCAAATATCGACGATCTGGATGTCATCGCGGGCGATCACCTCGCGCCAGTCCGTGGCGGACTCGGCCCAGCCGTACTTTGCGGCCGCCTCGGCGACGCCGTCCCGGTCGCGGCCGACCAGGACGCACCGTTCGAACGCCGGGACGTCGAAGTAGCTGGCAACATTCCGCCAGGCGTTCGAGTGGGCCTTGCCCATGAACGCGTACCCGATCATGGCCACTCCCAAAGTGGGAGGGCCGGGGCTGGTTTCGTGGGAATTCATTGCTGGTCCCTAGAGTGTGGAAGCGGTGGGGTCCCAGTCCTCGGGGAGGGCTGCGGAGGTGGGGGCCGAGCTTTCCACATCGATGAACGTGCCGGAACCGACCGACTCGGAGATCGAGACCATGGTGTCCAGGACGTGGTAGGCGAGGTTGCCGGTGGCGCGGTGCGGGACGCCGGCGCGGATGGAGCGGGCCATGTCCAGCACGCCCATGCCGCGGCCCTGGCTGGGGCCGGTGGCCGGAACAACGGTCCATTCCTCGTCGCCGGCGCGCCAAAGCCTGATGTCGCCGTCGAAGTAGTTCGGATCCGGCAGCGAGATGGTGGCCTCCGTCCCGGTGATCTCCACGAAGCCCATCCGCAGCCGCGGGGACTCGAAGCTGAACACGCTGTGGGAGGACGCGCCGGACTCGAACTGGGCCATGGCGGACACGTGGGTGGGGACCTCGACCGTGAATTCCTCGCCGGCCTGGGGCCCGGAACCGATGACCCGGACCTCCTTGGCCTTGGAACCGGTCGCGGCCACGCGGCGCACGGAGCCGAACGTCTGCACCAGGGCCGTGAGGTAATACGGGCCCATATCGAACAGGGGACCGGCGCCGTGCTGGAAGAGGAATGCGGGGTTGGGGTGCCACGATTCCGGCCCGGGCGTCTGGAACGTGGTCATGGCCGTCAGCGGGGTGCCGATGTCGCCGCGTTCGATCAGCCGCCGCGCAGTCTGCAGCCCGGCGCCCAGGAACGTGTCCGGGGCGCAGCCCAGCCGCAGCCCCGCGGCGTCGGCCAATTTCAGCAGGCCAAGGCCGGAATCGCGGTCGAGCGAGAACGGCTTTTCCGTCCAGACGTGTTTGCCGGCATTGACGGCGGCCGTGGCCACTTCCACGTGCGCGGCCGGGATGGTCAGGTTGACGATGATTTCGACGTCGGGGTGGTTCAGGGCGGCGTCCACCCCGCCCCACTCCGGGATGCCGTATTCCTTGGCCCGCGCCTCGGCCGCCTCTTCGAAGAGATCGGCGATCACGTGGACCTTAAGGTCGGGGAAGACGGTCAGGTTGTCCAGGTACTGCTGGCTGATGTTGCCGGCGCCGACGACGGCGACGCCCACCGGGCCGCGGCCGGTGGCACGGTTCGGTGATACCTGGTTCACCGTTACCCGGTTCGCTGCGGCGCTCATGCATTCACGCCCTGCGCGTTGGCGGAACCGCTTTGCAGGTAGCCCAGGCTCTGGGCGATGCCGTCGAAGATGTCGCCGGAGTAGTCGTCGAATTCCACGACGCCGACTTCCAGGGACTGCGCCGCGGCGATGACGTCCCGCACGGCGATCTTGCCCTGCCCGGCCGGCTGCTGCGCCTTGGTGTCCGTGGAGACGGGGCCGTCCTTGATGTGGATGAACCTGACCCTGTCGCCGAGGCGCTGCAGCAGCTGCACCGGGTCCTGGCCGCCGACGGCCGCCCAATAGGTGTCCACTTCCAGGACGAGTTCCGGGTCGAGGAGTCCCTCGAAGTACTCCAGCGCGGTCTGGCCCTCGATGCTGGACTCCAGCTCCCAGGCGTGGTTGTGGTAGCCGACGCGGATGCCGTACCCGGCGCCCTTCTTGGCCGCGGCGTTGAGCTTCGCTGCGGTGGCCTGGATGTCCTCGGCCGACTGCCAGTGCTCGGCTGGCAGGTAGGGATCGATCACCGTGCTGATGCCCAACTCCTTGGCCGCGGCGAAGATTTCGTCCTGGTCCTGGCTCAGCAGCGGGGCGTGGCCGGACGGGGCGGTCAGGCCGTTTTCCTTCAGGGCGGCGCCGAGCTCGGCGGCCGTCGCCACGAAGTTGTAGGGCTCAACCTGGGTGAAGCCGAGCTGGGCGACCTTTTTGATGGTGCCGGGCAGGTCTTCCTGGAGGGCGTTGCGGAGGGTGTACAGCTGGATTGAGTAAGACACGGGATTCCTTTGCACGAGTTCGGCTTCGAAGGTGAGAGGGACAGCCCTGACAGCGGGAAGGGGGCGTCCACTCCGTTTGATTCTGCGCGAGGAAGGACTGCACGCCCATGGGCAGCGAGATGATTTGTCTGGAGCGGAGGAACACGATGGCTCTAAGCTAGGGAAGCTTTTGCCGGGCGTCAAGCAAAAGGTGGAAACCACGTGTCGATCTTTGTGAAGCGTGACATGCAGAAGATCTCCGTGCTATCACTTACTCATGAGTACGCCCACCGGCACCGAGCCCGCAGCCCCCGGGGCCGGCGGCAGCCTGTCCCGCGCCGGAGACCTCTTCCAGCTCCTGCGCGACGGCAAGGCCCGGACCCGCGCGGAGCTGGCCCTGACCACCGGGCTCGCCCGGTCCACTGTCGCTTCCCGCGTCGACGCGCTGATGGTCTCTGGCCTTGTTGGCCCGGCGGGGGAGGCGAGCTCCAGCGGCGGCAGGCCGCCGTCGCGCTTTGCCTTCAACCCGGCCGCCCGCGTCGTCCTGGCCGTGGATGTCGGGGCCACCCACGTGATCATCGCCGTTACGGATCTCAGCGGGAAGGTACTCGCCGAGCACCGGCTGGCGCAGGATGTCGCCGACGGCCCGGTGGTTGTCCTGGACCGCGTGGTCGATGAAGGGCTGCGGCTGCTCGCCGGGGCCGGCCGGGGCGCCGCGGATCTGGCTGGCGCCGGGATCGGGCTCCCGGGGCCGGTGGAGCACGCCACCGGCATGCCGGTGAAGCCGCCGATCATGCCCGGCTGGGACGGGTTCGACGTCGTCCGCCATGTCCAGCGGTCCCTCCCGGTGCCGGTCCTGGTGGACAACGACGTGAACATCATGGCGCTGGGGGAGCGCACGGCGCACTGGCCCGACGACGAAAACTTCCTGTTCATCAAGGTGGCCACCGGCATCGGGGCGGGCATCATCAGCAGCGGCCAGCTCCAGCGCGGGGCCAACGGGACGGCCGGCGACCTTGGTCACGTCCGGGTTCCGCGCGGCGATGACGTGCTGTGCCGCTGCGGGAACTACGGCTGCCTGGAAGCCCTGGCGTCCGGGCCTGCCGTCGCCAAGGCGCTGACGCAGCAGGGCCTGCCGGCGCACGACGGCGGTGATGTGCTGCGCCTGGTCGCCGAGGGCAACCTGCAGGCCATCCAGGCGCTGCGGCAGGCCGGCAGGGACCTCGGCGACGTCCTCTCCACGGTCGTGAACCTGCTGAATCCCTCAATGATTGTCATCGGCGGAAGCCTCGGCCAGGCCGGGGAGCACCTCATGGCCGGAGTCCGCGAGGTGGTCTACCGGCGCTCGCTGCCCCTGGCCACGACCCACCTGCGGATCGGCGTGTCCCGGGCCGGGGACCAGGCCGCGATCCTCGGTGCCAGCCAGATGGTCACCCAGCACGTACTCTCGCCCGCCGTCATTGAGGCGACCCTGCAGGCCACGGGCTAGGGCCCGCCGGCCCCGGCCCGGAATTTTCAGCGCAGCTGGAAAATGGTGCGGTGCCAGTCCTTTTCCGCGCTGCCGCTCAGCTCGAACATCACGTGCTTGACCTGGGTGTATTCCTCGAAGGAGTAGGCGGACATGTCCTTGCCGAAGCCGGACTGCTTGAAGCCGCCGTGCGGCATCTCGGAGATGATCGGGATGTGGTCATTGACCCACACGCAGCCCGCGTTGATCTCCCGGGTCGCGCGCATGGCCCGGTGCACATTGCTGGTCCAAGCGGAGGCCGCCAGCCCGTAGACAGTGTCGTTGGCCAGGCGGATGGCCTCGTCATCGTCGTCGAAAGGCAATACCACCAGCACCGGGCCGAACACTTCATCCTTGACGATCTCGCTGTCCAGGGCGGCGTCAATGATGAGCGTTGGCGGGTAGAAGGCACCACGGGCCAGGACGCCTTCGCTGGGGATTTCGCCGCCGGTGAGCACCTTCGCATAGCCGCGGGCACGCTCAACCATTCCCGCGACGTGCTCGCGGTGCTTGACTGAGACCAAGGAACCGAGGTCCGCGCCCTCGTCGTCCTGCAAGCCCAGGCGGATGTCCCGGAAACGCGTCGCGAGCTTGTCCACGAATTCCTGATAGATGGAACGGTGCACAATGGCCCGTGTGGCCGCCGTGCAGTCCTGGCCCGAGTTGATCAGGCTCCCGGCGACCGCGCCGTGCACTGCGGCGTCCACGTCGGCGTCCTCGAAGACCACGAACGGCGCCTTGCCGCCCAGCTCGAGATGAACCCGCTTGGTGTTGACGGCCGCGGCTTCCAGCACGGTGCGGCCGATCGCGGTGGAGCCGGTGAAGGAAACCATGTCTACGCCTTCGTGGCGCATCAGTGCCGCGCCCACTTCGGGGCCGGTGCCCACCAGGACGTTGACGACGCCTGGCGGCAGCCCGGCGTCGTTGAGCGCCTGGGCGAACATTACTGACGTCAGGGGTGTGATCTCGGCCGGCTTGAGGACGATGGTGTTGCCGGCGGCGATGGCGGGAAGAATTTTCCATGCCGCCATCTGGAGGGGATAGTTCCAGGGTGCAATTGAGCCCACCACGCCGATGGGTTCGCGACGAATGCTGGAGGTGTGATCTGGCGAATACTCGGCCGTTGCCTTGCCTTCTAGGTGGCGCGCGGCGCCTGCGAAGAACTCAATGTTGTCGATGGTGCCCGGGACGTCAAAACCCCTGGTCAACCGGAGGGGTTTGCCGGTCTGGCTGCTCTCCACACGGGCGAATTCCTCGGCTCGCTCCGTCAGGATCGACGCGAAACGGTGCAGTATCGCGGACCGTTCGCCCGGTGCCGTGCGGGCCCACGTGGCGAAGGCCGCGCGGGCTGCCGCGACAGCGCGGTCAACGTCGGCCGCACTGGCAAGGTCCACGGTGGCCACCACCCCGCCGGTGGCGGGGTTCACGACGTCGTGCGTGTGGGTGGAAGTGCCCTGCTCGGTGCGGCCGTTGATGAATTGGTACATGATGCTCCCTCGGGGGATGGATGGGTAGTTGATGCCGGGGCGACGCCCGTGACGCGGCTCCCTACTACCGGACCCCCTGTTGGAGGGTTCCCGGCTAGCGGGTGCCCTCGCGCTCGGCGGAATCGAGAATGGCGCTGAGGCCCGCGGCGAAGACGTTCAGGCTGTCAAGCCCCAGGAGCCGATCGCGGTGTTCCTCGATCAGCGGGAAGCCGCTGACCGAAGCGACTGCAACCGCCTGGAGCCAGGGCTCGTGGCCGTCAGAGCTCGGTTTGGCCAGCACTTCCTGGGCGATGCCGGATCCGTGCCCCAGAGTGTAGCTCTCCAGCGCGCCGTAGTAGTGCACGAGCCGGTCCCCGGATAGACCGGCGTCCCGCAGGCAACCGAGGACGAATTCGATGCAGTGCAGTTCGCCCTGGCCGAAGGTGTCGGTGGCAAAGGCGTCGCAGCCAATCGACGGGTACTTGATGAAGACTTCGATCAGGGTGTGGAGGTAGCGCTCCAGGCGGGGCCGCCAGTCCAGGGGCGCGTCTGAAGCGTTTGCTTCTTCAAGCGCCATGGAGAAGAGCCTGTCCAGCGCCGCGCGCAGGATCGCGTCCCGGTTGCGGAAGTGGCGGTACATGGCGGTGGGGTTCACATCGAGTGCCTCGCCGAGGCTCTTGAACGTGAAGCGGGACTGGGGTTCGTCCCGTGCAAGTTCCAGCACGGCGTCGACGATCATGTCTGCATCGAGACGTACTCGCCGGTCCGTGGGCTGTTCCTCGACTCGACCGGGCCTGGGCTGGGCCACGTATCACCGCCTCTCCTGAAGTTCTTTTCCCTGCGTGCGATCCCCACGGTACACGAGTCCCGGCACTCCTAGTCAAAGGTATTGTCATTGCCGTTGTCAACGCCGTTGACATTCTGTTGATGGCCACATAGTGTGACGCAGGACACCAGAAGTTTGCGAGGAAGGGAACCCATGGCCTGCGCTGAGACGATTTTTGAGAACGGTTGGATATACACGGGCGAGGACGAGCGCCCTGTCCGCGCCGCCCTGGCTGTTGCCGGCGGGCGTGTACTGGCAGTAGGGGACGGCGCGGAATTAGCCTCGCTGGCCACCAGCGCCACAATCCGCGTGGATCTGCGCGGACGCCTCCTCATCCCCGGGTTTCAAGATGCCCACGTCCACCCGATCATGGCCGGCGTCGAACACCTGCAGTGCGACCTCACCCAGACCACCAGTGCCGAGGAGGCAGTGGCCGCGGTGCGCGGCTACGCCGAGTCACATCCCGACGAGCCGTGGATCCTCGGCGCGGGCTGGTCGATGGACTGCTTTGCTGGTGGAACGCCCACCCGGCAGATGCTGGACGCGGTGGTGTCTGACCGCCCGGTGCTGGTCCAGAACCGGGACCACCACGGGGCCTGGGCCAATACAAAGGCCCTTGAACTGGCGGGGATCGACGCCGGGACGCCGGACCCCGACGGCGGCCGTCTCGAACGTGAGGCCGACGGCTACCCCGCAGGCACCATCCATGAGGGTGCGATGGGACTCTTTGACCACGTGCACCCGGGCATCTCACCGGAACAGGCCTACGAAGGGTTGCTCTGGGCGCAGGAGCTCATGCTCTCCTATGGCATCACGGCGTGGCAGGATGCCTGGGTGGGTACCTCCCAGAGCCCATTCGGGGACACCCTGGAGACTTACCTCAAGGCGCTCGACGCCGATGAACTCCGGGTCCGCGTCCGGGCAGCGCAGTGGTGGGACCGCTCAGCCGGCCGGGGACAGCTCGCCGAAATCCTGGCGCGCCGCGATCGTGTCGCCGACGCCTGCGATCCGCTGCGGTTGTCCGCGGCAACGGTGAAGGTCATGGTGGATGGGGTGGCGGAGAACTTCACAGCCGCCATGCACACGCCGTACCGCGATCGCCACGGACACCACACGGACAACCACGGCATCGAGTTCTTTGACCCTGCGCAGCTGCGGGAGTTCGTCACAGACCTCGACGCCAACGGGTTCCAGGTCCACTTCCACGCACTGGGCGACCGCGCCGTCACCAATGCGCTCGACGCCGTCGAGCAGGCACGCACTGTCAATGGCCCCGGCACTAACCGCCACCATCTCGCCCACCTTCAGGTGGTCCGCACGGCGGACGTGCCGCGTTTCGCGGCCCTCGGGGCAGCAGCCAACCTCCAAGCACTCTGGGCCTGCCACGAAGAACAATTGGACGTACTGACGCTACCTTTCCTGGAGGCCGATGCTGAGGAAAGGCACTACCCCTTCGGCGAACTCGCGGCGGCAGGGGCACATCTTGCCGCGGGAAGTGATTGGGCAGTCTCGTCGCCCAACCCCGTCCTGGCCATCCACGTTGCCGTGAACAGAGTGGAGCCAGGTGGCGCGCAGCAAGCGCTCGGCCCGGAACATAACAAACTCTCCCTCAAGCAGATCCTTGATGCCTACACCCAGGGCACCGCGTGGATCAACCACCTGGACTCGGACACCGGCATCATCCGCCCCGGGGCCCTCGCCGACCTGGCGATCCTTGACCGGAACCTCTTCGACATCCCCGCGGAGGAACTGCACACCGTCCAAGTGGACGAAACCTGGATTGCCGGCGAGCGCGTCTTTGCCCGGCTGGATCCGTCATAGAACCGGGACGCCTTTCATGATTAGAGGAAGGAAGCGCATGGCTCCCACACGCTTATCGCGTCGACGGCTGGGCGCCGTCGTCGCTGGTTGCTCGGCCATTGGCCTCATGCTCAGCGGGTGCGGCACAACTGCGGGCGGCACCGTCGCCGCCAAATTCACCCTGAGCAATTCGACGCCCAAACCCAACAAGGAAATTGACCAGTTCAGCTGGGCGCTCTACGCCGAGCCGTTTTCGCTCGAC
The DNA here is from genome assembly GCF_022803015.1 of Arthrobacter humicola. GTDB lineage: Bacteria > Actinomycetota > Actinomycetes > Actinomycetales > Micrococcaceae > Arthrobacter > Arthrobacter humicola_A. The sequence goes on from NZ_JAFKON010000008.1 coordinate 203,722, forward strand.
TACGCCTACGCGTTCGACTACCCGGACAACCAGGTCCTCGCAAACATGTGCGAATCGCTCTTCCGTTGGAACCCCGACCTGACCTCCGCGCCGGGGCTGGCAACCAAATTTGAGCACCCTGACGACCTGACCTGGGTGTACACCATCCGGCAGGGAGTCCACTTCCACGACGGCAGCCTCCTGACGGCCGCGGACGTGGTGGCCTCGCTCAAGCGGCATGTCGATGAGAAGGTCGGTTCCTTCTGGGCTTCCTCCTTTGAACGAGTGGCCGACATCCAGAAGACCGGCGACTACGAGGTCACCATCACCACCAGTGTCCCGGATTACGCCTTGAACTCCGCGCTGGTCGGGGCGCCCGGTGTCGTGGAATCCGCCAAGACCCTCGCCAAGGACGGCGCGGACTACGGCAACGCCACCGCAGGCGTTAATTGTACGGGCCCCTTTGAATTTGACCACTGGGACGCCGGGGAGGGCATCACGCTCAAGCGCTTCGACGACTACTGGGACCCAAACCTCAGGGCCAAGGCGAAGCAGATGACCTTTAAGATCCTCCCCGACGCCAATGCACGGGTTAACGCCCTGCAGACCGGCGAGATCGATGGCAGTTGGCAGGTTCCCTCCAACGCACTGGACATCCTCAAAGCCAACACAGACGCCGGAAACGTCTACTTTGGCAACGACACTTCGGTGCAAAGCCTGGTCACATCAAATCTCAACGGCGTCTTCGGTGACGTCAGGGTCCGCAAGGCCCTCATGATGGCCATCAACCGTGAGGCGCTCCTTCAGGCGGCAGAGCAGGGCTACGGCAAGACGACCGATGCGCTGACCACCAGGAACGTGTGGGTGGGTGCCCAGCCTTCCACGGTCAATTCGGCCTTCGAATCGCCCGACAAACAGGACTACAACCTTGACGAGGCCAGGCGCCTCATCAAGGAAGCCGGCGCTACAGGCAAGAAATTCGTCTACGCGACGGCGTCCCTCACCGCGGCCTTCGACATCACCTCGCGTGCCGTTGCTTCCGCTGCCCGGGAAATCGGCCTGGCACCGGAGATTCAGACCATGTCCAATGACAAGTACACGACGCTGTTCTCCGACCCCGAGGCCCGCAAGGGTGTCGATCTCTTCGAGACGTCCTGGTACCTCTCCAGCGCCGAACCCCTTGAAATGTACTCCGTGCTCCGTACCGGCGATTTCAGCAATTACGGTGGCTGGTCCAACGCCGAGTACGACCAACTCATCAACAGCGCGGTCGGCACCGAAGACGACGCCGAGCGAAACCGGCTCACGGCCCAGGCGGCGAAAATCGCCAGCCAGGACGTGGTCTGGTCCCCGCTCTATGAGACCGTCACCGCACTGTGGCTCGGCAAGCGCATCACAGGCGTGACGCCGTCGATCAACTACATGTACTACCCCTGGGCAGCAACGATTGGAGGCCGGTAGCCGTGGCTGTGACCCAACTGGCAGCACCACCCGCCCCACCGACCCCCGCAACGAAGAAAAGCCCGACGGCGGCACCATTAGCCCTGGTGCTCCGCAGGGTAGGAACGCTGCTGATCACCCTGTTCTTCGCCTCACTGATCGTGTTCTTCTCACGCTTTGTCCTGCCGGGCGACCCGGCGCGCTTCCTCCTGCGCGGCCGGAGCCCCAAACCGGAGGCCCTCGCGGAGATCACCAAGCAGTTCGGCCTGGACAAGCCTCCGATCGAGCAGTATTTCACGTGGATCGGAGGCATCCTCCACGGTGACTGGGGCCGCTCGCTGACCTACCGCCAGAGCGTGAGCGATGTGCTGCTCAACCGCCTGCCCGTGACGCTGGAACTCGTGGCCCTGGCCGCCGTCTTCATCACAGGCCTGGGCCTCATTGCCGGCATGCTCGCAAGCTTGAACAAGGGCGGCTGGGACCGCTTCATCCTCATCACGGTCACGGCAGCCGGTGCCATACCCCCGTTCGTTGCGGCGATTGTCCTGACCGCCCTCTTCGCGGTCCAGTTGGGGTGGTTTCCTTCCTTCGGCAGCGGTGATGAAGGGCCGAGCCGGCTTTGGCACCTGACACTCCCTGCCCTGGCGCTGGGCGTGACCTTCATTGCCTTCATGGCCCGGGTGACGCGTTCCTCAATGAACGAACAACTCACCCGCGAACACGTGGAGGTGGCCACCAGCCGCGGCCTCACACGCAGTTCCGTGGTGTTCCGGCACGTGCTCCGCAACGCCCTGGGCCCCATCCTGACAGTGAGCGGTGTACTGATCGCCGGCCTTCTGGTCTCCAGTGCCATCGTGGAACAGACATTCGGCCTGACCGGGATCGGCCAGCTTCTGGTCCAGTCGATCGACCGGCTCGACTTCGCGGTGGTTCAGGCGATCGTCATGATCATTGTCACGGCATTCGTCCTGGCCAACACGGTAGTCGATCTCATCCAACCCCTCATTGACCCGCGGATCGCCGCAGGAACGGAGTCCCGATGACTCTCACAGGAACGCTTCCCCTCCTGAGGACCCACCGCTACGGAAGCCTCCTGTCGGTCACGGGTTGGGTGGCAGTGACGGTAACGCTCGTCGTTGTGCTTCTCTCCCTGCTCGCCCCGGTCCTGGCCCCGTACGATCCGGACTTCGTCGATCTTTCCAGCGTGCTGGGCGGGCCAAGCAGCGCCCACTTGCTCGGCACCGATGCCCTGGGCCGCGACATGCTCAGCCGCCTCATGTTCGGGGGGCGTACCTCGCTCGTCGGCCCGTTGATTGTGGTGGCAGCGTCCACGGTCCTGGGCCTGCTCTTGGGCCTGGCAGCCGGATGGACGGACGGCTGGATCAGCAGGATCCTGACCCGCGTCTTCGACCTGCTCTTCGCCTTCCCCGCACTGCTGCTCGCCATGCTGGCCATTGCCATCTTCGGCAAGGGCCTCATAGCGCCGATCCTGGCCATGACCATCAGCTACATCCCGTACGTGGCGCGTTTGACGCAGCAGTTGGTGGTCGCCGAACGGAGCCGGCCATATGTCCAGGCCTACCGGGTGCTGGGATTCCGGACTCCCTGGGTGGTGCTGGGACGGGTGATGCCAAACCTGGTGCCCACCGTTGGCGCCCAGTCCACGCTCAACTTCGGCTATGTGCTCGCCGACCTCGCGGCACTGTCCTTTATTGGCCTCGGCATCCAGCCGCCAACCTCCGACTGGGGAGCCATGATCGAGGAGGCCCGGGGCGCACTGCTCGGCGGCCACGTGCTGCCGGCCTTTCTGCCCGCGCTCGTCGTCGTTCTTATTGTCGTATCCATCAACGTCATCGGTGAGGAACTCTCCGACCGGATTGGAGGCAAGCTTTCATGAGCAAGCTCCTTGAAATTGACCAGTTCACGCTGCACTTCCCCGGCCGCGGGGCGCTCCTGAACGAGGTCTCACTGCACGTCGACGATGGCGAGGCCGTCGCCCTGGTGGGCGAATCTGGTTCCGGGAAATCGCTCACCACCCGGGCCGCTCTGGGGCTCTTTCCGGAAACCTCCAGGCTTTCCGGGTCTGTGAAGGTACAGGGCCTGGACACGACGAGTGCCCCGGCGGCCAAGTTGCTGCAACTGCGCCGCAACCGCGCCTCCATGATCTTCCAGGACCCGCGCGCCGGCATCAACCCGGTACGCACGGTGGGGGATTTCCTCACCGAGACGCTGGTGAGATGGCGCGGCCTGAGCCGGGAAGAATCGGTCGAGCGGGCCATCACGCAGCTGGAACAGGTGGGCCTGCGGCGGACCAAAGAGATGATGCGGCAGTATCCGCACCAGCTGTCCGGGGGCATGCTCCAGCGTGTCATGATTGCGGCCGCGCTGCTCGATTCGCCCGAACTGCTCTTGTGCGACGAGCCGACCACAGCCCTGGACGTCACCACTCAGGCCGGGATTCTCGAATTGCTGCGCGAACAGCAACAGGCGCGGGCCATGGGCATGCTGTTCATCACGCACGACCTGAACCTCGCCGCCTCCCTGTGCGACCGCGTCTACGTTTTGCGCAAGGGCGAAGTTGTGGAGCATGGCGCGGCATGCGACGTGTTCTTGAGCCCGCAGGCGGACTACACCCGCCAGCTGGTCGGCGCCACGCCGCGCATCGAGCTCGACAAGGTCCCGACAGCGCCCGCGGCCGACGGCACCATGCCGCTGCTCTCGGTCAAGGGCCTGGGCCGGCGCTATGAGTTGCCGGGCGGGGAAATGCTGACCGCCCTGAACGACGCCACGTTCACCCTTGCCCCTGGCGGCTCCCTGGGCGTTGTGGGCGAGTCAGGTTCGGGCAAGTCCACGTTGGCGCGAATGATTGTCGCGCTCGAGACGGCCGATGAGGGCGAACTCGCGATCAACGGCCGGGTCCGGGCGCCACGTCCGCTCCGGGCCCGTGAGCGCAAGCTCCTGGCCAAAGACGTTCAGATTGTCTTCCAGGATCCCTACCTTTCCCTGGATCCGAGGATTGCCGTGGGTAAGGCGGTGGCGGATGTTTTCCGGCTCCACCAGGGACAGGGGCGGGCAGACGCCGTGCAGAGCGCCCGGGAGCTTCTCGAACGCGTGGGCATCGGCCCGGAGCGTTTCGAATCCAAACCGCGGGCACTTTCGGGCGGGCAGCGGCAGCGCGTGGCGATTGCCAAGGCCCTCGCCGCGCGGCCCAAGCTGCTGGTCCTGGACGAGGCCACCAGTGCCCTGGACGTCTCGGTCCAGGCGCAAGTGCTGGAGCTCGTGGAGGAAGTGCGGGAGCAGCTGGGCCTGACCATTCTCTTCGTGACCCACGATCTCGCGGTGGTTTCCAGGCTGTGCGCGGAGCTTCTTGTGCTGCAGCAAGGCCAGATCGTGGAGCAAGGGCCCACGGCGAAGATCTTGTCTGCTCCCACCAGCGACTACACCCGCACGCTCCTCGACTCACGGCCGAGGGCCCTCTGGGAAGAGCAGCCCGCTTAGTTCGACATCTATGCCGGCGCCTGTACAACCAACGTGTGCCACCAACCCAGGTGCCTCGGGCACTCGCAAAGTGCTCACAAAGCACTCACAAATAGGAGAGATTCCAGTGCATACGACCGTTTTTGAGCGGAGCTTCCCGGGCTCGGCAATTGTTGAGCAGGCTTTGGCAGACACCGTGCACCGACCATTCTGGATCGACGATCTGGGCGATGACGTGGTTCGGTACCCCCAGCTTGAGAGTGAGCTTCAAGCCGATCTCGTTGTAGTGGGCGCGGGCTACACAGGCCTGTGGACGGCCCTGCGGGCCAAAGAAAGCAATCCGGAACTTGACGTAATTGTCGTCGAGGCGCAACGCGTCGGCTGGGCCGCGTCCGGCCGCAATGGCGGGTTCTGCGTTGCGAGCCTGACGCATGGCTATGAGAACGGCAAGAACCGCTGGCCCAAGGAACTGGACCAGTTGGAGCGCCTGGGCATGGAAAACCTGGACGGGATCCAGGAGACCGTTGAGCGTTATCAGATCGATTGCGACTTCGAGCGCACGGGCGAGTTCAACGTGGCCGTGGAACCGCACCATGTTGAATGGCTTAAGAGCGACGGCGGGGGTGGGGTTTTCCTTGACACGGATGCGATGCGCGCGTCGGTGAATTCGCCAACCTATCTCGCCGGCCGTTGGCACAAGGACGGGGCCGCCATGATCCATCCCGCCAAACTTGCCGCGGGACTGGCGCGGGCGGCGACGGAGCTCGGCGTGCAAATCTTCGAAGAGTCCCGCGTCAGCGGGCTGGAGGAGTTGCCTGACGGCGTCCGCGTGCACACGGGATCCGGCGGCGTTCGGGCCAAGCAGGTAGCCCTGGCCACCAATGTCTTCCCCTCCCTCCTGAAACGGAACAGCTTCATGACCGTGCCGGTCTACGACTACGCGCTCATGACCGAGCCGCTCACGGACGAACAGCTCGCCGCCATTGGCTGGAAGGAACGCCAAGGCATCGGCGACATGGCCAATCAATTCCACTACTACCGCTTGAGCAAGGACAACCGCATTCTTTTCGGCGGCTACGACGCCATCTATTACGCGGGGCGCCAGGTGAAGGAGGCGTACGAGGACCGGGAGGAGACGTTCAGGAAGCTGGCCAGCCACTTCTTCACGACGTTTCCGCAGCTTGAGGGATTGAAGTTCAGCCACAAGTGGGGAGGCGCCATCGACTCCAGCACCCAGTTCTGCACCTTTTTCGGTACGGCCCGAAAGGGACGGGTGGCCTATGCCGCAGGCTTCACGGGCCTGGGTGTCGCATCCACCCGCTTTGCCGCCGATGTCATGCTGGACCTGCTGGGCGGGCAGGAAACCGAGCGGACGCGCCTTGAGATGGTGCGCAAACGCCCGCTCCCGTTCCCGCCCGAGCCCTTCGCTTCGATTGGGATCAACCTGACCCGCTGGTCGATGGACCGGGCCGATCACAATGCGGGCAAGCGGAACCTTATCCTCAAGACGCTCGACGCCGTGGGGCTGGGTTTCGACTCCTAGACACCCCCATTGACCCCACCAGAGGAGACCCAGCAATGACGGACTCAGCGGCCGAGCACACAGCGGCACTCGGTCTTGACCTGAAACACGAGCCGCTTTCCGCCGACAAGGTTGTTCTGGGCAATCCCAGCACAGCGGTTCGCGAGCTTGAGGACCTGGCGGGATGCGGCGTCGGCATATGGGAAATGACCCCGGGCACTGCCACTGATACCGAGGCCGAGGAGGTCTTTGTCGTCCTGAGCGGGAAGGCCCGCCTCGTGTTCCTCGACGACGGAAGCACCTTGGACGTCGCAACTGGCGACATCGTACGGCTGCGCCAAGGTCAACGGACGTCGTGGACCGTCACCGAGACGCTTCGCAAGATCTATTTCGCGGGCCAATAGCCCCGCCCCGGAAACGTCACATTCCGCGGGTGCGGCAGGGGCCCGTGATAGCAATGGGACTGATGAAAGCATATTTCTGCCCGGCCGCCGGGCAACGGCCCACCCCATGAGCGGCGTGGCCCGGGCGCCGCGCGGCTGGCTCCTCATGCTCGCGATCGGGCTGATCGCGCTGAACATGCGCGGCCCGTTGGTGGCGGTTGCCCCGGTGATCGCCCAACTGGAGGACGATCTCGGGTTTACCCCGGTGGAATTGGGATTCCTGACCGGCATTCCGGTGCTGTGCTTTGCCCTCGCCGCGCCCCTGGCCTCGCTGGCCGGACGCAAGCTGGGGCCCGAGTTCGCCATCACCCTGACCCTGCTCGGCGTGCTCTTCGGCGTCGTGGTCCGCTCGGCCGGCGGTGGTGCCCTGGTCATGCTGGGCACGGTGATCCTCGGCGTCGCCATCACGATCGGCAACATCGTGGTCCCGCTGATCATCCGCCGTGACTTCACCCCCGCCCGGCAAGGCGCGGCAATGGGCACCTACACCGCGGCACTGAACATCGGCTCGTTCCTGACCTCCATGGTGTCGGCGCCGCTGGCTGACCTGCTGGGCTGGCGGCCCGCGATTGCCGCCAGTGGCCTGTTCGCGGTGGCGGCTGCCGCCGTGTGGGTGATTGCGGTTGGCCGGCGGGCATTCATACCTGCTGCCATCCCCGCGGCGGACCCGCGGCGGCCCGGCAAGCTCACCTCGCGGTGGATCACGGCAGCGCTGACCTTCGGGTTCGCCGGGCAGGCGTTCTCGTACTACGGAGTGACCGCCTGGCTGCCAAGCCTGCTCTCTGACGAACTCGGCATGTCGCCGGCAGCCGCCGGGGCGGGGTCCTCGCTCTTCCAGATCCTGGCCATTGTGGGCGGACTGGGCGTGCCGCTGGCGGCCCGGTTCGCCAGTACGACGGCGGTGGGCCTCGCCCTTGGGCTGCTGTGGCTCACCGTACCCGTGGGCCTGCTGCTCGCACCGGAGCTGTGGTGGCTGTGGTGTTCCTTCGGCGGTGTGGCCCAGGGCGGCGGCATCACGCTGATCTTCCTGGCCATAATCCGGCTGGCGCGGGACCAGGCCTCGGCGGCCCGGATGTCCGCCGTCGTCCAGGGGACGGGATACTCCTTCGGGGCAGTGGCGCCGACCCTGCTGGGCTACGTCCACGGGACCACCGGCGCCTGGACCGGCCCGCTGCTGATGATCCTGTGCTCGGTGGCCGCGTTCATCCTGGGCACCTCCCTGTCACTGCGGCGGGTGCCGAAGCCCCACTGATTCGCTGTCGCGCGCCGGGGTGATTTCAGTCGAGACGACAGGTAAGGCCCATGTTCGCGGGGAACATGGGCCTTACCTGTCGTACCGACGCCGTTGTCGAGTACGGGGGGATTTTCCGTTGCTGGACTGCCACCCGGATTTCGGGGTGCCTGTTGCGAAGGGCCTGGCAGCCCAGCCAACGGAAATCTGTGCGGACCCGGTTGCCCGGGACGCGGAGTCCTACGCCGGAAGCAGTGCGGGGTCCCCGCTGGCGACGCCGGCGCCGTCGCGCGCTTCATGCAGGAAGCGGTCGTAGGCCGGCAGTGTCAGGAAGGCCGGGAACTCGGTGCTGAGGGTGACTTCCTCGAAGATGTCCCGCGCGTCGGCGAAACGGTCTCCTTCGAAGCGCTCCAGCTTGGCGAATTCCTCGTCCAGCATGTCCTCCACCCACTCCCGGGTGATCACGTCGCCGTGGTCGGTGATGGCGCGGGCGAAGATCCACTGCCACAGCTGCGAGCGGGAGATTTCCGCGGTGGCGGCGTCCTCCATCAGGTTGTGGATGGCCACCGCGCCGTTGCCGCGCAGCCACGACTCGATGTAGCGGATCCCCACTTCGATGTTGTTCCGGATGCCCTGTTCGGTGATGGTTCCGGTGGTCGTGGAGATGTCCAGGAGCGCGCGGTCGTCCGCGGTGACGTCCTCACGGAGGCGCTCGAGCTGGTTCGGACGCTCGCCGAGGACGGCGTCGAACACCTCGCGGCAGACCGGCACCAGGTCCGGGTGCGCCACCCAGGAGCCGTCGAAGCCGTCGCCGGCCTCGCGGGTCTTGTCCGCGCGGACCTTCTCGAAGGCGATCGCGTTGGCATCCTGGTCCTTGCGGTTGGGGACAGCCGCGGCCATGCCGCCGATCGCCATGGCGCCGCGCTTGTGGCAGGCCCGGACGAGCTGTTCTGTGTAGGCGCGCATGAACGGCTGGGTCATGGTGACCTGGCCGCGGTCCGGGAGCACGAAGCGCGGGCCGCGGGTGCGGAAGTTCTTGATCAGGGAGAAGATGTAGTCCCAGCGGCCGGCGTTCAGGCCCGCGGCGTGGTCCCGGAGTTCGTAGAGGATCTCCTCCATTTCGAACGCCGCGGTGATCGTCTCGATCAGCACGGTCGCGCGGATGGTGCCCTGCGGGATGCCCAGCAGGTCCTGCGCCATGATGAAGATGTCGTTCCACAGCCGGGCCTCGAGGTGGTTCTCGATCTTCGGCAGGTAGAAGTACGGGCCTTTGCCCTGGGCGATCAGGCGGCGGGCGTTGTGGAAGAAGTACAGGCCAAAGTCCACGATCCCGCCGGCAATAGGCGTGCCATCGATGAGCATGTGCTTTTCCGGCAGGTGCCAGCCGCGGGGGCGGACCACGACTGTGGGCAGTTCCCCGGCCGGGCGCAGCTTGTACTCCTTGCCCTCCGGGGAAGTGAAGTCGATCCGGCGTTCCAGCGCGTCCGTGAGGTTCAGCTGGCCCTGGATCACGTTGCGCCAGGACGGCGTGGAGGAGTCCTCCATGTCCGCGAGCCACACCTTGGCGCCGGAGTTCAGCGCGTTGATGGTCATCTTCTTGTCGACCGGCCCGGTGATTTCCACGCGGCGGTCCTCCAAGCCCGGGGCCGGAGGAGCGACGCGCCAGTTCGGGTCGTTGCGGACGGACTCGGTCTCGCGCAGGAACCGCGGGTCCCGGCCCTTGGAGATCTGCTGGCGGCGTTCCTGCCGTGCCTGCAGCAGCTCCCGACGGCGCCCTGCCGTGGCCTTGTGCAGCTTGGCAACAAACGCCAGCGCGTCCGGCGTGAGGACCTCGCCCTGCCGGCAAATCGGCTGCGCGGTCAACGTGATCCCGTTGATAGTGAAGTTGTCAGTGAAGCTGTTCATTTCAAATCTCCTTAGAGAAGAAGCAAGTTCGACGGCGGTTGGCGACGTGCGCACGAGGCGGCGGGCCGGATGCTCCGGAAGCGTGCGTAAAAGGGGCCCCATTGCCGCCCAGTCGACGTGTGTAGTGTCGAAGGCGGCAATGGGGAATAGCACGCGGAGGAGTATTCGGTCCGATGGCGGAAGCGCCGCCGTCGGGTGTCTAGTGGAACTGGCCTTCTTCGGTGGATCCCACCAGGGCCAGGGTGGATGCGTTCGGGTTGAGCGCGGTGGCGATGTCGTCGAAGTAGCCGGTGCCGACTTCGCGCTGGTGCTTGGTGGCGGTGTAGCCGCGGGACTCGGAGGCGAATTCCTTCTCCTGCAGCTCGACGTACGCGCTCATGCCTTCCCGGGCGTAGCCGTGGGCGAGGTCGAACATCGAGTAGTTCAGGGCGTGGAAGCCGGCCAGGGTGATGAACTGGAAGGTGAAGCCCATGGCGCCGAGTTCGCGCTGGAACTTCGCGATCGTGGCGTCGTCGAGGTGCTTGCGCCAGTTGAACGACGGCGAGCAGTTGTAGGAGAGCATCTGGTCCGGGAACTCGACCTTGACGGATTCGGCGAACTTGCGGGCCAGTTCCAGGTCCGGGGTACCCGTCTCCATCCAGATGAGGTCGGAGTACGGGGCGTAGGCCTTGGCGCGGGCGATGCAGGGTTCGATCCCGTTGCGGACCTTGTAGAAGCCCTCCGGGGTGCGGACCGGCTGGCCGCCTTCGCGGAGGATGAATTCCTGGTCACGCTCGTCGACGTCGGAGGTGATCAGGGTGGCCGCCTCGGCGTCGGTGCGGGCGATGATGACCGACGGGGTACCGGCGACGTCGGCGGCGAGCCGGGCCGCGTTCAGCGTCCGGACGTGCTGCTGGGTGGGGATCAGGACCTTGCCGCCGAGGTGGCCGCACTTCTTTTCCGAGGCGAGCTGGTCTTCCCAGTGCACGCCCGCGGCGCCGGCCTGGATCATGGACTTCATGAGCTCGTAGGCGTTCAGCGGGCCGCCGAAGCCTGCCTCGGCGTCGGCCACGATCGGGACCATCCAGTCCTCGACGGTCTGGATGCCCTCGGAGAACTCGATCTGGTCCGCGCGGAGCAGGGCGTTGTTGATGCGCCGGACCACCGTGGGAACGGAATTGGCGGGGTAGAGCGACTGGTCCGGGTAGGTGTGGCCGGAGTTGTTGGCGTCCGCGGCGACCTGCCAGCCGGAGAGGTAGATGGCGCGGAGGCCGGCCTTGACCTGCTGCACGGCCTGGTTGCCGGTCAGGGCGCCGAGGGCGTTGGTGTAGCCGCCGGTCTTGTGCTCTTCGGTGAGCTGCTTCCACAGCTTTTCGGAGCCGCGCCGGGCGAGGGTGTGTTCTTCGGAGACGCGGCCGCGGAGGCGGATGACGTCGGAGGCCTTGTAGTCCCGGGTCACACCTTCCCAGCGCGGGTTGGCGGCCCACTCGAGCTCCAGTGCGGCGGCCTGCTGTTCGGGCGTCTGCTGGGTGGGCTCAAATGCTGCAGTCATCTTTGTCTCCTTGGTGGGTCCGGGGCCGGTCAGTCTGCGTCTCTGCAGAGCCTGGTTGGTTGTTCCCGGATAGTGAATCTTTCCGTGAGTTCTACTTTTCTGCACTTTCCAAGGGGTTTCTAGACCAAAGCTATGGAAAGAAATGCACTTCTTCGCGTATTCTCAAGAAATGCACTCAACCAGCTGGAACCGCCAAGCCCTTGCGTCGTCCGCGCCCGCAGCGCCGGACGTGGATGTCATCAGCTTGGGCCGGCGCGTCCGGCATCTGCGCAAGGCGGCAGGGCTCACGCTCGACGACCTGAGTGCCGCCGTCGGGACGGCCCCCAGCCAGCTGAGTCTGATGGAAAACGGCAAACGCGAGCCCAAGCTGGGTCTGCTCCAGCAGCTTGCTGCGGCACTCGGGGTGAGCATCGACGAACTGCTCGGCGCGGAGCCGCCCAACCGGCGTGCGGCGCTGGAGATCGAGCTGGAACGGTACCAGCGCAGCCCCATCTATGAGTCCCTGAATCTGCCCAAGATCCGCATCAGTTCGCGGCTTCCGATGGATGTGCTGGAGTCCATGGTGGGCCTGCAGCATGAGCTTGAACGCCGGCTCAATGAGCAGGTCGCGACGCCGGAGGAGGCCCGCCGCGCGAACGGTGAACTGCGCGCGATGATGCGCGAGAGGAACAACTATTTCCCCGAGTATGAGGCCGAGGCGCAGAAGGTCCTGGCCTCGGTGGGCCACACCAGCGGTCCGCTGTCCCACCACGTCATTTCGGACATCGCCGGGCATCTCGGATTCAGCCTCCACCATGTGGGTGATCTCCCTCATTCCACGCGTTCGGTGACTGATCTTAAGAACCGCCGAATTTATCTCACGCAGAACGCCCGCAGCGATCACGACCCCCGTTCGGTGCTGCTGCAGGCGCTGGGCCATTACGTCCTGGGCCACCAGACGCCGAACAACTACGGCGATTTCCTGATGCAGCGCGTGGCCACGAACTACTTCGCCGCCGCGCTGCTGCTGCCCGAGCAGGCTACCGTGGCATTCCTGCAGGAGGCCAAGCAGGCCAAGGAAATCGCGGTCGAGGACATCCGGGATGCCTTCGCGGTGTCCTACGAGACCGCCGCGCACCGCTTCACAAACCTGGCCACCCAGCACCTGGGCATCCGCACGCACTTCCAGAAGACGCACAAGAGCGGCATCATCTACAAGGCCTACGAGAACGACGGCGTGACGTTCCCGCAGGACCACACCGGCGCCATCGAGGGTCAGTTCTCGTGCCGGAACTGGACGTCCCGGGTGGTGTTCGACGTCCCGGACAAGTTCAGCGCCTACAACCAGTACACTGACACCCCGGCCGGGACGTACTGGTGCACGGCCCGGACGGAACGCTCCGCGAACGGGGAGTTCTCCCTGTCCGTGGGTGTCCCGTATGCGCACGTGAAGTGGTTCCGCGGCCGCGACACCACCGAGCGGTCCAAGTCCACCTGCCCGGACGAAAGCTGCTGCCGCCGCCCGCCGGCGTCGCTGACCGCCGAATGGGCCGGGAACGCCTGGCCCTCGGCCCGGGCCCACTCCCACCTGCTGGCGGCCATGCCGCCGGGCGCCTTCCCGGGCGTGGACGAGACCGAGGTCTACTCCTTCCTGCAGGCGCACTCGGGGAGCTGACCCTCCCTCAGTTCCTGCGGGTTCCTCCTGGACCCTCCCTCAGATCCTGCCCGTTACTGCTCGTCGCTCCCTCATTTCCTGCGGCTTTCGGTGCGTCGCTCCCGCACATCAGGTGAGGGAGCGTCCGGGAGTTTGCTGCAGAAGGTGAGGGAGCGTCCCCTTGGGCGTGGCTGACCGCAGGGCAGACTATATTGGCCTGTGTCAGCTCATCGATCTATCTCGCGGGAGCGTGCGCCCATGGCCAAGGAACTTGCCACCCAGCTCATCGAACAACTCCAGGCTGCCGGCGTGCAGCGGATCTACGGGATTGTGGGGGACAGCCTCAACCCGATTGTCGACGCCGTCCGCAAGACCGGCGGCTCGCAACAGGGCGGTATCGATTGGATCCATGTCCGGCATGAGGAGGCGGCCGCATTCGCCGCGGCGGCGGAAGCCCAACTGACCGGCCGGCTCGCGGTGTGCGCCGGCTCCTGCGGGCCCGGCAACCTGCACCTGATCAACGGCCTGTATGACGCCAACCGTTCCGGGGCGCCGGTGCTGGCCATCGCCTCGCACATCCCCAGCAAGCAGATCGGCAGCAGTTTCTTCCAGGAAACCCACCCCGACCGGCTCTTCAACGAGTGCTCGGTCTACTCCGAGCTGATCAGCACCGCGGAGCAGGCGCCCCGCGTCATGCACAGCGCCATCCAGCACGCCGTCGGCCTAAGGGGCGTCGCCGTCGTGACCCTTCCCGGTGACATCGCCGGCCTGGAGGCGACGGCCGAAACGCCGGCCCCGGCGACCTTCCGGCCGGCGGCGCTGATGCCGGACCCCGCGAGTGTGCAGGAACTGGCCGACGCCATCAACGCCGCCGGCAAGGTGGCCATCTTTGCCGGTGCCGGCGTCGAGGGCGCGCACGACGAGGTGATTGCGCTCGCCGGGCTGATCGCGGCGCCGATCGGCCACAGCCTCCGCGGCAAAGACTTCATGCAGTACGACAACGCCTATGACATCGGCATGACCGGGCTGCTGGGTTACGGCGCCGCGGCCGAGGGCATCGAGGACGCGGACCTGCTGATCCTGCTGGGAACGGACTTCCCGTACGACCAGTTCCTCCCCGGAACCCGGACGGCGCAGGTGGACCGGGCCGCGCACAAACTGGGGCGGCGGACCGACGTCGACGTCGCAGTGCACGGCGACGTCCTCCCCACCCTTGCCGCCCTCATGCCGTTGGTCACGGCCAAGAAGAGTCGCCGTTTCCTGGATGCGATGCTGAAGAAGCACGACCGGCTCATGAACAAGGCCGTGGGGGCGTACACCCGCAACGTCGGGACGAAACAGCCGATCCACCCGGAATATGCTGCCTCCCTGCTGGACCAGGTGGCGGCGAGGGACGCGATTTTCACGGCGGACACCGGCATGTGCAATGTCTGGACCGCCCGGTACATCAACCCGCTGGGCACCCGCCGGCTGATCGGCTCGTACCTGCACGGGTCCATGGCCAACGCGCTGCCGCACGCGATCGGCGCCCAGCTGGCCTACCCCGGCCGGCAGGTGGTTTCGGTCTCCGGCGACGGCGGCCTGTCGATGCTGCTGGGCGAGCTCATCACGGTCGCCGCGCACCGGCTGCCCGTGAACGTGGTGGTCTTCAACAACTCCACCCTGGGCATGGTGAAACTCGAGATGCTGGTGGACGGGCTCCCGGACTTCGGCGTCGACGTCCCGGACGCCAACTACGCGGACGTTGCCCGGGCCCTGGGCTTCCACGCCGAGCGCGTCACGGATCCGTCCCGCATCGAGGCTGCGTACCGGGAAGCCTTCGCCCACCCCGGCCCGTCGCTGGTGGAGCTCATCACGGACCCCAAGGCGCTGTCCCTCCCGCCGAAGATCAAGGGCGCGCAGGTCCTGGGCTTCGCCACGGCCATGTCCAAAGTGGTCCTGAACCGGGGTGCCGGCGAGGCCGTCAGTATGGCACGGAGCAACCTGCGGAACGTCCCGCGGCGCTAGGGGCCCGGCGAGTTCGCCGGAAGCTGCCCGGTTCGCCGGATATGTCCGGCGAACCGGAGACATTCCGGCGAACTGCGCACCCATCGAGGCGAAAGGTGTGGCCATGAAAGATCACCGCGTGGCGAAAATTGTGGCGGCGGGAACCATCGCGGTGCTCACGGCTTGTGCGCCCCCGGTACCAGGGCTTGTGAAGGCCGACGGCGTCGAACGGGTTCCGGTGGACCGCGCCGCGTACGCTGCCGAATTCCAGGCATTCCGGGCTTCCGCCCTGACGTTGGGAGCCGCGCTGCTGGCCGACGGCGGTGACGGGGCCGAAGGGAACGTGGTGTCGTCCCCCGGCAGCCTGCTGATCGCGCTCGCCATGCTGCGGGCAGGGGCGTCCGGGGAGACCGCCGTCGAAATGGACCAGGTGCTGGGGCTCCCGGACGGCAACCGGGATGAGGCCATGAACGCCCTGCTCGAGTCCCTGGCGGCGTATGACGGTGATCCCGGCTCGGTCGACGAAAAGGATCCGCCCCGGAAGCCGGTCATGCATGCGGCCAACGGTCTGTTTGTGGACAAGGATGTACCAACCGGGAGGAACTACCTGGAAACCCTTGCCCGGCACTACGGCACCGGGGTGTACCCCGTGGATTTCCGGGATGAGGCCGCCACGAGGCCGGCCCTGGATGCCTGGGTGGACCGGAACACGGGCGGCCGGATCAAGAAAGCACCCGCGGAGTACGATCGCGACAACACGTTCAGCCTCCTCAATGCCCTGTACTTCGCCGCGGCGTGGCAGTCTCCTTTCGACCCGAACGACACCTCGGACGGACCTTTCACGACCTCAGGTGGCGAGGAAATCAGCGTGCCGACCATGTACAACTCGCTGCAGCTGGCCTATGCGGAGGGCCCTGGCTGGCGGGCGGTGGAGCTGCCATACGCAGAAGGTTTTGCCATGCGGCTGGTGCTGCCCGGTCCAGGCGTTGGGCCGGAGACCCTCACGGCGGCCAAGCTGGCGGCAATTGCGGCGGCCCTGGACACGGCCCAGGAGGTCTCCGCACTGATCTCCCTGCCCAAGTGGGACCACAAGAGCACCTTCGACCTGCGGAAGGTATTTGAAGCGCTGGGACTGGCCAGGACCCTGGTGACCACCGAAGATTTCGACGCCATCCAGCCGAAGCTGACGCTTACGCAGGCCGCCCAGGCCGCCGACATCACCGTTGCCGAGAAGGGAACGGTGGCCGCCGCCGTGACGCAGATCAACGGCGCCGTGACCGGTGTGCGGCCCCTCCCGGACCAGACCATCGACTTCGACCGGCCGTTCCTCTACCAGGTCGTGCACACCGAAACCGGGCTCCCGGTCTTCATGGGGAAGGTCGCGGACCCGCGCTGACGGGTGGCCTACCGGCACCCACATCGCCGGAAGCCCTCCAGTTCGCCACAAACTTCCGGCGAATTGGAGGGACTCCGGCGAACTCGGCGGCTTAGGGAGTCCCGCTCCGGCGCTCTTGTGCCAAGGCCGCCGCCACTTTTCCAATCAGCTCGTACGGGACAGGCTTCCGCAACGGGAACTTCAGGCTGCCCTTCGCTGCGCGGTAGGGGGCGAGTTCCGTGCTCAGCGATTCGTCGCCGTCGGGCACGGGGTAGACGGAGATGTGGTGCGCCCAGCCCGCGAAATAGACGACGTATTTGCCCCCGAGCGTGATCGTCGGGATGCCGTAACTGATCATCTCCCCTGATCCTGGTACCGCGGCATGGCAGTGCCGCCGGATCTCCTGCAGCGCCTCCTGCACGTCAGCAGGAAACGAGGCGATGTATTCCTCCACGGACTCAAAGTGCTGTGCCATTGCCGTTTCCTCCAATGATCCCAGCAACGAGTTAGCGCGGGCCGCCCTGCCACAAGGCATCGAACGGGGCGCCCGAGGCCACGCGGTTCCGGATGCCGGCGGTCACAAACGCCTTCGCCGTCCGGGCGGCGGCCAGCGGCGTCGCGCCCTTGGCGAGCTCGGCCGTCACCGCCGCGGCCAATGAGCACCCGGCGCCGGAGACTGCCACCTCGCCCACCTTCGGGGCGGACAGGACTTCCAGGGTTTCGCCGTCATAGTAGACGTCGACGGCGTCGGGGCCTTCGAGCCGCACGCCGCCCTTGGCGAGCACCGCGGCGCCGCTGAGCTCATGGATGCGGACCGCGGCGGCCTTGAGGGACTCGACGTCGGTGATCTCCAGCCCGGAGAGCGACTCGGCCTCGAAATGGTTGGGGGTGACGAAGGTGGCCAGCGGCAGGATGTGGGACTTGAGCGCCTGGTCGGTGTCCAGGGCGTGGCCCGGCTCCTGGCCCTTGCAGATCAGCACCGGATCCAGCACCACGTTGGCGAACTGCCCGGCCGCCAGCGCCGCGGCCACGGTCGAAATCGTCGCCGGGCTGCCCAGCATGCCGATCTTGACGGTGTCCAGCACGGCCGGTGCGCCGGAGGCGGCACCGTAAGCCGCCGTCGTCGCTTCCAGCTGGTCCGCGATGACCTGCTGGTCCACCGGGACAAAGCGGTGGTTCCAGTTGTCCTTGGGGTCGAAGGACACGATGCAGGTCAGGTTCGCGATCCCGAAGACGCCGAGTTCCTGGAACGTCTTCAGGTCAGCCTGCGCGCCGGCGCCGCCGGTCGCTTCGGAGCCTGCGATGGTCAGCGCGACGGCGGGGGAGGAGGCGGGCCCGGTAGCTGTATCGGAAGCAGCAGCGCCATCCGCCAGGGCGGTGGAATCGAATGCGGTAGAAGTCATGGTCCCATCCTGCCATCCCGCCAAATCCGCCAGCATTGTGCTCATGAACAAACATTCCATGAACAGTATGAACAAAACCTGAGTGTTCCGGATCACGCGGGCTAGGGTGGCGGACGGTGTTGCTTACCGGCGGCGCCGGATCCAGGAAGGTTCATTGATGAGCACCCAACTGACCGAAGCGGCCCAGACCCGGAAAGCCGTCGGCAACATCCTCAAAGGCTCGGCCGGCAACCTTGTCGAGTGGTACGACCTCTACGTCTACACCGTGTTCGCGGCCTACTTCCAGGCGCACTTCTTCAACTCCAAGGACGAGCTCCAGGCCGGCCTCGAGGCGATGGCCGTCTTCTCGACGTCGTTCCTGATGCGCCCGATCGGTGCCTGGTTCTTTGGCCGTTACGCCGACCGCAAGGGCCGCAAGGCCGCGCTGACACTGAGCGTGACCATGATGTCTGCGGGCTCTTTCGCGATCGCGGTGCTGCCCACCCAGGACGTGATCGGCCTGTGGGCCTTGATCCTGCTGGTCCTCATCCGCGTGATCCAGGGCTTCTCCGTGGGCGGTGAGTACGGCACCAGCGCCACGTACATGTCCGAGGCTGCCACCTCCAAGCGCCGCGGCTTCTTCTCCAGCTTCCAGTACGTCACCCTGGTCGGCGGCCAGATGCTGGCACTGCTGGTCCTTGTGGTCCTGCAGAACGCCATGCCCAAGGCCGAGCTGACCGAGTGGGGGTGGCGCATCCCGTTCGCGGTGGGCGGCGTGGCCGCGCTGGTGGTCCTGTGGCTGCGGCGCTCCATGGAGGAAACCGTCTCGGCCGAACAGCTCGAGGCCGCAAAGTCCCCTGCCGTGGGAGGCCAGGCGCAGCCCGGGACCATGAAGCTGCTGTTCACCAGCTACTGGAAGCCGCTCATGATCTGCATCGGAATCACCCTTGGCGGCACGGTGGCGTTCTACACGTACACCAACTTCATCCTGAAGTTCATGAACGATACCTCCGGCATCGCCAAGACGGACACGTCGGTCATCAACTTCTGGGCACTGTTCATCTTCATGCTGCTCCAGCCGGTCTACGGCATCATCTCGGACAAGGTCGGCCGCAAACCGCTGCTGCTGTGGTTCGGCATCACCGGCGTCCTGTTCACCTGGCCGCTCCTGTCCGCGCTCGCCGGGACCAAGGATCCGATCACCGCGTTCCTGCTCATGATGGGCGGCCTGCTGATCGTAGGCGGCTACACGTCCATCAACGCCCTGGTGAAGGCCGAACTCTTCCCCGCGTCCATCCGTGCCCTCGGGGTGGGCCTGGGCTACGCGATCGCCAACTCTCTCTTCGGCGGCACCGTCCCGCTCATCGGCGCTGCACTGCAGAAGACCGGGCAGGAAGAGCTGTTCTTCACCTACGTCACCGTGGCCATCGGCATCTCCCTGCTGGTCTACATCTTCGCCCTGAAGAACAAGAAGTCCACGCACCTGGACCACGAGCAGGGCCACGCCTGGGCGGCTGCGGGTCCGGACGCGGCCCCGGGGGCGGCTGCTGGTCCGGACTCTGCTGCGGATGCGGCTGCTGGTGGTCCGGGCGGCGGCGGCAGGGACGAGGACAAGGACCTCATCGACGCCTCGCGCCGCTAGGGCAGGCCGCAGGCCGTCCTCGAATTCGCCGGAAGCGCGCCGGGTCGCCGTATGTTTACGGCGACCCGGCGCGTTTCCGGCGAACTCGCGGCCTAAGGAGCGAAGGGACGGCGACAACGACGGCGGCCCGGGCCCACGCTATTGGGCGTTGTCTGCGAACCGCAGCTGCAGGATCGTTGCGGTGGTGCCCGCCACGAACGTTCCCGCGAGCACAACATAGCTGCCTGGCGGGAGCGAGCCGACAGGATCGGCCACCATACCGATCAGCAGCGGGACGATCGAATAGGGGAACCACTCCGCCCAGCCGGTCTTGCCGAACAGATTGCCCAGGGCCAGCATCACGAGCGAGAAAGCGATGGGGGCCACTTCGCCTCGGCTCCACACTGCGATCCAGGCGACCACAGGCGCGAGCAGGAACGAGATCGTCGCAGCGAGGAGCACGTGTGCGATTCCCGCCGCGGCCAACTCTGCCGAGAACCCCGGCAGCCCCAACACCAGTCCGACCGCCATGGCCTCGACGAGGACTATGACGATGAGCGCCGTCCACCACACGGCCGCGACCGCCAGCTTGGCGACGGCGAACCAATGACGGGCCACGGGCAGCGCGAGCATGTTCTTGGCGGTGGCATCACCGTACTCCCGGCCAAACAGGTAGGCGATGATGAAGGTCAGCAGCAGCATCCCGCCGACACCGAAGACCAGCGTGAGCATGTAGAAGTATTGGAGCCACGTCGCCTCAAGCCCGGCAAGGCTCGCTTTGGTACCCAGAAGCCCCAGCTGGGCCGCCCGCCCCGGTTCGCGCACGATCCACATGAAAAGCGCAATACCGAGCGGCATGATCGCGAGCACCGCCAGCGTGGCCCACGTCGCCTTGGCACGGTGGAGCTTCATGAACTCGGTGCCAAGAACCTGACCGAACATCAAACCGCGCCGCCTTCGGACGAAGCGCCGGTCCTCCGGCCATCGGCACCGCGCGCATCGCCCGTCCGCGCCAGGAAGTAGCGCTCCAGATCCAGTGTGAGCAGCGCCTGCTCGCGCTCTTCCGGGGTGTAGGCGTCGGTCGCGAACGCGCGCGCCTTCGCGGCGAGTTCGTCGCGCGACGACTCCTCGATGAGACGGCCGTCGTGGACGATACCGATGCGGTCGGCCAGGTGAGCGACCTCGGCGAGGATGTGGCTCGACATGAAGACGGTGGCGCCGCGATTGTCGGCGAGCGAACGGAGCAGCTCGCGGATCTCGACTATGCCGGCCGGATCAAGGCCGTTGGCGGGCTCGTCGAGCACGAGCAGTTCGGGGGAGTGCAGCAGTGCGCGGGCGAGGGCTAGACGCTGTTTGTTGCCGAGCGAGAGCTGCCCGGCGCGCCGATCGGCATAAGGATCCAAGCGCAGCAGCGTGATCGAGTCGGCGACCGACCGCGGCGGCGAGCCGGTGAGCCGGCGCTGGATGTCCAGATTCTCGCGCACGGTGAGGTTGGGGTAGGCGGTCGCGGTCTCGACGAGGAAGCCAACGCGGGCGAACACAGCGGTCTCGCCAGGGATGATGCGCTTGCCCAGGACGGTCACCTCCCCGCTGCTCGGCCGGATCAGGCCGAGCATCATGCGGATGGTTGTCGTTTTGCCCGCCCCGTTCCTGCCGAGGAACCCGTAGATCTCGCCCCGGCGGACGTCGAGGTTGAGCGAGTCGACGGCGGTGACGTCGCGGTACCGCTTGACGAGGGCGCGCGTGGAAACTGCGGTGTCAGGCATGGGGCTCCTCCTTGGCCCCATCCTGCCACCACGCCCGGAGCGTTCACAGGGTGAAGCTGCGGCTGCATCAGGCTCCCGCGCCGTCGGGTGCGAGAATGGAGGCGGTTCCGGCTGCTTGTGTTACCGGGACCGTCCAGTGCTAATACAGCCGGCCGCCCAGCGTGTTCCCTTTGCGGGTGTGGGCCGCCGAGCGAACCACTACGAATGGAATACCCATGACTTCCGCCAAGACCTTCCCGGCGTCAGCCGCACCAAGGTTCGCCTCGATCGGATCCCCACATTTCGGCATCATGCTCGCTGTCATGGCCGTGGTGCTGATCCTGTCCAACATCGGGGCGTCCAAGGGCGTAGCGATCGGCCCCGTCATCACCGACGGGGGCTTCTTCCTCTTCCCGCTGGCGTACATCCTGGGCGATGTCATCAGCGAGGTCTACGGCTTCAAAGTGGCGCGCAAGGCCATCATCACCAGCTTTGCGCTGTCCGTCTTCGCGTCGCTCTGCTACTGGGTCATCATCGCCCTTCCGGGGTTCGACAACGAATACGGTTCCGTCAAGCAGGCAGCTCTGGAAGGCGCACTGGGACCGGTCCCGCAGATTGTGCTGGCATCGCTGCTGGCCTTCCTCGCCGGCCAGACCATCAACTCCTGGATCCTGGTGAAGATGAAGGCGCGGACCGGGGAAAGGTCCCTGTGGGCGCGCATCATGGGCTCCTCCGTGGCGGGTGAGTTCGTGGACACCCTGATTTTCTGCAGCATCGCCGCATCCGTGATCGGGATTACCGACGCCGCGATGTTCGTGAACTACGTCCTCGTGGGCTTCCTCTACAAGACCCTCGTGGAGTTCGCCTTCGTCCCGCTGACCTCGCTCGCCATCGGCTGGGTCAAGAAGCGCGAACCGAGCTACGGCGCCTAGGACTCCTCCTCATCCTCCGGCCGCCGGCCAGTTGGGAGCCGGCCGGTTCGGAGCCAGCAGCCGCCCAATTCGCCGGAAACCCGCGGTGTCGCCGTAAGTTTCCGACGACATGGCGCGCTACCGGCGAATTCGAGTCTTTGGGGTGCGGGCTGCGGGGTGCCGGGCGCCGCAACGCATTCGACGCTCAGGGGTACCGGCGGCCGGCCAGCGCATGCAGCAGACGGTGCTTGAATTCCTGCTCGCGAAAGAGGTCCTTCCACTCCACGCGGACGAACCGCCAGCCCTCTTCCACCAAGGCCTTCTCCCGGCGCCGTTCCTCGAAGAGCACCTCGGCCGTGGGACTGTAGTCGAAGTACTTGATTTTGCCGTCGAACTCGAGGGCGACCTTTTCCTCCTTCCATGCAAAGTCCAGGCGATGGCGCCCGGCGCGGCTCGACACTTCCAGCTGCGGCTCAGGTGGCCGGATCCGCAGCCGCAGGATCAGGTCGCGGGTCAGGGTCTCGCCGGGAGATTCGGAGCGCGGATCGGCCGCGGCCAGGACGCGGCGGAAAGTCCGAATGCCCCGGCGGCCGTCCAGATCATCTGCCATGGCCTGCAGGGCGCCCGGGTCCGCGCCGAGTCGAAGCGCGTGGTCGGTGAGGATCAACGCCTGCCTGTAGGGCAGCAGCATGGCGCAGTCGGCCGTCGTGCGCTCCAGGGAAGTGGTCCGGAGGCCGTTCACCACGGCGACGTCATGGTCGGCGAAGGGGCGCGTGTGGCAGCGGACGTCCCTGCCGTGACGCTCGTTCGAAGGCCGTACCTTCTGGAGGACATGGATCACGTCATCCACTTCCCACAGGTGGAGAAGGCGGAGGCGCGCTGCGGAAGTGTGGCTGTAGTGGAAGGCACCTGTCGACGTCGTACGCGTTCCGTGGGCATGCGCGTAGATGAGCTGCCGGCTCCGGACAGTAGGCGACTGGACGTTCCAGAGACTGGCGCGGATGTAGCAGCCGTGCCGGAGCCGGACGAGAGTGCCTGAATCGAGGAGCGAGCGGATGGCGCGCGAGCTGAAGCCGAGATCCAGGAGCTGTTCGGTGCGCCAGAGGTTACCGGTCGGCGGCAGCTCCAGCACGGGGTTATGCGTCATGCCACCAGCTTCGGCCGCCGCAGGAGCGGGCGGGAGGCCCCGCCGTCGCTATGTGGATAACACGAGAGCGCCGCACCTTGGCTTCTTTTGGGGACGGCTGCTTTGGACGCCGCCCAATTCGCCGGAACTTGGCGAGGGCGCCGCAAAGTTACGGCGAAGTCGGTGGTTTCCCGCGAATTCGAGAGGCCGGCCGCTTCGGGTGGGAACGCGGGCGGTGGTGCCGCGGACGATGAGGTCCGGCTCGACGCCGGGACGCCCTAGGAGTAGTAGTTCGCCAGGGTCTCGGTCTTGAACTCGAAGAACTTGCCTGCCTCGATGGCGAGCCGGGCGTCGTCGACCATCTTCACCACGAAGCGCTCGTTGTGGATCGAGATCAGGGTGGCCGAGACCATCTCCTTGGCCTTGAACAGGTGATGGATGTAGGCCCGCGAATAGTTCAGGCAGGCGTAGCAGTCGCAGCCTTCCTGCAGCGGGCCGAAGTCGCGTTTGTACTTGGCGCCGGAGAGGTTGAACCGGCCGGTGGGGTGGTAGAACGCCGAGTTGCGGGCCACCCGGGTGGGGGAGACGCAGTCGAAGGTGTCCGCGCCGTTTTCAATGGCCGTGAAGATGTCGTCCGGTTCGGAGATGCCCAGCAGGTGCCGCGGCTTGTTCTCCGGCAGTTCCTCGTTGCACCAGCGCACGATCGTGCCGAGGTTCTCTTTCTCCAGCGCCCCGCCGATCCCGAAGCCGTCGAAGTTCATGGCGCCGAGATCGCGGCAGGCCTTGCGGCGCAGGTCCTCGTATTGGGCGCCCTGGATCACCCCGAACAGGGCCTGGTAGGGCTTGCCGGCGCGCTCGTCCGTGAGCCGCAAGTGCTCGGTGATGCACCGCTCGGCCCAGCGCCGGGTCCGCTCCAGGGACTCCTCCTGGTAGCCGCGGGAGTTCTGCAGCGTGGTGAGCTCGTCGAACGCGAACATGATGTCCGCGCCGATCTGGTGCTGGACGTTCATGGAGATCTCGGGGCTGAAGCGGTGCCGGTCGCCGTTGAGATGGCTCTTGAACCACACGCCTTCCTCGTCCACGTGGGCCAGGCGTTCTTTCCCGGGGGCGACGGCGTCGTCGGGCCCTGAATTGTCCACCGACTTCATGTCGATGACCTTCTTGAACCCGGAGCCCAGGCTCATCACCTGGAAACCACCGGAATCGGTGAACGTGGGCCCGCGCCAGTTCATGAACGCGCCCAGGCCGCCGGCCTCGTCCAGGATGTCCGCGCCCGGCTGCAGGTACAGGTGGTAGGCGTTGGCCAGCACCGCCTGCGCGCCGAGTTCGGCGATGGATTCCGGCAGCACGGACTTGACCGTGGCCTTGGTGCCGACGGCGATGAACGCCGGGGTCTGGATCTCCCCGTGCGGGGTGGCGATGGTGCCGGTCCGGCCCAGGAACTCACCGCCGTTGGCGGCAACCTGCCCGGCCGACGGCGGGCACGCCTCGCTCAGGCGTTTGCCCACGCGGAAGGAGAATTCGGACTGCCGGGCGGGCGCGGGGGACGAAGACGCGAAGTCAGGATTGGCTGGCACGGTTCAAGTGTGCCAGCTAACGCAGCTCAGGACTCAGTGGACGGGATCCGATGTGGGGTAGTTCTCAGCCCGCCACTTGTCCCAGTAGTCGCGGACCGCCTCCAGCTGGTGGGCCCCGAGGTCGTAGGTGGAGACGATTGCGAGGGATCCGCCGTCGGGCCGGACGTCGGCGATGGCGGGCTGGTCCGCCACGATCAGCAGGCCGTCCCCGTGCTCGGCATAGTTGTGGACCGTCAGGCCCACCTGGTGGTTGCTGCGGAACCACACTTTGCCGGAGATTTCCTCGCCCGTGGGCAGGGTGAGCGAATACGGGTCCCCCGGCGACGGGACATCATTGAGCCCCAGTTTCTCTATCGCGGAACCGCCGGAGCCGGGCACGGAGAAGAAGAAGGTCCGGCGCTTGCCGTGCGGGTGCCGTTCCAGGGAGAAGCGCAACTGGTGGAGGAATGTCAACCAGCCCTGGGTGATGTCCTCGTCCCAGGCCGCCCACTCGGAATTGTGGTCGATTGCCGCCCGGGTGACGCTGACCTCCGTGCCCGTGGGGACAGGTTTCAGGGTGAAAACGTCGCCGCCGTCGACCACCAGGGAGGTGTGGTCGGCGCCTTCGACCACATTGGGGCCGAAGTAGATTTCGTTGATTTCGGCCTCTTGGTCATCGGCCACCCAGCCGTGCCATTGGGCGATCTTGGCGGGTTCGCGCAGCATGGTCCAAACTTGCTGCGCGTCGGAATTGATCACAACGCTCAGATTGTTCGTCATGGGGTGAATCTACAACTCCGTGCCCGCCACGGGTAGGGCCCAACGCTAGACCTCAGGCGCGGACCGATTCGAGCTCGTTGGCGATCCGGCGTTCCAGCTCAACGGTGCCGATCGTTTCGGAGCCGCCGTGCGCGCGCAGGAACAGGAGCGCCTCGAGCCGCAGCAGGCGCCAGTCGCGTTCCGCATCCTGGTTCGCGTTGTCGATCGAGCGGAAGATTTCCTTGTCGTACAGGTTGGGCTCGTTGAGCGAGCGCTGGCGCACCTTGGCGTTGATCCTGGCCTTGAACGGGTCCGTTTCCATGGCCTCCGGCGCGCGGAGCAGTTTCTCGTAGATCCCGGCGCGCTGGTCCTGACCCAGCTGGCGGCAGATGTAGCTGGAGAGCGCCAGCGATGACTCCACGGAGGCCCAGCGGTCGGGGTTGCCGTCGAACGGCAGGACGTTGAGCAGGTCCGCGACCGCCAGGGCGTTGTCGGGGTCCTTGAGGGTGACGAAGAGCTCGTGCGCGAGGTCGCTGAGATCCTTCAGGCAGCTCCCGGACTTGGTGTTGATGCCCTTGGCGAGCCGTTCACTGAGCAGGAGCACCCCGACGGCGCCCGGATGGGCCTCGGCCGCGGCCTCCACCACCGACTCCGGCGTGCCGTCGGGTGCCGGGATGAGCGCCAGGTCCGCTTCGCTGGGTCCGCTCACGGCGGGGGGCGCAACAGGCTGGGGAGGAACGACGACGGCGGCGGCCGCCGTATTGTCGGGCCCGGCAGCGTCGGAGCCAGGTGCGTCGGACCCAGCAGTGTCGGATTCAGCTGCGTCGGGCCCAGGTGCGACCGGCTCAGCCTCGTCCGGCGCGGGGGCGCCGAAATCGGAAGGAGCTGGCGTGCCGGTCGCGCCGCCGTCGGACGCCGGGGTGCCGGCCCCGGCGTCGTCCGTAACGCGGACCAGTGATCCCGCCGCGATCCGCAGCACACCGCCACCGCTGAGGGTCGCCAACACCATGGCGGGAGTCCCAAAGTCGTCGGTTTCGACATCCACGCGATGGATCTCGGCGGAGCGGTTTCCGTCGGGCAGAATCAGGTGGTCACCGGCCCGCAGAGATCCAGCCTGCTGTTCACTGTAGTTCCGGGAGGCTGGGGGGTGGGTCATCGGGAGTCCTTAAAGTTCTCTTGCGGTCCGCCCAACAGTCTACAAAATCGGCCGCACGAAGTCGGGGACGCAGGGGAGCCCCCGAGAGTCCCCGGCCGGCGCCGGGCCCAAGGGAACCGGCTAGTTGCCGACTCCCGCGAAAGCCAGGGCCTGCCGGATCAGGGCCCCCCGGCCGCCGCTGAATTCGAGCTGCACGTCCGTGCCCATGACCTCCTGCGGGGTCATCCAGGTCAGCTCAAGGGCGTCCTGCCGTGGGGAGCATTCGCCGGTCACAGGAATGATGTACGCCAGGGCAACGGCGTGCTGGCGGTCGTCCGTGAAGCCGGTATGGGACGGCGACGGGAAGTACTCGGCCACGGTGAACGGCACCGGGCTGACCGGAAGCTGCGGGAAGGCGAGCGGGCCCAGGTCCTTCTCCATGTGGCGGAGCAGGGCGGCGCGGATGGTCTCGCGGTAGAGAACGCGGCCGGACACCAGGGACCGGACCATGGTGCCGTCCTCGTCGGCCTGCAGGAGGGTGCCGACCTCGTTCACGAACCCTAGGGGGTCCAGCCGGACCGGAACGGCCTCGACATAGACCATCGGCAGCCTGCCCCGCGCTTCGAACAGGTCGTCGTCGGAGAGCCAGCCGGGATTCGGGTCAGGGGTGCGCACATTCATGGTTAAGTTCTACCCCATCCCGTCCCCGAACCCCGGCGTCACGCCCAAGCGACGACGAGCCGGGCCGTCTGCGCCGGGACCGCCAGGTCCACGCCTGTCAGATCCTGAAAGCGGCTGATCCGGTTGAGGATGGTGTTGCGGTGGCAGAAGAGCTGCTGCGCTGTCGCCGTAATGCTCCCTGTTTCCAAGTAATGCTGGACGGTTTCTTTCAGCCGCTCCCGTTCGCCGCCGCGGCACCCGGACAGGCCGGCCTCAAGGTCGGCCAGCAGGTCCAGGCCGACGTCGAGCATTTGCTGCTTGGCCAGCCGGGCCCAGGCGGCCTCCGCTGACAGGGGCCCGGAATCGGAAGGCCGCAGCAGGGAGGCGAGGCTTCCGGCCGTGCGGGCGGCCGCGGGCAGCGCCCGCAGCCCGGCGACGCCCGGAACATAACCGCATGGGATGTCGGTCAACGCGGCGGGAACAGAGTGCCGGGCGCCGTCCCGGTATGGCGGGAGCGGCCAGAACGCGTAGGTGTTCCCACCGAATTCGTGGACGAAGAACCGGCTGCGAGTCTGTTGCCCGGAGCCCAGGCTGGTCGCGGCCGTTCGGAGACTCACTGCTGCGTCGCCACTGGCCGCCACGAGTCCGAAGCGGGCGGTCGAGTCCACGCCGAGGGCGGCGGCGACCTGGCTGACGGTCTCCGCGGTGGGGCTAGCCTGGTTGAAGAGCCGGGCAATGAATTCGCGGCGGATGCTGGACTCCTCCTGGGCCATCCGCACGCGTTCGGTCAGATAGCTCGTGTGGGTGCGCGTGGCGAATTGGTCCACGACGCGCCAGACCCTGTCCACACTGGATGCCAGCAGCGCGGCGTCCTCGGCATCGGCGATCTGCAGCAGGCCTTCCCAGATGATGCTGAAGTCCAGCCGGACGGCCGAGATGAGCGCCTCCGGCGGGATGCCGGCCCGGGCGCGTTTGGCGCCCAGATCGGCAGCAAATTCGAGGAGCGACTCCATCGCCGGACCAAGGGTGGACTGCTGCCGGAGTTCCTGTCCGCGCAGCCCGTCCACCAAGCGCCTGAATGTTTCGCGCGCAGTCACTTCGAGATCGCCGGAGCCCACCTGTTTTTCGGCATACTCGGGGATGTCACGGACCCTCGCCGTAAATGTTTCGGCCAGCGTGTCCAGCCGCCCGTGGAGCAGCTCCACCAGTTCGGCCCAGCGCAGGGAATCACCCGGCGAATGAAAATTGTGCATTCACACATTTTAGGCATGGAAATGCGTGATGCAATGCTAGTTTTTTGGACGAAATGTACTGGCAGAATGGAACAAGAGAAACCGGGTGAGCGCAGTCACACCCCGTCGGCCTTATCGGCCGGTTCCATCCCTTCCGCATTATTTGGAGTAATCATGGCAAGCAGCGCAAGCAACGCCACCACCACCGCCAGTCCGCAGTTGCCCCGGGTTGTCGATGAGAGCGTGGCCAAGAAAGTCGCCCTCGCGGCCCTCGTCGGAACGGCGCTGGAGTGGTACGACTTCTTCCTGTTCACCACGGCCGCAGCGCTGGTGTTCAACGCGCAGTACTTCGTGTCCCAGGACCCCTTCGTCTCGGCCATGAGCTCCTTTGCCACCCTGGCCGTGGGCTTCGTGGCCCGCCCGATCGGCGGCTTCATCTTCGGGGCCCTGGGGGACAAGGTGGGGCGCAAGAAGATCCTGATGGTCACCATCGTGGGCATCGGCCTCGTGACCGGGCTCATCGGCCTGCTCCCGAACTACATGACGATCGGCGTCGCGGCCCCCATTCTGCTGGTTGCCCTGCGCATCCTGCAGGGCCTCGCCGTCGGCGGCGAGTGGAGCGGCGCGGTGATCATCGCAGTCGAAAACGCCCCGGTTGCCAAGCGCGCCCGCTACGCTGCCCTCCCGCAGCTCGGCTCGCCTATCGGCACCATCCTGTCCTCCGGCGGCTTCTTCGGAATGCTCTACCTGGTGGGCCAAGCCAACTTCGATGCCTGGGGCTGGCGCATCCCGTTCATCGCGGCGATCCCGCTGCTGGCCATCTCGATGTGGATCCGCAGCAAGCTCAGCGAGTCCCCGGAATTCGAAGCCCTCATGGAGTCCGGCGAGACCGAGCACGCCCCCATCCGCGGCGTCCTGACGAAGAGCTGGCGCCAGATCCTGGTGGGCATGTGCTCGGCGCTGCTGGGCATCGGCGGCTTCTACCTCATCACCAGCTTCGTAGTCTTCTACGGCACCAAGGTGCTCAAGATGCCCTACGAAACCTTGCTTCTCGGCTCGCTCCTCGCTGCCGTCTTCGAAATCTTCGCCCTGATCTGGGCCGGGCGCATGGGCGAGAAATACGGTGCCAGCAAGGTCATCCTCTGGGGCGGCATCGCATCCGCCGTCATCGCCGTGCCGGTCTTCCTGGCCATCGACACCGCCAACCCCGCCCTGGTCATCATCGCCATGATCATCGGCGTGTGCACCCTGTCCATCCCTTACGCGGTGTCCGGAACGGCCCTGACCGCACTCTTCGCCACAAAGGTCCGGTACACCGGCGTCGCCATCACCTCCAACAGCGCGGGCGTCATCTCCGGCTTCGTGCCGCTGATCGCCACCGCCCTCGTGGCCGCCAATGGCAACTCATTCTGGCCCGGCGCCATCATCTTGCTGGTGGTGTCCGTATTGACCGCGCTGTCCGGCATTTTCCTCCCCGCACTGAGTATCGAAGAAAAGGGAATGAAGCATTGAGTACAACAACCACCGCCGGGCACCTGATTGTTGCCCAGCTGGAACGAGCCGGTATCCAGCGCGTCTACGGTGTTCCCGGGGAGAGCTTCCTGGATGTGCTGGACGGCTTGCACGGATCCTCCATTGAAACCGTGGTGACCCGCCACGAAGGCGGCGCCGGGTTCATGGCCCTCGCCGAAGGCCGGCTCACGGAGCTTCCGGGCGTGGCCATGGTGACCCGTGGCCCCGGTGCAGCCAACGCCTTCATCGCCATCCACACCGCGCACCAGGACGCCACCCCGATGATCCTGTTCGTGGGCCTCATCCCGGTCGCGGACCGCGGCCGGGAGTCGTTCCAGGAATTCGAAATCAACGCCTGGTTCGGCAGCACCGCCAAGAAAGTCGTGACGCTCGACGACGCCGCCTCCGCCGCCCGCGTGGTTGACGACGCCATCTTCACAGCACTCAGCGGCCGGCCGGGACCCGTGGTGATCGGCCTGCCCGAAGACGTGCTGGTCCACGCGATCGAATCGGCCACGGTGGAGCCCCGGACCGTCGCCCGGACTGAACCTGCAGCAGCCGATCTCGCCGGCCTCGAGACGCGCCTGGCCGCGTCCAGGAAACCCCTGATCGTGGTGGGCGGCGAAGGCTGGGACCAGGCATCCTCCGACGCGCTGGCCGGCTGGGCCACCCGCCACGGCGTCCCGGTGCTCGCAGACTTCCGCGCCTACGACGCCGTCCCGCACAACAGCGACGCCTACGCCGGCTACCTCGGCTACGCCCGCAGCGACGCCAACGCCCGCCGCCTCGACGAGGCCGACCTGCTGGTCTTCGTCGGCTGCGTCCGCGCCGACGTGCTCTCCGACGGCTACAAGCGCGGACTGGATGCCGTCACCGTCGTCGCCCACCCCGGCGCCGATCTGCTCGGCCACTTCGGCCGGCTGGACCAGCACATCCCGGCCCACGTCGCGTCCTTCGCCAACGCACTCGCCGCCACGGAATCCGCGGTGGAACCCGCGGCCGGCTGGCTGACCGGGGCCCGCGCGGACTACGAAAAATTCTCCACCGCGCAGCCGGATGGAGGCACGGGGGTGGACCTCGCCGTCGTCATGGAAATCCTCAAGCAGGAAATGGACGACGACGCCGTCATCACCTACGGGGCCGGGAACCACTCGCTGTGGCCGGCCCGCTACCTGAAGCACAACACCGCGAACTCACTCGCCGCACCCCGCAACGGGGCCATGGGCATGGGGATCCCGGCGGCGGTGGCTGCATCCCTGGCCTACCCCGGCCGCCAGGTGATTTCCGTGGCCGGTGACGGTTGCTTCATGATGAACGGCCAGGAAATGGCCACGGCCATGGGCCACGGCGGGAAGTTCATCGCCCTCGTGGTGGACAACGGCATCTTCGCCACGATCCGTGAGCACCAGGAAGGCCACTACCCGGGCCGGCCCTCGGGCACACACATGACCAACCCGGACTTCGCCGCACTGGCCCGGTCCTACGGCGGCTACGGCGAACGGGTCGAGACGGCAGAGGACTTCGGCGCCGCTTTCCGCCGTGCCGTCGACTCCGGGCTGCCGGCAGTCCTGCACCTCCCGCAGGACCCCACCACCCGCTCGCCCAAGACCGCCAGCAACTGACCGGAGCCTGTCATGATCACCCTGCACAACATCATCAACGGTGAGATCGTCCAAGGCAGCGCCGCAGACGGTTCAGCCGCTGCCGCCCTGCCCTTCTTCGACCCCGCCACCGGAGTCCAGCTCGGCACCGCCCCGGACAGCGACGCCGCCACCGTGGACCGCGCCTTCCAGGCCGCCCACACCGCCTTCCAGAGCTACAAGCGGACCACCCCGGCCGAACGCCAAGCCATGATGCTCAAACTCGCCGACCTCATCGAAGCCAACGTCGACAGGCTCCTCGACGCCGAGGTGGCCTGCACCGGCAAGCCTCGCCAGGTGACCCGCGAGATCGAGATCCTCCGCGGCGCCGACCAGCTGCGCTTCTTTGCCGGCGCCTGCCGCGTGGTGTCCGGGACCGCCCAGACCGAATACGTCCACGGCTTTTCCTCCACCGTCCGGCGTGAACCCCTCGGCGTGGTCGCCCAGATCACCCCGTGGAACTACCCGTTCATGATGGCCATCTGGAAGATCGGACCGGCGCTCGCCGCCGGCAACACGCTTGTCCTGAAGCCGGCGGACACCACCCCCTGGTCCACCCTGGTCCTGGGCGAGCTGGCGCAGGAGGCCTACCCGGCCGGCGTCGTGAACGTCATCTGCGGTGGCCGAGGGACCGGTGCCGCCATGGTGGATCACGAGATCCCGGAAATGGTGTCCATCACCGGCTCTACCCGGGCCGGGGCGCAGGTGATGTCCGCGGCGTCGAAGACCCTCAAGGACGTCCACCTGGAACTCGGCGGCAAGGCACCGGCGATCGTTTTCGCCGACACCGACATTGACCTGGCGGCCAGGGAGATCGCGCTCGGTGCGTTCTTCAACGCCGGGCAGGACTGCACCGCCGTGACCCGTGTGCTCGTCGAGGACTCCATCCACCAGGAGTTCGGCGCCGCGCTCGCCGCGGCAGCCGCAGCGCTGCAGGTGGGCGGCGACGCCGCGGACCTGGGCCCGCTGAACAGCGCCGCCCAGCTTGACCGGGTGGAAGGCTTCATGTCCCGGTTGCCCGCGAACGCCAGGGTCCTGGCCGGAGGCAAGCGGACGGGCGCCGGCTTCCACTTCGAACCCACCGTCATCGACGGGGTGTTCCAGGCCGACGAGGTGGTCTGCGAGGAAATCTTTGGACCCGTCGTCACCATCCAGCCCTTCCGGGACGAGGCCGAAGCCTTGGAGCTGGCCAACGGGACCAAGTACGCGCTGGCCTCCAGCGTCTGGTCCAACAACCACGGAGTGGTTACCCGGGTCTCCAATGAGCTGGACTTCGGCGCCGTCTGGATCAACTGCCACCAGGTGATCCCGGCCGAGGCACCGCACGGCGGTTTCAAGCACTCCGGGACAGGCAAGGACCTCTCCGTCTTTGGCCTGGAGGACTACACCCGCATCAAGTCAGTCACCACCTCCCACCGCTAAAGAACCACGTAGGTAACCCTTGAAACTCGATCTGCTGCTGCGCAACGCGGACATCATCACCATGGATGAGCGCCGCCCGCATGCCACCTCGCTGGGAGTCTGGCAGGGCCGGATTGTGGGCCTCGACGACGACCTGGCCGGCCTGGACGCGGCCGAAGTCCTGGACCTCGGCGGCGCCACCGTGACCCCCGGCTTCATCGACGCCCACTGCCACACCACCTGGTTCGGGCTCGGCCTGGGCGAACTGGACGTCTCCGCCGCGCGCGGCCTGACGCAGCTCTACGCCCTGCTGGAGGCCGGCATGGCGGCAGACAGCGCGCGGCCTGAGGCAGGGCAAGAGCCCGGGACCGGAGCGGCGCCGGACTGGCTGCTGGCCACCGGCTTCAGCCAGCAGCAGCACGGCGGCGAGTTCCCGGACATCACCGTTTTGGACCGGATCACGGGAAACCGGCCGCTGTTCATGCGGCACAACTCCGGGCACATGGCCGTAGTCAACACGGCCGCGCTCCGGCTGGCCGGCGCCGAACCGGCGTCGTTTCCGGATCCCGACGGCGGCGTCATTGTCCGCGACGCCGACGGCCGCCCCACCGGGCTGGTCCAGGAAACCGCGCAGCAGCTGATCCAGCAGCTGATCCTGCCGTACTCGTCCGAGGCGATCGAAGCCGCACTGGACCGGGCCACCACCTACTACGCCGCGGAGGGCATCACGAGCTTCACCGAGGCCGGGATCGGCGGCGGCTGGATCGGCCACAGCCCCGTGGAGCTGGCCGCCTACCAGCGGGCGGCCTCCGCGGGCAGGCTCCACGCCCGGGCGCAGCTGATGCCCGTTCTGGATGTCCTCCACCCGCTCGGCGGGCAGCACCCGCCGGGCACCACGCCGGCCGGACTGGATCTGGGCATCGCCAGCGGCTTCGGCGGCGACTTCCTGTCCCTGGGCCCGGCGAAGGTTTTCCTGGACGGGTCACTGCTCGGCGAAACGGCCGCGGTCAGCCATGACTACTGCAGCCACGGCGGGACGGACAACACCGGCAACACCGGCTACTTCCAGGCCGAACCGGACGCGCTCCGGGCAAAGATCGAGGCCGCCTACGCGGCCGGCTGGTCGATCGCGGCGCACGCCATCGGCGACCGCGCCGTTGACCTCGCGATCGACATCATCACCGGCTGCGCCGCCAAATACGGCCCCCGGACCGTGCCCAACAGGATAGAACACGCCTCGATGACCCGGCCGGAACAGCTGCAACGGCTGGCCGCCGCGGACATCGCCGTCACCCCGCAGGCGAGCTTCTTCGCCGACGGCGGGGACGGCATGACGCTGTCCCTCGGCCCGGAACGGCTCGGTTGGGCCTACCGGGCGGCGTCGTTCCTGTCCGCCGGTGTGACACTCGCCGGCAGCTCCGACCGCCCCGTGGCCGACGGAAACGTGCTCCGCGGCATGCAGGCGTTCGTGGACCGGCGCACCGCCTCCGGGGCCGTGTTCGGGAACCCGGACGAGCGGCTGGGCCCGCTCCAGGCCTTGGCGGCCTACACCACCGGAGCCGCCGCAGCCACCGGCGCCTCCGGCGTCAAAGGCTCACTGACCGCCGGAAAGCTGGCCGACTTCACCGTCCTGTCGGGGTCCCCGCTTACCGCGGACAGCATCGCCGAACTCCAGGTGCTGGCCACCGCCGTC
Organism: Arthrobacter humicola; assembly: GCF_022803015.1. Lineage (GTDB taxonomy): Bacteria > Actinomycetota > Actinomycetes > Actinomycetales > Micrococcaceae > Arthrobacter > Arthrobacter humicola_A. Next base: position 238,617 of record NZ_JAFKON010000008.1, read on the forward strand.
GGGGGGAACTTCACGTTCCGGAGCCCCGGCCTCACGTCCCCGGTTGCGGTCGATTCGGCCGCAACCGGTCCATTCTTCAGCACAGCCACCAATCGTTCATAGGGGAAAACCGTGACCACTCAGACCTCTTTCAGCACCCGCGACGCCGCGTTCGTGCGGGACTTCCACATCATGAGCGAATTCGGCGCCACCGAGAACGGCGGCGTGGAACGCCAGGCCGCCAGCGTGCCGGACGGCCAGCAGCGGCAATGGCTCACCGGCCTGCTGGAGGCCAACGGCTTCACCGTCCGTTTCGACCGGGCCGGCAACCAGTGGGGCCTGTACGAGGCCGTCCCGGGTGCCCCCTTCGTCGTGGTGGGTTCCCACATGGATTCCCAGCCGACGGCGGGACGCTACGACGGCGCGTACGGCGTGCTCGCCGCGGCCCATGCGGCGTTCCGGCTCGTGGAGCAGTGGGCCGCGGCCGGGGACGCCGGGCAGCCCCGGTTCAACATCGCGGTGGTCAACTGGTTCAACGAGGAGGGCTCCCGCTTCAAGCCGTCCATGATGGGCTCCTCCGTCTACACCGGAAAGCTCGAACTCGAAACCGCGCTGGCCACCACGGATGCGGCCGGAGTCTCGGTCCGCGAGGCCCTGGACGCGATCGGCTGCCGGGGCAGCTACGAGGGCCCCGAAGCCGCGTACTGCGCCGAAATCCACATTGAACAGGGCCGGAGCATGGAACGCGAAGGCATCACCATCGGCCTGGTGAACTCCAACTGGGCGGCCAACAAATACGAGTTCGTGGTCCACGGCGAGCAGGCCCACACCGGCTCCACCGTGATCGCGGACCGGAAGGACGCGCTGCTGGGTGCGTCCATGATGGTGGTCGCCGCGCGGGAACTCGCCGACACCTTCCCCGGCGTGCTGCACACCTCCGTGGGACAACTGAACGTCTACCCCAACTCGCCCGTCGTGGTGCCGTCCCGGGTGAGCCTGCTGCTGGACCTGCGCAGCGCCGACGAGGCTGTCCTTGCCGAGGCCGACGCCTTGCTGGACGAGCGGATCGCCGGGATCGAACGGCTGGCGAACGTCACGGTGGAGCGCAACCACGCCCACACCTGGCCCGTGACCCCCTACCAGCCCGAAGGCGTGGAACTCGCAGCCAAGGTGGCGGCGGACCTGGGCCTGGCGAACAAGCAGGTCATGACCCTGGCCGGGCACGATTCGACCAACATGAAGGACCTGGTCCCGACGGTGATGCTGTTTGTGCCCAGTGTGGACGGGATCTCCCACAACGAGCACGAATACACCACGGACGAGGACATCGTGGCCGGCCTGGCGATGCTCACCGAGGTAGTGAACCGGCTCTGCAACGGGGCGCTGGAGGACTGACCGCGGCCACCAAGGGCTGAACTCCACAGGTCCTCCGCGGCCGCCGCGGAACCCCCAGGCGCATGGCCAGTGCCGTCTCAGGCGCCTTCCGGCTTCTGCGAGATCCAGAGCATCCCCCCGTTGGGGTTCCCAGGCAGGTCAGCCGCGTCCGGGTTGGCCACGTGCAGGGTCCGCCCGAAGGCCTCTTCCGTCAGGCTGACCCGGTGGCCGGCGGCCGCCAGGCGGTCCCGCAAGCCGGCGAGGTCGCCGGTGTATTCAAACCCCAGGCCGGTCCGGGCGGCGCCGCTGGCGGGCCGGACCATCAGCACACCGCCGTTCTTCGCCGTGAAATCCGCGGTTTCGTCGTCGTCCGGGGCCGGCCGCAGCCGGGCGCCCATGTTCCGCAGGGTTTGCGCGGCGGAGGCCGCGTCCGGCGTGAACCAGACTTCGACGACGGCCAGGGCCGGATCGGCGTCCGCGCACTGCGCGCCGTGGGCGGCCTTGTCCGCGAAGAAGCCGAACCCGTCCTCGCCCGTGATCCGGCAGGTATCGCCGTGGCGGGCGCTGACCAGCTCGGCCGGGGTGGTCCCGTCCTCCGCGCCGGCCAGATTGGTGCGGCGCGCGAACTCCGCCAGATCCCCGACCTCGACGCCGAAGTCAGTCTTTCCATCCAGCACGATTCCGGCACCGGCACCGGCATCAGCCCCGGCGGCACCCGCCGCTACCCGGTGCAGCGCGAGGCGGCCCGAGCCGGCGTCGAACTCCTGCCAGTCGCCGTCGTCGACTGTGCGCACCATGCCGAGGGCGGACAGCAGGCCCTCCCACTGGTCCATGCGGGAGGTGTAGTGGATCGGGCGGACGCGCAGCATGGGATCTCCTTGCGAGGGACGGTTTTTGGCTCCTCCTGACATGGTGCCACCAAAGCACCCCTCCGGTCAGCACAGCAGGGCACAATGGGGCCATGGCTGCTGAACTTGAGGAATTGCTGGTGAAGGACGCCGCCGAGTGGCGCGCCTGGCTGGAGCAGCACCACGCGCAGAGTCCCGGCGTGTGGCTCGTGCTGCACAAAAAGGGCGGATCGGTGACGGAGCTGGACTACGAGGCCGCGCTGCAGGAGGCGCTGTGTTTCGGCTGGATCGACGGGCAGGGGCGGCGCCGGGACGAGGAAAGCTCATTCCAGCGGATGACCCGGCGGGGACCCAAGAGCGTGTGGTCGGCCCGGAACGTGGAGCGAATTGACCGCCTGGAGGCGGCGGGGCGGATGGCCCCCGCCGGGCAGGCGGCCGTCGCCGCCGCCAAGGCGGACGGGCGCTGGGAGGCCGCCTATTCGGGCGCGGCGACGGCGGAGGTCCCGGATGACCTCGCCGCCGCCATCGCGGCGGACCCGCGGGCGCAGGCGATGTTCGAGGTCCTGACGTCCGTGAACCGGTATGCGCTGATCTACCGCACCAACTCGGTCAAGCAGGCCTCCACCCGGGAGAGGAAGATCGCCGGGTTCGTGGAGATGCTGGCCAGATTCGACACGCCGTACCCGCAGACCAGGCGGCCCCCGGAACCGTAGCGCTCGCCCGCCGCGCATCCCAGAGAATTCCCAGCGGCCTTGCTGGCTGCAGGGAGTTGCCTCTGGCAGGATTGGGCGAATGCTCCTTGCCCAGCGTGCCCCGCGACCCCCTGCCCGCCTGCCGCTGCCGTCCCAACAACGGCTCTTCTTCGTGGCAGCGGGCCTGTTAATTGCGGGTGAGACGATCTTCTGGACCGTGCTCGCCGCCGTGCAGTCGAACAGCGGCGTGGCTGACCTGGACGGGCCCGTACACGACGGAATAGTGGCGTCCCGGACCCCCTTGGCCACCGCCATCCTGGCGGCCGTGACCACGGTGACGTCGCCGCTGTGGATGACGGTGATCGGCTGCGCCGTGGCACTGGCCTGGGCGGTCTTCAAGCGTGAAGTCTGGCGTCCAGCCCTGCTGGTCGGCGCTATGGCGGCCACCTTCGCGGTGTCCACGCTGGTGAAGCACGACGTCGGCCGGAGCCGGCCCGCCGCCAGCGGGTTCATGCTGGGACCGGACGACGCCCTGTCCTTTCCCTCCGGCCATACCTTCGGGGCCGGCGTCTTCCTGTGCGTCCTCAGTTACCTGCTGCTGGCGGCCCGCGGCACGCGGACGGGCAAACGGACGACGTCGGTGCTCGGCTTCGCGGCAGCGGCTGCCGGGACACTGGTGGTTGCCTTCAGCCGCCTGTACCTGGGGTATCACTGGCTGACGGACGTGCTCGCCTCCATGGGCCTGGCGCTCGCCGTTACCGGGATCGTTATCCTGGCCGACGGGCTGCGCGCCGCCGCGGCCCCTTCCGGGCAACACCCAGTGGACGCGGGACCGTCAGAGTCCGACGCCCATCGCCTGGGCGATCACCACCGCCGAGGCTGAGGACCACGCCTGCGGGTGGCACGACGCCGGATACGGTACCGCGACGCTAGAGTCCTCGGCCCGCACCCCGGCGAACACCTCCGGCAACCGGTGCCCGAAGGAGGCCGCCGCCGCGATCAGGCCGTCGGCGAGGGTGCGTGCCTCTGCGACGAAACCGTCGGCCAGGAGGCCGCGGATCGCGATGGCGGTGTCGTGGCTCCAGACCGAGCCGCAGTGGTAGCTGAAGGGCCAAAACCCTGCGGCCCGCCGCGAAATCGTGTGCACGCCGTAGCCGGAGAACAGCTCGGGGCTCACCAGCCGGTCCGCGACGATCCGGGCTTCGGCCGCGTCCAGGATGCCCGTGCCCAGCAGATGTCCCATGTTTGAGCCCGGGATGTCCAGGGGGACCCCGTGCCCGTCCAGCGCCATGGCCGGGAACGGCCCGCCGTCGTCCTCAACCCAGAAGCGCTCCCGGAACCTGAGCCGGAGGGCCGCGGCGAAGTCGCGCAGCGCCTGAGCGCCCGGTTCCCCGAACGCGTCGAACAGTTCCGCCGTCTCCATGGCTCCCTGGTACGCGTAGCCCTGCACCTCTGACAGGGCGATAGGACCCTCGGCCTGCCGGCCGTCGCGGAACTGCATGGCGTCCCGGGAATCCTTCCAGCCCTGGTTGCTTAGGCCGTGGCCCGTGGAGTCACGGTAGCTGAGGAACCCGCCGTTGCCGGCTGCGCCGTCCGCTCCGGTGGAGCCGGCGGCGAGCAGCCACTCCGCGGCGCGAGCCGCGTTCGGCAGCAGCGACAGCACGGCGTCCTCGTCCCGGCCGGTGCGCCAGAGTTCACCGAGCAGGCAAAGCCATAACGGGGTGGAATCCACCGCCCCGAAGTACACCGGCGGCAGGCGCAGGTTCTGGCTCTCCAGCACCAGTTCCTTGGACCGCAGTTCGTGCAGGATCTTGCCGGGTTCCTCGGCGGCCGCCGCGTCCGTCCGGGTGCCCTGGAAAGCAGCCAGCGCGCGCAGAGTGCCCGCCGCCAGCCCGTTGTCCGTGCCGGTGTCCAGAGGCAACAACAGCCGCGCAGCCCACAGCGAATCCCGTCCGAACAGCGTGAAGTACCAGGGCGCCCCGGCGGCGATGAACGGGGCGTCCGGCAGCTGGCGGGTGGCCAGGCGGAGCCCGGCCACGTCATCGAGGGAGTTATCCAGGAGCAGGCCCAGGGCCCCGGCCGGACCGGTCCGCGGCGGCCGGGCCGCGGGCGGGCGGGCAGCCACCACGGCGTCATCATGGTCGGTGAGGACGGCCTGCCATTCGGCCTCGAACGGCCGGCCCCGGCCCAGGGCTCCGCGCCAAGCGAGGTGGCCTTCCGGGGTGACGGCGCCGGGGGCCGCGACCGCCAGGGTCTTGCCACCCTCCTGCCAGCGCAGCGTGGACTCATCGGCAGAGACCGGCGCGGACGGGTCACGGAAGCGGCTGAGGCGGATCTGGGCCATGTCGGTGAAGTCGGCAGCGAGGGCTACGTCGATTTCGACGTCGAGGGAATCCAGCGAGGTGCGCAGCTGCAGGGTGTGCCGCACCACGCCCGGCGTCACCGTCCAGGTCTGGAGGAGCTCGACGGCGGGATCCTCCGTGGGTCCCGGGATGCCCCGGACCAGGCCCCGGACGCGCAGGACGCCGCCGGGCTCCGTCTCGACGGTGGCCGGTTCGGGTTCCAGGCCGTTGACGCGCACCAGCGCCCGGCAGAGCATCCGGGTATCGCCGTGGAGCAGCCCGGTGAACCCGGCCGGATCAGCGGAGTCACCGGCTCCGGGCGCTTTGACCTCACCGGCCAGGCGGCCGTCAGGGTCGAGCCACAGCTGGGTGGGGGCGGCAACGGAGCAGTGTTGGCGGTGCAGGCCTGGCTGAACAGTCATCCGCCTACCCTATGCCGGGCACTGGGCGGTCTCAATGCGCCACAGCCCGCCGCCGACCGCCTAACATGTCATGGCGTCGGCCGCCGGCCGCCGGAAGGTCCGCCGGCTGATATCGATCCGCTCTCCGAAGGATGCCTGCCGGGTGCCGGGTCCGGTTGACGGGGTCATGGTGCGGTCAGGGCTGATGCCACCGCTGTGCCCAGTTCTTCTGTGGTGGCGTTGCCGCCCATGTCGGGTGTGAGGGCTTGTTGCCCGCGGGCGAGCACGGTTTCCATAGCGGTGGTGATGGCGGCCGCAGCTTCGGGTTCTCCCAGGTGTTCGAGCATCATGGCGGCGCACCAGATTTGCCCGATGGGGTTGGCGATGCCCTTGCCGGCGATATCCGGGGCGGAGCCGTGGACGGGCTCGAAGAGGCTGGGGAACTTGCGTTCGGGATTGATGTTGCCGCTGGGGGCGATGCCGATGGTTCCGGTGCAGGCCGGTCCGAGGTCGGAGAGGATATCGCCGAAGAGGTTGCTGGCGACGACGACGTCGAACCAGTCGGGGTGCATGACAAAGTTAGCGGCCAGGATGTCGATGTGGTACTTGTCCACCTTGATCCCTGGGTACGCGGCGGACATGGCCTGCACCCGTTCGTCCCAGTAGGGCATGGTGATGGAGATGCCGTTGCTCTTCGTGGCGGAAGTGAGGTGCTTTTTGGGCCGGCTCTGGGACAGATCGAAGGCGTACTTCAGGATCCGGTCCACGCCGGTGCGGGTCATGACGGTTTCCTGGACCACCGTTTCGCGGTCGGTGCCTTCGAAGATCTTCCCGCCGATGCTGGAGTATTCGCCTTCGGTATTTTCGCGCACGACGTAGAAGTCGACATCGCCCGGAACCCTCCCGACCAAAGGGCTGGGCACGCCGGGCAGAAGCTTGACCGGGCGCAGGCTGACGTACTGGTCGAAGTGGCGGCGGAACTGCAGGAGGCTGCCCCACAGTGAAACGTGGTCGGGGACGACGTCAGGCCACCCGACAGCGCCGAAGAAGATGGAATCGAACTGGTTCAGTTCCTCGAACCATCCGTCGGGCAGCATTTTCCCGTGCCGGGTGTAGTAGTCAGCCGAGGCGTAGTCGAATTGTTCATAGGTGAGGTTCAGGTCGAACGCTGAGCCGGCGGCGTCCAAGACGCGCAGTCCTTCGGGCACGACTTCGGTGCCGATTCCGTCGCCTGGAATGACTGCGATGCGGTGGTGTTTCGACATCAGGATCCTTCTTTGTCGTTGTTAGGTATTCGGGGTTAGCGGTCCACCGGGTGTGCCGGTTCGCGGTTTTCGAGGACGTCAATGACGGCGTGCGCGGCTGCCAGCCCGGCCCGTGTCCGTGCCTCGATCGTTTGTCCGGCGAGGTGGGAGGTGATGAGCACGTTGTTCAGGCCCCGAAGGGGGCTGTCGCCGTTCAGGGGTTCGCTCTCGAGCACGTCCAGCGCGGCACCGGCGATGGTGCCGTCGTAAAGTGCCTTGGCCAGGGCCTCTTCATCCACGAGTGAGCCGCGGGCCGTGTTGATGAGGACGGCGGTGGGTTTCATCGCCTGCAACCGGGGCGCGTCGATGAGTTTGCCTGTGCTCTGGCCTCCGCGGGTGTGCAGGGAGAGGTAGTCGGCGTCGCGGATGACGGCGTCGAGATCGGTGAACTGGACCGCGGTGTTATCGCGGTCGGGGTGGGCGGTGCTGACCAGGACGGTCATGCCGAGGGCGACAGCAAGGTTCGCGGTCGCGCGACCGCCGGGGCCGTAGCCGATGATGCCCAGGGTGGAACCGTGCAGTTCGTGGCCGGCTTCCCGTGGCCAGTGGCCTTGACGTACGGCGGCGGTGACCTCCACGAGGCGGCGTGCGGCCATGATGATCAGCCCGATGGTCAGTTCGGCGACCGAGTGGTGGTTTGTTCCGGGGGCGTTGCAGACCCTGATCCCTCGCGCCGCGGCGGCTTCGACGTCGATTGAGTCATACCCCACGCCGCTGCGCGCGATGACTTGCAGAGCGCCAGCGCCGGTGAGCATGTCGGCCGTGACCGTTTCGCTGGCGAGGATCGCGCCGGACATGCCATCGAACAACGAGCAGCGTTCCTCAAGGGTCCGCGGCCCCCGGGCTGGCGAGTAGACCGGTTCCAGACCGCGTTCCCGGAGGAGCTGGTCAACGGTGTCTCCGGGGTGGAGGTAGTCGGTGGTGATCAGGATGCGTGGAGCCATGGTGCCGGTGGGTCCTCTCTTTGCTCGATCGGATGCGCGGCCGTCGGTGGCGGTGGCTTCCGGTCTACGCGGGCCAGGGCCGCCGCGGCTTGTGCGGCGGCCCTGGGGATCTTTGGTGTTAGTGGACCTCGATCTTTTCTGCTTCCACTTCGGTCGGTGTGTTTGACTCGATCTCGTTCTTTTTCTGGCCTGAGGCGTGCAGGGCTTTGCGGGCTTGTTCCGGGTCGAAGTCCTTTTCCCATTTGCCGACGACCACTGCTGCCATCGCGTTGCCGAGGACATTGATGAAGACGCGCCCTTCGTTCAGGAGCCGGTCGATGCCGACGATGAGTGCGAGGGCGGCCAGCGGGATGCCGCCCACGGAGCTCAAGGTGCTGGCCAGGACGATGAATGCGCCGCCGGCGATGCCCGCAGTGCCTTTGCTGGTGAGCATCATGACGCCGACCATGACGAGCTGCTGTTCCCAGGACAGGTCCATGCCGACAGCCTGGGCCAGGAACACGGAGGCCATGGTCAGGTAGACGGCGGATCCGTCGAGGTTGAAGGAGAACCCGGACGGGATCACGATGCCCACAGTCGACTTGCCGACGCCCATATTTTCGAGCTTCTTGATCAGCTGCGGGAGGACTGCTTCGCTGGAGCAGGTGCTCAGGGCGATCAGCAGTTCGGCCTTGAGGTAGCGCATCACCGTGAAGATGTTCAGTCCGCAGGCACGGGCGATAGCGCCCAGGACCACGACGACGTACACGATGCAGGTTCCGGTGAACAGCAGGACGAGGTAGCCCAGCTGCTGGAGGCTGGCTGTGCCGTAGTTGGCCACGACGGCCGCGAGTGCGCCGAACGTGCCGATGGGGGCAAGGCGCATGACCCAGCTGACGATTTTGAAGATAACAACGGACAGGGCCTGGATGCCCTTGGTGAGGAACGCGCCGGATTCTCCGGAGACGTTCAGGGCGGCACCGAACACGATGGAGACCATCAGCGCGGCGATGATGGTGTGGCCGGTCAGGGCCCCGAACAGTGATTCCGGGATGATGTTGCTGACGAATTCGAGACCATCGAAGCCTTTGTTGGCGGCCGCCGGCACTTTGCTTGCGTCCAGTTTGGACGGATCGATGTTCATGCCCGTGCCGGGGTGGAAGACGTTGGCGACCATCAGGCCGATCAGCATCGACACTAGTGACAGGGCGATGAAGTAGCCCAGGGCCTTGACGCCGATGCGGCCGGCTTTGCGCAGGCTGTCCATCGAGGCGATGCCCAAGGACACCACGCAGAACACCACAGGTATGACGATCATCTTCACCAAGGCGATGAACCAGTCACTGAGCGGGGTGAGCTGTTTGCCGACGGACGGCAGGAGCAGGCCGACGGCGATGCCCAGGACGGCGCCCAGGACGACTTGGAACCAGAGCTCGCGCAGCAGCCGGCCGAACCGGGATCGCTGCTTGGGCGGTTGGGCTGAGTGTTGCGGGTTCTGCATGGTGTGGGACGACATCGTGGGTGCTCCTTTGCACGTCAGACTGAGAAAATTGGGGAGGTGCGGTCCCGGGCAGTGGTGCTGCCCGGGACCGGGGCACTGCCGGATGGTTTAGTTGTGCAGTGCGCTCAGGACCTTGTAGAACTCAGCCTTGCCTTCGAGCCCGATGCCCGGCAGATCGCCCGGGGCCACGCGGCTGTTGACGATGACAGCATCGTCAGTGAAGCCGCCGGTGGGCTGGAACTCGCCCGGGTAGGATTCGTTGCCGCCGAGCTTGAGGGCTGCGGCAATATGCAGGGAGAACTGGTGTCCGCCGTGAGGGATGCAGCGGCGTGAGGACCAGCCGTGCTGGGCGAGCATGTCCTGGATCCGGCGGTATTCGGTCAGGCCGTAGCTCAGGGCCGGGTCGACCTGGATGAAGTCGCGGTCCGGGCGCATGCCGCCGTAGCGGACCAGGTTCCGTGCGTCCTGGAGGGAGAACAGGTTCTCTCCGGTGGCGATCGGGTTCTTGTAGTGCTCAGAGAGGGTGGCGTTCAGGGCGTAGTCCAGCGGGTCGCCGACTTCCTCGTACCAGAACAGCCCGTACTGGTCGATGGCTTTGCCGTATTCCAGCGCGGTCTCGAGGTCGAACTTGCCGTTGACGTCCACCATGAGGCGGGAAGCGTCGCCGTCGAGGACCTCGATCACGGCTTCGATGCGGCGAAGGTCTTCGGCGAGGTCGGCGCCGCCGATCTTCATCTTGACCACGTTGTAGCCCTTGGCGAGGAAGCCGCGCATTTCGTTCTGCAGGTCCTCGAGGCTCTTGCCGGGTGCGTAGTAGCCGCCGGCTGCGTAGACGAAGACGTCCTTGTCCGGGTTTCCGTCGCCGTAGTGGTCTGAGATCCACCGGTAGAGCGGGACGCCAGCGATCTTCGCGGCAAGGTCGTGCAGGGCCATATCGGCGACGCCGACGGCGACTGAGCGTTCACCGTGTCCGCCGGGCTTTTCGTTGGACATCATCAGGTCCCACGCCTTTTCCGGCGAGAGCTGGCCGTCCTCATCGAGAAGGTCTTCGGACGGGGCATCCATGATGCGGGGAAGAATGCGGTCTTTCAGGATGCCTGTCGCGTTGTAGCGGCCGTTGGAGTTGAAGCCATAGCCAACCAGGGGCTTGCCGTCGACGAAGACATCGGAGACGAGGGCGATGATCGTGCAGTCCATCTTGGTGAAGTCAATGAAGGCGTTCCGGATCGAGGAACTGATGGGAATGGTGCCGACGTGGGCGGAAACGATTTTCATCTTTGAATCTCTCCTGAGTGGGAATCTTATTTCTTATAAGACCTGCATCGAGACTGACCCCAAGCGATGAAGGACATTAGCCCCTCGAACGAATATCTTATAAGACCTTGGATCAAAGGCTAGCCCAGGGGTGACGGGGGGCACAAGCCTTCCCGTGGAATTTCTTATAAGATGTTTCCAAGGAACTACACTGTGAGCAACGGGGGCCACACCTCGGTAAGAGATTCGGAGCGGCAGATGAGCACCACGAACGTCTTTTCCAGTAAGGGCAGTCTCGCGTACAACGAACTCCGCCAGCTGATCCTCTCCGGTGGCCTTGCCCCCGGCTCGCGCATCTCCCAGTACGAGCTGGCCGACAACATGCAAATGAGCATCACCCCCCTGCGAGAAGCGATCCGCCGGCTCTCAAGTGAGGGCCTGATCATCATGGACACCCACCGGGATTCCAGGGTGGCAACCATGAGCGCCTCCGAGGCACGGGAACTCCTTGAAGTCCGTCTCTCACTCGAACCATCGGCAACAGAACTGGCAGCCTCCCGCCGGACTGACGCCGATATAGCAGCAATGCGCGCAGCCGCCGGGAAGCTCCTGCCTGTCACGCGGGTCTGGGGCGAGGAAGCGATCACAGTTCACCGGGAATTCCACCGGGCCGTCTACGCCGCCTCGCACAACGACGTCATGATCAAGCTCCTTGATGACCTGTGGGACAAATCCGACCGCTACCGCCGCATCGGTCTCGAACTCCCCTCCGGGGATGAGCCCCGCACGATCGACCTGAACCAGCACCACCAGATCCTTGAGCTCGTCATTGCCGGGGATGGCGCCGGTGCGGCCGAACTCGCCCGCACCCACATCGCCAACAGCCTGACAGCCTCAGTAACCGGAGCCCTGGAGGAACGCGAGAACGTCCAATCGACGCCCCTGGAGAAAACCGCCTAGTATCCGCCGGCTTCCCTCCGGTCGTCAGGAGCCGTTCGCGGGCGGGTCATATGGGAATCAGAGAGCACCTGCATAACGGCTTTCTATGGTTGCCCGCCAGACGACAGGCTCGATCTGATTTCTTCCGCGTGAGCAGCAATAATCCGGCGCCGTTCGCGAGTGAACCCTTTGACTTGCATGTCCAGGATTACCCGGCAGGACAATTCATCCAGCTCCAACAGTTCCATCAGACGACGGATCGCTTCGTCTAGGTCCTCTGAATCCTCGACCACGTGGAAGACATCCTCCCGCCGACCCATCGCCGTCACGAGGGCGTCCACGACTCTCAGAGTGTCCTCAGCACGCCTCCGCTGCTCCGCATTCATGGTGCGATTCTTCCATGCACGACTATTGCCGGAGGAGGGGACCGCCGAGGGCGGCGCCGAGCACATGATGTGCATGGGAAACGCCGTCATCTACTTCGCAATCACCGCAGGTGAAGCGATCCCGTTCCGAGGCCACGTCAGATCGTGGACCAGGTCGGCTACCTAGTGGACGATTCTCATCTCGTGCGAGGTCTGATTGAGTCGCCGTCCGCCGTCGGGAACGACCGTCACAATGTCCTCGATCCGTACGCCGAACCTGCCCGGCAGGTAGATTCCGGGTTCGATCGAGAAGCACATGCCGGGCTGGAGGATCTGGGTTTCGCCCTCCACCATGTACGGCGGCTCGTGAGTCGTCAGCCCGATTCCGTGCCCGACGCGGTGAATGAAGTAGTCGCCGTAGCCGGCTTCAGTGATCACCGCCCGGGCCACGCGATCAATTTCCTGGCACTCGACGCCTGGCCGCACAGCCTCGAACCCGGCCTGCTGCGCGAGTCTGACGACGTCGTGAACCTCGCGCTCCTCAGCGGTGGGCTCGCCGACGTGCACGGTCCGCGTCGTGTCTGATCCGTAGCCGTGTTTGAGGCCGCCGAAGTCGAGCACCACCATGTCTCCGTCCTCGATGATCCGCGGGCCGATCTCGTGGTGAGGGTTGGCTCCATTCGGACCCGAACCGACGACGGTGAAGTCCACCTGCGAATGACCGAACTGGCGAAGCAGGTCGGCGAGATCAGAACCGACGTCGGTCTCGCTGCGCCCAGCGAACCGCACGGTGACGATCTCCTCGTACGCCTGGTCTGCAGCCGCGCCGGCCGCCGCCAGCCGCTCGATCTCGTCGTCATCCTTGATCGCCCGAAGCATCGGCAGGGCGGTCGTCATCGAGACGTAGGACGACTTGGGCAGTCGATCCTGCAGGCCGAGGAGGTGCATGGCCCAGGCCGAGTCAGAGACGGCATAACGTCCGGTGCCGGCCATCAGCGTGGCAGATTCCGTGTAGGGGTCGCTCCCGTCAGTCCAGTCGGTGATCCGCAGATTCGAGGCGCCGGCGGCCGCTTCCGCGTCGGGCCTCTCGAGCCTCGGAACGATCATGGCGGGCTCCGCGTCGACGGGGATCACGAGCATGGTGATGCGTTCAGTGATGGCCACGGGTGCATACCCGGTGAGGTACAGCAGGTCCGGTCCGGGAGTGACCAGGATGCCGTCGAGCCCGGCATCCTGGGCGGCGTGGGCTGCTCGCCGCAACCGCTCGGCGAAGTCATCGGCGGTGAACGGAGCCGGCTCGGAAAGGCCGCGATGATCACTCATGGTTCGCATTCTCGTGCGCGGGACATCCCTGGTCAACCCATCGCCCGGACAGCCGCTGCAGTCACTCTGGAATCACCCGTCGCGGGTGAGCCTTCGGGGCACAGTGGCTTCAGGACGCCGAATCTCGACGTTAGGGCTGCTCATCCATCGGAAAGGCGACGGCCTCGCCCACCACGCGAAGCCGCAGCTCCGTGCCGGGGCGGGCGATCGAGGCGTTCCAGTGCCGGATCGTGATGATTTCCCCGCCGCCGGGGTAGCGGTGGTCCGGGATGGCGCCGGCGGCAAGGACCGGCGGGACGGGGAGTTGGAGCCGCACTGTGGTTTCGGGGCCGAAGTAGTCCGTGTCCACCACCGTGCCGCGGATGGGGCCGTCCTCGGAAATGCGGATCTGCTCGGGCCGCAGCATCAGCTGGACCCGGCCCTGGGCCGGCGGGCGGCGCACGGGGATCCCGCCGAGCGAACACGTGGCCAGGGAGCCTTCCATCCAGGCATCCAGGATCACGGCGTCGCCCAGGAACTCGGCGGTGGCGCGGTCAGCCGGGCGCGTGTAGACGACGAACGGGTTGCCGATCTGGGCCAGCTTGCCGCCGCGCATCACGGCCACCTGGTCGGCGAAGGACAGCGCCTCGGCCTGGTCATGCGTGACGAGGATCGTGGTGACGCCGGCGTCCTTCAGGACCTGGGCCACGGCGCGGCGGGTGGCCACCCGCAGGCCGGCGTCCAGGGCGGAGAAGGGCTCGTCCAGCAGCATGAGCGCGGGCTTGCGGGCCAGCGCCCGGGCCAGGGCAACCCGCTGCTGCTGGCCGCCGGAGAGCTGGTGCGGGCGGCGCTTGGCCATGGCCGGGTCCAGGGAGACCATTTCCAGCAGCTCGCCCACCCGCGACTTGACGCCGCGGCGCCCGCCGGGCAGTTGGGTGGCGTCCAGGCCGAAGGAGATGTTCTGCCCGACCGTCAGGTGCGGGAACAGGGCGCCGTCCTGGGCGACGTAGCCGACGTGCCGCTTGTGGGCGGGGACCCAGGCGTTCTCCCCGGCCACCTTGCTCCCGTTGAGCGAGATGCTGCCGGTGTCCGGGTGCTCGAAGCCGGCAATCAGGCGAAGGAGCGTGGTCTTGCCGGAGCCGGAGGGTCCCACGATCGCCGTCGTTCCGCCCTTGGCGACGGAGAGGTTGACGCCTTTGAGGACGGCCTGGGGCCCAAAGTTCTTGGTGACCGCGTCGATTTCCAGGTGGCTGTTGGTGCTGGTGGCCACGGAAGCCGCGACCCGCGGCTCGGGGAGGCGCGAGGGGGCCTCACGCGACGGGTAAACATCGGTCACTGTCCGGCTACTTTCTTGGACTGCTGGAAGAGGAGATAGGTCATGGGCGCGGAGATCAGGATCATCAGCAGCGCATAGGGGGCGGCGCCAGCGTAGTCGATCTCGCTGCTCTTGCTCCAGAACTCGGTGGCGAGGGTGCGGGTCCCGTTGGGCGAGAGCAGGAGGGTGGCGGTGAGCTCGTTGACAATCCCCAGGAACACCAGGGCGGCGCCGCCAGCCGCGGCGGGGGCCGTGAGCCGCAGCGTCACGCGCAGGAAGGCCAGCAGCGGCGGCTTGCCGAGCACCTGGGCGGCCTCGTCGAGTTCCTTCGGTGCCTGGGACAGCCCCGAGCGGATGTTCACGAGGGCCCGGGGGAGGAACAGCAGCACGTAGGCCGCGATGAGCAGCGCTGAGGTCTGGTACATGCTGGGAACCATCCGGATGCTCACGGTCACGAAGGCCAGGCCCACCACAATCCCGGGCATGGAGCTGGTGATGTAGTTGGACAGCTCCAGGGACTTGCTGAACCAGCCGGGACGCCGCACGGCCAGGTACGCCATGGGGAACGCGACCACGGTGGTGGCGACGGCCGCCGCGAGGCCGTAGGCCAAGGTCTGCAGGAGGGCCGGCATGAATTCCTCGGCAGCCCAGATTTCCGGGCCGCCGGCGACGATCCAGCGCAGCACAAACGTCAGCGGCAGCCCGAACGCCAGCCCGGTGAGGGCGATCAGGGACAGCTGGGCGGGGAGCTGGTAGGCGTGCAGGGGCAGGCGCAAGGCGCGCGCCTGGGCTCCGGAGCCGATCCTGGCGTACCGGGCGCTGCCGCGGCTGCGGACCTCCACGAGCAGCAGGATGAGGCAGAGGAACACCAGGACGCTGGCCAGCATGTTCCCGGCGGTGCCATTGAACGTGGACTGGTACTGGACCATGATCGCGGTGGTGAAGGTGTCGAAGCGGATCATCGCGAAGGCCCCGTATTCGGCCAGCAGGTGCAGCGCGACCAGCAGCCCGCCGCCGGTCATGGCGATGCGCAGCTGCGGGAGCACCACGCGGAAGAACGCGCGCCAGGCGCCGAGGCCGAGGGAGGCGGCGGACTGTTCGATCGCCGGGTCCAGGCGGCTGAGCGTCGCGGCGGCCGGGATGTACACGAGCGGGAAATAGGACAGGGTGGCGATCAGGACCCCGGACCACAGCCCGCCAAGGGACGGCACCGCGGAAACCCACGCGTAGCTGTTGACGAAGGCGGGGATGGCCAGCGGGGCGGCGAGCAGCACGGCCCACCACTTGCGGCCCACAAGGGACGTGCGTTCGACGAGCCACGCGCCGCCGACGCCCAGGACGAGGCACAGCGGCACCGTCACCACGGTCAGCAGCACCGTGTTCAGCAGGAGTTCGCCCACGCGCGGGCGGAAGATCAGGGCCATTGCGGTGTCCCAGCCGGTGGAGGCTGTCATGAAGACCACGTAGGCCAAGGGCACCAGGGAAAACAGGGCGATGAGGACCGCGATGATGGACACGACAGAGACGCCGAAAGGCGGGCGGGGGCGTTTACCCCTGCCCGCCGTCGTCGTGTCAGTCGTCAAATCCCCAGAGGGACCGGGGACCGCCAGCTTGTTAGTCACTGCGGCTACAGCAGTCCTGCCTGGGTCATCAGCTCGGTGACCTTGGCGGAATTGAGTTTGGCGGGATCCACGGTGGGGGCCTGCAACTCCTTGAGCGGAACCAGCTTGTCGTTGGACGGGACGTCCGAGCCGACAGCGTATTCGAAGGAGGTGCCCTTCTGGAGCACTTCCTGGCCCTTCTTGCCGGTGATGAACTTCAGGAAGGACTGGGCCGCTGCGGCGTTCTTGGAAGACTTCAGCACGCCGCCGCCGGAGATGGAGACGAAGGCGCCCGGGTCCTGGTTCTTGAAGTAGAACGGCGTGACGTTGTTGGAGTTCTCGCCGGTCTTGGCCTGGTCGCCGTAGTAGTAGTAGTGGTAGATGAGGGCGGAGTCGACTTCGCCGGCGTTGACGGCCTTCATGGCCGTGCTGTTGCCCTTGTACGGCTTGGAGTTTTCCTTCATGCCCTTGAGCCAGGCCTCAGTGGCGGCTTCGCCCTTGAGTTCCAGCAGGGCCGAGACGATCGCCTGGAAGTCGGCGCCCGACGGCGAGGCAGCCCACTTGCCCTTCCACTCGGGGTTGGCCAGGTCCAGCATGGACTTGGGCAGCTTGTCGGCGCTGATCTTGTTCTTGTCGTAGACCAGGACGGTGGAGCGGGCCGCGATGCCGGTCCACTTGTTGGTGGAGGGGCGGAATTCGGCGGGGACCTGGTCCACGGTGGCCTTGTCCACATCCGCAAAGAGGCCGGCGTTTTCCACCTGGGCCATGGCGGGGGAGTTCTCGGTGAGGAAGACGTCCGCCGGTGAGGCCTGGCCTTCCTGCACGATCTGGTTGGACATCTCGGTGTCGTCGCCCTGGCGCACAGTCACCTTGATGCCGGTCTCGGCGGTGAAGGCGTCGATCCACTCTTTGGTCAGGGATTCGTGCTGGGCGTTATAGACCGTGATCTCACCGGCGGAGGAGCCGTTGGCGGCGGTGCTGCTGCCGGCCGTGGCGGAGGAACCGGAGCCGCAGGCGGCCAGGCCCAGGGCGGCAGTGGCGGCCAGGGCGATGCCCGCCAGCGCGTTGGTGCGGATCTTCATGGGGCTACTTTCTACAAGGAAGTCGTCGTAGTGCCCTGCCCCCCGTGAGCGGGGAAGTTAGGGCATGCTCGCTAAGAAAGACTGTAGGTTAGCCAAACCTAAGCGACCAACCTGAGGCTGGTTTAAGTGATGAGGATCACATCAATTACGATACTATTGCGTGACGTAATTGTCGCCGGGTTGTGGGGCGGACGCCTGCGCGATCGAGGCGGCCGCCTCGAGCACCATCCAGGCCTGCAGCTGCGTGGAGAGTTCGACGGCGGCCCCTTCCGGGTAGCTGCGGCGTGCCGGCGCGTCGGTGCGGTCGGAGAAGACCAGATGGCTGCCGCGGCGCGCGAGGCGGTCGTGCGGAGGGAGGATCCGGCGGCCCTCCCAGAGGGCCTCGGCCGTATCGTTCACAAGCGCCGCCGCCGTGGCCCGGGTTTCGGCCGGGAGGCGTTCGTCGACGGCGGCGAGGGCCAGGTAGCGGACGAGGATCCCCGTGAAGAGCCCGCCGTCGCCCGTCCCCTCGCAGCGCAGCACCGCGGCGGTGCGGCCCAGCAGCGGGGCCGGCTGCGTGAGGTTGCCCGCCACGGCGTCCACCAATGCGGCCGCTCGCCCGAGGTTGGGCTCGCCCCCGAGTTCCAGCAGTGCGCCGAGGACGGGCCCTTGGTTGTAGGTGTAGATGGTCTCTTCCAGCACGGCTTCGCCCGTCCCGGAAATCCGGAGGCCGTCACGGTACAGGCCCTGGCCGGGCTCGTACAGCCTGGCATCCAGCCAGTCCAGCAGGGACTGCGCCTTGGTCCGGTTGCCGGTCCGCGCGTAATAGAGGGCCACCGGGGCGGTGGCGGGGGTGTTCTTGAAGTCGCGCTTCGTGCTCCAGAATGTACCGCCGCCCAGATCGTCCGTGGAAGCGGAGTCGAACTGCAGGGTCAGGCTTTGCAGGACCTTGGCGTTGCGCTCCCGGCCGGTGTGTTTGCGGGTGTCCTCGGCGAGCTTGTCCAGCCGGAGCGTGGCAAGGGCCAGCCAGGCCATGTCGTCGTAGTAGTTGTTGACCACCGTGAGGAAATTGCGCAGCCGGATGCCCGTGACGAGCCGGGAGGCGAGCCGGCCGGCGCTGGGCCGGTTCTCGCCGTCGAACTTGGTTCCAGGATTCCGGGGGGACCCCAGTTCCCGGCGGCCGGCGTCCACGAGGCAGTCCAGGTAGTGTGCCTGCCACCAGTAGTGCCAGGGCCGGGACAGGTTCTTCAGCCGGCCCGAGGGCCGGAGGATCGCGGCGATGTGGGTCCCGGGGAGGAAGAAGAGCCGCTGCCCGAAGAGCCTGGTCACCGAGCGGGCGGCCTCGTCCGCGCGGAAGGACCAGTTGGGGGCGGAGGCGTCGGCTCGGGTCATGGCTCAAGCGTAATCGCGGGAGCCCGTCCGGACCGCGACCGTGACTGTGCCCTCGGCGTGTGCGGCCCAAAGGTGCGCATTGGCCGCATTCCAGTTAACATTCACTAACTAATGTTCCCCGCGTGCCGCCTCTGCAGGCGCCGCCCGCGTCGAGGCTTCGCAGCCGGGGTTCGGTTCCACATCAAGGAGGATGGATGGACATCAAGGGTACTGTCGCGCTGATCACGGGCGGGGCCTCCGGTCTCGGAGCGGCCACGGCCAGGCGCCTGTTCGACGCCGGCGCCTCGGTGGTCCTCGTGGACCTGCCGGGTTCCGCCGGGGACGCCTTTGCCGCCGAACTGACCGCATCCGCCGCTGCCGGCGCCGGAGAAGCTGCTGCCGGAGGCGGCCGCAGGGCCGTCTTTGTCCCGGCCGACGTCACGGACGAGGCGCAGGTGCAGGCCGCCGTCGACGCCGCCTCAGCCCTCGGCCCGCTGCGCATCGTGGTCAACTGCGCGGGGATCGCCACCCCCGGCAAGGTCCTGGGCCGCGACGGCGTCCTTCCGCTGGAGGCCTTCAACCGCGTCATCCAGGTCAACCTCGTGGGCACCTTCAACGTGATCCGCCTCGCCGCGGCCGCCATGGCAGCCACCGAGCCCGCCGCCACGGAACTCGGCGGCCCCGAACGTGGCGTCATCATCAACACCGCCTCCGTTGCCGCGTTCGACGGGCAGATCGGCCAGCCCGCCTACGCCGCCTCCAAGGGTGCCGTCGCCGCCATGACGCTGCCGATTGCCCGCGAACTCGCGCGCTCGCTGATCCGGGTGGTCACCATCGCGCCGGGCATCTTCGAGACTCCCATGATGGCCGGCCTGCCCCAGGAGGCGCAGGACTCCCTGGGCCAGCAGGTGCCGCACCCCTCGCGGCTGGGCCGGCCGGCCGAATACGCGAACCTCGCCGCGCACATTGTGGAGAACGCCATGCTCAACGGCGAGATAATCCGCCTCGACGGTGCCATCCGCATGGGCCCGAAATGACCGGGTCTGAGATGGCCGGGACTGTGCTGCCCGCGGCGGACTTCTTCGACTACGAAGCCCTGCTCAGCACGGCGGAGCGGGCCAAGCTGGCGCAGCTGCGCGAGTTCCTGGCCGCCGAGGTTGCCCCGTTCGCCACGGACTGGTGGAACAAGGCCGAATTCCCGGCCCACATCCTGCCCAAGCTGGCCGCCCTGGAGCTCAGCGCCCCGGCCCAGCGCGGCTACAGCAACCTGTTCGCCGGGATCGTCATCGCCGAGATGACCCGGGTGGACACCTCGCTCGCCACCTTCTTCCTGGTCCACCACGACCTCTTCGTGGAGTCGCTCTACGGCTTCGGCTCCGAGGAGCAGAAAGCGCGCCTGCTCGAGGACGCGGCAAGCCTGCGCACCACCGGTGCCTTTGCCCTCACGGAACCGGACCACGGCTCGGACGTTGCCGGCGGCATGGAAACCCGGGCCCGCCGGGTCCCCGGCGGCGCGGCCGGCGGCGGCGACGCCTGGGTGCTCAACGGCGCCAAGCGCTGGATCGGCAACGGGACGTTTTGCGACTACATGCTGGTCTGGGCCCGGGACGAGGCCGACGGCGGCATCCGCGGCTTCATCGTCGACGCCACCTTGCCGGGCGTGAGCCGGAGCCGGATCGAGAACAAGATTGCCCTGCGCACGGTGCAGAACGCGGACATCGTCTTCACCGACGTCCGGGTGGCCGAAACGGACCGCTTCGCCGGGATCAGCAGCTTCGAGGACACCAATGAGCTCCTGCGCGGTTCCCGGATCATGGTGGCCTGGCAGGGGGTGGGGCAGCAGCTCGCGGCGTTCGACGTCGCCCGGCAGTACGCCGTCGAACGCCAGCAGTTCGGCCGCCCGCTGGCGAAGTTCCAGCTGGTCCAGCAGCAGCTGGTCACCATGCTGGGCAACGCCGTGGCCAGCATGGGCATGATGGTCCGGATCGCCCAGTTGCAGGACGCCGGCGCCGGGGACATGCCGCAGGTGGCCCTCGCCAAGTCCTATGTCAGCGCCCGGATGCGCGAAACCGTCGCGATGGGCCGGTCCCTGCTGGGCGGCAACGGGATCGTCACCGACTACCGGATGGCCAAGATCTTCTCCGACGCCGAGGCGATCTACACCTACGAGGGCTCGTTCGAGATCAACACCCTGATCACGGGACGCGCCATCACCGGGGTGTCCGCGATCGTCTAGAAGACGGCTTTGACCGTTTAGACCGTTTAGACCGTTTAGACCCGTTCAGAAGAGGCCGGGTTCCTTCTCGCCGGCCTCAATCTTCACATCAAGGCTGTTGTTCCGCACCGGCATGGGGCAGGTGCCGTACGGGGTGAAGGCGCTCGGGTAGTTGATGGCCCGGTTAAAGTCCAGGACCACCGACCTATTTCCCAAGGAGTCGACGCGGGGCCTCGCGGTGGAGACCTTCCGCCACTCGTCAGTACTTTCCCCGTTGGTCTCGTCGTGGAACGTCACCGTCAGGGCGCCGAGCTTCTCCTCCTCGGCCTGCAGGTGGAACTCGTGGTCCGCGCCGGGAAGCCGGAAGACCAACTCGCCGACCGAGCGGTGGACCCCGTCCACGAGCGGGTTGGCCGTGCCGATCGGGACATCCACGGGCTCGGGATAGGGCGCGAACCTGGCCTCGATGACCAGGTCCGGGCGGAAGTCGAAGGTGGGCACGCCGTCGAACTCCGTGAACGCCGGCGACTGCGAGTCGCGCGTGCGGATGGCGTACTTGTCCGCCCGCATGGCGAGCTCCACCACCACCTGGCGGCCGTCGTCGCCGCCGTACTGGACCCACATCAGTGATTCCTCGTCGGCGAGCACGGCGCTGATGGTCCCGTCCACGGGTTCGCCGGTTTCGACGAGGGTCAGACCGTCGGACGCGGCGGCGGTGAGGAACGCCGCGGTGCCGTCTGTGGACCAGAGGCCGGGGGCGAGCTCGACGGCGGCCGGCTCGCCTTCCAGCCACTGGAAGGAGGTCAGCGTGAGCCAGCCGTGCTCGCTGGCGAGGGCCGTGTTGCGGCTGTTCCGGAAGCGTTGCCAGCGGGCCAGCTGCGGGTTCTGCACTGCATCAGGCGTGGGCTTCGAGCCAGTCCCGGTTTCAGGGTCAGGGGTGGTCATGGGCACCTCCAAGGGGGTTTCAGCTGGTGGCGGGTGGGGTTTTGAGGCTGGCCGCCACGAGTTGGGCCGCGGTGGTTCCGGCTGCGGCGGCCGCGGCCGGGTCGCCGTCGAGCACCCCGCTTGCCAGGCCGCCGTCGAGTACCAGGGTCAGGCTGCGGGCGAGCTGGTCCGGGTCCCCGGCGCCGGCGCGTGCGGCGAGGTCCCGGATCCAGGCGCGGATCTGGCGCTTGTGGGCCACGGTCCGGTCGTGGACGCGGGTGCCGGCGGCCGACTCGGCGGCCGCGTTGATGAAGGCGCAGCCGCGGTAGCCGTCGCGCCGGCAGGCGGCTGTCAGGGCATCGAACAGGCCCACGAGCTGCTCGGCCGGGTCCTCGCCGGCGGCCTCGGCGGCGGCGTGCAGCTGCCCGGTCCAGACGCCGTCCACCTTCTCCAGGTAGGCCAGCATGAGGTCGTCCTTGGCGGGAAAGTACTTATAGAAAGTGGCTTTCGCGACGCCGGACTCGGCGATGATCGTGTCGATGCCGGCGGCCCGGAAACCCTGCGCGTAGAAGAGCCGGAAGGCCGTGGCCAGGATCTTCTCCCTGGCATGCCCGGCAGGGGTGCGGGCAGCCGGGGCGGCGGTGGCTGCTGGCGAGGTCATGGCTCAATCGTACACAGACAAGTCTGTCTACGCCGCAGTGTCATTCGCCCTGTGCCTCGTCAACGACGGACCGCCGGCCCGCCTCCGCCTGATCCGGCGGCTACGGGCGGGCGGCCAGACCCCGCACGAGCAGCCGCCAGACCTCGCGCAGCTCGGCCCCGATGGCCGGGGCCGACCATTCCGAAGCGTGCAGCGGGTGGTGGAACCGCGCCGTGGCGTGCAGGACGGCACGGCCGGCCGGCACCGGATCCGGGACGGCGAATTCGCCGCTGCGGACGCCGTCGGCAATGATCTCGGTGAGCGCTGCGGCCAGGTGGTCAACGTGGGCCGCCACCACTTCCCGCGCCTCGGCGGTCAGCTGGCCGAACGTGGCAAACAGCTCCGGATCGTTCAGCGCCATGCCCTGCTTGATGGCCGCGAGGCGTTCGAGCCAGCGGAGCAGGCGTTCCGCGGCAGGGCCCTCCGTATCGCGGGCAGGATCCAGCGGCTCCGCGAGGCGGTCCAGCCAGCGCCGGGCCACCGCGTCCCGCAGCGCCACCTTTGTGGGAAAGTGCCGGTAGACGCTGCCGTGGCTGACTCCCAAGGCCTTCGCGACGTCCACCACCGTGGCCTTGGCCGGTCCGAAGCGCCGCAGCACGTCTTCGGCGGCGTCGAGGATGCGCTCCTCGGTCAGGACGGCGGCTACAGGGGTCACCGGCGTTCGCTGTCGAGCATGGCCATCTGGCCGGCGTCGTAGCGGGTGCCCGCGGCCGAGTCGGCGGGGACGGCGGCCTCGATCGCTGCCAGGTCCTCGGCGGAGAGGAGCAGATCGACCGCGCCCAGCGATTCGGAAAGCCGTTCCCGACGGCGGGCGCCAACGAGGGGGACGATGTCCTCGCCGCGGGACAGGACCCAGGCGATGGCGAGCTGGGCGACGGTCGCGCCCTTGCGGTCGGCGATTTCGCGGAGCCGTTCGACGAGCTCGAGGTTCCGCTGCAGGTTCTCGCCGGAGAACCGGGGCAGGTGGGCCCGGAAGTCGCGCTGGTTCCCGGTTCCGGCGGCCGGCCAGTGGCCGGAAACCAGGCCGCGGGACAGCACGCCGTATGCCGTGATGCCGATGCCCAGTTCGCGGGCCACCGGCAGGATGTCCTGCTCGATGCCACGGGAGAGGAGGGAGTACTCGATCTGGAGGTCCGAGACCGGGTGGACGGCGTTGGCGCGGCGCAGGGTGTCGGCGCCGACCTCCGAGAGGCCGATGTGGCGGATCAGGCCCTGCTGCACGAGCTCGGCCAGTGCTCCCACGGTTTCTTCCACCGGAACGGACGGATCCAGGCGGGCCGGCCGGTAGATGTCCACGTAGTCGGTGCCGAGGCGCCGGAGGGTGTAGGCCAGGAAGTTCTTGATGGCCACCGGACGGGTGTCCACGCCGTTCCATCCGCCCCGGGCATCGCGCAGGACGCCGAACTTCACGCTGATCTGGGCGCTCTCGCGCCGTCGGCCGCGGATCGCGTCGCGCAGCAGCATTTCGTTGTGGCCCATGCCGTAGAAGTCGCCGGTGTCCAGCAGGGTCACGCCGGCGTCGAGGGCGGCCTGGATCGTGGCGACGCTCTCGGCGTCGTCGGCGGGGCCGTAAAGATCGGACATGCCCATCATGCCGAGGCCGATGGCGGCGGTGCTGGGGCCGGTGGAGCCCAGGGTGCGGGGGGTGCCGAGAGTAGAAGTTGTCATGCCATGACCATAAAACAATCAGCTGACAGATTTCAAACTTTGTCAGCTGAGATGAGGCGGGCGGGGCGTCGGGCGCGCGCTTATTGCCGTAGACAGGTCTGTCTGATAGCGTCATGCCCATACGTAGACGAACCTGTCTACTCCACGACTTCAGAATGAGGACGCCATGAAGATTGCAGTACTGGGAACCGGCATGGTGGGGCGCACGATTGCCGGCGCACTGGCAGGGCTGGGGCACGACGTCGTGATCGGCACCCGCGACCCGCAGGCGACGCTCGCCCGGACCGAACCGGACATGATGGGCACCGCGCCGTTCGCCGAGTGGCACGCCGCAAACGCCGGAGTCGACGTCGCCGCGTTTGCTGACGCGGCATCCGACGGCGAGCTGATCGTCAATGCCACCAACGGTGCCGGCTCGCTGGCCGCGCTGGCCGCAGCGGGGACCCCGAACCTGGCCGGCAAGATCATCATGGACATCGCCAACCCGCTGGACTTCTCGCAGGGCATGCCGCCGTCGCTGAACCCGGTGAACACGGACAGCCTCGGTGAAGAGATCCAGCGGTCCTTCCCGGAGGCCAAGGTGGTGAAGACGCTGAACACCATGACCGCGTCCGTGATGGTCGATCCGGCCCGGGTGGCCGGCGGTGACCACACGGTGTTCGTCTCCGGGGACGACGCCGGCGCCAAGGCGGCCGTGACGGAACTCCTCAAGGGCTTCGGCCACCGCGACGTGATCGACCTCGGCGACATCACGAGTGCCCGCGGTGCGGAAATGGTCCTGCCGATCTGGCTGCGGATCTGGGGCGCGCTGGGCACCGGCGAGTTCAACTTCAAGATCGCGCGCTAACCCCTTCACCCGCCAAGCTCGCAGCAGGGGCCGTTCTGGGAGCTCGGAACGACCCCTGCTGCGAACTGGTTGGGGTCCCGGGGGTCCCCGGGGGAGGGACGTCGGGGCGGCGCGGCGGGGCATGACACTATCTGAGACGGAATTCCAGCAGGGAGTGCCTGCGGGTAACATCCCATGGGAAGAAGTAATCGGGCTCACAGTATCCAGCGCAGTGTACGAGCCAAGTCGAACCCTCGAAAGATAGTTTCCATGGCTGACACTGCAATGCATTCCGACACCGATCTTGCCGCCGAACTCCGGGCTGATGTCCGCCGGGTCTCCACCCTCCTCGGCGAATCCCTGGTCCGCCAGCACGGCCCCGAGCTCCTGGACCTGGTGGAGCAGGTGCGCCTGCTGACCAAGGAATCCAAGGAAGCCGCCCGCGGCGGCGCCGACGCTACCGGGCCGTGGAGCTCGTACGACGTCGTCGCCCAGGTCCGCGAACTGCTCGGTTCCCTGCCGCTGGAGCAGGCCACCGACCTGGTCCGCGCCTTTGCGTTCTACTTCCACCTGGCGAACGCCGCCGAGCAGGTCCACCGGGTCCGCGGGTTGCGCACCCGGCAGGAGAAGGACGGCTGGCTCGCCAAAGCCGTGGAGGAGATCGCGGACCAGGCCGGCAACTCCGTGCTGCAGGAAGTCGTCAATGAACTCGACGTCCGCCCCATCTTCACCGCACACCCCACCGAGGCCTCCCGCCGCTCCGTGCTGGACAAAATCCGCCGGCTTTCGGATATCCTGTCCGAATCCACGGCGGAGGGCACGTCCGCGCGCCGCCGCCAGGACCGCCACCTGTCCGAAGTGATCGACCAGATGTGGCAGACGGACGAGCTCCGCCAGGTCCGGCCCACCCCCGTGGACGAGGCCCGGAACGCCATCTATTACCTCACCGGCATCCTCAGCGACGCCATGCCGGAAATGCTCTCGGACCTCTCCGAGCTGCTTGCCGAGCACGGCGTCACGCTGCCGCCGCAGAAGGCCCCAATCCGCTTCGGCTCCTGGATCGGCGGGGACCGCGACGGCAATCCCAACGTCACGGCCGCCGTCACCCGCGAAATCCTCCAGATCCAGAACCAGCACGCCGTGCGGATCAGCATCGGCCTGATCGACGGGCTCATCTCCATCCTGTCCAACTCGACCGCGCTGGCCGGGGCGGACCAGGAGCTCCTGGACTCGATCGACGTCGACCTGGGGAACCTGCCTGGCCTGGACCGCCGCGTCCTCGAGCTGAACGCTCAGGAGCCCTACCGGCTCAAACTCACCTGCATCAAGGCCAAGCTGATCAACACCGGCCGCCGGGTCGCGGCCGGATCCGCGCACGAGCCCGGCCGCGACTACACCGCCACCGCGGAGCTCCTCGCCGAGCTCGGCCTGCTCGAACGGTCGCTGCGGAACCACCACGCGGCCCTCGCCGCCGACGGCGCCCTGTCCCGGGTCCGCCGCGCCATCGCCTCCTTCGGCCTGCACCTGGCCACCCTCGACATCCGCGAGCACGCCGACCACCACCATGACGCCGTCGGGCAGCTCATGGACCGCCTTGGCGGGCCCGGTGTCCGGTACGCGGAACTCAGCCGCGCCGAGCGGCTCGAGGTGCTGGGCTCCGAACTTGCGTCCCGGCGCCCGCTCTCCGGCCACCCGATCAAGCTCGACGGCGTCGCCGACGGCACCTACGACGTCTTCCGGGAGATCCGCCGCGCCCTGCGCACCTACGGCCCCGACGTGATCGAGACCTACATCATCTCCATGACCCGCGGCGCGGACGACGTCCTGGCCGCGGCCGTGCTGGCCCGCGAGGCCGGCCTGGTCAGCCTGTTCGGCGAGGCGCCCTACGCCAAGATCGGCTTCGCGCCGCTGCTGGAGACCGTCGACGAACTCCGCGCCTCGGCCGAAATCGTGGACCGGCTGCTCTCCGATGCCTCCTACCGCGAACTCGTCCGGCTCCGCGGAGACGTGCAGGAAATCATGCTCGGCTACTCGGACTCCAACAAGGAATCCGGCGTCATGACGAGCCAGTGGGAAATCTACAAGACCCAGCGCAAGCTCCGCGACGTGGCGGCCAAGCACGGAGTCCGCGTGCGCCTTTTCCACGGCCGCGGCGGCTCGGTGGGCCGCGGCGGCGGGCCGACCTACGATGCCATCATGGCCCAGCCCAACGGCGTGCTCGAGGGCGAGATCAAGTTCACCGAGCAGGGCGAGGTCATCTCGGACAAGTACTCCCTGCCGGAGCTGGCCCGCGAAAACCTCGAGCTCTCCCTGGCCGCCGTACTGCAGGGCTCGGCCCTGCACCGCACCCCGCGCACCTCGGAGGACCAGCGGGTGCGCTACGGCCACGTCATGGAAACCGTCTCCGACGCCGCGTTTGCGCGCTACCGCACGCTGATTGATGACCCCGATCTGCCCGCCTACTTCATGGCGTCCACCCCGGTGGAGCAGCTGGGATCCCTCAACATCGGATCCCGTCCGTCCAAGCGCCCCGACTCCGGCGCCGGGCTGGAGGGTCTCCGCGCCATCCCGTGGGTGTTCGGCTGGACGCAGTCGCGGCAGATCGTGCCGGGCTGGTTCGGTGTGGGCTCCGGCCTCAAAGCCGCGCGCGAGGCCGGTAACTCGGCCCAGCTCCAGGAGATGATCGAGGGCTGGCACTTCTTCCGCTCGGTGCTTTCCAACGTTGAGATGACCCTGGCGAAGACGGACATGGACATTGCCGGCTACTACGTCTCCACCCTGGTGCCGGCGGAACTGCACCACCTGTTCCGTGCCATCCGGGCCGAATATGAGCTCACGGTCGAGGAGATCCAGAACCTTACCGGCGAGCACGTGATCCTCGATGCCCAGCCCACCCTGAAGCGCTCCCTCGAGATCCGGGACCAGTACCTCGACCCCATCAGCTACCTCCAGGTGGAACTGCTGCGCCGCGTCCGGGCCGAGGCCGCGGAGGGCATGACCGGGGCCGAGATCGACGAACGGCTCCAGCGGGCCATGCTGATCACGGTCAACGGAGTCGCCGCCGGGCTGCGCAACACCGGGTAGCCCCCTCCGACGCTCCCTCAGGTATGGCGGCCTTTCCCACGACGCTCCCTCACCTTCTGCGGGGAATTTCCAAACGCTCCCTCAGGTCCTGCGGTTCTTCCCCGGACGCTCCCTCTCCCGGTGAGGGAGCGTTGGGGTTTTGGGTGCGGAAGGTGAGGGAGCGTGGCGGCGCGGCTAGGGTTGTTCCATGCCGTCGTTCCAGACCAGACTGAAGATCACCGGGCTCAAGCCTGGCACCGCTCCCGAGGCCGTCATGGCCGCGGCCATCGAGGCGCTTGGGACGCGGCACCACGTCGAATCGCACCAGCTTGAGCTCGCCGGCGGCGTCCCACAGCTGAACCTGCGCTTCCTGGTCGATGCCACCGCCTACAGCGCCGAAAACAGCCAGGCGCTGGAGTCGGCAGCCATGATGCGCGACGCTGTCGAACGCGTTGCGCTCACCGGTGCGCTGACCGTGCTGCGCCGCAGCCGCGGCCGCTGGGCACCCGTCTAAAAGTCCAGTTCCTCGTCCGGGTCAACCACGGCGGACTCCACGGGGGAGGGGCTGCCCCGGCGCCGCGTCACGATCACGCCCACGACCGCTCCGACCAGCAGCCCGACGCCGACGCCGATCAGGGAGCTCGCCCAGAAGGGCAGCCCGGTGGCGGAGCCCATGAAGTAGCCCAGCGCCACGGACCAGGCTGCCCAGAGCAGGCCGCCGAGGGCCGCGCAGAGGCTGAACCCGCGGGTGGAGACGTTGGCGATGCCCGCCGCGGCCGTCGTGGCCAGCCGCCCGCCGGGGATGAAGCGGAGGCCGATGATCGCGCCGTAGGTGGAGGACCGGCCGGCTTTCGCGATCGCCGAATGCACGGCCGCGTGGAACCGGAGACCCCATTTCCAGCGGTCGAGCACGTGGCTTAGCCGCCGTTTGAACAGCTGGAAGACAAGAAGGTCACCAAGCCATGAGGACACCGCGGCGAGGAGCACCACGAGGAACGCGTTGATGTGGCCCTCTGCGGACAGCGCGCCGCCGGTGATGACCAGCATTTCCGAGGGGACGGGCGGGAAAATCGCATCGCCGATCACGAAGGGGAAGATCCAGAAATAGATCGCGGCGCCCCAGCTGTCCGCATTTCCGAAGTCCATGGGCACAAGGTACCGCACTTCCAGCCGCTAGCGTGCCTCGCTGAGTTCCAGTCTGCTGCGGTATTCCACCGGGCTCCCGGAGATGGGGTCCACGAAGCGGATCCCGCGGGCCAGGAGTTGCAGCGGCTTGGCGTAATTGTCCGGAGCCTTGTCCAGCAGTTTCGGGTAGAACGCATCGTTGACGATGCCGAGGCCCAGTGAGGCCATGTGCACGCGGAGCTGGTGGGTCTTCCCGGAGTGCGGCTCCAGCCGGTACAGCGCGCGGCGGTGCGGGCCGCCGTCGGCGTCGGGTGCGCCGTCGGGTGCGCCGGAAGCGTCAAACGTGCGCAGCCGCTCGATCCGGGTTTCCGCATTGGGTTCGCCATCGACAACCTCGGCCAGCAGGTAGCTGCGGGACTTGGTCATCCGGTTCCGCACCACCACAGGGAAGTCCACCGCGGGATGGCCCGGTGCGGGCTCTGCGGCGGACACACACTCGTATTCCTTCTGGACCTGGCGCTTTTCGAAGAGCACCTGGTATTTGCCCCGGGTCTCGGGGTTCGTGGAGAGCAACAGGATGCCGGCGGTCATGCGGTCCAGGCGGTGCATGGGAATCAGGTCCGGGAGGCCGAGCTGGTTCCGGAGCCGGACCAGGGCCGATTCCTGGATGTACGTCCCGCCGGGGGTGGTGGGCAGGAAGTGCGGCTTGTCCACCACCAGCAGGTGATCGTCCTGGTGCAGGATGTTCAGCTCCACCGGGATCCGGGTCTCCGGCGGCAGGGTCCGGTAGTACCAGATGAACGTGTGGTCCTGCATCGGGGTGCTGCGGTCCAGGGCGATCCCCGCCTCGCCGACGATCTCGCCGGCGTCGAACCGGTCCTCGATGCCCTGCGGATCGATGTGCCCCCAGCGGTGCATCATGTAGTCCAGCGCGGTCTCCCAGGGACCCTCGTCCGGCAGGCGCAGACGGGTCGCATTGACGCCGTCGCGCACGGGAAGGGGGGATTGCATCACCCGACCATTCTACGGGCCCGGCCTCCCGCGCCCCCGCGCAGCCCTCGCCCCCCGCGGCCGCCGCCGCGACCCCGGCCCCCCGCTGTCTCTTCTCCACATCTGACGCGGCCGCCGGTATGTAGGCGTGGGAGATCTCCGCGTTGTACGCTTCGCATC
>NZ_JAFKON010000009.1 GCF_022803015.1 Arthrobacter humicola
GCAGGGGCAGCAGAAAATCGTCCCGGTGCATCACGATCATGGCCAGCGGAAACGCCAGGGCAGGGATGAAGCCGGCGGGGAGGACATCGCTCGCGCTCTCGCCGATCAGGTGCTGGAAGGCCGTCAGTTTTGTTTTTTTTCAAGCAGAAGACGGCATACGATATCGCACTAATGGTCTCGTGGGCTCGGAGATGTGTATAAGAGACAGGGACTGATCCGCAGCACCGGTTTCGAGTTTCAATACCCCAGTTTCCGAGAAGGCTACCGAGCCGTTCTCGCCGGTATCGGCGTCCGGCACCCGTAAGATTTGAATCTCACTGCCCACTTTCTCCGAGGGGAACAATGGATCTTCAGCACATTATCGAGACGGCCGGCCGATTCATGGACTTCGCCGGCGTGGCCGTCATGGTAATCGGCGCCCTCGTGTCCATCCCCATGGCGCTGCGCGGATTCCAGCCGGAACGCCTGCCGGCGGGCTCCGCGCCGCTCTCCGTCTACCGCTCGTACCGGCAACTGCTGGGCCGGTCCATCCTCCTCGGGCTCGAACTGCTCGTCGCGGCCGACATCATCCGATCCGTCGCCGTCACGCCGACCTTCGAGGGCGTCGGCGTGCTGGCCATTATTGTGCTCATCCGGACCTTCCTTAGCTTCTCGCTCGAGCTGGAAATCACCGGACGCTGGCCTTGGCAGACTCGGCGCCAGGGTTCCTCTGATTCCTCCGCAGGTGGCTGAAACCCTTCCGGGTTGCACGGAGCCCGGCTAGGCTCGCGGCATGACAGACACCGCGCGTTCTCTTGCCCCCAAAGCCACCGAACTGCTCCGTCTCCACCACGCACCGGAAATTCTCCAACTCGTCAACGTCTGGGACGCGATCACCGCGAAGGTGGTTGCCGGCGTTCCGGGGACCAAGGCATTGGCCACGGCCAGCCACTCCATCGCTGCGTCGCGCGGGTACGAAGACGGCGAGAACATCCCGGTGGACGAAATGATCGCCGCCGTCGGGGTGATTGCCGCCGCCACGCCGCTGCCCGTCAGCGCTGATCTCGAAGCGGGCTACGGCAACCCCGGCGAAACGGTACGCAAGGCGATTGGCGTCGGCGCTGTCGGCGCCAACATCGAGGACCAGATGCGCCCGCTCGCCGACGCCGTTGAACAGATGAGCGCTGTAATCCGCGCCGCCGAGGCCGAGGGCATCGACTTTGTCCTTAACGCCCGCACCGACGCCTTCTTGAAGGGCAAGGACCGGGACCCTTCTGCGGTGCTTGCGGACGCCATTGAGCGCGGCCGGGCCTTCCTCGACGTCGGTGCGACCACGGTGTTCGTGCCGGGCCTGCTGGACGAGCCGACTGTCACCGCGTTGGTGGAAGGCATTGGGTGGAACAAGGTCTCGGTCATCAATGTGCCCGGATCCCTGGCACCGGCCACATTGCAGGAACTTGGCGTGGCGCGCATTTCCTACGGCCCGTGGACCCAGCGCGTGGCGCTGACAGCGTTGGCCGATGCGACGGCGGCAGTATTGGCCGGCGGAGCCCTTCCGGAAGGCACCCGGGCATTGAACTGACCCTGCTTCCGCGGACCTTTCCCGATGCCAAGTGACTCCGCCGGCCGACCGATTCTCATGGTGCCGACCGGCTCGTACACTGCTGACCGAAGACCCTGCCGACGGAAGTCCCGCCGGCCGAACACCCTGCCGACCGAAGGGAGCTGATCCGATTGGGCGGTGATCCTTGGCCGGCTGCACCCGAGCTTCCGGCGCCAATCATCATGGACCAGCGGTGGCTGGATGCCGTCTTCCTGCACTGGCGCATTCCTGATGCAGTGGCGGCGCGGTTCATGCCACCGGGCGTCGCGCCGGATGTGTTCGACGGGTCAGCGTGGGTGGGGCTAATCGGCTTTCGTATGCAGGGTGCCGGAGTCGGTCGCGGTCCCGGCATCCCCTATTTCGGAAGCTTCAACGAGATCAACGTGCGCCTCTACTCCCGCGAGCCGGACGGCACCCGTGGTGTCGTTTTCCGCAGCCTGGATGCCTCACGCTTGGCGGTGGTGCTGGCCGCGCGGGCGGCCGGAATACCTTATGTGTGGTCGCGGGCGAGTTACGTGGGCGCCGATGACTTTGCCGGATCGGCGTCGGCTGGATATTCCGTGCGGCGCTTTCGAGGCGGCACCCGCAGCGATTTCTCGGTCGTCCCAGAGCCCGACGTCGCCGCCACCGACGCGCTGTCGATCCACCTCACGGCCCGGTTCGGTCTGCATTCACGGTTCAGGGGCAGGACCATCTATGTGCCCAACACGCACAGTGCATGGCCGCTGTACCGCGCGCAGCTGATCGGCCTTGAGGACCAATTGGTGCGCGCCGCGGGAATCGAAGTGGCCGGGCAGCCCGAATCCGTACTCTTCTCGCCCGGAGTTCACACGCAGTTTGGCTGGCCACGGGTCCTGCACAGCACGATGTGAGACCTGCCTGATCGCCCGTCGGTCCGCGGGCACGTGGCACCGCGGGGACAGAGTGATCACGCATGGTGCCCTCCTAAAATTGTCGGAGCCCTCAAATAGACTCGAGCCATGGAAGCCGTCAGGGATTTCATCAGGGATTTCACCGCCTGCGGGGACAAGGCGCAGGGAACGGACCGGGGCGCAGCCCCGGTCGGGCAATCCGGTCTGGACGCCGCCCTGGCAGCGCTGCGGGCGGTGGGTTCGACGGCGGTGGAGGATGCGGGGTCGTGGGGATTCCGGGCCGCGTCGGACTTCGCCGGCAGCGTGGAGGAAGTCTCCCGCGCGGTGGAGTATCTGCAGCTCGTCGCTGCGGCCGCCGTGGACCGGACCCGGAAGCAGTCCGCCGCCGCGGCCACGGGGGCTGTAGCGGGGGCGGTCACCGCGTGGACCACCGGCTGGCGCGAGAGCGGCGGCGGGTGGCAGACCGGCGCACCCGGCACCGCGGAACCCGCCGGAGCACCCGGAACGGCGGAGCCTACCGGGGGGCCCTGTACCGCGTCGCCTGCCAGCGTAACCGGAACCGCGGAGCCTGCCGGCGCAACCGGTACGGCCGCGCCGGCTGTGCCGGAATCGGTGCTGGATGACGGGTACCGGAACACGCTGGAGTTCCTGCGGGCGCGGCTGCGGATCAGCGCCGCCGAGGCAAAGCGCCGGCTGACGCTGGCCGCCGAGCTGCTGCCCCGCGCCGGCAGCGGCGGCCATACCGGGCCACCGGTCCGGACGGAGCTCGCCGCTGCCGTCGCGGCCGGCGAGGTCGCGTCCCGCGCCGCAACCGTCATCACGCTCGCCCTGGACCGGGTCCGGCACACCTGCCTCCCCGAGGCCGCCGCAACCATGGAACATGCCCTGACAGTGACGGCCATCGAAAACGACGCCGACTTCCTGGCCCGGATCGCCCGCCGGTGGGCCGAGGCGCTGGACCAGGACGGCGCCGAACCTTCCGAGGAATTGCTCCGCCGGATCCAGGGCGCCTTCCTCCGCAAACCCCGGCACGGCCTGCAGCACCTGGAAATCTTCGCGACCGCGGACCAGTTCGAACACCTTGTGACAGTGATGAACACCGCCACCAACCCCCGCAGCGGCCCCGACACCGGCGAAGGCACCGCCACCGGCCACACGGCGCAGGCCGGACCGGGTGACGGGTCCGAAGCGGCCGACGAGCCCGGCCCGTCTGACGAGCCCGCCACGGCCGAACAGCACGCCGCGCTGCCGTCCCTGGACCTCCGCTCCCGGCCCCAACGTCTGCTCGACGGCCTGGTCGGTGCCTGCAAAGCGGCGCTCGCCACCGGAGGGCTGCCCGCCGCGGGCGGGCTCCGGCCGCAGATCATGGCCACCATTGACTACCGCGACCTGCTCACCCGGCTCGGGACGACTCCCGCCGAAGCAGGCGCCGCTGCCAACACCGCACAGCACGGCACCGGAACCAGACACGGCACCGGGACGCTGCTGTTCACCGGCCCCGTCACCGCCGGCACCCTCCGCAAAATCGCCTGCGACGCCGACATCATCCCCGTCGTCCTCGGCGGCGAGGGCCAGATCCTGGACATCGGCCGCGCCTCCCGCGTCTTCCCGCCCCACATCCGCAAGGCCATCACGGCCCGGGACCGGGGCTGCGCCTTCCCGCAATGCACCATCCCGGCACCCTGGTGCGAGGCCCACCACATCACCTACTGGTCCCGCGGCGGAACCACCGGAACCGGCAACGGAACCCTGCTCTGCTCCCATCACCACCACGTGATCCACAAGGAACACTGGAGCATCCAGATGCGCACCGGCATCCCCTGGTTCATCCCGCCACCCCACCTCGACCCAGCCCGGACACCCCGACGGAACACCTACTTCCGCCTGGAGTGACCCCGTCGCCGCCGCGTGACAGAAGCCCTGACGCCTGGGTGACCGTGTGGGTCGAACGGCAGCGGCCCGGACGGCCGGGTGGGCCACGTGACAGTAGCCCGGACGGAGGCGAGCCGTGCGGTTCGGGCGGCAGCGGGCTGGCCGCCCCGGGCAGCGGCCCGGACGGCCGGGTGGGCCGCGTGACAGAAGCTTGGACGGAGGCGGGCCGTGCGGGTAGGACGGCAGCGGGCTGGCCGCCCCGGGCAGCGGCCCGGACGGCCGGGTGGGCCGCCCCGTGAACAGAAGCCCGGACGGCCGCAGCGGGCTGAGTGGCTCGCACGTCCAGGCCAAGGTCATGGCCGCGGGGGCAACCCCGAGCCCTCAGTCCTGGCAGCCCTCAGCCCTGGGGGCCCTAGGAGCCCTCGGTCTTAGGAGTTTTCCCGGGACGTGATCCCGAAGCTCGGAGACTGCAGCTCGGTGAAGTTCCCGACGCTGGCGCGCACGGTGCACTGGGGCGTGATCTGCAGGGCCGTCACGGTAAGCCCCGCGCTGTCCACCGCGAGCGCCCCGCCGCAGCCGTCGGAGAACCGTACTCCTTTCTCGCCGCCGCTCACGGCGGCGAGCATCTGCGAGGGCTTGCCCGACGCGGGACTGACGTAGAGCGGGTTCAGCTCGTCGGCGCCGCCGGCCCAGACTGGCACGAGGGTGATCTTTAGCGGGCTAGGCGTCACGACGCGCGCCGGAGTACGCACCTCCACGCCCTTCAGGCGCTGGACGGTATAGGCCGTGCCCTTGACGGCGGGGTCCTGCGTCGCGGCCGTCGTCGCCTGGGACCCAGCCCGCAGCCACGCGTCGAGGGCCTGCTGGTCCGCGGGTGACACTGACACCTTGGCTGTGACCTGGGCTGCCCCTCCCGCCGGGACCTCCAACCCCGAGACCTTCCAGCCGCACTCGACGTCAAGGCCGGTGATCGAGGCCTGATTCCTGCTCACCGAAGCCCCGTCCCACGTGACCGCCGGGCACGCTTCCCCATCGGCCAGGCCCGGGATCACCTCAAGGAAATCACCGGACAACGGCGCCTTCTGCGCCGCGTACGCGACGGTCAAGCGGATCTGGCCTGAGGAGGGCTCATAGGAGGCCTCCCGCGAGATTGTCAGGCCGGTCGGCAGCGCCGCGTCCTGAAGTTGCTTGGACACCTGGCCTTCCGCGGTGGGCCGCATTTGCTGACCTGAAGGGGCGAGGACAACGAACCCAACGACCATCGCAACGACGAGCAGGGCCGCGGCACCGGCGAGCAGTAACGCTTTGCGAGTGCGCCAGAACGGGGTGGCGACGTTCGCCTCGAGCCGGGCCTCCGCCCGGGGCCGCACTTCGCGGCGCGGGATTGGCCGGGCGATGGTGGCGCTGTCGGCCTCCCCGAGCTCGGGAGCCTTCCCGGCGTGGTCATCTGGCGAGCCTGACGCGAAGGCCGCGAGGTCCTCGTCCGTGAAGGCGCCCCGGACGACGGTGGCCGAGCGTTCGACGGCGTCGAAGTCCTCCGGGGCCTCGGTACGCGTGATCGGGCTGCTGCCGGCAAGGCGGGGTGCGAGACGCCGGAGCGTCGCCGCGGCCTCACTCGCCGTCGGGCGTTGGGCGGGGTCTTTGGACAGCAGCGAGTCGAGTACGTTCCACACTGCGTCGTCCACGGGGATCCGTGGCGGGCGCGAGGAAACATGGCGGTACGCGACGCTGAAGTCCGTCCCCGGCCCGGCGAAAGGAGTGCGCCCGGCGAGGAGCTCGTAGAGCAGGACGCCCGTTGAGTAGACATCGCCCGGAGGGCCGGACCGGCCCTGGCTGATGAGCTCGGGAGGCATGTAGTGCGGAGTGCCGATGAGACCGGTCGTCTGGCGGATCTTCTCGCCCACGACGTCCGAGATGCCGAAGTCGGAGACCCGTACGTCGCCCGCGCCGCATTCGGGCCAGGGGCGGGCGAGGAGCACGTTGTCCGGCTTAATGTCGCGATGGGTCACGCCTCGTGAGTGCGCGAAAGCCAGGGCGTCGAACACTTCGGCGGCGACGTTGAACGCGTCCAGGGGACGCAGCGGGCCCGCAACCTTGACCGCGTCGCGCAGCGAGCCTCCCGCGACATAGTCCATGACGATGGCCAACCGCGCGCCCTCCACCACCATGTCGCGCACCGTGACGATGTGGGAGTCCTGCAGGCCAAGCAGGACGGATCGCTCGCGGACGAACCGCTCTACGAGGGAAGGATCGTCAGCGTGTTCCGGGCGCAGGACCTTGGCGGCAAAAGTCCGGCCGTCGGCCGAGGTGACGGTCCAGACCTCGCCGACGGCGCCGGAGCCCACCCGTTCGCCGAAGCGGTAGGACGCTCCCAGAGCCTGCCCCGTCTGTGCGAATTTCATACCGTACTCCCCAACGCTATCGATCTGATTCCTCAAGGCCCCCGGCCGTCCACTCGTTCGTCGTAGGCGCCCGCCGCCGGGTTCAAACCTCGGCGCTCATCGACTGGATCAGTGCCAATTGCCCGCCGACGCCGATATATCCACGCCCGGCAGTCAGCGCCACCGGCGCCCTGCGCGGGAGTGCGGCGCCCAGCAGTTCGCCGTCGTAATCTACATCCGGTTGGAGCAGCACGCCCAGGCGGGATTTGCGGAGCGTCTTGGTCCAGTGACTGTACAGCCCGCGGAGATCCGTGGCCCGTCCGGCCGCAATGATGCACAGCCCCGGCTGCCCGGAGGTCACAGCCCCCGCGATGGATTGATCGGCGTCCTCGAAGCGCTCTGCGTCGT
The DNA here is from genome assembly GCF_022803015.1 of Arthrobacter humicola. Lineage (GTDB taxonomy): Bacteria > Actinomycetota > Actinomycetes > Actinomycetales > Micrococcaceae > Arthrobacter > Arthrobacter humicola_A. The sequence goes on from NZ_JAFKON010000009.1 coordinate 7,116, forward strand.
CGATGAGCAGGAACACCGGGCCGCGCTCGAGTCGCAGGGAGGCCAGCAAGGCAGGCACCTCATCCGTGCCGACGGCCACGCAATCCAGATCGGCGAGGGCCAGGGGCGAGCGGCGATCGCAGATGCCCCACACCTGAGCCGGCCCGCGGGAGGTGGCCGCGCCACGCAGGGCTGCGGCCAGGGCCAGCAGCAGCGTGGACTTGCCCGAACGGGCGGGCCCGGCCACGAGCGCGTGCTCGCCCTCGTAGATCTCCAGGAACGCCGGTGAGAGGTCCGCCTCCTGTATTCCCACCGGGATGAGCCAAGGTTCGGCCTCCAGCCGGGGTTCCACGCCCAGCTCCAGCATCGTGACGTTGGCGGGCAGACGCCTGATCGCCGGGGTCTTCGCGGGAGCATGAGCCCAGCTCTGCCGCACACGATCCACAGCACCCTCGATCCCGATGCCGGGCGTGGCCACATGCATCTGGAGCGAGGTGCGGGGATCCACGCAGCGCCCAGGAAGCGCAGCGGGGATTTCCTTGCCCCGGACGCCGAGCGAGGAGTAGTCGTAGGCGTCCGCCAGCCGGAAGAGCCACTTCTGCAGTGTCACCTCGTTCATGGCCGAGGGCACCGCCTTGGCGCGTGTGGTGGAGACCGCGAAGGACAGCCCCAGCGCCGGGCCGTCCGCGTACGCCCGGTACAGCAAAGCCAGCAGTTGCTGCCCTTCGAAATCCTGGAACTCGTCCCGCAGCGAGGCCAGGCCGTCCAGCAGCACCACTGCGCGGTGGTGCCTGCCAGGCTCGGCGCGGCGGCTCTCGAGCTCGGTGTGCAGGTGCCGCAGGAACCGGGCCTGCTGCTCCTTGGCGCCGGCACCGGTTCCCACATACGCCACGGTGTGCGGCAGGCGTTCCAGTGCTTCGAGTTCACGGGAACCCATGTCGAGGATCATCAGGTCCAGTTCGGCCGGATCGGCGTCCTTCGCCAGTGTCAGCGCGATCGAGGCCAGCGTGGTGCTCGTGCCCGAGCCGGCCACGCCCATGAGCATCAGGTTCCCCACGGACATGTCCCATCCCGCCGCGGACTGGCGCTGCAGCTCCGGCTCGTCCACGACGGCCACTTGGACCGTGGAGCCTCGGACGGCGCCCACCATCGGCAGCGGGGGTGCGGGATCGGTGGGAGTGTCGGACGGAGTGGCGCGACGGCCGCCGTCCGGGAGGAATCCCTCCAGCTCCACACACTCTCCCAAGGCCTCCGGCCAGACCTGCCGCGGCTGGGCGTACCCTGCCTCGGCGTTGGCTTCGACAACCGCGTCGATGAGCAGTTCGAGGTCGTTCTCGTCCACGCCCGCAGACCGTGGCGGCGCCGCCGCGGGCACGGGGACGCCGAACTGGCGTATCTCGCGCACGTCCACGGCGGGCCCGGCGCCGGGCTGCGCCCTGCCGGTCACGAGGGCCGTCTGCACGGGGGTGATGTCGTCCTGGCCCATTTTCACGAATGCGCGGCCCATCTGGGCCCGGCCGATCGCCGAGGCTGCGGGCACACCGATGACGTTATTGGAGTCGTCGCGGCTCTGTACCCGCAGGGCCACCCGAAGGTTGGTGTTCGCGAGGATGTCGTCGCTGACGACGCCTGCGGGGCGCTGCGTCGCCAGGATCATGTGCACACCCAGGGTGCGGCCCACTGCACCCACACTGACGAGAGCTTTGAGCACGTCCGGGAAGTCCTTGGCCAGCATGGCGAACTCGTCGATCACGAGCAGCAGCCGGGGCATGGGCTCGGCCGGGTTCGTGGCCAGATAGGCGTTCAGGTTGTCGATGCCCTCGCCGGCCGCTGCGAAGACCCTCTGGCGGCGTTCCATCTCCGCTTCCAGGGCGCGGAGGGCCCGGTCGGCGAGCTGCTCGTCCAGATTGGAGATCGTGCCGATGGTGTGCGGAAGGCGTTCGCATGCTTTGAAGGCGGCCCCGCCTTTGAAGTCGACGAGGATAAAGTTCAGGCGGGTCGGATCGTTGCGTGCCGCGAGGCCGGCCACGAGCGAGCGGAGGAACTCGGACTTGCCGGAGCCGGTGGTGCCGCCCACCAGGCCGTGCGGGCCGTCCTTGACCAGATCCAGGGTCAGGGTGCCGTTCTCCCCTGTGCCGATCGGCGTGGAGACGCCGGTGGGAGCCTGCCACATCCGACGGATCGTGGCCGAGTCCGGGCGGTCGTAACCGAGGAGCCCGGGCAGCCGCACGAGCGGGGGCAGCGAGGCCCCGGGCACGCTCAGCTCCGGATCGTCGAAGTGCGCCACGCGCATCGCGCAGCGCAGGGCCTCCTCCTGGTCCAGGCCCGCCAGGATGACGTCCTCCACGCGGGTCAGGTCCTCCGGCTGGTCCACGGTGGCCGCGGCGTCCGCCCCGACCCTGAGGATCGTGGTGCAGGAGGCCGGCAGCTGCTCCTCCGAGGTCGCAATGACGATGCCGGCCACCCGTGACGGGCTCTGCTGCGGGCTCCCCTGGGCCCCGGGCACGGAGCGGCCCGTGCCGAGCAGCGCGCGTGCCGGCGCGTCCCTGCCCTCCGTGAGCACCTCGGAGTCCAGGACCACCAGCATCGCTGGTGTGGGCAGCTCCTGCACCGTGTCCTTGAGCGTGCGCAGCATGGCCAGGCTCGTCTCGCGGTGCGCGGACATCCACCGCTCGCCCGTGCTGCTGCCGGCTTGGCGCGTGTGCGGCAGCCACGAGGCCCACTCCCACTCGTCAGCGCGCCCGGCGTCGCAGAAGACGCCGATGGTCAGGTCGGCCGGACCGACGTGCACCGCGGCCTGGGCCAGGAGGGATCGCGCGAGCGCCAGAGCACCTTCCCGCGGCCCGACGATACCCACCACACCGGCGTCGGTCAGGTCCACGAGCACGGGCGCGGCCTGCAGGCGCGCGGCCGCGAGGGAGTCCTTCACCTTCTCATCCAGCCGCGATCCGGCGGTGCGGTCCACCTCGGGCTTCCAGGGGACGTCACCTGTGCCGGCGTGCAGGGCCAGGAAGTCGTCCGCGTCTGCGCGGCGCTGCCACAAGGACGTGGCGGGGAGTGCGGGGCGCCGGACTACGGTCGCGGGATCGGGGATCATCCGATGCCGTCGTGCGGTCTCCGTCGCTGCGGCTGCGCGGACCTGCTGCTCGAATCCCTGGAGCGCCCCGGCGAAGCGCTCGTCCTCTTCTTTGAGGCCCCGGGCGTGGCGGCGCTTTTGTTCGAACCACATGCCCACGGCCATGACCGGGCTGAGCATGGCGAACATCGCGAAGCGCAAGTCCCGCAGGATCAAGACCATCGCCGCCGCCATCACGAGGGGCGCGAGCACCGTGATGTAGCTGAATTTGCTGGCTGGCGGCACTTCCTTGCGGCTCGGCGGGACCAGGGGCTCGCCCGCCGGGGCCTGCCCGGGGCGGGGAGGCCGGTTGAAGGGCGCTGTCGCCGCCGGTGTGAGGTTGTGCAGGCTGCCGGGCGCCGGGGCGGGCGTCTCGTCCAGGGACCGGCGCAGGAGGAGCACCGTGCCGCCCGCCGTGATCGTGGCGGTTTCGGTCACCAGGACCCCGTCCTCCCCCACCGGCTCGCCATTGACGAGGGTGCCGTTCGTGGACCCGCCATCGAGCACCCGCAGCCCGTCCTCCTCCCGGCGCAGGCGGCAGTGGTCCCATGACGCGCTTTCGGTCGGAAGGCTCAGATCGGCGTGAGGGGACCGGCCGATCAGCATCTCTCGCCCGTGCGGAACGTCAATCACGCCGCCGGTGCGCTGGCCGCCGGCGAGCGTCACGCTCCAGCCGCGCACGCGCTGCGGAATCTGCCACGGCGCCCGCGAGATGCGGCTGCCCTCCAGGAAGATCAGCTCTGAGACGGGGGTGGAACCACGCACCTCGGCCTCGTTCACGAACACCGCCTCATCGGGTGCCAGGCGCGGGCCACCGGAGGCCTCCACGAGGTCTGTCAGCGTCGTGGCAGGCGCGGCGTGAGCCACGTCGCACTCAAAGCGGCGCTCGTCCAGGTCGATCAGCACACGCACCGGGGCGCTCCTTCAGTGGTGGATGGTTCCCGCCCGCTCAGGGGCGAGCCGGGGGCGGGTGGTCAGGGGTTTGCCGGCGCCGGCACCCAGACGAGCCGCGGAGCGGCCTCGTCCGGCGGGCGCAGGCCCAGATCCTGAGGGGAAGCGTAGACCGGGATTGCCTCCGCGGTCAGCGCCGCGGAGCGCGAGAAATCCAGCGCCGGCCCCGCGAGGCCGTCACCAGGACCGAAGGACATGGCACGCAACGCCGCGCCGACCTTGGACGGCTCGCCGCTTCCAGCCGACGCGGCCGCCCGTACGAGGGCGACGACGGCGTCGTGGCTACGTGAGTCCGCCGCCCATGCGTCGGCGGAAAACGCGGCATCGCCTGTCAGGTTCTTGACCTTCGGGTCACCGGACGCCAGGCGCACGGCGGACAGGAATGCCGACATCCCGCGCCCCTGGGCGTCCTGCTGGAGCGCCGTGGCGTCGCCGCCGGCCGGGGCAACGCTGACCAGCTGCCCGGAGGCGGCGCCGTCGAGCTCGGACAGCGTGGAGGCGAAGGCCGGGGCAGTGGCGCCGTCCGGAATGACCACGGGGACGGACACGTCGCGGGCCTGCAAGGCCTGAACCAGCCGGGCCAGCCGCTGCGGGGTGGCGGCCGAGACAACCACGGCGTCCGCGGGCTCGGCGACCCTCGTGGACCCGGCGCCTGCTGGGGCGTCCTCGGCAGGAGGGCGCAGCTGGTCCCCTGTTCGGATGGCGGCCTCCTGGGCCAGGTCCATCACCGCGTCGAAGCCATCGAGGGTCAGCGTCTGTGAGATCCCTACCGAGGCAGGGACCTCGCCGCCGTCCCCGACGAGCAGCACCCTGTTCTTGCCGTTCAGCGCGGTTCGAAGGGCGGCCGCGACGGATGCGCCCGTCGGCCTCGTGGTCCAGGTGGCCTGCGCGGGGTCGGATGGTTCGGCGTAGGGCAGGATCGCCGGGAGGCCGAGCTCCTCGGCGGCCTTAGCCGCGGCCTGGGCCGGCGCACCCGTGGTCGCCACGACGACACCCGCTGCTCCCTGTTCGGCGAGCGCGTGGACGGCGGCGCGGGCGCCATCCTCCGTGCCGCGGTCGTTCTGGGCTACGAGGGCGACGGCGGCGCCGCCCTTGGCAAAGCGCTGTGCGGCGACGATCGCGCCCTGTGCCGCCCGGTTGTACTCGGAGCCGGGCTCGCCGGACTGGCCCAGCGTGAGGACGACGCCGATGGAGAAGTCGTTCGGCAGGCCCTCGGCTTTCAGCGCGACGGGAACCGTCGCGGCTACCGGATCGGGCCGTGAAGCCTCCTTGGGACGGCTCAGCGCCACGGTCGTCAGGGCGATCGCAGCCGCGAGTACGACAGTGATGCCCGCGACGATCAGGGTCGTGAGCCCGGTGCGGGAGCTCATGCGGTGCCGCCGATCTTCAGTGTGTACAGGGTCTGCGACGTGGCGCCGGCCGGCACCTCGAGGTGGAACGGTGGCAGTTCGTCGACAGCGGTGAGTGAAGCCTTGAACTGCGCCTGGCGCAGCAGCAGCCCCGCCACGTCCCTGGAGCGGATATTGGCATAGCCCTCAGCGTTCTGCGATGCCAGTGCCAGCTGATAGTCGGCAGTGTCGGCCTTGGCGGCGCTTGTGGCCATGGAGCCGAGCAGCCCGGATCCGTTCACCGAGCGGTCGCCCAGGTCGAGCATCACCTTGGTGAGGCTTGAGGACAGGAGGGCGCTGGCGCCCTCGACGTCACGGGTTGAGCCGGACGTGCTGGAGGCGATGTTCGCGAGCGAGGACTGCGTGCTCTTGTCCAGGGATGCGGCCAGCGCGTCGCTCTGCCCGCGCAGTTCGTCCCGCTGCTTATTCACCGTGCCCTCGGCGTCGTTCACCACCTCGTCCGAGGTGGACTTCAAACCGGAGATGGAGTGGTTGAAGGCCGTGATCACGGCGTCGGAGCCCGCGTCGCCGATCTCGGCGACCCGGCGCACTTGCTCGTCCACGGTCTTGTAGACCTCGGCGGCGGTCTCGGCCGAGACCTCGCGGAGGGACTCCTTGATCTTGTCGCCGAGCCCGTCCTGCTGCTCCTTGAGCTTCGCGAGCGTCGAGCCTACCCGGCCGGAGGAGTCGATCGCCTTACCGAGCGCGGCGTCCAGGGCAACTAGTTCGCGCTTGTTGCTGTTGACGTCGCCCGTGGCGGCGCCATCGAGCGCCTTCGTGGCCTTGTTGATGGCGTCCAGCTTGGCGTCGATGTCGTCGATCGCTGTCCCCAAAGTGGTGAACGCCTGGCCGATCTCTTCGTCCGGGGCGGTGGTGTCGGTGGCCGCCAGAACCGCGTCCCAGGCGGCCGTCTGGGCCTGGATCCGATCGTCCAGCGGGTCCTTGAACCCCAGCGGCGGGCGCAGTTCCTGCGCCGGGTTTCCGCTTTCATCAGTGGGCTCGCACGGTGCGGACGTCAAGTAGGAGCGCAGCCGCTCCGCTTGCTCGGCGGACAGTCGGCCCTCGCGGGGCAAGGCGCCGTCGGCCATCTTGCACAACTCGTCGGCGAGCCGCTGCGTTTGCTGCGTCATCGAGCCGTTCAGCAGCGAGCGGTCGCCCAACTCGCCCCGGGCGTTCTGCGCAGTCTTCTTGATGTCGCCCAGCTTCTGCCGCAGGCCGTCGATGCTGCCGCGGACCGCAGCGGCTGCGTCCCTGGTCGCGGTGACGGAGCCCCGGGCGGACTTGATCGCTTCTTCCACGTTTGCAAGGGCAGTCTTGTAGTCTTCGGTGGTCTCGGCGCCGTCGAGGACCCCAGCGAAATCGGCGCGAACCTTTTCCAGCGTGACGGCGGCAGCCTCCTGATCCTTGATCGCGCCCTCGACCATCTGCGGCTGCAGGTCCGCCACGAGCTCGTCGCCCTTCGTCACCAGGCCCAGCAACGCACCGGTGACGGTCACGGCAGAGCCGTAGAGGGAGCATGTCATCGAGCCCTGCTCCGCGCATTCCTCCGCGGCGGGGTCCTCGGGGCCCATGGTGGCCTTAATGGCGCCGGCGACGATGTCCCGGCAGCCCGCACTCACCTTCGCGTAGGCGTCGAGCTGCGAGGCCATGGTCTGGATGCTGGAGTAGACCGTGGCCGCCTTCCCCGATTTGGGCACCTCCGCGGTGCAGCCGTCACCGTTGATGGGAGCCGTCGCGGGCACGGCCGAGGTGTCGCCCAGCATCGCGTCCACGGCGGCGACGGTCAGCTTCAGCTGGGACGCAGTGGTGGACTGCGTTGACTTCGTCGCGACCTCCAGGTCGGCGCCGAGAGTCTTCAGCTGCTCCTTCAGGTCCACCATGGTTGCGGCCAGGGCCGTGGAGTTATCGCGCAGCTCGCCCGCCGTCTTCGCACCCAGGGTCTGAGAGGTCTCCTGCAGGTTCTGCCGGACCTCGGTGATGGTGGATCCGGCCTTGGTCAACACGGTGTTGACGTCCGAGACCAGTGAGATGGTGCGGCGTTGCAGCCCCATCTCGGAGCCCGCGCCGGAAGAGAACGCGCCGGCGAGCACACCGTCCGCGCTGAGGTCGGTGTTGAGGCCCGGCTGGACCGCCACGTCGAAAGCAGGGACCTGAAAGTCCTTGACCTCAGCAACGAGGCGCAGCGTGGTGCTTGCCCCGGAACGCGGCGGGGCCAGCACGGTGGCCCACTGCACCACGGTGGCACCGTCCTCTGTGCTGCTTAGGACGCCGTTGGTGCCCGTTCCGCCGTCCGCAGAGCCGGCGGTGACGTCGTCGGCCCGTACGCCGGTGAGTTTCGTTGAGGCGGCGATAGTCAGCGGGGCGCCGACGAGGGCGGTATCGGAGCGGGTTTGGCCCGCGGCATCGTACTCGATGACCCGCGGCTTGACCGTGAGGTTCTCCAGAGTCAGGTCGATCTCGACCGGCCCGGTGTGGCCTTGAAGCTCGGTGAGGTCGGAGCCCGACTTGTCGCCGGCCCGGTACTGCAGGCTCACTCGCACCGGCAGTTCGCCCACCGCCTGGGATGCGTCGTACTTCGTGTCCGCTGCGGAGGAGTCGCCGGCCGCTGACACGGAGATGGTGGTGCCTTCGATCGTCTCGACCCCGGCGGCCGGGGACATGCCCACGCGGACGCTCTGCAGAAGCTTGACCGGATTGGACACCGACTCCGGTTCGGGGGCCGGGCCGCACGACGTCGTCGCGATCAGCCCCAGGGCGGCCAGGAAGGCGCACAGCGCCCGGCCCGGCGCGATCCGGCGCCCCCGGGTGTGCTGGTTCGTGGTAGTCCGTCTGGGCATGATCGTCCCCTCTTCCGTTCATGGTGCCTTCAGCATGATACGGGGTTTCGCGCACGAATGGACTAATCGCGGTTTGCATGTGTCATGCGTATGACATGGGCGGTCATGTCCGGCCGTCCTAGTTTTTCTTTTTGTTGGATTTATTGACGTGTGTTGGTAGCGTCGGCACCGTCCGGTCGCCGGCGGTGCTGCGTCCGGCGGAGAAGCGGTTGTCTCTTGGGAGGAATTTTCTATGTCGCGTGTGTTGTCTACTGAGCAAGCGAAGGCTGCAATTGGGCAGGTGCAGTCGATCATTAACGGTGGTTTCACGGATCAGATCTCGGCGCTGGACGCGCAGGGAAGGATTTTGTCAGATCCGAATATTTGGGATGGCCCCTTGGCTGCGCAGTTCCGTGGTTCTACGTGGCCGGAGACGAAGGCTGCCTTGGATAAGGCCAAGACTGAGCTGGAACAGTTGCGGGCGCAGTTGCAGAAGATCTCGCAGGACATCTTCTCCGCTGGCGGCGGCGCCTGAGTCTGTACTTGCTGGTGTGAGGGCCGGGTAATCGCGCCACTTTGGTGAGTGGTGCGGTTACCCGGCCGATGCACGGTTTGGTGGTTTTTTTATGTTCCGGTTCTTGTTCTGTGGGGGGCTTTGGTTGTGACCGAGTTCGTTGAGATGCCGCTGTTGCCGGCTTCGGATGCATCTGATGGTGGGCGGTTCAGTTACGCCGTGGCCGGGTCGGTGAGGTCCGCGTTCGAATCGGCGGCGTCAAGGCTTGAGGAGCAGTCGGGTTCGCGGGCATCGTACGTCGCCTCAGCGAAGGAGGACTTCAAGGGGCACTTCTCTGAGGTTTTCGAGGCCAACGCTGCCACGGCGAAGAATGACGCAAACGCGTTGGTGTCGGCGTTGCGGACGGTGGCCGGATACGTCGGGCAAATGATCGACGCCGGGCATGAGGAGGACGCCCGGCGTGAGAAGAACAACGAGTGGGTCCGGCGGCATAATGACCGGAATCTGCTCGAGCAGGCCGGTGATTTCTTCTTCGGCGAGGAAGAACGGCCGGGCGGGGAACCGGGGAAGGCTCCGGTGTTTGCCCCGGCCGATGCCAGGACGGGATCGCGGAATACCCCGGCGCCCGGCGGCGGGTACGGGGGCGGGACGTCCTCGGCGCGTCCGGCTCTTCTGCGGTCCTTCGCGGCAGGGTCGCGGGGCCTGGACGACGGTTTGGCGGCCGAGCCGGCCTCGTTGCACGGGCATATGTCCTCCTTCGCGTCTGATTGCTACTGGGGTTCAATAGACGCGTCCGGAGTGATCACCGCATACCGGCGGTACTTGCAGGCGAACGAGAACGACGCGAAGTGGGCGGTAACGGTCGCGGACGCGTTTGCGGCCGCCGGCGGCGAGGGAAACATCTCGACTCTCTCGGATGCAGCCGTGAATGAGGCGTTGGCAGCGGCCGGCGTGAGCGCCAACCGGTCCGGGTTGGTCATCGATCCGCCGACGGCGGCGGGCGCGATGCCCACCAGCGGGTACGCGAATGATCCCGTGAACACTTCGACAGGAAACTTCATCGAGCCGGAGTTGGATCTGGGGTTCGCGGGGGTTTCCTCGAATCTGTTCTTGTCCCGGATGTACAACTCGCTGGCGTCCGGTTTGGAGATGCACGGGGTGTTCGGTCCGGGCTGGGCCTCGGTTCTGGACCAGCACCTCACGGTCTCGGATGAGGGGTGCCGGTGGGTGATGGCCGACGGCCGCGCCGTGGACTTCCCCCGGGAGGGCACCGGCTGGGGCAGGGGTGTGGGAGAGAATTACTGGCTGACCCGCGAACCCGCCAACACGGCTGTCCTCACGGAGTTGGGCTCCCTGCCTGAGGGTACGGTCGAGCTCCTCGTGGTCCGGGACAACCAGGGCGCATGGTGGGCTTACAGCCCGACCGGCGTGTGGCTCGGTGCCGGCTCCGGGCCTGGCCGGACGGTGTCCGTTCTTCGGGAAAGGCCAGCCGACGGCGGTAGTAGCGGACTGGTGACCCGGCTGGCGCATGCGCGGGGCCGTTTCCTCGACGTCGAGTACGTGGACGGGCTTGTTGCCGTGGTGCGGGCCTCGGACGGGCGCCGGGTGGAGTACGAGTACGACGCCGGTGGCAGGCTGACGCGCGTGGCAACCGAACTCGGGGCGCGCACCTACCGGTGGAATGAGCAGGGCCTGATCGAAGCTGTGGTCTCGGCTGCGGGCGTTCTCGAGGCAGAGAACACCTACGACGAACACGGCAGGGTTGTCCTGCAGACCTCCCAGCATGGGCGCCGGACCAGGTTCGCGTATCTGCCCGGCCGCGTCACGGTCGTTTCGGATGAGGACGGCACCCGGTCCAATTCGTGGATCGCCGACGCGAAGGGCCGCCTGGTCGGCGTGCTCGATTCCCATGACCAGCGGCAGTCCATGGCCTACGACGGCCACGGAAATCTGGTGTCGTTCACGGAGCGCGACGGAACCGTCACGGTGCACGCCTACGACGGGCGGGGCCGGAAAATCCGGACCGTGACCCCGGAAGGCGCGGACCTCACCTACGGCTGGGATGAGCAGGACCGCATCACCACGCTGGTGACGGAGTCCGGGTCGGTCGTCTCGTATGAGTATGCCGATGAGATTTCGCGGGACCCCTCGGTGATCGTGGACCCGCTGGGCGGGCGCACCGAGCTTCAGTGGCGGAACGGGCAACTGGTCCAAGTAGTGGACCCGGCCGGAGTGACGGTCGGCTTTGAGTACGACGGGTTCGGGGACCTGGTTTCGACCCGAAATGCAGTGGGGGACGTCGCGAGGATCGTCCGTGACCATGCAGGCCGCCCGGTTGCGGCGCTCAGCCCGTCCGGGGCTGAAACCCGATTCAGCTATGACGGTGCGGGCCTGCTGGTGCGGCGTGAGGACCCGGACGGCGCCGTCTGGGCCTTCGAGCACGATTCGGCAGGGCGGACGACGGCGTTCGTCGCCCCGGACGGCGGGCGGACCGAACTCGAATACGCCGTCAACGGTGAACTGGTCCGGACGATCGATCCGTTGGGCCGGGCCATTGAGCGGGTCTTCGATGAGCTCGGCAACGTCACCGGCGCGGTGCTGCCGGACGGCGCCCGGTGGGGCTTTGTCCATGACACACTTTCCCGGCTGGTCGGGATCACGGACCCCGCCGGTCACGGCTGGGGGCGGGAGTACGACAAGGTCGGCGCCCTGACCGCCGTCGTCGACCCGACCGGGGTCCGCACAGACGCGACCGCAGATCGCAAGGCCGGCACGGCCACCCTGACGGACGCGTTCGCGTCCTCAACTTTCAGCTTCGATGAGTACGGGCGCCCCACGCAGGTCCAGGGTGCGGACGGCTCCGCGGAGCTCGTCTCCTATGACGCGGCGGGCAACCCGGTGGAGCTCGTCGACGGCGAAGGCGGCCTGACGGTCCTGGCCCGGGACGTGGCCGGGAAGATCACGTCGATCACCTCCCCCACCGGTGCCGTCACCCGGTACGAGTACGACGGGTGCGGGCGGCCCTGGAAGACCACGGACCCGCTCGGCGCGGTCACGGAACTGGCCTACGACGCCGATCAGCGTGTCACCGCCCGGACGCTGCCCACGGGCGAGGTCGAGACCTTCGAGTACGACCCGTGCGGGCGGCTCCTGTCCCGCCGCACCCCCGGCCAGGGCGTTTCCCGGTACGGCTACGACAAGACCGGGCGGCTGACCTTCTCCCAGGACTCCTGGTACGGCACCCGCCGGTTCAAATACAACACCGCCGGGGAACTGACTGAGACCGTCAACGGCGTGGGCGGACGGACCCGGTTCGAGTACGACGTCCGCGGGCGCCTGGTCCGCATCACCGATCCCCTGGGCGGGGTGACCACCCGCACCTACACGGCCACGGACAAGGTCGATTCCGTGACCGATCCGCTCGGGCGGGTGACCACGGCCACCTACGATCCTGCGGGGCGGCAACTGTCCCAGACCGACCCGGACGGGCACACCACCACCTGGACGTACGATTCGGCCGGCCGGGAATCCTCCACCTCGGTCGACGGGAAACTCCTGGCCGCCGTCGAACGCGACCTGATCCGCCGCCGCGTGATCATTACCGATTACACGGGCGCTGACGGGCTGGCGGTGGAGCACGAGCTGGCGTATGACCGGCGCGGGCAGCTGACCTCCCGCACCCGCGACGGCCGCGGAATGTCGTGGGAGTACGACGCCGACGGGAACCGCACCGGATTCACCGACGCGCACGGCACCACCACCACCTACATCCGGGATGCTGCGGGCCGGGTGACCGCCGTCAGGAACCCCCGGCTCGGGGAGGCCGTGTTCACCCACGACGCCTCGGGGCGTATCACCTCCGCCACCGCCGGGGACCTCGTCCAGGAATGGGCCTACCGCTACGGCAGCCTGTCCGAGCACAGCCGCACCGACCGCAACGATCTTCTCTCGGCCGATGCCACACTGATCGGCCGGGACGGGGACGGCCGGATCACGGCCCTGACCCGCGCCGGTGCCGTGACCCGCTACGGCTACGACGGGGCCGGGCAGATGGTCTCGGCCGCCACCACCAGGAGCGGGGACCCGGAGGATTCCGCGCCGGCTTCCGTCTCGGAGTGGGTATACGACGCCGGCGGGCGCCCGATCCGCGAATCCACCCCGGCCGGCTCCCGGACCTACGAGTACGACGCCGCGGGGCAACTCCTTGCCGTCACGGACGCGGACGGGTCCCGGACGGAGTACGTCCACGACGGGCTGGGGCGCCGAACCCGGCTGATACTCCCGGACGGGTCCTGGACCGAGTACGCATGGGGCCAGACCGGCCACCTGAAGAGCGCGGCCGACCGCACCCCCGACGGCATGGAAACCTCCCGGCATGAGCTGTGGGTGGACGCACTCGGCGAACTCGCTGCCATCGATGGTGTGGAGCTGTGGTGGGACACCGCCAACCCCATCCCCGCCCTGGCCGGCTTTGACGGTGAACAGGTCCTTTCGCTGCCTGGTGGTGTCACCGGGATCGGCGAGGCCTGGACGGCGCCGGGCTGGCGCGCAGCCCGCCCCACCGACCAGACCGATCCCTGGGCAGTCATCGGCGCGCCGTCTATCCCGGACCCGGGTCCGGGCGGCACGCCCGGTGCTGGGGCCGCCGGCTGGGGAGCTGTGCCGGGGCTTGCCGGTGAGCTGCCCGCCGGGATCACCCTGACCGGCAACGGCGGCCTGGACATCGCGGGCCTGGAATGGCTCGGTGCCAGGGCGTATGACCCGGCCACCCGTGGCTTCCTCTCCACCGACCCCCTTTCCCCCGTCCTCGGCGCGGGCTGGGACGGAAACCCCTACGCCTACGCCGGCAACAACCCTCTGAACACCACAGACCCCACCGGGCTGCGTCCGCTGACGGATGACGAGCTGAAGGCCTACGATGGCTCCAGCCGGGGAGCGTTCGCCGCGGCCGGGAACTGGGTCAAAGACAACTGGGAATACGTCGTCGGCGGCCTGGCCGTTGTGGGCGGGGCGGTGTTGATGTTCGTCCCCGGCGGCCAGGTCGCAGGCTTGGGGCTGATGAGCTTCGGCGCCGACGTCGTGATCCAGAAAGCAACCACCGAGGAAGTCAACTGGGGCCAGGCCGCGATCTCCGGTGGCCTTGGAATGGTAGGCGGCGGTGTGGGAATGATGGCGGGCAAGCTCGTCAACAACCCCGTGGTGCGCATGGCCGTGGAAAATGGCGTTGACGGGGCGATCAGCGGGGCAGGCGGCTACCTCACCGGGCCAGGGCCCCACACTCCGACGGGGTTCATACGGGCTACCGCAATTAGCACTGGGACCGGAGCCCTACCCATCGGTGGTCGCGCGGGTAAAGTCGATGTCCCACCCTCGGCGACCACCAAACTCGGAGACCTGCCACCGACGCTGGAAGGAATGCGTGGTAATCCAGCCGCGAACTTTACAGACGGAGCCTACAAATCTAGATACCTTAGCGAAGATACAATTTTGTACAGGGGCGGAGAAGCCGGAAATCCGTGGGGTCGCTGGTGGTCCGAGGACGCACCGATCAGTGTCGAGCAAGTTAGAAATGACAAAGCGGTGTTGCCTGAGTGGCCTGGCGGCGGCAAGAGCCCCATCGATAGCGCTTTCATGGCTAGGTTCCCAGCCGGAACTGCTGTGCACGAAGGGATGACCGCACCGCAGACCGGGTTGGATGGCACGATTTATCCAGGCGGAACTCCCCAAGTCTATATTCCAGACGCAAGGACCGCGGGAGAAATTCTCAAAGAATGGAAATTGGATTAAACATGGGCACTGATATAGATACTCTGACACTCGATATGCTCAGGTTTGCGAGTCTGCTGAGAATTATGGAGCTCGCCAAACTAGCTCAGAATTACGAAGATCTCGCGGTAAAACTTCGCGCTGATTCGTCAACTAAGGCTGTGGACGAGGCGCGAGAGTGGGTCTTTGGGAGCTTTGGGCAGGGCAGCGGCAGCCTCAGCGACCGATACGTTTACAAGAACGGATCAGTCGATGATGTTCTCAACGCTGAATACGAAGAACTTCTTCAAAAGCTCACCGATTTTGCTAATGGCAGTTAGAAACTGCTCGGGAAAAATGTGCTTACCGATGCTGGATCTGAAATTCGACTAGCTCCTCCAATCTGGTCCTCCCGCGTCGTGCAGTAGAAGCCTTCGCTCGTCAGCCCGCGACGCACTTCGTCCCGCACCGGATCCGCAACATGCAGCCTCCGAGCACCATAGCGCGTGTGGGGCGCCGCCTTTGGAGGTGGCACCGTCGGCTTCGGTGGCGACCAACTGCAAAGCGGACTCGGATGGTGGGCAAAACAGGCCAAGAAAGGGTTGGCTGTTGTGGGAAGGAAAGCTGAGCATCCGGTAAGGAATGCTCTGATCCTTAGTGGCGTGCTCTTGAGCGCCACGGCCGCGGTGATCGTGCTCGGGCCTCAGGACCATGTGATGCAGGAGGTCGTTGCATTACTCGCAGGTCTGGCCGTGGGCGTGTGGTTGCTGCGTTTTTCGCCGCTCTGGCGATGGCTTGCCATGCTGGTTTTGGTGCTGGTCCTCGTCCTCTGTTTGGTGTTGGGCCCAGCCGGAATCGCGTGGTTCGGTGGGTTTATTTCGGGCACTCAGGCAGGACTGGCCTGGCAGCATGCAAGTAAGCGCCGTACGCCCGCTAAGCGGGCCCGGGAAACCGCAAATAAGGAACGCTGACGCCACCAACGAGGGTTCATGGGCGGTGTTGGTGCGGTCGGCATTGGCTAATTTCTTCAGAAGCCCAAAGGCATCGTCGTTCGGTCCGGAAGGCTGACTGGAAGCGAGGCTGAGGCAACACGCCTGACTGCACATTGGCTAATGGGCCGTGGTTCCTTGACCCGTATTTTTTGGCATTCGACGGGTCTCCTTGCTGTGGCATCACGATGCAAGATGTGGATGGCTATCGCTCTTGGTTTCGCAAATCTGCGCGTGTATCGTTGGCTATCGTTGTATATCGCTCACGGTTGTCCAGAGGAGAGCATGATGCGCAGTTCTTACCCGGCAGGCGGATTTCGCGGCAACAATGTCGACGGCATGTGGCAGGCCGTAGAGGAGTTGCGTTCGAGGTTCGAGAAGCGCTCGGGATCCCGGGCGGGGCGCGGCGAGGTGCGCTCGGCTGTGCTGGCACTGCTCGCCGAGCGGCCGATGCACGGCTATCAGATCATTCGTGAAATTGAGGAGCGCAGCGGCGGGACCTGGAAGCCCAGCGCTGGCTCCGTCTATCCAACCCTCCAACTGCTGGCCGACGAGGGCATTATCCGTGCTGAGGAATCCAACGGCCGCAAGATCTATTCCCTGACGGAGGCGGGCCGCGAGGAGGTAGCGGGTGCCGGCATGTCAGCGCCCTGGGAGTCGGGTCCAGCATCGGGCTCGGGGTTCGCGGCGCTGCCCAAGGCGGGCGTCGAGCTCGCACAAGCCGCCTCCCAGGTGGGACGCACCGGGACGCCGAAGCAGGTGCAGGAAGCCGTGGCGGTGCTCGATGACGCGCGCCGCCGGTTGTACGCGATCCTCGCCCAGGGCTGACGGGGGTGACGTCGGTTCGCCGGGACCGGGCAGCCACGGTCCCCGGCGCCGGGAACCACCGGGCCCGTTACCGCCGCATCCTACGTTTCGCCGCGTGGCATCTCGCGGTGACCTGGTGGTTCGAGCTGCTCCTCCCCCGCATCGGGCTGGTGAGGATTGCCGAGCGCACCAGGGCGAAGAGGATGCGGCGCTTCGCGCAGCGCTTCCATGCGCTGGCGGTGGACCTCGGCGGCCTCATGATCAAAGTCGGACAGTTCCTGTCCTCCCGGCTCGACGTGCTGCCGCCCGAGATCACCAAGGAACTCGAGGGGCTGCAGGACGAGGTGCCTCCGGTTTCGTTCTCCGCGATCCGAGCCCTCGCCGAAGCTGAGCTGGGCGCGCCGCTGGAGCGGTTGTTCGCCTCGATCGAGGAGACACCGATCGCGGCAGCGTCCCTCGGGCAGGCGCACCGGGCCAGGCTTCGCCCGGACGACGCCGCCGACACCGGTCTCGACCGTGTGGTTCTGAAAGTACAGCGGCCGGGCATCAACGACATTGTCGACGTCGACCTGGCGGCACTGCGCAAAGTGGGCGGCTGGCTCAGCCACGTACGCCTGGTGTCAGATCGTGCTGACATGCCCGCCCTGGTCGAGGAGTTTGCGCAGACCAGCCTTGAGGAAATCGACTACCTGAATGAGGGGGCGAACGCGGAGCGGTTCGGGGTCGATTTTGCCGATGACGCCCGGGTGGAGGTGCCCGGCGTCGTCTGGGAGCGAAGCACCCGCCGCGTGCTCACCCTCGAAGACGTGACAGCGATCAAAATCACGGACTCGGTGGCGCTGCTGGCTGCCGGTATCGATCCGGCGCAGGTCGCCCCGGTTTTTGCCTCCGTCATGTTCGACCAGATGTTCACCACCGGGTTTTTCCACGCCGATCCGCACCCGGGCAACATTTTTGTCACGCCGGCTACGGATCCATCCGCAGCGCACCCCTGGAAGCTGACCTTCATCGACTTCGGCATGATGGGCGAGATCCCGCCGAGCACACGCAGCGGTCTGCGGAAGCTGCTCATCGCGGCCGCTTCGCGTGACGGCAAGGGTCTGGTGGCCGCCATCCGGAACGTCGGTGTGCTGGTGCCTTCGGCGGACACTGTGGAGCTTGAGCGGGCAATGACGCACCTCTTCGCCCGATTTGGCGGGATGGGCTTCGCCGAGCTTCGCGAGGTCGACCCCAGGGAGTTCCGGGAGTTCGCGGTGGAGTTCGGTGACACTGTCCGGTCCTTGCCTTTCCAATTCCCGGAGAACTTCCTGCTCATCATCCGGGCCATGTCACTGACGTCGGGTGTGTGCAGCTCGCTGGACGCCCGGTTCAATCTGTGGGATTCGGTCGAACCCTATGCGGCGCAGCTGCTGCGCGACGAGCGCGGCAACATCGTGCAGGACGTTGCCCAGCAGGCGCTCGATGCCGCCGGGATGGCGCTGGGTCTGCCGAAACGTATGGATGGGCTGCTAACCCGATTCGAGGACGGTTCACTGTCGGTGGCAAATCCGCGCCTCGAGCGGCAGCTGGGACGGCTTGACCGCACGGCGCAGCGATCAGCATCGGCGCTGATCTTCGGCGCCCTGCTGGTTTCCGGCTCCGTGGTCCGCGCGGATGACATGGTGCTCGGCAATGTCCTGATGATCGCGTCAGTGCTTCCGCTGCTGCATGGGCTGTGGGTGGGGCGCAGCGGCCGCTGATCGAGCCGGTGACGGGGTTTTGCCGCACCCGGACACCATCGGGTTCCGCTGCCGGGGCGATATCATCAAGCCGTGAAGGAAGGCCAGCCTTTTCGTCCTGCGAACCCCACCGAAACCCGCGGCCCCGTCCCCAAAGGGCCCAACTCCACTTCCTGGAAGTCCTCGATCCTGAACTGGAGCGGCGCTCTCGCGGCGGCCGCCCTGATAGTGGTCCCGCTCTGGATGCTGCTCAGCAACCCGGCCGTCCTCGGCGGCCACCCCGCCCTGCCCGCTCTCCTGGTGGCCGCCGTCGCACTGGGGATTCTGTGGGCGCTGATTCTGGTCAGACGCTGGTTCTTCGGCGGCAAACAGCAGCGTAGCGGTGACATTTCCACCTGGCAGTTGGTCCGCGGGATCGCAGGCCGGCTCACGGTCCTCGGTTTCGTGGCGGCGCTGATGTGGCTCAGCCCGTTCCCCCACCAACCCGACCGGGAGAAGACGGCCCCGGCCAATGGGCCCACCGCGACCGCGCCAGCCGGGTCAAAGGCTGCAGAAGACGCCACTTCGATCACCCTTGCCCCGGCGGGCCAAGCCACCACGGGTCTCGTCTTCTACCCCGGTGCCAGGGTCGACGCGCACGCCTATCAGGACCTGCTGCAGCCGCTCGCGGACGCGGGTCATCTAGTCGTCATCCTGAAGCCACCCCTTGGCGTCTCCCTGCTGGACACCAACCAGGCCCGCGCAGCCATGGACCGGCATCCCGAAATCGCTTCCTGGGCCGTCGGTGGTCATTCGTTGGGCGGCGTGAGCGCATCATCGTTCGCGGCGGCGAATCACGACGTCTCCGGGCTGCTGCTCTTTGCTTCGTACCCCGCAGAGAACATGGCGGACGCGCAGGGCCTCTCGGTGCTCTCCATCTCCGGCACAAACGATGGCCTGAGCACCCCGGACAAGATCGCGGCGTCGAGGCCCCTGCTCCCGCCAACCACCACCTACGCAACGGTTGTGGGCGGCGTGCACGCGTTCTTCGGTGACTACGGTGGGCAGCCCGGGGACGGCGAGCCGGGCATCAGCCGCAACGAGGCGCAGCAGCAGATAGTTGCCGAGTCGCTCCGCTTCATGGACCGGCTCAAGGCTTCCGGCTAGGAAGCGAGCATCCCCAGCTCCACCGCTACGCACCGCCAACCGCTACCGGCCCGCGGCGTACCCCTGCGCACCGCGCGGATTTGCGGCAGCCTGCAGGACCCCGGTCTCAGGATCCCGCACGACGGCGGACAACCGCCCCAGCGCCCAGTCACCAGCCCGGCTGACCACATGCCCGCGGCGTTCCAGCCCCGCGATGACGTCCTCACCGAGCCGGTTCTCGACGACGGCGCCGCCGGGCTCCCAGGTGCGCGGCCAGAAGGACCCGGGCATCGACGTCGTATGGAACGTCGGTGCGTCGATGGCCTGCTGCGGCGAATACCCGCCCACGATGGTCCGCAGCAGGTACGGCAGCTGCCACTGGTCCTGCTGGTCGCCGCCGGGCGACCCCAGTGCGGTCACTGCGTGGCCGTCCCGCAGCACGAGCGTGGGCGTCAAGGTGGTACGCGGGCGTTTGCCGGGCGTCAGCGTGGACGGCGTCCCGGGCTCCAGCCAGGTCATCTGCAGCCGGGTGCCCAGGCAGAAGCCCAACTCCGGGATCGCCGGGGACGACTGCAGCCAGCCGCCGGACGGAGTGGCGGAGACCATATTGCCCCAGCGGTCCACGACGTCGATATGGCAGGTATCGCCGCGGGTCTCCCCCGCGGATGTC
Source organism: Arthrobacter humicola (assembly GCF_022803015.1). GTDB lineage: Bacteria > Actinomycetota > Actinomycetes > Actinomycetales > Micrococcaceae > Arthrobacter > Arthrobacter humicola_A. The sequence goes on from NZ_JAFKON010000009.1 coordinate 26,933, forward strand.
ACGGTGGGCTCGCCGACGCCGAGTCCGGCCGCGGCGGCATGGCCCGCGAGCGCCCGCGGCGTGTAACTGGTGCGCAGTGGTGGCCTGTACGGCTCCCGCCCGGGCACGGTGCCAGGCCGGAAGTCGTGGGACGCCCGCTCCGTGATCAAGGCACGGCGGCCGGCGCAGTAGTCCTCCGAGAGCAGGTAATCGAGCGGCACGTCCGTGTCGCCGTAGTATGCCTCCCGGTCCGCGAGCGCGAGCTTCTGCGCCTCCAGGACGGTGTGCGCCCCCAGCTCGGTGGACGGATCAAGGAACCGGTCCTCGAAACCGGACAGGATGGCCAGGGTCTGCAGCAGCGCCGGCCCCTGGCCCCACGGCCCGGTCTTGGCAATCGTGTGGCCCCGGAACTCCACAGTGGCGGCCGCCTCATACCCGGCTTCGAATCCCGCGAGATCGTCCAAGGCGAGCACTCCGCGGTGATCCGTGCCCGAGGAATGCCGGCGCGGGGACTGAACCGACTCCACCATGGCGCGGGCCACGAACCCCTCCCGCCACTCGCGGCGGGCCGCATCAATTCCCGCCTCGCGGGTGAATTCCCTGACTCCGGCCTGCACGAGCCGTTCCAGGGTGCGGGCATAGGCCGGGTTCCACACCAGCTCGCCCTCAACCGGGACTCGGCCGCCCGGTATCCACAGCTCAGCCGACGTGGGCCAGTGCGCCTCGAACAGCGCGGACACGGCCGCGATGGTGGTTCCGACCCGGCCGAGCACCGGGTGGCCGTCCCGCGCGTAGCCGATCGCGAAGTCCAGGACCGCGTCCAGCTCCCACGTCCCGTGGTCACGCAGCAGCAGGAGCCAGGCGTCGACGGCGGCAGGCACCGCGGCGGCCAGGGCACCCGATCCCGGAACGAGGTCCAGGCCTTCGGCCACATAGTGCTCCACCGTGGCCCCGGCCGGCGCCGGGCCCTGCCCCATCAGGACTATGGGCTGCTCCGGCCGGTCCGCGGTGACGAAGATCCCGGTCATGTCTCCGCCGGGCCCGTTGAGGTGCGGCTCCACCACATGGAGCACGAACGCTCCCGCCACCGCGGCGTCGAAGGCGTTCCCACCGCGCTCCAACACGGACTGGGCCGCCGCCGTCGCAAGCCAATGCGTGGACGCGCTCATCCCAAACGTGCCCTGCAGCGTGGGGCGGGTGGTGAACGCCTCCGGGCGTGTGAACGGTGCGCTCACGGCGCGCGGACTATCACCGAAGACTTCTGTCACCACCGTGTCAGCCAAACAGGGCCGCCACGCGGGTGAGGGTCTCATAGACGCCATACGCGAGCGGCACGCCGACAAGCGCCCAGGCGATGACCAACCTCCCGGTGGACGGTGTGACGGAACTCTGTGCACTGCTCATTTCAGCCCTCCAAGGCAGGTTCTTCGGACCGGACGCGGCCAGGACGTGGTTCGTGGAATCGTGCGTCCACCGGCGTGACCAAGAGGTTCGCCACGAAACCGATCACCAGCAGCCCCACCATGGTCAGCAAGGCGGGCTGGTAGGACGCGGCGTTGAGCGCGCCGGGCTTGCCCTGCGCGTCCAGGAAAGCGTTGACGATCAGCGGCCCGGCGATACCCGCCGCGGACCAGGCCGTCAGGAGCCGGCCGTGGATGGCTCCGACCTGGAACGTGCCGAAGAGGTCGCGCAGGTAGGCGGGGGCCGTCGCGAACCCACCACCGTAGAAGGAGATGATGACGAACGCGAGGGCCACGTAGAGGACGGTGGACGTAGAGCCGGCCAGCGCCAGCACGGTGTAGAGCACGGCGCCGACGCCGAGGTAGACCATGTAGATGCGCTTGCGGCCGGTGACATCGGAGGTGGCGGACCAGGCAAAGCGGCCGGACATGTTGCCGATCGAGAGCAGCCCCACGAAGCCGGCGGCCACTGCGGCGCTGGCCAGGGACGTGCCGTCGGGCTGGCGGAAGAAGTCCTGGATCATCGGAGCGGCCTGCTCAAGGATGCCGATCCCTGCCGTGACATTGCAGAACAGGGCGATCCAGACGAGCCAGAACTGCCTGGTCTTGACCGCGTTCCTGGCGGAGACGTTGTCCGTGGTGACCAGCGAGGCGGCCTTGACCTTTGCGGGGTCGAAACCTGCCGGTTTCCATCCCTCGGACGGGACCTTGATGGTGAACGCGCCGAACATCATGTAGGCCAGATAGACGACGGCGAGGGTCAGGAAGAGCTTGCCCACCGACTCACCGCTGGCCACCCAGCCCTTGGCCCCGGAGTTGGGATCATACATTTTCAGCAGGGCCGTGGAGACCGGGCTGGCGATCAGGGCGCCGCCGCCGAACCCCATGATCGCCATGCCCGTGGCCAGTCCGGGCCGGTCCGGGAACCATTTGATCAGGGTGGAGACCGGGGAGATGTAACCGATCCCCAGTCCGATGCCGCCGACGACGCCGTAGCCGAGGTAGACGAGCCAGAGCTGGTGGCTGAAGATGCCCAGGGAGCCGATCAGGAAGCCGCTCGCCCAGAACGCGGCGGAGGTGAACATCGCCTTGCGGGGCCCGTTCCTGTCCACCCAGGTGCCCATGATGGCGGCCGAGAGGCCTAGCATCACGATCGCAACGGAGAAGATCACGCCGATCTCGGTCAGGCTCGCGCCGAAGTGCTTCACCAGCGCGGTCTTGTAAACGCTCGTCGCGTAGGCCTGGCCGATGCACAGGTGCACCGCGAGGGCTGCCGGGGGGACGAGCCACCGGTTAAATCCCGGCGGGGCGATGGTTCGTTCGCGGTCCAGCCAACCCATAAGTACTCCCCCTGCTCGTCAACGACATCGGTGTCCAGCACATTGCGGAAACGGCCCTCTGCCAGGGCCTCTGACCGAGCTTCCGGTAGAGGGCCGTTGCCTCCGGCAATCATGGTGCAGATCGTCAGCAAACGTACTAGTTATGCGCCAAGCGGTAGGGAATCCGCGACGAACGGTGGTGCGGCAGCCGCACCGGGCGCTACTTGCCCAGGCCGGCCTTCCGGAGCGCCTCGGCCATCGCGGTGTTGACCGGCGACGGCGTGGGGGCCGGCTTCTGCGGTTGCCTGCCCGGCGTCCGCCGGTCGGTTGCCGGTTTCCCGGACGGCTGCCTTCCGGACGGCTGGGTCGACGGCTGGGTCGACGGCGCTTGCGACGCCGGCTGCGACGTCGCCTGCCGCGGACGTTCCGGCCGCGAGTCCGCACGACCGCCAGCCGGGCGGTCTCCGGCAGTGCGGCCGCCCGCCGCACGGCCGCCGGAGGCCGGTTCGTCGTCGAGCCTGAGGGTGAGCGAGATGCGCTTCCGCTCCGGATCCGCCTCCAGCACCTTGACCCGGACCACCTGCCCGGACTTCACCACCTCACGGGGATCGGAGACAAAGCGGTTTGCCAGGGCCGACACGTGCACGAGCCCGTCCTGGTGCACCCCGACGTCGACGAACGCGCCGAACGCGGCCACGTTGGTCACCGTTCCCTCCAGTACCATGCCGGGCCTGAGGTCCGAGATCTTTTCGATGCCTTCAGAAAACGCTGCCGCCGCGAAGGCCGGACGCGGGTCACGGCCGGGCTTCTCAAGCTCGGCGATGATGTCCTGCACGGTGGGCAGGCCGAAGGAGCCGTCCACGAAGTCCTGCGGGTTCAGCGCCGCAAAGCTTCCCGCAGCGGGCGCTTTACCGGCGGCCGCCTTGATTTTCCGGGCCACGGGGTAGGCCTCCGGGTGCACGCTGGAGGCGTCCAGCGGCTCCGCTCCCCCGGTGATCCGCAGGAAGCCGGCGCACTGCTCAAACGCCTTGGCGCCCAGCCGCGGGACCTTCTTCAGCTCGCTGCGCTTGGCGAAGGGCCCGTGCTCGTTCCGGTACGCCACAATGTTCTCGCTCAGCAACGGCCCGACCCCTGCCACCCGGCTCAGCAGTGCGGGCGAGGCGGTGTTGACGTCCACGCCCACCGCGTTCACGCAGTCCTCGACCACCGCGTCCAGGCTGCGGTCCAGCTTCGCGGCCGTGACGTCGTGCTGGTACTGCCCGACGCCGATCGACTTCGGCTCAATCTTCACCAGCTCCGCGAGCGGGTCCTGCAGCCGCCGGGCGATCGAGACTGCCCCGCGCAGGGACACGTCCATGCCGGGCAGCTCCGCCGCGGCGAGCGCCGACGCCGAATACACCGACGCCCCGGCCTCGGACACCACAATTTTCTGCGGCTTGTCTGCCGACCCGGGCGCGAGCTGTTTCAGCAGTTCGGCGGCGAGCTTGTCCGTCTCCCTCGACGCGGTGCCGTTGCCGATCGCGACGAGTTCGACCCCGTGCTTCGTGGCGAGGCCCACGAGGGTCCGCAGCGCTTCGTCCCATTTCCGGGCCGGGGCGTGCGGGTAGACGGTGTCCGTTGCGACCACCTTGCCGGTTCCATCCACCACGGCGACCTTGACGCCGGTGCGCAGTCCCGGGTCCAGGCCCAGGGTGGCACGGTTCCCGGCCGGCGCGGCGAGCAGCACATCGCGCAGGTTCGCGGCGAACACACGCACGGCCTCGTCCTCGGCGGCGGCGAACATCCGGCTGCGCAGGTCTGCCGTTAGCCGCGCCAGGACGCGCGAGCGCCAGGCCAGCTGCGCGGTCTGCAGCAGCCAGGCATCGGCGGCCCGGCCGCGGTCGGCGACCCCGAGGAACCTGGCCACGGCCGCCTCGTACCGGCCGCGCGCGGCGGTGAGGGCGGCGTCGTCGTTCGGATCAGCCTCGGCGAGATCCAGCTCCAGCGCGCCGTCCTTTTCTCCGCGCAGCAGCGCCAGGACACGGTGCGAGGGCATCCCGGCCGGCTGCTGGGAGAACTCGAAGTAGTCCTTGAATTTCTGGCCCTCGGCTTCCTTGCCTTTCTTCACCCGGGACACCATCCGGCCCTGGGTCCACAGCCGTTCCCGGAGTGTGGCGGCCAGGTCGGCGTCCTGCGCAACGCGTTCCACCAGGATGGAGCGGGCACCGGCGAGCGCCGCGGCGGGGTCACCGATCGAGTGTTCGGCGTTGAGGTACTTGGCCGCCTCGCGCTCCGGGTCCAGTTCGGGGCGCTTGAGCAGGGCGTCGGCGAGCGGCTCCAGTCCGGCTTCGCGGGCGATCTGCGCCTTGGTGCGCCGCTTGGTTTTGAACGGGAGGTAGATGTCCTCCAGCCGCGACTTCGTGTCCGCGCCGACGACGGCGGCCTGCAGTTCCGGGGTCAACGCGCCTTGGGCGGCGATCGCCTCGAGGATACTCCGGCGTCGGTCCTCGAGCTCGCGCAGGTAGCGCAGCCGCTCCTCCAGCTCGCGGAGCTGGGTATCGTCCAGGGTGCCGGTCGCTTCCTTCCGGTAGCGGGCGATGAAGGGCACGGTGGACCCGGCGTCGAGCAGATCCACGGCCGCCTTGACCTGCCACGGCAGGACGCCAAGCTCGCCGGCGATCTGGGCGGCGATCCCGGACTCCTGGGAATGCGGCGTGCCGGTCTGTGGCGAGCCGGCCTTCGCGGACGGGCCGGAGGCGGGCGAGGCGGGGTTGACGGGGCGCTGCGGGTGTTGGGTCACCAAACCATTTTGCCCTACCCCGGTCAGCGGCCGGGCTCGCCTGAAGGCGGAAGGGGCTCCTGCACGTCCTGAACAACCTCGTTGCGGCGCAGGAACCACGGCTTGAACGGCGGATCAAAACGGGCGAATCGTGGCGGCCCAACACCCTTCAGCCCGGCCAGCCTGAGTGCCTCTTGGAGGCCTTCGTTTCGCCGTAGAAAGGCCGCCTCCGACCCGCTGCCCGAGAACCGAAGAGCGGCTGCCAAAGAACCCGGCAGGGTCCGGACTCTGACGTCGGGGTTGGCCGGGACCGGCGCCGTCTCCGCTGTCACCCCGGCGGGGAGCACGAAGGCGACGATGAAATCAGCGGGCTCTGCGCTTCCCGGGAGCGGTCCGCTTTGCAGTACCGGAGCGGTCATCCCCAGCTTTTGCGACGACCCAGGTTCCTGGATCACCGGGGCCGTCATTGCCAGCTTCCGTTGCGCTGTGTTGCTGCCGCTGATGTAGTTGAACAGGTGCCGGAAGGCGGCATTCCCGGCGCGGTCGAAGGTCGCATTGACCTCTATTTCCGCCACAGCGTACGCCGGATAGCGGCGCAGCTCGAAGTGCGCGTAGCGCTGGACCAGCTCATACGGTTGTTGTTCCGTCATAATCCTCAGACCCTACGCCGGTCCTACGACAGGAACCAGAGGCCCTTGCCTGGTTCCTATCCCATGTTTAAGTGTCAGAGGGCTTTGATAGCTTGAATAGCGGAGGGCACCAACAACGGGGCACCAACAACGGGGCACCAACAACGGGGGCACAGTGTTTTTTCTTGAACCTGAGGTACCGGGCTCATTACCGGACCTGATCTACTCCGCCAGCGACCTCGTGGTGGCAGCGAGTTGCGAGTATCAGCTGCTGCGGAAACTCGACGAGAAGCTGGGCCGGTCCCCCCGAGCTACGTTCGAAGACGACGAGATGCTCAAGCATGCAGCGGTGTTGGGTGACCTCCACGAGCGCAAGGTCCTCGGCGGTTTCGTTGCGGAGTTTGGCGACTGGGATCCGGCCACCGGGCACGGCGTGTACGACGTCGTCCCGGCCGAGGCCATGGACCGCGCCACGCTGGCGGTCAAGCACGCCGAGTCCATTGGGGCGCTGCGCGCGGGAGCCGACGTCGTCTTCCAGGCCGCCTTCTTCGACGGCCAGTTCCACGGCCGCTCCGACTTCCTCGTGCGGCAGTCCGACGGCAGCTACGCCGTGTTCGACACTAAGCTCGCCCGCCACGCAAAGGTGACGGCCCTGCTCCAGCTGGCCGCCTACGGCGACCAGCTGCTGAAGGCCGGGATCCCGGTGGACCCGGCAGTGACCCTCGTCCTTGGCTCGACAGTGCAGCTGCCCGGCGGCGGATTCGACTACGTGCGAAGCCACCACAAACTCTCCGAAATCCTGCCGGTTTTCCGAGAGCGCCGCGAGCGTTTCCTCGCGCTGACCGCCGCGCACATCGCACAGCCGGGACCAGTGGAGTGGGGCGCGCCCGGGCTGACCGCCTGTGGCCGCTGCGATTACTGCCAGGAGCAAGTCAAAGCCACCGACGATCTCCTCCTCGTGGCCCGGATGAACTCCGTGCAGCGCAAGAACCTCCACGAACGTGGGATTAGTTCAGTCACTGACCTGGCGCAAGCGACCCTCACCAAGCCCACACCTACGCTCCTGCGCCTGCAGGAACAGGCGCGGATGCAGAGCGGCGTTGGCCCTGCCGACGGAGAAGTCTGCTACCGCAAGGACGGCGAAGAGCACACCATCCGCTACGGCGTCCTGCCCGGGAACACCCTGGCCGAGCTGCCCCCACCGAGCCGGGGCGATATTTTCTTCGACTTCGAAGGCGATCCGCTGTGGCAGGACCGCGCCACGGGAGTGTGGGGGCTCGAGTACCTGTTCGGCGTGATCGAGGCGCCCACCGAGCCCGGGACTCCGGGGATTTTCCGGCCATTCTGGGCCCACAGCCGGGAGGCGGAGAAGCAGGCGTTCCTCGATTTCCTTGACTATGTCGAGAAACGCCGGCGGGACCACCCGGACATGCACGTCTACCACTACGCACCGTATGAAAAAACGGCGCTTCGAAAACTCTCGGTGATGCACGTTGCCGGGGAGGACATCGTGGACGAGTGGCTCCGCGAAGGCCTGCTGGTGGACCTGTACCAAACGGTCCGGAACAGCATCAGGATCTCCGAAAACTCTTACAGCATCAAGAAGCTCGAACCGCTCTACATGGGGGCGAACCTTCGAACTGGCGAAGTGAAGGACGCCGGCGCCTCCGTGATTGCCTATGCACGGTTCTGCGACGCGAGGGACAATGAGCGGCCCGACGAAGCGGCCACAATCCTCGCCGGGATCTCCGACTACAACGAATACGACTGCCTCTCCACGCTGGAGCTCCGGAACTGGCTGCTCGGGCTGGCCAAGGAACGCCGGCTGGAGCCACACGGCGCGGAGCCGGGCGCGGCGTCCCGCTCGGAGGACGGCCCCGACGACGGCTCGGCACGGGCCGATGCGGCGCTTGCCCCGGCTGAGCTGGCACTGATGGAATTTGCTGAGCCGGGCAGCGGCTTGTCCGAGGACGACCGTAAGGCCGTGGCCATGCTGGCCGCGGCCGTGAGCTATCACCGCCGGGAGCGCAAGTCGTTCTGGTGGGCGCACTTCGATCGGTGTGAGCACGGTCCGGACACGCACGAACGGGACCGGAACGTTTTCCTCGTCGAATCCGCGGAAATCCTCGACGACTGGCAACAGACGGGGACCAAACTTCCGGAACGGCGGGTCAAGCTGTCCGGCTCCGTGAGTCCAGGGTCGGACCTCCGCGAGGGCAGCAAGTGGTTCCGCATGTACGAACTGCCTCTTCCCGCCGGGCTGGAAGGTACCGGCAAGAACGGAACCGGACGGAGCGGATGGTTCGGCACGGAGGTCCTGGAGTTGGGCCATGAGGACGGCAAGGACACCGTCATCATCCGGGACCGGCTGCACCGGAAGATACAGCCCTACAATGACCTCCCCATCGCGCTGACGGAAGACCAACCCCTCGCCACCAAGAGCCTCGAGCAAGCACTGGCAGCCCTCGCTGACACGGTGGTCGCCGGCCTGGGGTCCGGCTCCCTCCCCCGCCATCCTGCGCTTGACCTCGTCCGGCGTCAGCCACCGAGGCTGGCCGCCGGAGCTTCACTGCCGCAGCCTGGCGCCGGACCGGACCGCTTCATTGAAGCCATCACGGCGGCCGTGCTGGCCCTTGACCACTCCTACCTGGCAGTGCAGGGTCCGCCCGGAACGGGCAAGACCCATGTGGGGTCCCACGTCATCGCCCGGCTCGTGGCCCGCGGCTGGAAAGTCGGCGTCGTCGGCCAGTCGCACGCGGTGGTGGAGAACCTGCTGAAGACCGCTGTCACGAAGGCTGGGGTCGACCCGGCGCTGGTGGCCAAAGACGTGAAGCACAACAACGCCCTGCCGTGGGCCCGGCGCACCGGCAAGGACGTTGCGGAGCTGCTGGGTGCGCCTGGAGGCGCCCTCGTCGGTGGCACGGCGTGGACCATGACCGGCGCCACCGTCCCGGCCGGCTCCCTGGACCTCCTGGTGATCGACGAGGCCGGCCAGTTCTCGCTGGCCAACACCCTTGCCGTGGCGCAGGCCAGCAGCCGACTGCTCTTGCTCGGCGACCCGCAGCAGCTGCCGCAGGTCAGCCAGGGCAGGCACCCGGAGCCGGTCGACGAGTCGGCCCTGGGCTGGATTTCCGCAGGCCACGCCACGCTGCCGCCCGAGCTTGGCTACTTCCTGGCCGACTCGTGGCGGATGACCTCCGAGCTGTGCCTGGCCGTCTCGGAGTTGTCCTACGAGGGCCGGTTGCGTTCCGCCCCATCCGCGGATCTGCGCCGTCTGGAGGGTGTGCCCGCGGGGATTGAGACGGTGATGGTGCCACACAGCGGGAACACGACGTCGTCGGCCGAGGAGGCTGCCGAGGTCGTCGGGCAGGTGCGCCGCCATCTGGGCCTTTCCTGGCACACCGCAGACGGAGCCCGGCCATTGGAAGCGTCCGACATTCTGGTGGTGGCCGCCTACAACGCCCAGGTCAATGTCATCCGCGATTCCTTGGACGCCGCGAATCTCGCCGGCGTGCGGGTGGGGACCGTGGATAAGTTCCAGGGCCAGGAGGCCGCGGTCGTGATTGTGTCCATGGCATGTTCTGCGGTGGCCGAGGCTCCGCGGGGCATGGAATTCCTGCTCTCGCGGAACCGGATCAATGTGGCGGTGTCCCGCGGCCAATGGCGTGCCGTGATCGTCCGCGCGCCCGAACTGACCAACTACCTCCCCACGCATCCGGAGGGCATGGAACAGCTGGGCGGCTTCATCGGCCTGTGCCAGAGGTCGGTCAGCGCGTAGCTGTCCTAGCCGCACTCTCCGACGAGGGACATGCTCATTCTTCGGTTGCCCGCACCCTCCGACGAGGGACATGCCCATTCTTCCCCTCCACCAACGGACATCTAGGCATCATGCCCGTCGCACGCGGTCAGAGCCGGACATGTCCACTCTTCGGCATCCACCCCACGGGACATGCCCATTCTTCGCCAGCCCAGGGGACATGCCCATTCTTCGCCAGCCATCCCAGGGGACATGCTCATTCTTCCCCTCCACCAAGGGACATCTAGGCATCATGCCCGTCGCCCGCGGTCAGGCCCGGACATGTCCACTCTTCGCCACCCACCCCACGGAACATGCCCATTCCCCGGCGGCCACCCCTAGGGGACATGCTCATTCTTGGCCTCGACCAAGGGAGATCTAGGCATCATGCCCGTCGCCCGCGGTCAGGGCTGGACATGTCCCACGGTGGCGGGGTCGGTCGCGAGGAGGCCTTCGGCCAGCACGAGCGCCTCATCGAGCACCGTGCCGAAATTCACCGGGTCGTGTGCAAACCGGCCCAGGAACAGGCCCGAGAGACCCTCAAGCGTGGGCAGCAGACCCGGTTTGGCCGATCCGCCGTAAATGACCGGCAACCCTGGCACGCCGGCGGCGGTGAGCTGGTCCCGGAGCCGGCTGACGACGTCGGACACGTAGGCGGCGGCGGCCGGCTCGGTCGCGCCGATGGCCCAGACCGGTTCGTACGCCACCACCAGGCGGCCGGCGAGGTCCCAGTCGCCGTCGACGGCCGACTCGATCTGGCGGAACACAAAGTCCGCCGCAGCCGCCGGCTGCCCGCCGTCGCGCTCCCCCACGCACAGCAGCGCGGCGAGCCCGGCGTCGTCCGCGGCCCGGACCTTGCGGGTGATCATGGCGTCGTCCTCGTTGAAGTGCCGCCGGCGTTCGGCATGGCCGATCTCCACGAGCCGGACGCCGAGTTCCGCGAGCATGGACGGGGCCACTTCCCCGGTCCAGGGCCCGTCCGCCCAGCCGCAGTTCTGCGCACCAAGGAGCAGCGGCGAACCCGCCAGGAGCCGGGCCGCCGCGGGCAGGACGGGGAAGGACGGGATGACAAACGGGACAACCCGCCCGGCCGCGAGGGCCGGGCGGGTGTCCACTTCGTGCTGCAGCCGCTCGAGCCAGTCCAGGCTGTCCCGGTAGCCGAGGTACATCTTGGTGCTGACCCCCACCAGGATGCGGGTGTTGGAGGTCTGGCTGCCGGGGCTCTGCTGCATGTGTTGGTGCTTTCTGCTGGATCCAGTGGATGGGTGCTGGACGTCGCGCTGGAAGTGAGGCCGGGGGCCTTTACTGTTCTAGCAGCTCGTCGGCCTTGTTCTTGAAGCGGCGGGTCGCGAACATCATGGCCGCTGCCAGGAACGGGAGCACGCCGAGGGCGTAGACGCCCATTGTCCCGGTGTCCGAGGCGGTGATCTGGTTGACCGAGGTGCGCAGGATCGGCGCGACGAAGCCGCCGAGGTTACCGAGCGAGTTGATCAGGCCGATCCCCGCGGCCGCGGCGGTTCCGGTGAGGAACGCCGTCGGGTAGGACCACGCGATGGGGCCGATGGAGAGGAACGAGCACACGGCGAGGGTGATGAAGATGATGCCGAGCGCCGGAATGTGGTTGGCGCCGGCCCACGCAGAGCCGAAGATGCAGAGTCCGGTGGAGATGAATAGGCCGGTGCCCCAGACCCGGCGGCGGATCACCGTGTTCGCTGCCTTGCCGATGAAGTAGCAGGCGAAGATGCCGAAGAACCACGGGATGGCTGCCATCAGGCCGACGGCGATGCCCACCTTCTGGCCGGTCAGCTGGGCGACCTGCTGCGGCAGGTAGAAGGTGACGCCGTAGACGGCGATCTGCAGGCAGAAGTAGATGACGGTGAAGTACCAGACCTTGCCGTTCTTCATGGCGGCCAGGACGCCGTGCGGCCCGGACTCTTCCTTGACGGTGTCCTCGAGCGCCATGACCTCCAGGAGCGCGTTCTTCTCGTCCTTGTCCAGGAACTTGGCGTCCTGCGGGCTGTTGATCAGGAAGAAGTAGGCGGCGATGCCGGCAACGACGGCCAACATGCCTTCGACGAAGAACATGACCTGCCAGCCCTGGACGCCGGGGACCTGATCGCCGATGTTGATCAGCCAGCCGGAGAGCGGCGCGCCCAGCATCTGGGAGAACGGCTGGGCCAGGTAGAAGATGGCGAACATCTTGACGCGGACCTTGTTGGGGAACCATGCGGCCAGGAACATGATGACGCCGGGGAACAGCCCGGCCTCGGTGACGCCCAGCAGGAAGCGCAGGATGATGAAGGACGTCTCGCCCTGGACGAACGCGAAGCAGGCCGAGACGATGCCCCAAGTGATGGCGATCCGGGCCAGCCACACCTTGGCGCCGAATTTGGTCAGGAGCAGATTGCTCGGGATTTCGAACAGTGCGTAACCGATGAAGAAAATCCCGGCACCCAGGGCGAATGCGCCGGCACTAATGCCCTTGTCCACGCCCAGCGCCGCCTCGGAAAAGCCCACGTTGGTGCGGTCCAGGAAGGCCACCACGTACAGGATGACCAGCATGGGCATGAGCCGCCGGGAGGCCTTGGAGATGGCCGATTTAAGGACCGGTGTCTCCAGTAGGTCCCGAGTGGACGTTGTTGTTACGGTCATCAAAAAAACTCCTCGTCGAGCAATCAGTGGTGTAACTCAGTGGGGTGAATCAGTTGCGTGGAGAGCGCCGGATCGGGCCCAGCCACGCCGGATCCGGCCCGGCCAAGGCAGGCCGGGCCGGATCCGGCCGGAGAAACTATCGCGAAAAAACCATCATCAGGACGCCGGCCGCGCAGGCCAGGATTCCGACGGCGAGGTAGATCTTGCGTCCCTTGCTCCAGGCTGCGAATCCGGGCGCGGGGGTTTGGCTGTGTTGTGCCACGAGGCTTCTTCCTTAGTGCATGTAGAGTCCGCCATCCACATTCAGCGTCTGGCCGGAGATGTAGCCGGCGTCCTCGCTGATGAGGAAGGCGATGGCTGCTGCGATGTCCCGGGTGGTACCGACCCGGTTGACCACGAGGTCTTTGGTGAGTTCGTCCTTGCGTTCCTCGCTGAGGGTGCCGCCCATGATGTCGGTGTCGATGGGCCCGGGTGAGATGGCGTTGACCGTGATGTCGTATTCGCCCAGTTCACGGGCCGTGGCCCGGGTCAGGCCGATCACGCCGGCTTTCGCCACGGAGTACGGCGTCTTGGAGAAGGTGCCGCCGCCACGCTGCGCGGAGACCGAGGAGATGTTCACGATGCGCCCGATCCTGTTCTTCACCATGGATTCTGCGACGCGGCGGGTGGCGTAGTGGACGCCGTTGAGGTTGATGTTCAGCACCCGGTCCCATTCGGCGGCGTCGAGTTCCAGGTAGGGCACCGGAGAGCTGACCCCGGCCACGTTGGCGAGCGCAACGATCTGCGGCAGTTCCGCCTCGATGGCGTCGATTGCCGCGCGGACCGAGCCTTCGTCGGAAACGTTGGCGCCGGCGCCGAAGGCCTTGACGCCGTGCTCGGCTGCCAGTTCCTTGGCCGCCGCCTTGCAGAGGGCGTCATCGAGGTCGATGATGCCTATGCTCCAGCCCTGTGCGGCCAGGTAGCTGGCGGTGGCGCGGCCGATGCCGCGCTCGGACACGGCGCCGGTGATGATGGCGGTGCGTTCTGTGGGGAAAGTGCTCATGGGAAGGCTCCTGAAGTGAAAGAGGAAGATGCGGAATCAGCTGATGGGGGCGGGGCCGAGCTCGTCGATGAGCTTCTGCATGGCCACGTACGCCTTGTTCCGGTAGGCGATCAGTTCCGGCGTGCGCTCCGCCGGGACGTTGAGGAAGCCAGCTCCGGTCTTGGTGCCCAGCTTTCCGGCCTCCACCAGGTCGGTGAGGATCTTCGGCGTCGCGAACCGTTCCGGGAAATCGGTCTGGAGGGACTTGTAGCAGAAGTTGTAGACGTCCAGCCCGGCCATGTCGGCAATGGCGAAGGGCCCGAAGAACGGCAGCCGGAAGCCGAAGGTGGTGCGGACCAGGGTGTCGACGTCCTCCGCGGTCGCGATCTCCTGCTCCACCAGCTGGGCGGCCTCGTGGAACAGCGCGTACTGGAGCCGGTTGAGCACGAAGCCGGTGACGTCCTTGACGACGGCGGTCTGCTTGTTGGCCGCGTGCACGAGGTCGCGGACGGCGCCGACCGTGGCGGCCGAGGTGCCGGCATGGGGGATGATTTCAACGCCCGGGATGAACGGGGACGGGTTGGAGAAGTGCACGCCCAGGAAGCGCTCCGGGTTGGTGACCGGCTCGGACAGGTCCGCGATGGAGATCGTGGACGTGTTGGACCCGATGATGGCGTCCGGGCGGGCGGCCGCGCTGATGCGGGCGAGGGTCTGGTGCTTGATCTCGATGACCTCGGGGACGGCTTCTTCGATGAAGTCGGCGTCCGCCACGGCCTCCTCGATGTCCTTGGCGGGCCAGAGGTTTTCCTTCAGGATTGCGGTGGCGCCTTCCGGGAACAGCCCGGCGGCAACGAATTCGTCGGATTCGGCCAGGAGCCGCTCGTAATTCTTCTGGGCCACTTCCGCGGACACATCCGCGAGCGCCACCCGGGCGCCACCGAGTGCCAGGACCTGCGCGATCCCGCCGCCCATGTAGCCGGAGCCGACGACGGCGATCTTGCGGGCGGCGTTGATGGCGGCTGCGGTTGCTGTTGATTCGGTCATATTCAGACTGCCTTCGTGTATTCGGGTTCGTACGAGCAGATGGCGTCCACCTTCGCGGCGGAGGAGGAGTTTTCGTCGAAGCGGTGGCTCAGCCATTCACCCACGAGCTTCTTGGCCAGTTCCAGCCCGATGACGCGCTGCCCCAGCGTGAGCACCTGGGCGTTGTTGCTCAGGACGGACCGCTCCACCGAGTAGCTGTCGTGGGCCGTGACGGCGCGGATGCCGGGGACCTTGTTGGCCGCGATCGCCACGCCCAGGCCGGTGCCGCAGATCAGCAGCGCCCGGTCGGCGTCGCCGTCGGCGATCTTGCGGGCCGCGTCGACGGCGACGTGCGGATAAGCGGTGGAGTCGTTGGCGCCGACTCCCACGTCCTGCACGGACGCCACACGGGGGTCGGCTTCGAGGAGCGCCTTCAGCGCGTTCTTGTATTCGACGCCGGCCTCATCGTTGCCGATGACCACGCGCCAGCCTGTTGCTGTGCTCATGCTTGTGCTCCTTGTTCCGCCGGCTCGGGGGTGCCGGGCCGGGATCCTGTGTCTGCGGTGTCGGTGTGGGTGGATATCCGGGTCGCGATGAGGGCGAAGGACACCGCTCCGGGGTCGGGGTGGCCGAGGCTCTTCTCGGCGAGCGGGCGGGCCCTGCCTTTGAGCGGACGCAGCCCGGCGGTCCGCTCTGCGGCGGCTGTGGCGGCGGCCGCCGCCGCGGCGAGGGAACCGGCCACTGGTGTGCCGGCGTCGAACGCGGTGAGGAAAGCGTCCTGGAACGGCAAGAGGGCGTCCACCATGGTCTTGTCCCCCGGCTCGGCCTTGCCGAGCGCGGTGATGGCATCCACGAAGGCCGTGACCGCGGCGGCCGCGTCCTCGCCGCTGTAGCTGTCCTGGTTGCCCAGGGCCTGTCCGGCGGCGATGATCGCCGAGCCCCAGAGCGCACCCGAGGTCCCGCCGGCGCGTTCGCTCCAGGCCTCCCCCGCAGCGGTCAGGACCCGCGACGGCGAGGCGCCGCCGTCGTTCGCGGCAGCCTGTTCGGCCGCGGTGACTGCCGCGTCCACGCCGCGGCGCATGCCGATCCCGTGGTCGCCGTCGCCGGCGACGGCGTCCAGGTGGCCCAGTTCTTCCTCATGCTCGACCACCACGTCCCGCGCCTGGCCGAGGAAGTCGGCGGCCAGCCGGCCGAGGGCTGCCGCCGCGGCGGTGGGCCGTTCGACGTCGGCGGTCTCTTCGGCGTCCGGACCCGCGAGTTCGCGGCGGGCACGGGGTGCCAGGTTTCCCTTGCGGAACGCCGGGGTGTCGGCCGGGGCGGCCCAGTACTGCTCGAGTTCCTCGTCCAGCCACAGCAGGGTCAGGGACAGCCCGGACATGTCCAGGCTCGTGACGAGCTCGCCGCATTCGGGTTCGACGACGGTGAGCCCGGCGGCGGTGAGGAGCTTCTCGATCTTGCCGAACAGCAGGAAGAGTTCGTCGTACTTGACCGTGCCGAGGCCGTTGACGATTGCGACCACGCGGGTGCCGGCGTCGTCCGGTTTGTCGGCCAGGAGCCGGCTGACCAGGAGTTCGGCCAGTTCGGAGGCGGTGGGCATGGGGTGGTCGGAGATGCCCGGTTCGCCGTGGATGCCCAGGCCCAGGGACATGTGCCCCGCGGGGACAGAGAACAGCGGGGCCTCCGCGCCGGGCAGCGTGCAGCCGTCGAAGGCCACGCCGAGGGACCGGGTGCGGTAGTTGGTCCGGATGGCCAGCCGTTCGACGTCGTCCAGGCTCAGTCCCGCCTCTGCGGCAGCGCCGGCGATCTTGAAGACCGTCAGGTCCCCGGCGATGCCGCGGCGCTTCTCGATCTGCTCCAGCGGGGCGCTGGCGATGTCGTCGGTGACCAGGACGGTGCGGGTTTCGATGCCTTCGGCGTTGAGGCGCAGCTGGGCCTGGCCGAAGTGCAGGACGTCGCCGGCATAGTTGCCGTAGCTCAGCAGCACGCCGCCGCCGGCGTTGGCGGCCTTGGCCACGCGGTAGACCTGGCCGGCCGCGGGCGAGGCGAACATGTTGCCGCAGGCCGAGGCGGTGGCCAGGCCGGGCCCGACGAGGCCGGCGAAGGCCGGGTAGTGCCCGGAGCCGCCGCCGACCACCAGGGCCACCTGCCCGGAGGGGACTTCGGTGGAGCGGACGACGCCGCCGTCGACTCGGGCCACGTAGCCGCGGTTGGCCGCAACGAAGCCGTCCAGTGCCTCATCCGCGAAATCAGCGGGATTGTCGAAGATCTGGGTCATGGTTCCTCATTGAATCCGTGTTGGAGAACTAATGCTGTGGGTTGAGGTGGGTGGTGCGGCCGCCCCCCAAGTGGCTTGACGGCCGCACCACGCGCCGGTGTCGGCGCCCGGTCAGGCGCTGAGTTCAGAAGCTGGCTTCAGGCGCCCGTTCAGGCGCTGGCGAGTGCCGTGGCTGCCGGCAACTGCCGGCCCTGGGCCACCTGGCTCGCGCCGAGGGCGTAGCCGTCGGTCTTCGGCAGGACCTGGCGGCGGAGGTAGTCCTGGTTGCTGGCCGTGACGCTGAGGCCGTCGCCGCCGTAGTGCTCGGTGCACAGGATGCCTTGGAAGCCGACGGAGAGCGCGGTCTTGAACGCCTCGCGGTAGTTGATGAGGCCGCTTTCCATCGGGGCCGGCATCGCCACGTAGGTGTCCCGGGCGACGTCCTCGTCGCGGATGTAGTTCTTCATGTGCCAGTAGTTGGAGTACGGGAGGGTCTTGGCGACCATCTCGCGCCAGTCCTCGATCGGGCGGTGCAGCCGGATGAGGTTGCCGATGTCGGGGTTGATGCCGACGTTGGCCAGGCCGATGTCCTGGACCAGCTGAACGGAAGAATCAGCGGTGCCGAGGTAGGTGTCCTCGTACATTTCAAGCGAGAGCAGGACGCCGACCTCGGCCGCGTGCTGGCCAAGGTCGCGCAGGCGGCTCACAGCTTTGCCCCACGTTTCCTTGTCCCCTACCGGGTCCTTGTACCCTTCGACGGTCCAGAACCAGAGCTGCTTCTGCTGCTCGGCGGTGATGGCCTGGTGCAGTCCGAACGAGACGACCTCGCAGCCCAGCTCGGCGGCGGCGTCGATGGTGCGGTGGCTGTACGCCAGGTTCGCTTCCCAGTTGCCTTCCTCGATCACGCTGCGGCGGATGGCCGAGATGACGGGGATGCCGATGCCGACGTTGTCCGCGGTCTGCTTGAACTCGGCGAGCCGCGCCGAGCTCAGGTCACCGGGGCGGACCCAGCTGTCCGTGAGGTCGGCATTGGCAAAGCCGGCGTCCTTGACCTCGGTGAGGACCTCGGCCCAGGCGGAGGCGTCGGCGTCGTTGATGTGGTTGCCCTGCGCGTCGGTCCCCGGGAACTGCAGGAGCGCTGCGGTGATGGGCCAGTTTTCGGCTGTATAGGCCATGGGTTCACTCCTTCGTGGAATCCTGTTTCCTATAGGATTTACTATCTAGAGGGATGTTGTCAAGGTCACACCCCCGGGTTACGAGCGTTTCGCGGCGAAGGCCGCTGTCGCGAAGACCTCCGGATTCAGGACGTTGGCAGGGCGCTCCCCTGCCGCGACCGCCAGGATCGAGCCAATGGCGCTGGCCGCGACGTCCCGCGTGAAGTCCTCGGTCCAGCACAGGGAATGCGGGGAAAGCACCACGTTGTCCAAGGTCAGGAGCTCGTCGTCGGGAAGCAGGGGTTCCGGCTCAAAGACGTCCAGGCCGGCGCCGGCGATCCGGGCCTCCCGCAGGGCGTCCCGGAGGGCATCCGTGTCCACGAGCTTTCCGCGGCCGATATTGATCAGGTAGGCGCTTGGCTTCATCCGCGCCAACGCGGCCGCGCCGATCAGTTTTTCGGTCGCCGGTGTCAGCGCGGCGCAGAGCACAACGTAATCCGAGCGCTCCAGGAGCTCATTCAGGCCCAGCAGTTCGACGCCGAGTCCGGCGGCCTCCGCGTGGCGGCCGCTGCGGTTGTTGCCCACGACTTTCACCCCGAGCGGGGCCAGGAGGCGGGCGAGCTCAGCGCCCACACTGCCGAAGCCCACGATGCCGACCGTCTGGCCCACCAGCGGCGCGCCGCGGTAGTGCTCGCGCTGCGCCCAGTCAGAGGTCCGGGTCAGCCTGTCCTTGGCCAGGAGCTTGTGGGAGAGCGCCAGGAGCAGCGTCAGTCCCGCCACCGCCAACGGCCGCCGGATGGCATCCGGGGTGTTGGTGACAACGATGCCGGCGCGGGTGCAGGCGTCCAAGTCGATGGTTTCGTAGCCGGCCCCGAACCGGGCAATCAGCCTCAGGTCCGGGGCGTGGTCCACGGTGCGTGAATCGAAGGCGATGTGCCCCAGGGACAGCACGGCCTGGACCCCGGCGAGGTCGGCCAGCGGAACCGGGTCTGTGTAACTGGGCAGGACGCTCCAGCTGATGCCATGTTCGCTGAGCCGCTGCAGCCCCAGATCCCCGTGAATGGAGCTTCCGTCCGGCCGCGCGGCGTCGGCCGTGACGGCCACGGTGAACGGCGAGCGGGCGGCGCCCGCGGTGGTGGTTCCCGCCGCCGGGGCGGCCGCCGTGGTGGCGACCGCCGTCGTCGTCAATGCATTTGTTGCTGTGCTCATGCGTCGGTTCGGCTTTCTGTCTGCGCTGCTGCGGTCTTGTCCTTGATGGGTTCGCGGACCAGCACGGTGTACGCCACTGCGGCCAGGGCGGCGATGACGCCGCCGATCACGAACGACGGCGCGTAGGAGCCGGTGGCATCGGCGATCACACCGGTCAGCAGCGGGGCAAAGGCGCCGCCGAAGTAGCCGCCGAAGTTCTGGATGGCACCGACGGAGGCAACCTGTGAGTTGTCCACGATGTCGCCGGGCATGGCCCACGCGGCCGCCTGCATGGTGGCGACGAAGCCCAGTGCCACGGTCATGACAGCGATGGCGAGCGGGAGGGAATCTACGAACGGGATGAGGCAGATCAAGATGCCGGCGGCAACCGCTGCAATGGACATCACGTGGCGCTTGGCCAGCAGCGGATCGCGGCCGGCCTTCTTCGAGTAGCGCGTCATGACCCAGCCGCCGGTGATGCCGAGGATGGCTGCGCCGAGGTACGGGACAGCCGCAAGCCAGCCGGAGCTGGCGATGCTGGCACCGCGTTCTTCCTGCAGGTAGAGCGGCAGGAAGACGATGAAGATGTTCCAGATCCAAATGACGCAGAAGAATCCGGCCATCATGCCCCAGATCTGGCGGTGCTTAAAGAGTCCGAGCCACGAAACCTTCTTGGCAGTCAGGAGCTGGGTGGTGCGCTGGCTTTCGATGTAATCCAGTTCCTTCGCGCTGATGCGCTTGTGCTCTTCGGGAGCGCGGTAGTAAAGGAAGAAGGCCAATGCCAGCACGATGCCTGCGGCGCCGAGGAAGAGGAAGATGGCCTGCCAGCCGAACGCGAGCATGATGGCGGTCAGGACGGGCGGCGCGATGGCGGGTCCCCACTTGGAACCGCTGTCCCAGATGGCGGTGGCCTGTCCGCGCTCGGCCCGGGGGAACCAGTCGGCGGTGAGCTTTGCCGACGCCGGCCCGTTGGGGGCCTCGGTGATGCCGAGCAGGAAGCGGAACGTGACGAACTGCCACATCTTGGTGCCGACGGCCATCAGCGCGGTCGCGATGCTCCAGCCCGCGATTGCGAGGAAGTACATCCGTCGGGCGCCCAGCTTGTCCACGAGCCAGCCAGCGGGCAGCTGGGCAAAAGCGTAGGTCCAGGAGAACACGGTGCCCAGGAGGCCAATGTCCGTCCGGGTCATGCCGAAGTCTTTGATCAGTTGCGGCGCGGCGATGGAGATCGCACTGCGGTCCATGTAGTTGATGATGCCGGCGGCCAGCGCCCAGCCGAGAATCCACCACCGCAGATTCTTGATGGTGCGGCGTGTTGCGGACTCCTTGGGCCCTGCGGCCAAAGTTTCTGTTTGCACTCTTCACTCCCTTGTGACTCCCCATGCCGGCACCGTAGCCGTCACAATCGAAGATCCTATAGGGTCTTCGATCAGCTGTGAAGGGGGTCACAAAAAAGAGGGCGCAGAAGCGGGTACGGCGCACTGTTACGCGGTGTTGGACCCGCGCGCGTCAGCCTGGGAAGCGAGGCTTATTCCGCGGGAGCGTCCGCGATGGCGCGGCCGCGCACCTTTTGCACGTGCTCGGCCATTGCGGCTGCGGCCTTCTCCGGGTCGCCCGTCGCCAAGGCATCCAGGACGGCCTGATGTTCGGCGATCGCATGGTCGGCGTCGGTGATCCCCACTCCCCCGAACAGGCGGAAGCGCTGAATCTGCCCGCCGAGGGCGGCATAGGCTGCCACCATGAACTGGTTGCCCGTCTGCTCCGCGATCAGCCGGTGGAACCGCTCGTCGGCCTCGAGGTAGCCGCGGAACTCGGCGAACGAGGGCCCGCGCGGTGCGTCCTTGAGATCGGCGACTGCCCGTTCCAATTCGGCCAGGTGGCCGGTGGTCAGCCGGGCACACGCCAGGCGGGCGTTCACAGGTTCGATCGCGAGCCGGGCTTCCATAAGCTCGGCGAAGTCTTCCCGGGTGAACACCGGAGCAACCCGGTAGCCCTTAAGGGCCACGCGGCGCACCATCCCGGTGTGTTCCAGCCTGGCGAGCGCCTCCCGCACGGGGGTGGGCGAGACGTCGAGTTCCCGGGCGGTCCCGTCGATGCTGACCGCGGTTCCGGGTTCCAGCCGGCCATCCATCAGCGACGCCAGAAGTTCCTCATAGACGTGGTCCGCCAGGACCTGCCGGCTGACGGGGCGGCCGGCGGGGCGCCCCTCAGAATGGCTGCCGGTGGAAGCTAATTGCATCTTCAGATCCTATAGGACCAGGCACGGAGAGGCCCCCTTCGGGGCATGCCCATTTGCCGCCCCCACCGCTGGAGATGCCCCTCGCTCCGCGTCATAAGCCCACGGGGGACATGCCCAGTCCCGGCGCCAGCCACGGGACATGTCCAGTGGCCAATTCGTCGAGGGACCATGTCCTGGTGGCCCCGATGTGCAGGACGGGACATGCCCACCCGCACATTCCAGCGAGGCACATGTCCAGTCTTAGGCCCAACCGGCGAGGGACATGCTCATTGTTAGGCGCGGCCAGTGGGCAGAATGGCATTCTGCCCACTGGCCGTGGCTGCCGCCGGGCATGTCCGGTGGCCATGATGCGCCGCGAGGAACATGCTCTCTCGTGCAGATCATCGCGGCACATGTCCGGCAGCGGGCGCGGCCCTGTGACTCGCGCATCCTGTCTCGGACCTGCCCTGCGAGGGACATGCTCATTGTTAAATGCGATCAGTGGGCAGAATGGCATTCTGCCCACTGGTCGTGGCTGCGGCTGAGCATGTCCAACCGAGCGTGCGCTGCGCGGCTCCGCGGGAGTCACCGCGCCGCAGATGGCCCTAGTTCTGGTAGACCGGGTAGTCGGTGTAGCCCTCGGCGCCGTCGGCGTAGAACGTGGATGCGTTTGGCTCGTTGACCGGCAGGCCTTCGCGCCAGCGGCGGGCGAGGTCCGGGTTGGCGATGGCCGGGCGTCCGACGACGACGGCGTCAGCGTGCCCGTCGGCAACCAGCGAGATGGCCTCATCCCGTGTGGTGATGACGCCGAATCCGGTATTGACGAGGAAGGCGCCGTTGAACCGTGACCGCAGGTCCTGGACCAGCTCGCCGGTGGGATCCTTGTGCAGGATGCTCAGGTAGGCCAGGTTCAGCGGCGCAATAGCATCCACCAGCAGGCGGTACGTCTCACGAACATCTGCGGCGTCCAGTTCGGTGACACCCTGGACGTTGTGCTCCGGCGAGATCCTGATGCCGACGCGTTCGGCGCCCACGGCCTCCACCACGGCCTGCACAACTTCGATCACGAAGCGCGCCCGGTTCTCGGGCGTGCCGCCGTAGGTGTCGTCACGCTGGTTCGACGACGGTGCCAGGAATTCGTGCAGCAGGTAACCGTTGGCAGAGTGCAGCTCCACGCCGTCGAACCCTGCCTCGATGGCGTTCCGCGAGCCCTGGACAATTTCCTGCAGGACGCCGGGCAGTTCGTCGGTGGTCAGGGCGTGCGGCACGGGGTGCGCCTGCTTGCCCTTGGACGTACGGGTCTCTGCCTCGACGGCGATGGCGCTAGGCGCAACTACCTGGTGGCCGCCGGTGATGTCCTCATGTGAAACCCGGCCACCGTGCATGATCTGCGCGAAGATCCGGCCGCCTTCGGCGTGAACGGCGTCCGTGACCTTCTTCCAGCCGGCAATCTGGTCCGGGGTGACGATGCCGGGCTGGCCCGGGTACGAGCGCCCGGCCGGGCTCGGATAGGTGCCCTCGCTGACGATCAGGCCCAGTGAGGCGCGCTGGCGGTAGTGCTCGGCAACCAGGGGCCCCGGGATACCTTCCTGGCCGGAACGGAGACGGGTCAGCGGCGCCATGACGAGCCGGTTGGGCAGTTCCAGCTCGCCGAGGGTCATCGGGGAAAACAGCATGCGCAATTCCTTTCGCAGTAAATGGGTTCACTGGCGGCAACTGCGAGGCGTCTGCAACTATTCCCGCGTGAGACTCGGATCACTACGGGTGGACAATGATCTTCACCGCGGTGTCGTTGTGGTTGATCAGCGTGTCGAACCCCTTGTCCACTAAGTCGTCCAAGGCGATCCGCCCCGTGATGAAGGGTTTCAGGTCGACTTTTCCTTCCTGGACGAGCCTGATGGCGGCTTCGTGGTCGCCGCAGTAGGCGATGGTGCCGCGCAGGTCAATTTCCTTGAGCACTACTTTCTGCATGTCGACCGTGGCCGGGTGCCCCCAGATCGAGACGTTGACGACGACGCCGGCGGGCCTCACGACGTCGAGCATGGTGTCCAGCACCGCATTCACACCGGCACATTCAAACGCCGCATCGGCCCCCGCACCGTCGGTCAGTTCCAGCACGCGCGCCTTGACGTCCTCGGCACTCGGATCGAGCACGTGATCCGCGACCCCGGACGAAGTCGCCTTGTCTTTGCGGGCGGCAGACAGCTCGGTAACGATCGTGGTGACGCCGATGCCTTTGAGGACCGCGGCGGTCAGCAGGCCGATGGGTCCGGCACCCCCGACGACGGCGACGTCCCCGGCTTTGACGCCGCTCCGGCCGACGGCGTGATACGCCACCGCAAGGGGTTCGATCAGGGCGGCCTCGTCCAGGGGGATGGCGCCGACAGAGTGCACCCACCGGGTGTCGACGACGATCTTCTCGCTCAAGCCGCCACCGCCGCCCGCCAGGCCGATGAAGCCCAACTTGGTGCACAGGTTGTAGTGGCCGCTGAGGCAGGGACCGCATTCATTGCAGACGTAGTACGGCTCCACGACGACGTTGTCTCCGACGGCCAGACCGCTGACGCCTTCCCCCAGCTCCTCGATGGTGCCGGAGAACTCGTGGCCGAGGGTGACCGGGGCGGCCTCGTGGGTGAGCCCGTGGGGGTGGCCGGGCGGCGGGGTGAAAATGGGTCCTTCCAGGAATTCATGGAGGTCGGTGCCGCAGATACCGCACCAGGCCACGGCGATCTTCACCGTTCCCGGTCGCAGCTCCGGCTCTTGAATGTCTTCGATCCGGAGATCCTCGCGGGCGTGGAATCGTGCTGCTTTCATGGTGTTTCACCTTCGCAGTCCAGGACCGTGGATGCGCCCGATCAGGCGCATCCACGGAATAGAAGTTGGATTTTCACAGCGGGGCCGTAGCCCCAGTCTGGTGGCCGTGCCTGAGATTGTCACGACCCCGTGAGTCAGCGCGTCCGGTTAGCGCGCGTGATGCGTGGGCTGCAGCTCGAAGACCGGCGTCGGCAGCCCTTCCATCCTGGCCTTGAGCTGCAGGGCAAGATAATTCGAATAGTGCCGGCTCTGGTGCAGATTGCCGCCGTGGATCCACAGGTTCTCCACGTTGGTGGGCTTCCACATGTTGCGCAGTTCCCCCTCCCACGGCCCCGGATCCTTCGGCGTCTCCGATCCGAACCCCCAGCACTTGCCGACGGCGTCCGCCACCTCGGGCGAGACCAAATCAGCCAGCCAGCCGTTCATCGACCCATACCCCGTGGCGTAAATAATGACGTCGGCATCCAGCTCCGTTCCGTTGGCCATCACGACGGAGTTGCCGGTGATCTTGCTGACCTGGCCATTGGCCAGCTTGACCCGGCCGTCGATGATCAGCTGCGAGGCGCCGACGTCGATGTAGTAGCCGGAGCCGCGCCTCAGGTACTTCAGGAACAAGCCCGAGCCGTCAACGCCGAAGTCCAGGTCAAAGCCGGCAGCCTCGAGCTGGGCGTAGAACTCCGCGTCCCGGCGGGCCATCTCCGCATAAACCGGGATCTGGGCTTCGGGCAGAATCCGGTACGGCAAGGAGGCAAACAGCAGGTCGGCTTTCTCCGTGGTGACGCCGTTGGCCAGCGCCTCTTCGGAGTACAGCCCGCCGAGAGCCAGGTCCATGAGGGATTCACTGCGGGCAATATGCGTCGAGGACCGCTGGACCATGGTGACGTCCGCGCCGTGTTCCCAAAGGTCGGCGCAAATATCGTGGGCCGAATTGTTGGAGCCGATGACCACGGCCTTCTTGCCGGTCCAGTCGCCACCGCCCGGGTGCTTGGACGAGTGGTACTGCTCCCCCAGGAAGGACTCGGCGCCGTCGAACGTGGGGACGCTCGGGTACCCCGATACACCCAGGGCGAAGACGAGCTGCTTCGGGCGCAGGGTGACCGGTTCGCCGTCGCGCATCACCTCCACCACCCACTCCTGGGACGTTTCGTCGAAGCGGGCGTTGGTGCACTCGGTCTTGGACCAGTAGTTCAGTTCCATGATCCGTGTGTAGTTTTCCAGCCAGTCGCCGATCTTGTCCTTGGCCGCGAAAACCGGCCAGTCGTCGGGGAACTTCATGTAGGGCAGGTGGTCGTACCAGACCGGATCGTGCAGGTGGAGGGACTTGTAGCGGTTACGCCAGGAGTCACCCGCGCGCTCATTCTTTTCGATGATGATGGTGGGCACTCCGAGCCTCCGCAGCCGCGCGCCCAGCCCGATCCCGCCCTGGCCGCCGCCAATGATGACGGTGTAGGGCTGGTCTTCGTAGCCGAGCCTCGCCTCCTGCTCCTCCTTCAGTTCCAGCCAGGATTTGCGTCCTTTGGTGATCTCGTGGGCGACCCCCTTGTCCCGGTTGGGGCCCTTCTTTTCCTCAAAGCCCTTCAGTTCCTGCATGGTGGTGAGCAGGGTCCAGCATTTGCCATTCCGGAGGCGCAGATGGGCGTAGCCCCGGGCCTGGGCGGTCTCGAAGTTCACCCAGGCCTCGGCATTGGCGGCGTCCCCGGTGGCGTCCTCGGCGAGGATCCAGTTGCTGGGCTGCACGTCGTCCAGGGTCGTCTCGAGCATGCGCCGGATGTCCTCTTTGCCCTCCAGCGTCTTGAGGTTCCAGGTGAAGGAGACGAAGTCGCGCCAGTACGAGTCGTCGTCGAAAAGTTCCAGTGCGGCGTCCGTGTTGTGGCTGCGCAGTGCCTCATCGAACTGCGCCAGCCACGCCCCGACGACGCCGTTTGGTGTCTCAGGCATGTTTCCTCTTTCCATTGCTGACAGGGGGCCGCTCCCGTTGCGTGGCGCGTAGACCACGCAGTGACCCGCATCACAAGTAAATGTCGCAGGGGGTTACAATCGGGTTACACGGAGCTCTCAAGCTGTCGGCGGGCGCGCAGGTTGGCCGACGGCGGCAGGGACCCAGCCGGGTGCGACGATTCGAGGGCGAGTTGAGAGAATGAGCATGCGGCAGGGCAACGGCCCCATCACGCATCCCTCGGACCTCAGGTTTTCTGCACCGGCGGAATACGCCCGAATACTCCGGGCGGCGCACGAGACCACGATTTCGGGCATTCCGGATCCGCACCTCTCGCCGTCGCTTATCAAGTCTTGGCAGCGTTCCCTGGCACTGGGCATCAATCCGGACCAGCACCGGCCTCTGCACCGGCATGAAGTCTCCGAGGCGCGATCCCTCAGCGCCGGCCATCGGCTGGCTGCGGTGATGCCTGCGCTGTCACAGCTTCTGGCCGATGAGACCGCGACCGGACGCCATCTGCTGATCGTGACCGACCACGAGGGCGAAGTGCTGTGGCGCGTCGGCAGCAAGCAGGCCTTGCGGCTCGCGGACTCGCTGGAGTTCGTGGAGGGCGCCGACTGGTCCGAATCAGGGGTGGGCACCAACGCCATCAGCGAGGCCTTGGTGACCGGCGCCCCGGCGCAACTCTTCTCGGCCGAGCACCTCGTGCGAACCCACCATGACTGGGCTTGCACCGCATCCCCCATTCGCGACCCTTTGACCGGCGACATCGTCGGCGTCCTGGACGTCTCTGGCCCGTTCGAATCGGTCACACCGGACAGCCTGCGGCTGGTGCGTTGCGGAGTTCGGCTCGCAGAGGAGCTGCTGAAATCGGCCCCGTTTCCCGACGGCGGCATCGGTCACTCGGGGCAGCGGGCACCCCGTGGCGAGCGGGCAGTGCGCGACGGCGGCGCCCGACCCCAGCTCGTGCTGCGGCTCTTGGGGGACGCGCCATCCGCGGCAGTCGACGGCGGCATCAGCCGTCCGCTGACTGTGCGCCGCGCCGAGATCCTGGCCCTTCTGGCCTCGCGTGATCAGGGCTGGAGTGCCGAAGAATTGGCGTACGAGATCCATGGCGATGCGGGCACCGGCGCGGCGATCCGGACCGAGATGCACCGGATCCGCGCCGTTCTGGGAGATATCCTGGAAGCGAACCCCTACCGATTCTCTTCAACCCTCAACGTCGTTACCGACGCTTCCGTTGTGGCCGGTCACCTGCGGGGCGGTCGGGTTGCCGAGGCGTTCGCGGCGTACCCGGCAACACTGCTCACCCGTTCGGTCAATCTGGCGATCGGGTTCATGCGCGACGAGCTCAACACGGCCGTGGGAGCTTCCGTCCGGTCAAGCGGTGATGCCCGGCTGATGCTGCAGTGGTGCACGAGCGACATGGGGTCCTTCGATACGGCGACTGCGGCTGCCGTGGCTGCGCAATTGGGGCCGGACGACCCGCGTTGCCAGCTCGTGAATGCCCGGATGGAACGGGTGGACCGGGAATTGCGAGCCTAGCCACGGACTAGGGAGGCGGCGGGGCGACCCCGGGGCAGCCTTGGCCTTGGGGATTCTGCAGGCACGTGTCTGCGTAGTTCCTGGTGATCGTCCGCCAGACACTGACGGTCTGCGGCGGCGAGCTGAATTGCCCTTGGCCGGGGATGGGCAGCGGCGGTCCGCCATTGACGGAGTAGGTTCCCTGGAAATGCGTCGTCAAAACCACCGGGAAGTCGCCGGTTTGTGTGTACACGTGACTCGTCAGGGTCTTCTCGCCCCAGCGATCCTGCGGAAGCGGTCCGCCGGCCACCGCTTGCGGGCCGAGCGAGGTGCCGTCGCCATAGCTCCAGGAGTACTGCACGGGCTTAGCCACAATAGCCACACTTTGGCCCAGCATATCGACGCCAAATGTTTGCTCGATGGCCTCGGCATAGAAATTTGTCTCGGCACCCCTCAGAGTGTGTGGGCTCGGCTGCATGACGCTTCGGCCGGCATTGATTGGTAGTTGCTGAAATTTGGTCTGAATCTGGGCGGCAATCTGGCCCAGCACGTCTACGGGTTTCTCGAGATAGACACACCGGTCAGGCGAGATGCGGCTCCAATCATTCGGTCCCGCAACAACCAACTTCCACCACCATCTAACGGGGCGGCCGTTTTCGCCAGCGTTACACTCTGCCGTCGCCGCTAGACACGGAAGATCGAAGTTGTTGTTATCTATCAGGCACAGATACTCGAACCTGTACTGGAATGGGCTCTCCGGAGCAGTCCCGGGCGCATCCACCCAAACCCCGAACGTCGAGTCATACCTCCACACGCCCACACCCGTCTCGTTCCAGAAAACGTCGGATGCTTCGGCGTTGGCAGAAGGGCTAACGGCCGTCGAAAGAGACATGACAGCGGCGAGCATAATCCCGATACCCCACCGCCTTCGTCCTGAACGCGCGAGGCGATTCATGCACCGATCCGGTCAACATCCATCGCCATCCAACGACCGTCAGAGAAGCGGAGAATCATGATATCTGCTAGCACTTGGGAGGCAGGCACGGATTTCTCGACGCTTGAGTCAGCTCGATAGAGGGCTCCTGCCGACTGCTCCAACTGTGTGGTCACCTGGTAGGTACCCCGGGATGTCTTGACGAAGTTGGTATAGGCCCCCTTCGCTTGGAGTAGCCCTCCCGCGATCCATCGTCCTTCCGAGTTCCACTCCACAATTCCCGAGCGCACCTTCGCACATAACCTGCAGGATGAGTCTGTCACCTCATCCATCAGCCGGAATTCCCCAGTCTGATAAGCGTAATTCAGCAGGGTGTACCAATGTTTGGCAAAAGCAACAGCGCCTTCCTTCGTCTCCGCCTTCGCAGCTTCCGGCAACTCGGGTACTGGCACGTTCTGCGCCTTGCCGGTCGCGTCGGCGGGCTTGTAGCTGGCAGTAGGTGTTGGAGTTGTGCTCGGGGTGGCCGGCCCTGAGGGACTCTGCGAAGCAGCAGGTGGAGATCCGGGAGGTGGCGTTCCACCCCCGCTGCACGCTGTGGCCGACATCAGGGAGATCGACACCCAAGCGACCGCACAGGCTCGCCAGGGACCGGAAAGCGAAGTGCGAGATGTCATGGTCAGCTACTCCCCCGATAGAAAATCAAGACGATTGAAGCCAATTTGTGGCTTAAGGGTAACTGAGATCACATTTTGCCGGTCAAAATTATCCACAGGCAGCATGCGCCCGCCTGTCGGACCAGCAGAACACCCCGGCAGTCCTTTAGCCCCTAGCCAGCGACCGCCCGATTCAGAACAATGAACCCATGATGTTCGAACACGAAGACGGCAATCCGATCCTCACACTGGACGACGACCAAGCCTGGACATTGATTGAGGCTACAAAGCACGGCAGGCTCGTGGTCACCGTGGCCGGAGAACCCGACATTTTCCCCGTGAACTACGCGGCCAGCGGCCGGAAACTGTTCCTCCGCACCGCCCCGGGAAACAAACTGGCCGAGCTCACCATCAACTCGAAGGTTCTCTTCGAAACCGACGGGATCCTGTCCGAGGAAGCATGGTCAGTAGTCCTGCGCGGCACTGCACGCGTGCTCGACCAATCGGCGGACATCGCCGACGCCGAGGCCCTCGGGCTGAAACCGTGGGTTCCGACGTTGAAGGACTTCTACGTCGAAATTACGCCGACGTCGCTCAGCGGACGCCACTTCCAGTTCGGCGAACACCCGGAGCGGGAAATCTAACGCCCGACGGCGACTACCGCCCGCAGTTCCCCGGTCCGCCACCCCCGGTCCGCTTCAGACCCGCGCCCCGAGGCTGCTGCCCGGCGGCTGCTGGCCGGCGCCAGGACTTGGCACCCGCCTAGACTTAAACAATGGCGGACAAGCTGACTCCGGAGCGGCGAAGCTGGAACATGTCCAGGATCCGGGGCAAGAACACCAAGCCGGAAATGCTGGTCCGTAGGCTACTGCACGCGAAGGGATACCGCTATCGCCTGCACGGCACCGCGAGCGGCGGCAAACTCCCGGGCAACCCCGATCTCGTCTTCGCCGGCCGCCGCAAAGTCATCTTCGTCAACGGCTGCTTCTGGCATTTCCACGACTGCCGGGTGGGCCAGCACGCACCCCAAGCAAACGCCGAGTTCTGGGAAACCAAGCGCACGCGCACCCGGAACCGCGACGCCGCCCAGCGGCTTCAGCTCGAACTCGATGGCTGGGAAGTCCTCACCGTGTGGGAGTGCGAACTGAAGGACCGATCGGCGTTGGAGCTCCGCCTCGATGCCTTCCTCCAGGGCCCTCCCCGCCACAGTCCTTTCCTGCACAGCCCGGCCCGGGACGAACCCTCCTGAGGACCTTCGCTGAGCAGCAACGCCCCGCGTGTCGCGCGGCCCACCTCCGGTGCAGGCTGAACGACCTCAGCTAATATTCGACTCCGGGGGCGATAGGCATTATTCGGTCAGTACCAACGCGTACTGCAAACACGGGAGAGCGCACGATGCCGCACTTGCTGATGTCCAACGACCAGCCCGAAACGGCTGCTGCGCCAACAGATTCCAGTCCCGCAGATTCCAGCCCCACAGATTCCAGCCCCACAGTTCTGCCGTTCCGTCGCCTCGGCCACACGAGGCTCCACGGCTTCCGGGCCCGCCCGCTCCGCGGAGCGAACCCGGATCTGGAGCCGCTGCGCCGGCAGGCGGCCTCGATCATTGATGAGGTTCTGGCTGGCACCAACCCGGAAGAAGCTGACGTGCGGGAGAAACTCCAGTGGCACGTCGCCAACAACCCGGGCCAGCCGGAAAAGGCGCTCCTGGAACATTTGCGGACAGTGGCCGACCAGCAGGAATCCGCCTAGCCGGCGGACCTGTCGATACTGGCCTGCCGGAGCACTTCGCCCCACGACTGCTGGGCAAGATCTGCCACGGCGGCCAGGATTTCCGAGGGCGGTAGCGACAGATCCAGCGGGAACTCGACAATGTCGATGTCGGTATTGAGAATTCGGCGCAGCTTGATTTCCCCGGCTCCCGGGTAAACGATCCACGCCGTCGGCACCCGCAAGGATGTGCAGTAGGCCAGCATCCGGTAGTGGTCGCCCGAAAGGGACGCGCCGACGTCGGCCGCGGCCTTGTACTTGGCGTCGTACACCATCACGGGCCGGCCGCCGAGGAAGTGGACGGCACCGGGCTGCACCACAATGCGGTCCGAGTCGCGGACGGCCTCGTTCAGCAGGGCGTTGTAGCGCAACCGCATTTCCCCGGGGTAGGCGGCCATGGCTTCGCGCAGGGCTGTTCCCACGAAGTCCTCGAACACCTTTGCCATGTCCACCACGAACGACGCCGACTGCTGCTTGCCGTCGCCGGCCTCCGCCGACGCGTTCCGCAGGATCAGTTCGGCGAGCCGGAGAGCGGCGTGGTAACGGGTGTTCATCCGGCTGGGCCGCCACTGCGGCAGCGGCGCGCCGGACTGAAGGCGCGTCACGGCGTCGAGCTTTCCCTTGAGCTGGCGCAGGCGGCTCAGGACTTCCGGCCGAACCCGCGGCACCTGGGACATCCGTTCCAGTGCGGCGCGCAGAATCCGGTTCTCCGCGATGTCCTCGGTGAACTCGTCGTAGGAGACTTCCAGCGGAACCAGCATGCCGGGCCGGCGGGAAATCTGGTCCGACATCCGGATCCGGCCCTTGACGGTCCGGAGGGATTCTTCCACCATGAGATACCCCTGCAGCACGCCGCGGCTCAGCGCCCGGTCAGCGAGCTGCGCCAGGGATTCGGCCAGGGCGCTCCAAAGTTCAGTGTGCTCCACCGCGGCGACAGAATCGTCCCGGAACCCTTGGTCCCCCGCGTAGCCGAGCAGGAACAGCAAACGGCTCAGACCGAGCCGACCCTTCGGTCGCACCTCCAGCTGCACGGCGGGAGTGCGCACGGAGCCGACGGTCCCCACCGGTTCGACCCGGTACAGGCCCATGCCCATCGGCGAGGCCTTCGCCAGGCCGCTGGCGTTGACGTAGGCTGCAGTGTCCGGATCAAGCCGCTCCACGACGCCGGCGGAGAGTTCGTCGAGGACAATGTGCCGGCAGGCCTCCGCCGCACCGCGTCCGGATGAACCCCGTCCGGATGAACCCCGTCCGGATGAACCGCGCCCGGCCGGACCGCCTCCGGATGAACCCCGATGGTCAGAGGCATTGCGGTCCGACGAACTGCGGTCCAGCGCTACGGCGTCCCCGGCCAGCCTAGGCATGCGCCAGGCGGCCCAGGAGTTGTTCCAGTCCGAACCGTTCCTCGAGCTGGGCGCGGTTGAGCTGCCCGTGATAGTGCTCCTCCAGCAGCGGCATGAGCTCGTATTTCCAGATCCTGCTCAGGCCCTTGGGCGTCTGCGCGGACTTCTTCATGAAGTAGGAGGGCCCGATCATGAGGTCGCGGTCCCATTCGTCGATCGCGTCGTTCAAAGCGTCAAGCAGCAGGGCCGGCGTCGTGTCCAGGTCGCGGGCCTGGAGGAAGCGCAGCAGCGAGCCCTTCACGGGTTCCGTCTTCGGGTGCAGCTCGATGAAGGAGAACCGCCGCCGGATGGCCGCGTCCATCATCGCGATGGACCGGTCCGCGGTGTTCATGGTGCCGATGATGTAAAGGTTGTCCGGCAGGGTGAACGGCTCGTTGGGGCTGTATTGCAGGTAGATGCGGTCGTCGCGGTATTCGAGCAGGAAGTACAGCTCGCCGAACACCTTGGCGAGGTTGGCCCGGTTCATCTCGTCGATGATCAGGAAGTACGGTTTGCTCTCGTTCCCGGGCTTGGCCGCTTCCTCGGCGAGCCGGCGCAGCGGTCCCGCCACGAGCTTGAAGGAGACCTGTCCCTCGTCCGTCTTGTCCGGGCGGAATCCCTCGAAGAAATCCTCATAGGCGTACGACGGGTGGAACTGGACCAGCTTGACCCGCTCGTCCGTGGTGTCGCCGGCGAGCTCGGCGGCGAGGTGTTTGGCGAGGTACGTCTTGCCGGTTCCCGGCGGACCGTAGAGCACCAGCTGCCGGTTCTCCTCGAGGAGTTCGGCGATTTCCTGCAGCGGCTCCAGGTCCATGTGCAGGGACGCGGCGAACTCCGGCGTCAGCGGCCGGAACCCGTCACAGGCCGGTTCGACGGCGGCATCCGGCGCGGCGCCGTCGCCGTCCTCGGCTTCCGCTTCAGCCGGCAGCAGCGCCTCGAGCGCCTGGATCACGCGGGTGATGTCCACGATGTTGCCGGAGGTGGTCAGCTGGCGCTGCACGTGGCGGGGCAGGCCGGTGGCGTCGTGTTCCTCATCGAACCAGCGGACCTTGCGGCGGAGCTGGCGGTTGTCTTTGGCATGCTCGGGTTCGCCGAGGACCACGCCGATCCGGACCTTGCCCGAGCTCTGGTAGAGCGCAAGGTCACCCGGCTTCATGACGGTCAGGAAGGCGAAGACTGCGGTCTTGGTGTCCTCACGCTCCACGTAGCCGAGGTGCTTGTAGTCCTCGTCAACGGCGTTCTGGACCAGCCCCGCGGTGACGCCGGGGTCCAGCAGGCGGAGGTGTTCGACGTCGAGCGTCACCGCTTCCTCGTCCCGCCACTCCCCCAGCAGCTCGGCGTTGTCGTGGTGGGTGCGCAGGAGCCAGGCGCGGCGGCCGGGGTCGCCGACCTTCCGCCACTGGCTCACCAGCTGGCGTGAGTACCAGTCGATCCGCTGCCCGGCCTGCTGGTCCAGGTGCAGGCGGATCCGGTGTATGTCCGCCGAAATGTCCTCGTCGCTGTCCCCCTTGGCCCCGCCCACGAGGGAAGCGAAGGCGTCGCGGATCTCCTGCCGTTCGACATCGGCCACCACGGGTTCGAAGTAGCTGGGCCAGACCAGGAACTCAATGCTGCGGCGGATGGCCGGCTGGTCATCCGGGGTGCCGGCGACCAGCCGGTGGAAGGCCAGCGGATCCTTGACCGCGGCCTGGACGACGTGGGCCGGCCGCTGTGCGACGTGCTGCACGAAGCGGCAGAGCCATTTCAGGTGGTCCCAGATGGTCCAGTTGAATTCGGCGGTGCGGTCCCGGATCACGCCGTGGTCCGTCATGCCCGCGTAGAGCTCGTCGGGGAGCTCCATCGCAGGCTCCAGCCAGGATGCCGCCTCGGCGACGCGGGCCCGCTTGACCTTCAGCGACTTGACCTCGTGGGCCAGCGGCAGGGACTGGAGGAAGAGCAGCTCCACGGCCAGTTGCTTCGCCCCGCGGGTGGCGTCTTCCAGGTTCTGGCGCAGGTTGGTCATCATCGGCGCCTTGGGATCTGGAACGCCCCGTTCGAGGCGTTCCAGCAACTCCGCGGCAGCCTGGACGGACCACGTTTTGGTGCGGCCGTCCAGGGGGGACGCCTTGCCGAGCAACCCCGGGCCCAGCACAAACCACGCCGCGTCTTCAATCTCCTTGGAGATACCGAGGGCGCGGTGCAGGGCAGGCTTCTTGGTTGGGGTCATACGTTCAATTTACAGGCTTAAACTGAACGCGCCCACTTAACGCCGACCCCAAACTACCGGCCAGTAGATTACGGACGGGCGGGCAGCAGACTCGGTTTCGCGCCGGGCCGGCGCTTCACGCCGAAGGTGAAATACGTGGCCGGACCGATGAAATTCACCAGCGTGGCAAGCCGCCACATGGCCTTGCTGCCGCGGATCTGCGCAGACGGGCGTCGGCTGATGTCCGTCTGGGCCGCGACCAGCAGCGAGAGTTGGACGATGGCAGCGGCGATGGTTCCGAACCGTGCAATCGGCGAGAGTTCGTTCCACTTCTTCTTGCGGGTGTGCTTCTTGTGCATGTTCTGGCCCATGTTCACAACGACCACGCCTCCTTTTAGCGTCGGAGTTGTTCATTCTAGGAGCCCTACCGGCACCGTGGTAGAGGCTATTGGACCGGGTGGGCAGGGGTGTAGGGGGCCAGCCGGTCCTTCTGTTCGGGCGTCAGCCGCAGAACCCGGCCGGTTGCCTCGTCCACGAAGGCGAGATGGCTCGTGGCCCGGACGCAGTCCTCGCGCGTGACGGGATCCTGCACCAGGTAGTGGATGTCAAAGCTGGCGCCCTTGACCGCGCCGATCCACAACTGGACGACGGCGGGCACGTTCCGGTACTCAAGGGTCCTGACGTACCTGATCTTGTGCTCCACCACGAGCGCCAGCGTCCCTTCCGGAATTTCATTGAAGAGCGGCACCAGCGGTTCGGTTCCCGGCAGCCCGGGCCCCCGGGGCGGGCCGAACGCCGCGATCCGTGCTTCTTCGAGGATCCGGACAATCTGGACGTTGTTGATGTGCCCGTAGGCATCCATGTCGCTCCAGCGCATCGGCACGCCCACCTCGAGGCGCCAGGGCTCCGTGGATGTGTTCTCCCCAGCGGCTGCACCCTTGCCGGCGGGGCCCGCGGCTGTGCCTGCGCTCTCCCTGCCGGGCCCGTGCCCGCCGGCTGTGCTCTTCCCGGCGGGGCCTGCGGCGCTCAGCTGTGCACCGCCGTCGCGTCCTCCGCGGAATCCGCCACGGCAGAGTCTGCGTCCTCGCCGGCGAACTGGGACATGTACAGCCGGTAGTACGCGCCCTGCAGGGCCAGCAGTTGGGCGTGCCGGCCCTGCTCGACGATCTGCCCGTCCTCCATAACAAGGATGGTGTCCGCGTCCCGGATGGTGGAGAGGCGGTGGGCGATGACGAAGCTGGTGCGTTCCGTCCGCAGCGCCGCCATGGCCTTCTGGACCAGGGCTTCGGTGCGGGTATCCACGGAACTCGTGGCCTCGTCCAGGATCAGCAGCGACGGGTTCGCCACAAAGGCCCGGGCGATGGTGATCAGCTGCTTTTCGCCGGCACTGACGTTGTTGCCTTCTTCGTCGATCACCGTGTTGTAGCCCTCCGGCAGCGCCCGGACGAAGCGGTCCACGAACGTGGCCTTGGCCGCCGCCATGATCTGTTCTTCGGTGGCGTCCAGCTTGCCGTAGCGGATGTTCTCGTAGATGGTTCCGCCGAACAGCCAGGCGTCCTGCAGCACCATGCCCACCTTGGCGCGCAGCTCCGAACGGCTCAGCCGGGTGATGTCCACACCGTCCAGGGTGATGCCGCCGGAGTTGAGCTCGTAGAAGCGCATCACGAGGTTGACGAGGGTGGTCTTGCCCGCCCCGGTCGGTCCCACGATCGCCACGGTGTGTCCGGGTTCGGCCGTGAAGGACAGGTCTTCGATCAGCGGCCTGTCCGGCGTGTAGCTGAAGGTGACGTGCTTGAACTCGACGTGCCCGTCGGTCTTGGCCGGGAGGTGCTCGGTGGCGGTCTCGGCGTCCTGTTCGTCGGCGTCGAGGAATTCAAAGACCCGCTCGGCGGAGGCGACACCGGACTGCAGCATGTTGGCCATGCCGGCCATCTGGCCCAGCGGCTGGGTGAATTCGCGTGAGTACTGGATGAACGCCGTGGCGTCGCCCAGGCTCATGCTGCCCGAGGCCACGCGCAGTCCGCCGACGACGGCGATCCCGACATAGCTGAGGTAGGAGACAAACTGCATGACCGGCATGATCATGCCGGAGACGAACTGGGCTCCGAAGCTGGCCTTGTAGAGTTCCTCGTTGCGCTCGTCGAAGCGGGCCAGCATGTCGGCGTCGCGGCCGAACACGCGGACGAGGTCATGGCCGGAGAACGATTCCTCGATCTGGCCGTTGAGCTCGCCGGTGTTCTTCCACTGGGCGGCGAAGAGTTTCTGGCTGCGGGCGCCAATGATGCCGGCTGCCACGCCGGAGAGCGGCAGGGCGACGAGCGCGATCAGGGCCAGCTGCCAGGACACGATGAACATCATGATCACGATCCCGATGACCGTCAGGGCCGAGTTCACGAGCTGGGCGAAGGCCTGCTGGAGCGCCTGCTGGATGTTGTCGACGTCGTTCGTGACGCGGGAAAGGATGTCGCCGCGCTGGCGGGTATCGAAGTAGTTCAGCGGCAGCTTGTTGAGTTTCTTCTCGGTGTCATCGCGCAGCGTGCGGACCACGCGCATGACCAGCACGTTGAGGACATAGCCCTGGAGCCAGAGGAAGATGTTGGCCACGAAGTACATCACCAGCACCACGCTGATGAGGAACGCGAGCTTCTGGAAATCGATGCCGGCGCCCGGCACGACGTCCATCTTGGCGAGCATGTCGGCAAAGTTGTCCTGGCCCTGGGAGCGCAGTCCTTCGATGAACTGTTCTTTGGTGGCCCCGGCCGGGAGCTGCTTGCCGACCACTCCGGCGAAGATCACGTCCATCGCCTGGCCCAGGATCCTCGGGGCAATGACGTTGAGGACGACGGCGACCGTCACCATGGCGAGCACGGCGGTGATACCGGCGCGCTCGGGCTTCAGCAGCCCCATGAGCCGTTTGGCCGAGGGCCAGAAGTGCTGGGCCTTCTTGGCCGGCACGGCACCGAACATGCCGCCGTCGGCCTCGCCGGGCGTGTACTCCTCCTCGATGAAGTCATCTTCGATCAGGTCGGTGGCGTCCGTATCGGCAGCGGCCTGGCCGGCTGCGGAGGCCGGCGTGCTGGAGACTTTCTCGTTGGTGCTCATGCCACTGCCTCCGCGCTCAGCTGGGATTCGACGATTTCCTGGTAGGTGCTGGAGCTTTCCAACAGTTCCTCATGTGTTCCGCGGTCCACGATCCGGCCGTTGTCCAGCACGAGGATCTGGTCCGCATCGGCGATGGTGGACACCCGCTGGCCGACGATGATCACTGTGGCATCGGCCGTCTTGGCCTTGAGCGCCCGGCGGAGCCTGGCGTCGGTGGCGACGTCAAGGGCCGAGAACGAATCGTCGAACAGGAAGACCTTGGGTTCGGTGACGAGCGCGCGGGCGATGCACAGCCGCTGCCGCTGGCCGCCGGAGACGTTGGTGCCGCCCTGGGCGATCCGCGCTGCGAGGCCGCCCTTCTTTTCGCGCACGAACTCCGCGGCCTGGGCGACCGTCAGTGCCTCCCACAGGTCCGAGTCCGTGGCCTCGGGCTTGCCGAAGCGCAGGTTGTGCTCAATGGTTCCGGAGAACAGGTAGGGCCGCTGCGGCACCATGGCCACGCGCTGCGTGATCTCGGCGCGGTCCAGCTGGGTGACGGGGACGCCGTCGAGCAGGACCTCGCCCGACTCGGCGTCGTACAGCCGCGGGAGCAGGGCCAGCAGGCTGGACTTGCCGGCGCCGGTGGAGCCGATGATCGCCACGGTCTGTCCGGGCTCGGCCGTAAAGCTGATGTTGCTGAGCACGGGAGCTTCAGCGCCAGGGTAGGCGAAGGTCACGTTGCGGAATTCGACGCGGCCGGCCTTTGCCGCAGGCGCCACCGGGGTGAGCGATTCGTGGATGGAAGGCTCGACGTCGAGCACTTCACCGATCCGGTCGGCGCAGACCGAGGCGCGGGGAATCATCATGGCCATGAAGGTGCCCATCATGACGGCCATGAGGATCTGCAGGAGGTACTGGAGGAAGGCCGTCAGCGAGCCGACCTGCATCTCGCCGGCATCGACGCGCTGGCCACCGAACCAGAGCACAGCGGCCGTGGAGATGTGCAGGATCATGCCGATGGCGGGGAACATCAGCACAAACAGGGAACCGATCTTCAGCGAGACGTCGGTGAGGTCCTGGTTGGCCGCGCCGAAGCGCTCGGCCTCGTGGGGTTCGCGCACGAAGGCCCGGACCACGCGGATGCCGATGATCTGCTCGCGGAGGACACCGTTGAGCCGGTCGATCTTCTCCTGCATGGAACGGAAGAGCGGCATCAGGCGGACCACGAGGTAGCCCACCACGACCACGAGCAGGGGCACGGACACCCAGACGAGCCAGGACAGGTTGAGGTCCTCGCGCAGGGCCATGAAGATCCCGCCGATGCACATGATGGGTGTGGCCACCATGAAGTTCAGTGCCATGAGCATGAGCATCTGGACCTGCTGCACATCGTTGGTGCCCCGGGTGATCAGGGTGGGGGCGCCGAAGAGGTTGACGTCCCGCGCTGAGAAGCTGCTCACCTTGCGGAACACGCCGCGGCGCAGGTCCCGGCCGAACGCCATCGCCGCCTTCGAGCCGAAGTAGACGCCGGCGATCGCGGTGGCCACCTGGATCAGCGCGACGCCGAGCATGACGCCGCCGGTGCGCCAGATGTAGTCCGTGTCGCCGCGGGAGACGCCCTCGTCGATGATCTGGGCATTGAGGCTGGGGAGGTACAGAGCCGCGATGGTCGAGGCCAGCTGGAAGATGACCACAGCCGCGATGTATGGCAGATACGGCTTGGAATAGCGCCGCATGAGGGTAACGAGCATGCCCACGAGTCCTTACGAAGACTGAATTATAGGGAGACCAAATTTGGGGAGAGCAAATTATGGGGAGAACAAAGTATGGGGAGAGCTAAATAGTGAAGTTTATTGGAAGGCTGATTGGAGACTAGCCCATGGGACCGACAGCCTTAGCCACCCAACTCTACGAAATCCCTCGTCCGGGAGGAACATCGGGAGCTGAATATCATCCAAACGGCGTACTTAGGCGGCTCCTGTGGTCTCCCCCCGCAACCGTCTTGCTGCACGAAGGCCCCGCAGCCGCCCCCTCGGGCGGCCGCGGAGCCTCAGCGGTCCGGTACTGTGAGCCGGCGCTACCCGGTCCGGTGGCGGCCGTGGGTAGCGATGTAGTCGGCAGCCGCGCGCTGCATCTTGCGCTGCTTGGCGAGCTGCCGGCGCAGGGCCGTGAGCTCCCCGGCAACCCGGGCCTGTTCCGTGGCGATCGCACGCTGCTCGGCGGCCTGCTCGTGCACGGCGCGCAGGGCGTCCGCCAGCAGCAGTTGCTGCTCCGCGAGGAGCTGCTGGGTCTGGAGCATCACAGGTACGATGTCGGCGGCCTCGGGCCGGTCCTCGGCCACCAAGGTCCGGGTCCGCTGGCGGGCGGCATCGGGGAAGCGGGATTCGGCGCGGTCCCGGCTGAGCACCTCGATGAATTCCCGGTCCAGGTCAACGATGCTGGTTCCGGCAGACGGCGCTGCCCCGAC
Source organism: Arthrobacter humicola (assembly GCF_022803015.1). Classification (GTDB taxonomy): domain Bacteria; phylum Actinomycetota; class Actinomycetes; order Actinomycetales; family Micrococcaceae; genus Arthrobacter; species Arthrobacter humicola_A. The sequence goes on from NZ_JAFKON010000009.1 coordinate 67,127, forward strand.
GGCGTCGTTCCCTGTGGTCCTGGTGTAACCCGTGTTTCCCAGAGCCGGGGCCGTAGCACCGGCCATCGCGGCCATCCCGGTATCCGGGGCGTCCCCTGCGAGTTCGGCGGGTTCCGGCCGCACGTCGACCGTGCGGCGCAGCGGGCGTTCCTTGATGAACAGGATGGCCACCAGCGCCACGAGGCCGACAACTGCGGAGATCAGGAAGACCTCGGCGATCGCGTCGCCGTAGGCGGCCCGCATGATGTCGCGGATCGGTGCCGGCATGTCCTTGAGGTCCATGCTGGCCCCCGCGGATCCGGCGGGAACCTGGATGCCGGCCGAAGCCAGCCCCTCCACGACGAGCTCCTTGACCCGGTTGCCCAGCACGGCGCCGAGGACCGAGACGCCGATCGCACCGCCGACGGACCTGAAGAAGGCCACAGAGGCGCTGGCCGTGCCGATGTCCTTGGCCTGGACCGTGTTCTGGACGGCGAGGACGAGGTTCTGCATCAGCAGGCCCAGGCCGACGCCGAGGATGGCGGTGTAGATACCGGTCATCCACAGGTCAGTGGTGTGGTCCATGCTGCCGGCCAGGCCCAGGCCGCCGATCAGCAAGATGGCGCCGGCCACGAGGTACCGCTTCCACTTGCCGGTGCGGCTGATCAGCATGCCGGAGGCGACCGACCCGATGAGGTTGCCGGCGATCATGGGCAGCGTGAGCAGGCCGGCCTCGGTGGGGGTGGCGCCGCGTGCCACCTGGAAGTACTGGCCAAGGAAGGTCGAGGAGCCGAACATGCCCACTCCGACGGCCACCGAGGCGAGGATTGCGAGGGCGGTGGTCCGCTCAGAGATGATCTTGAGCGGGATGATCGGCTGGGCGACCTTGGATTCCACCAGCACGAGCAGGCCAAGGAGCACGATGCCGCCGCCCACCATGGCGACCGTCTGCCACGACCACCAGTCGTAGTAGTCGGGATTGCCGGCGAAGGAGACCCAGATGAGCAGCAGGCTGACGCCGGACGTCAACAGGATGGAGCCGAGCCAGTCGATCTTGGCGGGGCGCTTGACGTGCTGGATCTTGAGGGTGACCTGCAGCAGGATGAGTGCGACCACCGCGAGCGGGACGCAGACGAAGAAGGTCCAGCGCCACCCCAGCGGGCTGTCGACAATGAAGCCGCCGAGCAGCGGGCCGCCTGCCGTGCCCACGGCCATGACGCCGCCCATGTAGCCGGAGTACTTTCCGCGGTCGCGCGGCGGGATCATGGAGCCGATGATGGCCTGGGCCAGGGCGGTGAGGCCGCCCATGGCGATGCCCTGGATGACACGGGCGGTCAGCAGCAGCGGGATGGTCTCGGACAGGCCGGCCATAACGGAGCCCGCCACGAAGATCACGATGCTCAGCTGGACGAGGACCTTCTTGTTGAAGAGGTCCGCGAGCTTGCCCCAGATCGGGGTGGTTGCCGCGTTGGCCAGGAGCGCGGCGGTGATCACCCAGGCGAAGTCCGTCTGGGTGCCCTTGAGTTCGGACATGATGGTGGGCAGCGCGTTGGCGACGATCGTGCTGCTCAGGATGGCGGTGAAGAACGCCGCCAGCAGGCCGGTGAGGGCCTCCATGATCTGGCGGTGGGTCATCGCCACAGGTTCTGCGGCGGTCTGGGATGCGCGGGATGCCCCCTGCGCAACGTCCGACGGGGCCGGGGACGGCCCTGTGGCGGCGGCGTGGCTAGCCATATATCTACTCCTCAACAATTTCGGTCGTATTCGTGGATCCGGCCGTCGTTGCCCGGGCTGAGGTCCTGAGGGACTCAGCAAGTTTTTCGAGGGTGCGCGCCGTCAGTTCGACGTCATCCTGGCTCCAGTCCTGCAGCAGGTCCTGGATGGTGGCCGTCCGCTGGTCCTCGATGACACGCAGTTTCTCCGTGCCGGCGGCGGACAGCGCGATCAGCTGCGCGCGGCCGTCTTCCGGGTCCGGCCGGCGGACCACATAGCCGTGCTCTTCGAGGTCGGCGATGTGCCGGCTGAGGACCGGGGCGCTGACGCCGAGCCGCTCCGCAAGATGCGTGGCCCGGGATTCGCCCTCCCCCACAAAGCGCAGAACGCCCTGAAGCGCCACTCCGGTGTCCTGCCCGCGCAGACTGGCGGCGGCAACGCAACGGACCGCGCGCTGGAGATCGAAGATCTGGTACACGAGTCTGGCTGCAGCGTTGGATTCAACTGACATGATGGACACCCCTCTTTTGTTTGCCCTAGGCAACTATATACGAAAATGGTTACTTCGGGAAACTAACTCTCTCGTGGGGGTGCCGCGCGGCCCCGAAAGCCCCTTAAATAGCAAACGCGGACCGGCCGGGCCTGCCCCTCGCGGTGAGGGGCAGACCCGGCCGGTCCGCGCTGTGCAGCTGCTGCTGTGGTGTTGGTCCGGCTACGTGGCCAGGTGGGTGGGGCCGAACATCTGGAGCAGCGTTTCGACGACGACGACGTTGGGGCCGTCCGCGGCGAAGCCCGCCTTCAGGGCGTCCCCGACGTCCTCCGGAGGAACCCGGACAGCCGGGACGCCGAAGGACTCTGCCAGCTTGACGAAGTCGGGGCGGGCGAGCTCCGTGGCCGTGGCCTTGCCGAAGGCGCCGACCATGTATTCGCGCAGGATGCCGTAGCCGCCGTCGTCCACAATGAGCCAGGTGACCGGGACGTTGTGCTGCTTCGCGGTGGCGAGCTCGGAGATGGAGTACATCGCCGAGCCGTCGCCGGAGACGGCCAGCACTCTGGCGTGTCCGGCAGATGCGCCGGCGGAAGTGCCGGTGGTTTCAAGCCCGACGGCGCCGCCGATCGCCGCGGGGAAGCCGAAGCCCAGCCCGCCGGCGCCCTGCGCGGAGTGGAACTGGCCGCCGCGGGCATCCCAGCAGCTCCAGCCCCAGTAGGCCGAGATGGTCATGTCCCAGAACGTCTGCATGGCTGCGGGAACGGCCTCGCGGATGTCGGCCATGAACTTCAGTTCCTTGCCGAGGTCCTGGGACTCGAGCCGGGCCTTGACCTTGGCCAGGGTGTCCTTGACGAGCACCTCGGGAGCCGTGCCGTGCCAGTCGGCGCGTTCGCCGTGCGGTTCAGTCAGGGCTGCGTCGAGGGCGGCCAGGGCCTGGCCGGCGTCCGCCCGGATGCCCAGTCCCGGGCGGTTGGACTCCAGGACGCGGGGCTCGGCGTCGATCTGGATGATCCGGCCGCGAGGTTCAAAGGTGAAGTAGTTGGAGGTGACCTCGCCCAGGGAGGAGCCGATGACGATCAGCACGTCGGCATCCTCGAGCACCTCCGTCATGTACTGGTCTTCGATCCAGGACTGCAGGGAGAGCTCATGGCTCCACGGGAACGCGCCGTTGCCGCCCGGGGTGCAGATGACCGGCGCCCGCAGCTTCTCCGCAATCGAGAGCAGCGACTTTTCGGCATGGCCGCGGCGGGTGCCGCCGCCGGCGATGATGGCGGGACGTTCCGCCGTCGAGAGCCATTTCACGGCTTCGCGGACCAGCTCCACGCGGGGCGGGTTGTCGGCCGCTTCGGCGAGGGCGTCCTCCACGGGAGGCACCATGATGGGGTCCAGCAGGACGTTCTGCGGGATTTCGAGCCACACGGGGCCCTGCGGCGAGGAGATCGCCTCGGTCCAGGCATCCTGGATGGCCGAGGGGATGCCGGAGGCGTGCTGGATCAGCCGCTGGGACTTGGTGACGTTCGCGGCCGAGGCCTTCTGGTCATCGAGCTGGTGCAGCATGCCCTTGCGCCGGGCACCAAGGCCCTCGAGCGGGATCTGGCTGGCCACGACCACCATGGGAACTCCGGTGGCGTAAGCCTCCTGCAGCCCGGCCAGGGACGTCAGCGCGCCCGGACCGGTGGACAGGAACAGCACGCCGACTTCGCCGGTGGCGCGGGAGTAGCCGTCGGCGGCGAAGGCCGAGTTGTTTTCAACCCGGGAGGAGACGAAGTGCAGGTTCCCGCGGCCCATCGCGTCGAACAGGCCCAGGGCGTGCTGGCCCGGGATGCCGAAGACCGTCTTGGCGCCGAGCGCCTCAAGGGTCTCGACGACGAGGTCCCCGCCGTTGCGCACGCCGGTCATCGCGAAGCCACCGGCGATGCCACAGGGGAGCCGATGCCGGCGGGGCGGTGGGATTCCTGGCCGAGGGCCTGGGCAGCGTAGCCGTTCGGGCTGCCGAAGCGGTCCCCTTCGACGGCGCGGTCCGCCATCAGTGTCACGAGTTCGTAGGCGACGTGGCTTGCCGCCACACCGGTGATCTCGGCGTGGTCGTACGCCGGGGCGACCTCGACGACGTCGGCACCGACGAGGTTCATGCCGCGGAACCCGCGGATGATTTCCAGCAGCTCGCGGCTCGTGATGCCCCCGGCTTCCGGTGTGCCGGTGCCCGGGGCGTGCGCGGGGTCAAGGACGTCGATGTCCACGGAGATATAGAGCGGGCGGTTGCCGATCCGGTCCCGGACCTTGGCGACCGTCTCCAGGACGCCCTGGTAGTAGACGTCGGCGGAGGTGACGATGCCGAAGCCGAAGCGGTGGTCGTCGTCGAGGTCCTTCTTGCCGTAGAGCGGACCGCGGGTGCCGATGTGGCTGATGGCCTCGGTGTCCAGGATGCCTTCCTCGACGGCGCGGCGGAAGGGTGTGCCGTGGGTGTACTCGGCGCCGAAGTAGGTATCCCAGGTGTCCAGGTGCGCGTCGAAGTGCAGCATGGCAATGGGGCCGCCGGCGCGCTCGGCGGCGGCGCGCAACAGCGGCAGGGCGATGGTGTGGTCGCCGCCGAGGGTAACGAGCTTGCTGCCCGACGCCGTCAGGTCCAGGGCGTTCTGCTGGATGGTTTCGATGGCGTCGTTGATGTTGAAGGGGTTGACCGCCATGTCGCCGGCGTCGGCAACCTGGATGTTCTCGAAGGGGCTGACGTCCCAGGCCGGGTTGTACGGCCGCAGCAGGCGGCTGGCCTCGCGGATGTGGTTGGCCCCGAAGCGGGCGCCGGGGCGGTAGGAGACGCCGGTGTCGAACGGCACGCCGACCACCGTGACGTCTGCCTTGGCCACCTGGTCCAGGCGCGGCAGGCGGGCATATGTGGCAGCCCCGGCGTAGCGTGGGACGCGGGATGAATCGATAGGGCCAAGGTTGCCATTGGCCTCGATGCGCAGCTCTTCCAAAAGAAGCCTCTCCTTCGAGGATTGACCGACGGTTGTGACAGCCATCATACACTCGAAGTTTCGTATTGCGCATCATTTGTTTACCAACCACTTCAGGCGATGGCCGACGCGCCCCGCTCCCCCGTGCGGACGCGGACGGCGTCGCGCACCTCGATAATCCAGATCTTGCCATCGCCGAAGCGGCCCGTGCGCCCGCCCTCTTCAATGGCAGCCATGACGGCGCCGAGGGCGCCCTCGTCGACCAGGACTTCGAGCCGCACCTTGGGCAGCAGGTCCGAGTTGTATTCGGCGCCCCGGTACACCTCGGTATGGCCCCGTTGCCGGCCGTAGCCGCTGGCCTGGCTCACGGTCAGGCCGTTGACCCCGGCCCGCTCCAGGGCCGCGCTAACGGCCGCGACCCGCTCCGGCCGCACAATCGCCGTGACGAGCTTCATGACGATACCCTGCCGCGGACGGCCTCACCCTCGGCCTCGGCTTTGGTCCCGGCTGGGACTTCGGCCTGGGTCCCGGCCGGGGTCCCGGCGTGGGCCTCGGCCGCATCAGTCCGGGCATGCGGGTCACCGGGGTGGAAGCTGCCGCCGACCATGAGGAGTTCATACGCCGTTTCGGCGTGCTCCGTCACGTCAATGCCGGAGAGCTCGTCGGCCTCGGAAACGCGCATGCCGATGCTCTTGTGGATCGCGAAGCCAATCAGCGTGGTCATGGCGGCGCTCCATGCCGTGACGATCAGGGCGGTGAGAATCTGTGGCCAGAACTGCGCCAGGCCGCCGCCGTAGAACAGGCCGCCGGCCGTCTTGGTGGACGGAAGCGCGAAGAATCCGAGGGCCAGGGTCCCCCACAGGCCGCCGACGAAGTGCACGGCCACGACGTCCAGGGAGTCGTCGAGCCCGATCTTGAACTTCAGCCCGACGGCGAGCGCGCAGACGGCACCGGCGATCACGCCGATCAGGATGGCGCCGATGGGGTCGATGAATCCGCAGGCCGGGGTGACCGCCACGAGTCCCGCGACGGCTCCCGAGGCGGCGCCGAGCGAGGTGGCATGCCCGTCGCGAAGCCGCTCCACGAGCAGCCAGCCCAGCAGGGCGGCGCTGGTGGCGAGCAGCGTGTTGGTCCAGGCCAGGGCGGCCGTGGCGTCGGCGGCGAGTTCCGAACCGGCGTTGAAGCCGAACCAGCCGAACCAGAGCAGCCCTGCGCCGAGCATCACGAACGGCAGGTTGTGCGGACGGATGTTGGGGTCTTTCATGAAGCCGAGCCGCTTGCCCAGAACCACGGCAAGCATGAGTCCGGCAATGCCTGCGTTCATGTGGACCACCGTGCCGCCGGCGAAGTCGAGGGCCGAGATCTTGCTGCCGATGATGCCGGTAGGTCCGAAGATGCCGCCGCCCCAGACCCAGTGCGCGATCGGCGCGTAAACGAGCGTGACCCAAAGGGCCGCAAAGAGGAGCCAGGGGCCGAACCGGACGCGCTCGGCCACCGCGCCGCTGATCAGTGCGACGGTGATGATGGCGAACGTGGCCTGGAAGCCGACGAAGATCATGTCCGGCAGGCCTGCCGCCTTGGAGCCGATGCTGGTGGTCAGCCCGCTCAGGCCGAAGTTGGTGAAGGGATCCCCGACGAATCCTCCCAGCGCATCCGGGCCGAATGCCAGGCCATAGCCCCACAGGGCCCAGACGACGCCCACAACGCCCATGGCGCCGAAGCTCATCATCATGATGTTGAGGACGGACTTCATTCTGACGAGCCCGCCGTAGAAGAACGCAAGACCGGGGGTCATCAGGAGGACCAGAGCGGATGCCGTGAGCATCCACGCGGTCGATCCGGGGTCAAGGACCTGCGGATCCGTTGTCATTCCTACTGCAAGCACAGAGAACTTCATAGCGGGAGCCTTCCTCGAGTGCCGGCGCTCCGAGGGCGCCGATGCGGCGAGACCATGTGACGTTTGGGACTGACGAGCGTCCCCCGCCGTTGACGCTACTCACGGCGTGTTTCGGGAAGGCTTTCCCATTCTTGCGGGCACGTTACGTGCCGGCTCCGGGCATTAAATTGCCGTTTCCGGCAGATTGCCGGGATGTGACGTACATCTCACCACGGCCGATCTCACCAAGAAAAGGGAGGTCAGCTGTACTTGAGGGTGAGCAGCAGGCGCTTGAGCTGGCTGTACTGCTCCGTGGTCATCCAGGCTTTGGCGGCGTCGACAGAGGCAAACGCCGGGCTGCCGAAGAGCACATTGGCTTCCGCCCCGCCGTTGGCGAAGCTGACGTAGGCGGAGCCGGAGTCAGAGACCGCGGACGCGAAGTCGCGTTGCTTGCGCACGCTCATGTGGAAATCGGACTGGTCGGCAAGGGAATCGAACGCGAAGCCGAAGGCCAGCTGTTCGCCGTCCACATCTTTCAGCCCCGGCACCGGGGCGGTGTCCAGCACGGTGCGGGCCACCGGGCCGGAGGCGTTGCTGGCGCTGGTGCTGCTGGTGATGGAAGCCAGTTCGTTGCCGGTGGCGTCGGCGATGACCGCCTGCAGGCCCCGCAGCTTGGCCGCGTTCCCGGGCGAGCCCACCAACCGGACGGACCAGCTGCTCGGATAGGAGAAGGAGAGGTGCCCGTCCGGGAAGGTGAAGGTTTTCACGCCGGCCACCGCGCTGGCCGTGGCCGTGGGTGCGGCCGGGACGGGCGTAGCGGAGGCGCTCGGGGCAGCCGAGGGCAGGGCCGAAGCGGCGGAGGAGGCGGTCGTGGCGGCCGCGCCGGATTCCTGCTGCGCCGGGGCCGCGGTTTCACCGGCGGGACCGCTTGCCGCTTCGCCGGCCCGCTGGCCCGGGGCGGCGCACGAGCTTAGGCCAAGGGCGGCCGCGAGCGCGGCGGCCACGGCCAGGGACGGAAAGACGTGGTTGCGGTTCATGGATCCCCCAGTTGATGACGCGAGCGGCTTCGGCTCGTCCTGTGTATCTCCGGCCTGCGCCGTGCGGATACTTTTGCGGTGGTTGCGGATGCGTTCATGCCCTCAGCGGCTGGCGGCGGGCACGAGCACCCACAGCACCTCGACGGCGTCGTCCGTGGGATTCACCCACGTGTGCGGTTCCCGGCCGGGAAACGTCACGGTGTCCCCGGCGCTGAGCTCGAATTCCTCATTGGTGAGGATCAGGCGGATGCTGCCCTTGACCACATGCAGGACGTCGACGTCGCAGTCCACGGCATAGAGCTCGGACTCGCCGCGCCCGCGCGGCTCGATCACGGCCTGGATGATCTGGACGCGGCGCTCGGAGCGCGCGGTCAGCAGCCGCTCGACGATCCCCTCGCCGCCGAGGGAGATTCGGGGGCCCTCATTCTGCTTCGTGAGGTGCGTTTCGGGTGCGGCGAAGAGGTCGCCAATGGAGATGGACAGAACCTGGCACAGCGTCACCAGGGAGGCAACCGAGGGCGAGGTGAGATCCCGCTCGACCCGGCTCAGGAATCCCTTGGTGAGCCCGGTGGCGTCTGCGACCTGTTCAATCGTGAGCCGCTGGGACTGTCTGGCCGCGCGGATCCGCGAACCGATGGCAACGGGAACATTGCTCGGTTCAACTGGTAGAGCCTTCATTTAGGAACCTTTCACGGCCGGCCGCTTGGCCCCATCATTGGAGCAATCCTAGCGGGAGCGGGCCTTCGTGACGCGGAGGCGGCGGCACCACGCCCTGCGTCTTGACTGTTACCGGCGTCACAACATACCCTTTGGCAACATGTGTTGCCTATTAGGCAATACGGGGGGTTCCGACGGAAATCCTCCTCTAACCACTTCCCGCAGCAGCGGCCTTGCCGAACATACTGTTGAGGCCCGGCAGGCCCGCATCCGCTGTCAACCAGCTCCAAGGAGCCTTTATATGGACGCAACTTTCGTCAACATCGCAATCGTGGTGGTGTACCTGGCCGCCATGCTGGCGTTCGGATGGTGGGGCAAGTCCCGCACTAAGAACAATAGCGACTTCCTCGTCGCCGGCCGCCGCCTCGGCCCGTTCCTCTACACCGGAACCATGGCCGCCGTCGTCCTGGGCGGTGCCTCGACCGTCGGCGGCGTGGGCCTGGGCTACAAGTTCGGCATCTCCGGCATGTGGCTCGTCGTCGCAATCGGCGCCGGCGTCCTGCTGCTGAGCCTGCTCTTCGCCAGCACCATCCAGAAGCTGAAGATCTATACCGTCTCCCAGATGCTGACCCTGCGCTACGGCAGCAACGCCACGCAGACCTCGGGCATCGTCATGCTTGCCTACACGCTGATGCTCTGCGCCACCTCCACGGGCGCCTACGCCACCATCTTCGTGGTGCTCTTCGGCTGGGACCGCGCCCTCGCGATCGCCGTCGGCGGGGCCATCGTGCTGGTGTACTCGACCATCGGCGGCATGTGGTCCATCACGCTGGCCGACCAGGTCCAGTTCGTCATCAAGACGGTCGGCATCTTCTTCCTGATGCTGCCGTTCACGCTCAACGCCGCCGGCGGCCTCGACGGGATCCGCAGCCGGGTGGACGCCACCTTCTTCCAGATCGACGGCATCGGCGCCCAGACGATCATCACGTACTTTGTGGTCTACACCCTCGGCCTGCTGATCGGCCAGGACATCTGGCAGCGTGTGTTCACCGCCAAGACACCTGAAGTTGCCCGCTGGGGCGGCGCCACGGCCGGCATCTACTGCATCCTCTACGGCGCTGCCGGCGCCCTGATCGGCCTCGGCGCCCGGGTGGCCCTGCCGCAGATCGACGTCAAGGCCCTGGGCAAGGATGTCGTCTACGCCGAGGTCGCCACCCACCTGCTGCCCATCGGCATCGGCGGCCTCGTGCTGGCCGCCGCCGTCGCTGCCATGATGTCCACCGCCTCCGGCGCCCTGATCGCGGCCGCCACCGTGGCCCGCGCCGATGTGCTGCCGTTCGTTGCCGGCTGGTTCGGCAAGACGGTCAACACCGATGACACCGACAACCCGGAACACGACGTCAAGGCCAACCGCATGTGGGTCCTGGGCCTGGGCGTCGTGGCAATCGTGATCGCCATCGTCACCAAGGACGTTGTCGCGGCCCTGACCATTGCGTACGACATCCTGGTTGGCGGCCTGCTCGTGGCCATCCTTGGCGGCCTGGTCTGGAAGCGCGGCACCGGCGTCGCCGCCGCGGCGTCCATGGCGGTGGGCTCGGTCATCACGCTCGGCACCATGATCATCCTGGAAATCAACGCCGAGGTTCCGCTGGACGGCATCTACGCCAACGAGCCCATCTACTACGGCCTGGCGGCTTCCGCAGTCGTCTACATCGCGGTCTCGCTGCTGACCAAGCCGACGGATCCCGCGGTCATGCAGAACTGGCGCCGGCGTGTCGCCGGCGGCGCGGCCGAGGAAGAAAAGGTCCCGGCCCTCACGCACTAGGGCCCAGGCCCGGCAGGGTCTAGACCGCAAGTCATATCCGCGAGTTAAAGGTCGACGGCGGCGCTCCCCTTTCGGGGGCGCCGCCGTCGGCCTTTAGGCACCTTAACGGGCCGCGGGAGGATCACTCATTTTCCTCCGGCGCAAGGAATTCCTCACCTTCCACGGGCACCACCGGCTTCTCGTCGCCCAGGAAGTCTTCCGCGTCCAGGGGAACGAGCCGGTCGGCCTCTTCGAGAAGCTCCTCGTCCTCGGTCTCCGCGGCATCACTGACGGGCGCGTCCTCGGCGTAGTCGTAGGCGGGATCGGACTCGAGTGACTCCCGGGCCGGCTGGATGGGATGTGATGCGGCGCTCTCCATGATGCAACCTCCATGCGGCTTCGGTGGCGGCAAGGCCCCGGGGAGCCCGCCCTGGGTTTCATTCGAACACCGCGGACCCGGGCGGTCAAGGGCTCACAATTGCCGCCGGAAAGCGGCTGCGGGCGGGCCCGCCGGAGCCGGGCAGTTACGGCCTCCCTAAACTTTCCACTGAGGATTGCCAGCCGGAAAAGCGCGGAAATACGGGGTAGTCTGGAGTCGCAATGGGGCCGGACCATGCCCGACCAAACCCAGGAGTTTTTCGTGTCTCAGCACACCGAATCGGACCGAAACGATTCTTCGCAGCACCACCCGACACAGCCCTCTTCGGTCCGCGATACGGACCCGCGCCCTGCCTCGCCGCACGCTTCTGCTGCCCCCGGGGCGGCTCCCTCCACTGCCGCTCCGGTCAGCGCACCGAGCCCCTCGCCCGCAACAGACGCGAGCGCAGCGCCCAGCGCAGCGGACATCAAGCGCTGGCGACAGTATCTCGCCGATGAACGTGCCGAGGCGGCCGTCTACCGGGACCTGGCGCAGAACCGCGCCGGGGAGGAGCGCGCCATCCTGCTGGCGCTGGCCGAGGCCGAGGGACGCCATGAAGCGCACTGGCTCCAGTTGCTGGGCGATCACGCCGGCAAGGACCGGCATGCCTCACTCCGGAGCCGGTTCCTGGGCTTCCTGGCCCGGCACTTCGGCTCGGTCTTCGTCCTGGCCCTGGCCCAGCGGGCGGAGAGCCGCTCCCCGTACGCCACCGAATCCTTCGCCACCCCGGCCATGGTCGCCGACGAGCAGATCCACGAAGAAGTGGTCCGCGGGCTGGCCACCCGGGGCCGCAACCGGCTGGCCGGAACGTTCCGCGCCGCCGTCTTCGGCGCCAACGACGGGCTGGTCAGCAACCTGTCCCTCGTCATGGGCATGGCGGCCTCGGGCGTGGGCAGCCAGGTGGTACTCCTCAGCGGCGTCGCCGGGCTGCTGGCCGGCGCACTGTCCATGGGGGCCGGCGAGTTCATTTCCGTGCGGTCGCAGCGGGAGCTCCTCGCCGCGACCCGACCCACCCAGATCACCTTGGCGGCGGCGCCGCTGCTCGATATCGAGCACAACGAACTCCTGCTCGTCTACCTGGCCCGCGGCATGTCCCGGGAGGCCGCCGAGCACCGCGTCGCGGAGCGGATGGGCCTGCTGGACTGCGACTGCGATCCCAGCCTGTCCCTGCGTCCGGAACTGCCCGAAAGCGAGGACCAGCACGAGGCGGTCGGCACCGCCTGGGGCGCGGCGGCGTCGAGCTTCTGCTTCTTCGCCTCTGGCGCGATCGTGCCCATCATTCCCTTCCTGCTGGGCATGACAGGACTCGCCGCACTGGTGGTTTCCGCGTCCCTCGTCGGCTTGGCGCTGCTGCTTACCGGCGGCGTCGTGGGCCTGCTCTCCGGTACCTCGCCCGCCACCCGTGGCCTGCGCCAGCTGGCCATCGGCATGGGTGCCGCGGGCGTGACGTACCTGCTGGGCATGGCCTTCGGCGCCGTGGTTGGCTAGTGGACGGCCCTGAATTTCGGGACCGCGGACCTCGGCACAGCCGGCGAGCCACCGCGCTGCGGATCATCAGGAACCTCGCCGCCGCCGCGGTGATCGCCGCCGGCGCCTTCCTCACCGCCGGACTCGTCTACGGCGATCCGAGGTTCACGGGCCTCTTCGAGGTCTCCCGAGGAACGGGGAACAACGCAGGGCACAGTGCAGAAAACAAGGCAGGCAGTGACCTGCAGGCACAGCCGCAGGCCGGCCAGAAATCCGGCCAGCCTGCCGTGCCGGCCGGCGAAGACCGGACGGACACTCCCCCGCCCGGGCTCGAGGAGCAGGACCACCCCCTCGGCGCGGCCCGGAAACCGGAGGCCGCCAGCACCTCGTACAAGTTCCTCGCAACGAATGACGACGGCACTCCGGTGGGTTACTCGCCGTGCCGCCCGCTGCACTACGTCATCAATGCCGCCCTGGCCCCGCCGGGTGCCGAGCGGCTCGTGGACGACTCGATCCGGACGATCTCCGAGGCCACCGGGATCGCCTTCATCAATGACGGCCCCACGTCCGAGGCCCCCTCGCCCACACGTGCGCCCTACCAAAGGGATCTCTACGGGGACCGGTGGGCGCCGCTGCTGATCGCCTGGACCACCCCGGAGCAGGCACCGCAGCTCAAAGGCCCGGTGATCGGCACGGGCGGAAGCACACACTTCAGTTTCGGCGACGGCCCCAAAAGCTTCGTCACCGGCAGCCTGGAGCTGGATGCCCCGCAAATCGCGGAAGACCTGGACCGCTCCGAGGGAGCGGCCTATGCCACGGCCGTGATCCTGCACGAGCTCGGCCATGTGATGGGCCTGGAGCATGTCGATGACCCGGCCCAGCTGATGTACCCCGAGATCGGAGCCCCGGACGGGCTTGCCGCCGGCGACCTGAACGGACTCTACGAGCTCGGCCACGCCCAGTGCCGCAAGGATCTCTGACCCCCTAGCGCTCCAGCGCCTCAAGGGCTTCTTCGACCGTATCGACCAGGAAGATCCTTCCCTCCATCCGGCGCCCGGACGCCAGGCTCTGCAAGAGGGGCCAGGCCGGGAATCGCCGCAGCCAGTGCTCGTGCCCCACCAGGACCATGGGAGTGACGGTTTCCGGGGCGGCGTAGTAGTTCTCGCAGGCGTCCTGGAAGATCTCCTGGACCGTGCCGCCCGAACCCGGCAAAAAGACGATCCCGCCGTTGCACAGTTCAAGCAGGATGGCTTCCCGGATGGCATTCGCGAAGTATTTGGCCACATGCGTGGCGAAGAAGTTCGGTGGTTCATGACCGTAAAACCATGTGGGAATCCCCAGCGACGGCACACCCTCCGGGTGGCGTTGGGCGACCGCCGCGGCCGTCCGCGCCCAGGCGGCCACCGACGGGCGGAAGGACGGCACCGCCGAGAGGTCGGCCAGGGCCCGCCGGAAGTCCGGTTCGGTGGCCTCGCTGAGGAAGGCGCCAAGATTGGCGGCCTCCATGGCCCCGGGGCCGCCGCCCGTGGCCACCACCCGGCCGCTGCGGGCCAGCAGCCGGCCCAGCAGCGCGGCGCCCTCAAAGACGGCGGTGCCGCGGCGGGCAATGTGCCCGCCCATGACCCCCACCATCGTGCGGCCGGCGCGGAGATAGGTGCCGGCCAGTTCGTCGAGTGCCACGCCGATCGAGTGGTCATGCAGGGCGGCGGCCAGTGTCGCATCCAGACGGCGGCGCTGGCCCGGCCGGATGCTCCACTGGTACACCCGCGCGTCGAGCGTGTCCTCGTAGGGTGAGGTGGCGATCCCGGAATAGAGTTCCTGCGGCGTGTACAGCTGCCCGCGGTAGGGGTTGAACGGCACGGCCGTGAGCCGGGGAAAGATGAGGGCGCCCCGGCCGCGCAGCAAATCCTCCACACCGTCGTCGAACCTGCAGCCCAGGAAGACCGCGCCCTGGGCCTCAAGCGCCGTCAGCTGGGCCCGGCGGCCCCGCAGGTCCAGCGACTGGACGTGCCAGCCGTGCATGCTGCGCGCCCCCGCCGCGACCAGCCGGTCGAAACCGGCAAGGCTCTCGACCTCCAACGTGCGGGGGCTGGGGTGAAGGCTGCGGGCGGCGCTCATGGAGCCAGCCTAGACCGTGGCCAAGCTCCCCCGTGGCGCCATCACTCCTGGTGGCCATTCCGGGATCTTGAGGCCCAAAAGTGATAGCGCAACGGGGGTCCGTGCAGGTTAGGAGACCTGGAGGCCGCCGTTGATGTCATAGGTGGCCGCGGTGATGTAACCGGCGTCCGGGCCGAGCAGGAAGGCGATCAGGGCCGCCACTTCCTCGCGGCTGCCGACCCGCCCCATCATGATGCCCTCCGACATCTGTGCCTTGCGTTCCTCGCTCAGGGTGCCGCCCATGATGTCGGTGTCGATGGGGCCGGGGGCGATGGCGTTGACCGTGACCCCGAACTCGCCCACCTCGCGGGCCAGGGCGCGGGTGAATCCGATGATCCCGGCCTTGGAGGCGCTGTAGGCGACCTTTGAGTAGGTGCCGCCGCCCCGCTGTGCCGAAATCGAGGAGATGCTCACGATCCGGCCCAGCTTGCGCTCGATCATGCCCTTGAGCACGCGCTGGGAAACGATGAAGGATCCGCGCATGTTGATGGCGAAGACCTTGTCCCATTCCTCGACAGTGGTGTCCATGAACGGCGTCGGGGAACTGATGCCGGCCAGGTTGGCCAGCGCGACGATCGGGGGCAGCGAGCCCTCGATCTCGGTG
The DNA here is from genome assembly GCF_022803015.1 of Arthrobacter humicola. Taxonomy (GTDB): domain Bacteria; phylum Actinomycetota; class Actinomycetes; order Actinomycetales; family Micrococcaceae; genus Arthrobacter; species Arthrobacter humicola_A. Next base: position 82,283 of record NZ_JAFKON010000009.1, read on the forward strand.
ATGGCCCGGTCAACCGACGCGGCGTCGGAGACGTCCGCACCGACGCCGACGGCCTTGACCGCACGGTTGGAACCGATTTCGGCCGCAGCGGCGCTGGCGTCCTCGGCATTGATGTCCAGGATTGCGATGGACCAGCCCTCGCTGGCCAGGCGGTCGGCGGCGGCACGGCCGATGCCGCGGGCTGACGCGGCTCCGGTCAGGACCACGGTGCGTTCAGTGGGGAACGGGGTAATTGATGTCATGACGAAGATTCCTTCGGGGGTTCGGATCAGGATACTTTGGCCGGGTCGACGGCGGCAGCCGCTGCGACCGCTGGGTCAAGGCCGGCGTCGCCTTCGGGGCGCCGGCGGGCGTACAGGTAGGTGGCCACGGCCGTGATGCACAGGCACAGGGACAGGAACAGGAGCCCGCTCTGGTTGCTTCCGGTGGCGTCCTTGAGGAGGCCGACCGCGTACGGGGAGATGAAGCCGCCGAGGTTTCCGAGGGAGTTCACCAGGGCCAGCCCGGAAGCGGCAGCCGCACCGGTCAGCGCCGCGGAGGGCATCGAGAGGAAGGGGGCGATCGCTCCGTAGATCCCCATGGCGGAGAGCGTCAGGCCGACCATCGCGAGGAACGGGTTGACCGGCAGCAGGTAGCCGGCGGCCACGAGTCCGACGCCCGCCAGCACCATGCTGACCGAGGCGTGCCAGGCACGCTTGCCGGTCCGGTCCGCGCGCTTGCTCCAGAAGTAGACGAATACTGCGGCCACGGCATAGGGGATGAAGACGATGAAACCGACCTCTGCCGTGGAGAACTTGCCGAGGGCCGCGACGATGGTGGGCATCCACAGGCCCAGGCCGTAGATCCCGCACACCAGGCCGAAGTACAGGGCGGAGTAGACCAGGGTGCGCTTGTCCTTGAGCCCGGCCATGAAGTTGTGCTTGCCCGACTGGGACTTGGCGGCCAGTTCGGCGTCCATGGTGGCGGTGAGCCAGTTGCGCTCGTCGGCTTCGAGCCATTTGGCGTCCCGCGGACGGTCAGTCATGAGGATGGGCGTCAGCAGGCCGAGGGCGATCGCCGGGATGCCTTCGATGATGTAGAGCCACTGCCAGCCCTGGAGGCCCATGACGCCGTCCATCTGCAGCAGGAGCCCGGATACCGGGGCGCCGAGCGCATTGGATACGGGCTGGGCAAGGATGAAGATGCCCAGCACCGTGACGCGCTGCGCGGCAGGGAACCACAGTGTCAGGTAGAACAGGATCGCCGGGAAGAACCCGGCCTCGGCGGCACCGAGCAGGAACCGGACGATGTAATACGTGGTTTCACCGTTCACCAGGCACATGGCGGTGGCGAAGATGCCCCACGTGATCAGGATGCGGGCCAGCCATTTCCGGGCTCCGAACCGGTACATGCCGGCGTTGCTGGGAACCTCCAGGAGGGCGTAGCCAAGGAAGAAGATGCCGGCGCCCAGACCGTAGGCAGCGGAGTTCAGGCCGATGTCCTCGCTCATGGTGAGTTTGGCGAATCCGACGTTGTTGCGGTCCAGGTAGGCAACGAAGTAGAGCAGGACAATCAGGGGCATGACGCGGCGGCGGACCTTGCGGAGCGTGCGGTCGCCCAGTTCGCCGAGTCCGAAGGACTTGGGGGCTAATGAAGTCATCATCGACCTTCTTAAGTGTTTTCCTGCCCTGCGGCTGTGCCGGGTGAGGAAAGCGGTGGATTGGGGTGGTCATCCTGCCCGCCTGGAAGCGCGTGCTGCAGGATTCTTGTTGAGTCAGATGTCAGACATCTGATTCAGGAACTAGCCAAAATCTTAGGATGTGATTCGGATTACGTCAAGAGTCCGGAGGCGGACGTCAGGACTTGGCGCCCCGGACGTAGCGTTCGTAGTCCGCATTGGTCTGGTCCATGTGCTCATCCATCGCCTGCCGCGAGCGCTCGGCGTCGCCGCTCAGAATGCTGTCCAGGACCCGCTGGTGGTAATCGATGGCATGCTGCTGGATCACCTCGACGGCCGACGTTTCGCGCCGGGTCACGTACAGCAGCTGGCCCAACTGGGCGAACAGGGCCCGGACAAAGGGGTTGCCGGACGCCTTCAGGACGGCGTCGTGGAAACCAATGTCCGCCTCCACGAAGCGGTCCAGGTCGCCGGAGGCGTGGAAGCGCTTCATATCCGCGATGCACTCGCGCATGCGCTCGGCCTGCTCCGGGGTATAGCGTTTGGCGGCGAGCGCCGCGGCCCCGGTCTCCACCATCCGTCGCATCTCAATCAGTCCCACCGAGACCTGGTCGGCCGCATTGCCATGGGAGGCTGCCTTGAAGATCGCGTCCAGGCCGGTCCAGTTGTCCGTGGGATTGACGAAGGTTCCCCGGCCGGCCTTCACATAGAGGATGTTTTGCGCCCGGAGAGCTTTGAGGGCCTCACGCACGGTGAGCCGGCTGACGCCGTAGGCCTTGGCAATGTCGGCCTCGGGCGGAATCGGGTTGTGGGGCAGGAGCTTTCCGTCAAGGATTTCGGTCAGCAGGCCGTCGACGAGATCGTCGACCAGTGTCCTGCGGCCCATCCCAGTTCCCACCTTCAGTCTCGTTTCGTGCTGCCATCCACATTACCCATGTCCGGGTGCGCAGCCATGTAGGCGTCGAGCTTGGCCAGCGTCTGCTCCAGGTTGGCCGGATGGCGGCGCAGGTAGCCGGCCATCCGGAGCAGGCTCTTGCCGCGGACCTGCCGCGCGTCCCATTGCTCGGTGACCAGGGTGCCAGCGGTGCCGTCCTTGCCCGTGGATGGTTCAAGCAGGTAGCGCCACACGTGGCCGTAAAAGTGCCGCCATGCAATCCGGTGGCCTTCCTCGAATTCGCAGACGGTATTGAGGATCTTGTAGTTCACCCGCATGTTCATTTGCATGCCGAACCTGGCGCGGAGGTACAGGCGCCGTGGCCCGCGCGGCTGGGTGCCCTTCACCGTGTCCGAGCCGTCGATCACGCTGTGCAGGGCAGGCGTGGCGAGCACCTCGAAGATGGCTTCGGGGGCTGCGGCGATGTACCGGCTGCGGGACACGAGATAGCGGGGATTCATCTAGTAATCCTAGTCCGCGATCGTGTTGCAGAATGAGGCATGCAGACTTCCCGCAACCCCCTTCGCGGTCGGCCGCGCATCGGCGTTCCCGTCCGCCTCAGCAGTTCCTCCGATCCCGACCCGCGCGTGGCGGAAGCCAACGCATTGTTCGAGTACATCGTGGAACTGCTGCGCGAGGGCGGCGGCGAACCGGTGCTGCTCGACGCTCCGGGGCCCGACGACGGCGGCCTCGCCGCGGCGATGGCCTGCCTTGACGGCGTCGTCCTTCCCGGCGGCGGCGACCTCGACCCCGCCCTCTACGGCGAGCTGCGCGGTGACGTCTGCTACGACGTCAGCCCTGCCCAGGACGCGCTGGATCTCGCCGTGGCGCGTCTTGCGATCGACGCCGGGCTGCCTGTGTTCGGCATCTGCCGCGGGCATCAGCTGCTCAATATACTTTACGGCGGGACGCTCATCCAGGACATGGCGCCGGGGACGGTGGCGCACCGCGAGCCCGCGCCGGTGCACGGGGCCGGCCCGTGGGCCTGGCATGAGGTGGCGGTGCGGGCCGGCTCCAGGGTGGCCGCGCTCTACGGCGGCGGTTCCGGTGCCGTGAACGTGAAGATCGCCTCCGGCCACCATCAGGCTGTGGCCCGGGTGGCCGGAGGATTGCGGGCGACGGCCGTGGCCGAGGACGGGACCGTCGAGGCGCTGGAGGATCCGGAGCGCTGGGTGGCCTCGGTCCAGTGGCACCCCGAGGCCCTGGAGCTCCCGGCCGGGGAACGGCTCGCGCCCTTCCGGGCCTTCGTCGAGGCGTGCCGCGCCCGGCCCTGAGCCGGACGCCCCGGGCCGTGGTCAGCTGCCGACGCTCACCGTCACCTTGACCGGGGCACCGGTGGCCAGCGATTCCTGGGCGGCATCGGCAACCCGGGAGGCCGCGACGGCGTCTTCCGGAGTGCAGGGATTCTCCCGGCGGCCAAGGATCAGGTCGACGAACGCCTCCATTTCGGAGCGGTACGCCGTCTCGAACCGCTCGGCAAACGTCAGGTGCGGCTTCCCCGCGGGGAAAGCGATCCCCGCTTCGGCGGAGGCCATGGCCGTCTTGTCGTCCAGGCCCACCATCAGCGAGCCGCGGGAGCCCTGAATTTCCAGCCGGACATCATGGCCCGCCCCGTTGTAGCGGGTCGCCGAAACCGTTCCCACGGTGCCGTCGTCGAACGTCACCACCGCGAGGGCCGTGTCCACATCGCCGGCCTCACCGATGGCCGGATCCCCGTTGTTGGAGCCCTTGGCGTAGACCTCGACGATTTCGCGGCCTGTGAGCCAGCGCAGGATGTCGAAATCGTGGACCGAGCAGTCACGGAAGAGCCCGCCGGAGCTGGCCAGGAACTCGACCGGGGGCGGCGTCATGTCGCACGTGACGGCGCGCAGGGAATGGATCCAGCCGAGCTCGCCGGCCTGGTAAGCGCGGCGGGCTTCCAGGTAGCCGGCGTCGAACCGGCGCTGATGCCCGATCTGCACCACGCCGTTCCGGTCCCGGATGTAGTCGAGCACCGGCAGGGCGTCGGCCACGTTCAGGGCCACGGGCTTTTCGCAAAACACCGGGATCCCGGCGTCCACGCCGGCCTTGATGAGCTCGGGGTGGGTCCCGGTTCCGGTGGCGATGACCAGGCCGTCCAGCCCCGAGGCCAGCAGCGCCTGGACCGAGGGCAGGAATTCGGCACCGAGACCGCTTGCCACCGTCCGGGCGTGCTCTTCGGCGACGTCAGTGAGGCGGAGACGGACACGGATCCCTTGTGGGTTCAGGACCTCGTTGAGGGCGGCGATGTTGTTGGCGTGCATGACCCCGATCCGCCCAACGCCGGCGAGTCCAAGGATTACGTCTTTCATACTTCCACTCTCATGTTTGGTGCGGGCACGGTGAACGCCGCACGGAAGGCCTCCAGGGCCGCATAGCTGTCGCCACTGGCCCACGCTTCCATGCCCACGGTTCCTTCGTAGCCTGCGTCCGCGAGCGCCCTGGCCACGGCCGCGTAGTTGATTTCCCCGGTTCCGGGTTCGCAACGGCCTGGAACGTCCGCCACCTGGATTTCGCCGAGGTATGGCAGGGCGGTCCGGACGAGCTCGACCAGGTTCCCCTCCCCCATTTGGGCGTGATAGAGATCCAGCATGAGCCTGGCGTTCGGGTGCCCGGCAGCCTGCACGAGCGCCAGGGTGTCCTTGGCCCGGGCCAGCGGGATGCCGGGGTGGTCCCGGATGGTGTTGAGGTTCTCGAGGCAGAACGTCACCCCGTACTTCTCACCGAGCTTCCCGAGCCGTTCCAGGGTCCGGGCGCCGGTGGCCCACATGTGTCCGCTGGAGCGGTAGACAGGCCGGGCCGCGTGGCCGTCGACGAGTTCCGCCGGGTGGACCACCAGCCGGCTGACGCCAAGTTCCAGGGCGGTGGGGATCAGGGACTCGGCGGTCCGCACCACCTCGTCCGCCGTGTCCGGATCCACGAGGCTGCCGGAGCTGTATCCGGTCATGGAGGAGAACACCGCCCCGGTGGCCTTGAGCGCGCCGATGTCCTTGGGCCGCGAGTCCCAGAGTTCGACGTCGAAGCCGGCCTCGTGGAGCCGCCGCACCCGCTCCGTGAACGGCAGGTCCGTAAAGACCATCTCAGCGCACACGGCGAGCCGCATCAGAGGACCACGTTCTCGTTGACGGCCACTGTGTTGACCGTTGCCGGGGTCCCCCGCTTGACGGACTCAATGCAGGCCAGCGCCACGGCCAGTGCGCGCCGGGCGTCGCTGGCTCCCGGAGTGAGAGTGAAGGGCTTCGACTCCGGAGCGGTGCCGTCACGCCGGGCGCGCACGGCGTCGGCGAAGTCCGCCAGCTCGTCTGTGTAGGCCTGCCGGAAGAGCTCGACGTTCAGCCGTGGGGTGTCGGCGGACATCCCCTCGGCGGTGAACCGGCGGGCGGCGGTTTCGGTAGCGCGGCCGGCCTGGACCATGCCCTTGGAGCCGAAAACCTCGCCGCGGATGTCGTAACCGTACAGCGCGCTGAAGTTTGCCTCGGCGACGGCGATCGCACCGTTGCTGTAGCGGATGGTCACGACGGCGGTGTCCAGGAACCCCTGGTCCCGCAGTCCCGGCTCCACAAGCGCGTCCGCGACGGCGTAGACCTCCACGGGTTCGGCGCCTTCGTTGAACCAGTTCAGGGTGTCGAAGTCGTGGATCAGGGTTTCGAGGAAGATGGTCCATGCCGGGATCCTTGCGGCGTGGCCGATGCTCCCCGTGCCCGGGTCCCGGGTCAGCGAACGAAGCAGTTGCGGCTGCCCCACGATTCCGGCGGTGATGTCCTTCTTGGCCGCCTGGAAGTCTGCGGCGTACCTGCGGTTGAAGCCGATCTGGAAGTGCACCCCGGCGGCGTCGACGGCGTCAAGGGCGGCGTCGAGCTCCTCGAGCCCCTGACCGGCGGGCTTCTCGCAGAAGACGTGCTTTCCGGCCGCTGCGGCCTGGCCAATCAGGGAGGAATGGAAACGCGCGGGGCTGGCGATGACGACGGCGTCAATCGCCGGGTCGGCCAGGAGGTCAGCGGCGTCGGCGGTCACCTTCGTGGTGCCCAGGGCGCCAGCCAGCGCCCCGGCGGATTCCAGGTTCGGATCCGCGATGGCGGCAAGGACGGCGCCGGGGACCCGGCGGGCAATGCTCTCGGCGTGGAAGGCGCCCATCCAGCCCGAGCCGATCAGCCCGATCCGCACGGGCAGGACGGCGTCGGAGGCGTTGCGGTTGAGGTAAGCCAAAGGCTTGTCCTTTCAGGAGTTGGGGCGGCGGTTACCCGTAGGTCTTGCCGGTGGTCTGGGACACGTCGGCGACTTCGCCCTGGACTTCTTTGACGACGTCGCTGTGGCCGCCGAGTTGTTCGAGTTCGTGGGCGAGTTCGGCGAGTTCTGCGCCGCCGGCCATCTGGGCGGTGAGCTCGTCGAGGGTGATGTCCTTCTTGTCGTAGTAACCGATCGATTTGCCGCGTTTGAGCAGCAGGAACCGGTCCCCGACGGGGAAGGCGTGGTGCGGGTTGTGGGTGATGAAGATGACGCCGAGGCCGCGGTCGCGGGCCTGCAGGATGTAGCGGAGCACCACGCCGGACTGCTTCACGCCCAGCGCCGCGGTGGGCTCGTCCAGGATCAGGACCTTCGCGCCGAAGTACACGGCCCGGGCGATCGCGACGCACTGGCGTTCACCGCCGGAGAGCTGGCCGATGGGCTGTTCGACGTCGCGCAGGTCGATGCCCATCGCGGCGAGTTCCTTGAGCGTGATGTCCTTCATCTTCTCGACGTCCATGCTCTTGAACGGGCCGAAGCCGGACGTGAGCTCCGAGCCGAGGAAGAAGTTCCGCCAGATCGGCATCAGCGGCACCACGGCGAGGTCCTGGTAGACCGTGGCGATCCCGACATCGAGGGCGTCCCGGGGGGAGCTGAACTTCCGCTCCTGGCCCATGATCTTCAGTGTTCCGGCGTCGTGCTGGTGCAGGCCGGCGATGATCTTGATCAGCGTGGATTTGCCCGCACCGTTATCGCCCAGCACGCAGGTGACGCGGCCGTTGTCCACCGCCATGGTGACCTCGGAGAGGGCGATGATGTTCCCGTAGTGCTTCCCGACCCCGTCGAGGGAGAGCAGGTGCACCGGGGTGTGGGTGAGCGGGTCTTTTTCGTTCTGCAGCAGGGTCTGCTGGTCGATCTCTTTGGCATTCATGGTTCCGGGGCCCCTTCTACTTCAGTTCCGCGCGGCGCTTGACGATGAGGTTGACGATGGTGGCCAGCAGCAGCATCAGGCCCAGGAAGAACTTGAACCAGTCCGGGTTCCACTGCGCGTAGACGATGCCCTTGTTGGCCATGCCGAAGATGAACGCGCCGATCGCGCCGCCGATCGCCGAGCCGTACCCGCCGGTGAGCAGGCAGCCGCCGATCACCGCGGCGATGATGTAGAGGAACTCGTTGCCCACGCCCTCACCGGACTGCACGGTGTCGAACGCGAAGAGGTTGTGCATGCCCAGGATCCAGGCGCAGAACCCCACGGCCATGAACAAACCGATCTTGGTGGCCTTGACCGGCACGCCCACGGCGCGGGCCGCGTTCGCGTCCCCGCCGACGGCGAAGATCCAGTTCCCCACCCGGGTCCGCATCAGCACCCAGGTCGCGACCGCGACGAGCGCGAACCAGTAGAACACGGTGATCTTGATGTCGACGCCGCCGACGCTCACCGAGGAGGCGAACACCGCCCGGGCCGAGGCGAAACCGTCCATGGTCGAGATCGAGGGCGAGGACACCGAGCCGCCGATCAGCCGGGTCAGGCCCAGGTTCAGGCCGGTCAGCATCAGGAACGTGGCCAGGGTGACGATGAAGGACGGCAGCTTGGTCTTGATCAGGATCCAGCCGTTGATGAACCCGACGGACAAGGAGACCACCAGGGCCAGGCCGACGCCGACCCAGACGTTCGTGGTGAAGTACCAGCTGAACAGCGACGCGGTCAGCGCCGAGGTGATCACGGCGACGCCGGTGGAGAGGTCGAACTCCCCGCCGATCATCAGCAAGGACACCCCCACCGCCATGATCCCGATCGTGGAGGACCCGTACAGGATGGTCGCCAGGGCACCGGGCTGGGTAAAGGTCGGGGACACCAACGCGAAGAAGATGAAGAGGACGATCGCGCCCACCAGGGCACCGACCTCGGGACGTCCGAGCAACTTCTGGAACGGACTGCGCTTGGCGACGCGCTCATCGGGCGCCGGCGACTTTGTCTTGGTCTGGGTGATGGTCATGATAAGTCTCCTTGCCGCCGGGCCGGCGCGAACCGGCCCGGCCAGCGGGCTGTTAGCGGACGCCCTGCTGGGCGAAGGTCAGGACATCGGCCGCATTGGATTTGTCGATGACCGCCGGGCCTGTCAGCACAGGCTGGCCGCCGCCGATCTTGAAGCCGCCGCGCTTGTTCTGCCAGATGGCGTCAACGGCTCCGTAGCCCTGCAGCCACGGCTGCTGGTCCACGGTGAACAGAACTGCACCATCCACGATCTTCTGGGCGAGCTCCGCGTTGAGGTCGAAGCTGGCAACCTTGGCAGAGCTGCCGGCGTCAGTGACCGACTTGAGGAGGGTCAGGGTGATGGGGGCGCCGAGGCCGATGATGACGTCGGCGTCCTTGGAGGCCTGAAGCTTGGCAGTCGCGGTGGACTGAACGGAGGTCATATCCTTGCCGTCGACGTAAAGGATCTCCGTTCCGGGAACCTTCGCCTTGACGCCCGCGCACCGTGCTTCAAGTCCCACGTGGCCCTGTTCCTGAATCACGCAGACCGGGTGCTTGTAGCCGTCCGCGGCCAGCTTGGTGCCCACGGCCTGACCGGCGAGCTGCTCGTTGGAACCGAAGTGGGTGAATGCTCCGAGCTGGGAGGAGACCGATTCGCCGGCGTTGAGGCTCACAATCGGTATGCCGGCGTCGGAGGCCTTCTTCAGGACGTCCTTGAGGGCTTCGGGCTTGGCGAGCGTGACCGCGATGCCGTCGACCTTCTGGTCGATGGCCTGCTGAATGAGCTGGGCCTGGCGCCCGGCTTCGGGATCGGACGTATAGAGGAGCTCAACGTTGTCCTTTGCCGATGCCTCCTCGGCGCCTTTGCGAACAATATCCCAGAAGGTGTCACCGGCTGCGGCGTGCGTGATAAGGGCGACCTTGATGCGGGAGGTGCTGGCTGCCTGGCCTCCGCCAGCCGCATTGCCTGAGTCTGCGGGCTTGCCGCCGGTGCTGGAACACGCGCTCAGGGCCAGCATGGGTACAACGGCCGCCACGAGGGTCGCCTTCCGCCACGAGAACTTGGTCACGATCAATCTCCTTTGATTCCGGGCCACGCCGGCCGCTTCATCGCGTCGGTCCATGAGCCATCTACAACCGATCATGGTGACTCCAATCACAGTTGTCAATAGTTTGTCCTGACATTAGGATGTTTGGACGTAACGAAGTGGGGTCGGAATGTCGCATTCGCAGAGCTTGCCGGGCCAGCGCCGACAGCCCGACCCCCGCAAACAAAGCCCGTCACAGCAGCCCTTGGCACCTCTTGGCAGCCCTGCTACTATCAGAAAAAGGCAGTATGTCCTATCAAGCGAACATAGCCTGACATACGCGGACAGGCCGGCACAACGGCCGCCGCGGAGCACAAGGGAGCATGTCCAGTGGCGAATCAACTGAATCTGCGGATCGACCGCTCTTCCCCGGTGCCGCTGTACCACCAAGTGGTGCAGGGCATCGAGGCAGCGATCCACACGGGGCTGCTGGAACCCGGCAGCAGGCTGGAAAACGAGATCGACCTGGCCGCCCAGCTGAACCTGTCCCGGCCCACGATGAGAAAAGCCATGGACGAGCTGGTCCGCTCGGGCCTCCTGGTCCGCAAGCGCGGCGTCGGCACCCAGGTGGTGTCCAGCCAGGTCCGCCGCCCGCTGGAACTCTCCAGCCTCTACGACGACCTGAGCAACAACGGCAGCAAGCCCACCACCGACGTGCTCAGCTTCTCGCATGAGGAGGCGGACGGCGCGATCCGGACGGCTCTGCAGCTTCCGGCCGGCGCCAAGGTCTACCACTTCACCAGGCTCCGGAAGGTGGGCGGCAAGCCGCTGGCCCTGATGGAGAACTGGGTGCGGGATGACATCACCGCCCTCGACGAGGCTTCCCTGGGCGCGCAGGGCCTCTACGCCATTCTGCGCAACGGCGGCGTGAACTTCCGCCTGGCCTCACAGCGGATCGGTGCCATGATCGCCAATGACTACCAGGCGCCACTGCTCGAGACCACCCCCGGCTCCGCCCTGGTGACCATGGAGCGGACCGCGGTGGACGACACCGGACGCATGGTGGAAACCGGCCACCACGTCTACCGGGCGGATTCCTACAGCTTTGAAATGACACTGGTCCAGAGGTAAGCGTCCAGAGTTAGGCGCCAGCGACGGGCGCAACCGGCTCCAACCCCGCACACACACGCGCCTGCCTCCGGCGCGACAACGAAAGGGCAGCTTCCATGGCCAACTGGGTCTATCCGCTCGGCACCGCCGCCGAAGACACGTGGGACATCTCCATCGGGACGTCCGACTCCAAACTGGAGGTGGACGGCTGGGCGCATACCGGGCTGAAGGTTGCCACGCTGGCAGCCGGCGCCGCCGTCGAACTCGACGCCGCGGCGGAGGAACGGATCGTGATCCCGCTCAACGGCTCTTTCGTGGCGGCCGTCGACGGGCAGGACTATCCCCTGGCCGGCCGGGTCAGCGTCTTCAGCGGCCCCAGCGACGTGCTCTACACGGGAGCCGGCAAGGCGGTGGCCATCACCTCGGCCGACGGCGGACGCGTGGCAGTCGCCACTGCCCCAGCCAAGGCCGCCTACCCGACCCGCCTCATCACGGGCGCCGAGACGCCGGTGGAACTGCGCGGGGCGGGCAACTGCTCCCGTCAGGTCCACAATTTCGGGACTCCCGCCGCGCTGGAGGCGGACCGCTTCATCGTCTGCGAGGTCCTCACGCCGGCCGGCAACTGGTCCTCCTATCCCCCGCACAAGCACGATGAGGAAAAAGACGGCGAGACCAACCTCGAGGAGATCTACTACTTCGAAACCCGGGTGACGCCCGGGGCCCCGCAACGCCCGGGCGCCGACGACGCCATCGGCTACCAGCGCGTCTACGCCTCCGACGAGCGGCCCATCGACGTTGCGGCCGAGGTCCGGACCGGCGACGTCGTCCTGGTGCCCTACGGCTGGCACGGGCCCGCCATGGCCGCCCCCGGCTACGACATGTATTACCTCAACGTCATGGCCGGACCCGGCCCGGTCCGCGAGTGGCTCATCAGCGATGACCCGCACCACGGCTGGATCCGCCAGACCTGGGAGGGCCAGGACCTGGACCCGCGACTGCCGTTCGGCCGCTAGGCCGTCAGGCCGCTCCGGCCCTGGTTCTGGTTCTGGCTCAGGCTCAGGCGCTGGCGCTGGCGCTGGCGCTGACAGCTAGCCATTGAACGTGGCCGGGTGCGGTCCGGTGCGCCCGTTCCGCTCAAGGGCAGTCACTGCCGCCAGTTCGCCCGCGGAAAGCTCAAAGCCGAACACCTCCAGGTTTTCCCGGATGCGGGCCGGCGTCACTGACTTCGGGATGACGATCCTCCCCTGCTGCAGGTGCCAGCGCAAAATGACCTGCGCCGGGGTTCTGCCGTGCCGCGTGGCGATCTCCGTGATGGCCGGATCCGCCAGCAGGGCACCCTGGGCCAACGGACTCCAGGCCTCCGTCGCAATGCCGTGTGCCGCGTTGAACGCTGTCACGTCGTGCTGCTGGAGCGCCGGGTGCAGCTCCACCTGGTTGACCGCCGGCACCGTTCCGCCCAGGTCGATGAGCCGCTGCAGGTGCCCCGGCTCGAAATTGGACACGCCGATGGCCCTGACCCGGCCGTCGGCATGGAGTTTTTCAAGGGCCAGCCAGGAGTCGGCGTACCGGTCCGACGCCGGCGCGGGCCAGTGAATCAGGTAAAGATCCAGGTAGTCGAGACCCAGCTTGTCCAGGCTCGCGTCGAAAGCCGCCAGAGCTGGTTCGTAGCCGAGGTCGTCGATCCACAGCTTGGACGTGATGAACAGGTCTTCCCGCGCGATCCCGGACTCGGCGAGCGCGCGGCCGGTTCCGGTTTCGTTTCCATAGATGGCGGCCGTGTCGATGCTCCGGTAGCCGGCGTCGAGCGCCGCCGCTACCGCCTCGGTGGTCTCGGCGTCGGGAATCTGAAAGACGCCGAAGCCCAGCTGCGGCATCCGCACCCCGTTATTGAGGACGATGGGGGGAATTGAACTCATGGTGTCTCCTGTGGTTGCATTCGGGAGGTCAGCGGACAACGGCTGCGGCCTCGGTAGTGTGAATGTCGGCGCTGGTTTGCGCTGCTGCCGCGGCGGGGGCGGTTGAACCGCCGGCCGTCGCCAGTCGCTTGGCCTGAGCCGCGGCGAATACCATCACTGCCAGGCCCAGCAGGGTGATCCCGGCGCCGGCCCAGATCGGCGAGGTGTAGCCGAGGCCGGCGGTAATGGTGACGCCGCCCAGCCAGGCGCCCAGGGCGTTGCCGACGTTGAAGGCGCCGATGTTGGCGCCGGAGGCCAGGGTGGGAGCGCTGCTGGCGTACTTCATGACGCGCATCTGCAGTCCCGGAACCGTGGCGAAGCCGAAGCCGCCCAGCAGCACCATAGTGGCGATGGTCACCGGCTGGTTGCCGGCTGTCAGGGCGAAGGCCACGAGCACCAGCACCAGGGCGGCGAGGACTACGAGCAGGGTGCGGTCCACGTTCTTGTCGGCCGCCTTGCCGCCGAGGGTGTTGCCGATGAAGAGCCCGACGCCGAAGAGGATCAGCAGCCACGGGACCGTGGCGGCGGAGAAGCCGGTGACCTCGGTGAGGGTAAAGGCGATGTAGGTGAAGGCGCCGAACATGCCGCCGTAGCCGAGGATGGTCACGAGGATGGAGAGCCACACCTGTCCGGAGCGGAAGGCACGGAGCTCGCCGCGCAATCCGCCCGCTGCTGGTTCGCCGGAGCCGGTTTTCGGCACGAGTGCGAGGATGCCGGCCAGGGCGAGGACACCGATCACGGTGATCGCCCAGAACGTGGAGCGCCAGCCCGCGGCCTGGCCCAGCATGGTGCCGAACGGGACACCGAGCACATTCGCAGCAGTCAGGCCGGTGAACATGATCGCGATCGCACCCGCCTTCTTAGTGGGCGCCACCATGCTCGCGGCCACCACTGCGCCGATGCCGAAGAACGCGCCGTGCGAGAGCGCGGCAATGATGCGGCCGATCATCATTACCGAGTAATCCGGCGCGAGCGCCGAGACGAGGTTGCCGGCAATGAACAGCACCATCAGCACGGCCAGCACGGGCTTGCGTTCGAAACGCGTCACGGCGGCGGTGAGACCCAGCGCCCCGACCACGACGGCGAGTGCGTAGCCGGAGATGAGCCAGCCCGCGGTGGCCTCGGAGACGTGGAAGTCTGCGGCCACTTGCGGCAGCAGGCCCATGATGACGAACTCGGTGAGTCCGATGCCGAACCCGCCGAGGGCGAGGGCTATCAGGCCAACAGGCATGGAGGTGCTCCTTACAAAGCTGTACGGGATGGGGTATGGCGCGTAAGCTAGTAGTTGCAGACGCGTTATTTATTCTTGCACAAGCAGATACAGCGCGCAAGCAACTATTATTGATGTGCCCGTCACCACCCCGACGGGCACGCGAGTTGAAGGGAAACACCTGATGGGCATCAAGGACGACGCCGTCGAGGTCCGGGCGCAAGGCTGGCGGACCCTGGCGGCCCTGCACGGGCTGATCGAGGCCGAGCTGGAGCGGTCCTTGCAGGCCGAGGCGCAGCTCTCCGTCGTGGAGTACACCGTGCTGGATGCGCTGAGCCGGCAGGACGGCTGGCACATGCGGATGCAGCAGCTGGCCCGCGCCACGGCGTTGAGCGCGAGCGCCACCACGCGCCTGGTCAACCGGCTCGAGGACCGCGGGCTGCTGACCCGGATCCTGTGCGCGGATGACCGCCGCGGAATCTACACCGAGCTCACCCCCAGCGGCATCGCCCTGCTCGAGCAGAGCAGGCCGGTCCACGACGCCACGCTGGAGCGGGCGCTGGCCGAGGCCCAGGAAATCCCCGAACTGGCGCCGCTGGTCGACGCCCTCCCCCGGCTGCACGCCGCGGCCTAGCGCGGCAACCTCCTCGCGCGAGTACGCAGAATGAACGCAGAAAGCCCCGCCGGGGACGAATCCCGGGCGGGGCTTGTGCGTGCAGGGCCTTCTTGACTGGGGCTAGACGGTGACCGGTTCCCTGGCGGCCGCTTGTTTGAAGAAGTGTTCCAGGTCCTCCAGGCTCTTGTCCTTGGTCTCCGGAATGTACTTCGCGGCAAAGGCGATGGCCCCGACGCCGAGCACAGCGAAGACGAAGAAGGTGCTGGACAGTCCGATCGCGGCGAGGAGCTGCGGGAAGCCGAAGCCAACCAGGAAGTTCACGATCCACAGCACGAAGGCCGAGGCGCCCATGCCCAGGCCGCGGATCTTCAGCGGGAAGATCTCTGAGAGCATCAGCCAGGTGACCGGTGAGATTGCACCTTGCTGGAAGGCCAGGAATGTCACGGTCAGGGCCAGGATGACGAAGCCCCGGGAGGGGCCCTCGGGGAGGATGAGAGAGAAGACGCCGATCAGGAACAGCGCCGTCGTGGTGCCGAGCTGGCCAGTGATGAGCATCCTCCGCCGTCCCACCTTGCCCAGCAGCCAGATGCCCACAAACGTGGCGAGAACGGAGATGACCCCGTTGGCGATGTTGGCCGTGAGGGCCGCCTCGCGGCCGAATCCGGACTCGGCAAGGATCTGCGTGCCGTAGTACATGATCGAGTTGACGCCCGTGATCTGCTGGATGACCGCGAGCCCGATCCCCACCGCGAAGATGTGCCGGAGCCACGGAACACTGAGGTCCTTCCAGGAGCCCATCTTGGCCTTGTAGTCCTCCACGGCCATGGCCTTGACTTCTTCAAATTCAGCCCGGGCCTCGGACTGGGAGCGGATCCGCCGCAGCACACTGAGGGTTTCGCCGAAGCTGCCCATCGAGGCCAGCCAGCGCGGGCTTTCGGGCATGAAGTTCATACCGACCCAGAGCGCGATCGCCGGCAGGGTTGCAATGACCAGCATCCAGCGCCAGATCCCGCCGGCCTCGCCGAAGCTGTTGCCGAGGTAGGCGTTGAACATGAAGGCCAGCAGCTGGCCCGTGACGATCATCAGCTCGTTTTGGGTGACAATCCGTCCGCGCCGGGCACTCGGTGAGACCTCAGCCAGGTACACCGGCACCGTCACCGAGGCCCCGCCCACGGCCAGGCCGAGGATCAGGCGTGCCAGGATCATCACCTCCGTGTTCGGCGCGAAGGTACACGCAAGGGTGCCGGCGAGGAACACCACGGCCAGCACCATGATCATTTTGCGCCGGCCGTGGCGGTCCGCGAGGCGCCCGCCGAAGAGGGCGCCAAAGGCCGCCCCGAACAGCAGCGAGGAGGTCACGAGCCCTTCGGTCAGTGGCGTGAGGCCCAGGTCCACCTGCATGTACGGCAAAGCGCCGTTGATCACGCCGGTGTCGTAGCCGAAGAGCAGTCCGCCGAAAGTGGAGACGATCGTCGCGGTCCGGAGGGCCCGTTTGTGGTTGGCGGGCCCTGTCACCTCGGCGACAGGCGCCGTCATAGGCTCGCCTTCGCGATCCGCTGCTTCATGGTCTCCAGCTGGTACCGGGAGACGTCCGCGGCGTTGTCGTCCTCGGCGAAGACGCTGGAGACCATCACCGTGTCTTCACGGTCCAGGAAGCCGATCTCCTGCAGGCCGCCGAAGAACTCGTCCCAGTTGACGTCGCCGTCGCCGATTTTCAGGTGCTGGTGCACGCGGACGGGGTTGCCGGGCGGGTTGGTGATGTAACGCAGGCCGTGTGAGGCGTGGTGGTCCATCGTGTCGGCCACGTGGACCAGGCGCAGCTTGTCGCCCGCGGCCCGCATGATCTCCAGCGGTGCGTTCTTCATGTGGAAGCTGTGCGAGGCCACGTAGACCAGGCCAACATTCTTCGAGTTCAGCCCGCGGATCACCCGGATCGCGGCCAGGCCCTCCTCGACGAAGTCGTCCGGATGCGGATCGATCAGCAGGTCGATCCCCTCCCGCTCGATGATGGGGAGCAGCTCCTCCATGGAGCGGTAGAAGGCCCGCTCGGATTCCTCGGCCTTCTCCGGCCGGCCGCTGAACTCGGTGTTCATGGTGCCAACGCCCAGGTCCACGGTGATCTGGATGGCCCGTTTCCAGTAGCGGACGGCCGCCTCGCGCGCGTCCTCGTCCGGGCCGGACCAGCGCAGCACGGGCAGCACCGACGCGATTTCGATTCCCGCGTCCTTGCAGGCCGCCTTCAGCTTGCCCACGAGCTCGTCGTCGGCCTTCGGGTGGTTGAAGAAGGGGATGAAATCGGCGTGCGGGGTCATCTGCATGTACTTGTAGCCGAGGTCGGCCACCACGCGCGGGAACTCGAGGAGTCCGTGGCTGTGGTGGAACGGCGTGGGATCTAGGGCGATTTTCACGGTGAACACTCCATTGTGGATCTGGCGGGCGTGCGGCCGGCCGGCGCGTTCTTTGCAGTAGAAGGCGCCGGCCGGCGGGGTTTTAGCGGTACAGGGCGGGCTTGGCGTTGAGCTTCACGGCGACCTTTTCGCCGTTCTTCTGCGCCTCGACGCCGGCCTCGCAGCAGGCGGCCGTGGCGTAGCCGTCCCAGGCGGTCGGGCCGCCGATCTCATCGCGGAGGGCCGCGTCCACCCAGGACTGGATTTCGACGTCGTATGCCGCACCGAAGCGTTCCTCGAAGCCGGGGGTGACGTTGCCGCCCCAATGGCCGTTGCTGCGGGTGTACGGGCCTTTGTCGCCGCCGATGCTGACGATGCCGTCTTCGAAGGAGGCCTGGGTGGCCACCTCGTAGCCGAACTTGGCATTGACGTAGATCTCGACGTCGGCCAGGACACCGGACTCGGTCTCGATCAGCACGTGCTGCGGGTCGTGCTGACCGGCCGGGGCGTTCCGTGTGGCCTTGCCGAGGCGGACCTGGACCGAGGTGATTTCCTCGCCGGTGAAGTAGCGTATGGCGTCGAATTCGTGGACCACGGAGTCGTTGATCAGCATCTCGTTGGTGAAGCCCGCCGGGGTGGTGGGGTTCCGGTGCTGGTGGTGCAGCATGAGCAGCTCACCGAGTTCGGAGTCGCGGATGATTTTGCCGAGGGCGGCGTATTCGGCGTCGAAGCGGCGCATGAAGCCGACCTGGATGCGCTTGTGGCCCAGCTCCTGCTCGGCTTCGACAATCTTCCAGGAGGATTCGGCATACGGGGTGAGCGGCTTCTCGCAGAGGATCGGGATGTCCTTGGCGATCGCCTTGAGCAGGATGTCCTCGTGCAGGAAACCGGGGGTGGCGATCAGTACGGCGTTGACGTCGCCGTTGTTGAGGGCCTCCTCGGCGTCGGCGAGGGCGACGGCACCGGGGATGCCTTCGATGGCGGCCTGGGCACGGGCGAGGTCGACGTCGACGACGGCGGCAACTTCGGCGCCGTGGATGCGGGTGTTGAGCCGCTGGATGTGGTCTGCGCCCATACGGCCGGCGCCGATGACAGCTACGCGGAGGGTCTTAGTCATGATCTTGTCCTCAGTTCTAGTTGACGGCGGTGCGGGAGCCGCAGGAAAGCAGGTAGTTCCGGGTGCGCTTGGCGATCGGCATCGGGACGTCGAAGGCCACGGGATACATGTCCTGTTCCACAATGCCAAAGATCGGCCGGTTGAGCGCCTCCACGGCTTCGATGACGGCGCGCAGGTCCGGCAGCCCGTTCGGCGGCTCGGTCATCACGCCGGCCAGGTTGGCGGCGGCCCACGTCATGTTTTCCTCGTTGACCTTTTTGAGGATGTCCGGGTTGATCTGCTTGAGGTGCAGGTAGCCGATCCGGTCCGGATAGTTCTTGATCAGGTCGAGGCTGGAGGCCCCGCAGTATTCGGCGTGGCCGGTATCCAGGCAGAGGTTGAGGTACTTCGGGTCCGTGGCCGCGAGCAGGGTTTCGATGTCCGCCTGCGCGCCAACGTGGGAGTCGGCGTGCGAGTGGAACTGCTGCTTCAGGCCGAAATCCTCCAAGAGGGTCTTGCCCATGCGGTTGTGGCCGGAGAACAGGTCGCTCCACGCCTTCTCGGTGAGCGTGCCGCTCTCGACGGCCTCGCCGGTGACGTCGTCGCGCCACATCGCGGGAATGACCACGATGTGTTCGCCTCCCATGGCTGCCGTGAGTTCGGCGACCTTGCGGGCCGGCTCCCAGGCTTCGTCGTACTGGTGGGCCCCGCGGTGGAATGCGGTGAACACGGTGCCGGCCGAGATCTTCAGGTCGCGCTGCTTGAGCTCTTCGGCGAGACGGGCCGGATCGGTGGGGAGGTAGCCGTAGGGGCCGAGCTCGATCCACTTGTAGCCGGATTCGGCGACCTCGTCGAGGAAGCGTTCCCACGGGGTCTGCTGGGGGTCATCCGGGAACCAGACGCCCCAGGAGTCCGGCGCGGTGCCGATGATCAGCTTGTTCTCTGTCATTTCCATTCCTTCTCATCGGTTGCTCCGCAGGTGCCGTTTTGGACGCTCAAAACGGCAGTTGCGGAGCAATCGATCGCGGTTGTTGGGTGGCGGTGGGTGGGCCCACGCCGCCAGGGTTCCCTGGCCGTGAGGCCCCACCGGCGAGGGCCCCTGCCTGAGCTTGCGAAGGCTGGGAGCCGGTGGGGACTTGCGAGGCGAGGGGGGCGGTGGGGACTAGTTGGACGGGAAGTTGTAGGAGGCGCCGGAGGCGTGCGTGGATTCGGGCCAGCGCGAGGTGACCACCTTGCCGCGGGTGTAGAAGGAGACGCCTTCGGGGCCGTAGATGTGCTTGTCGCCGAACAGCGAGGCCTTCCAGCCGCCGAAGGAGTGGTACGCCACCGGCACGGGCAGCGGCACGTTGATGCCGATCATGCCCACGGTGACGGAGCGCTGGAACTTCCGGGCCGCGGCGCCGGAAGAGGTGAAGATGGCGGTGCCGTTGCCGTAGGGGTTGGAGTTGATCAGGGCGATGCCGGCGTCGAGGTCCTCGACGCGGACCACGACCAGGACGGGGCCGAAGATTTCCTCGGTGTAGGCGGTCATCCCGGCCGTGACGTGGTCCAGGACGGTGGGGCCGACCCAGAACCCGTCTTCGTGGCCGGGGACCACGAGGTCGCGGCCGTCCACCACCATCGCGGCGCCGGCTGTTTCGGCTTCGGTGACGATCTTCACGATCCGTTCCTTGGACGCCGGCGTGATGACCGGGCCCATTTCGGCGTCGGGCACGGTGCCGTTGTTGACCTTGACGGCCAGGGCGCGCTCTTCGACCTTCTTGACCAGCAGGTCGGCGGCGTCGCCGACGGCGACGGCGACTGAGATGGCCATGCAACGTTCCCCGGCGGAGCCGAACGCGGCGGCGGCCAGGTGGTCGGCAGCGTTGTCGAGGTCGGCGTCGGGCAGGATGATCGCGTGGTTCTTCGCCCCTCCCAGGGCCTGGACGCGCTTGCCGTGGGCGGTGGCGGTCTCGTGGACGTACCGGGCGATCGGGGTGGACCCGACGAAGGAGATGCCGTCCACGTCCGGGTGGGTCAGGAGGCCGTCGACCGTTTCCTTGTCGCCGTGCAGGACCTGGAAGACGCCGTCGGGCAGCCCGGCCTGCTTCCACAGCTTGGCGAGCAGCATCGAGGCGGAGGGGTCGCGCTCGGAGGGCTTGAGGATGAAGGCGTTGCCGGTGGCGATCGCCATCGGGGCCATCCACAGCGGGACCATGACCGGGAAGTTGAACGGGGTGATTCCGGCGACGACGCCGAGCGGCTCGCGGAAGGAGAAAACGTCGATGCCGGTGGAGACCTGGTCCGAGTAGTCGCCCTTGAGCAGTTGCGGGATGCCGCAGGCGAACTCGATGACCTCGAGTCCGCGGCCGATCTCGCCCTTGGCGTCGGAGAGGACCTTGCCGTGTTCGGCGGTGATCAGTTCGGCGAGCTCGTCCACGTGGGAGGCGACGAGTTCGCGGAACTTGAACAGCACCGCGGTGCGCTTGGCCAGGGAGATGTCGCCCCAGGAATCGGCGGCAGCGCGGGCGGCGGCGACGGTGGTGTCCAGGTCGGCCCGGTTGGCCAGCCGCAGCTCTGCGGAGACGGCGCCGGTGGCCGGGTTGTAGACGGGCTGAGTGCGGGTACCCTCGCCGGCGGACTCGGCGCCGTTGATGAAGTGGTGGATGGTTTTGGTGGCGGTGACGGTAGTCATGGGAATGTCCTTGGGAGTTGGAATCTGGGATGGCTCAGGGAGCCGGGGTCAGCCGAGCAGCTTGCGCTGGCGGCTCTTGTGGTCAACGTAGGTCTGGAAGGCCTGCTTTGTGGAGTCGAGCTCGGAGACCTGCGAGACCGGAACGTCCCACCACGACTCGGAGCTGGGGGCATCCAGCAGCGGGTCGGATTCCACGTGGATGACGATCGGGCCGCCGCGTTCGGGGGCGGCCTTGGCGTCCCGGAGGGCCTGTTCGAGCTCGGCGATGACCTTCTCCCCCGGTTCGACCCGGATCACCTTCACGCCGAGGCTTTCGGCGTTCAGGGCCAGGTCCACCGGGAGCCGGTCGCCGTCGTCGAAGCTGTGGTGTTCCTCATCCAGCGCCCGGTACTGGGTGCCGAAGCGCTGGGATCCAAGGGACTCGGAAAGCGAACCGATGGAGGCGTAGCCGTGGTTCTGGATCAGGACCACGATCAGCTTGATCCGCTCGGCGACGGCGGTGACGAGTTCGGTGTGCATCATCAGATAGGAGCCGTCCCCCACCATGACGACGACGTCGCGCTGCGTGCCGCCCTTGGCGGCTTCGGCCAGGGCGGCGCGCTTGACCCCGAGGCCGCCCGGGATCTCGTAGCCCATGCAGGAGTAGGCGTATTCGACGTGATAGCCGAACGGGTCCCGGACGCGCCACATCTTGTGCAGGTCACCGGGGAGTGAGCCGGCGGCGCAGATGACGACGTCCTGGGCGTCCATGGCGCGGTTCGTGGCGCCAATGATCTCGTTCTGCGCCGGCAGCGGCGTGAACCGCGTGTCGAATGCCTCGTCCACGGTGGCGTCCCAGCGTTTCTTCTCGGCCGCGATCCGCTGCTCGAGGTCCGCGCCGATGCGGTAGCCGCCGAGGGCCTGGTTCAGTTTGACCAGGGTCTTGCGGGCGTCGGCCACGATCGGCAGTGAGGTGCCGTGCTTGTAGGCGTCGAGGGCGGCGACGTTGATGTTGAGGAATTTCACGTCCGGGTTCTGGAACGCGGTCCGGGAGGCGGTGGTGAAGTCCTCGTAGCGGGTACCGATCCCGATGATGAGGTCGGCCTCGGCGGCGATGGCGTTGGCCGCCGTCGTGCCGGTGGAGCCGATGGCCCCGAGGGAGAACTTGTGGTCCCAGGGCAGCACGCCGACGCCGGCCTGGGTGTTGCCGACCGGGATGCCGGTCAGCTCGGCGAACTTCGCGAGTTCCTCGTTGGCGTAGGCGTAGAGCACGCCGCCGCCGGCGATGACCAGCGGGCGCTTGGCGGCGCGGATCGCCTCGGCGGCGCGGCGGATGTCCTCGTCGTCGGCGTCCGGGCGGCGGATCCGCCATTCGCGATCGGCGAGGAATTCCTCGGGCACGTCGAAGGCCTCGGCCTGGACGTCCTGGGGCAGCGAGATGGTGACGGCGCCGGTCTCGGCCGGGTCGGTGAGGACACGGAGTCCGTGGTGGAACGCGGAAAACAGCTGCTCGGGCCGGGAGACGCGGTCAAAGAACTTCGACAGCGGCCGGAACGCGTCATTGACGGTGATGTCGTAGGCGTAGGGCTGTTCGAGCTGCTGCAGCACGGGGTCGGCGGCGCGGGTCGCGAACGTGTCACTCGGCAGCAGCAGGACCGGCAGCCGGTTGGTGGTGGCCAGCGCCGCGCCGGTGAGCAGGTTCGAGGAGCCCGGACCGATCGAGGTGCTGATCGCGAAGGTCTGGCGGCGGCGGGTGTGGCGGGCGAAGCCGACCGCCTGGTGGGACTGGGCCTGTTCGTTGCGGCCCTGGTAGTACGGCATGATCGTCGGATCGAGCTGCTGGTACTGCTTGAGGGCCTGGCCGACGCCGGCGACGTTGCCGTGGCCGAAGATGCCGAACGTGCCCGGAATCAGGCGTTCCCGGAAGTCCTGGCCGCCGACCGAATCGACGGTGTACTGCTTGGACAGGTATTCAACGACGGCCTGCGCGACCGTCATTCTGCGTGTTCCTGATGCCGTGCTCATTCCCATGGGAAGCTACTCCGATACTTCTTTGGTGCGGGTGGATTCGGTGTGGTGCAGCAGCGAGGCCGCGGTTGCCACGGCGCCGGCGACGTCGCCGTCCTGCGGGTAGAGCAGGGTCCGGCCGACGGTGAGGCCCTGAACGCCGGGCAAGGCGAGGGCAGTCTGCCAGCTGGCGAACACCTCGTCCTGGCCAGCGTCCGGGTCTCCGCCGAGGAGCACGGTGGGCATCGTGGTGGACGCCATGACGCGTTCCATCTCGGCCACCACGGGGAGCTTCATCCAGGTGTAGGCGCTGCTCGCGCCGAGGCCTTCGGCGATGGCGACTGACTTGATGACGGCATTGGTGGAGAGGTCGTTGCGGACCTTCCCGTTTTCACGGACGGAGAGGAACGGTTCCACCATGGCGATCAGCCTGCGTTCGGCGAGGGAGTCGATGGCCCTCGCGGTCGCTTCGAGGGTGGCGACAGTGTCCGGGTCGCCGAGGCAGATGCGGGTCAGCATCTTGCCGCCGTCGGCGCCCAGGGCCTCGAGCGCGGCCGCGGTGTGGCCGGTAAAGCGGTCATCGAATTCGTTCACCAGGCCGGAGAGTCCGCCACGGTTCATCGAGCCGAAGAGCAGCTTGCCCTCGAGCGCGCCGAGCAGGAGCAGATCGTCCATGATGTCCGGCGAGGCGAGGACACCGTCCACGTCCGGGTTGGCCAGGGCGATCTGCAGGCGGTCCAGGAGCTGGCGGCGGTCGGCCATGGCCACCGGATCGTTTCCGACGGCGAGCGCGCCGCGGGCCGGGTGGTCGGCGGCGACGATGAAGTTCTGCCGGTGGGCCCTGACACCGGGGTGGCGGCGCCGGGCCTTGGCGGCGCGGGCAATCGCTTCCGGGTCTTCGAGCCGGATAATGCTCAGGTGCTCGTAGCGGCGGGGATCATCGTTCACCGCACGGGTGGCGACGGCTGGGTTTGCACTCACAGTGCTGCTCCTTCGGTGGCGTAGGTACCCGGCAGCAGGCGGCCGCGGTCGGCGAGCAGGCCGGTGACTTCGTCCGGCGTCGGCATCGCGTCGGCGCAGGACAGGCGGGAGGCGACGAGGGCGCCGGCGGCGTTGGCGAAATCGAGGACCTGCGCCAGGGGCCAGCCGGAGAGCAGGCCGTGGCAGAAGGCCCCGCCAAAGGAGTCGCCGGCACCGAGGCCGTTGACAGTTTCCACGGGCACCGGGGCAGAGACCACACGCTCGGTGCGGGTCTTGGCCATGACCCCTTCAGGGCCCAGCTTCACGACGGCGATTTCGACGCCGGCCGCGAGCAGCCGGTCCGCCTGTTCGTCCGGGGTGCCCTCCCCGACGGCGACGGCGCATTCCTTGTCGTTGCCGATCGCGACGGTGACGTGCGGCAGGATCCTGGCGACCTGTTCCCGGGCTTCCTCCTCGGAAGCCCAGAACATCGGCCGGTAGTCGAGGTCCAGGATGGTGAACTGGCCTTCCTTGAGCCCCGTGCGGGGCCGTGCCTCGTGGGCCGTGAGCTGGGCGGTGCGGCTGGGCTCCTGGCAGAGTCCGGTGACGGTGGACCAGAAGATCCCGGCCTCCCTGATGGCGTCCAGGTCCAGTTCCTCGGCCTTGATCTGCAGGTCCGGTGCCGTGGGGAAGCGTCCATAGAAGTAGAGCGGGAAGTCCTCCGGCGGCTTGATGGCGCAGAACGTGACCGCGGTGGGCCATTCCTTGACCGCCGTGACGAAGGAGTCGTCCACGTTGAATTTGCGCAGTTCCCGGTGCAGGTACTTGCCGAAGGCGTCGTCGCCGGTGCGGGTGATGACGGCGGTGCGGCGGCCGTGGCGGGCAGCGGCGACGGCCACGTTGGACGGGGATCCGCCAAGGTACTTTCCGAAGGACGTGACATCCTCCAGATCCACCCCGATGTCGTTCGGGTAGATATCAACACTGATGCGCCCGATCGTGAGCAGTTCGTGGGTCACGGTGATCGTGGACCTTTCTGGTGTGGACTCGATACCTTTGCGCAGCCTGAGCTTCGGCGTTTCTGCGGTGCTTATTCGGTGTTTTGGGGCCGGGCGTGAGCCGGGCCACAACCACTACTTTGCCTTAGAATCCATGTACTGTCAAAGGTTTGTACTGACATATTTACAACATGACACGGGGACTTCAAGTGACGCCCCGCGCGGCGCCGCGGCGGCGGAGCAGGCGCCGGTATTACCCCGGTGGTTACCTGGCGGGAACGCCGAGTTCGCCGGTGACATACTGGGCCCGCCCGAAACCGAACGACCAGTCCCCCGCGGTGTTCTCGACATATCCGATGAAGACGTCCTCGCCGGCGACCCCCGCGGCGGCCAGCCTGTCCGCAATGGCGGCAAACAGGGACTGCTTGGCGGACTGGCTGCGCCCGGCCTGGGTGAAGATCTGGATCATCACCACGTCCGGCGTCCGCTCGAAGCCGAGCCCGGCATCCTGGGCAACAATTTGCCCCACGGGATGCTCGGTCAGCACGTGGAAGTAGTCCCGCTCCGGAATGCCAAATTCGGCCACGATCGCACTGTGGATGCCCTGGCTGAGTCCGCGGAGCTGCTCCGCGCCGCGGCCCTGGTTGACGTCAATTCGCACGAGAGGCACTCGCATCTCCTTCACTAGTTTGTCCTGACATACTAACAAAGCAATTCGGAGGTACGCAAGGATTCCGTGACAGCACACAGCAACGCGGGGTCGCCTACGGCTCATCCCAGCCCCGCAGGACGGGCCCTCAGTGAGCCCTCAGTGACCCCGCGTTGGGTATTGCGCGGACACTGCCTCCGGCGTAGCGTTAACAACCTAGAGATTGATCAATGAGCAAGTTGATTACTGATCAGTTGACCACGGGACGAGGAGGTGGAGCACCGAGTGGAAGCGAGTGACGACGCCGAGCTCGACGCGGCCTTCCTGGCCCTCGCCGATCCGGTCCGCCGCCGCATCATTGCCCGGCTCAGCCGGGGCCCGGCCACCGTCAATGAACTGGCGGAGCCCTTCGCGATCACCAAGCAGGCGGTCTCGAAACACATCCAGGTCCTCGAGCAGGCGCAACTTGTCACGCGGACCCGTGACGCCCAGCGCCGGCCCGTGCACCTGAACCCTGCACGGCTGGAAGCACTCACTGCCTGGATCGACCAGCACCGGCTGGTCCGCGAGGGGCAGTTCCGCAGCCTTGACGCCGTGCTTGAAATCCGCGCCGCCCAGAGCGGCACACAGCCAAAGGATGCATCATGAGCAACGCACTGAAATTGACCGTCCCCGAGGGTCTGCCGTTCATCGATTTCGAGCGTGAATTCGACTTTCCGGTGTCCGAGGTGTTCCGGGCGCACAAGGATCCCGAGCTCGTCGCCCAGTGGCTTGGCCCGCGGCGGCTGACTATGGCTGTCGACCACTACGACTTCAGGACCGGCGGCAGCTACCGCTACACCCACACCGCGCCGGACGGCAGCGCCTATGGCTTCACCGGCGTCTTCCACACTGTCCGCGAGAATGATTTCGCCATCCAGACCTTCGAATTCGATGGCTACCCGGACGTGGTGAGCATTGAGTCGCTGACCTTCGAGGACCTGGGCGGCGGCCGTTCGCGGCTCAGCGGCCACGCGGTCTACCCCAGCATGGAGGCCCGCGACGGCATGGCGCAGTCCGGAATGGAGGGCGGCATGACCGAAGCCTACGAACAGCTCGAGGAAGTCCTCAGCGGGGCCAAGGTCTAGGACCTCAGGGACTTAAAGAGTACGACGGCGGCAGGTCACCTCCCGGGGAAGGCGGCCTGCCGCCGTCGTACTTAAAGAAACAACGCGGGGTCACTCCGCGCCCATCCCACCGAGTGGAATGGGCCGTGAGTGACCCCGCGTTGCTGTAGTGCTGGTGCTTCGGCGCTTCGGACCTAGAGGGTCGCGAAGACCTCGCGCAGGAGCTTGGCGGTCTCGGACGGTGTCTTGCCGACCTTGACGCCGGCAGCCTCGAGGGCTTCCTTCTTGGCCTGGGCGGTGCCCGCGGAACCCGAGACGATGGCGCCTGCGTGGCCCATGGTCTTGCCTTCCGGAGCGGTGAAGCCGGCCACGTAGCCAACAACCGGCTTCGTGACGTGGGCCTTGATGTAGTCGGCGGCACGCTCTTCGGCGTCGCCACCGATTTCGCCGATCATGACGATCGCCTTGGTCTCCGGGTCAGCCTCGAAGGCTTCGAGGGCATCGATGTGGGTGGTGCCGATGACCGGGTCGCCGCCGATGCCGATGGCGGTGGAGAAGCCGAGGTCGCGCAGCTCGTACATCATCTGGTAAGTCAGGGTGCCCGACTTGGAGACAAGGCCGATGGGGCCCTTGCCCGTGATGTTGGCCGGGGTGATGCCGACGAGGGCCTCACCCGGGGTGATGATGCCGGGGCAGTTCGGTCCGATGATGCGGGTGACCTGCTTGCCGTTGGCGTCCACCTTGGACTGGGCCAGTGCCCAGAACTCGGCGGAGTCCTGGACCGGCACGCCTTCGGTGATGACGACGACGAGGCCGATGCCGGCCTCGATGGCTTCAACGACGGCGTCCTTGGTGAAGGCCGGCGGCACGAAGACTATGGAAACGTCAGCGCCGGTCTCCGCCATGGCTTCCTTGACGGTGCCGAAAACGGTGATCTCGGCGTCGCCGTGCAGGACCGTGGTGCCGGCCTTGCGGGCGTTGACGCCGCCCACAACGTTGGTGCCGGCTTTGAGCATCAGGGCGGTGTGCTTGGTGCCTTCGCCGCCGGTGATGCCCTGGACGATGACCTTGGAGTCCTTGTTCAGATAAATAGACATAGTCGAGTCCCTCTACTTCGCTGCGTTGGCGAGCTCGGCAGCCTTGTCGGCGCCCTCGTCCATGGTGGCGGCCAGGGTAACCAGCGGGTGGTTGGCCTCGGCCAGGATGCGGCGGCCTTCCTCAACGTTGTTGCCGTCAAGGCGGACTACCAGCGGCTTGTTCGCGGAGTGGCCCAGCTCGGCCAGTGCACCGACGATGCCCTTGGCGACGGCGTCACAGGCGGTGATGCCGCCGAAGACGTTGACGAAGACGGACTTGACCTGCGGGTCGCCCAGGATGACGTCGAGGCCTGCTGCCATGACCTCGGCGGAAGCTCCACCGCCGATGTCCAGGAAGTTCGCGGGCTTGACGTTGCCGTGGTTCTCGCCGGCGTAAGCAACGACGTCGAGGGTGGACATGACCAGGCCGGCACCGTTACCGATGATGCCGACTTCGCCGTCCAGCTTGACGTAGTTGAGGTCCTGCGCCTTGGCCTTGGCCTCGAGCGGGTCAGCAGCGTCCTTGTCTTCAAGGTGGGCGTGCTTGGGGTGGCGGAAGTCGGCGTTCTCGTCGAGGGAGACCTTGCCGTCGAGGGCAACGATGTCGCCGGCGCCGGTCAGGACCAGCGGGTTGACCTCCACAAGAGTGGCGTCTTCCTTCTTGAAAACGTCCCAGAGCTTCAGGATTACGCTGGCGACCTTGCCACGCAGTTCCTCGGCGAAGCCTGCCGCGGCGACGATTTCGTCGGCCTTGGCCTGGTCGATGCCCACGGCCGGGTCGATCGAGATCTTGGCCAGGGCCTCGGGGCGCTCAACGGCGAGCTGCTCGATTTCCATGCCGCCTTCTACCGAGCACATGGCCAGGTAGTTGCGGTTGGCCCGGTCCAGAAGGACGGAGAAGTAGTATTCCTCGGCGATGTCTGCACCCTGGGCGATCATCACCCGGTGCACGGTGTGGCCCTTGATGTCCATCCCGAGGATGTTGGTGGAGTGTTCAAACGCTTCGTCAGCGGTCTTCGCGACCTTGACGCCGCCGGCCTTGCCCCGGCCTCCGGCCTTGACCTGCGCCTTTACGACAGTTACGCCGCCGATTTTCTCGGCAGCTGCCTTTGCTTCTTCAGGGGTGTGCGCCACGATGCCAGCAAGCACGGGTACACCGTGCGCCTCGAACATATCGCGCGCCTGATATTCAAACAGGTCCACGGTTTAGTGTCCTTCTACGTCGAAGTAGTTTCTGTACAGCCGGACCCCACGTACTCGCGGTTACCGGGCTGCGGAATAAACGCACCCTGCGACAAGCTTGGAAACGAGCCACACGGCGCAATGCTCCTTTGGGAACTCTAGTCCTTCGATCGGACCAGCCCGTTCCAGAGTACCGGTTATGTGAGTAAGGACACTATTCTATGGAGCGTAGAAAAACCGCTAGATTACGGGGTTTTTGGGGTGTCTGACGGCGCTCCGAAGGCCGGCGCGGCCGTGCCGGACCCGCGTCCGTAATGTACGGCGAACGCCCGTGCCAGCGGCTGCACGGGGTGCCGGCGGACCGGTCTCCGGACTCCCGCCGGGTCTTCAACAAACGTCCAGTTACGCGGTCAGTCAGGCGTCCAGCTTGGTCAGCGGCGCGTAGCGCAGCAGCAGCCGCTTCTCGCCGACGTCGAACTTGACCTTGGCGACCGTCTTGTCCCCGGCGCCCTCCACCGCCAGGACGGTGCCGTTGCCGAAGCTGGTGTGGTTGACCTTGTCCCCCACGCTGACGGCGACGACTTCCTTCTGCGGCTGGACCCTGTTCTTGGCCACCGCGGCGGGAACATCGGCGTTGAAGCCGGCGGACGGGCTGGCCGCGGCGCCGCGGGCTGTCCCTGCACCCCAGAACGATCCGCCGTAGCGGCTGGACCCGATCCCGGCACCGCTCCCCCAGCCTCCGCTCTGACGGCTGGCGCCTTCGCGCTTCCACTCGACGAGCTCGGCCGGGATCTCCTCGATGAACTGGCTCGCGGGGTTGTACTGGCTCTGGCCCCACATGCTGCGGACCTCGGACCTGGTCAGGTAGAGACGCTTGCGGGCACGGGTCAGCCCCACGTAGGCCAGCCGGCGTTCCTCGGCCAGTTCCTTGGGATCGGTGGCGGAGCGCTGGTGCGGGAACAGCCCGTGCTCCATGCCGGTAAGGAACACGACCGGGAATTCCAGGCCCTTCGCGGTGTGCAGCGTCATCAGGGTCACGACGCCGAGCCGCTTGGCTTCGGCGACGGCGGCCGCCAAGTTTTCGGCGTCACCGCCGGGGGCGTCCGGGATCTGGTCGGCGTCAGCCACGAGGGAGACCTGCTCCAGGAAGGCTCCGAGCGAGCCTTCGGGATTGTCCCGTTCGTATTCCCGGACGACGGCGACCAGTTCGGCGAGGTTCTCCACCCTGGACTCGTCCTGCGGGTCGGTGCTGGAACGCAGCCCGGCAAGGTAGCCGGTTTGTTCGAGCACGGCTTCGAGAGCCGCGGCGGCGCCGGAGCCGGAAGCGACCTCGGCGAGGTCGTCGAGGAGTTTCACGAAGCCCAGCACGGCGTTGACCGAACGCGTCGCCATGCCCGGGGCTTCATCGGCGCGCCGCGCGGCGGCCATAAAGGACGTGCGCTCACGCTCTGCCAGGGCGGCGACGGCACCCTCGGCACGGTCCCCGATCCCGCGCTTGGGTTCGTTGAGGATGCGGCGGAGGTTGACGTCGTCGTCCGGGTTGACCAGGACGCGCAGGTAGGCGAGGGCGTCCTTGATCTCCTTGCGCTCGTAGAAGCGGGTGCCGCCGACCACCTTGTAGGGCAGGCCGACGCGGACCAGGACGTCCTCGATCGAGCGGGACTGGGCGTTGGTGCGGTAGAAAATGGCGACGTCGCCGGGGCGCAGGTTGCCCTCGTCCTGGAGCCGGTCGATTTCCTTGGCGATGAACTGGGCCTCGTCGTGTTCGTTCTCGCCGACGTAGCCGACGATCTTTTCGCCGTCGCCCTCGGCCGTCCAGAGCCGTTTCTCCGGCCGGTTCGGATTGCGGGAGATCACCGAGTTAGCGGCGCTGAGGATGGTCTGGGTGGAGCGGTAGTTCTGCTCGAGCTTGATGGTGCGGGCGTCCGGGTAGTCCTTCTCGAACTCCACGATGTTGCGGATGTCCGCGCCGCGGAAGGCGTAGATGGACTGGTCTGAATCGCCGACGACGGTGAGCTCGGCGGCGTCGGGACCCTCGCCGACGATCTCGCGCACCAGGGCGTACTGGGCGTGGTTGGTGTCCTGGTACTCGTCCACGAGGACGTGCCGGAAGCGGCGCCGGTAGGAATCGGCGAGCGCCGGGAAGGCCCGGAACATGTAGACGGTCTCGGCGATCAGGTCATCGAAGTCCATGGCGTTGGCCTGGCGCAGGCGCTGGGTGTAGCCCTTGAAGACCTCGGCGACGGCCTGCTCGAAGGGATCGTTGTAGTTGGCGCTCAAGGAATAGCTGTCGGCGTCGATCAGCTCGTTCTTGAGCGCGGAAATCTTGTGCTGGATGGCCTTGGGCGCGAAGCGCTTGGGGTCAAGGTCCAGGTTCTTGGCCACCAGGGTGATCAGGCGCAGCGAGTCGGCGGAGTCGTAGATCGAGAAGTTGGAGTTGAGCCCGACGTTCTTGGCCTCGCGGCGCAGGATCCGGACGCAGGAGGAGTGGAAGGTGGAGATCCACATGGTCTTGGCCCGGCCGCCGACCAGCGCCTCGATCCGTTCCCGCATTTCGGCCGCGGCCTTGTTGGTGAAGGTGATGGCCAGGATTTCGCCGTGGTGCGCCCGCCTCGTGGCGATCAGGTAGGCGATCCGGTTGCTGAGCACGCGGGTCTTGCCCGACCCGGCGCCGGCGACAATCAGCAGGGCGCTGCCGGCGTGCTTGACCGCTTCTTCCTGCTGGGGGTTCAGCCCCTCGAGGAGTTCGCCGGCGTTCGGAAGCTGCGGGCGGTTCCAGCCGCTGTCAGGTCCGTCGCCGTGCGGGCCGCCGCCGTGCGGGCCGCCGCCGTGCGGGGCGCCGCTGTGCGGGGCGCCGCTGTGCGGGGCGGAATCCGGTCCGGATTCCAGGCCCGCCAGGCCGGACCCGGAGCGCGATTTAGTGCCTGCCGCCGCCTTGGAGGCAGCTTGGAAGGGTCCGTCGGCGTAAGGGTCAAACAACATATCCATGGTGTATCTAAGTCTAGGCGGTGGCGCTGACAGCCGTGTCCGCCCGCTGGGACATGCCCTCCCCTGCCCGCGCCCAGTGGACATAATCCCCTTGTGCCCACCCCTGGCCGCGAAGAATGAGCATGCCCCGCGGACACGGCCGAGCTGAACGAGCATGCCCTCCCCTGCCCGCGCCCAGTGGACATAATCCCCCTATGCCCAGTCCTGACCTCGAAGAATGGGCATGCCCCGCTGAGGCTGTCATGGAGAAGACCCGGGTTGTTCTAAAGACCACCGAGGTTGTTCTGAAGAATGAGCGTGTCCCGCGGACACGCCACAGCGGAACGAGCCTGTCCTCCGCCACCTGTAACCGATGGACGTACTCCCTTTGTGCCCACTCCTGGCCGCGAAGAACGAGCATGTCCCATGAAACTTCGCCAGGGAATGAGCTTTCTTGCAGGCGGGGCCGCGGTATTCCTCGGGAGTACCCCCCGACTCGCTTAGCTCGTGAGCCCCATCCGCGACGCGAGCCGCTTCGCTTCCAGCCCCGTCTTAGTGGCGGTCTTGGCTCCGGCTAGCGTCCGGACGGCCACTGTGAAGGCTGCGGTAGTCGCCGTTGTCCGGTGATTGGCAGGAATGGATTCCCACAACTCCATGCAGGTGGCAAGCAGTTCACTGGTCCCGGCAGGAAGCCGCGGTTGCTTGGAGGACGCGACCACCAGGGCGGTGAGCGCCGGCCAGACACAGTCCAGATGCCCCTCATAGGCCACCAGTGCCATTGCCCTCACCAGCCGGCCCAGCGAATGGTCGCCGGCCTCGAGGCGATTTCGTGCAGCCAGGGCCAGGTATTCGGCTGACAGTTGGCGCCTCGCGGCCATTTCCAGCACCGTTTCAAGGGTGCTACTCCTGTCGTACGGGCGGTGACTGGCGAGCATGGCAATGAACCAATCGTGAGTCAGTTGCCCGAGTTCTCCGGCCGTTGCCCCCGCCGGTCCTCCTTCCCCGAGTGCGACGAGCCCGCCGTAGACCACCCGCCGACCCAGCCAGACGGCGCCCAGGTCCGGCCAGAAGGGCACAACCGCCGAGGCTTCACAGGCGAGCCAGGTACCCAGATGTCCGCGTCCGCTGCCGCTCCACACCTCTGGCGAGAGCAACTCCGGGGGGACCGACGGAAACCGTTCCAAAGACACCGGCAACGCCAGCGGAGCCTCCACCGGAGGGGGCTTGAATCCTCCTCCTCCGACCCATTCGCGGAGAATTTGGCCGGCATGCCGCTCCTGGCCGTCCGGGCCGTCAAATGGCAAGACAGGCAATTCAGGGACCTCGGCTGCCAGCCCCGCATCCATCGGACCCAGCCGCAAGAGTGCCTGAAACAGGTCTGCTTCTCCATAGGCCCAGCCTTCACGCTCAAAAAGCTGCAGGAGTGACACCAGCCGGCCCAGTTCCACACGGAAGTTGTCATAACTCGGTGTGGCCAGGGAGTAGGGCACCGTTCCTGCCTGGACCATCAACTCGCTTTGACGAAGGATGTGGATTGCGGCCAAAGGGCTCGCCGAGCCAAATGGGTCGTCCGTACCCGAGGGGCGGGACAGTGATGCCCGGACCAATGCGGTCAGATCCCGGTGAGCGGTCAGGTCGTGCTCCCCTGATGCCCACATCGCCAAGGCAACCTCCGGGCCCGGGCTTGCCCACCGCCGCCAACTCGTCGGCGGATCCGGCCAGCGCCGCCAGCTGGTCGGCGCCCCCGCAAGTGCACGGTACCGCTCGAAGCCATCTGCGTAACCGGTCTGAGCAGCAAATCTTTGGCGATACCAGTCCCGCACGTTTGGGGCACGGCGGTAAACGGTCCGCAGGAAGCGATCAATGTATTGCTCTTCGGCGACGGAATGCTCGCGCGGTCCGGTCCAGCGCGGCAGCGGATTCTTCGAATCGACCTCTTGAGCCACGTATCGGGGAATTTCCGGAGGCTGTCGGACCCCCGTTCCCCAGAGCGATGCGGCGTCCAGCGGCTCTTCAAGGTCCGTGGCCAGAGGTCCCCCCGCCATCTCCTCCGCCGTCGCCCGGACTAATAGATCCGCGGATCCCGCCGCCGCTTCCCAGCAGGCGGCAAGGACGTCGCCATCGTATGGCTGCGAAGCTTGGAGCGATTTGAGGTGCCGAACCAAAAGCTCTTGGGCCTTCTTCTCCGGCCTGCCGAACACGGCAACACTCAGGTCGCAGAGGTCGCCGCCGCCCATGGGCGACTGGACCAAGAGTCCAAGAACCGGGAAGGACAGGAATCCGGGGGCTGTGGCGACTGTGGACAGCAGGAGCGGAATGCTCGCGGCGACCTCCCCAGGACTGGGCGGACATGACTTCAGGACATCGGCCAGCACTCGCTGGGTCGGGAGTCCATCGTCGCGTGCGAGTGCCGTGCGGAGCTTGCCGAAGACCTCTTCGCTGAGGAAGGTTCCCCTGTTGAGGTAGCCGCGGATTGCGGCCCCGACGGTCCACTCTTTCGGCGTTCCTACCTTGGCCAGGGGTCCCAGCGCGTCCGGCAGGTCAAAGCAACGCAGGAGTGTGTTCGCGGCGGTCAGATCCTGATCCCACAACTCCAGCAACGATTTCTGCATCTTCGGAAAGACCACCGCGCGTCCGGCGGGATCGATGCGGAACCCCAGTCCAGACCAACCGGGGTACTCGAAGTCCGCCGCAATCTCATCGCTCCAGACCTCGTGCAGCC
This sequence comes from Arthrobacter humicola, assembly GCF_022803015.1. GTDB lineage: Bacteria > Actinomycetota > Actinomycetes > Actinomycetales > Micrococcaceae > Arthrobacter > Arthrobacter humicola_A. The sequence goes on from NZ_JAFKON010000009.1 coordinate 116,813, forward strand.
GGCCGGCCGCGAGCTCCCGATAATAGAACGCCCAAAGCCGCGGATACGCCTCAAATTTTTCAGTGGCAACTCCAAAGTGCAGAATCAGCGGCAGGCAATAACGGATGACGGTGGTGGCGCTCTCCTTGCCGGCTCTTGCGTTCCCGCTGATCGCCGCGGCCACGAAGCGCCGACACCAGTCGTCGCCTTTTGAAACAAGAACGTCCAACAACATCAGGATGTGGACGTTGCGGTTCCATGCCATCGCCCGCCAAGGCAGGAACCTGGCAGCATCGGCAGGTGCGCTGACGGCGACGGTGACCATCTCCCTGACAATTGACCGGGAGCGCGAGTCGACAAGGCTGATGACCCCATGGAGCCGAAAGTCCAGGTCCTGGGTCAGCAGGGTCCGGCCGCCTTTGGCGAACCACGTCCTCGTCTCCGCGAGATGAGCCGGCGGGGGCGCTTTGATGTATTCGCGAAGGGCAATCCAGTCTTCGGCTGTGGCGAGCCGGCGTATTTCCTGCACGAGCGGCGGGTCGCCGCGGCCCTCCGGCCCCGTCACGTGTTTTCCAGTCCGTGGCCCGGTGCCGTCTCGAGCCGCACAAGCTCCACGGCGAGCGCATGCTTGCAGGGACCCCGGGCGCCGCGAAAGTCGTACCACCAGGCACAGGTGCACTGGTAGAGTCCGGCCCTGGCCGTGACCCGGTACACATACACTCCGTCTGCGGCCAGAACATCCCAGCGGTCCTCCAACCGGGATACCCCGCCCCGGGCCACAATGCCGCGGGCTGCCTGCAACCGCGGATGGTCCTTGACCGTCCGGTCCTGGTCCAGCGGCAGTTCCCGGTGGAAGTAGGCATTTTCCAGCAGGTCGAAACCCACCTTCCCGGACGCACCTAACCAGGCCAGCCCGTGGCTGACGCGCTCCGCCGCAAGCCGGGTCCTTGCGCTGAGCGCCTCGGTCGAAATGACCGCCTGCCATCCTAGGAAGTCCAGGACTGTCATCCCCGCTTCCGTGACGCCAGGGGCGGCGAGCGCAGCAAGGATCCCGCCTTCCCCCGAGAAACCCCGGCCGGCCGCCGGCGACAGCAGCAGTGTGAAGTCGGCACCGGGGAGCCTAAACACCCAGCCGCTGGCCCCGTTGTCGTGACGGAAGATGTCCAGGCGAGAGGCGAATCGGGCGACCCGCCTGGCGGCGGCAAGCCGTCCTGTACCGGCCAGCGTGACCGTTGACGGCTTCGCCGCCGCCACTTCGCGCAATCCCCGGACCGATGGCAGCAGGAAGACCGTGCGCCCGGGCTGGGCTGCCGGCAAGGAGGCCAGGAACTGACTGATGGCGGGGCCGGTAAGGGCAGCCAGATGCGTCATACCTGCAGCGATGGCGGGTGTTTCGGCGAAGCCGCGAACCCACCGGTCGGGCAGATCCACCTTCCGTTCGACATGGCTCTGATCGGGAGTGGAGACCACCAGCCGGTCCCGGCCGACGTCAAAGTGGAGCAAGTCGTTCCGGTGCACGTTGGCGAGCGCAGAGCGCAGTGGGCTGTTGATGTCCACGTTGGTGGTTCCGAAGCCGATCTCACCGCCGTCCAGGCCGCTGCCCAGCAAGTCCAGCCGCGCCTGGACCCCGTTGCATGCCGAAAACGACTCACACCGCAGGCGGTCTCCGCCTGCGGTCATGACCGGGTCCACGACATCGCTGAGCCGGAACCCTGCATCGTAGTACCTCGACGCCGCGACGTCGGCAACGGCGAGCAGCGCGCTGGACACCACGTCCGGCCTTGCCGCAAACCCGTGAAAGAAGCTGGGGTTTTCCACCAGTCCTTGAGGGGTGGCGCCCAGACCTGACTCCAGGAGGAGCCGCTTGGCGCCGTGAGCTTCATCGAGTACGGATTCGGCTAAATAGCCGCTCATTCCGGTTCCCGCAGCCGGCGGGTCCACACGCGGTCAGTTCCCCGTGTGGACAGCACCTCAGGCACGTCCGGAATTGGTGTTCGCTCCCCCATGTCCGGAAGTATAGGCCGCGTTTCCGGACTAGCAACACCCCCCCGCACGGCGGAGGGGACGCGCTGTCCGCGGGACATGCCCACTGCTGTCCGCGGCCGGTGGACATACGACCACCCTGTCCGATGCTCTCCTCGAGGAATGAGCATGTCCCGCGGACCCCGCCGCGAACAATGAGCATGTCCCACGGGGGGAGCCGGCAGGCGGGAAGCTAGCCGACGCCCCCGGAGCTGAGCGCGGCGCGCAGCTGCTGGACCGCCGTCGTGCCTCCCGCGATGAACCAGTCGAGTCCGTTGACCCGCACGACGTCGGTCGCGCCGCCGGCCGCCTCGACGATGGCCTTCCCGGGCAGCCAGTCCCACTCGGGGCAGCTGTGCTGGAACCAGCAACCGAGCTCTCCGTCCGCGACCCGGCCGAGGTCGCAGGAGCCGGACCCGAACATGCGCAGCGCGGCCGCCGACGTCGCTGCCGCATGCCAGGGCATGGCACACATCGGATCGGCAAGCCACGTCGGGTGGATGTAGGTTGCCGCGCCGAGGTCAGACAGCGGCGTGTCGGAGCGTCCGGCGCTTCCAGACGCTCCGGGCACGAATGTGACCAGTTTTTCGCCGTTGAGCGTTGCCGCCCGGGACGTCCCGCCCAGCCAGAGTTTGTCCTCCTCCGGCTGGAAGATGGCGCCGAGCCCTGCACCGTAGGAATCCTTCAGGGCAATGGCCGAGCACCAGTACGTGGATCCATGCAGGAAGTTGAAGGTCCCGTCGACGGGGTCAATGACCCAGGTCCGGCCGCTGCTGCCCGCCACAGAGGCGCCCTCCTCGCCCAGGACGGCGTCATCGGGCCGGCAGCGCCGAAGCTGTTCCAGGACATAGGATTCGGCGGCGTGGTCGGCGGCCGTGACCACGTCCGAGACCGATGTCTTCTGCCTGCCCTCAAGCCCGGCCTGCCGCATCAACAGCGCCAGCGTGCCTGCCTCGCGGACCAGGGCCTCGGCCAGTTGGTAGTCATCCAGTGAGGGGTCGAGATCTGCGGTGCTGTGCCGGCCGAGCCGGTGTTTTCCTAGTTCGGTCACGCATCCCAGACTATCGGCGCCCGTTGGCAGTGAACAGCCGGCGCGGACGGCCGGGCAGACGGCGGCGCGGAGGGGTGTGCAGGACGGGCGATAATGGAGCCATGGCCAAGACACCCGCGCAGCGGATCAAGAAGCACGGCGCCAACGCGGCGGTCCCCCAGCACCATCTTCCTCCGGTGATCAATCCGACCACCAGCCGGACACCGCAGAAGGCACAGAGCAACAGCAATCTGATTGTCATCGCCGGGGTCGTGGCCAGCCTGTTCCTGTTCTGGTATCTGCACCTGCTCACCCTCAACCAGCTCACCCAGTTGTCGGGCGGCCAGGCAATGCCCGACTCGTTGGTGGGCGGCTTTGACCTGGGGTTCGTGGAGCAATTGCGCGCGGCCATGGACGCCGATGCCCGGGGCCAGCTGAACTATGTCCACAAGACGGCCGGGATGCTCTTCCCGCTGATCTTTGGCTTCACCTGGCTGCTGCTGATCGGAACCAACGTGGCACGGAAATCCCTGCGCTGGGCGCTGTGGTCGCTGCCGCTGCTTTTTGCTGCGGTCCGGCTGTGGGGCAACACGGTGATCGATGAAATGATGTCCGCCGACACTCTCGACGGCGGTCAGGTCGCCGTGGCCTCCGGGCTCACCGTGGCCGGCTGGGTCCTTCTGGCGCTGAGCGTCGTGGCCGGCGTCGCCGCCGTGTTACTCGGACGCAAGGCTGCCGCGGCTTCCCCCACCCCGGGACATGTCCAGTCCTGATTCGCGCGGCAGGGCTAGTTCTCTATTCCCGGCATAGGACACGGGACATGTCCATTCTTGGTCGCGGCGGCAGGGCTGTTTCCCGATCCGCGGCATAGGACACGGGACATGTCCATTCTTGGTCGCACCGGCAGGGCCGTTTCCCGATCCGCGGCATAGGACACGGGACATGTCCATTCTTGGTCACGGCGGCAGGAGTCGTCCCTCGAACCCGGCCTCGAGCGCGGGACATGTCCAGCGTTCGGCCCGGTCGGTGGACAACTTGCCATTTTGTCCATCCCTCAAGTCCAGGGGAGAGCATGTCCAGTTCAGTGCGAAGTCAGGGTACTTCGGTCAGGAATTCAAGGGCCTGTTCCGCACGTTGGGAGGCTCCTGCTTTCTCAAAGTAGTCGGCAGCTTCCATCAGGTACTTCCGGGCTTCGGCCCGGTTCCCCAAGGAAGCATGGGATCGGCCCAGAAGCAGGAATGCCTCGCCCAGAATCTGCGGGGAAGGCGTGTCCAGATCAACACAGATCTGTTCGAGCAGTACGGCTGCGGCGGCGGATTCGCCTGCAAGGTAGTTCCAGTGGCCTCGATTTAATTTCAGTAACAAGAAATCGTTGGGGCTGCCGCCAATGACGTCTGTGGCGAGTTCCGCGCGTTCAATGCAGCGCAGGGTGTCCGCGTCCGCAACATCGGCGGCGAGCCGCATGGCCGCTGAGGCTTTGTTGAATTTAGCCCAAACAGTGAGGTTCCGGGCTGGCGAAAAAGTGGCCGCGGCGAGCTCGTGATAGTGCAGCCCCTCGGCGACCTTACTGCAAAGAAACGCGACGTTTCCAATGACCCAGTAGGCCTTGCCCACCAACTGGTCATCCACTTCGCCCGAAATGATTTCGGCCATGATGAGGCTTTCGGTCCATGCTTCGTCGAGTCGCCCGCTATCCGCGAGGGCCGCGATAAGCGCCTGGCGGGCTTTTACGGCGATCTCGATGTCGTCTTCGCCGTTCAGGAGGTCGGCCGCTGCCCTGGCCTCATCCGCCGCTTGTTCCAGGCGCCCGAGTCCTTGATGCGCCTTGGCGAGGAGGATATGCACCTGCGCTTGGAGTTGCGGCATTGCATCGCCGGGTTCCGCAAGTAGGGCACCGGCAACATCTGCGCTGGCTTCAAAGTCACCCGCGGCAAGCAGGCACTCGGCACGAAACAATGTCATGTTCCACCAGGACGCGCCATCGCCATCCACCCGCCCGATTTCGGCGGCCGCCTGCGCAGCAGTGGCGGCCTCTCGGAACTCGTGATTAGACCGGTGTTCGCGCGCCTGCAGCTCTGCAGTGGCGTACGAGGGCGAAACGGAGCTCTGTTGCATGTCTCAATTATCCGTTGCCGCGGGAGCGGAAACGAACAAACCGCGCAAGCAAGACCTGCACAATATTGACTCAGGACTTCCGAAGCTTCGCGCGGATAACACGAAACCACCCATTGCGGAGCGAATCGTTATACAGCGGCGTGTCGTTTGGCCCTATACTAAATCTGCACCACAAGTCACATGAGTCACATCAGCCTCTTACGTATCAGGAGTCCTAATGAAGAAGACCATTGCAACACTCCTCGTCGCCGGTGCGCTGGCCGCCGCTGGCCTGTCTGCCACATCCGCCATTTCGGCTAGCGGCAGCACCTCAGGTCAGGGCTCGGTCGAAGCTGTGAACTGGTGGCCGGACTCCATCAAGAAGTAACGGAGACTGCATTGACAGGCGGCGGGTGTCGGAAGTGATTCCGGTACCCGCCGTCGATGTTTAACCATCGTTCAACCCGCCCCGCCCAACGTCCATCAACCCGGGGCTACAAAAGCTTTCCACCCCCCGCAAACAACGCCACAATCTCGCCCGCCGGCGCAGGCCGGCCAAAGTAGTAGCCCTGCCCGCTGCCGCAGCCCATCTCGCGCAGTACTTCCGCCTGTTCCGCCGTCTCGATCCCCTCGGCCAGCGCCTTCAGGCCGCAGGCGTGGATGAGGTGCAGCACCGCGGCTACGAAGTCCCGCTGTTGCTCGTCGTCGCCGAGGCCACTGATCAGGCTCCGGTCGATCTTGACCACGTTCACCGGCAGCTTGCGCAGGTAGCTGATGGAGGAATAGCCGGTCCCGAAGTCATCGATCTCGAGCTGCACGCCGAGCCGGCGAAGGCCGTTGAGCGAATACTGGTCGACGTCGCCGCCGTTGACCGCCATGGACTCGGTCAGTTCCACGATCAGGTTTGATGCATCCACGCCGGTCTCCCTGAGGATGTCCCGCACATGTTCGATCAGCTCGAGGTTTTGCAGTTCGGTGGTGGATATGTTGACCCGGACGTTAAAGGTGCTGTCCACCTGCAAGTCCTTCTGCCATTTGCGCAATTGGCGCACGGCATTGCGCAGCACCCAGTGGCCCAGGTCCACGATCATGCCGGTTTCCTCGGCCAGGGGAATGAACTGATCCGGCATTAGCAGACCGCGCCCGGGGTGGTTCCACCGGACCAGCGCCTCCACGCCCTCGATCCTGCCGGTCGCGAGGTCCACCACCGGCTGGTAGTGCAGGGTCAGCTGGTCCTGCCGGATAGCTTCGCGCATTTCCGTAACCATGACGCTCTGCAGCCGGCGCGCGTACAGCAGGGCCGGCTCGAAGACTTTGATGCTGCTGTGCTGCTGCGCCTTTGCCGCGTACATGGCCGTGTCGGCCTCCATGACCAGGTCATCGACGGACTGGCCGGGTTCCGCTATCCGCAGGCCGATGCTCGTTCCGCAGGTGACTTTCAGGTCCCCGACGTCGAGGCTTTCACTGAGTGCCTTGAGGATCCTGTTCGCCACCCTGCGTGCCCGGACCAGATTGGACTTCGGCAGCATGACGGCGAATTCGTCGCCGCCAAGGCGCGCCACGGTGTCAGTCTCGCGGACGGCGTCCTGGAGCCGGCGTGCGATGGCCCGCAGGACGTCGTCGCCGGCGCTGTGCCCCAGGGTGTCGTTAATGCCCTTGAAGGAATCGAGATCAAGAATCAGGAGGGCCGGCGGCATTTCGCCGCGTGAGGACTCCGCCAGGGCGTGGCTCAGGACCGAGTTCAGTGCGGTGCGGTTGGCGAGTTGGGTCAGGGGGTCGGTCAGCGCCATGCGTTCGAGCTCCACCTGCGCCTCGCGCAGCATGGCCGTGCGGCTTTCGACCCGCTCTTCCAGCTCCTGGTAGATGGTCTGCAGGTCATCGGCCATCAGGTTGATGCCGGCGATGACGGCGGCGACGTCGTCGCGGGCTCCCGAATGCGGGATCCGGGTGCTCAGATCGCCTCCGGCGATCCGCACGATGCCTTCCACGAGGGCGTGCAGCCTGGGGTCCGGTGCTTCATTCTTCACGGGTGTACTGCCTTAGCCACTCAACGGCCGCGGATTCGGAGGTGAAGAACTGGGCCGGGATCGTCTCGCTTCGGGACCGCAGGAGGTAGTGGGCAATGACCCTGTCCACCGGGCTCTCGCCCACCAGGGCGAACGCTGTGGCCGCTATGGAACCGCTGTAGACCCGGCGGGCCTCCATGCTGACACCGACGACGCCGGTGATCACCAGGAGCACCGGCATCCGCCGTCCCGCGGCGAGCGTGCGGACGATGTCGCCGGCGATGCGCGCCTCCGGACCCTCGATCTCCTGGTTGGCGGGCAGCAGGACCTCGATGATTCCGCCGTCGATCATCCGCACCCCGATGCTACGGGCGGCACCGTCGGTCGCCCGGGCCGCGGTCACCGCCGCCGCCCCCAGAACGACGCCGGCCGCGGCCGCTGCCGTGTTCGGCAGGCCCTCCGGCAGCCACCCTTCGGGCCCGGCCAGGGCCTCGAGCGTCATCGGACCGCAATTCGACGGCGGCGGTCCGCGGAGCCTCGGAGGTCACGGTTCAGCCGTCGGTCGCCGTGATAGAGAATCGTTTCCCAGTCGACTTCCTCGGCTGTCTTGGCAATCACGGGACTCTCCTTCACTTTCTTGGGCCTGGGACTGACATACAGCCAGTTAACCACCCCGAGGAAGACATCCACCGCGGAGTTGAAGGCGCTGTTGGGGCTGAAATGGTCGCGGAAACCGCGAAAGGCTCCTGGGCGGACCACACACATTAGGGTCGAAAGCGTCAGGAATATTACGACGACTGGATAGGAAATCGCCCCAACCCGACGCCCGCGAACTGCGTTCGGGTGGTCGGCGTGCGCTTTCAGGGCGGTGGAAATAACGTAGCTGGTCGGAGCGGTCAGCGAGGTGAGAATTCCTAGCCGAACAGTGACCATTTTGCACATGAACAGTCTCAGATGACCAAGCGACAGCGCCCCGGGACGAACTTCGGGGCCCCACTGACGGGGCCGGAACGCAACCTTTTGTTCGGTCGTCACGCTGTCCGCACCGAAGAGCGGCAAGACTCGCTGATTTAACATTCGTCCCCGTATGACTGCAAAGTCTGCATACTGGCGCGTTGATGGACAAACCCACACGCCCGCACCGGGATGTTCCGGTGGGTGCCCTCATGATAATGCAAGGTCAGACCCCTGCCGGTTATCTGACACCCTGAAGCCCTCAGCGGGCCTGGGCCCGGGCGAGCTTGCGTGCCGTGCGTTCGTGCTGGACGCGCTGGGCGATGACAAGGCCTGCCGCGGCGACGCCGACGGTGATGGGATAGCCCATGAGCCGTTCGAGGGCACCGGGTTCCGGCACGTGCATGCCCGTCAGCCCGCCCGCGATGAGCGCCGCCAGGGACACGGCCCCGCAGCCCAGGATGAACCACCCGAGCGGCGTCTGCCGGAGCCAAAGCCAACCGAGGATCAGGAGCGCCAGGGCCCCGGCGGCGAAGTACATCAGGGCGCCGGCCACGTGCCAGGCCGATCCCGTGTCCTCGGGCACCAGCCCCACGATGACCGTTCCTGCCCCGGCGGCGCCGGTCAGCAGCCGGGCGGCGGCCGCTGCCATCACCCCTGCGCCCCAGCGCGCGCGGCCGTGCGCCCGCGCCGGCACCCGGCCGCGCCGGAGGGGCACTCCGGTCCGCGCGGCACAGCACAGGAGCGCCGAGCCGAGCAGCAGCGCGCCGACCACCATGCCAAGGCCTTGGACCACAAATGACGCGTTCATCAGCAGGTGCGCCGGCGAGCAGACGTCCCGGCCGGAGAACTCTCCGCACGCCACGGCGCCGAGGTCGCTGATGTAGCCCGTGCGGCGGCTGTATGGCTCCGCTCCCGCCCAGGCGCCGATCACAGCCGACTCGGCCACGAAATACTGCAGCACGCTCAGCTTCGCCAGGGCCCCGACGTAAAACCTGGTGGCGGCCACATCGGGGTAGTAAAGGGCTCCGGCGGAAAGCTCGGTGGTTCCTGCAGTCATGCCAAGAGCGTAGTACGCGCGCTCACCTTGTATGCTTATATCCGTGTCCGACCGGACCGGCCCCGGCCGCCCGCGGACATCCGCCCTCGTAGCTCAGTGGATAGAGCACGGCTCTCCTAAAGCCGGTGTCGTTGGTTCGATTCCAATCGAGGGCACTTGAACATTCCTTTCCCGGACGAAACCCCGGACACGGGTCCGGGCTTTGACCTCCGCGCCTACCTGCGCGGCTCCTGGTCCGTCGACCGCACCCTCCTGGACCGCAGCACCGGCACCAGCGGAACCTTCACCGGCGTCGTACGCTTCACTGCCGACGACGACGGCGGACTGTGGTGGCGTGAAGAAGGCACCGTGCGCTGGGCGGCCCTGGGCGGTGCGCCGTTCGCCGGCCCGGCGAGCCGGGAATATCTGCTGCGGCCGGCGGACACCCCCGATGTCCTGGACGTGTACTTCCCGGACGGCCGCCCCTTCCACCGCATGGGCTTCGCCGGGCAAACCAATCAGGACGAGCACTGGTGCGACCCTGACACCTACCGCGTGACGTACACCTTCCGCGGTCCGGACCAATGCGGATACCGCTGGGACGTCACCGGGCCCGCCAAGGACCATCTGCTGGAGTCCGTCCTGCGACGGCTGAAAGCAAAACCAGACGCAAGACCAGAGGCAAGCCCAGGCCCGGATCCCGAGACCAGGCCAGGCGTGACGCCGGGAGTAACCCCGGATATGACGCCCGATGCGACGCCGGATGCCGCGCCGGATTCAGGGCGCGCCGGGTGAACCCGCGCATCGTCGTCTCCGCCGTCTGCGTTTTCGATCGCTCCGGACGCCTCCTGACCGTCCGCAAACGCGGCACGGACAAGTTCATGCACCCCGGCGGCAAACCCGAGGCCGGCGAAACAGCGGCCCAGGCTGCGGCGCGCGAGCTCCAGGAGGAAGTGGGGATCGTGCTGGCCCCGGACCGCCTGGACCTGCTGGGTTGCTGGCTGGCGGATGCCGCCAACGAGGCGGCCACCCAGATCGAGGCAACGGTCTTCACGGCGCCCGGGGTATGGAGCGCCCGGCCGTCGGCGGAAATCGCCGAGATCCGCTGGCTGGACCTGTCCGCCGAGCTGCCCGGCGACCTCGCCCCGCTACTGACGGACCATGTGCTGCCGGCCCTGTCCGCCAAGCCGTCCGGCTAGGACCCGTACCGGCCAGGGCCTCCAAAGCCGGCTTCTAAAATGCCGGCTTCCAAACGGCGGCTCAGTAGCCGGGCACGGATTCCTGGGCCACCGCGCTGGCCTCGGAGAACTGCGTCCGGTACAACTCCGCATAGCGGCCCTCGGCGGCGAGAAGCTCCCGGTGGGTACCGCGCTCCACGATCGAGCCGTCCTCCACCACCAGGATCGCGTCCGCCGCACGGATCGTCGAGAGACGGTGGGCGATCACGACGGCGGTACGGCCTTCCAGCGCGGCGCCCAGCGCCTCCTGGACGGCGGCCTCATTGGTCGAATCCAGCGCGGCGGTGGCTTCGTCGAGGATGACCACCCGCGGCTGGGCGATCAGCAGGCGGGCGATCGTCAGGCGTTGCCGCTCGCCGCCGGAGAGCCGGTAGCCGCGCTCCCCCACCACGGTGTCCAGTCCATCGGGCAGGGACCGGATCATGTCTTCGAGCCGGGCACGGCGCAGCGCATCCCACATCTGCTCTTCGGTGGCCTCCGGCCGGGCCAGACGCAGGTTGGAGGCGATGCTCTCGTGGAACAGGTGACCGTCCTGCGTCACCATCCCGAGGGTCGCCCGCATCGAGTCGAACGTGAGGTCACGGACGTCCACGCCCGCGCCGGGCGTCGTGCCGCCGAAGCGGATGGCGCCGGAGTCGACGTCGTACAGGCGCGACAGGAGCTGCGCAATGGTGGACTTGCCCGCCCCGGAGGAGCCGACGAGGGCCACCGTCTGACCCGGCTCCACCCGGAAGCTGATGCCGTGCAGCACTTCTTCGCCGCCGCGGGTGTCCAGGGTCCGCACGTCCTCCAGGGAGGCCAGCGAGACCTTCTCCGCCGAGGGGTAGGCGAAGCGGACATTGTCGAACTCCACCGAGAGCGGACCTGGCGGGGACGCCACCGCATCCGGCTTCTGCTGGATAAGCGGCTTGAGGTCCAGGATCTCAAAGACGCGTTCGAAGCTGACCAGGGCGCTCATGATCTCCACCCGTGCGTTCGAAAGTGCCGTGAGCGGCGCGTACAGGCGGGTGAGCAGCAGCGCGAGCACGACGACGTCGCCCGCGTTCAACTGCCCGGCGAGTGCGAGCCAGCCGCCCAGGCCGTAGACCAGTGCCAGGGCCAAGGCCGAGACCAGTGTCAGCGCCGTGACGAAGGTGAATTGCAGCATGGCGGTGCGGACGCCGATGTCCCGGACGCGGCCGGCCCGGAGGGCGAACTCGCGGGATTCCTCGTCGGGGCGGCCGAAAAGCTTGACCAGCGTGGCGCCGGGCGCGGAGAAGCGCTCGGTCATCTGGGTGCCCATGGTGGCGTTGTGCTCGGCGGCTTCGCGCCGCAGATCGGCCAGCTTGGAGCCCATCCGGCGGGCCGGGATCAGGAAGATCGGCAGCAGGATCATGGCGAGCACTGTCACAAGCCACGATTTATTCAGCATCACCGCAAGGGTCAGCGCCAGGGCCACGACGTTGCTGACCACGCCGGAGAGCGTGCCGGCGAAGGCCGACTGCGCACCAATGACATCGTTGTTCAGCCGGCTGACCAGGGCCCCGGTCCGGGTCCTGGTGAAGAACGCGATCGGCATCTTTTGGACGTGGTCGAAGACCTTCGTGCGGAGGTCCACGATCACGCCTTCGCCGATGGTGGAGGACATCCAGCGCGTCACTAGGCCGATTCCAGCCTCGGCGACCGCCACGATCGCGATCAGGACGGCCAGCCAGATCACGGTTGAGGCCTCCGCGTGGGCGATGATCTCGTCAACCACCTGCCCGGCGAGGACCGGGGTGGCGACCGCCAGGAAGGCCATCACGATGGACAGCAGCACGAAGGCGATCAGTTTGCTGCGGTGGGGGCGGGCAAAACTGAAGACGCGCTTCAGGGTCTCCTTCGAGAACGGCTTGGACCCGCTGGAGGCGCGGGTGATGTTGTAGAGGGAGCTCCAGGCGACCCGGTCCATGCTCATTTGGTGTTGCCTTTCGGGGCATCGGCGTGCAGTTCGGTGACGACGCCGTTCTCGACGTTCCAGCGCACGTCCAGGCGGACGTTTTCCAGCAGCCGGCGGTCGTGGGTGACCAGCAGCAGCGCGCCGTCATAGCTGTCGAGGGCTTCCTCGAGCTGTTCGATGGCGGGCAGGTCAAGGTGGTTGGTGGGTTCATCCAGCACGAGCAGGTTCACGCCGCGGGCCTGCAGCAGCGCCAGGGCTGCCCGGGTCCGTTCCCCCGGGGAGAGGGAGTCCACGGTCCGATTGGTGTGATCGGCTTTGAGGCCGAATTTGGCCAGCAGGGTGCGCACCTCGGCCGGGGTCTGCTCCGTCAGGACGGCCTCAACGGCGTCTGCGAGCAACAGCTCGCCGGCCAAGAGGCCGCGCGCCTGGTCGATCTCGCCGACGGCCACGGACGCGCCCATGGAGGCGTCACCGGAGTCGGGCAGCTGGACGCCGAGCAGGAGCCGGAGCAGGGTGGATTTGCCGGCGCCGTTGGGACCCGTGATCCCGATCCGTTCCCCCGCATTCAGCTGCAGGTTCACCGGGCCCAGGGTGAAGTCGCCCTGCACCGCGACGGCGTCGCGCAGGGTGGCCACGACGGCGCTGGAGCGGGGCGCCGCCCCGATGCTGAACTGCAGCTGCCATTCCTTGCGCGGCTCTTCCACTTCTTCGAGCCGGGCGATGCGGGACTCCATCTGCCGGACCTTCTGGCCCTGCTTCTCGGAGGACTCGGTACTGGCCGCCCGGCGGATCTTGTCGTTGTCCGGGTTCTTCTTCATCGCGTTGCGGACGCCCTGGGAGCTCCATTCGCGCTGGGTGCGGGCCCGGGAGACGAGGTCCGCCTTGGTGTTCGCGTACTCCTCGAAACGTTCCCGGGCGTGCCGGCGGGCAACGGCGCGTTCCTCCAGGTAGGCCTCGTAGCCGCCGTCGTATACCGCCACCGAGTTTTGGGCCAGATCCAGTTCCACGATCGTGGTCACGCAGCGCGCCAGGAACTCGCGGTCATGCGAGACCAGGACGGCGCCGCCGCGCAGGCCCTGCACGAAGGCCTCGAGCTTGGCCAGGCCGTTGAGGTCCAGGTCGTTGGTGGGTTCGTCCAGGAGCACGATGTCGAACCGGCTCAGCAGCAGGGCGGCGAGCGCCACACGGGCCGCCTGGCCGCCGGACAGGCCAGTCATTCCGGCGTCGGGGCCCACATCGAGGCCAAGGTCCGCCAGGACGGACGGGATGCGCTCCTCCAGGTCAGCGGCGCCGGAGGCCATCCAGCGGTCGAAGGCCAGGGAGTAGGCGTCGTCGGAGCCCGGAGCGCCGGAACCCAGCGCCTCCGCGGTGGATTCCATCTCCAGGGTCGCCTGGGCACAGCCGGTGCGCCGGGTGATGTAGCCCGCGACCGTTTCGCCGGCAATGCGTTCGTGTTCCTGCGGCAGCCAGCCGACAAAGGCGTCGGCGGGGGCCAGGCTCACGGTGCCTTCCTGCGGACCGTCGACGCCGGCCAGCAGCCGCAGCAGGGTTGATTTGCCGGCACCATTGGCGCCGACGACGCCGACGACGTCGCCGGGGGCTACGGTCAGGGACAGCTTCGAGAAGAGTGTGCGGTGATCGTGTCCACCGGAAAGATCCTTGGCAACAAGGGTTGCAGTCATTACTTCATCCTCTCACTGCGGCCCAAAACGGGCCGTCCAGTCTGGCAAAAACGGGCCGTGCTGACTGGGAGAAACGGGCCGAAAACCAGCCGGGCATAGAAGAACCCGCCGGTCCGGACTTGGGGGGTGTACGGACCAGCGGGTTCGACCATTTAGCATAGTTGAATTAGGACCTCACGCAAAATCCCAGCCCGCACCGCCACACCGCCGCCACCCCCCGCCTCAATCGCCGCTGCCCCACCGCATGCCAGTAGCCATACTGCCCGTCGACTCCGCAGGAAGCCCTAGATGCCACTACCCGCAAAGGCGTTCCAACTCTGGCTTCACCGCGTTGCCCCGTCCGCGAGCACAGCCGATCTCTGCCGGATCTCCGGGATCAAGCGCACCACCTTCGCCCAGCAGTTGGTCCGCGGGAAGGTGGCCGAAACCACCCTGGTCAGCATCAGCCGGGCCCTGGAGTTGAGTCCGCTGGCGGAACTCGCTTCCTTCGAGCACTATGCGGAGCTGGCCGCCCCGCCGCAGCCGCCGACCCCGGCCGAACTCGTCAGCCAGGTCGCCACCATGGACCTGTTGCGCGCCGTCATTTCGCGTTCTTCCCCGGCCTACGGCGGCTACGGTGACCAGGGCAGCTCAATGACCCCGGCGCTGAGCCCCGCACCGCACGCCACGTCGGTCCGGAACTGGGTGGATGCGATTGACGACGGTGAATTGCGCCACCGGGTTTCGGCCGCCACCGGGGTGGCACCGCAAAATTACTCCGCGCAGCTCACGGCAAACCGGCTGTCCCCCGAGCTTGCGGTCGCGACGGCCCGCGCGGCGGGCGTAGGCTTCACGGGCGGGCTCGTCGCAACGGGCCTGATAACCGAGGCTGAGGCCGGCTGGACGGCCGGGGCGAAGCAAGCCGCGTTGGATGCTCTTTCCGACGGCGACCTTAGCGCCCTGGCCGGGGAACGTCTTCAGGCGCTCGGAAAATCGCTGCGGCGCCATGAGCAGGAGCAGGCACAAACACGAAAGATTTGGGAGAACCTCGGATGATCGCGATCCTGCAGTGGACCACACTGGCGATTTGCTGCGTCGCCACGCTCGTCCGCGTTCCCAGTGTCCTGCGGGGTGAAAACCGGTCCCTGTTCTGGATCCTTGCGCTGATGACCCTGGCGATCCTGCTCAGCATCGATGCCCCGTATCTGGCCGTGGACCAGGCCCTGGGAGGCATGAACATCGCCAACCTGCTGCTGCGCTTCGTCATTTTCGCCGTCATCTTCTTCCTTGGTCTCCGGATGGCCCGGGGCTTCAGCGCGGACGATGCCCTGCGGCTCATCACCGGCCCCATCGGCATCGCAGTAGCCGCTGCCGCCTCGGCTGTGGTGGTGGTGGTCTTCCTCATGATGGATACCGCCGGCTCCTCGGCGGGTTTGGTCGCCGTTTTCGCCAAGGATGATCGCAATGCCGCCTTGGTGGAGTATTACGGGGCCGCCGGGCGCCTGTACCCCGCGTTCATCACCGCGGCACTGTTTCCGGCGATGCTGCGGACCCTGCGCAGCGGACTTCCGGCCCTTGTCCGGTCCAGCGCCGGGCTGCTGGCCGTGGGCACCGTGGCCATCTGTCTCAGCCTGCTCTCCCCGGTCGTCCCTCCGCCCCTCGGGTTCATGCGGTTCGTCATCAACTACTCGGCGGTCCTGTGCCTGGTCCTGGGACTGTGCATGATCTGGCTGGCTAAGACGCTTGCGAAGCATGCACCGAAGAAGCATGCTGGCATGATCTGACCACTTTGGGGCTGAGCAGGCAAGCGATGTGGGAGAACCGGGAATGATTGCAACCCTCCAGTGGGGCACGCTGATCATCTCCACCGTGGTGCTCCTCCTCCGCGTTCCGGATGCGATCCAGGGACGGAACAGGACCGTCTTCTGGATCCTGGTGCTCGCGACCCTGTGCAGCCTGCTCTCGGTGCCCGGCCCCTATGAGGCGATCGATGGGGCGCTGGGGGGATGGAACCTCGCCCACCTGATCTTGCGCTTCCTCGTATTCGCCGCGGTCCTGCTGGTCGGTCTGCGCGTGGCGCGGGGCCTGGCAGACGAGCCCGGCTACCGCCTCATCGCGGGGCCGGCCGGGCGCTGGGCCCTGGCTCTCAGCGCCGTCGCCGTGGCGTTGACCTTCTTCCTCATGGACACCCGCGGGTCCTCGTCGGGCCTGCTGGGCATCGCCGACAAGGGGGGCCCGAATGCAGTCCTGGCGCCGTTCTACGCCGCCGCCGGCCGCACCTACCCTGCTTTTGTCTCCCTCGCCCTGCTGCCGGCATTGCTCGCCACCGCCAGGAGCCGATTGCCGCGTCTCGTGCGTGCGGCGGCCCTCCTGACCTGCCTCGGTGCCCTGGCAACCGCGTTCACCATCCCCGCCTCCTTCGCCACGAAAGACTGGCTCCTCGCGCAGCAGACCGTCAATTATCTGGCCGTCCTGGGCTACGTCCTGGGCCTGGGACTGTTCTGGGCTTCCGGGCTCGCCGCCAAAGAATCCCATAACGCTCGCGCAACATTTCGCAAGAACCAAAAGTAGGCATTCACAAAATCATTAGACCGTGAGAGAATCATGAATGTGTGAATGCGGCAATCGCTTCGTGTACGGAAGTCAGCCGTGCGAAGCAGAGGCAGCCGTCCAAGCGCCATTGGGGGGATGAGTGGTAGCGGTCCGGTAGGACCGCTCCCACTCAGCCTGTTTAAGGGGTTTTCCGGTTGTTCCCGACAACATTCGGATTCCCCGACACTGCCGGCCGGATTCCCCTGCAGGAAAGGCGGCGGCAGGCGGCCCTGGCTGTCAGCGCACAAACCTCAGCGTGACCAGCTGGAAGGGCCGCAACGTCAGCTCGGCGGAATTGCCGCCCGCCGTCACTCCCGGAGCATCGACGGGCCGTTCCAGCAGATCCACGGCATGCAGCCCGCGGACCGGGAAATTGGCCTTCACCGCGCCGGTGGACCGCTCCCCCAGTGCTTCGTAGAGCCGGACAATCACATCCCCCGAACCGTCTTCAGCGAGTTTGACCGCTTCAATGACAAGGGCCTGGTTGAACACCGTGACCAGCGGCTCCACCCCGTGGGCCCCATGCACCACCCGCGGTGCCAGGTTGGTGCGGTAGCCCTCTTCGACGGCGTCGGCGATCGTGGCGCCCGGACGGACCGTGACGTGCAGCTCGTGCCTGCCCTGGTCCGCGCCGGGATCCGGAAACTTCGGTGCCCGCAGGAGCGAGAGCCGCACTGTGGTGGTGGTGCCGCCGTCGTCCTCCCGGACGTTGCGGGTGACGTCGTGGCCGTAGCTGGAAGCGTTGGAGATCGCCACCCCATAGCCCGGCTCGGCGACGTGGATCCAGCGGTGGGCGCAGATTTCGAATTTCGCGGCCTCCCAGGACGTGTTGACATGGGTCGGGCGGAAGACGTGCCCGAACTGCGTCTCCGCCGCCGACCGGTCGGCCCTGACATCCAATGCAAAGCCCAGCTTGAGCAGCTTTTCGCTCTCCTGCCAGTCCACGGCCGTGGTGATCGCGAGCGAGTCTGCACCCGGCGCGAGCGTAATCCGTTGGGTCACCGCGGAGGACCCGGCCATCCGCTCCACCACCACGACGGCGTCCGGGCTTTCGCCCCGGTGGTCGCGCTCTGGTGCCACCGAAAGCGCCTGGTCCAGACGGACGACGTTCCTGCGGTAGAAGGCGTCGACGTCCCACGCGTCCCATTCATTGGGCGTGTCCCGGTGCAGCTCCAGGAGGTTTCCCACCTCGCCGGGAGCAATCGCCTCTCGTCCGGAGGCCCGGTCCGCGAGGGAGACCAGCAGTCCGCGGGCATCCACCACGGCACGGATGATGCCATTGTCCAGGATGTAGCCGCCGCCGTCCTCAGTGATCTCTACCGGCTGCCCGGGCCGGACCGGTTCGGCAGCCGCCAGGGCAGGCACGCCCAGGCGCTCGTGCGGGGCAGCGTTGAGCAGGAATTCCCGGCTGCCGGTGCCGAGGGCCGCCGCCGCGGCGTTCGTGATGACCGCTTCCAGTCCCCGTTCGACGGCGGCATAGTTCCGTTCGGCGTCCTGGTGGACCCAGGCGATGGAACTGCCCGGCAGGATGTCGTGAAACTGCTGCAGCAGAACCAGCCGCCAGAGGCGCTTGAGCTCCGCAGCCGGATAGCGGTGCCCGGTCCGCACAGCCGCCGTGGCACTCCAGAGCTCGGCCTCCCGGAGGAGGTGCTCGCTGCGCCTGTTCCCCAGCTTGGTCCTGGCCTGGCTGGTGTAGGTGCCGCGGTGCAGTTCCAGGTACATCTCCCCCACCCAGACCGGCAGGGGCTCATACTCGGCCTGGGCCTGGCTGAAGAAGCTGGCCGCCGAGCCGATCCGCACCTTCGGAGATCCTTCCAGATCCGCCGTGCGCTGCGCTGCGGCCAGCATCTCGCGGGTTGGGCCCCCGCCGCCGTCGCCGTACCCGAACGGAACCAGCGACGTGCCTCCGCGTCCGTGGTCCCGGTAGTTCCGTTCTGCGTGCGCCAGGTCCCGGGCACTGAGGTCGGAGTTGTAGCTGTCCACAGGTGGGAAATGGGTGAAGACCCGGGTGCCGTCGATTCCCTCCCAGTTGAAGGTGTGGTGAGGCATCCTGTTGACCTGGTTCCAGGAGATCTTCTGGGTCAGGAACCAGCGGCTGCCTGCGGCCTTGATGATCTGCGGCAGGGCGGCGGAATACCCGAACGTATCCGGCAGCCACGCCTCCTGGCAATCGATCCCGAATTCGGCCAGGAAGAAACTTTTACCTTCGAGGAACTGCCGTGCCATGGCCTCGCCGCCGGGCATGTTGGAGTCGGATTCGACCCACATCCCGCCGACGGGAACGAACCTGCCGGCGCGGACCTTGTCCCGGATGCGCCCGAAGAGCTCCGGATAGTACTCCTTCATCCACGCGAGCTGCTGGGCGGAGGAGCACGAAAAGATGAAATCGGGATTCTCGTCCATCAGGGCGACGACGTTGGAGAACGTCCGGGCGCACTTGCGGATGGTCTCCCGGACCGGCCACAACCAGGCCGAATCGATGTGGGCGTGGCCCGTGGCCACGAGCTGGTGCGCCGAGGCATAGGCGGGCCGGGACAGGGCATCGGCCAAGGCGGCCCGTCCGGCCTCCGCGGTCCCGGCAACGTCGTCGGGGTCCATGATGTCCAGCATGCGTTCGAGCGACCGCAGGATGTCGTGGCGGCGGGGCAGGTCCATGGGCAGTTCGTGCATGAGCCCGCTGAGCGTGAGGATGTCCTGCTGCAGTTCCCAGACAGTCTGGTTGCGTTCGGCGATGGCGATCCTGCCGAGGCGGTACTTCGGCTCGCTGCCCGACGTCGCCTTGTCGCCGTAGGGGGTGGCGGCGAAAGTCCAGTTCTGGGACAAGTCGGGGTTGGCCGCGGCTTCGACGTAGAAGTCAACGGCCATGCCACTGCCCAGGAGCTTGAGCGGGATGTACTGGTTCCGTGGCGAGATCGCCTTGATGATGGTCCCGTCGGACCGCCAGGCAATGCCTTCGCACTGGAAACCCGGGAGGTCGCCGCTGAAGCCGAGGTCCACGAGGACTTCCACGGAGGTTCCGGCCGCGGTTCCCCAGGCGTCCGGCACCTCACCCCGGAGCCGCAGCCACTTGGTGCTCCAGGGCCGGCCCCAGGCCACGCCGTGTTCCTGGGGCGTGAACTCCTGCCGCAGGGCCTCGAGCACCGGCACGGGTTCGTCCGGCGCGTCCCAGCTGCTCAGCGTCAGCGGCACGTTGCGCGGGTAGACGGCCGGGCCGATCCGGTCACGCAGAAAGCGGTCCAGCCGGACTTCCGTAAGACGGCGGTCGTCGTGCAATGTGATCCTCTTCAGCGCTGGGGGGTCCGATCGACTCCAATCGATGGATAAAACTTACGCCGCGGAGAACCCATTGGCCAACTGTTGCCCCTAGCCGGCGGCAGGCGCCGGAACCGCGACGCGTTGTTGGCCCGCGTACACGTTCAGGCTGGTCCCGCGGCTGAACCCGGCCAGTGTCATCCCGCTGGCCTCGGCGAGCTCGACGGCCAGGCTGGAGGGGGCACTGACAGCGGCGAGGACCGGGATGCCGGCGAGGGCCGCCTTTTGGACGAGCTCGAACGATGCCCGGCCGGACACCTGCAACACGGTGCCCCGGAGCGGGAGCAGGCCCTCGCGGAGCGCCCAGCCCACCACCTTGTCCACCGCGTTGTGCCGGCCCACGTCTTCGCGCAGGCACAGCAACTCGGCCGAGCCGTCGTCGGAGATCCTGAAGAGCCCGGCGGCGTGCACGCCGCCGGTGACTTCGAAGACCTCCTGGGCGGACCGGAGGGCGTCCGGGAGGGCCGCGAGCGTTTCGACGGGGACGGTCAGCGGATCGTGTGCCGGGCTGTAGTGCGAGGACTTCCGAACGGCATCGATCGAGTCAGTGCCGCAGATGCCGCAGGAACTGGAGGTGAAGACGTTGCGTCCGGTCTCGGGCCGGACGACGTCGGGCCTGAGCTGCGCCTCCACCACGTTGAAGGTCTGCATGCCGTCGGCGTCTTCGCCGGCGCAGAACCTGAGCGAGACCAGCTGTTCGGGTGCCCAGATGATCCCCTCCGAGACGAGGAAGCCTGCGACGAGGTCGAAGTCATTGCCCGGCGTTCGCATGGTGACGGAGAATGACATGTTGCCGAGCCGGATTTCCAGCGGTTCCTCGACGGCAAGGACGTCCTCCCGGTGCCGGACCGGAAATTCGAGGGCCTGCGGGGACCCGTCCAGGACGATCTTGTGCACCTTGCGGCGCTGTGTCACACGGCCCATCCGGTGCTCCTAAGCAACATTGTGTGCCGCTGTTTGAAGCTAGCGGCTGTTTGAATCTTTGGTTGGTTCCATCATTGTAAGTGCCTGATCCTGGCGGCGTGCCTTGTCCCGGTGCCGTCGCAGCAGGCCAGGGCTCAGCCCAAAAGGGCACTCCAGTCCACCGGACCGTCGCTGGCCGCGGTTTTCCTGGCGGTCCGCTTCGCCGCCGGCTTCTGTTCGGCGGCCGCCGCCGAAGCGTCAGGCAACGGCGCACTCCACGGGAGGGCGAAGGCGGGGACGAGTTCCCCCAGCTGCACGCCATGGGGCGGGACCACCAGCACACCGTCGGCGGCGGCCAGCCCCCGCATCATTCCGGGGCCGGTGTGCTGCGCCGGCGATGCCATGCCGTAGAGCAGCCGGAAGGGCATGAGCCGGGTCCGGCCCGGGTCGGCGTCAATCGTCGAGCCGCAGGGCACCTCGCTGAGCGGGGGGATCACGCCGTGCCCGAGTGCCGCCAGGAGTGGGGCACCGATCGTGGACAGCGCCATCATGGCCGCGAGCGGGTTTCCTGGCAGGCCAAGGATGTAACGGCCGTCCGGCAGTTCGGCCAGCACGGCGGGGTGGCCCGGGCGCATGGCGATTCCGTCGATCAGCAGGCGGCCGCCGAGCTCGGCGACCGAGCGCCTGAGGTGGTCTGTCCCGGAGCGCCCCGTGCCGCCGGTGGTGATCACGACGTCGGCAGGCAGGTTTTCACCGGCAGGATCGGTGTCCTCGAGGGCGGCGAGCCACTCGGCGTAGGTATCGCCGACTTTCACTTCTTCGGTGCAGATCCCGCCGAGCATTCCCACCACGGCGGCCAGTTGGGGTCCGAAGGTGTCGCGGACCTGCCCGGGTGCCGGTATCCCGCTCGTCACGACCTCGGAGCCAGTGAAAACGAGGCGGACCACGGCCTTGCCGAGCACGGGAAGGGCGTCACTTCCGGCCAGCGCGGCGAGCGCCAGATGGGCCGGATTCAGGACCGTGCCGCCCTTGATCAGGACGTCCCCGGCGGCGGCTTCCTCCCCGGCCTTCCTGATGTGGTCGCCGTTGCGCGGGTCTCCCGGCTTCGCGGTGCCGCCCAGCTTCAGGACGGGCAGGCCGTCGTCGTCGGCGTCGATGATGCCGCTTTCGCTGCGCAACACTGCCTTGGCCCCGGGCGGGATGAGGCCGCCGGTGGCAATCGGGCTGGCCTGATGTGGTGCCAGGCGCTGACCGGGTTCGGCCAGGATCCAGGGCCCGCTGCCGTTGACGGCCCAACCGTCCATGGCAGAGGAAGCGTAATGGGGCATGTCCTGCCGGGCAACGACGTCCGCCGCGAGCGTCCGGCCAAGCGTCTGCCGCAGCGGAACAGGGGCGGCCGGGATGGGAACGGCGCACTCGAACGCGAGTTGCCGGGCCTCCTGCCACGTGTGGGCCAGGTGCCTGTGCGGCTCCGCGGCAGTGTCCTCGTCCCCTGAGTCCTGGTCCGCGGTGTCCTGGTGCGCGATGTGAGGGCCTCCAGGGCCGTCTACGAGAGCCTCTCCACCGCCATCTCTGACGCCATTTCCGCCGCTATCGTTGACGCCATCTTCACCTGCGGCGGTGGCGGGGCCATTGCCGTCCGGGGCCGCAGCCGTCATGCCCCGGAAGTTTCGGCGGCTGCGTAGTCCTTGGCGAGCCGGCGGGCCACGGCCATCGCGGACTCCATGGACACGGAGTCCGTGGCCTGCCCGGAGCCGGAGGCCAGGCCGGCCGCAAAGCCGGCAATGAATGTGGTCAGCGGTGCCGCCGGGCGCACCACGGAATGGGCGGCCACGCCGGCCAGGGCGAGGACCTCATTCACGTCAATCTCAACGTCGTCCAGCTCCAGGGCCTGGAGCAGGGCACGGCACCAGTCTTCCAGTGTTTCGTCCTGGCTTTTCACCGTTTGCCTCCATGGTCGAGTTCAGCTGTGCAGAGCCGGGCCGGAGCCCGGACCGCCGTCGGGAATCCTGCCGGATACCCCCAGTGCGGACGCGTCATCCCAGGTGTCGACGTCATCCGTGGAACCCGGGGGAACGCGAACTTCCCGCACGTCCAGCCTAGCAAGAAGGGCGAACACCGACGCGTTTTCCAGCCGGTCCCGGGACGCGGCGTCCGCGACAGAACGTTGTAGCACGGCCGTGCCATAAAAGCCCACGAGCGGCTGTTTCCGACTGTCGGCCGAGACGGCCATGACGCCGTCGGCCCCACCCCTTTCCGGTGTGCCTGCAGCAGACGCGGCCAGCGCCTCGGCCAGGGCACGGACCGCGCCGGCCGACCGGGGCATGTCACACGCCAGGACGAGGGTATAGGGCGCGGCTGCTGCGTGCCGGCTCGCGTGATCGGCGGCCAGGGCGGCCAGCCCCGCCGCGATGGCTGCGGCCGGACCCGCGAAGGGCGGCTCTTCCCGGCAGGTCAGGACGCCGCCGGGCAGGCCCCCGGGGTCGGGGCCGACGACGACGGTGCGCCCCGCCGCGCCCGCGGCCCGCAGTGACCGCTCCAGGAGGGTGGCGCCGTCGTAGATCAGCCCGGATTTGGGCACGCCGCCGAGGCGTGAGGACCGCCCCCCGGCGAGAATGATGGCATCGAACTCCATCGGTTCAGCCTAGCGCGGCGCCAGCGGCCACTGAACAAGCCGTAATGTGCGCCGGCAGCGTCTTCACCGGCTGATCAATCAGCTAGGAGGCCGATCAGGCAGCCGATTCAGGCAGCAGGAACGGATCCCAGGCCGGCGTCGGCTTCTCGAGTTCCTTGATCTGCCAGATGGCACCCTTTGGCGGGCCCGGAACAAAACCGATCTTCCAGCCCATCTCCGCCGGCGTATGGTCGCTCTTGGCGTTGTTGCACCGCAGGCACGCCGCCACCAGGTTCTCCCAGGAGTCGGCTCCGCCCCGCGATTTGGGCTGGATGTGGTCGATGGTGTGGGCAGCCTTGCCGCAGTACGCGCAGCGGTGGGCATCCCGGCGCAGCACGCCGCGGCGGCTCACCGCAGTCATCGTGTTGTACCTTGGCCGGATGTAGCGGTTCAGCAGGATCACGGACGGGCGGCCCAAAATGTCCTGGGGGCCGACCACGGGGTCGTCCCCTTCGGCCACCACGCTGGCCTTTCCGGTCAGGACAAGGACGAGCGCCCGGCGGAAGGTGATGACCGCCAGCGGTTCATATCCAGCATTCAGAACGAGAGTGCGCATCCGCATACCTCTTCACGGCCGCACCCGCCAGCGGCACGAGGGCCGGCTGCCCTCTGCATGGTCGGGCTATGGATCGACAACACAAGAGTAAACACTCAAGTGCCGGATCACCGAATATTTTTTCACCGGCGCGGTCCTCAGCGCGGAAAGTTCACTGCGCGGCAACGCAAAAGACCCCCGCCTGGAGGCGGGGGTCTTTCGGAATGCTGGGGTTCGTGCTTAGGCGCCGACGCGGATGAAGACCGGACCGGAGCCGACGTTGACGCTGTACAGCGCGGTGGTGCCGCCGTTCCAGCCGCCGTGCACTGCCATGCCGTTGCCGACGTAGACCGCGATGTGAGCCATGCCCACGCCGCCGTTCTGGTAGTAGGCGAGGTCGCCCGGGCGTGCCTCGGCGGCGCTCACGGTGCGGCCCAGGGACAGGTAACCTGCCGGCCAGCCGTGGTAGTGGATGCCGGCCGCGGCCAGGGCGTTGGTGGCGAGGGCGGTGCAGTCCTGCGCCACGCCGATCTGTGCGTAGGCAGCAGCGGCGATGGTCGCGCCTGCGCCGCTTCCGATGCCCGCGGGGGCCTGGGCAGCGACGCCGCCGCTGACGCCAAGCTCGGTGCCGCCGGCGCGGGTGGCTGTAGCCGTGGCCGTGGCGTCCTGGACCTTCACGACGGGCTTGGGAGCCTCGACGACGGGAGCCGGCGTGGTGGTCACGGCGGGCTTCTCGTAGGAGATCGCGATGGTGGAAGCGGCCGAGATGGTGGCCGGAGCTGCGGACTGGACTTCCAGGGCCGAAGCGGAGGTGGATTCGCGCTGAACATTGGTTTCAGCAGCGTTGGCTGCGATTCCGCTGGTCAGGACCAGACCGGAAGCTGCGGCGATGACCGCGGCCTGACGGCCCATGCCGCCGGCGTTGTCGCCGACAGCCTTAGCAATTACAGCCAGCGAGTTGGTCTTGGTGACCTCGGCGCGGTGCCGTGCAACGTTTGCACGAGTAGTCATTAAGTTCTCTCTTTCGTGATCCTTGGACCGCGCGCTTTCGGGCACGGACTGAGGACGCTCCGGCATCTTGGGGGTACGCCGGATCGCCCCGAAATGGGTTACTTAGCGAAGGGTGTACTGCGAAGACGCGCCAAAAGCGGAAACTGCATGCTGTCCGGGCTCGGTAGCGATTGAGCCTGCGGAACGTGATCCAATCCGGGCGCCGGCAAGGGCGGCACGTGATGTGGATTCCAGCGGGCTCGACAGAGCCTCGCCGGTGCGCATGCGCGCAGAATTGTGGCGTGAAGACACGAAAGTAGCCTCTCCCAATGCCTACGAGGTGAGCTGTCGGATTCGGATGGGAGTCACCCGGCCGCGCTGCTTCCTGGGAAGCTTTGCGACTTAACCCCAAGGCCTTCTTTCGAAGGCCAAAATTGGTTCCCCCGCCCCTGCCAGACGATGTAATGCGAACGGACCTTGAGCGGTGGCAGAGCTAGGCAATCCACTCAAGAGCGCCAACTTCGGAAAAGTTGGCGTGCTTCAAACCCTACAGCAGTCCTGATCCAATGTCACATTCAGATCACGGCGTGTCACAGGAAGTTGAGAGCAGCCCATCGTCTTTTTAGAGCCAGCCGAGCGGGTCAACGACATCGCCGTTGACCATCACTTCAAAGTGGAGGTGGCAGCCCGTGGAGGCGCCGGTGGTTCCGCTCATGGCGACGACGTCACCGCGGGAAACCTTCTGGCCGACCTTGACCGAAGCCGAGGACAGGTGGTTGTACGTGGTCTCCAGGCCGTTGCCGTGATCGATGACCACGCGGTTCCCCCCGCCGAAGGGATGCCAGCCGTTGAACGTCACGGTGCCGCTGGCGGCCGCGTGGACCGCCGTGCCGCACTGGGCGGCGAAATCCTGGCCGCGGTGGAACTCCCCCGCGCCCCCGGTAATGGGGCTGACACGGTAGCCGAAGGGCGAGGCCGTGACCAGCTGGTCGAGCGGCGCACCCAGGGTGCCGGCCGATGCCGCGCGGGTGATCGTGCCCACAGACTGGGCGCTCAGCAGCTGCTTGAGTTTCCCGTCCGGATCGCCCTTCGTGGTGACGGCCGTGCGGTTGAAGTCGACCTTGGCGGCGGCGGCAGCGGTGACATCCGGCTGCACGGCGGCGGAGAGCGCGCCGGATCCGCCCGGATTCGAAGCCATCACCGGGCTCGTGACGGGGACCGTCACGGTAAGAACCAGACCAGTTGCGGCCAGTGCGATCCCGGCCTTCTGCCCGACTCCGCTTGCCGCGGCAAAGTCCGTGACCTGGCGGAACGGACTGCGACGGCGACGGCGTTCATCGCGGTGCACGTCCCGCGGGCGTTCGGCCGTGTGTGCGACGACGGGACGCGGCTCCGGAGCGGGACCGGTCGCGCGGCGACGGCCCCTGGCGGTCTGGGTGGTCAAGAAGGGTTCCTCTCTGGATGGCCTGCGAAGTTAGCTGTCGGATTCGGGTCAGAGAGATCAAAGACCCGGTCCGCCGTTGCAGGCAGCCACGCACAGAGGCATCCCTAGGGGATCCTTCGGTGGAAGCTGCTTGCCGCTGACGGACTTCACCCCAAGGCTGCCGAAGTAGCAGCCGAAAGTGGTTCCCCCGCCCCTGCCAGGAGGTAGTTCTGCGACTGATCCGCTGGCAGGGCTCGGCTTCGGATCAGGTAACGCTTTGGTATCGGTACTGGGCACTAACTATAGGCGATTAAGCCGCCCGGTAATAAATCCGTAACCGCAATTGTGGACAACTCGTGGGTCGTCCCATGACCGGCGCGTAGTGGCTGGTCAGGCGACTGTTACAAAGACGTGCGCGGCAACCTCGGGCGGCAGCTCCAGGGCACCTTCGATATCGGGGACGCGGACCGAGATGTACTCCCCCACCCGCTCCAGCGAGACCAGCGCGCCAGGCCTGATTCCGCCCTCGTCGAGCTGGGCCAGAAGCTCCGGCTCGACCTGGATCGGCTCCGCGAGCCGGTTGACCGTAACCCGGGAAGTTACCCCGTAGCCGGCCATGGCCTCCAGCAGGTTCACGGGCCTGTCCACGGGGGCGCCGTTGGGCACGCCGCCAAGATCCGCAAGCCCCGGAATAGGGTTTCCGTAAGGCGAGACTGTCGGGTGGTTGAGCATCTCGAAGATTCTTCGCTCGACGCGTTCGCTCATGACATGTTCCCAGCGGCACGCTTCCTCGTGGACGTAGGCCCAGTCGAGCCCGATCACGTCCGCGAGGAGGCGTTCGGCCAGACGATGCTTGCGCATGACACCGATTGCACGTTTCCGTCCGATTTCCGTCAGTTCAAGGTGCCTGTCGCCGGAAACAACCACCAGCCCGTCGCGCTCCATCCGGCCGATCGTCTGGGACACAGTGGGGCCGGAGTGGCGGAGCCGTTCGGCGATGCGGGCGCGGAGGGCAACGATGTTTTCTTCTTCAAGTTCCAGAATGGTCCGAAGATACATCTCCGTAGTATCGATCAGATCCGTCATTCAGCTCAGCTCCTCGAGCGCAGTCCTAGCGTCATTCCCACCGTACCGCGTGCGGGCTGCATGCAGGATGCGCCCAGGCGGGAATCGCCGTACGTTCGCATGCCAGCCTAGCCTATTTTGAATTACTCCGGATAATCTTTCGATCGACCTGAAGCTATTGTCCCAGCCCCAGCCGGCCGGCCGTCCCCGGCGTCTCAATGACCGGACTATGACAGGCCTTTTTCTGTATCGCCGGGAGCTGTCAGGCAAAATAAGACAGGCAGAATGAAGAGGGGTGTCCGTGGTAGCCATCCCTGCCCGCCACCTCCCAGCCACGCTACGAACCAGCCGAAAATTGGAGCCACTGTGAGCGACACCAGCATCACGATCCCCGCCAACCTCCTGCCCAAGGACGGACGGTTCGGCGCCGGCCCGTCCAAAGTCCGGCCGGAACAGATGGACGCCCTGGCCGCGGCATCGTCGAAGCTGCTGGGGACCTCCCACCGCCAGGCGCCCGTGAAGAACCTGGTCGGCTCGGTGCGCAGCGGCCTCAGCGAATTCTTCCGGGCACCGGAAGGCTATGAAGTGGTGCTGGGCGTCGGCGGATCTACCGCGTTCTGGGACATTGCCAGCTTCGGGCTCGTGGAGAACAAGGCGCAGCACCTGTCCTTCGGCGAGTTCGGCTCGAAGTTCGCTTCCGCCACCAACAAGGCGCCGTTCCTTGCCGAGTCCTCCATCATCAAGGCCGAACCCGGCACCCGCCCCACCGCCCGGGCGGAGGCCGGCGTCGACGTCTATGCGTGGCCGCAGAACGAGACCTCAACCGGCGTTGCCGCCCCCGTCCAGCGGGTGGCCGGCGCCGACGAGGGGTCGTTGGTGCTCGTGGACGCGACCTCGGCCGCGGGCGGGCTGGACGTGGACGTGGCGGAGTCAGACGTGTACTACTTCGCGCCGCAGAAGAACTTCGCGTCCGACGGCGGCCTGTGGCTGGGCCTGTTCTCCCCGGCCGCGCTGGAACGGGCGGCACGGATCAAGGCCGGCAACCGCTGGATTCCCGACTTCCTTGACCTCCAGACGGCGATCGACAATTCCAGGCTGAACCAGACCTACAACACCCCCGCGCTGGCCACCCTGGTGACCCTGGACGCCCAGGTGCAGTGGCT
This sequence comes from Arthrobacter humicola, assembly GCF_022803015.1. GTDB lineage: Bacteria > Actinomycetota > Actinomycetes > Actinomycetales > Micrococcaceae > Arthrobacter > Arthrobacter humicola_A. The sequence goes on from NZ_JAFKON010000009.1 coordinate 145,411, forward strand.
CAACGCCAACGGCGGCCTGGACTTCGCCGCCGGCCGGACCGCGGATTCTGCCGGCCGCATCTACGGCTGGGCCGAAGCGTCCGAATACGCCACGCCGTTCGTGGCCAAGGCCGAGGACCGCTCGAACGTGATCGCCACGATCGACTTCGATGACTCGATCGACGCCGCGGCCATCGCCAAGGTGCTCCGCGCCAACGGCGTCGTCGACACCGAGCCGTACCGCAAGCTGGGCCGCAACCAGCTGCGCATCGCCACCTTCGTGGCGATCGAGCCCGACGATGTCTCGGCACTGCTCGAGTGCATCGATTTCGTCGTGGCGGAACTGAAGAAGTAGCCCTGCGTCCGGCGTCGTCACGGCCCCTGAGGACCTAGGCCGTGACGGCGCCGTCGTCGTTTCAGGTCCGTCCGCCCTGCTGTGCCTACGGCCGCGGGTCCCTGCCGGCACCGGCCGCGCCGGTCCGGCTTTCGACGCGGAAGTACCGCAGCCCGTGGGCGCGGCGGTTGAAGTGGAGCCGCAGGTGCTTCGCGCGGATGATCCACACCAGCCCGATCAGGGCCGCCAGCAGGCCGGCGCCCGCCGCGACCGCCATGGACCAGCGGGGGCCGGCGGTGTTTGCCACCCAGCCGACGAGCGGTGCCCCGAGGGGAGTTCCGCCCATGAAGATCGCCATGTAGAGGGCCATCACCCGGCCCCGCATTACGGGCTCTGTGGTGGTCTGGACGTACCCGTTTGCGCTCGTCATCATGGTGATCGCGAACAGCCCCACGGGCACAAGTGCGACGCCGTACCAGAAGTAGTTCGGGGCCATCGCTGCGATGCCCGAGGTCACGCCGAAGGCGGCGGCCGCCCCGAAGATGACCCGCAGCCGTGGCTTGCCGCGCCCGGCGGACAGCAGGGCCCCGGCGACGGATCCGATGGCCATGATCGAATTCATCAGGCCGAAGGCCCCCGCGTCCAGGCCGAATTCGGTCCCCACCATGGCCGCGATGAACAGGGCGAAATTCAGCCCCAGGGTTCCCACGATGAAGATCGCCACCAGCACCACGACCAAATCCGGACGGTACCTCACATAGCGCAGCCCCTCCCGGATCCTGCCCCTGCCCGCCGGTGCCCGCGGCAGCCGGCGTAGCGACGACGACGGGATTTTCGCCAGGCTCAGCAACAGGGGCACAAAGGTGAGCGTATTAATGAGGAAGACCCAGCCGGGCCCGACGACGGCCGTGAGCACGCCGGCGACGGCCGGACCGATCATCCGGGCAACATTGAAAGACGCGCTGTTCAGGGCCACGGCGTTGGGGAGGTAGTCGTCCTGGACCAGTTCCGAGACGAAGGTTTGCCGGACGGGGGCGTCCAGGGCGGAAACCACCCCGAGCATCAGGGCGAAGGCGTAGACGTGCCAGAGCTGCGCCGCGCCCGTGACCACCAGGATGCCCAGCCCCGCGCTCAGCAGCGCCATGGCGGACTGCGTCAGCACCAGGAGCCGCTTGCGGTTGAACCGGTCGGCGACCAGTCCGGCCACGGGTGCCAGGAAGAGTTGCGGGCCCAGCTGCAGGGCCATCGTGATTCCCACCGCCCCGGCATCGTGCGCCGTCAGGTGGGCGAACACCAGCCAGTCCTGGGCGGTGCGCTGCATCCAGGTGCCAACGTTGGAAATAAGGGCGCCGACGAACCAGATCCGGTAGTTCAGGATGTGCAGGGATTTGAACGTGGACATCAGCACCAGCCCTCCCCAGACACGCTCCCGGACGCTTCCAACCGCTAGTCGGCCTCGCCCGTTGAGCGTTCCCGCTCGGCGTCGTCGGCGTCGGTGTCGGCGTCGTCGGCGTCGTCGTCGGTGTCGGCGGTGTCGGCGTCGTCGGCGTCGTCGTCGGTGTCGGCGGTGTCAGCGTCGTCGGCGTCGGCGTCGTCAGCGTCATCCCGCTGGTCGGCGTCGGACGCCTGCGACGGCGCTTCGGGACCGGACGGCGCCTCGGCAGCCTCGTCAGCCTGCGCGTCTTCCGGCCGGACCCGTTCGGCCCACGGAACCCAGGCCGGTGCCAGGATGGAGTCCTCGGAGGGCAGAAGGCCAAGTTCGTCCACCGTGACCACCTTGGAGCGCGAGTTGCGTGTCAGCACGGCGTACCACTGCCACCCCAGGTATCCGGGGAGCCTGGATTCGAACAGGTGGGTCACCAGGCGGTCGCCCTCGCTCCGGGCGCCGATGTGCTCGCCGATCTGCTCGGCGGGGGCAATGCCCTCCACCGCGGTGCGGGCGACGTCGACGGCTGCGGCCAGGAAGGCGTCAGGCTTGCCGGTGCGCCAGACGGGCACGCCGGCGCGCGGACGGATTCCCTGCTTGGAGCCGGTTTTGGTCCCGGCGGGCGCTGCGGTTCCGGCATCCGGCGCCGGCAACTGATCAGGTTCCTGAGTCATCAAAAGCCTTATACGTCCAGCTCGTCGGCAACCTTACGGAGGGCCGCTGCGATCGCCTTGCCCTTGTTGCCTTCCGGGTACTTGCCCGCGGACAGGGTCCCGGACAGGTTATCCAGCACGCTGACGAGGTCCTGGACCAGCGGGGCAAGGTCCCTGGCGCTGGGCCGCTTTGCCTTGGCGATGGACGGCGTCTTTTCCAGCACGCGCAGGCCCAAGGCCTGGGCACCCTTGCGTCCGTCGGCTACACCAAATTCAACACGCGTGCCGGCCTTGAGCTCCGTAACGCCTTCGGGCAGCGCGGACTTGGGCAGGAAGACTTCCTGGCCGTCCTCGCCCGCGAGGAATCCGAAGCCTTTTTCCTTGTCATACCACTTGACCTTGCCGGTAGGCACGTAATCAACCTTCTTCGTTCTGCGGGGACACGGCCGGCGGTCACCGCATCCGCATGGATACGCGGGTTCAGGGTATGACTGCCCGGACCGTGTTGGTCTGTATCTCCAAGGTTATCCTGCCTGGTTCACTTTAACGGCTTGAGGCGCGGGCGATGCCGGACTGTTAGCGTTGCCCCCATGACACTGACGCGTTACCGGCGGCCTTTGATGATCGTAGCGGCCACCCTTGCTGTGCTGTCCCTCGTTGCCGTCGGCGCTGTCATGGCCATGGCCTTCAACAATGCCGTGGCGCCGGCCTGGATTACCTCGACGGCCCTTTACGGCCTCCCGGTGGCATTCCTGCTCATGCTGGCCCTCGTTGTCGACGCGGTGGCAGCCCGGCGCCGCCCGCGCGGGCCCGGCGAAAGGTAACGTTGGAGCGATGTCCCTCATCCGCGCGCTCAGCAAGGAACTTCAGGCACGAAGCGACGAATCGTTGCGGGCCCTGTTCTCCGCGCGGCCGGACCTGATTTCTCCCGGCGTCCCGGACTTCGCCGCCCTCGCCGCCCGCGCCAGCGGACGCGTCAGCGTGCAGCGGGCCCTCGAACGGCTCAACCGCCCGCAGATGCAGGTCCTGGAAACCCTGCACCTGTGCACCAACGCCGATACCGGGCACAGCGCGTCGGCGGCGATGCTGAAGAAACTGATCAACGGCTCCTCGGTTGCCGCCGTCGACCGGCTCCTCCATTCCCTGCAGGAACTGGCCCTCGTCCACCGCGCCGATCCGCCGCACGGCGCGACCCCCGCCGCCGCCAAGCAGCGCCACTACCTTCCGGTCGGCAGCCTCAAGGACGTGATTGGCATCTACCCAGCGGGGCTTGGGCGCAGCTACACCGAACTTGTGCGGCTCCAGCCTGCTTTTGCACAGCGCGTGGTGCAGCTGGTGGGGGAACTTCACCGCGCCGGGGCGTCCATCTCCCCCGCCACGACGCCGATGGAAGCCGCCCTGTCCCTGCAGCACTGGACGGCAACACCGGAATCGCTCCAGCAAATCCTGGCCTCCGCACCGGACCGGACCGCTGCCCTTCTGGCCCGCTTCGGGAACTGGGCCATGGGCGCCGTCCCGCAGGCGCAGCGCCGGGCGTCCGTGCTCCACGAAGGCGCCGACGTCGGCCCCGTGGACTGGCTGCTGGCGCGCGGGCTGCTGGTACCGCTGGACGCCGCGCACGTCGAACTGCCGCACAGCGTCGGAGTGTCGCTGCGCGGCGGGTTTGTCATCGAGAACTTTTCGCTCACGCCGCCCGTCCCCCGGCTGGGCAACACGAGCGCAGGGCTGCGCCGAAACGCCGCGTTGGGCGCCATCGCCGAGACGCTGCGGCTCGTGGGCGAAGTGCTCTACACCGTGCGCGAACAGCCGCTGGCGACGCTGCGCAGCGGGGGCGTCGGGGTCCGGGAGATGAAGCGGCTGGCGGATTCCCTGCGGATGGAAGTGCACGAGGCCGGTGTCCTCGCGGAGCTCTGCGGAATGGCCGGTCTGCTACGCCTGGACGTCGACAGTTCTGCGTGGGTGCAGCCGCCGCAGCTGGAGTGGCTGTCGCTGCCGCGGCAGGAGCAGTGGCTGTGGCTGGTCAACGCCTGGCTGGCCAGCGAGCGCGCACCGTCCCTCGTGGGCCAACCGGTGAATGCTGCCGCCCCGGGCCCGGCAGGGCACCGGGGCCCGGCAGGGACCACCATCAATGCGCTCTCCGCCGAGGCGCAGCGGCCGGACGCCCCGGTGGTCCGCAAAAGGGTCCTGGAAATCCTGCACGAACTCACCCTTGAGGCCGTGGCGCCCGACGGGCAGGCCCCGGTCCTCGATGCCGCCGCCGTGCTGGAGCGTGCCGAGTGGACGCAGCCCCGGATGGCCAGGCGCTTCAGCTCGCTGATCCGCGGCATCCTCGCGGAGGCCGAGATGCTCGGCCTGATCGGCTCCGGGGCGCTGAGCCAGCTGGGTGCCGCGATCGCCGCCGAGCAGCCGGACGACGCCCTGGGGATCCTGGGCGAACACCTGCCGGCGGCCCTGCAGCATGTGTTGCTGCAGGCGGACCTGACGGCGGTGGCGCCGGGCTACCTCGACCCCGAACTGAGCGAACGGCTCCTGACCATGGCCACGGCCGAAGGGCAGGGACCGGCCACCATCTACCGGTTCTCCGTCACCTCCGTGCGCCGTGCCCTCGACGCCGGCCAGGACGCCGCGGCGATGCTGGACTTCCTGCGCCAGCATTCGGCCACCGCCATCCCGCAGCCCCTCCAGTACCTCATCGAAGACACTGCCGCGCGCCATTCCCGGCTCCGGGTGGGGGCCGCGGCCAGCTTTATCCAAAGCGAGGACGAGGCTGCCCTGCTGGAGCTGCTCAACGCCCCGGCCGCGGCCGGCCTCGGGCTGGTGCGCATCGCGCCCACCGTGGTCGTCTCCCACGCCGCGCCCCGGGAAACCGCCCAGGCCCTCCGGGGTCTGGGGCTCGCCCCGGTCCTGGAGGAAGCTGCCTCCGCGATCGTCCGGCTGCGCCGCAGCACCCCTGCGCCCGGCAGCGGCCGGCCGGTCTACACGGCCCCGCGGACCGCTCCGCCGGAGGCCGACATCGAGGCCCAACTGGCCGTGCTCCGCGCCAACGGGTCCCGGGCGCCGGGCTCCGGCGCCCACCCGCCGGCGGCACCGGGCAGCGAGGAAGCGACCCAGCTGGGCCTCGAGACCCTGCTGAAGGCGATCCGCCTCAGGCAGCGGGTCATCATGAACGTCGTGGACAGCATGGGGAATGCCACCCGCGAGACGGTTGTTCCGGTAGCTGTGAATGGCGGGCGGGTGCGGGTGTTCGATCCGGACAAGGAGATCGAGCGGGTCCTGTCCATCCACCGCATTATCGACGTAGAAGCTACAGAGGAATTGTTCCAGTGAATGACGGGCCCCTGATCGTCCAGAGTGACAAGACCATCCTGCTGGAGGTCGACCACGAACTCGCAACGGAGGCCCGGCACGCCATCGCGGCGTTCGCCGAGCTGGAACGGGCCCCGGAGCATGTGCACAGCTACCGGCTGACGCCACTGGGGCTCTGGAACGCCCGGGCGGCCGGGCTGGACGCCGAAAAAGTGCTGGACACCCTGCTCACGTATTCCCGTTTCCCCGTGCCCCACTCCCTGCTGATCGACGTCGAAGAGACCATGTCCCGGTACGGCCGGCTCCGGCTGGAGAAGGACCCGCAGCACGGCCTGGTCATGCGCACCTCCGACTACCCGGTGCTCGAGGAAGTCAGCCGCGCCAAGAAGATCGCCCCGCTGCTCGGGCCACGGATCGACGGCGAGACGGTGGTGGTGCATTCCTCCCAGCGCGGCCAGCTCAAGCAGCTGCTGCTCAAGCTTGGCTGGCCGGCCGAGGACCTGGCCGGCTACGTGGACGGCACCCCGCACCCCATCATGCTCAACGAATCGGGATGGAAGCTGCGGCCCTACCAGCAACTGGCCGCGGAGAACTTCTGGGCCGGCGGCAGCGGCGTCGTCGTCCTTCCCTGCGGCGCCGGCAAGACGCTGGTCGGGGCGGCCGCCATGGCCACCAGCTCCACCACCACACTGATCCTGGTGACCAACACCGTCGCCGCGCGGCAGTGGAAGGACGAGCTCCTCAAACGCACGTCGCTGACCGAGGAGGAGATCGGCGAGTACTCCGGCTCCGTCAAGGAAGTCCGGCCGGTCACGATCGCCACCTACCAGGTCCTGACCACGAAGCGCGGCGGGCTGTACCCGCACCTGGAGCTCGTGGACGGCAACGACTGGGGCTTGATCATCTACGACGAGGTCCACCTGCTGCCCGCGCCGATCTTCCGGATGACGGCGGACCTGCAGGCCCGCCGACGGCTCGGGCTGACCGCCACGTTGGTGCGGGAGGACGGCCGGGAGGGCGAGGTCTTCAGCCTGATCGGTCCGAAACGCTACGACGCGCCGTGGAAGGACATCGAGGCCCAGGGCTACATCGCCCCGGCCGATTGCGTGGAAGTCCGGGTGGACCTGCCCCGCGACGAGCGGGTGGCCTATGCCATGGCCGAGGACGCCGACAAATACCGGCTGTGTGCCACCTCCGAGACGAAGACCCGGGTGGTCGAAGAACTCGTCGCCGAACACGCCGGGGAACAGCTCCTGGTGATCGGGCAGTACATCGACCAGCTCGACGAGATCGGCGAGCGCCTGGGCGCGCCGGTGATCAAGGGCGACACGTCGGTGAAGGAGCGCCAGCGGCTGTTCGACGCGTTCCGCGCCGGCGAGGTGCAGACCCTGGTGGTGTCCAAGGTCGCCAATTTCTCCATCGACCTGCCCGAGGCGTCGGTCGCGATCCAGGTCTCCGGTTCATTCGGGTCCCGCCAGGAGGAGGCCCAGCGCCTGGGCCGGCTGCTGCGCCCGAAGAAGGACGGCCGCTCCGCCCGGTTCTATTCGCTCGTGGCCAGGGACACCCTGGACCAGGATTTCGCCGCGAAGCGGCAGCGGTTCCTCGCCGAGCAGGGGTACGCCTACCGGATCATGGACGCGAAGGACGTCGGCACCGCTGGCTAGGCGGGTGCCGGGGATGCGGCCATGCAACACACAACCTCCATTCAGAAAACTCCCAGAGTCTGGGAGCATCATGGGAACATGAAGAAGAACGGTCCCGAAGCCAAGCTGCTTGTCGTCGATGACGAACCGAACATCCGCGAGTTGCTCTCCACGTCCCTGCGCTTCGCTGGTTTCGAAGTCGTCTCGGCCGGCAGCGGACGCGAGGCACTGGCTGCTGCTGAGTTGCACTCCCCCGATCTGGCGGTGCTGGACGTCATGCTGCCGGACATGGACGGCTTCACCGTTACCCGCCGCCTGCGCGCCGCCGGCAAGCACTTCCCGGTCCTGTTCCTCACGGCCAAGGACGACACCGAGGACAAAGTCACCGGCTTGACCGTGGGCGGGGACGATTACGTCACCAAACCGTTCAGCCTCGACGAGGTGGTGGCCCGCATCCGCGCCGTACTCCGGCGCACGCAACCCCAGGTCGACGACGACGCCGTGATCCGGGTCGATGACCTTCAGCTCGACGACGACGCCCACGAGGTCCGGCGCGGCGGGACCGTGATCGAGCTTTCGCCCACGGAATTCAAGCTCCTGCGCTATCTCATGCTCAATCCGAACCGGGTCCTGTCCAAGGCCCAGATCCTCGACCATGTATGGGAGTACGACTTCAACGGCGACGCCTCGATCGTGGAGTCCTACATCTCCTACCTGCGCCGCAAAGTGGATATCGATCCCGATGCCCCGGCACTGATCCAGACCAAGCGCGGCGTCGGCTACGTTCTGCGGACTGCCGAGAAGCGCTGACCTTGCTGTACCGCTGGAAATCGGCGTCGCTGCGCTCGCAGCTCGTGGCCATCATGATGGCGCTCATGCTGGTGGCCCTCACGGCTACCGGGGCGGGCACGCTGACGCTGCTGCACAGCTTCCTGCAGGGCCAGGTGGATGACAAGCTCCGGGCCGCCGTCGAATCCGCGCGCCAGCAGCAGTCCTTCAGCCAGCTGCAGGAGACCAACTCCACCGTTCCCACCGACTACTCGCTGATGCTCTTCAGCCCCGGTCTTCCGCCCTACACCTTCGGCGGCGACAAGGAATCCCACCCCGCGCTCAGCACCTTTTCTTCGGTCGAGGCCCGGGAACGCCAGCAGATGCCCTTCCAGGTCCGCGGATCCGAGGGCGGCAACTGGCGGGTGGTGGCCGTCAGCGTGGTGGACAACAACAACCGTGGCGCCGTCGTGGTGATCGGGCTGCCGCTGGACCCCGTGGATTCGGTGATGGAACACGCTGCCCTGGTGGTGGTGGGTGTGGGCCTGCTGACGCTCGTGCTGGCGTTCTTCATTGCCACCTGGACTGTTTCGCGGTCCTTCCGGCCGCTGGCCCGGGTAGAGAAGACTGCCGCCGCGATCGCCGCGGGAGACTTGTCCCAGCGTGTGGAAGTGGAGAACCCGGGCACGGAGGTGGGCCGGCTTGGGAGCTCACTCAATGCCATGCTCGCGCACATTGAGACGGCCTTCGCCGCCAGGATGGCGTCCGAGGCGCGGATGCGGCGCTTCGCCGCCGACGCCTCGCACGAACTACGCACCCCGCTGGTGACCATCCGCGGGTTCTCCGAGCTGTACCGGCACGGGGCGTTGTCCACTCCGGAAGACGTGGCCACGGCAATGGGGCGGATCGAAAGCGAAGCCAAACGCATGGGAGCCATGGTCGAAGACCTGCTGCTGCTGGCCAGGATCGACGAACAGCGGCCGTTGCAGCAGAAACCCGCAGACCTGCTGCTGCTGGCCAACGACGCCGTGGTGGACACCCAGGCGAGCGACCGCAGCCGCACCATCACCCTCACCGGGGTTGACGGCGCAGCCCCTGCCGCCGCCCCGGTGCTGGGCGACGAAGCCAAACTGCGCCAAGTGGTCAGCAACCTGGTCGGTAATGCCCTGCGCTACACGCCGGAGGGCACCCCTGTCGAAATTGGCGTCGGGGTCCGGACCGCACCGGACGGAACACGACAGTCCGTGATCGAGGTCCGGGACCACGGACCGGGGGTTCCGGATGACGAGGCGGCCCGGATTTTCGAGCGCTTCTACCGCGCCGACACCTCCCGGACCCGGGAGACCGGCGGCAGCGGACTTGGCCTGGCGATCGTGGCCGCCATCGTCGGCTCGCATTCCGGGTCCGTGCGGGTCGGGAAGACCGACGGCGGTGGTGCCACGCTAGTGGTCAGCATCCCGCTCCTGGACGAAGAGGCCACGGAACGGTCCACAGCGGACTTATCCACATAGGGGCCGACGGCGGTGTCCGGCCGGCGCGCCGCCCGCCTACGCTCGAGGTGTCCGGAAGATCCGGATGAGGCAGCCGCTCCCCCGCCAGCTCTCACCGAAAATGTCAGCGCAATACGTCACCGCAGACACGCTGACGGTCACCGTGCTCCGCCGGGCCGCGGCCGCCTCCCGAGCATTCGAGAGGCCTTTCCATGAGCATCATCTCCGTCGATACGGAACTCCTCCAGCTGAAGTCCGCCAACGTGCAGGCCACGGTGGAGAGGATCAGCGCGGACGTCCACGCCATGAAACGGGGGCTGGACGAGCTCCAGGGCAGCTGGCGGGGCTCCGCGGCGACTAATTTCCAAACCCTCGTGGCCGAGTGGACGCTGACCCAGGGCAGGGTCGAGGCTTCCCTGGCGTCCATCAACCTCGCGCTGAACTCCGCTGCCGCCACCTATGCGCAGGCGGAACAGGGCAATGCGCAGCGCTTCACGTGAGCCGCACGCGCCCTCAGGCCTCGGGTGTGCCCTGGTGGAAGCGGAGGCGCCATTGCGCGCCTTCAAGGACCCACAGGGAGCTGCGCAGGGCCGATCCCTCACGGGTGTGGCTGCGGTAGGTCAGGAGGATGGTCTTCTCACCCAGCCGGTCCGCGCCCAACAATTCCAGCTCCACGGCTCCGCCCGGGTTGTCCTCGAGTGACATCATCATGGCGTCGCGGGTCCAAATCCGGCCGGAGCTGCCGATTTCGGTGAAGTCCGGGTGGAGCAGCACGCCCGTGCGGCCCAGGTCCGCCCGGGTTTCGGGGCGGAGCAGTTCGCGTTCGAGGGACTCGACGACGGCTTCGGCGCTGGCCTCCGCCCGGTCTACGGCACGTTCTTCTTCGAGTTCGCTGAAGAGGTCCGGTTCGTCGTAGGTCCCCGGCACACCAAAGAGTTCCTGCTGGCCGGCTGGCGCCGGGGCTGCCTGCGGCCGGGCCGCGGGGGCGGCGTCCGCAGGGGTGGCGGCGGGCTGGGCGTCGGGCTGCAGGGCGGCGGGCTGCATCTTGTCCTGCTGCATCTTGTCCTGCTGCATCTTGTCCTGCGGTGTCTTGCCCGCTGGCGGTTCGCCCTCCGGGGTGCCGAACCCGGGACCCTGCCGGACGGCCACGCCCTGCTGGTACGCCGTGGCCGCTGCCCGGGCGCGGACGTCCGCCGCCTCGTTGAGCTCGTGCCCCGCGTGGCCCCGCACCCACTCGAAGGTGTACTTGCGGCCCACGAGCGTCTGGTCGATGTCCTTGAGGAGGTCCACGTTCAGCACCGGCTTGCCGTCTGCCTTGCGCCAGCCCTTGCGTTTCCAGCCGGGCATCCACTTGGTCACGGCGTTGATGACGTACTGGCTGTCGCAGAGGATCAGCAGGTCTTCCCCGGGCATGTGCGCCGTTGCCCGGAACAGGTCCAGCACCGCCATCAGTTCGCCCTGGTTGTTCGTGCCGTGGGGCCATCCGCCGGCCCGCCAGCAGTCGTCATTCACGTACCAGGCCCAGCCGGCCGGGCCGGGATTTCCTAAGGCCGAACCGTCGGCCGCTGCTGTAATCGTCACTGACCTATCCTGCCAGAACCCGCCGACACCCACCGACGCTCCCTTGGCCAGGTGCCGCGCTTAACCGGCGACGGCGGCCCCACCCGAAGGTGGGACCGCCGTCGTCGAACAGCCGGTGATGGCTGGCGCGGGTGGTTAGAAACCGCCCATGCCGCCCATGCCGCCCATGTCGTCGCCGCCGCCCATCGGGGTGCCACCCTTCTCGGGCTTGTCGGCTACAACGGCCTCGGTGGTGAGGAACAGGCCGGCGATGGAAGCCGCGTTCTGCAGGGCAGAGCGGGTTACCTTGACCGGGTCGTTGATGCCGGCGGCCAGCAGGTCGACGTACTCGCCGGTGGCGGCGTTGAGGCCGTGGCCTGCGGGCAGGCCGCGGACCTTGTCCACGACGACGCCGGGCTCGAGGCCGGCGTTGAAGGCGATCTGCTTCAGCGGGGCGTCGATGGCAACGCGGACGATGTTCGCTCCCGTTGCTTCGTCACCGGAGAGCTGCAGGTTCGCGAATGCCTTGGCGCCGGCCTGGATCAGGGCAACGCCACCGCCGGCGACGATGCCCTCTTCGACAGCAGCCTTGGCGTTGCGGACGGCGTCCTCAATGCGGTGCTTGCGTTCCTTGAGCTCGACCTCGGTTGCGGCGCCGGCCTTGATGACTGCAACGCCGCCGGCCAGCTTGGCCAGGCGCTCCTGCAGCTTCTCGCGGTCGTAGTCGGAATCGGAGTTCTCGATCTCGGCGCGGATCTGGGACACGCGGCCGGCGATCTGGTCGGCGTCGCCTGCACCCTCGACGATGGTGGTCTCGTCCTTGGTGACAACAACCTTGCGGGCCTTGCCAAGGAGTTCGAGTCCGGCGGTCTCAAGCTTGAGGCCGACTTCCTCGGAGATGACCTGGCCACCGGTGAGGATGGCGATGTCGGCCAGCTGCGCCTTGCGGCGGTCGCCGAAGCCCGGAGCCTTGACGGCGACGGACTTGAAGGTGCCACGGATCTTGTTGACGATCAGGGTGGCCAGGGCCTCGCCCTCGATGTCTTCGGCAATGATCAGCAGCGGCTTGTTGGACTGCATGACCTTTTCCAGGACAGCAACCAGTTCCTTGACGTTGGAGATCTTGGAGTTGACGATCAGGATGTACGGATCCTCAAGGACCGTTTCCTGGCGCTCGGCGTCGGTGACGAAGTAGGCGGAGATGTAGCCCTTGTCGAAGCGCATGCCTTCGGTCAGCTCCAGCTCGAGGCCGAACGTGTTCGACTCCTCGACGGTGATGACGCCTTCCTTGCCGACCTTGTCGAGGGCTTCGGCGATCAGGGCGCCGATCTCGTTGTCGCCGGCGGAGATGGACGCGGTGGCGGCGATCTCTTCCTTGGTCTCGATTTCCTTGGCGGAGGCCAGGAGCTCGATGGTGACCGCGTCAACAGCCTTCTCGATGCCGCGCTTGAGGGACAGCGGGTCAGCGCCGGCCGCGACGTTGCGCAGGCCTTCCTTGACCAGGGCCTGTGCCAGCACGGTTGCCGTGGTGGTGCCGTCGCCTGCGACGTCATCCGTCTTCTTGGCAACTTCCTTGACCAGCTCGGCGCCGATCTTTTCGTAGGGATCGTCCAGCTCGATCTCCTTGGCGATGGAAACACCATCGTTGGTGATCGTGGGGGCGCCCCACTTCTTTTCGAGGACGACGTTGCGTCCCCGCGGGCCGAGGGTGACCTTGACGGCGTCGGCGAGGATGTTCAGGCCCCGCTCAAGACCGCGGCGTGCCTCTTCATCAAATGCAATGATCTTGGCCATAACGGCAGTAGTCCTTTCGGGACAGTCGTTAAGAATGAACCTTCGCTGTGGTGCCCGCGACGGACGATCCCAACCCCGCGGCCTCTGTATGCCGCCGGGTCCGGGATCTCACCCCAGCAAGGTGTTTCTTTAGCTCCTGGACCGGCTGCCCCACTTCGCGGCCGGGCGGACCGGGCGTCGTGTTAGCAGTCAGTGCGCTGGAGTGCTAAATCAATAATTAGCACTCCCCCGGGGAGAGTGCAAGCAGTGGCCGGCCGGAACCGGCCGCCACGCGGGCACAATACGCTACGAGCGATCAGCCGCCGCTGCTGCTCGCGGCTTCCGTGCCGTCCACAGTGGGCAGGTTGTCCTCGCCGTAAGTCGAGACCATGTAGTTCGCTTCGGTGATGTCGCCGTGGGCATCAATTGATCCGTCCGGACTGGCCGTCGTAGTCGGGCCGCTGGCCTGCCCGGAGGACGCCGACGCAGTCCTTGTAGCTCGTGCATGACTTGCTGGGCGGCTGGCTGCCGCCGGCCCCCGTTCCGCCTGCCGCGGGGGTTCCGCCGGAGACCGCGACGAGGGACGCTGCGATGGAGGTCCCGGCGTCGTCCTCTGCTGCGGCGGCGGCGACGGCGACCAGGACGACGGCGTCGTACGTCTCGGCGGCGAACACCATGTCCTTCAGCCCGGGATCAACGGCCACGAGGTCCGCCTGGAAGGCGGCGGAGGGAAACACGCCGGGCAGGATCCCGCGTGCACCCTCGAGCGCCCGGGCGCCCAGGCCAGCGCCGTACTTGCTGACTGCTCCGTCGCTGAGGACCAGCTTCTTGCCGGCGAGGCCGGCGTTGTTCACCTCGGCGATGGCGCCCTGTGCGCCGTCGCGCGAGACCAGGATGACGGCGTCGGGGTTGGCGGCCTTAGCGGCGGCGACAGCCTGCTGCGCCTGGCCGGGGGTGAACTCCGCGTCCGCCACCACTTCCAGTCCGGACTGTTTCGCCGCACCGCCGACGGCGGCGGCGACGTCTTTGCCGTAGTCGCCTTCCTCATGCAGCACCGCCAGGGTCCTGGCGCCTCCGTCTTTGACCAGTTTGGCGAGGACGGAGGCCTGGGCGATGTCGGCGGCCGAGGTGCGGAAATAGTAGCCGCCGCTCTTGTAGTTGCTGAGCGCGGCGGCGGTGTTTGCCGGGGAGATCACGGCTACCTTGGCGTTGGCCAGCACGTCGATGGCGGCCGGGGCACGGCTGGAATCGGTCGGGCCGATCACGACGTCGGCCTTGGCGGCAACCAGCGCTTTCGCCTGGGCGGCGGTGTCCGTGCTGATGGTTTCCGGCAGCAGCTCCACCGGTTTGCCTTTGTGCCCACCGGCAGCGTTGATCTCCTTGACGGCAAGTTTGGCCGCCGCGAGCTCGGAAGCGTTGAGGAAGTTCTGCTTGCCGGTGTTGTCCAGGATCAGGCCGATGCGCAGGGTGCCGTCACCGCTGGCGTCCGCGCTGGTCACGCGGGCGCTGCCCGCGGGGCCCAGGCAGCCCGTCAGGGCCAGGGCCGCTACTGTGCCCGCCGCCAGGGCGCGGCCCAACGGCAAATGTCCTCCGCGGCGCCCGGCCGCGTTCCTTGGGGCGTTCGTGACGGCAGCCAGTACCACTAGGCGGGCCGGACACTTTCGGCCTGCGGGCCCTTTTCGCCCTCGCCGACTTCCAGTTCCACCCGCTGGCCCTCGTCCAGGGCGCGGTAGCCTTCCCCGACGATCGCGGACCAGTGCACGAAGACGTCGTTCTCGGAACCGTCCACGGAGATGAAGCCGTAGCCCTTTTCGGCGTTGAACCATTTGACGGTTCCCAGTGCCATGGTGTCCACACTTTCAGCTAGCTTGCGTGCGGCCCACCTCGATGTGCGCCGCGGACTGCGAAGAGAAATCCGCAGATACTGTACCCACAGCGTCCCCCAGGAACGCCGGCGGCGGGCAGGGCCGCCGCCTAATAGTTATTGAGGCGTAACCGGATTGGCTACTGGTAGCCGGGGCCGAGCACGACTACAAGGGGCATGTTGAACTCGGCAGAGTCCACGAGGGTGTCCACGCCGAGGAGGGCTCCGAGTGCCTCCGCATTGTCCTTCTGCTCGACGCCGCTGTAGAAGATCACCGACGTCTGTTGCGGGACACCGCCCCAGTTGCCTGTCTCGCCCAGGACCCAGCCGTCGGAGGTGACGGTGCCGCCGACGCGGGTGGCGAGGCCGGCGGTGGTGGTCGCGTTGTAGATCGTCACCGGCTGCGTCTTGTCGACAGCGGCGGCTGTGGCGCTCGGCGTAGCTGACGGCGAAGCCGCCGGCGCGGCGGCGTCCGTGCCGGCCGGCTCCGGGCTCGTCGGCGTGGGACCGGGGCTCACGGTGCTCGTGGCGGACGGGCTGCTGCTGGCAGATGCGGACGGGCTGCCACCGGCGGTCACGGCCGCGGCCTGGCCTGCGGAGAAGCCGAGCTTCGGCAGGATTAGGAAGGCCACCAGGCCGATGGCCAGGGCTACGCAGCCGGCCGCCAGGATCGGCGCCAGGCTCCGCCGCCGCGATGCCGCGACGGCCCGGTGGACTCCCTGCCGGGCAGAGGTCTCCGGGACCCGATCAAATTCATCCCGAGCGTATTTGGTCATGGTAAAACGACGTCCTTGCTGATTTCATACGGGGTGCCCGAGGCCGGAACGGACGCAACAGGACGTGCGCATCCGGCTGCTCGTGACGCGACTTTACGAATCTGTTCCCAGACGACGGGCAGTGCGGGCACGTTGGCGTGATGTACGTAGTCTACGCAATCTCTTGACCAGCATGGGATCGTGGGCCAGCGCATCCTCGGTATCGATGAGGGCATTGAGGATCTGGTAGTAGTGCGTGGCGGACAGATCGAACAGCTCACGGATGGCCTGTTCCTTGGCCCCGGCGTACTTCCACCACTGCCGCTCCAAGGACAGCATCTGCTGGTCGCGGGCGCTCAGCGCAGACTCCGCCGACACCCCGTCCGCACCCGCGCCGGCGGTTGGGAAGACAGCAGAATCCCCCGCGAGCACGTGCTCTTGCGCTGTTTCGGCCACGACACACTCCCTGGCTGATTCCAAAAAACCTGGCTGGATCCGGTAAAAAGTCAGTCCCCATGCTACGGCCGAATGACAGGGTTGTCATTCGGGAGGGCGCAGAAACGGGCCGCAGCTGGGGAAGAATGGGTGCTGTGTTTGATGCCGAGTCTGACCCCGCCAGTGAACCCGACGCGCTGTTCGAGCTGGAGCCCGCAGCCGCGGACACCCTCAGCTTCGCGGACCTGGCCCGCCGACCGCTGGACGCGCTGGTTGCTCCGGACTGGGCGGAGCCGCTGGCGCCGGTGGAGGCCCAGTTGCGCGAAGCCCTCGCCTTTGTCGCGGGCGAAGTGGCCGCCGGGCACGGCGTACTGCCCTCGCCGGCAAACCTGCTGCGGGCTTTCCGGCAGCCCCTGGCCGGCGTCCGCGTGCTGGTGGTAGGCCAGGACCCGTATCCGACGCCGGGGCACGCCGTGGGGTTGTCCTTCGCCGTGGACGGCGCCACCCGGCCGATCCCCCGCAGCCTGGCAAACATCTACAAGGAACTTCAGGCCGATCTCGGCTTCCCCCCGCGCGTCCACGGGGACCTCAGCCACTGGGCGGACCAAGGCGTACTGCTGCTCAACAGGGTGCTCAGCGTCCGTGCCGGCGCGGCGGGCTCGCACCGGAACAAGGGCTGGGAGGCTGTGACGGCGGCGGCCATCCGGGCCGTCGCCGGCCGCTCGTCCGTATCCGGTGCGGGCCATGCCCCCCTGGTGGCGATCCTGTGGGGGAAGGATGCCGAGTCCGTGCGGCCGCTGCTGGGGTCCGCCGCCGTGATCGCCAGCGCCCACCCCAGCCCGCTATCGGCCTCGCGCGGCTTCTTCGGGTCCCGGCCCTTCAGCCGGGCCAACGCCCTGCTGCTGGAACAAGGCAACGGGACGGTCGACTGGGAGCTTCCGCCGTTGCCGTAACAGGCCTCCGCGCAAAGCTCCCGCCGGGGGTTCTTGGTTAGGCTTAGCTGCATGACATCCGTCCCCGCAGCCACCACCGCCACCCGGAACTCGCGCCCCCAGACCGATCTGACGGTCCTGCGCAGGGAGCAGCTCTCCCCGCACATGGTCCGGATCATCGCCGGGGGCCCTGGCTTCGCCGGGTTCGTCAACAACGACTATGTGGACCGGTACGTCAAGATCGTCTTTCCGCAACCCGGCGTCGAATACCCGGATCCGCTGGATTTGTGGGCCATCCGGGAAACCATGCCGCGCAGTCAGTGGCCGCACACCCGGACCTACACGGTCCGCTGGGTGGACCCGGCGGCGCAGGAACTGGCCATTGACTTTGTGATCCACGGCGACGAGGGGCTCGCCGGCCCCTGGGCGGCTTCGGCCCAGCCCGGCGATCGACTGACTTTCACCGGCCCCGGCGGCGGGTACAACCCGGATCCGGCCGCGGACTGGTACCTGTTTGCCGGCGATGAATCAGCGTTGCCGGCCATCGGCGCGGCGATCGAATCCCTGCCGGAGGATGCCCGCGGCCTCGCCCTGCTCGAAGTGGACAGCGACGCCGACGTCCAGGCCATCGCCGGGCCGGCCGGCGTCGAGCTGCGCTGGCTGCTGCGCGGCGGCGCCCCCGCCGGTGAGAGCGAACTGCTGGTCACGGCGGTGCGCGACGCCGAGTGGCCCGAGGGCCGCGTGCAGGTCTTTGCCCACGGCGAGCGGGGCTACATGAAGGGCCTCCGGGACGTGTTCTACGTGCAGCGCGGGCTGGAGCGGGCCCAAGTGTCCCTCTCGGGCTACTGGGCCAAGGGCCGGGTGGAGGACGACTTCCAGGCGGAGAAGAAGCTCCCCATCGGCAAGATCTAACGGCGCAAGATCTGACGGCGCAAGATCTAGCAGAGCGAGATTTGGCGCTGCGGAGTTTCCCCACCTTTGCCACCACGACGCCGGGACACGCCGGCGCGGCGGGCAGACACGCCGTCGCGTCCCGGCAAACGTGGGGAAACCCGGCGCCTTAGGGGAGCCTACGGGCATTCCTCGCAAGATCTAGCGGCGGCGGGCCCTGCGCCGTTCGTTGCTCGCCAGGCTCCGCGTCAGGGGCCGCGCCAGGGTGTCGCCGAGCACGATGCCGGCAGCGACACCGAGCACAATGGCCCCGGCGTTAAGCATCCCGCCGGCGCCCATGAGAATCTCCGATTCCTCGATGGTCAATACATACATCGACCGGAATATAGTGAGTCCGGGGAGCAGAATCAGCGCAGCGGGAACGGCCACCACCAGCTGTGGGGCGCCCATCCGGAGGGCCACGACGCGGGCCAGCAGGCCGATCACCACGGCAGCGAGGGCCGGGGCGAAGCGGGATCCGATACCCAGGGCGTCGCCGCCGATGAGGACCAGGTAGCCCACCACCCCTACGGCCGCCGTCGGCAGCAGCAGCTTCCAGCTGGTCTGTTCCGTGATGCCGATCATCAGCACCGCAATGGCGATCAGGATGACGATCACCCACAAGTCATACTTGGGCGGGAATGTTTTGGTGACATCTATGGGATCCATGCCGGTCATGTCCCCCACGACGAAGCCGACGGCGATGCCGGCGACCAGCGCCCCGAAAGTCAGCATGGTGGACAGGAACCGTCCGGCCGCCGTGACGGGGAAGCCGTTGATCGCATCCTGCACCGAGGACACCAAGCGTCCCGTCGGCAGGAGCAGCAGGATCCCGCCGACCACCACGATTTCGGGGGCAATCTGCACTCCCAGCGGGCTGCCGAAGCGCCACAGCAGCAGGGCGATAATGGTCACCAGGAACGAACACGAGGCAGTGATGAAGAAGTCCGGCGTACGCCAGCGGCCCAGCTGGCGGGCCAGCAGGCTGACCAGAAGGTTGGAGAGGAACGCGACGACCGAGGCGCCCAGTCCGCCGCCCAGGACACCGACGAAAACGGCAGAGAACACGCCGAAGGCCACGGTGACCATCCACCGCGGGAACGGCTTGGCGCTGCGGGTGATGTCCTCAAGCCGGCGCACGGCTTCCTCGCGGCCGACGCCGCCGGCCACGATGTCTGTCACCAGCTGGTGCACTTGCGAGAGGCCCGCGTAGTTGTTGGTCCAGGACCGCACCACCCGCAGCAGTGAGATGGGCGTCTGGTCCTTGGGTGCGTAGTTGATGGCCACCGACTGGTTGGTGATGTCCACCTCGATGTTCTTGAGGCCAAGCGCGGCGGTGATGGCGATGATGCTGGTCTCGACTTCGAGGGCGCCGGCCCCGTACCGGAACATGGATTCGGCCAGCTTCAGGGCGAAATCGATGGTCTTGCGGGCTGCGGCATCCACCCCGCCAACCTGAATCATCGGGTTGGCGTAGGGGCTGCCGGCGAGCCGGTCGACGATGCTCATCGGCGCGGTGGGCGGGTTTTCGCCCTGGACCAGGCGGCGCAGCATTCTCTTGGCGGCGGCGTTCTGGCGCACCTGCATGGCCGACATCGGCTGGGTCCGGGGCAGGCCGTCCGTGGGTGGCCTGCGGTGGCCGTCGGTTCCGTTGTTCATTCCGGCCTCCTCACTGTCCTGGCTGACCTTGATTGTCTTTGGCTCGGTTTAGTAAAACTGCTGGCCCGTGCGCCGGGTGTAGACCTGGCGTGCGACGCGCTCCCCCGCCGTCATCCAGGCCTTGTACTTCAGCGGGCTCAGAACCTGGTCATAGCAGCCGACGAAGTCGGTCACGGTCTTGCTGAAGCTGGTCTTGAAGAGCCCCAGCCCATGGAACGGGTTCGACGTGTCCTTGAGCTTGTGGCTCGGCGGCGTGCCGCAGAAGTCGTATTCGGTGCAGCCGAGGTCCTTGACCTGGTTGATCGCGGTCCACTGCACGAGGTGCGAGTCACCGTACTGGCCACGCTTCTGCAGGGAGCCGCCGTCCTTGTACGTTCCCTTGCGGCCGTAGTTGATCACGAACGCGCCCACCGAGGGCACCCCGTTTTCGTACACGAAGAGCAGCCTGCCCTGGTCCCGGGCCAGGAAGTTGGTCCAGAACTGGCGGTAGTACTCGTACTCGCGCACCCGGACCTGGGACTTGGCTTCCACCGTGGTGGTCATCAGGGCATACATGGCCCGGAAGTTCTCTTCCGTGGGCTCGACGTTGTGGACTTCCACGCCCTCGCGGATGGCGCGGCGCACGGCGTTGCGGCCCCGGGAATGCAGGTTGCGCAGCAGCTGGTTTTCCTCGGGCGCAATATCGAGCAGCGCCGTGGAGTCGTTCGGCTGCAGGTTGTGGGTCTTGACCAGGCCGGCGCCCTCAAGGATCCGCGCGGCGTCGTCGGACAAGACAACATCCGGTTCGATCTTGATCGCGAAGACGCCCAGCTTGGCCCTTTTGACGAAGTCCGCGTTGGCCGCGACGATCCCGGGGATGTCCTCGACAGACGCCACGTCGGGTCCCTTGATCAGGTACCAGAGCTTGCCGAGGACCGGAAAGGACTTCTCCAGGACCAGGTTGTAGCTCGTGTAATCGGCCGACTCGTACACCAGGTGCAAGGGCTTCCAGCCAAAGTGCTGTTTGACCTCGGCGAAGGCTTCCGATTGCAGGAGATTGCCGCCGTTGGGGTTCGCGGTGACGTGGGCATCCCAGTTGGCAATCTCTTCGGCAGAGGCAAAACGGGCAGTGAATTCTCGCAAGGGTGCGGTATCCAATCATTGCGGTACGAGCTTCGGCGGCATGCGGACATGCAGCCCCAAGTCTATCGGTCCGCACCCTGCCGCCGGTCCGGGTCAGGCGGTTACGCTGGTCTCATGCAGGCTCAGCAACAACCGCTGGAAGGCCGTCCCGGGGCGCCCGGCGGCCACTCTAAGGGCGCCGGAAGCGGCACGGGCGGCGGCTTCTCCCAGGTGGTCGCGCTGCTGCTGTTCCTCGGCGCGTCTGCGTTCGTTGCGGCCTTGGGCGGCCTGGCCACGGCCAACCACGTCAACGGCTGGTACGCCACCGCGGACAAGGCCCCGTGGTCCCCGCCGAACTGGGTTTTCGGGCCCGTCTGGACGGTCCTGTACGCCGCCATGGCCGTCGCGGCGTGGCTGGTCTGGCGCAGCCGCGCCCCGGGGTCCAAAGCGGCCCTGACAGCCTACGGCGTGCAGTTGGGGCTGAACCTGCTCTGGACGCCGGTCTTCTTCGCCCTGTACCCGGCGCTCGGGACGCCGGCGCTGTGGATCGCGTTCGGGATCATCGTGGCTTTGGCCGTAGCCGTGGCCGTGACGGTGGTGCTCTTCGGACCGATCAGCCGGACGGCAGGACTGCTGATGCTGCCCTACCTGTCGTGGATCGTGTACGCATCCTCGCTGAACCTTTGGGCGGCACTGCACAACTGATATGTAGGTGTTCTTGTCAATAGGGCAAGGGTGAGCGGTCCAGGGCTGGTTTGTCTTGGACCGCTCTTTTCGTATCCGTTCTTCGGCGTCGTCCGGTTGGCTGGCGCGTCATGTTCGACGAGGGAGCGCTGTCTGGCTGATATGCGCGGGTTGGTTACCGCAGGACGAGGTGTTCGGCTGGAGGGGTGCCGCTGGTCTAGGAATGTCGGGCGTCACCGGTGTTAGCCGGTTGTCCATAGTTGTGTCGCGGGTCTCCTCCACGCTGCCGGGCCTTGGGGTCGGGGCCGGGAACGGTACGTCTAGTCATCCGTCCATGGGTGTTCCTTTTGGACGGGGGCTGCCAGGGACCAGCACCAGCCGGCCAGTTCCCGGGCGATGGCGACGTTGGCGATGACCCGGCGTTTGTGACGGGTTTCGAACTGTTCCCACTTGTGGTGCAGCCGGTGGTTTCCCTGGTGGCCGCGGACCCGGGACGCTTCGTCGGCTGCATCCCAGCGGGAGCGCATGTCACGACTGGCATTGTTGTACGGGCGGCGGTGGTGCCAGGCGGCCTCGACCAGCAGACGGCGGGCATGGGTGTTCCCGGTCTTGGTGATCGCGCCCTGGGACCGGGACGCACCCGAGGAATGCTCCGAGGGGACCAGGCCCAGATACGCGCCGATGGTGGAGCCGGTGAAGCGGTTCCAGTCGCCGATCTCCACCGCGAGCCCGAAAGCGGTCAGCACCGAGACACCGCGCAGGCACATCAGGGCCCGCACCACCGGGGCATACGGTTCCGTTGCCGCCATCGCGGTGATCTTCGCATCCAAACGATTTCTGCGGTCCAGCGTCAGTTCCGCCATCTCCAGGCCGGCCTCGTATGCGGCTTGCAGGGCAGGGTCATCGAAATGTTGCCGGTGCAGCCAGGTGTGGTGGGCGTCGGTCCAGGCCTGGCCGCCGGAGTAGACCAGGCCGTGGCGCAGCAGAAGCTTGGAGACCCGGTGCCGTGCTCTCATCAGATCCGCCCGCACGTCCTCGCGGGCACGCACCAGATCCCGGGCGGCCTCCTGGGAAGGGCCCGGGACCCGCACCGGGGTGATTTGCCCGAGCAGGGCCAGCCGGGCGAGATGTTCGGCATCCCGGGCATCGGTTTTCACCCGGTCTCCGGGAGGGCGCTGGAGCTTCGACGGCGCCGCGACCACGCATTCAATCCCTGCCGCATTCAGAAGCCGGGCAAGACCGAATCCGGTGGGTCCTGCTTCATAGACAACCAGGACCGGGCTTGGTAACCGGGCTACCCACTCGGCGATCCCGGCATCGTTGGCGGCCAGGCTCTGGCGCAGAATTTCGCCGGTTTCGTGGTCAATCGCGCAGCCCTTCACGCGGCGCGCATGCACATCCAAACCGATGTAAGTACGCTTATTCATGACTGGAACCTCCAGACGTTCAAATGTGGCTCTACCAGTCCACACCCCGCACCAGAATGCGGAACAGACCGTGGGCCGGCAATCCACGAATCTCTTTGAACCCGGGGTTCCAGTCCTACTTCAGGCAACCACCACACTTCATATTGTCTAGGGCCTGCACAGCTGCAGGCGCTAGTTGTAAGTTGCACAGCCGGAGCCGCCGGCCAGCGCCACGGCAGCCCCTGCCGGCGGCGGTCAGCTTCCTAGCACTCCACGACGTTGACGGCGAGGCCGCCCATTGCGGTTTCCTTGTATTTGGAGGACATGTCCTTGCCGGTCTCGCGCATGGTCACGATGACTTCGTCGAGGGAGACCCGGTGGGTGCCGTCGCCCCAGAGGGCCATTTTGGCGGCGTTGATGGCTTTCGCGGCGGCGATCGCGTTGCGTTCGATGCACGGGACCTGCACGAGCCCGCCGATCGGATCGCAGGTCAGGCCCAGGTTGTGTTCCATCGCGATTTCCGCGGCGTTTTCCACCTGCGCCGGTGTGCCGCCCATGACTTCGGCCAGGCCGGCGGCGGCCATCGAGGACGCGGAGCCCACCTCGCCCTGGCAGCCGACTTCCGCGCCGGAGATGGAGGCCTGCTCCTTGTAGAGCACCCCGATCGCGGCCGCGGTCAGCAGGAACTTGACCACCACGTCGTCCCGGTCGGCCTGGGTGGCCTGGTCCATGCCGGGGACGAAGTGCAGCGCGTAGTAGAGCACGGCCGGGATGATCCCGGCGGCGCCGTTGGTGGGGG